>CP070812.1:2373924-2451900 GCA_020344015.1 Gemmatimonadota bacterium
CCCTCGAGACCATGTCGATGATCTCGAGCGCGGCCGCCACCGCCTGCTGTCCCCCCGCCTGAATCATGTCGTACCAACGCTTGCCCGTCGGGTTGGCGAGGATGCCGGGCGACCCGGCAAACAGGTCCGGGAAGAAGCCCATGTTATCGGAGTGGTCGGACACGACCAGCCAGTCGAGCGGCCGCGAGAGCTTCACAAGCTGGCCGGTCGCCGATGTGACTTCCTCGCCGCGGGCGAAGCGGTAGGCCTCATCCAGCCCCAGCCGATTGCCGAACGCCCCCGCGTCCATCGACATCGCTGTGTGCAGGTGGGTGTCGCCCCAGTACACCTGGGTCGGGAAGTTGCGCCCGGCGTATGGCGAAAAATGTCTCTGCTCCGGGAACGCGCCCTCCAGCGTCTCGGGCGGAGGCACCGGGTCCTGGGCGCGAGCTGGGCCAGCGACTGCCGCCGCCGCCACAAGCATGACAGACGCTACTCTCGGCAGACTCATCACTTTCTCCCTCTCAGCTGAATTCTGCTCCCAACCTTCACGGCCCGGTGACAGAAGGGGGGCTACGTCTGGACACAATCCGGCCCAGCACCGCCTTTTACCGTTTGGGCACGAACGCGTCACCCCCTTGGGATGTTCCTGACTTTGGGCGCCGTGAATGTATCCGACAGCCCACCAGACGCCAAGGCCCCTACCGACGCGTTTGCGAGACTCGACACGCTCCGCCCAGGCGGTGACCCCTTGCTGGCATCCTACCTGCGTCACATAATGGCGGCTCGATCAGGACTTATCGGCTTCTTGCCTCTGTCAGCCCCATCCGTAGAAGCCTCACTTGAAGCGCTGAAACCTAGCTCGGGGGATGAACGCCGGCGGGTCAGTATCACACAGGAGGAAACTGAAATGAGATTGCGACTTACTGCATTGCTGTTCGTATTTGCCGGCCTCACTCTGGGTCACCCGATGAGCTCTCATGCGCAGGGACCAGGGGACGTGGACGAGCCCGGTCGCTGGCGCTTCACCGTGGCCCCTTATCTTCTCTTCCCCTACATGGACGGTTCTCTGACCGTCCGCGGAATCGAAGTCGACGTCAACGCCGAACCCGGGGACATCTTCGACAAGCTCCAATTCGGGGCGATGCTCTATCTAGAGGCGAGCAACGGGACCTGGGGGATCTCGCTGGACGGGCTGTACATGGACCTCGAACAGACTGGCGAGCGACTCGAGCTACTCACTGCGCGTATGAAGCAGGGTGCGGTCGAGCTGGTGGGATACCGGCGCGTCGCCGAGTGGGCCGAGGTGCTTTTGGGAGGCCGTCTGAACGTCCTGAGTGGCTCGCTAGTCGGCGAGGGGGGAATCATCGATGCGAAGGACGACAAAGTCTTTTTCGATCCGTTCGTCGGTGCCCGCCTCCAAGTCCCCAACACATGGAAGTGGCGGCTGGCGCTACGCGGGGACCTTGGCGGGTTCGGTGTCGGATCGGACTTCGCCTGGCAGATCTATCCTCTTGTAGGCTACCGCTTCTCACGCCTGTTTGAGGTGGCTATCGCCTACCGCTGGATCGACATGGATTACAAGACCGGGAGCGCTGGAGAGGAGTTCAGATACAACATGACTATATTCGGCCCAGAGGTTGGCCTGCTGTTCCATTTTTGAGTAGACCGCCCGCCGGCCTGTACCGCGGCCTACGGGAGCAGGTCGACGAGGCGTGCCTTTGGCTCGAGCCGCCGCTCGAGCATGAGGACCCCGGCCGTGACCGGATCACCGAACCTTCGGTGACCGGCGCTGCCGGGGTTCACGACGAGCGGGCCGGCGGTCTTCTCGATCAGCGGCTGGTGGGTGTGGCCGTAGATGACGACAGAGAAATCGTGGTACGCCTCGGCTAGATCCTTCACCTTCGGCGAGCCCCACTGGTGGCCGTGGACTACCGCGATCCGGTGTCCGAGCCGCTCCAGCTCCACCGACTCACCCACCTGCTGCCGCAACTCCCAACCGTCCACGTTTCCATAGACGGCGTGCACGGGCGCAATCACGGCGAGCTCGGTGAGGATAGCTGGATCGCCGACGTCGCCAGCGTGCAGAATCTCAGCGACCCCTTCGAACGCGGCAAACACCTCGTTGCGAAGCAGTCCGTGGGTGTCCGATATGAGGCCGATGCGCATGCGGTCTTGCCAAGCAGTCAGTGCTTGAGCTTCCGAACCGAGCCGCCGCGATAGGCGAGCATGGCGGCCGAGCCCATCAGCAGTCCTTCAGCGACCCACAGCCAGTACTTGAGCGCCGTCGAGCCTCCGGTGGCCAGCGAGATCTGTCGGGCCAGGTCCACACTCTGGAAGAAGGGGGTGGCGGTGGCGGAGGGTGCCGAACGGAGGAAGGCGAAGAGGGATTGGTCGGGCGTGAAGCCGCCGCTGGCGAGCCAGAAGACGACGTGTACAAGCATATAGGCGAAGCAGGCCACACCGAAGACGTAGCCGTAGCTCCAGCGCGGCGGTCGCCGGTGCCGGACAGAGGACGGTATCGCGGCCGCCTCGCCGATTACGACGCCCAGGGCGAGGGCCTCGAGGGCCAGGATCCAGATCCAGATGCGTAGGACGCCGGTCAGCACGGCGCCGACCAGCGCCACGATCGTGCCCCAGGCGAGGGCGCGGGCGAAGGGCTCCCGGGCGTCCTGCTGCCGCCGACCCCTTACGTGGTCGCGCCACGCCTGATCGGCTGCGTCCTTTGAATCCTCAGGCGACGGCGGCTGAGACGTCTTCCGGTTCGGCTTTTTCCTCGGGTTTCGTGTGAACTTCTTCGACATCCGGTGTCGTGCGCCCCTCGACGGTGAATACCCCGGCTACCTCGGCCAGCTCAAGCGCCGAGGAGCTGAGAGCGGTCACCGCCGCTGCGATCTCTTCGGTAGACGCGTTCTGTTCTTGCATCCCCGCGGCGAGCTCCTCCATCGCCGCGGCGAAGTCTGTGAAGCCGGTCGCCACCGATCCGAGGCGGCCTGCCGTGGCACCGACACTAGCGTCGACCTCGGAGCTAATCGCGGCCACTCGGTCCGCCCACCCTTCCGCTTCACTCATGACCTCGGTTACAGTATCGAATCCTCTCTCCATCGACTCCACAACGGTACCTATCGCACGCGTGGTTTCCCGTGTCTCCTCCAGCGCCTGCCGCGTCGATTCGACCTCCCCCAGCACGTTGTCGGTCGTCTCCTGCGCGCTATCGGCCGCTTCGCCGGCCTGGTTCGCCAGCTTGCGGATCTCGTCGGCCAGCACGCCGAACCCGCGTGCCTCCGCACCGGCACGGGCGGCCTCGATCGCCGCGTTCAGCGCCAGCAGGTTGGTGCGGCGCGCGAACTGCTTAATCAGGTCGACGAAATCGCCGAACTGGCGCGACGCCTCGACGAACTCGAGCAAACGCGTGGTTGCCATGTCGGAGCGCTCGGCCATCTGCTCCACCTGCGCGTGACCCTCTCGTAGGCGCTCGCGGTTGCGCTGGGCGACGCCGAGCAACTCACGGCTGCGCTCGGTCGAAGTCTCGGCTCCCTGAGCCAGATCACGGGCCGCCGAGCCCAGCGCTTCCATCTGGGCATTAACCTCCTGGATGGTTTCCGAATGCTCGGACGCTTCGCCGGTCAGCCGCGCCAGCGTACTGGTCATCTCCTCGGCGCCAGCGGAGAGCTGCTCGACTGCCGTGGCGATCTCCTCACTGCGCGTTCGCGTGTGGTAGCTCGCCTCGTGCAACGACCCGACCAGCTCGGACAGCTGATCGATCATCTGCTGGACCGCGATGCACAGCTTTCTCACCTCACCCCTGCCCATCTCCACGATGCGCACCCGCAGGTCGCCGCCGCCGACCTTGTCGGCCACGCTGGCCACGTTCTTGACGGGCTGGCCGACCTGGCGCGAGACCCAGAAGCCGGCGATGAGGATTCCCATCAGGGCGGTCAGCAGTGCAACGAAACCACCGATCAAGATCGCCCTCTTAACCGACCGCAGAACCGCGAAGGCCTGTTCCTCCGGCACCCAGTAGACGACCTGCCAGCGATTATCGAACGCACGGCTCGTCATCCCGATGATCGGCTCTCCCTCGCTCGACGTGGAACGCACGACGGCGGTATCGGTCAGTACTGCGGGATCGGGATGCAGCTCCAGTAGATTCTCTTCTTCGGGGTCGCTGATCAGGCGCCCACCATCGTCGACAACCTGGACGTAGCCCCACCCCTGGGCCAGTTGGTTGAGGCTCGGACGCAAACGCCCGAGATCTAGAACGCCCTTCACGACTCCCACCATGGCACCGCCGGCACCTGCCACCGGCCACGATATCGACACCGAGACCGTGCCCGTCGACTCGTCGCGCTCCACCCCTGAAACGTGGCCCAGACCTGAGTACGCGTCTCGCCACCAGGCCTCATCGCTCTGCACGAAGTCCGTCGGCATCCCACTGCCCGCGACCACGTAACCGTTCCGATCGGTGACGATCAACTCGGCGAACAACGAACGCTCGACGACACCTGCCAGATGGCGGTCGACCTCCGAGTCGATCCGTAGCGACCTCGTCTCGGCCATCCGGCGCTCCGCCTCATCCACCGAAACGCGGTCCAGTCCGAGCTGGCGCGCCCGGGTGGCCCCGCCGACGGCTGCATCGATCACCAACGGGGAGATCACCAGCATCTCCAGATCCCTGACGGCGCTCTGCACCGTGGCATCCGTCACAGCAGCGACCGCGCCGACCCGCTCTCGAAGCTGCCGCTCCACCTCGGGCTCTATCAGCTGTTGAGCGCCACCCCAGGCCAGGGAGAAGAAGGCGAGGATGACGATCACCAGGACGATGCCGACGATTCCGGAGAGCAGCCGCTGCAGGTCGACAGCTTTCCAACCGGTAGTCTCAGGCACTGCTACCTCCACCGAGGCTTGATTCTGGTCAGACCGGGGGTACCAAAGGGGGGGAGTGGGTAAGAACTTCACCGACAACAGTTTGGCGCGTCAGGGGCTTCTAGTCAAGTGCGCGGCCGACTTCGTGCGGGATGCTCTGTGTCGGATATTCAGCCTTCGCCTCACGCGCGCGCCCACCACGTACATACAACCCCACCGCTCATGAGCTCCCAACCGACGTCCTCGTAGCCTGCACCCGTCAACAGCGCGGCAACTTCTTCGGGCTCCGCAAAACGGAGCACCGACTCTGGTAGGTATGTGTAAGCGTGGCTATGTTTTGAGATTATTCGCCCGGCGAACGGCAACAAGCGGGTGAAGTAGAAGCGGTAGAGCCACTTTAGCGGCCAACGCCGCGGCATGGCGAAGTCGAGGATCACCAGCCGGGCGCCAGGACGCAGGGCCCGTTTCAGCTCCCGCAGACCCGCTTCGATGTCCGCCAGGTTGCGGATGCCGAACGCGGCCATCGCGCCGTCGAAGCTGTCCGAGGCGGCCGGTAGCCTCAAAGCGTCGGCGCAGGCCGGCGCGACGGCCAGCCGGGCAATCTTGGGGAGTCCATTGCGGAGCATCGGCTGCGAGAAGTCGACGGCAAGGAGGTGGCCGGTGAATCCCGGACGCCGGGCAAGCTCGATCGCCAGGTCGAGCGTTCCGGCGCACACGTCCAGATAGCGCCCGTCAGGCCGGGCATCCCAACCCAGCCGATCGACGGCGCGTCGCCGCCAGGATCGATCGATGTTGAGGCTGAGAAGATGGTTGAGCAGATCGTAGCGCGACGCGATCGCCGAGAACATCTCGCGGATCGCCTGCGCCCGCTCGCCCTGCGACTCGGCCTCCGGTGGGGCGAGGTTACGCCTCGGCGAACTGGTCATGATTGGCCGCGAACTTACAGGAGGGGTTCAACCCCTGCAACCTGGTGAAACGGGACCGCCCACCCAGCCGTAGGGCATCGGGCCCCGCCCACGTTCCCGGTCCGCCCGGCGGTGAGCCACCCGACGACAAGGAGCTGGTCGCCCGGGCCCTGAAAGGGGATGAGGCGGCGTATCGGGAGCTGCTCGAGCGCTTCCGACGGCCCGTCTTCTCTCTCATCTACCGGATGATCGGCGACCGCGAGCAGGCCGAGGACCTCGCGCAGGAGTCCTTCGTCAAAGCCTTCAACAACCTCGACAGCTACAATCCGAACTACCGCTTCTCCTCCTGGCTGTTCAAGATCGCCAACAACCACGCCATCGATCACCTTCGACGCGCGCGACTCCCCACCGTCTCGATCCATGGCTCGCCACACGCCGCCGACGCCGAGCGCGAGGAGGAAACCCGCATCGTCCTCGAGGCTCAGGACGAGTCGCCGGAGCAGGAATTCATAGCCCTCGAGCTGGGAAGCGAGATCGAGCAGGCTATCTCCAGACTGCGGCCCGAGTACAGAGCCGCCGTCATACTGCGCCACGTCGAGAACAGGCCCTACGAGGAGATCGCCGAGATCATGGACGTCCCCATCGGGACGGTGAAGACGTTCCTCCACCGGGCCCGCGCCGAGCTACGGGAAGAACTCGGGCATCTACGAAGGGAAGAAGAATGATGGGAGTTGGGGATTCGGGGATTCAGGGATTCGGGGATTCCCGGGATTCGGGGATCTGGGAGCCGAGAATCCGTGGCATCCGTGGAGTCGGGGATTCGGGGATCCGCTTCCCAACCTCCCGGGTTCCCCCATCCCACGGATTCCACGGATGCCACGGACTCTCGGTTCTAACTCTTGAATTCACAACATCTTACAACCTTGAACTCGCAATTCCCGGACTCCCGAACTCCCCTTGAAACTTGGCGAGGGGTTGTCTCGTAATGGAGAGCAGCGGGCAGGTAGAAATGACAATCTGGACTTCCGAGGGACATCTCTCCGAGCTGGCCCTGGAGCAGAGGGCAGCCGACGAGGTATCGGCTAACGAGCTCCAGGCGATCGACAGCCACCTAGAAGGCTGCGCGGCCTGTCGGGCCGAGCACGCAAGGTGGCGCCGGCTCTATCACACCCTGGCGACGCTGCAGGCCGTCGAGCCGTCGGTTTCGTTTGAGGACGGGGTGATGGCACGAGTGCGGCTGCCAGAGCCGGCCGAGGCCGTGGGAGCAGCCCGGCTGCCGTCGCTGCTGCGGCGGCTGCGGCCGGTCGCCGTTGCAGCGGCAGCCGTTTGGACCGTCGCGGTGGTCGGCGGCGCGGCCTGGCTGCAGCAAACGGTCGACGTTCCCGGCTCGATGCTCCTCGCCCGCTTCTTCTCGAACGCTAGAGAACTATTGGTGGCGGCGGTCCTCAAGCTAGGCGCGATCCTGCACTTGAGCGGGATCGCCGATGCATGGACCGAGCTAGTCGAGACGGTTCCGGGGTCCGGCGTGGTGATCGCCGGTACCCTTATCACAGTGCTGTCCGGACTCGCGATCTGGACGCTCTACCGAGTGACCGGCTACGAACCTCCAGAGGCCAACGCACATGCTTAAGCACCTGCGACACATCGGAACGCTTCTCCTCGTCTCCACGCTGGCTCTGCCGACAGCGCTGAGCGGCCAGTCGGCGCAGGCGGTCGAGGAGATCCTCCAGACGTCAGTAGCGCTGACCGGGGACGCTGCGGTCCTCGACCTCGAGCTGGCCAGCGGCCGCTCGCTGCAGATCATGTTCAATGATGGACTCGTCCTGATCGACGGGGACGTGGTAGGCCGCTACGCGCCGGGTGGCGCGCTGGAATCGGCCTGGCGCGATCTGTTGCGCGGGGCGAGCCTGGGCGAGCTGGGGAGCGGCTGGGCGGAGTTCTCCGGTGCCGAGTACCAGAGCGCCGACGCCACGGCGGCCGAGACCATCTGGGCTGCGCTGGCGCCGCTTGCGGCCGGTATGTCGGCGGAACTGGCTGAAGAAGCCCGGGTCGAAGCGGTGGCCGAGGCGGCGGCCGCGATGGAAGAGGCGGCCGCGGCCGAGGAAGCCGCAGCAGCTGCCTTGGAGGTTGCCGTCCGGGCACAGGCGGAGGCTCTGGAGGGTCTTGCCCAGGACGAGGTGATCGCAGGGGGTCTCGTAGTCGAGCTCAGCGAAGTAAAGGGCCTGGCTCGCCAGCTCGTGCGGATCGGGCTGGCGCCGGAACTCGAGCGCTTGCTCAACGGGGACCTCGAGATGCCGGTCCGCATCGTGATCGAGGCCGACGAGTACCGCCTGGCCGAGGGGGCGGAGCTGGACAAGATGTTGCTGCTGGTCGAGTCGGACGGTGTGCTGGCCGGCAAGGTCCGGTCGAACGTGCTAGTGGCCGACGGCTCTCTGATCATTCTGCCCACGGCGGAGATCGAAGGCGATGTGATCGCCATCGACGCCACCGTGACGAACCAGGGCGGCACCATCGCCGGCGAAATACGCGAGTCGCTCCACCGGACGCCCGTGGTGGTGGCTCCAGCCGTTCCGCGTATACGAATCGGGCGCCACGCGCCGTCGGCGCTCAGCCGTGTCACGGCCGGCCTAGGATCACTGGCCAAGACGGTCGCCATGTACCTGCTCTTCGGGTTCCTGGGCGCCCTCATCGTTTACCTGTTCCGGGGGCATCTGGAGACGGTGAGCGATACGGTGTCGTTCAGCTTCGGGCGTTCGTTCCTGGCCGGGCTGGCCGCCGAGGTACTGTTTCTGCCGATCGGGCTCGTGATGACGGTGCTCGTCGTCACGGCGATCGCCGTACCGTTCTACATCATCGCGTTCGCGCTCCTATCGCTGTTGGGCTACGTGTCGGTCGCCCACGCGGCCGGCGAGAACCTGACGCGCCGACGCTTCTCGTGGAGCGACCGCATGCGGCGCGCCAACTCGTATTACTACGTACTGAACGGACTCGGTGTCTTGCTCGCCCTGTTCGTCGGCGCCGCCATCACCCAGATGGCTTACCCGCTCCTGGGCTGGGCACACGACCTGTTGATCGCCTCGGCGTGGATACTCACCTGGATCGCAGCGACCTCCGGGCTGGGTGCCGCTGTGCTTTCCCGAGCGGGGACGCGGCGGACGTATGCGCGGCCGCAAGAGCTCCCCGAGCTTCCCGCCGATACGCTGGCGGAAGAGATGGCACCGCCCGCGGGCGCTGCCGGGGCCCGACGCCGGACGCGGGAGGAGAGCGATGAGACCTAGCGCGGTACTCGCGCTGGCGGTCGCGCTGGCGGCCTCGATGGCTCCTCAAGCCGCGGGCCAGACGTGGCGGACCGAGGCCAAGGCGCGGCAGCATCGCGGGCAGGAATCTCTCGACGTCAAGGTCACCTACGCGGTGGGCAAGTTCGAGTTGAGGAAAGGCCCCGACCGGCTGCTCTACCGGCTCGACTCGCGGTACGACGAGGAAGTCTTCATCCTGCGAAGCAACTACTTGGAATCCGAGAGCCGCGGCGACCTGCGGATCGAGATCGATGACCTGGATGACGTCGACCTTAAGGACCTCAAAGACTACGACTACGAGGGAGGTAATCTGACCCTCGACCTCTCCGGTGCGATCCCGGTCGTCCTCGACCTCGAGATGGGCGCGGTCGAAGCGGAGCTCGATCTGGGCGGCTTGCAGCTGCAGCGCATCTCGCTGCAGACCGGCGCCAGCGATACCCACGTGAGCTTCAGCGAGCCCAACCGCCAGGCTGCCGAGTTCTGCACCTTCAAGGCCGGCGCCGCCGCCTTCAGGGTGGAAGAGCTGGGGAACTCGGGCTGCCGGAGGATGTCGGTGTCCGGTGGTGTGGGCACTCTGACATTGGACTTCTCGGGTGAGTGGGACTACGACGCGACCGGCGATATCAACGTCGGGCTGGGGACGGTAGAGATTAGCGTCCCCGCCGAGCTCGGGGTCCGGATAGAAAAGAGCACGTTCCTCATGTCGTTCGACGCGCCCGGCTTCGTCAAACAGGATGGTGGGGTCTGGCTCAGCCGCAACTGGGACACCGCAGAGAACCGTCTGACGCTATCAGTGAGCGGTGTACTGGGCGGCGTCGAAATCGACCGTATCTAGGCCGCGTTCAGCGCCGAGCCTTGACGGGGTCGCCTCTGGCGACCCCGTATTCTTTTGCCGCCGATCCATCGCGCATCGATATCTCCACCGTACCTGCCGAACCGATGACGACGGCTGCCTCACCCACTCCCACATCCGAGTAAGTCCGGCGCAGATTCCCCACGTGCCGGCCGCCCACCTCGAACAACCAGGATGACTCGACCCACTCGCCGGGTATGTCCGTAATGAGATTACCGAACCGGTCGACATGGACGACGCGCCCCTCGACCTCATCCTCGCCCCTGGGCGGCGGATCGATCGACAGCAGGCACGGCTGCTCGACCGGTGGCCCGAGTCGTTCGAACGCGAGACCGCTCGCCAAGTGCGCCGCCGCCGGCGCGAAAACATCGCGCCCGTGGAAAGTCGAGGACGGTTGCGGCCGCATGTAGACCGGCTCCGCCACCTCCACACAGCGCCAGCTCGTCGCGGCCTGCAGGACCCGTGTAACGAGCCCGTTGTCCGGTGCCACCACGTAACGGTCATCGGCCACGACGGCGATCGCCCTCCGAGCACTACCTACCCCGGGATCCACAACGGCGAGATGGACCGTGCCAGGCGCGTAGAGCGCCCAGTACTGTGAGAGGGCCCAGGCAGCCCCCTCGACGTCTCCGGGCACGATGTCGTGCGTCGCATCGACCAACTGTACATCGGGCGCGATGCCAAGGATCACACCCTTCATCGCGGCGGCGAAGCCGTCGGCTGTGCCGAAGTCGGAGAGCAGTGTGACTACCGGCATGTCATAATGTTTCGTGAACGATGTTCAGTCCGACATCGCTTCCTGTAACACCCCAACCAGCTTTTCCGCCAACTCCATGAACGCCTGCGCTTCCGGCGAATCGGGTGCGCTGGCAACGGTCGGCTGGCCGCTGTCGCTCGCTTCTACCACCGCAGCTCCCAACGGGATCTCGCCGAGGAACGGGACGCCGGCGGTGGCCGCCAGCTTGCTACCCCCACCACGGCCGAAGACGTCGGTCCGCTCACCACAGTGCGGGCAAAGGAAGCCGCTCATGTTCTCGACCAGGCCGAGCACCGGCACCTCGACGCGCTCGAACATCTTGATCCCCTTCAGCACATCGGCCGTCGCCACCCCCTGCGGCGTCGTCACCAGCACGGCGCCGTCGACCTTCGCCAGCTGCACGAGCGAAAGCTGTGCGTCGCCTGTGCCCGGCGGCATGTCGACTATCAGGTAGTCGAGCTCACCCCACTCTACCTGCTGCAGAAACTGTCGGATGATCCCCATCACGATCGGGCCACGCCAGATGGCCGGCGTGTCTTCATCCAGCAGGAAGCCGATGCTCATCAACTTGACGCCGTGCGACTCGATCGGGACCACCTTCTCATCAGCGGTTATACCGGGACGGCTGTAGACACCGAACATGATCGGAATGTTCGGGCCGTAGACATCGGCGTCCATGAGGCCGACCCGCGCGCCTCGCTTGGCGAGCGCTACCGCCAGATTCGCCGCAACGGTCGACTTGCCCACACCACCCGTCCCCGAGCTCACCGCTATCACACGCTCCACGCCGGGTACCGTATCGGGCGTCGGCGACGCCGGCGTCGCTGCCGGCTCCCTTCCGCCTCCTCCGGCCTGGCCCATCACGGGGAGTTTGCGTCCGCCCCGCGAGCCGCCGGCGCGCACCTCCATCCTCACGATCTCGACACCGTCGACCGACTCGGCCACCGCTCGAGCCTGCTCGGCCAGCCCGGCAGGATCATCGGGCCCTGTGAGGAGTACGAAATCGACCTCTCCAGGACCGCCCGCCTTCAGCTCCTCGACCGAGCCCGACGCCACGATGTCTCTGCCGGTCGCAGGGTCGACGATCGACCTGAGCGCCATCGCCACCTGTTTCACCAGTTCTCGTTCGTCCGCCATGTCTTCCAGGTTGGTAAGAGTTCTCTCCGCCAAGGGATCGCTAACAAAAAGCCGGCAGGGACGTACCCATGCCGGCACGTTTCCAGACTACCCGCATGCTCAGACGGCGACGACCGTCTTGACCTCCGGCAGCACGCTCCGCAGCCGGTGCTCGATGCCACCCTTCAGCGTCAGCAGCGAGTAGGGGCAGCTGTGACAGGCGCCGACGAGACGTAGCTCGACCAGCCCTTCCTCGGGATCGTAGCTGACCAGCTCGACGTCCCCACCATCAGCCCGGACCGCCGGCCGGATCTCGTCTATGACCGCCTCGATCTTCTCCATCGTCGTCGTCACAACCGTATTCCTCCTCGCGCGAATCGCGGCACCGTAGTTGAGTATGGTTCTCAGAATCTACTTGAGAGCCCCAACTCGGTCAACTTGAAACACCGCCAAGATGGCAGGCCGCAAAGTGTTGCGTCCTAATGACAAGCGCGTTATCCTGACTCCGGTGAGAGATCCTTGCCGCCAGTGGCTGGACGGAACCATACTTCACGTTGGGGTGCGGGGGAGGCGTTGAGGATCATCCGGTGAATTCTTCCGTTACAAGTGACGACCCGAAGGTTGGGCCCGCTTATGAGCGCGCCCACTTGGAGGACTACTGGCGCGTTATCCGCCGACGCGCCTGGCTCATCCTACTCACCACCGTAGTCGCGCTCGCAGCCGCCCTGTGGGTGGCCTCGCGGCAAACCCAGTACTACAGGAGCTCGCTAACGCTCCAGGTCGGCGATCCGCGCGGTCGCACAGGCCAGCTGGGCGATATCGACGTCACACCACAGATGATCTGGACCGATCCCATCGAGTCGGAGGTCCAGCAGCTGACCACGCAGGCCGTGGCAAGATTCGTGGTCGACTCGCTGCAGCTGCGGGCTCAATCGCCCGACCTTTCCAGGCAGTTACTCCTCGAAGAAGTATCGATCGACTCCACCGCTTCTCGGCGAGACTACCGCATCCGCATCGGCGACGCCGGGTCGCTGAGCATCGAGGGCGGCGGAGGGATCGCTGCGGTCCAGGGCAGGGTCGGCCAGCCGGTCCGCTTCGCCGCAGGGTACCTCGTGGTGAGCCCGCGGGCTCAGGCCGGTGAATACACGCTCCGGGTCATGACCCAGGCTGAGGCCGAGGGGACCGTCACCGGCGGCCTGGCGTCGAGCACGCGGCCGGAAACCAACCTGATAGACGTGACCTACACCGGTCGCGATCAATACCTGGTCCCGCAAATCCTCAACCAGGTGGCCGCGGCGTTACGCCACATCGGAGTCCGCCGCGCCAGCGAGTGGGCCCGGTCCCGAACCGAGTTCATCCGTGAGCGTCTGACCGAATCCGGGCTCTCGCTCAGACAGTCCCTGGAGGCCGTTGAGAGCTACAAGGAGCGTCGGGGGCTCACCAGCCTCAAGAGCGAGGAGGACCGCGTCCTGGCCCGGATGGCGGCCCTGCAGACCGATCTGGAAGGTCTGGTTATCGAGAAGAGCATCTACACCGCCGTCCTCGACCAAGTCGGCGCCGAGGGCGTGCGGCGGGCGAGTATCCGGCATTTCGCGGTGTTATCCGGTGAAGGTGTGAACCGAACCGTGCTCTACTACTACGACGAGCTTCTGCGACTGCTCGACGAGCGTGCCGGCCAGCTCGGCCCGCTGGGCAAGGACCCCTCGCACCCGGCGATCGTCGCCATCGACCGGCGGATTGCGGAGACCCAGCAGCACCTGCTCGACGCCGCGGAGAACGCGATAGCGGCCGCCGATATCCGCATCGCGACGCTCACACGCTCGTTGGGCGAGCTGCAGGCCGAACTGCGCGCGCTGCCGGCGGTGGAGACCGAGTTGGCCCAGTTGCAGAACGAGGTGGAGATCCACTCGGACATGTACAAGTATCTGCTGTCGCGCTACCAAGAGTCGCAGATCGCCGAGGCGGAGATCTCCCCCTATGTCGATGTGCTGGACCCGGCGCTTAGTGTGTGGCCGGTTCGCGGGGGGCAACGGGTCAACATTATCTTTGGTGGCCTTCTGGGACTGCTGCTCGGGCTGGCAGCTGCTTTCTTCTTGGAGTATCTGGATCGCTCGGTGCAGTCGACCTCCGACGTCGAGACGAAGCTGGGCCTCGCGGTGCTCGGTTGGATCCCCAAGGTAGAGACTGACGGCGAGGGGCGTCCGATCCCGCTGCTCGCGGATATCGATGCCGAAGGCGCCGCAGCCGAGGCATATCGGGTACTTCGCACGAACCTCGCCTTCTCGACCGCACGCGAGCACCCGCTTCATAGCCTCGTCTTTACTAGCCCCGGCCCCGGCGAAGGCAAGTCGACGACGGTGGCCAACCTCGCCGCGGTGCTTGCTGCACGCGGCGACCGGGCGCTGCTCGTCGACGCCGACCTGCGCCGCGGCGAGCTGCACGACGCCTTCGACCTGCTCCGCTCACCAGGGCTCAGCGACCTGCTGGCCGGCGAACTCGACCCGCGGGAGGCGATCCGGCCCGCCGTACGACCCGGTCTCGACCTGCTTCCGGCGGGCAAGCGACCACCCAATCCGTCCGAGCTGTTGGGCTCGCAAGCGATGGCGGGCCTACTGGCGGGTTGGCGCGACGTCTACCGCTGGGTGCTACTCGACGCGCCTCCCGTGCTCGCCGTGACCGATTCCGTGGTCCTGGGGGCGCTGACCGACGGAGTGGTGCTCGTGTTGCGGGCGGGAGAGACGGATCGGCGGGCGGGTTGGCAGGCGATCCAGCAGTTGCGGCGGGTCGACGCACGTATCGTCGGCGCCGTGTTGAACGAGGTTGACCCGCAGCTCACCTCCGACCGCTACTACCTCGACTACTACTACGCCAAGTCATAGCTCCGGTCGAACGTGCAGCGGCGCGGTCGCCGAGCGCCGCGGGCAAGCTCGAAAAGCTGCCATGGCCATCGGGCACGGCGACGCGCAGGTTCACCAACCGGCGCAGCCAAGAGCCGGCGGTGGCTTCGTTCACGCCGTGAGCGGAAGCGAACTTAGAAGTATCGACGCGTCCCATCCGATCGAGGCGGTTCCAGGCGGCACGCAACCGAACAGGCGCCGGCCCCCACAGCGCGGGGCGACCAGAGTCGACCGCCACCAGCAGCAGCTTGTGCCTCCGCAAAACGGTGTCTATGGAGTCCCTATGATGTTCCGAGGCGTCCTGCACGACGAAGAAAGCCTCGGACGGACGATCCGCACGCAGGTACTTCATCAGGAGCTTCGCGATTACCTCATCGGCGCAACTGAAATCGAGAACCCCGACCTGTGAGAAGTCGAGCACCGACACGCAGCAGCCGCGACCGCCCTGCAGTTGCGCCTCGATCGCCGAGCGCACCGCCTGACCGGTGGGTCTCGTCACCAGGTTGTTGTATAAGGTCGCCACCGAAGTGTGGACCACGGTCTTCACCAGTTCGCCCGTCATGCCCATCGCCGGATCACCCATTCCCATCCTCCTCAGCCACCGCCGCCCGGCGCGACGACCTGCGGGAGCACGACCTGTATCTGCGCCCCCGGAAAGTCCGGTAGTCCGCTACTAATGGGCTCTCGCTCGATCCAATCCGGGACTTCGGCGATCCGCGCCGTCCCGCTCCGAATCGTGAACAGCCCGTTCCAACGCGTCACCTGCTTGCGAATCCCCTGCAACCCCGGGCCGCGACCCGGGTCGCGGTAGCGGGAGACGCCGTGTAGGAAAGCCGCCTCGAGCGCGGTCTCATCCGACCACCGGTCACCGTAGCGCTGGGCATGCTCCCGGGCCAACGAGCCCCGGAAGCCCATGCCCACGTCCATCACGGCGATGACCACTACCTGGCGGCCCAGTCTCTGTTTCCAGTTGTAGGTCTGAGCCGAGACCCAACCATCGGTCCCAGCGTGCTCCACTATGTTCTGGCAAACCTCCGAGAGGATGACGCTGAAATGAAGCACGGCCGGTGGCGGGTAGCCCAGCCGCCGGCCTAGAATCGCGGCGGCGCGCTCACGCACGCGATCCACGACATCGTGCACATCCTGGTGCGAGCGGATCGGCGTGATCTCGAGCAGGGCGTCGGACTCGGTGGCCGACCGCCGCCTGACATGACCCTCGAACTCGAAGATCTCGTGCGCGTTCTCGAAGAAGTGGATACGGCTCAGGTAGCTGGCCACCTCCTTGCTCTCCGGCGGTTGCAGCAGTGGCCGCTCGCCAAATCGCTCCTGCCACGCTGCACCGGCGGCCAGCAACCCCACGATCCCGTAGGGGCTCACCCAGCGGACATGCCGGGAGTCAAACAAGGCGCGGCCCCCCTCTGCAGCCGCCCAGCCGGCCACCAGCCCTTCGAAGCCTCGACTATCGAGCGTCTCGGGCACCGGGATGACGACCGTCACCGGACCTTCACCTCGCGCCGCACACGCCTAGCCACAGTCGATCTCCCCCCTCAAGAAACGGTTCAGTCCCGACGCGCCTCGGTGAGCGGCGCTGCGGCTGGCCGCCGCATTGGCTCGCCCCATCGCCTCCTCCAACTCGATGCCGTCGAGCAGAGACCGGTAAACCGTCATCCCCCAGACATCACCGCAGCCCGTTGGATCGCCACCTTCTACCGGCTCCGCCGCCACCCGACCCGTCCGAACCGCCGCCAGCTTCTCCAGTCGCCCTCGCTTCGCTCGCTCCAGGGGCAGAGCTTCAGGAACCATCACGTAGGCCGCGCCTTCGGCTCCCAGCGTCACGAACAGCAGTCGGGTCTCCCGGCCGACGACGTCCGCGGCGAAAGCCCAGGGATCCCCCCGGTAGGCGGCGAGGGCCGCAAGCTCGTCCTGGTTGACCTGCACGACGTCGAAGCACGACAGCCATTCCGACCAGCGGTCGAGCGAGCACCGTAGCCGCTCGCCACGCGGGCCCGTGGTTAGCGTCAGCGAGTGGATATCGACGTATATCGGTCCGTCGAATCCGTGCCGGACCTGCCGGGCGACCTCCAGGCCAAACTCGCAACCGGTGATGAAGTTCACGTACAGCGCATCGCAGCCAGCGACTCTCGGCTCCAGCTCCTCCCAGGTCCACTCCGGCACACCGCCCGTCAGTCGCTCCGTACGTCGCTCCGGACCCGTATAGTGCAGCTCCACCCGCGGATTGGGCGAATCGATGACCACGATCGACTCGTCCGTCTCGAGGACGGACAGCTCTCTGAGGAACCGAAACCCCCGCTCCGCCAGGTCATTGCCCAACTTGACGAGCGGCCGGATTCTGGTCTTCCCCGGGCTGAGTGCGTCGGCCGCAGCGAGCGCGTAGCTTATCCCTCCCCACTCCTCCACCGGCGATCCGACGTCCGAACCGCGCCAGATCGTGTCCCATACCATCGTGCCAAGCACGCCGACGATTCTCATGCCGTGCGGCAGTCCGATTCTGGGGTCACATCGGTTTTCGTTAAGCCGGTACTCCCGTCGTAGCGCCCGTCGGCCCGGCTGCGCGGCAGTCTGCGCGCAACGAGCGGATCGTGGAGGGTACTGTCGCCCAAGCTAATCAGTTCCTCACGCCGGCGCGAGTCCTTGCCTCGGCTCTTAGACCCTACCGCACTGCTCGCGCTTGAAACAGGCGACGGCGCCGATGATCCCCGCCATCCCCTTGAGATCCGAGGGAACGATGCGGCACGCCTGCTCGGCAACCTGGAAGGCACGGCGCCTGATTTCGGCACGCAGCGGCACGAACAGATGATCACCGGCCCGGGTCACGCCGCCGGAGATCACCAGCACCTCCGGGTTGAGGATGTTGATGACGTTGGCCAGGCCGACACCCAGGAATTTCGCCGTGTCGTGCATGACTTCGGTCGCGTACGGGTCGCCCTGGACGACCGCCTCGAACACGGTCTCGGCGGTGATGTTCTGGACGTCACCGGCCAGCTCGGGGAGGATCGAGCCGACACCGGAATCGAGATCCTCAATAGCGCGCGCCGCGATGGCCTGACCCGACGCGTAGGCTTCCAGGCAGCCGTAGTTGCCACAGTTGCACTTTCGCCCGGTCGAGTCGATGGTCATATGGCCGATCTCGGCGGCGACATCGTTGGCACCGTGGTAAAGCTCGCCGTTGAGTACGATCCCGCCACCGATCCCGGTGCCTAGCGTAACACCGACCAGCGTGTCGACGCCGCGTCCGGCGCCCATCCACCACTCGCCGTAGGTGGCGGCGTTCGCATCGTTGTCGAGTGTTGCGGGCAGGCCGATGGCGTTCTGGACCAAGTCGCGCAGCGGGAAATTGCGCCAGCCGAGGTTGGGTGTGTTGATCACCGTGCCGGTCTTTCGGTCCAGCGGACCCGGTGAACCGATGCCGACTCCGGCGAAAGCCTCTCGACCGACGCCGTTCTCGTCCATCACCTCGCGCATCGAGTCCTTGATCATCCTGATAACTCGATCGACGATGAACTTCGCGCCGCGTATGACCTCGGTTCGCTCGCGGCGCACCGCGAGTGGCAGCCCACCCTCGAACGACACGACACCCACGTTCAGGTTGGTGCCCCCGATGTCCACTCCAACGATCCAGTCACCTTCCGGCACTTTAGACATCGCTTGACGCCCCCGTTCCTTTCAGCTGCTGGCGGGCCGCCTCGACGACGGCCTCGACAGGAATGAGCTCCAGACACTCTCCGTGCGCCTCCGGCAGCAAGGTGCCCCGGCCCCGACGCGGGCAGCGGCTTCTGCCGCAAGGGGAGCACGGCAAACCAGACTGCCGGATCACCCGCGCCCGCGGGTTCAGCGGGCCCGTGCGCACCGGGTCGCCCGCGCCGAAGATCGCAATGATAGATGCGCCCACCGCCGCCGCCAGATGCATGGGACCACCGTCGTTAGTGATCACGAGGTCGCACTCGCTGAATCCGGCGGCGAGCACCCCGAGATTGGTCCGACCGCCAAGGTCGATCCCCCGCGCCTTCGCCCCGGCCGCTACCCGGGCTGCCAGCACCTCTTGCTTCGGGCCGCCGAACACCACCACGGTCCCCACCTCCTGCCCCAGGATGCCGGCCAGCGCCGTGAACTTGCCCTCGGGCCAGCGACTCGCCGGCGCGTTCGCGCCCGGAAAGATCCCCACGGCCGGGCGCTCGAAGCGGCCCGCCACGAGTTGGCGGAACTGCTCGAGCGCTCGCTCGCGTATCGGCAGGCGCGGCGGCGGCGGTGACCCGCCCTTCCAACCCGGATCGACGAGCCGCATATACGAGCTCACCCGGTGCTCGCCGGGAACCTCCGGGCGCACGGAGCGATCGTTCAGCAGCAGGCCTCGGATGCCGCTCGGCGTCCCCCTCCGCATCGGTATGCCCGCCAGGCAGGCGACGGCTGCCGTGGAGAACGACGGCGTGAATAGATACGATGCCTCATAGCCCACGTCGCGGATCCGCGCCGCCTCCTTCCAGACCGCGGCGCTCCGCCGGAAGGCCATCACATCCACCGGAAGCGCGGCGGTCTCGAGGACCGGCGCCAAAGCCGAGAGACACCAGACGTCGACGCCACGCTCCGGGTAGCGCTCGGCCAAACGATGCAGTGCCGGTATGGCCATAACTAGGTCGCCCAGATGATCCGGGGCGCGGGCGTAGATCGGTCCGCCGCGCGAGACGCTCACCCCTCACCCACCTGCAGCAGGGCCAGGAAGGCCTCCCGCGGCACTTCAACCCGGCCAACCCGCTTCATCCGCTTCTTACCTTCCTTCTGCTTCTCCAGCAGCTTGCGCTTGCGGGTCACGTCACCGCCGTAGCACTTGGCCGTCACGTTCTTGCGCAATGGTCGCACGGTCTCACGCGCGATGACGCGGCTGCCAACAGCCGCCTGGATCGCCACTGCAAACAGCTGCCGCGGGATCAACTCCTTCAAACGTTGCACAAGCGCGCGCCCGTAGAAGTAGGCCTTGTCCTTGTGCACGATCATGCTGATCGCATCGACCGGCTCGCCGTTCAGCATGACGTCGAGGCGCACCAGGTCGCTGCTCCGGTAACCGACGAGATCATAATCGAGGCCGCCGGTGCCGCGCGTCAGCGTCTTTAGTCTCTCATAGAAGTCGAGGACCATCTCGGCGAGCGGGAGGTCATAGCTCACCTCTACGCGCTGACCATCGATGTAGTGCATACGGCCAAACTCGCCGCGCCGCTCGTGACACAGCTTCTGCACGCTGCCGATATACTCGGCCGGGCACAGGATGCGCGCCCTCACATACGGTTCTTCGATTCGGTCGGTCGCCGCCGGCGACGGCATCTTCGCCGGGTTCTCCACCGCCAGCGTCGAACCGTCGCGCAGGCCTACCCTGTACTCGACATTAGGCACCGTGCTGACGAGATCGAGGTCGAACTCGCGCTCCAGCCGCTCCCGCACGATCTCCATATGGAGGAGGCCCAAAAAACCACATCGGAAGCCGAACCCCAGCGCCTCGCTCGTCTCGAACTCGTACTGGATCGCCGCGTCGTTCAGCCTCAGCTTCTCCAGTGCGCCCCGCACACGCTCGTACTGGTCCGAGTCCGCCGGATATAGGCCCGCGAAGACCATCGGCTTCACGTCGCGGTAACCGGGCAACAACTCGACGGCGCGCCGCTTCGCGTCCAGCACCGTATCGCCCACCTTCGTGTCGGCGATCGATTTGATCCGCGCGGTGAGGTATCCGACTTCACCCGCCGACAGCTCGGACGTCGGGACGGCGCCCAGCTGCAGGTAGCCTACCTGGCCTACCTCGTAGGTCGCCCCGTTAGAGCCAAACGCGATGCTCATCCCGTTACGTACTCGACCGTCGACCACCCGCACCAGCGGAACAGCGCCCTGGTAATTGTCGTATTGGGAATCGAAGATCAGCGCCCGCAGCGGCGCCTCGACATCGCCACCCGGCCGCGGCACGCGCCGCACCACCGCCTCCAAGACCTCTACCACGCCTTCTCCCCGCTTGGCGCTGGCCAGCAAGACCTCCTCGAGCTCGCAGCCCAACAGCTCGGCCAACTCTTCGCGCCGACGCCCCGGCTCCGCCGCCGGCAGGTCGATCTTGTTGATCACCGGCACGATCGTCAGCCCCGCCTCCACGGCCAGAAACAGATTCGACAGCGTCTGCGCCTCGATTCCCTGGCTCGCATCCACGACCAGGATCGCGCCCTCGCACGCCGCCAGGCTGCGGCTCACCTCGTAGGTGAAATCCACATGCCCCGGCGTGTCTATCAGGTTTAGCTCGTAAACCTCACCGTCCGACGCCCGGTAGCTCAGCCGGATCGCGTGCGCCTTGATCGTGATCCCGCGCTCCCGCTCCAGGTCCATCGAGTCCAGGACCTGCTCCCGCATCCGCCGGGGATCGACGGCGCCGGTCAGCTCGAGGAACCGGTCGGCCAGCGTCGACTTCCCGTGATCTATGTGAGCGATGATACAGAAATTTCGGATCCGCGCCGTGTCCACCAGCTAAGCCTCTCCCTGTCCGCCTATGGGTTGCGAGGTCTCAATATAGACGGCCGGGCCCGCCCGTGGCAGTACGCTTCAGGCCCGAAACTTTGAGCTCGCCCGCGGTGTAGGCTATTGCGGCGGGATACGCATCTCCGCCACCGGGCTCCGGACCCCCCCGGAGCGCGCGCCTGAAGCCGCCGGGTCGCCGGCCGGCCACCTGCCCGGGCGTTCGCCCTCTCCCCAAGCAATAAACGGAGGAAATCCGGTGCATTCTATCGTTGGACACCCTAGAGCGCGCCTGCGCCCCACCCTGGCCCTCGGCGCCGGCATGGCGCTGTTGGCCCTGGCCGCCTGCGAGCTGCCGAAGGCGCCGGAGTGGGACGTCGGGATCGTCGCTCCATTCAGTTCCGATCCCATCGGGATCGCCGATTTTCTGCCCGGGGTCGTGCAGATCGACAGCGCGGGCGAGCCGTGGGTCTTCACCATCGACCGTCAGTCAAGCAGTCAAGCCTTCAGCTACGGCGACCTGTGTTCCCCGTTCTGCGCCGGCCTGATAGGTCTGCCGGTTCCCGGCTTCGCGCATGCGGACAGCTTCGAGGTTGCCTTCTCGGATACGGATCTCGTCTCGGTTGAGGGCTTGAGCGCGACGATGACTATGCAGTTCACTAACGGCTTGGGTTTCGAGCCGCTCAGGTCGAACGTCGACACGACTGGATACATCGCGATCGCGATACGCGACCTGGGTACCGGGGCCACGCTGGATAGTCTCTTCCTCAGCGCAGACTCGAAGTCGCTCGGGTCCCAGTCCGACACCGTGTTCTCGTTCAGCGCCGCCCATGTGACTGACGGCGTGAAGATCCTCTTCTGGGTCGTTTCGCCGTATGACGGCCAGACGATCTCGGTCGACACGGCGACTGCAAACGTTACCCTCAGCGCCGCCCTTGACGGAATCGAGGTCGCCGCCGCCACGGTCATCGTAGACAACATGTCGATGGACACGAGTTTCGTGGCCGACATCGACCAGAACACTCGGGACCAGATCATGAATCGCGTGATCAGCGGGGCGTACGAGCTCATGCTGGTACACAACCTTGAGTTGGAGGGCAGCCTGGCGATTTCGATCGCCGGATCGCAGGCCGATCTCTTCTCGGGGGACCCGCTGGCCGAGGTGCGGCTCATCGACCTCGTCTTCACTTCGGATTTGGAGCAGCCCGGTGTTCTGACGGCGCAAGAGCTCGAGCTCATCGCCGGCTTCCCGGACATCTACATCGGATACAGCGGAGTCGCCTCGGGCAGCGGGCCGGGCAACCAGAGTCGCTTCGCGCCCGACCAGACTCTAGAGGCGCAGCTCAAGGTCACCGCTCAAATCAGAATCGGCGAGCAGTAGGAGGATGATCATGAAAAGCAATCGGATTGCAACGATCGCTCTCGCGCTGCTGCTCGTCTGTGTCTGTGAGGCAGGCGCCCAGCTGGCGACGCCCAGCGCCCGCAGCTTCGCTCTGGCGAACTCGTTCATGGCGCGGGCCCGCGGGTACGAGTCACCGTTCTGGAACCCGGCCAACCTGGGCTTGCCAGACCGGCCGGGCTGGTCGCTGGGGCTGGTGGGCGCGAGCGCTTACCTGAACAACAACTCGCTGAGTTACGGTCAGATCTCCGACCTCTACGGCGAGTACATCGACAACGAAACCAAGTCGGAGCTACTCGCCTCGATCCGTGAGGACGACCCGAACAAGATGATGACGCTCAGCGTCGATGCTAATGCCAGCGTACTGGGCTTCTCGATCTGGCGCTTCGCATTCGGCGCCGGCAGCATTGGAGCCGGGAACCTGGAAGTGTCGCCGGACGCGGCCGAGCTGGTCCTCTTCGGCAACGTCGGCGAAGACGGTACCGGCAAGGACTTCGTTCTGGAAGGCTCACATGGTCAGGGCTGGGCGATCAGCGGCGGCTATGTGTCGTACGCCCACCCCTTCACGATACCGGCGCTCGATTATCTCGGTCTGAAGTTCTCGATCGGCGCCACCGTCAAGTACGGCGTTGCACACGGGCTGGTCCACCTGAAGGACACCGGCACGAGCATCATCAACGACCCGCTCATGGTCAACGTCGACGCCGAAGTACTGAAGTCGACCGATGCCGATGCCGGTAGGCTCTGGGCGGCCGACCTCGGGTTGGCGGTGGATTGGGACGGTTTGCTGGTCGCCGGCATCTCGCTGACCAACGCTTTCTCGAGCATCAGCTGGGAAGAGCAGGATTTCGAGCTCCTGCAGGTCGTGGCGCTTGCCGACTTCGACAGCACGACCTCGAGCGATACGACGCTCGCGTTCAGCGAGCTGCCGGCCGAGAAACAGGATGAGATTGTCGCGTTTCTTGAAGAGAGGACCGTGCCCAAGAAGTTGCGGCTCGGCTTGGTCTTCGAGGCCATACCCGCACTCACCGTGTCCGCCGACTACGTCGAGCATATCGGCGGCACGCTGCGCTCTCGCTGGGAGCGCTCGCTGTCGGCCGGCGGCGAGCTACGGCTGCTGGGCGCGATACCGCTACGCGTCGGTCTGGCCACCGATTTCTCGCACTTCGCCTATACCGGCGGCCTCGGGATCTATACGGGTCCCGTCCACCTCGACATGTCGATCGGACGCTGGGGCGTTGTGGGCGGTGACGGTCTGGTCGCTGCCGTCTCCTTCAGCATCTGGCCAAGCACGGGCTACTAGAACCCCCTGCCACCTCGTAAAGGAGGGCCTGCGGCGCTTGCGCGCCGCAGGCCTTTCCTCACAGTAGCCGGGCCTGCGGCCCGGAATCGGGCTCGGCTAGCCCGGACAGTGCTTCCGAGTAGGCGTCGACAAGAGTCTCGGGCGCACGCTGCTTCTTTCCCCGAAACATACCCGCCAGCATGATGGCGTTGGCCGGCGCCTGGCCGCGGTAGTGGTTGTTGGTGACCACGTAGACATCCTCGACCATGCCGCCCTCGGCGAGCTCGCGAATGCGTTCGACCCACGGTTCCAACTCGGCTCGGTCGTACAGGTAGTCGTAGCGTGCGTCGCGGCCCGCGCCCTCGCGGAACCAGTCGTCGTAGTTGCGGCCGTGCAGGCGAACGTACCCGACGCGTCCGCTCGCCTCTGCGGAGGGCCCGATCGAGCGGTGGAAGAGCGGCTGGTCGATGTTGACGAATCCGACGCCGCGCTCACCCAACCAGCGATAGAAGGCGGGTTTGTTCCACGACGCATGACGCACCTCGACCACGCACGGGTAATCGGAGAAGGTCGACGTGACATCGTCTAGCCAATCCAGGGTCTCTTCCCCGGCCTTGAAGGACCAGGGGAACTGGATGAGCAGGCCGCCCAGACACCCGCGATCGGCGAGCGGATCGAGGCCGGCGCGTACGGCGGCGACTTCCTGCGGCGTCCAAGCCGAGTCGCGCTCGTGTGTGAAGCGCTGCCAGAGCTTCGCCGTGAACTTGAAGTCGGGGTTCTCGGCGACGCGTCGGGCCCAGCGCGGCGTGACGTCGGGCCGTGGTGGGCGGTAGAAGGTGGAATTGACTTCGATAGTGTCGAAGTAGCGAGCCAGGAAAGTGAGTGGATCGAAGCCCCTGGGCGGCTCCTCAGGGTAGACGACACCCTGCCAGTCCTCATAACTCCAACCTGCGGGTCCGAATCGGATCACTGCTCACCCTCGACGATGCGACGCCGTCCCTCGGGATCCCAGGTGGGACGGTCGTCGGCGTTCGCGATCGCCAGCGCCACCTCGTAGACCAACCTGGCGATGCGCGAGGCTTTCTCGAACTTGATCTTATCCACTTCGTCCGACGGTCGGTGATAGTCAGCGTGTACACCGTTGAAGAAGAAGACCGCCGGGATGCCCTTGCGGGCGAAATTGAAATGATCGGAACGGAAAAAGAATCCGTCGGCCGGCCACTGGTCGTCGACCGTCGTCAAGCCCAACTCGGGGTGCGCCATCGCCACGCTATCGACCAGCGCACCCAGCGACGAATACGGCTTACCGACTACCGCGATCGTATCCTCCCAGTTCCGACCGATCATGTCGATGTTCACGTTCGCCACGATCCGTTCCAGTGGGATGGGAGGATGCTCGACGAACCAAGCCGAGCCCAACAGCCCCCGTTCCTCCCCGCTGACGGCGAGGAACGCGACCGAGCGCCTCGGCCCCTCGTCTTTCAGTTCCGCCATCGCCTCGGCGACTTCTAGGATCGCGGCCGTACCGGACGCATTGTCGTCGGCACCGTTATAGATCGAGTCGCCATCGACCGCGAAGCCCACGCCGAGCCCGTCCATATGTGCGCTCACCAGCACGTACTCGTTGCGGAGCCGGCGATCCCTGCCGCGGATGATCCCCAACACGTTGGGTGCCGAGAGCGTCTCGACCGTAAGATCCGCCGCCAGGCTCAACTGCCCACCGGGTGCCAGACCGTCATCCTGCGCCTCCGGCGGCGCATCCAGGCCGAGCTCCTCCATCGCAGCGGTCAGCGCCTCCTCCGAGACCATCGCAGCGGGCACACTCACTTCGATATCGCCCAGCTCGTACATGGCCTCCCCTTCGCTCAGCCAGTGCCGGACCTGTGGCTCCAGTCCTTCAGACGGTGTCACCAGCAGGAGGCCGACCGCGCCGGCGGCGCTCGCCGCCCGCTGCCAGTCACGCGGCATCGTGCTAGGGCTCAAACGGGCGACCCAGATCGTCGGCTCGTCGTCCTCGGCCGGCCCCCCGGGGCTGGCGCTTCCGACGAAGCGCAGTCTTCCCTCCACCGAGCCCGCCGTCCAGGGCAGTCCCCAGAAGTCGGTCCGATTACGCAGTGTCGCTCGGCGACTGCCACGCCGCAGCGCCAACGACCAGCCGTCGCCCATGTCGCTCATGACCAGCTGATAGCGCTGGGTATAGCCGCTCTTCGAGGGGTTGAGGCCCATGCGGCGGAACTCGGACTCTATGTAGGCGGCCGCGATGTCCAGACCTTCGCTGGGCGTGCCGCGTCCCCGCAGCCGGTCGGCGGCGAGGAACGAGATCCTGGCTCGCATGTCCTCCCGCGTGATGTCGCGGTCCGCCGCCGGAGTGCCCGGTGCGCCGCGGCAGCCCAGACCCAACGTCGCCGCCAGGATCGCACAAGCCATAACTCTACGCCTCATGCCACCTCCCAAGATGATGTTCGCAACATTCAATATCCGACACTCG
Source organism: Gemmatimonadota bacterium (assembly GCA_020344015.1). Classification (GTDB taxonomy): domain Bacteria; phylum Gemmatimonadota; class Gemmatimonadetes; order Palauibacterales; family KS3-K002. Next base: position 2,400,261 of record CP070812.1, read on the forward strand.
CTAGCCGTGTGTCCAGCGAGAATCTCAACGATCGACCCGCGAACCCCAACAATCAAGTACCGCCATACTACATCGCTGGATGCGCTGACCGTCGACGATCGCTACTTGATCCTTGAAAGCCTAGACCCAGCTGATCATCGGTTGTCGAATGTCCAATATTGGATATTGAGGCGTCAACCCGATTATGTTTGTTCGCAGCGTGGGTTGACTATGATCGATGACAAGAGGAACAGGGCCCATCTGCTCGACCCGGCGGAGCTCGATGCGCTGGGTGGCCTCGAGCTCGTGGCGCGGGCTGTGGTGACGGGCTTCATCGCGGGCCTGCACAGCTCACCCAGCCGTGGCTTCTCCGTAGAGTTCGCCGAGCACCGTGCCTACCGGCCCGGCGACGACCTGCGTTTCGTCGACTGGAAGATGTACGGCCGCTCGGACCGTTTTTTTCTCAAGCAGTACGAGGAGGAAACCAACCTGTCGGCGTACGTATGCCTTGACGTGAGCAGCTCGATGGACTGGCGGAGCCGCGAAGCCGGGCTGCTGACAAAGCTCGATTATGCGAAGCGCCTGGCGGCCAGCCTCACGTTGTTACTGATACGGCAGGGTGATCTGGCCGGTGTCATATGCTTCGCCGAGCGTGTGCTTGGCCGCTCGCCGGCCCGCGGCACGCTAGCTCATTGGACGGAGCTGGTGCGCCAGCTCGCCTATCAGTCGTCGGGCGGACGAACGGCGGCAGAGGGCGCACTTGAGGAGGTCGCTGCACGCGGCCATCGACGCGGGCTGGTTATCCTCGTGTCGGACTTGCTGGTCGACGAAGCAGCGACACGCCGGACTTTGAAGAAGCTCAGACACCAGGGTAGTGAGGTGCTGGTTTTTCACATCCTCGATCCGGGCGAGCTGGAGTTGCCGAGCGTCGGCGACGCGGTGTTCGTCGATCCGGAAACCGGTGATGAGGTCGCCGTTCGCTCGGCAGAGCTGCGGGGCGATTACCGCGAGGCGGTAACGAGCGCCATCGACGAGTGGCGGCGCGTCTGCGGGTCTCAGCGGATCGACTATCACCCGATTCCCACCGACCAGCCGCTGGCGCTCTGCCTTAGCGAGTACCTACACACACGCTCGCGTCTAGGGTGATCGGCTTCCTCTACCCCGTCCTCGGCCTGGCGGCTCTCGCAGCCGCGATACCGATAATTTTGCACCTCATGCGCCGGCGCGAGGTCCGACGCCTGACGTTCCCCGCCATCCGTTACATCCGGCAGGCCGAGCAGCGTCAGGCGCAACGGCTACGGCTGCGGCACTTGGCGCTCCTGGCGATGCGCGTGCTCCTCGTACTGCTGCTCGCCGCCGCTGCGGCAGGCCCGCTGGTCGGCCGCGGCGGCCCGTCGGATCACCGACCGACAGCCCTCGCCATCGTGATCGACCCATCGCTGAGTTCGACGAGGATCATGGGCGAACGTCGCATCCTCGACCTGCAACTCCAGAACGCCGGAGTCAGCGTCGATCTAGCGACCTCGAGCGACCGGATCGCCGTCTTCAGCGCCACGCGTGCCGAGGCGGGCGCCGTGGCTCTCGAGGGTAGTGGCGCGCACGAGTACCTGGGCAGCGTACGTCCTACCGCGGAGGTCGCCGATCTGCCGGGGGCGATCGCTCAGGCGGAAATCTGGCTCGAGACCAGCGACGACCACGAGCGCGAGCTACACCTCTTCACCGACTTGCAGAGCGTCTCGCTCGAGGGGCAGGCGACGACAGAGCAGCAGGAACAGGCCGGCGATGGCATTTCGGTGATCGTGCAGGCGCCCGAGTTGCCGCTTCAGGCCAACGGGACACCCGGCGTTCCGAGGCCGGAGATCGTACCGCTAACCGCAGGCCGACAGACACGAGTCTCCGTCTCGCTGAATTGGTACGGCCCCGATGTACCCCCGGCACCGGTTATACTCAGGCTTGTCGCAGGGGAAAACGTTGTCTCGGCCACCGAGGCACGATTCGGCGAGGACGCCCTGCTGGTACTGCCGCCGCAGGACAGCGGCTGGGCTCAGGGCCATGTCGAGATCGATCATCACGGCTTGGCGGCGGACGACCGACGTTACTTCACCTGGCTCGTTCGGCCACCCTCCACGGTAGCGGTACTGGGCGATCCGGGACGATTCGTCCCCCACGCATTGGAGGCTTTGGAGGGCGGTGGGCGCCTGCGAAACGGCGAACCGAATACGTCCGAGGTCTGGCTGGCAGCAGGCGGAGAACGGATCGCCGACGGGCTCGCCGCCGGCCGCGCGACGATTGTCTTGGCGCCAGCCAGCCCGCTCGAATTACCGCGCCTCAACCTTCGGCTGGAGCAGGCCCGGATACCATGGCGATACGAGACCGATGAGCGGCCCGGCTCCCGCAGGATCGGCGCCGGCCCACCGGTGGAGGGTATGACCGGCGTGACCGTCCGGCAGGCCTACCGCCTGATGCTCCGTGGGACGGTGGCACGTGACACCGTGCTGCTCAGGCTCGACGACGGTTCGCCCTGGCTGGTGCGCGGCACGACGAGTGACGGTGCCATCTACCTGCTCCTCGGCTCGTCGATGACGCCGGAGGCCTCCGACCTGCCGATGAGTGCGGCGATGATCCCGTTCCTGGACGCCTTGATAGGCAGCTGGGCACGGCCCGCGGCCGCCGAGGCCACCGTTCTGGAAGGCGAGGCCCTGCTCCGACTACCCGATCGTGCCCGAACGGCGCGGCTGCCCGACGGTTCCGAGGTGCCGTTGGAGGGTGGAGCGCCGTTCAAGGCCGCGGAGCCGGGGAATTATGCGGTCTTCGACGGAGAGGGCCTGGTCCTGGCCCTCTCCGTCAATGCGCCACTCCGCGAGGCGGACCTGGCAACCGCGAGACAGGAGGAACTGGAAGCGGTCCTACCAGCAGCGAGCTGGTCGTGGATCAGGGGAACGGGCCCGGCCGATTGGCGAGGTAGCATCTACAAGGCGCGGCGCGGCAAACTCGCCCGGCGACCCCTTGTTGTGCTGCTGATACTCATTTCTATTGTCGAGGCGGCCCTGGCGGCCGCCGGTCGCCGTGCAGGTCGGGCCGGCTGATATGTGAACCGGAAGAACCAGAAGGCAGCTCGAGATTTCGTGATCATAGATAGCCTCCGCAGCACGCCGGAATTCAAGCGGTTGACAGACCGGATGCCGGCTCCGGGAGAAGAGCGGGCCCTCGGCGGGCTGGGCGGTTCCGCACCCGCGGTCCTGGCCGCCGCCCTGGTGGAGTCGGGCGCGGCGCGCAGCCTTCTACTGGTGGCGCCCACGGCATCGGATGCGGAGGAGATCGAGACCGATCTTGAGGCCTTGATTCCCGGTCAGCCCCGCGTGTTCCCGCAACGCGAGTCGGTTCACCCGGACCTCACCGACCCCCACATCGAAATCTCTGCCCGTCGGGTCGACTCGTTGCAAGCGGTTATCACGGGCCGTGCACGCATACTGGTCACGACCGCCAGGGCGTTGGCCGAGCGGTTCCCCATCCCGGCTAGCTGGAGCGATCTCGAGCTCCATCTGCAGAAAGAAGGGGAGATCGATCGTGATTCGCTGGTCGGTGACCTCGAGAAGGCCGGCTACCGAAAGGTCCCAATGGTCGAGGCCGTCGGCGAATATTCGGTCCGTGGCGGAATCGTTGACGTCTACCCGATCACGACGCTCGACCCGATTCGCCTCGAGTTCTGGGGCGACACGATAGAATCGATACGCTCGTTCGACATCCTCGATCAGCGGTCGATCTCGGACCTCGGTTCGGCGCGCCTGCTGCCCGTAAGCTTCCCGATCCGCGACGACCACCCGCAGGAGAAGGAGAGCGTCTCCGCCACCACCGGCAGTCTGCTGGAGCTGCTTCCAGAGTCGACCTCGATCCTGCGTATCGATGCGGAAGCGGAAAAAGGCGAGCGGCAGAAGAGCTGGGACGAGTTGCGACGGCGTAGTGAGACGCCCGAGCGCTACCAGGATCCGCCTGCTGCAGTGCACTCGCGGTTCGGCCGCTTCGGTCAGCTGCACGTCGTCGATTCGCCCGACGGAGCCGATCTCGACTTCGGGATCCAAGCCGCCCCGGTCATCGATCGTCACATCGATCGCCTGGTCGCCTCCCTCCACGAGGCCCTCAAGGCAGAGGCCCGAGTGCTGATCCTCTGCGACAACGAAGGACAGCTAGAGCGGCTGGAGGAGATACTCGAGGACACTGCAGGCGCCTCGACGCTCCGCAGAATAACCCTTGGCCTCGGCCCGCTGGCCGGCGGCTTCGTCATCGCGAGTGCCGAGCCGCCGCTGTGGACGTTCACCGACCACGAGATCTTTAGACGGCAGCGCCGCCCGCGCCGCCGCCCACAGGCCGCCAGCCGCGCCGCCCTAGACACGCTGTCCGCCCTGTCGGCCGGCGACTACGTCGTGCATCTGGACCACGGGATCGGGCGCTACCGCGGACTCGAACGAGTAGAGATCGGCGGCGAAGAGCTGGAGACTCTGGTCGTCGAGTACGCGGGGGGCGACATCCTGCGCGTGCCTCACTACCGGGCCGAATTGGTCGAACGCTGGATTTCCGATGACCGGGACGACGGTGGGGCGACCCCGAAGCTCCATCGCCTCGGCAGCAAGAGCTGGGGTAAGCTCAAGAAGCGGGCTCGCGACGCGATCCAGACCATGGCGGCCGAGCTCCTGGAGTTGTACGCCGCGCGCCGCGTCGCCGAAGCCCACACCTTCGGTTCCGACACGCGCTGGCAGCGCGAGATGGAGTCCGCCTTCATCTACGAAGAGACCCCGGACCAGGAACGCGTCGCCGACCAGGTCAAGCTGGCAATGCAGCAGTCACGCCCGATGGACCTGCTTATATGTGGCGACGTCGGCTACGGTAAGACCGAGATTGCCATCCGCGCCGCCTTCAAGGCCGTTCAGGACGGAGTTCAGGTCGGGGTCCTCGCCCCCACTACCGTACTCGTCGAGCAGCACCTGCAGACCTTCCGAGCACGGCTCGCCGACTATCCGGTCCTGGTCGAGTCGCTATCGCGCTTCCGGACCGCCAGAGAACAGGAGAACATCGTTCGCCGCCTGGCGGAAGGTGCCATCGACGTCGTCATCGGGACACACCGGCTCATCTCACCCGACGTCAGATTCAAGAATCTGGGACTACTGGTCGTCGACGAGGAACAGCAGTTCGGAGTGACCCAGAAGGAGCGGCTGAAGGCGCTCAAGCGGGACGTCCACGTGATGACGATGACAGCCACACCGATCCCGCGCACGCTCCACTTGTCGCTTAGCGGACTGCGTGACCTGGCCGTGATTCGCACGCCACCTCGCAATCGTCGTCCGATCATCACTCACATGATGACCTGGGATGATCAGACGATCGAGGACGCCATCCGGCTCGAGGTCGACCGTGGTGGCCAGGTCTTCTTCGTCCACAATCGGGTCGAGTCGATCGATGAAGTCGCCGCTCGGGTCCGCCGCCTGTTGCCCGACCTGCGGGTCGAGGTCGCTCACGGTCAGATGTCGGAGCGCAAGCTCGAGAAGGTGATGACCGAGTTCGTGCGCCGCGAGATCCAGGTGCTCGTCGCCACCGCCATTATCGAGAACGGCCTCGATGTGCCTAACGCCAACACCATGATCGTCCACCGAGCCGATTACTTCGGGTTGGCACAGCTCTACCAGCTCCGCGGTCGCGTCGGCCGATCGCACCAACGGGCCTTCTGCTACTTGATCGTGCCCCCGAATCTGCCGCACGAGACCGAGCGGCGGCTGAACCTGCTCGAGCAACACACCGAGCTCGGCGCCGGCTACCGGCTCGCTCTCAAGGATCTCGAGTTGCGTGGCGCCGGCAACCTGCTGGGCACCGAACAATCGGGTTTCGCCCACGCGGTGGGGTTCGACACGTATCTCCGCCTCCTTGAGGACACCGTGGCGGCACTGCGGAGCGGGGAAGATTCAGCGGAGGCCCGTCCAAAGGTGCCGGAGGTCTCGATCACCGGGTCAACGTATATTCCCGAAAGCTTCATCCCGGACGAGCGGCAGAAGCTGGACCTGTACCGCCGGCTCTCGAAGGTCTCGGACCTCGATGAGCTAGACTCTCTGACGTCGGAGCTGCGCGATCGCTTCGGCCGCCTGCCGCCAGAGACCCGGCGGTTGATCGCCGCTTCGCGGATCCGGATACTGGGCGGCCGGCTAGGCATCGAGCGCGTGCTCGTGACGCCCGGCGCCGCCCGCGTTAACTTCCGGCGCGGCCTGGTGCCGCGGATGACGTCGCTGCGCGACGCCATGACCGGACGCGAGGTCGAAGTCGACGTCCGCAGGTTGCAGCCGCTCTCGATCGTATTCCGGGTCGCCGGAACGGAGGACATAGCTCCGATCGTCGTGGAAGCGCTAGAACGCATGTTCGAAGAGCAGAGTGGACTTGTGATGAACTAGGCGAATTTGAAGACGCGCACCTCTTCAGTCAGCAAGGCGCTTGGAGAGAGTAACTCGAGTCGAAACGATTACTACAGAAGGGATGAACATGAGCCGGCTTTCACTCGCAACCGTATCCTTCGGCCTGCTCGGCGCTATCTTGGCCGCTTGCTCCCCAATGCGGGAGGGTATGGAGGGTCACAAGACGACCGTCGCTCGTGTCGATGGTTACTCACTCACCGTCGACCACGCAGCTGAGCTCGTAGGTGCCCTCTGGCCAAGCAATAGACCGCCCCAGCCGGCGCTCGTCGAGCGTTTGGCCGATCTCTGGATCGGATACACCTTGCTTGCCATCGAGGTTGCTAGCCCGGACTCCACAGCTGACATCGATCTGACACCACTGATCGGGGCTGCTGTGGCTCGGGACATCATCGACCAGTGGTACCAGGAAACGATACTCGCTCGCCTGGAGGAACCGACCGATAGCGTGCTACGCGAGTCGTACGAACGCCTACGGCCGTACGAGAGTGTCGAGACCCGTCAAATAACGATCCGAGTCCCCGAGACGGCGACGCAAGCGCAGATTGACAGCCTGAAGCGCTTTGCCGACGATATCCGCGATCGCGCGCTGGCCGGAGAGGATTTTGGGGAGCTGGCACGTGCCTACTCCCAACATCCACCGACCGCCGCCGTAGGCGGCCAATTGGGGTGGGTAAACCGTGGCCGCCTGCTCTCCGAGCTGGAGCCGACTGTGTTCGCGCTCGAGCCGGGCGAGATCAGCGAAACCGTCAGATCGCGCCTGGGGTATCACATCTTCAAAATCACGGACCGCAGAAACCCAGACTACGAGTCGGAGCGCGAGCGATATCGAGGCAACCTGCTCCGACGGCAAGTGAGAGATCTGCAAGAAGAGTACGTCGGCTCGATCGTGGCGGCGGCTGACGTCCAGATCGCTCCGGGAGCGGTAAGCCTGCTGCAAGAACTCGCTGCTTCGGCTTCACTTCAGCGACTCAGCAGCGTCCGGCGCAAGGCTGAGCTAGCGCGCTATCGGGGCGGAGACTTCACCGTCGGTGAATGGGTCGACTTTGTACTCTTCGCGCGACCCGAGAACTTGCGTTACTTCGCCGACGAAGACTCGGCGAGGGTTCACGAGTCCTTCCTACGAGTGATACAGTACGAACTGCTGGCGAGAGCAGCAGAGGAGGCCGGTTACACAGCGTCGGACGCAAGGCTCGACAGCCTGCAGTCCGGTGCGGCGCAGGAACTGGTGTGGGCAGCGACTCAGTCAGACTTCTCGCACACCGCCTTCGTGAACGGCGACGACACAATCGAGGCAGCGGTCGATCGTGCGCTGGTCACGCTCGGCTTGGCACCGCCCGGCGCACCCCCGCTCGGCCGTCTCGTACCCGTCCTGAATGCCGGTCACGCGAGCCAGGTTTACCGAGATCGCTATCCGGCGGTCGTTACTCGTGTGCTCGAACTCAGCGACGGGCAGAGGCAGCAAGCGGCGACCGGCGAACCAGCCGACCAATTGAACAGGGCGATCCAGGACGTGGGCCAATGAGGCGTGGCCTGCCGCTGGCCTTGGCGCTGTGGCTCGCCGGAACCGGCACGTTGCCGGATCTCGCCACTGCCGCGGCCCAGGAGCCCGGCGTGCTGGTGGAAGGCGTGGTCGCCGTTGTCGGCGACACTGCCATCCTGTGGACTGAACTCCAAGAGTCTATGATCGAGGCTCAAGCCCAAGGCGTGCAGGTGCCTCAGGAGCCCCAGGCGCTCAGGCTGTTCCTCGAGGGAGCGCTGGACCAGAAGGTGAATGAGGTCGTGGTCTATATCAACGCGCAGCGTGCCGGTATCACGGTATCGGACCGCGATGTCAGCGAGATGGTCGACGAGCGGCTGGCTCAGATACGACGGAATTTCCCTACCGAAGCCGCCTTCCAGCAGGCCTTGCTCGCGAGGGGCACGACCTCCGCCGAGTTCCGCATCCAGATCACCCATCGTACGCGGGTCGAGCTCGTGTCGCAGCAGTTTCTGCAGCAGGAGTTCAGCCAGATAACGCCGGTCCCGGTGAGCGAGGCCGAGATCCGTCAGGTATTCGAGGAACAGCGACGAGCCTTAGGGCCCAGACCGGCCACCGTAGATCTGAAGCAGGTCCTGATTACGCCACACCCTTCTGAAGAAGCGGAGTTGGAAGCGCGGGAGCGGGCCGAGCAAGCGCTGTCACGGCTGCGAGCGGGCGAAGACTTCGCCCTGATCGCCCGCGAGTATTCCGATGACCTCGCGACGCGGGAGCGTGGCGGTGATCTCGGGTGGATCAGGCAGGGCCAGCTGTTGCCGGCGTTCGAAGACTTCCTGTTCCAGATGCGGCCCGGCCAGGTGAGCGGCCTCGTCGAGACGGAAATCGGCTATCACATAATCAAGCTCGAGCGGGTGCGGGGCGCCGAACGGCTGGCGCGCCACGTCCTATTTCGCCTGGAGGTGACAGAAGCAGACTCGGAAGCCACACGCCTGCTGGCTGAGGAGGTGGCTACCGCGCTTCGCGGCGGCGCCGACATCGATTCGCTGATCAACGCGCACGGCGATCCATCGGAAGAGAGCGCCCTCACCGCCTACCCGCAGGACCGGCTCCCCGCGAACTACCAGAACGCGCTCGCCGGAGCTGCCGCCCGGGACATCGTAGGCCCGTTTCTCCTCGCCTCGGCGACTGGCGGCAGCGGCAAATGGGTCGTGGCGCAGATCTCGGGGCTACGGCCAGCCGGCGAGTGGACGCTCGACGACGTGCGCGAGACGTACAGACAACAGATCCAGCGGGATAAGACGCTGCAAAAGATCATCGGCGATCTGCGGGCAGCGACGTACATCGAGACTCGACTCGACGAATTCCCACTGCCAGCTCCAAGATAGCCCCCTCATGCGACGGCCGAAGATCGCAGTAACACTCGGCGACCCGCGGGGCATCGGCCCCGAGGTCGCCGTCCGCGCTCTGCGAGATCCGCCAGCACCCGAGGCCGACATCGTGCTGATCGGGCCCGCCGGGCTCGAGGAAACCCGGGGGCTGGAGCTGATCTCGATCGGCCATTGGAGCGCCTCTGACGGCGCCGAACAGGCCGGCCACCTCTCTGCCAAGGCCATCGAGACCGCCGTATCGCTGGCTGGCGGCGGCGCAGTGGATGCAATCGTCACGGCGCCGATCTCCAAGTCGGCGCTAGCCGCGGCCGGATACGGTTGGCCCGGACATACGGAGATGCTCCGCGACTTGACCGGCGTTCCCGAGACGGGACTCTGTCTCGCCGCCGAGAAGACGGCCCTCGGTTCGCCGCTCCGGGTCGTCTTGGTCACAGGTCACATGGCTCTGCGCCTCGTACCGGGTGCCTATACGGCGGAACGACTGTCGCTGATGGCCCGCCTGACCCACGAGGATCTGAGGCGCTGGTGGGGGCTCGAGCGACCGCGGCTCGCTGTCTGCTCGCTCAACCCCCACGCATCGGATGATGGCCTGTTCGGCGACGAGGAAGAGCGAGTGTGCGAGCCCGCCATCGCCGGGCTGCGGCGCGAGGGGATCGATGTCGATGGCCCCTACCCTGCCGACACCGTGTTCCTAAGGGCAATGCGCGGCGCAGCCGATGCGGTGCTGGCCCCCTACCACGACGTGGGGATGGCAGTGATCAAGACGGCGGCATTCGGGTCGGCCGTCAACGTGACTCTCGGCCTGCCCTTCCCGCGCACGTCGCCTGACCACGGGACTGCCTTCGATATCGCCGGGCGCGGGAGCGCCGATCCTTCGTCGATGCGGGCAGCGCTGGAAGCCGCCATCAGGTTCGCACGGCGCGCTTTGACGTCCCCTGATAAGTCCAGTAGATTGGCCGACGTATGAAGGCAGCCACCCCTGCCTACTGCACCGCCCCCGGCGACCGGGTCTCGTGATCAAGCTCATCAACGTCTACAAGGAGTACCCGCGCTCCGGGCTCGCCCTGAAGAACGTGTCGTTCCACTTGAGGAAGGGTGAGTTCGCGTTTCTCATCGGCCCATCGGGTGCGGGCAAGACGACAATCCTGCGTCTCATTCACATGGTGGAGAGTCCGACGGATGGCGAAGTCCGCGTATCCGGGTACTCGTCCATGCGGATGAAACGCCGCGACATCCCGAGGCTCCGGCGTCGCGTCGGTATGGTGTTCCAGACCTTCCGACTACTGCGTGACCGTACGGCGGCCGAGAACCTGGCCTTCGCCCTCGAGGTCACCGGTGGCCGGCGCAGCGAGATCAAGGGGAAGGTCCAGCGATTGCTGGCACACGTCGGGCTGGCGCCCCGCGCCGGCGCCTACCCGGACGAGCTGTCCGGTGGCGAGCAGCAGCGGATCGCTCTCGCCCGCGCCCTGATCCACGACCCGGTGGTCCTGCTCGCCGACGAACCGACCGGTAATCTGGACGAGCGTGCGTCGCGCGGCATCTTCGAGTTGACGCGGGACATAAACTCAGCCGGTACGGCCGTACTCATGGCAACACACAACCTGGATCTCGTGCGTCGCTATCCCCAGTACCGCGTGATCGAGCTCGCCGACGGAGCAGTCGTTTACGACTCGGCGGGTGAGGCACGCGAGTCCGGTGGCGAGTCATAGCGTTCGCGAGGCGATCGCTGCCTTCCGGCGCGCGCCCGGCCTCGCGCTCTTGTCGGCCATGAGCATCGGCTTGAGCCTCTTCGTGCTCGGGACATTTGGACTCGTCACCTACAACGTCGAGGTCACGCTGCGAACGATCGAGCGTCGCGTCGAGGTGGTCGCCTATCTCCGTGACAACGTCTCCGCGGAACAGCTGGAGGTTCTGCAGAACGATGTCGGCTCGTTCCCGGAGGTGGAGAACGTCACCCACGTCTCGAAGTTCGAGGCGATGCGGAACGCCATGCAGCAACTGGAGGAGTTCCGAGAGGTATTTACCGACCTGGAGGTGAACCCGCTTCCCGCTTCGCTCGAGGTGCAGCTGCGACCGGACTACCGCGACCCGGAGTCGGTCCAGCGCGTCGCCGAGCTCATCGCGCTCTACCCGTTCGTCGAGGATGTGCAGTATGGCCGCGAGTGGGTGGAGAAGATCTACCAGCTGCGCCGACTGGGAGGCGCCGTGGCCGCCGTTCTGGGGATTGCCTTCGCAGTAGTCGCCATCCTGATCATCGGCACGACGGTGCGCATGGCCGTGCTGGCCCGCCGCGAGGAGATCGTCGTCATGCAGCTGGTCGGCGCAACCGACGGCTTCGTTCGCCGGCCGTTCCTGCTCGAGGGCTTCATAACGGGGCTGGCGGGCGGCGCTCTCGCCCTACTCCTTACCTACGGTGCCTATCTGGCGGTGAACGGGTCTCTCATCGACCTGGAGTGGCTGCCGCCGCTCTGGGCAACCCTCGGGGTACTTGCCGGTGGCATCCTGGGTCTGGCGGCCAGCGACACGGCGTTGAGACGGCACCTTGTCACCTATGCGTAGATCGGCGCCCGCCCCACTACGCGCCAGCTCGCTGGCGGCGCTCGCCGTACTCGCCCTCGCGGGCCCTGCGCTGGGCCAGGAAGACCCCATCGCGCCGCTGGAAGAGCAGATCCGGCTGAGCCGCCAGCAGCTGGCAGCGATCCGCGACGAGCAGCGGCGTCTACGCACCGAAATGGACGCGCTCTCCGCCCAGATCCACGACGTGAGCGCCGAACTGGAGAATCTCAACCAGCAAGCCAGGAATCAGGAGGCGCTGCTACGCGAGATGGACCACCAGTTGGTGCTTCGCGATCAGCAGGTGTTGGCGACCACGTCCGATCTATTGCGAACGAAAGACCAACTGGTGGAGAAAGAAGTCCTCTTCGCACGCCGCGCCCGCGACCTGTATGTGCGGGGACCGCTGGCGAACTGGCAGGTTCTGCTGGCAGCGGAGAACTTCTCCGACCTGATCAACCGCTACCAGTATCTCTACCTCGTAGCGTTGTACGACCGGCTGCTGGTCAAACAGATCGAGGATCTCAAGGGCCTGCTGGAGGAGCAATACGATATGCTGCGCCGCGAGGTCCAAGGACTGCGCGAGACGCGCTCCGAGAAGGTCCGCGAGATCCAAGACCTCTACCTCTTGGAGCGGGAGCGCGGGCGCCGGCTCCGGACCGTAAGAGGGCAGCAAGCGACTGCGGCGCGCCAGCTGGAGGAACTGGAGCTCGCCGAGACCGAGCTCACCGGGCTGGTCGACCGCCTGGAGCGCGAGCGTGAAGCGGCCGAGGCCCTAGCCGCCGCCTCGCCGACGGCGAGCACCCTTGTGCCGGAGGACCGAGGCACGCTGAGCTGGCCGGTTCAGGGCAGAGTGATCTACGGCTTCGGACAGCAAAGAAACCCGGACGGCACGAGGATCATCCGGCAAGGCATGGGGATCGCCGCTGCCGAACAGACTGAAGTCAAGGCGGTGGCCACCGGCACGGTCGCTTTCGCACAACCCTACCTCAGTTATGGGCCGTCGGTGATCCTCAGTCACGGCGGGGGCTACTACACGGTCTATCTGTATCTGTCGGAGATCCTTGTACGCGAAGGCGACCTGGTGGCGACTGGGCAAGTCTTGGGCCGCGTAGGAGGTGCCGACACGCCCGAGGGCCCCCACCTCGAGTTCCAGATCCGGGTCAACCGCGAAGCTGTGGATCCGCGCCCCTGGTTGAGGGGTTCAGGTGGCTGAGCCCGGTTACCTGGCCGTCTTCGGTCACGAGGAGATCCGCGAGCGGTTCGCTCAAGCCGCATCGCTCGGCCGGCTTCCGCAATCGCTTCTCCTCCACGGACCCCGAGGAGTCGGCAAGCAGCGGCTGGCGCTTTGGACAGCTGCCGCGCTCAACTGTGGCTCTGAGAGCGACCGGCCGTGCGGAACCTGCCGCGCTTGCAGGCTGAGCGCCCGGCTTGAGCACCCGGATATCAACTGGTTCTTCCCGCTACCGCGCCCCAAGCGTGCCTCCGGAGCACAACAGCTACGGCAGAAGCTGGAGGATCTGCGGGCCGCGGCCCTCGAAGAGCGCCGCGCGAATCCGCTCTACCTCGACGAGGAGGAGGGCGCCACCGGTATCTATGTGGCCGCCGTCCACACTATGCGCAGCCTGGCCCAGAAGTCGCCCGCCATGGGCCCGGCCAAGGTGCTGATCGTCGGCCGCGCCGAGGCGCTCACTCCCGGGCTCGGGAGCCCCGAAGCCGCTAACGCTCTGCTCAAGTTGTTGGAGGAGCCGCCCGCCGACACCACCCTCATCCTCACCAGCGACGTGCCGGGCGCCCTGCTCCCTACCATACGCTCACGGGTGCAGGCCGTTCGCATCCCGCCCTTGCCCGATGAGCGGATCGCTGTGTTCCTCGCCGCAGAGGCGGATATCCCCGAGGCCGAAGCGCGCCGCCTCGCCAGCCGCAGCGGCGGATCGATCGGCAGAGCCCTCGAACTCCGCAACGAGGAGCAGGAGTACCTCCGTGAGAGCGCCGCTGAAATCGTGCAGGCACTCCTCGATGGCCGGCCCGCCGCCCAGCTCGCCGCCGCCCATCGCTTCCGCTCCTTCGGCGCACGTGGCGCCTTCGGCCGAACCCTCAGCGAAGTCCGCGGCCTGCTCCGCGACCTCCTCGCCGCTTCGGCGGGGGCGACAGCTTCCGATCCCGACTCGGTCGCCACCCTGTCCGGCGCCTCTCCGCCGGATTTCAACCGCTTGGTCCGCTTGCTGGACGCGGTGGAGGAAGCCCGCGAACTCGCTGACCGCAACGTGAACCCCCAGCTCATCGTCGCCAACCTCACGCGGCTTGGGACCGGGCACCTGACCCTCGCCCCCGTACCGCCGCCGCCCGGGACCGGAGGCGCCTGATGGCCCCGAAGAAGCGTAAGATGTCTCACGTGGACGAACAGGGGGCCGCCCGCATGGTCGACGTCGGCGACAAGGGGGTGTCACGCAGGACGGCCGTCGCTGAGGGCGCAATCTCCATGCAGCCAGCGACGCTCAGCGCGATCCGCCAGAACACTGTGGAGAAGGGCGACGTCCTCACCGTTGCTAAGGTCGCCGGCATCAACGCCGGAAAACGAGCTGCCGACTGGATCCCATTATGCCACCCGTTACAGATCGACGTAATTGATGTATCTTTGACTCTGGAGGAAGAGCTTCCCGGTGTAAAGGTCACGGCTCGGGCCGGCTTGACTGGCCGGACTGGAGCCGAGATGGAAGCGCTGGTGGCCGCCAGCGCCGCCTTGCTCACCGTCTACGACATGTGCAAGGCACTCGACCGCGGAATGGAACTCAGCGTCCGACTGGTCGAGAAGAGCGGCGGCCGAAGTGGAACCTGGCAGCGGCGCAATTCGTAGTTAGGTGTGACTCGCTGATGCGAGGTTGACAGCGCGATGGCATGTGTGGTGGTGGGTGAGGTGTGGGCCAAAACTGTAGGATCCCCTACGATCCTAGTGCCCGCCTTTGGCCCGGCTAACGGCGGCCCAGGCGACAGCGCCTGCTGGATAGCGGGTCGGCCGACTGAATCCCACGCGGAAACAACATTCGTGGCGAGGCCGTTCAGGGAAGCGGGCCCAGCTGTGGGCCCGGGCAGCTCCGAGCGTTGGGCGAAGAGGCGAGGGGAAGATCGTAAGGTTAGGATGGGAAAATAATGCGAGACTATACATCGATGTGGGAAACGCAGGCGCAGCCGGTTCCCTTCCGCTGGCCGCAGATTCAGGCGAAGCTGGCCGAGGTTCCAGCGACGACCTGGTCGCTGTTCGTGGTGGCCGTGGCCATCGCGACGGCGAGCGCGGTCGGCGGCGTACCGCAGGCCAGCAACCCGGCGGCGGAGCAACTGGGTTCGGAGCTGGCGACCTTGGCAGCGGAGAACCACGACCTGCGAAGCGAGATCGAGTTGAAGACGCTTGAGGTCGAGCGTCTCGGACAGATCCAGGCGTTCTCGGGCGAGTTCCGGATTCCGGCGGATCGGGCGATGCTGGTCTACGACATCGCTTTGGCGGAGGATGTGAACCCCGAGTTGGCGTTCAATCTGGTGCGGGTGGAGAGCGGCTTCCGGCGAACGGCCGTAAGTTCGGCGGGCGCGATTGGTTACACGCAGGTGCGGCCGAGCACGGCTCGCTGGCTCGACCCGACGGTTGAGACGCGGGATCTGTTCGACCCGGAGATCAACCTACATCTGGGTTTCCGCTACTTCCGCTACCTGCTCGACGAGTACAACGGCGATACCCGTCTGGCGCTGCTCGCGTACAACCGCGGTCCAGGACGGGTCGGCGGCCTGCTGCGCAGCGGTGTCGACCCAGCGAACGGATACGCCAAGGCCGTGCTGGGAGAGTAGAAGTTCGAATGTTCAGTTCCGGAGGTCGTTTGGGAATTCTCGAATGACGATCAGGGGAGCAAAGGAACAGGGGAGGTAGGGAGGTAAAGAAGCGGGGCGCCAGCTGAATCGGGTGGCGCCCCATTTCTATACCTCCCCACCTCCCCTGTTGCCCTGATCCCCGAATCGACACTCGAGAATTCCCGACGACTTCTAATTGGTGTCTACGTAAATTCTAACCTCGTCACCTGGGTAGATTCGACTGGTCGTCAGTCCGTTCCACAACATCAGATCGCGGGCGGTGACTTCGTAGCGCCTGGCGATGGCCCAGAGGCTATCGCCCGTCTGTACTCTATAAGTGATGTACGGACCTTGAGGTGGGCGCGGTTCCACTCGTACCGGCACACTCCGTCTAACCGTGGTCGCGGCGGCATAGCGCGGCAGCCTTCCCGCCCTCGGGATTATCAAGCGCTGACCGATGCGGAGCTCTCTGGCCTTAACGCCCGGGTTCGCCGCGCGGATGGCTGAGACGCTGACGCCGTAGAGCCCGGCGATCTCGCCCAGTGTATCCCCACGTCTGACAACGTGCTGGACCCAGGTAACTCGCTCGGAAGGCGCGACCTGAGAGTAGTGCAACGCGAATTCGTGGCCGGTACCGGGCGGAACGCGGAGCGAGTAGCGCTGGCCTGGTGGCGTAACGCCGCGCAGGATTTGGGGGTTCAACTCGATGACCTGGGCTACCGGCACCCCAGCCGCGTCGGCGATCACGTCGAGGCTCGTGGCATCAGGCACCTGCACGACATCATAGGCCATGGGCTCCGCCGTCTCGATGCCGAAGAACCCGTAATGTTCCGGCTGTTTCGCGATTAGCGCGGCCGCGATGAGCTTCGGTACGTAGTTCCGCGTCTCCCGTCTCAGAAAGCGGCGGCGTGAGAGCGTCCAGAAATCATCGCTTCCGGAGCGCTGGACCGAGCGACGGACACGGCCGGGGCCGCCATTGTAGGCGGCGGCAGCCAGGTACCAGGAGCCGAACTCGGCATACAGGTCCGCCAGGTGGGCTGCTGCCGCCTTGGTGGCGAGGATCGGATCACGGCGCTCGTCCACCCAGTAAGAGATCTGCAGATCGTAAAGCCGGCCGGTGCTGGCGATGAACTGCCAGAGACCCACGGCGCGAGCGCGGCTGTAGGCGCGTGGGCTAAACCCGCTCTCGATCAGCGATATGTAGACCAGGTCTTCCGGCAAGCCCGCGTCCCTCAAGATCGCTCGCATCATCGGTTCGTAACGGCCGGCGCGCCGCAAGTAGATTGTGAAGTTCTCGCGACCATCACCGCGGAAGAACTCCAACCAACGCTCGACGTCGATGTTCATGGTGATCGGGATGTCCCAGGTCGGGATCCCGGATCTCAACGCGCCGCCGTCCTCTGCCCCCGGCTCACTCACTCCAGCTGCTGCCTCAGGCTCTTCCGCCGCTGTAGCGCTCTCCTCCACCTGCTCGATCAATAGGCCCAGGCTGTCCTCGACGGCCACCGGACCGGCCTCTGCCTCGGGGACCGCAGGCTCCGGGTCGGCTGACCCAACGGGCAGCGTCGCGCACGCCGAAGCCAGCGCCGCCAGTGCAGCGATCTTCAGGGCCCGCCAGGATGATCGTCTCAAGCCCTACCCCCCATGAGCTCGTCCAGCGCGCTGAGGAACAGTGTGACGTACTCTTCCCTGCACGTCTCACCCATCAGCCCAACCCGCCAGATCGCCCCTGCCAACGGGCCCAGTCCACCGCCTATCTCTATACCGAACCTCTCGAGTAGCTGCCGCCGGAACGCCACGTCGTCCACCCCACCCGGCACACGCACCGAGGTCAGCTGCGGCAGCCGGTAGCGTTCGTCGACAAGCAGCTCCAAGCCTCGCTTCAGCAACCCGCTCTGCAGGGCGGCACCGAAGCGGCGATGTCGCTCGAAGCGCTCCGGCAGCCCCTCCTCCAAGATGATGCGCAGCCCCTCGTGCAGCCCGTAGAGCGCGTTTATCGGCGCCGTGTGATGGTACGCACGTTCGCCGCCCCAGTAGGAGCCGATCAAAGTCAGGTCCAGGTACCAGGAGTGCACCTTTTCTTTCCTGGCCCGGACACTATCCATCGCCCGCTCCGAAAGCGTGATCGGTGCCAATCCCGGTGGGACGCTCAGACACTTCTGCGTGCCCGAATAGGCCACATCGATGCCTCGCTCATCGACCTCGACCGGCACACCACCCAGGCTCGTCACCGTATCCACGACGAACAGGGTCTCCGTCTCACGCAGGTAAGCTCCCAGTTCCTCCAACGGCTGAAGCACGCCGGTGGAGGTTTCCGCGTGAACCACCGCCAACAAGCGGGCGTCCGGGCTCGACCCGTGAACCTCGATCAGCTGCCCCACGTCCAGGGGTTCGCCCCACGGCGCTTCGACGGTCACCGCCCGCGCACCCGCGCGCTCGGCATTGGCCACCATTCGCTGGCCGAATACCCCGTTCACACCGATGATCGCAGTATCGCCCGGCTCCAGCAGGTTATCGAACACCGTCTCCATCCCAGCCGAGCCGGTGCCGGAGATCGGAATCGTCATGCGATTCGCGGTGCCGAACAGCAGCCTGAGCTGAGCCGCGAGCTCATCCATCAGCCCAAGGAAGGCAGGGTCGAGGTGACCGATCGTCGGCCGCGCCATCGCCAGAAGCACTCGAGGGCTCACGTTCGACGGCCCCGGGCCCATCAAGAACCGTCGCGGCGGCTCAAATGGCGGACAGCGAGCTGTCATACGCTATCAACCGTTACTGGTCGGGGGGAAAGACACGCCAAGGCCCTGACGCTCCACGGTGTTCTATTCGCCGGCCGACAGGAAGTTCCCCAGGACGCGGTTCGTCGCGTTGAGGACCGCACGTGCCACGCCCTGAGGTACGCCGCCTTCCTGGGATGGCGCCGTGCCGATCAGCCGCCGGTCTCCCCCCGTCTCCGGATCGACCACACCCAGCGCGACGATCGCCACCGAGTCGTCAAACGCCTTCACCGACTTCACCCCTATGAGGCGGAAGTTCACCTGGCCGCCCAGCAGCTTGTGTAGCGCATCGAGTGTCGCCTCCGCGCAGACCCGCAGGTCGACAGCACCGCGTCCGTGGGCTTCCGCCTTGCCCCGATACTCGACGGCCTTCCACTCCAGAGCGATCTCGGCGAGCGCCCGCGTGTCGGCCCCATGCGCCAACTGCGCATCCACCAGCCTGACGCGCTCTCTTTCACGACCTTCTTGCCAGGGTGTGTTCATGACCGCTCCGCAAGGGCGACGCCGCCCGCGAACCCTATGCCATGGCGGGAAGAGCCAGCCGGCCGCACAGGTTAGCTAGCCGACAAAAGATAGAGGTGCTCGGCGCACCGGTCAACGTATTTGGCAGTCCGGTCAGAGGTTGTAGTTGGGTGCCTCGCGAGTGATCGTAACGTCGTGTGGGTGCGATTCCCGCAGGCCGCCGGGCGTGATCCGTACGAAGCGGGCGTTTTTCTGCAGTTCATCGATCGTCGCAGCGCCACAGTATCCCATACCGCTGCGCAACCCACCGACGAGCTGGTAGAGGACATCGGCGACGGGTCCCTTGTAGGGCACACGACCCTCTATTCCTTCGGGCACGAGCTTTAAGCCGTCGAGTTCGCCATCCTGAAAATAGCGATCGGCCGAACCCTCCTGCATCGCGGAGAGCGAGCCCATGCCACGGATCACTTTGAAGCGCCTGCCCTCGAGCAGGAACGACTCGCCGGGACTCTCTTCCGTACCGGCGAGCATCGAGCCCATCATCACCGTCGCCGCACCGGCGCCAATCGCCTTGACGATGTCGCCGGAATACTTGACGCCGCCGTCAGCGATGACCGGGACCTCCCCCGCGCAGCCCTCGACGGCGGCCATGATCGCCGTCAGTTGCGGCACGCCGACTCCGGTGACAACACGAGTCGTGCAGATCGAACCGGGCCCCACGCCCACCTTGACCCCGTCGGCGCCACGCTCGATCAGCTCCTCTGCGCCCTCCCGCGTCGCTACGTTGCCGGCAATCAATTCGACGTCCGGAAACCGATCTTTCAGGCTGGCGACCGCGTCTACGACGCCCGCCGAGTGCCCATGAGCGCTATCGATGACCAGCACGTCGACGCCGGCACCGACCAATTCGCCGGCTCGCTCCAGGTCACTACCGCTCGTGCCGACGGCAGCGCCGACTCTGAGGCGTCCGTGTTCGTCCTTGGCAGCATTCGGGAACAAGCGACGCTTGAAGATGTCCTTGACCGTGATCAGCCCCTTCAGGTATCCCTTCTCGTCAACCACGGGCAGCTTCTCGATCTTATGCTCATGAAGCATCTGCTCCGCATCGTCCAGCGAGGTACCGACTGGGGCGGTGATCAACCTCTCGCGGGTCATCACGTCGGCGATCGGCCGATCGAGGTCCGTCTCGAACTGGAGGTCTCGGTTCGTGACGATCCCAACCAATCGCCCGTCATCTCGGACGATCGGTACGCCACTGATCGAAAACTGCCTCATCAGTCTGTGCGCGTCGCGTAAGGATGCCTCGGGTGCCAAGGTGATGGGATCGCGGATCATGCCGCTCTCAGATCGCTTCACCCGATCGACCTGCGCGGCCTGCAGGTCGATAACCATGTTCTTGTGCACGATGCCGATCCCACCCTGCCGAGCCATGGCGATCGCCATCTCCGCCTCGGTGACCGTGTCCATGGCGGCGGAGATCAGCGGGATGTTGAGCTGGAGATTCCGCGTGAGTCGCGTCGAGACATCGACGGCCCGGGGATGGACCACCGAATGGCGCGGCAGCAACAGGACGTCGTCGAACGTCAAAGCCTCTGGTAGCTCTCTGTCTTTCTTCATCAGCCCACGAACCTGACCTAAGAACGAGCCCGGGCCGCGCGACTTAGTGCGCACCCGGGCGGTTTATTCGTCTCAGCAAGCTCCATAGCTGAAGATACGCGGCTGCTCAACGGAGTGTCAACGGGCCTCCGCGCCTTCGGCGAGCCGCTCACGCACCGGAGCAGGCAGCCGGAGAGCCAGGTCCTCCAAGCTACCGCAGAGATCGACGATGACATCATCCGGCCCGTCCCAGTGGGCCAGAACCAACTCTGCTCCCGCGTTTGTAATCAACCGATCGATCGCCAGCGCCAGAATGAACAGATCGTCCAGCTGGCCGATGATCGGCAAGAAGTCAGGGATCAGGTCGATGGGGGTGAGCGTATAGGCGATGGCCGCAGCCAGCAGCCCTTTGTCGGCGCCCGAGACCCTCGGGTCGCGGAGCAGTCGCGTGAGCAGCACGAGGAACCGTGGTATCCCCGCCAGCAGATCTCGGATCCTGGCCCTCGTCGCCATCGCCTAGTCGACGACGATCTTGGTGGGCCGTTCGTCCGAATCGTCGTCGTCCGGCCCTTCGTTATCCTGTTTGCGCCCGACCTTCTCGAGCTCGTCCGCCAGCCCGCGGGCGGTCTTCGCCGCCGTGCCCACGGCACGATCGACCACACTGAGAGCGCCCATCACACCCTTCAGCGCCCAGGGGGCAGCCCGTCGCGCACGCAGTTTGTCCTGGATCCCCTCTGCGAACTTCTGCATCCGGTCCGGCTCCTCGGACGCCTCCTCGGAGTATTTCCCCTCGAGAAACTCGACGTAGTCCAGAACTTGATACAGCTGCTCGTCCGGCAATGACTCCAGCTTTCGCCAAACACGGCGGCGCAGGAATACATCCGACATCCTTAACTCTCCTCTTCCGATCCCAAGGGAGCCACATCCACTATGTTAACCTCGAACGGTACCGCCAGCTCGGCCGGCCCCAGACGGATCTCCACGTCCAACAGCGTGCCTCCCAACCATGCCGCTTGCACGACGTCACACGCCTCGGCATAACCGCACTCGACTTCCCACGGCATCTCCAACCGAACGCCTGCGACGGCGTCGAAGACCTCGAGACTGCGCCGACCTGCAGCCCGACCGAGCCAGACGGCAAGATAGCGGCCAGCCGGTGCCCAGAGCACCGTGTTCGGCACCGCCGCCGACCAGCGTCCCAGAACGCGAACCGCCGGTTCACCGAGCCCCACCACACCCAGACAAGCGCCGGGCCCGCTCGTCGACCAGGCCGCCAACGCCGTGTCCGCAGCAAGGTCGAGACGTTTGAAACGAGCCTTGCCGAACTCTGGAAATTCCGCCGCACACTCCTCCAGAGTGTCCGGCGCAGTCTTGCCCGCGTCGGGAAGCACAGCCACCGTCACGAGTGATTCACCCTCCCTGCGGTAGAGGGCCCCACCCCCGACGGCATAGGGCCCCGCCCGCTCGAGGGCGACGGTCGGTGGTTCTTCTACTTGCGCCTGCGGCTCCCGCTCGGCGCGTTCACACCCCGCGCACAGAGCAGTGGCCAGGACGCCAGCAGCTACTGCTCTCAGGCTCTCCAGACGCAAAAGGCAAAGAGATGGTTTCGCGCCCGTCTCGGGGCGCCGGATCGGTCCCGCACTCTGTACCGAATAGTACCGAAGCGCGGGGCCGGTTCGCCAGGCATCGGCGGCTGTTCGCTCCGGACGGCCCTCGGTCGGCGCTGCCAGGGCCCCACTTTGCGGACCACGTCCCTCCTGGCCGTAGATGTGCCGCTCGGCTAGCTTGATTGACTTTCAGGTCGAGGACGGCCAACGGCAGGAGAGCGATAGATGGATTTTAGCGGAAAGGTGGCGCTGGTCACCGGCTCGGCGCGCCGGCTCGGGCGCTCGATCGCCGGCGCGCTTGCGGAGGCCGGCTGTGCCATCGTTATTCACCACCACGCTTCGCCCAGCGAAGCGGCCGACGCCGTCGGCGAGTGTCGGGCGCTTGGGGTGGAAGCGGCGGCTCTCCAGGCGGACCTCGGCGATCCGGAACAAATAGATCTATTGTTCGCCGAACTCGAGAGCAGCTTCGGCCGGCTCGATATCTTGGTTAACAATGCAGCGACCTTCGCCGGGGTCCCAGCAACGCAGATCACGCCCGAGGAATGGGACCGCGTACTGAATCTGAACCTACGGGCACCATTCTTCTGTAGTCAGCACGCGGCACGTTTGATGAAGCGTACAGGGGCGGGATCGATCGTCAACCTCGCCGACGTCGCGGCGTTCCAGGCCTGGCCCGGATACGCTCACTACTGCGTCTCGAAGGCGGGGCTCGTGATGGTGACGCGTGTGCTGGCCCGGGCGCTGGCGCCGGAAGTGCGAGTGAACGCGGTTGCGCCGGGGCCCGTGCTACCGCCGGAGGACACCTCCCCCGACGAACAAGAGCGACTCGCGGAGTTGACCGCGCTAAAGCGGTTGGGCGAACCGGACGACGTCGTCCAGGCCGTGCTCTTCCTGGTCAGGTCCGACTATATCACGGGTGAAACGATCGTCGTTGACGGCGGGAAACTACTCAGGACCTGAGGACTCAGACTCTCACGAGCCGCCTTCCAGCACCACGAACGCGCAGGCGAGCCCGGCCTCGTGGCTCATGCTGACCCACACCCTGGTGACACCCAGGCGCTCCGCCTCCGCCCGCGCTTCCCCGGAGAGCTCGAGCTGCGGCCGCCCGGACCCGGCCCGCAATACCTCGAGGTCGGTCCAGCGAATGGTCGGGAGCTTCCCCGTTCCCAGAGCCTTCAGAGTCGCTTCCTTGGCAGCGAAGCGGGCTGCCAGGCACTCGCCGGGATCCGCCCGTCCGTCGCAGTCCGCAAGCTCGCGCTGGCTGAACAGCCGCCGACGCGCACGCTCGCCGTGACGCGCAAGAGCCTGTCGTACGCGCTGCGTCTCGACCAGGTCTATTCCGATTCCGAGGATCAACCTTCTAGAAAGGCCGGGATGCTCACTTCAGACGCCGACGGGTGCACGAGTACGCCGTCTCCCGTGGGCAGACTGATGATGGCGGGCGCGTCCTTCACAATTCTGTGGAAGCCCTTCCCCTCCAGGATGCGGTGCACGAAGATCCGCCTCACCAACACCATCGCGCTGGCCAGCACCGGAACCGCTACCAGCAGGCCCACGACGCCCAACAGCTTGGCCATAACCAGAACCGACAGGATCGTGAGCACCGGCGGCAACTCGACCTGCTTCTCGAACACCATCGGCGCGACGACATTGGCCTCGAAAATGTGGACAACCACGCCCAGCAGGATCACCAGCAGCGCCTTGGTGAGACCACCCGTGCCGATCACGAACAAGGCCGGCAATATCGTCGAGACGATGGTCCCGAAGAACGGGACGATTACTGCAATCCCAGTGAAAACACCGAAGGCGAGGGAATAGGGAACGTCGAGCAGCACGAGGCCGACCCAGGTCAGCGAGCCCAGTACCACCATCGAGATCCCCAATCCCACCAACCAAGACCTGATCGTGTGACCCAGATCGGCGAGAATGTCACGCGCCAGCTCGCGGTAGGCAGGCGGCGTGATGGCGATGAGCCCTTCACGGTAGACCGACGGCTTCACCGCCATGTAGATGCCCATGATCAGCACGGACACCAGGTGAATAGCGACACCGATCCCGGAAAAGATGTACGGCACGACGTCGCCGAAGAAGGCCCTGGCCTCCTCGAACACCCGCTCGCCGATATCACCACCGCCCTCTGCGCCCCCGCCTAGAGGGCCTAGCAGTCGGCCCAGCAGACTGTCCTCCTCTTGAGCCAGCTGTGTGAGCTGTTCCTGGACTTCGTCCAACCGGCCCGGCAGCTCGCCGAGCAGGGCCTGGAACTGATTGACGACCGGAGGTACGATCAGCAGTCCTACGAGCCCGATCAAAAGGAGCGTACCGAGCAGAGCGAGGACGACACCGAACCCGCGAGCTACGGCGAAACGCCCAGTGACTAGATCGGTGAACGCACCGAGGTAGACAGCGAACAGCGCGGCGACGAAGAGAAGTAAGAGTAGATCGGCGACGCTGTTGACGAAGAGGAGGAGGAGGACGACGAAGACAGTCGTCGCCAGTACGCCGTAGGCTTGACGGGGGCTGAAACCGGAATTCGAATCAGCCAGTTTGTTCCTCCTCGGGCTCGGGCTCTTCCTCGATGATCTCCGCTTCGCGGACGTCGCCCTCCGAGTGGACTTCTTCTGCCGCCGCCGGTAGCAGGCCCATCTCTTCCTTTAGAGCCTCGAGCTGGCGTTCCACGTCGATGTCGCCGCCCTCGAGGCGCTTGAACTGCCGCTCCAGGTCGTCCCCACCCAACTCCTCATCCACCTCCGCAGCAGCCAACGCCCGCACCTCAACCTCCTCGATGCGCTCGGCCATCCGGTCGAAAGCCTCGAACGAGCTACGATCGGCGAGCCCGGTCAGGGTCTCGTGAATGCGCTTTTGCGCCGCAGCGCGCTTCTGACGAGCGATCAGAAGGTTACGCTTGCGCTTCGCCTCCTCTATCTTGCTGCTCAACTGGCGCAGCGTGTCCTTCAATTTTTCCGTCTCGGAAGCGTGGCCTCGCCACTGCTCCTCCAGCGTGCCGGCATGCTCACCGTGCTCTTTGCTGCGCAGCAGGGCCTGCCGCGCCAAGTCGTCTCTCCCCTCGCGCAGTGCCAGCTTCGCTCGCCGTTCCCAATCTGCGGTCTGGTCCCGCTCGTCCTGCACCTGGCGCCGCAGTTTTCGCTCGTCGGCGATGGCGACAGCGACCTCCTGCTTCGCCTGCGCCAGTTGCGAACGCATATCGTCGATGATCTGGTTGAGCATCTTCTCGGGGTTCTCGGCCCGAGCGATCAGGTCGTTCAAGTTCGACCGGACCATCGTGGACAGTCTGCTCCAGATACTCATAGCTCTCTCTCTATGGCTTTCTGTAACGCAGCAACGTCTCGTAGTGTCCCCGCAAAGCCAGCATGATGCTCTCCAGCGAAGCCTGGAGCTCGCTGAAGTCGAGGTCTGCCAGTTGCAGCGTGTCGGTCATCACGATCTCGTTCTCATCCAGGCCGTAGGCACCGTGCACCATGTCGGTTGCGTTCAGTTCGAGCAGCTCGCGGAAAAGTCCGTTCCGCAACTCCTCGTCCTCCGGTGCATCCATAACCTCGACGCGCACCAGGAGCAGCGGCGGCATGTAGTTCAGAAATACCGGCGCCGATTCTTTGGCGTCTCGGATGACCCAAAGACCCTCCTCGATCTCCTGGAACGGCAGCTCCAACCGGAGTAGGTAGCCTTCTACATCCTCGCGCGTGACCATTCCCGGCCTCCGCCTAGGTTCACTTGTCAGAGTCCTCGGCCTCGCCCGGACCCAGTTTCATCTGTTCGGGCTCCGCCAGCAGCCTTGTCAGAAAAGCCTGCTCCTCGACCACTCGCTCCAGCTGATCGCGGAGCCCATCCACATCACGCCTCAGACTGTCCAGCTCGCCCTGCGAGACCGCTCCCTTAGGCGCCCTCGGTGGCACCAGGTTCCGCACCGCTTCACCTAGTGCCTTGCCTAGCGGCGAATCGACCAGCACGATCTTCGCCAGCATAGCCGCTAAGAGCAGCGCCGCGAGGTATACCAAGGGCATCATCACAGACTACGACCCCAGCGACCCGAGGGTTTCCGCCTCTTAGGCAGTCTCGAGCCCACGAGGCGTCGTCCTGCCATTATGGGAATATTAGGCTGCTGCGGCTGATTGGCCAGGTCAGGAAGCCTTCTCGCGGCGGGTGCTCTGCAACATCAGCGAGAGCTGCGCATGAAGGGCCTCGCCTTTGTCCTTCGCCTGGCCCCATTTCTTGCGCTCGGCCAGCGACCGGACCTCTTGTAGCCCCTCCTCCACTATCTCCATCGTCCCAGCGCCCACCTGCTGCGCCACCTCGTCGTCGTGCTCGACAGCCTTGCGAAGCTCGGCCAGCATACGCTCCGACTCCGAAAGCCGCTTCTCCACCCGCGAGCGCAGCTCTTTCGTCGTTGGCTCCGGCTTGACCACCGGCTCAGGCACCACCGGCTCCGCTACAACAGCCGCCTCCGATTCCGCACCACGCGCCAAGACTTGGGCGCGGAGCTCCGGGATCTCCGCCGTCTCCTCCTCCTCAGCCGGCTCCCCGCCTTCTACCGGCGCTTCCGGCGCCACCCTCCCCTTACGCCCGCGGCTCAACAAGACGACGGCGAACAGAACCACCGCCACCACGACCACGATGATCCAGCCTACGCCCAAGATCCCTCCTCAGAGATCATAGGGATTGCGGTATCAGAAGGGGAGTCGGTCCGTGAAGAACAGGACCAAATAGGCCATCCCCCATAGGATCAGGAAGGTATAGGCGCCAAATAGCCACGCCTTCGAGCCCCTCCGCTTGGCTTCTATCGCTGCCACTGTGCCGACCTGGTGGGCTAGGCCAGAGTCGGCGTTTTCACCCGTTGTCTTGTTAATTGGCTTACCTTGATGCATGTTCACGTTTTTTTGTCCGGTGATCCAGGTACCACCCCACCACCTCACGACAGTCCAGCCCCACGCCGGCAGTTCCCTCACCCCAGCGGTTAAAGACCTCGAATGTCCGAAGCTGAAAGGGACCCTAACCTATGGGCCCTTCCCGGCGCGTGTCAAGAGACCGTGGGACCCTCGTCTTCGCCACCTTCTATAGCAGCGGCCCGAGCGGCGAGCTTCAGGGCCAAGCCCTTGTAGGCCATGATTGTGCGCGCATATCCGACCCGCTCCCAGGTCGTGACGAGGATATAGGCCACGGCGAAGAAGAGGAGGAACTCCCATGATCCGATAAGCGGGGCCGTAACGACGAGGGCGGCGGCGAGCAGCAGGCCGCTGACCACGACGAGGCGGACTCTTCGCCGGGTAATCTCGAGGTCGGAGCAGCGTTCCAGAAGCGTTCTCTCCGCCACAGTGAGCCTCGAACTCGTCTGTTCCATTCTGGGTCTCTTTCGTTGCAGCGCTACTCGAGCGCCGGCTTGGCCTCTTCAGAGCCCGGTTCCAGCAGCGCCGAGCTCAGTGCCTCCGGTACCTCGCTCACTTCGTCCCTACCGACGGCACGGCCCCTACATCACAGGGTCTTGCTTTAGGCATGGCGCCCCCTATCACGAGGCTGAGCGGATTCTGCGGGTGAGCGCCGGCTCGATCCCCAGCAACCGTTCGTACAGCACGAGTTGGCCGCGGTGGTACATCTCCTGAGCGATCCCATGCTGCAGCCAGGCCAACCGAGTGCCCTGCTCGCCGTCGAAGCGTGTGATCAACTGCAGCATGTGCAGCTCGCCTACATCCAGAAACCGCTGCTCCGCCTCGCCGATCGTGGTCCGCAGCCGATCCAGAAGCTCCGCCTTGCTGGTAGCCGCCTTCACCGGAGCGGCGTAGAGATCGAGCAACTCCGGCCAGGGGGCGCGGTGAAAGTCGGTGTCGGTACGGGTCAGTTCACCCGTCATCATCAGAGCCACCTCGAGGATGTGCTGGACCAGCTCCGTCACGCTCATCACCTCCGCCACTGGCCGGAAGTCAAAGCGATCATCAGGGATGTTCTCGACTTCTTCGATCAGCCCCTGTCGTACGTCGTGCCAGCCCTCGAGCGTCTCCTCGAGCAAGGATTTGTATGACGTCATCACAATAGTGCACCCCGCCTAATCTGTGGTCACAAGAGGGCCGGCAGTGGCTGCTACCTGCCCACAGGCCAAACCGAGACCGATTGTGACGGTCGGGATGATGAGGTACGTGAGCCCTATATCCGCCATGTACTCCCCAAAGCCCATACCGATCGGACCCGTGAGCATCAGTGGGAGATCGATTACCACGCTGATGGCATACCACAGAGCACCCAGGGACACCCCCTCCTTCAAGTGATTCGTGCTCACGCGGCGGAAGTAGAGCAGCGCGAAGGTAACCGTCGCGACCGTGACGACGACGGGCATGATCGACTCGAACAGCGGTCGGGCGAACTCACGGAGCGGGAAGATTAGAAGAGCTGTGACGAAAGGGATCAGCCAGACCAGGACACCGAAGATTACCGCTTTGCCTCTTGCAGCCATGACTCCCTCCACCGTTTGTCGTCGCTAGCTCGGAGAAGATGGTCTCGCTTTGATCGTCGCCACACCTCAGGCCTGACCACCTACCTCACTTCGAAGGTAAGCGTGGCCCAATTGGACTCGTAGTCTACGCCTTCCTCTTCGGTCTCAGTCATGTGGATGAATTTCACGTACCACTTACCAGCTCGCTCAAGTGTGAACCGCACGACACCCTCCTCGTCGGTCCTCGCCTCACGTTCCTCGATCGCCTGGCCCTCCTGCTCACCCCCCGCGACTACCAATTGGTTGGCCGCGGGCTCGCCGCTTACCAGGCACCGAACGGCGAATTCCTGACCTACGCCAAGTCGGTATGGGTTTGCCAGCGGCACGACTTCCGCCGGGTATCCCAACGCACGAGACCAGCCACTCGTCCGTGTGCCCCCGACCTGGTACACCGCCTTCACGTGCTTGGAGTAACGTTCGACTGCATCTTCGCCCAGCTTACCCGTCGCCCGACGTGCCTCTAGGATGTCAGGAATGCCGTCGTGCTCCAGATACTCGTTGAAAGACTCCGCATCGAGCTCGATCAGCCGCGAGGCGGTCGAGATTCCCAGCACGTATGTGCCCGGTGGCCCTGTTTGCAAAGTTACGTAGGTCGTATCCGTTGCAGCATTCCAGGCTTCAGGCTCGAGCGGCGATACTCCGTCCGGACCCAGCAGTGAAATGTCGACCACGCGGTCCGCCGTGATTGAGTTCTCGCTAAGCGCGAACGTTCCGTTCAATATCAGGACCCGGACTTCCGAGTCTGGCTCGAGGAAGTATGTATCGAGCTTGATGAACAGCTCGTGCGCATAAAGCGTCGACACTACGACAACAAGCGCCAACGTCGAAGATACTGCCCTTTTCTTCATGCTCTCACCATTCCTGTTCTAGCAACGACCGTGCAACAGACTTCCCCACAACCACTACGGCCCGAGAAAACGCTCGACGAGCTGCCTGACCCCGGCGTGGTATCTCGACCAGGCACCCCACACCGAGCTGGCCCACTCACGCACGATTTCCGCGCGCTCGGCGCTCGACTCGGCGCATGCTACATCGCGGACCGGCAAATCTAGCCTGCATCCCGGACAGCTACTGTGCTGCGCCCCTGACATCAACCCTGCTGCCCACCGCCCGTCGCAGGCGGCTCCTTCACGACGTTGGCCGGCTCCAGCTTCGCCAGGCTACCCAGATTCGCGACTATGCGGCGAAGCAGCATCAACAGCATTACGGCTATGCCGATTAGGGTGAGGAAGTCGAGTGTGCCGAAGGGCACGTTGCCAAGCTCGAGCACCGGTTCGAAACCCAGAGCCAAGGCGCTACCGGCTAGGATGAGGATCACGCGAACCTCGGTAGGCCCGATGTACTCGTAGCCGAACTGGAATGAGCCCATCACGAACGTCTCGAGATAGACGTTTATCGACATCAGGTAGTAGGCGATCAGCATCATCAACGCCACGGACAGCAGCAAGTAGGGTGAGAAACCTAGCCCCAGACAAACGAAGGCGACGGAAAACATATCGACGGTATGGTCCAGGTAATAGCCGTAGCGCGGCCGCTCGATACGACGGACCCGTGCCAATGTTCCGTCCAAGCTGTCGCCGACCCAGTTCACCAGCCAAAGGAAGTTGGCGGCCCAGAGCAAGTTCGGACTACGGCCGGACAAGGCGTAGCATACGCCTATCGCGGCCGCCGAGACGGCACCGAGTGCGGTCATGTGATCGGGTACCACCCACTTCGGCAACGCTGCCGCCATGCGCGGGAGAACATATGCCTCGAAGGAGCGGAATATGTACTTCGGTTCGCGGCGATGTTCAGCTTCCGACATGTTCGGCCTCCCGTCGCTTCTTTCGCTTGCGATCGAGTAGCGGCCTCAGGTACTGGCCCGTGAAGCTCCCCTTAACGCGCGCCACCTCTTCCGGCGTACCCGCCGCCACGACCTCTCCGCCCTCATCGCCGCCCTCCGGTCCCAGATCGACCACCCAGTCCGCTGTCTTGATGACGTCGAGCTGATGCTCGATGACGACCACGGTGTTTCCGTGGTCGACTAGCCGGTGCAACACATCGAGCAACATGCGGATGTCCTCGAAGTGCAGGCCGGTGGTCGGCTCATCCAGTATGTAGAGCGTCCGGCCGGTTTGCACCTTGGAGAGTTCGGTGGCAAGTTTGACGCGCTGAGCTTCGCCACCGGAGAGGGTGGTAGAGCTTTGACCCAGCGTCAGATAACCCAAGCCGACGTCGCGCAGGGTCTGCAGCTTGCGGCGCACCGTGGGTATCGGCTCAAAGAACTCGAGCGCTTCGTCCACTGTCATCGCCAGGACATCGGCGACGTTCTTGCCTTTATAGAAGACCTCGAGCGTCTCGCGATTGTAGCGTCGACCGCGACATACCTCGCACGGCACGTAGACGTCGGGCAGGAAATGCATTTCGATCTTCACCAGGCCGTCACCCTGGCATGCCTCGCAGCGGCCGCCCTTCACATTGAAGCTGAAACGGCCCGGCTCGTAGCCGCGCATCCGTGACTCGGGTAGCTGGGCAAACAGTTGGCGGATCGGTGTGAAGACGCCGGCGTAGGTCGCGGGATTGGATCGAGGCGTTCTGCCGATCGGCGACTGATCGACGTCGATGACCTTGTCGATGTACTCCAATCCCTCGAAGCCGCCGTGGTCGCCAGGGATGAGTCGTGAGCGATAGAGTCTACGCGCCAGTTCACGGTAGAGGATCTCTTCGACGAGCGTCGACTTTCCCGAGCCCGACACGCCCGTCACGCAGATGAAGCAACCGATCGGGAACCCTACGTCGATGTTCTTGAGGTTGTACTGGCGTGCGCCGCGCACGATTAGCTGCTCGCCGGATCCTGGCCTTCGCTTCTTGGGCACTTCTATCTTGTGTTCGCCGCGCAGGTATGCACCGGTCAACGAGTCCTGGCACGTCAATACATCTTCGAGCGTTCCCTGCACTACCACCTCTCCGCCGCTGCGACCGGCGCCGGGCCCCAAATCGACTACGTGGTCGGCACGTCGAATCGTTGCCTCGTCGTGCTCTACAACGATGACCGTATTGCCGAGATCGCGGAGCGACTCGAGGGTATCCAACAGTTTCCCGTTATCGCGCTGGTGGAGGCCGATCGAGGGCTCGTCGAGGATATAGAGCACGCCCACCAGCCTGGAGCCGATCTGTGTCGCCAGCCGTATGCGCTGGGCCTCCCCGCCCGACAGGCTCTCCGCACTGCGGCCCAGCGTCAGATAACTGACCCCCACATCGTGAAGGAACTGAAGTCGCTCGAGGATTTGCTTGAGGATCGGTCCGGCGACCGGGTCATCGGAGTATGAGCGCCTGGCGGCGAAGAACTCCCACACGCGGCCCGCCGTCATACCGACGATCTCACCAATCGACACGCCATCGAACGTGACCGCCAGCGCTTCGCCACGAAGCCGGGCGCCGCCGCAGTCGGAACAGACGGCGTCAGACATGAACTCCGATAACCGGGCCCGAAGCCGGTCGCTGGTCGTCTCGTGGTAACGGCGCTCGAGGCGAGCCAACGCACCCTCCCACTCGAGGTGTTCCAACCCGAACAGGACCTCATTCCGCATCGCCTCCGGCAGATCGGACCAAGGCGTGTTCGATCCAACACCGTGCCTGCGTGCCAGAGGTCCGATCACACGCTTGCGCAGGTACCCGACCGGCGAGCCCCAGGGAATGAGGACACCCTCGAGCAACGAGAGCCTCGAGTCGGCGAGCATCAGATCGGGGTTCGCCACCTTCCGCACGCCGAGGCCACCGCAAGCCGGGCAGGCGCCGTACGGCGAGTTGAACGAAAATTGGCGCGGCTCGAGCTCGGGGAGGTTTATGCCACAGTCGGGACATGCGTAGCGCTCGCTGAACAGCTGGCTCTCGGACTCGCCGCCATCGGCATAGCGATCGATCTGCACTACACCGTCGGCACTACGCAGCGCGATCTCGATCGAGTCGGTCAACCGGCCTCTATCACCGGCCCGCACGCTCAGCCGGTCGACGACAATCGCGATGTCGTGGTTCACCCGGCGGTTCAGCTTCGGCGGGTCGTTCAGATCGTAGGTGTCGCCGTCGACGCGGACGCGCACGAAACCGTCCTTGCGTGCCCGCTCGAATAGATCCCTGAACTCGCCCTTCCTACCCCTGACGAGTGGGGCGAGCACCTCGATCCGAGTCTTCTCCGGCCATTCCAGGACTGCATCCGCCACCTGCTCCGGCGTCTGACGGCGGACCGGTTTCGAGCAGGAGGGGCAATGAGGCGTTCCGCACCGCGCCCACAACAATCGCAGGTAGTCGTAGATCTCGGTGATCGTACCGACCGTGGAGCGGGGATTCCGACCTGCCGTCTTCTGCTCGATAGAGATGGCCGGCGAAAGGCCCTCGATCGAGTCGACATCCGGCTTCTCCATGAGCCCCAGGAACTGACGGGCGTAGGCGGACAGCGACTCGACATATCGACGCTGGCCCTCCGCGTAGATCGTATCGAACGCGAGACTCGACTTCCCGGACCCCGAGAGCCCGGTGATAACCGTGAGCTCGTTTCGGGGGACCCGGACGTCGATGTTCCTGAGGTTATGCTCTCGCGCGCCGCGGACGACCAGGAACTCGCCGTGCATCAGGGCTTTACCCACACCTCTCTAGTCGATAGGAACGAGGACTTTCAGTGCTCGGGGGCGGATGCTTGCTGCGAACGGCGTCGTCCTCTCCAGCCGCTCGCCATCGATCTGTACGGGCAGTGGGGGATCCGCTTCGACGAGAACCTCACGTCCCCGGAAGTAGCGCAGCCGCGGATTCCGCCCGAAGCGCCGCGCGATGATCGACCACATCGCCGACAGGAAATCGCGGGTCGTCGTGACCGCCAACACGCAGACGTCGAGCAAACCGTCGTCAGGCCGTCCGTCCGGGACGAGATCGACGGGCCGCCTCAGCATCGGTGCAGTCAGGCCCGGCATGTTGGCTACCTCGACTCCGATGCCGTCGATAACGTGTTGCTCGCCGTCGACGGTGATACGCAGGGTCGACGGGCGCGGCGCAAAGGCGGCCGCCGTCGCCGCATGTATGTAGGCCAGGTAGCCGAATCGCTTCTTGATCTCCGACCGCGGGCGCACGACCTCGGCGTCGAACCCCGCACCGGCGATGGTCGTGAACGGTTGCCCATCCATCATCCCCACGTCGATCTGCCGCACGTTCCCTGCCAGCGCGACGTCGAGCGCAGCTCCCACGCTACTTGGGACGCCGAGGTTCGCTGCCAGCTGGTTGCCCGTGCCGACCGGCAGTAGCGCCAAGGCGGGATCGCGGTCCACAAGTGCCGACACCGCCTCGAGCACTGTGCCGTCACCACCGGCAACGAGCACGCGACAGTAACCGCTGGCGAGCGCCGCCATGGCGAGCTGGCGAGCGTGACCTGGCGCTTCGGTGCGGGCGTACTCATAGGGTACCTGGCGCTGGGCGAGCGCGGTCTCGACCCGGCGCTGCAGGCGCTCGGCCTCTGTCGGCCCCGCCGCCGGGTTGTGGATCACAAAGAGACCGCCCGTCGCGGATCCGCCCATCGGTTCTCTATGCAGGGGCGCGCGCCAGCTCGTCCAAGCGCGCCACGCGCTCTTCCACCGGGGGGTGGGTCGTGAAAAGTCGCGTCAGCCCACCTCGACGGAGGGGGTTAACGATACAAACATGTGCCGCCGACGGACTGACGTCCATCGGGATACGGTGTGCCAGGCTCTCCAATCTCAGCAGAGCCTGGGCCAGACCGCGCGGCGTGCCGGCGATCTCGGCACCGACACGGTCGGCGCGGAATTCCATCTGGCGGCTGATCGCCATCTGCACAAGGAAGGCGGCGAGCGGGGCCAGGATCAGCATGGCAAGGCCGGCGACGGCGTTGCGGTCCCGGCCGCCAAAGAAGAACGCGAACCGCGCCAAGATCATCACGGCGCCTGCCATGGTCGCGGCTACCGTGTTCGTAAGCATGTCGCGGTTCTTGATGTGGGCTAGCTCATGCGCTGCGACCCCCTCCAGTTCCTCGCGGCTCAGCCCCCCGAGTACGCCCTCAGTGAAACAGACAACAGCGCGCTGCGGGTTGCGTCCCGTGGCAAACGCGTTGGGCTGCTGGCTGGGCGCGATAGCGACCTTTGGCATCGGCAACCCCGCACGCTGGCGCAGCCGGTCGACCATCTCGTAGAGCGCCGGCTGCTCAGCTGGCTCGATGACCCGGGCCCGATACATGCGCAGGACTGCCGAGTCACTGAACCAGTACATCCCGAAGTTGAATAGCCCCACAAATACCAGAGCCGGCACCAAGGCATCGGGTCCGCCGGCCGAGTAGGCAATGCCGAGAACCAAAGCGGTAAGCGCCGCCATGAGGCCGAAGATTTTGGCGTAGTTCCCCATACTTCGCTCCCGGGCGAGGTTGGCAGCCCGCCCTGTCGGTCACTCGTCTTACGAAGGACCTAGAAAGGTACACCTGAGTGAGGAGGGGTTCCAGGGACCGGTGGCCGGTAGTCGGTGGTCAGTGGGGCTTGTCAGGACCCATGGGGTGAGCGACGCGGTACGTTCGGCCTTACCGGCTACCGACCACTGTCTACCGATTACCGGTCAGTACGCCCAGCCGTAGAAGAGGAAGAGGCCAATCGACTGCTCCAGATCGGTGCCCGGTCCACCGTAGAAGAGCGTCCCCTCGCGCCCGAAGCGCGGCTCGGTGACGCCGCGCAGCGTGAACCTGTCATCGAGCCGCCACTCGAGCCGCACCGTCGGCCGCACGGCGCCTACCAGGTGCTGGGCGACGCTGACGAAGACGGTAGGCGCCAGGTACCAGCCCACCTCCACCTGGGTGGCGGCCAGCGCCGGGCCGGTCCCGCTACGGTATTCGCCCTCGGCGTCCGGGGTGATCGGATTACGACTCACCTCGACGTAGGAGATGAACGATTCGCCGACGAGCAGCGAACCGAGTGCGTAGCCGACGAACGCTTGAGGTACGCCCCGCGTGGCATCCCGCAGAAGGTTGCTCTCCTCGCTGGTGCGGGTGAGCTCGTACGATGGCCTACCGAACAGGAGGTAGGAGAGCAGGTCCGATTCCGGGATGGGGGGCTGTGCATCGCTCTCGAGGGCGAGCGTCATCTCCTCGAGTGTTCCGCCTATCACCAATCTTATGTCTATCGGTTGCTTCTGAGTTCGTACCGTGTACAGCGCGACGATTCTCAAGTTCGGGTTCATGGCCGGCTCGCCGACTAACTCGATGGTCCCCTCGACAACAGCGAACCGCTTGTTGAAGAACCAGTACTCGCCGCGCACCGCGTGGAGCATCCCAT
Organism: Gemmatimonadota bacterium; assembly: GCA_020344015.1. Taxonomy (GTDB): domain Bacteria; phylum Gemmatimonadota; class Gemmatimonadetes; order Palauibacterales; family KS3-K002. The sequence continues at coordinate 2,436,174 of CP070812.1, forward strand.
TCATCCTCAGGATATCCTGCGCTCGATCCTGATGAAGCGTTAATCGGCCAGCGATCTCGATGTTCATCTCCTCAGACCGCAACCACGTATCGCGCTCCAAATTGAGGCTCAGATCGATAACGAGGTTGTCGAGGAATCGGTTACCGGTTCGTCGTCCCAAGGTCGTTTGCAGGGCAAACACCGTGTCGATCAACGCCAGGTTTCCTCTCAGCTCCTCGAACGGGTCGATGATCTCGGCCTGACGTCCGATCTCCTCGATGAACAGCACGCCGCTTACCACCGACAGGTCGCCCACGATATGCGGCATGTCATATGGGCCTTCCAGCGTGACAGTGCCCGATGCGACAATCCTTGCGTCGAATTGGTCGTAGCCCGCCAGCTGCACGGCGTACAACCGAAGATCGAACTCCGGATTGCCGAGGTTGGCGAAGCTGACCGACCCGGTCAGAGTGCCGCGCCCCCCCTGCACGGCGAACACCGATACGCTATCGAGCTCCATCCGGACACCGTCGAACCGTAGGTCGCCTTCCAACCCCTCGTAGGTGATCCCACTCCTCGGGATGCGGAAGCCGCCATTCACCACCGTCAGCGGACCTTGAAGGTCGATGTCCTCTGGTGTCCCCCCGATGTGAACCGAAGCCCTAGCGTGCCCACGGATATCGGTCAGCTGATCGGTGAGCAATGTCATGAGGGTCAGCGGCACACTGTCGCCCTCGAAAGCCAAATCGATTGGCCGCTCGGGCGCCTCGATGCGGAAGCTGGGCAGCTCCAGGTCGAGCGGCAGCGTGCCGCTCAGCCGGACCTGTTGCCTGGTGTCCTGCCACATCGCGGCATCCGTGAACAGCTCACCGCTTTCGTAGCCGAACGTGCCCCGCAGGTCGGAGAACGTGATCCCAAACAGATTACCTTCCGCCACCTCGATGCTACCCTGCAGGCTGGGGTCGCGGACTGTTCCGGAGAGCTCCAGATGCACATCCACCTGGCCGGCGACGTCCAAGCTGTCCGGCCACAGCACTGCCAGGTTCGCCAGATCGAGACCCAGGACATCAGCGCCGAGAGAGACCGGACCGGACACTCCCACCGCCCCGCGCAGCGACACCCTGCGCGACAGGCCTGTTAGCTCGAACTCGCGGATAGCGAGGGCGCCCGAGTCCTCGAACTGGAACTCCGCTGGCTCCACTAGATCCCAGCGAGTGCCCCTCAGAACCAGGGAGAGGGAGTCCACGCCTATCGTCTGCTCCAGCTTTCCCAGGCTGGCCCAGCCGCGGCCCGCAGCGGTTGCACTGGGTTTGGCGACCTCGAACTCTAGCTTCAGCAGCGAATCGCTGAGGCTGCCGCGCGCCTCCAAAGAGTCGAACCGTATCTCGCCGAAGGCTGCACCACTTGCCGAGACGGCGCCTCCGGCGACGAAGTGCCCGGCGTTCTCGCCGATGTTGAAGTCGTCGACTCGCAAGCTGTCGGCCCGCAAGTCGCGATACGCGACCCGTTCGGCCTCGGCGGCGCCGTGCACTGCGAAGTAGCCCGAGTCGCGCACGAGCCAGCCGACCACGCGAGCAGAACCTTTGAGCCCCGGCACATCTTCCGGCTGCGCCACCGTCCCCGTTGCGCCGGTCCCCAGCGTCGGCAGCGGTAGCCTATCGAAGGCAGGGAATAGCAGGGGGTCTAGGGCAGCGAGACTATCGGCCCGCAGCTCGAAGCGGAGGCTATCGATCAACCCGGGCGAGAGGCTGAGGGCGCCCGAGGCGTGCAGCTCCCCGAACTCGGCGGCAACGACGGACGTGTCGACCAGCAGGCGCCCGTCGGCCACGCGCAGTTCCACGGTCGCCGACTCGAGGCGCACGCCGCCGACGAACGAGGCGGAGACATCCGCGCGACCACGCGCCGCTAGTTCCGCCAGTTCGATCCCCTCGCCCTGGAACTCGACCTTGAAGTCGAGATCCGACTGCGGCAGGCCGCGCCGGAATTCCGGAAGCCCGACACGCCAGCCCTGCAGCGAGCCACTATAGCGCGGCAAATCCTCCGCCAGCTGCAGGTCTGCGATCGCGGCTAGCGAATCTTCGGCACCGCCCAAGCGGACCTCGACATGGAGATCGTCGAGGGCACCGACGGCTACGAAATCCCCCCTGTATTCACCGCGGAACGGGATCGCCGGGTAGTACTCCGCCAGCGTCGTGAGTGAAACCTGCTCGCCGTTTACCCGCGCGTCGAGCAGCAGCGGCGCATAGCCATCCGCAGTTATCGTCGCGCGTCCCGCGAGCAGGTTCGATGTTCGCTCGGCGTCGCTCTGTTCAATGTCGAATGAGACGGCCATCCCGTCGGACAGTCGCCCATCCGCCGAAGCACTGCCGGCGACCTGCCCTCTCACCGCCAGTCCCGGTACGAATGCCCGGACCATATCGAGCCGCAGGGTATCGAAATGCACTTCTAACTCTCTGGCGCCCAGCACCTCACCGTTGGCGTGGACAGTCCCAAGCGCCATAACGTGAGACGACGCCCCCGTCGCGTCAGGCGTGATCCTCAGGTCCCCGTCGACCTCGAGCTCTGAGAGCGGGCCAGCGAGCCGAACGCGGCCGGCCAGTTCGCCGTGCTGGGGAGGCTCCCAGCCGGTGAGCGAGGCGATGAGCGTACTGTGCACTCGCTCCACCTCGAGGTCTACAGCGTCGAACTCGAGGCCGTCCGGCCGATCGCGAAGTGTCATCGCGTATCTGCCGGACGCCGTGGCATCGGGCGATTCCCAGCGAGCGTTCTGCGCCTCCAGAAGGACGCCGTCCGGTAGACTCGCGTAGCGGAAATCCAGATTGGCGACACCGGGCGGCAACTGCGGGATCAGCCACCAGAGGTCGGCCGTGGTTACCGGGTCGCCGCGTAGCGCCAGGTCGTATTCGAGCTTTCCGGAAAGCGATACCCACCCCTCGCCGAATATCCGCGAGTCGGGCAGGTCGACCTCCCAGACATCGAAGAACAGAGTGTCGCCCACGACCTCCAGGTCGGCACGCAACTGTTCTACCTCGAACGACTCCCTGATAACCGTCGCGGCACCGCTGAACAGAGAGACCTGGAAGAGTCGGCTCTGCCCCTCGGGCGCTGCAACCCGCGCCGTGGGTAGGTTGGCATTGAGGCGCTCGACCCTAACGACGCGCTCCCACCTACCATCCACCTCTTCTAAGTGCCAGGCGGAAGAATCCGGGTCGCTGCCCGGCCTGGGATCCCACGGGAACCTGAGCGTCACGTCGCCCGATCTTATATCGACCTCACGCAACACTACTCTGCGCCCACGGCCGCCCTCGCTGGGAGCGGTTGTGCTGTCGGCCGGACCGGCCTCCCGCCCGCCGAACAACCTCTCGAAGTTCCACCCCTCTCCGCGGGTTGTCCTCAGGTTGGCGACCGGGCCGATGAGAGTGACCTTGGGGAACGTGATGTTGCCGAAAAGGAAGTCGGACCAGCGATAGTGGACCGCGACGGTATCTATGCGGGCGAATTCGCTGCCGTCGGGCTCGAAGATCCGCACACCCGCCATCCGCACCGTCCGCAGCAGATCGCCCTCCAGTACCTCGTTGATCTCCACCCGACCGGCGATCGCTTCATTGAGCTTCTCGAGCGCGAATTGGCGCACACGTTCACGACCCCAGTCGGTACGCGTGAACATCATGCCCGAGGCCGTCGCCACGAGCAGAACCGCTCCGGCTAGGGCCAGCGGAATACCGATCAGTCGCTCTTTCCAGGTCACTAGAACGCGTGTCCTATCGAGAAGTGCAGCTGCAGCCGGTTCAGGAACCCCCGCAGGCCCTCACCTTCATACGGGTCATACGTCAAAAGGTTCGGTTCGTCGGTCGCGTCGCCCAGTTGCACGATGAATGTCTGTCCGTTCTCGTCCACCAGCTCGCTGATCACGGGGAACCGCTCCGCGCTACTTGTATTGTAACCTATGTCCAGGCGCAGAGGTCCCACAGGGCTCTGATAGCGGATCCCAACGCCAGGCGACCAGGCCATCCGGTCCCCACCGCTTACCTCCGCACCGGCGCTCCAGACCCGGCCGACGTCGACGAACGCCACCCAGATCCAGCGACCGGCCGCGAAGGGAAAACGAAGCTCGAGGTTCGCCACCAGCGAGTTCTCACCCCCCACCGGCCGCGGAAAGACCCGACTCGAGGTCAGCCCCGCAGCCTCGGGGTCGCAGACCCACGTATTCCGTTCTGTCACCAGCGGGTCGTCGGGATTGCAGGCCTGCAGGTCCTCGCGGCGCGCAAGCAAGACCAGCGGCCCCAGCAGGTTCTGCCCGAACCCACGAACGGTAAAAGCCCCCCCCGCGTACTGCCGCTTCAACGGGTGGGTCACCGGCTCGGCGGTTGATGTGTCGGTGGCGATGCTGAGCTCCACACCCTCGAGGCCCGAGCCGATGGGACGCACCAGACCGCCTCGCACTCGCAGCGCCAGAACGTTGCGGCCGAGACGCTGGAACCAGCTGAACTCGCCCTGTGCCCTGTAGTAGGCCCACTCTGAACCCGTGAGTCGGGATGCAGTCTCACCCTCGATCGTGAACCGGTAACCGCGCGTCGGGTTGAGGACGACGTCGGTTCTACTCTGGGCGACGGTAACGGCGAACCACGAGAGCCAGCGCGGTTGCTCGAGCACCGCGATGTCTTCCGGGCGACATATTAGGAAGTTGGCGCAGAACAGGAAGTCGGCACTCCCCTCCTCCAGGCTGTCGCGTCCGGCACGATACGTTCCAATCAGAGCGGTCCCGGGAGAGATCTCCCGGCTCAGCCTTACGTCGCCCCCGTAGCTGACACGCGCGTAGATCCCGGGCAGACTCTGTCTTTCGCCGAAGACACCAAGGTGCAGCCAGTTCTCCGTGCCCAGGAACCACGGTTGCCGGAAATCGGCCCTCAGCCTCCAGTTGACCTTGTTGTACGGATTGGTCTCGAGCTCGCTCTCGCGCTCGACACCGGCCTGCGTACAAGGGAATTGCCGGGCCAGGGTGGCGGTACCGAGGTTCGAGAGGACGCCGCTCAGCTCGAGAGTGCGTGTCCCGCCGAAGAAATTGCGATGACTCCAACCGGCTTCGACCTGTAAACACTCGGTCGTCGATAACCCGAACCCAAACTGGACCCCACGCATCCGCGCCTCGTTGACCTGTACCTGGATGTCTATGGTCGAGTCCGGGCTCGTCGGCCGTCGCGTAATGGCTACGTAGTCGAACAGCACCAGGGAGTAGAGCGTGCGCTGACTACGAACGATCTCGTCTTCGTCGTACAGGTCGCCGGTCCGAAACGTCAGCAGCCGTCTCACGTCTTCGGGATCGATCTCCACGGTTCCGATCACCTCAATCGCACCAATCCGCGACCGCGGGCCGGGCACCGCCTGGAGCACGACAAACGCCCCCAGCGTGTCGGTGCTCGGGATGGTCGCTTCGACCAGCACCACCGCATCAGCGTATCCACGCTTTCGCAGTTCTCGCTCGATCCGTTCCCGCGACGCCGTAAGGTCGACTTCGCTGAATGGCCGCTCCGCCTTCAAATCGAGATCCGATGTGATGGCGTCGGCTTCGCCTACGTCATCGAGCCCGCTAACCTGCAGATCGCGCACTGTGACGGGCTCACCCTCATCGATACGGAAGGTGACGTCGACGAAGCCGTTGTGGCGGACAACTGTCGTATCGACCTGGGCGCTCCGAAAACCGCGCCGGTAGTAGAAGACCCTTATGCGGGCGATGTCGGTCCTCAGCTCGCGCCGGTCGAGTTGCTCCGTCCGGATAAACACGTCCAACCCGATCCAGCAGAGTGGGCTGAGCAGCACCGATTTACAGCCACTGTCCCGGGTGGCTATCGCCCGTTCGATCTCACTGTCACTGAACGCATCGTTGCCGCTGAAGCGGAGGTTACGAACGATGGGAAGCGTGTCGCGGGCGGCCACCTGTGCTATGGCAGGGGCCGCTGCCAGCAAGCCGGCTGCGACGGCGAGGAGGGCTGCGAAGCGAATGCCCAGCCGGGTGGCGTCAGGCGACCGAGCTGCGCTCGGCGCCAATCCCCGGTCCGCTGGCGACATCGAAGTAACCCTTGGTACCGCGCGGGAAGACATGTTTGCTCATCGGCATGAATCGAGCGAGGTCGCCGACCCAAGCGTGATGTGCGACGCGGATCTCGTGGTCGTCGATCTGTATCAGGTTCAACGTATTCTTGAACCGCTCGCGGCCGCGACCACGGCTCGAGGTAGTCGTGCCGCATTGGACGATGGCGATCCCGCGGCGTTGCAGGTCGCCCGGAAAGAAATCGAGCGAGCTGCCGATGTAGGAGCGGTGCATGTGGCCGGCGAGAATGAGATCGACGTCGTGTTCGGTGAATCGCCGCAGCGCGCGCCGCGCGAAGGGCATCACGTTGCCGCCGACAAAGTCGGGCGGCGGCGCCAGATGATGATGGGTCACGACGATCCGGGCGAGCGAATCGTCTGCACCGTCGAACGCACGACTGGCGAAAGCGAGCTGCGAGCGACGGATTCGGCCGTTAGTCAGCGTCGCTCGCCTGCTCGAGTTGAGCGCAACGATCCTCAGCCCGGCTACGTCGGTGACCGTGTTGAGCTCGTCGCAGATAAATCGGTGGTAGTTGGCGTACGGGAAAAAGACTCGTTCCCAGAACCGGTAGAACGGGACGTCGTGATTGCCCGGCGTAACCACCACAGGCGCGGCGAAACGTTCCAGATACTCCGCGGCCGCCTCGAACTCCACCGCCTTGGCGCGCTGAGTCAGGTCGCCCGATACGACGACGACATCCGGCACGAGGTCCCGGGCCTGCTCGACAACCACCTCGGCCACGTCCGGCCGGAAGGCCTTGCCGAAATGCAGATCTGAGAGGTGGAGCAGCGTTGCCAAGCTTTCCTACCTCCGAACGGCTACGACGCCGGCGCCGCCTCGCCCCGGCTGCGCCTCAGCAGGACGAGCCCGTAGGCGCCCGCTGCGATGATCACCAGGCTGATCACCTGAGCGAGGGTGAGCGGGCCGAAGAATCGATCGTCCTTGGCACGGAAGATCTCGACGAACGCCCGTTCCAGGCCAGCCAGCACCAGGTAGAGCATGAATAGCCAGCCGGCGCGGTGCGGGTGCCGACGCAGCCGCCAGAGCACAGCGAGGACGATCAACATGATCGTCGTCTCGTAGAGCTGGGTCGGGTGTACCCGCAGCACCTCCCAATCCGGAACGCTCTCCGGCACGCCTACGCCGAAGCTGTCGCGCAGATTGCCAGCCGTGCTCGGCGGCGAGCCCTTGGGGAATGCGACACCGATCCAGCTATCCGTGGCCCGCCCGTAGTCGTCGCCTACCAGGAAGCAACCGATGCGCCCGACCGCGTACCCGATAGACAACATGAGAGCGGCAGCGTCGGCGACGATAGGGACAGGGAACTTCGCCCTACGCGCGACGAGTATTACGCCAATCGTGCCTCCAATCAGGCCACCATACCAGACGAGGCCGGCGCGCGAGAAGAGCGTGCCGAGCGGGTCGCGGACAAGGAGCGGCCAGTTGAGGAAAGCGTAGTAGAGCTTCGCGCCGATGATGCCTCCGATCAAGGCGCCCATCAGGACGGTCCACGAGGCATCCTTCTCATATTCTTTGTCCTCGAAAAAGAAGGTGCCGATCCAACCGGCTGCCAGGAAGCCTAGTCCCAGCATCAGGCCGAACGTCGTGATCTCTATTCCCTTGAACTCGAAGAGTATCGGGTACATTTACTAGTTCCTCTCCATACACAGCATCACGCTCAGAGGACCCCCGGCATCGGCAGATCCGCCCGCGCGTTGAGGTCATATCCGTCCTGCTCGCCACGGCCCAACCGGAAAGCCGCCGCCCGCGCCACCATCGCTGCGTTGTCGGTCGCGAGCCTCGACGAAGGTACAAAGACGAGAGCGTCGGGCCCCAGCCGCGAGCGAATGCTATCGGCCAGCGCTGCGTTCCTGGCGACGCCTCCTCCGAGGACCACCCGCTGGCAACCTGTAGCCCGGACCGCGCGCAGCGTCTTCTCGGTGAGCTGCTCGACGGCCGCCTGCTGAAACGCAGCCGCCAGGTGCGGAACCTCCTCGTCGAGGCTGCCCGCCTTCTCTAGCTCCCGTACCCGCATCAGCACCGCAGTCTTCAGGCCGCTGAACGACATATCGAAGTAGTCCTCGCTACCCTCGCGCTGGCCGGGACGGACCATCGGTACGGGAAGCGGGTGGCGGGCCGGCTTGCCCTGCTTGGCCAGCCGCTCGATCGCCGGGCCGCCAGGATAGCCCAGATCCAGCAGTCGCGCCACCTTGTCGAAGGCCTCGCCGGCGGCGTCGTCCCGCGTACCGCCGAGCATATGGTAGCGCCCCCAGCTCTCGGCATGGAGCAGCAGGGTGTGGCCACCGGATACGAGCAGCGCGACGAACGGCGGTTGCGCTCTCTCGTCCTCCAGGGCCGAGGCGAATAGGTGCGCCTCCATGTGGTGGATGCCTATGAACGGTCTGCCCAGCGCGTACGCGGCAGCCTTCACCCAGTTGAGGCCTACCAAGAGGGAGCCGATGAGGCCCGGTCCCGCCGTGACCGCCAGGGCATCCAACTCGTCCATTCGGATGGCCGCCTGGTCCACCGCCTGGGCGACGATTCGGCCGATCACAGCCAACTGAGCCCGTGATGCGACCTCGGGGACGACGCCGCCAAAGCCGCCGTGCATATCTTGCGTCGCGATGACATGCCCCAGTAGCTCGCGCTCACCGCGCAGTACCGCGGCAGACGTGTCGTCACACGAAGTCTCGACTGCGAGGATGGTTCGCCCACTCACGCGTCTGTCCTATCGCCGAATACGCCGCTCTTACGATCAGCCACCGGACTCCGCCACGACCCGAGCCGAGTCCGGATCGACGATGACTGTGATGAACGGGGCCGGCGGGGGGAGTAGGATCGGCAGGGGCTGACCCAGGTCGGCGGAGCCACGCAGCTCGACGTGCGGCGATAGCGCCTCGGCCCGGACCGCCTCCACGGCGCTCCGCGGTCCTGAGAGCCGGACGTCGACCAGCGACGGTTCGACCCTCAAGCCTTCCACGTCCGCGCCGCTGACGACCAACGGGATACCCGGGAAGACCCTTTCAGCCAATCGTTCGACCGAAACCGTCACGCTCACGCTGGTGGCCGAGAGCCCCACGAGCGCACTGGGATCGTCCAACACGAGCGGCACATCAACGCTGGTCGACTCACGCATCTCGGTGCCGGGCACTGGCGCGGTGGCGACAGACTCGATGGCACTCACTATGTCCTCCGGCCCGTCGAGCGCGACCATGTCGGGCTCGACGCGCACCGAGTCAGACATCACGTAGCCCTCCTCGAGGCTGAGGCGCGACATGTCCGGTACGACGGGCACGGTCTTGGTGCCCCTGAGCTGGAAATGGAGGAGGAAGCGATCGGGCTGCACGCGGATCGCGCTTACTCCTTCCAGCGGCGCGCCACCTCTACCCGTCACCATGTCCGAAGTGAGGCGGACCTCCAGCAAATTGGAGTCTACGCTATCGATGGTGACGAGAAGCTGGGGACGAGCGACCGCCAACCGCGCCAGCTCGCCGACGCGACCGGTGAAATCGACCGTCACTTCCTGTATGCTCGGCTCGCGACTCGTTTCCACGTAGCGCCGGTCGCTGTTGACGATCAGGAGGTCGGCGGAATAGGGCCGCTCATCCACCCGGTCGGCGCTCACGGCAACCCAGAGGAAGAGCGAGAGGAGAACGGCTGTGAGCATGTACAGCCAGTTCCGCTTCAGGTTTGTACGCCAGTCTGCCATCGTCACATCCTGAGTAGCTCTCTGATCAAGGCTTGATTCGCCTCGGAGTCCCAGTCGGTAGCCCCAATCAATCGCTTGATGATCCGGCCCTCGCGATCGAGGACGAAGGTCTCCGGAACGCCGACCGTCTGCAGGACACGGCCGATCCGGCTCTCGGGGTCGAGGAGTATGGGGAAATCGAGCTCGAACTCGCGAACGAACTCGTCCACTTTCTCTCTATAACCTGGTCCGGTGTCGATCGAGACAGCGAGAACCGTAAAGCCCTGCTCGTTGAAACGGCTGTAGATGTTCTGGATCGGAGGCATCTCTACCCGGCAAGGTCCGCACCACGTTGCCCAGACATTGATCAGCACGACTTCGCCCAGATGGTCTGCAAACGCGACCTCTTCGCCGGTCAAGCTCGGCGCGCTGTACTCCGGGACCTGGTCACCGACCTCAACGCCGCGGGCGTCGCCCGTGCAGCCCAGCGCCGCCAGGCCGCCGAGTGTGGCAGCGCACAGCGCTATGCCAGCCGCCGATCTGAAACCCGAACCAAGGCTAGGATCGCTCATTCGTTGCTCCCACTCGTCATCGTCGTGTCAGCTCGAACGCTCGCTGTGTCGGGCGGCGTCGTCGAGTCCACTGCCGGCGGCGGGGCGATGGCCACGGTGACAGAAACGCGTGCGCCTCGCGCCACCTGCTCGCCGGCCACCGGCGACTGGCCCAAAACCGTGCCCGGCGCCGCCAGGCTGGCCGAGTCCTCCAACACCTCGCCGAGCCGCAACCCCAGCCGTCGCAGCGTGGCTTCCGCTTCCGCCACCGACTGCATCGCCAGATCGGGTATCTGCACGCTGCTCGCCCCGGCACTCACCAGAAGACGCACCGTACCCGGAAGGACGACCGGCGTACCGGGCGCGGGCCGCACGCCAACCACCTGCCCCACATCGGCGCTCGCGTCCAGCCGCGTCACCTCGACCTCGAAACCCGCCTGCAGCAGGATCATCTCCGCCTGCTCGCGGCTCAACCCCACGACGTCGGGCACGGGTCGCTCCGGTGGTCCGAGGCTGGTTGTGACCCGCAGGGCTGATCCCGGTCGCGCCATCTGACCGGCCAGCGGCTCCTGGGCAACTACGGTTCCCAGCGGCTGGGCATGATGGATGGCAAGGGCCTCCTCCAAAGCGAGATCCTCTCGCTCGGTCCGCCGGCGCGCCTCCTCGACGGGCCGCCCAACGAGATCAGGCACGCGCCTCAGATCCGCGGCCACGTTGTGCGGCGGGAAGACGAAGAGCACCGCCACGAGATACCCGAGCAACAGACCGAACATAACCGCACCTGCGATTGTCACGACCAGGTGACGCGGAGACGTCACCCACAGCCGCCATCCTGTCACACCGCGCTCGGCAGGGTCAGTCTCAGCCCAGTCGATGTCGGAGTCGTGCCGCATATGTTCCATCCATACCATGTCGTTGCGGCAGTATCCGCAACTCACCCTCAGCGCCGAGGAAATCCGAGCTCAGACGGCCCCCTGCCGGCGCCTCCAGTCCAAAGTCCACGTGCCTTTTCAAGAACGCCTCAACCTGCTCCTCGTTCTCCTCAGGTTCCAGCGAACAGGTCGCATAAACCAGCAACCCGCCCGGTGCCAACGCTTGTGCGGCAGCCTCGAGCAGGCGCTGTTGCAGGCCGGTCAAACTCTCGAGGTCCCCAACCTGTAGCCGCCACCGCCCATCGGGATGCCGGGCAAGCGTCCCGGTCCCCGTACACGGCGCGTCGAGGAGGAGGACCTCCGCACCGGAGAGCGGCGGCCGGGTCGAGTCCGCCCGCACAACGCGCAGCTGCGACAACGCGAGGCGGGACCTCGTCTCCAAGATCCGGGCGAGCCGGGGAGCGGCGACATCGAAGGCCAAGACCTGATGGCCGCGCGCCGCCAGTAGCGCCGCCTTGCCGCCGGGTGCCGCACAAAGATCGACGACACGACTACCCGGGTCTAGTGCCATGTACTCGAGTACCGCCGCCGCTCCAGGATCTTGCACGATTGCCTGTACCAGATCCAAGGCCCGCCGCAGCTCACTCGCGTCAATCCGCAGCGAGCTTGGGGCCTGCGGAACCGGGTCGGCCCGGATCCCAACCCCCCGCAGCCGCCGGAGCGCTTCCTCCGGCCGATCGACTACCGACAGGTGAACCGCCGGCCGAGTGTTGTTGTACTCCACGAGCTGCTCGACCTCATCGAGCGGCGCTCGCGCCAGCCAGCGCTCCACCAACCAGCGGGGGTGCGAGCCCCAGGTCGCGAAGTAGCCGACAGGGTCGCTTTCCCGCTCTGGAAAACGGAACCCATCGGCGTACTGTCGGTTAACGCGGCGCAGCACTGCATTCGTCAGCGAGCCAGCACCCCGACCGGCGCTGGCCTTTGCCAACTCCACCGCGTCCGAGACAGCGGCGTACGCCGGCACGCGATCGAGCTCCAGCAGCTGGTACACGCCCAACCTGATGATGTCTACGACATCGCTGTCCAGTCGCCCCAAGCCGCCCTTGACGAGTGGGGCGAGCAGGTGATCGAGGCGCCCGCGCAAGCGCAGCACCCCGTAGGCCAGCTCCTGGGTCAGACGGCGGTCCGCCTCCCCCAAGCCGTCGACGCAGCTTTCGAAAGCGCGATCAGCCAGGACGCCGCGGCGCACGGCACGCAGGACTTCCAGAGCCGCCGAGCGCGCCGGAGCCACTCTCGCTGTTTTAGTCAGCTTCGGTCCTCAGTCGAGCATACCCGCCGTGGGGCTAGATGGCGTGGCCTGCTCGCGCTTAGGCATTCGACCCGCCAGGTAAGCCAGTCTCCCCGACTCGGTCGCGTACCTCATCGCTAGGGCCATGCGGACGGGATCCTTGGCCGCCGCGACGGCGGTATTCATGAGAATCCCGTCGACACCTTGTTCCATGGTCACACAGGCATCGGAGGCCGTCCCCACACCGGCATCAACGATGACCGGCACACTCACTCGGCTCTTGATCAGCCGAACGTTGAAGGGGTTGAGTAGGCCGAGCCCGCTGCCGATCGGCGAAGCGAGAGGCATCACCGCGGCGACGCCCGCCTGCTCGAGCTTGAGCGCCGTGATTAGATCCTCATTCGTATAGGCCAGAACCTTGAACCCGTTGGCCACCAGCGTGCCCGCCGCCTCCAGCAGACCTTCGACGTCGGGCAGCAGCGTCTCTTGATCACCGATGACCTCCAGCTTGATCCAGTCGCCGAAACCCGCCGCGCGCCCCAGCCCGGCGTAGCGAACAGCGTCATCGGCGTTGTAGCAACCCGCCGTGTTGGGCAAAAGCGCCCACTTGTCCGGATCGAGATGGTAGAGGATCCCCTCCTCCTTGGTGCGATCGAGGTCCACACGACGGACCGCCACCGTGATTATCTCGGTGCCGGAGGCCTCGATCGCCCTGACCATCGTCTCGTTGTCCTTGTACTTGCCGGTACCGAGGATCAGCCGCGACCGGAACTTCCGCCCGGCGAGCTCCAACGGCTCGTCAATCTTCTCGAGCATCTCAGCAACCGTCATCCGGATCTTCCTCCCTCGATTCTCAGCCCACCCGTCACCCGCCACCCACGAACTGCACCAGCTCGATCGTGTCGCCGGCGTTGACTGGAGCTTCAGCGTACCGATCGCGCCGCAAGATTTCCCGGTTGAGTTCCACGACCACCAGCCGCTCGTGAAGGCCGAGATGCGCCAGCAGGCCACTCACCGTGAGACCCGCCGGGACATCACGCTCATCGCCGTTCAAGGTAACGACGATCGTCCCACCGCTCGATGCTTCAGTCACTGTCTCGACCGCCTAGTCCGAGTTGGGCCTACGCACAGCATCCGCCAACGCCTGCCGATAGCGCCGCACCGCCTCAGCGGTGTCAAGCACCTGCCAGACTCCGCTCAACACGGCGACGCCCCAGGCGCCCCTCCCTATGACCTCTGCGACCCTTTCCGGGGTGATACCCCCGATCGCCACGATCGGTCGACTCACCGCAGCCTGCCGCAGCGCTTCTAACCCGAGCGGCGGCCGACCGGGATGCGACGCCGTCGCGTAGACGTTGCCGAGCACGGCCACATCCGCGCCGCGCGCCAACCCCTCCCTCGCTTCCGCCGGGCTGTGCACCGACGCGCCGATCCAATAGGACGACCCCAGCAGGCGGCGCGCTAGCGCGACCTTCAGGCTCCGGGTGCCAAGCTGGACACCGTCTGCATGGGCAGCCAACGCTACGTCGATGCGATCGTTCAGCCACAGAGTGGCTCCCGCGCTCTCGGCGGCAGCTTTCAGCTGCCGGGCAAGCTGGAACAGTCGACCGCCCGTGGCTCGGTGTGCGCGTAGCTGCAGCGCGCAATCCCGGCCACCTGCAACGAGCGCCGACGCCGCCCGCTCGACGAAGGCCGAGTCCTCAACGACATCGTCGTTCGTCACGAGGAAGAGCCGCGGGAGACGTCGGCTCAGCCGAACCGCGCGCCCTCCGTCACTCCGCGGCCGCGTATCCATTCTACCGCCTCCATCCGCCGCTTTCCCGCCGGCTGTACCTCTCCCACGCGGAGCACGCCCGAACCCGTGGCCACCACCAGGCCGGCTCGCGGGTCGGCGGATACGACGACGCCCGGCTCCGCAGTGGCGGTCTCGTCGGTGGTTTGAGGCCCGAAGATGCGAACGCGGGCACCGTCCAACTCGGTCCAACAACCGGGCACGGGATCGCAGCCGCGGATCCAGCGATCGAGTTCCTTTGCGGTCAGCGACCAGTCGAGCTTGACATCGTCGGCGCTCAGCTTGGGCGCGTAGGTCGCCTCCGCCTCGTCCTGCACCTCTTCCACCGCCTCCCCCGCCTCGATGAGCGCCAGCGCCTCGAGCAATGTCCGGGCGCCCAGCTCTGCCAGCTCAGCGTAAAGCGCGCCAGCCGTCGTGTGGCTGGCGATCTCGAGGTGCGCCCGCAGGATCATCGGGCCGGCGTCGAGCTTCTCGACCATCCGCATGATCGTCACGCCCGTCTCGGCGTGGCCCCGAATGATCGCCCAGTTCACCGGCGCCGCACCACGCAGCTTCGGCAGAAGTGACGCGTGCACGTTGAACGACCCGAGTGGTGGTAGCTGGAGAACCTCCGGTTTCAGTATGTGACCGTAGGCAGCGACAACCGTTATGTCGGGCGCAAGGGCGCCGAAGTCCGCCATGAACTCCTCGCCCCACGGCTTCTCCGGCTGCAACACCGGGATACCTTCTTCCTGCGCCGTCAGCTTCACGGGCGGCGGCTGCGTCTTCCGGCCACGCCCGGCTGGACGGTCGGGCTGGGTCACCACCCCAACGACATCACGGCCGGAATCGATGAGTGCGCGCAGCGTGGTGTCCGCGAGCTGGGGCGTTCCCCAGAACACGACCCTCACCGCCGACTTTCCTCCTTCAGACGCTTCTTCCACTTGCTCAACAACATCTTGCGCTTGATCGGCGACAGATGATCGATGAACAGGATACCGTCCAGGTGATCGATTTCGTGCTGGATACAACGAGCCAGCAGATCCGACGCCTCTATGCGGAGCGGCTTACCATCTAGATCCAGACCCTCTATCACGATCTTCGCCGGTCGCTCGACGGCCCCTATCAGTCCGGGCAGGCTTAGACAGCCCTCCTCGCCACGCTCCGAGCCCGACTGCTCGACGACGACCGGGTTAACCACCGCCTGTGGCTCCGCCTCGTCCTCGCGTATGTCCATGACGAAGAGGCGCTTCGGCACGCCGACCTGAGGAGCGGCCAATCCGATGCCCTCCTCGGTGTACATCGTCTCGAACATCTCCTCGGCGAGCTGGCGAAGGTCGTCGTCGATCTCCTCGACCTCCTCGGCTCGCTGACGCAGGACCGAATCGCCCAGCAGCCGGATATCCAGCATGCCTACGACTCTTCCTCCGGCCCGGCCGCAAACTTGCGCGCCACTTTGTCGCGCTCGATGACCAGCCGCGTATCCTCGG
>CP070812.1:2452000-2487094 GCA_020344015.1 Gemmatimonadota bacterium
TGACGCCGGCCGGATGCCCTGCCCTGGCAGACGCTGTTTTTGCCAATTCTTGCCGGCTGAGTACGGACGAATATTGACAAGATGGCGACCGGCCGGTATCTTACCATCCCCGCCGGTTGTGACCCCCTAGACGGGCAGATATGGCCAAGGCAGACGAAACCCGGCTGCGGGCAGTTGTGGACGCGATAGACGCGGCAACGCTGAGTCAGACCGACCTTGCCGAATCTGCGGGCATTTCGCGCGACTCGCTGTACCAGTACCGGATGGCAGCGCGTCGCCCGACGCCGGATACAGTACGACGAATTGTGAAGGCGCTGAAACGCCAGCGCCAGGCGATAGACCGCGCCATTGAAAAATTGGGTAAGTTGGGTGTGTAAGTTGGTGGCGGTCTGGCGTTGTAGTTGGTGCGGTTCAGGGGCCGACTCAGCCCCTGGGAACTGGGAATTACGTAGAGGGTACGGGGAACCGTGCCCTCGTCGGCGGCAGTACGAAGATATGCGGCCCCACTGGGCGAAAGGCCCGCAGGAGCCGCCGCAGGGCTCGGGTCGCGGGGAATGACCCCAGGGGGGTACGAAGCCGCGATCGTGAAGAGAGGGGGAATGACATGAGTGACAGGAGAGCAGCGGGCTGGGCGATCGGGCTGGCGGCCATCCTCTTCCTGGCCGGTGCGGCGACGGCCCAAGATGTAAGAACCATCGCCCCCGGCATGACGGCCGACGAGGTGAAGGTCGAATTCGGCCAGCCGGACGGCGTGAGCACGCGTGGCCCGTTCATCTACTATTTCTACAACAACGGCTGCGAGTACGAGTGCGGCTTCCCCGACTTCGTAATCTTCGAGAACGGCCAGGTCGTCGACGCCGTGCTGCGCGCACCCTGGAACGAGTACGCCGGCGAGAGTTCGTCTCCCAAGGGCACGATAGCCAGGCCGACTCCCGGCGGTATGCGGCTCGACATCCCGACGACTACGATCGAGGCCGTCGAGGTGCGGCAAGCGGAGACGCCGCCCGCGGAGATGCCGCCTGCGGAGACGCCGCCCGCCGAGACGCCGCCTGCGGAGACGCCGCCGCCTCCGCCACCCGTGGCGCCCGCGGACGAGGTAGTGGCAGAGATCAGCCCGGAGTTCTTCGCCTTCGTGCCCGTCTGCGCCGAGGCGATGATCGCGAGCGGCGTGACCGAGGGCGATGCCCAGACGCTTTGCCAGTGCACCGCGATGGAGGCTTCTTCCCTAGGAGTGGAGCCGTCGACGATAGCCGAGTTCACCGAGATGGTCCGGCAGGATCCCACCTACCAGACCGAAGATGAGAGGATCCGCCAAGCGAGCTCTGTCTGCTTCGAGCGGCTGACGGGCGGAGGCGGGCCCTAATGACAACGCTCAGATAGGACGGTGACCCAGAGGACGTGAAAGCCGAACGACTCCCCCGTCGCTTACGCAGTAAGCCGCTCTCCGACCTTCCCAGAGGTATGTGGAGGCTCGTCCGTGGTCGTCCGCCCCCGACCTCAAAACACCCATCCACCGACTGCTACCCCGTCCGCGATGACCGGCACGGCTGCTACCCCGTGGGCGGTGTGCCTGACGGTTGCTACCCCACCCGCAAGCCCCGGGGTGGAAGTCGCACACGTCGCAGATTATCATTCCGCTTCCGCAAGAGGAAAGCGTCCAAGAAGCGCTGAGGGCGCTTGGCAAGGCAGAGAGAGCACGGCGCGGGGTCGCGTGAAAAGGCATCTCACCGTAGTGGACAAGTCGCTCCGTGAAGAGTGCGGCGTTTTCGCCGTCTCCGGACACGAGGCCGCGGCCGAACTGACCTTCCTCGGGCTGCACGCCCTGCAGCACCGGGGGCAGGAGTCCGCCGGGATCGTTGTCGTGGACAGCGCCGGTGAGGCGCGCATCCATAAGGGAATGGGGCTCGTCGCCGAGGCGATCAAGATCGAGGACGTCTCGGGCTTGCCCGGCCAAGTCGCTATTGGCCACGCGCGCTATTCGACGACCGGCGAGTCCGAGCTCCACAACGCTCAACCGGCTCTCGTCAATTATCGCGACGGCACGTTGGCCCTGGCCCACAACGGCAACCTCACCAACGCTGCCGAGCTGCGCGCCCGGCTCGTCACCGAAGGCGCAATCTTCCAGTCGACGATGGACTCCGAGGTGATCGTCCACCTGATCGCGCGCTCCCAGCAGCCCGGCCCCGACCGGCAGGTGCTCGAGGCTTTGACCGAAGTCGAAGGGGCGTTCTCGCTCGTCATTATCGTCAACGACACGATCTACGCAGCCCGAGATCCGCGCGGCTTCCGGCCGCTCATTCTCGGTCGCAAGGGCCCCGCAGTAATCGTCGCATCGGAGACCTGCGCCCTCGACCTGATCGAAGCCGAGTACCTGCGCGACATCGAGCCGGGTGAAGTTCTGAAGATAAAGCACGGCAAGATCGAGGAGCTGCCACGACTCGCCCCGGAGGGGCGTGCCGCCTGCATCTTCGAGCTCGTCTACTTCGCGCGCCCCGATTCGAGTATCTGGGGCTGCTCGGTCGACGCGGCACGGCGCGCCTTCGGCCGCCGCCTGGCCCGCGAGCATCCTGTCGAGGCCGACTGCGTCTTCTCTGTCCCCGATTCCTCAAACTCCGCGGCGCTCGGCTTCTCCGAGGAGTCGCGCATTCCGCTGGAGTTGGCACTCATCCGCAACCACTACATCGGCCGTACCTTCATCCAGCCGCAGCAGAGCGACCGCGACTTCAAGGTCCGGATCAAGTACAATCCGGTGCGCGAGGTCATCGACGGAAAGCGCGTCGTGATCGTCGACGATTCGCTCGTCCGCGGTACGACCAGCCGTGGCCTGGTGTCGATGATTCGTGAGAACGGGGCGAAGCAGATCCACCTCCGCCTCTCTTCACCGCCAATCAGATTCCCCTGCTTCTACGGCATCGATATGCCGACCAAGGAGGAGCTGCTGGCGTCGGACAGATCCGTCGAGGAGATCCGCGAATACCTCGGCGTGGATTCGCTGGGTTACCTGTCGTTGGAAGGGATGATCGGTGCTGTGGAGCAGTTCGGGCCCTATTGCCACGCCTGCTTCACAGGCAACTACCCAGCACCGCTCACCGACCTCGAGAAGGGCCTGCTCACGGCGGTTGGCTGCCGCTGACCCTCCCTAGTACCTCGATTTCCGAGCTTGATAGGCGAGCCAGCGGTCGGCCGCCTGTAGGGTGGCCAGTATCGCGCTCTGTTCAACTGAGGTGTGGACGAAACATGCCCCGACCAGCGGCGTGCCTTCCCCGGTGTTCAGCCCGTAGACGCCGACCACCACGATCGGCGTACCGAATACACGCAGGACCCTCGCTCCTTTCAGAGCCAATGCTACCTTACCAGCCTCAGCTCTATTGAGCGCGTCCAGTGTCGCCCGCGCCGCTATTTCGGCACGCATGCCCCGGATATCCGGACCCTCGGCCTCGCCCGTGATCTCGCCGCCCGCCGACACCACCGTCACGCGACAGCGACAAAGTCGGGGAGACACTCGCTCCGACTCAGCCGCTTTGAAAATGTAGCGCCGTCGCGGGATTCCAGGTGCGAGCGCAGCGGTCGCACGCATCAGCTCCTGCTCCGGCGCTTCTGCCAGCCAATCCGGGAGGCCGATGTCGTCATCTCGCTCTGGAGTCCTGCCTTCGTCGTTCATCTTACCGCGATGCTTCACCCAGGCTTCGGTATCATCGGGAGGTAGAGGGCGCCCACCGGCGCCTGTCCGATCGCCGGCGGCGGTCGAACCGAACTCCTCTTCTGGCAAGTCTGTGGCCATTAGAACTCTCCGCTTGCCAGAAGCGTAAGTCCCTATATTTCAACGTGATAGCCCCACGGACCCGCGGCGGGATCTGCGATGAAGCTCCGGCCCGTTGGGGACAAGATGACCGACTGATCGGTAAGAATAGACCAGTGTGAGCGATCTCAAGCAACCCCGCGCCGTCCACGGACACTAACCGTTCTTTACCCAGCCTCGAGAGTGGTGAAGATGTCTCTCCCAAGCGAAGCGACTTTTCTCGAGAACAGTATCGATGTCCTCGATTTCCAGAAACGCACCGTAGGCCGGGAACTCCCGACCGCGCGGGATAACCAGGCTACCGTCCGGGAAGATCATCATGTACAAGCGGTCGAGCGTCGCGTGCGTGAGGAAGTTGACGCGCACGCGCGCTGTGTCCCTCAGTCTGTTCTCCAGGTCGGCGAACTCTTCGTCGCTCACCAGCAGATCGTCCCACTCTACGTCGAACATGGCGCGTGGGAATGCCTGGAAGATGTTGTAGAAGACGCGTGCTTCTGTCGTCCTTGCGTAGTCTTCCACCAGGCGAGCGATGTTGGGCACGTCGGCGAGGTTGTGCCGGGTGACGGGAGTACAGACTTTCACATCGATGTTCGGGTACTCGCGCAGCCACTCGAGCGCCTGCAACACGGCCGCCAAATGGCCTTCCTCTTTCGTCCGCTTGTTCACCTCCTCCGTCGAGCCGTCGAGTGGCAACGAAATGAGATCGATTCCGTGTGCCACGGCCTGAAGAAACTCCCACGTCAGTTGGTCGCCGGTCGTCGAGAGGGCGACCTCGAGGCCGATAGACTTTGCGTGCCGTACTAGCTCGGCCATGTCGGTACGCTTGAGCGGATCTCCTCCCGTGAAGACGATACGGCTGGCCCCCACTTCCTTAACATGCGAGATGATACGGAGCGCAGTGGCAGTATCGACCGGATTCTCGAAGTCCTGTGGCCCCCAGCAGTACGGGCACTCCTGGCTGCACTCCGAGGTGACGTGGAAGTCGATGGTCGCGACCTTGCCAGTCATTCGCTCACCTACTCCGCTGGCCTAGGTTCCCAGCTGCGACAGCGTCCTGTCTACTTCCGCGGCTATTCTCATCACCTCATCGGCGATGAGATGAGATTGCCGCCCACCTCGTAAGCCGCTGAATCCCAACAACTTAGATCGCATGCCTCCTCCCTCGATTTTCTTCAAGATCAGTCGTCCAACTCCTCCGCCGCCATTAGCTCCTCGATGGTCTCGCGCCGGCGTACGACCCGGTAACGATCGCCACTCACCAGTACCTCCGCAGCGCGAGGACGCGAGTTGTAGTTCGAGCTCATGACGAAACCGTAGGCGCCCGCGTAGAGCACGGCCAGCAGGTCACCCTCCCGCAGCGCTGGCACCTCGCAGCCAAGAGCCAGGAAGTCGCCCGCCTCGCACACGGGACCAACAACGTCCGCTACTTCCGTCGCCGGAGCGCGCTGCACCATCTCGACGGGATGGTGGGCGCTGTAGTAGCTCGGGCGCACCAGATCGTTGGAGCCCGTGTCCGTGACGTAGTACCGCTGGTCGCCCAGGTTCTTGGCGTAAAGAACTCGCGCCAGCAGGATGCCGGCGGGCGCAACGAGCCAGCGCCCCGGCTCTACGAGAACGGTCAGCTTGTACTCCGCGGTGACCGCGCGCGCCGCGTCACCCACAGCACGCAGGTCGATCCCTGCGCCGCCCTCGTGCGGCACGCCGAAGCCACCGCCGATGTCCAGGTAGCGGAGCTCTATCCCCCGCGCGCGGATCGCTCCCGCCAGCTCGCCCAGTCGCTGCAGGACCTGGCGGTAGGGTTCGGTGCTGAAGATCTGCGAGCCGATATGGGCGTCGACCCCGATGGGCTCGATCCCGTCGAGTCGCGCAGCCAACTCGTAGAGCGCCTCGGCGTCCTCCCAGGCAACGCCGAACTTCGTCTTATAGTGCCCGGTTCGTGTGTAGGCGTGCCCGCCCGCCTCGATACCGGGGTTGACCCTGACCGCGACTCGGGCTGTGGCACCTCGGGCGACCGCCAGCTCGCTCAGCGCCCGCAGCTCGCTCTCCGACTCCACGTTGACCATGAAGACGTCTTCGGCGAGGGCTGCCTCCAGTTCGTCAACGCGTTTACCTACACCGCCGAAGACGATGTCGGCGCCGGCGAATCCGGCGCGCCGCGCGCGGATTAGCTCACCCAGCGACACAACATCCGCGCCAGCGCCCAGCTCGCGAAACACCCTGAGCAGCGCCCGGTTGTGGTTCGCCTTGACGGAATAGAAGACCCGGCACGGGGCTCCTACGAACGCCTCGGCGAGAGCGGCGTAACGCCCCCGGACCGCCGTCTCGCTGTAGACGTAGCAAGGAGTGCCTACCGCCGTCCCGATCTCCGACAGGCGGACACCCTCACAGCAGAGCTCGCCCTCGCGCTCGTGCAGGCAATCTGGGAGGCCGTCCATACGCTCATATAGAGCGGTAGTGGGGAGGGGCGAAAGGGGGGGCGGCTAGCGCGCTACTTCATGCCGAGGACAGCGTTCACGCTGCGGCTCCACTGGTTCTCGAGCAGGCTCTCGAATTCCTCTCCAGGGGCCGCAAGCTCGAACGTCTCGCTGAAGGTATTCTCGCCGTGGACCGTCAACGTCACCCGGGCACGCCAGCCCTCGGTGAGGTTCTCGATGCTCTCCGACTCGAATACGAAGCGGCGTTCCTGGGGATCCCATTCCTCTAATAGGTAGCGATTGACGAAGCCCTCGCTGTGGAACTCTCGTAGAACGACTTTGCCGCGGATTTTGTCGTAGGAAAAAAACGCCCAGTCCTCGTGGACCTCGCCTTCGGGGTTCGCCTCCTGCGGTTCGAAGGTCGAGGTGTTGGCCGCCACGATGTAGTTCCTCTCCATGACCAGCGCATAGCAGCGCTCGCCGACTCCCTCTCCCGCCACGCCACTCTCCTGTCCCTTCCAGGTGCCCAGGAAGTACTGAAGTGCTTCCCAAGCGTCTACCTGAGCCTCCTGCCCCACGGCGCTGCCCGTACACGCCATTAGCGCTGCGGTAAAGAGCGTGAGGTAGCCGTGCCGGCATCGGCGGGTCTTGTCCCGACTCTTATTGGCGGCGGCGTCCGTGGTCATCGGGCGTCCTTCCGTCGAGCACTCGCTGTGTGGTGAGAGCGCCCGATTATACGGCTATCGCATCGCTGCGGCTAGGGGCCCGTCGCGACAGCGGGGTACACCTGTTTACACCCTCCCTGCAAACGTTGGTTGACGATGGACAGCGCCAGCCGCAGGTTGCCTCGAACCGTAGGTGCGCCTCTCCCTCAGGACAGAGAGTGTCTGCCTGATATCCCAAAGGGCTCGATGAGAAGAGTGCCGGCCACAATCAGCGTTCCCGGGCGGACCGTCCTCGCCATCGCGGTCCTCTTCGCCGCCCTAGCCCAACCGGTCCTCGCGCAGCGTCAGCCGACATACCGCGGTCGCCCTGCGGTCAACGTGCGCGCGGTCCCATCGAAGACGACGGTTCGACCTGGAGATCGACTGGCCGTTGCGGTCGTACTCTGGCACGCACCCGGCTTTCACAGCTGGCCCAATCGACCTGTCGTTCCCCAACAATTCGAGGGCCTGGTCCGGCCGATCGCGACGACGATCGAGGTGCCCTCTATACCTGTAAGCGTCGAGGCGCTGCCGATCCAGTGGCCTCAGCCGGTCGAAGTCACGGTCAACTACACGGGCTCTCCTATCCAGCTCGTGTCTTACGTCGGCACCGCGGTGGCATATCTGCCGCTGCAGGTCGCCGAAGGCGCCGAACCCGGTGAGGTCGTGCTCGAACTCGCCGTCCGCTACCAGACGTGCGACCACCGGTACTGTTACCCGCCGCGGACGGCGGCGCTGACCGTGCCGCTCGTCGTAGCAGCGGCCGATGCAGTCGTAACGGCCGAGCCCAACGAGCCCGAGCTCTTCACCGACTTCAGCTTCGGCGAGGCCGCAGAGAGGAGTCTGCGTTCGGCGCTGCCGTCCTTGACGATGCGCGTCTTCGCCTGGTCGTTCGAGTTGGATGCGAACGGACCCGTCGGCCTGACGCTTCTCCTAGTGCTCGCGGCGCTGGGTGGCCTGATACTCAACGTCACACCCTGCGTGCTGCCGGTGATCCCGCTCAAGATCATGGGGCTCAGCCGGGCGGCCGGTCAGCCGGCGCGCCTCTTCCTGCTTGGCCTGGTCATGTCGGCGGGTGTGGTCGCGTTCTGGATCGTGCTGGGCGGTGCCATCGCGTTCATCTCCGGATTCGATGCCATCAGCAGCCTGTTCCAGACGGGCTGGTTCGCCCTCGCCGTCGGCGTAATCGTCGCGATCATGGCGCTGGGGATGATGGGACTCTTCAGCGCTCGACTGCCACAGGCCGTCTACCGCATCGACCCGGACCGGGAGACGGTGCCCGGGTCGTTCGGGTTGGGCGTGATGACAGCGGTGCTATCGACGCCGTGCACCGCGCCGTTCATGGGCGGCGCCTCCGCCTGGGCGGCGACCCAGACACCAGCGATCGCCCTGGCAACCTTCGGCGCCATCGGCGCCGGGATGGCCCTGCCCTACCTCGTGCTCGCCGCGCGACCCGGCCTCGTCAAGAAAGTCCCACGCAGCGGCCCCTGGAGCGTGCTGGTGAAACAGGTGATCGGTCTGCTCATGTTGGCTGTCGCCGTCTTCTTCATCGGTACCTGGCTATCGGTGGCGCTGGCCGAGCCCCCCGAGCCACCGAGTCGCGCGTTCTGGTGGGGGGTAGCGGGATGCGTCGCCGCCGCCTGCGCCTGGCTGGCCTATCGCACGTTCGCCCTCACAGCGTCTACGGCGCGGCGCGCGGTAGTCGCTGCCATCGCGCTCCTCTTCGCCGTGACGGGCCTCAGCCTGGCGCGCGGCCTGAGCAGCCACGGGCCTATCGACTGGATCCACTACACGCCGGAACGCTTCGCGGAAGCGGTGCGACGCGGCGACGTGATCGTCCTCGACTTCACCGCCGAGTGGTGTCTCAACTGCAAAGCGCTGGAGACGGGCGTTCTACACCAAGAGGAGATTGTCGAGTTGCTGGCGCGGCCCGAGGTGGTCCCCATCAAGGTCGATCTGACCACGGACAACCCACCGGGCAAAGCGAAGCTAGCCGAGCTCCGCTGGGTCGGGATCCCCTTGCTGGCGATATATGGACCGGCGGCAGGCTACGAGGAGCCCTTCAAGTTCGATTCCTACACGATCGGGATGGTGCGGGAGGCCGTAGTCAGAGCTCGCGGAGACTAGTCAGTCAGTTCCCTCCGCCGGAAGGTCTGTCAGCAGCTGCGCCAGGATCTGGCGCAGCCCTTCCCCGTGTGCCTCCGCATCCAGCCCGACGATCATGCCCTCGGCGTCGACCAGGATCGCCTTGGGGATTTGGACAAGTTCGAACGGAGCTAACATTTCCGCCTCGAATTCCGGCCCGGCGAAGACGTTGTACCAGGGCATCTCCCACTCGCCGTTCCGATACGCGATGACCTCTTCAAGGTCATCATCCATTGAAATGCTGAGGATCTCGAAGCCCCGGGGCCCGAACTCCCGATGGACACGGTGCAGGCTGGGCATCTCTGCGACGCACGGGATGCACCACGTGGCCCAGAAGTCGATCAGGTATACAGTCCCCAGCAGCGAGTCCCGCGCGTAGACGATGGTCGTGTCGTCCAGCGAGGTCAGCGAGAACTCCGGGATCGGCTTTCCAACCTGAATATTCCGCTGGGGCGCGTACTCCCTAGCCATTCTCGTGGCCCATGACTCCGGGTATTCCTCTGTGAGTCGGCCGTAGTACTCCGCCCCAAGGTCGGGCAACCCTTCGTTGTTCGCCACGATGACGACGCTCGCCAGCATGGAGGCCCTCACGACGGAGTCCGGGTGCCCGATGATCCCCTCCTCCACGTAGTCCACGGCCTTCTCCACCCAGACGGGCCACGTCTCCTCGGCCTTCGGTGCGGAGGCCGCCTCGTCTTCTTGCGTAGGAAACGCCGTCTCGACAATGCAAGCGAGGAAGTACGGATCGAGTGACCAGCAATAAGACGTGGGTGGAAGCTCGACTAGCGCCTGCGAAACAAGCTCCGAATCGATCTCCGCACCGTTGCAGCCCAGATGGAGCAACTGGTACGACAGAACCTCGCGAATAAAGGGGTCTCTCTCACTCTCGAGACGCTGTGCGAGATGCGCCACATCGCCCGACCAGTCGTACTCGAGCTCCTCGTCGGTCTCCCTCGCGGTCTCGAACGCCCTGTAGAACGCCTCGTAGCGCTCAGTCATTTCGAGTTCCAGCGAGGCGAACCGAGCCCTGGACGAGCTCGGATCAGAGAAGGTGACCTGTGGTGGCTCCGGCGAGTATGCCAGCTTCGTTGGGTCAAACGTGATAGTGACGCTACCGTCCTGCACGCCGACGACGGACCGGTAGGCGCCCCCCCAACCGCCGTATGCAAAGGCATCGGACTGAGTGCCGCTTGCCCGCCGGCCCACCCTGGCAATATCGACCAACTGATAGGCCAGTGTGTCGGCGTCGACCTCGATATCGAGGGTGTAGGTCCCGTCGGCGCGAGCTTCCATCGGCCGGCCGGACGCTACGCCAAATTCGTTAAAGTCGCCGATTACCCTGACACCGCTCACGTCAACGTGGTAGTCGAGTGTCGCCAAACGGACATCGATACTCAGGGCGACCGGCCCTTCAGCTTGCTCTTCCACAATGACCGGGACCCTATGGTATCGGTGGTCGACACCGGTGCTTGTCAAGATCAGTAGACCCGTCTCGGCAGTCGCGATTTCGAAGCTTCCATCCGCAGAAGCCTGTGCCGACGCGAGCGGCTGTTTACCAAGGTCCCAGTCTAGCGGACGCAGCAGGTGGACGTGTGCCAGCGGCATCGGCGCCCCATCGTGTCCGACCACAGTCCCACTCACCACGAGGGTGGGTGACTCGCCGCAGCCGCCAAACGAAAACGTTAGGACGGCGACCAGGACTGCTACGGCTCGCGACCGGTTCATGACAACCTCCCGGGGTTGTGCATAAGGCCGAAAGTGATTCGCGCTATGTGTTTTGCTAGAAGAATCGTCGGTAGGTCACACCGATAGATGGCGGCGGATCGCCGCAATGATGGGCAGGAGCTGCGCGGCAGCACGGCGGAAGACCTCCGGAAAAGCTGGGTACCTCTGAACCCGGCCCCACACGACTACGGATCGCCGTCGACTATCGCGACGTGCGGTGCTCCGCGCAAGACTGACTGACTCCGACGCGGCTTAGCGCTGTTTACCCTCCGCCAGTGCCTTGTAGTACTCCTCGACCAGCTCGCGGTAACCGGGTGGCACGTCGTCCGAGCCCGTGAGCAAGAGCTCTCGCTCGTCGCCGCCGCCCAGCTGCCGGCGCAGCACGTACTCGAACTCCTTGAGCCCCTGGATGACCTCGGCCTGTAGCTCGGCCAGTCCCTTGGGATCACCCCAGACGCGACTGCTCTCGAGACGGCCCAGGCGGTCGATGACCGCCTCGAGCTCGCCCGCGTCGATCCCCTGCGCCTCCAGAGACTCCTGCAGGCGCTCGGCCTCGGCGCGCCGCTCCCGGAATTCGCGGCGGAACTGTCGGACGTCACCCGGCGTGAATCCAGGGAAGCCGTCCGCGCTCGACTCGTTGAACCGCTGCTCGCCCCGCGACCGTCCCTGCTCGCTCTGTCCCTGCGCGCCCTGTTGCTGGCCACCCTGCTGTTGGCCAGAAGCCTCACCCTGCTGGGCACCTTCCGCCTGCTGCTGGACGCGCTCTTCCAGCGATTCGAGCGAACGCGTCAGGTCCCGCGCCTCATCCAGTGTGCGGGCGAGCCGCTGCTCGTCGGACTCGCCGATAGCGTCGCGGGCCGTCTCGATTCGCTCGCGCAGCTCCTCGATGTCGCCCGCGATCTCCTCCTCGAAGTTGCGGGCGTACTCGGGCGAGCGCTGCTGCACGACGCCGCGCGAATAGCGGATCTTGTCCTCGAGCTTATCATCGCGTATCGCGTTGGCCGCCTCCCGCAGCCGACGCGACGCGTCACGCTGCTCGCTGCGCGACTCTCTGGCCAGGCGATCCAAGTCGGCCTCCAGTTCCGCCGTCTCCTCCGCCATCTCTTCTTTGCGCTCCATCAGGCGCCGCAACCGGGCCGACTGGTTCCCGCCCTCGGCCAAACGCTCCACGTCCTCGATCACCTGCTGCTGTTCCTCCGCCAGGCGCTCGGCACGTCGCAACGCATCCTCAACGTCACGCTCCAGGCCAGCGGCGCGGTTCTCATCCAGCAACCGACGAGCTTCCCTCAGGCGATCCAGCGCTGAGAGGCCCTCCGACAGGCCGCCGCTCCGCGAGTTCGCCGCCGCCTGCCGCATCCGCTCCGCCGCCTCGCGCAACTCGCGCGCCGTCTGGTTGAGCTCGGGCAGCGACTGCTCGCGCGACAGCCGCTCCAGCCGCCGTGCCAATTCCTCCGCCTCCTCGGCGAGCTGCCGCTGCGACGCACCACCACTGCCGGCCTGATTGCGCGAGTCGTTGGCCTGCGCCCGCAGTCGCTCGTTCTCCTGCTGCTGGCGCCGCGCCAGCTCCTGCAGCTTCTGCAACGTCTCGTCAATCTGCTGGTCGACCTGCTGACGCTGCTCGCGCTGCACGCTCTCGTATTGGTTTCGCTGCTGGTCCAGCTCGAGCTCGAATAGTTCGGCCAATTCCTCCACGTTCGGCTGACCGCCGCCTCCACCCCCACCGCCCTGGTTGCGGCTGACCTCCACCTCGCGGAAAGCCGCTTCGGCACGCTGTAGCTGCTGCAACGCGCGTTGCTCGGGGGAGAGTGCCTCCTCGGGCCGGCGCTCAGCCAGGAGTTCCTCGGCGGCACCCATCTCCAGCGCTGCCTGGGGCAGCGCCTCGATGATCGCCTGGAAGCTCGAGTCCAGCTGCACTATGCCACGTGCCCTGATGCGGGCGACCAGCGCTTCCACCTGCTCGCGCAGCCTGCCCTGAGCCAGCGCCACAGTAGCGATGTTCTCGTTCCAGTCCTCTTCCGAATATGCCTCGCGGTCGCGCACCAACTTGAAGGTCGCCGCGATCACGTCGCGCTGCCGCTGCGCCAACGAGCTATCGAAGCCGCCCCCTCCGCCGCCGCCCGGCATATTCGCCTGCTCCGACTGCCGATACTCACGGTCGTAAGGACGCACCTCCATGAAGTAGATGTCCGTGGTCGTGCTCTGGCGCCCGTCCACGCGGTTCCGGTCGGTCGCCCGCGCGTAGTAGGAGAGGAAGTCGCCGGGCACCAGCTCGAACTCCTCGAGATAGAAGGTGTGTGCCGCGCTGACAGCGCGCCTGCTCCCGCTATACAGCTCGAGCGCCTCCTCAGGACCGCCGTTGACCGAGTAGACCAACTCGATCAAGCCGACGCCGTAATCGTCCTCGGCATCGACTTCTGTGAAGACCTCTTCGACGTTCGTGACCTTGATGTCACGGCCCGGTTTCGCGAAGGAGACGTAGGGCGGCTGGTCCGCCAGTACATCGATCAGGTACTCGGGTGACCCGACGACGCTGTCGCCATCGAAGCTCTCGAAGACGATGCGATATATGCCGTCGCGCTGGATCCTCAGGCTACCGGTGAGCGTGCCGTTTTCCTCCGCCGCCAGCGCGATCCGCTCCTGATCCTCCACCTCGATCGCACCACCCGCCACCGGAACCGTCGGCGTTACGTAGAACCAGACCTCGGTGCCTCGCAGCGCCGCGATGTCGCCGCCATCCTCCTGCCGTTGCGGCCCCAGACCGACATAGGCGGGGAAATGGTATTCGAGAACGAGCCCCTGCACGTAGGGCAGATCGACGACTTCGATGCGGAAGAGATTCGACCGCACGCCACTCGCCTCCACGAAGTACTCTGTCGCCTCGTTCAGCTCGAAGAGGTAGAACTGGCGCTCGCCGGTCTCTTCCTCGATACCCATCGGGAAGCGCTCCCATTCCGCGGCCGGGCCTCGCTGGACTGCGATCTCGACCTCTTCGGCATCGAAGTTCTGGAGCTGGGCTGTGATCTTGAGCTCGGCGCCACGGGCGACGCGCGTATCGCCGGGTGAGACCGTGATCGCGTACGGGTTCTCCAGCCCCGCCTCGCTGAACGGCATCAGAAACGGCGTACTGTGGCGCACGAAGGGCGGTGACAGGAAGACGACGGCCAACGCGGCAAGCGTCGTCCCGGCCAGCAGGCCGGAGGTGCGGGCCAGCGGTGCGGCCTCCACGCGCCGTCCGTAGTCGAGCTCGACGCATCTCTCGGCAGCACCCTCTACCAACCGCTGAACGAAAGCCGGCGAACTGGATTCGTGGCCCTCGCGCTCCTGGCTGAATTCGACCGCACTCAGCACGCGTGCTTCGAGGGAGGGTTCGTGCTCCTCGAGGTAGAGTGCCACACGCTCATCGGATACGCTCCGCCAGAGCGGTAGGACGAGAAAGCGCAGAACCAGGATGCCTAGAGCCAGGTAGGCGAAGACGCGGAAGGCGATCACCGCTCCGGGGTCGAAGCGCAACCGGTCCAGCCCATAGGCCGAGATTACGAAGACGAGGGTTCCCGCGCCCAAGACGACAGCGATACCGCGCAACGCGACCCGCAGGCGCCAACGCCTGCGCACCGCGCGAATCACGCTGAGCAGCTCGTCTCCTCGAGTTCTCTTATCGCCTGGCATAGCTTCCTCGTGTGCGGTTCGATATCAGCGTCTCGGCCAGCAGGAGGCCGGCGGCCCCTACCAACAGGTACCACCACAGTCCCTGACGTCGCTCGCGCTCCTCCGGCGACAGTACCACAGCCTCGAGATTCGCTTCCCCGGACTCGCCCTGCGCCGTGACCGCCGCCGCTAGCTCTTCGGGGTCGAGAGGCGTCAGATCCGACTCGCTCGGATCGAGGTTCGCAGCGGCAGTGATCGACCAGCGTTCCCCGTCGCCTGCCGGTCGCAGCTCGTGAAACCCGGCCTCCTCGAGCCGCACCATCGCAGGCTCCTCTCCCACCTCCAGAACCGTACGCGCGCCCGACGGGCTCTCGAAGACGAGTTCCGTGCCCCCTATGTCAACGTCGCCCAGGGCCTCTATGTTCTGCGTCAGGTCGAGAACATCTCCAACCTCGTACCAGGATTTCGGTTCCACGTAGCTTGCGAGATGCTTGACAACCTCGTGAACGAACGGAAGGAAGACCGGCTGTACGGCCAAGTCGTTCCAGAAGTTCTCCAGATCGGACGCCCACAACAGCACGGTGCCCTCACCCCGACGAGCTTCCACCATCGCCGGCGTGCCGTCGTCGAAGCGAGCCAGCGACCGACCCGGCTCGCCGACGTCCGTCCGCCGATAGCGGAAGAACCGGGCCGCTGAGAAGTCACCGCTCCGCGGGGTACGGAACAGCTCGAAGGCCGGATGATCGTAGTCGAGGTAGCCGAGCGTGCCGCCGCCTGCGGCGGACCGGTCGACCGGCCCGCCGAAGCTGGCGGGCAGGAACTCGAGCGCTTCGGCCGGCCAGGCGCCCGGCGGGCTCCGCCGTCCAAGCACAGCCAACAAACCGCCGCCTGCCTCGACGAACTCCCGCAGCCGCCGGCCCGCCGCGCCCGTCGGGAAAGGCGCGTCGTTCAGGATTACCGCCGCCTGACCGTCGATATCGGCGGGGCTCAGCTGTGTGATCCTGCCGGTAGCCACCCGAAAGCCCGGCCGGCCTCCGACCTCGAGGGCGCGCCGCAGATAGAGACTATGGTCAGCACCGGCGCCCCGCGGCTCGATGATCAGGACACCCAACGGCTCGTCTGGCTCGACGAGGACGTGGAAGGCGTTGTCCCCAGGCAGCGCATCGTCGCCGGCCCGAACCGTCGCGCGCAGCGGCCGGCTCTGTGACACGAACGGCTCGAAGTGAAGCGAGACGAATGCGCCTGGCTCGAGGTCGATCCGCTGTTCCTGGAGCCGTTCACCGCCCACCGTCAGCGAGACAGGCACATCCTCCAGAGCGTCGCCTCCCAGGTTCGCCAGCCTGGCCGTGACCGTTACTCGCTCGCGCCCTCCATCCCGACTCCGAGTCAAAGCCGCGCCCGTTACCGCCAGATTCGTCGTGTGGTCCTCAGACAGATCAACGCTCGTCAGACCCGTTCCTTCCGGCAGCCGTGCCGCCTGCCGAGGATCCCAACCGGCCTTCTGGAAATCGGTGATCAAGACGACTTCGCTGAGCGGCTTGTCCGATCGTTCGGTTATTTCCCGCGCCAACTGGAACGCGGGACCGTACCGAGTCACCGAGGAGCTTATCTCGGCCGCATCGAGCGCCGCGCGTAGCAAAGCCCGATCTGCTGTGGGTTGCGTCACCGCCTCGGCCCGCTCGCCGAACAGCACGAGCGTGACCCGATCATCCGGTCCCACCCCATCGACGACGCGACGCGCCGCGTCCTGAGCCCGGGCCCAACGATCGCCGTACGCCATGCTGTGCGAGCGATCGAGGAGGATCACTACCTCCCGCGCCGTGGCGAACGCTGCCGCCGCTGCCGTGGACCGATCGAGCAACGGCCTGGCGAACGCCGCGACCACCAGTACGATCGCCGCGCTGCGCATCAAGAACAGCAGCCAGTGCCGAATCCGCTGGCGCCGCACCGTGCGGTAAGGGATCTGCCGCACGAACATCAGCGACGGGAACGCGATCGATTCTTTCCGTTGGCGATGTGTCAGATGGATAATGATCGGTACGGCGATTGCTGCCATACCGGCCAGGAACAGCGGCGCGAGGAACGAGAAGCCCATCAGCGCACCCGGCTCAACTTCTCGCGTCGCAGCAGATAACTGAACAACGCATGATCCAACGGATCAGAAGTGTTGAACAACGAGTAGTCTATCCGGTTATCCAGCAGTAGCCGTGATACATCTTCCAGGTGCGCGCGAATCAGCTCCCGGTACCCTTCGCGCTGAAGCTCCGGCACGACCGGCACGCGCTCTCCGCTCTCCAGATCCTCGAAATGCACCGGCCCCTCGAACGGGAATTCGATCTCGGCCGGGTCGAGCACCTGGAAGACGATGACATCGTTCCCCTTATTCTTCAGGTAGCTGACAGCGCGGAGAACGCCGCGCGGGTCCTCGTAGAGGTCCGAGACCAGAGCGACGATGCTGCGACCGCGGATCGCCTCGGCGATCTTGAGGAGCGGGCCCGCCAGATCACCACTTCCCCGTGGCTGCGCCCGGTCGATCGTGTGGAGGACGATGTCCAGGTGTTTCGCCGACGGCGGCACGAAATCCACTACCTCGCCGGCGATCGTTGCCAGTCCCACCCGGTCGCGCTGCTGGCGTGAGAAGTAGCTCAAGCAGGCGGCCAGATAGCGCGCATAGTCGAACTTGGATATCTCTCGGCTCGCGTAGTCCATCGAGCGCGAGACGTCGAGCACCACGACGAAGTTCGCGTTGGTGTCAGCCTCGAACTCCTTCACATAGAACCGGTCGGTCCGCCCGAATACTCGCCAGTCGATCCGCCGGATGTCATCGCCAGGCATGTACTGCCGATGTTCGGCGAAATCGATCGACAGCCCCAGATACGGCGAGCGATGAAGCCCATTGATGAAGCCGTCCACCACCGTCCTGGCCAGCAGCTCCAGATTGTCTATCCGCGCCAGGACCGCCGGGTCGAGGAAGCTGGAAACCTTCACAGTCCCGAACTCGGCGTCGGTACCGCTTCGAGCAGTTGATCGATCAGCTGATCCGACGACACCTGCTCCGATTCGGCGTGGAAGTTCGTCAGGATCCGGTGCCTGAGGACCGGCCCCGCCAACGCCCGGATATCGTCGAAGTTCACGTGGTAACGCCCACGGACCAGCGCCCGCGCCTTCGCGCCGAGGACCAGATACTGCGCCGCCCGCACGCTGGCACCGTACGAGACCCACCTGGCGATGAACTCGGGCGACCCGTCGCCGTTCGGTCGGGTCGTGCGCACCAGGTCGAGGGTGAACCGCAGAACCGCCTCCGAGACCGGCACCTTCCGGACCAGCTGTTGGTAGGCGAGGATATCCTCGCCGGTCACCACGTTCTCGAACTGGTACTCCTGGACCGCGGTCGTGCTGCGCACCACCTCCAGCTCCTCGTCCATCGGCAGGTGGTCCATGTTGATCTTGAACATGAAACGATCGAGCTGCGCCTCGGGCAGCGGGTACGTGCCCTCAAGCTCGATCGGGTTCTGCGTCGCGAAGACGTGGAACGGCTCACCCAACTCGTACGTCCGCCCCTGCACGGTCACACGGTGCTCCTGCATCGCCTCCAACAGCGCAGCCTGCGTCTTCGGCGGTGTACGGTTGATCTCGTCCGCCAAGACGATGTTGGCGAACACCGGCCCGGGCGCGAACACCATCTTCCGCTGACCCGTTTCGGCGTCCTCCTGGATCAGGTCGGTCCCCGTGATGTCCGATGGCATCAGGTCAGGCGTGAACTGTATGCGCGAGAACTTCAGATCCAGCACCTGCGCGATGCTGTGGATCAAGAGCGTCTTCGCGAGCCCAGGCACACCGACGATCAGGCTGTTTCCACCCACGAATAGTGAGAGCAGCACCTGCTCGATGACCTCGTCCTGGCCGACGATCAGCTTGTGCAGCTCGCCCATTATTCGCTTGTAGGCCTCCTGCATCCGCTCGGCGAGGGCGATGTCATCAGAGTCTTTGATGGCTAGCTTTTCTTCGGTCCTCATGATCTTCCTCTTTGTCCATACTCGGTAGTGGCCGGTGAGCGGTGGCCGGTGCGCCAGTAATGGCCAACTCTGGACCGCTCATTGTCCACCGGCTACCGGCTACTGCCTACCGAACTAGTGCGTCATCGCATACACGATGTAGTTGACACCCAGCTTGTACGCCTCGTTAGAAAGTTCTATCGGGATATACCCCGCGTCCGACCATTCCCACGACTCGCCGATATCGTTGTTGTAGTTCGCGATCACCATGAGTCGCTTTTCAGGATCGTTGCCCTCGAAGATTCCGTAGAATACGGATCTCAGTCCGTAGTACGGGTGCGTGTGATCGAGGGAGTTGATCTCGAAAAACGAATGGAAGATCGGGTGCGACGCATCCAACTCAACGATACGTGCCTCCGGTAGCACCTCGAGCATCCGATCCTCGAAGTTGAACCAGTGGCGGCTCGCAAAGTCGTCGAATATCATGAAGCCACCCTTCAGCAGGTAGTCGCGCAAACTTGCGGCCTCCTCCACCGTGAGCGTCCAGAAGCCCGGCTCCGACATGTAGGCGACCGGATACTTGAATAGCTCCGGGTCGTCGACGCTCAAGATGACACTGCCATCGAAGTTCGGGCCGAGAGATGTGATCTCATCGAGGATCTTCGTGAAATGTCGCTCGGCGCGCGGATAGTCATGATCCCATTTCAGATCGCGACCGCCCCAGCCTCGACCGCCGTACTCCGGAAGCGGGTCGAAGCGTAGTCTGACAAACGTGAATCGCCCGTTGTACGGGATGTTCAACTCATCGAAATCGATGCCCTGGGCGCCTCGCGCACCCTCGCGCATTCGGCGTGACTGCGCGGCTAGCGGTTCGGCCGGCAGGATGGTCAATAGCCCCAGCAATAAGGCCCAAGCCACGCGCCCGCTCACGTTCCGCCTCCACTGCCCCTGGCCCGAATCTCGAGGAGCAGTTCCTGCGCCGCCTCGAAGCTGGGCGCGTCCTCTAGTGTTCGGAGCACCGTCCGACGCGCCAAAGCGAGATCGCCCGCATCGAAATACGCGCGTGCCAGTTGGTAGGTCGCCTCCGCCCGATCAACTGGGTCCAGTGCCAAGACTGCCTTCCGTTCACGGACAGCCTTGGTGTGCTCGCCGAGCCCCGAGTACAGCCCTGCAAGCCGTGCATGCAGGCTCATGTCGTACGGATAGATGTAGTTCAGACGCTCGAGCGCGGTCGCGGCGCCCGCCGGATCGCCCAGATTTTCCCTTATCTCCGCCAACTCCAGGTTCGCCTGGTAGTCGCGCCCGTTGATCGCGGTCAGCGCGTCGAGCTCCGCCGCCGCCTCGGACAACGCACCCCGCTCCCTGTGCGCGAGGGCGAGGTGCCAGTAGGGGCTTGCCGGGCCGGCGTACTGGGGGAAGAGCGCCTTAGCCCGCTCGAAGTGAGCCACCGCTTCCTCGATTGCACCTTCCTCCAACAGGATGCGCCCAAACATCAGTTGGGCGTAGAAGTCGCCCGGGTCTTCGCGAGCCCACTCCTCCAGGTCGTCACGTCCCGGCCGCTGCCCATGTTCCATCTGCCTGTCGGGTCGCATAGCGGCGAGCGGAGCGGCGAAACGCTCCTCGAAATGCTCGAAGAAGCGATCGTTGAACTCGTCGACGCTGACGTCCAGAACGCGCTCGAATGCCTCTGCCGTGCCCGCTCCGTCACGGAAGGCGCTCAACAGGTCGATCAGAGCCTGGGCGCCCGCCTGCTGCTCGATGAACTCCAGGACCAGCGACGCCTCGTAGTAGGAGAACATCAGCTGCTCCGGAAACGCGGGGCGCGCGAAACCGTTGTTCAGCTCGCCGACCGGCAGCAGCCGGCCTTGCAGGTAGGCCATCAGGAAAGCCGGCGTCACATCCTCGCCCCAACCCGGCCTCGCGCGGCGTTCCTCATAGACGGCCAGACCCTCGGAGAACCAGCGAGGCACCCGGTGCTCGCTCATGCCCAGGTGGAACGTGTGGGCCAGCTCGTGCCAGAAGGTCGACCCCCAGTTGAATTCGCCGGCATCGCGAGCGGACGGCGAGTCCATCGCGATGACGGGGCCGAAGCTCACCCCGAGGGCGCCCAAGCCCACCAGGCCCACAGTACGGACCGAGAAGTCGGCATGACTTCGATATACCTCGACGCGAACCGGCGTCCGCGGCCGGAAGCCGTAGCGCATCGCCAAACGATCGTAGGCCTCCTCGGCCAACTCGGCGAAATAGAGCGACAGCAGTTCGGATTCCTTGCCATCTATCGTGACGAGGAACCGTTCCGTGCGTGCCTCGTCGTATTCCTCGAACGTGTCGAGCAGGTCGAGCGTGTTCTTGGTCCAGATATCGAACGGATCGCCGGCGAACGCGGTCTCGAGGTTCGCCCTCCCCTCCTCTATCAGCCCAATGCGGAGCTGGTTGATCCCCAGCAGGGCAAAGCTGCGCCACGACTTCGGATCGAGCTCCAACGCCCGACCCGCAAACTCCGCCGCTCTGAAGTACAGCCGGTTCCGCGCGCTCAATTCGGCCAGCGTATTGTGCAGACCCGCATACCGGGGGTTGAACGTCAGCGCCCGATCTCGCACCTCTTCATAGGCAGCGTGGTCGCCCTGCAGGTAGCGCGTCGCCGCCAGCACTGCGATGGCTTCCAGCGAGTTGGGGTTCACGTCGAGTGCACGCTCGGCCTCCCGTGCCGCCGCGTCGTAGCCCTCGGCCTCCAGACTCAGCTCGGCACGGAAAACGCGAGCGGGTACGAAGTTGGGGTTGACCTCGAGGCTGCGGTCCACGAGCTCCAGCGAGCCCGGCCGACCATCGAAGCGCAGCGTGCGCGCCCGGCCGAGTAGTGCCCGGGGATGTGATGGATTGAGCTCCAGGACGTCCGCGAACGCCGGTGCCGCCTCGCCGCTGTTGTACTTCTCCAGTAGCAGCTCGCCGATCTTGATTCGCGGCTCCAGGTTGCGGGGATCTCGCGCGATCGCCTCTTCGTAGGCGCGCAACGCGTCCCTGGAATAATCCGAGTCCTCGATTCCCAGATACCGCACGGCGGTGCCAACGGCGGTGAGCTCCTCGGAGGAGAGGTCACGGCCCCGGCTGCGGTTGTAGACATCGATGAAGCCGTCGAACTCGCGCAGCGCCTCTTCGCGTTCCCCACGTTCCCAACGCAACACGGCGAGGTTGAGGCGCGCGTCGAGTGAGTCACTAGCTCCCGCGTTCATCGCCCGCGCGAACGCGTCGGCCGCCTCGTCGATCCTACCGACCAGATAGAGCACCTCGCCCAGGGAGTTCCAGATCTCCGGCGAATTCGGAGCCGACTCGATGTACCGACGCGCCGCATCCTCCGCCTCGCCGTAGCGTCCGACCTCGGCGAGAGCCCCGATCAGGCCACGCGCCGACCGTGGAGCGGCCGGATCACGGCGGACCAAACCTCTAAAGGCGGAGATCGCATCGTCGTAGCGCCCGGTGCGCAGCGCCGTCTCTGCCTCCGCGATCGGCCCTTGGGCATGTGCGACCGTATAGCCGACCGATACCGCCGTGGCCAAGGAGAGGGCGACGCGACGCAGGGCGCTAATCACTGCCCTTTCTCCTCGAGCTCGCGGATCGACCGCGTGTTCAGCGCCAGCTCCACCAGTAGCTCTTCCAGCTCCCGCTCGTAGACCTCCGGGTCCATCTCGTCCTTTCGCAGCCGCAGTGCCGCGACCTCCTCCTCGAGCCGCCGCTTCTCCTCGTAGAGGGCAGCCAGCCTAGGATCCGACGGCACCGCACCAGAGGCCACGGTCGCCGTCCCACCACTCAGGAACAGGGTGCGCGCCAGAGCGCCGTCCGCCTCCTGTGGGCCGGGCTCGCTGCTCCCTTCCCCGTCGCCGTTGTCATCGAGCAAGGCGTGCTCGGTCAGTAGACGGCCATCCGACTCGTAGACGCGGGCGACCTCACGTCGGGCGTAGATGAACGCCTCGAGAGCCGAAACGCGCTCATCCTTGTCGACGTCCGCACCATCGCCGGCGAACGCCTCGACGAAATAGGCGGCGAAGGTGGTCTGATTGCGTTCCGCCCCGCTACGTGTAGCGGTGATGATCGTGCGGCGTTCGCCCGACAGCTGTGCGATGAACTCGCCGCTCGAACTGGCCGCGTTGACGAAGACGATCCCCTGAGTCGGAAAGGCATCGAGCAGCGCGTCGAAGTCGGCCGGCGTCATGTCGGGCCCCGGCAAGTTGAAGCGAGACTCGCCGTCCCGCATGCTGCCGTGCCCGATCAGCAGAACGAAGATCTCATCGTCGGGCCCGGCACGAACCGCCAGGTCGCTGAACGCGCTCTCGATGTTCTCGCGCGTCGAGCGCGCCGAGATCCGATTCGGATCGGTCTCGACCTTCTCGGCCAGGTAGACCACGTTCGACTCGGGCACCCCCCAACGCCCCTCGGCCGCATCGATCAGGGTCGTCGACCACTCATGGAAGGCAGCTGCGTAGCGCGGCTCACCGCTCAATCCGGTGATCACCACCAGATGGGTCTGGGCCGCCGCGGGAACGGCAAGCCAGGCCAACGCTAGGAGCGCGGTGATCGACCTCACACCAGCCCCCTGTACTTCCGGTACGCCCACTCGCTGCCCACAAAGGCGAGCAGCAGCAGGAAGATGACGGGCATGTCCCAGAGCTCTCGCTCCTCGATCACGGTAGTGCCGCTTTCCGTGAAGCTCACATCCTCCGGCAGCGTGGCCACGTTCGCAGGAGTGTAGAACCGGCCGCCCGTCTCGTCGGCGATGCGCTGCAGGGTCGGCGCGCGCATCTCTGCATCGAAGTACTCGGTGGGTAGCTCTTCAGCGCTCACGTAGGTCGTGTGCTCGCCGAGGAACTCGCCATCCTCGAGCGCGACTACGTTGATCTTGTGGGTCCCCCGCTCTTCGGGAACGAAGCTGGCACTGTACTCGCCGTCGGCGTCGACCGCCCACTCCATCGGGATCTCGCTGAGCGCACCCGACGGCGCCGTCACCCGCGCCACGACTTCGGCGTTGTTCACGCTCAAATAGGTTTGATCCTCGACTTCAGCGGTGAGTGTCACCGGCTCGCCGGGACCCACACGATCCCGGGCGGTGGTTACACTCACGGGATCGGGCACGTAGCTAACCAGCCACCGCAACATCTGCCGCCAGAAGACCTCGTGGGTCATATCATCGAGCGGAACGTCGGCGTGCATCTGCCACATCCAGGAGTCCTGGACCGGCAGCGCCAGGGCCTTTCCGCGCCCGTAGCGCTGATAGGCCAGCACGACGGCGGGGTCCTCGATACCGGCCGCGTTGCCCGTCAGCAGAGTGCTGGCTCCGGGCTTCACCTCGAAGATGGGGTTCACGGCCGACACGGGAGGCATCCCGCGCCAGCGCTCGGCCGATTCCTCGGCGCTGTCCGCGATTCGCGTCGCCGGGTGCGTGAGGCCGAAGCGGGTGGGCTCCACTTGGAGCTCGACGTAGAACGACTCGGTGCTCGGGCCTCCGGCGGCGGGCAGTACGACCGGGAGCACGTCGGCCAGCGGGGTTCCGGAATAGCCGCCGCGCCCGAACGAGTGGCGGCTACCGAGCACCAGCAGGCCGCCTCCGCGTTGGCCGACGAACTCCTCGATCAT
Source organism: Gemmatimonadota bacterium (assembly GCA_020344015.1). Classification (GTDB taxonomy): domain Bacteria; phylum Gemmatimonadota; class Gemmatimonadetes; order Palauibacterales; family KS3-K002. The sequence goes on from CP070812.1 coordinate 2,476,053, forward strand.
GCGCAGCTGGTCGTGGGTGAAAAAGCTCGCTTCGACGCTACCGAGTATGAGGCCTCGGTAGGCGAACAGCTCTTCCCGCGTCCTCGGGAATCCAGCGGCAAGCTCCTCCGCAGATTCGACGTCCAGCCGCAAGAACTTGTTCTCCGCCGTGCGCAGCAGCGTGACCACCTGAACGTTCTCATCGTCGCTCACCGCACGGCGCAGAAACTTCACCTCAAAACGTGGCTCGCCCTCGAAGTAGAGGATTCTCTCGCGTGCGTCCTCCACCACGATCAGGGCTTCCTGCTCGTTGTTCCGTTCAACCTGCTCGCCCGCCTGCGCCGGCACGCGGAAACGGAACCTGCGCACCCCGCTCTCGGCCGCCGTGAACTGCACCCGCACGGTCGCCGACTCGCCGTCAGCGGCGAACCTCACCTCCTCCGAAGCGACGATCCGGCCGTCGTCCTCCACCTGAACCTCGACCGTCTGACGGCCGAAGCCGACCTGCTCCAGAACCACATCGACGACCAGTGTCGAGCCGAGCAGCACTCTGCGCGGGGCCTCGACACGGCTCACCTGGATGTCCCTAGCGAAGCGCTCCTGGCCCAACCCCACGGTGTAGACGGGGACCGAATTCGCCTCGAGCGACAACAACGCCTCAGTCAACGAGCTCTCCGAGTTGTCCGCCCCGTCGGTCACCAAGACCAGCCCGGCTAGCGGCACCGCCGCCAGTTCACGACGCGCCAGGTCCAGGGCTTGCCCTAGGTCGGTGCGACCGCCGGCGGCGGAGAGCTGAGACAGATCGTCTATGCGCTCGGCGGCTCCGGAGAAGCGGAAAAAGCGCAACAGGAAGCGCTCGGCGAGCGCCGCTCGCAGCGTGCTGTCCGGAGCGCCAAAGGCCTCAGCGACGAACCGATCGCGCGGCACCTCGTCGCGGTCGGCGATCTGCATGCTCCTAGAATCGTCGATCAGTATCCCGAGGAAGTTGCGTTGCGGCACGACGGTCGGGATGAGCAGGCTGGGCCTCGTGAGTGAGAAGAGGAGCAGCCCCAGCGCCAGCACCCGCAGCGTCGCCAGAATGACAGCGTCGCGCCGACCGCGGATGGCGGCGCGGGTGTACGTTACGAACGTGAGCCCGACGGCGATCGCGATCCCTAGCAGGAGGACCCACGTCGGCCACGGCGTGGCGAACGCCAGATCTCCCCTCTCAAAGACCAACGGACGGTACTTGAAGAGAAACGCGAACACCGACTCGAAGATCGCGGCCATTCAGTGGCTCATCCCGTAGATGATCGTGTTGATGCCCAGCTGGTAGGCGAAGTTCGAGAACCTCAACGGGTAATACGGGTGGTCGGCCCACTCCCAGGCATCACCGAGATCGGTGTTCCAATTGATAACAACCATCAGACGGCCCGCCTCGTCGAAGATCCCCTTCAGCATCGGCACGTAACCGTCCCGCTCGTACGTCGGACCGCCCCGGACCCCCTGCCCCACATTGGGCACCTGAACGATCTCATTCACCTCGTAGAACGTGCTCAGCAGCGGGTGGTCCGGCGGTATATCGACGATGCCGTGGTCCGGCAGTACTCGCCGCATCTGCACCTCGAAGTTCCGCCACTCGTAAGTACCCCAGAAATCATCGATCACCAGGAATCCCCCGGCCAACAGGTAGTCGCGCAGACCCTGCACCTCCGACGGGGTGAGCGACATATATCCAACCTCGAGCGCGTAGAGGAACGGATAACGACGCAAGTCCGGATCATCGAGCTGGACCGGGTTCTCGTATTCGTACGCATCGATATTCGTCAACCGTCGGACCCCGATGATGAACTGACGATCCGCCTTCGGGAAATCGATGCTCCAACTGCTGTACCAACCCGAGCGGTTATCCGAGTACACCGCCCGCGTGAAATAGAACGGCCGGCCTGGTGGAGCCTCTCGAATCGAATACCCACTATCCCCACCCTGGCGCTGCGGCGCCTCTGCTTCCGCTCGCGACCCGAACCCGCTCGGATCGGCCGGCACGTGCCCCGCACCGAGCACGAGACTCGAGACTGCAGAGATTGTTATCGCTACGCCACGCGATAGGATCGACGACACCCGTCAGCCCAGCCTTCCATCCAGATTTCCTGCACCGCACTAGCGGCCGCTCGGCATGCCCCCCGGAGGCCCTTCTCCGCCGCACTAACCACGGATGGTGGCCGGGCAGTTCCCACCACCAGGCCCATACCCAAACCCCTAACCCTCGACAGGCAAAGCACGCCACCCATTGGACGCTGCGACCGGCACTCAGCGTTCCGAGGTGCGGAGCCTAACGCCTGAAACCTCCTGCCTCATTCTTTGTTGTTTTAATGGGCCTGCCGGGGTACCGGGCCCAACACGAGTCTGTGCACGGCGCTCAGTCTGGCAGAGGAAAAAGATGCGCAGAAAAGTAACTTACATCACGTTGTTTGTGACTCCCTCGCTCGCGCTGGCCGCAGCCGGCTGCGGAGCCAGCGTCACCGACCCGGACGGCTCTCAGCCACCTCCGGGTATCGCCAGTGTGGCCATCTCAGGGGGGCCGGCAGCGCCGCGGCAGGGGGATGTGGTGGGCTTCGTGGCGGAGATCAGCGATACCGCCGGCGCCCCAGTGGACGGGGCGACGGCGAGCTGGTCGGTCCTCCCCTCCTCAGCCGGCGCGATAACCGCCGCAGGTCGCTTCGTCGGCTACACACCGGGCACGGCGCGGATCGTGGCGAGCGTGGGGCGGCTGGCCGACACGCTGACGATCTCGATAACCGAGCGGGGAGCCGGCAGCGGTCGCGGGCCCAACGCACGCTTCGAGGTCGTCGGGTCGGGGAGCGCGACGAGGCGTTACACATCTGACCTATGGGTGCACGGGAGCTTCGCTTACACGGGCACGTGGGAATGCCGGGCCGGCCTCTGCGGAGACCGCATGCATGTATGGGACATAACGGCGCCTAGCACACCGGCGCTCGTGGAGTCGGTCATTGTGGACGCCGTCGTCGTGAACGACGTGAAGGTCCGCGACGACGGAACGATCGCGGTGATTACCCACGAGGGGTCGTCCGACGGACTGAACGGAGTCACCCTGCTCGGTCTCAGCGACCCGGCGAAGCCGAACGTCATTACGCGTTTCACGAGTGAGCTGCAATCGGGGGTCCACAACGTCTGGATCGATGGCAACTACGTCTACGCGGCGGTCGATGGGTTCGGGAACGGCCTGCGCATCATCGACATCTCGGACCCGAGCGCTCCGCGTGTGGTAGGTCGCTACTTCGCCGGATCGAGTTTCCTTCACGACGTCTACGTCCGCGCTGGCCTCGCATTCCTATCGCACTGGGACGCCGGCCTGGTTATCCTCGATGTGGGCAACGGGATCAGCGGCGGATCGCCGTCCAATCCTATAGAGGTGAGTCGAATCCAGACGGCGGGCGGTCAAACCCACAATGCCTGGTATTGGCCCGCTGCCGGGTATGTCTTCGTCGGTGAGGAGGACTTTCAGGCACCCGGTCTAGTGCACGTAGTGGATGCAAGCGACCTCGAGAACCCGACCGAGGTCGCCACTTTCCGTGTCTCGGGAGCAACGCCCCACAACTTCTGGGTTGATGAAGAGGGCGCGATCCTCTACGCAGCGTGGTACGAGAACGGGCTCCGCGCGCTGGACGTAAGTGGTGAGCTGCTCGGCGAGCTCGACCGACAAGGGCGCGAGATCGCGAACATTAAATACGGATCCGGAACGGGCTGTGTTTCCAGCACGGAGACCTGCACTTGGGCACCGCAGCTGCACGAGGGGCTAGTCTATCTGTCGGACATGAATACCGGACTCTGGGTCCTGCGGCCGAATTTCTAGCCTGCTGTCAAGTTCTACCAGCCTGCCTCTGCCGTCGAGCGAGCGCTCCACGACCCATCCGGCCAGGCGTCGATCACCAGCGTCCCTTCCCGGTCGGTACGGCGCGTTGGGATGCCGCGGGCGGCGAGCCGCAGCAGCACTCGGGGAGACGGGTGGCCGTAGAGGTTGCGGCGGCCGACGGAGATGACGGCCAACTCGGGCCGAACGCTCGCGAGGAAGTGACGTGAGGTGGACGAGGCGCTGCCGTGGTGCGAGACCTTCAAGACCTGAGCGCGAACCGCGTCTGCATCTGCGTCGCTTAGGCGATCCTCGATCTGACCCGGCGCATCACCGGTGAACAACATACGGAAGTCGCCATACTCGAGACGAAAGACGAGGCTGAAAGCATTGGACGCCTCCTCTTTATCCGGCTCGACACGTCCGGGGTGAAGGAAGATCAGTCTCACTTCATCGACGCTCAGCGTGTCACCCGCGTCGGCGGCGAGCCAGCCGCTGCCGTGGTCGGCGAGCCAACGCAGTACGTCGAGTTGTCCCCGCTGGCCGGTGATGCGAGCCGAGCCGATCACGCGATCGACTTCCGTCGAGGCCAACAGCGCCGGCGCTCCACCCACGTGATCGAGATCGGGATGGCTCGCCAGCCAGGCGACCAGCCGACGTGCGCCCTGCTCGCGCAGAAAGGGCACGACGCGTCGTGCTCCCGCGTCGAACTCGCCCGACCTCGGCCCTGCATCGACCAGCAACCAGCGACGTCCCGGCGTCGCGATGGCGATCGCGTCCCCCTGCCCCACATCCAGGACGTACACGCTCAGATGGTCCACCGGGCTTCGTGCCTGCAATGCGGGCCAGGCTACGGCGACCGCCACCAGCAGGCCGAGCGCCAGGATGAAGCGGCGGCGCTGCCAGGCGCCGTACAGCGCGTGCGCCCCGAGGACCAGCAGGCAGACGTAGGCCAGCGACGGCAACAGTGCCGGCCGCGCGATCTCCAGCGACCCCCAACGGATCTCGCTCAGCACCCGGGCCAGTGCATCGATCGCATGCAGAGCCGTCACTGCTGCGTACCCCGGCCAAGACGCGAGCGCCGGCCACGGAGATAGAAGCGCAGAAAGAAACAGCGCCGGCATCGCCAGCATCAGCAGCGGGACTGCGGCGAGATTGCCGATTATTGCCGCCGGCGTGACGCGCCCGAAGTAGGACGCGGTAATCGGCGCGATGAGCAGCACGGTCGCGGCGCTGGCCAACACACCCATGACGATGCCCCTCACCACGCCGGATCGCTCCCTGAGCCACTCCGATCGTCGCGATTCGGCTCGTACGTAACCGACTGCTGCGGCGCCGGCGAAGGAGAGTTGGAAGCCGGGCTCCAGAGCGCTCCACGGCCGCACCAACAGCAAGAGCAGCGCCGCCAGCCCCAGGACATCGAACGCCGATGAGGCACGGGCGGCGAGCCGCGTCAACGTCCAGAGGAAGACCATGACTCCCGCACGCACCGCCGACGCCGGCGCGCCGATCAGTAACACGTAGGCGAAGCTGCCGGCGACGGTGACCAGATAGGCGGAGCGCACCGAAGCCCGCGCGATGCGGGCGAGAACAAACATTGTCCCCGCCAACAGCCCAACGTGAAGGCCTGAAATCGCGAGCAGGTGGGCGAGCCCGGCCCGGGCGATCCGCCGCGAGACCTCAGGGTCGATGGTCTCGCGCTGCCCCAGCACCAGGGCCTGGGCCAGCGGTGCCCAGCGCCGCGGATAGAGAGCCCACAGCCTTTCGGCCAGTAGGCCGCGCGCGAAAAGAAAAGGATGGCGGCCGGGACTCGCCTCCTCCAGGACCGAAGTGCTGCGCGCCGCGATCCACCCCCGGCGATCCGGCGGTCGCGGCCAGCGACCGGGCCTCAAGCTCGGCCGCCAGGTCCCCTCGACCCTATATGCAGAACCAGGCCGCAGCGGCCCCTCGGCCCAGACCCGAACGGCACCGCTCCATCCGCAACCGTCCAGCTCCGACGGACTCGTCGGCCGCAGGCGCACGTTCCCCCGCTCACCGGCCGGTAGGTAGCCGATGGCGATGGCCGTCAGCGACACCCGCGCGCCCGATCGCCAGCCCGCCCGACAGTCCCGCGCCGCGCGAGCTTCCGCACTCAACCCGATGGCTATGCCTCCCACCGAGATTCCGAGCAACGCGGAGGCGATCAGCAGCCCGCGCCGGTCGAGTAGCACCGCTGCCAACGCCACCGCGACAGCCAGAAACGCGGCGGGAGGCAGGGCCCGATCGGCACCCCGGAGCCCGAGTACAAGTCCGGCTACGAGCGCCAGCGCCCCCAGGGCGAGCGGCCGTGCCCGCGGCGGTCGCCCGATCACAGCCCCAATCCGATCGCCATCCCCATCGCTGTCGACACATCGTAGGGGGCCCCGATCACCAGATCGTCAAGCCGACGATTGCGCCGACGCTCCCAGGGAGCGATTGTGTAGGAAACTCAGACGAGGGATGTCGTGATAACCGCGAGAAGACGCACGAACCGGTGCAGCCTCTCGGTCGCCGCTGCCACCTTGCTGGTACTCTCAGCCTGCGACGACGCGACCGGACCCGAGGATCACATCGTCGAAGGCGTCAATCTCACCTTACTGTTCGCCGAGCCCAGCCAGGCCGAGATCGACGCCGTCGCAGACGAATGGTCGAGCCGCGACGTGTCGGCGCAAGATTATCAGGTGGTCGCGTCCGCCGACCTGAACGTCGGCGAAGTCGACGTGCAGGTACGCGTCGTCTCTCACACTGTGGATGGCGTCGTCCACTACGGTGCCATCATGGTCCCCGCGGGCGCCCAGCCCGGCAGCCTGCCGGTCCTCGTCTACGCCCATGGTGGCGACGGTGGCGTCAACATCGACGAGACCCTCGGACTACTGCCGCTCCTGCTGGCCAGCGACGTGCAGAGTTTCGTCTTCGTGGCGCCTTCCTTCCGAGCCGAGCCGCTGGTATTCGAGGGTATGACCTACCTATCCGGCGGTCCTCCAAGCCCCTGGGACCGCGACGTCGACGACGCGCTCGCAATGCTCAACGTGGTCGCGGCCACAGTCCCGGAAGCAGACGCCGAACGGATCGGCGTGGTCGGGTTCAGCCGCGGAGCCTGCGTGGGACTTCTCATGGCCGAGCGTCAACCGCAAATCGACGTAGTAGTGGAGTTCTTCGGGCCGACCGACTTCTTCGGCCCCTTCGTTCAGGAGGTCGTTGAGGAGGCCCTACGCGGTAGCCTGCGCGACTTGCCGGCGCTCGAGTTCCTGAACGATCAGTTCATCCAGCCCTTGAAAAACGGTGTGCTGACGATCGGCGACGTGCGCCCGGAGCTGATTCGCCGCTCGCCGGTCTACTTCGCCGAGCGCCTCCCCCAGCTTCAGGTGCACCACGGTACAGCCGACGAGACCGTACCCGTCGGCGAAGCACAGCGGCTGATTGATGTCATGGTCTTACTGGGACGCGGCGAGCCGGATTTCGAGTGGTACCTCTACGAGGGCGGCGGCCACAGCCCGTTGCTCCCGGGAGCCATCGACCGGACCCGCGCGTTCCTGAGCCGCATCGTCTCGCCAATGCTCCTGGCCGCAGTATATCACTGACGCGGAAACGGCTGGCACGGGCAACCGGAGCATCAGCGCCGCATAGCGTTGACGATAATCAGCTTATAGGCCATATTCTTTCGACCGACCCGGCGGCGTCCGGCCGCCCAGAGTCACGTCCCTCTCCCCTCCAGAAGGTCAGCCGCGTTGCATCCACCAGTATCGGGTAAGCTTGGGCCAAACTCCCCCTGCTTTCGACCCCACGACGCACCATTACGCCTTTTTCCCAGGTGGACCCGGTTCTCGGGATTCGTGCTCCCCGCCCGGTGGGCCTTCGCTCCGCAGCCGCATCTGAATCCCAAGCCAGGAGGAACCATGAGAGCCTTTCTCGCACTGGCCGTGGCAGGGGGAGTAGTGCTTCTGAGCCTGGAGCCCGCTGCCGCGCAGACCCTGCAGGTAGGCGGTAGCAACTCCAATTACGGAAGCGTGAGGCTCGCCACCGGCTTCACCCCCGACCCGCACCAGGTCACCGTGACCTCGGGCGGCAGCCTCGACGTTCGCGCGATGAATCTCGGCTCGGGTTGCGTCGGGTACGCCACCAGCCAGCCCGACTTCATCCTGCACGTATCGGGCAACAGCAGCATGCTCCGCTTCTACAACATCGGCAACGGAGACACGGGGCTCGTGATCAACGACGCCAACGGGCGCTGGCACTGTAACGACGACTCGTACGGTGGCACCAACCCGACGGTCACCATTCACGACGCCCCGCAGGGACAGTACGACGTCTGGGTGACGAGCTATCGGAGCAACGAGAACATCTCCAGCACGTTGTATATCACCGAGCTTGACTATAATCCCGGCTCGGGAACAGCGTCCTACACCAGCAGTGGCAGTGGCACCAGCGGCATCCTGAACATCGGCGGCAGCGAGGCCTACTTCGGCAACGTACACCTGTCTCCAGGCTTCAGACCCGACCCGCACTCGGTGTCCGTCACGTCGGGCGGAAGTCTCGACGTGCGCGCCATGAATCTCGGCTCGGGCTGTGTCGGGTACGCCACCAGCCAGCCGGACTTTATCCTTCACATGTCGGGCCGCAGCGGTATGCTGCGTTTCTACGTCGTCGGCGACGGAGATACAGGGCTCGTGATCAACGACGGATCCGGACAGTGGCACTGCGACGACGACTCGCACAGCAGCCTCAACCCCGAGGTCAACATCTACAACCCACCATCTGGGCAGTACGACGTGTGGGTGACCAGCTATTCGGCCGGCGAGAGCATAAGCGGCACGCTCTACGTCTCCGAGCTCGCGTCCCAGGGCACGAAGAAAGGCGGCAAGTAGACGCCTCCCCCTGGGCCGACTCGGCACGCTAAAGCCCCCGGAGCGCAGCCAGAGCCCCGAACGCCCGTTGGACGTTCGGGGCTCATGTGTTTTGGTCTATCCTTCCCTCGGCCTGGGCCAAGGCGTCCTTGCTTCAGTGTGCGAGCGCTTCGGCCCGATCGTCGAGCTCCCTCCGGATGGCGCCCACAGTCTCTCTGCGGACGTCGTAGAACGCCGCGAACCGTTCCCAATCGGCGAGGGCACTGCGGGTCTCTTCCAGGATGCGGCTCGGCTTCTTGATGTCAAAGAGCTTAGCCACGGCCAGCAGGTCGGTCTGCCGTATGCCGAATACCCTGTCCTGCACCCTCATCTGATGGTTGGCAGTCCATCGCTGACCGCGGGCGAACGTGACGTCGTAAGCAGGCGTCAGCAACCACTCGCCACTCGGGCTCATATGGAACGACAGGTTCTTGACGTGATCGTCCTGGTTGACGGCCAGCACGTTGAACACCATGCGCCGATAGGCTTGCTCGATAGCGTCGTAAGCCATCCCAAGCCGGAATAACGTGCGCAGATACTCCTCGTACGAGCTGGCTCCAGGCTCGTTGTAGTCGACATGGATCAGCCCGCCAAAAGTGTGCTGGTGAAGGCGGCGGCCCTCAGCCAGATCGAACCGGCGGACAAGCAGGTGGGCGTAGCCATCGGACTCGAGGACATCGATCTCGGACATCTCCACCCCAGCCGCGACGGCCATGTTCGCGTAGGCTGCCTCCACGCGGTTGTAAGCTTGCGGTGGACCCAATTCGCCCGGCGCGCCTCCACCTCCGACTCCGTCGAACTTGAGGATGCACGGCGCCTCACCAGGCTCGAGCGGGGTACCGCCCGATCGGATCGAGCCGTTCTCGGGATCGTAGTGGACGATCGCCTTCGGCCGCCGCCCGCCAGCCGAGGAGCCGATCCGGTAGATCTCGGGGATCGCCACCTCGGGCTCGCCGCGAATGATTCGACGGGCGTCGCGAACCAGAGCGGCGATCTCGAGCGACTCCTCCTCGGCGCGACGGACGGGAAGCGCCTCTGCGGGATGGAAGGTCAGTGCCCCGAGGGCCCGCTCGCCCACGTAGAGAAGCCTCTGAACCGGACTCATCGCCCGCTCAGCCTCGTTCCGGGCGGCATAATAGGCTCGGATAACCTGGTTGCCGAAGGCATCGGGCAGCGCGTCGGCCAGCACTCCCGGTAGTCCTTCGAATGCGGGCTTCCGGCCCAGCTCCTCGAAGCTCTGCGGGCCGGCCAACCCGGTCGGGAGATGGATCGGGGAAATCTCGAGCCCGCGGCGACGAAACGCGTCGGCGTACTCGAACAAGATGCGCCCGCTCTCAAGCTCGACGACCGCGCCCACCGTCTCACCCCATAGACGCACCTCGGCTTCGGCGCGCACCTCCGGCGTATCAGGCACCCGACCGCTCCTTGCGCTCTCGCAGCCGCGCCATGGGAGACACCTCGAGGGCAGGGATGAAGCTCTCGAGGGCAGTCACCCGACCGAAGATGCGGAGCAGCCGGACCAGGGTGAGGAGTGTGGGGTTATCCCCCTTCTCGGCCCGGTGGAGCGTGCTCCGGGAGAGACCGGCACGTTCCGCCGCCTCCTTCTGCGTCAGGCCGCGAGCTTTGCGGAGCCCAACCAAGCGCTCGCCGATCGCCTGCATGACCTCCCGATCCGTGGCGGTGGTGTAGCTTTTATCGTACATTATGCCCCAATCTAGTCTATTTGTCGCTTTTATCATACAGCCTCAAGATAGGGACCAAGGCGGCTTCGCGCAAGAGGCATGTCGCTTTTATGACACTAAAACCCTTTCCAAGGCCGTTGATGTATTATATATGCAACATGACCGCCCGCTCCACCCACCCAGGGTGTTCCCCCCGGCGTGGTCGTTGGGGGTAACCAGAACTCGGGGCGCGAACGCGCAGAGCGGTAGGCCAATCGGCATAGGACATACAGGCCAGGACTCCTGGCTCCCGCTGGTCATCCTGACCGAACATCGCTGGCGCCCCTCCCTCTCTCTTGACGGCCCTTCCCGTCTTTCTGCTTGTAAACATTAGCGTTACGCGAACGGCTCGGCCGGGGCACGGAAGTTGACTAGACGATACAGCCTGCGAGCCGCTCGCCAAGCGCGGCCCAGGGATAAACAACACAGTTGGGACTCAACGGATAAGGAGAGCACCTGAACATGGAACTCAATCCTCGACTCAACACCGCCGTGACCGCAATCGCTGTTCTGGCGCTAACGACCTTTGCTCTGGTGGCTGATGGCCGCGTCAGCGCCGAGCCCGCGACCCGGGACGTGGCCTCGGTTCTG
>CP070812.1:2487194-2517708 GCA_020344015.1 Gemmatimonadota bacterium
TGAAAACCGCGCGTATCGCCTGGACGCCGCTGTCGGAGTACTCGAGCCCCGTGTACATGATGGGGCAGGCGCCGCGAGCTTGGGCGATGCGACGCGCGAGGTCGATGACCTTCGCCGCCGGCACTCCGGTGATCTCCTCAACGACCTCAGGTCGATAGTGCTGTACGTACTGGGCTAGCTCAACGAAACCGGCCGTCCAGTGCTTGACGAACTCTTCGTCGTAGAGCTCCTCCTCGATCAACTGGTTGATCATGCCGAGGGCCAGCGCGCCGTCGGTGCCCGGACGGATGGGCACCCACTCGGCATCGACCTCGCGGGCCGTGTGGTTGCGTTGCGGGTCGATGCAGACGACTTCGGCGCCACGCAGTACGGCGCGCTTGATCTGCTCGTGCGCCAGTGGCGGCGAGTCGGTGGCTGGGTTGGCGCCCCAGATTACGATCAGCTCGGCGTTCTCGATGTCGTGATCCATCGTGTGGTAGTACTCGCCGAACGTGACGTGCGGGGCGATCATCGCGAACGACACGTAGCACAGAGCACCCACTCCCAGCGTGTTCGGCGATCCGAACGGGAAGAGCACGCTGGAGGCGGATGAAATGGCCACACCGGCAGGCTGGAACACATCGCAGAGCGCCAACTCGAAGCTGCCGCGGCCAGTGTAGATCGCGGTCGCTTCCGGCCCCGATTCATCTCTGATCCTACCGAGGTTCTCGACGATGATCTCGAACGCGTTGTTCCAGCCGATGCGCTCGAACTCGTACGTGCCCTTGGGGCCCACGCGGCGCATTGGGTAGCGAAGGCGATCGGGGTCGTACACGATCTCCGATGAGTGTGCGCCGTTGGTGCAGATCATCCCCAGCGGGTGATCCTGCGGCCGGACGCTCGCTATCCGCCCGTTCTCCATCGTGACCGTTACCCAGCAACCGGCTGGGCATATGCCGCAGAGGCCGTCGCGCTCTTCGATGAGAGCACGCCTGGCCGCCTCACGACGACTCATGGTGGCCTTACGCATGGATCATCGAGTTGCCGGCGGATAGGCGGCGCGCTGCTGCGCGTCGTCGGTGCGCTCGAGTAGGAGGAGCGCGAACCACTTTTTGCCGTCGCTGAAGACGTGCCTCAGGTCGAAGCCGAAGGCGGCCAACTCGCGCTGCAGCTTCGGTAGTCGGTGCTTACGGCTGATCTCGATCATGATGCGCTCGCCGCCGCGAATCTCGAAAGTCTGGTCGAGCGGTTCAACGTGAAGCTGTTGGTCCGAGATGAAGCGTGCGTAGATCTCGATGCGCTCGAGGGCTGGATTCCAAATCGCTTGGTGCTCGATCTGTGTGAGGTCGAGCGCGGCGCCCAGCTCGCGATTGATGCGGGCGAAGTAGTTTCTTGTGAACCTCGCAGTGACCCCGGCGGCGTCGTTGTATGCCGCCTCGAGGACGTCGGCGTCCTTTACCAGGTCAACGCCGAGCAGGAAGAAGTCGCCGGCCGGGAGATGGTCGGTCACGCTGCGCCAGAATGACGTCGTCTCCGCCTCGTTGAAGTTGCCGATGCTGCTGCCGAGGAAGATGAGCATCTGCGGCGACAGCTGGCGCAGCACAGGGAAGGCGCTGCGATAGGTCCCGTTAATCCCGGTAAAATCGACGTCCGAGAAGCTCTCGGCGATGGAACGGCTCGCTGCGAGCAGCGCGCTGCCGCTCACGTCCACCGGGACGTAGCGCACCGGCTCGTCGTAACGTGAGTAGGCGGAAAGCAGATACTCGGTCTTGACCGAGTAGCCGGAGCCCAGCTCGACCAGCGTGACCGGGCCGGTTAATCGCTGGATCTCTTCAGCGTGCTCCGCCAGGATGTCCGCCTCGGTGCGTGTCGGGTAATACTCGGGCTGCCGTGTGATCTCCTCGAACAGCCGGCTACCCTCGGCGTCGTAGAGGAAGCGGTAGTGCAGCCACTTCGGCTCGTCGCTCAGCCCGGCAGCCACCGACCTCGCGAACGCCTGCACGGACTCGCGGATCCCCGGTGCCTGGACGAGCACGGTGCCGGAGCCGACGGCCTCCTTAAAGCGGGCCGGGAAATCGGACATAGGATTCGCAAGATAGAGCAAAGGCAGAGTATTCGCCAATCTGCTGTGAAGATTGATTTTCCTATCACCCTCAATGCAGAAGCGGATCGAAGGGTTCCCGATCGGTCGGGGATGACGGCCCAGTCGCCGGCGAGGCTTGCAGAATCGACCGGGCTATGTTATGAAGAATGATAAGCACTACAAGAGATAGCTGTTGGGCTGAGGCTCGGCCCTGGGGTTCCCGCCACTCCGGAGTCTTGAGCCGTGGTTCTTCTGTCTCCTACGGTTACGCTCGCCAGTAGTGGCGGCGTCCCGCCGGCCCTCCTCGCCCATTCGCTCTCAAGGATCCGTTTGACCGGGCATTCCGGGGGCTCGGAGGACCGCCATGGAGAAGGATCACGTCGACATTCTGCGCTCAGGCTTTCTCACCGATGGCCGCTTCTTCAGCATCGAGGCCGGCCGAGTCAAGGGCGGCAACTGGGGCGCCTGGATGGTGTGCGTGCCGTCCGAGGCTGAAGTTGAGAAAGATGAGACACGCGCGCTTTATGTTGCGGGCCGCAAGGAACAGCTTCGCAGATGGGCGGAGGATCTCAGTGAGGAGGATATAGAGGGCCTAGCGGAAACGTGAGCTTGTACCTACCAGCGGCCAAGAAGTTCACCCGGCTACCAGCCGACCTTCTCTACGGTGACTCCGCGGGCCGCGTCGGTAATGAACTCATCGGCCTCGCGGCCGTAGAGCCTGTGATAGTTTTCCATGACGTAGTCCAAGAAGTCATCGACCAGCGCAGCGGTGGCCAGGTTGACCGTGCAGCCGCCGAAACCGGCGCCGGTGAGACGAGCGCCGACGGTGCCGGGCGCCTGTCGCGCAAGCTCGACCAGTCCGTCGAGTTCGTCTGAGCTGACTTGAAAGTCGTCGCGCAGCGAGCGGTGCGACGCGAACATGAGCTCGCCGAAGCGCTCGGTTTCGCTAGCCTCGAGGGCCGCTGCAGCCAGTTGGACGCGCTCGATCTCGCCGACGACGTGACGTGCGCGGCGATCGAGCGGGGGTGGTAGATGGCGGAGCAGCGACTGGAGGGCCTCGGCCTCGACATCGCGTAGCGAGCGGATATCGTTGTCGACCGCGCTCAAGCGCTTCACTGCCTCCGCGCATTCGCGCCGCCTTTCGTTGTATTCAGAGTCGCGAAGCTGGCGCTCGATGCCGGTGCCAAGGACGACGATGCGCACTCCCGAGGGCAGCGCCACATGTCGGATTCCCAGGGTGCGGCAGTCGAGCAAGAGCGCCTTGCCGGGCAGAGCGCAGGCGGCGGCGACCTGGTCCATTATCCCGCATTGGACGCCGACAAAGTTGTTCTCGGCAGCCTGACTCAGTTGGGCGAGCTTGAGCTCGGGGAGCTCCAACCCCGAGACCTGGCGGAATGCTGCGGCGAACGCGACTTCCAGAGCCGCCGAGGAGGATAAACCGCTGCCGATGGGGATGTTGCTTGCCACGGCGGCGTCGAGACCGCTGAGCGGCAGGTCTGCTTTCGCAATTGCCCAGGCGACGCCCGCCGGGTAGGCGGCCCAGCCTCCGACCGAGCCCGGTGTCAGCTCGGAGATGTCGAACTCGGCCGTTTCGTCGAAGGACTCGGCGTAGATACGAATGTGGCGGTCGTCGCGGGGCGTGAAGGCGACGGCAACCTCGAGATCGACGGCCACCGGAAGCACGAGACCGTCGTTATAATCCACGTGGCCGCCCATCAGATTCACGCGGCCGGGAGCGCGACTGAGGAAGTCCGGCCGGTGCTCGAATGCCTTCTCGAACGCCGTGCGGGCGAGCTCGAGTGGGGTCAGTTCTTTGGCGGGTTCTGTCGTTGACATGGTTCCGGTACCGCTCTAGTCTCGCATCTGATCGGTCGCTTTTCCCCGCGCCCCTAACCTTGGGCTAATGGACCGGTTCTGGACGTCTCATCGCCGTTCGGTCGCGACGGCGTCACTCGCCCTCTGGGCCTGCTTGCTGCCAGTCGCGGCTCGCGCGGTTGAGCCGCAGCAAACCGCCTCGCAGATGCGTCGCCTCGAGGTCCTCATAGTCCTCTACACTAGCTCGTTCTCGCAACAGCTGACGCGCCAGCAGCTGGAGCGGGTCCACGAGGAGGTCCTCGAGTTCGTCGACTTCTATCGCAGCGCGGCCGGCGACGCGGTGGATTTCCGCATTTCGCTTCTGCAGATCGACCGCGAGCTGGCCCGGGCCGAGGTCTCGGAGGTCGCTCCCGGCCGCTACTATCTGGCCCGCGAAGATATCGAGGACGAACTCGTCGCGCTGGGCATGCTCGGCTACGAGTTCGACGAGGTCATCGCCCTCTACGCCTGGAACAACGCCAACCCCGAGGGTGCGGCGCTCGCCTACGGCGGCGGCGCCGTCGGCCCCGACGGAGGGTTCCTGGGCGACGTCGGCTACAACTCGATCGGCGTCTTCGCCCGGGACCCCGGTAGCATCTCGCGGATCATGATCCACGAGGTGCTCCACAACATCGACGACATGTTCTCGATGAGCGGCAAGCCCGACGGATTCCTCAACGCCGACGAGATGAGCCGCAACATGCCGACCCTGCTTGCGGAGCGGCCGGGCGCTTTTCTCCCGCACTATGATGATGACGGCATGTTAAGGTACGCCGAGCGGGAGCGAGCCAACAGGGCGACATATCCGTGGGCCATGCAGTTAGTGTATTACGGCTGGATGCTGCAACGCACACCTAGGGAGGCGTGGCTCGGGCTCGATTACGGAAGCGTGATCGACACGGGCGAGCGTGCCAGAGGGGCACGGCCGCTCTACAAGCGCATATTCTCGAGCCGGGCTAACGGACAGGCCTACCTACCCGTGGTCGCCGGGGGCCCGGCACCGGAGGCCGCCGCTGCCGCAGGCCGGGAAACCCCGCTCGAGCGGCGTACATACAGGCACACTGACTTCGACGGCAGCACGCTGTTCGAGGGCACCTATTACGCGGCCTGGCTCGACCTGCCCGGCCCCGGCGAACCGGTGTTGGTGTCTGCGGGAACGGGAACGACAGAGATCGTGCCGCTCGGCATCGGCGAACTGGTCGCGCCTGCCACGGTCGTCACGCACGCCCGGCAAGTCGTATCGGTGGTGGAGGGGGATACCGTGGTCTTCGAGACGGCCGTCACGGTTCATGGGTCTGAGGGTGTTCTGTTCGTCGAGGCGCGGGAAGCACGCTTCGGCGGATCGGGCCCCGTGGCCCAGGGCGCTACGCTGGACGTGCTGATCGGCGAGGACACGCTAAGACTCGATGAGGTCGAGACGGGTCACTTCGCCTTCGACGTGTCGCGCCTTGCGATGGGGCGGCACGAGCTCAGCTTCACCGCCACTGCGCCCGAGCTCGCCTTCGTACCTCGCGCGGTCCGGGTCGAACGCCGCACGCCCTGGCGCATCTGGGCCGAGGACCTGCTGACAACTGGGGTCGGCACGCCACTCGACGTTACGGTCCGGATCGCTCAAGACATGGGCGCGCAGGGTGCGAAGGTCACCGCCCGGCTCGGCGACCGCGACCTTCGCGAGCTGCCGGACGGACGCTACAGCTCCGTGGTCGAGGAGGGCCTGCTACCCGGGCTCGATACCGTCCGTGTCAGGGCCGAGCTGCCGGCGGAGGGTGGCCACGAGGTGCTCGAGCACTCGATCCCTGTCTACGTCGAGCCGCGTGGCTGGATCGAGGTGCCGCGCCGCATCGGCGCAAAGGCTGGGGAAGTTGTGACCCTCGAGGCCCGGGTCCGCGATCGCATGGGGCATATCGTCGAGGGCGCGGGCCTGGCTGTCGCAGTCGTCATCGGACCCGATCTTTTGTTGATGACCGAGGAGGAGCCGGGCGTGTACCGTGTTCGCTTCGAGCCGCCGCCCGGCGATCATCGCCTCTACGTAATCGGGCTGGAAGGGAGCTTCGAACGCCGTGTGGTGTCGCTGCAGGTCCAGTAGAGCCATGGGCGTCGCGCTGATCTCGGCGCTCATCGCCCCTACGGTCGCGTCGGCGATGACGCAGGCGGAACGCAGTGGAGCTCTGCGCGTCGCCGTGGCGCCGCTCCGCACCTTCGAGCTGCTGCTCGACGGCGAGCTCTCCGAGTGGGAGGATGTGCCGGGTGTGTCCCTCGACTCATCTAGTTACTTGCTGACCGACACGGCTCTGTACGATGGGAACGCCGACCTTAGCGGTGCGATCCAGTTCGTATGGGACACGACCTATCTGTATGTCGCGGGGCGGTTCGCCGACGATCGACTCGCCGCCGGCGCGGCCTGGACGAGCGATCGTGTGAACCTCGTCTTCGACCTGTTCGGCGATAACCACCCGCTGAGTTACGGGGGCGAAGCGCCCGATGCATCACGTTGGCAGCCTGACGATCAGTGGGTGTACGCCCATATCATCGGCGACGGCGAGCCACCCTACCCGGTCATGCGACTCGCCCACGACTACCATGGGCCGGTCGACGGTGCACTGTTGGCCTCACGTTCGGTCGAGGCGGGCTGGATGTTCGAGATGCGGGTCCCCTGGGCGGCGCTACCGGAGGCGCTTCCGTTCGTCGGCGCGGTCTTCGGGATGCAGATATTCCTGAGTGACGGCGATGGCGTCGGCCGGCTGACCGAGATCATGTGGAGCGAGCGTTGGGGCCACTCGCGAGAGGCCGGCCTGGTTTGGGAGCTGTGGAAGATGGGCAGGTTGGTGCTTACCGGCGAGCCGTTGACTCCGGGCGAGCTGGGTGGGGGTGAGTAAGAATGGCTGATCCGCTGCAGCTGCTCGAGCGTACCGACAAGTTCTACCTCGGTTCGGGGAGCGGCATCATCTTCGCGCCACGTTTTCCACGCTGGCTCGAGTACCCCGGTTTCTGGGATGACATAGACGTCTACCACTACCAGCTTGCACCGCTCTTCACCGTTACGTTGTTGAGCGAACGGGAAGACGCGCCCGGCGATCCGGTGATGCTTAGGCAGTTGAGCCGCCGCTGGTCGCCGGCGGAGCTGGTCTGCGAGTACAAGTCGGAGGACGGCCTGCACGGTTGGGAACACCGATCGGTCGTGCCCGGCGGCTGGTTCGTGTCGGAGTGGAGCCTGCACAATTCGGGGGGCGCGGATCGGACGCTGTTGGCGGTGGCCTGGACGGTCCAGGATGCGGACGGCGTCGACCTGGGCACAGTGCAGGCAGAGGACGGTGCGGTGTGTTTCCGCCGCGCTGTCCAGGACCTGCACATCCATCGCGTCGGTGTCGAAGTGGTGCTGGAGGCGCCGATCGATGCGGTAGCCGGCTGTGCCCAGCTAACGGAACGCGTGAGCTTCGATCCACGCTGGGAGTTCACTCCCTTCCCGGAGAGCTGGCGCCAGCGCCTCGAGACGTCCGTGCGGATCACCGGCGTCAGCCCGGCGGGAGCGCTCTACGCCGCTGCCGTCTCGCGGGTGAAGGTGCCGGCCGGCGGTGCGGCGACGGCAACGCTTCGCGCTCGCGTCAGGGCGGAGAACACGCGCGATGTGCAAATGACCAGTCGGCTCGCCGATCACCTCAGGGAGCACGCGCCACCACCGCCACCGGTCACCGATGTGGAGCCGCCGGTCGGTGCCGAGCCCGGCGCGGTGAGCCGCGTCGGTTGGACTGCCTACTTCCGCTCGGTGCCCGAGCTCTCCTGCTCCGATCCCTACATCGAGCGCTACTGGTACTACCGGTGGTATGGGTTGCAGTTGTGCAGTCACGAAGGTGGTGTCGCGAACCATCCTTATCCAGGCTGCTGCGAGGGGACCGGCTACTTCCACGTGCCCATCGCCTATAGCGCGCAGTCTCACGCCCGCGAGCTGCGCTGGCTGGCCGACCCCGCCTGGGCGCGCGGCGTGATCCTCAACTTCCTGGCCCATCAGAAGGAGAACGGCGAGTTTCACGGTCGCATCTACGTGAACCACCTGGCGCACACCGATTTCTACTTCGCGAACTGGGGTGACGCAGTGCTCGAGGTCGATGCCGTGCACCCCGACGATGCATATCTGCGGGCTGTCTACGAGCCGCTGGGGCGCTACGCCGATTGGCTGGCCCGCGAGCGGGACGCCGACGGTACTGGTCTCTATGACGTTACCGATCACTACGAGACCGGCCAGGAGTACATGAGCCGCTACATGGCGGTGAGCGATGAGGCCGATAGCGAGGCTTGGGGCCGGAAGATTCGCCTCAAGGGAGTCGACGCGACGGTGTACGCGTATCAGTTGCAGCGCGCACTGGCGGCTATAGCCGAGCGGCTGAGAGACCCCGATGGCGTAAAACGCTGGGAGGCTGTGGCCGACCGGACCGGCGACGCGATCATGGGCCTCATGTGGGACGAGAACACGTTGATGTTCAACGACGTCGATCCGCAGACTATGGAGCGGACGCGGGCCAAGGCCGCGGTTCACTTCTATCCCTTCTTCACCGATCTCATTGGGCCCGAGCAGGTGGAAGGATTGCGCTCGCACCTGCTGAACCCGGAGGAGTTCTGGACGATCTATCCCGTGCCGTCCAGCAGCGTTGATGACCCGTACTTCAGTACCGACGCCGAGTGGAAGGGCAAACGGCACAACTGTCCCTGGAACGGGCGGGTCTGGCCGATGGCGAACTCGCACGTCGCCGAAGCGCTCGCAAGGGTGGCGATCGAGCACGATCCCGGGCTGCGCGAGCGGGCGGTCGAGCTCATCCGCAAGTTCGTCCGCATGATGTTCCACGACGGCGACCTGGGGCGGCCGAACTGCTACGAGCACTACAACCCGGAGACCGGCAGGCCGTGCCTCTACCGCGGCTTCGACGACTACCAGCAGTCCTGGGTTAACGATCTGATCGTGAAGTACGTGGTGGGCTTCCGTCCCCAAGGCGGCGATTCGTTCGTCGTCGATCCATTCCCCTTCGAGATCGAATCGTTCCGGCTGGCGCGCCTGCCGTTCCGCGGCCGCCAGGTAGGCGTCGAGTTCCGAGAGACGCGATTCAGGGTTCGCATGGACGGAGAGATCGTCGCTGAGTCGTGGATCGGGGAACCGGTCGAGATAGATATCTAGTTCGACACTCGACAGACGACAGCCTCGACCGTCGTTCGCCGAGAAGAAGCCGAAGAATCGGCTGTCGGTTGTCGGCTGTCGAATGTCGAATCTGAGCCTGACCAGGCGTCGCCCGCGCTAGGTGTCGGATTTGGTGGCCCGCACCCAGGCAGCGCGGATGCGCTGTGACCAGACCGCAAACCCCTCTCTCAGGCTACCGGGATCAGGACGGAAGCGGACGGCGAGCAGCTGCTCGGCCGGGATGAGCGGATTGAACAGCGTGTCTATCCTGCAGGCCTGATCGCCGCGGAACTCGATCAAATCGACCCCCTCGAAATCGACGGATCGGCCCGTCGCCGCGAAGCCCGGCGGGTTCATGACGCCGAGGTTCGTCGCCGTGATCTTAAAGGGTACGGCACAGCGGCTGCCGTCGGCTGCGATGCAGATGGGGTGGCGAATAACGTAGTGGAAGTCGGGGAAAGCCTTCAAAACCGTCTGGCAGAAGGCGCGCACCGCGGCGTGGCCTTCCGCCGGCGCTTGCATCGCCGGGTCGTCCCAAACGACATCCTCGGTCAGGTACGAGAGGACGCGGTCGAGGTCCCTCGCGTTCCAGGCCTCGATCAGCGCTTCGACAAACGCAGGGATCTGCTGCGGCCTCGAGGCTGTCCCGGCCCGTACTGCAGGTAATCTTCCCTCACCGGCGAGAACACCTCGATGACTATCGAGTCCTCCAAGGCGGTCGCGCTGTGCGGCACATCGCCGGCGATGTTCCAGCTGTCACCTGGCCCGGCGTCGAACCGATCGTCTCCGATAACGAAGTCCAGCCGCCCCGAGACCAGGTAGCCAGTCTGTTCGTGGGGATGTTGGTGGGTTGGCACCGCCGCACCCTTACTTAGCCTGAACATGCTGAGTAGCGTGCTGCCGCCGTGGGCCAACGTCTTCAGTCTCACGCCTTCCAGGACTTCGGCGAAACCGCCCTCGTCCGACTTCGTGAACATTGCGCGCCTCGATTGTCGGGTCGTGCACAGATGGCTGTGGGGATTAACGATGCCTAATCTGAGAGCGGTACACCAGGACGGTTGCGCTAGGGGCTCCAGTTGGCCATCAGGCCCCTGAACACCAGAACAGCGCCGGCGATGAAGAGGCCGGTCGTGACGACGTAGGAACCGCCGTCGCCGGCGGCGTTGTATGAGGCACAGGTCAACAGACCGCCGCCGAACAGCATCGCCGCACCGATGGCGATGAGCTTCTTTCCCGATCCCTCGTCACCCATCTCCTCGCCGCGGAACGCCATATTGGCGAGCGCCACCTCGGCTTCCATTTGCTGGCGCAGCAGCTCGTCCGGGTCGGGTCCCTCGCCTTGCGATTGAGCGGCCGCGGCCGGGACCGGTGTTGCTGTCGGGGCCGGAGCTGGCGCCGGGACGTCAGTCGCTGAGGGGATCACAGGTGCTGGGACAACCGCCGGGGTCGGCGGCTGGACCGGAGCGGCCGGGGCGGGCGGCGGCGGCGCCGGGGCCTGTGCTCCCTGCCGCTGCGTGTGGCGTGATCGGGTCTGCATGCGCAGCTTGCCCGACGGCTGCGGCCCCGTCGGCTGAGGCTGGGCATGGGGCTGGGGCTGCGGCTGAGCTTGCGCCTGAGGCTGGGGCTGCGGCTGAGGCTGAGCCTGTGGCTGCGGCCGGCTCGGTGGCGGAGCGGCCGCTGCGGGACCCGCTGCCGCAGAACCCTGGTCGGAGCCGTAGTGCTTCGGGATGGCGCTCCGCAGAGCGAACTCGGTGGCAACGACTGGCTGTATCTTGAGGCCCGTCATGTGCCCGAGCTGCTGGATCGTGCCGCGGTTCGTCGGGTTGACCATCGCCACGGTCAGCGTGTCACCGCTCCGGTGGATCGGGAGCACCAAGCCTCGCCCTGCCGCGTCCGGGCTCACCGTCCCCAACACCCGCGGGTCTATCCGCTCGATCTTCGACAGCTCCACCGCTCTCACCTTGAAGATCTGGGAGAGCACGCGGAGGAGTACGGCCTCCTGGATCATGCCCATCGAGACAAGGGTATGGGTCAAGCCCCGACCTTGCGCTCGCGCATCGCTGACGGCGCTCTGCAGCTGCTCGCGCGTCAGGACGTTGTGGCGCAGCAGCACCTCGGCGACCAGTTGCGAAGGAGACTTGGCGTTGCTTTGGGGAGACATCGTGCCGCTCCCGAGGGTGGGCGGAGGGAGCGCTCGGTCGGGGCGGCCACGGCAGGCGTCGCCGCCACTAGCCTCTACACGCCCCTCAGGGGCGAGTTCCACTGGGAAGGCGCGCGCTCTAGATAGGAAGTCTGAGCTGGCAGGCGGCCTCGGGACGGCGGAAAGCGGCGGCCGACAGCGGCGGTAGCTGGCGCTGCAGGCCGGCCCTGCGACAGCTGACCCGAAAGAGCCGCTCCAGCTGTCGAGCGTAAGGACCTTCGCCACGGCCGCGCACTTCGAAGCGCGAATCGTACAGACGCCCGCGGCGTACTTCGCGGATCCGGTTCAGCACCTTCTCCTTCCGCTCGGGGAAGTGACTCTCGAGCCAGCGCTCGAACAGTGGCGCCACGCCGTGGGGCAGGCGCAGCATTATGAAGCCGGCGCTGACGGCGCCGGCTTCGGCGGCCGCGGCCACGATGCTCGGCAACTCGTGGTCGGTGAGTCCCGGGATCACCGGCGCTATCGTTACCGCCGCCGGGACACCTGCCGCGGTCAGCCGGGCGATCGCGTCCAATCGCCGCTCGGGGCCCGAGGTCCGCGGCTCCATTACCTGCTGCAGCCCCCGGTCCAGGGTCGTAATCGAGAGGGAGACGGCCGCTGCACCCCGGCCCGCCAACTCGGCCAGCAGGTCCAGGTCCCGGGTCACCAGCCGGTTTTTCGTCGTGATGGCCACGGGGTTCCGAAACTCGGCCAGCACCTCCAGGCAGCGACGTGTCAGGCGTAGCCGCCGCTCCGCCGGCTAGTAGGGATCGGTGACTCCGCTCAAGAGAATCGGCTGCGGCCGCCAGCGTAGCGAGGAGAGCTCAGCCCGCAGCAGCTCGGGCGCGTCCTCCTTCACCAGGATCTTCGTCTCGAAGTCCAGCCCCGCCGAGAAGCCCAGGTACTCGTGGTACGGCCGGGCGTAGCAGTACAAACACCCGTGCTCGCACCCGCGATACGGGTTCACAGTCGTGTCGAAGCCGACGTCGGGACTCTCGTTCCGTGCGATGACCGTGCGGGAGCAGTCCCGGAAAAACTCCGTCCGCGGCCCCGGATCGTTCGGGCCCCGCACTTCCTCCCGGACGACGGCCAGGCGCTCGAAACGGTTCGCGGGGTTGTGGCTGGCGCCGCGTCCTCTGATCGGCTTCGTCTCCATAAGGGGCTCAAAGATGCATCTTCGGGTTTTGTTCGGCAAGAGGTTTATCACCTGTAACTCAGACTTGCCAGGACCCGCCTTCCCGGCGAGATTCCGCGATCGCTTCAACAGAAGGAGGCAGGGAGAATGGCATCGAACTGGAAAGGCATGCTGACCGCCGGCGGCGTGGTGGGTATCGGCCTCATAGCCGGACTGTACGCCCTGCAGACCCGCCGGATGGAGCCGGTCCCGCCGGTCGCTTTGGAGTCCGGCGGTGTGACCGTCTACAAGACACCGACTTGAGGCTGCTGCAAGGAGTGGGTGGGTCACCTGCTCGAAAACGGTTTCGAGGTGAACGCGATCGACGTGAGCAGCGATGAGCTGACTGCTGTCAAAGAGCGGTACGGTGTCGGTGACGAGTTGGCCGGCTGCCACACGGCTCTGGTGGACGGCTACGTGCTGGAAGGGCACGTCCCCGCAGCCGACATCAGACGGCTGCTCGACGAGCGGCCGCAGATAGTCGGACTCGCCGTGCCCGGCATGCCCGTCGGCTCGCCCGGGATGGAGGGGCACGGTGGGCAAGCCGAGCATTTTGACGTTCTGGGCTTCGATCAGCAGGGCAACACGCGGATCTACTCGAGCTACTAAAAGCCGCCTGAAGCGAGGCGATGGAAGGCGGGGCCCCAGGACGGGGCTCCGTCTTTTTTTGACGGAAATTTGATGGGATTGGTGAATTCTGGGGATGCGGGCATTTGGGAATTCAGAATGGGGGATTTCGGGAGGGGGAGCAGCGAATCCGTGGAATCCGTGGAATCCGTGGCATTCGGGTATTCGGGAGTCTTGTATACGGGAATCCGGCTATCCGGCAATCGGGGGTTCAACTGGGGAGGAAGGGAATGAGGAAGTTGGATGGGGAGTGGATCAACAACCTGCAAGATCGGTTGATTGCCTTGGCCGCCAAAAGCTACCGGATCGCCAACGATCTGGCGGAGAGCCGGCTGAGTGCGCACGTGTCGGCGCAACTCAATCGCTGCAGCACATCTCCGGCGTCGAACTACGCGGAGGCGCGCGGTAGCGAGTCCCGCAAGGACTTCATTCACAAGATGAAGGTTTGCCTGAAAGAACTGCGCGAGACGCTGGTTTGGCTCAAGCTTGCCAAAGAGTTGGAAATTGGCTCGGGCCCGGAGCTCGATGAGGCCATCGCCGAAGCGGACGAGCTCATTGGCATCTTCGTCACCAGCGTTGCTACCGCAAAGAGAAACGCCAAATCGCCCAAGCCCTAACAACCTTATTCCCCAATTCCCCAATACCACGGATTCCACGGATGCCACGGATTCTCGGTTCTCCTTCCCAGACTCCGCGAATCCAAATCCCGAATACCCGAATACCCGAATTCCCGTATCTTACTTCCCCATGAACGACCGCGCGGCAAAGGATCGGCCTGCCGTGCTCTTCGTCCTCCCGGACGGTGAGCTTTCGGACGAGGTCGCCGCGGCACTCGCCTGGCTCGAGTCGCTTCAGGACTCCGACGTCCAAGCGGTACCCTTGGCCGAGCTGACCGAGCAACACCTCGGCTACGGCGTGACTGCATGGTTCCACTGGACCGAGCCGCCTGATCTGCCGGAAGCCGCACGCCACGCCCTCGACGCCCACGTCCGAGCCGGTGGCGGTCTGGTCGCCACCTTGGCGGCTGCAGGCCTACCCGTCCAGGTCGGGTGGGAGAAGGTGGGCCCCGACGAGGCCACCGATGCTCCTTGGGCAGAGGAGCCGGACGACGAGCTCGCCGCGGGCTTCAGCGCGGCGCCGCGGATCCGCGGGCTGCAGAGCTTCCGGGGCCACCCGCTATTCGAGGGTTTGGGGAGCGGCTGCTACACTTGGGCGCCCCAGGAAGGCGAGCGGCTCGTCCGTTACGGCTACACGGGAGACCGCTGGCCGAAGTCGGGTCGTATAGTCGCCGTGCAGAAGGCTTACATCCAGGTGAATCCCGAGCGCCGGCTGGCCTGGGAGTACACCGTGGGCGACGGCTGGGCGGTCTGCATCGGCGCTTACGTCTACTTTGCAGCTCGGGATCGCCCCTACTCGCTCCACCTCGACCGACTACTCCGCAACGCGTTCGACCGGGTCGCGCCCAACGGACACCAGGTACGAATCATCGGCGGCGTCTGGCGGCCGCCGTCCCTCGGCGTGGAGCAGGACGATAGGGTGCCGTTGCCTCCGGACCTCGGGCCGGGCGCCGATCACGCCTTCGCCCGGGCCGATGACCTCGGTCTCGAGCGCGAGGCTACGGACGCGGAGTACACGCTCGCCGGAGAACGGGCGCTCCTGGTTGGGAGCGAGCGGGTCGGTCACGGAGAGATCTGGTTTCACCCTGTGCGTGCTGCGAGCCGCTGGGGCCTGCACCCGGGGTGGGAAGCCGATCCAGAGCGTAGCAACCACCGCAGCAAGGTTGTTGCTACGCATTTCCGCATCGCGCCGGGCCTGATCGAGCGGCATCTCGATGTCGATGAGCGTGCTGTAGTCGAGCGGACGACCCTCGCACCAGATGAACCCGGCTTGCTGGTGGAGCTTTCGCTCGAGGACGCTGGCGTTGAGCCCCTCGATCTCACCTGGACCCTGGAGAGCGACCTGCGGCTCGCCTGGCCCTACCCGTCGACGGCAGCGGGCCGTCTGAGATACAGCAAGGCGGCCGGTGCGCTCGGGCTCGAGGCCGAGACCGGCGAGTGGCTGGGCCTCCGCATCGACCCGGCACCACCGTTCCTGTTGGTCGAGAACCTATCGGACGATGAGCGGTCCAGCTGCCGGATACGGGCGGAGCTCGAGCTGCGCGGTCCCACACGGATCCTGCTCCTGGGCGCCGGACGAGAGGAGGAGCCGCCTTCCGCCGTCGACTTGGCCGGCTGGCCTGAGCGTCGGGCGACAGAGCGGCGGCGACAGCGCGAGGAGTGCTTCGTCCTCGAGTCCGGCGACCGGGAGCTAGTCGAGGCCGTCGAGTGGGCAAAGTGGCGGCTCTCGACATACCGGGTCCGCGTCCCCGAGCTCGGCACCTCGCTGGTCGCCGGCTATGGCCGATCGCGGCCCGGAGCGTTCGGCGACGGCCGTCCGGGGTACGCCTGGTTCTTCGGCCGTGACGCCTGCTGGACGGGTATGGCCTGCCTGGCCGCCGGTCAGCACGAGACGGTGCGCGAGGTATTGGAGTTCCTGGGCCGCCATCAGGACGTGGCCGGCAAGATCCTCCACGAGTGTACGACCAGCGGGGTCGTGCACTACGACGCCGCCGACGCCACACCTCTCTACCTGCTGCTCGCCGCCCGGTACCTTGCGGCCAGCGGTGACGGCGCGACGCTGAGACGCGAGTGGCCGCACGTGCAGAGCGCCTTTGAGTTCTGTCTCTCTACCGACAGGGACGGCGATGGGCTGATCGAGAACACGAACGTCGGACACGGCTGGGTGGAGTTCGGGCGGTTGGGTGGGCACCATGTGTCGTTCTATCTGGCGGGCGTTTGGGTCGCCGCGCTCACCGAGTTGGAGGTGGCCGCCCGGGCGCTGGGCGAGCTCGATTTTGCCGACGAACTCGCCTATCGGGCGGCGGCGGCGCGAGCGAGCCTCGAGCTCTCCTTCTTTGATCCTCTTGAAGGGCGCTATGCGAACGGTCGCCTGCCCGACGGGTCACTCGACATGGCGGAGACGATAATTACGGCGGTGCCGCTAGCGCTGGGTGCCGTACGAGCTGAGCGCTGCGAGCGGTGGCTCGACCGTGTGGCGACGGAGGACTTCACGGTGCCCTGGGGCGTGCGCCTGGTCCCGCGCTCCGACCCGGAGTACGACCCCGCGGGCTATCACGTAGGCTCGGCCTGGCCCCTCTACAGCGGCTGGGTGAGCCTGGCCGAACTCAGGGCCGGGCGTACCGAGGCCGCGCGTCGCCATTGGGAAGCGGCCCTGCGACTCTACCGAACGGGTTCGCTGGGCGCCTGGCCCGAGGCGTTACACGGTGACGAGCCTCGGAGCATCGGCGTGACAACGGATCAGGCGTGGTCGACCGCCGCCGTGCTGTTCCCGCTGCTCGCACAGGCTCCATAGCGTCGCCCATACTCCCCATCCCCATCGCCGCCGTTTTCAAGATCACCACGGCTTCGATGTCGATGGGGATGGGAATGGGGATGGGGATGGGGATGGGGATGGAGGGGGTCCTACCCGCCTACTCCCAGTGGACGCGGTAGCGGCATACCTCGCCGCCGAGGGCGCGGCACTCTTCCTCTTCGACCTCGACGCGCGTCGCGCCACACATCTCCAGCGCCCGCTTGTACCATCCGACCACGGTCAGGCAGTCGGGCGCCGAGAAGGTTTCGGCGCCGTGAGTCGTGAGGTAACCCTCTCCCTCTCCGGTCTTCTCCCAGGCGCGCCGGCCCGTCTGATAGTAGAGCTCGTAGATCTGCGGCGCTTTTTTGAGAAAGGCCTCTGGATCGCCGGGTGTGATGAAGCTGGCGTGAAGGGTGGTGAGGTTCTTGTTCGCCGAGGCGACGCCCAGCTGCTCGAAAAACTTGGGGTCGCCCTCCCCGCAGACCTGGACGATGGCCTCGTCCAGTCGCTTGCCGACCTCGAAGGGGAGCCACGACGATGGGACCATCTTCCTCAGCGCTTCCTGGTCCTCGGCGCCCAGACTCGCCATCACCTGCTGCATCTGGTCCTCGCCGAACTGCCCGCGAACGAAATCGAGCCGCGATTGTAGGACTGAGCCCTTGACCTTTTGCATGACCTAATGATGGGGTGCCGCCGGGCTCCGGCAAGAGGACGATCCCCACGCCGACGGCCGGAATCGGCTCCCCTAGGAGCAGGCGTGCGACCGTTTCAAAAAGAGACGCGCTGAGCCCTGCGGCTGTATCTCACGGACACACCCAACGCCATCAACCCCGAGCCTAACCTATTGCAGTCACTAGGCTTACGGATCACAAACGGCACCGCTCACCCGGAACCCTTCTTGCACCTCTGGCCGCCGCGGGACTGAGGACGATTACACCCACTTCAGGAGGTATCCCATGACCCGTCTAGGTGACTTCGCGAAACTGCTGGCGTTGGGCGCCGTCTTCGGCGCGCTGGGCTGTGGCGGGGCTGCCAGGGTGGAGGAGCTGTACGAGGAGGCTCCGGTGGGCACCGAGATGATCATCGAGCGAAGCGACGGCGATCGTCCCGACTGGATCACCGAACCGCCTGATGACGATGACGGGATGAAGTTCTTCTCCGGCGGTGAGGAAGGGTACAGCGACTACGCTGTGGGCCTGCGGATGGCCAAGGCGGAAGCGTGGCAGGAGCTGGGCGAGAGTGTGCTCGGCATCTGGAGCTCGCTGCTGCAGGCCAGCGAGGTCGGCGGCAAGGACCGGCTTCAGCAGTACGCGCGCAACTTCCAGGAGCTGGCGGTTAAGGAGATCACGCTCAGCGGAACGGAAGTCGAAGAGCGCTACTACGAGAAAGTCGCGGTGAAGACGACTTACGGCGTCGACTACCATTACAACGCCTTCGTGCTGCTCAGAGTGCCGGAGCAAGAGTACCACATGGCACAACTCCGTGCGTTGGAGCAGCTGCGGAATCGGGCGAAGCGGGAGAATAACACCGACGCCGAAGAGTTCATAGACGAAGCGATTCAACGGCTGAACGAGATCCAAGGGTGAACCGTCGGGCGTTAGCACTGGCGGGTACGCTCGTATTGGGAGCCTGTGGTGGTAGCGGGGTGTTGGAGCGGACGGCTCCCGAGCGGCCCGCCTGGGTCGAGGTGACGCCTGCCGCGCGCGATTCGCTCTACTTCGTCGGTATCTGCTCCGACCTTCCTTCATACCAGGAAGGGGTGCGGTGCGCGCGCGGCGAGGCGCTGACGGACGTCGCTGCCTGGGTAGGCGCCCGGTTCTCGTCGTACGTCTACGACCACCAGACGAACGGGTCACGTTCGGCCGGCACGGCGATGTACCTCGACGCAGATCTTTTTCTGGCCGATCTGCGGCGCAGCGACACCTATCACGAGGTGACGGAGACCGGCTACGGAACGCGCTCCTATTACGTGAGCGTGTTGCTGGCCTATCCCCGCGACGCCGCCGAACTGGAGAAGGGCCGGGTCGAGGAGACGACGTTCAGGGCCGAACGCCTCTTGATACAGGCGCTTGAGCGGGTGCCCGGTGTCGTGGCTGAAGGTCGCTGGGGCACAGCGATGGAGATACTGCTGGCAACCGCAAGCGAGGTTGCGGTGCCGCGGAACCTTCACCGCGCCGGGCATACCGCCCGACTGACAGATATGGCTGAAGCGGTCGTCACACCCCTGCAGCTTTACGCTGGCACTGAGGACAGGGGGGTCGAGGTGCGTGCGCGCTACAGGGGTGTGCCGGCTGCCGGTTTACCGGTGCAGTGCATAGCAGGTGCGGTGCAGTTGACGGTGGTATTGGACGAAGAAGGCCGCGCCGTCTGCGAACTGGTTGATTCTATTCCTGGGGGGGCGGGTCGAGTCATAGCGCGTCCCGAGATAACGGGTTACCTCGATGCCGTTCCCCCGGGTGCAAGCGAGCTGGCGGTCGCTCTGGGCCGCTTGCTGAATCGTACGGTGGTGGTCGAGCTCGAGCCCGGGTTCGACATGGATCTGGTGCTGGCCGGTCGCGGCGACTGCGAGCCGGCCATGGAGGTGTTGAGAGAGCGTCTGAGCGGGGCCGGGGTTCGGGTGATCGGTTTCATGAAGGGCGTGCCGGCTCTCGAGGTTTCATGCCAGGTATCGATCGCTAGTCGGCAGGGAGAGCTCTACGTAGCGAGCGCGCGTGGGGCGCTCTCGCTTAAGGCGGCGGAGCACCGCGGCACCGAAGTGTTGGCGCCCGTGTCCGGGCTTGGTGCCTCGGTCTCCGTCGCCCGTGACGATGCCTTGCTGAAGCTCGGGGAGGAACTGGCCGCCTCCGCCCTCAAGCTGCTTGGTGATCTCGATGATCAGGGAGAGAAGTAGACTTGGGATCTTGCTCGGGCTGGCCGTGGCACTGGCCCCGAGCCTGACGCCGCTGACGGGGAGCGCTCAGGTCGACCCCGTTCGCGATGAGCTCGACGACCATCTCGCCCGGCTGGTCACGGAGACTCGCGCATCGGTGCCCGACCTGGAGAACTACGAGCCTCTGGTGATCCTGCCGGTGCTGCACGACGAGCGGGGCTATCGCGTGCGGGCCAGCGACCTGCTCGAGCGTCGTCTCGCTACCGCCCTCGCAGCACAGGGCGTCCGCGTGATCGACCAGGCGACACGCCAGCGCATACTCGAAGATCTGCAGACGTGCTACTCGGACGAGGCGCCGTTCTGTCGCGCCCGCGACGTCGTCGGCCGCTTCGCTACCGCCGGAGGCATCCTCGAGCCGTCCGTTTTGCCGGTGCGCGGCGGTGTCGAGTTGCGGGTCAAGCTGGTGGTCGCGGCGGGCGCCTCGGAGTTCACCGCCGGCGAGATCCTTGGGACCTGGCGGGTGAGTGTACCGCCGCCGGCACTCGACGCCGAGCGCGATCTGGTCCCAGCGTCGGGTGCGATCTCCTTCGGACTGCCGCCCGCGCCCGGTGACTCGCTGGCTCCCGACGCCGTTGGCGAGCTACGCGTCGACGTGCAGACACAGGACGGGAGCCGCGCCTGGGTACAGATAGACGGCAAGGTGGTCGTTCCCGCGCCTGTCACCACGACGACGACGGCGGGCCGTCACCTGCTGACCGTTACCGCAGTCGGCCATCGCCCGTTCAGCGATTACGTGCACGTTCCGCCGGGCGGCATCGTGAGAAGGGAGATCATGCTGGCCCGTGGCGTTGGTACGATCGTAGTCACTTCGAATGCGGATGACGCTCACGTCTATCTGGACGACGCGTTCGTGGGCACGACGCCCTGGGTGGGCAGAGATATCGAAGCGGGCCGCCACCAGGTGCGCATCGAGCGGGTTGGCTTCGATCCGTACACCCGGAATTTCGCCCTCGAGCATCAGGAGGAATACAACATCAAGGCCTACCTCACCGAGCACCCCGGCGACATCGTCGTCACCTGCGTACACGACGGCATTCAGGTGTACCTCGACCAGTCGCGCGGCGGCCCGATCGGCGGCTGCAGCACCGGCGAAGCGCTGACCATTCAGGACGTCGCCGCCGGCGAACACCTGGTCTGGGGTGAGCGCGGCTCGAACTCGTCCGATACCCTTACCGTGAGGGTGCGTGGCGGCGAAGCCGTGCCCTTGCGGCTGGCGTTGCGGTTCGGCTCGGCCCCGAGGTCGGAGGTGGGGACCGACGGCGAGGGCTGGAGCGAACGGCGCGATCGCAGCCGGCCGGGCGGCCTGTACTTCACCGTCGGCTGGGTCGTGGGCGAGGCCGAGTGGCAAATGGACGGGCACGGCGGCACCGAGGTCTACGCCGTCGAAGGCGACGGGCCCCGCATCGCGGCGAGCCTCTATTCCGGGGGCTGGGAGCTCACCGCCGGCGCCGACCTGATCTTCCTGGAGAAGTTCGGCGGCTTCCAGGGAAGCAACGAGTACTTCGAGTTCTTCCTCGACCTGACGCGCTACTTCCGCCGGGACAAGAAGCTGCAGCCGTTCCTCGGCGTGCGCGGCCAGTGGAACACCCTGACCTTCCGCGAGCCCGACGGTTTCTTCGACGACCTGGCGTCCGACCAGTTCGGTGGCGGAGCCCACCTCGGCCTCAACATCCGGCTCAGCCGCAAGGCGTCGATCGAGATCGGCGCCGCCTACAGCTGGACCGGCCGGCGCGATCTCATCGAGCAGGGCGACGGGCTGGAATTCCCGATCGCAGCGCTGGAGGCGGAGGATTGGGAGTTCGCCTCGGGGTTCATCGTACTGAAGGTCGGCACGGGCTAGTCAGTCGTCACGCTTACGAGCTCCAGCCGATCGTCTCCTTCGACTTCCAGGACGAGGCCGACCCCCGCGGCGTAATAGTTGACCTCCACGTCGCCGGGCTCGATCGGCGTCCATTCCCTGATCCTCAGAACGTGCTCGAGTGAGCCAGAGGGAACGCTGACCGCCACCGCGATACGCCGGTGGCAGGGGCCGATTCCCGGCTTTAGGTGGCCGACAAGAGTGCCCTAAACGTCGACCAGAATCTCCCCCCCGCGGATGATCGCCTCATCGTCGAGCCACACTGATGGGCTGCGGATGATCGCGTCGAAGTGGGTCTTGGCCTGGACCGTTCCGCCCAGGTTGGACGACGTGCCGATTCCTATGTGAATCGTGCCGTTCACGCCCTCGTCGTTCAGCATCTCTCCGGTGAAGTCTCGACAATCGGGATTCAATCCGATGGCGAACTGGGCGATGTTGTACACCCAACGGTCGTCCTGGGCTGCAAGCAGGTCCCGCAAAAAGGCCGCCTGCTCGCCACCCTCGATTGAGCGGACGAACCCTTCGCTTATCGCGAAGTGCACCGGCTGTTGCAGCACTCCTACGCCGTAGTAGGGGATGCTGCCGTCCGCCACGAGCACGCCTTCCGTGGTTCCCTCGAGCGGCGCGATGTTGGCTTCGATGTTGGGCACGGCCGTGACTCCCGGGCCCTCCACTATGCATGCGTGGCTGTTGCCTTCGCGTCCCTGGACGCTGAAGGCGAGCTCCGAGCCGGCCGGGTTTGTGACCCGGACCGCCGCGGCGGCGCTCAATCGCGCGGCGATCCCATCGCATAAGGGCCGGCGAGCGTGGAAATCGGTGAAGAGTCCGCCGGACCGCATCATCCTTTCCGTGAACGCCGACATGGACACCACGCGTGCGCCGGCTGCGATCGCCTCGCGGGTTGCATGGGTATGTGAGAGGGCAAGAGTCACCGGAAGGAAAAGCACATGTGCTTGTTTCATCGCGGCGGCGACTGGGGTAGCGGGCTCCTGGCTGTCGATCTTGCGCAGAGGCGAATTCACAATCGTCGTTTCGCCCCCCGCCGCTCTGGCCGCCACCTCAATTGCCCGGGCGATCCGCAGGCGCGCCTCGTCCGTGACAATGACCACGATCTCGCCATCCCGCACGCCGGCGCAGGTACGAACGAGAATCTCGGCTCCCTTCTCCATCAGACGAGTATCTCCTTGCCCCGTTGAATCGCATTCCCGTCCAGCTCGATCGTGGGATCCCACATGAGCAGATCGTAGTGGGTTGGCGCCACGACATTCCCCCCCAAGGTGTGGCTCGTGCCGATCCCGATGTGGACCGTTCCCAACACGCCCTCATCGTCGAGCATCAAACCCGTGAGGCGAGCGTTGGGATTCAGTCCGACCCCGAGCTCGGCGACGTTGAAGCAGTTGCGGTCCGCATGAGACTCGAGATCCCTTGAGAGGATCTCGGCCTGTTCGCCTCCTTTCATTCGGATGATGAAGCCATCGCGGATATCACAGACGATTGGCTCCCGCAAAACGCCGATGCCGAGATAGGGCACGCTGGCGTCGGCGATGAGCGTACCCTCCGCCGTCCCTTCAACCGGAACCACGTTTACCTCGATGTCGGGGACCGGCGCGAGCTCGCCGGGGTCCGGGATGTTGGTGAGTACGTTGGCCCGACGGCCCTTGATGGAGAACCGGAGGTCCGTTCCCCGTGGTGACGTCAGTCGAACCCTATCGCCCTTTGTGAACGCTTTGCCCAGACGACGACACACCGGAGCTTGCACCTCGAAGTCCGTTTCGAGCAGTCCAGGCGAGGTGAGGATCTCTTCCGTGTAGGCGGTCATCAGCACGGCGCGCGCGCCGGCCTCGAGAGCCGCGCGCATCGCACGAGTGTGGGTGATCGATACCGACACCGGCGTGTATATCAGCTGTGCTTCTCGCATCGCAGCCGCCACCGGCGGCGGCGGTTCCTGCCCGTCCCGTTCCCGGCTGGCGATCGTGCAGGTGACCACTTCCGCTCCTGCCTCTATCAGCTGGCGCGCCAGCGGGTCGGCTATGTCAGTCATGGGCTCATCGGCCACAACCACAACGCGTTCCCCTGGACGAGCCCGCCCGTTCACCTGGACCAGTTTGCGCACGCCCTGTTCGAGCAGGCTGTGGTTCATCTACTCCTACTCCGTCCGTGGTCGGAAGAACTTGTCAAACAGACTGTCGAAGGTAATGGCCGTGAACCCGTCGCCCGTGCAGTTGGTAGCGGTGCGGAACATGTCCGGAAGCCCTCCTGCAAGAGCGATCCATGTGGTGATGAAATCGCTCTTCAGCGGATCCCCCAGGCCGAGCATCGACGCGAACAAGGTCGAGCTCCAGAGAGCGGTGCCTATCCCTGCCGGCAGCCCCGGCGCTGCGATGGTGAAGAGCACGATCGCGGGCCAGGCGACGAGCAACGTCGTCCAGCTGGTGGTGATACCAAAGACGTGGGTAAGTACGAATGGCGCGTACGCCACATACATAAGTGTGCTGGCGTCCAGGTTGAAGACCGCACCGAACGGGACCACGAAATCGGCGACCTCGTCGCGCACGCCGTATTTCCGCACGCACGCAAGATTGACGGGCAGCGTGGCGAGAGACGAGCACGTGCCTGCCGCGAAGATCGCCGTTGGCAGGTAGTACTCCGTGACGACCTTCTGTGCGGGCCGCCTGGCGAGGTATCTGATAATGACAAAGACGTAGAAGAGCCACCAGACGAAGCACAGGGTCGCGGTGTAGAACGTCATGGTGAAGTAGTGGCCGATCCCCAATCGGGCCCCGAACCTTACACCGATGGTGATGCCGAACATGAGGATGAGCGGCAGCATGACGTAGCCCAGCGTGCCTCCGATGCCTGCGATGCCGGTCTCGATCCTCTTCAGGGCAGCGTAGAGTGGCTCGATCCAAACCGCGACCACGCCGAGCAAGACCGAGCCGAGGATCGCCACCAGGGGCAGCGACGCGCCGCTTAGCTCGCCGAACGCCCGGAACACTGTCGTCGCCTCCGACGCTGCGCCGGTCGCCACCGCCGAGAACGGGATCTTGAAGATGAGCGACGAGACGACCAGCCCGAAGGCACCCGCGATCGCCGAGGTCATCACGTACCAGAGGACGACCGACCCGGCGAATCGTCCGGCGAGTCCGCGCCTTACGAGCGTCGCGATGGCCGGGCTCAGCGCCGCGAATATCAGCAGCGGGACCAGCGCGACGATGAAACGGATCAGGGCCGCGGTCAGTCTGGCGATCGGTGCGAGCATCTCGGGTAGCCAGCCCCCGAACACGATGCCGAGAACTAGTGCGAGGAAGGTCCAGACGTAGGCGGGAACCTTCGCGAACGTCACTCTCCCGCTCCTCTAGAGGATCAAACAGAGATCTCCAGCAGGCCAGAAACGACATTAGTACGCTGCGATCACGGAAACAACAACCGCCCTCGAGCCCGCAAGCCACGGATTATGATGCGGCTGGCGGCTGGCACGACTTACTGGAATATCCAGTATGTTGTAGCATCGCGGACATTGCCCCAGATGGAAGGCTGTGCCTGGCCAGCAGCAGAGTGATGCAGAAAGCGAACGCGGTCATCGACCCTAACAGTGTCAGAGGGGGTTTGCGGCGGGTATACGAAAGACTGAAGCACCGACGCCAGCTTCTGATAAGCTGCGTGCAGGCTGGTTCGGCCTATTCGGCCACCTTCTTTGCGGGCAGTGCCCAGGCTTGATCGGGGTCTTCCATGTCCAGTTTGTTGATGCCGCCCGGGAAGCGGCTCTGGATCCGGCTGTACTCGTTCTGCATGGCGGGATCGGGATGCTGCCAATCGTGGATGTAGACGACCCGCTCTACGCCCGCCTGTAACAATTCCTTCGTACAACCGAAGCAGGGTCGCATCGTCGTGTATATGGTGGCGCCTTCGACCGAGATCCCGAAGCGCGCAGCGGCGAGCAGGCAGTTCTGCTCGGCGTGGACGCAGATGCAGAGGTCGTAGCCTTTGCCCGACTCGAACCTCTCCGGATGTGCGCAACGCTCGCAGCCGCCGTCCAGGCAGTTGGGCATCTTCGACGGTGTGCCGTTGTAGCCGGTAGAGAGCACGCGCCATTCCTTCACGACGACGGCACCGACGCGACTGCCGAGGCAGTTGGCGCGCCTACGCACGGCCATGGCCAGGCCCATGAAGTAGTGGTCGAAGTCGGGCCGTTGCATTTCGGGTCGATTCATCGCGTTCCGCCCTGTGGTTCTCCGAAGCGTATCTCTTGCTGCACGAAGCGGTCGTTGGGACCTGAGAAAGTCACACGCGCCACGTAGCGGCCCGGCGCGATGGATTCCATGGTTGGGGTGAGCTCTGCGCCGCGCGGATCCGTCGGGACGCCGCACGGGCTGATCAGTTGGACATCGTATGTTCGACTACCGCGTCCCTCGATCAGCAACGCATAGTCCCCGCTCGCCTCGTCGTACGTGTAGCGGATAATGCGGAGTTGGGTCGCCTCGTGCCCTTCCTCGGGCTGAGGTCTGCGGGGAGTCACCGAAATGCCGGGTCGATAGCGAACCGTGACGTCAGCTCTGTCATCTACCGTGAACGCCACTTCGGGCTGGATGCCGTCGGGTCTGTGCGACGTCTCGTACGCCACCGACTCGCCACCCACCAGCACGTCCAAGATGCGTGAGCCGGGAGCGAGGACAGGCGCGAAGCTTACGGTGAGCGGGTCGCCTTCGCCATCCCGTGTGAACCAAACGGTGAGCTCGGTGACGGAACTCTCCCCGCAAGCTGTCCCCGATCCCGCCGGCGGAGCATGGCGGACCACGATGTCCAGCGTGCTCGTTCCCACGGGATACTTGCGAACGGCCAGGGCTCGCCAGTCGGCCGGCAATTGCGGCGCGAAGCTGAGGGCGTCCCGCGGCGCGTCAGCCGCGAGCCCCAGCATCCCGCGGAACAGGGGGGTCGGGATCATGCTGGTCGCGAAGAACTGATGAGGCACCGTTGTGTCGAGGGTTCGGCGGAAGGCGCCCGATTGCAGCTCCGGGTTCCGACCCAGCGCGTCGTAGAACGTGGACCGTGCGTTGGCCCAGAGCGCGTCGTATCCGGCGTGTGGGCGACCGTAGTTGTAGAGCGCCCAGCCGGCGAAGCCGGTCACGAACCCCCAGACGGTTCCCATGTTGTACTGCATGGGATGATAGAGCTCGTGATGCCAATCGAGCATGCGGGCGCCCCAGTCGGACAGCAGCCGGTGCGAAGCGAGTGCGTCCATGTAGTTTTGGGCGCGCTCGCGGTCCAGCAACGCGAACGACATTGCCGTCGCCGGCCATACCGTAACGGCCGGGTTCGTCGCGCCGTCCTCCAGCACCCCGAACGCGTACAGCCCCGCGTCATCTATATAGTACTCGCGCTCGAGGTTGTGCTTCGCCGTCTCGAAGTGACGTGCCGCCTCCTCCGCCATCTCCGTCTCGCCGACGGCGGCTGCCAGGTCGGCGACGCCGCGCAGGCTCTCGACCCAGATGCCCGCCAGGTAGATGTCCTGGTGCAGGCCGGCACCGAGCGCACCCACCTCGACGGCGCCGAGGCCGGCGGCGGTGTTGTCGACGATCATGTCGCCGTCGCTGTCGTTGGCCAGCCCCCAGCGGTATGCGTCGGCGACGGCATCCCAACTGTCGCGAACGAACGCCGTATCCGCTGTCTGTAGCCAGTACTGGTGGAGCGCCACGACCCAGTAGGGCGTCGTGTCGGCGTGGTAGTATGCGTAGGGGAAGTCGCTGTACCAGTTCTCGCGCGTCCGCATCGCCGACTGCGTGACCTCGTGTGGCATCTTGCCGTCAGCGCGGCGGTTGCGGCGCTGGAAGTCGAGGCCGTGTCTGGCCAGCTCGAAGCCGCCGTAGGGCAGGATGCCGAGGATGTTGATCGAGGCGTCTCCGCCGAAGAACCAGCCGAAGCCGGGCCGGCGGCCGCGCCCCGAGGGTCCATAGCCTGCGACCAGCCCGCAGCCGAGGTCGGGGTTGCAGGCCAGCGACTCATCGAGGTTCACCTTCGCCCATTCGAGGGCGAGGCTGAGGTCGTGGTCGGGCCCGCGGATCGAAGCGAAGCTCTCGCGGATCTCCCGGGCGTGCTCGACCCTCTGGTCGTAGTAGTTGCGGGCTCTCACGAGGAGTCGCGAGTAAACTTCCGACAGCGAGTCGCGGGGCATGATGCCGCCGGCGATGACGATGGGTATGAACTCATCTTTCGCACGCTCGCGGTCGACGGCGACACGAAAGACCGATGGCGCGTCGGGTGTCGCGTGCGCCGGATGCGTCGATCCTTCAGTGGTGAACGGCGAGCCGATAAACCCATTGTACTCGCGCCGGCTCTCGGAGAGGATGAAGCGGCGGTTATCGCTGTCGTAGAAGGCGTACTGGCCGCCGATCCCCGCCGGCCACATGAGGTCGAGGTCCGCCTTGAATGACGCTACGATCTCCAGCGGCCCTACCGTGCTCACGTCAAGCAGGATGATCAGTCCCGGCTCGTGTAACGGTACTAGAAAGTGCTGGCGGACGGTGAACGTCGCGTGCGAGTAGATCACCGTC
This sequence comes from Gemmatimonadota bacterium, assembly GCA_020344015.1. Classification (GTDB taxonomy): domain Bacteria; phylum Gemmatimonadota; class Gemmatimonadetes; order Palauibacterales; family KS3-K002. The sequence goes on from CP070812.1 coordinate 2,515,001, forward strand.
ATCATCTCGGGGCGAACGATCACCTGGCTGGCGATCCGGCGTCCCGGGATCGGCTCGGTGTAGTCGGGGATCTTGAAGGCGAGCTCGAACTCGTGGAACAGCTTCACCGGCCAGGACCACGCCTCAAAGGTACCGGTCTCGTCACCGAAGAAGGCGGCCTCGCGTCCCACGCCACCGAGGTAGACGCCGGGCCGTGCCGGACCTTCGAGCTGGATTGGGCTATCAGTGATCTCGAATTTCGAAACGCCTTGTGCGAATGAGACGCCCTGCCCGGCCAGCGCTGCGACGAAAAGCGCACCAAGGGTCCGCATCATTCTGCCTAGTCCTCCCTTCGAGTGAAGCTGATCCCCCGCACACGTCCTGCGTCCACGGTCATCCCGGTGATCCGGCCGGCCTCGTCACGCGTGTACGTGATCACCACTGAACCGATGGTGAACTCGTCCTTGACCGTAGGTGTGAGCGTGTCGTCGGCGTCCTCCAGGTAGAGGGTGTCGTCCCTGAGCACCAGCTCCCACTCGGTATCCAGCTCGTCGCTGTAGTACGCGCCGGCGTACTCGGCCAGTTGGGCCCCTGTGGGCTTGAACAGCTCTATGGGCTCGAAGGTCGATTGACCCTCACCTTCCACGTCGACGTGCATGAGACTCCGTGCCCCGGGGTCCCGGCGCTCGAACCGAACTTCGACTTTCACCGGAGCGTTCACCACCAGGAAGTGGGAGTCGCTCAGTGGTGACATGTAGAATACCTCGCCCGGCGCCTGGACCTTAAGCCTGTCTCCCTCGACTGAGAGCTCTACGATATCACGGTCGGACAAGTCACGATACGCGCCGGCGAGCCTTCGGAGCTGACTCTCGGTGAGCGTGACGAATTCGACCTCCGCCGTGGGCTCGGCGGGTTCATCGGCAACCTGCGTTTCCGGCTCGGCCTCGAACTGGTCGGCCAGGTAGATGTCGGCCACCTGCCTGGCGAGGCCGCTCGGGTTCATGGGGGCGAGGTTGCACAGACAGACCACGCTGAAGCGCTGGTCGGGGAAGCGGAGGAGCTCAGCGCGGTAACCGCCCAGCGCTCCGCCGTGTGCCACGGTTCTCAGTCCCTTGTACGAGCCGATCTGCAGAGCCGCGGCGTAGCTCAGCGTGTCGCCGTTGGTGAGCACCCCGCGGAGCAGCATGCGGTCGATGAGGCCGCCGTCGCCCAGCTTGTTCTCGTAGTAGTCACGGTCCCAGAGCAGCAGGTCGTCTACCGAGGTGTACAATCCACCCGATCCCACTTGGGCGAAGTTGCTCATGGCGAGGGCGATCGAGCCGTCTTGACGTCTCAGGTGGCCGAGGGCTCGCCCTTCGATGACGTGGGTGTGATCGTCGTGGAAGTGGGTGTTCTCCATGCCCAGCGGGTCGAATATGTTCTCGTGAGCGAACTCGCGCAGCGACTTGCCGGTCGCCCGCTCGAGGATCACCGAGAGCATGAAGTAGCCGGAGTTGCTGTACAGGTACTCCGAACCAGGCTCGAAGTTCAGCGCCTTCTGGCGCGCGATCATCTCGAGCGCCTCGTCCGCCTCGTGGATGTCGGCGATCTCCTCCCCCGCCAGATTCCACAGCGTCAGATAGTCGCGCAGGCCGCTGGTGTGATGAAGGAGGTTTCGAATGGTTATCGCCCCTTCGTAGTCTGGGATCTCCGGTACATACTTCCGGATATCGTCGTCGATCGATAGATAGCCGGCCTCCTCTGCCAGCAGGATGCTGGCCGCCACGAACTGCTTCGAGGTCGATCCGATATAGAAGACGGTGCTCGACGAGATCGGGACACCGAGCTCGAGGGTCGCCATCCCGTAGCCGCGCCGATAGATGAACTCGCCTTCCTTGATGACTCCCAGCGCGCAGCCGGGAGAGGCCGGATCATCCCAGTCGGCGAAGATTGCGTCGACTCGGCCGGTAGTAGAACCGGGCTTCTCCTGCCCGATCGCGTTGCCCGCTATAATGACTGCGAGCGCCAGAAGTACAGTTACTGAACGCATTCCGGTAACCCTCTTTTAGGTAGCGCCGCAAATTGCCGGGCGCGATCAGTCGGCAAGCGGGCCGGCCCAGCGAGACACCGATAGGAAGAGCGCGCCGGCGAGGATGAGGCCGATGAGGATGGCCCAGCGCGCGGCAGGCGAAAACCGGCGGTCGCGGTCCATGACCGCCGTCACCCGCGTCGCGATGAGCACGATGATCCCCAGCAGCACCAGATCCCAGAAGAACTGCCAGACCCTCATAGCGTCTCGCTAGCGAACCGTGCGTACGGCGACGAAGGCGATCTCCACGTTGGCGCCGCCGGGCAGCGCCGCCACGGCCACCGTCGTTCGCGCCGGCGGATCGCTCGGGAAGTACTCGCCGTAGACCTCGTTCAGCACGCCGTAGTCGTTGACGTCGGCCAGGAAGACATCGCCTTTGACGACGTCGCTGAAGTCGAGCCCTAGCTCGGCGAACAGCTCGCTGAACGCTTCCATGATGTTCCGCACCTCCGCGGCGGTGCGGCCCTCGGTCATGGCGCGCGTTTCATCGGTGACGCCGACCTTGCCGGCGAAGTAGTAGGTGTCGCCCGCGCGGACGACTCCGCTGTACGGCCGGTCCGGTGCCCGGCTATGAAGCGTCTCCCGGTCGGGCGGCGGCGCCTGGCAGGCGAGCAGGGACGCGGCGACGGCGAATACGGCGATCCGAGGAAGCATGGGCAAT
>CP070812.1:2517808-2527526 GCA_020344015.1 Gemmatimonadota bacterium
CAAGTGCATCGGCCACCCGATTCGCCTGCAGATCATCGAGCTGCTGGACCGGGCGGGCGAACAGAACGTCACTGCGATCTACGAGACGCTGAAGATCGAGCAGGCGGTGGCTTCCCAGCACCTTAACCTCATGCGCGACAAGGGGATACTCGTAAGCCGCAGGGAAGGGGTGAACGTCTACTACAGCGTCGACGATCCCAGGGTCACCCAGGTGATCGATTGCATACACGACCACTGCGATGTGTAGGGGCCGTATAACCAACCGCCGATACGCTTGAGAACATGACTACGCTAAAGAAGACAGCACTGGCCTCGATCCTCGCCCTCGTCTGGAGTGGGGCGGGCCTAGCCCAGACGCCGGGAGGTCAACTCGCGGACCCCGTCCTCCGCGAGCTCTCGCTGGAGGAGGCGTTGGAGGAGGCGCTGGCCGGTAACCCGGAACTGAGGGTGGCGGACGCCCGCCGCGACCTGGCCGGCAGCGGGGGCAGGAGCGCGGCGGCGCCGCTGTGGCCGAGGCTGGACGCCGGGGCCGGGTACATGCGCTCGGTCGATCCGGTGTTCGCCTTTGGGACGAAGCTGCGTCAGGGTCGATTCACCCAGGAGGATTTTGACCTGGAAGCGCTGAACAACCCGGACGCGATGGACGACTGGACGGCGTTCGTGTCCCTGAGCTGGAGCCTTCTCGACCCGACTATTTGGGCGGGCCGTTCGTCGGCGAGGAGCCAGGCGGAGGCCGCTACTTGGTCAGCGGTTCGGATGCGGGAGGCAACGGTACTGATGACGCACCTGCTCTTCTACCGCGGATTGGCGGCGGGTGCGAGCCAGGAGTCGGCGCGCTCGGCGGTCGAGGCGGCCGAGGCGACGCTCGATCTTTTCCGGAGGCGGAACGAGCGGGGGTTGCTGACCGATGCGGACCTGTTCCAGGCGGAGGCCGAGCTGGCGGCGGCGCTGGCGGGGCAGGCGGAGGCGGAGCGTGTCAGGCTCGATGCCCTGCAGGACCTGGGAAGCCACCTCGGCTGGAGTCCGGACACGCTACCGGCGCCGACCGGGTCGTTGCCGTCGCCAACGCCGCCGGGCGCGAAGAGTTTCGACCCCGAGTGGCGTGCCGACGTCAGGGCCCGGGCGGCGGCGGTCGAAGCAGCTGACGCGGCCAAAACCCGGGCGACGCTGGCCTACGTACCCGCAGTGGACCTGTTCGGCCGGATCGACACCCACGCCCAGGACCCGTTCTCCGTCGACGGTGACAACTGGACGGTCGGTGTGGCTCTGCGCTGGAACCTGTTCTCAGGCTTCGGCCGGTCGGCGGGCGCCGAGCAGGCCAAGCTACAGGGCGAGATCGCGCGCACGGAGTACGAGAGCGCGCTGCGCGATGCGCAGAGCGAGCTCGCCCAGGCAGGGCGAGCGGTGCGCAGCGCGCTGCAACAATACGAGGCGACGCGCGCAGCAGAGGAAGCGGCGGAGCGGGGCAGGGAATTGATGCGGCGTCGCTTCGAGGAAGGGCTGGCGACCTCGGCGGATCTACTGGGTGCTGAGGCGCGGACGACGGACATGCGAGAGCGGGCGATCAACGCGCTTGCGAACTATCACATGGCGGTCGCGCAACTTGAGTTCGTTCGATCGCAAACCAACTCCGAGGATCAGTGATGAAGTGGATCGGTAGAAGGATCGGTCTCGCGTTAGTCGTCGGCCTCGTTGCCTGTGGCGGCGAGCCGGGTGAGCTACCTCCGAGCTCGGAGCCGGTGAACGTATCGGCGTCCAGATCGGTGGCATCGTACGGTCTGGTCACAGCACCGGGGACGGTGGTCGCCGAGGAGGAGGCCGAGCTGGCAACGCGGATGAGCGGGCGGATCCGTCGAGTCCATGTAGAAATCGGCAGCACGGTCTCGGCGGGCGACGCGCTGGTCAGCCTGGAGAGCGACGAGATCGACGCGCGGATTAGTAGCGCCGAAGCGTCGGCGGAGCTGGCGCGCCAGTGGCATGAGCGGATCTCGGCGTTGGCCGCAGACGGCGCAGCGACCGCGCAGGAGCTCGACGACGCGAAGGCGCGTCTCGACATGGCGGAGGCGGGTCTGCGGGATGCCCGGGCACAGCGGGAGTACGTGATCCTGCGGGCTCCCTTCTTCGGTGTGATCACGGCGCGGAGAGCCGGCCCCGGCGACCTGGCGGTCCCCGGCGCCCCGATCCTCGAGATGATCGGGTCGGGCGGTCTCAAGATCGAGGCGGACCTGCCGGCCGAACTGGCGGGACAGCTGGCCGTGGGCGATCGAGTCGACGTTTACTGGCCCCAGACCTCGGGGCGCCACGCGGCACAGGTGACGCGCGCCGTCCCAGCGGTCGAGCGGGCGAGCCGCCGCTTTCGCATCGAGGCGCATTTCGTCGTCGACTCCGCCGGGCCACCGGCCATACCGCCGGGCACGTTCGTAAGGCTCGAGCTGGGCGAGCGAGCCACGACGACCCGGTGGATCCCAGCCGACGCCGTGGTGACCCGCGGGCAGCTGACCGGGGTCTTCGTCGTGGACGGCGACGAGCTGCGGCTGCGGTGGATTCGCGTCGGCCAGCGGCTGGGGGGGTCGGTCGAGATGCTGGCCGGGCCGGATGCCGACGCGTTCCTGGTGCGCGACCCCGCGCCGACGTTCGTGGACGGCCAGCCGGTGAGAGATGTGCAGAGCGTGCGCTGGACGCCACCCTTCGCTGAATTACAGACCGCCAGCACGGAGGGGGCGCGATGAAGAGTGGGTTTGCTGGAAGGCTGGCCGACGCCTTTCTCGACTCGAAGCTGACGCCGCTCCTGCTGGCCGGGGCCTTGGCCCTCGGCCTTTACACGGTGATGACTCTGCCCAGCGAGGAAGAGCCGCAGATCATAGTGCCGCTGGCCGACATCTACCTGCCGATGCCGGGAGCCACACCGGGCGAGATCGAGAACCGGCTGTTGATCCCGATGGAGAACGTGCTCTCGGGTATCGAGGGCGTCGAATACGTGTACAGCCACGCGGAGTCCGGCTTCGGCTTGGTGACCGTGCGATACGAGGTCGGCCGCGACATGGAAGAGAGTTTGGTCCGGCTGTACACCACGATGATCAAGTACGCGGATCGCATGCCACCGGGGTTCAGCATGCCGCTGGTCAAGACGGTGACCATCGACGACGTGCCGTTCTTCACCCTCACCCTAACGGGGCCCGGCTACGACCACGCGACACTCCGCGCCCTCGCCGACGAGCTCAGGGTGGCACTTGAGGCCGTGCCGGAAGTCCGCGACGTATCGGTCATCGGCGGTTACGCGCGCGAGATCCGGGTCGAGCTTTCCCCGGAGCGCATGGCAGCCTACGGCGTGGATCCGACGGTCATCGCCGAGCGTCTGCGCCTGGCCAACCTGAACGTCGACGCCGGGCAGTACACCCAGGGCGATGAGGTGGTGCGGGTCACGGCGGGCCCCTTCCTCACCTCAGCTCGTGACGTCGAGTCCGTGGTTCTCGACGTACGCGACGGCGCCTTGGTTCAGGTGTCGGACGTGGCCGAGGTGGTCGACGGACCCGAAGAGGTCAGCAACTACACCTTCCACGGCGTCCCGGGCGCGCCGCTCGAGCCGATGGTCACGTTAGCGGTCTCCAAGCGACCCGGTGCGGATGCCACGGCGCTGGGAGGCGCCCTCGAGTCGAAGACCGAGGCCCTGCACGGCCGCATCGTGCCCAGCGACGTCCAGCTCCACACGACGCGCAACTACGGCGAGACCGCGCGAGAAAAGGTGACGACCCTAAAAGAGCACCTGTTGTTGGCGATCCTCGCGGTCGGTCTCGTCGTAGCCCTGGCGATGGGCTGGCGGAGTGCGGTCACCGTGATGATCTCGGTGCCGGTAACGTTCGCGCTCACGCTCTTCGTCTACCAGTTCTTCGGGTACACGCTGAATCGTGTGACGCTGTTCGCGCTCATCTTCGTGACCGGAATCGTGATCGATGACTCGATCATCGTGGCGGAGAACATGGAACGCCACTTCGCCATGCGCGACCGGCCGCTCCGCGCCGCCGCACGGGCAGCGGTCGACGAGGTCGGTAACCCGACGATCCTTGCGACCCTGACAGTCATAGCCGCTGTCCTGCCGATGCTCTTCGTCTCGGGCTTGATGGGTCCCTACATGAGCCCCATGCCGATCGGTGCAACGGTCGCCATGCTCTTCTCTCTCGGCGTGGCGCTGATCGGCACGCCGTGGCTGGCCTATCGCCTGCTACGCGGCGCACACGGTGGCAAGGAGAAGCCGGCCTACGTACTGGAGAAGACTCGCGTCTACCGAGTCTACCACAAGCTGATGGATCCGCTGTTGCGGCGGCCGGTCTGGATGTGGGGGATGCTCGGTGGCGTCACAGTTCTGCTCCTGGGGGCGACCGCGATGTTCTTCACACGCGGTGTGTCGGTGAAGATGCTCCCGTTCGACGACAAGAACGAGATGCAAATCATCGTCGACATGCCCGAGCGCACGCCGCTGGAGACGACGGTAGCGCTGGGCGAGGATATGACTCGGGGCCTGGCCGCGGTGTTGGAGATCGCCGATGCCCAGCTATACGTCGGCACGGCCGCCCCGTTCAACTTCAACGGAATGATCCGACACTACTATTTGAGGCGCGGCCCCCACGTCGCCGACATCCAGGTCAACCTCGTCCACAAGTCGGAACGCGGCGACCAGAGCCACGACATCGCCAAGCGAGTCCGCCCAATAGTCGAGGAAATTGCAGGACGCTCTGGAACCGGCGCCCGGGTCAAGGTCGTTGAGGTACCACCGGGGCCGCCCGTGCTCTCGACCCTCGTCGCCGAGATCTACGGACCCGACCCCGAGTCGCAGATACAGGTCGCCGCCCGAGTCCGCGAGGCCTTCGCCGACCACCCGAGCGTGGTCGACCTCGACTGGTCGCTCACGGAACCGCAACGCGAGATCCAGCTCCTGGTCGACGAGGAGAAGGCGGCACTCAGTGGCGTGGCCAAGGCGTCCGCGGTTGCTGCGCTCCACATGGCGCTGGGCGGCGCCGTCGTCACTCACCTCTCGCAGCCGACGGCCCGCACGCCGGTGCCCGTCAGGCTCCGGGTAACCGAGGCAGCGCGCTCGGGAATAGACCGCTTGGGCAGCCTGCATGTCGCTTCGCTGACCGGGCAGCTGGTGCCGCTCAGCGAACTGGTCCGACCGGTTATCGGTGAGGCGCCACAGGTGATCGACCGCAAGAACGGCCAGCGGGTCGTATACGTGACGGCGGACGTCGCCGGTGAGGCGGAAAGCCCGGTCTACGCGATACTCGACCTGAAAGAGCGCATCGGTGCGATCGAGCTGCCGAGCGGCGCGCGCTTGGGACAGCTCTACACGAGACAGCCGGGCGCCGTCGATCAGCCGGTTATGAAATGGGACGGCGAGTGGCAGGTCACGTACGAGGTCTTTCGCGACCTCGGGATCGCGTTCGGTGGAGCGCTCCTGCTGATCTACGTCCTGATCGTCGCCTGGTTCGGCTCGTTCGTCGCGCCGCTCGTGATGATGACCGCGATCCCGCTGACGCTGGTGGGGATCGCACCGGGCCATTGGACCTTCGGCGCTTTCTTCACGGCGACGTCGATGATCGGGATGATCGCCTTGGCCGGGATCATGGTGCGTAACGGGATACTGCTCATCGACTACCTCGAGGCGCGCCGCTCCGCCGGCGTCGCACTCGAACAGGCGGTCATCGAGGCGGGTGCCGTTCGAACCCGGCCCATCGCCCTCACCGCCGGCACGGTGGTGATCGGCGCGATCGTCATACTCTTCGACCCGATCTTCGAGGGGCTGGCCGTCTCGCTCATCACCGGGGCGCTGGCCTCTACCGTGCTGACGCTGATCGTCGTGCCGAGCATCTACTTCCTAGTGCACCGCGACCGTAGCCGCAGCGCTGAAGAGGCGGCCCCGGCCACTGCCGAGCCCGACGTGAACACTGCAGCGGAGACGAAGTGAAAATGAAGCTCGTATACCTCATGTACCTGGCCGATGACGAGCGCTGTGTGAACCGCCTTCTGGGCGAACAGGAGATCACGGCCTTCAGTCGTCTCCCCGTCGAAGGCCACGGACCCGGGAGCGCCGTAGGCTGGACCGGCGAAATCCAGCCCTTCCGGTCCCAAGTGGTCATGGCCATCCTGCCCGACGAGAAGGCCACAGCCCTTATGGAAGCCGTAGCGTCGTGCACCGCCGTCGAAGATCCGCGCCACCCGATAAGGGCGGTGCAATTGTCCGTAGAACACTACAGCTGCTGTCAACTGGAAAACCAACCCTAATCGTGCGAGGCACTATGACAATCGATCGCAAAATCCGTCTGATCGCCGGGACCTTCGTCCTGGCTAGCGTAACCCTCGGCTGGTGGGTCAGCCCCTACTGGTTCCTGTTCACCGCTTTCGTGGGGCTGAATCTGATGCAGTCCGCGGTCACCAAGTGGTGCTTGATGGAGGATATCCTGCGCTGGACGGGTATCCATCGCGAGAGAACGGCGACCACTGCCTAGCTTCACCGTATACTCTTGCTCCTAATCGTGCTCGTGATCGTACTCGTACTCCTAATCGAGACGATTACGATTACGAGCGCGAGCATGAGTTACGATCCTGGTGAGGACGGTTCCAAGTACCAGGATAGCCAGGCTCAGAATCACCGGCAGGATGGCGGGGTAGCGAGGCCCTAGCAGCTGTAACAGAGCACCGTCGCCCGGCCCCAGCAGCACCTTCAACGGCGCACCACCTCTGATCGCCCCCAAAGCAGCGGTCGCTCCACCGACGATGACCGCCGCCATGGCGACCCGCGGCGAAACTCGCGCACGGCCCCTCAGGAAACTTGCGAGGGTGGGCAACACGACGCCTCCCACGAAGACCGTGTATCCCAAGAGCAGCGCCGAGATGATGCCCCGCTCGAGGCCGGCGATCGCCCAGGCAGCCGCGCCGACCCCGATCAGAGCCAGCCGCGTCAGTCGCAGCTCCTTCGCCCGTGACAGATTGCCGCGCGCACCGAACACGTTCAGCGACAGGATCGTCGAGGCCGATATGAGGGTGGTGTCGGCCGACGACATGACCGCAGCGAGGAAGCCCGCCAGGATCAGGCCCGCCAGACCCGCCGGCACCAGCTCGCTCACAGCGGTGGGCAGCGCCCCTTCCGCCGCGATCTCCGGGAACCTGGCGCGAATCAGCATGCCCAGGGCCGCCAGCAAGAACGAGATCGGCACGACGACCGCCGCCGCCGTGAGCGCGGCTTTGCGGGCAGCCGCTGTGTCTCGCGCGCACCGCACGCGTGAATAGATATCCGGGCCGGCCAGGTATGGAAGACCGACGATCAACGGATAGAAGACCAGCAGGTCATACCACCCGAAGTTCTGGGAGACTGGAAAGCGCAAGTGCCCAGCCGGGACTCCTTCGCTCGCTGACACCCCCGCGCCCTGCGCCGCGACGTACAGCAAGACCAGGCAGACGAGGACACCACCGAGGAATAGGCCGAACTGCCAGGAATCCGTACGAATCACAGATAGCTGGCCGCCCCAGTAGGTGTAGAGGACGAAGACCACCGCGACGACCGCCAGCACCCACGAGTAGTCCAGCCGCAGCACACCACTCAGCAGGAGCGCACCCGCGGTCATCTGAGCGGCGATGACCCCGCACCAGGCCAGAGCGATCAGCACGGCGGCAGGTACCGCCACCCGGTTCCCATACGCTCTCTTGAGGATGTCAGGAAGGGTGTAGACCTCGAGCGCTCTGACGCGCCCGGCGAGGAGCAGCCCGAACGGTAACAGCGCCGCCGCCCCGATCAGCGACCACCAGGCACCGGTCAGGCCCCGCGAGTAGCCCAGCCCGATTATGCCGATCGTCGAGGACGCCCCGAAGATAGTGGCGACCAGTGAGACAGTGACGGTGCCCGCCGCATAGCGCCGGTCAGCCACCCAGTATGATTCCGGCGACTGCCGTCGCGAGCGCCAGCCTACAGAGAGCATTACCGCCAGATAGGCTAAGACTATCGCCGCATCGATCACGATTGACCTGGTACCTCCACTCGAGTCGTCGTTCTGGCTGCTAGACTACAGGATGGGCCAGAATTGACAAAGCCCGGCCCTGCGCCCTATATAAAGCCTCTCCGATGCCCCACCGAACTCGCTCGTGCCAGAGGCGATGTTAGTCTACACGGATAGCGTCGATTTCGCCCGTACCGTGCTCGGGCGAGGCTCTGATCTCTGGTCGGCGCCGGCTTCGGAGCCCCCAGAAGACCTCCGAAGCCTCCTAGAGAGCGCCTACGGCACGAGGCAGATCCGCGAGTCAACGGTACACGGTGGCTCGGATTGGGACTACCTGCTACTGGTGGAGGTGGCCGAGCGATCTCACTACGACCTGTTGATCGAGCTTAGCCGAGCGGGGGTGAGGCTGCCGGACCGGGCGTTGTGCCTCGCCGGGGCGGGCGAGCGCTTCCACGGTTTCAAGGGTCGCGCCTGGTCCGCACCGCCAGGAAATACCTACCTCTCGGCTTGCCTGAGACCTAGTAAGGCCGTGGATCGTCCGGCCACGAGTTTCACGGTTCTTGCAGCGGTTTCCGTGGTGGACGCGATCGACTCGCTGCCCGGTCTGGAGGGTTCGGCCGGCATCAAGTGGGTGAACGACATAATTATCGACGACGCCAAAGTAGGCGGCGTGCTGGCATATACACAGAGCGTGGGTGGAACGGTCGGCGGCGCAGTACTGGGGATCGGCGTCAACGTCGAGACCGAGCCCGAGATCGAGCCTACGCCATTCGTGCCTCGGGCCGGCACGCTCAGAGGGGCGACCTCGAGGCCCTCGTCCTGCACGCAGGGCAGCTTCTTCACAGGTCTCGCGGACGCGCTGGACGCGAACTACGGCTTGCTACTGGGCGGCCAGTATGAAGTGCTGCTGCAGCGATACCGTGAGCGCTCGATAGTGATCGGCCGCCAGGTCACGCTGTGTGGCGATGAGCCGGGCTCGGAGTTGGACGTGATCGCCCACGGCCGCGCTACCGGGATCGGCGACGGCCTGGAACTGATGATCGAGGGCTACGAACGACCCTTCACGAAGGGCAGGCTGATCATCGGTTCGGTTGATGAACTCGTGTCGAGGTAGAGGTAAGCATGGATTCGCTTGAACTTTTGTTCGTCTGCCTGTCAGCCTTGCTGGCGGTATTCGTGCTGCTGACCGTTCTGGCGATCATAATGCGGATTCTGATCGCCGTCTTTCCCGAAACGCTCGAGAAGCTTGCCAAGAGCGACGCTGCATTGCTGGCCGCCGTCACGACGGCTGCTGCAAGCATATACCCAGGGATGAGTGTAACCAGAGTCGAGGAGGAAAAATGATCTCCGCAACGAATCCCAAGAAGATTCGGGTGATGTTCACACCGTTCCGGGACGGGCTGCAGAGCTCGTTCGGCGGCAAGGTCCGTCTGAACGATTTCCTCCCGGCCATGCAGGCCTCAGCGGAAGCAGGGGTCCGGCACTTCGAGTTCGGCGGCGGCGCACGCTACCAGGCGCCGTATTTCTACCTCGCCGAGAATCCGTTCGAGGATATGAGGAAGATGCGTGCCGCGGTCGGACCCGACGTCGACCTGCAGATTCTCACCCGGTCCGTTTCGGGCGTGACCCTCCCCACCCAGTCGATTGAGGCGCTGCAGCTGCCGGCGAAGCTGATGCAGCCGTCCCGGCCCACCGGGGATCGCAACTACGACTTCATGAACGCCACCGCCACC
>CP070812.1:2527626-2556096 GCA_020344015.1 Gemmatimonadota bacterium
AGGGGGACGAAGCTGCTGGTGTTGCCGTTCGAGAACCTGGGCGCGCCGATCGACGAGTACTTCGCCGACGGTATCACCGAGGAGATCACGGCCCGCCTCGCGGTGCTGCCCGGCCTCGGGGTGATCGCCCGAACGACGGCGCTCCGCTACCGGGAGACGGAGAAGACGGTCGCCGAGATCGGTGCCGAGCTCGACATCGACTACATCCTGGAGGGGACGGTCCGCTGGGAGAACGTACCCGACGGACCGAACCGGGTCCGAGTTACGCCGCAGCTGATCAAAGTGGAGGACGGCACGCACCTGTGGGCGGAGATCTACGAAGAACCGATGGAGAGCGTCTTCGAGGTCCAGTCGGAGATCGCCGAGAAGGTGGCCGAGGCGCTGGACCTGACCCTGTTGGAGCCGGAGCGCCTGGCGTTGAAGGCCGAGCCGACCACGAACCTCGAGGCGTACCGCTACTACCTGCTGGGTGACGAGTACCTGCGCTCGGGTGCGAGCCGCACGAGCGCGCAGCAGGCGCTGGAGATGTTCGAGATGGCGGTGGAGCTCGATCCCGAGTTCGAGATGGCGCGCGCCAAGCTGGCCGAAGCGCATGCCAACATCTACTGGGGCAGCTTCCGCATGCTGACCGGCGTCCGCGAGCTGGACTACGAGACCGCGCTGTTCAGGCTGTACCCCGAGTCGTTCGGTACCGACAGCGGCTCGTATTACCTGGCCAGGGCGATCCTGCACGAGCGGGCGGGCGAGGACGAGCTGGCGCGGGCGGACTTCGATTCGGCCCGGGTCGTCTTCGGCGAGCGGGTCACTGCCCGACCCGAGGATGCGCGGCTGCACGCCGGGCTCGGGCTCGCCTACGCAGGACTGGGCCGCGCCGAGGATGCGGTCCGCGAGGGGCGGCGCGCGACGGAGCTGTTGCCGCTGGCCGAGGACGCCTACGCGGGTGCCGCCCTGGCCGACAACATGGCGCACATCTACGTGCGGGTCGGCGACCACGCCGCCGCCGTCGATGAGCTGGAGTCCCTGCTCGCCGTCGATGCGCCGCTGTCGCTGCCCTGGCTGAGCGCGGACCCGACTTGGGATCCCTTGCGCGAGGAGCCGCGCTTCCAGAGACTGCTGCAGGGCGACGGATAGCGAGAGGCCCAACCACTCACCATATCGAGAGAGGAAAACATGCGCACCACTGCGGTGGCCGGCGCCGTTGCGGCGTCTTTTGTGTTGGTCGCGTGCTCGGGCGCGATGAGCGAGGATGAGATCATCGCGACGGCCCGGGCGATCCACGAGAGCGTGATCACCATCGATACCCACGATGACATCCCGTCGAACTTCGCTACCGAGGAAGTGGATCCCGGCGTGCGCGGCGACCGGCAGGTCGACCTGCCCAAGATGAGGGAGGGTGGTCTCGATGCCGCGTTCTTCGTCGTCTATGTGGGCCAGGGGGAACGGACGCCGGAGGCGTACGGAGCGGCCAAAGCCGCAGCGCTGACCAAGTTCGACGCCATCCGCCGGATGACCGACCAGATGTACCCCGACCAGATCGAGCTGGCCTACTCGGCGGACGACGTGGTACGCATCCACGGCGAGGGTAAGCTCGTAGCCTGCATCGGGATCGAGAACGGCTACGCCATCGGTAGGGAGCTTGGCCTGCTGGAGAGGTACCACGGGCTCGGTGCTCGCTACGTCTCCCTTACTCATAGCGGCCATAACGATATCGCCGATTCTTCGTCGCCGCGTGAGCGTCTGGGCGACGAGGAGGAGGAGCACGGCGGTGTGAGCGAGTTCGGCGAGCAGGTCATCGAAGAGGCGAACCGTCTGGGGATCATGGTGGATGTATCCCATGCTTCCCGGCAGTCGATGCTGGACGCGGCCAGGGTGTCGCGGGCCCCGATCATCGCCTCGCATTCGGGCGCCCGCGCCCTGGCGGACGTCTCGCGCAACCTGGACGACGAGCAGCTGCTGGCACTCAAGGAGAACGGCGGTGTGGTCCAGCTCGTTGCGCTGGGTGCCTTCGTCAAGGAGGATCCGCCCGAGAAGGAGGAAGCACTCGATGCGCTGAGGCAGGAGATGGGGATGGGCGGCGATTTCGCCGGATGGTCGACACTCTCAGACGAGCAGCGGGCCGAGTATCGGGCCCGACGACGAGAGATCGAGGAGATGTGGCCGATCACCGTCGCCGACTTCGTCGATCACATCGACCACGCCGTAGGGCTCATCGGCATCGACCACGTCGGAATCAGCTCCGACTTCGACGGCGGCGGCGGCGTCCAGGGTTGGCGCGACGCCAGCGAGACCTTCAACGTCACCGTCGAGCTCGTGCGCCGCGGCTACAGCGAGGAGGAGATCCGGGCGCTCTGGGGCGGCAACCTGCTGCGCGTCTGGCGCGAGGTCGAGCGGGTGGCGGCCGAGATGGGTGCGGTCGGAACGACCGGTTAGCGATCCAGACGCCGGGCGTCGGCCCGGCGAAGTCCAGCCCGATGTGACAAAGAGCCGGTCATCCTGACCGAATCTGGGCTCGGGGGGCGTCGTTCGCCCCCCGCCTCTCTCGGCATAACCTCAAGATATGTAATATCTTACGCGGGTGGGCCGCCACCGGCACACCGCTTGCTCTTCTGAACGGGCGGTAACGAGTGCGCGCCGGAGGAGTGGCATGAGGAAAGGCATGATCAAGAGGCTCCGCGAGAGAGAGGGCGTCACGCTGGTCGAGATCCTGATCGGTGTGATCATCCTGTCGGTGGCGCTGCTGGGTCTGGCGGCGGCGGGCGGAGTGGCGGCGCGCCAGGTTTACATGGGTCGCGTTGACATGGGCCGCTGGGCGGCGCTGCAGCAGCAGCTGGAGAGCCTGGTGGCACAGGGCTACGACAACGTGACCGCGGGCTCGGATACGATTCAGGGTTACCCGATGAGTTGGACGGTGACTGGTACGGACCCGAAGCAGATCACGTTGATAATGGAGCGCGAGAACTTCCGGGGTGAGATGGTAGAGGACACCCTGGTGACGTACATGGCAGATCCGAACTAGCATGTCTAGAAAAGTCACCCGCCGCGGCCGCATGAGCGAGAGCGGCTTCACGATAGTGGAGCTGCTTGTCTACTTAATAATCGCGGTAGTCATAGTGGCCGGCGTGTACAATTTGTTGATCGGCCAGCAGCGGCTCTACATGAAGCAGCGCGAGCTACAGGATGTGCGCTCGAGCCTGAGGGCATCGGCGAACCTGCTGGCGTGGGAGCTGCGCCAGGCATCGGCGGCCGGGGGCGACATCTATAATGTCGGCACCTACGAGGTCAAGCTGCGCTCGGTCCAGGGCGCGGGTGTGGTGTGCAACATCCACGGTTCGCAGCCGCGGCTGGGACTGGTCACGCGCTGGGGCGAGTTCCAGGACGCGGAAGTTGACAGCGCGTTCGTCTTTCTGGCCGGCAGCTCGAGCACGGCGGACGACGGGTGGGTGATCTCGCAGGTCGCTAAGATCTGGAGTCCCTCGGTGGGCGGTATTCCGGACTGCAATTGGGGCAATTCGATCACTCCGGACCTGGTCGCCGAGATCAGCGGCGGGGTGACGCTACCCGACCTGGTCGACGGCCCTATCTCGATAACGGCGGACGGTGTGGTCGCTCAGGGAAGCACGGTCACCTTCACCGCACAGGCCCCGGGGCTCACATGTGGAGAGTTCGATGGCCGCGTGAACATCGTCATCGATGCCGACACCTGGAGCGACAGTGGTACGATGTCGGGCTGCACGTTCACGGTTGCTGTTCCACTCGACGCGTCCAAGGTCGAGATCCAGATCAACATCGAGTCCGATCTCTACACACAGCTGGCCGAAGACATCTTCGGCAAATCGTCGTGGCTCGACCTGGGGTCCGGCGCCGTCGACCCGATGGATATAGTAGAGAGGGTGCGGATCGGTGGGCCGGTCCGGGCCTTCCGTCCGGTGACGTATGGGCTTTACTTTGATCCGGACGGCCGCTGGTGGCTGGGCCGCAAGGTCGGTAACGCCGGCGATTGGGAGAAGATGACCGGACCGCTGAGCCCGCCGTCGGACAGCGGCCTGACATTCATTTTCTACGACCAGGCCGGCGATACCACGAGCCTTCCGGTAGACGTTCGCATGGTCGACATCATCCTGCGCGGCGAGAGCTACGGGAAGGCGCCCCAGGCCGGCGAGCTCGGCCCAGATGTGGAAGAGGATAGCCTGACCGTCAGGGTCTCGCTCCGCGGGTAACCGACCACATGGCACGAGGCGGAACAGAGATGCGAGGACGCAAGGAGCAGAGGGGTCGTATGAACGAGGGCGGCTTCACCGTCGTGGAGCTGCTGGTCTACCTGTTCGTCGCCGTGATCGTGGTGGCCGGCGTCTACAATCTGATGATCGGCCAGAACCGCCTCTACATGAAGCAGCGTGAGCTTCAGGACGTGCGGACGAGCCTGCGGGCGGCGGCGAACCTTCTCGCGTTCGAGTTTCGTCAGGCGTCAGCGTCGGGCGGCGACCTCGATAGCATCGGCACCTACGACATTATCCTTCGCTCGGTCCAGGGCACCGGCGTGGTCTGCGGGATCCACAACAGCTCGGCGCGCCTGGGCGTCTACAACACCGGCGGCGACTTCACGGCGACGACCGACGACAGCGCCATGGTCTTCGTGGCGGGGGGCTCGGGCACGGGCGACGACACCTGGTTCGTCGGCGGTATTGCCGGCAAATACGACCCCAGCGCCGGCGGCGTCCCGGATTGCCAGTGGAGCGGGGTTAGCGCTTCTCCCGATCTCGTCGTGGCGGTCGATACGCCCCTCACCGAGCTCACCGGTGTCGAGATCGGAGCGCCCTACCGGCAGTTCCGCATGATCCACTATGGGCTGTACCTCGATGCCGACGGCCGCTGGTGGCTGGGCCGCAAGATCGGCGGCGCCGCCAGCTGGGAGAGGCTGACCGGGCCCCTGAGCGCACCCTCAGATAGCGGGCTGGCGCTCCTCTACTACGACGCGTCGGGGAACCCGACGGCCGACCCCACCCTGGTCCGGATGGTCGATATCGTCCTGCGCGGCGAAAGTTACGGCAAGGTTCCGACGGCCGGCGGCGGTCCCGTGGTCCAGGAGGACACGCTCACCCTCAGGGTCTCGCTGCGCGGCTGAGCCTACCACTCTGCTAGTGGAACTTTCTTAAGCAAAAGGGTAGATTGAAAGCCTGTCCGGGCGCTCCGGTACTGGACGTCCCACGTGGCCCCGAGGCGCGGCCGGTCATTCCGACAGTAGTTCGTACCCGCGTATCCCCCGAGCCGAGGTCCACCGCCGGTGCAGGAGTTTCCGGTGGCGGGATCGGTCATCCTGACCTAATCAAAGTGATTATCAGGTGCGACCGTGTCTCACGGCGAGCGGTGTAGGTCGTTTTATTGCAAGGAGTTGTCTCTGGGGGGCGGCGGTCCGTTACGTGGCACGCCGATTGCACCCAAGAGGGCGGGCTTAGAGGGTTTGGTGCATGAGGAATAAGGGATTTACGATAGTCGAGCTGATAATCGTCTTGGTGATGGCCGGTGTTATCATGGCCGTCATCTCGCCGTCGCTGAGCCGTGCGTTCCGGCGGACGGGAGTGCGGGCGGCGGTGGACGAGTTCTCATCGACGCACTCGCTGGCGCGGTCGGCGGCGGTGCGGTTCGGGCGAATGGCCGAGCTGCACATCGACGTGGACGCGTCGGCCTTTTGGGTGGAGGTGGACACCAGTTCGGCCGGCGGTGTGATGGACACGGTGGGGGTGGTGAAGTATCAGCAGGGCAACGACGTAACGATCAAGAGCACGCGGGCGCTGTTGTGCTTCGACGCTCGAGGTCTGCCGACGACGCGCGGTGCGTGTGAGGCGCCTGACGCTG
The DNA here is from genome assembly GCA_020344015.1 of Gemmatimonadota bacterium. GTDB lineage: Bacteria > Gemmatimonadota > Gemmatimonadetes > Palauibacterales > KS3-K002. The sequence goes on from CP070812.1 coordinate 2,533,480, forward strand.
AGATAGTCTTCTCTTCGGGGAGCCGAGTGGACACGATTACGATCACGGCCCTGGGGAGGATTCTGCGATGAAGCCGGCGCGGCTCCGCGACCGTGAAGGTGTCACCCTGGTCGAGATCCTGATCGGGGTGATCATTCTGTCTGTGGCGCTGTTGGGTCTGGCGGCGGCGGGCGGAGTTGCGGCGCGCCAGGTGTACATGGGGCGCGTGGACATGGGCCGCTGGGCGGCGTTGCAGCAGCAGCTGGAGAGTCTGGTGGCGCAGGGCTATGATAACGTGACTGCGGGTTCGGATACGGTGCAGAGCTACCCGATGAAGTGGACGGTGGCCGGTACGGACCCGAAGCAGATCACTCTGGTGATGGAGCGCGAGAACTTCAGGGGTGAGACGGTACAGGACACGCTAGTGACGTACATGGCAGACCCTAACTAGCATGTGCAAAAAAGAATCCCGCCGCCGCCGCACGGGCGAGAGCGGCTTCACGATTGTGGAGCTGCTCGTTTATTTCACCATCGCGGTGATCGTGATCGCGGGGGTGTACCAGCTGCTCATCGGCCAGAACCGGCTTTATATCAAGCAGCGCGAGATACAGGACGTGCGCACCAGCATAAGGGCGGCGGCGAACCTGCTGGCGTTCGAGTTCCGGCATGCATCCGCGAGACATGGCGACGTCCACTTCATAAGCTCGGACTCGATCTCGATCCGCTCGCTCCAGGCCACGGGTGTTGTCTGCGGCTTGCACGCTTCCCTGCCGCGTGCGGGCCTGTGGGGATTGACGGGCGAACTGCACGACACCGCCGACGACAGCGCGCTGATCTACGCGGCGGCCAAGGCCGACCAGTGGGTCCAGGGCGCGATCGTACAGGCCTGGTCGGCGAGTGCCGGCGGGATTCCGAACTGCGACTGGGCGGGGGATGCAGTGGCGCCGGACATCGTAGTGCAGGTGAGCGGTGGGCTCGGCACGCCGCCTCACGATTCGGACGGTGAGATCCTGATCGAGGCGTCGGGCAGAGTGCAGCAGGGCTCGACGCTGACGTATACCGCCAGTCACCCGGCTCTCACCTGCGAGGAGTTCGACGGTCGGGCGCTGTTGAAGATCGATGCCCGCGTCGAGACCATGAACGGCTGCGAGTTCGAGATCTCGATCCCAGACGATGCGGTCAAGCTCAAGCTTGAGATCCAGATCGAGTCCGACAACTACTCGCAGCTCAGCGACGACCTCTTTGGGATAAGCGAGTGGGACGAGCTGGACCTGGTCCCGCAAGAAAGCGGCGATGGGAACGCCTTCGAGAACGTCGAGGTGGGTGCGCCGTTCCGGGCGTTCCGGCGCGTGACCTACGGAATCTATCAGGACCCGGACGAGGGACGGTACTGGCTGGGCCGCAGGGTAGGGTCCGCCGGATCCTACGAGCGCCTGACCGGACCGCTCCGCGCACCCCAGGACAGCGGCCTCCATCTCGTCTTCTACGATGTAACGGGGAGTACCACCACGAACCCGCTGGACGTGAGGATGGTCGATATCACCGTGCGGGGGGAGAGCCTCGGCCTGGTGCCCAGAGCCGGTGAGGCGCCGAGCGCCCAGCAGGACACGTTGACGATCCGCGTATCACTCAGGGGCTAACCTGCCGTTCTCCTTGCAGACAAAGTTTGCAGGCGAGGTGCCGATCCGGTCAGATTGACCGATAAAGCGCCCTTCCCGGGTGCCGGCCCCGGAGAGCCCGTCGCCCTATCTATAATAACATCAATATGTTAGACTACTGGCCCGTGAGCCGGTGGACGGCACGAGCCTTGCGTTAGAGGCCGTCGGCGTGCCCTACGCGCGACCCGCCGTCGTGGTAGAGCCTTAACCATTGGATCGAAGGGCTATGTAGATGAGGGAACCGAGATCAGCGAATCTGGCGAGACTTGAGCGGAGGGTATCCGCGGACGAGGGCGGGTTCGTGCTGCCGGTCGTCGTCATGGGGCTCCTGCTCATGGGGACGATGACGGTAGCGGCGCTACTGACGGCGGACGACGAGGCTCGTTCTGGCCGGGCGATGCGCGAGGCGACGGGTGCCTTCTACGCGGCGGAGGCTGGGCTCAACTGGGTCTACGCCAACTGGGACACCGTGAAGGCCGACGTCGATACGCTGGCGGGTGGTAGCAGCGTCGATCTGGGCTGGCGGACCCTGGACAACGGCGACAGCTATCGCGCGGTGATCCACCGTTGGGATGAGAGCGGGCAGCCGATCTACCAGCTGGTGGTGGAGGGGCAGTCGGGCGGCGAGCTGGGCAGTCTGAGGCGGCTGAGCTACATGCTAACGAGTGAACCGGGCGGTGTCGGCGAGGGCTACATGCTGGGCGAGTGCTGTGACGCAGCTATAACGATGAAGGGCACCTACGGGCAGAGGGCCAGGACCGATAGCCTCGGAGGGGGAGGCACAATAACACACTCGGGTTATGACGTACACCCTCCGAACTGGGCCGACGCCGGTGTGTGCTCGGACTCGCTCTACGACAAGCCCGGGCTCATCATGACCGACACCACGCAGATCGAGCGGATAGACCCTCGCGGTGGGATCGAGGGCGTGCCGCCGATAATGCAGGACCCCGGGATCAACGACGCGGCGTTCGACACCTTCGGCGACTACACCTGGCAGGATATCAAGGACCAGGCGACCATCATCGTCGGACCGGATGGCTACATCCAGAACGCCGACGGGAGCGTGCGCATTAGATTCGACGACTCGCTGCCCAGCCAGAAGCTGAAAGGCGGGAGTCACATCGGTCCCCGCTACACCATCGACATGATGACGGGTGAGCTGCTCTGCGACACGAGCCACCCGATGAACTGGGGCTCCGATGACCCCAACGACCCCTGCTTCAACCACTTCCCCATCATTCTGATGAAGGGCGAGGTTGACATGGTCGGCCCGCCTTCGTACGGGGATTTCTACGGCCAGGGCATCATCATCGCCGACTTCGATGACGTGGCCCGCACCGGCGCGGAGATCGAGTTCGAGCAGAACATACGTTTCCGCGGCATCACCATGGGCAAAGGTTGCATCGAGCTGCAGAAGGGCGCCCAGTACTACGGGGCCATCTTCCTCGACGCCACCTACGACGGCATCACCTGCGACAAGTCGTACGACATGTACGAGGACTGTTACGGGGATCAGGATCCCCATTACTGCCGGAACACGCTGATGCAGTGGAGCCAGTGCGCCGTCGATCGCGCCCTGGTCGAATCCGGGCTCTACGAGATGGCCGAGCCCACGGTCCCACCGCCCGGCGGCGGTGCCGTGCTGCTGGGCAGCCGCTCGTTCGGCGAGGCGTTCCGCTAGGCTCAACCCGGTTCCCTCGAACCCTCTGGAGCCCCGGCTCAGGCCGGGGCTCTTTCTTTGGGTTCTGCCCGGTCATTCTGACCGGATTCGCGAGGGCTCTCGGGGTCGCGGGATTTTGGGGTCGCCGTATCTGTCTGTTTTGTAATGAGTTACGCTTAGTACATAAGAACTGATCGAGGCACGGGCCTTGCAACAGAGGGCGTTGGCGTGCCCTACGCGCGACCCGCCGTCGTGGTAGAGCCTTAACCATCGGATCGAAGGGCTATGCAGATGAGGGAACCTAGATCAGCAAACCTGGTGAGACCGCAGGGGAAGGTACCCGCGGATGAGGGCGGGTTCGTGCTGCCGGTCGTCGTCATGGGGCTCCTGCTCATGGGGACGATGACGGTAGCAGCGCTGCTAACGGCGGACGACGAGGCTCGTTCCGGCCGGGCGATGCGTGAGGCGACGGGCGCCTTCTACGCGGCGGAAGCCGGCCTCAACTGGGTCTATGCGAACTGGGACACGGTGAAAGCTGACGTCGATACGCTCTCCGGGGGCAGCAGCGTCGATCTCGGCTGGCGGACCCTGGACAACGGCGACAGGTATCACGCGGTGATCCATCGCTGGGATGAGAGCGGGCAGCCGATCTACCAGCTGGTGGTGGAGGGCCAGTCGGGCGGCGAGCTTGGCAGCCTGAGGCGGCTGAGCTATATGCTGACGAATGAGCCGGCCGGCGTGGGCGAGGGCTACATGCTGGGCGAGTGCTGTGACGCGGCGGTAACGATGAAGGGCTCGTACCAGCAGAAAGCAACTCCCGATACCCTTGATGGTACGGGCGGCGGAATACTCCACAGCGGCTACGACACCCACCCACCGGGCTGGGGGGCCGCCGACGTCTGCTCGGACTCGCTGTACGACAAGCCCGGGCTCGTCATGGCCGACACGACCGAAGTCGACTTTGACTTCGAGGATGGTGCCGTGCTCGAGGGCGTGCCGCCGCTGGCGCAGGACGCCGGGATCACCGATGCCGCCTTCGACAGCTTCGGGGACTACAGCTGGCAGGACATCAAGGACCAGGCCACCATCATCGTCGGACCGCATGGCTACATCCAGAACGCCGACGGGAGCATCGTCATAGAATTCGACAGCTGCGACGGTTTGCCGGGCTGCAGCCAGAAGCTGAAAGGTGGGGATCATATCGGTCCCCGGTACACCATCGATCCGATGACGGGTGAGCTGCTCTGCGATAGGAACCACCCGATGAATTGGGGCTCCGACGACCCCAACGATCCCTGCTTCGACCACTTCCCCATCATTCTGATAAAGGGTGAGCTCGACATGGTGGGCGCCCCGCGATACGACCGGTACTACGGCCAAGGCGTCATAATCGGCGACTTCGATGAAACGTTACGCACGGGCGCGGAGATCGAGTTCGAGCTCGGGGCGAACTTCCGCGGCGTTGTGATGGGCAAGGGCTGCATCGAGGTTCAGAGGAACGCCCAGATCTACGGAAGCATCTTCCTCGACGCCACCTACGAAATGTTCACCTGCGACAAAGGGGGCGACCTGTACGTCGACTGCCACGCCAATTGGACCTACCGCTGCGACCAGACGGCGATTCACTGGAGCCAGTGCGCCGTCGATCGCGCCCTGATCGAATCCGGGCTCTACGAAATGGCCGAGCCCACGGTCCCACCGCCCGGCGGCGGTGCCCAGCTGCTGGGCAGCCGCTCGTTCGGGGAGTCGTTCTACTAGGCTCACGCTGGTTCCCTCAGGCACTTCGGGCCCCGGCTCAGACCGGGGCCCTTTCTTTGGGTTCTGCCCGGTCATTCTGACCGAATTTGCGGGGGTCGCCATTCGTGCTGCGGTACGGCCGTCGCTGTATCTAGTTTTATAAGAACAGCTTAGACTCGCGGTTCGCGGGCTGAACGGGGCATGGGTCTTGCTCTCAAGGCCGTTGGCGTGTCCTGACTTGTGCCCGCCGCCATAGGGCTTCTGGGCAGCCAGGCGTGTGGTGAGGGGTTCAGATAGGCTAAGGATAAGAGAGATGTACGAGCGTCGAATAAACAAAGTCCGTGTGCAGCTGGCCGAGCGGCGCGGCTTCGTCATGCCGGTGGTCATCTTCGGCTTGGTGCTGATGAGCGCCGCTGCGGTGGCCGCGCTGCTGATCGCCGGCGACGAGCACCGGTCGGGCCGCGCGATGCGCGAGGCTAGCACCGCGTTCTACGCCGCCGAGGCGGGCCTCAACGAGGTCTACGCCCAGTGGGACAGCCTGGTCGGTGCGGCGGTCCTCGACCTGGGTCCCAGCGACAGCCTGGTTCTCGACTGGCGCGAGCTGGACGGCGGCGGTCGCTACCGTGCGGTCGTCCTCCGCTGGGACGTCGGCGACCAGCCGATGTACACGCTGGAGGTGGAAGGCCGGGGGCCTGGAGTGCTGAGCGGGCAGCGGAAGCTGAGTTATTCCCTGACGGCCATGCCGGGCCCGGGGATGGGCTACAAGCTGGGCGAGTGTTGTGAGGCGCCGGTGGTGCTGAAGGGCACGTTCAGGCAGAGCGTTCCGGACGAGGAAGGCAGCCTCTTCCACAGCGGTTACGACGCCCACCCACCCGGCTGGTACGATGCCGGTGTCTGTGAGGACACGCTGATCGACAAGCCGGGCCTCATCATTCAGGACACGACGGGGATGGTCCTCGACCCAGAAGACGCCGTGCTCGAGGGCGTTCCGGCGATCGTGCAGGATCCACAGCTGAGCGACAGCCTGTTCGACTACTTCGGCGAGCACACCTGGCAGGACATCAAGGACAGAGCCGAGATCATCATCGACACGACCGGCTGGGTCTACATGGCCGACGGTAGCAACCCCGTCAAAGTCGACAGTTGGCTACCGGACGTGGGGATCGAGGGGACGGAGGTCTATCCCCGCTACACGGTCGATCTTATGACGGGTGAGGTGCTCTGCGACACGAACCACCCGCTGAATTGGGGCTCCGACGATCCCAACGACCCGTGCTTCAACCACTTCCCGGTGATTCTTTCGCGGGGCGAGGTCGATTTGCGAGGTGGACCGCACTACGGCGGTGACAGGTTCTACGGTCAGGGCGTCATCATCCTCGAATACAACGAGGCGACGATGACGGGCAGCGAATTCGAGATCGAGCACGATGCGAACTTCCGCGGCGTCGTCCTGGGCAAGGGCTGTATGGAGGTCCAGTACGGGGCCCAGTTCTACGGCGCGATGTACCTGGATGCGACCTACGACGGCATCACCTGCGACAAGTCGCACGACTTCTTCGAGGAATGTGACTCAGACGACGAGGAGTGCAGCGGGAACACCAGAATCCAGTGGAGTCAGTGCGCGGTGGATCGGGCGCTCTTCAACTCGAACCTGATGGACCTCACCGAGGTGACGATACCCGAGCCGGGCGAAGCCAAGTTCCTCGGCAGTCGTTCGTTCTCCGAGATGCTGCGCTGAGCATACGGGCCGGCCCGGCTCAGTGGGCCGGCCTGCCTAAAGATGTACCTGAAAACTAGGGTTAGCGATGAACTTGGGGAGTCGAGTACTCGATAACCATATGGGCAAGAGCGCGGTTGAAGACCGCCGCGGCTTTGTGCTGCCGGTCATAGTCTTCGGGCTCGTGCTGATGGGGGCGATGACGGTGGCGGCGCTACTGACGGCGGGCGACGAGGGTCGTTCCGGTCGGGCGATGCGTGAGGCGACGGGCGCCTTCTATGCGGCGGAAGCCGGCCTCAACCGGGTCTACGCCAACTGGGACAGCGTCAAGGCCGACGTCGATACGCTTTCTGGGGGCAGCAGCTTCGACCTAGGCTGGAGGACCCTGGGCAACGGCGACAGCTATCGGGGGGTGATCCATCGCTGGGACGAGGGCGGGCAGCCGATCTACCAGCTGGTCGTGGAGGGTCGCTCGGGCGGTGAGCTGGGCAGTCAGAAGCGACTGAGCTATACGTTGACCGCCGCGGCGGGTGGCGGTGGGGAGGCGTACAAGCTGGGCGAGTGCTGCGATGCGACGGTGACCGTGCGGGGAGACGTGGACGTGACCCATTCCGGGTCCACGCTCGACGGTGGTGATGAGCATCCGGGTGGTTGCGGCACCGGCGGGCTGGCTGGCTTGTGCTATGATTGGGCGGCGGCCGATGTCTGCTCGGATTCGCTCTACGACAAGCCGGCCATCGCGATGCAGGACACCACCCTGTTCTACTGGGACGGTGAGGCCTCACTGCTCTCCGATCCGGTGGTGGTCCAGGAGCCGGGCATCGACAACGGTACCTTCAGTCAGTTCGGCGACCTGAGCTGGGATAGCTTGAGGGCGATGGCGGACCACGTCATCGGCGAGGACGGTGGAGGGACGGAGCTGGTCGGCGAGATTTACCCGCGCTACACGGTCGATCCGATGACGGGCGACTTGCTCTGCGACACCAGCCACCCGTACAACTGGGGGTCGCCGGACCCGAACGACCCGTGCTTCGATCACTTCCCGATCGTTTTGGTCAAGGGTGACTTCGCTTATGAAGACAGCTACGGCCAGGCGATCGTCATCATGGACTACGACGACGTGAACTTGCGGGGCACGGAGTTCGACCTCGAAGACAACTCGATCTTCAACGGTATCATTCTGGGCAAAGGGTGTTTCGAGGTGCAGTACGAGGCGCAGTTCCACGGCGCCATCTTCATGGACGGGAACTACCTCAACGACTTGTGCTCCAGCGACAAGACGTTCGATCTAAACAAGGAAGGTCACGTAACCTTCAGCCAGTGCGCCGTCGACCGCGCCCTGGTCAATTCCGGGCTCGACGAATACGCCGAGCCCCAGGTACCCGGCGAGCCCAGCGGTGTCCAGTTCCTGGACAGCCGCTCGTTCGGCGAGGGTTTCCGGTAATCGTACGCCCTGCTGCCCAGGGGAAAGCCCCGGCTCCGACCGGGGCTTTTTCGTGACCTGCTTTTCGAGCCCGCCGACCCGTCGTTCCCCGTAGCCTTGCAGTTATCCAGGGCTTGCCTGCGGCGCGGCCTGGCCCCATAATGGTGATCCCTACAAAGGACAGGCGAAGCCCGACTCCCCCAAGGCAGCGCACCAGGTGTAGTGTTCGCCGTGCTCGTGGTACCTCTAATCCCCCTGGAGGACCCTATGAAGCACCTGCCAGCCGAGGCGTGGCGCCGGAGGGTCGACCGCACGGGCTTCGTGCTTCCCATGACCATAGTCGTCCTGGTGATCCTGGCCGCCATGGGGATCACGATGATCGCGATGAGCCGGGACGAGTCGCTGGCAGCCCGGGCGATGCGCGAGTCGAGCGTCGCCCTGTACGCGGCGGAGGCAGGCGGCCAGCAGATCTATGCGGGCTGGGATGCCCTGGCGGCCAGCGTGGAAGCGTTGCCGCCGGGTGACAGCCTGGACCTGGGCTGGCAGACACTAAGCGGCGGTGCCAGCTACCGTGCGGTGGTTCAACGTCTCGACAACGGTGGCCAGCCGATGTTCGCGCTGCGGGTCGAAGGCCGCGGGCCCGGCCCGCTCGGCGGACGGCGCACGCTGAGCTACGCGCTGACCACGCCGCCCGGCGAGGGTACCGGCTACAAGCTGGGCGAGTGCTGTGAGGCACCGGTCGTGCTCAAGGGCACCTTTCGGCAGAACGGCATCGACGGCGGCAGGGTGTCGCACAGCGGCTTCGACACCCACCCACCCGGCTGGGAAGCGGCGGATGTGTGCGCCGACACCCTGATCGACAAGCCGGGCCTCATCATGCGAGACACGACGGGGATGGTACTCGACCCGATAGATGCCGTGCTCGTCGGTGTTCCGGCGATCGTTCAAGATCCAGAGTTGAGCGATAGCCTCTTCGACTACTTCGGCGAGCACACCTGGCAGGATATCAAGGGCAAAGCCGACATCGTCATCGATTCGACCGGCTGGGTCTACATGGCCGACGGGAGCAACCCCCAAAGAGTCGACACCAGCCTGCCGGATGTCGGGATCGAAGTGTCGGAGGTCTATCCGCGCTACACGACCGACCCGGAGACGGGTGAACAAGTCTGCGACACGAACCACCCGCTCAATTGGGGCTCCCCCGACCCGGAGGACCCCTGCTTCAGCCACTTCCCCGTGATTCTGTCGCAGGGCGAGGTCGACCTGAGGGGCGGGCCGAGTTACGGCGGCCCCCGCTTCTACGGCCAGGGCGTGGTCATCCTCGATTTCAACGAGGCGGCCCGCAAGGGCTCGGAGTTCGAGCTCGAGCACGAGGCGGAGTTCCGCGGCATCGTCCTGGGCAAGGGGTGTGTCGAGGTCCAATACGGCGCCCGGTTCTACGGCTCGATGTACCTGGACGCGACGTACGATGGCGTCACCTGCGACAAGTCGCACGACTTCTACGAGGACTGTCAAGGGCGCGACAACTGCTTCGACACGACGCTCCAGTGGAGCCAGTGCGCGGTCGACCGGGCCATCTTCAACTCCGGGCTCGTGGAATACGCCGTGCCGACGATACCGGCGGCGGGCAAAGCCCGGTTCCTCGGCAGTCGCGCATTCTTGGAGGGGATCCAATAAGGGGCGTGGCATAAAGTCCCGGTTCGCCCCATCGCTCCCGATAATCACCCCGGCCCTCCGGCGGTTTGGCAAAGTAGAATCCCTTCAGACAGAGCGACGTCTCCCGCGCCCACCTTGACGGGCACGGAACCTGCCTTGAAATTCCGGCCGGTTCACCAGAGCAGCCACGGTCGCCGGCACTGAGGCTACCTCGATTCCGGGAGTCAGCCGTGACATGAGCGAGCCATCGCTGCCCGCGAAGCCGCCCACTACAGAGGCAAAGGACCGGGCCACGGCCGAGCTGTGTGAGCACTTCGCCGCGGGCCATATCGAACTGGACGCCCTGGAGTCGCGCCTGGCGGCGGTCGACGAGGCGAAGAGCGAGGCCGAGCTGGCCGAGCTGGTCCGCGACCTTCCAGCGTTGCCAGCGGCGGGCGCGGTGGTCCCCGAGGCGTCGGCGGTGGCGCCGGACGTCGCCGGGCCACGCCCGAAGCGGGGCTGGGCGCTGGCGGTGATGGGCGCCGCGACGCGGAAGGGCGAGTGGTCGCCGCCCCGCCGGCTGAACGCGCTGGCGGTGATGGGCGGGATCGAGCTCGACTTTCGAGACGCGCGCCTGGCGCCTGGTGAGACGCACGTGACCATCGTGGCGCTGATGGGAGGGGTCGAGGTCATCGTGCCGCCAGGCCTGCCGGTCACCGTTCGGGGGCTGGGGCTGCTGGGCGCGGTGGACCAGGAGGAGCAGGCGGCCGGCGCGGTCGGGCCGGACGCGCCGCAGCTGAAGGTGACGGCGCTGGCCTGTATGGGCGGAGTGGAAGTCAAGACGCGAGCGAGCGACAAGGCTCGAGAGACTGGATCCAAGCGAACGAGATGAAAAGATGAAGATCGGAGTGCCGAAGGAGATAATCGAGGGCGAGCGTAGGGTCGCCCTGGTGCCGAAGGAAGTAGCGAAGCTGGTCGATGGCGGATTCGAGGTGCAGATCGAGGCCGGCGCTGGCTCCGGCTCGTTCTTCGGCGACGCCGTCTACAGGGAGGCGGGAGCCTCGATCGTCGACGGCGCGAAGGCGGCCTACGACGCCGACGTGATCTTCAAGGTCAGGAAGCCTGAGCCGTCCGAGGTCGGACTGCTGAAGGCGGGCAGCATGCTGGTTGGTTTCCTCGAGCCGCTGACCAGCCCGGACCTGATGAAGAAGCTGGCGGAGGCGAAAGTCACGGCGGTCGCCTTGGAGGCGGTGCCCCGCATCAGCCGGGCGCAGAAGATGGATGCCCTCTCCTCCCAGGCGAACATCGCCGGCTACAAGGCTGCGCTCATCGCCGCGAACTCGCTACCGAAGTTCTTCCCCATGTCGATGACCGCGGCGGGCATGATACCGCCGGCGAAGGCCCTGATTCTGGGCGTGGGCGTCGCCGGGCTGCAGGCGATCGCCACCTGCCGCCGGCTCGGCGCCTCGGTGGAGGCCTACGACATCCGGCCGGCCACCAAGGAGGAGGTCCAGAGCCTGGGCGCCAAGTTCATCGAGATCACCCTCGAGGAGGAGGAGCTGGAGGACGCCGGCGGCTACGGCAAAGAGGTCTCGCAGGCGTCGGCTCAGAAACAGAAAGAGGTACTGGCCGAGCACATCAAGGCCGCCGACATCGTAATCACCACCGCGGCAGTACCGGGCAAGAAGGCGCCCGTCCTGGTGGAGGAGGATGCGGTTAAGGGGATGAAAGAGGGTTCGGTGATCGTCGACCTGGCGGCGGAGACGGGTGGCAACTGCACGCTGACCGAGGCCGGTAAGACGGTGGTGAAGCATGGTGTGATCATTCACGGGCCTGCCGACCTGGTGAGCGAGATGCCGGTGGACGCCAGCGGTCTCTACGCCCGCAACGTAGCGGCTCTGTTCGAGGAATTCGTGAAAGACGGCGAGCTGAATATGGACTTCGAAGATGAAGTCATCGCCGGCAGCTGTATCACGCACAACGGTGAAGTTGTGAACGAGCGCGTCAAGGCGCAGCTGTGAGGTAAAGACGATGCCTGAAGCATTACTCAACAACCTGTACATCTTCGTGCTCGCGATGTTCACGGGCTTCGAGGTGATCACGAAGGTGCCGCCGCTGCTGCACACGCCGCTGATGTCGGGCTCGAACGCGATCTCGGGCATCTCGGTGGTCGGCGCGCTGATCATCACCGCCGAAGTGGCGGGCAACAACCTCATCCTGTGGTTGGGTGTGATCGCCGTGGCGATGGGGATGATCAACGTGGCGGGCGGCTTCCTGGTTACCGACCGCATGCTGGAGATGTTCAAGAAGAAGCCAGCCGCCGGTGGAGAGAAGTAGGGCCCCGGGCACGAGGTGGTTCGAATTGCGAACGTTAGCTTAGCGGATAAGCCATTATGGATTTCTTCACTCTTGCGAATCTGAGCTACCTGATCTCGGCAGCGCTCTTCATCTTCGGTTTGAAGAGACTGCAGTCGCCGGCGACGGCGAGGTCGGGGAACGTCATGGCAGCGGTCGGCATGACGATCGCCATCGTCGTGACGCTGCTGGAGACGGACTTCGCCAACTGGCAGATGATCCTGGTGGGCGGCGTGATCGGCGCGCTCATCGGTTCGGTCTCGGCCCGGGCGGTGGAGATGACCGCCATGCCGCAGATGGTCGGCATCTTCAACGGCTTCGGCGGCGGCGCCTCGGCGCTGGTAGCGATCTCCGAGTTCCTGCGCCTGCTGGGACCCGAGCACGTCATGACCAACGATTCCGGGGTCAGCATCGTGCTGGGCACGCTGATCGGCGGCGTCACGTTTTCTGGCAGCATGATCGCCTTCGCGAAGCTGCAGAACCTGATGACCGGCGCGCCGGTCACCTGGCCGCTGCAGAAGTCGCTGAACTCGCTGCTGCTGCTGGCCGTCATCGGGTTGGGGGGCTACCTGGTCTTCTTCGACCAGGCTAACCTGACGGTTTTTCTTGTGATCATCGGCCTGGCGCTGGTGCTGGGCGTGACATCGGTGATTCCAATCGGCGGCGCCGACATGCCGGTGGTGATCTCGCTGTTGAACTCGTACTCGGGTCTGGCGGCGGCGGCCGCCGGGTTCGTGGTCGATAGCCGCGTGCTGATCATCGCCGGGTCGCTGGTCGGAGCCTCGGGGCTCATCCTCACGAACATCATGTGCGTAGGGATGAACCGCTCGCTGGCGAACGTGCTGTTCGGTGCGGTGGGCACGGCCGATGTCGTAGCGGGCAGCGTGGGCGCCGGTGCGGCGGCGGGTCAGGTGCGCGACGTGCAGGCTGAGGAGGCGGCGATGATCCTCGCCTACGCCAACTCGGTGATCTTCGTGCCCGGCTACGGGATGGCGGTGGCGCAGGCGCAGCACGCAGTGCGCGAGCTGGCCGACGTGCTCAAGGAACGGGGGGTGGACGTCAAGTACGCTATCCACCCGGTGGCGGGCCGAATGCCAGGCCACATGAACGTGCTGCTGGCCGAGGCGAACGTCCCGTACGACGAATTGTACGACATGGACGAGATCAACCACGCGTTCAAGACCACCACGGTCGCCGTAGTGATCGGTGCGAACGACGTGGTCAACCCGGCGGCCCGCCACGACACGACGAGCCCGCTCTACGGGATGCCGATCCTCGACGTGGACGAGTCCGAACATATCATCGTGCTCAAGCGCTCGATGAGGGCCGGCTTCGCCGGAGTCGAGAACGAGCTCTTCTTCCACCCGAAAACCATGATGCTGTTCGGGGACGCGAAGGATTCTGTCCAGAAGATGGTGACAGGGGCGAAGACGGCTTAGCCGGCAGTCGGTGGCCGGTGGCCAGTAGCCGGTGGGTCAGTGGTCTTTGCTGGATGGTTACTAAAACGGGGGCAGTCGCCACGGCGGCGCCCCCGTTTCGGTCGCCCTTAGCCGTCATCGATGCACCGGTCACCGACTACCGGCCCACCGGCGCACCGGTCACATAGGCTGTCCCAAAGTCAGCGGTCCGTACCCGTAAGTCTTGATCATGTAGTAGAGAAATAACGCCGCTCCCGCCATCGACAGGTTCTTCATAAACATCGCCTGCTGCACCATCTTCTGCGTCGGATCGGGCTCCGTCCAGAAATCGTGCATCGTAAAGGCCGCGGCGAGCAGGAAGAAAATAAGGAGCCAGATCCCCACCTCCATGTAGAGTCCGAGGATCACGCTCAGGCCGCCGGCCAGCAACATGATCCCGGTCACGACGACCGTGGCCTTCGCTGCAGGTACTTTCTTCGAGTCTGCGTACTGAGCCGTCCCGGGCAACTGTACTAAGTGGCCGAGCCCCGAGCCGACGAAGATGAGGCCGAAGAACACCCGTCCGACGAGGTAGAGCCAGTCCATGTGGTCTCCTGGCTAGGAGGTGATTGGCGAGATTCGACAATCTGCAAGCCGCCGGCGTGTGTGTCTAGGCGCGGTAACTGGTAGCCGTTAGCCAGTAGCCAGTAGGCCGGTTCCCCGTTCTTCGTTGAAACTTACCGGCCACCGGCCACCGGTCACCGACCACTGCTTGATGGACTCTCCCAACTGCAATAGAATTGCCCGGACCCGACGCGTCATAAATAACAAGGAAAGAATGCTCAAGTACCTCGTACCTTTCGTGCTCATCTGGCCCATCCTAGCCCTCGCCGCCGAGGCCTCGCCGTTGAGGCGCTACCGCGGGACGCCGGCGCGCGAGCTCCTGGCGATGGCGTTCTGCTTCGTCGCCTATTTCATCGTCTGGATCGCCCTCCATCGGGTGGGCAGGGGGCTCACCGGCTCCGAGGCGGCAGCGATCGTCGCATCGACCGTGCTCTCGCTGCTCGCCGTCACGCCGCTCCTCGCTCTCGGCTACAAGATCTTCGGCGTGAAGCCCGGCGAAGCCGAGTCGCCCTGAGCGCCGGGCAGCCCATCGCCGAGGCTCGTCCAGGCCCCGGTTCTCTACAACAGATGTCTAACCACGTGTCTCGCTCTCCGGGCGACGCCGCTGAGGGCTAGCCGGATGGTGGAAGCTGCAGATGGGTTGACGGCCAGGTTAACGCTGTTAATATAACACTGTAAACTTGACACCGTTAACCGTAGAGAGGTCAAGGATGACGCCAAAAATTGTTGCCCCGGCCCAGCCGTCCGACACGGTGACCGCGATCGAGGAGGCGGCCCGCGACCTGTTGGCGGAGGGTGGTTTGGAGGCGCTGTCGATGCGGGGTGTGGCGGCCCGAGTCGGGGTCAGCGCGACTGCGATCTACAACTACTTCGAGAACAAACAGGCGCTGGTGAAGCGGGTGGTGAGCCAGGGGTTCGAGCGGTTCACCGGGTATCTGCGGGGCGCGATTGTGGACCTGCCGGTGGGCTCGGCGGAGCGCCTGAAGGCGCTGGGCGAGGCGTACATCCGGTTCGCGCTGGAGAACCGAGAGTACTTCCGGGTGATCTTCGCGTCGCACGCCGAGACGCCGCAGGACATCGAGGAGCTACCGGAGGGCGGCGGCTACGAGTTGTTCCGCCAGACGGTGGTTGACGCGATGGAGGCGGGCACGATTCGGGAAGCGGACCCGGACCTCGTGGTTCTCTACCTGTGGACGCACGTGCACGGGCTGGTGACGCTGCTGCTGACGTGCGAGCCGGACGCGAGGTGCGAGCACACGGGCAAGCGGCTGAGCGCTCCCGAACTGTTCACCAGGTTCAGTGAGTTCGTGCTGTACGGGCTGCGGCCCGAGGGGGTGTCGCGAGCCGAAACGGGTTCAGTGGCGGCCTCGTAAGTAGGGGTGCTGCCCCTTCCTGTCGAATACCGGCAGTTCATTACTACAGGAGATAGAGCTGTGTGCGGCATAGTGAGACGACTGAGCGTGGTACTCGCGGCGACCCTGGCAGCCCAACTCGCGGTGGGTGAGCTGGCGGCGCAGGATGCGTCGTATTCGCTACAGCGAGTGATCAGCGTGGCGCTGGAGAACAACCGAGACCTGCGGACGGCGCAGCTGGGCCTGCTCACCGCGGACCAGCAGGTCCGTGAGGCATGGGGCAGCCTGTTCCCGACGATCGACGCGAACATGGGCTATCAGCGTAACCTGGCCATCCAAGAGGCATTCCTGCCGGCGATCATCTTCGATCCGGACGCGCAACCGGGCGATTTGATTCCGGTGAAGTTCGGAGCTGACAACAACTGGTCGGCCTGGCTATACGTCACGCAACCGATCTTCGACGCGGGCGCCTTCATCGGAGTCGGCACGGCGGGCCGTTTTCAGGAACTGCAGCGCGAGGTGGTACGGGGGCAGGCGCAGCAGGTGGCTTCCCGCGTGCGCCGCACGTACTACCAGGCGCTGCTGGCGCACGAGGAAGTCCGGGTCACCGAGGAGAGCGTCGGCCGGACGGAGGAGACGCTACGGGAGACCGAGGGGCTGTACCGGGCGGGTCTGGCCAGTAGCTACGACGTTCTGCGGCTCGAGGTGCGGCTCGCTAACCTGCGACCCAACCTGCGGCGCGCGCAGAACATGGCGCTGGCCGCGGAGCGCGACCTTTCGGTCGAGCTCGGGATGTCCGAGGTGACGCCGATCCGCGTAGCAGGTCGCCTGTACGAGGTGAACCTCGCCTCGGCGGATGCGAACGAGGGTGAGAACCGCGAGCTTCTGCGTCTGGTGGGCTTGCGCAACGCGCTCGATGCGTCGTTCGAATCACTCTACGAGCTGGCGCAGACGATGCGATCGGATCTGCGGCAGGCGCAGCTGAACTACGAACTGCAAGACGCGCGGGTGAAGCACGAACGGACGAGCCGGTACCCGCGCCTCAACGCCTTCTTCAACTACGGTATAATCGCGCAGGAGCAGGGTTCCCCCAACTTCTTCGGCGAGAGCGAGAACCAGCGAACGACGAGCGCCGTGGTAGGCCTGACGCTCGAGATTCCCGTGTTCGAGGGCTTCCAGCGCTCGGCTCGGATCGAGCAGCGCGAGCTGGAGCGCGAGCAGGCCCGGGTCCAGCTCGACCTCCTGAAACAGCAGACGGCGAACCAGATACAGACGGCCCTAGAGGCGCTGCAGGAGGCGCGCGAGCGGGCGGAGGCGCAGGGCGATGCGGTCGCCGAGGCGCGCCGTGGCTACGAGATCGTCACCGCCCAGTACCTGGCTGGAGTCAGCTCGCAGCTCGAGCTGACCGAGGGCGAGGTGTTGCTGAGAGAGTCCGAGTTCGCCTACGCGCAGGCCGTATACGATTACTTGATCGCCCAGGCCGATCTGGATGACGCAGTCGGCGTGGTCCCGCTGGTGGACGTGCCGGGCTCGGTCGAGCCGGTGACATCGGTTTCTGAGTGATGAAAGACAAACACACAGGTTCATGGCCCATCATGATGAAGAGAGTTGGCAGTATAGCCCTGGTCGCCGCGCTCGCCGCGGCCCCCGTCGCGTGCAGCCCGTCGTCATCGACGAGCGAGGCGGAAGCGGGCCAGGATTTCATTAGGACGGTCAACGTCGAGGTGGTCACGGTCGCCCGCACCGACTTCACCAGTTACGTGCGGCTGACCGGCGAGGTTGAGGCGATGAACGACGTGACGTTGAGCGCCGAGGAGAGCGGCGTCATCGAGCGGTTCTTCCTCGAGAAGGGCAACTTCGTTCGCCGGGGTGAACCGATCGCCAAGATCCGCGACACCGTGCTGCGCGCCCAGGTCGAGGAAGCTATCGCCGCCGCCGAGCTGGCGCGGGAGCGCTACGAGCGGCAGCGCCGCCTCTGGGAGGAGGAACAGATCGGCAGCGAGATCGCCTACTTGGAGGCCAAGTACCAGGCGGACCTGCAGGCGGCACGCGTGACACTGCTCAGGGAACGACTCGAGCGCACGACTATCTCCGCTCCGATCTCGGGGATCTTCGACGAGCGCTACGTCGATGCCGGCGAGATGGTCGCTCCCGGCACTTCGGTGGCGCGGGTCGTCGAGGTCGATCGTGTGAAGGTGACGGGCGGCGTGGCGGAGCGCTTCGCCGCGTCGGTGAGTCCTGGCGACACCGCTCGCATCAGTCTCGACGTGCTGCCGAACCAGGAGTTCGTCGGCGTGCTGGGCTACGTGGGCAGCGTCGTCGACGAGCGGAACCGGACCTTCCCGATCGAGATCGTCATGGATAACCCCGGCCGGGCCATCAAGCCGCACATGATCGCCAGCGTGGAGATCGCCAACCGGCGGCTGCGCGACGTGTTCGTGGTACCTCAGGATGCGATTCAGCGTACCGAGGACGGCTATCAGGTCTTCGTGGCGGCGGATCGCGATGGAAGCCTATACGCGGAGGCTCGCCCGGTCAGGCTCGGCCCGATGTATGGGAACCGCGTCGTGGTCGAGGAAGGGTTGAGCGAGGGCGATCAGCTGATAGTCCGAGGACAGCAGTTGGTCGAGACGGGGAATCGAGTGCGCATCGTAAACGAGGCCGAGTTCCAGGCCAGCTGAGAATAGAGGACGAGAGATGTCCGGGTTCATACGTCGCAAGAAGACAGAGGGCAGGTCCGGTAGTCCCGGCGCACCCGGCGGGGACGGGCATGGGCGCTACAAGGAGTTCTGGCTGACCTCCTTCGCAGTGGACCATCCCACAAGCGTGCTCGTGTTCGTGCTGATGATCATCGTCGCCGGCTTCATCTCCTACATCAAAGTCCCGAAGGAGGCGGCGCCGGAGATTACGATACCGATCGTCGCGGTGAACACCATCTATGCGGGTGTCGCGCCCGAGGATATCGAGACGCTGATCACCCGGGAGCTGGAGGACGAGCTCAACCAGATCGGTGACGTGAAGGAGATCACGTCGACCTCGGTGGAGGGCTATTCGAGCATCATCGTCGAGTTCGAGGCCGGCATGGACATGACCGAGGCCCTGCAGTTGGTGCGCGAGAAGGTAGATATCGCGAAGCCCGAGCTGCCGCCGGCGGCTGAGGAACCGATGATCATCGAGTTCAACTTCGCCGAGTGGCCGATCATGCAGGTCAACATCTCGGGTGAGTACAGCCTAGTCCGACTGAAGAAGCTGGCGGAGGATATCCAGGATCGGTTGGAGCAGATCCCGACCGTGCTGGATGTGGGGCTGTCAGGTGGTTTGGAGAGGGAGGTCCAGGTCGATGTCGATCTGGCCAGACTCAAGTACTACGGGCTCGCCTTCGACGATGTGATTGACGCGATCCGCGAGGAGAACGTCACCACACCCGGCGGTAGCATCGACGTCGGTGATCTCAAGTACCTGGTCCGGGTGCCGGGCGAGTTCGAGGATACGCGCCTGATCGAGGGCATTGTTATCACAGCGCCGGCTGACCGGCCGGTCTACATCAGCGACGTCGCGACGGTCGACTTCGGGTTCAAAGAGCGTGAGAGCTTCGCGCGACTGGACGGCCACTCGGTCGTGACACTGAGCGTTACGAAGCGAGTGGGCAGGAACATCATCGAGACGGCGGACGCGGTGCGGGCTGCCATCGAAGAGATGCAGCCCAACTTTCCGCCGACGACGGTTGTGAAGGTCACGTCGGATATGTCGGAGGAAGTGCACAAGATGGTGAGCAGCCTGGAGAACAACATCATCTCAGGGCTGATCTTCGTCGTGGCGGTGCTCCTCTTCGCGCTCGGCATCCGTAACGCTTCGTTCGTCGGCATCGCCATCCCGCTGTCGATGTTGCTGTCGTTCAGCGTCATTCGGATGTCGGGCTTGACGATGAACTTTATCGTGCTGTTCAGCCTGATCCTGGCGCTGGGTATGCTGGTGGACAACGCGATAGTGGTGGTCGAGAACATCTACAGGTTCCGCGAACGGGGGTACGACAGGAAAGCGGCGGCGAAGCTGGCCACCGGTGAGGTGGCGATGCCCGTGATCGCGGCGACGGCGACCACCCTAGCGGCGTTTACCCCATTGGCGTTCTGGCCGGGCATGGTCGGTGAGTTCATGAGCTACCTGCCGCTGACTCTGATCATAACACTCAGTTCGTCGCTCGTCGTCGCACTGGTCATCAACCCGACGCTCTGCTCGCTGTTTATGCGGCCGGAAGGCGAAAAGGGCCCGGGCCTGACCCGCGAGATGAAATGGGCGGTGATGGTCGCGGCGGGAGTGGCGGTCCTGGTCGTGGCCGCGTTCCGGCCGCTCACAGCAGTCCTGCTGGTGCTGACGGTGGTGGCGGTCTATGCCCTGCACCACTACGTGCTGCTGCCGGCGGGGCACTGGGTGCAGACGGTCAGCCTGCCGGCCACGTTGCGAGTCTACGAGCGGGCGCTGCGCTGGTCGCTGATCCATCGCTGGCGTGTCATGGGTTCGGCGGTGCTGGTGCTGTTTGCGTCGGTCTTGGCCTTTCAGATGTTCAGCAAAGGGGTCGTCTTCTTCCCGGAGGACATCCCGCCGAGGGCGGCCTGGATACAGGTAGAGGCGCCGACGGGAACGCGGGCCGATGTCACGGACGGAATCGTGCGGCGGATCGAGGGCGAGTTGGGCGAAGTGACCGGGCGTAACGACTTCGAGTCGGTGGTGTCGACCGCCGGGTCGAGTTCGGGTGACTTTTTCACCGGTGGTTCGGGTGGCACGCACGTCGGGACGGTGGCGGTCAACTTCGTCGACTTCGAGGAGCGCGAGCGCGGCTCGTTCGAGACGCTGGAGGAGATGCGCAACACGATCGGATCGGGCATTGCCGGTGCCGATATCGTAGTAGAGAGACCTCAGGAGGGGCCGCCCACGGGGCTGCCGGTGAACATCGAGATCAGCGGCGACGACGCGGCCTTGCTGAAGCGCCTTGGCGACGAAGTCGTCGCGATCCTCTCCAACTCGCCGGTCGCGCCGAAGCTCGAGGGTCTGGAGAGCGACATGGCGGACGCGCGGCCCGAGCTCACCGTCGAGGTCGATCGCGAGCGGGCGCAGATCTTCGGCGTGAACACACAAGAGATCGGTTTCACGGTGCGCAGCGCGATAAACGGCGTGGAGGCGGGCGAGTTCCGGGACGGTGAGGACGAGTACGATATCGTGGTGCGGCTGGCCGAGCCCTACCGCCAGGACCTGAACTCGTTGGCGGACCTGACCGTCGTCGCCGAGGACGGTAGCCAGGTGCCGCTCCCCTCGGTGGCGAGCTGGACCGTGAACGAGAGCTTCAGCGGGATCAACCGCAAGGACCTGGATCGCGTAGTGACCGTGTCGTCCGATGTGCGGTCGGGTTACAACGCCAACGCGGTGCTGGCCGAGGTGCAGGCCGAGCTGTCCGATTTCGCGGCGGCGCTTCCTCTCGGTTACCGGCTCGACTACACGGGCCAGCAGGAGGAACAGCAGGAGTCGGCGGCGTTCCTGATGGGCGCGTTCATGACCGCGCTGCTCTTGATCGCGTTTATCTTGATCTCGCAGTTCGATTCGGTGCTGCGGCCGGTGATCATCCTCAGCTCGATCATCCTCTCTACGATCGGCGTGCTGTTGGGGCTGCTCGTGTTCGGCATGCCGTTCGGGATCATCATGAGCGGGGTCGGCGTGATCAGCCTCGCCGGTGTGGTTGTGAACAACGCCATCGTGCTGATCGACTACATCCGGCTCCTGCGTGAGCGGGATGGGTTCAGCTGGACCGAATCGCTGGTGCGGGGCGGCATGACGAGGTTCCGCCCGGTGACGCTGACGGCGGTCACCACGGTGGTGGGGCTCATCCCGCTGGCCATCGGACTCAACATCGACTTCTACGGGTTCTACGGCCGGTTGCAGCCGAACTTCTTCTGGGGCGGCGAGCAGGCGGCCTGGTGGGCGCCGATGGCGATCGCCGTGATCTGCGGCCTGACCTTCGCCACGGTGCTAACCCTGATCCTGGTCCCGGTGATGCACACGTTCACCGACGACGTGGCCGACTTCTTCGAGCGCCACTTCACCCATAGGCGGGACGAGGGTGATTATGAAGAGGCGGTCGGCCAGTCGGAGGCGGAGGTGGCGGAGGCAATACCGGTAGCCGGTAGTCGTTAGCCAGTAGCCGGTAATTACGAACGATGAACAAAGAAGCGACCGGTGCCCCCTGATCCGACAGGAGCACCGGTCGTTGTCTGGTGGGTACCGTCCACCGGCTACCGTCCACCGGCCACCGTCCTACCGGCTACCGGTCACCGGTTACAGGCCTCCGACTACCCTCCCACCTGCGTCAGCGCCTCGAAGATGGGCAGGTAGAGTGCGACGACCATGCCGCCCAGCATGAAGCCGACCACTACTATGAGGGCGGGCTCCATCGCCTTCATCAGGCGCTCGACCGCCGTGTCGACCTCGCCCTCGTAGAAGAGGGCGATCTTCTCGAACATGTCGTCCAGGTGGCCGGTCTGCTCGCCGACCTCGACCATGCGTGATACGAGGCGCGGTATGGTCCCGGTTCCGGAGAGCGGCCCGCTGATCCCCTGGCCCGCCTCGATGGCTGGGCGGGCACGGAGGAGCGCCCGCTCGAGCACGACGTTGCCGGCCGTCCCGGCCGACGAGATGAGGGCGTCGATCAGGTTGGCGCCAGCCGTGAGGAGCGATGCCATGCTCTGTGCGAAGCGGGCGACCGCCGCCTTGCGGATCAGGTCGCCGAGCACCGGGATCTGAAGGAAGAGGTTGTCGAAGAAGGAACGTCCTGAGCTCGTGTGGTATGCCTGACGTAAGAAGATGGAACCGCCGACCACCGCACCCAACAAGATCATCCAGTTCGATTGCACGTACTCCGACAGGTTGACGAGGACCTGCGTCGGATAGGGAAGCGTGAGGCCACCGGAGGCGAACATCGTCTGAAATGTCGGTACGACGAAGGTGAGCATCACCGCCGCGCTGGCGAAGGCGACGAACAAAATGATCGCCGGATAGACCATCGCCGTCTTCACTTTGCCGACCAACGCC
>CP070812.1:2556196-2599544 GCA_020344015.1 Gemmatimonadota bacterium
GAATGCCGCGGGCCATCTCGGTCATCACCATGCCCGGCGATACTACGTTGACGTTCACGTTGAACTTGCCCAGCTCGCGGGCCAACGACTTGCTCATGGCGATCTCTCCGCCCTTCGACGCAGAGTAGTTGACCTGCGCGAACTTACCCCTCAGCCCATTGATGGATGAGATGTTCACGATCTTGCCGCTCTTTTGGTCCTTGAAGACGATGGCGGCGGCCTTGTTGTAGTTGAAGTAGCCCTTGAGGTTCACGTTGATGACGGTGTCGAACTGCTCTTCCGTCATCTTCCAGATCACACCGTCCCAGTTGATGCCCGCGTTGCAGACCATGATGTCCAGTCGTCCGAACTCGCCGACGACCGTATCCACCATGTTCTGGGCATCGGAGTAGCTCGAGACGTCCGCCTTGACCGCCAAGCCGCGCCGACCCAGCGCCTCGATCTCGGCCACTACCTGCTTGGCCTCGGCGTCATGACGCCGGTAATTGATCGCCACGTCGCAGCCTTCGCGCGCCAGACCCAGAGCGATGGCCGAGCCTATGCCGATGCTGCCCCCGGTGACGATGGCGCTCCTGCCTTCCAAGCCTAGATCCATGACCTCGTCCTTCCTTCCACCGGCCTATCAGCCACCCTGCTGGTACTGCGGCGAAATTGCCCTTATCAGTTCGTCATCCCAGGGGTGGCCCTCGGCCAACATCTGTCTCAGCCTGATGAAGTCCACCTCGCGCTTGCCTTTCGGCCCCTCGTTGAAGGCCCGGAAGCCGGCCTTCGCCTCGGTCATCATGTTGAGTGCCAACCACTCGCGATTCGTCACATTCGTATTGTCCCAGTGCCACTGCTTGTGCTTGCGCAGACCGTTGACGGTCTTCGACACGCAGTCCGGCATCAGCATCAGGACCTTCGTGCAGAGAATCTCAACCGCCTCGTCCAACTTGCTGAAATCGGTCTCGGCTTTCGCCAGGACCTCCTTCGCCGCATCCTTGTCGGCGCCTCCCTTGAAATCGCCGTACACGATGTTGCCGAACTCATCGACGAAGCGGTCGGTGACAACCATCGGGTTCGGGACCCATTCTCCGTCGACCTTCATCACCGGGACGACCTGATTGATCAGCCCGATGAACAGCGCCTTATGAGCGCTCCACATCTCACACAGCACGCCGCTCTCCATGGCCCGCGAGAAGCCGACGTACAAAGGCAGGAAATCGGTGGAGCCGCCATCGGGCGCCGACCCGTGCTTGGGTCCGGCTTGGCCAAAGCGGGCAGTATCGGCGGCGATCGTGAAATCGCAGGCCATGCCGATCTCCTGACCGCCGGCGAGCCGCATCCCGTTCACCCGGTTGATGATCGGTTTGTCACAGCGCAGTATCGAGTCGATCATGTCGTTGAACAGACGCATGTACTGCTTGTACTCCTGCGGGTTACCGGCGTAGTACTCGGCGTACTCCTTCGTATTCCCGCCGGTACAGAACGCCTTGTCGCCGACCGCCGTGAAGACGACCGTCACGACGCTGCGGTCCATGCTGGCCTGCCGGAACGCCAGGATCACCTCCTTTACCGCGTCAGTCGTGTAGCTGTTGAGCTGGCCCGGGTTGTCGAGAACGATCCAGGCATTGAACAGCCCTTTTACCGGCGCACCCGAGAGATCGCGCGCCGGGCGCTTTTCGTACTGGATCTCCTTGAAATCCAATCCGTCAAGGAGTGTATGGCTCTTCAACATGTGACTGCCCTCCTTACGCCGCCCAGTCTGGAATCAGAATCGCACGTTTATCGATCTTGTGGTCGGCGACCTGTTGAATCACATCAGGCGCCTCACTCATCGGATAGGTTTGGATGAAAGGCTTCAACGTCACCTTGTCCTCGATCACCATCTTCAAAGCCTCCGGGTAAAGCTCCGTCCTGCAACCCCACGTGCCCTGGACCGTAGCATCGAACGCCATCAGGTTGCTGAGGCGGACCTCACGCTTGGCTAGCGTGAAGCCCACCACCAGCAGCGTCGACGCGTAGGTCAACAAACCGAAGGCCGTATCCTGCCCACCCGGCTGACCGGAGCACTCGAAGATCTTCCAGCTGTGGCCATGACAACCCCACTCCTTCGCCTGCCCCGCGATCTGCTTCCTGATGGCCTTGAACTCGGATTCGGCTGAGTTGATCGTGAGCCCGGCCCCGTGATCGGCAACCGCCCTCAGCTTCTTGTCATCGACGTCGATGGCGACCACGTGGGCGTCGAACGCCGCGGCGATCTGCACGCAGTGGGTGCCCACGCCGCCCACGCCGACGACGATGGCCAGATCACCCTCTCGCAACCCGCTGCGCACGATGGCCTGGTAAGGTGTGGTTACCGCATCGGCGATCACCGAAAGCTCAGCTAGCTCGTATCCTCCCCTGTCTTCTACCACGCACAACCCGAGGCCCGGCGTCACGATGTATTCGGCAAAGCCGCCGTCGATATCGTTGCCCGGCATCATCTGGCCCCGACAGATATTTCCGCGACCCTCCCGACACAACTCACAGGAACCGCAGGGAATCACCGCTGGTATTATCACCTCGCGATTCAACAGTGACTCGTACTGCGAGCCGGACTCGACCACCGTGCCGCTGATCTCGTGCCCCAGCGTCAGCGGCGTTCCTTTCTTGGTGGGAACGCCGTCCTTCCAAAAGCCGACGTCGGTGTGGCACACACCGCAACCGGCCACCTGGACGAGGACCTGGTCCTCACCCGGCTCCGGCCTGGGGACATCCTCGATCACCAGGGGTGCGCCCACCTCGGTAAACCGTACTGCCTTCATGATTCACCCCCGCCGCCGTTACGGCGACCACTGAGATGTGCACGCGTCCGCAGCCGGCGCCTCGACCTTGCCGGTCACCGCGGCTGCCGACACATCAACCCGCCGACCAAGTAGTCGGCGAACTCGGATCCTAGCTCGTCTGCGTGAATCGCCCCCTCCGGCCGGTACCAGCGAGCGATCCAGTTGATCGCCCCCAGGATGGCGAACACAGCAATCTTCGGATCGACCCGTTGGAACTCTCCCCCTCGGATGCCCTCGAGGACCAGGTCGCGGAGCACTCGCTCGTAGCGGTCACGCGCCGCGATGATCTCGGCGCGACGCTCGGGAGAAAGCGCCGGAACCTCGAAGGCGAGCGGTGAGCCCTCCAGCGTCTCCGTCATCACCCGCACGTGTTCCCGGATGAGGTATGCGAGTTTCTCGGCGGGACGCTCACAGCAGGTTTCCGCCTCCTCGATCATCCTTGCGATCTCGCCCAGCGATTCGCGGTGGCACTCGTAGAGGATCGATTCCTTGTCAGGAAAGTAGTGATAGAGCGCCGTCTTACGGACTCCGAGGCGCTCGGCAATGTCATCGAGGGTCGTCGTGTGATAACCGTTCTCGCGGAAGGCCTGGAGCGCCGCATGGAGAATCTCGGCCCGACGCCGACGCCGCTTCTCGCGGATGTGCGGTGAGGGAGTGTTCGGCACGCGGCCGTCGGCCATCGGCAGACTCCTCTCGGGGCTAGTTTGAACGGTCGTTCAAAAACTGAATCCTCGGTCTGGATTTGTCAAGAAACCTCGCCGCAGGTTTCCCCCGGCCTTGAGCTGTGGGGGTCGTGCCTGAATTGCGCGAGGTCGGATGTGGGGTCTGAGCTACACTCTTGGAACCATCAACACGGCCAGGCTACTGACTGACTCTATGATCCGAGCGACTTTGGCAACGAAGTGACCAACGGGCTGATGCCCCGCTCCACAGTGGCATGCCACAGGCTGTGTTCTCGGTCGCCTCCCACAGCGGTTCGGCGTGCAGAGGAAACTGCAACACGCCGAGCGGCGAATGCTAGACGACGTGGTCAGATGGAGAGAGAGAGCAATTGAGCGGAGTGAGCTGTAGAGTGTGACAAGCACTAATGGCTATTATTATCGATTAGCCTTGCAGGTTCGTACGCCGGGAATTAGTTTGGAAGATCTCCTCCTCAACACCTTGGGAGAGAGCGATTCTCGTTTCTAGCAGGGTCATCGCAGTGATTATGCTTGCCTTGAGGAGCGTAGCAAGCGTCGGTCCCGATCACTGCGGTACTCGCCTGCGACAGAAGACGCTCCCCTGGGTAGTTGGCTTTTATATATATCTCACAAATATGCCCTGTGCGGCGGTAGCGAGAAGCTCGAGCGCGTCATGCGAATGAGCCTCATGCATGTAAGCAGGAGACCGCCGGACTCGAATGCAGCTAGCCGTAAGCGGTTAGCAGTCTCCAAGTGGCAGTTCCGTCCGTCCGGGACCATGCCGATGGGCGGTCTTGCCGTCACTCACTAGGAGGGTCTCATGAAACGACTTGGGTTGAAAACGCTTCTTTTCCTCAGCTGCCTTCTGCTGCTGCCATCGGCACTGATCGCTCAGGAGGAGATGAGGACTGTGACGGGAACCGTCACGATGCGGGATACGCAGCTACCGCTTCCAGGCACCCGCGTGAATGTGAAGGGCACTGTGATTGCCACGGTGACCGACAACCGTGGGTACTTCTCGCTGCGTGTGCCCATGGACGCTGAGTTGCTGGTCTTCCAGTATCTCGGCTACAGGACCGAGGAAGCGCCCGTGGCCGACCAGGTGGATGTGATGATGGAGATAGCGCCCGTTGGCCTGGAGGGCATCGTGGTCACGGCGATGGGCGTCAGACGTGAGAAAGCGTCGCTGGGCTACTCGGTGCAGGACCTTTCGGGGGACGAGATTGCCGAGGTGCCGGAGTTGAACATCGTCAACTCCCTGCAGGGCAACGTGGCGGGCGTCCATGTCACGAACGCCGGCCCCACCGGAGGTAGCTCGCGGGTCACGATCCGCGGCGCGAACTCGATTACGGGGCAGAACCAGCCGCTGTTCATCGTGGACGGGGTGCCGTTGGACAACACCGCGACGTATGCCGACTGGTATGAGGCTGATGCGCAAGACGGCCTTGACTTTGGGGCACAGAACACTGGATACGGCGGTCTTGACTTCGGGAACGCGATCCAGGACCTCGATCCGGCCAACATCGAGAACATCAGTGTGCTGAAGGGCCCGAACGCCGCGGCCCTCTACGGCTCGCGAGCGGCCAACGGCGCCGTCGTGATCACCACCAAGTCCGGTCGGGGCACACCCGCGGGCCAGCTCGGGGTGACGGTGACGATCAGCGGCACGGCCGAGACGCCCCTGCGGCTGCCGGACTACCAGAACCTGTACGGCCAGGGGTACTTCGGGGAATTTGAGTGGGTCGACGGCGCTGGCGCCGGCACGTACGACTACTTCGATGAGAGCTGGGGTCCACGCCTCGACGGCCGACTGATCGACCAGTTCACGGGTCCCAACCAGCCGTGGGTGGCCCATCCGGACAACGTCTCGGACTTCTTCCGGACCGGCGGCACGCTGAACACGAACGTGGCCGTCTCCCACGCCGGCGAGAGCCACCACGTCCGCATGGCCCTCAGCGACACGAGGCTGAACTCGACCGCCCCGGGGTCCAGCATCCATCGGGTGGGACTGGCGCTCAAGGGTGGAGTCGGCATAACAGACCGCCTGTCCGCCGATGCCTCGCTGAACTACATCGACAACTCAGGCGAGAATCGGATGGGCACCGGATACGACGCGAACAATCCGATGCAGCAGTTCATCTGGTTCGGGCGCCAGGTGGACACGGAGGCGCTCCGCCAATACCGGTGCGAGGGCGGTGGCCCCGGTGTCGACCCGGAGGACCCGCCCCGCGAGCCCACCCCGTGCATAGTGGATGGCCAGTATAACTGGAACTACAACTACCATAACAATCCCTTCTGGGAAATGGTCGTTAATGGCAACAACGACGATCGGGACCGGCTCTTCTTCAACGCCAGCGTGACTTACCAGCTCACCGACTGGGTCAACGTCACCGGGCAGGTCGGCCGGGATTGGTATCGGTTTCACGCGCAGCACCGCATCGCTCCCTACAGCCTGGACGACGCCGGAGACGGCTCGTTCAGAGAGGTTACGGACTACCGCGCCGAGACGAACTGGGATCTTATCCTCACCGGCGCCCGGCAACTCACGTCCGACCTCAGCCTGGACGTGACGCTCGGCGGGAGCATCCGGAAGAACATGTACGAGGGGAGCGGGGTAACGGTCACCCGGCTCATCGCGTCGCCCACGCCCACCTACTCGATCGACAACGCCGCCGTGACCCCCTTGCCGTGGGACTTGAAATCGGAGAGGGAGGTCCGGGGCCTGTACGGTGCTCTGAGCCTGAACTACAAGGGCTGGTTGAACCTGGACCTGACCGGCCGCAACGACTGGTCGTCCACGCTTCCCGAGAATGAAAACTCCTACTTCTATCCCTCGGTCTCCAGCTCCTTCCTTTTCAGCGAAGCTTTCGACATCCTGAGCAGCGTGTTCAGTTCTGGGAAGGTGCGGGCAAGCTGGACGCGGGTGGGGAACGACGCGGAACCCTACCAGCTCCAATCGGTTATGACCGCCGCGGTGCCGTGGGCCGGCCAAGCGATGTTCAGCGTGCCGAACCGGCTTGCGAACGAAAACCTCAAGCCCGAGGAAACCGAAGCTTGGGAAGTGGGGACCGACCTGGGCTTCTTCGACGAGCGCCTGGGTTTCGTGCTCACCCACTACCAGTCCGCCACGAGGAACCAGATCATGGGCGTCCAGATCTCGCGGGCGAGCGGCTACACGGATGAGATGCTCAACGCCGGCAAGGTCGAGAACTGGGGCTGGGAGCTTCTGCTCAGGGCAAACCCGCTCCGCAGCAGCACGGGATTGAACTGGGACCTGACTGTCAACTGGAGCACGAACGACTCCGAAGTCAAACAGCTCCCTGAGGGAATAGAGACCCTGGTCATCGGCGGCAGTACACGGAAAGACTACTGGAGCGTGAACACCGAGGCCCGATTGGGCGAGCCCTACGGGGTCTTGTTCGGCAACCCAGTCCTCCGTTGCGGGGTCACAGAGGATGCGGCATATGATGCTCTCTGCGCCGGCAATGACGGGCTCCCGATCCTGGACGAAGATGGCAATACGCAGGTGGACCCGGTGCGGGGCATCCTGGGCAACTACAATCCCGACTGGGTCGGCGGCATACAGAACCGGTTCAGCTGGGGTGCGTGGGACTTGAGCATCCTCTTCCAGGGCCAATGGGGCGGCGACATCTTCTCCGTCACAGACTACTTCGGCAAGTACGCCGGCGTGCTGGAATCGACGATACCGGGCCGCGAGAACGACTGGGATGACCCGCAAGTATTGGTGCGCGGCGTCTTTGACAACGGTACCACCTACGAGGGCCAGATCAACGGAGAAGACGGAGTCGAAGTTCGTCTCCTTGCGCAGACCTATTACGAAGGGATCTGGGCGAAACACTCCGAGTCGATCCTCGACGCCACCTACCTCAAGCTGCGAGAGCTCCGCATCGGCTACGAGCTCCCGAGTAACTGGGTGAGGTGGATGGGCTTCAACGGAGGGAACTTCTCCTTGATCGGCCGGAACCTCTTCCTCTGGTCGAAGTGCGACAACATCGATCCAGAGACGGCCTTTGACAGCACCAACCGGCAGGGGCTTGAGTTCGGCCAGCACCCGAGTTCCAGGAGCTACGGATTCTCGCTCACGTTGTGGTAACGGCTCAGCATGAGAAAGGCGACTAAAATGAATAGAATGAAGCTTGCCCGCGCGGCGCTTGTCGTCGGCCTCGTCTGGGCCGTGAGCGCTTGCGACGAAGGGCTGACCGACGTCAACCAGAACCCCAACCAGCCCACTGACGTGGACGCCTCGTTGCTGCTTCCGAATGCGATCCGACAAGGGGTGGAGAACTACTTCGGGGCCGGGCAGTTCCTTTCGCATACTAACATTTGGCCGCAGCACGGCGTCGAACTCCAGTACCCGGATGAGGAGATTGGCAACGTACGCTCCGACCGCATGGATATCTACTGGGAGAACTACTACGCCTACCCGTTGATGGACATGCAGACGGTCATCAACAAAGGGGTGGAGGACGAGGATGAGTGCGCCGCGGGCGACACGGAGTGCGTCGCGAATGCGAGGAACGTTCAGGCGGTGGGGATGATCTGGAAGGCCTGGCTCTTCCACATCGTCACCGACTACTGGGGCGACGTGCCCTACTCCGAGGCCCTGGGCCAGGTCGACGGGGACGGCAACTTGATCAGGGCCCCGGCGTACGATAGCCAGGAAGCGGTCTACGCCGGGATGCTCGCTGATCTGACCACCGCCGCCAATATGCTCCTCGATCCCGGCCCCACCGACTTCGGCGGCGGCGACCTGCTCTACGGCAACGACTTCGAGGCGTGGCGACTGTTCGCCAACTCGCTCCGCATGCGCCTGGCGATGCGGCTCTCCGAGGTGGATCCCACCACCGCGGAGGCGGAGTTCGCGGCAGCTTACGCCGCCGGGGGCTTCGAGAGCAACGCCGACAACGCGATGCTGTACTGGCCGGGGGCTCCGTACGAAAACCCATTGTACGAGGACAGGGTCGTTAATGCCCGGGACGACCACGGCATCAGCGAGACCATGGTGGACACGCTGGTGTCGCTGAACGACCCCCGTCTCTTCTATTACGCCGAGCCCGCCTTGAACGACGGCCAGTACCGCGGCCATCAGAACGGATGGCTCACTCTGCCGCCGGGGATGAACCTTGGCGACTACTCAAGGATCGGCGACTTCTGGCGGTTCGACGGGTCCGCTACCCCCAGCATGATCATGTCCTATTCCGAGGTCCTCTTCCTGCAGGCCGAGGCAGCCTGGAGGGGATGGATCGCCGGCGTTTCGGGCGACCTGTATACCGAGGCGATCCGGGCAAACATGAATCAGTACGACGCGCAGGGGGTCGGTCCCACGGACACGGAGATCAACGACTATCTGGCGCAGGCCAGGGTGCTACCTGACGGGACTCTCGAACAGATCTTACTCCAGAAGTGGATCTCCCTCTACATGAACGGCGCGGAGGCGTGGGCCGATAATCGCCGGACGGACGTCCCGGCCCTGGCGATGGGGCCGGATCTGATCATCAGCCGCATCCCGGTCCGCATGGAGTACCCGGCTGACGAGCAGTCGTACAACCTGGACAGGCTGAACGAGGCGCTCGCTAGGCAAGGAATGGCGAGCGGTGTCGACCTGGTCACGCCTGTCTGGTGGGATGTTAACTAGAGCCCGTAACTAAGGGCCCTGCAGGGGCCCTGCAAACAGAGCGCCCCCCGTAGTCCTCTACGGGGGGCGTCTTCGTTGGGATCCGGTCGGCGGTGCGGGTCGCCTGCCGATTAGCCCGAGCGCATGAACACCAGGATGAGCCCGTGGGCGTGGGTCGCGTAGCCGGGACGGGTGGTGAACCCCATCGGGTAGATCTCCACCAACTCCACGTTCTGGGCGCGGAGCGAATCCAGAACGCAGGTGTCCGCGATCCGGGTACCGTCCACGTAGACGTGGGGGTTCGTTATCGACTCGAACGATACGTGGCTCCGGAGGCTGATCTGTGGACACTGGTTCGAAAGCCGTCGGATCCGGAAGTTGGGCACCCTTCCCACCAGGGCATCGATCACGGAGCCCGTCTCGTTTTCGAGAGTCACGCCTGAGATGACGAAGGCGCCCTCTCGGGCCTCGACGCCTCCCTCGAGTTCAGATGTGACATCCTCCGGCTGATACTTCGCGCACGCCGTCAGCAGGAGAGCGAGTAAGGCGAGGGCGGAGCGTGGGGACCGGATGGCCATGAACACCTCCTTGGCAAACGCCAGTGAGCCCGCCGTCCACTTTTCTATATCTTCATGAATACTCTCGGAGCGGCCGACCTGCAAGCACTACTCTCCCACCCTACCGGCGACACAAAAGAGCGCCGGAGGTGCACGCACCTGGCGCGTGCCTCCGACGCCCATCGTCGCTTAGGGTGTCGGATCACTCAGTCGCAGAGCCCGTCAGCGCCTGCCTCTGCCGTCCCCGTATCTTGCGGTAGCCGGCTCCGCTCCCCGCAGCGCCCAGACTGCCACCGGCTGTAGGATCCAGCGGACCGCCGCAACCGCCCCGTCCTCCACGGCCACCGCAGCACGCCCCAGCGCCGGCAGGCCGTACCGCACCAGGGCATAGATCGCGCCCATGATGATGAACGGCATGAGCGGGAAGATCGCCCAGAGCATGAAGGCGGCGAAGATGCCGAGGATGGCCAACCCACCACCGACAAGATCGAGGAAACCGATTCCGGCCATGGCCAACGACCTCCTGGCGAGGTGTCTTCTTTACCGAGTGTAATCTAGGCTCACGGGCAACCGATAGCCAGTCTCACTATCGACCGCCGCCTGTTCGGCGCTCCCCCCTCAGACGCTGTGCACCACGCGCGCCCCACGCGCTCGAACCTCGAGGAGCCTGCTCGCCTGGGCGACGGGCATCCCAAAGATCGCTGTGCCGGCGGCGTCGGCCGAGACGCAGTCGTCGGCCATGACCGTCACGCTGCGCATCGTGGCACGCCGTGGCTCGCCCGTCGCGGGATCGAGCATGTGGTGATAGCGTCGGCCGGCGTGCTGGAAGTACTGAATGTAGTCGCCGGACGTCGCCACGGCGCGATCGCTGACCTCGACCGTGCCGACGAGGCCGTCGGGGTCGTCGGGATCACGGATCCCAACCTTCCAGGGATCTCCATCCTCGGAGACGCCAAGCGCATAGAGGTCGCCGCCGACGTTGACGAGCCCGTTGAAGATTCCGTACGAGCGGAGCGCCTCGACGGCGCGATCAACGCCATACCCCTTGGCGATGCCGCCGAGATCGATGGCCGCGTCGGGATCAGCGATCAGGACGGCAGGTCCGCCGGCCAGCTCGCCGAGCTCCAGCGATCGATAGAGGCGACGACCGGCCAGTTCGCCGACCTGGTCGGCGGGCGGCGGCTCCGCGCGTCGCCCCACATCCCAGAGGGCCATCGCCCGCCCCAGGCAGGGATCGAAGGCGCCGTCGCTCGCCTCCGCCCAGCGCAGCGCCTCTTCGAGGACCAGCGCGGTCCCTCTGGAAACAACCACCGGCTCCGCGCCGGCTTTCAGGTTGGCGAGGCCCACCTCGGAGCTGTCGCTGAAACGGGTCATCGTGGCGTCGACGTGCCTCAATTCTGCAATCGCCGCGTCTATGGCCGTCTGGGCATAACGCTCGTCTCTGTGCACGACCGCTATGTCGGCGATGGTGCCCATAACGGGCACGGCACGACGTACCAGTTCACGCCGTCGTCGGAACAGCCTGGGGGTTGCAACGACTGCGAGTGCGCCGATCCCCAATGCGATGAACTGGCGCCGACTCGGGAGAGAGCACCTCGAGCGCTCAGGATCTATCATGTCTTCTCCGCTCCATTGTCGCACTCGCCGCTCCGACAGCCGCCACAGCCACGGCTCTCGTTGCCGCGGGCGAGTAACCCGAAACCGATGAACGCCAAACCCAAGGCCAAAACGGAAAGAAGCTCAGTCATCTACTCGTCCACAAGTCACGATGTGAACAATCCCGCGAAGCCCATAAAAGCCAGCGAGAGGATCCCGGCGATGATGAAGACGATCGCGTTACCTCTTGCGATGGCCGGCAGTTTCACGAACTCCAGGTCCTCGCGGATCGACGCCATGAGGACCAGGGCCAATGTGAGACCAGCGCCGGCGCCCCAGGCAAAGGCCAATCCCTGTAAGAAGCTGTAGCCACGGTTGGCCTGTACCCACGCCATGAAGAGGATCGCGCAGTTCGTGGTGATCAGCGGCAGGTAGATCCCCAACGCCCGGAACAGCGCCGGGCTCAGCTTCTTGATCGTCATCTCGGTGATCTGCACCGCCGACGCGATGACCAGGATGAACGAGATCAGCTTCAGGAAGGGCGCGTAGGGCAAAACGAACGTGTCCAGGAACCAGGCGCAGACCGAGGCGACGGTGAGGACGAATATGTTCGCCGCGCCCATGCGCAGCGCCGTATATATCTTGCCCGATACGCCCATGAACGGGCAGAGGCCGAGGAAGTAGGCCAGGGTGAAATTGTTCACCACCATCGCCGAGATGAAGATCCACGCCAGGTCGCCCATCACGCTGCCCTTTCCACGGCGGCGCCTGCCGGCGGCTCACCGGCTCTCGCACGTTCCAGCTTGCGGCGCTCCCACCAGTTGAGCGCCAGCAGGATGAACCCGATGGTGAAGAACCCGCCGGGTGGCAGAATGAAGACGATCCACGGTTCGTAGTTCGAGCCGAAGATCGGGAACCCCAGGAATGTGCCGTACCCGAGGATTTCCCTTATCGAGCCCATCATCAGGAGTGCGATGATGAAGCCGATCCCGGTGCCGACGGCGTCGATGATGGCGCGCGGCACGGTGTTCTTGGACGCGAAGGCCTCCTGGCGGCCGAGGATCATGCAGTTGACGACGATGAGCGCGATGAACGCGCCCAGCGCTTTGTGGACCTCGGGAACGACGGCCTCGAGCGTCATGTCGGCGATCGTGACGAAGGTGGCGATGATCAGGATATAGGTCGAGATCCGCACCTCGCTGGGGATCAGCTTCCTGAAGGTCGAGACCAGGATGCTCGAACAGAGCAGCACGAAGAAAGTCGCCAGCCCCATGGCGATGCTGTTGACTACCGTATTAGTGACAGCCAACGCCGGACAGAGTCCGAGCATCTGGATGAGGACCGGGTTCTCGCGCCAGATGCCGCGCGTCAGATCCTGGCCCGGCGTCGTCTGCCTCGGCATCAGTTCGCCTCCTCCAGATAGGCCGCGATCATCGGGCCGAGCAGTTCCAGCCGGTGATTGATGATAGCGATGACGGCCCTCGACGAGATCGTCGCACCGGTGATCATGTCCACCTCGTTGGCGGCCCCGGTGGCGCGGCCGCTCTTCACGCCGACCAGCGGTGTTTCGGACCCGTCGAATTCTGCAACGAAGACGCTATCCTTCTCGATCTTGTCTCCCAATCCCGGGGTCTCTTTGTTCGCCAATACCTTCATTCCGGTCACGGTTTTCGTCCCGGGATCGTACCCGAAGATCAAGTCGATGATATCCTGAAACCCGAACTCACCACCGGTTATGGCAAAGCCGATCGGCTGGCCGTCTTCATGATAACCGAGGAAAACCATCTCCAGGCCGGCGGGGTCGGTTTCAGCTGGCAGTTCTTGCACCAGGCCGCCATCGACCACGTAGAGCGTGTCCCAACGCTCGGGCCCCTTGAGCACCTCCTGGACCGCCTGCCTTAGCACCATCGCCCTGTAGGCCTGGATCGCCGGCTGGGTCGCCTGGTAAACGAAGACGAGCAGCAGGCCGGCGATGGCGCCGGTGCTACCCAGCGTGACCAGCAGCCGCCAGGACGGGACCTCCTCGCGCTGAGGCGCCGCCTGCGGCAGGACCCGGCTCCCTCCGTTCCCGTCGCCAGCGCCGCTCACGACGCCGCCTCCCCCAGCCGGGTGCCGAACACCCTGGGCTGGGTCCACTGATTGAGGTACGGGACCATCGCGTTCATCAGGAGGATGGCGTACATCACCCCCTCGGGAAGACCGCCCCAGTTTCGTATGAGCACTACGAGTGCACCGATCCCCGCCCCGAAGATCCAGCATCCCCTGCTGGTGACCGGCGAAGTCACCATATCGGTGGCCATGAACCAGGCGCCCAACATGAGGCCCCCCGAGAACAGCATGAATACCGGGCTCGGGTAGCGGCCGGCATCGATCAACCAGAGAGCGCCCGACAGGACGAAGACGGTCAGGAAGATACCAGCCGGGATCCGCCAGTTGAGGAAGTTGCGCAGCGCCAGATAGCCGCCACAGATCGTGATAACCACGGCAGACGTCTCACCCGCAGAGCCGCCGATCGCTCCGGTCAACAGGTCGACCGCATCGGTGGCGATGCGCTCGAACTTCCACAGCCCCAGCGGCGTCGCCCCGGTCACTGTGTCCACCTCGGCGCCCATCAGCGGGAGCGACGCCTGAGTAGGGCTCAGGTTCCACCAACCCTCCTCGCCCGTCGGCCAGGTCGTGATCGCCACCGGGAACGCGGCCTGCAGAAAGGCGCGCCCCAGCAGTGCGGGGTTGAACATGTTCTGGCCGAGCCCGCCGAAGATGAGCTTGCCGAACGCGATGGCGACCACACCGCCCAGGAACGACATCCAGAGCGGGAACCCCGGCGGCAGCGTGAGGCCGAGCAGCAGCCCGGTGATCGCCGCCGACCCGTCGCCCAGCGATCCCTTGGACCCGAACACCATCTCGGTGAGAAGTGCGCCCAAAGTCGCGGCGGCGATCACCAGCAGAGCACCGAACCCGAAGAAGTAGCCGGCGGTGGCCACCACGGGAACGAGGCTGCCCACCACGTTCCACATGATCTTCGGCGTGCTGGCAGGCCCCCTCAGGTGGGGCGACGCCGTGACGAGCAGACGCGACGAGCTCACGCCGCCGACCTCGCCTTCAATCTCTGCAACGCCGTCCGCGAAACCTGGAAGAGTTGTGAGAGCGGAATGTTCGACGGGCAGACGTACGAACAACACCCACAGAGCATGCAATCCCAAATATGGTGCTCCTCCATCTCCTCGTAGCGATCTGCCCTGGCCATCATGCCAAGCAGCTGCGGGTTGAGGAACACCGGACACGCATCTAGGCAGTGCCCGCAGCGGATGCAGTTGTACGATTCCTTCGTCTTCGTCTCCTGCTTGGCGAGCACGATGACACCCGTCACGCCCTTGAGGATCGGTGTGTCCAAGCTCGACTGCGGCGCGCCCATCATCGGACCGCCGAAGACTATCTCGTGGGCGTCTTCGGTAAGACCGCCGCAGGCCCCGATCAGTTCTCCGACCTTCGTCCCCACGGGAACGATCAGGTTGCTCGGGTTCTCCACGCCCAAACCGGTCACCGTCACGATCCGCTCGATCAGCGGCAGCCCGGTGTCGAACACCTCGGCGATGGCCGCACACGACCCGACGTTCTGCACTATGGCTCCCACGTGCATGGGCAGCTTGCCCGACGGTACCTCCCGCCCCAGCAGCGCCTTGATCAGCATCTTCTCGGCGCCCTGTGGGTACTTCACCGTCAGCGGGTGCACCGTCACGTTGAGATCCGAAGGCAGCGTCGCCCGGATCGCTTCAATCGCATCCGGCTTGTTCTTCTCGATCCCGATCATCGCCCGCTCGACGCCCAGCGTGTGCATCATGATGCGGAGGCCCATGTGCACGCGCTCTGGGTACTCCGCCATGATGTGGTGATCCGTCGTCAGATACGGCTCACACTCGCAGCCGTTGATGATGACCGCGTCGAGCTCGGTATCGGGCGGCGGCGACAGCTTCACGTGCGTGGGGAACGCAGCGCCGCCAAGACCGACGACGCCGGCCTCCTGAACGGCCTGCACGATCTCCTGGGGAGAGAGCCCCTCCCAGCGCGGCACGATGCGGGGCCGTGGCGCCTGCGCCGAGTAACGATCGACGGCAATGCGGACCGCCGGCTTGTAAGTGCCGTCCGGGTGTGGCCAGAGATCGATGCCGGCGACGGTGCCGCTGGCCGAGGCGTGAACGGGAGATGAGATGAAACCGTCGGCGGCGGCCACCTTGTCGCCGCGCTCGACACGGTCGCCTTCTGATACGATGGGCTTCGCCGGTGCGCCGGTGTGCTGACTGAGCGGAAGCACGACCTCATCGGGGAACGGCATCCGGCGGATCGCTTCCTTCTCGGTCAGCTCCTTGAGCTCGGGCGGATGTACTCCGTGCCTGAACGTCCTTCGCCTCGAAGCCATCTGTTCAGCCAGACCCCGTTTCCCTCTCGCTCGTGCTCGTAGTTGTGATCGTGCTCGCAATCGTACTCGTAATCGATCGCGAGTACGAGTACGATTACGACTACGATGACGATTACAATTACGAGCAGGAGTACGAGTCTTACCTGCTAGGTAATACGAATATTTCCTGCTAGCTAAACGGTTCGGCCCGCTTGATCCACTTATCCAAGTCTTTCTCTTTTGGATTAAGCGGGGTTCCCGGATGAATGATCTTCACGGGACACCGTTCGGCAGCCGTCACCAGCTCCCTGAACGTTCCCGCCTTCGGGTCCTTGATGTACGCCTGCTTCTTGTCGTTGTAGGCGAACAGCTTCTTGTTCAGGTTCGTGCACTCGTTGCAGGTGGTGCAGCGAGCCGTCTCGATGTACGGCTCTATCGCCAACGCTTCTTCTTCCTCGACCGCCGGCGCCTCGGCGGGCGCCGCAGCCGTCGCCACCGCCGGCTCCGCCACGGCCACCGCCGCACCAGCCGCGGGTGCGGCGCCGATGTCGAGACCCGAGACGTCCATCGTCAGCGGCTGCAGGCCCGGCGTCGATTCGGCGCGCGTCAGGAGATCGGCCACCGTCAGATTACCGTCACCTGCCCGCAGCAACCCTTCGGCCAGACGCCGCGCCACTACCTGCGGGTACTTGGTCTTGAGGTCTGCCAGCTTCGCCTCGTACTCAGCGCGCAGCGCAGCAACTTTCTTCTCGAACTCTTCCTCGAGCTCGCCCTCGACGATCGAGCGCGCCTCGTCCGTCGCTTTGAGCCCGGCCATCTCCCTCAACTGCTCCCAAAACAGCAAGCGGTCCTCGGCGAGCTCGACGATCTCGTCGGAGACCGACAGCCGATTGAGGCGTTTCTCGAAGTCGATTGCGTAGATGTAAGGCCGCTGTCCGTTCCGCTCTTCCTTTGGGATATCGATGTACTCGGCGAACGGCACGAGTTCCTCCTCGTCCACGTCGGCTGGAAGCTTCTTGAAGTGTTTCTTGAAGCGAGCCTCGGTGGCCGCCCAGTCGGCGATCGTCAGCGGCAGCTCCATCGTCTGCTCCGCACCCTCGTCATCCAGGTACTTGAGCTCGTACTCCGGCCACCTGTCGTCGACCGACGGGTTACCCTCCAGGTCGAGACGGTCGGTCATCGTTTCGCCGCCGTCCGGGTCGTAGACCAGGAACGGGAAGGCCCGGCTCTCCAGCGACAGCCGCGCCGCCTGCGTCGCCTGGTCGTCGCCCAACCCGTGCTCGGGCGGGCAGGGGCAGTGCAGGATGAACACCGCCGGGTTGCGGCTCTGTAGCCCCTTGATCACGCCGCCCAGCAGATGCGTCGGAGACGCCTGGGAGGACTGGAGCACGTAGGTCCCGCGGTGGGCCATGGCGATGAGCCCCATCTCCTTGCGGGTCTCCTCTTTGCCGTGCTGGTCCTTACCGAAGGCGGCCATGTCGGAGACCTGTCCGGTGAACCCACTCGTGCAGGCCTGGCCACCCGTATTCGAGTAAACCTGGGTGTCGAGAACGATGATCCTGATCGGCTTGCCCGAGGCCATGAGCCGCGAGGCGTTCTGGAAGCCGATGTCGAGCATCGCTCCGTCGCCGCCCACCGCGAAGATCGGCGGACAGAGGCCGAACTCGTCGTCGGTGAACTGTCGCCAGTCGAACTTGGCGAAGAACGGCTCATGCTCCTCTGGATCGTATTCGCCGGCCAGCTCCAGCTCGGCGCGACGGATCGCGATGAACCCGTTCGCCATCTTCCGCATGTGACCCTCGAAGATGCCGATCGCGATCGAAGGCGCATCCTGGAAGAGGTGGTTCGTCCAAGGGAACGGGTACGGGTTGA
This sequence comes from Gemmatimonadota bacterium, assembly GCA_020344015.1. Classification (GTDB taxonomy): domain Bacteria; phylum Gemmatimonadota; class Gemmatimonadetes; order Palauibacterales; family KS3-K002. Next base: position 2,573,740 of record CP070812.1, read on the forward strand.
ACGGGTACGTGCTCCCCCAAACCGAAGAACAGCCAGTCGCGTTGGTGAAAGCCGTAACCGAGCGGCCCTTACCGCTGGGCCCTTCCGTGTAGCGCCAGTGGAGGTCCTTAAGATCGCGGATCATGCTCGCGATCCTCTCCACTGCTACCTTCTTGGAGCCCTCCAGCGGAATGTCAACCTCGCCGCTTTCCTCGCCGCTCACGGCGTCGAGGTCCGCATCGGAGGCGAGCAGCCCGCGCGCCTTCGCGTCGAGCTGGGCGAGCAAGTCCTCCAACTTCGCCACGTGCTGCTTGACCCGCGGCTGCACCACGGCGTTCACCGCCGACAGCATGAGGTGGATACCCGTCTTCTCACCGCAACCCATGCAGGAGCCGTCGCCGCCATACATCGAGCGATAGTTCTCCTTCTTGAGCAGCAGCGACGAGAGGACACCGATCCCCTCCTCAAGGTTGGCGATGTTGATGTAGCGGTCGTCGGTGTCTGGGAGCCACTCCCACAGCTTCCAGTTGCGCCGCAGCTGCTCCACCACCTCCTCGTCCTGCTTCACGGTGACCAGCGCCTCGTCGGGACAGACCTCGACGCAGAGGTTGCACCCCTTGCAGGCCTGCGGGTCCACGGTGATGGACAGGAGACCGCCGCTTCCCTTCTCCTGCGATTCCGGTATGTCGAAGAAGGGCGCCGCCTTGGCGATCGGGAACTCGGACAGCGCCAGGTAGACGGGAGTGAACTCCTCGTCCAGTGCCTTCTGTCGTTCGGCATCCCAGGCCAGCTTGTCCACGACGTTCTTGTATGCCTGCGAGAGGACGTCGCCGAAGCTGTGGAACGGGACGCCCTTCATGATCTTGCGCGATTCGTTGGCCAATGGCTTGACGATCTGGCGCATGCGGTCCAGCGACCGTCCGTTTGAGGCGGAAGCGATCGCCGCCTCGATGACCTGTTCGACGCTGTTCACAAGGCCGGGGATCGCCATGTCCGGACACACGGTCCAGCACTGGCCGCAGCCCGTGCACTTGTCGGCGACGAACTCCGGCACCTCGAACCGCACGTCGGTCATGTCGCGGATCGTGCTGGTGGCGGCCGGGATCGCGCTTAGCGCGGCGAACGGGTCGGCGATGGGCTCATCGCCGGTCTTGTACAGGTACGCGACCTGCTCCCAGAAGCGGCCCGGGTTAGCGAAGCCGTCGCGCCAGCCGCTGCCGTCCAGTACCGCAGGCATCTGCGGGGTGCGCGCCGTCTCGTCACCGGCGACCTCGAGCGCCGCGTGGTCCAGCTCGATCGCCTCGTCGAAACCGCGCCGGATCACCCGCAGGTTGTCCTCGACGACGCGCTCACCCAGGTAGCCGAACTTCTTGTTCAGCTGCGCCTTGATCCCGTCGAACAGTGTCTCCTCGGTAAGCCCCTCGCGCTCCATCAGCGGCGCGACCTTGAAGAAGGCGCCCATGAAAGCCGCGCCCTGCATGCGGTAGCGAAGCTCGGGATCGGAGGCCTCCTCGGTGGCGATCTTGAACGCGTCGACGGAGAAGACCTTCAGCTTTCGCTCTTTGATCTCGCGTCGCCCGGCAGCGGGGAAAGTCTCCCACAATTCGGCCGGCTCGAGATCGCTCTGGATGACGAAGACGCCGCCCTGCTCGAGCCCGGCCAGCGGGTTCGAGTGACGGAAGACGTTGGGATCCGGCGACAGCACCACGTTCACATGCTTGAGCTCGGCGTTGAGCCTGATCGGCTCCTTCGCCAAGGTGCCGTAGAACGTAGTCGGCTGGCCTTTCTTCTCCGACCCGTACTTCGGGTTCGCCTTGATGTGCCAGCCGAGCAGCTCGAACGCCGTCATCGCCAGGTTCTTGCCCGTCGTGATGGCGCCCCAGCCGCCGATCGAGTGGATGCGGATGGAGACCGAGCCCTCCGGGTGCAGGTTGATGTCACCCGGGGGGTCGAGCGCCAGGTGCGAGAGATCCGGGTACGACTCGAGCAAGCGCTCCTGCCAGATCTGGAGCTTCGGCAGCCGAGTGCCCTTGCGGATGAAGTCGATACCCAAATAGAACAGCCGCCTGCCCTGGCCGTCGGGCAGCATGTTGTCAACGGCGGCGATGATGTCGCCGGGCTGCAGGTCACGGCTCCCCATGCCGAAGGCGCCGGAGTAGAACTCGGGCACCTCGGCGGGCGTGATGGCGGCGAGCCCCGGGTGCGGCTGCACACCGTTCTTGGCCCGGCCGTTCTCGATCGCCCGGCCCATAGCGGCCCGCACCTCCCGGAGGATCGGCAGGTCCACCGCCAACGGCTGGTCGGTGCGCTCGAGTACGGCGACCGCCTTCTTCCCCCTCAACATCTTCGTGATCAGGTCCGCCGGGAACGGACGGAACATGGTCAGGTTGAGTACGCCGACCTTGATACCGCGGGTCTCGCGCAGGTAATCGACGACGGCCTCGGCGTTCCAGACCACCGAACCCTGCCCGATCAGCACGTACTCGGCATCGTCCAGCCGGTAGCCCGTCGCCCGTGCGTAGCGGCGGCCGGTCAGCCGGAAGTACTCGTCCATCGCCCTGTCGGCGAGCGATTGGACGTGATCGAAGAAGAAGGGCCGCTGCGCGGCGACGCCCTGAGCGTAGCTGTCCTGGTTTTGTACCACCCCGATCATCGCGGGATAGTCGAGGTCGAACACCTCGGGAATGCGACGGCGCGTCTCGCCGAAGACCATCTTCTGCGCCGGGGTCACCGACTCGATGATGTCCGCCGGGTCGCCCAGGTACTCTTTAATTAGCTCGCGCTCCGGCAGCATCATCGACTCGATGACGTGGCTCGTCAGGAACCCATCCTGAGCGCAGGCACCCGGGTTGAGCGACAGCTCGGCGATGCGATGGGAGATCAGGGTCAGATCGGCCAACTCCTGCACGTTCTTAGCGAACACCAGGAAGAAGCCGGTGTCGTCGATCGCATGATAGTCGTCGTGCCCTGCGTGCACGTTGAGCGCGTGCTTGGTCATCGCCCGGCAGGCGATGTTCAGCACGTACGTCAGTCGCTTACCCACGGCGGCGTAGAGCGACTCGTGCATGTAGGCGATGCCCTGGCCGCTCGAGAAGTTCGTGGCACGCAGGCCCGTCATGCTCATACCCGCCGTTACCGCGGCTGCGGCGTGTTCGCCCTCGGGCTCGAAGAAAATCAGCTTGCGACCGTTTACGTTCAGCTTACCGGCTGCGACGGCGGCCGCCCAACCTTCACCCATCTGGGTGGACGGTGTGATCGGGTAAGCGCCTGCGCCCTCGCTCGCCGAAGTCTCCATCGCCACGGCGGCCTCACTGCCGTCCATGGCGGTGCGAACGCCGGGATACCGAGGCGCGGTCGCGCCAGCCTTGTCTTTCTTTCGGATCATGCGACTTCACTCCGTATTGGTTGGGGCATGTCGGCGAACTGCTGGCCTTCGACCCAGACGATCGCATCCGTCGGGCAACGTTCGATGGCCTTCAGGTCCGCGAGTTCGTTCTTACTGTAGTCGATCACTGCCAGACCGTTCCTAATCTCGATGAGACCGGGCGCCGCATCGGTCGCGCAGAGGCCGCAACCGGTGCAGGCCACTTTGCAGATCTCCTCTGCCTCATCACCCTCGAGCAGGCTCTTACACTGCACGATCAGCTGGTGCGTGACCGGCATGACCTCGAACAGGTCTCTCGGGCAGGCTTCGACGCAATCTTCGCAGGCCGTGCAGCGATCGGGGATGACGACCGGCAGGCCGTAGTGGTTCATGTAGATCGCGTCGTAGTCGCAGACCCGCTCGCAATCGGCGAGCCCGAGACACGACCAGGCGCACCCTTTGCCGCCGGCACCGACGGCGGCGGCGGCACCGCAGGTCTCGAGGCCGATGTACTCGGCGCGCCGTAACGAGACATGCGAGCCGCCGGCGCAGAAGAGGCGCGCGACTCGCTTGACCGCCTCACCGGCATCGACGCCCAGGTACTCGGCGATGTCGACCACGTCCTCAGCGCCCAACTGAGTGCACGACGCCGGCTGCACCACCCCGCCGACCAACTCCTCGGCGAAGGCGCGGCAGCCGGCCGAGCCGCAGGCGCCGCAGTTGGAACCGGGCAGCATATCCGACACGGCATCGATGCGCGGATCCTCCCACACCTTGAGCTTCTTGTTGGCCAAGGCGATCAGGATGGCGAAGCTGAGGGCCACGCCCCCGAGAATCGCCACGGATACCGCAATCGCCGCTACATCCATCCGCTATCCGGCATCGCTCAGGTCGGCCTGGCTGAGCAGCCACGCCGCCAGCTTGTCCACCTTGGTCGCCACCGGTCCGGCAGCCGGTGCCGCGCCCTCCTCCCCCTCCGCGTCGACAGACGGCCCGCCCGCCAGCGTCTTCAGCTGTTCGAGCTCGTCCAGCTGCTGGCGGACGCTCATCCCACCCACAGCATTCTTAGGACTCTGCTCGGGGAAGCTGATCAGCTCGAGGCGAGCCGCCGGACTCGAACCAGCCGCCGGATCGTGGATGAACTGGGCTGCCGACTCCGGCATGAGTGCTGCAACGGCCGGCCCCTCGGTCGCAGCGAAACGCTCGAGTCCCGCGCCTGCGGCGGTCTGCAGCACGAAGGTCGACGGTGTGATCAACCGTACCAAGGGAGCGGGCGCGACATCGCCGCTGACCACCAGGACGATCTTTATATTCCCGTCGAGAAATTCGGCCAGGTCACCGGCGTGGAGGCCGGCGCCCTCGAGCTCGACCACGAGTGGCGGAGCCAGCCGGCGCTCCGCCTGGTTCCAGCGCTCGAACCCCAGGGGGGCCAGCAGCTTGTCCTCGTTCTTCGAGTTCAGGCTCCCCGCCCTCGCCATCCCGGCAAGACGCGCGGCGGCGAAGCCACGACCGATCTCGGCCAGCCGATCGGCTACGGCCTCTCGCAGCCGGCCGCCCGGCTTCACCCTCACACAAAAGGCATCTTCGCCACCGGAGGAGATGCCACGGAGGATATCGTACGCCTTCTCCACCTTGCCGAGCGTGTCCGGATCACCCTCTAGCGTGGCGCTCGTTGTCAGGTTGGCGAAGCGCTCGAAGTCGATGCGCCCGGCGGCAAACACACCGAGGCCCGCCGCAACGCCCCCGTCGCTAGCCTCGTCCTCCGACCGATGGGTGGCCAGGTACCCGCGCACCTCCTCGACGGTGGTGACCACCGCGGAGCGGTACAACTCTATCGGACCGGCCAGCGCGCTCAGCGCCTTCTCGACCCTTGGATCTGACTCAGACGGCATATCGATCAAACTCCTGGTTTAGCAGCTCGACCTTCTCCTCTGCCGTGCGCACCGGCAGCCTGCGGAGATCCTCGTAACGCGGCCGCTTCTCGTTCCTGTAGAAGATGCCGAGTCGGAACCTGTCGAACGGCTCGGCGAGCCGGCGCGCCTCGTCGAGGTTGCCGGGATCGTGAATGATCTGGTTTTTGTAGATCTCATCCAGATCGGGTATATGAATCCCGTCGTCGTGGATGAGCATCTCGATCGCGTCGGGCTGGCGTACGGCATCCTCGTAGATCTTCTCGGTGTAGACCGGACAGCGCTGCAGGATCCGCACGAAGGCGAAGCCCTTGTGGTGATACGCCGCCTTCAAGGTCTCGAACAGGTGCGCCGGGATCCACTCCGCCGTCTGCGCGACGAAGGAAGCGTTGGTTACGCCGAGCGTCGCCGTCAGCGGGTTAAGCGCTTCCAGGTAGCTGCCGTACGGCTGGGTGTTGCTCGGGAACGTGGCCGGCGTCGTCGGCGAAGTCTGCCCCTTCGTCAGACCGTACATGTTGTTGTCGAGCAGCAGGACCACCATGTCAACGTTGTAGCGGATCGCGTGGATCCAGTGGCCGGCGCCGATCGAGCAGCAGTCGCCGTCGCCCATCGTCACGAACACATCGAGATCGGGCCGCTCGAGCTTGATGCCGGTGGCAGCCGGTATTGCCCGCCCGTGCAAGCCGTGGAAACCGTACGTCTTCATGTAGTGCGGAAAGCGGCTCGAGCAGCCGATGCCGGAGACGAAGACCGTCTGCTCGGGCTTCAGCTGCTCCTCTTCGAGTAGCCGCTGCATGGCCGTCAGGATGCTGTGGTCGCCGCACCCCGGACACCAGCGAGCGATGGCGCCCTGGTAGTCCTCCATCTCGAAGTGGCGATCGTCGACGACCCCACAGCTCAGCAGCGAGCATCCCAAGTGCGTCATACTTTCGCTCCCATCTCCAGTCTCTGCCGTATCGCCTTCAAAATGTTGCCGGGACGCAGCGGCTGTCCCGGTACCCGCGACCAGCAGTCCACGTCCACCAGGGTCGAGGCCCTCAGTACCCAAGCCAGCTGGGCGCGGCGACGATTCTCGTCGGTGATGTACGGATCGTCCGGCTCGTCGCTGTAGTTGATCTCCACCGTCATCACACGGTCGAAGCGGCTGAAGATCTCCTTCAGTCCGGGCTGCAACGGCTGAATGAACGTCAGATGACAGGACGAGACCGAGAGCCCCTCGGCCTGCGCCCGATCCACCGCTTCCTCGATTGCACCCTTGGTGCTACCCCAGCCGACGACCAGCAGTTCGCCCGAGTCGCTCCCGTATACCTGCGGCGGCTTGAGCGTCTGCTGTAACACGGCGATCTTGCGGCTCCGCATCTGGCTGCCCAGCTGATGGCTGTCAGGATCGTAGGCCACCTTGCTCCAGGCGTTATGTGCCAGGCCCGTCGCTGTGTACATGCCACCGGGCTGACCCGGGTAGCGCTGCGGCGAAAGGCCGGTCTGCGGATCCCAGTCGTAGGGTGGCACGTTTTCATCTACCGGCGGCAGGCTGACCGGCGCCTGCTGCCAACGCGCATCGAGTTGCGGGCGCGGGTAGGGCTGCACTCCCGTGGCCAGGTTCGCATCGGTCAGCACTATCACCACGGTCCTGAACGCCTCGGCGATACGTCGCGCGGTGATCATGCTGTGGAAGCACTCCTCCATCGTGGCCGGAGCAAGTACCACGTGGGGTGCGTCGCCGTGCTGGCCGAAGCAGGCGGTCAGTAGATCGGATTGTTCCACTTTCGTCGGCAGCCCCGTGCTCGGGCCGCCGCGCTGTACGTCGACGACCACCAGCGGGACCTCGAGCATCACCGCCAGGCCGAGAAACTCCTGCTTCAGCGACAGCCCCGGCCCCGAGGTGATCGTGTAGGCCACCTTGCCCGCGTACGACGCGCCGATGGCGACGCCGACCGCGGCGATCTCGTCTTCCGCCTGGTGCACGACTCCACCGAACTTGTCGTAGACCTCGCTCAGGTAGTGGGAGGCGGAGGTGGCCGGCGTGATCGGGTACATCGAGCAGAGCTCCATGCCGGCGGCGATGGCGCCCATCCCGATGGCCTCGTTGCCGTTCATCACGACCTTCGGCACGTCCGACGGAATCGTGGGCACCTCGATGCGGAAGTCGAGGTTCTTCTCCGCCCAGCCGTAACCCGCTTCCATTAGCTCGACGTTCCGCTGGTAGATCTCCTCACCCTTCCGGCGGAACTGGTGGGCGATCTGGGCGCGGATGAGATCCACATCGCGATCGCAGATCCAGGCGAGCAGCCCCAGGGCGAACATGTTCTTACCGCGGCGCGGGTCCTCTACAATCTTGAGGCACTCTTCCTCCATCGGGACTTCGACGATCCGGTAGTCGTGCTTGGCGAGCTCTTTCAGGCCCCCCTGCCACTCCTTCTGAATGTCTTCATCGGCGTGGGTGGCCCACTTGTTGTCGAGCAGCACGATCGCATCCTCGGCCAGAGCTCCGAGCTCGATGCGGCCCAGCAGCACCTGCTCGTTGAAGGCCACAACCAGGTTCGTCGCATCGCCCCAGTTGGTGATCTCCTCGGTGCCGAACCGCACCCGGTTGCCGCTGCCGCCTGCCTTGCTGCGGGCCGGCGGTTGGATCTCGGCCGGGATGATCTCCACCGTCCAGGCGCCGTTACCCATCTTCGCGCAGACCGCCCCGAAGATCTGGCCGCACTTCTGGGCACCCTCACCCGAGTCGGATACGATCTCGACCGTCGTCTCCGGCACCCGGATGATCTCGGGCCCCTTCTTCTTGCTGCCCTTGCCGGGCCCCTTCTTCTTCTCGCTCGACGCCCGCGTCTTCGTCGCCACTGTCGCTCGTCCTCTCTCGCCGGTCCTCGAGAAATCCCCGTCCTTCCAGGCACACCAATCCGCCGCCCTCTTTGGCGGATTCCGTGCCACAAATCCGCCTAATATACACAGGGCGTAACTCCCGGCGCCACAATCGGTTCAGAGACCCAGGGGGTACCCTCGGCCCACCTCCACTACCCTGCCAGGGGCATTGTGTCCCAACAGCGGACTTTGGGTAGATAGGCGAGCTGCCGGAAAGCCTGAAATCTTGTGGGGTTAAGCGATCAGAGGGCCGACCAGGCCTGGGGCCGCCGGAATCGCCACCAGGCGAGCAGCGTTGGAAGAAGTGCCCAGAGCGCGAGGCCGGCCAAACAGAGGGTGATTAGACCTCCGGTACCCAGCGTCGCTACCCAGCCGCCCCCCACGGGGCCCAGGAGGCTGCCATCGCTGTCGAGGCTGGCGATCACCCCGAGCCGGAAGGCCTCCACCGGGTTGGCGAAGGCCCAAAGCGACAGCACGAAGCGGGGCAGGCCCCACCGGATCACGAGCCCCATCAGTCCCAACGTCCCCAGGCCGATGGCTATGATCCACGCTATGAGGCCCGCACTCGTGGCCCGGGCGCGTGACCGAGCCAGCGCGGAGCACAGGAGCCCCACGGCGACGAACGCTTCGGCAAGCAGGAGGGTGAGGGCGAGCAGCAGGGCGACGAGTTGCCAGGGGGTGCCCGCGTACACGGCGACGGCGCCTGCGAGGCCGAAGCCGAGGCAAAGCGATAGCCACACGGCGAGACTCACACCCAGCCACTTACCCCAGAAGAGCTCGCCGAAGCTGATCGGCTGGCTTACCAGGTACTCGAGGCTGCCTATCTCGCGTTCACCAGCGATCGCCGCCGTGGCCGGGAAGAGCGCCATGAGGGGCACGAAGAGTAGGGCCAGGTGAACTAGGCCGGCCATCACCTTGGCGAAGCCGCGATATCCGTAGATCTCCGAACCGCTCAGCCCGAAGAGCATCAGGGCCAGAGCGCCGAGCAGGAAGACCCCCGAGTAGGCCACGAACCAGCGCGATCGCAGCGATTCGCCCAGTTCGCGGCGAACCAGAGTTCGCAGCACCGCAGCGCGACTCACCTCTCCCCCTCCCCGTCGAAGAAGCCCTGTACGATTTCCTCGAGCGACGGCCCGACGACCCAAAAATCGTCGATCGGCACACCTCTAACCTGTAGGTTGGAGAGCGCCTCGGCCCGGCCGGCCGCGGGGAGCTGGACGGCCACGTGCGTTCCGTTCGCGACTACCGCCGCTTCGCCCGCGCGCTCGATGAAGGCCCGCCGCGCGTCGTCGCGGCGCTCGGGCTCGGTGCGCACCCACAGCCAGGCGTCGGCGTGCGCCCGAGCACGTAACTCGTCAAGCGTACCGTCAAAAACCTGGCGTCCCTCGTGGAGTATCCAGACGCGATCGGCGATCATCTCGACCTCATCGAGCCGGTGAGAGGCGAGCAGCACGGTGGTGTCGCTTCCCACCGACCGGAGGGCGCGCATGAACTCGCCACGGGCTCGTGGATCGAGGTTCGCCGTTGGCTCGTCCAGCAGCAGGAGGGGTGGATCGGCGGCGAGCGCCACAGCCAGCAGCGCCTTCTGAACCATCCCGCCCGACAATTCGCGAAGCGCCAGGTCACCCATCTCGGAGAGTGGCAAATCCAGCGCCTCGAGGCGGTCCGCGATCCGTTCGCTGGCAATGCCGCGCAGCTCCGAGAAGAACTCGACCATCGTCTCAAGCGTCATCGAGAAGAGCGGCGGCCGCTGCGGTACGTAGCCGATCAGGCCACGTGCACTCTTCCCTTCTGCCGCCACATCGACGCCACCGACCTGGACCGCGCCCTCGAACGACAGGACGCCCATCAGACAGCGCAGCAGCGTCGTCTTCCCTGCACCGTTCAGACCCAACAGCGCCAGGCGTACACCCCGCTCGACCTGGAAGTCGAGGTCGTCGAGAACGAGGCGCGACCCGAATCGCTTGCCCAGTCCGCGGGCCTCGATCATAACGGCCATCGCCGCACCCCCCACAGCGAGATCCCAGCCAAACCCAACCAGAGCGCCGCGATCAGCGGCGCTTGACGCGAGGACCTGTCTTGCTTCTCGAACGGCCGGGCGAGCCCGACCCCCGGCGGCGTCGCGCGCGCCTCCAACGGCCTGGGCGTCGAATCCACAACGATCGGTTGCGGCTCGAGAAACGGGAAGAATCTGCCCAACGCATCGAGTGCCGCAGCAGCCGGGCTCAGCTCGAACAGTCTCAGCTCTGGATAGCGGGCGAACAGGTCATCCGACAGCCGCTCGATGCGGTACGGCAAATCCAATTCCCCATCCCGGTCGGCGTCCCAGGCGGCGGCTTTGTCCCAGCGATTGCCCCCCCAGCCGTTCGCCAGTGCCGTCCCACCCCCGGAAACTGAAACATCGCGCATGTTCGAGATGAAGCTGTTATCCGCAAACTCGTTCTGTCTCACGGCGGGCAATAGCCCAAGCGCCACATCGTTGAAGGCGAAGATATTACCCTCGATGCGGTTCTCGGCGTCGCCGGCACTGGGCGAGTTGTCGAGGTACAACCCGATCCGATTCTGCACGATCAGGTTATCCTCGACCTCTATCCGGTCCGCGTCCTTGAGGCCGATACCGAACCCGCTGTGCCCGCTCGCCTGGGCAAATATGTTTCCGCGCAGAACGATGTCCGAGGAATACATGATGAACGCCGCCACATCGTTGCGAGCGAATTCGTTGTGCTCGAACAGGTTGTTGCTGCTGTACATGTAATGCAGCCCGTAGCGACCGTCCGTAACAAGGTTGTTGCGGAAGACAAGACCATGACTGAAGTAAATGACGACGTCGCGTGTGCGACTCACCACGTTCCACTCCACCCAAACATCGTTGCTGTTCCACAGACGGATCCCGTCACCGCGCATGCCCAGCGCCCGGTCCTTGCCGACGATCCGATTGCCGATCACTCGGCTGCCGCTGCTGCCCTTGAGGTAGACGCCGAACAGCACATCCTCGAGCAGGTTATCGCTGACGACGCACGAGTCGGCCGCGACTAGGACCCCGGCGTCCTCCTGGTCCAGGATCCTGCCCGACCCGCGGACCTCGAAGCCCGAGAACACGACGGGCGCCCTGAGCTCGACTACTGTGCCCTCCCCCTCACCATCGATTACGGGGCGGCCCTCTCCCACGAGCACGACCGGAACCTCGACGACGACCTTCTCCCGGTAGACTCCCGCCGCCACCCGGATCGTGTCACCCGGACGGGCCGCGGCGAGGGCGGCCCCGATGGTCGGATACCGCCCTGCCGGACCCACGTTGAGGGCTTGAGTGATCACGAGGACTGCAGCCCAAAACATCAAACCTGAGCCTGTTGGTCTAAGGCGGCGTGGTCCTTTCGCCGCCGCCATTCAAAGAACAGTGCAACCGGACCAAGCAGGCCAGCGAGCGCCATCATGACGGCGCCGGCCGCCGGCCAGCTCTTCACGGTGAAATTGGCTACCTGGGTGGTGCCGATGAACTTCGGTGTGAATGGATCCAGACTGATCGGCGCACCGGGCGACAGGTTGTGCCCGTACTCGTACAGCCAGTGCTGGAAGTCGAAGAGCATCACGAGCCCGAAGACAAGGAAATCGATCCAGCCGAGAGCACCGATCTCAAGACGAGCGACGATGGCCGCCAGCACCGCCAGCGCCAGGAAGCGAAGGATCAAGAACGGGATGAACCGAAACTCGGGGAATTCATCCTGTTCGATCTCTTTCATCCCGATGTAGTGGTTGAGGATATTCACTTCCTGGATCTCGCCGGCGACCTTGTTAGCGTAGATCGCCAACGACAGCCCCTGCGGGTACTGCGGGGCCACCAACGTGATGTTCCATACCGGCAAGAACGCCGACGGGATGAGGAGGAGCGCCGCGACCAGAACCAGTGTACGAGACGTCCGCGACAACTCTCCCCGGAACAGCTGGCTGGGACTCATCTCCTACGTCCCTCCCGTGACCAGCTTGGCGGCCAGCACGGCGGCCGTGCCCGCCTTCACGTAGTACTGCCAGGCCATGTTCCCCACGTTGGCCGCCCTCTCGTAGTCCTCCGCCGCCAGCGCCTCTTTTGCTGTCGCCAGCGCCCTGGCCCCCTCGCCCAGCCAGCGTTGAGCGTCGGCGACCTGGCCACTCGCCACCGGGTGTTCCTCGGCGCCCGCCTCGATCGCACTGTCCAGCACGCTCTCGACCAGCGCCTTGGTGCTGTCGGCCTGAGCGATCCAGTTCTCTGCCTTCGCCTTGTCCTCGTCCTGATCCTGGGCGGGCACGCTCAACAGGGCGCGCCCGCTCAGCAGGGTCAGAGCGGCGACGGCAATAAGGAGGTTCTTGGTTCTCATCGCCGGTCTCCTTCCCGAGCTCAAGGCTCGACTAACAGGTAACCCACCATCTCGAGGTGCAGCGCGGAACAGAACTCGCTGCAGTAGAACGGGTAGACACCGGCCTGGTCGGCGACGAACTCGACCACCTCCGACTCGCCGGGCTCGAGGCTGACGTTGATGTTGTGCTTGTCGATGGCGAAGCCATGTGTGCCGTCGCGTATGGTCTCGAGGCTCGTCAGGTAGATCCTCACGCGATCACCCTGCCGGACCTTGATGTGCTCAGGGGTGAAGTGGCTACGGATCGCTGTCATGTAAACGTCGACCCTGTTGCCGTTGCGCTCGATCCGTTCCTCGCCCGACGACACGGCATTCGGATCGGACGCCATCGCATGCGGACTGAACCCAACCTCGGGATAGACCAGCCACGGGTCGAGTTTGTCCGCCTTGATGATCTGTGCGTAGTGCGGCTCGCCGATACCGATCGGCATGTCGTACAGCAGCTGCATTGGCTCGCCGGTGACATCGATTAGCTGGAAGTTCTGTGGATGCAGTGGGCCAACCGGCATGAACCGGTCTATGGACCACTTATTAAGCGCCACCAAATAGTTGCCGTCCGGCGTGCGCGTATCACCTTCCGCCGCCGCCAAGTGACCGATGTTGTAGTGGACGCCGATCTTCTCCTTCAGCGTGAAATCCTCGAGGCTCCACTTCGCCACCGCCGTCTCGATGAACAGCGATGTGTACGCGCCACCACGGCCGTCGAACTGGGTATGAAGCGGTCCCAGCCCCAGCTCCACTTGCGCTTCCAGCACCGCGTCGAAATCGAGGATTGCCACGCCGAACGGATCCCGTCCGGAGAACGTCTCGTTGGCGATGGCGTCTTGAATCTTCTCGAACGAATAGACCGACACGTGCGGATCGAGCTTCCCTGCTGTGACGATCATACGGCCGTCAGGCGTTACATCGGCGCCGTGCGGGCTCTTCGGCTCGGGGATCAGGTAGAGCAGCCCCTCGGAGATCGAGACGTCCAGCGGGATCACGCTCATCCCTTGGATCCGGCGGAGGCCGTTACCCGACTGATAAACCTGTTCCGCCCTCTGCCAGTTGATGGCGTGCAGGTAGTCCATGTCGTTCGCCGAGGCGCCTGCCTCGAACGGTACCCCTGTCGTCTCGATCCCGCCCGTCGCCATCTCGGTGTTGAACGAGCCGAGGAACACCCAGCCCATCGACGGGCCTTTGCCGGCGTCCGCCAGGTCCTGCCAGTAGGGTGGTAGTTCGAGGGTGAACGAGCGCGACGGATCGATGCGGCCCGCCGCACGGTCGAACTTCCAGAACGTCACCGCGCCGCGGTAGCGCTCCTGGTACTCGCTGAGGTCGGCGTAGCTGCCGTCCAGCGGCACCGCGTACTGGCTCGACTGGATCACATACTCGGTGTTCGGCGTGACGAACGTGGCGCCGTGATCCGAACCCATCAGCGGATTGTGGAGGACCTGCTTGGTCTCGAAGTCCTTGAGCGAGATGACAGCGACGCGGGCGTTCGCCTTGTCATCGATGAACAGGAACTGGCCGTCGTACTCGCCGTCGGTCTCGGAGATCGCAGGGTGATGCGTGTCGCCCCAGAGGACCTCCTTGCCGTTCACCAGCCCGCCTTCCAGCGCCTCCATCGTACCGCCGGCGCCGTAACCGTAGCCCTGCCAGGGCTCCGGCGTGAACGCGGCGATCACTTTGAGCAGCCGCATCGACGGAACGCCAATGACCAGCACCTGACCCGAGTGGCCCCCGGACGAGAACATGACGTACTCGTCCAGCTGGCCGGTCGGCAGATACGTCTTCAGCGCCGCTGTAATGTCCGCCTCGCTCAGACCGCGCTCCCGCGCCAGCTCGCCTACCGATGCACCCGCCGGACCACGAGTGCACGACTGGGGCCCTGCGATCGCCAACGCGATGACCGCGAAGGCCGCCACCGCCCAAATCGCTCTTTTCGCTCTCATGACGTCCTGGACCTCCCTCTCTGCTGAATGTGAATCGGTTTTCACCTGGATCACTGATCACTGATTACTGATCTCCGACTACCGACCACCGACTACCGGCTCTTTGCCGCCGCGTCTTTCTGGCGAAAGAACTCCAGCAGCGCACGGGCGTCTTCAACCGTTACCCCCTGGTTCGACATCGGCGTGAAGTACTGACCAAGCAGTTCTTTGGCCGTCGCGTCGTTGGCCAGCATCGAGTCGGGATTGACGATCATCGCCAAGATGAACTCGGCGCTTCGCCGCTCCGTAACGCCGGCCAGATCGGGACCGACCAGCCGGCCGCCGCCAACCGTATGGCAAGCCGCGCAACCCCGCGCCGACATCAGCGACTCGCCCTGCGTCGCCAGCGCTGCATCGACCCCGCCAGCGGTCACCGCCGCAGTCGGCGCACCCTGTTCCGCTACGGCCGGCTGTGAAGACTCTCCGCCGGCCCGTTCCCCCTCACCTCCGCCGCCACACCCGGCCACACAGAGGATGCCGGTCAGCGTGGCGGCTAAGACGCAATTCATTCGCATAGGTCCACTTCCTGGATCAGGTCCGCGATAGCAGTCCGCGTGAAAAACTCGATTACCGGGTCCGAGGCTGACTTCCAGCGGCTGTGCAAGCCGCACGGCGAATCATCCGAGCACGCCTCACGACCCAGCAGACACGATCGTCGTCCCACAAGGCTGTCGAACGGCTCGATCACCTCGGCCAGCGAGAGTTCCTCCGCCGGCCGCGCCAGGCCGAACCCGCCCCGCGGCCCTCGCTCCGATACGAGAACACCGGCCCGGGCAAGGCTGTGCAGGATCTTCGAGAGGTAGTTCGCCGGGAGACCGAGCCGACTGGCGATATACGCGGCCCCCAGCCTCGATCCCTCCGGCTGCTGGGCGAGGCAGAGCACGGCTCGTAGTGCGTACTGGTCGGTTTTGGAGAGCAAGTCAGGCCTCGTATTAACGGGTTTCGCATGTTAATATGCGAGATCCGCTCACGCAACCTCCCGCAACCCCTTTCCTCACCGGCCACTCGGGCCTAGCTTGAGGGCCCGGCGATCGACTCGGGACGTAATCCGTTGTATTCGAAAGGGTTACGCCTGTGATGCCGCAGCCGCCTCGAGGAGTGTAGCGTGATGGAGAATCTCGCGGAGGACAGGGTTCAAGCCGGCGGTGCCCCTCGGGAGGCCACTAGGGCGGACGCGGAGGCCGGTGTCCCTGGCCCAGGCCCCCGACTGCGGGGCCGGGCGGCGCTGCGGCTGGGCTTCTACGCGACGATCCTGGCGTTGGCGCTGATCCGTTTCGCGCTCAACCCTCCGCTGCAGCTGCCCGTGGTTCTGATACTCGTCACCTGGTACGCGACGGCAGGGCTGTATTTCGCGCTGCGACCGCGGGAGCCGGTGCCCGGTTGTCTGACGGTGGCGCTCGGCTGGGTGTTCTTTGCCTACGAGGCGACCGCGGTCGTAGTCGTGATGCACCACCTGGGTGGCAGCGGGTGGCTCACCTTACTGCTGCTCGTTTACCCGGTCAGCGAGCTGAACATCCTTTCGCCGGGGCGAGCGGGGTTCGCGGGATCCCTGGCGGCGACTTTGGTGTGCACAGCGATGGTGGCGGTGGAGGCTTTGGGTTGGCTACCACACGACCCGTTCTATGCTGTGAGCGATCCGCTCTATCGTCAGCCCGAGTACGTGCTGGGTGTCCTGATCGTCGCCTGCTTCACGCTGTTCGCGCCGGCCATCGTTCAGCTGCGGGCTCGTTCGTAAACTGAAACATGCCAGATGCTGGAGGCAGTGAGCGGTTCGCGCCGCCAGCTTCCCCAGCGCTCTCGCAACCGCAGACCAGCCAGCTGTGCCATCAGATCGAGCTCCGCCGGGTAGACGTAGCGGACCTTGACCGGATACATCTTGATCCCCGCCTCCGAGACCACGATGTGATGCGCGTCGACCCGCTGCTGGGTCGGATCGTGTTGCGACACTTCCAGCATTACCTCGTCATCCGACTTGACCTTTGAAGCGCTTACACGTTGCTGGCGATCGAAGCGGGACACATCGGGAACGAAAGCTTCGATGACGAAAAGGCCGTCCTCGCTCAGGTGAAGCGCGGCGTTGCGAAAACAACGAACCTGCTCTTCCTGCGAGCGGAGCGAGAAGAACGTGCTGAAGACCACAGCGATAAGTGAGAACCGACCCTCAACTTCAAGATCGGCGAAATCACCCATCGTGATCGGGATCCGATCACCGCCCGGCTTACCCCGCAGCTTAGCAACCATCGCTTCCGATGCGTCGATTCCGTGGACTTCAACGCCACGTTCGCTCAGCGGTAACGCCAACCGACCGGTCCCGATCCCGAGCTCCAGTACGGGCCCCGGTCCGGCCAGCTCTGCGAGGAAGTCGACCGCGCCGGACGTGTCCAGCTGCGTATACCACTCGTCATAAACATCGGCGATCTTGTCGCCGTAACTGGCCGCATCGTTGTCACTCACAGGCGCTCCTCCCTTGCCGCGGTTTCAGGTGGACCATGGTATGCTACGTCCAGCACGGGGCGAGGCCAAGGGTGGATCGCGCCGAGTCGTCTGACTCGACGGGCCCTTCCGGCGGCTTAGACCGTGGGTTAGAGTACTCCAAGGAGGTAGAGGCTTGGCGACACTCGCCCACAAGCTCGACAGGCGAACGCGACCCGGCGAGCTCTGCGAGCTCAGAGGCTTCGGCTCGTTGCGCTGTACCGCCTGCGCACTGCGCTGTGTGATCAGGCCGGGCCGACGCGGCGTTTGCCGAGTGCGCTTCAACGACGCTGGCACGCTTATGGTCCCCTGGGGCTACGTCGTTGCACTGCAGTGTGATCCCACGGAGAAGAAGCCGCTCTTCCACGTTTTCCCCGGCTCGGATGCCGTCACCTTCGGGATGCTGGGTTGCGATCTCCACTGTGACTACTGCCAGAACTGGCTGACGTCGCAGGCGTTGCGCGACGAAGCCGCCGGTGTCGGGCCGCGCGACATCAGCGCCGATACGATCGTCGAGCTCGCCCAACGCAGGCGGGCTCGGCTGGTCGTCTCGTCCTATAACGAACCGCTCATTACCGTTGAGTGGGCGGTCGAGGTTTTTCGTCTGGCGAAGCAGGTGGGCTTGTACACCGCGTGCGTGTCGAACGGTAACGCCACCCCCGAGGCCCTCGACTACCTACGCCCCTGGACCGACGCCTACAAGATCGACCTGAAGACGATGAGCGACCGGGGCTACCGGAAACTGGGCTGCACCCTGGAGCACGTACTCGACACCGTGCGCTACGCCTACGAGAAAGGCTTTTGGCTAGAGATTGTGACGCTCGTTGTGCCGGGCTTTAACGACTCCGAGGATGAATTGCGGGACGCGGCCTCGTTCATCGCCTCGGTCTCAACGGAGATCCCTTGGCACGTCACAGCCTTCCACCCGCACTACAAGCGGCAAGGTGAAGGAGGGACCTCCCGCGAAACACTCATGCGGGCGGCTGAGATCGGGCGTCAGGCCGGCCTCGATTTCGTCTACGCCGGCGGTCTTCCCGGCACGCTCGAGGGCTGGGAGAACACCGACTGCCCGGACTGCGGGCGCCTGCTGGTCGAGAGGGTCGGCGTCCACGTGTTGAAGGACGAGCTCAGCTCGAGCGGCGGGAACTGCCCGGGCTGCGGCCGCTCGATTCCAGGCATCTGGCTGGAGCCCTCCGGAGCCGCTACACCCGCAGGACCCTACCGAAGTGCTTGTGGTTGAGATCGAGGCCCGTCCAGCGCTCGATGGCAGAGAGGAACCGATATTTGAAGCGCTCGTCTTTGTGTATCTCCCCCCGTACGGTGTCCGGGCCGTCCACCATCCGAAGGTCGTCCTGCCAGTCCATCGCGGCTATGCGCGCCTGCATCACCGCCGGATGCATCCCGGTGTACACCGGTAAGCGGCCCAGCGGACCGAAGTCTAAAGCATTCATACCCCCGTACTGCGCCGCTGCAGCCTCCCTGCCCTCCCGGTGTAAGCTAGACTCCACCTGCTTGGCAAGCATGAGCCGCGGCGGCCGCACCCAGCCGTAGTGAAAGATGCGCGCGCCCGATCGGGCCACCGTAAGCCGACGCTCGTCTGGGTGACGGAACGACTGGGCAGTACGCAACGAGCGGATTCCCAGCCCGTTCCGAATGACGCGGATCTCCTTTTGGTACCAGCCGTGGCTCGTCTGGTAGTGCTGATAGTCGCCCCAGAAGTGGAGGTAGTCGAAGATCAGGCCTTCCACGCGCGGGTCCTCGAGAAGCTGCTCGCAGCGCGCCTTGATCACTGGCAGGTCGTCTTCGTGTACGACCTCGTCAGCTTGAACGTAAAAGCACCAATCGCCGCCACATTCGTCGAGCGCGACGTTGGTCAGCCGGCTGTAACCCCGGGCACCCATCTTCTCGTCCCAGACGCCCTCGACTATACGGATGCGCGAGTCGCCGATGGACTCCACCACCTCACGCGTCGTGTCGTCGGCATCACCCTCCACCAGGCACAGCACGAACTCGTCGACGATCGGCAGAATCGAAAGGATCGCCTCTTTGATCGGGAAATAGAACTTGACAGCGTTCCTTGCGAACGAAAAACCCGATATCCGCATGGTCCTCCCCCTCGTTTGGCAAAGATTGGTTATCGTACAAGCAAGCGTTTCAGCAAGCAAGGCTCGGGCCCATTTCTTGCTCACGTGTATGGCGAAATACCACGCCCGATGCCCGGCGAACAGCCGTTCGCTCCGACTCTGCCCAACAGCGGCGGACGGCCCGCGGCCTGGCAGAAAGCAGGCGAGGTGGCTCTATTCGTGAGAGACCGCATGTCCCGTTTTGTCACACCCTGCCCGTGAGGAGGCGCACATGGCAGGCATCGTCGGCTACGGCGCGTACATCCCCCGCAAGCGAATCAAGGCGGATGAGATCGCCCTTCAGTGGGGCAAGAATCCGGAGACGATAAAAAGAGGTCTGCTCCTGCAGGAGAAGTCGGTTCCCGGCTTTGACGAGGACACGATCACCATCTCTGTTTCCGCCGGTCGCTCGGCAATAGCGCGAGCGGGCATCGATCCACAGAAGATCGGCGCCCTCTACATCGGTTCCGAGTCGCATCCCTACGCGGTGAAGCCGAGCGGCACCGTCGCGGCGGAGGCGCTGGGAATAGGACCCGAGGTCCATATCGCCGACTTCGAGTTTGCCTGCAAAGCGGGTACGGAAGCGATGTTCGTGGCGCTCGGCCTTGTCGAGGCGGGCCGGGTCGACTACGCGATGGGCATCGGGGCCGACACCTCGCAGGGCGCACCCGACGACGCGTTGGAGTTCTCGGCCTCGGCGGGCGGCGCCGCCTTCATCTTCGGCAGAGACGACATGGTGGCGGAGGTCATCGAGACCTACAGCTACACCAGCGACACGCCGGACTTCTGGCGCCGCGAAGGCGAGTTCTACCCACGTCACGGAGGGCGTTTCACCGGCGAACCGGCGTACTTCAAGCATGTGCTGGCGGCCAGCCGCGCGATCCTCGAGAAGACGGGACTCAAAGCCGAGGATTTCGCCTACGCCGTCTTCCACATGCCGAACGGCAAGTTCCCCATGACGGCCGGAAAGCAACTAGGTTTCAAGAAGGAGCAATTGGATACGGGCTGGGTCGTTCCGACCATGGGCAACACCTACTCGGGCTCTTCGCCGACGGGGTTGGCGGCGATCCTCGATGTCGCGAAGCCGGACGATCTCATCCTGATCACGTCCTTCGGTTCTGGCGCCGGCAGCGATTCGTTCGTTCTCAAGGCGACGAAGCGGCTCCCCGAGGTCCAGGGGCTCGCTCCCACGGTCCGCTCGATGCTCGACGGGCCACGCCAGTATGTGACGTACGGCGAGTACGCGAAGTTCAGAGAGAAGATCATCGTCAACGAGTAGAACTGACGACCGTTGAACGCATTCGCCGAACATCGAACACTGAACATCGAACACCGAACATCGAACGTCGAGGTTAACGGCAGGAGAGGCACCCATGCGTGAGGTTGCGATCGTTGGAGCCGGGATGACGCGATTCGGCGAACTCTGGAACCAGAGTCTGCGCCAGATGTTCGTCGAGGCGGCGGCCGGAGCGTTGAACGATGCCGGAGCCGACCGCGTCGACTCGATGTACGTGGGCTGCATGTCGGGGGGCCAGTTCACGGGCCAGGAACACCTGGGCCCGCTGATGGCGGATCAGTTCGGCATGACCGGCGTGGCTTCGGTGCACGTCGAGTCGGCCTGCGCCTCGGGCGGCGTGGCGCTGCGGCAGGCGTTCATCGAGGTGGCCGCCGGCGTGAGCGACCTGGTCCTGGCCGTTGGTATCGAGAAGATGACCGACGGCGCGGACGTCACCAACGTGCTGGCTACCGCGGCAGATCAGGAGCTCGAGGTTTACTACGGCGTCACCTTCCCGGGACTCTATGCGATGATCGCCCGTGCCCACATGCACACTTACGGCACGACCGAAGAGGATCTTGCCTGGGTCTCGGTAAAGAACCATCGCCACGGCGCCAAGAATGACAAGGCTCAGTTCCCCACCGAGTTCACGGTCGAGCAGGTCTTGTCGTCTTCGATGGTCGCCGAGCCGTTACGCCTGCTCCACTGCTCGCCGGTGAGCGACGGTGCGGCAGCGGTGCTACTCTGCCCGCTCGATCAGGCGAAGCAGTATACCGACAGGCCGGTCAAGATCGTCGGCAGCGGCCTGGCAACGGGCTCGCTGGCGCTGGCGGACCGTGACGACCCGGCGTTCCTCGACTCCGTGCAGAAATCGGGCGAGCGGGCATTCAAGATGGCAGGTGTTGGCCCGCGTGATATCCAGGTCGCCGAAGTGCACGATTGCTTCTCCATCGCCGAGGTCTGCTGCATCGAGGCGTTGGGCTTCGTCGAGAGGGGCAAAGGCGGTCCGGCCGCGAAAGACGGTTTCACAGCGATCGGCGGGTGCATACCGGTGAACACGAGCGGCGGCCTCAAAGCGAAGGGCCACCCGGTGGGCGCCACCGGCGTGGCGCAGGCCATAGAAATATTTCGACAGTTACGCGGCGAAGCCGGCGCGCGCCAGGTAGAGAACGCGCGCCTCGGCCTGGCCCAGAACATGGGTGGATCGGGAGCGAGCTCTGTGGTCCACATCTTCCAGGGGGTGTGATCATGCCGAGTCCGAGATACACGAGGGAGATCCCCAGCCGCTACCGTCTCGAGGCCGGCCGCTGTAAGGGCTGCGGCAAGGTGACCTACCCGGCCCGGACCATCTGCCCCTCTTGTCGCGGTGAAGAGATCGAGAAGATCAACCTGTCGCCCAGAGGCAAGGTCGTCACATCGACGGTGATCCATGTACCACCGGACGACTTTCTCATGGAGGCGCCGTACGCTATGGCGGTGGTGGAGACGCCGGAGGGAGCACGCCTGATGACCCAGGTCGTGGACTGCGAGCCGTCGACGGTGCTGCCCGGACTGGAGGTATCGCTAGAGTTCCGCCTCATCCGCAAGGAAGGCAAGAGCGGCATCCTCTGCTACGGCCATAAGGCGGTGCCGGTCGCCTAGCGGCCGGGGCGTGAGATAGGAGCACTCGCATGCACAGGGTTCAGGTTTGGGCCGAGCTCAGCGACCAGCACTACCGCGCCTACGAGTGCGAGGCGAAACGCCGGGGCGTGAAGGTCGAAGAACTGGTCGAGCAGACGGTCAACTGCCTGCTCCGGGAACTGGAACGGGACGAGGAAAACGGCTGCGGCCCGGAGCACCTGATCAGCGCATCGTGATCGACCGGACCCGGGCCCGGATAATTGCCCGGTGAGGATAGTACCTGCTGCCCAACAAAAGGGCGCGGCCGAAAGGTCGCGCCCTTACCATTTTGTCACCTGTTTCTTGTCAGATCACTCGAGCATCAGGTCGATAGCGTCCTGCGCCTGGTTGATCAGCGCCTGCGCCTCGTCGGGGCCCAACCATCCGCGACGCTCGTAAAGTTCCAGATGGTGGATTAAGGTGCTCAGAGCCTTAGCAGCCTGCTTCGGCTTGTTACGCTCGAATTTCCGCTGCGCTATGCCGACATGGACCAGCAGTCTTTGAGCCCGCCACCGTTGCAGCGAGCCGTTGGTGAATGCGTCCGTTATGCCGGTCTCGAGGTCCTCTAGCAACTCGGGAACGGTCGAAGCGCCGCCACCCCCGTTCTCGACGGCCCAGAGAGCCGCGTGACGATCGCCGGCCTCGGTGAGCGCGAAGCCGGCTATCAGGCCACTGCCGCTTATGTCACGGGCGTGACTCTCTGTGCCGCCCAGCGTCCCGAGATCATAGGTCCCATTCCCGTTCGCCCAGAGCGTGGCGCGCGTCTGTAGCGACCCGTTCTCGCTGTCGCCGACGACCAAGCCATCGTCGGTGACCTCATACGCCTCACCGTCGGGGCCACCCAGCGTCCCCAGGTCATGGAGATCGCCGTCCCAGTAGAACGGCCGTCTCTGTTCTTGAACGTCGTGCGCCCAACCGACGACCCGAGACAGCTCGTTGATTCCGAAGCCCTCGCTCGCCGAGCCGCCCAACGTACCCAGGTCCAGAATCGGGTTCTGGGGCACCCAGAGTACGGCACGACTCGTCTGGTCGGTCAACGTCGACTTCCCGGCCACCCTACCGTCTTCGTTGATGTCGAGGGCGCGGCTGGCCTTGCCTCCCAGGCTGCCAAGCAGAACTGGGTTGGTGGGTGTTGTCCAGACGAACGCGTTATAGTTGCCCGATGTGCTCAGCGCCATGCCGACGATCTCGCCGACATCGTTCACTTCGAAGCAGTAGCTCGAGTTGTGCTGCGTGGGGGGCGCGATACTCTGCATCCCGCCCTCCGCGGTCCAGAAGAAGCCGCGGATGCCTTCCCCGCTCTTGATGCCCCAGCCGACCACCATGCCTGTGTTGTTCAGGCCTTCCGCGATGCTGTACATCCAGTCGGGCCCACTGATGTCCTGCATCCCAGCGGCCTCCGTCCACAGGAAGGCGTGCTGGGCACCGCTCGCAGTCAGGCTCACACCCACGACCCAGCCGTTGTCGTTCACACCGTAGGCCTCGCTCCAGGTCCCGCCCAACGTGCCCAAGTCCTGGATCGAATAGGTCCCCTTCACCACCGCCATCGGTGCCGTCAGCCAGTCCTGGTCACCCAGCGGCCCGCGGGACGAGTCGGGGGCCGTGGGCATCTCGGAGCAGCCCGCGATCAGACCGAACGACGCAATTATCAGGAAGCTTCGAGACAAGGCGCGGATCATCTCCACCTCCGGTGACTGTGCCAGCGGGATTCGACGGGATCGAAGCCGCCGGCACCGCACCCTGTCTGCGGGCCGGATGCACGGCAAGCGGCGGATGGAAGGGCAATAACGGTGCCAGCTAAAGCGGTAACCGGAAGTGTAACCTCGTTGCCTGGTTACAGTTCCAGGTTACCGATACGTACCGGCTGATTCCCGCCAAATCTACCGAAATCCTGCCGAGCCCTCGGTCGGTTTGTCCGTTTGGACCGTTACCAATTCGTAACGCCCCCTGACCCCGGCGTCGGGAAAAGCAAAGGGCGCGGTTCCCAGCCCGCGCCCTGCCACAACCGGATGGTTACGCCGAACTACCGATGAACGTCCGCGGCCGAGGTCACCGACTCGAACTCCTCGTCGCCGGGAGCCATCTCCCAGACGTAGTCTCGCTCCATAACCCAACGCTCGAACCAGTCCAACTCGACGTTGACCTTGAACAGGCGGTGCCGCAGCTCGCGCCAACCGTGTCCGGCGCGCGGCGCGACGTAGAGATGTGTGGGAACGCCGTTCGCCTTCAATGCGCGGTGGATCTCTACCGATTGCGGCATCGGCACGCGAGCATCATTCTGACCGACGAGGAATATGGTGGGCGTGGTGACCTTCGACACATCGCTCAACGGCGAGTTCTCCCAGTAGACGTCTATCGGCGCGTCGTCTTCCCACGGCGTACCACCGAACCACGGGGTCCGATAGATTCGCACATCGCTCTGCCCGTACATCGAGACCCAGTTCGACGCGCCGGCCCCGGAGGACGCCGCTTTGAAGCGGTCTGTGAAGGTGATGATCTTGTTGGTCATGTGGCCGCCGGCGCTCCAGCCCATCTTCGCCATGCGCTCGCCGTCCACGAGACCTTGCTCGATCAGGTAGTCCACCCCTGTCATCACATCGAGGTGTGCGTTCTGGTAGTAGTGGCCCACCATGTCACGCAGGAAGTCGTCGCCATAGCCGGTGCTGCCCCGGTAGTTGGGCTGGAACACGAAGTAACCGAGCGCGGCGAGCTTCTGCACATAGTCGCCCGATGAGCCGAACCCGAACTTGTCGGACGAGGCCGGACCTCCGTGTGTCTGGACGACCAGCGGGTACCGCTGCCCTTCCTGGTAGTCCAGTGGGTAAAAGAGCAGCCCCTCGACGGTCACGCCGTCCGCAGCCGTCCACTGGATCGCTTCCTGCCGTGGTAGCTCGAAGTTCTCGGCCAGGTAGTCGAACACATGCGTGATCCGCACGGGTCGCGCACGGCGCCGCTCATCCAGGCGCCAAACGTCACCGGGGTTCGTCCGCTCCGAGATCGAGAAGACGTGCCGCCTGAGACCCGAGTAGTAGCGCCAGTTCGAGAGCGCGTGATCGCCCTCGGTGAGCTGCTGGTACGCACCGCTCGACACTTCCAGGCGGAAGAGTTCGCGCCGTACGCCGGTGTTCGCCAGGAAGTAGATGTATCGCCCGTCCGCGGACCAGGCGGCTTCATTGATCTCGTACGCGAAACCGGGGATGAGTTCCCGCGGATCGCCGCCTGCCGTCGGCACGATGAACAGGTTGTCATTGTAGTAGAAGTCGAACTCGGCGTTCGCCGACATGACAAACAGCACCCAGGCCTCGTCCGGCGACAGCTTTTCCCCGAACTCCGGGACGGAGTTGTGGGTCAGCTGCCGGCTCTCCCTGGAGCCGAGGTCCATTACCCAGAGCTCGCTTTCGCCCGAGTCATCGAACAGGGGCGACGGTCCCCGGCGATAGACGACCATGTCACCGTCCCGTGACAGCTCGTACGAGAGGATCGAGTACTCCCCCTCGGTCACTCGCTCTTCCTCGCCCAACTCGACGGAGACGCGCCAGAGGTGCGTGTGACGGTAGTCCTCGTCGAAGGCGTAGACGTCGTTCCTCTTCTCCTCGCGTGCCTTCGCCTCCTCGGACTTATCGTCGGTCGCGCGGAAGTAGATCCAGGCACCGTCCGGCGACCACGAGATCTCGGAGACTTCCGTCGCGTGATCCGTCAGGCGGTAGTCTTCACCGCCGGCAACCGTCAGCAGGTAGATCTGGTTCTCATCGTCGTCGCCCCGCTCCCTCAAGAAGGCAATGAGCTTGCCGTC
>CP070812.1:2599644-2606536 GCA_020344015.1 Gemmatimonadota bacterium
AACGAGCGGGTCCGTGAGGTGCCACTCGACGACGAACCGATCGGTGTCCAGGCCGGCGTGCAGTCTGCCAGGGACGTGCCCGTACATGTTGGGCACGTACTCGACGGGGAAGGCCGCCAGCCGGTTGATGTTGATGTTGGCGTTCCCAGCCTCCAGCGGGTCGTAGGTCCAGTACGCGACCTCGATGCCCCGCTCGAGCAGCTGGCTCAGCTGGTAGGCCTTGAGCCGCTGACCCAGCCCGCGACCGCGATACTCTTCTCGCACCGCCAGCATGTCAGACCAGTGCGCCAGCCGGCCGTGGCGCACGCCGGAGAGCCCGAACACGAAGCCCACCAGCCGACCCTCGGCGTCGAAGGCGCCGGCCGACACGCCGCCCACCTTCTGCGAGACCTGTAGGATGCTTGGCGGTACGCACTCCTCGAAGTCGGCGCCCCAGGTCTCGTGCTGCAGGGCGACGCACTTCAGGAAGTCTTCGCGCGATTCGAGCGGCCGGATCGTGAATTCGTCTGCGGTCATCACCTCAGCCGGGTGTGGGACGCAGGACCGACACGGATCGAGGTTCTCACACCGCACAAGATGGGAAAGGCCGGGGTTCAGCGCGATAGTGGCCGGCCTGCCGGCCCGGATCGGATGAGGTAGATCCCCCAGGTGAGGATTGGGATGACGAAGATGACCAGGAAGCACCAGGTCAGCGTCCCGTACCCCCGGGCGATGAGCCCGATCAGCCCGAAGCTTGCCAGGCCCGCCCCGGCCACTAGGAGAGCTGTGGCGGTGGCGGGGCGCAGGACCCGCGGCATCTCGCGGCCCCGCTCGCCGTAGACGCCGGCGATCCGCTCGTTCACCGCGTGGATGAGCCCGGTGCCCGTCTCGATCAGCGTACCGAAGAGGACGATCTGATACGTGAGCTGCAAGGTTCGCGAGCCCAGCGCCTCGAGCACGAAGTTGGCGGGGACGGGCCGGTCGAGGATCGCCGGGTAGTGGGCGCTCATGGCGATGACGAAGAACAGGGCGGGGATGATCGCGATGGGGCCGGTGAGCAGTCCGGCGCTCACCGCCTCGCGCCGGGTCTCGATCTCGCGGAGCGTGAAGAACACCGCCGGGATGATCGCCAGGTTGTACGCGGCGTATTGGATCCCGCCCACGAACCAGCCGGGCTCTGCCGCACCAGCGCCTAACGCGGCGCGGATCTCCGGCCCGAATTCCACCAGCGACCAGACGAAGACGACTATGTATACGGCGTAAAGAACGACCGACCAGGTGGCCAGGACCTTCGCGATTGTCGGGCTACCCCGAAAAACGAGGAACCCAACCGCCGCCATGATGCCAAGGACGCCGACTGCGTAGGGCAGGGCGAACGTCTCCTCCAGGATCGAGCCCGCCGCCGCGGCGATCACACCCAGGATGATCGCCAGCAGGGCGAAGTAGCAGATCTCGAACAGGAACCAGCCTCTGCCCAACAGGTGCGTGAAGAAGCTCCGGTAGTCGTAGGCCTTGAAGACCCGGACGAACTCGTAGCTCGCGGCGGAGACCGCGCTCCAAATGACCGTGGAGACGAGCAGCATCGCCAGAAGGCCCCCGACGGGCCCGAAGGTCAGGAAGAATTCCACCAGCTCGCGACCCGTCCCGTAGCCGCCGGCGATAACCACCGACTGGAAGACGAAGCCGGGCAGCAGGTACTTCCTGAAGAACCGGGAGGTGAGCATTGCGACAATCTAGTGGATCGACAGAACCGTCGCCTGCCCCCAAATTGAACTCGCCTGGCACGCGGACTGCCGTTCCGTTGCGGAGCGGGGCCGGAGGCTTCGCCTACGGGCTTTTTCTTGCGGACTAGCGGTAGACGTCCCTTCTGTGCCCAACCTTCACGACGAGCACCACCCTTTCGTCGTCATCGACTGAGTACACAACCCGGTAGCGACCCTGCCGAACGCGGTACCGCTCCTCTCGGTGGAGCTTCTCGCAACCCGGCGGCCGCGGGTCCTCGGCCAGAGCCCGGATCCTGCCCGCTATCCGCTGACGGTCTTTCTTGGTGGGTATCGTTTCGAGCTCTTTGACCGCTGACGTCTTGATGAGGACCCTATAGCTGGCCACGTCGCTTCATGTCCTTCAGCACGTCCTCGAACGACAGGCTCGGCTCGCCGGCCCGCTCCTCGAACGCCGCCAGATCCTCGGCGTCCTCGCCGAGCGCGAACCTGACGGCGTCGTTCACTAGATCGGAAACCGAACGGTCCGTCTCCGCGGCCTTGAGGCGAAGGGCGCGGTGGACCGCGGGCTCGAAGTAGACCGTTACCCTGCGTGACTTGCTCTTCATGAAGAAGATCATAGCGCTCTATCGTTATAACGTCAAGACGCTAACAACAGAATCCCGCTCCAGTCACGACAGGGCCAGGCCAGCAACAGACTCTCATCAAGCGCGACTCACCGGCCACCGGCTACTGGCCACCGGCCACCGAACAGGCGAGCCGCCGCCCGCCGTGCCGCTCACGGCGAAGGAGTACGACGATGCCGGGCTCCCTTGGTTCGATCTTTACGACGGCGACAAACAGGCGCTGGAGGGCGGCGAAGCGCTGAGAAATCTCAAGAGCGTGAAGGAGCTCGGGGAAGAGAAGGGCGACGTCCCGTTACCCGAGAACGAGTCGGTCGCGGCGGCCAACGTGAAGATGCTGCGCCACGGCCTCTCGAAGGATCAGGTGCGCGAAGGCAAGTTCTGAACTGCCGAGCGGCGCCCGTAAGAAAAGGGCCCGGCAGCTGGACCGGGCCCCTTCTTTCTCGGTGGACGCCTCGTCGCCGCTCTTCGAGATCAGTCCCTGGCCACCGCCAAGAGACCCTTCAGAGAGACGACGAGAACGGCCGGCGCGATGAAGACGACCAAGTAGGCGAGGATCGTCGTGAGCGTCCCCCCTACGAACGGTAGCATCGCCATGGCCGACGCCGACATGATCAGCGCGATCGAGGCCAATAGGAAGGTCGAGACCTCCTTGTCCCCGATGTTCAAGAAGCCGACGATCAAGCCCAGCACCGCCAGCACCCACGGCACCCAGGTCGCCTCGAGGCCGAACCCGGCAAGCGCGCAGATGATGAGGCCTGCGATGAAGGCATACTTGCCCATCTTCTCCATGGTTCGCTCCTAGCTAGGGTTTTGGGCTTTTTTTTGAAGGGCGACGGTCGTCCGCCGGGTCACAAACTAGCTCCTCGGGTAGGGCCGGGACAGACCGGTCAAGTCATCGGCTCGAGGTTCGTGAGACCCGACCTCAAACATTTGTTTCGACCCCCGTCACAGCCCGATCGATCCCGCTGTGAAACCCTCCGGGGCACCATCAGCGTTAATCCTCTGAGCGGTTAGCCCCAATCATCTTCAGCGGAGAGAGTACATGATCGTAGGAGGAACCATTCTAGTGACCGGAGCCACCGGCCAGCAGGGCGGAGCCGTGGCGCGCGAGCTGTTGACAGCCGGCCATACAGTCCGAGCGATGACGCGGGACCCCGAGAGCGAGGGCGCCAAGGCGCTCGCCGGCCTCGGCGCCGACCTGGTGCAGGGCGACCTGAACGACGAGGCGTCGCTGGTCCGCGCGGTGGACGGCGCCTGGGGCGTCTTCGCTGTGCAGAACACGTGGGAGGCCGGGCTCGAGGGCGAGGTGGAGCAGGGTAAGCGGCTCGCCGCTGTAGCCCGCGAGCACGGCGTCCAGCACTTCGTCTACTCGTCGGTGGGTTCGGCGCACCGCGAGACCGGCATTCCCCACTTCGAGACCAAGTGGCAGATCGAGGAGGCGATACGCGACTACGGCTTCCCGTCGTACACGATCCTGCGGCCCGTCTTCTTCATGGAGAACTGGACCTCGCCCTGGTTCAAGCCGGCCATCGACGAGGGCAACCTTGCCATCGGCATCAGCCCCGAGACCAGGTTGCAGCAGATCGCCCTCGCCGACATCGGCAGGTATGGGAGACTCGCCTTCGAGCAGCACGAGAGGCTCAACGGGCAGGCGATCGACCTCGCCGGCGACGAGCTGACCGGGCCCGAGGCGGCCGAGATCGTCAGCAAGGCGAGCGGCAGGTCGGTGACCTTCTTCCAGGTCCCCATCGAGCAGGTCCGCGCGATGAGCGAGGACTTCGCGATCATGCTCGAGTGGTTCGACGACGTCGGCTACAACGCCGACATCGAGGGCAACGCTGAGAAGTACGGTATCGAGCCCACGTCGTTCGAGGCGTGGGCGAGCCAGGTGGCCTGGTAAGCCAGGGTTCTAGCCAATGCCGAGGGGTCCAGCTCGAGCGGTGGGAGGGGCCCCTTTTTTGGCGCCAGGCGCCGGAACACCCACGGCCGGGCGGTTTATATATAGGTCCACCCGCCGTAGCCCTATCCGACCGACCCCCTGATTCAACCCGCCACCAGCGTGCGACTGCGCTCGCGAGCTTCAGTACTTGGGGGACTTAATGGACATCTGCCAACGTTGTGATGCGGAGCTGGACCCTGGCGACTCTTTCTGTAAGACCTGTGGCTGGGAGTTGGAGACAGGGACGTATTGCATGGCGTGTGGGGCGGAAATCGATAGCGAATATGAGTGGTGGGAGGAAGGGCTTTGCCGTAGCTGTGCCGAAGAGTTTGTAGGGCTGCCGTAGGGACCGGGTCGGCACCGGAACCCAGCAGCGAGACCCGCCGAAACCGTTCACTTCCCCCGCCGGCCGAACGCCGGTCTGTCCGCTACGCCTCCCTGACTAGGAGGAGGTGGCCACCGTGGCCCGTTATCCGCTGATCTCGTACCGCTACGACGTTCCCCTGGCCACCGGCACGGTGGCGACCCGTATCCATTGCCCTCACTGCGCGGCCCTCCACTTCGACATCTGGGAAAGCGAAGAGCGCCTCTGCTTCGGCTGCGGGAAGATCCTGACCGTCTACGGCCTCGAGCTCGTCGCCCTCGAGATGCCGGAAGGCCTGTATGAGGACGAGGACCTCTACACCACGGAAGACCCGGACAACCCCAACTTCTGGTATGGCTTGGGGGGCTAGAATCGACTAGACGGCCCCAACTGCAGAGCCCGGAGGAGTCTCCGGGCTCTTTTCTATTCCGCCTAGAACACGCACACGGTCAGACCGGTAGCGCTACGCCGCTCACGGCCCGGGCTTCATCGCTGGCCAGGAAGACGATGGCGGCGGCGACGGACTCCGGCGCGACCCAGCGGCTGTGGTCGGCGTCGGGCATCGCCTGGCGGTTCTGGGGCGTGTCGAGCGTGCCGGGCAGCACGCAGTTGACGCCGATCATCGCGGGCTCCAGCTCCTTGGCAAGCCCTTCCGTGAGAAGCAGCACCCCGCTCTTGCTTGCGGCGTAGGCGACGGAGCCCGCACCGGCGGCGAGGGCGCTGCGCGCCGCGACGTTGACGATCCGGCCGCCGCCGCCCTCCCGCATGACCGGGATCACAGCCCGGCACATGACCAGCGTCGTCCGCAGGTTGACCTCGAATAGCAGGTCCCAGGTATCCAGCTCTTCCTCTTCCACCGACTTCCCGCCGCGATAAGTACCCACTGTGTTGACCAGCGCGTCGATGCGGCCGAAGCGTACCGCCACCTCGTCCACCAGGGCAGCCGCCGCCGCCGGCTCGCTGGCATCGATCCCCTCCGCCAGCCTATGGTCGGCCGAATCGCGTAGCTCCGGGTAAAGGTCGCGCAGCCGCGCCGGCGCCCGGTCGATGAGCACGACCCGGGCGCCCGCCTCCAGAAAGGCGAGCGCCGTAGCCCGCCCCAAGTTGCCGGCGGCGCCCGTGATCAGTGCCACTTTATCGGTGAGCTTGGTCATCGGGTCACTCCTTGGACGTTCGAGACCTTCGCCTGCCGACGCCAAGATGACCGGAGCGGCGGCCGGCCGGCAAGCCGAGGGCGCCCTCGCGCCTTGGAGCGCCGTCCTAGGGAGAAAAAACGCGCCGATGCCTGTTGGGGCACCGGCGCGTAGGCCGAGCGCGGGTTCT
Source organism: Gemmatimonadota bacterium (assembly GCA_020344015.1). Lineage (GTDB taxonomy): Bacteria > Gemmatimonadota > Gemmatimonadetes > Palauibacterales > KS3-K002. Next base: position 2,605,597 of record CP070812.1, read on the forward strand.
CTCGTCCCCTCTACATCCCGTGGCCGGGCGTCGGGATCATGATGTGAACGTAAGGAGTGTCACGCCACATCACCCACGGGCCGCCGTTCGCGGCGTCCGTCGGCATGTCGCTCAACGTGCTCGGATTCGGGACCAACATCATGAGGTGCGGCCCCCCCTCGGAGATCCATTCGTTGTCGGCGGTCGGACCCTCGGCGTAGGGGTCGGTGTTGCTGCCGGGTGAGCCGCCGGCCAGCATGTAGGCGATCCCCACCTGGTCGTATGTCGGCTCGGTCTTGGTCATCCAGGCGTGGGCCCAGTTCAACCACGCCGCGTCCAGGCACATAGGGTCGTTGCCCGGCGAGTCCGGATTGTCGGGGAAACACGTAAAGCCGTTGTTTCCCTCGCGCAGGACCGTGTTGTCCCAGTCCATCACCTTGGCGTACTTGCTTACCGACTCGGGCGCGGCGCTCGTCGCGTTGGCGATCTTCGCCGCCTTGTCCTGGGCGCTCCCGATGCCCGGTACGACGAGAAGTACGGCTACTGCGGTTAGGATGGCGCGTCGCATGGATTACCTCCTGGTTGGGGCTGCACGCCAAAAAACGGAAGCCCGGCGCCTATCGCACGGTGAAGCCCGGGCCATCGGAGACCGCCCGTCTCGGGCGGCGCTCTCCTAGAATAATTGGCAAATCTCACCCGAAGGTGCGATTTTGTCAAGATCCTCTCGTCTCACCAAAACGACGGCGGCCAGGACCCAGGGCCACCGCCAGCCCGAGTAGTGTTCGTGACAGACTGGAGGGGGAGGAGCTGCGGCAAGAACCGTGACGCGGTTCTTGCTCAGGTCTCCGTCGGAAAGACCTCCTCGAGACCGATCTCGCCGACCGTTTCGTCGCCGAGGCGAACGGGAACCCGGTCGGTGTGCACTTCGGGCTCGCTGACCCCGGCGGTGCATCGCCACACT
>CP070812.1:2606636-2644555 GCA_020344015.1 Gemmatimonadota bacterium
CGGCTACTACGCCCGGGCACGGAACCTCCACAAAGCGGCCGGCATCATCGTCGGCGAGCACGGTGGCGAACTGCCGCGCGACGAGAAGAGCCTGCGGGCGCTCCCCGGTATCGGTCGATACGTGGCGGCGGCAATCCTCAGCATCGCTTTCGACCGCCCAATCCTCGCAGTGGACGGCAACGTGCGACGCGTGCTGAGCCGTCTTAGTGATCTAGCGGACCCGAGCGAAACGATATTGCGGGGACGTGGCGAGCCGCTGGTCGCCGAGCGGCCCGGCGATGTGAACCAGGCGTTGATGGATCTCGGCTCGACGATCTGCACGCCCCGTTCGCCGCGCTGCGACGCGTGTCCCATCGAGAGCGACTGCCTAGCGCGCGCCAACGGCACGGCGACGGAGCGGCCGAGGCGCCGACCGGCGAAAAAGAGGCCGCATTACGACATCGCGGTGGGCGTAGTCTGGCGCGGCGACGAGATCCTGATCGCGAAGCGATCGCCCGACGGACTGCTCGGCGGACTCTGGGAGTTTCCCGGCGGCAAGCCGGAGCCGGGCGAGTCGCTCGAGGCGGCGGTCATCCGCGAGGTCGGCGAAGAGGTGGGAGTCGAAGTCGAGCCGGGCGCGAAGATCGCGGCGGTCGACCACGCTTACAGTCACTTCGAGATCACGCTCCACGCGTTCAACTGTCGATACCGAACCGGTACGCCGAGACCGCTGGCGTGTCAGGAGGTAACATGGGTGCGGCCGGAGGAACTGGAGCGTTACGCCTTCCCAGCTGCTAACCGGCGGGTGCTGGAGCAACTGACGTCCAAGAGTCTGACAGAGGAAGGCCCCGATGATGTTTAGATCGAATCGCTGCGAGAGGAAGTCCAGTGTAACGTCCTGAACTTCGGGTGCGCCACGTTCCGTTACGCTCGAACCGGTGAACAGGACCCTCCGACTCCCTAACTCACTAATAATAAAAGACTTACGGTATCGGCCCGGGACGGCACGTGACTGGCGTCGGCACGAGGAGAGGTCTATTATCTCCACTAGTGGGCGGGAGGCAGCGCGCACCGCCCGATTGGGCTGGGTAGCTCGAAATGGCACGACGGATCCTCGTTGTAGACGACGACCCCACCATCCGCAGCTCATTCACCGAAGTTTTGGCCGATGAGGAAACGGAGGTGCGGACTGCTGCCAGCGCCGAGGATGCGCTCGCCGCGGTCGACGCACAGCGCCCCGACCTGGTGCTCTCCGACGTGCGAATGCCGGGACTCGACGGCATTGAGCTGTTGCGGTTGTTGAAGGAGCGAGCTCCCCGGACCGACGTCATCATCATGACCGCCTACGACGACATGCCCACGGCCGTCGCGGCGATGCGCGAGGGCGCTTTCGACTTCCTGCCCAAGCCGCTCGACCTCGACGACCTACAGCGCGTGCTCGACGGGGTCTTCGAGGACCGGCGAGTCCGGGAGCGCCATCGTCGCGCTGCCGAAGACGCCGCCAGCCGGTACCAGTTGGACCAGCTGGTGGGGCGCGACCCGCGGATGATCGAGATCTACAAGCTGGTGGGCCAACTGGCGGCGAACCGGGCGAGCGTGCTCATCCGCGGCGAAACGGGTACGGGTAAGGAGCTCATAGCCCGGGCGATACACTTCAACTCGCCGGATGCAGCGGAGCCCTTCGTCCCGGTGAACTGCACCGCGCTGCCAACGACGCTGCTCGAGTCCGAGCTGTTCGGCCACGTGCGCGGCGCGTTCACGGGTGCGGTCGCCGACCGGCGCGGCCGCTTCGCACTCGCTGGGCACGGAACGATCTTCCTGGATGAGATCGGCGACACGTCACTCGAGTTCCAGGCCAAGCTGCTCCGAGTTCTGGAAGACCACAGCTTCTACCCACTCGGTAGCGACATCGCCGAGCGCAGTCAGGCGCGCGTGATCGCCGCCACGCATCGTAACCTCGAGGAACTCATCGGGAGCGGTGCTTTCCGGGAAGACCTCTATTACCGACTACGTGTCGTCGAGATCACGGTGCCGCCGCTCCGCGACCGGCCGGGTGACCTGCCGCAGCTAGCGGAACACCTGGTGGGCCGAGCCGCGGAAGAGCTGCACCGGCCGACGCCGCTCTTTTCAGAAGAGGCTCTCAAGACATTGCTCGCCCACGACTGGCCCGGTAACGTGCGCGAGCTCGAGAACACACTCACTCGCGCGGTGGTGGTAGCGACTGGTGGCGTTCTGCGGCCCGAGCATCTGACGCTGACGCCGAGTAGCCCGGAGCCGGCTCCGGACCTGGTGAGCCTCACCGAGCTGGAGCGCCGCCACGTCGCTCGCGTGCTGGCGGCGACGGAAGGGCACAAGAGCCGGGCGGCAGACATCCTGGGCGTATCGCGTCCCCGGCTCAACCGTCTGATCGAGAAGTACGGCTTGAACTAGAGCAGAACCGGCCGATGACGATCCGCCGCATCCTCTCCCTGCGCACGAGTTTCCTGCTAATCCTCCTCTTCGGCGCGTTTCTACCGCTGGGGCTCTTGGGGCTGTACTTGAATCGCAGCGCGGCTCGTTCCGGCGAGGAGCTGGTGCGTACACGGCTCGAGCGTGGGTTGCGGGACGCCGTCACAGGTATGGGGGCCCGCTGGGTAACTCAGCGCACGGCACTGCTCGAGCTCGCCGAGCACCCCGAGGTACAGCGGCGGCTGATAAGCCCGGACTCCATCGCCGGGACGCCGCTGACATCGGCCGCGCTGGGCGAGTTGGCGGAGGGCATCGGTGACTTCGCCGACGCCGTCGTGGTGCGCGATAACGCCAGCACGGTGCTCTGGCAGACCACAGCAGTGCCCGGCGAGTTCCGAAACGATGTACGATCTTCGGCGCGCCTGCCGGTGGAGCTGCCGGTCTATGACAGCGAGTCAGGCCGGCGGATCGGCACGATCGAGGCCCGACTCTTGGTCAGCCGCCTGGCGCCGGGTGGCGGCAGTTGGTACGGGATCGGCGGCTCGGTGCTGGGCCTGTTCGACCCCCGAACCGGCGATCCGCTGCTCCCACTCACAATAGACCCGGAGCGATTCCAGCAGCCGCGCTTTACGTGGGCGAACGAATCGTGGCTGAGTGTAAGCCACACGCTCCGCGAACCGCCGCTAGACATCGTGTTGGCCGCCCCACTCGGCCCGTTCACCGAGCCGTTCGAGCGGACGGCGCGGCGCGGGACATTGGCGCTCATCGTCATCGCCCTCATCGCCTTCACCCTCGCCACGTTGGTCACCGGCCGGCTTACCCGCTCGCTGGGACGGCTCGCTGCGGCGGCCGATGCCGTCAGCGCCGGCGACCTCGACCGCAGGGTAGAAGAAACCGGTGGGAACGAGACACGGCGCGTCGCCCACGCCTTCAACACGATGGTGACCAGCTTGCGAGAGACCCTGACGCGGTTGACTCAGAAGGAGTCACTCGCCGCCGTGGGCGAGTTCGCCACATCGCTCGCCCACGAGGTCAGAAACCCGCTTACCTCGGTCCGCCTCATCCTGCAGAAGGCGAAAGCGAGTTCCGATGATCCGAACTGCAGCGAGCTCATCAGCACCGCCCTTTCTACGCTGGACGGTCTGAATCGGACCGTGAGCGGTGTCTTGAGTGTGGCGCAGAGCGGACTGGTGAACGCTCAAACCATCGACCTCCGCGACCCGCTGGCGGCGGCCATGCGGACGGCGGAACCCGAATTTCAGGACCGCGGCGCACGGCTCGAACCGCTGGCAGGCTCCACACCCGTCCGAGTGCACGGCGACGCGGCGGCCCTCGAGCGCCTGTTCCTCAACCTGTTGCGCAACGCCGCACAGGCGCTGGGCGCGCAGGGTCGAGCCAGCGTGGGGCTCGAGGTCACGGGGGACGTCGCGACGGTGTCGATCGTCGACAGCGGCCCGGGTATCCCAAAGGATGACCTCGAGCGCGTGTTCGAACCCTTCTACTCCACGAGAGCCGACGGTACGGGACTTGGCCTCGCCATCGCCAGACAGATCGTGACCGCTCACGGCGGCGAGCTCACAATAGCGAGCCAGGAGGGTCACGGTACCGAGGTCCGCGTCACGCTGCCGCTGACCCGGCACGCGTAACGATTCGGCCTGGGCCGCTGTCACAGCGCATTACAAATGGTGGGCGCTCCCAGCAGCAACCTATCTCGTAATCTGTTGTCGCGCAGCAGATTAGAAAGCTAACCGCGGGCCGGCACGAAAAGCGCTCGGGATGGACTCGACGCAGCTGAACGTGCGTGTCGAGACCCAACCGTCAAGCCGGGGGATGTCATGAAGAAGACAACGGTCGTACTACCACTCACCGCTGCGGTTTGGCTGACCGCCACGGGTTGTACGCCGCCCGACCGGGGCGAGGGAGTACAAACGGCGGGCTTCGTCTCGGGCGCGCAACTCGGTGCCGGCGTCGCTGGGGCGGATCCCCAGGGGACCCAGGGCGTCGCCACGCGCCGCATCTTGGCGGGGCTAGAAGACACGCCGATGGGCTCCCCTTCGCCCGATGGCGGGCACCTGACCGATGTCGACTGGAATACGGGGGACTTGGCGATCCGGGATCTGAAGACCGGCGAATGGCGGCATATAACGCATGAGGGGTCGTGGACGTCAATGGAGTGGGCCGAGGGCTCACGAGTCTCTCCCGACGGTCGGTCCGTCGCCTACACCTGGTACGAGCCGAGCGCGCCGATGCCCGAGGGGCTCAGCGCTGGCATCCGGGTAATCCCCGTCGAGGGCGGTGAGAGCCGTGTGCTGGTCAGCAACGAGGGAAATCGGCACGCGCAACCCTTCGACTGGTCGGCTGACGGGACCCAGGTGCTGGTCCGGTTGACCCGGTCGGACGGCACGAACCAGATCGGGCTGGTAGATGTCGCCGATGCCGAGCTGCACATCGTCAAGTCGCTGGGCGGGGCTCCACCGGCCAACATGGCGCTTTCTCGCGATGGCAGGTACGTCGCCTACGACATTCAGCGCGAGGCAAGCTCCCCCAACCACGCGGTGCACATCGTAGCGGCGGATGGCAGCCGCGACCGTGAGGTCACCGGGCGGGGTGGCCACAACATCGTGCTCGGCTGGGAGCCGAGTGGCCGCTACCTGCTGTACTACGGCGATGGCTCCGGCTCACCCAGCGTCTGGGCTCTACAGACCACCGAGGGTCGCCCCCAAGGCGAGCCGCTCCTCATCCGCTCGGACCTCTGGCACCTGATCCCGATGGGCTTTACCGCCGCAGGTGACTACTTCTACGGGGTGACCACGGGTAAGGTCGACATGTTCACCGTGCTGACCGACCCCGAGACCGGGGCGCCGATCGGGGAACCGCAATCGGTCACACCCCACTACCAGGCCGGCACGGCTCTCTACCCCAGGTGGTCGCCGGACGGCCGCTACCTCGCCTACCGCCGGACGCCACCGTCCGGGGGCGGAATGCGGCACAGTATGGTGATCCGCGCCGTGGAATCCGGCGAGTTCCGCGAGATCGGCCTCGACCTCGGGATCGTGCTCTCACCGGACTGGTCGAGCGACGGGCGCTTCCTGGTGGTTTGGGGCCGCAAGGGGAGGACTGGAGGGACAGATCTAGAGGGCATCTACCGGATCGACGTTCAGACAGGCGAGCACGGGTTCGCGCACACGATCGAAGGCGAGATGCGGGGCGTCGCCTGGCTCGATGACGGACGCACGGTCATCTACAAGGAGGTCAGAAGCGGGGAGGGGGCCCGAGAGTGCCGATTCGTCACACTCGATCTCTCTTCCGGCCAGGAACGTGAGATCTATCGCTGGTCGGGCCTTTCGATGGACTGGTGGTGGACGCTGTCGCCGGATCGGCGCACGATCGCCGGCGTGTTCGGCCCCGCCGAGAATCCAGGGGAGAACCCCTGGACCCTGAGGCTCGTCTCCCTCAGCGACGGCGCGTCGCGCGATCTAGCCCAATTCAAACCCTGGGTCGCCGACGACGCGGTGGGGCCCTCTATGTGGCCCGAACTGTTCTGGACGCCCGACAGCCGTTCGTTCCACTTCCGGGGCTGCATCTCCCCAGACCAGGTGATCGAAGCGCCGAATCGCTGCCCCAACTGGTCGTTCGATGTCGAGACGGGTGCGTGGCAACGGCTCGCCGACAACGCACCGTTAGGCTCGATCCATCCCGACGGGCGGCGCGTCGCCTTCGCAGACGGCGAGACTTCCTACGAGATCTGGGTGATGCAGGACTACCTGCCGGACGAAACCTCGGATTCCGGCACGCGAGATTAGGGGGACAAGCTTAGTCACCGAACGTGCGTGTCGAGACCCAACATTCAAGCTGGGGGATGTCATGAAAAAGACAACGGTCGTACTACCACTCGCCGCTGCCACTTGGCTGGCCGCCAGCGGCTGCGCGCCGGCCGACCGAGGCGAGGGAGTACAAACGGCGGGCTTCGTCTCGGGTGCGCAACTCGCTGCCGCTGTCGCCGAGACCGACAGTCAGGGCATCGTCACGCGTCGCATCTTAGCGGGCATCGAGTGGATGCCGATGGGCTCCCCTTCGCCCGATGGCAGGTACGTGACCGATAACTCCTGGGAAGGGGGTAACCTGGTGCTCCGGGATTTGCAGACCGGCGAGGAGCGACAAATCACAAACGAGGCGTCGTGGACTGAGGGGTGGGCCGAGAATTCAAGAATCTCTCCCGATGGTCGGTCCGTCGCCTACGCCTGGTACAGTGAGGGGGGCACGGGCGTGCGTGTGATCCCAATCGAGGGTGGTGAGAGCCGTGTGCTGGTCAGCGACGAAGAGAATCAGTGGGCACGACCGTTCGACTGGTCGGCCGACGGGACCCAAGTGCTCGTGGGGTTGACGCGGCCAGATGGCACGAACCAAATCGGGCTGGTAGATGTAGCCGATGCCGGGCTGCACATCGTCAAGTCGCTGGGGCGGGCTTCGCCAGCTAACATGGCGCTTTCACCGGATGGGAGGCACGTCGCCTACGACGTTCAGCGCGACGAGCACTCCCCCGAACGCACAGTGCACATCGTAGCTGCGGACGGCAGCCGTGACCGGGAGGTGACCGGGCCGGGCGGGCACAACATCGTCCTCGGCTGGGAGCCGAGCGGCCGCTACCTGCTGTACTACGGCGATGGTTCCGGCTCACCCAGCGTCTGGGCTCAACAGACCACCGAGGGTCGCCCCCAGGGCGAGCCGCTCCTCATCCGCTCGGACCTCTGGCACCTGATACCGATAGGTTTCAGCGCCGCGGGTGACTACTTCTACGGGGTGACCACGGGCAAGGTCGACATGTATACCGTGATGACCGACCCCGAGACCGGGGCGCCGATCGGGGAACCGCAATCGGTCACACCCCACTACCAGGCCGGCACGGCTCTGTACCCCAGGTGGTCGCCGGACGGCCGCTACCTCGCCTACCGCCGGACGCCACCGTCCGGGGGTGGAATGCGGCACAGTATCGTGATCCGCGCCGTCGAGTCCGGCGAGTTCCGTGAGATCGGCCTCGACCTTGAGGTCGTGCTCACACCGGACTGGTCTACCGACGGCCGCTTCCTGGTGGTGTACGCCCGAGAGGGGCGGAGTCGAGGGAGGAATCAAGAGGGCATCTATCGGATCGACGTTCAGTCAGGTGAGCACGGGTTCGCCCGTATGGTCGAAACCGGTATGCGTGGTGCCGCCTGGGTCGACGACGGGCGCACGGTCGTCTACAAGGAGCTCAGCGGTGGCGACGCACCTGGGCCCGGTTGGTGCCGATTCGTCACTCTCGACCTCTCATCCGGCCGGGAACGTGAGATCTATCGCTGGCGCTGCTGGTCCAAGGACTGGTGGTGGACGCTGTCGCCGGATCGGCGCACGATCGTCGGCGTGTTCGACCCCGGCGAGAATCCACCAGAGGACCCGTGGACCTTGAGGCTCGTCTCCCTCAGCGACGGCGCATCACGTGATCTCGCCGAGTTCAAACCCTGGGTCGGCGATGACGCGCCGGGGCCCTCTCTCTTTCGCGCACTGTACTGGACGCCCGACAGCCGTTCGGTCCACTTCCGAGGATGCCTCTCCCCCGACCAACTGATCGAGGCGCTGAACCGCTGCCCCAACTGGTCGTTCGACGTCGAAACGGGTGAGCGGCGGCGGCTGGCCGACGATGCGCCCATCGGCTCGATCCATCCGGACGGGCGGCGCGTTGCCTTCGCTGACGGCGAGAGGGCCTACGAGATCTGGGTGATGGAGAATTACCTGCCGGGCGAAGTGTCGGAGTCCGGCACGCGAGACTAGCAGACTACTCTGCAGCTCGGTTCAGTCGCCCGCGAGCTCGGTCGCCGGCACCGGCGCGCGGAGGCTGCGACCCAACGCCGCACCGAAGATCAGCAAGAGCGGCGCCGTCCACAGCCCCGGGTAGTAGCCCCACTCGATGACCCCGATCATCAGATGTCCTACGCCGGCGAGGATCTGAACGACCGCCCAAAACTTCGCCAGCCTGAGCGCCCAGAGGCGGCCGTGGGCGACGGACGGAATCATCGCCGCCAGCAGCAAGAACATGGCGAGGTGGAGGGAGACGAAGAACTCGGGGGCCAGGGAGAAGAGCGGGAACCGCTCATGGAAGCGGGCGACGTAATCCTCGAAGGAATGAAGGAACTGCGCGAAGACGAGGGCCGGGTACAGATGGCGGCCGGCGCTCAGATGGTGATGGTGGATGCTCAGCTCTCGTGGGGCCACGCCGTGTCTCCCAGCCCTTGCGGTCGCCGTCGCCGCTCTCTGCGCCGCGAGTAGCTGCCGGTCCCGCTACGACTGATCTTGCGCTTCGCCACCAGACCTTCCAGGACGACCTCGCTCGCGACCACTAGCTGCTCGGCCTCAGCCAGGTCGTCTTCGCCGGTCCCTGCGGTCCGGGCCAACTCGACGAGTCCGGGAACGGACCTGAAACCCTTCAGACAGGCCTCGGCACTGGAGAGCTCAGCGACCTGAAGGGCGCCGCCGGAATCGAAGTACTCGACTATCGGCTCGGCGTCCTCCTCGACGAAGTAGTGGTCGAAGGTCGCGCCCGCCGCACGCGAGATAAGGTCCAAGGCTATCTTGGTGCCACCCTCCAGCTCGCCCTCGTACTCGAGCTCCAACTTCCCGGTGATCGACGGCAGCGAGGCATAGATGTCGGCGACCCAGGGGACGACGTGCCCTTCCCGGTTGGCGATCGCTCGACGCTCGGCGTTCGACACGACGCTCTCCAGCACGGTGATCGGCAGACGCTGCGAAACGCCCGACCTTCGATCGACACGCTGGTCATCGCGCGCCTCGAATGCGATGCGCTCGACGATCTCCCTGATCATATCGGGAATACGAACCGAACGCCCGTCCCGCTCCGTCCACGCCTCCTGTTCGGTAATGGCAACGCCCTGGTCGAGATCGTGCGGGTAGTGCGTCATGATCTCGGCGCCGATCCGGTCCTTTAGCGGCGAGATGATCTTGCCGCGCGCCGTGTAGTCTTCGGGATTAGCCGTGAACACAAGCTGCACGTCAAGGGCGAGTCGGATCGGATAGCCCTTAATCTGGACGTCGCCCTCCTGCATGATGTTGAACAGCCCCACCTGAATCTTGCCCGCCAGGTCGGGTAACTCGTTCACAGCAAAGATCCCACGGTTCGCGCGCGGCAGCAGGCCGTAGTGTATGGTCAGCTCGTCGGAGAGCACGTGGCCGCCGCGGGCGGCCCTGATCGGATCGAGGTCGCCGATGATGTCGGCCATTGTCACGTCCGGCGTCGCAAGCTTCTCGACATACCGCTGGTCGCGCGGGATCCAGTCTATCGGCGTCGCTTCGCCCATCTCCTCGAGCTTCAGGCGGCCGTACTTGCTTATCGGATGGAACGGATCGTCGTTCACCTCGGAGCCCGCAATGATCGGTATCTCAGCATCGAGGAGATCGACCAGTTGGCGCAGTATCCTGCTCTTCGCCTGCCCGCGCAGGCCCAGAAGGATGAAGTTGTGGCGCGCCAGGACGGCGTTGACCAGCTGGGGGATTACGCTGTCCTCGTAACCGACGATCCCAGGAAAGAGCGTTTCGCCGGACTCGAGCTTGGCGATGAGGTTCGCCCGCACCTCGTCCTTGACGGAGCGCGCGGCGTAGCCGGAGCTCCTCAACTCGCCGATCGTTCGCGGTCGTGCTTCAGGCATAGGACCTCAATGGCTACTCAATGTGTGATCGTCGGGCAAGCCAGATCGCTCAGTCCTTTAGGAAGTACTCGATCGTAGAAACCACCCGCACGGTCTTGTGGACCTGGCTCTGCTCGTAGACGCCCGGCGCTTGATCACGGGGCAGGATGACGAAGACGCCCTGGTTGGCGCGCCGGATTCCTCCCAGAGAACTGCGCGAGTCGAGGGCGAACTGTTCGGCCGCCTCCCGGGCGTTCGCCGTCGCTTCAGCGATCATCTCCGGTTTAAGATCGTTGAGCCGACTGAAGATGAAGGTCGGGCCGCCGGGACCGTAGTCCTGCCCTGAGGACAGCACGATACCCGCCTCGACGAGTTCACCCACGTGCTGGCTCGCCGTCAGCACGAGCTGCGGCTCGTCGGAACGGACCATCACTGTCTGCGTTACGATGAAGCGGTTGCTGACAGTGCCCTCGCGATATGGGTTCGCGAGCACATCGGTGACCTGCAGGTCCTGGCGCTCGGCTAGCGCCGTATCGATCCCCTGCTCGACGAGGAAATCGAGGATACGACCGACATCCTGATCGATGCGCGCCTGCGCACGACCGAGATCGTTATCGGTCGAGACCACCCGTAACGGCCAGAGCGCGAGATCGGCCTCGACTTCTCGTTCCGACACTCCCTTGACGGTGACGAAGCGGTCGGTGCCACGCCCGACGGCGAAGCCGTGACCAACGAACCAGCCGCCCAAGGCCAAACCGACGCCGAGGACCAGGGCACCTATGAGTGTCCGCTCACCAGTAATCACGCCTGAACGCTCCTCTGACGAAGACAGCTTGCTCAAAACCAACACCTAGCCGCTCACCGCTGGCTCCGAGTGCAGGAGTGCCGGCGACGGCGCTCTAATCATAAACAGGATTGCGAAGGCAGCCGCAAGGCCCATTAGACCAGCGCACAGCACGAACGGCGCCGCCGGACTCCAAGTTCCAAACACCCAGCCCGCCCAGATAGCGCCCAGCATGCGACCCATCGCCGAGAGCGATTGCATGACGCCCAGGATTGCGCCCTGCATGTCGTGCTGCGTGTACTGAGACGCCAGGCTGTTGAGCGTGGGCCAGTTGAGCCCGGTACCGAACGCGACGAGTGCAAGCGTACCCAAAAGAACCCAAAGGGTTTCCGAGAGAGGCAGGAGCAAGTAAGCGGCGACCAGGGTAGCCGTCCCCGCCACTAGCAGCCGGCGCTCGCCGAACCGGCGGGCCAGCGGCCCCAGCAATCGGCCCTGCAGGATCGCCATCGCGAGCCCCAGGTAGGCCATCAGGTAGCCTGCATGCCGCGCGTCGTAGCTCAGCTCGACGCCCAGCCAGAGCGGGAAGACGGTTGTGAAGGCCGCAAAGACGAAGGTGGCGATCAAGAAGATCGTCATCAGCGTTCCGATCGCCGGGGACCTGGCGAAGTGCACGCCCAACCTGAGGCGTCCCAACAAGCCTGCCGAGCCCCGTGACGCGGCCCTGGCGCGGAGCTCCGGACTCAGCGACTCCGGCAGATGGAAGACGGCGGCAGCGGCGTTGGCGAAACAGAGGCCCGCGGCGAAGAAGCCGGGCACGGCGTAGCCGAACTGGCTCAGCGCGCCCCCGATGGCCGGCCCCGCGATGAAGCCGAGCCCGAAGGCGGCGCCGACCAGGCCCATCCCGCGGGTGCGATTCTCCATATCCGTGCTATCGGCGATGTACGCCTGAGAGACGGGTACGTTGGCACCCACCATTCCGGCCATCATGCGCGACGCGAACAGCCATGCAACGCTGCCCGCCAGCGCAAAGATCAGGTAGGAGATCCCCGAACCGACCAACCCCAGCAGCAGGATCGGCCTGCGTCCCACGCGATCCGACACTCGCCCCCACAACGGGCCGAAGACGAACTGCATCGCCGGGTGCGCGGCGACGATGAGACCTATGACCAACGGCGACGCGCCAAACTCCTGGGCGTAGAACGGCAACAGGGGCAGGACGATGCCGAACCCGATAAGATCGACGAAGATCGTGAGAAAGATGATCGTGAGCCGAGACAACCGCCGACTACGCCTCCACTGCGCAACTTCCTGCCTATATCCCGGATGCTTATCCGCCTCTCGGGACCTTACATACGGCGGCTGAGTCTAGCAGAGCTGGCCGCCCTTGTCGAGGCAGGGAGCGGGCCGTCTCCCTCCGGAGGGCTTGGGGCGGGTCGTCTCGCTCCGGCCTCCCCCGCGCTCGCGGCTGCGCCGCGATCACGTGGTCGCTAACACCAGCTCCGCTCGACGACCCGCCCCGACCCCCGCAAACCCTGGGTGAGCAGAGAGCGGTGGTCACCAGCCTGGATTCACGCCGGGAGGAGTGGAGCAGTCCCCCGGCTCCGACCTACTAGTCCTGCACGCTCGGCTCTCAGTAGTTTGCTGAGACACTGAGCCCGCTCTATCGCTCGACAGACAGGACGCGTGAAGATGGCCGGGAATCCGTACATACTGGCAGAGACGACTTGGAAGTCCATCCGGGAGACCGACTACGAGGTCGCCGTTCTTCCGTGGGGCGCCACCGAAGCCCACAACTATCACCTGCCCTACGGCACGGACACTCTCGAGACCGAACGGATAGCCGCGGAGTCGGCGCGCCTGGCCTGGAGCGAGGGCGCGAAGGTCGTCGTCCTACCGACCGTACCGTTTGGGGTCAACACCCAGCAGCTGGACATCAAGCTCACGCTCAATCTCAACCCGAGCACCCAGGCGATGATGTTGGAGGATTTCGTGCACGGCCTCGACGCTCAGGGCATAAGGAAACTTGTGATCCTGAACGGCCACGGCGGGAACGATTTCCGCCAGATGATTCGAGAGCTTCAGGTGGACCTCGAGTTGTTCCTATGCACGCTGAACTGGTACGACATAGTACCCACCGATGAGCTCTTCGAGGAAACGGGCGACCACGCCGCGGAGATGGAGACGAGCCTGATGTTACACCTGGCTCCCGAGCTCGTGCTGCCACTGTCCGAAGCAGGACGTGGTCTGGCGAAGAACTTCCGCATCGAGGCCTTGAGAGAACGCTGGGCTTGGGCACCGAGAAAGTGGACCGAGATCAGCTCCGACAGCGGCGTCGGGGATCCGTCGCGCGCCACGGCCGAGAAGGGGCAGCGGTACTTCGAGGAGGTAACGAGGAAGATCGCCGGGTTCCTCGTCGAGCTCGCGAAAGCGGACCCGTCCGATCTCTACTGTTGGGAATTCGGCAGGTAGCGGCCCTCTTCCACCCGCACACGCTTCTCGTCGACAAGCTTCGCCAGGTGGGCGAGCACCGATCCTTCCGCGGCACCGAACAGCCTCGGGTCCAGGCCCTCGTAGACACGAGCCCTGATTTCGGCGGGCGTGGACAAGCCCTCCCCCAGCGCGTCCAGCACCTGTCGCTCGCGCTGCCGACGATGCTCGATGTACTCGTGGAGTTTGTCCGCCGGCTCATCGATCTCCGGACCGTGGCCCGGATAGATGATCGACAGCTCGAGCCCGGCCAGCCGCTCGAGCGTCGACATATAGGCCGCCATGTCACCCTCCGGCGGCGCGATCATCGAGGTCCCTTCGCCGAGGACGGTGTCACCGGTGAACAGAGCTCGCGCTTGCGGCCAATGGAAGCAGACGTGGTCGGGACAGTGGCCCGGAGCGCCTACGACCTCGAGATGGCCGCCGCCGAAGCTCACGCTCGAGCCCGGGGCGAGCGGCAGGTCGGGCGGGTCCAGCGCCGCCTGCTCGGCGGACTCCGGCGTCGCCGCCAGCGGCGCCGCCAGTCGCAAGATCAGGTCGGCGGCACCCGCCGCGTGGTCTGCATGGTGGTGGGTGATGCAGAGGGCGGCGACCTGAGACGTTCCCAACGCCACCTCAACTGCGTCCAGGTGGTCCGCCAGGTCGGGGCCCGGGTCGATCACGACACAGGGTGCGGGTCCGAGGATGTAGGTGCGGGTCCCGTCGAGGGTTAGCGGTCCCGCGTTCGCCGCGATGACCGTCTTGACCCAACCGCCCCCCGAATCAACCATCGCCTTCCCGCTCATCGTAACGCGGCTCGCCGGGCATGACAGGTATCACCTCCCCCTCTACGCGCCGGAGCCGCGGCAAAATCGGTTCGACCGCGGCGCTTCGAAAGTGCTCGCGCCACTCGGTTACGCTCGCGCCGGCCTCGAGCCAGCCTAGCGTGCGGGCGGTGGGGAACAACATGCGGAAGTCGTAGTCGAAGTAGCGCTCCAGCGCCTCACCGGGCTTGATCCAGACGTGCTCGACCAACTCACCCAGCTCGGCGCTAACCTGCGTATCTGGCGGTGCCGCGGCGAGGAAGAAGCGGGCATCGTACCGCCGCGACAGCGACTCGGGTGTGATCCAGCGGGCGCAGAGCAAGAGCCGATCGCCGGCGAGGCGCAGACCGAGGCCGCTCACGATATCGAGGAAGAGCCTGCGTCCGGCGACCAGGGCCTGCCGCTCCTGCGCGAGGGCGTCGTGACCGGGCGGCGTGCCGGAAGCCAGCAGCACACCCGTCTCCTCGAACAGCTCGCGCAGCGCCGCCACTACGAAGGTGCGCGCCGAGGGCCCCTCCAGGTCGGCGGCGCCCGCCACCGCGTCGCCGGGTGGCTCGTCCAGCCAGTCCTCCCAGGCAGCGTCGGCGTCGGCCGCGTCCAACGTGCCACCGGGAAACACGTAGGCGCCGGCGGCGAATCCCACGTCGGCGCGGCGACGGACGAGGAGCACCTCGGGTCCAGCCTCGGCGTCGCGCGCCAGGATGACGCCGGCGGCGGGCCGCGGCTTCGGGGGGACGCGGGCCGGGCCCATCGCCTCGGCGGCGGCGAGCTCTTGCGTCTCCATGCGATAACGGCGGCTCATCCGCCGAGCTCCTCGCGCAGGAACTCGCGGAGTTCGGCGAACATACGCTCCGGTTGCTCCACGTACGGCAGATGCCCGCTCTCTTCCAGCACCACCAGTCTTGCCTTCGGCAATACCTCGGCGAGCTCCTCGGCCCACTCCATCGGTATCGGATCGTAGCGACCGTGAAGGATCAGCGTCGGTACCTGCAACGTCGCCAACCTGCGCCGCAGTTCCGGGCCGTCCCCCCTGAGGCTCGCCCAGGTCGCCTGCCGCGCTTGCTCTTGCACCACGAAAGGTGTCACGTCTCGGGCCTCGCGCGGATCCCTGAAGTACCCGGCGACGCTCAGAATGAAGCGGCGCTGCCAGTAGGCTGCCGAATCTCGCTCCTCGAGTCCCGAAGCGTCGAGCTCGGCGCGCATGCGCTTCACCTCGGCCGAACATGACCGCCGCTGGAACTCCTCCTGGAAACGGCGATGGTGGTCTCCCCAGCCCGTCGCCGGCGCGACCAGCGGCAAGGCCCGGACCCGGTCCGGGTACTGGCTCGCGTAGAGGAGAGCGAGCAGCCCACCCCAGGAGTAGCCCAGCAGGGCCAGCCGCTCGAATCCCCACTCGCGGCGCAGCGACTCGAGGTCGGCCACGTGATCGCGCCACCTGATCTCGCGCGGACGCTCCACAGACGAGCGGCCGCCCCCACGCTGGTCGTAGAAGTAGAGGTGAAACTCATCGGCCAGCTGGCTGAACGTAGGCCGCAGATAGTCGTGGCTGGCGCCGGGTCCGCCGTGCAGGACGATAACCGGCGGACCGTCGCCCAGCTCACTCACGTATAACTGGACGTCGGCGCCCAGGGCGATGTAAGTTCGGGCCACCATGACAAGCTCAATCGAACCAGTTGCGCGTACTTCGCGCAACCACGGGAGACCTTTCCGTTGCCGGGCCACCTCGGTCGTGGCTCTGGCAGCGACGTGCGTCTTGACCTTCCCCGCCCCGACGACCGCCCAGAGCCTGAAGCCCGAGGCGTTGCTCGGCCACGTGAAGTATCTGGCAAGCGATGACCTGGCCGGCCGCGAGGCCGGCGAGCCGGGCGCCGACAGCGCCGCGTCATACATCGCGATGCTGTTCGAGTCCTATGGGCTGGAGCCGCTCGGTACAGACGGCTACCGCCAGTCGTTCCAGATCACCACAACCGTATCGATAGCCGCCGACAGCAGGTTGATGCTGCGCACGTCGCGCGGCTCCCTGGAGCTCGAGCTGTTCAAGGACTGGGTGCCGTTCAACTTCTCGGCCGCCGGCTCGTTCAGTGGCCGAACCTTCCAAGCCGGCTACGGGCTACGCAGCGAGGACTATGAGGGCCTCGCCTCGCTGGAGGGCCCGAAAATCGTCACCCTGCGCGGCGGTGTACCGGAAGACTTCGATCCGCACGGCTCAGGCGTCGATCCGTCGCCACGGCGCAAGGCGACGGCGGCGCGGGATCAGGGCGCCGAGGCGGTGCTGATCACCGTTTCCCGACTCCAAGCACCGCAGCCCGGCGATCCGCCCCACGGCGTGGGCATCCCTGCTGTCCAGATCCTGGAGAGCGAGGAGATCCTGGCGTGGCTTAAGGACGACGAGATCGAGGTCCTGCTCGACGCCAAGGTCGAGCCGCTAAGGGTGAGCGCGTACAACGTCGTGGGCCGGCTGCCGGGCCGCGATCCGGCGCTGGCCGACCAGCTCATCGTCGTCGGCGCGCACTACGACCACCTCGGCATGGGAGGCCCGGGCTCGCTGGCGCCCGACACGGTAGAGCCACACAACGGTGCCGACGATAACGCTTCGGGGGCAGCCGTGCTGCTGGGACTGGCCGAGTACTTCGCCGCGAACCCTGATCTGCGGCCCGCTCGCAGCCTGGTCTTCGCCGCCTTCGCGGCAGAGGAGATGGGGCTGCTCGGCTCGGAACATTTCGTGAGCAACGCGCCGGTTCCGCTGGAGAACGTCGCCGCGATGGTGAACTTCGACATGGTCGGCCGCCTGCGGGAGGGTAAGCTGCAGGTGTTCGGCACGGAGACGGCGGAGGAGTTCCCGGCGCTACTCGATTCGCTGGACGCCGCCGACAGCGCGTTGACGCTCAGCCGCATCGGCGACGGCTACGGGCCAAGCGACCAAACCTCGTTCTACGCGCGCGATATCCCTGTACTGCACCTGTTCACCGGGACCCACTCTGAGTACCACAGGCCCGAGGATGACTGGCACCTGATCAACGCCTGGGGCCTGGCACAGGTGGGCGAGTTCGCCGCCGCTTTGATCCGCGAGCTGGGCGACAGCCCGGACGAGCCGACGCTGGTCAAGCAGCAGCGACCGCAGGTCGCCGCAGGCGGCGGCTACGGTCCGTACCTGGGGACGATCCCCGACTTCGGCGAAGTCGAGGGCGGCGGACTACGGCTCTCCGGAGTGCGTGAGGGGGGCCCGGCGGAGCAGGCCGGTCTGCAGGCGGGCGATGTGGTCATCGAGTTCGGCGGCAAGGAAGTACTTAACATCTACGACTACACGTACGCGCTGCGCGATCATGCGCCGGGCGACACGGTCGTGATCAAGGTGCGGCGCGGCGATGAGGTGCTCGAACTGACAGCGGTTCTGGGCAGACGACAGTAGACGAGACGGACGGCAGCAGACGAGATCAGCAGGCCGGAGGCCGTAGCTTCCGGCCTGTTCTATATGTTCTCGGGTCCCAGCCGGCGCCGGGTACGCAACTCGGGGAAGTAGTAGACGATGACGCCGCTCTCCGGCTCGTTCCCCACATCGACGTAGCCGCTGGCCACCATCTCCCGCAGCAGACGCTCCGCCTCCTCGAACGAGAAGCCGGTGATCATCGAGGCCTGGGTGACGGTCAGGCTGCCTCCCTCCCTCGACGCGGCGTCGAGCAGGAGCTGCTGGGGCGTGCGCTGCGGCTGGGTGTAACGCAGAGCGCGCATTTGGCGAGCTTCCTCCAGCAGGTTCGCCTCTTCCACCTGGCGGCGCATGGTGATGAGGTCGTAGAGTTGCCCTATGCCGCCCAACCCCCAGGTGAAGAGCCAGAGGAAACCGGTCCCGTACTTACCGAGGTAGAGGCGGTGCAGGCCGGCGAAGCCGAACAGCCAGCCCGCCCAGAGGCCGTACGAAATGCCTTCCTTGAATTTCTTCTCGCCGTCTTGCATTCTGACTTCCAGTCTCGCGGCGCCGACGCGGCCAGGGCTGAGCCTCTCGCGTACCTCCGCCTCCTACTTATTATAGACGGAGACGCGCGCTACCGTTGTTTCACGGACGGTTGGGCACGACGGCCGGTCCGGCGTCGTCCTGCAAGCTAAGCCGCGCGCCCACACGCCTCAAGGTGTCCCGTTCCGGCGTCTAGCTCAGGAGGCAGTACCCGATGGGACGATTCAGAGCATTACCCGCTTTGGCACTCGCAACGCTGACCCTCACCGCCTGCCCGGTCAACCCAGCCACCGGCGAGCGGCAGCTGATCCTAATCAGCGAGGCCCAGGAGATCCGAATGGGCCAAGAGGGCGCCCAGCAGGTGGAAGCCTCGCTCGGCCTCTATGACGACCCGGAGCTCCAGGAGTACGTGAGCCAGATCGGGCTGGAGTTGGCCGCCACTTCCGAGAAGCCCAACCTGCCCTGGAGCTTCAAGATCATCGACGACGTGATCGTCAACGCGTTTGCCCTTCCCGGCGGCCCTATCTACGTGACCCGGGGGATCCTCGCACATTTCAATTCCGAGGCGGAACTGGCCGGCGTACTGGGGCACGAGATCGGCCACGTCACCGCGCGCCACTCCGCCGAGCAAATCAGTCGCGCCCAGGCGGCCCAACTGGGCGTCGGGGTCGGATACATATTCCTCCCCGAGATCGCCGCCTACGGCGATGTGATCAACGTCAGTCTTGGCCTTCTCCTCCTGAAGTTCGGACGCGACGACGAACGCCAGTCTGACGACCTCGGCTTCCGCTACATGCGGCGCTCCGGCTACGACCCCACCGAGATGGTGGACGTCTTCGACATGCTCGGCCGGGTCAGCTCAGTGGGCGGTGGTAGCGGCCTGCCCGCCTGGCTGTCGACTCACCCGGATCCCGGCGAGCGACGCCAACGGATGGAGCAGAGACTGGCCGAGGCCGGCGGTGAGGTCGGCGGCGAGGTCGGACGCACACGCTACCTGCAGATGATCGATGGCCTGATGTTCGGCGTTAATCCGCGCAACGGCTTCTTCCGCGGCAGCACCTTCCTCCACCCCGACCTCAGGTTCCAAATCACCTTCCCCGATGAGTGGAGGACATCGAACATGGCCCACCAGGTCGTGGCGCTCAGCCCCGACGAGGACGCCGTGGTCCAGCTAACCCTGGCCGCGGAAGCGTCGGCGGCTGAGGCGGCCGACACCTTCTTCTCGCAGTCGGGCATCCAGCGTGGACGATCTTCCCGCTACCCGATCAACGGCCTGCCAGCACGGACGGGTTACTTCAGCGCGACGGCGCGCGATTCCACCCAGTTCAGAGGCCTGGCCGCCTTCATCGAATACCGCGAGCAGGTCTACAAAATCCTGGGCTACACTATGGCCGACAGGTGGAACGTGTACGCCGATGTATTTCCCGGCACGGCCGAGAGCTTCCATCGCCTGAACGACAGAGCGGCCCTCGATGCACAGCCTGCACATCTCGAGATCGTGAGAATAGACAGCTCGATGACCCTCGCTCAGTTCGCCGAGCGCTACCTATCCACCGTGGAGATTGAAACGTTGGAGTTGATCAACGGGGTGGGCGCAGAAGAAACGCTCGCGGCCGGCACGTTGGTCAAGCGAGTGGTTGGAGGGACGATCCCGAAATAGAGTTTCTATCCAATATCCGACATTCGATGATCTCAGTAGCCAACGTCCAGCTGGCCACGTGCAATGGATGTCGATTATTGGATACCGAAGCGCTTTCTGCCCCGGGCTGCTACCTCCCAGACATCACCCACCTCACCGCCGGACACTCCGTAGAGGCGCTCCTGCAGGTTCACCGACGCGCAGACGTGGTTCGGGATCACGCGGACTCGGTCCCCGACCCGCGGGCGCCAATCGGTTTCACTTAGATCCAGAATGCCGTGTTCCTCGGACAGGGCCTTGACCGTCACCGCCGGTCGATCCAGAAGAACTCCGTACCCTCCGCCCGGCGCCCGCAGTTCCTCCCGGGCAAGGGCCTTGGAACCGGCGTCGACCACAGCCTGTCCGGGGCAAGCGGTACTCACGACGGTGGCGAGGACAGTGTAGGCACAGTCTTCCCAGCGGCAGGCACCGATCGCGGCGATTGCACGGTCGTTGAAGATGCACATGCCGGCGCGTACCTCGGTCAGGCCTGCTACCTCGTGCGAGCGGAAGAGAGTCGGAGTCGAGCCGCCGCTCACCACCTCAGGGGTGAGGTCCGCGCTGCCTAGGACGTCCAGCACCTGCTCCAGATAGCGGGAGACGCCCTGCAGTGCAGGCCCCTGATCTTCGACGGAACTCCGGATGTGCCCAGGGTAAAGCATCACGCCCCTATAGATGGTGCCGTCCAGCCGACCTGCCTCGCGGGCAAGGCCCAGGGCCTCGTCCGGCGTTGGAACGCCGACGCGGTGGAGGCCGACATCAATCTCCACGAGGACGCCAAGCTCGCGGCCTTCCTCGGCGGCCCTCGAACCCAGCGCCCGCAGAGCCTCGAGCGAGTCGAGGCCAACGGTCAGCTCGAGGCTCTCCGGCAGGGCCACGAGTCGATCGAGCTTGGCACGGCCAACGGGAGGGTAGGCGAAAAGGAGGTCGTTCGTAATCCCGGCCATCACCTCCGCCTCGCGGGGCGTGGCGACGCTGAGGCCGCGGGCACCGGCCGCTATCTGCGCCGCCCCCAGCTCGGGCGTCTTGTGAGTCTTTACGTGAGGTCGCCAGGAGAGACCATGCTCGCGACAGTAGGAGCCCACGCGCTCCAGGTTCGCGTGCATGCGCGAGACATCGACCAGGCCGGCCGGCGTATCGAGCCCGCTGAGGTCCATCAGGCGCTCGCAAAAAAGTCGAAGTACGTGCCCTTCCCCGACTCAAGTGCTCTCTCGTACGTCGCCGCGGCCGCCGCGGCATCCTGCAATCCGGTCCCGGTCGAGTCGAAGATGGTGATCTCATCACTCGATGTGCGGCCCGGCTTCCTGCCAACGATGACTTCGCCCAGCTCGCCATGCACCCGATCCCGATCGATGATCTTGGCCTCGATAGCGTGATGTAACTCTCCGACTTCGGCACACTGACTCAGGATGTCGACCACCACCGTGCCGGACGCCATGAGCCGAGGATCGATCTCCTGCTTCCCAGGGCTGTCCGCTCCGATCGCCGCCACGAACATGCCCGGCGGTACATCCTCTAGCTTCAGGAAATACTCCTTGGCGGGCGTACAGGACACACAGACGTCGCTCTTCTTGGTGGCGCTGCCGAGGTCGGTTACGGCTCTGACCTCGATCTCCAACTCCCGGCTCATATCGGACGCGAAACCCTCTGCGACGCTGGCTTCGAAGTCAAACGCGTACGCCAGCTCGATTGGCAGGATGCCTTTGAGGTGGCGAAGCTGGATCCGACCCTGCGTCCCACAGCCACAGATGGTGACGCTCCGCGATTCCGGCCTAGCAAGATACTTCGCCGCGACCGCCGTAGTTGCACCGGTCCGGTTAATCGTGATGGCAGTCGAGTCCATAAAGGCGAGAGGATAGCCGTTATCCCCGTCGCAGAGGATGATCGTGCCCTGAATGTTGGGCAGCCCGAACCGTTTCCGGTTCTGGAAGAATCCGGCGTTGACCTTCACGCCAAAATAGGTGCGCGGCTTCTCCGGGCCGCCCGCCTTGATGTGGAACTCACCGTCCGGCGCATCGACGTGTAACAGGCCCAGGTCGAGCGTCTCGCCCTCGGCATACGCCCTGAAGGCGTTCTCGACGACCTCCACGTAGTCGTCCAGCTGCAACAGCGAGGTTACGTCCTCGCGGTTGAGCAACATCGTTCCTTCTGGCATTTCGATTCCCCCCTGCTGCGGCTAAGTGCCCACCGGTCTCAGGCGCCGACCGCAGCCAGCGTGCGCTCGATCTGGTCGCGGTGCCTCAGGTCGTGTCCTGCCAGCAGCTCGATCGACAGGCCCACGCTTTCCACGCCGCGCTCCGAGTGCCGCCCGTAGCGTTCCCAGGCCAGCCCCTTCGTTCTCAGGTACAGGTCCAGGTTCAGCCCTCTCAAGCGGCGCAGCTCCTCCAGCAGCATGGAGAGCGGACGACCGTTATGGGCCATGCCCGCGACCATCACGTCCTGATCGTAGCCGGCGATCTCGGGCGCGTCGTGGCTGAGCATCATGCGCATGCGATAGCCGTACACCCACTCGGAATCACCAAGGTGCCCGAGTATCTCTTTCACCGACCAGGCGCCCTCGCCCGGACGTGTCGACAGGGTGGCCTCATCGATCCCCTTCAGACGCTCCTCCATGCCGCGCGGAGTGTGAGCCAGGACGTCGAGTGGGTCGCCGTCACCGAGGCGCGCTAACAGCTCACTCCGATATTCTTCGAACTCGCGTACGGGGTCGGCCGGCATGGCTACTCATCCATTGGGGATTCGGGAGTCCATGACTACTAGAATACTAGACCAATAGACTACTCGAGTTCGGACTGCAACGGTCGATTCTCAATTCAAGTATTCGATTGGTCTATTAGTCAATTAGTCATGGAGTCCCGAATTCCCCTCCAAAAGGTTTTCGTCGAACAGCTTCAGTATCCGCCGATACTCGTCGGTCCAGGCCCACGAGTGCTCGAAGCCGTGCCCCTCCTTCGGGTAGATGGCGACTTCCCAGTCTTCTTTGCCCAGCTCAAGCAGGCGCTCCGCCAGGCGAACGGTGTCTTGGAAGTGGACGTTCTGGTCGATCATGCCGTGACAGATAAGCAAAGCGCCTTGCAGCCCTTCGGCGTGATAGATCGGCGAGCTGCGCC
This sequence comes from Gemmatimonadota bacterium, assembly GCA_020344015.1. Taxonomy (GTDB): domain Bacteria; phylum Gemmatimonadota; class Gemmatimonadetes; order Palauibacterales; family KS3-K002. The sequence continues at coordinate 2,629,548 of CP070812.1, forward strand.
GGTATGCCTCTGCGTCGTCCTGCGGCAGGCCGAGGATACGAGACGTGTACCAGTGGTTGTAGTACGCCCAGTCGGTAACCGGCCGCAGGGCCGCTCCCGCGGCGAAGGTCTCGGCCTCGGTAAACATCGCCATCAAGGTGATGAAGCCACCGTAACTTCCACCGTAGATGCCGATGCGCCCGGGCTCCACGCCCAGCTCGTTCACCAGGTACCGCGCGCCGTCTACCTGATCGGAGAGATCGGTCCTGCCCATGTACTTGTGGATGGCAGTCCGCCAATCGCGGCCGTACCCGGCGGATCCCCGATAGTCGATGTCGAGCACCGTGTAGCCGCCCTCCATCAACAGATTGTGGAACATGAACTCGCGGTAGTAGCTGCTCCACCAGTTGTGGACGTTCTGCAGGTAGCCAGCGCCGTGGACGAAGATGACAGCGGCGCCATTCGGCTCATCGGGCCGATAGAGCCGCGCCGGCACATCTTCGCCGTCCTGCGCCCTGAAGTAGACGATCTCCGGAGCGCGCCAATCGTACGACTCGAATTCCGGCGTCGTCGAACTGGTGATCTGGGCGTGGCGCGAACCGGGACGATTGTCCTGCAGGAAGAGTTCCGGCGGGCGGTTGGGCCAACCATACAGAACCGCGAGCCGGCGGCCGTCGGGCGAAACAACCACAGAGCCGCCACCCGAGCCCTGCAGCGAACCGAGGTCTGTGACTAGGCGACGGTCCCCGCCGTCGAGGTTCATCCGGTGGAAACCACGCTCGTGCGGGCTGGCCTCGCTGGTTATCAGGAACCACTCCTTTTCGTCAGGCGATATCTCGGCCCTCACCACTTCCCAAGGGCCGGTGGTCAGCGGAGTCGGCTCGCCGCCACCTTCCGCGATCGTGTAGAGGTGGGCGAACCCGCTCGCCTCGGAGATGTACCAGACGTGGTCGCCGTCGGGCATCCAGCCGGCGGACAGCCAGCCGGGTCCTCCCACCCAAGCATCGTCGTGCAGGTAATCCAGCACGCTCGACTCACCCGTGGTCGCATCCACCAGGAGTATCCAGCGGTCCTGCGCGTCGTCCGAGAAGCCGACGGCGAGCAGGCGATCCGACTCCTCCGACCAGCCGCGGAAGCTGAGATTGACTTGGCGGTCCTCCTGACCGTGGTCGATCCACACGACCTCTCCGCTCGCCAGGTCCATTACGCCCAGCTTCCCACTTCGCTGTTCATCGCCGACGAAGGTGCGCTTGCGTGGGGCCTGGCGGGTGTAACCGTCCTCGGTGACGTAGTCCGGCACCCAGGCCTCCCGGGCATCCTGCGCCTCTTCGTTGAGGCTGAAGGCCATGCGCGCGCCGTCCGGTGCAACCCAGTAGCCGCCGAAGCGTTGACCGTTCTCTACGTAGAAGGCCTTCGGTGTGTCGGCCCTCTCCGGGTCGGCGGGTGGCGGCCAGCGCTGTGCCCTACGGACAGAGTCGACCTCGAACACCCTCAGCAGCTCGCGCTGCTGTTCTTCCAAGTAAAGCCTCTGACCCTCGGGTGGTTCGTCCTCCCGGAGTTCCCGGCCGCGACGGATGTCGGTGAGCTGGGCGACTAGGCCCGTCTCCACATCGATCTTGTACAGGTTGCTGCTGCGGACGTAGTAGACGGTCTCTCCATCCGCCGACATCCGAATGCTAGACAGACCGCCGGACACCGAGACGAGCACGCGCTCCCGGCCGGAACCAACATCGAGAAGGTAGAGGCCGCCCTGGTACTCATATACCGCCTTATCGCGGTCCTCCGAGTAGGCGACGCGGAGGCGGGGCTGGATGCGGAGGGCCTCCTCGTCGGGGACTCGTTCCGGTTCGCCGCCGCCGCGGTCGACCTGGTAGAGGCCCTGGGTCTCCTCCTCTGGCTGCTTCCAGACGAAGTAGAGTGTGCGTCCGTCCGGCGACCAGCTCATCCGGGAGGGTGCAGTACCGACAAGCTCGGGCCCGCGCATTATGTTGGCGACGGTGAGCTCGAAGCGGTCCGCCTCGACAACCGTCCCTTCGACCTGGGCGCGCGCCGGCGGCGTTATCGCGGCCAACGCCAGGAGCACTGCACACCATCGTTTCAGCGACTGTGATCGTCGCATCTCTCCTCCTCGGATGTTAGTCGGCTCTGGTAGTCTACTCGATCCCGAGCTCCGCCTTGACCTCGGGCGGCAACAGCGGAATCAGCTGCGTGACTGGTACGGCGAACCCGAGGCCGGTGGCCCCGCGCAGGCCGCCGCGGTGCACGGCGACCACCTCGCCGTTGGCATTGAACACCGGGCTACCGCTCGATCCTTCGACCGTGAACCCGTCGAAGCGGATCGATTCGCTCGTCACCTGGCTGAAGATCCCGGCGCTCATCGAAGTGCGCACGGTTCGCGTCTCATCGAGGGCGGCGCCCAGTCCGGCCGGGAAGCCGATGAGCGCGGCCGGCTCGCCCTGTCGCGCCCGTGTCCCCGACCAATCGACACTCTCGATGCTGGGACCACCGTAATTCCGGATCCTTATAACGGCGAGGTCGGGCTGGCCGGGAGGTGCGACGACGATGATGTCCGCCGGCTCCATGAAGCGTTCATCGGCCAGCGTCACAAACACAGAGTCGGGCTCCTTTCCATCCGGGTTCACGACGTGGCGATTGGTGACGAAGTGGCCTGAAGACGTGATAACGAAGCCGGACCCGTCGAACAGTCGCAACCCTTGAAAGACGGTGACGAGGCCGACCGCGTGCTGGTTCGCCTGTGCCACCGCCGCCAGGTTGACCCCGCTGACCGCACGCAGCTGAGCCCCGATATCCGACGCCTGCTCTTCCGCAGCCCTTATCGCGTGTCGCAGGCTGTCGACCAGGCCCTGGGAAACCCGCTCCTGGCTCGCTCGCTCCAGCTCGCCCCGCAGCCGCGAGACCTCGGCGTCGGCCAGTCGGCGGGCCGAATCGCCTGCGGCGAGCTGCCGCCTCAACGCGTCCTGAGAGCGAGCCAGGGACGCTTCCAGCGCGAGCGTCCGCTGGTCCGCAACGATCAGCGCGCCACGCAGGCTATCGATCACCGAGGCAGGAGCCGCCTGCTCGGTGGCGGCCACCAACTCCGCCCTCAGACGTTCGTACTCGGCCGACGCCACGAACAGCACCGAGTCGGTCGTCGCTTGCTGAGCGGCGAGTGCGTGACGGTAGTCCTCCAGCTGCTGACGCTGTTCCTCTAATGCACGCGCTTGCTCCTCCAAGGCAGCAGCCGTCTGATGCTCGCGCCGCTCGGCCAGAATGTAGAGTCCGGCGACAGCGGTAATGACCACCGCCAACATGGACCAGATCAGCTGGCGGACTCGTGCTGACGTGCCCCGCGAGACCTCGCGGGCGACGCGCCGAACGAGCAGTGTGGTCAGGCCGCCGGCCGACGACAGCGTGAGCTCTTCGACGAAGAGGACGGGCCCCTCTTCACCCAGCGCGATCTGATCGCCCTCCTGCAGCGGCTTCTCACCCTCCAGGTACTTGCCGTTGAGGAACGTGCCGTTCACGCTGCGGGCATCGCGGATCAGGGCGGCGCCATCAGCGGCGAGGGTAATCTCGGCGTGGTGGCGTGAGATCAGCTCGTCGTCGGCGCCGAGGGGCCGAACCTCGCAGTCGGAGCCGCGCCCGATACGGATAAAGGCTCCCGAGGCCGAGTAGCGCTTGCCGGTCTTGGCCTCCTCGAAGACGAGTTTCAGTATCGCGCCATGCGGCGCTCCCGGCCCGGCCGCCGCGGGCTCGGCGGACGGCGGCTCGGCCGGCGTCGCACTCTCTGAGACGGTCGACTCAAGACTTCGACTGGCGGCAGCCTCTACCTTGACACGCGGCCCGGACTTGCCGAGGCGGATCACCGTTCCGGGGGCAACGACTTCCGACTGGCCGCTGACAAGGCGCCGCTCGGCGACGAACGTCCCGTTCCGGCTCCCCATGTCCTCGAGCCACCAGCGGCGGACGCGATATACGAAGCGGACGTGGATGCCCGAGACTACGTCGGTCCCTTCACCGGATAGACTGAACTCGAGCTCGGGATCGCGCCCGACCCTTACCTCGCCGGCCTCGAACTCGTGCAGCGAGCCGGATCGCAGATCACGTAGGCGGAGGAACGGCATCTTTCGCTGTACTGTGGTCGGTCTGCAGTGGCCAGTTGCCGGTGGCCGGTAGCCGGTGACTTCGAAGTGCTCAGTTCACACTTCGCAATTACCGGCCACTGACGCACCGACTACCGACCACTGGTTCACGCGTCTTCTGGGAAATCCTCCAGCACTTCTCGCACTTTCGCCATGAAGAAGTCGGCCATGGCGCCGTCCACGACACGATGATCGAAGCTGAGCCCGAAATAAGAACGGTAACGTATCGCGATCATGTCATCGATCACGACGGGTCGCTTCTCGATCGTGCCGATACCGAGTATCGCCACCTGCGGCTGGTTGATGATCGGTGTCCCGAAGAGCGATCCGAACACTCCCGGATTCGTGATTGTGAATGTACCGCCCTGCACATCTTCAGGATCCAGCTTACGCGTGCGTGCCCGCTCGGCCAGCTCGAAGGCGCGGCGCGCGATTCCCAGCAGACTCAACTCGTGGGCGCCCTTGATCACGGGAACGATCAGGCCGGCGCCTTCATCCATCGCAACGGCCATCCCGATGTTGTAAGCGGCGTGGTAGACGATCTTCTTGCCGACGACCGAAGCGTTGAGGACAGGATATGCCTTCAGCGCCTCGACCACGGCTTTCACGATGAAAGGTAGATAGGTGAGCTTGACCCCCTCGCGCTCGAAGCGCGGCTTCAGGCTGGCGCGCAACTGAGCGACGTGCTCGAAGTCGATCTCGTGGACCGAGCTCACGTGAGCGCTGATGCGGCGGCTCATGAGCATGTGCTCCATGATCCGCTGCCGCATGATGTCCATCTCCTCTACCCGGTCGGTCTCCTTGATGATGACCTCCGGGATCTTGATCTGGAGGGTCTCGCCGTGAATCGGAACGTGCATTACGCCCGGCGCGCCTGCCGGTAGGGCGACGGGCGCCGCGCCACGCCCCTCGATGACGGCGAGGATGTCCTTCTTGGTGACCCTGCCGCCGATACCCGTGCCGCTGAGGGATGCGAGGTCGATCCCGTGCTCCGCTGCGATGCGCCGGACCACCGGGGTCGAGCGGGTCTGCAAGCGTGCCTCGCGGCTCGCTTCGCCCGGTGCCCCGTCGCCCTTTGGTGGAGCCGCCGCCGGGGTCTCGGCGACGACGGCGGCCACGGCGGGCTCAGCGGTACGCTGCGGAGCTGCGACCTCGGCCTCGGATACGGCGACGGCCTCCGCCGCCTCGGTCTCGATCCTGGCGATCGTGGTGCCGACCTCTACGGTCTGGCTCTCGATCGCTAGAATCTCGATCAAGATGCCCGCGGTCGGGGCGGGTATGTCGGCGTCGACCTTGTCGGTAGAGATCTCGAGGATCGACTCGTCGCGCTTGACTTCGTCGCCCACGTTCTTGAGCCATTTCGTGATCGTCCCCTCGGCGATCGACTCGCCCATCTGGGGCATGATGACATCGACTCTCGCCATTGCACAGCCTCTCTAATAGTCGAGCATCCAGCGTGACGCTCTTACCACATCCTCCGCCTGCACCAGGTAGTAGTCCTCGAGCGGCGGGCTGAACGGCACGGGAGTGTCGGGCGCCGTTAGGCGTCGCACGGGCGCGTCCAGCCACTCGAAGCAGAATTCGTTCACACGTGCCGCGATCTCACCGGCGACACCACCGGTGCGGGGTGCCTCGTGGACAACCAGACAACGATGCGTCTTCCGTACTGACGCAGCAATCGCCTTGTCGTCCATCGGGTTGAGCGTACGCAGGTCGATCACCTCGACCTGGGCGCCGTCCGTGCCGGCGATCTCTTCCGCGGCGGCCAGCGAGGTAACCACGGTGGCGCCGAAGGTCACGATCGTCAGCGCATCGCCCTCGCGGGCGACCCGCGCACTTCCGATGGGGACAGTGTACTCTTCCGCCGGTAGCACTTCCTTGGCCCGGCGGTAGAGGAACTTGTGCTCGAAGAACAGAACGGGATCGGGGTCACGGATCGCCGCTCTGATCAGGCCTTTCGCGTCGTGGGCGGTAGCGGGCGCGACCATCTTGAGGCCCGCCACGTTGAGAAAATACGGCTCTACGTTCTGGGAGTGAAACGGGCCGGCCCTGCCCCCCCCGCCACAGGGACCGCGAACGACCAGCGGGGCACTCTCACCAGTTCGGTAGCGCAGCTTGGCGGCGAAATTCACCAGCATGCTGAAGGCCGGGGCGATGAAATCGATGAACTGCATCTCGACCACTGGCCGGAAACCCATGTAGGCGGCACCCACCGCCGCGCCGACCAGGGCGGCTTCACTGATCGGCGTGTCGATAACGCGATCGGGGCCGAAATGGGCCAGGAAGCCGTCGGTCAGCTTGAAGGCGCCGCCGTAGCGACCCAGGTCCTCGCCGATCAGGAAGACCGACTCGTCGGCCTCCATCTCTTCCCAGAGACCTTCGCGAATCGCCTCGAGGTAGGTGGTCGTCTGCTGCTCGCTCACCCGGTCGCTCTCTCCGGCCCGCCGCGCTGCGACTGCCGCTATCTCCATAATCTGGGAACGGTTCGACGCGCCATCGCACGCCGTAGCTCGGTCTCCTGGCAGCGCGCAAATCTAACGACGGCCACCGGCGACTTCAAACGGTTTCTTTCTCGAACGGCTGCAGCGGCGGCCCGTGGATAACCGCCACGCCTTCGCGCCCCGCCGCCGACCAGGTCATGTCCGGGCTCACCTCGGAGACGGCGACCTCTGTCCTGAGATAGCCAAGTCCGATTGGGCCGAAACGCGGTGAGCGGACGGCCGAGGTCACGGTCCCAAGCTCGCCGTCTCGGTCACGTAGGGCGGCGCCAGGTGCAGGCAGCTCGCCCCGGCCCTCAGGCGCCTCGGACGACATGGCGGAGCGGTAGAATTTTAGAGTCCTCAGCAAGCGCTTCACCTGACCCCGGAAGTGGACCCGCGCGACGATCTCTTGGCCCAAGTAGCAGCCTTTGTCGAACGAGACCGCCTCCCCCTCGAGCCCGGTCTCTCGGGTCAAATTCTCCTGGCTAACGTCGACTCCGTACTCTGGGATCCCCGACTCGACCCGGGCGACGTCGAGAGCCCGCGACCCCGCGGCCCGGCCGCCATGCTCGCGGACGACGCGCAGCAGGAGATCGATCAGGTCGGGCAGCGCCTCGCGCGGCGCGACGAGCTCGACCCCGTCGCGCGCCAGGCGGCGGTTACGGATCAGCAGCGCCGGGGCGTCAGCGAGCTCGATCTCCCGGACACCCAAATGCTCGTCCGGTGTCCTGACGCCAAGCGTCGCGCAGACTCCCGCTGTCTGCGGTCCGTACAAGCCGACCTCGCCCAGCGACTCGCTCGCGTCCTCGAAGCCCGCGTAGATCGGGGGCAGGTACTTCCGGAACGTGGCCAGCAGGTTCTCGGAGCCGGACCGGGGGAGGTCGAGTAGTAGATCAGTGACCCTTGGCAGAACCCGCAGGTCGGTGAGCACCCTGCCTTTGCGGTTGAGCAGCAGGGCGTGGCGGCCCGTATGTCCCAGCTCGGTCACCTGATTCGTGACCAGGCCGTTCAGCATCTCGGCGCGCCGCTCGCCGGTCACGATCACGGTGCAACGGTCGGCCCTGAGAGCCAGCGCGCAGCCCTCGTGGAAGGCGCGGCACTCCGCCTCCCAATCGCCCAAATCGCCGGCTCCCTCGAGCAGGCCCGCTATTTCCCTGTCCACAGTATTCAATCTACGCCGAATGAGAATACAAAGGCGCCCCCGGCCCGAAGGCCGCAGGGCGCCTCAACCGAGTTTTTGCGTTCGATAGACTTCGGCTTAGTTGCCCGCGCCGCGGACCATGCCGCCGTAGTCGATCACGAGCGCTACGCGGCGGTTCTCGATTCCGGTCACGCCGGGGCCATGGGCACCGGGGACGACCTGACGGTTACCCGCCTCGCCGTAGCTGACCGCTCGCACCTGGTCGGGCTGCATGCCGCCGGCCGTCGTCAGGTACGACTTCACGGAGTCCGCGCGGCGCTGGCCCAGTCGAGTGTTGTAGGCTTCGCTGCCTGCCGGATCCGCGAATCCTTCGACCGTAACCAGAGCGTCTGCGTAGAACTCTTTGACGACCGCAGCGAAGCGATCGAGCACCGGCTTGTCGAGCTCGCGGAGGTCGGCCACGTCAAAGTCGAAATGCACAGGGACGTTGAACTTCATCATCCCCTGCGCCTTCTCCATCGTGACGTTGAAGTCGTTGCGCAGTGCCTGCAGCTCGGTCTCCAGACTGCTCACGCGCCGGTCCAGCTGGTCGATTCGACCTGAGAGCTGGTCATCGCTCGCCCGAAACTCCTCACGGACCTGAGCGAGCTGGGCGTCGAGATCCTCCTGCGACACGCCCGCAGCGCAGCCGCCCAGACCCAGAGCGAACAAGCCGACAAAGGCGGTCAGCCGCACATGCCGATTCACCATCGCTCCTCCTTCTGGCTAGAACTCGTGACGAAGATTTGCCTTCAAAAAAGACCCGTCGGGGGCTGTCTTACCCCGGTCCACCCCTCGACCTGTATGTCTTGCTTCTCCCGCAACCCCAGTTGGAACCAGGCGGAACGCACGAATCCCAACCAGTCCGAGACACGTACGGTGGTACAGCCTGGATTATCGGGTTAGGGCCTGGGGCCTGTAATATGTAGACCAGGTCCCAGGTTGGCAACGGCCAGGGATGGGGCGCGGCCGGAGCCCGGATTTGACGCCCCGCCATGCGTTTACGAGATTGGGAACATGAACGAGAGAACCAGCACACCAGCAACGACCGGTCGCGTCAAGCTGACCGATATCTCCTCCCGGGCCTGGGAACATCCAGCGGACCGGGCGGCCCTCCGCAGCCTGAACGCGATCCCCGGGTTCTCCGAGGTCGTCCGCAAGATCGTCGGCCTCTTCGGCGAGCGGGGGATGCGCCTGTTCTTCCAGGCGAACGCGGTTCGAGTCACTCCGAAGCAGTACGGTTGGGTCTACGACATGCATCTGGGGGTGATCGACACCCTCGATCTGGGGTGGGAGCCCGAGCTGTACATCTCGCAGACCCCATTCGTAAACGCGGGTGCCCTGGGCGTCGACGAACCGTTCGTGCTCATCAACAGCGCGGCGCTGGACGTCCTCGATCGCGAGGAACTGGAGACCATTCTGGCCCACGAGGTGGGCCACATCGCCAGCGACCATGTCCTCTACCGGACTGTGTTCACCCTACTCCTGCTGCTGGCGCAGCGACAGCTCCCCATCGCAGGGCTCGCGATCGGAGCCGTGATCCTGGCCATGGCCGAGTGGGTCCGGAAGAGTGAGCTGTCGTCGGATCGGGCAGGCCTGTTGGGTACGCAGAACCCGGAAGCCAGCATGAGCGCACTGATGAAGCTGGCCGGCGGCAGTCCTCACCACGGCCAGGACCTCGAGCTGAGCGAGTTCCTACAGCAGGCGGAGGAGTACGAGGACGACGAGAGCCTGGCGGACGCGGTCTTCAAGGTGATGAACCTGTTGGGCTCCACTCACCCGTTCCACGTCCTGCGGGTCGGTGAGCTCAGGCGCTGGGTACGCGAGGGCCACTACGACCGGATCCTCAGGGGCGAGTACATTCGCCGCGCCGATGAGCCGCGCGCCTACAAGGAAGACGCGAAGGAAGCGGCCTCGTACTACGGCGAAGCCCTGAAGAAAGCGATCCGCAAAGTCAGTGCCGCACTCGATGACGCCGCGCGCGGCGGACCCGTCGAGTTATAGAGTCTTCGACATTCGACAGCCGACAGCCGTCGACCGAGTTTCGGCTCACTTCTCGGCTTCCGACGTCCGACGTTCAATGTTCGGTGTCCAGCTTGGACGTCGAGCGCCGCACGTCGGGGGTCGGTAGCCGAGTTTGGAGCCGGGCGTCGTCCGACGAATGTCGGCTCTCGAATGTCGAAATCCCACTAATGCCGTTCCCCGCCGCCCTCCTCCGCCACGACTGCGGCGGCCGCCTCCCCGACGAACTCTAGCCCGAGCGTTCGCCCCTTCTCCACCGCCGGCACACCCTCGGCAAGCCAGACGGGCGCCGGTGCGTCCTTCAGGTAGTGATCGAAGAACTGCTGCATGCGCACCGCCCAGTCTTTGCGGTTCTGGTACTTCCGCAGACCGTGCGGCTCACCGTTGTAGTTGAGGAGCCATACCGGCTTGTTCAAGCGCCGCAGCGCCACGAAGAACTCGATCCCCTGGTACCACGGCACCGCCCCGTCCTCATCGTTGTGCAGCATCAGAACCGGAGTCTCGACCTTGTCAGCCCAGAACAGCGGCGAGTTCTCTATGTAGCGCGGACGCGCCTCCCACAGCGAGCCGCCCAGGCGGCTCTGGGTCCGCTCGTACTGCATCATGCGGCTCCTGCCGCTGCTCCACCTAATACCGCCGTAGGCGCTGGTCATGTTGGAAACGGGTGCACCCGCTTCCGCCGCAGCGAAGAGGTTTGACTGGGTAACGATGTAGGCGATCTGGTAGCCGCCCCAGCTATGCCCCTGGATGCCTATACGCTGCGGATCGACGAACCCTTCGTCCAGCACGCTTAGTACACCTGACACCACACAGTCGAAGGCGCTCTCACCGGGATAGCCAACCCGGTAGTGCACATCGGGCACGAAGACGACGTACCCGCGGCTCACGTAGAAGCCGATGCTGATGCTCGAGCCGCCCGGCCCCGGGCTGCGGTAGCTGTGCAGAGCGTCTGCCATCCGCTCATAGAAGTACACCATCATCGGGTACTTCCGCGTCGGGTCGAAGTTCTCTGGCTTGTAGAGAATGCCCTCCAGCTCCTTTCCATCCGTCGAGCGCCAGTGGACGAGCTCGGCCGAGCCCCACAGGTATTCCGCTTGCTGGGGATTCGCCTCGCTCAGCCTGCGCATGTCGCTGAAGGAGAGATCGCTCAGCCAAAGATCGGGGTACTCCGTGAAGCTCTGTCGCGTGAGCATGAGCACGCCGGCATCCTCGGCCTTGGTCGGAAAGCCGAACCGCTGCTCCGCTATGAGGAGCTCCGTCGGCTCGCCGTCGCCCTCGAATCGATCCCGATAGAACCCGCTGGCCTTCGTCTCGTTATCGAAGGCCCGGAGGAGCATCGGCTCGTCCTCGGGTATCGCACCCTGGTCTGGGTCGAGCCGCAAGTAGCGGAACTGGAGATTCCGCTCGCGGCCGATCCCCTCGGTCAGGTTCCGCGGCGCCCGCCTGCCCCTGGGGTCGGTGGCCCAGACGTCGTGCTCGTCATACACAAGGAACCAACGATCGCCCTCCGTCCAGCCGGCATTCCCGTACGGACCCGGAATCATCGGGTGGTCGTCCTCCTCATCATGGACGGGATAGGGGACGGTCGCAGTGAGATTTACAGGCTCGCCGCCTCCAACCGAGAGAGCAAACCATGCCCGCTCGTGGCCGTCCCACCACGTGAGATACTCGGCCTCGGGCGAGAGGTCAGCGCGCCGCCCCTGCAGCCCCTCGAGTAGCTTGCGGCGCTCGCCGGTCCGGACGTCGACGACGTAGATATCGTAGTAGGAAGGCGCGTCCCACGAGATGAGTTGTCGGTAGGGGAGGTTCGACGTGCCGACGGCGACGTCCGCATCACCCTTCGATCCGACCTCTACGTTCGGCACGGCCCGGCTGGCGAGCTGGACGACCGATGCCCTGTCAAGGTGAGCCACAGCAAGGTATGTGCGCTCGAGCTCTCTCGCCCGCTCGACCAACTGCTGCGGTTGCAGCAAGGGATCGCGCCAGTTCCAGATGTCGAGCTCGACCTTCTCCCACTCGGGGATCTCCTCTTCGGGCTCCGGCTCCGGCCGCGGAGCGGTCCCGAAGAAGAGGCGCCGGCCGTTATCGGAGAAGCTCAGGTCGCCGTGCTCGCTGACCCACCAGCCTTCGGGGATCCCAGCGGTTCCCTCACCCGCCAGGGCGTGCGCCTCGTCGGAGCCGGCGCGCCAGTGATAGAGCGTGTATGCCGGCTGGTCCGCCTCGTAGTCGTCACGGTTTGAAAGGAACGCCAGTTGCCTGCTTTCCTCGTCGAAGGCCAGCGTCTTGTATTCACCCTCCCCGGTTGCGAGCGCCGTCTCTCCCCCGTCGCCCAACTCCACGACGTAGACTCCGTCGGTCGAGCCATCCTCGCTGGAGACCGCGTAGGCGAGCCGCTCGCCGTTCTTCGCGAACGCGTATCGCATTACGCTCTCGAAGCGACGCTCGGCCCCCGTCTCGAGATCACGCAGCACCAGGGTCGTCCCGACATCTTTCTTCTTCCTTTCCTCTTCCTCCTCCTCGGCCTGGGGCTCCTCGGGCTGCGGCTCGGGCTCGGGCGCCGGTTCCGGCTCCTCCGGCCTCTCCTCTTCGGACTCAGTTGTATCAGGCTCCTCCTCGGCTTTCTCCAGCAGGTAGGCCAGCCAGCCGCCTGCCTCCTCCGGCACCCTAAACGATTTCACCCGTTCGACCCGGGTGATCGCGCCGGAATCCAGATCCAGAATGCCGAGAGAGTCTTTCGGCTCGTCCTCATCTTCGAGCTTCGCTTCGCGGACCGCCGCCAGCTCCGGCTTGATGACGAAGACCACGAAGCGGCCGTCGCCAGAGAACCGCGGCTGTTCGCCCCGCGGGACCTGGTAGGTTTCGGACAGGTCGGCGCTCTTGACGTGCAGCTCGGAATCGCCGTCCTGCGGCTCGAGAACGTAGAGGACCCATGCTCCGTCGTCCGACATCTGCTGGCCCCCGATTCTGCGCCAGCTATCGTAGACCTCATGGTCGAGGGGACGTTTGGCCGTGTCCTGGGCGAAGACGTGACCCGAACTTAAGAGTACGGCGGCGAGTACACCCAGCGTGCGGTACATATTTTCCCTCCTGAAGCTAGGTATTCCTGGGCGCGAGAAGCCCCAGGTAGTGCCCGGCGCAGCGCGCCGGCACCCGACGAATATGTTCTTTTGGAAAGGTCCGATCGAGTATTAGCGACGATCGCCAGCTGCCGCTATTCCTCTGGTGGCTGCCAGGTCAGCCGCCAGCTCCCTGAGTCCACCACCCCCCCACCGCTCGCCTCGATTACGTAGCTGCCCCGCGCTACCTCCGCCTCGCGAGTGCCACTGATCACCGCCAGCATACCCTCGAAGTTGAACCCCGCGACGATCGAATCCGCGGTGAGGCGGAGATCGGTCAGCCGATGCTGCTCCATCCCATAGCCCTGATCGAATCGCGTCACGCCTGCCGGTAGGCCGGCCGTGTCGACGCTCAGCTCCACCTCGAGCGGCCCGTAGCCGCCGCCGCCGCCCTCATATTCGCCAGCCCACAGGCCGCCCCAGCCGGCCAGCGGGTCCGGGCCCCCGCCACCCCCGAAGATCGCGCAGCCCATCAGGGCCGCCGTTGCAAATGCTATTGCCAGCTTGCGCATAAAGCCTCCTATCTCGCAGCGCCGGTCGTGGCCGTTTCTGTCTGGGATCTGGATAAGATACCACCCCTACAGTACGAGGCACCCCCCGGTTGCGATTCAGGGATTCAGGGATTCAGGGATTCAAGGATTCGGAGGTTGGCCGGCCGGTACCGTAACTGCATATAGGACAGTAGCATGGACACCCTGTCCACGTATTCCCTCGGAGGTGTGTCCCGCCTGACGGGCGTGGCTGGCCACCGGGGAGGACGAGTGCTCGAGCCCGGCAAGCGCTCCCCTGCGGCGGCGTTGGGACGAGGACGGCGCGGTCCATTCACCCTACCCTCCCCAATTCCCGAACCCCCGAATCCCCGAACCCCCGAATCCCATTTCCCAAGCCGGCCATGCGGTATACCTTGCGGGCTAGATTTCCCCGACCGCTGAAAACCTTAGCTGGAGGGACAGATGGCCAGACGTCTGGTATTTCTATTGGTCCTCGCCTTCGCGTTTCCGTGTTCGAAGCCTGCGGTGGCACAGGAGGAAGACGAGGACAGAGCGCCCCAGTTGAACTCGGATCTCGTCTCGGACCTTGAGCTGCGCAACATCGGGCCGGCGCTCATGTCGGGCCGCATTATCGACATCGCCGTGGATCCGGTGGACCAGAGCACGTGGTACGTGGCGGCGGCGTCGGGCAACGTGTGGAAGACGGAGAACGCGGGGACCACCTGGAGGCCGATCTTCGACCGCTACGGCTCGTACTCGATCGGCTGTGTCACGGTCGACCCCAACAACCGGTTCGTCGTCTGGGTGGGGACGGGCGAGAACAACAGCCAGCGCAGCGTCGGCTACGGGGACGGCCTGTACAAGTCGATCGACGGCGGGCGGAGCTTCAAGAAAGTGGGCCTGGAGAATTCCGAGCATATCGGGATGATCAGGGTCGACCCGCGGGATTCCGACGTCGTCTACGTGGCAGCCCAGGGCCCGCTCTGGGCGCCAGGCGGCGACCGAGGTCTCTACAAGACCACCGACGGGGGTGAGACCTGGAACCGTGTGCTGGAGATTGACGAGCACACGGGGGTATCGGAGGTATTCCTGGACCCGCGGGATCCGGATGTGATCTACGCCGTGTCCTACCAGCGGCGTCGCCACGTCTGGACGCTGATCAACGGCGGGCCCGGCTCGGGCATCCACAAGTCCACCGATGGGGGCGCCACCTGGCGTGAGATCAACAGGGGCCTGCCAAGCGGCGACCGGGGTCGGATCGGGCTGGCCGTCTCCCCGATCAACCCGGAGGTCCTCTACGCCATAGTCGAGGCGAGCACGCGTCAGCGAAGCGGCTTCTTCCGTTCGGAGAACGGCGGCGAGAACTGGTCGAAGCAGGGTAACTACTTAAGCGGTAGCCCGCAGTACTACCAGGAGATCTTCGCCGACCCCCACAAGTTCGACCGCATCTACTCGGTGGACGTCCGCTTCATGGTGAGCGAGGACGGCGGTGCCAACTTCACAGGCGTGGGCGAACGGTGGAAGCACGTGGACAACCACGCGCTGTGGATCGATCCCGAAGACCCGGAGCACCTGCTGGTCGGGACGGACGGGGGCCT
>CP070812.1:2644655-2695465 GCA_020344015.1 Gemmatimonadota bacterium
CGTCGCGCCGACCGCGGATTGGGGATAGACAGACCCGCTACGCTCGCCGCGCCGCTTCCACAAAGCCAGCTCTGGCTCTGTCCTGGCGCCGGCGGGGCGCTCGGCGGGGATGGAGGCGCCGGTGGGATTCGAACCCACGAATAGGGGCTTTGCAGGCCCCCGCCTTAGTCCACTTGGCTACGGCGCCCTCTGTTCCTGCTATCAAACTAGGCGGCGGCGGCAGCATGTCAATTTGGCCCCTCTCTGTCCCGGCACGCCCGCCGGGGTCATATTACCGACCGTCATGCCTGCAGGAAGCGGGCCACTTCTGAGCGACCTTCCCATGAAGGAAAGAGGCGACAGTGAGCGCGGTCCGACGACAAGAGGTCGGGTGATGAGGCGGAGGTGCAGCGGTTTGGCGCTGGCCGCGGCGCTCCTGTTGCCGGCAGGCCTCAATGCCCAGTGGTTCGACGCACAGTTCCCGCGCCGGGGCGAGCTGCAGGTGGGGCTGGCAGGGCAGAGCATCAGCGTGGACAGGCGCTTCACGCTCGACGGCTCGCTGCAGCCACTGACCGAGATGTACACCGCGGTGCTGGATTCGCGGCTCGTACCGCCGCTGGACAGCCTGGACCTGACCCTGGTCGACCTGTTCCCCACACTGGGGCTGGCGGGGCCGGAGGCCAGCACGCTGGGCCCCCTGCAGTACGACATTCTGTACGAGCGGACCCGAGCCCCAATCAGCGTCAGCTTCGCTCCGACACGCTGGCTATCGGTCTTCACCGTGGTCCCCCTCGTGAAGGGCGTTTCGCAACGCGGCGAGCAACTCGACACGCTGGCAGCGAACTCGGGATTCCAGGCGTCCGCCTTCGGCGGCGACCCCAACTCGTTCTTTGCGGGATTGGGGGCGGGTATCGACGCCCTCGACTCGATCGGGGCCGCGGACACGTTGCCGCCGGCCACGCAGGCCGAAGCCGTGGCGTTGCTGGCGGACTCGCGGGCGATCGAGACAGGCCTCCTGGACCTGAACGAGCTGTCCTACATGCCGACCGACTCGGGACCGAACGGGACGGCGCTGGCCGGGTTCTACGAGACGGTGCGTAGCGGCTTCGAAGGGTTCGCGCTGGCTCTGCCGGAGCTGGCGCTGGCTCGGCCGATCGACGAAGAGGCGGCGAAGCTGCTTAGCTCGGGGCCCGAGTTCGGTATCGAGGTTCCGGAACCCCGCAACAGCGGCGTAACGTTCGGGGACATCGAGTTGGGAATCAGCCTGCAGCCGTTCAACACGTTCCGGCGGCGTGAGGACGGTACGCGACCGATCTTCCCGCTCCGGGCACGTTTCGACGCGCTTTGGCGGTTCGCGACGGGCACACCCCCGCGGGCAGAGCACCTATTCGATGTGGGCACCGGGGACGGGCAGTCGGATCTGGAGCTGCGGGGCACGTTCGATGTCGGGCTCGGCAGCTGGTTCTGGCTGTCGGTCTTCGCGGGTTACAACATCCAGATGGAGGGCGAGGTCGAGCGGCTGGTCACGTCGCGCGAGCTGCCGATCCAGCTGGGCGCATACACATCGCTCGTGAAATGGGACCCGGGCGACGTGCTGACGTTGGCCGCCGTGCCACGGCTCAACTTCACGCGCAACATCTCGTTCAGCTTTCTCTACCTGCGCGTTCATCATGGAGCAGACTTCGTGCGCGCGGCGGAGCCGCTGCCGGGGGATCCGGCATTCGTTCCCGCCGATCTGGAGGAAGGGACCGAGTACACAGCGCGATCGCTGGGCTTTGCCGCTCGCTACTCGTCCACCGAGTGGTCGGGCGACCGGCGCGAAGGCATACCGGTGGAGGTCGAGCTCCGTTACCGCAACACATCCAAAGTAGAAGGCGGCTTCGTTCCCAAAGGTAACATCTGGGAGGTATCGGTCCGCCTCTATCGCCTGCTGCTGGGTAGAAAGAAACCGTAAGCCGAGAGCGCGATCAGCCGGAGGGCTGCAGAAGAGCGCGGGCGTGCTCGAGCGAAGCCTCGCGTTCGGGGTCGCCGCCGAGCATGCGCGCGAGGTCGCGTACCCGGTCATCGCCTTGGAGTTCGCTGACCCGGGTCGACGATTTCACCCCCTTCGACTCCTTGGTGACTAGCAGGTGGTGATCGGCGAGCGCTGCGATCTGTGGCAAGTGCGTTATGACGAAGACCTGGTGATGGCCGGCGACCGTCTTGAGGCGCTCCGCCACCTTGCCCCCGACGATCCCGCCGATCCCAGCATCGATTTCGTCGAATATGAGCGTGGGCGTCCGGTCGAGCCGCGCCAGTATGGTCTTGAGTGCCAGCATGACTCGGCTCAACTCGCCGCCCGATGCCACCTTCGACAACGAGCGCGGATCGAAGCCCTTATTGAGCGTGACCCGGAACTCCACGTCCTCGGCGCCGGTCGATCCTATCGCCGGGCGCCGGCTGAGCGCCACCTCGAACCGCCCGTCCGGCATGCCGAGCTCGGGAAGCAGGCCGCCGACCTCGGCCCCCAACGCCTTCGCCGCCTTCGCCCGCGACTTACTCAACTGCGCGGCAAGCTTTCCGAGCTGGCCGGCCAGTGTCTCCTCCTCTCGCGCCAGCTCTTCCAGCTCGAACCCGGCCAGGTCGAGGCCGGCCAACTCCTGACGGGCACTCACGCCCGCAGCAATCACGTCCGCCAGCGTCGGGCCATACTTCGCCTTGAGGCGGTAGAGCATGTCGATCCGGCCGCGGATGCGCTCTAGCGCGTCGGGACTCATGTCGATCGACTCCTTGTAGGCACTCAGCCGTTCGCCAAGCTCTTGGGCCGTGTAGTAGGCCGTGTCGAACAGTTCGCCGAATTGAGCCTCGGTTGCTGGATCGACTTTGGCGAGGGCGGCCAGCTCGCGGCGCAGGCCGCCGAGTCGCTCGTAGACCGAGCCATCACCGGAATAGACGGCATCGGAGAGTGCCGTCGCTCGCTCGATAAGCTCTTCGGCGTGCGCCAAGCGCCGCTCCTCATCGGCCAGCTGGAGGTCCTCTTCCGGGTCACTCAGTTCGGCGCTCGTGATCTCCTCGGCTTGATGGCGCAGCAGCTCAGCCCGCTCTTCGGTTCGCGTTCGACGCTCCTCGACCTCGGCGCGTTTGCGACGCACTTCGCTGAGCTGCGACCAGCAGTCATGCAACTCGCTCGCCAGCTCCAGCGCACCGCCGAACGCATCGAGGATATCTCGCTGCGGTCCCGCGTGAAGGAGCGTCTGGTGCTCGTGCTGCCCATGCAGATCCACGAGTGCACCTCCGAACTCACCGGTGAGTGAGGCCGTCGCCGGCGAGCCGTTGACCCAGGCGCGGCTGCGCCCGCTGGCGTTGACCTCACGCTTGAGGACGAGCCAGCCTTCACCGGCGTCGATGCCGGCAGCATCGCAGCGCTGCAGCAGGTCATCGCGCTCGCCGATATCGAATACCGCTTCGACTACGGCCCGCTGCTCGCCGGCACGTATTACATCGGTGGCCGCGCGTTCGCCGAGCACCAGTGACAGCGCGCCGACGATGATCGACTTACCGGCGCCCGTCTCACCGGTGAGCACGACGAGGCCCGGATCGAACTGGAGGCTCAGGTCTTCGATGACCGCGTAGTTCTTGATTCGCAGCTCGGTAAGCACGGTGATAGAAGGCTAGTGATCGTCCTTCATCCCCTCGGACACGTCGCCCCATTTGAGCTTGCGGCGAAGCAGCGAGAAGAAGGACTGTCCGGGCAGGCGAACCAGGCGCACGGGTTCCGGCGCTTTGCAGACCACGACTCGATCGCCGGGTTTGAGCTGCGATCCCACCTGCCCATCGATGGTGAGGATGAGGTCCTCGGGTGATGAAACGACCTCCAGCGTGATCTGGGCGCTGGCGCGCAGCACGAGCGGCCGCACGGCCAGGGTGTGCGGGCAGATGGGTGTCACGACGATGGCGTCGAGTCGCGGGTCGACGATCGGGCCGCCGGCCGACAGAGAGTAGGCGGTGGATCCGGTCGGCGTCGCCACGATCACTCCGTCTCCCCGGTAGAGGCCGACTTCATCCTCATCCACCCAGACCTTGAGGTGCACGACGCGGACCAGCCCGCCACGGTGCAGGACCGCATCATTGAGTGCGTAGAAGGGCTCCGCTTCGTCGCGCCGATGCTCGAGCCGCGCTTCGAGCCCCATCCGCGTATCGAGAACGAAGTCACCTCCCGCGATCCGCGCCAGCGATTCCTCCAGCTCCTCGAGGCCACTCGCCGTCAGGAAGCCCAGCCGCCCCAGGTTGACCCCCAGCACGGGAGTGCCAGCCGGTCCTGCCCAACGGGCGCCGCCCAGCAGAGCGCCGTCTCCGCCCAGCGTGACCAGGAGGTCGATCTCCTCCGGGAGCTTGGGCAGCTCCCCAACCTCCGCCTTGCGCCCGACGCGCAGCTCGGGAGCCAGGAACAGCTCGAACTCATGCTTCGGCGCGATCTTCAACAGGCGATCAAGCGCCTCGCTGACGTTTCTGTACTTGGGGTTACCGACAACGCCGATCCGTTTCATCCGGCTCACACCTCGCTGCTGCCAATCAGGATGACCGCCGGGAGTCAACGCGACGTCAACACCGTTCCGGGCCCCCGCCCGGCTGCCCCTGCCCCCGGCACCCTCTAACTCTCGCGTTCTACGACGTGGATGGCCAGCCCCTCGAGGGCGGGGCTCGCGATAGCGGCCCGGCGAAGTGCCGCGATCGCCTCGTCGGCCAGGCGCCGCGCCTCGGCCCGCGCCCGCTCCATACCAAAGACGCCGGGGTACGTTGCCTTGCCCAGCTCGCGATCGCTATGGGCGTCCTTGCCGAGGGAGGCTGTCGTGCCTTCCTCGTCCAGAACATCATCGGCGATCTGGAAGGCGAGGCCGACACGCTCGCCGTAGTCGGTGACCGCCTGCAGGATAGGCGGCGTCAGGCGCCCAACGCGACCGCCCAGGCGCGCCGCCGCCCGGATCAAGGCGCCGGTCTTACGGCGGTGGATTTCGACCAGCTCGTCACCGGTCACCGCCTGCCCTTCGCTGATCAGGTCGAGCACCTGGCCGCCGACCATGCCCTGGGGACCCGCCGCCTCCGAGAGCTCGGCCACGAGCACGGCGCTCTCCGCCGCCGGCAGCCCCATCGCCCGTGCCTCTTCGGCTACGACCCAGCTGGCCAGCGGGACCATCGCGGCGGCGGCGATCGTCGCGCGCTCGGCGCCGAACGCGCGATGGCACGTCGGACGGCCGCGCCGCCAATCATCGTCGTCCATGCAAGGAAGGTCATCGTGCACGAGAGAGTACGCATGCACGATCTCCAGCGCCGTCGCCAACCTGCTCACCCTGTGATCCGGCGCGCGACCCGAGACCTCGTAGCTGGCGAGGAAGAGGATGGCCCGGAACCGTTTACCTCCACCCTCGCAGGCGTAGCGGATCGGCTCGGTCAGCCACTCGTCGACGCCCGTTAGGTAGTCGTCGAGGACGGCGGTCAGCGCGCGGTTGACGTGCTCCCTGGTCTCGTCGAGAAAGGCGTCGAAGTCGTACACCGTATTACAGTGGTCGGTGGTCGGTGGTCGGTAGCCAGTAACCGGCAACCAAGAACCGACAACTGACAACCGACGACCGACTACTCCTCACCGACTTCCGCATCCAGATCGATGTCTGCCAACCGCTGCCGCCCGCGCCTATCCACCAGCACCTGCTTGATCCGGCCTTCCGACTCGATCAGCTCGTTTTCGGCGGCGCGGATCAGCTCCATCCCTTCATCGAACAGGCGGAGCGCGTCCTCCAGCTCGAGCTCCTCGCGCTCGAGGCTCTCGACGATCTCCTCGAGCCGGTTCAGCGCCTCACCCAAGCGGAACTTCTCAGCCATGGCCTATCATGCCTCTTCGCTCACGGTCTCTGCCCGGGCACGCACGCGACCGTCCTTGAGACGTAGAGTGAATTCGGACCCGGGACGGAAAGCAGAGACGCCGCGGAGCACCTTCCCTTCCCTGTCCAGCGCTAGACTGTAGCCGCGCTGCAAAACCTCCATCGGGCCCAGCGCCCCGAGACGCCGGCGCAAGGCCTCGACCATCAGTCTGCGTCGAGCGATACCTGCCCGCACCGTCTCGACCAGGCGCTCCTCCAGGCGCTCGACGCGCTGACGACCACGCATAGTGCTATCCTGAAGAGACGCAGCCAAGGCCTCACCCGCCTGGGCGAGCTCTTTGCGCAGTCGGGTTCGGTCGGGCACCGCGATCTCGGCGGCGGCGGAAGGGGTCGCAGCACGGACGTCGGCGACGAGGTCGGCGAGCGTCACATCAACCTCATGGCCCACGGCCGAGATGACCGGTATCGCTGACGCCGCGATCGCTCGGACTACTCGCTCATCGTTGAAGGCCCGCAGGTCCTCCAGGGACCCGCCTCCGCGCCCCACTATGAGGACCTCGGCTCGGGCCGGTCGGGTGGCGTGCCGTAGCGCGTCAACCAGGGAGCTCGGTGCCTCATCGCCCTGCACGCGCGCCGGGTAGACCAAAACGTCAGTCCAGGGCGCGCGGCGACGGACAATCGAAACGATATCGCGGATCGCCGCACCTTCCAACGATGTAATAACGCCGAGGCAGGCCGGATGGCTCGGAACTTTCCGCTTACGGGCCGGATCGAGCAGCCCTTCGTTTTCAAGCTTCGCGCGCAGGCGTTCGAACGCCAGTCGCCAGAGGCCTTCTCCCTTGGCGCTCAGCTCGCGAACGACAAACTGGAAACGGCCGGCACGCTCATAGATCGACAGGTACCCAAACGCATGGACCGCCATTCCCTCCGGCGGCTCGGCGGGCAGCGAACGGGCCGCCTCGCGCCACATGACGCAGCCCAGCTGCGCCCGCTTGTCTTTCAGCGTGAAGAAGCAGTGGCCGGCGGCATACCGTTTGAACCCGGACACCTCGCCGGCCACCCAGATGAGCGGCAGCGACCCTTCGAGGAGCCTACGTGCCAGCGCGTTGACCTGGCTAACGCTCCAAACCTCTGGAACCCGATCGCGACCGAGTGCGCCTGTGTTCGCCGCCTGGAAGAACAGGTCGTCGTTCACGAAACGCCGGTGATCTCCCGCGCCGCCTGTATGCAGTTGGTGAGTAGCATGGCGATCGTCATCGGCCCGACGCCTCCGGGCACCGGCGTGATCGCGCTGGCGATCTCGAAGACCTCATCGTAGGCCACGTCGCCGACCAGCCTGTAACCCTTCTCGGTGCTGTCGTCGTCCACCCGGTTAACTCCGACATCGATAACGACCGCGCCGGGCTTTACCGACTCGGCCTTCACGAACTCGGGCACGCCGATGGCCGCAACCAGAATGTCGCCCTCGCGTAGAACCGCCGGGAGATCAGGAGTGCGACTGTGGGCGAGCGTTACCGTGGCGTTGCCGCCTTTCATCTTCTGCGAGAGCAGCACCGAAAGCGGTTTCCCTACTATGTTCGACCGCCCCACGATCGCCACGCGCTTCCCCGACGGATCGTTGCCGGTCCGCATGAGGAGCTCCACAACCCCGGCCGGAGTCGCCGAACGAAACGCTGTCAGATCGCCGATCATCATCCGTCCCACGCTCACCGGGTGGAATCCATCTACGTCTTTCTCGGGAGCGATCCGGAAGATGATGTCCTGCTCCTCGATCTGCGGCGGCAGCGGAAGCTGGACGAGGATACCGTGGACCGACTCATCGGCATTCAGCCTGTCGATGACGGCCTCCAGCTCGGCCTGCGTCGTCTCCTCGGACATCTTGATGACCTCCGACTTGATGCCCGTCTCTTCGCAAGCCTTGGCTTTCATCCGCACGTATACGGCGCTGGCTGGGTTCTCACCGACGAGTACCACCGAAAGTCCCGGTACGACCCCTTTGGCCGCCAGTTCATCGACTGCCTGCTTCACTTCGCCGCGGATCTCCGCCGCTATCCTCTTTCCATCGATTACCTCTGCCACCCTAGTCACTCCTCTTCATAGACCAGATCGATACGCTCGATTCTCTTCGCGTGCCCGGAAGCCGTGTCGACATCGACCACAGCCCCCTGCAACCTCAACTCGCCGTCGGCCGGCTCGAGACGGACTCGCCGGCCCAAAGCCGCCCGCTGGATCGCCTGCTCGGCCCGGTAGCCGATAACCCCACAATGGGAACCGGTCATACCCAAATCGGTCACGTACGCCGTGCCACCCGGAAGGATGCGGGCATCGGCGGTCGGCACATGCGTGTGCGTTCCGACGATCGCGCTGACCAGCCCGTCCATGTATCGGGCGAACGCCTGCTTCTCGGCGGTCGCTTCGGCGTGGAAGTCTATGACGATGATGTTCGTCTCGGCACGAAGCTCGTCGACAAGCGAACGGCCTACCCGAAACGGATCGTCGAGGGCTGGCATGAAGACACGGCCTTGCAAGTTCAGTACCGCGACCTTGCCGGCTGCGCTCTCGACGACGTGCGCTCCGCTGCCCGGATTGCCCGGTGGATAATTGGCCGGTCTCAAGAGGCGCGGCTCGGACTCGAGCAGCGATAGCCCTTCACGGCGATCCCAGATGTGGTTGCCCGAGGTGACGACATCGACGCCCATATCGAGGAGATCCGACACGGTCGGACCCGTCACGCCGAAGCCGGCGGCGAGGTTCTCGCCGTTGGCGACGACGACGTCCGCCGCCTTTTCTTCGCGCAGCTGCGGAAGCAGTGCTCGGGCGACGCGGCGCCCGGGTTTGCCCACCAAGTCGGCAACGAAAAGGATTCTCATATGCAGGGGCCGGATTGGGCTGTGCCAGGCTCGAGCGCCGGGCGACCGCTGTAGCCGGCCAACCTAGCGGGCGAAGTCCACGGCGCGTGTTTCGCGAACGACGACGACCTTGATCTGTCCAGGGTACTGTAGCTCTTGCTCGATACGCCTGGCCGTCTTCTCGCTGAGCACCGCCATCTCATCGTCGGACACGGACTCCGGCGTCACCATAACGCGGACCTCGCGCCCGGCTTGGATGGCGAAACACTTCGCCACACCGTCGTAGGAGGTGGCTATCTCTTCCAGTTTTTCGAGACGCTTCACATAGGCCTCGAACGACTCGCGGCGCGCACCGGGACGGGCGCCCGAGATCGCGTCGGCGGCTGTGAGCAGGAACGTCTCGGGGTAGCGGGCCGGCTCGTCGCCGTGATGCGCGCAGATAGCGTTTAGCACTTGGTCGGGTTCACCACAACGCTTGCAGAGCTCGAAGCCCAGTTCCACGTGCGTACCCTCATGCTCGTGGGTCATGCCCTTGCCGATGTCGTGCAGCAAGCCCATGCGCTTGGCCATCTGCGCATCGAGACCGAGTTCTGCCGCCATGTTGCCGGTGAGGCGAGCGACTTCCTTCGAATGCTGTAGCTGGTTCTGGCCGTACGAAGTTCGATACTTCATGCGGCCGAGTGTTTCCATGATCTGGTGGTGGAGGCCGTGGATACCGAGCTCGTAGCACGCTTCCTCCGCCGCCTCCTGCATGCTCTGCTCGACCTCTTTCTTCGCCTTATCGATGACTTCTTCGATGCGGCCCGGATGGATACGGCCGTCGGCCACGAGCTTGTCCATGGCGATGCGCGCGATCTCGCGCCGCACCGGATCGAAGGCCGAGAGGATCACGGCTTCCGGCGTATCGTCCACAATGACGTCGACGCCGGTCAGGTTTTCGAAGGCGCGGATGTTCCGACCCTCGCGCCCGATGATCCTGCCCTTCATCTCGTCATTGGGAAGCGGAACCACCGAGACAGTAGCCTCGGCGGCATGATCCGCAGCGATCTTCTCGACCGCCATAGAGACGATGTTCCGAGCCTCGCGCTCGGCGCTGCGCGTCGCCTCCTCTCTGATCAGCCGAACCGACTTCGCCGCTTCGGCACGCGCCTCCTCCTCGACCATCCGCATGAGCTCGCGCTTCGCATCATCTGTCGACATACCGGCCAAGCGCTCGAGCCGGCGACGCTGCTCCACCACCAGCTCGTCGTAGCGGGCACCTTTCTCGGCGACAACCTGTTCCTGCTGGTCGAGCTCGCCGGCACGTTGGTCGAGCTGCTCATGCTTCTGATCGAGCAAGGAGAATTTGCGATCGAGCATGCTCTCGCGGTCCTCGAGGCGCCGTTCCATCCGCTCGATCTCACCACGTCGCTTGGCGAGCTCTTTCTCCAAGTCCTCCTTGGCTCGGAGCACTTCCTCCTTACCTGCCAGCTCAGCGCTTCGCTTCGTGTTCTCAGCGGTGGCTCTAGCGTCCTCGACGATCTTTGCCGCTTCCGCGTCCGCCTCTAGACGTAGCTGCTTGATTCGCCCGAGCTCGAATCGCCGCACGAGGAGCAGCGTGACGGCCCAGCCGATGAGTCCTCCGGCCGCCACGGCGATTAGGGCTGCGATCCAGTTCACGACTTCTCTCCTCTATCCGGTTCGGAAGACGCACGCTCCCGAACACAAAAAGCGGCAGGTTCTCGACCCTGCCGCTGGAAGCATCTGCCACAGACTATGTGCCAAAAACAGCTTTGCGGCCGGCAAATGATGCCGGCATCGATGAGGCCGCACTACCTGCAGACGGCTCTACAAATCCACTCCAGGTCCACGACCTGGCAAAGGAATAAGATAGGGCGCCCGACCGATCCGTTTACTATGCAAAGCTGCTTTCTGAGCGAAATTACCATTTCCCAGTCTGCCACAGGGCCAGGTGGAATAATAGACCGTTCTACAAGGGTTTGGCAAGATTAGTCGCCCGGCGCCTGCTCGACGACGGCGAGCACCTCGGCCTGCAGGCGCTCGGCGCGCTTCTCTGCCAGTCCCTTGACCACCTCCACGCCTTCGCGCATGCGGAAGAGCTGATCGGTGACGGCCAGTGCGGTGAGAATTGCGACCTTCTTCTGGTCGACCACCCCGCTCTCCTCGCGGACCTCCTTGGCGGTACGATCCACGTGTTGGGCGACGCGCTGGGTGTACTCGGGACTGGTCTCCGACTTGATGGTGTAGGTTTCGCCGAGGATCTGAACGTCGACCATCCCTTTGCTTTGGCTCCCCTCGTTCGTCATCGAGCGTCCTCCAGGAATTCGACCTCACGGGCGAGTTTCTCGGCCTGTCGGCGGCCGTCTTCCAATTGCCTGCGGAGCTTCTCGTTCTCGGCGCGTAGGCGCCCCAGCTCGCCGGCCGCATCGGACGCGTCCAGCTCGCCGACGCTGCCAAGGTTGTCGAGCACCTCTTGAAGGCGCCGACGTTCGGCCTCCGAAGCACTGGCGCGCTCGCGCCAGACCTCGAGCTGCCGCAAGGCGCGGCGCACCGCGCCTTCGAGGGCGTCCAACTGCGGGAACTCTATGGTGTGCTTACGCTCCTCGGACTGCGACATTGAGCTTCTCCTGCAGCGCGGAGGTGATCTTACCGAGAGCCCTGTCAACCTCTTCGTCAGTTAGGGTACGATCAGCGGCTCGGAATCTCAAGCGCCACGCCACCGAGCGTGTGCCCTGGGGCAGATTCTCCCCCTCGTAAACGTCGAACACCCATAGGCTCTCGAGCGTCGCCGGTCCGGTTTCGCGGATCACCGCACCGACCTCGGCAATCGCCATCTGCTTCTCCACCAGCAGAGCCAGGTCACGTTCAACAGCCGGGTGGACCGGTAGGGGACGGTAGTCGACCGTAGCCGGCCGACCGGGGGTTACCTCGACCTCCAGCGCCCAGACGTCACCAGCCCAGGGTGGCGCATCGACGCGAGCTGCCGGCAGGCGACCGGCCCGGCCCAGCGTGCGCCCGTCGGGTGCGATAACGGCGAGCGCTTCATCGAGCGTCGCCGAGTGTTCCGAGGGGTCAGCGGGTCTCACGTCTGCGCCGGGCGTCGCCAGTGACGCGACCGTGCCAAGTATCCACTTGAGGTCCCAAACATCCCAATCGTTGGCCTCGGCCAACCAGTGGGCCGGCGCGCGCCCACCTGTCCAAGTGGCGGCTAACCTGATGCTCTCCGTCGGCACGGGCCCTGCCGCCGCGCTGAAGGCGGTGCCCAGCTCGAAGAGTCGAATGTCCCTCTGGCCACGTGCGAGGTTGTGCTCGACGCGGTGGACGAGCCCGGTGAGCAGATCGGCCCGCAGGTGATCCTCGGGCTCCGAGAGCGGGTTCAACAACCGGACGTCGCCTTCACCCTGAGGAACGAACGGCGTTGTTTTCGCCTCGAGGAAGCCAAGGCCGATCATCACCTCGCGCAGGCGGTGGAAGGACTCGACGTATTCATCCTCACGAACCGCCGTCGGCCGGAAGGTTCTCATCGCGCCGGGGAATCTGTCGTAGCCGTGACGGCGGGCCACTTCCTCAATCAAATCAACCTCTCGCTCGATGTCGGGTCGCCAAGTGGGGACCTCGACCTCGAGACTTCCCGCCTTGTCTTTCCCAACCTGGAAACCGATCGGCTCGAGACAAGCTTTGATCGTTCCTGGCTCGAGTTCGACACCCAGCAAGTGCCCGACACGCGCGGGTCTCAGCGTCACGATTCCAGGCGCAGACGGCCTCGGGTTCACATCGATGACATCGCCATCGAGGGAACCGCCGGCCAGCGTGAGGATGAGCTCGATCAGCCTCTGCATGGCGCGCGGGAGTCCGTCCGGATCGATGCCGCGCTGGAAGCGGAATGACGCATCTGAATCGAGGGCAAGCCCCTTGGCGGCGCGCCTGACGCGCCGGGGATCGAAGTAGGCACATTCGAGAAAGAGGTCCCGCGTGTTCTCGGTGACCTCCGTGGCCTCTCCACCCATCAGACCCGCCATCGCGGTCGGCACCTCGGCATCCGCTATCACCAGCATCTCCGGATCCAGCACACGATCCTTGCCGTCCAGCGTGCGGAGCCGCTCGCCCTTTCGTGCTCTGCGGATCACGACCGCCGGGCCGCTCAGCGTCGCCAGGTCGAAGGCATGTAACGGCTGATTCAGTTCGTGGAGGACGTAGTTCGTAGCATCGACGACGTTGCTGATCGGCTGCTGGCCGATGGCGCGCAGCCGGTTCCCGAGCCACTCGGGCGACGGGCCGATGGTGACGCCACGGATAACCGCACCCATGTAGCGGGGGCATCCCTCGGGATCTTCGATCCGCACGGTGACGCCTGCGGTGACGCCCTCGTTCTTCACCTTGGCAATCGAGCTCGCACAGCGCACCTGGCCCGGGAAGTCGGGAAGTCGCAGATCGGCGTTACCGCCGGGCGCCAACTCGCGGGCGACACCCCAGTGGCCGAGGAGATCAGGCCGGTTCGGCGTCACATCGACGTCGAGGCGATAGTCGTCAAGCTCCAGGGCCTGAAGCAGCGGCTGGCCAACTTCGTACTCGCCATGAAGCTGCATGATACCTGCGGCGTCGCGACCGATGCCGAGCTCACGTTCGGAGCACAGCATTCCCTCACTCGGCTCGCCGCGCATCTTCCTCTTCTTGATCAGCAGGCCGCCGGGCAACGTCTGGCCGGCACCGACGTAGGGGTAGAACCCACCCTCGACGACGACTGGCGCGCCGGTGACCACCTGGACCGGCTCGTCGCCCCCAATATCGACCTTGCAGATCACCAGTTTGTCGGCGTTGGGGTGCTCATCGACGCTCAAGACCTTGCCGATGACCAGTTCGTCCAGTCCTTCGCCGAGCCAGACGACGTCGTCCACCGGAACGGCAGTGTATGTCAGCCGTTCGGCAAGCTCCGTCGCCGAGTCCTCGATAGTGGGCCCCAGCTCTTTCAGCCAGCGGTACGAAACGTTCATCGCTCAGAGGCCAAGGGTGCGGTGCTTATCGATCAGGCACGCTCGAACTGCTGGAGGAAGCGCACATCGCTCTCGTAGAGCAGCCGGATGTCCGGGATACGATAACGCAGCATAGCGATCCGCCCGACACCCATCCCGAATGCGAAGCCCGTATACCGTTCAGAGTCATACCCGACGTTGTCGAAGACCGCAGGATCAACCATGCCGGCCCCCATGATCTCCAACCAGCCCGTCCCTTTACACGCGGAACAGCCTTCGCCGTGGCACAGCAGGCAGGAGACATCGACCTCAGCCGACGGTTCGGTGAACGGGAAGAAGGAAGGCCGGAACCGCGTGGCGGTATCCTCGCCGAAGAACCTGTGCACGAAGTAGCTGATGCTCGCCTTGAAGTCGACGAAGCTGATGCCCTCGTCGACAGCCAATCCCTCGATCTGCTCGAACGCCGGCGCGTGCGAAGCATCGTATGGGTCGCGGCGATACACGAGGCCCGGAACCACGATCCTCACCGGCGGTTGCCACTCCTGCATCACCCGCGCTTGCACCGGCGAGGTGTGCGTGCGTAGCACGATATCATCGGCGAGGTAAAAGGTGTCCTGTTCGTCGGCAGCCGGATGATCGAGCGGCGTGTTGAGCGCCGTGAAGTTGTACCAGGTGCTCTCCGCCTCGGGTCCGCGAGCGCGCACGAAGCCCAACTCCTTGAAGATGTCGCAGATCTCGTCGGTCACCAGCGTGCACGGGTGACGAGCACCGCGCCAGCGCCCGCGCCCCGGCAACGTGAGGTCGACCTGCGGCGCTCGCTCCTCCGGACCCTGCGTCAGCTCGGCGGCCCGCTGGTCGAACAGCGCGATCAGGCTGTCCTTGACGCGGTTCGCCTCAGCGCCTGCCTGCGGCCGCTGCGCCTGGGGCAATTCCCTGACGCCACGCAGCAATTGGGTCAGGCGCGCCTTGCGACCGAGGATCTGGACGCGCACCTGTTCTAGCTCATCGGGAGCGGAAGCGGCACGTATCGCTGCCGATCCGCTCTCCTCGAGCTCGCGCAGTCTAGAAAGGAAATCCTCCATCACCGCCCCGCCGCGCTATTCGGCGAGTGCTTGCTTGGCGACCGCGACCAGTCCTCCGAAGGTGTTCGGATCGCGGACGGCGATATCGGCCAGCGTCTTGCGGTTGAGCTCGACGCCGGCAGTGCGCAGCCCATTCATGAAGTGCGAGTACGTGATATCGTGCTGGCGCGCAGCGGCATTGATCCTGGTGATCCAGAGCCGGCGGAAGTCCCGTTTGCGATTGCGCCGATCGCGGTAGCTATAACTCCACGATCGCTCGACAGCGTTCTTGGCTGTGCGATAGAGCTTGGAGCGACCGCCACGGTAGCCCTTGGCCAGGCGGCGTATCTTCTTCTTTTTCTTGTGTCGTGCGACCTGATTGGTGACCCGAGGCATCTATGTGACTCCTTTCTGAGGCCGTGAGCTACGCGACGCCCGGAGGGGCGTCGCGCGGATCACTGGCCGATCATTCGCTTCACGCGCTTCTTGTCCGCCGCCGCAACGAGCGTCGGCTTACGCAGGCCTCGCTTACGCTTGCGCGTCTTCTTGGCCAGAATGTGGCTCTTGTAGGCCTTGCGACGTTTGATCTTCCCGCGGCCGGTCGTCCGGAACCGCTTCGCAGCGCCGCGGTGCGTTTTCATCTTGGGCATCTCGACTCCGTTTGTTCGAAGATCAGCCTCGCCTGGGCGCCAGAACCATACTCATGTTCCGGCCTTCCATCTTGGCTTCTTCCTCCACCTGACCCACGTCCGAGAGGTCATCGGCAAACTGCTTCAGCACTTCCGCGCCCAGTTCCGAGTGGCTCATCTCGCGGCCGCGAAACCGCATCGTCAGCTTGACCTTGTTTCCTTCGCTCAGAAAGCGGCGAGCGTGCCCCGCTTTGAAGTTGAGATCGTGCTCCTCGATCTTCGGCCTGAGCTTGATCTCCTTCACTTTAACCTGGTGCTGCTTCTTCTTAGACTCGCGCGCCTTGCGCGCCTGTTCGTACTTGTATTTTCCGTAGTCCATGATCCGGACCACCGGCGGCCGGGCCATCGGAGCTACCTCCACCAGGTCTAGGCCTCGCTCCGCGGCCGCGGAGCGCGCATCGTCTATCGAGACGATCCCTACCTGCTCGCCTTCAGCGTCAACCAGTCTGACCGGGCTGATCCGGATCTGGTCGTTCACGCGGGGCTCGGTTCTGTCGATAATTGTTCTCCCTTCGTTAGTGTCCTCGGGCCCGTACAAGGAAAAACGATGGACCGAGCCGGCGCCCACTTCCCGACGACCGGCGCAACCGATCGCCTCCAGGCGTTCTCCGCTCGGACCCGGCGGCACCACACGCTAGGGTGCGGGCCGAAAGGTGGGCGGTGTCCATCAAACCGCCGCTTCACTCATTGTGCGGGGAAACTTGGCGAAATGGAGGCGATTGTCAACGGGCCGGGCCGCCGCCGGGCGGTCTCGCTCCGCCAACGCGGTTCGGCTTGGGGATCCTCTCGCTGCACCGCTCGCGTGCACCGAAAAGGCGCACAGCACCAGCAAGGCCGCTCGCGAGTTTCGCTCGGAGGATCCGCAGCGCCTCCCGCGTTGGTTCGCGAGCCGATTGCAAAGGACCCTCTGAGCCCGCCGTAGCCAATCGAGCTAGATGAGGGCGCGGCTGCGGTCCTCCTCGGCGACCTGTTCGATGAACTGGGCCACGGGGATGACGAGCTGCTTCTGGTCGGCACCGCGCCGGCGGACGGCGACCGTACCGCCGTCGGCCTCGCGCTTGCCGACCACCGCCAGGTATGGAAGCTTCTGCAGCTCGCCGTCGCGGATCCGGTACGACAGGGTCTCGGAGCGGTTGTCGAGCTCGGCGCGCAGCCCTGCATCGAGGAGCGCCTGCTGAACCGCCCGGGCCGGCTCGTCCAGCTCGTCGGACACCGGGATGACCCCAACCTGCACCGGTGCGAGCCAGACGGGGAAGGCCCCGGCGAAGTGCTCGATCAAGCCACCGACGAAGCGCTCGAACGTACCGTATATCGCTCGGTGGATCATCGCCGGCCGGTGCTTCTGGTTGTCGGCCCCGACATAGTTGAGGTCGAACTTCTCTGGCAGGACGAAATCGAGCTGGATCGTCGAGCCCTGCCACTCGCGCCCGATGGCGTCGAGAAACTTCACGTCGATCTTCGGGCCGTAGAAGGCACCGCCGCCCACGTCGACGGCGTAGGTCAGTTCGCGCCGCTCGACGGCACTGCGCAACGCGTCCTCCGCTTCGTCCCAGACCTCGTCGGAGCCTATACGTTTCGCCGGCCGCGTGGAGAGGTCGAGGCGATAGCGCAGACCGAAGGTCCCGTAGATGTAGTCTGCGAGGTCGAGCATGGCGTAGATCTCGTCCTCGACCTGGTCGGGCCGACAGAAGATATGCGCATCGTCCATCGTCAGACCGCGGACGCGGAGCATGCCGTGCAGCGTGCCCGACTTCTCGTTGCGGTAGTCGCTGGCGATCTCGGCGTAGCGGACCGGGAGGTCACGGTAGCTGCGCTGCCGCGAGGCGTAGATCGCCATGTGGCCGGGACAGTTCATCGGCTTGACCCGATAGTTCTCCTTCTCACCCTCCATCTCCATCGCGGGGAACATCACCTCCGAGTAGCCCTGGAGGTGTCCCGATCGCCGGAAGAGGGTCTCCCGCGAGATGTGAGGTGTGTAGACGAACTCGTAGCCGCGGCGCAGCAGTTCGTCTTCGAGGAATCGCCGCAACACGAACTGGATCATCGCACCCTTCGGGTGCCAGTGGATCAGCCCCGGTCCCACATCCTCCTGGATGCTGAACAGATCGAGCTCCTTGCCAAGCAGCCGGTGGTCGCGCCGTCGGGCCTCCTCGAGCCGCCGCAGGTGCTCTTCGAGATGCGAGTTCTCGAAGAAGCTGGTCCCGTAGATTCGCTGCAGCATCGGCCGCCGCTCATCGCCACGCCAATAGGCACCGGCTGCGTGCAGGACCTTGTAGTTGCCGACCCGACCGGTGGACGGCAGGTGCGGGCCACGGCAAAGGTCGAGGAAATCGCCGTCGCGATAGACGGAGATGACATCGCCCTCCTCGATTTCCTCCAGCCGCTCGAGCTTGTAGGGGTCGTCGGAGAACAGTTGTTGCGCTTCACCGCGCTCGACTTCGCGGCGCTCGAAGTCTTGATCGGCGGCGACAATCTCCGCCATGCGCGCCTCGATTCGCTCGAGGTCCTCCGGGGTGAAGGGCTGCTCGACATCAAAGTCGTAGTAGAAGCCCTCGGCGATCGGCGGGCCGAAGCCGATCCCCGCGTTCGGCCACAGACTGCGCACCGCCGTGGCCAGAACGTGGGCCGCCGAGTGGCGGAGGACGTAAAGCGAATCCTCGTCGCCATCGTCCTCGAATAGGAAGCGGATCTTGCCGGGCCGCGTGATGGGCCGTGTGAGATCTATGATCTCGTCATCCAACTTCGCCGCGATCGCTTTCGCCGCGAGGTCACCGTCGACCTGCTCCGCCAGCTCGCGGGCCGAGATACCGTGCTCGACCTCTACCTCGGAGCCGTCCTGGAGCACCAGCTTCAACTTTCCCGCGCTCACTTTGACTCACCGGGTCTGGGTAAAAAGTCGGGGCGCCACGGATACGTCCGGGGCGCCCGCACCGTCGTAATCTCTTATTCTGCTAGGGAATTGTGAAGTGTCAAGGCGGAAGTCGTTGGGAATTCTCGAATCTCGATTCGGGGACCCGTGCAACAGGGGAGGTAGGGAGGTAAAGAAGGGACGGTGAAGCGAGCTCCGTACATTCCCCACCTCCCCGATCCCACGGATTCCACGGATTCCACGGACTCTCGGCTCTTCCCTCCCCCGTTCCCCGAATCCCCGAATCCCCGAATCCCGAACTCCCATCTTGTTCTGCCGATCGCCAGCTCCCATTCTTCCACCGACACCGGAAACGGCAACGGAGGTCCGACATGAAGGTGGCGTGCGCGCAGTTCCGTCATGAGGGTGATCGGGAGAAGAGCGTGGCCAAGGCGCTGGACTGGGTGGCGCGGGCGGCCGGCGATGGGGCCGACCTGATCGTCTTCCCCGAACTGGCATTCGATTTTTTCTTCCCACAGGTACGGGCCGACGCCAGCTACTTCGACCTGGGTGAGCCAATCCCGGGTCCGACGACCGAACGCTTCCAAGCTGCCGCGGCGAAGAACGGCATCGTCACCGTCATCAATGTGTTCGAGCGCGCGGCGCCGGGACGGTACTATGACACGTCACCGGTGATCGATGCCGATGGTACGCTTCTCGGTGTCAGCCGCATGCACCACATCGCCGAAGAGCCGGGCTACAATGAAAAGTTCTACTACTGGCCGGGGGACGGCGGCTGGCCGGTATACGAGACCAAAGCCGGTCGCTTGGGCGTAGCTATCTGTTACGACCGGCACTACCCCGAGCACTTCCGGGCTCTTGCGCTGGGTGGCGCGGAGGTCGTTGTTGTACCCACCGCGACATCGATGTCGGAGCAAGCGTTCCGCGACGTCTGGGAGATCGAGATCCAGGCAGCTGCCGTAGCGAACCAAGTCTTTATCGCGGTGACGAACCGCGCCGGCCTCGACGGCGAGCTGCAGTTCTTCGGCGAAAGCTTCGTTGCCGGCCCAAACGGCATGATCGTCGCCAAGGCGGCGGCCGACGAAGAGGAGCTTTTGATCACCGAGATCGACCTCGGCGCGATAGAAGAGACGCGGCGACACGTGCCGTTCCTGCGAGACTTGCGCACCGACCTCTACGGAACGCGTTAGCCGTGTGAGAGACGGACACCGCGGAATGGGCCCTTCCGCCTCAGCGGATTGCGGATCGGCGGGAGACAGGCTACAATTGGGGGCCCCTGCGCAAAAGCACATAGTATCCCCTCTTACCCCCGCTGCCCAAGGTATTCGGACACCTCGACTTGCGTCCCCCGTCATGAAGTCGCGGAGGAATCTGATGTTCCGCAGGCTCGTGCTGACAACCGCTCTGCTCGCCTCGCTTGCCGCTCCTCTGCAGGCGCAGACGCAGGTCGGCCTCTCCGCCTTTGCGGGCAGCTTTCTGCCGGTGGGCGAACTATTCGATGAGCTGCGACTGGCCGGGCAGATCATAGCAAACGTGAGCCAGGACCCGGGGTTGGCTATCGGCGGGCGCGTAACGGTGTGGATGTCGCGCTTCGCTATCGACGCGGAGGCGGGGTACGCGCTCTCGAACGTCGACTTGCCGGAGTCGATTGTCGAGCTGGGCCTGGACAACAGCGCCTCTACCTTCGTCGGGTCGGTGAACGTGCTCTACGTGATCTTTCAAGCGCCGTTCAGCCCGCTTCGTATCTACGTGTCGGGCGGCGGCGGCCTGGTGAGCCGCAGCGGCGACTTCTTCGATCTCTTTCAGGGTACGACAGACGTTGCGGGGACTTTGGGGATCGGCCTGCGCTTCGGCCTGGGACGTGCCACTCAGCTACGCTTCGACGTGCGTGACTACATCTCGTCGTTCGCGGCGACGCGCCGTGATGAGGAGTTCGATTCCCAGTTGCAGAACGATTTGATAGCGACGATAGGACTGGAGTTCGTATTCAGGCCTGTGGAGTAGTACCGCTCAGTACTCGACCCGCTCGAGGCGCCAGCCATCATCGGAGCGGGCAAAGAACATCTTCAACTGCAGATCGTGGCGGCGTTCTTCGCCGGTGCGGGCGAGGTTATACCTCATCATCTGCCTGGCCCGGACCTCGGCTGCGTCAAGGCTGATTTCCATGTCCTCCACTTCGAGGGTCACCGAAAGGTCCGTCGCGCGCTGGAACCAGACGTCGTACAGCTGGGTGTCCGCAGCGGGAATCGCCGCCTGGTAGACCTCCTGTTCGAGGCGCGTCATGTCGCTCGCCTCGAGTGCCTCGCGGTAGCCCTCGATGAGCGCGGCGATGGCCTCGCGAGGCGGCAGGGGGGGCGCGTGCTCGCCGCCAGCCCCCTCTCCTACTCTGAGAGTATCACCGGCGGCCGGGTCCTCTCCGCTCTGGTCCGGTGGCTCGCCCGCGTCCTCGTCGCCCTCGGTCTGGGCTGCCGCCGCCGCGGCCAACTGCTCCAGCCGCAACACAGCCTGACCCTCGAGATCCTCGAAGTCGCTCCTGGCGGCGGCGAAGGCGAGGGCGGCTTCCGTGATGCCGATGCGTCCGGCCTCCAAATCGCTCTGGGCGCCGGCGAACACGCGCTCGACCTGGCTGAAACGCGCCGGGAAGATCGTGTCCGCCCCGGCAAGTTGGGCGGCTTCGCGGGCCTGCCGCGCCTCCACCCGGGCTTGCTCAGCCACGGCGCGTTCGCCGGCCAACTCGTCTCGGCTGGCTACAGGCTCTGCCGGGCTCGTGGAAGCGCCCTCCTGCCGGCTGGCTGCGGGGCCGGCCTCGCTGGGCTCGACACTTGGGCCGCCGGCGGCCGTTGAGTCAGGCGCCAGGCCGCCAACATTCGACGGATCCTCCTCAGCGGGGATATTGATCTGGGCCAGACGGGGCTCGCCGCCGCCGGTCGACTGTTGCCAGAGGGCGAACCCTCCCACACCGAGTGCTAGCGCCATCACGCTCGCCGCCGCCAACCAAGAGGCACGGATCCGCCGTCGCGGCTCGCGCGGCCGGGCCACCGGCTCGCCCCAGGCAGCAGGCTTACCGGGCGAAGTACTCAGGGCCGCGAGCATCGCTTCCATGTTGGGGAAACGCTCGACCGGGCTCTTGCGGATCGCCCGGTCGATCACCGCGATGAGGTCGGCGGGAACATCGGCGCGAACGCCATCCAGCGGCTCCGGATATTCGTGCAGGTGCTTGTAGACGATACCTGCGAGCGAATCGGAGCTAAAGGGGAAACGGCCGGCCAGCATCTCATAGGCCACCAGGCCGAGAGAATACTGGTCGGAGCGGCCGTCGATCAGCTCCGCACCTTCGCACTGCTCGGGCGACATGAAGTAGGGCGTCCCCATCATGTCGCCGGGACGGGTGAGAGTCGTGGCCGCACCGAGCGCCTTGGCTATCCCGAAGTCGGTGAGCAGCAGCCGGCCGTCGCGGCTGCCCTCGAGAAGCATGTTCTCCGGCTTGATGTCGCGGTGTACGACCCCACGCCCGTGGGCGAAGGCGAGAGCGTCAGCTGCTTCCCGCACGTAGCGGCGGCAAAGCTCGACACTCAACTGCGGGGTCTGTTTCAGGATCTGCCGCAGGCTGGGGCCCGCCACGTACGGCATGGTGAAGAAATGGAGGCCGGCTCGCTCCGAGACCTGATAGACGGCGACTATGTTGGGGTGGTTCAGCTTTCCGGCCGTACGCGCCTCGCGCTGGAACCGCTCGACTACCTCCGAGTGCTCGGACAGGTAAGGCGGCAGCACCTTGAGCGCCACGCGTCTGTCAAGGGCGAGCTCGTGCGCCAGGTACACACGTCCCATACCTCCGCGACCCAGCTCACGGATGATCTTGAACTCGCCCGCTGTCGCGGTTCTCAGCCTATCGAGCAGACCGGTGGGATCGGATGCCGATGAGGCCAGGAGGTCGTCCTCACCCGTCCCTGGCACCTGCTTTGCGCAGCGCGGGCAGACGAGGGTGTCGCTCGCCAGCTCGGTTTGACAGTGAGGACAGGTCTTCATCACCACGTGCCGGATTTTGCGGACGCGCTACCGACGGGCTTGAGTCGCGGGGGAGAAGTGAAGCTAAGTTACCTGCTCTTAGGCAGTTCTACAAGCAGGAGGGGGAGTCTGAGCGACTAGCGGCGGTCCAGCCGCACGAGTTGCCAGCCTGCGGGGCCCTCTTCGAGGGTCAGTCGCAGTTTGAGCGTGAAGTCTCTGCTCCGCCCCGTCCGTGCCAGCACGTAACGCATCTCGAAGTCGACATCTTCGAGCCTGAGGTCGCCCTGCAACCGGGTATCCCGGTTCCGCAGGCTTACCTGCAGGTCGTCGGCGTTGTCGAAGATCCGAGTCAGCAGTTCCAGATCCTCGGACGGCACCTCGCCACCGTAAAGCCGACCAAGCTCCTCGACGTCTTCGGTCTCCAAGGCGCGGCGGTAGCGCTCCACAACCATGTCCGCTGTGACGAGCTCGACCTCCGCCCGTGGGGAGACAGCTTCACCAGCCTCCGGCTGATCGGATCCAGGCTGCGCATCGCCTGCGGCAGTGCTATCGGGCGATTCCGGATCCGATCCTTCCGACACCTGGTCGCTGGCCGTCGACGCCTGATCGTCCGTCGGCGCGGGTGAGACCTCGGGCTCAACCGGCGGGGGCCGTTGGGGCGCGGCCCGCTCCTCGTTCTGAGCCGCCGCGGGCGTGGTCGTCGACCGATCCTCGCGAGTAGCCGGCTCGGATGCACGGCCGGACGCCTGCCGACCGGAGCCCGAGCCGGCCAGCCGCACTTGATCTCCGCCGGCCCGAGCCGGGGGACTCTCCGACCCGTCGTCCTCCGAGGTCACGGGCGGCGCCGGCGGCCCTTGGAGGTCTTCAGCGTCTCCCGCAGCGGCTAGCTCGACATCGACAAAGGTGACGCCGCCGGGATCGGCGCCCTCGTTCGCCGCTCGGCCCAAGGGCGGTCCGCTGCCAGAGACCGCGGCGACCCCCAAGTAGATGGCGAGCGTGGCGGCCGCACTGAGTGCCACTCGGCTCGTCCACTTCACCAGCCTGCGTCGTTTGTGCAACTTCAGCAGGCGATCGCGCATCCACACCGTTTTGGTGTTGACCGGGCTTCGCTTGCGGTCGCGGCCGCGCCTCACACCGTTCTTCCGTTCCACCGGCTTGCCACCCAGCATCGCGCGCGCGAACTCCTCAACCGTGTCGAAGCGTTCGTTCGGCGACTTGGAGAGTGCCCGGTGTATGGCGTCGCAGACGTGCTCGGGAAGATCCGGCCGTCGATCCTGAAGTGGCGAGGGATTCTCGTTGAGCTGCTTCATCAGGAGCTCGCGGAACCCGCCGCCACCGAAGGGATGCTCACCCGCCAGCATCTCGTAGGCGACCATAGCGAGGGAGTACTCGTCGCAGCGGCCGTCTATCTCGACATTATCCTCGAGTTGCTCCGGCGCCATGTAGTGCGGTGTGCCGATCATGTCGCCCGGCACCGTCAGCGACTCGGCGCCCAGCGCTTTAGCAAGCCCGAAATCGGTGAGCACCAGCCGGCCTGTCGTCTCCTCCAGCATCATGTTCTCGGGCTTCACATCCCGGTGAATCACGCCATGCTGGTGAGCGTAGGCGAGCCCCGAGGCGGCCTGCCGCAGGAACTCGAGTGCCTCTTCCAGCTCGAGCGCGCCATCCTCGTGTATGATCTCCCGGAAGCTGGCCCCTCTGACGAACGGCATGGTGAAGAACGAGAGCCCATCGCCCTGATAGACGGCGAAGACAGGTACGATGTGAGGATGGTTCAGCTGACCCGCGGTACGGGCCTCGTGCTGGAATCGCTTGACGATCTCAGGGTATTCGGCGAACAGCGGTGACAGGACTTTGACAGCGACTTGCCGATCGAGAGCGAGCTCTTGCGCGAGATAAACCCGCGCCATCCCGCCGTGGCCGATCTCACCCAGGATCTCGAATTCGCCGCTGGTCGCCGCCCGCAGATGCTCGAGGAGCTCTTCGTGGATGGATGGCCGCTGCGCCGCGCCCAGGTAGAACTCGGGGGCCTGAGGCAGCGATCCGCACTCAGGGCACGTAGCGCCTTCGTGCGGCAGGCTAGCCGCGCAACGGAGACAGGATGTCGTCATACTCGCCTACAGCGGGGGAGCTATATACGGGGAGGTCGTAGGCTGGCACACAGGGGATTAGTAATTTACCACCTGCCGGTCGAGCCGGCAACGCCAAATGTTTCCACCCCAGGGGCGGCCACGGCTGGCGCTTTTCCTTGCGCAAAGGTCGGTATCTGCATAGCTTAGCTCCCGACCCCTGCCTAGTTGGTCCCCTCCCCCATGTGCACCGGTTCCAGGGACCGTCTCTACCACAGTCTACATCACAGCAGCGA
Source organism: Gemmatimonadota bacterium (assembly GCA_020344015.1). Lineage (GTDB taxonomy): Bacteria > Gemmatimonadota > Gemmatimonadetes > Palauibacterales > KS3-K002. The sequence continues at coordinate 2,669,298 of CP070812.1, forward strand.
GAAAGATCCGTGATGCGTACTACTCTGATCAGCGCCGCCCTTCTCATGCTCCTCGCCTGGCCCGGCTCTTCCGCCGCCCAGGACGAGAGGCTGACCACAATCACACCGTTCGTAGGGTTCTATCTCCCGACCTCGGATCTGGTGAACAACCAGGACCTGCCGGGGTTGCCGGGCCCGATCGATCCGGATGCCGTCAGCATTACCCAACAGAGCGGATTTGCCTTTGGGTTGCGGGCTAGCCGGACGCTGAGCGGCAGTCTGTGGCTGGAGGCCGAGTTCCAATACGCGATCAGCGATGTGAAGATCACAGCCACGCGCCGGGAGCCGCTACCCCAAGACAATTGGACAGGCGGCGGCCAGGTTATCACGCTGGGCGCCAACATCCTGTGGGAGATCTACCGAGCACCCTTCACCCCGTTCGGTATCCATCTTATCGGAGGCCTGGCGGCGGTGAATCGCGGCGGTGAGTTCTTCGATGAAAAGGGTTACTTCTTCGACGAGCCGCTCGAGGGCGGGACGACCATAGGGGTGATCGCGGGGCTCGGTGCCCGCTACGGCTTCAGCGGGCGCTTCGGCATCCGTCTAGACGTCCGCGACTACATCTCCAGCTACTCCCAGTCCGTGCCGAGCGGCGACTTCGACTCGGAGCTACAGAACGACATCTGGATTACGGGCGGTATCGAGGTCACACTCTGAGTTCGCTCTAGAGCCCGGTAGCTATGGTCAAGTCCTCGACCCGGTACTCGACTTCGAGCTCGAAGTACGAGCCTGTCAGGCCGCCGGTAATCTCCACCTCGTTGTAGCGCTCCAGCTCGATCCACGTACTAGAGCTCGCGTCGACCTCGGCGCCGGGAACCACAAACTCCCCGTTGTCCTCCACATCGAAGTCCCAGTCCGGAGAGAAGAGCGAGGCGCTCTGGGCTTTCAAATCCGAGGCCCAGCGAACGGTAAGATCCTGGTTTGCCGGGATCGTCGCTCCGGGCTGCGGCTCGAGGATGGCGTGGATCCCAACGTTGCCCAGCACCACGTCGTGGACATACATGTTGTCCTTGACGACGTCCAGCTTCAGGTCTCCCGAAGCGGCCCCAGTTACCTCCGCCTCGTAGATACCCGGCGTGCCACTCTCTTGTACCGTCACCGTGGAGCGGTCCCACACGATCGTAACGGTAGCCCCGGAGACGGGAGCGCCGGTTGCGTCCTCGACAACGACGTAGAAGTCGGCAAGGAAGCCACCAACATTCAGCTCCAGATCTATCTGGGCTACGACCAGAAGCGTCTCGTTGCCGGTCCCGCCGCTGTTCCTGTCCTCGACCGGTCCGATCGGGTCAGCATTGCTGCAGCTGGCCACTAAAGCCGCGAAGGCCAGCGCGAGGATGGCTTTAGACGTAGTCCTGTACACGGCATCCACCTCTCAGTGTGGCGATCAAAGGGACTTCGGGGGGGTGGTGCAGGAAAGGACAGGGGACCGTAACAAGATAAGCAGGCTGGCCGCGGGGGTCAATTTCGTGGCCTCTGGCACATTACCGTCCTACTTTCCCATCTGCTCCGCCTGGTGCTATTTTGGGACCCCAGCCAACAGGCCTGATGACCCATTGGACGGAGGTTTTCCGATGCGCCGGTACCGTACGTTAGTCCTCGCTCTCACTCTGGCCCTTGTGCCGTCGTCGCTTTCGGCGCAGACGCAGTTCGCCATCAGCGGCTTCGGAGGTGCATTCCTCCCGGCATCCGACTTGACGGGGGGCACATACTTCTTCGGGCCGGGTGAGATATCAGGTTTCGATGGCGGCGACGTGGCGGCCACGTTCAGTCATAAGACCGCGTTCAACTTTGGCGGGCGACTCACCGTTTGGCCGAGCCAGCGAATCGGCTTCGAAGCCGAGGCCGCCTTTGTACTCAGCGATATGAACCTGGACCTGCTGATCCCGATCATCGACCCGGGACCACCGCAGGTCGTTAACCTGCTCTCGCCGGACGACCCCTTCAAGATCGAATCCAACGTGTTCATGGGCAGCGTGAACTTCGTCTACGGTCTGATCAGGCCACCCTTGGAGCCGCTGGTCGTGTTCGTCTCTGTCGGGGTCGGCTTCGTGAGTCATGGCGGAGACTCTGGCGATTGGCTCGAGACCACGAGTAACGTGGCGGGAACCTGGGGATTCGGCCTGAAGTACGGGGTCGCCAGAGGTGTGTGGCTGCGGGGCGACGTACGCGACTACTTCTACAAGTTCGAGGAAGGAGACTGGGAGGCCAAGTGGCAGAACGACCTGCTCGTCAACGCGGGTCTGGAGTTCAGCTTCGGTAGTTAGAGGAGCTCGGCTCGCTCGAGTCGCCAACCGCCGGCGTCGAGAACAAAGCGCATTCGGAAGGTCACGTCCTGGCTGCCCCGAGTTCCCATCCGGGCCTGCCTGAAGGTCGTGGCGAACTCGACGTCGGCGGTCGCTCTATTCCCGTCCTCCGAAACCTCCAAGCGACGGATATCCGTCTGCGCGCGGAGGTCATCCGCACGGTCGAAGAACGCATTGTATATGCGGGCGTCTCCACCGGGGACCGGCCCGCGGTATAAATCAGCGCTCATGCGGTTAAGGTCTTCCTGCTCGAAAGCCTGGCGGAAGACCTCGATCAGGCCGGTAATCGTGACCTCGGCAGGGACCGCCGCGGGTTCTTCCTCGGCCGGCGGTTCCGGCGCCGGCTCCTCCGCCGCGGCTGCGGCCGCTGCTGCGGCCGCTAGCGCGTCCTCGACGGCACGAGCATAGGCGTCCCGAGCCTGCCCGTATAGCGGCGCCGCGGCCGCCAGGGCGCCGTTCCCTTCTTGCCCCTCGGCCTGTTGGCGGAGCCCCTCCGCGTTGTCCCACGCGTCTGCCGCGTACTGCTGGGCACCGGCGTCGAGCGCTGCTCCACGCACCGTTTGCATGGAATCCTTGGCTTCGGTTAGCTGCAGCCTCAGCCGGGTCGCCCGACTGGCCAGCCCCTCATACTCGGCGGCGAGCGGCAGGAATCCGTCACGCGCGGCCTCGAACCGACCCTCGTTGAAAGCCCGCTCCGCCTCACTCCGCCGAGCATCTACCTGCTGTAGCTCGGCGGCCAGGAAACCCTGGGCGCCGGCCCGAATGGCAGACTCTCGCTGCCTGCCCACCTGCGTTCGAGCCTGATCGGCCTCGACACGCATCGCCTCATCCACCGCCGGCTGGGGCGGCTCTACCTGGGCGGGCGGCGGCTGTTCTTCTTCGGCGGGCGTTGGCTGCTCTTGTTCGGCCGCCGCGACTGGCGCCGCGGCCTCGGCGAAGTCCGTGTACTCCGGAACGAGGCCCGAGTAGATGGAGCGCGCCTCGCTGTACTGGCCGGCGTCCATGAGCCTGTCCGCCTGGTCCATCCGTCGATCCAACGCGACAAGGTTTGCCTCCGCTACGCCAGCGGCGATCGCAGCGTTCCGCCAGCGGTAGGCGCCCTCCATTGCTCGTACCGCCCGCGGATCCGCGTCCCGCGGCACTTCCGGCGGTGTGTCACCGATGACCGGCGGCTGGCCGGGCTGGTCGGCCGGCCTGTCCTCGACAACGGGCTCTGCGGCCACCTCCTCGACATCTGCCGCGGGTGTACCCTCCGCCAACGGCTGATCGCCCGGACCCGGGCTTTCTCCCTCGCCGGGGACGGCGCCGGTCGTCGTCTCCCCTGTTCCCTGCTCGGTCGTGCCCTCGCCGCCCGCAGCGGCAGGACCCGTCTCCTCCATCGATAGCGGCTCCGACGGTATCGACTCACCACCCGAACCCAGGGGGCCGAGAACGATTAAGGCAGCCCCTGCGGCCACGACGACGGCGCCGCCGCCGAAAAGCAGGGCACGCGGTGCACGGGGCCGTCGTGCCTCTCCCAGGAGCGGTCCAATCGGCTCCTCCACCTCGGCCGCGGCTTCCGCCACGGCCTCCGCAGGCGTTTCCCAGGGCTGGGTCCCCGACACCGACCAAGGCTCATCCGGCTCCTCCGCCTCGGCCGGCGGCTCGCCGACCGGGGCCGCCAACGGCTCAGGCGTTTTCACCGTCGGCTCGTCGGCTGCCTCCCAGGGCTCCGGCGTCTTCAGCGTCGGCTCGAGCTCGGCCGGAGGCTCCGCTGTCTCTGGAGCCGTATCGTCCACGGCCGCCGGTCGCGGGGTGCTGGGCGGCGTCGGCACCCGGACGGTCGTAGCGTCGCTGCCCGGGGGCGGCATCGGCTCCGTCCGGCCCTCCTCGTCGTCCTCCGCCATCTCGACCTCCCACGGCCCCTCCAGCGACGTCAGGAAGGCGTCCATCGTCGGGAAGCGCTCGTCCCGATCCTTGCTGATGGCACGATGAATCGCCTCGCGTAGATGGCGCGGCGCGTCGGATCGGATATCGTCCAGGCTGGGCGGCTCTTCGAAGCGGTGCTTGTACATCAGCTCCGCCAGGTTGTCCGCCAGGAACGGCCGATGGCCGGCGAGCATCTCGTAGCCGATCAGGCCGAGCGAGTACTGATCGGCCCGCCCGTCCAGGTCGTGCCGTCCTTCACCCTGCTCCGGCGACATGTACTGCGGGGTGCCCAGGAGGTCGCCTGGCGTGGTGAGCGTCTTCTCGGCGGTCAACGCCTTGGCTATGCCGAAGTCGGTGAGGATGACGCGATCGCGTTCCCTGTCGACGAGGATGTTGTCCGGCTTCACATCGCGATGGACCACGCCGCGACGGTGCGCGTAGGCGAGCGCATCCGCCGCCTGTGTCAGGTAACGGAAGACCTTTTCGAGCGGCGGCTGCGGGTAGTCCCGCAGGTAGACCCGCATGCTCTCCCCGCTGATATAGGGGACAGTGAAGAAGGTCAGGCCACCCTCGTTGTAGATCTCGTAGACCTGGATGATGTTGGGGTGATCGAGCTTGCCCTGGGTGCGGGCCTCCCGCGTGAAACGCTCGACGATCTCCGGATCATAGCCGAGCAGCGGGAGCAGCACCTTTATTGCGACCTCGCGGTCGAGCGACTTCTGATAGCCAAGGAAGACGACGGCCATTCCGCCGCGGCCTAGCTCCCGGATAATCTTGTATTTGCCCTCGGTCGCCTCCTTGAGGCGCTCGTAGATCTCACGGCCCTGCGGCGTGAAGGTAGGATCGTCCGGCCGGCGGCCCGGAACGGGCGTGCCGCACTGGGAGCAGAACTGGCTGCCGTCAGGAAGAGGCGTGGCACAGTGTACGCAGACGGGCACAGCCTCAGGCTCCCCCGGAGAGGGTCGTGGTGCTGGCGGGTCGCGGGAACATGCGCGAAATCTAGCCGCGGCCCCTTTGACCAGCAAATCCTCAGGGAAGATACATGGGACAATTGGGAATTCTGTTGGGAATTCTCAAATGTCGATCAGGGGACCAGTGGAACAAGGGAGGTAGGGAGGTAAAGAGGGTTATCCGTATCAGGATCCTCGGCGTTTGTCGTTGCGGCGAGCCGTCGCGATGCTGGTGACGAATATGGCGATGAGCTCATCGGTCTCGCCGATAGCTTCCTCGGTCGCCTCCGGCTGCCCGATCTCAAGCATCCTCAATAGCTTCAGCCAAGTCATGGTCTCGCGCAGCTCCTTCAGGCACACCTTCATCTTGTGCACGAAATCGCGGCGCGATTCTGCGCCCCGCGCCTCGGCGTAGTTGGCAGCGGGAGAGGTGCAACAACGCGTGAGCTGCGTCGCTATGTGGCCGGCGACCCTGTCGGACGGGAGTTCGGCTGCTATCCGACATGTCGCTGCCGCAAGGGCAACCAACCGGTCCTCCAGGTCGTAGACTCGCGCTGCATCAATCACTTCTCAACCTCCCTACCTCCCCTGTTCCACTGGTCCCCGAATCGACATTCGAGAATTCCCAACCAGTTCGTCATCCCCAATCTGGAACTTCACATCATCGGAGCGTCAACAAAGGAAAGGGCCCGGCAACCGGCCGGGCCCCTGTATGCCGCAGTGACCTGCGGTTTAATACATACCGCCCATGTCCGGACCGGGCGCGGGCAACTTTTCTTCCTTCTCCTTCTTCTCCACAACCACCGCCTCGGTGGTGAGGAGGAGGCTGGCGATGGACGCGGCGTTCTGCAGCGCCGAGCGCGTCACCTTGGTCGGGTCGATGACACCCGCCTTCACCAGGTCCTCGTACTTGTCGGTCTGAGCGTTGTAGCCGTAGTTGAGGTCATCCTTCTCGCGGATGCGCTCCACGACAAGCGAGCCCTCCTGACCCGCGTTGTCCGCGATCTGGCGCGTCGGCTCCTCGATAGCGCGCCGCACGATCTCGACACCGATCTGCTCATCGTGTTCCTTCATCTTCATCGCGTCGAGCGCCTTCTGGCTCCAGAGCAGCGCAACGCCACCGCCGGGTACGATGCCCTCTTCCACCGCAGCGCGCGTCGCGTGTAGTGCGTCCTCGACGCGTGCCTTCTTCTCCTTCATCTCGGTCTCGGTGGGAGCGCCGACGTTGATGACGGCCACACCGCCGGCCAGCTTGGCCAGTCGCTCCTGCAGCTTCTCGCGATCGTAGTCGGACGTCGACTTATCGATTGCCGACTTGATCTCCTGGATGCGGCCCTGGATCTGCTCCTCGGTGCCGGCGCCGTCGATGATCGTCGTGTTGTCCTTGTCGACCACGACCCGCTTCGCCTGTCCGAGGTCGCCGATGACCGCATTCTCGAGCTTGAAGCCGACCTCTTCGCTGATCACCTGGCCGGCGCAGACGATTGAGATATCCTGCAGCATCTGCTTACGACGGTCGCCAAAGCCGGGCGCCTTGACGGCGCAGACCTTGAGCGTCCCACGCAGCTTGTTGACGACCAGTGTGGCCAGCGCCTCGCCCTCGACGTCCTCGGCGATGATCAGCATCGACCTGCCAGTCTGAGCGACCTTCTCCAGGACCGGGAGCAGGTCTTTCATCGTCGAGATCTTCTTGTCGTGGATCAGGATGTAGGCGTCCTCGAGAACGGCCTCCATCTTCTCGGGGTCGCTGACGAAGTACGGCGAGAGGTAGCCGCGGTCGAACTGCATGCCCTCGACCGTCTCCAGCTCGGTCTCCATACCGCGGGCCTCCTCGACGGTGATCACGCCGTCCTTGCCCACCTTCTCCATCGCCTCGGCGATGATGTCGCCGATCTCGGGGTCGTTGTTCGCCGAAATCGCGCCGACCTGGGCGATCTCCTTCTTGCCCTTCGTCTCGACGGAGATGTCCTGCAGCTGCTCGACGACCGTATCGACGGCTTTATCGATGCCGCGCTTCAGCGCCATCGGGTTGACGCCACCGGTTACAGCCTTGAGGCCCTGGTTGTAGATCGCCTGGGCGATCACGGTCGCTGTGGTCGTGCCATCGCCCGCGACGTCGCTCGTCTTGCTGGCAACCTCACGCACCATCTGGGCACCCATGTTCTCGACAGGCTCTTCGAGTTCGATCTCCTTCGCGACGGTGACGCCGTCCTTGGTGATCGTCGGGCTGCCGAACTTCTTCTCGAGCACTACGTTGCGCCCCTTGGGACCGAGTGTGACCTTGACCGCCTTGGCCAACTGGTCTACTCCGATCTTGAGCTTGCTCCTCGCCTGGGCGTCGAACTCAAGCAACTTCGCCATCTTGCTGAACCTCCTAATTATTCCGTTACCGCTCTAGTAGCGCCCCGCTGCTCCCAGGGCACTCCTGCTCTCGATTTGGTACCGTGCGCTAATCCAACACCTGCAGCGTGGAGGTCGACACCCGCAGCGCAGCGCGGTAGCGACTCTCCAAGCGTGAATCACTTCTTGCCGTTCGAGACGATCGCCAGAACGTCCGACTCTCGCAGAATCAGATACTCCTCTTCATCGACGGTTACCTCGGTGCCGCTGTACTTCCCATAGATCACGCGGTCGCCCGTCTTCAGTTCGACCTCGATCCGCGTGCCCTCGTCACTCACTCGGCCAGGCCCGACTGCCACCACTTCACCCTGCTGGGGCTTCTCTTTGGCGGTGTCCGGGATATATAGGCCGCCCTTCATCTGCTCCGTCTCCTCGAGCGGTTTGACGACGACTCGATCGGCGAGGGGCTTGATCTGCATGGATGGTTTCCTCCTCTCTCGAACCCTGGTATTGTTGTGGATCGCATATACCGGAGACACCCGGCCCTTGCTGCGTGGGCCGACGTGCGGCTGTAAGCATTTCACCGGGTTTGCTCCGCTAGCTAGCCTGAGAAAATGGCACAAAATGTGCCATTCGTAAAGAGGGTCGCGCACTGTCAAGCTGGCAGAGATGCGAGCGAGGCCCTGCACTTGTGGCCGGCCCTGGGAACGGTCGAACCCGGGTCAGCGGGATCTGAAACCTTTTCCGGGCCCGGCCCGTACATTAGGTTGGAGAGGCGAGGCCCCCCCACAACCCGGAGGGAGGCGCCGCGGTTCGCCGATTCACGGATAGGAGGGGAAAGAAGAATGCTAAGAGGGATGTTCAGGCTGGGAGCTTTGCTGGCGGGGGGCCTGGTGGCTCTGGCGGTGGCCTCAGCGCTGCTGGTGCCGATCCTCAGCCTACTGACGGCGCTCCTGGTGACCATCATCAAGCTGGCGTTCTTCCTGGCCGTGATCTACTTCATCGTGAAGCTGATCAGCCCGGATACCGCGGACCGGGCGCTAGAGAAGATACGATCGAAGGTCCGGCGGGTCGCTTGACCCGGAGGGCGCCGGCCTGTTAGTCGATACTCGCGTCGCCGAGGATGCGATCGGCGATGGCGAGGCCGTAGAGAGTCAGATAGGGCTCGACGGCATCAACCGTTTGACAGTGGGGAGCGATCAGGGCGGCCAGGCCGCCTGTGGCGAGCACCATGGCGCCGGGTCGCCCCCACTCTTCTTTGATTCTCCTGACCATCCCGTCGATCGCATCCACGATAGCGAAGAAGCAACCGGAGCGTAGGCAGTCGTCGGTTCGCCGCCCGATAACGATGTCGGGGGGGACGAGGTCGATGAACGGCAGCTTGCTGGCGCTATAGGCCAGGCCCTCGATCCCGGCCCGAGGCCCGGGCGCGATGACGCCGCCCATGAAGACGCCGTCGCCGCTGATACAGTCGAAGGTCGTGGCGGTGCCCAAGTCGACGGCGATGGTATCGACCCCGTAGAGCTCGCTGGCCGCCAGGGTGTTGAGCATACGGTCGGCCCCAACCGTGTGGGGCTCCTCCACATCCAGGCGAATCGGAAGCAGCCCATCGTTCTCCACCAGGATGGCCGGGTCATTGATGATACGAGGCTCGCCGCCGAAGGCCCGCCGGAAGGCCCTTGTGATGATCGGGTCCAAGGCAGGCACTACCGAGCCGATGACACCGCGCACAGCTGACTCGACCCCCTGCTCCGCCAACAGGTGCTTGAGCAGATGGGCCAACTCGTCGGGCGTCTTGCGAACGTCGGTGGAGATACGCCAGTGGCGGACCATCTCGCGCCCGCGGAACAGCCCCAACACGGTCTCTGTATTTCCCACGTCAACGGTTAGCAGCAGCTCGTTCATCTCAGAAGTCCGGGGTAGGAAGCTCCTGAACGACCACGCGCCCGGCGGTAACGCGCTGGAGCGCGCCTCGATCGGGGCGGAAGAGGAGAGCGCCATCGGGTGCGATCCCCACCGCAGTGCCCAGCAGCGGCGCCGAGCCACCCGAGTCGATGGAGCAGCGCCGGTCCCGCAGCCAGTCATAATCGTCGAACCGACGCAGGACCTCGCGATCGAGGATCTCCGGCGGGTTCAGGCAGGAGGTCTCGAGGACGTCGATGATCCGATCGGCAAGCTCGAGACGTGATACCTTGCGGCCCGCAGCCATATCGAGTGATATCGCTACGTCCCGCAAGGCGGCCGGGAAATCCGCCGCTCTCTGGTGCACGTTCACACCGATCCCGAGCACGATGAACTTGGGCCGCTCACCGGACCACGACGCCTCTGCTATGACGCCCCCGGCCTTGCGGTCGGCGACGATCAAATCGTTCGGCCACTTCACCCCCACCGCGGCACCGCTCACCAGCCCCTGGACCGCGCGGGCTGCCCCCAAACCGGCGAGCAAGGGGAGCAGCAGCGGGTTGGGCACTTCCTGTGGCCGGAGCACGAGAGAGATGTAGAGCCCTCCGCCCTTGGCTGAATGCCAGCGCCGCTTCCCGACGCCACGGCCGCCCGTCTGCTCGTCCGCCAGAACGATCGTCCCGGCCGCCGCCCCCTCATCCGCCAGCTCCACGGCCAACGTGTTCGTGCTATCGATGCTGGAGTAGACGTGGACGTGCGGCCGGTCCCAGCGCTCCCTGAGCACGGCGAGCTTTTGCCCCTCCCAGCTCAACGCCTTGCGGGTCATGGCGCCAACCGCCGCAGAATCAACGAGAGATCGAGGGCGGGCGCCGAGTGTGTCAACGCACCGACCGAGATGTAGTCGACGCCCGTCTCCGCGATCTCTCTAACGTTGGCCAGCGTAACTCCGCCCGACGCCTCGATCTCGGGTCGCCGATCCCGACCGCAAATGAGACGCACCGCCTCTCTTACTTGCTCGACCGGCATGTTGTCCAGCATGATCCGGTCGACGCCAGCAGCCAACGCAGCGTTCAGCTCCTGGAGGTTCGTCGTCTCGACCTCGATCTCGAGGCCTATCGCGTTCGACGCCCTCACCCGCTCTACTGCCCGCCCGATACCACCGCTGCAGGCCAGGTGGTTCTCCTTGATCAGCACCATGGCGTCGAGTCCGCGACGATGGTTGACCGCCCCGCCTGCCCGTGTGGCCGCTCGCTCGAGCTCGCGCCACAGCGGTGTCGTCTTTCTGGTGTCAGTGATGCGCGCTCCCGTACCCTCCACTGCCTTGACGTAGCGCCGCGTCAACGTCGCGACACCAGAGAGCCGCCCGAGGAGGTTAAGCGCCGTCCGCTCGCCGGTGAGAATGGCGCGCGCCTCCCCCGTCACTCGGGCGGCGGGCATCCCGACCGCCACCTCGTCGCCGTCGCCGACCAGTGGCAGCAGCTCGGCTCCGCCGAGTTGCCGGTAGACCGCGTCGGCGGCGGCGAGCCCGGCGACGATACCCTCCGCCTTGGCGACTATCTCGCCCTCCCCTTTGACCCCCGGCTCGACGCACCACTCGCTGGTCCAATCGCCCGACCCGATGTCTTCGGCCAGTGCCTCGGCGATTCTTTGCCTGACCGACTCGGTTATCGCCTCCATCGCCTCGCTCGATTCAGTTCGTCACCAGTGCGTAGACGATATAAGCTCCGCCTACCGTCCAACAGTAGAAGGCGAAACGGTGGAAGCAGCCGCCCCTCAGCCAGCGCAGGAAGAGGAGGATAGCAACGACACCGGCGAAAAAGGCGCTGGAGGCAGCGGCAAGGAGCTCGGCTCCGCCGACGCCGACCCCAGAACCGTCCAGCTTGGGTATCTGGAAGGCCGCGGCGCCGAGGATCGCCGGCACCGAAAGCAGGAAGCTGAATTCCGCAGCGACCTCGCGTTTCGCGCCGGCGTGTAGGGCCGCCGCTACCGTCAGGCCGGATCGCGATATGCCGGGCAACAGGGCGAGTGCCTGCGCGATACCTACCCGTAACGACCCCTTCCAGCCGGGTTCGGGCCGGTCGCAACCTGCCACGAGCCAGCGAATCGAGTATACGACGCCGCCGGTCAACAACAGATTGACCGCGACGACGAGCGGCAGGTCGAAAACGCGGGCGATGGCGCCCGAAAGCGTCGTCCCTAGGAGCGCCGCGGGCAGCGACGCCACTCCCAGCATGCCCAAGTAGCGGAGGTCGGCCGGCCGGCGTCGGACGGCACCCAATATTAGCTCCACGATGCGGCGCCCGTAGAGAACCAGAACCGCGAAGAGTGTGGCGAGGTGGACAATCACTTCGAAGACGACGCCCGGCGGGTTTACGTTGAGCAGCGCCTCCGTCAGCACGAGGTGTCCTGAGCTCGACACGGGGAAGAACTCGGTGAGCCCCTGCACGATACCGAGCAGGATGGCTTCGTTTATGTTCATCGGCTCACCGCGAAGGACTCACTGGCTAAGAACCTCCTCGTAGAATGACTCGTACAGCGAGAGGATGCGCTCAACCGAGTACACCTCCTCCGCCTCGGCCCGCCCGGCGCGGCCCATCGCCGCTTTCCGCGCCGGATCCTCCAGAATCTCGATCGCCGCATCCGCCATCGCGTCGACCGCACCCACCGGGAGAAGACGGCCAGTGCTCCCGTCCTCGACCACTTCCTCGAGACCACCGCAGCGCGTGCCGACGACGGGGACCTCGCTGGCCATGGCTTCCAGAGCCGAGAGTCCGAACGACTCCGATTCACTGGGCAGCAGAAACAGGTCGGCGCAGGCGAGCAGCTCGGCCACCGATTCCTGCTTGCCGAGGAAGACGACGCGGTCGCCGATCCCCAGACTGCGAGCCTTCTCCTCAGCCATGTGGCGATCGGGACCGTCGCCCACGAAGATCAGACGCGCCGGCACTTTCTCCATCACCCTGGCGGATACGCGAACGACGTCGCCGACGCGTTTGACCGGACGGAAGTTGGAGGTATGCATGATGATCTTCTCATCCGCGTTGGCCAGAGCGTTACGGTTACGGCGGCGCTGTCCATCCTCACCACGGCCGAAGATCTCGGTGTCTACAAAGTTGGGGATCACACGCACGTCGCAGCCGGCGCACCCGAAGGTCGCGATCGTCTCGCGTTTCAGGAACTCAGAGACGGCCGTTAAGCTGTCGGAACGCTCTATCGAGAACTTCACGATCGAGCGATAGGACGGATCCTGACCGACCAGCGTGATATCGGTGCCGTGTAACGTGGTGACGATCTTCAGCGCGCCGGGATCATCCAGCATCTGCTTTGCCAACCACGCGGACGTCGCGTGAGGGACGGCGTAGTGGACGTGGAAGAGATCGAGATGCCGCTGGGTCGTGATCTCGTGCATCGCCACGGTCACGGCCAGCGAGTAGGGCGGGTACTCGAACAACGGATACCGAGAGACCTCGATCTCGTGGAAGTACGTGTTCCTGAGGAAGCGAGGCAGGCGGAACGGGTGCGCGTACGACACGAAGTGAACCTCATGACCGCGTTGTGCCAAGCGCATCCCCAGCTCGGTGGCGACCGCGCCGCTGCCGCCGTAGGTCGGATAACAGGCGATTCCGATTCTCATATGGCAAAACCGAATATTGGATACTCGATACTGTAACTTCTTTCCGGACCCAAGCTACGCGGGCCGTTCTCCACCGGCCAGTGGGCCAGCGCGTTCCCGCCAACCACGAATGACCTCATCAGCCAGCTCGGCGGGCAGGCGATCAGCCGCCAGCCAGACCGTGTCCTCCGGCAATTGGTGGCGGAACCAGGTCGATTGACGCCGAGCGTAGCGCCGCGTGCTGCGCTTCGCCGCCTCCACAGCGACCTCGAGCGAATAGGCACCGCCCAGGTGCGCGATGAGTTCCGCGTAGCCCACCGAGTTGAGTCCCGGCGCGTCGGCGGCGAATCGCTCCAGCAAACCACGAACCTCATCGACGAGGCCCTCCTCCATCATTCGATCGAAGCGCTCGTCGATCCGCCGGTTGAGCTCCTCGCGGGGCAGCACCAGGCAGAAGACGCAGGCGGCGAGCGGCGCGCTTCGCGCCGGGCGGCACAACCACCAGGAATGACGGCGACCCGAAAGTAGCACTACCTCCAAGGAGCGGCCGAGACGTTGGCGGCCGCCTTCTCCGCTCAGCTGCTCCGCACGTTGCGGGTCGAGGCGCCTCAACCAACGATGCAGCTCGTCGACGGGCAGGCTGGACAGGTAACGACGCACCGGGGTCAGGCGTTCCGGCATCGGCTCAGGCTCCGGCGCCAACGGCTCGAGCAGGGCGCGGATGAAGAACCCGGTCCCACCGACGACGACAGGGACTTTCCCGCGTTCACCGACCTCTCCAATCCAGCGCCAAGCGTCGCGCGCGAAGCGGCCGGCGCTGTAACTCTCATCGGGGTCCAGCAGGTCCAGCCCGTAGTGCGGCACACGCCGGCGCGAGGCCGCTGACGGCTTGGCGGTCCCAATGTCCATGCGGCGGTAAATCTGTCGGGAGTCGGCCGAGACTATAACACCGTTCAAGCGCTCGGCGACCTCCAAGCCGAGGGCGCTCTTGCCTGTGCCGGTCGGACCTGTGATGACAATCGCTCTAGGCAACGCTGGCGGGCTCATCTTATCGTCCGCGCTTGTCCTCACGTGCGCCCGAAGCGTCGCTCGAGCTCGTCGAGCGAAAGGCGTAGGATCGTTGGCCGGCCGTGGACATCGTGGCCCGGCAGCTCGGAAGCGAACAGCCGGTCGAACAACTCGGCCATCTCGAGGCCGGAGAGTGGTTGCCCGGCTTTGATCGCCGCCTTACAGGCGAACGATTTGGCCACGCGCTCGTGCTGGTTGCGCGCAGAGTCGACAAGCGGTGAGCCGTGGGCCAGCTCGGCCACCATCTCGCGAAAGCAGCGCTCGGCATCGAAGTGGGGGTGCGGGTTGGGAACCGCGTGGATAATCACCGTGTTACTGCCGAATCCTTCCAATTCGAAGCCGATCTGCTTCAGGATGCCCTGCAACTCTTCGACCGCCTGCGCCTCGGTCGGCGAGAGGCGAATCGTCAGCGGGAACAGCAGGCGCTGTGACGCGGTGCCCCCCTCGTCGTAATCCTGCATGATGCGCTCGAAGAGTACTCGCTCGTGGGCCGAATGTTGGTCCACGATGATCAGTCCGCTGCGCGTCTCGGCGAGGATGTACGAGTCGTGCAACTGCCACATCGCGCCCGGCCGAGCCATCGGCGCGGCGACCTCAGTATCCTCACCTTCGACCGGCAGCCCTGGCGGCGCGTCACCCGGTACGAAGAGGGCGATCTGACTCGCCGCCCCGCTTTCCGGTCGCGGCCGAGGCGCGCCCGTCGCCGGCCCGCGGGAGACGAGCTGGAAGCTGGCCTCGTGCCGCCCTAGGCTGGGCGCGCTCTCGAGCCCCTCGAGCCCCGAGCGAACCGCCTCCGTTACAGTGGCTTCCGTCTTGATCTTGTTACGGAAACGAACCTCGGCCTTCGTCGGGTGGACGTTGACATCCACTTCCTCCAGCGGGACCTCGAGATAAAGGAACAACGCCGGCTTGTAGCCGTGCGGTACCGTCGTACGGTACCCCTCCTCCGCTGCGCGAACGACAAAACGATCGACGAAGGGGCGGCCGTTCACGAACAGATAGACCCGGCGCGACCCCGGCCGCGTGTCGGCAGGACGTTGGATCAGGCCGGCAACGCGTATGCCGTCGGACGCGTAATCGATCGGAATCAGCGTCGCCGCCAACTCGTCTCCCCAGATCGAACCCACACGAGCTGCCAGCTCGGCGCTGCGCGGCAGATCGAGGAGCTCACGCTCATTCGATTTCAGCCGAAATGCAGTGCTCAGGTTGGCCAACGCGAGCTGGATCGTCGCCTCCGAGGCAGCCCTCGTCTCGGCTGCTGAGGAGCGAAGAAACTTCGCCCGGGCCGGCACGTTGAAGAACAGGGAGCGCACCGTAACCGTCGTGCCCGGTCGCCGTGCAATCTCGTCCACCGCCACGACGCGACCACCTTCGATCTTGATACGCGTCCCTTCACCGCCCTCGGCCGGGGCCGTCTCGAGCTCGAATCGCGACACGGCGGCGATGGCGGGCAGCGCTTCGCCGCGGAAGCCGAGGCTCCTGATCTTCCGCAGGTCCTTGTCATCCTTGATCTTCGACGTGGCGTGCCGGTCGATGGCGAGCAGCGCGTCGTCGCGCACCATCCCGTGTCCGTCGTCGGCCACACGCAGCTGCGTCTTACCGCCAGACTGCAAGTCTATCTCGATCAAGCCGGCCCGTGCGTCGAGCGAATTCTCGACCAATTCTTTCACCGCAGATGCCGGCCGCTCGACCACTTCGCCCGCCGCAATCTGGTTGGCGACGTGATCGGGAAGGATGTGTATTCGGCGTGTCATGCAGCGAAGCTACTCGGGGCGGACGCGGCCATCAAGCGATGTTCAATGGAAGCTAGGATATCAGTTCGGCCAGGCCATAGAACCGGCAGGCATTCTCGAACGTCCTCTCAGCGACCGCCTCCGGCTGCTCGCCGCGGATCTCCGCCAGGCGCCGCACGGTGTGCTCCAAGAAGGCGGGCTCGTTCCGGCGTCCCCGCTTCGGTACCGGCGCCAGGTGCGGGCTATCGGTCTCGACCAGCAGCCGGTCGCCGGGCACCGCGCGCACGGTGTCCTCGTCGCGATAGCGCTTGAAAGTGATCAGCCCGGAGAACGAAACATACCAGCCCGCCGCCAGACCTGCGTCCAACAACTCGGCGCCACCGGTAAAGCAGTGAAGCACTCCGACGACGCTGCCGCTGAACTCCCGAATCAGCGCCGCCGTCTCGTCGTCCGCCTCGCGCGAGTGGACGACGACGGGGAGGCCAAGGCGCGCGGCCAGCTCGATCTGCGCTCTGAAGGCCTCGCTCTGCCCTTGGCGCGGCGCGTTCTCGTAGTAGAAGTCGAGCCCCGTCTCGCCGATGGCGACGACGGGATCGGCGCCGGCAAGCACCTCGAGCCGGGCAGCCGCCTCGGGCGTCCAGCGATCCGCCTCGTGCGGGTGGATCCCAGCCGTCACCCAGATGCGCAGTCGGGACGGCTGTTGCGCCAGCTCGATGGCGGCCTGAGCGTCGTCCAGATCGCTGGCGATGGTGACGACCGCACCGACACCTCGCTCAGCCGCACGCGCCAGAGTAGAGTCGAGCTCCGCAGCGAAGCTTTTGTCGGTCAGATGGGCGTGAGAGTCGAAAAGCCTCACACGTCGGCGCGCGCCGCTGCCACCTTCCTGCGGTCGGTCTTGCTCCGCATACCGCCGGAGCGGCGTTCGACTTCGAGCAGGGCGGGCGAAGCGACGAAGATCGACGAGTACGTCCCGATGATGACCCCGACCATCAGAACGACAGTAAACTCGCGGATGACCGCACCGCCGAATACGGCGAGTGCGAGCAACACGGCGAAGGTCGTACCACTGGTCATCACGGTCCGCGGCAGCGTCTCGTTAATCGAGACATTGAGGATTTCTACGTACTTGAGCCGCCGGTGTTTCTTCAAGTTCTCGCGAATCCGATCGAAGATGACGATCGTGTCGTTGAGCGAGTACCCGATAATCGTCAGGATGGCCGCAACGGTCGGCAACGAGATCTCGATATTGAGGATCGAGATCACTCCGAAGGCGATCATGATGTCATGGATTGTGGCGACGATCGCGGCGAGGCCGAACCGCCACTCGAAGCGGAACCCGAGATAGATCAGACTGAGCACGAAGGCGATCAACACCGCACCCACCGCGCGCTGCCTCAACTCCTCGCCGACCCGTGGACCCACCGCCTCGGTCCGCACGACCGTGTAGGAGTCGGCGCCGAACCGGTCGTCGAGGATCCGGTCGACCTGCTGGGCCAACTCCCTATCGCCACCTTCGAGGAACTCGGCCATCCGGATCAGGAATTCGCTCGCGCCGCCGAAATTCTGAACCTGCAGATTCGTGAGGCCGGCGGCCCCGAGGGCGCTGCGCAAGTCCGACGCCTCCACATCATCCTCGAAGCGTACCTGGAACAGCGTACCGCCGGTGAAATCGACGCCGTAGTTCAGGCCGCCGTGCAGAGCAATGGAGAGGAGACCGAGCGCGATGAGCACGGCCGAAACCACGTAGGCCTTGCGCCGCTGCTCGAGGAACTTGTATTGGGCTTTCGCAAACAGCCGCATCGATCGGCTCCCTTACTTCCTATATACTCAGCTCGGCGCTCGGTGGACGGGACTCGAGCCAGACCAGCATGAAGGTCCGTACCACGAACACCGCGCTGAAGAACGATGCTACGATACCGATAGACAGCGTAACGGCGAATCCTTTGACCGGCCCGGTCCCGAACTGGTAGAGGATGATCGCGGTGATTAGAGTCGTCAAATTCGAGTCGATGATGGCGGAGAGCGCCGCCTGGAATCCTGTGTCCACCGCGGTTCTCGGCGTCTTGCCGCCTTCCAACTCTTCTCTTATCCGCTCGAAGATCAGCACGTTGGCGTCGACCGCCATTCCGATCGACAGAATCAAGCCGGCGATGCCGGGCAAGGTGAGCGTGGCCTGCAGGCCGGCGAGGCCGCCCAAGATGATCACCACGTAGATCAGCAGACCGACCACCGACAGGATGCCAGCGAACCGATAGTAGGCGATCATAATCACGATGACGAAAGCGACACCGATCATGCCGGCGATCTTACCCTGGTCGATGGAGTCCTGGCCGAGCGATGGGCCGACCGTCCGCTCCTCGATGATCTCCATCGGGGCCGGCAACGCACCGGCCCGCAGCACGAGTGCGATGTCTTGTGCCTCGGTCAGCGTCGCGCCGGTGCCGAGTTCGATCTGCGCCCGGTCACCGAGCACGTCGCGGATAACCGGCGGGCCACCCTGGACCTTGCCGTCCAAGATGATCGCCATGAAGTCGCCGACGTGTCTGGACGTGCCGCGCTCGAAGATCCGGCCGCCCTGGCGCGTCAGGCGGAACGGCACGATCGGCGTGCCATACTGTGGGTCGCGGATCGCCTGTGCATCGACCAGATACTCGCCCGTGATCAGCGGCTCGGCCTCGGTGACGTAGAAGGGCGTGTAGGTCTTGCCGGCGATGGCCCTGGTCTCGGTACCCCAGTGCAGCGATATGTCATCGGGGATTCGGGCACGGACCTCGGGTAGCTCCAGATAGCCCTCAACAGTCTCGACCTGCGGGTCTTCGACCAGGAAGATACCTAGGCCCTGCTGCCCCGAATCGAGGAGCAGTCGAGTCAGCGGCCGCAACTCGGCCTCTTGGGAGGGAGGTTGTGCTTCTGTGGAATCGCGCTGCTGGAAGAGCTCATCAAGCCCGGGTGCGGCCTCGACGCGCGCTTCCTCAGGGATCGCCTCCTCACCCAAGGCGGCGACGATCACACTATCGATCGCCGGAAGGCGCTCGAGGAACCCGACGCCGTCGTTGACGATCTTGAACTCGAGGAACGCCGTCTGCTCGATAATCCCTTTCGCCCTACCGACGTCCTGGATTCCTGCCAGCTCGACGATAAGGCGATCGATTCCGATCCGCTGGATGGTTGGTTCGCGCACCCCGAACTGGTCGATACGGTTGGCGATGATCTCGCGGGCGCGGTTCGCCGCGTCGGTACGAGCCTCAGTCGACATAGCACCCTCAGGGTCGCTCACCTGCATGACGAGGTGCGTACCACCCCGAAGGTCGAGTCCCAGTTTGATGGGACTGACGTCCTCCTCGGCCGTCAACTGCGGCCCCAGCAGCGCCCACAGGCACATCAGGCAGACACCGCCGATGACCAGCAACCGTCCTCGTATTCCCGAAAACATCCTCTGTGCGATCCTTCCTCGTGCTACGAACCGGCGGGCGCTCGGGGGCACCTTGGGAAAACCATCCCTGGTCGCCTCGCCCGGCAGCGACGGGCGCGCCGACTACGGCACGTCCGAGACGGAGATCATTGCTGGTTCCGAAGCCGGAAACGTGGTCGCAGGCGCAGTGGTTGTCAATCCTGCTGCAGCTGGGGAGAGCGACGTGCGAGCTACCAGGTGAGGCGCTGCTCGCAGGCCGCGCAGTGAGCCACCCCGAAGGGGATCTCGGCGCCGCAGCGGCTGCAGCGTGGCGTGCCGTTCTCCTGCGGACGCCAGCCCTTTCGGATCCCCACAGATAGCGCGAGGTAGAGGAAACAGGCTGCCAGGGTGAGGCCAACGAGGAAGAGCAGCGACTGCTGCTGGAACGCCTGCGTGCTAGTCAGCTCGAGCCCGGCCGCAGGGTCGAATGGGTTCGCTCCCAGCTGGGCCTCGAGGCTGCGCGAGCTGAGCATAAAGGGGATAGTCATCGCAAAGCCGAGCACGCTCAGCAGGCCGTAAATAGCGCGTCGAACCGTTACAGGCATGGCAGGCTCTCGGGTAGACTGGAAGTGGGCCCGGCAGGACTCGAACCTGCGACCTACCGATTATGAGTCGGCTGCTCTAACCAACTGAGCTACGGGCCCGAAACGTGCTATTCTGCTGCCACGCAACGCATTTGCTGTTTGGCCGATTGGGGCCAAACCGCGGGGTGTGTGAGTTTCGTGTGAGAGTTTCTCCCCTCATCATCCCACCTCCCGCAGCTCCGCGCCTTGGGTGACTGCCTTCAACATAGTACGTCCGTCCGGTTGCTGGTAGGCCGACTTCAGCGCCTGCAGGCTCGACCACCCGCCGGCCTGAGCGACGTCGACATCGGGCAGGTCCTTCCGGGTGCTGGCCCACAGTCGGCACCTCCCGGGCCAATGGATCTCACCCTCGAAACTCTCACACCGGTCACCAAAGCCCTTGCGCGATGCGGGCCTTCGGGCTAAGGCCGGAGGACTATACAACCTCTGGCCCGGTTCCGCCCGGTCCCGTCCTGCGAGTTCGGGTCGAGACGGCTTCGGCAACCGCGGATAACGAGGTGCCCCCCGGTGGCGGTGGGGGGTCCTGGGCACTCTTCAAGGGGACGGACCGGTTCGTAGTAATGGTTGTGCAGTGATAGTTGTTCTCGCTCTCGCTTGCTCGGTCCCAGCCTTACCTGCATACTAGAGGTACCTCAAGAATCCCCCTGTCCGGGAGCGAAAGGAGGTTGCCGTATGATCGCTCCACGGACCGTTTCCCTCGTTATAGCGCTTATCCTCACAGCGCAGGCAGATCTCTTCGCTCATCAGCAACCGCCAATCGCGCCCGGCGAGAGTGACCGGGCGGGTTTAGCGGCTCGCCTCGTGCCAGGTATTCTGTACGCCGGCGCCAGCTTCGGAGACAAGAATCCCAAGTTCAGTGGAAAGATCGGGCCCAGCATTGGGGGGCAGTTCTGGGCACCCATGACGTCTTCCCTTGCCTTTGTCCTCGAGGGCGTCTGGCAGCCGACTGAAACTGAAGTGGAGTGTCCCCAAGAGTTCCCCGACGACGCGTTCAGCGCCTTCTATTTGCTCGGGGGACTCGAGGTTGCCGTTAAGAATGCCTATGTGCGACCTAGTGTTGGGCTCGTCTTTCGCAGTTGGTCTGGCGCCGACGCGCCCGGGGATGAGGCCGGTTTCGCGCTGGGGTTTGCAGTCGGCAGCGAGCGACCGCTCGGCGGGCGTTTCCATATCTCCCCGGAGCTGGAGGTGCGTCTGTCCGCTGAGTACGGTCTCCGCACCTATGTGTTTGCATTTCAGGTGCCTGTCGGTTGGCGGACTGCTGGTCAGCAGTAGGTAGGGTGCAGGCACTGCAACTCCACACACCCAAATTCCGGGAGCGAAAGGAGGTTGCCGTATGATCGCTCCACGGATCGCTTCTCTCGTTGCCGCGCTTGTCCTCGTAGCGTCAGTCGATCTCTTTGCCCAGCAGGAACCGCCAGTCGCGCCAGGTGATCGGGTCCGCGTCACAGCGCCAACTGAAGTCTCCGGTCGGTTCGTAGGCACCGTCATGGAGATTGGCGCAGATACCTGCGTACTGGAAGTTGAGGGCCGCGCTGAGCCCTGGGCACTGCCGCTGGCTTCGGTCGAGACGCTTGAGGTCAGGAAGTGGGCCATGTTCCGGCCGTTACACATTCTTATCGGAGCGGGTGCGGGGCTGCTCGTCGGCGGTATTATGGCGGCCAACATAATCAGCGAAGAAGCACCCTTTGCCGAGGAAAGAGCGACTGAGAGGCTCGTCTTCGGGCCGTTGATCGGCGGTTTCGTTGGTGCGGTGATCCCGGGCAAGGTTTGGAAGCGCGTCGACTTGGAGGAGATTCGCGTACAACTGCGAGTACGAGTGGCCGGCGCCCCTTCACTTAGCCTCTCGATGTCCGTAGCTGTCCAGCAGGGGGCGTGCCGGCTCGCAGTGGGCGCCGGTGTCGGCTCAGTTATCGTGACCGACCGCTGGGAGGAAGTCCCTTTGCACCGCCTGCGCGTCAGCATGGTGCCGCACCGTAACGCCAGCTTGCGATCCGGGTGTCGGTCGCCTTCTGACGGGGACAGGGAACGTCACACCTTCCTGCCACCGTGCCGCCTGAGCGCCCGGTGAACGAGTAACGCCAGTCCGCCGGGTTGGCGTTGCGTCTTACTTGGCTTGTGTGAGTTTCTGTGTCAGTTTCCCCTCTACAGCATGTGAAAATGGCAAGGGGCCCCCACCGCATGATGCGGTGAAGGCCCCCGTGATTACTGTATTCTGTTGAAACTCGGGCGGGTGTGCGGCGGGTTATGAGTCGGCTGCTCTAACCAACTGAGCTACGGGCCCGTTCCATCCTGGGCTATACCCGAGGAGCCAAGGCAGCGTCAAGCCCGTTCGGCCCCAGACGGCCTCCCTTTCTTGACTCGCCCTTGACCGCGGGCCACTCAAATAGATTTGGACAGTCACAGGAGGTAATCATGAGAAAGGTTCGCCGACGTCTTCTCTGCGCGTTGCTCATCATGGGGGTGGTGGCTCTTCCCGTGGTCACGCCCGGTTGTGCTCCAGATATGACTGGACCGTCGTGTTCCAGTGCGGGTCAACCCTGCGGCTGGCTGGCCGGCTGCTGTGACGTTCTGGTGTGCGCAGAAAACGAGATCTGCGTTTGGCCTTGACGCGATTCCGGTGAGCGCTTCCCTCCTGCCGGGTTGCCATCTCCTCCGAGACACCCGACTCCAGCCGGCGGTGTGTTCGGCTTGACACCCCGGGCCGCGGCGCGAAGTTACCGGGGCTGCGCTGGACCAGCCGCCCAGCCCGCGCCGGGTAAACGGGAGAGGATGCTCAATGAAGATTCTGATCGTCGGCGCCGGCGCCGTCGGTTTCCACCTGGCAGAACATCTGTCGGAAGAGGGGCACGACATCGTGCTCATCGACCAGGACAAGGAACGCGCCGCCAACGCCCAGGAACAGCTGGACATCATGACGATCGTGGGCAACGGCGCCAGCCTCGCGGTCCTCGAGCATGCGGGTGTCGCCGATATCGATCTCCTGGCGGCGGTCACGAATGTCGACGAGGTGAACCTCGTCGCCTGCATGTCGGCCGGACCCTACAGCATAAGGACTAAGGTCGCCCGCGTCTCGAACCCCGACTATTTCGGCGACACGTCCCCGCAGCGAGGCGCGCAGCGGGGCGTCGACCGGATGATCAACCCGGAGCTGGAGTGTGCCTGGGAGACCTTCCAACTCTTGCAGTCGGAGGCGGCCAGCGAGCTGGCCTTCTTCGCCGGCGGCCGCGTGCAGCTACTCGGCCTCACGGTCCACGAAGGTGCACCGGTCGTGGGTAAGACGCTGGCCGAGATCGCGGCGTCGGAGAAAGACCGGCGCTACCTGACGGTGGCGATCAAGCGTGGCGACCAAACCATAGTCCCGCGCGGCGATAACCGGTTCCTCGCCGAGGACCTGGTATATATCATCGGCCAGTCGACGCAGATGCCGCGGGTGCTCGAACTGGCCGGCTACCGCGATTTCAAGCTGCGGCGCGTGATGATCGCCGGCGGCGGCCGCATGTCGGTCTACCTGGCCAAGATCCTCGAGGACCACGACATCGAGTGCACGATCATCGAGGCGGATCGGGCCCGCTGTGTGGAGCTGGCCGAGGAACTGAAGAAGACACTTATACTGCACGGCGATGCGACGGACATGGAACTGCTCGAGATGGAGGGGGTCGAGGGGCTGGACGGCTTCGTCGTGTTCACCGGTAGCGATGACACGAACATGCTGAGCAGCTTGCTGGCGAAGGACCTGGGCGTCCGCAAAGTCGTCGCGCTGATCAACAAGATCGACTACATCCCGTTGGTCAGAAAGGTAGGGATCGACGCCGCAGTCTCACCGCGGATCTCGGCGGTCAACACGATTCTCAAGTACGTGCGCCGCGGGATCGTCGTTTCGGTCGCCGCTCTGCGTGGAATCGATGCGGAGGTCATCGAATTCAGCGTCGAACCGGGGAGCCGCATTGCCGGGAAGACGCTCGCCGAGATCGATTTCCCGAAGAACAGCCTGGTCGGCGCGGTCATCAGAGGTGACGAGGTCGTGGTGCCGACCGGCGATTGCGCTCTGGCGCACGGCGACAGGGTCGCGGTCCTGGCGCTGCCGGACGCCGTCAAGCCCGTCGAGAAGCTCTTCCAGTGACGCGCCCGCACACAAGCTCGACGAACGACGTCTTACACATAACCGGCCCGATCATCGCCGCCGTCGGCGCGGCTATGGCTCTGTCAGGGATCGTCGCGCTGCTGTACAGGGGCTCCGATGCCGTGCCGCTCATCGCGTCGGCCGGGATCGCCATTGTCGTCGGCGCCGCTATGAACCGGTTCACCTCGAGGCCCGACGATATCTCGATCCGCGAGAGCTATATCACGGTCAGCCTGGCGTGGCTGAGCGCCGCCGTCTTCGGGGCACTACCCTACTGGTTCGCCGGGGTCGCGTCGCCGCTCGACGCGTTCTTCGAATCGATCTCCGGTTTCACCACGACAGGCGCCTCGATCTTCCCCAATCCCGAGTCGCTGCCACGCGGGATCCTGTTCTGGCGCGACATGAGCCAGTGGCTGGGCGGGATGGGGATCATCGTGCTGGTGGTCGCGGTGCTCCCGTTCCTGGGCGTGGGCGGCATGCAGCTGTTCCGCGCCGAAGTCCCGGGCCCGACGCCCGAACGATTGCGACCACGGATCCGCCAGACGGCCACCGTACTGTGGCGGGTGTACGTCGGACTGACCGCGGCCCAGACGGTTCTCTATCTGCTGGGCGGCATGAGCGTGTTCGACGCGGTGACCCACGCGTTCGGCACGATGCCGACGGGCGGTTTCTCTCCGCACGCCAATTCGATCGGCCACTTCACGTCACCGTACATACAGTACGTGACGATAATCTTCATGTACTTCGCCGGCGTGAACTTCGCGCTGCACTACCGCGCCCTACGGGGGAAGCCGCGCTCGGTGCTCGCCGATGAGGAGTGGCGGTTCTATTCCCTACTGCTGCTGGGCGCGCTCACCGTCGTGCTGACCGCCAATTTCGTTGCCGGGACCTACAATTCGATCGAGGAGACATTCCGAGCTTCAGCCTTCCAAGTGGTTTCGATCGGCACGACGACGGGCTTCGCTACAGCCGACTACGTGACCTGGCCGGCGGTCACGCAGGTGGTGTTGCTCTTCTTGATGTTCGTGGGCGGGATGGCGGGCTCGACGGGCGGCGGCATGAAGACGCTGCGTCTGTGGGCGGCCTTGAAGCAGGGGATGGTGGAGCTACGCAAGCACCTCCACCCGCGCGCGGTCATCGTGACACGCGTGGGCGGCAAGGTCGTGCCGGAAGGCGTGATACTCAACATCCTCGCTTTCCTGCTCCTGTTCGTGGCTTCGTTTATCGTCGGCGCTTTCCTGCTTACGGCGCTGGGAGTGGACCTGGTCACCGCGGCGGGCGCCTCGGCGGCCGCGATCGGGAACATCGGGCCCGGCCTCGCAAACGTCGGCCCGGCGGGGCACTACGCCTGGATGCCCGGGCTGGGGAAACTGATTCTCGGACTGCTGATGCTGCTCGGGCGGCTGGAGATCTACACGGTGCTGGTGCTGTTCCACCCGGAATTCTGGCGGAGATAGATGGGAAGTTCGATTGGTCAATTGGCAAGTCGTTCGGGAATTCTCGAATGTCGATCAGGGGACCAGTAGAACAGGGGAGGTGGGGAAGTTTAGAAGCGCCACGGCAGGGCACATCTTTACCTCCCGACCTCCCCTAGTTGCACTGGTCCCCGAATCGACATTCGAGAATTCCCAGCACTATCTACGCTTTCTTCGTTTCCCCTTCCCCTCTTCCCTCTCGAGGCGGGCGAGTCGCTGCTCCAGCTCGAGGCGCGCACGGCGCAGTCGCTCTACCGTCTCGCGCTCGCGCTGGAGGCTCTCACGCAGTCGCTCGAGCTCGAGTGGGCCGGCAGTCTGTTGCTCCTCCGCGTCCGACCCGCCTCGATCGACAATCCCCGGGTCGTGCCGAGGCGGCGGGATCGCTGGCTCGAGACGGTCAACGTGTTTCCAGGCCGGGCTACCGGCCAGCGAGCCGAGAGTGTGGATCAGCTTCTCGAGCAGCTCCAGCAGGTCGCGGTGCATTGTTACCAGCTCGCGGTCGCGCACCAGCATGGCGGCCAGCAACTGCTCCAGTTCCTGGGGCGCCAGGCGCCCCCGGGGTCCTGCGACCTCGACGGGGAAGGCGCGGGTCAGCTCCGCCGACGATTCGCCATCCTGGGATCGCTCGACGCGCTCCTCCTCCGGCGGACCACCCCGCAACTCGCGCCGAACCGATACACGA
>CP070812.1:2695565-2713259 GCA_020344015.1 Gemmatimonadota bacterium
AACCCCTCCGCCGCCGGGGAGGCGGCCGCCCGTTCTCCACGCGGATCCCCCGACCGCGTGGCCCGAGCGGCCATGCCCCGATGCTGCCTCCCCAGCGGGTGTCCCAACAGTTCGTCTATTCGGTCGAACAGGTACCGCGTAAACGGCATCGCGCAGGTGAAGGCCGGCGACACGGCGTTCAAGACGTGGAACGAGCGATCATCGCCCTCGAAGCGGAAGTCCATCTCCAGCCGGCGCGCGCGAACGTCGACCAGCTGCGCTCGGATGCCCGGCGCACCCCAGCGCCACCTTCGGTGATCCAGCGGCTCGCTTAGGAACCGCGACGCCAAGCGAACAAGCCGCCTGCGCGAGCCTTTGCGCAGCTCGTGGAGCGCCAGCTTGCGGAAGTCGAAGGCGTTACCCAGCCAGAGCCCCGCCCCGCGACGGGCGATCTCCAGGAACTCCGAGACCCTGAAGTTGCCCAGGCCGCTGTAGTTCTCCCGCCATAGCGCCGGGATCGCCGTGGGCCCGATCTTGGTCCGGCCGTCCACCGTGACCGTGAAGTGGACGCCCAGGAACGGATAGCGGAGCTCGGGCACCGGATAGATGTGTCGTAGCAGGCGCGGCCCGCTTTCGGCGTAGAGGTAAAGCCCCTTGAAGGGTAGGATGCGATAGTCCTCGGAGAACCCATAGCGCCGCGCTATTCGGTCGGCGTACAGTCCGGCGGCATTCACCACGTAGCCGGCCGAAATCCGGCCCGTCGTCGTCTCCACCCAGTCCGCCGCCCGACGAACGAAGGCGGTGCCGGTGAGAGTTTCCACGCCGGCCCGCTTAGCATCGTCGGCCAAGGAGGCCATCACGGCGCCGGGGTCCACCGAGCTGGTCGTCGGGCTGAAGAGCGCCCGTCCATGGGCTCGGATGCGGGGCTCGAGTTCCCGCGCCTCCGCCGCCGTGACCTCGTACATCTCCACGCCGTTCACCCGGGCGCGGCGGAGCAGCTCGTCCAGCCCCGCCAGCTCGCTCTCGTCGCGTGCGACGACCAGCTTGCCGCAACGGTTGATGGGAAGCCCGCGTTCCTCGCAGTAGGCGGTCAACTCCCGGTTTCCATCCCGGGTGAACCGCGCCTTCAGGCTGTCGGCGGCGTAGTAAAACCCCGCATGCAACACCCCGCTGTTGCGTCCACTGGCGTGGCGGCCGCAGGCGGCCTCCTTCTCGATCAGCGTCACGGCGGCGTCCGGGTGCCGCCGCCGTGCTTCCAGGGCCAGGTTGAGCCCCATGACGCCGCCGCCGATGACCAGGAAGTCCGTGGTTCGAACGGTCACAGGAGGTCAGCTCCCCGCGATCGGTTTGAGGGATCGGACGTCGAGCTCGATCTTCAGACCCTGGCCGATGGCCCGGACACCTACCTGGACCAGCGCCCGCCAGCGGCCCCGGCGCTCCACCACCAGCCCCTCCACTCCACTGAGAGGTCCGGAAACGATCCGAACGGACTGGCCCTCGTCAACCAGCGGTGTTGGTTGCGGCTCGAGGCCCGTCTCGGTGACCGCCACGGCAAAGCGCCGCACGTTCTCGATCTCCTCGTCCGAGATCGGCGCGGGTTCGCCGTTCAAGCGAACGACGCTGGCCACGCCCGGCGTGCTCAGCGCGGGAGGTAGGGCGTTACCGGCAACGCGGGCAAAGACGTAGCTGGGGAATAGCGGCAACGGAACGATCTTCTTCCGGTCGTGCCACTGTCGCTCCCGTGGGATGAGCGGCAGATAAGCCTCGATCCCACGCTGCTGAAGACGCGCGTCGACCTGCTTCTCGTGCCGGGCCCGCGTGTACAACGCGTACCAGCGCGGACCGCCTCCGTTGGGTTTGATGCGCGGCGTCGTTGTTGACTCTCGATTCATCCAGGCGCACTCCGTGCCTGTGAGTACCACCAGGCTGGTAGAACACACATCGTCGGCCCCTTCCCGCAGCAAGAAACGCCGCGGTGGGTCCCAAGAGGCTAAGCCCTTGTGGCTCAGCAGGTTACGACCATTGCCCCCCGCCCGGCTAACACGCCTGTGGCTTCTGCCCCACAGGGACGGTAAGACGGACGCCCCAAACGACTTTCAGCAGGCGGGGGAAGGGACAACTGGTATGGGGGCCAGGCCACCGCGGTGCAACCGGCTCGCTTGGCGGGCTCACTCTGCCGGCGCCCTACGAGGCGTTCGCTCCGTTGACTTGCGAGTAGATCCGGTGTCCCGACCCCCACTGTCTGGCCAAAGCCAGCGCCTCGGACGCTTCATCGATCAGCGTCTCGGGCGTCTCCTCATCGCCGGGCCAGGAGGCGCGCACGGTGATGCCGATGATCGGCCGAAACGGGCTCGCCTGACCTTTGGCGCGCACCCTCACCGGTGAGTTAGCGAACGCGTCGTTGATTCGGTTGACCAGCTTGCGGACCCCTGCGCGGCCCGTCGCGGGAGCGACGATCGCGAACTCGTACTCCTCGTGACGCGCCAGAATGTCGGTTCTGCGGCTGCCCTGGCGAAGGATGCGCGCCGCAGCGAGGAAAGCGGCCTCGCTAGCCTCGGGATCGCCGACGGTCTCGATCACTCTGGGGAACGGCTCGAGCGCGACGACGAGGCATGCCAGAGGTTCCTTGTGGCGCCGTGCATGGAGGATCTCCTCCTCCAGCCGGGCCATGAGGCCGGCCCTGTTGTAGCAGCCCGTCATCTGATCGATCAGGCCAAGCCGGAGCGCCTCGTCCGCCTTGCGCTTCATCTGGACGGCGTTTTCGACCCGGGCCAGGAAGAGCTCGGGATCGGGCGGGCACTTGACCGCGTCCCAGGCGCCGGCCTCCAAGGCGGAGGCTTCCTCGGCGCGTCCTTCGGAACAGAGATAGAAGATGGGCGTCGTGGCCAGCCAGCGTCTGCCGCGCAGGTTACGGCACAGTCCAAGAGGGTCGCCACCGCGCATCCCCCGAGCCAGAATAATGAGGTCGGGCTCTTCTTTGTGGATCACCCTCACCATCTCCGCCAGCTCGACCATGCTTCGCAGCTTATAGCCCCGCCCACGTAGCAGCGCCTCGACGGCGCCACTCGGCCAATTGCCGTTCCCACCGAGAACCACAAACGGATTGTCTTCCACTGCCCGTTCCCCTTTCAGCAATGCCTCCACAATCGGACCAGGGATCCAGGAGGCACCGTGTCTCTGCTCTTGAGCCTTCACCAACCGCCCCTCTTCCTGAAAATGGCCGGAATGGTCTTGAGCATGACCCCGAGGTCGAAGATCACTGAACGACGTTCTATGTAGTCGAGGTCGTACATCAGCTTGCAGCGCACGCTCTGGAGCGTCGTATCGTACGCCTGGTGGACCTGCGCCCAACCGGTGATCCCGGGCCGCACTCGATGACGCAGCGTATAGCCGTCCACCTCCTGGGAGAGGTAGGCGACGAGGGTCGGCCGCTCGGGCCGGGGGCCGACTATGTTCATGTCGCCGCGCACCACGTTCCACAACTGCGGCAGCTCATCCAGGCGCGTACGACGCAGAAGACGTCCAAGCGGTGTGACCCGGTTGTCACCCGGCTTCGCCCACACGGGCCCGGTCTCTCGCTCGGCGCCCACCCGCATCGTCCTGAACTTGTACATGCGGAACGGCCGTCCTCCGAGGTCCCTGGCCCGGCGCTCGGCTGCGCGCGAGCCTGCCGATCCGTTGCGCCGGTCCATCCCGATCCGGTCCTGCATGTAGAAGGCGGGCCCCGGCGAAGAGAGCTTGATGGCCCAGGCGATGAAGGCGATGACCGGTGCCAGGGCGAAGAACGCGGCCGTCGCGATCATCACGTTGAGAGCGCGTGCGCCGAAGCCGTAGGGCGGCACCCGGAGCTGCAATATCGGCAAATCGCCGCCACCGACAGCAACGAGCTTGGCCCCCGCTTCGCCCGCTTCTCTGGCGGCTGCGGACGCTGCACCCAGCGCGGCCGACTGGCTCCCACTCGCCCAGGTTTCCATAACGTCAGCTCAGTTGAACACCGCGAAGAGCGCCAAACCCACTCCGACCAGGCCGGTGACCGTCATGACCCACTCCCGGGTGGTCATCGGTCTGGGCTTCTCAGGCACGTGAAATTCGTCGGCCGAGCGTACCTCGAGCTGCTGGAGCGACCAGCCGGCCGCCATCGCCTGTCTCAGCTCCTTCGAATCGACAATCTCCTTACCCGAGCGTCGCAACTCGACATCGTTGGTCTTGGCGAGGTTGTTGAAGCCTCCGGCGGCACCGAAGACGTCTAGCGCCGGGGTCTCGGGTCTGACCATGTAGTAGCCCGGCGACGATACGGCTCCGGTCACGGCCACCCTGATGAGTGGGTGGGCAACCACGGTAGGGTCGCGGACAAAGCGACTCACATGCGCTTCCAGGTAAGGCTGCAACTCGTCGACCAGCACACCGGTCAGATCGAGGGGCTCGAGGCCGGGCAGGCGAAGCTCCCGAAGCACCTCGACCGTGAAGGTGTCGGTGAGCGCTGAGTCACCGACCACCTCGATCGCGACTGCATCACCAGGCCCGAAGTCCCCATCGACCAGGCGCGAGCGGAGCCGGGTCAGCTCAGCGTATATGTCGTCCGCATGGTCCGCAACGAGCAGCTGCGCTTCGAGCTCACTGATCCTGGCCTGAATCCGCTCCCGCTCCCCCTCGTCCGCCGACTGAGCGGCGAGCCGCAGCGCGGTTGCAAACAGCAAGGTGAAGGTCAGGACCGTCACGATGCGGCTGGGCGGGCTCGATAGTCTGTCCATCATCTTCATTCCGAGTGTGGGTGGTGTGCAGAGAGTCGGCGATCGTAGACCGTCGAGCGGTGTGACACGCACTAATTGTGCGCAAGACCCGCTTCGGCGGCTTTCCTTATTCTGCTTGCCCTGAAGGACCTCTCGAGCTGCCGCGCCGGTCGATATGTGGCGCCCGTTCTACAACCGGCGCAGGCATACCGCGGACCCTGACGATGCGACGCGCACTCCTGGGTTTCCTCCGAACCTGGTCTGGCGCCGACGGAGCGGCCCCAATGGGCCGGCCGATGGTGGGTTCCCGCAACACCACAGGCTAATTGGGAAAAGAGGATCGCTGAGAGTTGTCTCGTTTATTGGGGTTTCTGAGAATCGGCAGGCGGCACACAGGTTGCACCACGGCCCGCCCAGTCGGAGTGGTCAGAACACTCCGCTCGCTCAGCGAATCCCAGACAGAGCAGTCCCCGACCACAGCAAGAGTGGTGGATCAGGTGGAAAAGTACCTAAGCACAGGGACGGTCGCTCGAATCTGTCAGGTCAGTCCGATGACCATCGCGAAGTGGATCGACGAGGGCTCCTTGCCCGGGCACACAACGCCAGGCGGCCACCGCCGCGTTGCCGCGTCCGACCTCGTGCGGTTCCTGGAGCGGATTGGAATGCACGTGCCGGCGAGCCTATGTCAGAACAGTAGGATCCGTGTCCTCGTCGTGCATAGCGACGCCGAAGATCTCGGCCGGCTGGCCGAAGCGTTCCTGGCCGCGCCGGACCGCTACGAGTTCCGCGGCACGACGCGCGGCGTCGACGCGCTGCTCCTGGTCGGCGAATGGCGACCCAGGATAGTCATGTTCGACCTGAGTCTGCAGGACGTCGATGGCGTACAGATATGCAGGCGCTTTGCGGAGCTCGCCGGCGATCATGACATCGAGATCATTGCGCTGACGCCGCAGACGGCCGGTTCGACCGACGGCGCAGCATTGGAAGCCGGCGCCGCGATGTGTATCCCACGCGATGCACCACCCGCCAGGGTTCTGGAGCTTCTGGACGGGATGCTAGCTCGAGAGCAGGAAGGAAAGAATGCGTTTACTTCGAGTCGCAGACTCGATGATCGATGATACCGCGCCTGGCGATCGCGCCGGTGACTGTGCCCTCCGCCGTGCTGACGGCGGACAACGACCCGCTCCTAAGGAGGAAACGGAAATGAAGAGGATCACAGACCTGTTCCGGCGTCTCTGGAACGAAGACGAGGCCGAGGTCGCCATCGAGTACGGTCTGCTCGTGGCGCTCGTAGCGCTCGGGCTGGTCACGGTGTTTAACCTGTTCAGCGACGAGATCGGCAACTTCTTCAACAAGATCACGAACCGGGTCGCGAACTGCCCGGACGGCAGCTGCGAGTAGCCGTCGTGCGGCACGGGCATCCGGAGGCGCGCGGTGTCGCTGCCACCTGAGCTCGGGCTGTTTCTGGTCGCCCTGGTCGGCGTAGCAGTCCTGTTCGATGTGCGGTTCGGCCGCATTCCTAACGGCCTGCTGTTAACGATCCTGGGACTCGGCCTCGCAGCCCGACTCGGTCTGGCGGGCCCGACCAGCGGTCTGCTGGCCGCATCCGGCGGCCTGGCGGTCGGGCTCGCGATCTGGATGGGGCCGTTCGCGCTACGCTGGGTAGGAGCGGCCGATGTCAAACTGGTGGCGGCGATGGGTGCCTGGCTCGGCCCGCTGGCAACGTTCAGGGTGAGCCTGGCCGCGGCCCTAGCCGGAGGGCTCATGGGCCTCGTCTACCTGCTGGCGAAGCGGCGCCGATTCGCGCTGGATGCGATGCAGGTACAGCTGTTGCAGTTCCGAGTCATGAGGCGGTTTTCGCCGGGGACCGAGGAAGCGGTTCGCGAACGTGGCATGCCGTACGCGGTGGCGATACTGGCGGGCCTGCTGACGGAGATGCTGCTCAGCGGTCAACTGTAGCGAGAGGAAGTGTCGAAAGAGAATGAGGCTAAGGTCTGGAGGACGATGCCACGATGAGCAGGGGTCCGCGGCGCTGGAGTTCGCCCTCGTCGCGCCGTTGCTCTTCATAATCGTCTTCGCGGTGATCGACTTCAGCCGCGCTTACTACACTCTCAACGACCTTACAGCCGCGGTTCGGGAGGGCGCACGTTACGCGTCGAGCCTCGACGACCCAATAGTGCGTCAGGACGAAGTCAGGCAAGTCGTCAAGGATTTCGCTCTCTCGTTCGCCGGCGATACGGTGCTGGATACGCAGATCGATGTCACTTTCGAAGCAGAAGGACGCGTTCGCGTGGCTATCAGCGATTACCCCTTCGAGTTCCTGACGCCGCTCCCGAACCTCTTGGGACTCAGCGACGTGAACATCAGTCGCCAGGCGATCATGAAATGGGAGCGAGCACCGGTGCCGTAGCGGGCGCCAAGACCCAGGGAAGTGGAGCTTAGCGGTATGTCTGAGACCAGGTTCACGATTGTATTCGTTGTGGCGCTGTTGCTCGGTGCGGGCGCGGCGTATGGCGTTTACAGGTTCGTAAGCGCCCAGCGGCAGGCGGCCGCACAGCTCGGGCGGATCGATACGACGCCCGTTGTGATCGCCACCGGGGAGATCGCCGAGGGCCACGCGGTAGAGCGGAGCCAGTTGGCGGTTCGCTACTTCCCCGTCGATGCGGTACCCGAGGGCAGCTTCCCCGTTGAGGACAGCGTCGTCGCTCGCGTGGCGCGTTCCCGGATCTACCCGGGCGAGCCGGTCATCGACTGGAAGCTGGCTCCCGTGGGCGCGCAGCCAGGTATGGAGGTCAAGATATCGCCCGGCCATCGCGCCATGGCCATTCGCGTGAGCGACATCGTCGGCATCACCGGACTGATCCGACCCGACAGCCGCGTTGACGTCCTCGTCACTATGGACGCCCAGCGGGGCGGACGGTCACAGCCGATCGGGAAGATCATCCTGCAGAACATGCGAGTGCTTTCGGTGGGCACGCAGATGGAGCGCGGCGATCCGAGCAAGCCGATCATCTCGAGCGCCCTCACCGTCGAGGTCACGCCTGAAGAGGCCGAGGTTCTGGCCGTAGCGATGAACCAGGGCACCCTCTCGCTGGCGCTGAGAAGCTACGGCGACCCCGACCTGCCCGTGACCCCGGGGGCGACGAGGGAGCAGGTCCTGGCCGGGATCGCGGTCCTCCGACCGCCGACGACGCCGCGGCCGGTGCGCCGGCAGACGCCGACGCGGCCGGTCGTCGAGCCGGAGCCGGAGGCAGACACACGAACGGTTCAGATATACCGAGGGACTCGACTGAGCGAGCAAGAGGTCGGCCGCGACAGCACCAGGGCCGACACTACGGGTACCGGCGGCGGCGGGGGCAACCGATAGAAACGCACAGGAGCGACCGTTGTGAGCGGACTAGCAAGGACGTTACAGCGATTAGATCACCCGTGGCCTGGGCTGCGGGTCCCGCCGCTACCCCCGCTGTGGGCTCTGGCGCTCGTCTCGGCCCTCGGCGCCTTCGCCCCCGTCGCGTCGGCCCAGGTCGTCCAGGGCGAGACGGTGACCCCGGTAGACATGGCGATTGGCCGTTCTATCCCGATGACGACTCGGCAGGCGATCCAGCGCGTCTCCGTCGCCAATCCGGAAGTCGCGGACGTCCTCATCATCGGCGAGCGCGAGATGGTGGTCAACGCCCTGGCTTCGGGTCTGACGGACCTGATCATCTGGCAGACGGATGGGCAGAAGTTCCACTTCCGGGTGTCAGTTCACTCGCCGACCGACCGGATGCAGGTGATACTCCAGGTCCGCTTTGCCGAGGTCAGCAGAGACTTCCTGCGCGAGATAGGCGCGTCGTTCCTGTGGCGCGACCAGCACACCCGGGTGGGTACCGGCAATTTCTCCACGCGCCCGGCGACCGACGAGGCGGGCGAGCCGGACATACGCGAAGCCGGCCAGTTCGCCACGATACTGTCGATCGGCGAGGTCGAGAACCTGGCGGGCTTGTTGGAGATCGCCGAGCAGGAGGGCCACTTCAGGCTTCTTGCCGAGCCCAACTTGATCGCGGCGAATGGCGAACAGGCGACCTTCCTGGCGGGCGGTGAGGTCCCGATACCTATCGCCCAGCCGACGTCGGTTGGCGGCCTACAGTCGATCGCGATCCAGTACCGCGAGTTCGGGGTCCGCCTGTCTTTCGAGCCTGAGATACTCTCGTCTGAACTGATCAAGCTCAGGATAGAGCCGGAGGTCTCCGCGATCGACTTCTCCAACGCGATCGTTACCGCCGGATTCGAGATCCCGGCTTTCCGCACGCGGCGCGCCTCGACAACGGTGGATCTGCGCCAGGGCCAGACGTTGGCGATCGCCGGGCTCTTGAGCTCCGAACGTCAGAAACTCGTGACCGGCGTGCCTTTCCTCAAGGACATTCCACTGCTCGGTCTGTTGTTCTCGAGCCAACGTTGGGTGAACGACGAAACCGAACTGCTCGTCCTCGTGCAGCCACTGGTGATCGACCCAATGAATGCGCCCGAACCACCGGCACCGCCCGGCGAAGAGGACGCTGAACCGGACGCGGAATCTGGAGGCGGCAAGTGAGGCAAAAGAACGTTGGCAAGTTGGCCGAAAACGGCTGGACGGCACTCATCGTCGATCCTTCGTCTGAGGTTCAGTCGTCGATGGCTCGACAGCTCGAGGCCCGCGGCTTCCGCGTAGCGGCAGCGCTGGACAGTCCCGAGCAGATGCAGGGAATGATGGACGCCCAGACGCAAACCGCCGACCTGCTCGTCCTGCATCTCGGCGAGAACGGCGACTCGGTCGTCGAGCGTATCGAAAAGCTCGCCTCAGAGCAGAACACGCGGGTAATCGTCACCGCCCAAGAGGCGGAGGCCGACCTCATCCTGCGAACACTGCGGGCCGGGGCCAGTGAGTTCCTGGTGCAACCCGTCTCCTCCGAGGAGTTCGGCGCGGCGGTCGAGCGGGTGGTCAGATCGATGGTGCCTCAACAGCAGGCCGCGGGGCAGGTCTACGCGGTCTACAGTCCAAAGGGCGGTCTGGGTAGCACGACCGTAGCAGTCAATCTGGCGTGTACACTGGCGCGGAAGCACAAGAACGACCGGGTGGCGGTCGTAGACGCTGTGATGCACGGCGGAGATATCAACGTGTTCCTCGATATGAACCCGCGCTACACAATCGCCGACCTTCTCGGTAAAGAGGACCGTCTCGACACTCAGCTGCTCGAGAAGGTCATGAGTCAACACTCGACGGGAGTGTGGGTCCTCGCCGAGCCGGGTCATGCGACCGACGCCAGCACCGTCAGCGGAGACGACATGATCCGACTGATCGCGCAGTTGCGGCGCGCGTTCGACTTCGTCGTGATCGACTGCGAGCACCAGCTCACCAGCCGCACACTCGGAATCTTGGAGTCGGCAGACAAGATCCTGCTGCTGACGACGTTGAGCGTACCGGCCGTAAGGCAACTGCAGCGCGTGTTGGACACTTTCGCACAGATTGGACTCGCGGACGCCAAGACCTATCTGGTCGTGAACCGACACCAGACGAGCGATGTGTTACAGGTCCGCGATGTCGAGAAGACATTCAAGCGACCGGTCATCTGGCGACTGCCGAACGACTACAAGGCAGCTGACGACGCCATCACACGCGGCAGGCCGTTTGCAGCGGCTACACCGCGAGCGAAACTGTCCCAGAGTTACGAGCGCCTGGCGGTGACGCTCAACAGCCCGGAGAAAGCCGGGAAGCGGCCACAGTTGGGGGCGCGGATGCGCCGCATGCTCCTCAAATCGAAGAGGCGGTAGCCAATGCCCCTACGTCCCCGGGTCGCCGCCTTCGGCTTGACGTCCGACCGCCGGTCCGCCAAATCGGATGGCCGGCGCGCTATGAGTGCGGCCGAGCTCGATTCGATAAATGCACTGAAGCTCAAGTTGCACCGCCAGCTGATCGACCACCTGGACATCGCGGCGCTCGAACAGCTCGAGGACGAGACGAAGATCGCCGACGAGATCCGCAGTGCGGTCGTGGAGCTTCTGCAACAGGACTCGATCCCGCTCAGCCGCGCCGAACGCGAAGATGTCATCGAGGGGATCCTCTATGAGGTCACGGGGCTGGGGCCGATCGAGCCGCTTTTCCGTGATCCCCACATCAGCGACATCCTGGTCAACGGGCCCAAGCAGGTCTACGTCGAGCGGCAAGGTATGCTCTCCCGCGTCCCCATGATCGAGTTCCGAGACTACGCCCATCTGATGGCCGTCATCGATCGCATCGTCAGTCGGATCGGGCGGCGGGTGGACGAGTCGTCGCCTATGGTAGACGCCCGCCTACAAGATGGATCGCGCGTCAACGTAATCATCCCGCCACTGTCGCTCGAGGGGCCGGTACTCTCGATCCGTCGCTTCGGGCGCGACCCGCTGGTGATGGAGGACCTGCTCGAGAACGAGACTCTGAACGAGCCGATGGCTTACTTGCTGGAGGGCTGCGTCAAGGCACGGCTCAACGTGGTGATCTCGGGCGGTACAGGTGCTGGCAAGACGACGCTGCTGAACTGCCTCTCGCGGTTCATCCCGGAAAGCGAGCGACTGATAACGATCGAGGACGCAGCCGAGCTCCAGCTACAGCAGTCCCACGTCGTACGGCTCGAGACCCGTCCACCGAACGCGGAAGGGACCGCCGAGGTCGTACAACGCGATCTGGTGAAGAACGCTCTGCGGATGCGTCCCGACCGGATAATCATCGGCGAGGTCCGGAGTGGCGAAGCGCTCGACATGCTGCAGGCGATGAACACCGGCCATGAGGGTTCGCTCACCACGATCCACGCGAATTCGCCACGCGATGCGCTCTCACGTCTGGAGACGATGATCCTGATGGCCGGCACCAACCTGCCGCCGCGGGCGATGCGCGAGCAGATGGCCTCGGCGCTGGATGTCGTGATCCAGGTCGCGCGGCTCTCCGATGGCAGCCGGAAGGTCGCGAGCATCTCCGAGGTCGTTGCAATGGAGGGCGATATCGTCACGATGCAGGAGATTTTCACCTACAGCCGTCGCGGCATTACGAGCGAAGGCAAGGTGGTCGGCCAATTCGTCGCATCCGGTGCCCGGCCTCAGTTCACCGACAAGCTGGAGGTCTCGGGAATTCGGCTGCCCAGCGAGATGTTCGCCTGACAATGCTACCGTACTTACTCGTCGTCGTATTTCTCGGCACCTTTGGTGTAGTCGTCGCCGGCTATGCCTATCTCAATCGCCGCGCCCTCGCCCGGTATCTTGCGGCCAAGCGTCGCATCCAGACGCCGGGCTACGATCTGAACCCGGACGTCTCGATCTGGCGCGACACCGCGGCAAGCGCGATACCAGCCCTGAACAACTGGCTGGATCAGCTCTCCCACACGGAGTGGCTGCGGCAGGAGCTGCGCATCGCCGGAGTCAGCAAGCGACCCAGTGAGATCATGCTGGGCGCGGGCGTCATGGGGCTCGCCGCGTACCTGCTCGGCCTCACCGCGCTCGGGAGTCGCCCGTTGGCGATCCTCTTCGCGCTGCTGGTAGCTTCCATACCGTACGTCTACATCCGGCGACAGAAACGACTGCGCCTACAAAAATTCGACGAGCAGTTGCCGGACGGAATCGACATGCTGGTGAACGCCATGCGAGCCGGCTACAGTTTTCAGGCCGCCATGGAGTTCGTGGGCCGTGAGACGGCCGCTCCCTTGGGCGAGGAATTCGCGAGATTCCACGAGGAGCACCGCCTCGGAGTGGACGTGAGGAGCGCTCTGCTCAGTCTTCTCGACCGCCTGCCGAGCGTCGATCTCAGAATGTTCGCCACCGCCGTGCTGATCCAGCGGGAGACCGGCGGTAACCTCGGCGAGGTGCTGACGAACATCAGCGCCATGCTGAGAGAGCGTTTTCGCATCCAGGGCGAGTTGCGGACGCTCACCGCGCACGTCCGGCTCTCGGCCAAGATCCTCGGCTTTCTGCCAATCGCCATCGCCGCGCTGACGCTGGTGGCGAACCCGGAGTTCGTGGCGCCGCTCTATCTCGAGCCTATGGGCCGCGCCATGCTCGGGTTCGCCGTAGTGGCCCAGGTCCTGGGCTTCGCCGTGATGCATCGTCTGGCCGACATCGAGTTCTGAGGAGGCGTCGTGCTTGAACTCGTTCTGATAGCTGTCTTCCTGAGCGTGATGTTGCTCGTGCTGACCGTGGGCCTCGCGATGAACTCGCGCCGCCAACAGGCGTTACGGAGAGCGGTGCGCGCAACGCGGGAGCGCAATCCGAAGGCTTTCCCGAGCTCGGGTGACAAATTCACAGGCCTGGTCCAGAGTGTCTTCAAGCAATTCACCTTCCTATTCCCCGATAGCGCCGACCTGCGAATAAAGCTGGTTCGCGCAGGTTACAGCGGCCGCTCGGCGCCGCTCACCTACAGCTCGCTTCGGGTGATGCTGCTGGTTGGGCTGCCGGTGCTCGGCTTCTTGGTCGGCATGGCGGTGAGCAGCTCGCTGCAGACGGCATCCACGTGGGCGGCCGGCGGCATCGTCCTGTCGATCTTCGCACCGCCCTACGTTCTTGCCCGGCGGGTGAGCCAACGGGCGCAACGGATCCGCAAGCACCTGCCCGATGGACTCGATCTCATGGTCGTGTGCGTCGAGGCGGGTCTGGGACTGGACGCCGCGATCCTCAAGGTCTCGGACGAGCTGACGACTTCCCATCCCGATATCGCTCAGGAGTTCCGTGTCGTGACTCAGCTGGTCAACGCCGGCGTTCCCCGCATCGAGGCCTTGCGAGAGATCGCGCACCGTACAGGTGTGCAAGAAGTCAATACCTTCGTCAGTACGCTGATACAGTCTGAGCGTCTGGGAACGCCGATCGGACGCACCCTGCGGCTGTATTCCGAGCAGATGCGTACCAAGCGACGCCAAACTGCGGAAGAGGCGGCCGCGAAGGCCCCGATCAAGATGCTCATTCCCATGGTGCTGTTCATTCTTCCCGCTCTGTTCATAGTCGTGGTTGGCCCCGCCATCATCATCCTCACGAGGGTCTTCTCTGGGGTGGTCGAATGAGGATCTCAGCACGTTTTGCCAGCTTGCCGGTTCTCGTCCTCGTCGGTTCAGCGCTGCTCGCCTGCGCGTCGATGCCGCAGCGCCGCTCCGCGCCTCCCGAGCAGGCACGACCTACCGCTCGGCTAGACATGCATCTGATCGACCGGTTGGGCACGAGTTGGTCGGTCAACTATGTCCAGGTCTATCTAGACGGCTGGTTGGTCTGGCAAGGGGCGCCGGAACCGGGCGGTGGATTGCTGGGCGGGCGCGAGCTTGCCGGGTCTGGCAAACAGGAGATCCACATAAGGGTCGTGGCGACGAGGGACGAGGGAGCGAGCGGCGGCCTGGTCTCCAAACGCAAGATGGTCACCATTCGCCCGGGGTCGCAGCGCGTGCGGATCTATGTGAAGCGACACCCGTTAGAGCCTGGGAGGTTTAGTGTTTCGCTGGATACGGGATAGGCAGGGGACCACCCTCGTTCTGGTGGCCTTCCTATTCCTGGCTCTATTCGCCATGCTGGCCGTCGCCATCGATGTGGCGCGGCTCATCGTGTCTCGAAACCAGATGCAGCTCGCCGCAGATGCCGGTGCACTGGCTGCAGCGGTCAGCGTGTTGCAGGGAGACACCCTGGGCGCCCCCGACTCGGCTGTCGCCTATGCCCTGGCCAACAAGGCGGACACGGCAGCGATGCTCGGAGACTCGGCGGTTGTGTTCGGCGTCTGGGACACTCTCGCCGGCACGTTCGAACCACAAGCTCTTCCTTGGAACACCAACGCCATTCGCGTGCGCACCGCCCGGTCCTCGAGCAATCTCGTCGCCTGGATCCTCGGTTCGCAGCTGACGAGCGCCCGCGCACAGGCCTACTCCGTGTTCGCGGCGGCCGTGACGGAAACGACCTGCGAGAAGCCGCTAGCTGTAGGCCGCGGACTCATCGACACGGACGAGGACGGT
The DNA here is from genome assembly GCA_020344015.1 of Gemmatimonadota bacterium. GTDB lineage: Bacteria > Gemmatimonadota > Gemmatimonadetes > Palauibacterales > KS3-K002. Next base: position 2,710,240 of record CP070812.1, read on the forward strand.
GTGATCACCGAGGCGGAACGGCTTCTGGCGCTGGGCAAGACCTTCGTGATCAAACCGGCCGAGGCCCCGGAGGACGCTCCGAGCTTCTACTACGCGGTCGTCCTGCCGCCGTATTGGGACGCATCGACCGGTACTTACGCCGTCCTCAACGACTCGATAATCGGAGCCGGCGCCTACTCGCAAAACCTCGCCACCTGCAACCCCGACCTGGTCGGCGTTGGCGATTCGCTGCTGACGAAACCGGGGGCCAACTTCGGACCCACCTGGCAGGGCATGAGGGCGCTCTGCGGCGATATCGACGCTTCCGACGCCTGTAACCCAACTGGCGTGTACAGTCCGGACGGCCTGCCCGGCATCCCGATTATGGCCCCCCTCTGGGACAGTCGGGTGGACCCCATCGGTCGCGTGGCCCTCGAGGTCTCCGACATAGCCGCCTTCCGAGTCACGTACGTCCACGTCGTTTCAGCCCATGTCGAGGTCGAGGGCATCTTCATCCGGATGGTCGACGGCGGTGCAGCGGGGCCGGGCGTGGGATTGGTGGAACGTCCTATTCTTGTGAGGTGAGGCCCTATGGCACTGACGAGGAAGCTGCTCTGGGAGACCAAGGCGCCGCCGCCGGCCACTAAAGACGTGGTGCAGCTGCTCCAGTCGATCGATCGCCGGCTCGGCTACCTGCTGGTGACGCTCTGGGTGTCATTGGCGGCGGCTGCCGCGTTCTGGGTCATACAGAAGGCCGTCGTGGTCGCAGGATGGTGAGGGCAGCGTGGTAAGACTCGTATCGGTCAGCCGAGCCTCCCGCCCCGTCCCGACCTCTCTCTTCCTGTTCGCCCTAGCGTTGGTAGCGACATCGTTCTTCGTCCTGGGGCCACAGACCGTCGATCCCGATCTGTTCTGGCATCTGCGGGTCGCCGAGCTCGTCGAGGCCGACGGACCACGTCCGCTGGTCGACGATTTCTCGTACAATTCAGGACCCGAGCGCTGGATCCCCTATTCGTGGCTCGCCGAGTTGGGGATGCGGCGTGCCCTGGGGAGTCTCGGGGCCATCGCCCTCTTCCTGTTGCCGCTCGTCTGCTACGTCGCCACCGTGCTGCTCATCGCGTTGGCGGTGGTCCGCCGAGGCCGAGCTTCACTCAAGAGCGCGTTGATCGTGCTCGTCTTTGCCTTGCTCCTGCTGCCGTTCGTCGGCATGAGACCTGCAACCTTCGCATTTCCGTTCTGCGCGTTCGCGGTCTGGGCCGTCGCCGGGATGCGCAGAGGCGGCCCACGCTGGGCGGCGCTGATGGCCCTGGTACCGATCACGGCCCTCTGCGCCAACCTGCACCTGTACTTTCTGTTCATACCGACCCTGCTGTTCGCCTGGAGCATCGGGGCCTGGTCGAAGCGAACGTATTCCGGCGAACGAGAGGCGCTCGTCTGCATCGCAGCCGCCGCTACCTCCGTGCTCGTGGCACTCGCCGTAAGCCCGTTCGACTTCCAACTGCTCGAGGTGGCCCGGCACTACATGACGAGCGATGTGATGGTGAAGAGCGGCGCGATCGTAGAGATGCGGCCTTTCTACAGCCTGGGCCCGCTGGTGCTCATCGCTTCTCTCATACTGTTGGGTTGGCCGCTGGCGGGCCTGATTTACCGCCTTCGCCTCAAGGCCCGCTACCGGCCAGACCTCGCCCTGCTAGCCCTCGCCGTCGTGCTCCTTCTGGCGCTCGGCCGCTACGCGCCGCTGGCGGCGATGATCCTGGCACCACTGGCCGCCCGCTTCGGCGCCTGGCCGCGAGTTGCGCCGGTGACGGCGCGCCGGGCTCGCGCCGTGGCGGCAGGGTTAGTACTGGGCCTGGCCCTGTCCACAGGCCAGACCCTGATCAGTCGCTCTTTCGGCGAGGAGCTGAACCCCCATCTCGAGTCGAAGTCGAGCTACCCCGTGGCGGCGGCCCGCTTCGTTCGCGATTCGGTGCCACGAATGAGTGGGCGTCTGGTCAACGAGATGGGTTGGGGGGGCTATCTGATCTACGAGCTCTGGCCCGAATACCAGGTGATGATGGACGGCCGCACCCAGGTCTATCCCGAGGCGTTCTGGCGCGCCGCCTATGTGAACGCGACCGAGGCCTCCCGGCTCGAGCTGATACGGCAGGCCGAGGCCGATGTAGCCGTGCTGCCCCGCGGCTCGGACTGGGCCGACCTGCTCGCCGCCCAACCCGGCTGGCGGCGAGCGTACGAAGACGGAGTCGCGACGGTCTGGGTCAACGGCGAGGTAACTCCTCGCTCGCTCCCTTAGCTCCCCCTTAACTCCCTTCGTAGCGCTTGCGCCCCTCTTTGCGGGCCTCCTCCAGCGCCGCACCGAACTCGGGGTACTTGATCGACAGAACTCGCGCCGACAAGAACGCCGCGTTATTCGCCCCATCCACCGCAACAGTCGCTACCGGTACGCCGGGTGGCATCTGGACGGTGGAGAGCAGCGCGTCCATGCCGCCCAACGAGCCCGAGGTCAGCGGCACGCCGATCACCGGCTTGAGCGTGTGAGCGGCCACCGTGCCGGCCAGGTGGTTCGCCATCCCAGCGCAGGCGATGAACACCTCGACGCCCGCCGCCTCCGCCGCCTTCACGTAGTCCACCGCCAGGTCGGGGGTACGGTGCGCCGAGAGGACCTTGATCTCGCTGGGCACGCCCAACTCGTCCAGCGTCGCTTTCGCCTTCTCCACCGTGGGCAGGTCGCTGGGGCTGCCGGTGAGGATGCCCACCAGGATCTTATCGCTCTTGGCCATTGTGCCTCCGGAGTCTACCTGAGAAAGCAGGGAGCCGAGGCGGTCGTCTCGATCCATGTCGCGCGGCTAGTTTGCAGGAAGGGCGGCTGCGCCGCCCCGCGCTCCAAATTACGCTCGGACGACCGCCACGGCTCAAGCTTTTGTTAGAAGGTTTCCGGAGGCACAATGGCCAAGAGCGATAAGATCCTGGTGGGCATCCTCACCGGCAGCCCCAGCGACCTGCCCACGGTGGAGAAGGCGAAAGCGACGCTGGACGAGTTGGGC
>CP070812.1:2713359-2723433 GCA_020344015.1 Gemmatimonadota bacterium
CCGCAGCGCACGCAGATGTCCATGAAGACCTTGAAGGCGCGATACTTGCTCAGCCGCTCCGCCATCCCGTCAAGGACGATTAGCTTCCAGTCCTCCGGAAGCTGCCAGTCCTCGTCGTTGACTGCCCAGTCCCTTGGGTTCGGCAGGTCAAATACCCTGAGGTTCTTGGCCTTGCCCGGGTAGATGTACGTGCCCGGCCTGAAGTCGACCGGCGTGTCCATCCACGATGTCCTGGGCGGGCGCCAATCCAGCTTCAGCAGGTCTTCCTGCTGGTAGTACTCCATTTCATCCGGCTTTGGCTTCCTCATTGCCGCTCCACCGGAATCCCGGCCGTTTTCATTTTCTCTCTCAGCTCGTCCTCGTACTCCTCGTACGTGTGAACCTTGACGGGGTAGTCCCAAGGGTTGACGTGTCTAACCGCACGGTTGTTGTTCGCCATGTTCCGGGTCGGGCTCAGGAATACGCCCGCCATATGAGCCAGCTTGCTGAACGGTAGGTACGCCAGCAGCACGCAGACCAGGAACAGGTGACCGTAGAACAGCGGGCTGATCGACTCAGGCACCACCGGCGCGAAGCGTACCAGCCCCAGCGTCATCGCTTTGACACTGGCGATGTCCGTCTTGTCCAGGTGCCGTAGCCAGAAGCCGCTGACCCCGATTCCCAGCAGCAAGAACAGCGGGAAGTAATCGCCGACCAGCGAGATGTATCGCACCTGGCCGTTCGCCAGCCTTCTGTACAGCAGGTAGGCCAGCGCCACCACGAAGAGCACGGTGGTGATGAAGAACACCGGCAGGCCGACCTCCATGAACCCGTCCGCCCGCTCCAGCGCGGTCACGAAGAAAGGCACCGGGTTCGTGAACAGCCGCAGGTGTCTCAGCAGAATGATCAACATCGACCAGTGCATAGCAAGCGCCGCGGCCCACAGCCCCAGGTCGGTCGCATACACTAGCCTGCGCCCCTCGACCAACTCCGTCTTCGTGTTCTTGAGCAGCGAGCGGAAGAACAGGACCTCCAGCGCCATCCTTCCGATCACCTGGAGCGTGTTGTGCGGATTCTCCAGCCTCTCCTGCCGGATCCAATCGAGGGCTTTCTGCTGCCCGCTGGTCGTCGGAATGCGGAAGGGAACGGGTACATTCGCCCAGCTCATGACACGGTAGACCAGCCCACCGACGAAGAGCAGCAGGGCGGTGTAGGGAAGTACAACGCCGAGTACCCAGCCCATGCCCGGCGTTCCGCCGACGGTTCCCAGCAGGAAGAGGCCGACCACAGCTACTAAGGCGACCAACACGTTCATCGCAAATCCTCGCGCCCCACGTTACCTCCCCTGGGGCTCCGGGTGATTTGAACAAGCTCCGGATCGGGATCCTGCTGGTTCACTTTGCCCATGATCCAGGAGACCTGTCGCTTCACTTCGTTGATGCGAAGCTGGTAGATCTGCTCGCGGCACTCGACATACGTATCGAAGGCGACCAGAGCCAGCCGGTCGATTTGCGCCTCGAGCTCTGCGAGTTCCGCCGAGAACTGCGGATCCGCCGCCGCTCCTCCCAGTTCCGCACGCACGATCTCCCGCAAGCGGAAGACGAACCCGACGGCCTGGGAGGGGGCGAACTGCTGCACTGCTCTGATCTTCATGATCGCCAGCAGGTGCTCGCGGACCTCTCCTACGTCCGTACGGTCGAGCAGAACGTCGAGAATACGTTCGGTACCCACACGCAGAGTCTGGCCCACGGGATTGGCGAACGGGTCCCTCTCGCGCGCGAAGACAGCGGCTGAGTCCCCGGGGTACGTCGCCAATACGTACTCGAGCCAGGCACGGGCGATCGTATCTCGCTTATCCTGCAACAACCGCCGGAGCGTCATGCTCTGATCTCCCGCAGCAACCGAATCACACACAGCCGGTCGGCTTCGGCAGCCCGGCTACCTTACAGGCGCCCTTTGCCGGCCCGCTGGGGAACAGATCGTAGATCTCCTTCAGCTTGAAGCCCGTCTGCTTGCAGAGCTTGCGGATCATCGGCGCCATGTTGTACTCGAGGTAGTACTCGCGCAGGTAGTTGACGACCTTCCAATGTTCCTCTGTCATCGCGTCGACGCCCTCGGTCTTCGCCAGGTCCTCGGCAACACCCTGGTCCCAGGCGTCGGGATCTTGGATGAACCCGTCCTCATCGATCTCAATCAGCTTCCCACCGAATTCCTTCTTTTCCATCAGAACCCTCCTTTGTAGGCCGCCTTGTTCTTATCGGCTCAGTCGCGGACTACATGAACTCGACATCCACACGCGGTGGATGACTGAACGTCTCGTGGATTGTGCATTTCTCTGCTACACGTCTTATGGCCTCCCAGCGATCTTCGGGGACCCCATCGGGCAGCTCGACGTCGACGACGATTGCACCCACGCGCTTGGGGTCGTCCGCGAGCTCGAGTGTGAGACTGACGCCGACCTCGCCGTCGGTGTACCCGTGCCTGTCGCAGTAGCCCTGCACCATCATTGCGATGCATGCGCCTAGCGATCCGGCGAGCAGTTCCGCGGGCGAAGGGGCGGCGTCAGTGCCCCCGTCGCTCACGGACATGTCGCTCGCCACTGTGTGTCCGCGTACGTTGAACTCGAACACCAGCCCGCTCTTCCTAGTGACGGTGATGAGGTCCATTACGTCGCCCTTACACTCGGCCTCTACTTCTTCTTCTTCGCCTTACCGGTCGCCATACCGTGCAGCTTGACTTCGACCTTCTCGTCGAGACCCGCGTAGTATTCGCGCAGTATCGCGACGACCTCGGGCTTGCTGAACTCGGGTGGAACCGGCTTGCCTTCCGAGAGCATCTTGCGGAGCATGGTTCCGGATAGGAGGAGCCGGGCACCTGATACGTAGTTTCCATCATCGTCCAGGACGGCTTTGTCTTCGTGCGGCGAGGTCTTCATCGAAGCCATCTCGCCGAGTTTGTAATCGTAGAAGGTCCAATCCATCTTGAGTGGCTGAGTTCCCAGCGCACCCTTTGGAACCTCGTCGAAGATCTCCTGCGCGTCGAAAGGCCCGTAGTAATCGCCCACACCGGCGTGATCTCTGCCCACGATAAGATGGCTGCAGCCGTAGTTCTGGCGGAACACCGCGTGCAGCAGCGCCTCTCGCGGACCCGCATAACGCATGTCCAGCGGGTAACCGCCCTGCACGACGCGCTCCGGCCTGAAGTAGCCCTGGACCAGCGCGTCAATGCAACGCACCCTCACGTCAGCGGGGATGTCACCTGGTTTCAGCTCGCCCAGGAGTTGGTGAATGTAGACCCCGTCCGTGACCTCGATAGCGACCTTCGCCAGATAGGCGTGAGAGTTGTGCATCGGGTTACGGAGCTGGAGTGCTGCTACCGAGCTCCAGCCGCGTTCGGTGAAGATCGCGCGGGCTTCCGCCGGGCGTTGATAGATGCCTGGGAACTCGTCAGGGAAGAAGCTCTCGCTCAGGACTCTGACAGGTCCGCCCAGGTTCACATCTTTCTGCTCCAGCACCATAGCGACGCCGGGGTGCTCGGGATCGGTGGTTCTGAAGACCTCCTTGCACTCCAGCTCCTTGTCGATGGTGTACTTCTCGGTCACTGTCATGATGGCCATGGCGGTGTTATGAGCTTCATCGACCAGGGCCACGTCTTCACCCGCCGCGATAGCGTCCGCCTCTTCTTTGGTGACCGATACGGTAACGGGGATGGGCCAGAACACGCCGTCCGTCATCTGCATGTCCGTGACCACGCCCTTCCAGTCCGCTTCGCCCATAAACCCATCCAGGGGCGTAAACCCTCCGATTCCCATCATGATGGCGTCGCCCGTTTCGCGGGACGTGATGGGGATCTTGCGAAGCGTCTCGGCGCGCTTCTTCTCCTCCTTCAGCTCCCCACCCTCGAGCAGCAACGGCTTGAGTTTCTGCTCTTTTCCATGCGGATTGATCAGTTTCGACATCTCTCTTCCCTCTCTAAGAGTGTGTTGGGTGCTTCTTCTGTCCTATCTCCAGGAGGATCCGGCTTACCGCGATCCTCCCTGCTGAATCTCAGTTACCGGCTGCGGACCCCTCCAGGGCCGCCGGCGTTTCGGGTTTCGGCAAACTGCGCTCGGTCAACCGTGCCGGCGGCCGCGCACCGTTCGTTCGCCCCGTGTGCTCCGCGTACACCATAGCCGTGGTCCTGTATAGCAGGTGCGCGAATTTCGAGTACGGCAGATACACCAGGAGCTGAAACACGAGCACCAGGTGTACGAAGTAGAGCCCGTAGGCGATCGACACCATCGCCGACTCCGCCACTGGGTCGATCGCAAACCGCAGGGTCTCAATCACGAAGCCGGTCACGCCGACTCCCAGCAGGAGCCAGACGAATATCCAGTCGAACGCCGTGGTCGTCTGGGCATCGTTCGGGTCGCGGAGCCGGTCGAGGATAGCCTTCGCGCATCCGAAGACCAGCAGCACGCCGCCGACGTTGGCCAGGACCTTCATAGGGTGCGCCAGGTCGAACGGATACAGGGATGCGACTCCCATGTGTGGAAGCACGTACAGGTCGAGGACTGCCCAGACCGTGACGATGTAGAGCGCCACGAATCCATAGAAGGCCGTCAGGTGCGTGATCCGACGTGAAGGCCGGGAGCTGCACTTGGCGAACTTGTCGTGGACGAATATTGAAACGACGGCCCGAACGATGCTCTTTAGCACCCCGACCGGGGGGGCCGGGGGGGCCGGGGGGGCCGGGGAACCGTACAGACCATCGGTCTCTTTCATCGCGCGCCACAACCGAACGACCCCGACGATGGCTGCCAGCATCGCGAGGACGGTGAAAAACGCGAAGAAGCCGATGAGCAGCCAGTGCGGGAAGAACTCCGCGTAGAAGCCGTGGGGCTCCCCGAAGTTCAGCGCACTCTCGATCGGCTCGCGGACCATCAGCGCCAGGGCGAGCAGCGCCGCGGTGAGGGCCATCAGCGGTGCTTGGAGCTTGCCGCTGTTCATCCAGCGGCCGAGAAACCTGGGCGCGGCATAGTGTTGCACCGCCTGCTGGCGGACCGCTGCCAGCACGTTACCTGGGCGAGCGTCGCGCGGACACTTGAGCGAGCAATCGTTGCACTGATGACAGAGCCAGACGTCGGGGTCGGCCACCAACCGATCCTTCAGCCCCCACTGGGCCCAAATCATCTCTTTGCGCGGGAAGGGCCGGTCGCCGGGCGCCAACTCGCAGACGACGGAGCAGGTGGCGCACTGGTAGCACTTCTTTAGGCCGCCACCGCCCGCTGCGATTATCGCTGCGACGAATTTTCGGTCCGGTACCAGCAAGGTTGAGTTGGCCATCCTCACCGCGCTCCCTAGAACCCCTTGAACGGGTTCAACCCGATCTCATCGATTTGCTCTGCAAACTCGTTGATGATCTGGGGCAGCTTCTCGAAGTCGGAAATGGCCAGCTGCTCCAGACGAACGCGTTCTTCTTCCAAGGCGAGCTGCTTGAGCTTCTCACGGATGTTCTCGCTGCGTGTGCCCATCAGCTCGCTGCCACGAATGAAGTGGCACTGGTAGTCGTCGCCCGACTTGCAGCCGACCAGCAGAATGCCGTCGAAGCCGCCGGAGAGAGCGTCGGCCACCCAGACGGTGTTGATCGAGCCGAGGCAGCGGACCGGTATGAACCTGATGAAGGCGCTGTGTTGGATGCGCTTCAGTCCGGCGACATCGAGTGCCGGATAGGCGTCGTTCTCGCATATCAGCCCGAGCAGGCGAGGCTTCTCCTCGAACTCGTCGGGAATGTCAACCGACTTGATCATCGAGGAGATGATCTCCACCGAGTAGTCCTTGAACGAGATGATCCGCTCGGGGCAGCAGCCCAGACAGATGCCGCAGCGGCGACAGCGGGTGGTGTTGAGCAGCGGCGTGCCCTTCTCGTCCTCATTCAGTGTGCCGAACGGACATTCCTCGGTGCAGCGCTTGCACTGGGTGCAGCGTTGCATGAAGAAGTCGGGGTACGACATGTCGCCCCAGCGGGGGTGGACCGCCGTACCCTGGCTGGCGAGCTCGACGCTCTGAACCGCCTTGAGCGCCACGCCGGCGCCGTCTTCCATGCAGACCAGCGAATCGTTGGGCGCCCGAACGCATCCGGCGGCGTAGATGCCGGTGCGGCGGGTTTCGTACGGGAAGCAGATAAAGTGTGAGTCTGGGAATTCGTATTTCAGTACCGGGAGGTCCGGGCCCTGCCGATAGTCCAGATTCAGAATCTCGGTCCCTTCTAGGTGTTTCAGTTCTTCGAAGGTTTTCTTCGCCGCTTCCAGTTGCGCGCCCGCTTCGCCCTTCTCGATGATCGCCTTGGCATCGGTGAGCCGGCGGACACCCTCACCGTCGGCTGCCGCCGGCACCATTCCGGTAGCCAGGACCACGAGGTCGGCCTCGATGCGAATCCGATCGCCCAACAGGGTGTTCTCCGCCTCCACCTGCAGATAGTCACCGGCTTTTTCGACGCCGACGACCTCGGCCTTGGTGAAGAAGACCCCGGGATCGTCCTGGGCCGTCTGGTAGAACTCCTCGTACTGGCCAGGAGCGCGGATATCCTTGTAGAGGACGTAGGCCTCGGTCTCGGAGTCGAACTCCCGAGCGACCATGGCCTGCTTGATCGTGACGCGACAGCAGACGGCGGAGCAGTAGGGGAGGTGATTCTCGTCGCGTGAGCCGGCGCACTGGATAAAGGCGATCCGGCGGGCCGGCTTCCCGTCGCTGGGTCGCGTGATCGCGCCTGCCGCGATCAGTTCCTCCATCTCCACGTTGGTGATCACGTCGGGACTGCTGCCGTATCCCAGGTGGCCGAGGCGCGAGGCGTCGTACGGCTTCCAGCCGGTGGCCTGCACGATAGCGCCGACGCGGAACGCCGAGCCCGAGCCGTTGGCCTTGACCGAGACGTCGAACTGGCCGGGCTGACCCTTGATCTCCTGAATGGTCGTGCCGGTGTGGACGGTGATCCGCTCGTTGCCCTCGACCTCGGCGATGCGCCCGCTGAGATCGACCGGTTCGAGCTCCCGATACGGAGGGCTGAGGGGGAAGCGCTTGGCGAACTTGCCCGCCCAGCCGCCCAGTTGCGGCTCCTTCTCCACCAGGACGACGTCGTAACCGGCGCCGGCAGCTTCGAGCGCCGCCGCCATCCCGGTCACTCCGCCACCCACTACCAGGACCTTCTTGTCGATGCTTTCACCGAACGGGTCCGGGATCTCCGCCTTTTTCGCCCGAGCGATTCCGATGCGCAGGTAATCGGCGGCCAGCATCTGGGTGTCTTCGTCGTTGGGCTCGTGGCTCCAGACCACGAACTCGCGCAGGTTCACCCTCTCGCTGACACACCCGTCGAAGGTGAATTCGTCGGTCTTGAATCGGGGCGAGCACGCGGCGAGGACCAGCGTGTTGGCACCCTCCCGGATGTCACTCTTGATCAGTTCGAGACCCGCATCGCCGCAGAGACACTCGTGGTCCCGACAGAGATCGGCCTCGCAATCCCCCGTTGCGAGCTCGCACAGCTCCTCAACGTTCAGCGACTCGCCGATTTCGCAGCCACGACAGACGTAGGCAGCGATTCTCTTAGCCACCCTTCACTCCCTGCAGCTTTTGAGGGCCTTCATCGCGACGCCGGTTGCGTCTCTCACACACGTGGCCACCTCCGTGGGGCGTTTGGCGCATCCGGCGGCCAGCAGATCCGGGTGCTCCTGTTCGGTCGTCAGGAATCCGAACTCGTCGGTCCGCAACCCGCCGTCCACCTCGACCCCACCTGCGCCGTTCGGAACCAGGCCGGTCGCCAGCACGACGAGGTCGACCTTTTCACCGACCCGCTCTGTGGTGAGCGCGTCTTCCGCCTCGACTTCCAGGTTTCCACTCGCGTCCTCGGTTATCTTCGCCACCTTGCCCTTGATCAGGGTGACCTTCTCATCCTTCTCGGTTGCGGCGAAGAAGTCCTCGAGCCGACCCGGCGCCCGGATGTCTATGTAGAAGATGAAGACCTGGGCGTCGGGGTACTGCTCGCGGACGTAGCGCGCCTGCTTGAGAGACCCCAGGCAGCAGACCCCGGAGCAGTGCTTGAGGTAATTCTCGTCACGCGAGCCGGCGCACTGCACGAACGCGATACTCTCGATTTCCTTACCGTCGGAAGGCCGCTGGATTACCCCGCCGGTGGGCCCGCCGACCGAGGCCAGGCGCTCCATCATCAGGTTCGTGATGACGTTCGGGTATGTGCCGAATCCCAGATTCTCGATCTGCTCGGCAGGGAACGGGTCCCAGCCCGTCGCCCAGATCACGGCTTGGACGTCCAGCTCGATCGTCTCGGGCTGCATGTCGAGCTCGATGGCCTCGTACGGACATGCCGGCACGCATTTCCCACATTCGGACCCTGGGCACACGCCACCGTCGATTACAAACTGCAGCGGATGAGCCATCTCGAACGGCAGGTAGATCGCCTTGGTCACCCCCATCCCGAGGTTGAACTCATCGGAGCGTTCCACGGGGCAGGCCTCGACGCATTTGGCGCAGGCCGTGCACCTGGCGTTCACAAAGCGTGGCCCACGCTGGATGGTGGCTTTGTAGTTTCCGGGGCCGCCGGTGATCTTTTCTACCTGAGACAGCGTCAGGCAGCGGATGCGCGGGCTGGTCCTGATGCGACGGAAGTGGATCTCCAGGCCGCAGGTCGGTGGGCAGAGCTTGGGAAAGTACTGGCTCATCTGAGCCACACGGCCGCCCAAATAGGGGTTCTTCTCTACCAGCACCACCTCGCAACCTGCTTCGGATGCCTCGATCGCGGCGGTGATGCCGCTTATGCCGCCGCCGATCACGAGGACCTTTCCCCGCTTCCCGTTTCCCCTCATGCTTTATCCTCGTCGCGGGCCGTGGCCGGCTGACTTCTGAATACCTCCCTCTTGTCGAGGCTGCCCTTGAAGGCGTCGACTACGTCCGCCTTGGCCTTGACGGTCGGCTCGCCGAAGAGGCTGAACCGCAGCCAGAGGAACGCGAAGCGGAGCAGCGCCTCGTCGTCGTGGCGCATCTCCTCGACGAAGTCCTCATCCACATCGAACCGCTGCAGCAGCGTGCTGTCGAACACGAACTCCCGGAACTTTTCCAGGTCGTAGCACGCGGTGAAGAGCATGTGCATCTTCTGGGGGGAGAGGACCCCGCCATCGGCGAAGAACTCGTGGAGCGTCAACTCCTTGTACGCCTCGCCCCACTCGTCGTACTCATCGATACCCTGGTCGTCGAGCCACTCGCGAACCGTCCATTGGTGCGACTCCTCAAATCCACGGCAGCCCTCCTCCTGCAGGAGGAAGTAGAAGCGGTCGCCGCGCCAGCCGTCCGGGGTGTCCTTTTGAGCCGCCAGCCCCAACGGGTACATGCGGCAGGGCCACGGCCGGTCCGAGTAGATGCCGCAGCCGCCGTCGGTCAAGAACGGACAGGTCCGGACCTCGTCGTCGTTCATGCGCAGCATGACGACTGGGGTCTTCATGTCCTTCTGGACGGGCAGCAGCGCGTACTTGTCGAGGAAGTCGCTCGATGTCATCCCCAGGCGTCGCTTCAGGCGCAGGACGTCGTACGGGGACAGGAAGATGTTCACGTCACTGCAGCACTTATTGAAGCAGGAGACGCCGGGATGGCAGGCGAACCTGAACGTGTCGTCAGGTCCGAGCCTGGCGTGATCGGTCAGGATCTTCTCCTCCAGGCGGCCGCGGGGATCCTCGGGCGTTTGGGGGCGTTGCTCGTCGGTCATTCGTTCTCTCCTTCTTCGTCCTCCACGATCATCTCCCGCGTCGCGGAGTCCGACCAGACCGGAATCATCGACGAGGCGCCGGTAGTGGGATTGACCATGTATCTGTACGACGCATGCTGACTGTACTGCTGCTCCATCCACTCCCATCCCTCCCGGTAGTACGAGCAGTCGTCGTTGAAGCAGACGAAAAGGAACTTCTCGCTCCACGTGGCGCCGTCCGGGACGAGCCACTTCTTGAGACGGTCGCCGCAATGTGGACAGGTTCGGGAGGTTTCAACCATCGGTCTCCTCGAATGATTACTAGTTGCCGTGGCGATCCGTGCGCAGTCGATCACCCTGCCGTTATGGCTC
>CP070812.1:2723533-2735132 GCA_020344015.1 Gemmatimonadota bacterium
AGGTGCTCGAACGTCGGGTCGGAGCCGATCTCGGTGATCCAGCCGGTCCGAGTCTCCACTCCTCTTCTCAAACACTCAATGGCCTGATGGTCTTATCCTACGCCTTCATACAGCCGCCCCATCTCAAGCGGAGAGACGTACCGCTGCCTCGCAATCTCCCTCATCTGAGTCTCGATCAGACGAACCTCCGACTCGTTTCCTGCCAACGCGTGAGCCGCAGCGAGGCGGGCTAGATTCTCCGGGTTTCCCGACATGCTCCGCGCGGTCTCACAAGCCGCTATCGCCTCCGCATACTCGCCTTTGAACGTCAGCGCTGCGCAAAGCGCCAAGTGTCCGAGTCGGAAGTCCGGGGCGCGCTCGATGACAGCGCGTGTCTCAACGACCGCCTCATCGAACCTACCGGCAGCCATAAGGCTCCGAGCCAGATCCGTTGACATGATTGGTGCCAGCGGATCAAGCTCCTGGGCCCTGCGACCTGTTGCTATTGCCTCATCGTGGCGGCGCAGGTCGCACAGCAGCAAGCCCAGCCGTGTGTGTGCCCCAGCATTACTGGGACTGAGCTCGATCGCTCGCCGCAGCATTCTCTCAGCCTCGGCGTACTCGTAGTCGAAAGCGTGTTTGATCATTCCGAGGACCACATACGCCTCGGACAGCTCCTCATCGAGCTCCAGGGCCCTCCGCCCTAGCTCCTCAGCCCTCCGTATTGTCTCCGACGGTTCCGCAGCACCTATTCCGTGGCCAAGCGCCAGGATCAAGTAGGCGTCGCCGAGTCCGGCGTGAGCCAGCGCGTAGCTCGGATCCGCTGCGATGGCTTGCTCGTAGTAACCGATGGCCTTCTCGATATCCTCCTGCGCGAACTTGTTCCAGTGATACTGCCCGAGCAGGTAGAGATTGTATGCCTGCAGATTGTCCGTGGGCCGCGCCTCGATTCGGGCACGCTCGGCCGGCGTCAATTCCGCCTGCATAGCGTGGGTCACGCGCTGCGCTATATCGCTCTGCACGTCGAGCAGGCTTTCAACGGAGAGATCACGGTCGTAGCTCTCGGCCCACAAATGCTCGTCCTGCTGCGCATCGACGAGCTGTACGGTGATCCTGACCGTCTCGCCCTCGCGGAAAACGCTCCCCTCCAGCAAATAGCGGGCGTTCAGTTCCTGGCCGATCTCGCGAAGGTTCTTGGGGCTGTCACGATATTCCATCGCCGACGTGCGGCCTCTGACGCTCAAACCGCCAACCTTCGAGAGCTGCGTGAGGATCTGCTCGTGGATGCCGTCGGTGAACCATCGGTCTTCTTCGAGCCCACTCCAATGCTCAAACGGGAGTGCTGCTACTGAGGGGCGCGCCGACTCAGACACGCTAACCGCGGACGGTTCGCGCTCTTCGGGCCTTCCACCTGCCCCCGGTCCGAGAAGGGCGACCAGGAGTCCCGCGATGCCCAGCAGCACGGCGATCATCAGCAGTTCCGGCCCGCTCACCCGTTGCCGTTCACTCTCGCCGTGGTACCAAGCGACGATCAAGACGACCAAGAGACCGATGAGCAGTAGGACGTGGATGGCTCGCTGGATTCCCGGCCCTATGCCCCAGGGCTCCGCCAGCACCTCGATCGACTGGAAGACGACGAACGCGGCGGCGAGATATGCAAGCGCCCACTGGACAAGTTTGCGCTCTTTCAGACGCCGTACGAAGGTCTTGTCTTGCATCATCTGAACACGACAGCGCCTAGATGCAATCGCGCGCTCCATTATGTGCCCGGTTCTGCTGTCCCCCCCGGACCGGGAATCCCTCAGGGCCTACCGATGCTCGTCCAACAGCTTCTGGAAGCGCGGGTGCTCGCGCAAGGGATCCCACGTCGGATCGATACTGAGCAGCTGTGCCGAGTGATAGCCCGGGACCAAGAGGAGATGCTCCAGTTGCTTGATCGCGGCATTGCGCTCGCCTACCATAGTCAATATCTGAGCGAGATCCGCGATGCGATTCGGTCCGACGCAGGCATCCTTGTCCAGCGGGTCCAGTTCCAGCGCCTTCTCACCCTCTTGCAGGGCGTCCTCCTTCAGGCCCAGACCCGCGTAGGCGATCCCCAGAGCGCTGTGCAAGCGGGCGTCCTGCGCCGACCGCTCCAGCGCCGACTCGACAGCGACACGAGCCGACTCGTACGCGCTCCGCTCACGCTGACCATCTCCCAAGAGGCCGCAGATCTGCCCGCGTAACTGGTCCCTGGGTATGAAGCAGAGGAGCGTGTTGAGAGCATCGTGTTCCCAAGCGCTCAGCTGGTCCAACGCGGCCTGGTAGTCCCGATCGAAGAGCTCGACCTGCACCCGCACGAGGGGTGTGAGCCAACCCGACCCGGCACCCGCTCTCACAGCGATAGCGAGCCTCTCGCGTGCCGTGCCCGTGTCACCCTTCCAGGCAAGATATAGAGAAGCCAGGTCGCTCTGCGAGACGGCGTCGTCGGGCGAAAGCGCTATGGCACGCTCGTAGTAGCGCTCGGCCTCGGCGTACTCTCGTAGTTGACGGTGAATCATCCCGATGTTGAACAGGTGTACAGCGTATCTTGGATCCACCCTGTGCGCTTCGTGCATATCCTCCAGCGCTTCGCGGAACTGTCCGCGCCACCACTTCACGGCGCCAAGCATCCGCCAAAACTCGCTGTTGTTGGCCTGGCTCTTCCGGGCTATGCGTAGCTCCTCCTCCGCACGCTCGTGACGGAACTGAGAGATGTGGTACACGGCGAGCGAGAGGTGTGCTTCGCCCAGCTGCGGGTCCAGCTCGAGCGCCTCATCTACCGCCACCTTCGCCTGCCCCAGACGTTCCTCGGTGTAGTCGAAGGTAAGGTGCCACGTCAGCGTGTGGACGAACGAGATTCGGGCGTGAGCCAGGGCGAATCCCGCGTCGAGCTCCACCGCCTTCTCGAACATCTGAAGCGCGAGCCGGAGGTCACGTTCGAGCATCCCGCGCCTGAAATAGTCGATACCGCGTAAGTAGTAGTCGTAAGCCTCGAGGTTCTCGGTCGGCCTCGCTTCCAGCGCCCGGCGCTCCGAGCCCAGCAATGAGACCTCGAGCGCGCCGGCCACCTGCTCCGCGATATCGGACTGGATCCCGAAGATGCCGGAGAGCACAGCATCGTACCGCTTCGTCCACAGGTGAGTCTCATCGCTAACCCTGATGAGCTGAGGCGTGACGCGCACGCGGCTCTCACCCGCCGTCGCCTTCTCCCAGCGGACGGTGCCCTCGAGTACGTACTCGACGGCCAGTTCCGCGCCGATCTCGCTGATGCGCTTGTCGGTCTTCTTGTACTGGATCGCGCTCGTGCGCCCGATCACGCCCAGACCGCCGAGCTCGCCCAGTCGGCTCGTGATCTCTTCGGTGATCCCGTCGGCGAAGTACCCATCTTCGGGTGGGCCCAGATTCTCGAACGGCAACACGACAAGCCTCTTGCCGCCGTCCGCCGAGACGCCTGCCGCCGATACCGCGACCGTTGAGCCTGTCCGCTTGACGCCCTCCGCCGTTATATCGAATGCCCACGCCAGGGCGAGTGCGATGGGGAAACCGATGACGGTCAGTATCAGCACTAGGGTCGGCGCCCAGTCCGGGAGTCGCGCCGCCGGTAGGACGAAGTCCGCCGCCTGCCAGATGACGAAGGCGACGGCCGCGTAGACGGCCGCCACGCGGTAGACGCGGCGGCGTTTGAGTTCGATCAAGAAGCTGCGCAGAGCAGACGGGGGATCGTTCATCCTCTACCGATGTCCCTCCAGCAAACTCTGGAAGCGCGGGTGGTCGCGCAGCGCGTCCCAGGTCGGGTCGACTCGCAGCATGGCCGCCGAGTGAGGCCCGGGAACCGAAAGCAGGTACTCCAGCTGCTCGACGGCGGCGTCGTACTCCCCAACCATCGTGTAGATCTGCGCGAGCTCTAAGATTCGGTACGGCCCCATGGCCGCGTCTTTGTCGCGTGGCGCCAGCTCGACGCCGATCCTCCCTTCGCGGATCGCTTCCTCGACTCGGCCCAGGCCCGCGTAGGCGATCCCGAGGGCGCTATGCAACCGGGGATCGGCCTGCAGCTCCCCCATTCGGGCCTCGACCACGACGCGCGCCGAGTCGTAGTACGCTCGCTCGCGTTCACGATCTCCGATAAGCCCGTAGACCTGCGCGTACAGCCGAGCTCGCGGGACGAATACGTAGATCACGTCCAGGAAATCGCGCTCCCAAAGGGCGAGCTGGTC
Source organism: Gemmatimonadota bacterium (assembly GCA_020344015.1). Taxonomy (GTDB): domain Bacteria; phylum Gemmatimonadota; class Gemmatimonadetes; order Palauibacterales; family KS3-K002. The sequence goes on from CP070812.1 coordinate 2,727,748, forward strand.
TAGAGCACCGGGGTAGTCCCTGTCGAACAGCTCGAACTGAACCTGCAAGAGCGGACCCAGCCAACCGGGAGAAGCCCCGGCCTGCGAGGCCCGCGCGAGCGCCGCCCGTGCCCGCTCTGTGGTGCCGTCCCAAGCCAAGTACACGCAGGCCAGCTCCACATAGAGGACCCCGAAGTCGGGCAGGAGAGCGATGGCGCGTTCGTACGAGCGCTCCGCCTCTGGATACCTGCGCATCCATCTGAGGACTCCTCCGACGTTCATCGGGAGGACAGCGTAGCGCGGGTCAAGGTTCTGAGCTTTGCGCTCGTACTCCAGTGCTTCCTCGAATTCCCCTTGCCACATCTTGATCAACCCCATGAAGCGCCACAGCTCGCTCTCGTTGGGCAGGCTGCGTTGGGCGACCGCGCAATGGTCGAGCGCGCGATCGTGTTCCAGGAGAGTCCAGTGGTAGAAGCAGAACATCAAATGGGCTTCCGGCAGGTCCGGATCGAGACGTAGCGCTTCATCCAGCGCTGCCCTGGCCTCGGCAAGTCGTTCGGCAGAACGATCCCAGAACAAGTGGTACATCCCCGTGTGCTCGAACCCGAGCCACGCGTGGGCCAGGGCGAACGTCGAGTCGAGCTCGACCGCTCTCTCGAACATCTGAATCGCCAGCTGGATCTCCCGCTCGAGGAACCCGCGTCTGTGATAATCAATGCCCCGCAAGTAGTAGTCGTACGCCTCGAGATTATCCGTGGGCCTGGCCTCCAACGCCTCGCGCTCGGCGCCCAGCAGAGTGACCTCCAGGGCCGCGGCCACCCGCTCGGCGATGTCGGTTTGGATTCGGAAGATCCCGGAGAGCGCCTCCTCGTAGGGCTCCGTCCAGACGTGCGTCGCGTCGGACACTTTGATGAGCTGGGGCGTCACCCGGACGCGGCTTTCCCCCTCACCCGTTCTCTCCCAGCGGACCGTGCCCTCCAGGAGATAGTCGACTCCCAGCTCTTCGCCGATCTGTCCTATCGTCTTGTCCGTGTCCTTGTACTGGATCGCGCTGGTGCGCCCGATCACGCCCAGCTCACTGATCCGGGCCAGCCGGCTGGTGATCTCCTCTGTGACCCCGTCGGCGAAATACTCCTCCTCCGGCGTTCCCAGGTTCTCGAACGGCAGCACTACCAGCGTCTTTCGTTCGTCGAGCGGCTCACCCCGCTCGCGCAGCATCCACCAGCCGGCGGCGACAACCAGCGCCAGTACGGCGAGTCCGGCCAGCCCGGGGGCCAACGCGCGACGTGGTCGAGGCGACACCCCTTCGGCAGCGCGCGGCTCGGTGCGCTCTACTCCCTCGGGCGTGATCTCGAACGCCCAGGCAAGCAGGAGAGCGATGGGGAAGCCGACGAGCGTCAAGACGACGACGAGGGTGAGCGTCCACTCGGGCAGGTGAAGAGCCGGAAAAGCGATCTCGGCGGCTTGCCAGATGACGAACGCAACGAGCGCGTAGACAACGGCGACGCGGTAGACTCTTCGCCGCTTGAGCTCGAGCAGAAACTCCCGGAGCCGCGAATCGCCATCACTCATGATCAGCACCACTTCTCCAGTCCCATCTTACCGAACAGAGCGGTGAACCTGGGATGCGACCGTACCTCATCGAAGAGCGGGTCGCTCGCCACATGGAAGAGGGATCGGTCGTGCTCCTCGAAGGCACTCTCCAACGCATCCAGCGCTTCATCGCGCTCGCCCAGCGCGGCGTGTATCCGCGCCCGCCAGGAGGAAAGGGCCGCGCCTCTGCTGGTCCGTTCCTCGAACTCGGCTAGGATCTCCCTCGCCTTCGACGCGTTTCCCGCCCGCGCGTGCGCGACAGCCAGATAGCTCAGGTAGAAGTGCGCCGGACCGCCTAGGTCGACCGCCCTGCCGAACTCGGAGATCGCCTCGTTCGGGCGCCCCGTCAGCAAGTAGCCTGTCCCTGCCCAGTAGTGAGGCTGAGCGTGCTCCGGCTCCCGCTCTATGACCTCCAGAGCTTCCTGCAGATAGCTCTCGTACTCACCCTGGGCCCAGAGCACCCACCAAGGGAAAGTCCTCGGCGCCCAGTCGAGGGGATCGAGCTCCTCGGCCCGCCGGGCCCTTTCGAGAGCCTCCTCGAACTGCTTCTCGAAATACAGGAGGAATATGGCGTACATGCCGTGCGCCCGTGCCTCGTTGGGGTTCACCTGGATGGCTCGCTCGAACCGCTGACGCGCCGCCTCACGGTCCCAATCGTGGGTCATCGCGATGTAGCCCAGAATCGTGTGCGGCTCGGAGAGGGTCGAATCGAGATCGAGCGCTCGAAGGGCCGTCTCTCTTGCCTTCGCCAGCAGTCCTTTGGCGCCCGGCCCAGCAAACCTATTGAGTTGATCGTAGGCGGCGGCGAGCCCGGCGTGGGCGGGAGCATACGTCGGGTCCAACTCAGTCGCCTTCTTGAACAACTCGATCGCCCGACGGGTCCATGACTCGGGCACTATTTCGGCCAGGCAGACCCGCCCCCTCAGGTAGAAGTCGTAAGCCTCGAGGTTATCAGTGCGGGACCGCTCGAGGGCCGCACTCGGATCGGTGAGCCGGACCTCCAACTCGCGGGCGATGCTGCGGGCGATCTCGTCCTGGACCTGGAAGACATCGTCGAGATCCCGGTCGTAGCGCTCCGACCACAGGTGGTAGCCGTCGGTCGTGTCGACCAGCTGCGCGGTGATGCGCAGTCGCTCCCCCGACTTGCGCACGCTTCCTTCCACAACGTGGGTCACTCCCAGGACTCGACCGACCTCGCGGATGTCGCGGCGCTCTCCTTTGAACTGGAAAGAAGACGTGCGGGCGGTGACGCGAAGCTCGGGAATCTTCGTGAGCGCGTCGATCAGCTCTTCCGACATCCCGTCGCTGAAGTACTCCTGGTCGCCCTCGGCGCTCATATCGGCGAACGGGAGAACCGCGATCGACTTGCGCGCCTCGGCGTCGACTTCGCCAACGACTCGCTCGACTTTGCCCGGAGCGATTAGCTTTGGGCTCTCCGCATCGGTGCGCTTCACACCTTCCGGCGTGATATCAAACGCCCACGCCAACACGAGGGCAACCGGGAAGCCGAGGACGGTGAGCAGAATGACCAGGGTGAGCACCCAGCCGGGGAGGTTGAGACCGGGAACCGCGATCTCAGCGGCTTGCCAGATGACGAAGGCGACCGCCACGTAGACCACGGCGACACGGTAGACGCGGCGCCGTTTGAGCTCGGACAAGAACGCGCCCAGTGCTCTCACTCGACGAGCTCCGATAGGCCGATGGATCGGAGCAGCTCCCTGTATCTCGGATCCGACTGCAGCGAGTCGATTACCGGGTCCACCGAGAAGAATAGCGGCCAATCGGTCCGCGCCTCGGTGGCCCGGTACAGCCATTCAATCGCCTCGTCATTCTCGCCGAGGCCTATATACACGATCGCGATGTAGTCAGGGTTAACGAACCGTGTGGCTGACAACTCCTGAAGCTCACGTATCACTCGCTCCGCATCGCTTCTTCTACCGGCGCGCGCGTAAGCAAAGCCGAGGTAGGCGGCGGGGATCAGGTTTCGCTCTCCAAGCATCTCTGCAACGAACTCGAGATCCGCTATGCCCTCTTCTAACCTACCAAGTTGCACGTAGACGGGGCCCCGAAGTGCGCGCACAATAGCATTCGAGTCGGCTTCTATGGCATCGCTGTATACCTCGAGAGCCTGGTCGTATTGCCGAGAGACGTAAAGGAGGTATCCCACGTTCATCCTGACGTAGGTTGACTGGGGATCCAGCGCGAGAGCCCGCTCGACCGCCTGACTCGCCTCCCCGAAGCGAGCCCGAGAATAAAGCGAAATCCCCAGCCAGTGCGGCGCCGGCGCGTAGTTCGGATTGAGCTCGATCGCCCGCCGGAAAGCGGCCTCGGCGGCTTCGAAATCCCAATCATAGAAGAGCTGGACACCTCCCAGTGATGTGTGGGCCTCCGCCAGCGTCGAGTCCAACGCCAGCGCTCGTTCCGCCGCCTCACGCGCCTGGGGAAATACATCCCGCGGCGCCACGCCCCAGCCTTGCGTTTGAACCATGTAAGTGTCGGCGAGACCGCTGTACGCCAGAGCGAAATCTGGATCGAGTTCCAGCGCCCTTTCGAAGTACTCGACAGCGCGCTCGAGTCCCTCCGCGTCCAGCTGGTTCCAGTAGTAGCGGCCGAGCATATAGAGGTCGTAGGCGGCGAGGCTCTCGGTCGGATGCCGCTCGATCCGCTCGCGTTCGGATGCCGTGAGCTCCACCTCGAGGGCGGACGCGACCCTTTCGGCTACTTCGCTCTGTATCTCGAAGAGATGTGCGGCCGTCAGGTCCCGGTCGTACTCATCCATCCAGACATGCTCGTCGCGGTCAGCATCGATGAGCTGAACCGTGAGCCGTACTCGATCCTCGGCCTTTCGCGCGCTGCCTTCCAGCACGTAATCGACGCCCAACTCCGCAGCGATATCACGAACCGGCTTTTTCTCCTCCCGGTACTGCATCACGGAGGTCCGCGAGATCACCCGGATGGCCGATACGCGGGTGAGCTGCGAGGTGATCTGTTCGTGCATCCCATCGGCGAAATAGGCATCGCCCGGATCGGGACTGATGTTGTCGAAGGGAAGCACCGCGATCGCTGGCCTCGCCTCGCCAGCCAGATACGGAAGTTCTTCCTGTGTAGGCCGACCTGTCAGGAGGAAGAAAACGGCACCCGCGGCCACGGCCACAACCACGCCCGCACCAAAGGCCGCCATCACACCGCGCCGCCCAGGCCCGGCGCCGCGCTCCGCTGCGAGCGGTGCGGTCCGCTGGACACCTTCCGGCGTGATGTCGAACGCCCAGGCGAGGGCCAGCGCGAACGGGAAACCGATGAGCGTCACGACGACTATGAGGGTGGCCGACCAATCCGGGAGCCTCAGCGCTGGGAGCACGAAGTCCGCCGCCTGCCAGATGACGAAGGCGACGGCAGCGTAGACCACGGCGACGCGGTAGACGCGGCGGCGCTTCAGCTCGGCCAAGAAGCGGCCCAGACGGGAATCCGACATCGGCTACTGAATCACCCCCGACAAGCCAACACTGTCGAGTAGGGCCAGGTACCGTGGATCCGAGCGCAGCGGATCGACGATCGGGTCAACGGGAATCCACATCGCCCAGCCGTATTGGTCTTCCTGAGCCTGGTACAACCAGTCCACGGCCTCATCGAACTCGCCTAGCCCGAGATGTACGAGCGCGAAGAGTTCCGCATCCACGTAGCCTAGTACCGCGAGGTCTCGTAGTTCCGTCAGGATTCTCCGGGCATCGGCTTCCCTGCCCGCTCGACCGTAGGCGTAGCCGAGATAGCCGCGGAACCAAGAGCCCGTTTCCGACAACCGCATGCCTTCCTCAAGCTCGGCGATGCCTTCCCGGAGCTTGCCCTGCTGCGTATACACAGCGCCCAGTAATGCGTGCAGTTGCGGCGCATTCGGGAACAGCTCCAGCGCACGGCCGAGTTCCTCCGCGGCACGATCGTAGTCGCGTGCCCTGTAGAGCAGCCAGCCGATGTCAAGGTTCATGTAGGGCGACAGCGGCTCCAGAGCGAGCGCCTGCTCGATCGTCTCCCACGCCTCTCTGTGACGACCCTGCGCCGCTAGGAGTTCGGCCAGCCAGGCGTGAGCTATAGCATAGCTGGGGCTCAGATCGATAGCTCGGCGGAAGGCAGCGTCGGCTCCCTCCCAGTCTGCGGACAGCATCAGTACGTAGCCAAGTGCCGCGTGACCCTCCGCGACGGTGGAATCCAGCGCCAGGGCCATTCGCGCCTCGCCTCGCGCCTTCGCACGCCTCTCCCCCACCGCAGATCCCCAGGCATGCAACCATTCGTGCGAATAGACGACCGCGAGGCCGGCATGCGCTCTAGCCATCGTGGGGTCGAGTTCCACCGCGCGCTCGAAGTAGTCGACCGCCCTGTCCAGCGCTTCCTCGGTCCACGCGTTCCAGTTGTAGAGGCCGAGCAGGTAGAGATCGTAGGCGGTGAGGCTCTCGGTGGGATGCCGTTCAATCCGTTCTCGCTCGGACGCCGAGAGCTCTACCTCTAGAGCCGCCGCGACCCGCTCCGCCACGTCGCTCTGGATCTCGAACAGATGTGCGGCGGTCAAGTCCCGATCGTAGTCGTCCGCCCAGACGTGCTCGTCTCTGCTCGCATCGATGAGCTGCACCGTCAGACGCACCTGGTCTTCCGCCTTGCGGGCGCTCCCCTCGAGCAGGAAGCCGACGCCCAACTCCCCGGCAATCTGTCGCGCTGCCGGCCGCGCCTCTCGGTACTGCATCACCGAGGTCCGCGAGATCACCTTGATCCCCGAGATGCGGGAGAGCTGTCTGATGATCTCCTCGTGCATCCCGTCGGCGAAGTAGGCGTCGTCCGGGTTCGGGCTGAAGTTGTCGAAAGGGAGGACCGCGATGGCCGGCTTCGTGCCTTCAACGGCAACGCCGGTATAGGGTGTGGTTGGCGCTTCCGCTTCCGGCCTCACGATGGTGATCAGGATGGCCGCGATCGCCAACAGCGCGGCGATCATCAAGAGCTCCGCACCGCTTACCCGTTGGCGTCCCTTTTCGCCGTGGTACCAGGCCAGCACCAGCGTGACGAAGAATCCAACGATGAGAAGAAGATGGAGCGTCCTCTGGAGTGCGGTGGAGAGGTTCCAGGGGTCCGCCACTACTTCGACGCCCTGGAAGACCAGCCACGCTCCCGCGAGATAAGCGACAGCCCACTGGACCAGCCTGCGCTCCTTCAAGCGCTGGAGAAGTGACTTGTCAGGCATCGTTCAGACAGTCTCCCAATCGCTATCGATCAATCTTCGAAGCCAGCCAACCTTCGGAGCTCGTCATACCTCGGATCAGACCGCAGGTCCGTGTGAAGAGTTCTCCCGTAGGCCGACTTCAGATACACGACCGTACCCCCACGCTCTTCAACAGCTCTTCGCATCCACTCAAAGGCGGCGTCTTTCTCCCCCAGTCCCACATAGATGTTGGCGACGGCCATCGCGCCGATCGATCCTTGTGCGTGCAGCTCTAGAGCTCCAGCAAGGGTCGCCTCTGCCTTTTCTCGCGCCCCCGCACAGCCGTAATCCCATCCCACATACGCGACCATTGTCGGGTTGCCTGTGGAACGGCTGGCTGCGTCCACTCTGTCCGCATGGATGATTGCCGCCGCGGAGTCGCCCTTCATGACGTAGTTGTGGGCGAGATAGACGTGCGCCCATACAAAGCCCGGATCCAGCTCCAGCGCTTTCCTCAACCAAGCGATCGATTCGTCGTATCGGTTGGCATAGAAGTACGTGATGGCCAGCCAGGCATTCATCATAGGGGTAAGCGGATCAAGCCCGACCAATCGCGTTGCCATCTCTATGGCCT
>CP070812.1:2735232-2813324 GCA_020344015.1 Gemmatimonadota bacterium
GTTGTGGCGCTGGGCCCGGAATTCCTGCCCCCCGCACAGCCGTCCGACCAGGCCCCGCCCAGGCCGGAAGAGGTGCCGGCGGATACAGAAGAGGGAAGTTCCTAAGAAAGAAGTCTATTGGGAATTCTCGAACCTTCATCAAGGGACCAGCTGAACAGGGGAGGTAGGGAAGTATAGAACGATTCTTGACTTCCCTACCCCCCCTGTTCCACTGGTCCCTTGCTCGACATTCGAGAATTCTCAATAGACTTCCGAATTGCCAGTTCCAGATTCCCTCCCAGGTCTCCGCTACCGGCGCCCGGACTCTCCTCGCGTACGACGCTGGCGCCCGAGCGCTCGTCGAAGGTGACGTGTAGGACCTGGTCCATGCCTTCACGGATCGGCTCCACATGTGTGATCAGAATGACCTGCTCAAAGCGATCCTCTAGCCGCTGCAGCAGGTGAACGACGCTCTCTCGGCGCTGCTCGTCCAGGCCACCGAACACTTCGTCGAAGATGAGCAGCGACAAAGAATGGCCAGCCCGATCGGCGATCATCTGACTAATGGCCAGCCGCAGCACAAGGTTCGCAATATCCTCCTCGCCTCCCGAGATGACCTCCTTGACCTCACCGGCATCCAACACGATCACTTCGTGCGCGCTGCCGATCTCGATCTGGTTGTAGCGACCGTCTGTCAGCTCGGTCACGAACACGCTGGCGATCTCCGATAGCTCCGGCCGCACCCGATCGTTCAGCTGCACGCGCAGCTCGCCCAAAGCACCGTCCAGTTCGTTGTGCAGGCGGTAGTCCGCCTCACGCTCTGCAACGGTCCGCGAGATCTTCTTGTACTCACGCTCCGCCTGCCGCGCCGAATCCGCAGCCTGTCGCGCGTTGTCCGCTTCTCCTTTAGCCCGTTCCAGTTCTACGTTCGCGGCGCCGAGAATATCGCGCGCTCCTTCATATTCCTTCTCAGCGGTCGCGTATCGTTCTTCAGAGTAGTCCAGCTCGGCTCGCTTTCCTTGCAGCTCTGCCACCTGGGCCGCGATCTGCCGCTCCTCCTCCTCCGCCTCGGCCTTCGCTGCCCGCAACCGCGGTTGTCGTTCCAGCCGGGTCTCCAACTGCGTCACCTGCATACGAAGATCTCCCAGCTGTTTGAGTCCCGCGCGTACCGCCTCGTGTCGCTTCGTGTCGTAGCCCTGCGGCAGCGCGGCGATTTCGCCGGCCAGCTCGCGCGCCCGCGCCTCCTCCGCCTCGAGCTCGGCCTTGAGGGCATCGGCCTGGGTGAGCGCCGCCTCGGCCTCCGCCAGCTCGCGCCTGATTCGCTCGCTTTCCTCGCGGGCCCCCGCAAGCTCGTTCCTCCCGGCGATCACTTCATCAGGCTCCGCGCTCAGCTGCTCGAATCGTTTCTTGTGCCACTTTCCGTCCTGGACCACTTCCTCGTACTGGCCACGGACCAGCTCGAGCACCGAGTCGTACTCCGAGCCGAGTGCTCTCTTGCAGGTAGGACAGATTCCGTCCGGCCCTGCGGCTTCGAGTTGTTTGATCTGCGCCTGCAGCTCCTCCGCCTGGCCGCGCAGGATCCGCCTGTTCGCGTCCGCCTCCTGCCGATCACGATCCCAGCGGGACGTCGTCTCCTGCAGAAGAGCCTCCAGGCGATCGCACTCGGCATCCTGGAGGGCGAGCCGCTCCTTGAGGCCACCGCTCGCACCACCCTTCTCGGCCACGGCCGCCACCTTCTTATTCAGACCGTCGACGCGCTCCCTTTGCCCTTCGAGCTGCTTCTCCAGGCTGCCGCGTCGAGCTCCGGTCTCGGCGAGCGACTGCAGCAATTCGTTTTCCGCCGGTAGATCCTCGAGCGGCTTGATCCGATCGCGCAGCTGCTTCAACTCTCCACCGGCTGCCTCCAGCGTCTCGAGCTCCGCCGCAGTCTCTTTCTGGTCTTGCTGAACGCGCTCGATACGAATTCGTGCTACGCGGAGTTCTTCGCCCAGCTGACCGTACAACTCGCGCACTTTGCGCAGCTCGTTCCAGGTCGGTTCCAGCTGGGCGACCCGTGCCGCCGCCTCGGTCCTCCGACCCTCTGCCTCTGCAACCTGCACGGTCGCCGCTTTCAGCCGCGCTTCCGCCTCTTCTCGCTCACGTTTGATCTCGTCCGGGTCACGCCGCGTGCGACGCAATTCCTCCACCTGTGCCCTGAGGACATTGCGCTGCTGCCGCACGCGGTCCTGCGAGCTCTTCAGGCGCTCGTAGCCCAGGACCTGGGCCAGGAAGCGGCCCCGCTCTGCCGACCCCATGGTCGCCAGGAACTGCAGGTCCTTCTGCTTGGTGAAGTAGGTGTTGAAGAACTCGCCGCGGGTCATGCCGAGGCGGCGAGTCAGCTGCCTCGTCACCTCGCCCAGACCTGCGGCGATCGGATCTTCCTGCTCGAACCGATACAGTTCCGCGGTTCGCGGCGTGCGGATCACCCGATAGCGTTCACCGCGCAACTCGAACTCGAGCTCGACCTGTACCGTTGAGCGGCCGGGGGCCCGGTTGAAGCGCAGCGTGTCTTTCGTGCCGCGAGCCGCCGGCGCTCCATAAACCGCCCAGGCGATCGCCTCGAGAATCGTTGATTTCCCGGCGCCGTTCGGGCCGATCACGCCAGTGAGACCGGGCCGGAACTCGATCTCCGTGTCGGCGTGCTGCCGGAAATTCTTCAGCGCCAGACGAATCAGCCGCATCTCACTCCCTGTCTTCCAGGACCTCGGCCTCTTCAGCCTCCTGCAGGTAACGCAGCCCGAGCTCGATCAGCGCCTCGCGGTCGACCTGCCGTGAGTCGGGCTTCCAGCGGTGTTTGAGGAACTCGGTCAGCTCTTCTTGCAGGGTCAGGCGCCTGCCGGGCGCGCCAGAGCCGCTGTGTCGTGTGATCTGGGGCGGCCGCGCGTCGAGGTTGAGGTGAAGTGCCTGCGTCCGGTATTCGCGAACTTTGCGATGGTCGAGCTCGCGATAGACGTCGCGCGGCACATCAAACAGGCGGAGGCGGATGATCTTCTCCTCGATGCCACCAGGCACGGATTCCAGCGCCGACTCGATCAATCCATCGATCTCACTCGCTGGCATATCGCGCCCAGCGATCGGCTCGAGGTCGATCACCGTTCGGGGCCCCTGCAATTCGTGGAACTTGACCTTGCCGTCATCGGCATCGAGCTCGATGAATCCCTTCGGCCGATTCGCCTCCGACCAGACATCGATGCTCGTTCGCTCGATAGCCCCGGGGTAGATCATGTTCGGCGCCAGTCGCTCGTGAAGGTGATAGTGCCCCAGCGCGACATACGTCCATTCTTCCGGCCTCACGTCACTGCTCCGCAGTAGGGCAGCTCCGTAATGGCTGATCAGCTTCAGATTCTCGTGCGCGGCGTGCGCCATCAGAATGTTGATGCCGGTCTCTGGGTCCGGCTCGATCGCCGGCTGCCGCTCGGCGAACAGCGAGTTGTGGGGCAGGCAGAGGATCGCGGTGTCGAGCTCGGGGAAGCGCAGTCGTTTCGGTTCCTGGTGAACGACCTGGAAGCCCGGGATTTCCGCGAACAATCTGAGGATGTTACCGGTCTCTGCAGCGCGCGGCGAATCGTGGTTCCCGGCGATGATCACGACGGATGTGTCGGGCGCCTCTTCACGGAAGAGGGAGAATTGGCGGAACGCATCGGCGATAGCCGCATTGGACGGGCGCACCGTGTGGAAGATGTCACCGGCGATCAAGAACAGCTCCGGTGAGACCTTCGCCGTCCGCTCAAGCAACTCCCGAAAAACGCGAGCGACATCCGCCTCGCGAATATTGATTCCTGAGGCGTTGGTACGATGATAGGCCCGGTACCCTAGGTGAAGGTCGGCAGTATGAACGAGCCTCATCTCGCGTCCACCGCCTCCAGGGTCCCGTTCGCGTGCCCGGTTAGCTGGACCTCGACCCCACTCTCGGCATGCAGGGCAAACATGTCGATCTCGTAGCGACCCCCGACATAGCGACCGTGGTCGATGTCGAACAGAGCCGAGCCCGTCAGGCTGGCTTCCATGTGCAGCGGCGCGCCGAAGCCAGATTCCTCTATCCCCTGGAGATTGGAAAACGTGCCCGACAGCCCGATCACCGCAACGGATCCCTCTTCACCCGGCCGTACCTCGAGGAGCGTATGCTCCAGCTCGAGCGTCATGTTCCCCGCCCCGCTCGCCGACAACCCCACGGGAAACTGCCCGACGCTCCTCCAGCGATCTCCGACCCGCACCGGGGTCTCCGGCAGATAAGTCGGCAGCGCACTCTGGAGCTGCTCGAACTGCCGCGTCAACCCGGCAAGCTCTGGGTGCGAATAGGTCACGTCGATCGTCCGCCCGCTGGGCGTCGTTCTGACCCGTGCCCGCTGAGACAGCAAATCGCGCGTCGACTCGACCTGAGTGGGCGGCGGCGGGATAGGGCGACCGCCGATGTCGCCGGTGAACTCGAAGTCGTGCCAACGCACCTCGAAGACGCGCGTACCATCATCTTCCACCGCCGACAGCCTCTGCTCGTACTCGACCGCCGTATGCAGACCCAAGCCGGTGGCCAGCGTCTCCAGCAGCTGCCGCGTCTGGGCGTCCGGCTCGGTTTCGCTGATGTACTCAGCCCGCATCTGGATGTCGAAGGTCACGCGATAGCGGTTGGTCTGGCCCACCTCATCGGAGAGCCGCAGAACGTGCGTCGGTGTCTGGAGGGCCGCCAGGGTCGCGAGGGCCGCGACCACCACACCGGCGCTCGACTTCAGGTCATATCCGCAACGCACCGGTCAGAACCACGTAGACCAGCAGGGCGCCGACCAGACTGCCGACGATCGCCTGCTGTTTCACTTTCGCGGCGAACTTCGCCTTGTCATCCTCCAGCTCGCCCGCCCGCTCCGCCAGCTCCGCCAGCATACCCGCTGTGGGAAGGACGATGAACAGAGTGGCCAGAAAGGCGAGGGTGCCCGATACCTGCATCTGGAACAGCCAGTGTTCCGGAAACGGCATGAAAAAGGGACGCCCTGTGGCGATCATCAGGATCGCCCCGGCGACGACCGTGACGGTCGCCGCCACCGCGATCAAGCCGCGATAGAGTCGACGCGCCGTCGCATAGGTGAAGGCGATTATTTCGTTGTTACCCGACGCCCGCGCCTTCCCAGTCCACAAGCTGAGCGTGAACATACCGCCAAGCCACAGAGCCACGCCGATGAGATGTAGGAACAGCCAAATGCCCCAGAGCCTCATCTCGCCTCCTGGTTCGGGTGCGACCCGCCGTCAATCGCCGGCGTACGGGTCATCGGGTACCGACACTGCCCGCTGCGGCGGCCCGACAGATTCGCTCGAGACACTCTTTCTGAGCCTCGAGCGGAAGAAGGCCAGCGCATCGGCGGGCGACGCTCGCTCCGTGTGGTGAAACGCCTGCAGGACCTCAGACCGCTCGCGCCCCGCAATGAGGTCCTTCACTTCGTTTACGCGGACGCGGCCGTCGATACGCCTGAGCCCGTGTGCCACCGCATCCTCGAACGGCATCTCCTGGCGCGGCGGAAACATCTCGATCCCGTCACGTCCGCGCATCACAGCCGGCTTCGGAAACCGAATGAATATCGGCTGCGTGAAGTGCGGGTGCCTGACCATCAGGTCGCCCTTGGGCAGGCTGGCCAGCTTCGTCTTGGTGGCCGGCGACAGCACCGAGTACCCCGGCGTCGCCAGCTCGTCCATATCCATGCGACCGTAGACCGCCGAGCCGCAGTTGCCCACCACGCGCCGGTGGACCTGGGAACGGAACTGCTGCGCACCGAACATAACGAGCCCCAGGTAGCGTCCCCGCTCGCTGATGTCGAGGAGCATTTTGCGCACGTAGGTGTCGGGGCCGTCGGACGGCGCGTATTTGTTGAGTTCGTCGGCGAACACGATGACGTTCTTCACGCCCAGCGTGCCTGATTCGAGGCCCTCGCGAAGCCTCGAGACCACCCTTGCGAACACGAGGTCCTGAGCCTCGGGCTCGACATTCGCCACGTCGATGACATAGACCGCCCGGTCCTCGAACTCGCCCCATGGCAAATCGCTAACCGCGTCATCGTTCACGACCAAACCATGCGCGCGACTGACGATCCCGTTGAGACGATTGCGCACCTTGCGGATCGTCGCCGTGTGGTGCGTCATCCAACGATCCGAGCCGCTCGCTTCGCAGCTGGCGAGCACGTCATCGAACCAGTCTTCCAGATCGCGGAACGTGCGCACCAAGTGGTTGCGCATCACCGGCTGTCCACCCTCCGGCCCGAACCGTTGGTCGAGGACTCGGTCGCGGATGAAATCGATCAGCGCGTCAGCCTTCGCGTCGAGGTCGTCGCGTGTCAGCAAGACCTCGGAGAACTGCATAACCTCCTTGAGCCCCCAACGCAGTGGACGCACGCTGCCCATCAGGTCCGCGTGAGTCCGCAACGTGTTCAGGTTCCAGCCGTCGGCCCGATAGGGGGCAAAGAAGCGAACGTCCTTGAACGGCTCGGGCGGGACCGCGAGCAGCTCATACATGTGACGGTCGTCCTCATCCAGCTCGCCCGGCTGGTCGAGGAACAGCAGGTCGGGCCCTTTGACGTTGAAGCAGACTGCGGCGACCGAGCCCTTGGACTCGGGCAGGTGCTCGAAGACCGAGGCGAGTAGGAACTCGACCAGGCTGGTCTTGGTGGCCAGGCCGCTCACACCGGTGATGTTCAGGTGTGCCGCTTCGGGCCCCAGCAAGAAATCGGCGTCCAGGTAGACCCGCGCCTCGAGGCCGCCGCTGGTGTAGATGCCGAGCGGGACTCCGGTCTCATCTTCCACGCCCACGTACGAGTCCATGCGCAACCCGACCACGACGTCGGTGTCGTCCGCCAGGTAGACCGCTCCCATGGGGACGGGCTGGACGGGCTCTTCGGGCTCGCGCCTGAGGACGGCGGCGGAGTAGAGTCGGATCTCGGGCCGAAGCGAGGGTGCATGCGCCCCCGCACCCGGGTCGGCGTCGGCACCGATGTAGTCGTGGAGCGGCGACACGAGGTCGGTGTAGCTGAAGCCCTCGACCACCACGCCGTAGACCGTCTGCGCGTCGGCGACGACTTTGACGATCGAGCCGATCCCGATCTGCGCTTCGAGGCCGGTCCAGAAGTGGAACTCGTGGGTCGTGTTGGGCCTGCGCTCGGTCCCGACCACTCGCCCTGTTAACTGACTCATGATTACACTTCCGCCATTTCTCCGCGTCGCGCCCGCTCCTGCAGACTCAGCACCTGCAGCTTGCGGTGCCGCAGCGCGATCACCGCATCGCACAACGCCGACGCGGCTGACAGCGTCGTCGTGTACGGGACACCGCGCTGGATCGCGGCGCGCCGGATCTCGTAGTCGTCGAACTGGGCGTGCTTGCCCAACGGCGTATTGATCAACAAATCGATCTCGCCCGAGATCAGATGATCGACTATGTGGGGACGGCCCTCGTGTACCTTGAGGACGGGCCGCGCTGGTATCCCACGTGCCCGCAGGTAGCGAGCCGTGCCCGATGTCGCCCAGATCTCGAATCCCAGCTCGTGGAAGCGCCGCACGATCGGGGTCACATTCGGCTTGTCCTGCTCGTGGACGGTGACCACGATGCGGCCCGACATCGGCAGCGGATTGCCGGCGGCGACCTGCGCCTTGGCCATCGCCAGGCCGAACGAGTCGGCGATTCCCATCACCTCGCCCGTCGAGCGCATCTCCGGACCGAGCAGCGCATCGACGCCAGGTAGTTTGTCGAACGGGAACACAGACTCCTTCACGGCGACGCCCTGGAATTCGTCGTCCGCTTTCAGTTCGAATTCCTTTAGTCTGCGGCCCACCATGCAGCGCGCGGCCAGCCGCGCCAGCGGGTTACCCGTCGCCTTGCTCAGGTAGGGTACGGTGCGACTGGCCCGCGGGTTCACCTCGAGCACGTATACCACCCCATCCTTGACGGCGAACTGCACGTTGATCAGTCCGACGACACCCAGCGCCTGTGCCAGCGCCCGGGTACGCTGTCTCATCTGTTCCACGTGCTCGTCTCGTAGCAGGTACGGCGGCACGACACAGGCCGAATCGCCGGAGTGGATGCCGGCATCTTCGATGTGCTGCATCACGCCGCCGACGACGACGTCCTCGCCGTCGGCGACCGCGTCGACGTCGGCCTCGAAAGCGTCCTCGAGAAAGCTGTCGATCAGTACCGGGTGTTCCGGCGATGCGCGGATCGCCCGCTCGAAGTAGTCCTCCAGCGACTCTTCGTCGTAGACGATCTCCATGGCGCGGCCACCGAGGACGTAGCTGGGACGGACGAGCACGGGATAGCCGATTCGCTGCGCCACCTCGATGGCCTGGGCCTCACTCACCGCCAATCCGTTCGGCGGCTGGTCGATCTCGAGCTCGCGGGCCAGCGCCTCGAAGCGTTCCCGGTCTTCGGCCCGGTCGATGGCATCCACCGACGTGCCGAGTATCGGGACACCCATTTCGTGCAGCTTCGACGCCAGCTTGAGCGGCGTCTGGCCGCCCATCTGCACGACGACCCCCTCGGGTTGCTCGAGCTGCACTATCTCGAGCACGTTCTCGAGGGTGAGCGGCTCGAAGTAGAGCTTGTCGCTCACATCGAAGTCGGTGGAGACGGTCTCGGGGTTCGAGTTCACCATGATGGTCTCGAAACCCTCTTCCGCCAGGGCGAAGGCGGCGGAGACACAGCAGTAATCGAACTCGACGCCCTGTCCGATCCGGTTGGGCCCGCTCCCCAGCACCACTACCTTGCGCCGATCGCTGCGGACCGACTCGTTCTCCTCCTCGTATGTGCTGTACAGATATGGGGTGGCGGCCGGGAATTCGCCGGCACACGTATCGACCATCTTATATGACGGGTGCATCCCCCAGCCCCAACGTCGCTCGCGGACGGCCGCGGCCGTTTCATCGCGGAGTTTGCCCAGCAGCTCATCGCTGAAGCCGAGACGCTTCATCTCCCACGTCGCCTCGCGGGTCGGCTCAGCCAGCGAAGCGTAGCAGCTCTCCGCCGTCACGAGCTCGCTCAGTTGTTCGATAAACCACGGGTCGATGTGGCTGACCTCGCTGACCTGCTCGACGCTCAAGCCGTTGGCCAGAGCGCGCTTGACCTGGAAGGCGCGATCCGCGGTGGGCCGGCGCAGCGCGGCCAGCAGGCTCTCGTCATCATCGGCGGTGAGCCCATCGTCGCCCGGCGTCGCGCCGTACTCCCAACCGGCACGGCCGTTCTCCAGCGAGCCAAACCCCTTCATCCAGGCCTCTTTGAATGTGCGGCCGATGGCCATCACTTCGCCGACCGCCTTCATCTGGACGCCGAGGATCGGATCGGCGCTGGGGAACTTTTCGAAGGCGAAGCGGGGGACCTTGACGACGACATAGTCGAGGACCGGCTCGAATGAGGCGGGCGTCTCCCGCGTGATGGCGTTCGGTAGCTCGTCGAGCCGATAACCCACGGCGACCTTGGCCCCGATCCGAGCGATCGGGAAGCCGGTCGCCTTCGAGGCGAGCGCCGAGGAGCGTGAGACCCGCGGGTTCATCTCGATCACCAGCATTTCGCCGTTCTGCGGGTTGACGGCGAATTGGATGTTGCAGCCACCGGCGGCGACCCCGATCTCGCGGATGCAGGCGATCGACGCGTCCCGCATCACCTGGTACTCCGCATCCGAGAGCGTCATTGCGGGCGCCACCGTGATCGAGTCACCTGTATGCACCCCCATCGCGTCGAAGTTCTCGATCGAGCAGACGATGACGACGTTATCGGCGTGGTCGCGCATCACCTCGAGCTCGTATTCCTTCCAGCCGATAACGCTCTTATCGATCAGGATCTCGCCGATCGGCGACGCTTCCAGACCCGTGCGCGCAGCCTGCTCGAACTCATCTCGATTGTAGGCTATTCCACCGCCGGTGCCGCCCAGGGTGAACGACGGTCGGATGATCGCCGGAAAGCTCGTTTCCTCGGCGACCGCCAGCGCTTCCTCCAGCGAGTGAGCGAAGCCGCCGTGCGGTACCTCGAGGCCGATGCGGCGCATCGCCGTCGCGAACTGCTCACGGTCCTCCGCCAAGCGGATCGCCCGAGCGTCTGCCCCGATCAGCTCGACCCCGTACTTCTCCAGGGTCCCGGAGTCGTAGAGATCGAGGGAGACGTTGAGCCCTACCTGGCCACCCATGGTGGGAAGCAGCGCGTCGGGCCGTTCGGCCTCGATCACTCGCTCCACCCACTCGGGCGTCAGCGGCTCGACATAGGTCGCGTCCGCCAGGTCCGGGTCGGTCATGATCGTCGCCGGGTTCGAGTTCACCAGGATGACCCGGTAACCCTCCTCCTTCAGCGCACGAACGGCCTGCGTGCCCGAATAGTCGAACTCGCAGGCCTGCCCGATCACGATCGGCCCACTGCCCAGCAGCAGGACGCTCTGGATGTCTTCCCGCTTCGGCATCTAGGCCAGGGAGATCCTCCGCTGTATGGACGATTGAACGTGGTCCGTGCCCAATTCTACCCGAGCGAGACGGGCCGCGCCAGCGGGGGCGCGCGAGGGGCTGCCGTCGGCCCCCGGCGCCAACCCCGGGAATTGGGAATCCCAGACCAGCGGACTAATGGAGCAGTAGAATACTCGAGTTCAGAACGGCTGCGGCCGGTTGCCCAAATCGAGGATAGAAGCCACATTCCGGGGTCTTTTTGGCAAGATTTCACTGAAACACACTGGAGCAAGTCGATGACCGCGAACGATTACAGCCTACGCACCATACAAGGTCGATTCCTGCTTATCCCGGCGCTCGTCCTGGCCGTAGGTTGCAGCACGTCGACACCACCAGTAAGCGAGCCGACTCCCGCCGCCCCGGAGGAGGCGCCCACAGAGGTGGTACAGACGCCCGCCCTCCCCTCCGCAATGACCGAGGCAAAGGCGGGCGAGTTCGATAACGGCAAGATGTGGGCGTTCGAGTATGCCCCGTTGGAATACTTCGCCGAGACCTACGGCTTTCAGCCAGACAACGCCTGGTTCGAGAAGGCCCGACTCGGCACCCTGCGCCTCTCCAACTGTTCGGCATCCTTCGTCTCGCCGAACGGTCTCGTCATCACTAACCACCACTGCGCCCGCGAGAGCGTTACAGAGGTAAGCGGGCCCGGCGAGGCCCTCTTGGACGACGGCTTCTACGCCAGCTCGTTGGGCGACGAGCGCGAAACGAGCCGGTCGATCGACCAGCTCATCGCCATCCAGGACGTGACCGCCGAGGTGCATGCGGCAGTCGAGGGTACGGCCGCGGCCCAGAGGGCCCAGGCACAGCAAGCGATCGTGAACGAGCTATCGCAGCGGATCGCTGCTGAGCACGGCGGTGAAGACGCCGGGATCGTGGTCGAGATTGTCGGGCTCTGGGACGGCGCCAAGTACTCGGCCTACGTGTTCCGTCGCTATTCCGATCTGCGCCTCGTGATGGCCCCCGAACTGCAGATCGGTTTCTTCGGCGGCGACTACGACAACTTCACCTTCCCGCGCTACAACCTCGACTTCTCGTTCTACCGCATCTACGACGAGGAAGGAAACCCGGTCGAGCCCGAGTTCTGGTTCGAGTGGAGCGAGGGAGGCGTCGAGCAAGGGGATGCAGTCTTCGTCATCGGCAGCCCGGCCAGTACCAGCCGGCTGCAGACGGTCGCCCAGCTCGAGTGGCGCGCGGCGGCCGAAGACAGGACCATCTATGAGCTGTACAAGAGCCGCGCCGATGCAATGCAGGCGTTCTACGACCAGGACCCGGAGACCGGCGAGGAGATGGACCTGCGCGACGAGATCTCCAACTTCCGGAACGCGGAGAAAGCATACTACGGTCAGTGGCAAGGCTTTCAGAACCCCGAGTACATGGCGCGGCGCCGTGACTCGGAGCGTCAGTTCCGCGAGGCCGCCGAACGCGATCCGGCGCTCGGCCCACGGATCGGCCAGCTGATAGACCAGATGGCGGGTATCCAGAGTCAGCGTATGGAATACGCGGCCGACTGGGGCGCCTTCATCGCATTCGGGAGCCCGGCCTTCGAGGCGGCGGCCGTGCAGCGCGCCCAGATGGCCTACATCTACGTCAGCGCAAGCCAGGCCGGTGCACCGCCGGATGCGCTCGCCGATCTGAAAGGTGACCTGCTCTCGGTCGAGGATCAGCCCGACGCCTTACAGCAGGGACTCTTCGCAGCCCGCTTGGCGGATTTCGAGGAACACCTCGGTGCCGAGAGCCCGATCGTCCAGAGCATCCTGCGGGGGCGCACACCGGACGCCGCTGCCGCCGCGATCCTCGCCCAGTCCGCCCTCGCCGACGCAGCGAGCACGGCGGAGGCGCTGGAGAACGGATCGCTCACTACACAGGACCCTGCGATCCAGATGATCGGCGCGATCTTAGAGCGCCTGCGTGCCTACCTGCTTGCCTTCCGGGGTTTCGCGGAGCAGGAGGCCACCATAGCCAGTGAACTGGGCCGCGCCCGGTTCGACGTCTACGGGATCACCATTCCGCCGGACGCCACGTTCTCGCCGCGCATCGCCGACGGCGTGGTGAAGGGCTACGAGTACAACGGGACGGTCGCGCCAGTCTACACGACCCTCTACGGGCTCTACGACCATTACCACTCGTACGGCCCCGGCAGCGACTGGGACCTGCCGCCACGCTGGCTGAGCCCGCCGCAGACGCTGGATCTGGCGACGCCGGTCAACTTCGTGCTCACGTCCGACACTACCGGTGGTAACTCGGGCTCGCCGGTGATCAACGCCGAGCTCGAGGTCGTGGGTCTCGTGTTCGACGGCAACATCGAGAGCCTGCCGGGCGACTACATCTACGACACGAAGGTCAACCGGACGGTAGCCGTCGACGTGCGCGGCATACTCGAGGCGCTTGACGAGATCTACGACGCCGACCGCATCGTGCTCGAGCTGACGACGGGCCAGCTCGTCGAGACCGAGGCGGAAGCGGACGCGGTTATCTCGGGCAGGTAGGGCCGACACCCGTTTCCCGGGTTTCCAAGAGTCTTTCGAGTAGCGAGAACAAAGTCCCAATCTCCAGATGCTCTACTGACGCAGATTGGAGATTGGGGCTTGTTATTTGGCTCTTGTGAGGACGAGGCCGGCGCACCACTGAGGCCGCGCCCCGCCGGCCCACCTTTCATCACGGATCAACTCAACCCGCGAGCGCCTGGTCGAAGTCGGCGATGATGTCCTCCGCATCTTCCAGTCCTACGCTAACGCGGATCAGGTTCTCCGAAATCCCGGCCTCGGCCCTCTGCTCCGGCGTCAGCCGCGCATGGATCATCGAGGCCGCGTGCACCGCCAGCGTCTCGGTGCCGCCCAGGCTGACCGCCCGCCGCGCCAACTGCATGCGTGCCGCGAAGTTCCGGGCCGCCTCGAAGCCGCCGGCCAGCTCGAATACGACCATGCCACCGAAACCGTCCATCTGCTTTTTCGCCAGCTCGTGCTGCGGGTGGGTGGCAAGTCCCGGATAGTAGACGCGCTCGACAGCTCCGTGCGACTCGAGGAACTGGGCCACCGTCATGGCGTTCGAATTGTGGCGCGCCACCCGGAAGGGCAGAGTCTGAATACCGCGCGCCAGCAGCCACGACTCGAACGGGTGCGAGATACCGCCGTGGATGATAAGCCCGAACCACAGCGTCTCGATTCGCTCACGGTCGCCGACGATGATGCCGGCCGTGACATCGCTGTGGCCACCCAGGTACTTAGTCGCGCTGTGCACGACCAGATCGATCCCGTGCTCTATCGGCCGCTGGTTTATAGGCGTCGCGAACGTATTGTCCATGCAGGTCGTGATGCCACGCTGGCGCGCCAGCGCCGCGACACCCGCCAGGTCGGTCACCGCCAGCGTCGGGTTCACGGGAGTCTCGAGGAAGATCAGGCGCGTCTCGGGCCGGATCGCCGCCTCGAACGCCCCCAGATCCGTCTGCTCCACCAGGGTCACGTCGATACCGTAGCGCGGTAGCCAGGCCTCCAGCGCCTTCATCGTGCCAACGTAGTGACAGGTCTGCGCGATCACGTGATCCCCGTTCTTCAACAGACCCAGGAAGACCAGCATGATCGCCGCCATCCCCGAAGCCGTTACCAGCGCCGCTTCCCCACCTTCCAGCAGCGCGATTGCCTCCTGCACAGCGGTAAAGTTGGGATTCCCGTAGCGAGTGTAGAACGTCTCGGGCCGGGTGGCCGTAGCGGCGTCCGCGACCTCACCGGGTTCACGGAAGGCGAAGGTCGAGCTCTGCCAGATCGGCGTCCCGATCGGGGCGCCCATACCGGGGCCGTAGACCTCCGGGCCGGACGCCGAATGGATCGCTCGCGTCGCCGTACCCCAGCGGTTGGAGTCCTGCTTCTTGCCCTTGCTCATCATCCCTCCGTTCTAGGTCCGCTCAAGCACGCCGGATCAAGATCGGCCTTCCAAGACGATCCTCGACTGGCGTACGACCTCGCGCGTCGCGACGGTCAGCGCCGCCACGTTGATGTTATCGGATGCCAGCAATTCCTCGAGCACCTCGCACATCGCCGATAAACGCTCGTCGTTCCTCTCGCGGAACTGGGCGAGCAGTTCATCGGTCGAAGTATCCCGAGGCTCGTGCGCCAGGAGTGCCAGCGTCAGATTGCGCCGCGCTTCGCCCAGGTCCTGCATCAGCCCCTGCACGGCCCGCTGCTCCCAGACATCTTCGCCCGCCGCCATGTTCAGCAGTTCTAAGAGAAGCGCGAAGTCCACCTCATCCGTGAGCGCGAAATACGCGCCTCCCACATCGGCGACCGGGACTTCTACCTCCTTCGAGATGCGCGTAACCTCCATGAGCTCGCCGAGGAACTGGGTCGCTGCGATCTTCTGAGCCGTCCCCGTCGGTACGCCGCCTGCCTCGAGCTCTCCCAGCATCTCCGCGAACGACTGGCGCTGCGAGCCGAGGATCACCGAGGGAAGGATCTCGAACAATTCGGCTACGGGGGCCCTGAAAGTTTCGATCGCCTCACCGACCTCAGCTCCGGGCGGCAGATTCTCTACAGCCCAGCGGACAGTACGAGCGAGAATCCGCTCGAGTGCCAGCAGCCAGCGGTGCTCCTGCGCGGCGGGAATCGACGCTTCATTCTTCTCGATCCTGTCGAGCAGCTCGGGGACGCCGGCGATCTCCGCCGCCACGAACCATCCGCGGGCGACGTCGGCCGACCTCGCGCCGCTATCGCGCGTTACCGTCGGCACGAAGGTCGAGCCCATCAGATCGATCAGTCTGTTGGTGAGCACAGTGGCGACGATCTCGCGCTGAAGTCGATGACGGCGCAGGTCGCCCTCAGGAACGCGCACGACAATGGCATCCGGGAAGTAGTCGTGCAGAAGCCGCAGAAAAGCGGGGTCATCGGGGAGCGTCGAGTCGAGGATCGAGCGTTTCAGATGCAGCTTGCTATAGGCGAGTAGAATTGCCAGCTCGGGGCGCGTCAGGCTCTTGCCGTGCTCCTGCCGTTGCTGCAGACGACTCCAACCGGGGAAGAACTCGAGCGACCGCTTGAGCCCCGCCTTGGCCTCGAGGTAATAAGAGGCGTCGCGGAAATCGCCCAACCGATCGGCGGCCCTGAGCTGCTCGAGACTCAATGCCCGGGCCTGCGCCCGATTGTTCCCCAAAACCATCTCCGCCACGTCGTCGCACACCCGCTCGAGCATCGCGTTGCGCTCGGCAGGCGAAAGCTCATCCCGATCGACCAGGGCGCGAAGCAAGATCTTCAGGTTGACCTCGTGGTCGGACATGTCCACGCCGCCCGAGTTGTCGACGGCGTCGGTATTGACCCAACCTCCCTCAAGTGCGAAGTCGATCCGGGCCCGCTGCGTGAGCCCGAGGTTGCCGCCCTCTCCAACCGCCTTCAGCCGCAAGTCGCCCGCGTCGACCCGAACCGCGTCGTTGCTCGAGTCACCCACATCGGCGTGCGTTTCATCGCCGGCCTTCACGTAGGTACCGATTCCGCCGTTCCACAAAAGATCGACAGGCGCCTGCAGGATCAGTCGGATCAGCTCCTGCCCGTTCACCGCGCTCGCGTCCGTGCCCAGCGCCCGCTGCGCCTGCGGCGACAGTCGGATCTCCTTGGCGCCGCGCGGATAGACGCCACCACCCTCGCTGATCAGCGCCCGGTCGTAGTCCTCCCAACTCGAGGTCGGCAGACGGAAGAGTCGCCTCCGCTCCTCGTACGATCTCCCAGCGTCGGGATCGGGATCGATGAAAATGTGCCGGTGGTCGAACGCCGCAATCAGCTCGATCGTCCGGCTGAGGAGCATGCCGTTGCCGAAGACGTCGCCGCTCATGTCGCCGATTCCGACGACGGTCACCGGCTCACGCATGATATCCTTACCCATCTCCCGGAAGTGACGCTTAACGCACTCCCAGGCGCCGCGCGCCGTGATCCCCTCCTTCTTGTGGTCGTAGCCGTGAGAGCCGCCGGATGCGAATGCGTCGTCCATCCAGAAGCCGTAGTCCGCCGCTATCTCGTTCGCCGTGTCCGAGAACGCGGCCGTGCCTTTGTCGGCAGCGACGACTAGGTAGGGGTCTTCATCATCGTGGACGACGGTCGCCGGCGGCCGCACGACCGCACCGTCGACTATGTTGTCGGTCACATCCAGCAGAGCGGAGATGAAGTCGCGATAGCACTCGCGGACCTCGGCGCCCAGCGCCGATCGGTCCGCCGGCATCCTCCTCACGCAGAAGGCGCCCTTCGCACCGCTGGGAACTATCACGGCGTTCTTGGTTTGCTGGGTTTTCACCAGCCCGAGAACCTCGGTACGAAAATCGTCCGGCCGCTCGCTCCAACGGATACCGCCGCGTGCCACCGGGCCGAACCGCAGGTGCGCTCCGGCGACGCGGACGCTGTGCACGAACATCTCGCGGGCGGGCCGCGGTTCCGGCATCTGCTCGACCGCCGCGCAGTCGATCTTGAACGTGAGGCGCGGACAGGCGAGCTGGCGCTCTCTGTTTCTGAAGTAGCTCGTCCGAACGGTCGCCTCGATCAGGTTGTGCAACCGCCTCAGGGTCAGATCATCGGCGATGCTCTCGACCGCCTGCAGCGAGTCCCTGAAGCGGCCGGCGGCCGTCTCCACGGCGATCGCCCGATCACCGGTCAGCTCGGGGTCGAACCTGGCACGGAAGGCCTCGCAGAGCAGTTGCGCCACTTCGGGGTGCGCGATCAGAGCATCCGGCGCCGCTCGGCGGCTGGGCACCGCACCCAACTGAAAAGCATAGGCGGAGTAGGCTCGCAACACTGAGACCTCGTCCCAGCCGAGGCCGGCGGTGATGACGAGCCGGTTGAATCGATCGTTGTCGGCCCGGCCGCTCTGGACGGCGCGCAGCGTCTCGGTAAGCGATTCGGCCAGGCTGGCGGGGCCGAGCGGCCGCCCGTCCGGCCCCTGGACGACGAAGGTATGGATCGTCGCCGCACCCTTACCTGCAGCCTCGATGTCGAGTGCGTCGGCCTTGATCACCCGCAGGCCGAGGTTCTCGAGGATCGGCATGGTGTCGGCCAGGATCATCGTGCCGCGCTCGACGAAGAGGCGAAGCTGGGTCGCTTCGATGCCCCCAGTCGCGTGGGGCTCCAGCGCCACCTGCATCTGGCCGGTTCGTTCCAGCGCCTCGAGCCGCTCGATATCCTCGACCGCCGTGTCTATATCAACGGTGGCCACGTACTCCGGCGAGAATGCGTCGAAATACCTCTCCTCCAGCCGGTGGACGTCCTCGGCGCCGTGCCGTTCGCCCAGCGCGCCGCGCAGCCGTTGCTTCCAGGTCTGAGCGATCTTCGCGGCGTGGTCGCGAAGCGCCTTCACGTCGACCTCGGCGATGCGGTCCGGGCTGGCCGAGATATAGAAATGCATGCGCACGGCCTCACCCTCACCGAGTGCCAGATGGTCGTTCAGAATGCTGCCGCCCAGTAACTCGGCTATCTCGCGCCGCAACCGGCCACGTACCTCGTCCGAATAGTTACGCTTAGGGAGAATGACCATGACGATCACACCCCGGCCCATAATATCGGGCGTGAACAGGAGGCGAACATCGCCGGAGTCCTCCGCCGCCATTACGACCCGGATCTGCTTGCGCAGGTCTTCGACACTGACCAGGAAGAGCTCTTCCTTCGGCATATCGTTGAAGAGCTGCACGACTGCCTTGTAGTCGTGCGATCCCTCGGGCAGGTTCTCCGAAGCCAGCACTTTCTCCAGCTTCTGACGTAGGATCGGGATGTCGCCCGAGTTCTCGGAGTAGGCCTTCCAGGTAAAGAGACCCAAGAAGCGATGCTCGCCGGCAACCTCGCCGTCTGCATCCAGCCTCTTTATTCCGACGTAGTCCATCCGTGCCCGGCGGTGCACGTGCGACTCCGAATTCGCTTTGGACACGATCAGCAGCGGGCCGAGCAGCGCGCGTGCCCGCAGATCCGCCGGGAACTCCTCAAGTGCCTTGGGCACCCACGCGGACGAGTCGGTCTCGCGCCGCAGAATGCCCAGCCCCGAACCGCGCTCGACACCGGCCAGGCGTCGGCCTCCCGCATCCGTGCGGAACTCGTACCCGCGGTAACCCAGGAAGACGAAGCCTCCGTCCTTCAACCATTGGAGGAAGGCCGTGACCTCGTCGACCTCAGAAGCGCGATCGGGGAATCGAGCTCCGACCCGCACGAGCTCCTCGCACACCAGGTCCGTCATTTTTCGCATCGCCTGGAAGTCGTCGGTCGCCAGCCGGACCTCTTCCATGCAGTTGCGGATCTCGGCCTGCAGGGAGCGTGTGATATCCCCGTCGAGGTGGCCCTCGAACTCGCAGTACGGCACCGCGTACTTGGGACCCTCGGCCCTCCAGTCGCTGACCTCGGCCACCTTGCCCGCTTCATCCCGCTCGGCGACAACGATCGGGTGGAGCTCGTTCCGGATCTCGAAGCCCCTGGAGGTCAGCAGTTGGTGCAGCGTATCGACGACGAACGGTCGGTCGCTGATCGCTACCGCGACGCAACCCGTGTGACCGTATCCGGGCAGCCGGTCCACGCGGACACCGACGGCGCCTGGTGCCGTCCCGTCAAGCAGATCGAAGTTCTTCGAGACGAGCTCGAACACCTCGGCGTCGGTTCGTCCTCGGAAGAAATCGGCAGGTGCCCGACCCAGGGCAGCATGGGCGAAGGCCCTCAGCCTCCGCCCTCTATCGGGATCGGCACCGGCCTCGATGACCTGTAGGACTCCCTCCAGCACCTCGAGAGCTGGCCCGTCTCTTGCCTCTTTATCCATCTCGCTTTGTGACGATTGACGACATCGGATGTCTAAGTGACCCGCGAGGCCCGGCTTGCGAAATCTGGCGCGATCCCTCAACCGGCCGCAATATACGTAACTGCGCGCAGATCGCTGCAAAACCGGGGCCGCCGAGGGCCCCGATCGACGGCACTCTCCCCCGCCGTCCGGCCGAGGCTGACCGCTCGGGTGAACCGTATCCGAGCCCGCCGGTGTAGAAGAGAGCTGGCCGGATACCGTCACCGCACCAGGCACCAGCAAGATCCAGTGAGCGAAGCTAGGCAAAAAGCGGAAGGTCGCGAAGAGCGGCAGGTGGGCCCGTTCAAGGCCGCCTGGTGGCTCCGCGGTCGACATCGCCAGACTATCTGGAACCGCATGCTGCGGCCCCGCCAACACGTCGCCACCACCCGTGCCCGCTGGACTACGCCGGACGGCGACTTTCTCGACCTCGACTTCATGGACGGCCCGGTGGCCTCACCGCAACTGGTCGTAGTTCACGGGCTCGAAGGCTCTTCCGATCGGAAGTACGTGCGCGGGTTCCTCGGCCTGGCGGCGGAGCGGGGCTGGCGCGGCGTCGCTCTCAACTTCCGGGGCTGCAGCGGGACCCCGAACCGCGCGCCGCGGCTCTATCACTCCGGCGACACATCCGACCTCGACTGGGTGATCGGCGAGCTGGCCAAGCGGGACCCCGGAGCGCCGATCCTGCCCGTCGGCATGTCGCTGGGCGGTAACGTGCTGCTCAAGTGGTTGGGCGAGGAGGGAGAGCAGGTCGCAGACGAGGTGGTGGCCGCGGCCGCCATCTCCACGCCGTACGACCTGGCGGCGGCGGCCGAGAAGATGTCGCGCGGCATCTGCCGGCTGTACACCCACTTTTTCCTTCGCACCCTCAAGCAGAAGGCGCTGCTGAAGGCTGAGCAGTACCCCGACATCCTCGACGCCGCGGCGATCCGCCGGGCCCGGAACTGGCGCCAGTACGACGACGCCGCCACCGCGCCGCTACACGGCTTCCGTGACGCCGCCGACTACTGGGAGCGCTCGAGCTCGATCAACTTCCTCGACCAGATCCGCCGCCCAGTGCTGCTACTCAGCGCCGGAGACGACCCGTTCATCCCGACGGACACCTTACCCGTCGAGGCGGTCGAGCGCTCGCCGTGGCTGCACGCCGAGTTCACCGAGCGCGGCGGCCACGCCGGTTTCATCGCCGGCTCATTTCCCTGGCGACCGGTCTACTGGGCGGAGCGCCGCGCCGTGGAGTTCCTAGCCAGCTACGTTCCGAGCATCCGCCCGACCCGGGCGCCGTCGCCGCGCCCCGACTCCGAGGCGCCGTCGCCCTGAGCGGCGCTACTGCCGACGAACGCCCGTCGGCACGGTGAACAGCAGGTTGCCACCCTCGGTCGGCGCGATGATGACATTGCCTTCCTTCTGCCCGACCTCCTGCAGCGTCTGCATATAGAAGTACGACAGGTACGCGGAAGTCAGGCTCTGGCCGATGATGTTCTGCGAGTCACGGATACCCAGAGCCTCCTGCCGCTTCTGCTCCGCCTGCTCCATGACGATCTCGGTCTGGAACTTCTGCGCCTGCACTTCCTGCTCGCGCTGCAGCTTCAGCTCGATCGCTTGTCGCACCGCCGGCGGCGGCTGGATCTCGCGGACGAAGAAACGGACGACCTCGACACCCTTAGACGCCAGCTCCTCGGCCATTAGCTCCCTGACCCGGCCGGCGATCTGCAGCCGCTCGGTGGAGAGAATCTGGGTGCCCGTGAGCTCGGCGATCGCGTCACGTAGGGCGCTGCGGTACGTCGTGTACACGTACTGGTTGACCGCGCGCATGTCGCCGACGATCAGGTACAGGTCGACGGCGCTCTCGGGCGTTACGCGATAGCGGTACGATGCATCGATGGTAATCGTCAGCTGGTCCGCCGTCAGCGCCTCCGCTATCTCGCTCTGCGCGCCCGGCGGCCACTGGATCTCGCGGGTATCGTACTTCGAGTACTGCTTCCAGAAGACGGCCGGCGCCGCGAAGTACAGGCCCTGTCCGAAAGAATTGTCCGCCACGTTCCCCGTGACCGGGTTCTTGAGCACCGCCACCTCGTAGTCGGTGACGGTCGTGCAGGAGAACGGCATCGTGACGGCGAAAAGGAGTACCGCCGCCGCCGGCACCATCACCATGGACTTGGCGAGCGTGGGTCGCCGCATCGCGCGGAACTCGCGAGGAATGATCGGGTCTGCCATGATCTCACCTCTCCAGTCTGGAGTATCCAAGTTCAGTGTTCATCATCATCTACACGGACGAGTACTGCTCTATTCTCCAACCCGCCGCTGTTCAGCCCTCCCCTGCTTTTTGCCTCTCTTTCCGGATCCCGTAGGTCAGAAGCACCAGGAAGCCGCCCCAGATGAAGCCGCAGGTCAGCGCCATAGCAACAATCGCGGATGTGTTCACGATCTCTCTTCCCCTTCTCGGTTCAGGTTCGAGCCGCGAGGGGCTCGAACCTGGCGGTGAAGTGCCTGAGGAACGGTGCCTGGTAAGTTAAGCGATAACCGCCGATCTGCTCGCGGCGTTTCCAGACCTCGATAATCGCCTCCACCGCGTAATCGACGTGGCTCTGCGTGTACACCCGACGCGGTATCGCCAGCCTCAGCAACTCCTTCTCGGCGGGCGTCTCGGCGCCGGTCTCGGGATCGACCTGTCCGAACATCACGCTGCCGATCTCCACGCCGCGGATACCCGCCTCGACATAGAACTCTACGGCCAACGCGATGCCGGGATACTGAAGCGGCTTGAGGTGCGGCAGGAAGGCACTGGCGTCGATGTAGATAGCGTGGCCGCCCGGCGGCTGAACGATCGGCACACCCTCCCGCGAGATGTGCTTACCCAGGTATTCGGTCGAGACGATTCGATACTGCAGGTAGTCCTCGTGCACCACTTCGTCCAGACCGACGGCGATCGCCTCCAGGTCGCGACCCGCCAAACCGCCATACGTCGGATAGCCCTCGGTCAGAATCAGCAAATCCTTTTCCTGCCGGGCCAGTTCTTCGTCGTTCGTCGCCAGGAAGCCGCCGATGTTCGCCAGTCCATCTTTCTTAGCCGACATCGTGCAGCCGTCGGCATAGCTCATCAGAACGCGGGCGATCTCGGCCACCGATTTGTTTTCAAAGCCGGGCTCGCGCAACTTGATGAAGTAGGCGTTCTCGGCGAAGCGGCAGGCATCGATATAGAACGGTATCCCACCTCGGCGACAGATATCCGATACGGCGCGCACATTGGCCATCGACACCGGCTGACCGCCGCCCGAGTTGTTCGTGATCGTCATCATGACGAGCGGGACTTTTTCGGGGCCCTCCCGCTCGAGGGTCGCCTCCAGCGCTCCCACGTCCATGTTGCCCTTGAACGGGTGCGGTTCCGCGATATCGCGTGATTCCGCACACGGCAGATCGAGAGCCGTGGCACCCCGGTATGCTATGTTGGCGCGGGTAGTGTCGAAGTGTGTGTTGTTCGGAACGATTTGGCCGGGCTCACAGGTAACGCTGAACAATATTCGCTCGGCCGCTCGCCCCTGGTGCGTGGGGATGATGTGCTTGAACGGGAAGAGCCGCTTCGCCGATTCCTCGAACCGGTAGAACGACGGGCTACCGGCGTACGACTCGTCGCCCCGCATTACGGCAGCCCACTGATTCGAGCTCATCGCGCCCGTGCCGCTATCGGTGAGCAGGTCGATCAGAACATCGTCGGCATGCAGGCGGAAGACGTTGTAGGACGCTTCCCGGATCTTGGCCAGGCGCTCGGCACGCGTGGTCATCCGGATCGGCTCGACCGCTTTGATCCTGAAAGGCTCGATGATCGTCTTTATCGCCATAGCTCCAGCAGCAGGCCTCAGCCGGACCCGCTCCCTCCCAGACCCAGCTCGTCCTGGATCTCTGTCATCGCTTCGACTACCAGCTGCACGTGTTCGGCGAATGCTACACCCAACTCCGCCACACCTTTGTTCACGTCATCACGATTCACGCCACGGGCGAAGCTCGAGTCTTTGAACTTCTTCTTTACCGACTTCACCTTCATACCGTTGATGCCCTCGGGCCGCACCAGCGCACAGGCGGTAAGGAACCCGGTCAGCTCGTCAACGGCGAATAGTGTCTTGGCCATCAGCGTTTCCCGCGGCACACCGGTATGCTCCGCGTGCCCGAGGACCGCCTGCAGGAGCTCCTCCGGATATCCCTTCTCCCGCAAGATCTTGACGCCGGTACTCGGGTGCTCGTCGTCAGGTTTGCGCTCGTCGTTCGGCCAGCGCTCGTAGTCGAAATCGTGTAGCAGGCCGGTTATACCCCAAAGCTCCTCGTCCTCGCCGAATTTGCGGGCGTAGACGCGCATTGCGGCCTCCACCGCATACATGTGTCGACGCAGGTTCTCGTTCTGCGTGTACTCGTGCATCAAAGACAACGCGTTCTCGCGGGTTACGTCCATAACACTGCTCCGTGTTTCGTCTCACCAAGTCCCCGCTGTGGGACAAAGTTCCTCCAGGGCACAGCCATCACATTGCGGGCTGCGCGCGCTGCACCTGTAACGTCCATGCTGGATCATACGCAGCGAAAACTCGGTCCAACCTTCTCGGGGCGCCAACTTCATCAGGTCCCGCTCGATCTTGTCCGGATCGTCCTCGGCGCTGAACTCGAGACGCCGCGCGACCCGCTTCACATGTGTGTCTACGGCTATCCCCTGGTTGACCCCGAAGGCCGAGCCGAGGATCACATTGGCCGTCTTTCGACCGATCCCTGCGAGCTGAACCAGCTCGTCCATCGTCTCGGGAACGACTCCGTCGTGTACCTCGACCAACGAGCGAGCGAAGGAAACGATCGAGCGTGTCTTGTTCCGGAAAAATCCCGTCGAGCGAATCTCTTCCTCGAACACATCGGGATCCGCGTTCGCGTAGTCTTCAGCGGTCCGGTATTTCCTGAACAGCTCCTTCGTGACCTCGTTAACCCGCGCATCGGTGCACTGGGCCGAGAGGATCGTGGCGACGGCCAGCTCCAGCGGGTTGCTGAACTCGAGCTCGATCCTGGCCGGGTATGCCTCCGCCAGTCGCTCGATGATCCGGCCGGCACGTTTCTTCAAAGCGGTCGCAGGTTCTCGGCGCTTCTTCCTGGCCGGCACTGGCCCTCCCTCGGGGTGATTTCAACATCAATGCAGCTGCTGGTACCTATCCAGCCAAGCCGCCACGTCCGCATTCGATATCAAGCCTTCCAGGCGCCCGTCCTGAACGACTAGCGCACGCCCAACACCTGCCTTCTCGAGCTTGGTCAGCACCTGGGCCAGGGAGTCCTCCGGGCGAACCGTCACCGCCTCGCAGATCTGCGTCATCACACTGCTCACCTGCGTCGTCGGCCACTTGTCCCGATCGATCTCTTTGACCTGTCTCAGCGTGATGAGTCCCAACGGCCGGCCATCGCTGTCTAGCACCGGAAAGACGCTGTAACGGCGAACCAGGAAGTAGTTGTCGACCAGATCCCGCAGTGTCACATCGGCGGCCACGGTCTCGGGGTTACGCGTCATAGCTTCCTGGACCTGCACGCCCTGGAGGATCCTCCGCATGATCAGCTGCCGGTAGCTAAAAGCGGCTGCCTGCGAGAGGAACCAGCCGATGAAGATCAGCCAGATCCCACTGACCAGGAAACCGCGGAACAGACTGAGGACGCCGAAGCCGATCATCAGGTAGCCGAACCCCTGCCCTGTGTACGCCGCCAGGCGCGTCGCCTTGCGCACGTCCTTCGTTATGTGCCAGACGAGGGAACGCAACAGGCGGCCACCGTCCAGCGGGAACCCGGGGATCAGGTTGAACACCGCGAGGATGAAATTGAGGATGGCTAGATACTCGGCAACGTCGACAAAGGCCCGGTGCAAACCGAGCGAATCCCCTACCCGCGCGACGACGAGCAGGATACCACCGATCAGCGCACTGGAGAGTGGCCCGACGACGGTGATCAAGAACTCGTCCTTCGGGTTCGTCGCCTCGGACCGGATCCGGGCCATGCCGCCGAATATGAATAGAGTGATCCCCTCGACCTGGATGCCGCGTGCTCTCGCCATGGCGGAATGGGCCAGCTCGTGCAGCAGGACGGAAGCGAAGAAGAGCGAAGCGCCGACCAAAGCCATCGTGAAGTACGTGCCGACGCTCAGCCCGGGTGTACGCCCGGGGAACACGCTCTGCGCGAACGTCCAGAGGACGAGCAGGAAGACCACGAACCAGGAGTAATCCAGCCGGACCTCGAATCCGAAGAACCGACATATGCGGATCCCACCGTTCATCCGTAGCTCCGTTCGATCAGGGACACCCGATAATGGTCCAGCGCGGTCGCAGCATCGTGCTCGGTTACATCTCGCGCGCCGCTACCTTTCACCGCTTCGCACGACGCCGGATACGCGTCGAGATACCAGAGAGTGCGTAGAGCCGTTGTCGCAGCTTCGGAGTAGCGTTGTAGTGAATATAGTCCGGACTGTTCGGCGCCGGGAATGTCGGATTCGAACTTTACGGGTTCGTCGAGCTGGCGCGCCTGCCCGGGATCCAGGCGCAGGCCGGCGACGCTGAACCCGGGTCGATCTGACCGCAGCCCCAGGACCACGAGTATGTCGGTTTCGGCCGCCGGGCTACCGGCCTCGCGCGCCGCGAACATCCCCGCGACCGGTTCGGGCGGCCCCGATTCGGTCACCTGCGCCCAGAACAGGTTTTTCGGCAACTCGACATATAGGGCCGGCGCGGGTGCGCGAAACGGCCACTCACGGAGTTCGGGTGGTACCTCTATCAGGCTCCGCATAACAGGCGCCTCGAACGCGTAGATCGGGCACCCGGCGCTCCAGAAGTGGTAGCAGTGATAAAGGATCCGAATGTACTGATCGACGGCTGCCGGCTCCGCATTTTCGGGAAGCACCTGTTCGAGCAGCGCCCCCACGTGCTCCAATTGTGTGAAGTGATCGTATCGCCAAGTGCTCATGCTGCGACGCTCGCTCTCGTCGGCAAGCGCCGGGAAATCCTGTTCCCCAAACCTCTCTTCCCCGAACGCGACTTCGTAAGGCGTAATCCGGCCGACCATCACTTGTCGTTCTTCCCCTGCTCGGTCCCTCAGGTCACACGCTCCAGCTCTGCCTTGCCCTCCGGCACGCCCGACCTCTTCGCCAGCCAGTTGTTGCCGAGCCAGAACAGCACAAGCACTATCAGCCACTGGAACAGCACAGTGCCAATGCTGAACGAGCTGAACGGATCGAAGGCGGTCCGCCAGCCCTCTCCCCGCGCCTGAAGGAACCACCAGACGATGAGCACGACCGAGCCGATCAGGCAGAGCACCATCGTCACTTCCCACCAGCGACCGATCTTCATGTCCGCTCCCGCCTGGTTGACCAGCTCAACCCGGAACCGGCGGACGCCGTACTTCAACACCGCGAAGGCGAAGAAGAAGCCGGAAAGCATGAGCCCGACGCTCCAGACGAAGTCCTGATTCGCGAAGAAGCCCATCGACAGAGCGCTCGGCACCCCGGCAAGGAAGCCGACGACGCCGACGAACCATATCGCCCGGTTCCGCGGCAGCCCCGTGTCCCTGAGGACGCGGGTGGCCAGTTCGATCATCGAGATCAGACTGGTCCAGGCGGCGAAGACGAGTGCGAGGAAGAAGAGCGCCATGAAGAAGCGGCCGCCGGGCATCATCGAGAAGAGCTGCGGCACCCAAATGAACGTCAGCCCTTCGTTGCCCGCCCCGACTATCTCGTTCGCCACCTCAGGCCCGGCCATGGCGAATGCCGTACAGAGGACCATGATCCCGGCCAGCAACGACATGGAGTTGTTCCCGAAGCCCAGCGTAAAGGCGTTCAGGGTCGTGTCCTCGCGGCGGCGCAGGTAGACGGCGTACGTCAGGATGAGGCCCCAACCCGCCCCGGTGTCCCAGGCGTTCTGGGTCAGCGCGGCTAGCCACACACGGTAGTCAGACAGCTGAGCCCAATCGGGAGTGAACATGAACTCGAGGCCGCGCACCGCGCCGGGCAGCGTCACGGCGCGTATGGCGAGCACGATCACCAGCACGACCAGGCTGGGGATCAGCACCCGTGCTACCTGCTCGATCCCGCGCACGCCGCGAGCGACCACGAGTACGCCCAGCGTCATGGCAACTGCGTGGGTCAGCAGCGCGCTCGGCGATGCGGCGAAGCTCTCCCAGAAAGCCTCCGGCGTCGCACCGGGTATCGCCCCCGTCAGCGCCGCCACGAAATGCCGAATGCACCAGCCCATGACGACGGAGTAGTAGAACATGATCGCCGTCGCACACCATCCGACCCAAGCCCCCATCCAAGCGAACTTACGGCCGATCAACTTGCCGAACGCGGCAACCGTCCCCGAGCGCGTCGCCTTGCCGACCGCGAACTCGACGAGGATCAGGGGTACCGACCAGACGAGCAGGAAGATGACCCAAGCGAAGAGGAAGCTGCCGCCACCGTTCGTCGCTACGATCCGTGGGAATCGCCAGATGTTGCCGGTGCCCACGGCCATCCCGAGCATGGCGAGCATCATCCCCCAGCGGGAAGCGAAGACCTCAGATCGAGAAGCCAAAGCCTGATAACCTCACGCTGTTTCGGCGGCCACCGACTGAACTCCGGCCAGCCAGCCTTGCACCACCTCGTTGAACTCCTCGGCGTGCGAAATTAGCAATAGGTGCCCACCGTATTCGATCTCGACGTAAGTCGAGTTCGGCAGCAGATCGGCTATCTCACGCTGCCACTCGGCTGGGGTGTAGGTGTCCGACGTGCCGCAAATCACCAGCGCCGGCTGCCGAATTCGGGGCAGATCGGACCGAAGATCACAGCTCTTGAACGTGTCCATGCGGGCGCTGCCAACCGACATAGGCACACGCACAGGTGTAGTCAACTCGTAGTCGATGATTCGCTCGTTGCCCGGCGATGGGTCGAACACCCAGATCCCGTAACGTCCCCAGAAGTCCGCCAGCCGACGCATCAGCGGTTCCGGCAGGAAGCGCGAGGTCCAGCGCGCTACCGGAATCAGCAGTGTGCGGTTGAGGCCGACATGCGAAAGATCGAGCCGCGCCAGCGTGTTGGTGAGGACCAGCCCCCAGGTACGGTTCGGGTAGAGTGCCGCGAAGCGCATGGCGATTGGGCCGCCGAACGACAGCCCCAAGGGGCAGGCTGCGGATACGCCCAACGCGTCCAGTACCGTGGTCACATCGTGGGCAAACTGATCGAAGCGCTGCTCGACTCCGTTGAAATCGACCCGCAGATTCGGCGCGATCACCCGGTAGTTCTCCGACAGCGCCGCGATCTGGTAGCGGAAGACCCCGCTGTCGCCGGTCAGCCCGGGAATCAGCACCACGACCGGGCCCTCACCCCCGTCGATCACCGGGACACACTCGCCGCCCGCCAGCTCGACGAAGACCGGCTCGAGCGTGCCACCGCGATGTTCCCGCAGCGGCCGCGGCGGCCTCGCCTGGTTACGGCGCCAGCGGTCGACCAGATAGGCGCCGACTGCAGCGCCCGCGCCGAGCGCGAGGAGGCGTCTCAAAGTCTCTCTAGCCGATCCTCTCCGCCAGGTAGCCGCTCAGCTTGCCCACCGCTACGCGATCCTGGGCCAGAGTGTCCCGATCGCGGACGGTGACGGTCTCGTCCTCGAGCGTCTGGCCGTCGACGGTGATGCAGAACGGCGTGCCCGCCTCATCCTGGCGACGGTAGCGGCGACCGATAGAGCCGGATTCGTCGTGAAAGGCCGGGAATCGGGATCTCAGATCGTCGTAAATCTTCTGCGATAGCTCGGGCATGCCGTCCTTTTTCACCAGCGGAAAGACCGCCACCTTGAGCGGTGCCAGCTTCGGCTGCAGGCTGAGCACCACGCGGGCTTCGCCTTCGACTTCTTCTTCGCGGTAGGCATCCGCGAGCAGAACCAGCATCAAGCGGTCGACGCCGCCCGATGTCTCGATGATGTACGGGATATACCTCTCGTTCGCCGACTGATCGAAGTATTCGAGCTTCTTCCCCGAGCGCTTCTGATGAGCACCCAAGTCGTAGTCGGTACGATTATGGATCCCCTCGAACTCCTGCCAGCCGAACGGGAACTCGTACTGGATGTCGTAGGCGTCGTAAGCGTAGTGAGCGAGCTCCTCGCGCGTGTGCTGTTCGAGGCGCAGCTTCTCGGCTCGGATGCCAAGCGACTTCATCCACTCGAGCCGCTCGTTTCTCCAGTAATCGAACCACTCTGTGTCCGTACCCGGCTTCACGAAGAACTGCATCTCCATCTGTTCGAATTCGCGGGTCCGGAATATGAAGTTCCCCGGTGTGATCTCGTTGCGGAACGCTTTGCCGATCTGCGCGATCCCAAATGGGATCTTCTGGCGCGACGCGTTAAGCACGTTCAGGAAGTTCACGTAGATGCCCTGCGCCGTCTCGGGACGCAGGTAGACCTGCGCCGCTTCTTCCTCGACCGGGCCCATGAACGTCTTGAACATCAGGTTGAACATCCGCGGTTCGGTGAACTCGTGCTTGACACCGCAGATCGGACACTGGTCGCCGGTAATCTCGTCGGCTCTGAAGCGGCGGTGGCAGTTCTTGCACTCGACCAGCGGGTCGGTGAAGCCCTCGACGTGACCGCTCGCCACCCACACCTCCGGGTGCATGAGGATGCCGGCGTCGAGCCCCTCGATGTCGGGACGCGACACCATATCTCGCCACCAGCGGTCCTTGACGTTCCGCTTGAGCTCGACACCGAGTGGGCCGTAGTCCCACACCGAGCCCAGTCCGCCGTACACCTCGGACGATTGGAAGACATAGCCGCGCCGCTTACATAGCGAGACCAGCTTCTCCATCAGATCGTTGTTCGACATCTATGGCCTCTCTAGGTGTGAGCCTCACAGTCTATGCCCGTCGGCGCGGCCGCGGCAAGCGTTGCGGGTGAGACGGGATATCCCGGACGCGTCCAGAGACCGGCCACCGGAGTCGGCCGACTCGACGCCGCCGGGCAGCGGGCCGTCCACGCGCCCGCAGACCAGCAGCACCGGAACGCCGGCCCGGCGCGCCGCCGCCACGACCCGGCCCGTCAACTTCCCCATCCCGCTCTGCGCGTCGTAGCGACCCTCGCCGGTCACGACAAGATCGGCAGAAGCCAGTAGATCGCGCAGGCCCGTCGCCCCGATCATCCACTCGGCGCCGGAAACCAGCTCGGCCCCCAGGAACGCCCTTGCTCCGGCGCCCAGGCCGCCTGCAGCGCCGGCGCCCGAGAGCCCGGCCACCGCCAGCCCCAGCTCCGTCTTCAGGACATCGGCCAGCCGGGCGAGCCCCGCCTCCAACACCTCGACCTCTTCAGGGCCCGCCCCCTTTTGGGGGCCATAGACCCGCGCCGCGCCCTCGCCTCCGAGCAGCGGGTTCTCCACGTCGCACAGCGCCTTAACCCCCACTCCAACGGGATGCGGGGGCGCGTAGATCCTTGCCAGCCCAGTGAGCGAGCCACCACCCTCGAGAAGCGGCGCCCCCGCCTCGTCCTCGAACCGCCAGCCGAGCGCCCGCGCCATCCCCGTCCCACCGTCTACGGTCCCGCTGCCGCCCAGCCCGAGCACGACCTCAGAGGCGCCGCCTTCGATCACCAAGTGCAACAGCTCGCCGACGCCACGCGTCGTCGCTCGCAACGGCGCTCTCCGCTCCGGCGGAATCAGGTGTAGTCCGCAAGCCTCAGCCGACTCGATCACCGCCCGCCGCCCGGCCTGCAGTGTCCGGGCGCGAACCGGCTCACCCAATGGGCCACTCACCTCATGCTCCGAGAGCCTGCCGCCCAGCAGCGGCGCGCAGGCCTCGAGAAGGCCGTTGCCGCCGTCCGACAGCGGCCGCTCGATGACCTCGGCCGACGGCCACACCGCGGTCACCCCAGCGGCCATCGCGCGGGCCACCGCGCTCGGGCCTAGTGTGCCCTTGAAGGCGGTGGGAGCCACCAGGACATTCCTCACGGAGCTACTTGTCATGCCATTTCTCGGCCACTAAGATGCCCCACATTCTCACACAATTCCTGCAAATTTAGCCGCAGGCGGCCGACCGAATGTATAGGAGAAAGCGATGGCCAAGATCAACAACGTCAACGTCGAGGCGATGGCTCGCTTCGCCGCCCAGGTCGAGCAGGATCCCGGAACAGCCAAGAAGCTCAAGTCTGTGACCGGACGGTGGAACTTCGAGGACGGCGCGCCCCAGTTCCGGGCCGAGGTCGAGTACCCCGGCGGCGCCCACGCCGTTGAGACAGACTTCGCTCCCTTTATGGGCGGTGAAGGGCTCCGACCCGACCCCGTATCCTATTGTATGTACGGCTTCGCCTCCTGCTTCGCGGGGACCTTCGTGGCCATCGCTGCAGCGGAGGGCGTCGCGCTCGAAGCGCTCGAGGTCACCGTCGAGAACCAGGTCGATCTGAGCAGGGCAATGGGTGTGGCGGATCGCCCAGTTACGGAGGGGATGAACGCCACCCTGATGGTCAAATCCAGCGCGCCGCAGGAACATCTAGAGGAGATCAGGCGGCTGGCGGAGGAGCGTTGCCCGGGAGTCTACTGCATCACCAATCCGATCCCGTTCAATTCGCGGCTGGCCTGAGGGGCCGGCCGGCGGCGGGCGGAATGTCCGGCCGGTTACCCGGCCGGTATTGCGAAATAGCTGCTCGTATCTTTTCTTACGAGCACTCCAAAACACAATATCGGGAACCTTAACCAGGTCGCGAGGGGGGGTGACAATGCACAAGGTGGCTCCACAGAGGGCGACGGAGCGCGCCGTACTGACCCATGTCATGCTCGATGTGTACGGCGTCGACTTCGATACGCTCAACGACCCCGACGTGATCGGCGAGATACTGACCGGCGCCGCGGCGACGGCCGGAATGCACCCGCTGGCCGAGCCTGCGGTCTACCGCTACCCGGGTCAGGGACTCACCGTCTTCCTGCCGATACGCGAGTCACACGACGCAATCCACACCTACCCCGAATTCGGCTACGCGTCCATCGACATCGTCAGCTGCGCCCTGGCCGAGCGGGCCCAGCGCGCAGGCGACCACGTGGTCGAGAGCCTAGGTGGGGAACGGGTCGAAAGCGATATCGTGTATCGGGGATTCTTGGAGGACCGCGGGTTCTGATGTCTTAGCCAACACTCGACAGCCGACTGTCGACGACCGGCTTCACTTCAACTGACGACGTTCGACGTCCGACTCTCGACGTTCGAGTGCGTCGTCGCGACGAGCGTGGAACGCTGAGCGTCGTTTGCTGAAGAGAAGCCGAGGGATCGGTAGTCGGCTGTCCGCTGTTGAACGTCGAATTAGCCCCAGGGATAGTAATCGGTAAACTCGAGCGGTTCAGCGTCAGTCGACACCCTATCGCAAGTCCGAAGATATTCCTGCATCAGCGCCGGCTGGAACGCGATTCGCCGAACAAAATCCCCCGTCACATACCTTAACTCAGCGCTCGCCGACAGAGCCGCGTACCGTGCGGCGAATGGCTCACTCGGAAAGGAGCCGGTGTCGACGGCTGGAGATGCATAGGCGAATGCAATCTCCATCCCGTAGCTGGGGACATGAACCGGGAAGACCGCGACGTGACGGAATACCGACCGTAACGTCGCCACAATCGAGCCGCTAACCTTCGGATGGTGAAACCAGCCACCGGTGTGCGTCACGACCACGCCGGTATCCGTCAATCGCTCCGATAGATGTCCGTACGCCTCGCGCGTATAGAGCGACGTCGAGGGGCCTATCGGATCGGTGAGATCGAGGATGATAGTATCGAAACGCTCACGGCTTTCCTCTATGTACTTTCTTCCATCCCCTATGTGGAGCTCCGTCCTCGGATCATCCCACGCTTCTCCGCAGATGCCCTGTAAGTACTCCCGCGAGGCGTCGACCACCATACCATCGACTTCAACGACCACGGCTCGCCTCACGCTCGAATGCTTGAGCAGCTCGACCAAGATCCCTCCGTCCCCACCCCCGATGACGAGCACCTCCACCGGCTGGTCTTGCATGAGCAGCGGCGGATGGACGAGCACCTCGTGGTAGATAAACGTGTCTCGCTCCGTCGCCTGGATCGTGCCGTCTAAGATCAGCGCCCTCCCGTAGTCGTACGTATCAACGACTTCGATCCGCTGGAAAGCGCTCGACGCGGAGTAGATCCTGCTGCGCAGCCTCACGCAACGCTGATGCGTCGGCGATAGGTCTTCTATGTAAACCTCATCTTCAGGAGAATGCATCACGCCTTGTAGCGGCTAGTAATAGGAAGGCGCCGGTCCTTACCGAAGGCGCGGCGCGAGATACGGATGCCGGGTGGCGCCTGGCGCCGCTTGTATTCGGCGTGGTCGATCATCTCGACGACCCGGCGGACGACCTGCCGATCGAAGCCCTGGTCCTCTATCTCCTCGGGGCTGCGGTCCTCCTCGACGTAGGCCTCGATGATCGGATCGAGGATGTCGTAGGGTGGCAGGCTGTCAGTGTCGAGTTGGTTCTCGCACAGCTCGGCTGAGGGCGGCTTGTCGATGACGCGTTGCGGGATAACCTCATCCTCACGATTCCGCCACCGCGTCAGTCTATAGACCCAAGTTTTCGGTACGTCCTTGAGTACGGCGAAGCCGCCGGCCATATCGCCGTAGAGGGTGGCGTAGCCGACGCTCATCTCGCTTTTGTTTCCGGTCGCCAGCACAAGCCAGCCGAACTTGTTCGAGAGGGCCATGAGGAAGTTGCCACGGATGCGCGCCTGGATGTTCTCCTCCGCGACATTGGGC
Source organism: Gemmatimonadota bacterium (assembly GCA_020344015.1). Lineage (GTDB taxonomy): Bacteria > Gemmatimonadota > Gemmatimonadetes > Palauibacterales > KS3-K002. The sequence goes on from CP070812.1 coordinate 2,769,218, forward strand.
TCGGTTCGCTGGAAGTGTTCTTTGAGCGACTCGAGGTAGCAATCGAACACACCGTCGATCGGTATCTCGAAGAAGTCAACGCCGAAGCGCCGAGCGATCTCGGCGGCGTCCTCGCGATTCGTGGCCGCCGTGTAGCGGGAGGGCATCGAGACGGCGGTGACGGCTTCTACCCCCAGGGCATCCACCGCGAGGGCAAGTGCGAGGGCCGAGTCGATCCCGCCGGATAGCCCGAGCACGACGTGCCGAAAATCGTTCTTGTGGAAGTAGTCGGAGATGCCCAGCAGCAGGGCCTGATAGACTTCGGCCTCCGGATCGAGGAGTTCGGTCGACGGCTTGACCTCGAGCTCGGGCTTCTTACGTCGAGGTCGGCGCACCGGCGCCACCTGCACCCGGTTGGCCGGCGCCTCGACCCGCTGGCGCCAGCGCGGATCCTGCAAGCGCCGGCGCGACACGCCACTCAAGTCGAGATCGATCACCACGTGATCTTCAGCGAACTGCTTCGCCCTGGCGCGGACTATGCCGCTCGGGTCGATCACCAGGCTGTGCCCATCGAAAATCAGCTCGTCCTGCCCCCCGATCGTATTGCAGAAGGCGAGGAAGCAGCCGTAGTCCTCACAGCGAGTCGCCAACATCCGCTCGCGGGTCGGCCCCTTCCCGCGACTATACGGGGACGCCGAGATGTTCACGAGTAGATCGGCCTTACCGTCCAGCACGGCACGCTGTGCCGGACCGCCGGGGTACCACAGATCCTCGCATATTGTCACTCCCACCTTCACCCCATCCATGTCGAGCACCAGAGTGTCCACTCCACGAGCGAAGTACCTCTGCTCGTCAAAGGGGCCGTAGTTGGGGAGGTAGTGCTTGCGGTACCTGGCGGCTATAGCGCCTCCCGTGACCACCGCTGCGGTGTTGAACAGGTCGTCGCCGAGCTCTGGGAACCCGATCACGGCGACCAGGTCCTCCACCTCAGCGGCGAGGTCTCGGAGCGCAGCCTGCGCCCGCTCGGCAAAGTGCGGCTTGAGCAGCAAATCCTCGGGCGGATAGCCGGTGATTGTCAGTTCGGGGAATAGCGCGAGGTCGGTCCCCAGCTCGCGCGCGCGCGCGAGGCTCTCGCGGACCTTGTCGACGTTCCCGTCGATGTCCCCGACAACGAGATTGCGTTGGCAGAGCGCCACGCGAATGACCCGATCATCGCCTGGAGATGACTTGCCCATCTTGCTCTCCGGTCTTGGACCCCGACCTGAGATCCACCCTACAATTTGCCCATCGCGGCGGGTGGCGCAAACCCCGCGGTAACCACTAGCGCCGGGGGGCCCAAGCGTGCATCCTTTATTGACTTTGCCTGCCGTCGGTAGCGGGTAAGCTCTCCACAGTCGCGCCGGAGGCGTTCAGAGATGACCCAACAGGAGTCAGGCACAAACTGGCCAGTGGTTGGAGCGGGCGCCCTGTTCCTGGCCCTGGCGGTGCTCGCCTTCAACGAACCGGTGCTCCGTGCCGTTGTGGCGGTCGTGGTCTTCATCGCGGCGTTCCTCATGGCCCGGTCACGCGAAGAGTCCCCAGTCGAGAATCCTCTGCTCGAGCAGCTGAGAACGCACAAGGACGGACTCGACCGGCGCAAGTACGGACGCCTCCGCTCGACCACCGAGCGATTGCTCGACAACGTCCGGCAGATGAACAAGATCGCCATCGACGGCCGCGAGGGACGGCTGTCACCACGTCACGCGCACGCCGAGCTCGACCGGCTGGCCGCGGTCATGCGCGACGTCATCGACGAGATCCGCAAGGCCGCCGGCGTGCCGACGCCGGCAGAGGAGCCTGGTAGCCGATCCGCCAAGGCTACGCCACCTTCAGTCGTTCTCCCGAAGGCCGCTCGCGAGGCCGAGGCAGAGTCACCGGCGACCGCCGCAGCGAAAGAAGCGGAGCCGGAGGATGAAGACGTCGAGGAAGACGAGACAGACAAGATGCTCGACGAACTAGAGGCCCAGGCGAAAGCCGAGGCGGCCCAGGCTATCGGCGAGGAAGACGAAGCGGAACCCGAGGAAGACGAAGCGGAATCCGAGGAGGACGAAGCGGAGCCCGAGGAGGACGAAGAGGAGAAGTAATCACTTTCCAAATCGGAGCGCCCCGAATCCCCGAATCCCTGAATCCCCGAATCCCCAACTCTCCGACTCCCTAGTGCCGCTCGGCCGACACCGACACGTACTTGGAGATCAGATCGAACAGCTCTTCCAATTCGTGCCGCAGCCCGTCGGCATCCGGCCCGACGAGTCGGTTCAGCCGCTCGTCGATCCGCGTCCGCAGCGCCAGCGCCTGCTGGAGCGCCGCGTCGGGATCGAACTCGGCTGCCACCTCCGCTGCCGCCTCGACATGCCCACCCTCGATCGCCCGCTGCAAAGACGCTTCGGCGTCTCTCAGCGCCCGGCTGCGAACCGCCTCGTCCTCGGTCCCGACGTAGGCCAGCAGATTGGCGAAGACCGGGCCGAACCCCGTCGCCAGCGCTTTCAGTTGAGCAGGCGGCCTTACCAGCTGGGCGCGCAGTGCGGCTGCCGCACGACGGACGACGCGCCCCATCGGCATGTGGTTGAAGGCCGCTGCCCGCTCCCGCAGGTGGCGGAGCGTGTTGGCCAGCGACTCACCGGCGAGCCGCATCTGCTCCGTGTTCGACTTGAGCATCGTGTTCCGCAGGTTCTCGCTACGCTCGAGTCTCTGAGTCGCCTCATTGATGAAGTAGCGCTCGGGTGAGCCGCTCTGTTCGGTTGCCACCGGGCACTCCACGATGTGCGGCCCCTCCGGGAAGAAGAATTCGCTTACCCAGACCACTTGTCGCGCCCGGCGCACCTTCTCCATCACGCTTTCTTTGAGCCGGTCGACCTCGACGGCCCGACCGCCGACCTTGGTGACCGACGGCGCATCCGGTCCGCCGACCTGCATCCCTTCCAGCACCTCACGAGCGTGACGAAAGACCGTAAGGTAGCCCGGCCCCACAGTCGCATTCAGATCGGCGATCTGCAGTATCAACTCCTCTACGGCACTCAGCGCTTTGTCCTCGGGCGACAGCACTTCGATCCGCTCCAACTCGCGCAGCCGACGGATCTTGCGGAGCATCGCCTTGAGCGGTTCCCGGTCGCGCGGATCGTTCTCGAGGCGCTCGACAGCATCACCGAGGTCACCGATCAGAGCCGTCAGCACGGCCTCCGCCTCGTCCGGGTCCACATCCACCGTGGCAGCATCGGGGTCCGCCTCATCCACGGTCTCCGGGGTAACCGATGCCGGCTCGTCGCTCAGAGCGTCGGCGGCCTTTCGCAAGCGGTCTTCCGCCGCCGTGTCCTCCTGCGGCAGGGCCGAGACCACCGAGTCGAGCTCCTTTACGACTTCCTGCAGCGCACGGTCCAGTTCCTCGGTCCATTCGCGTTTCCCGGCGATCACCTGAACCGAGACCTTCTGGAGCGCCGTCGACGCATAGGCAGCCGGCTCGTGGTTGGCGAGCACGGCAGCGTGTTGAAGGCGCCGCGCCGCACGACGAATACCGTCGACACTCGCACCGCCCTCTCCACCCAGCGCCTCATGCAGGCGTTCCAGGTACTTGCGCGCGTCAGTGGCGAATATCTCGAATAGATTGGAGCTCATTGATGATTGGACCCGGGACTCGGTGAATGTCAGATGCCCCTGGTTCTAGGGATGGCGGGGCGCGCTAGCGAGGTTCAATCTGCCTCAGCCTCCCCACCCCCCGCTGCTGCGGTCTTTTCTTGCTCGGCTGACATCTGGCCGGCGGTAACGCGTATCTCTTCGATCAGATCCTTGAGTCGGCCCTCGATCCTGTCCATCTCCTTGAGCGCCGCCTCCCGACTGCGGAAGCCGCGCTCGGCGTCCACCGCCATCCAGTTGAGCCGGCGGATCTCATCAAGCAGCTGCCCAACCTGCGATCGCAGCTGCACGAAGCGGCGCTTGTGCACTTTGTCGGCCGGCGACTGGGTCACGAGCTCGACGACACCGAGCCGCGCCGACGACCAGACGATCGGCGCCAGCAAGAGGAGGCCGAGACTGAGCCGGGCCGCAGGCTCCTCGGCGAAGTAAAGGACGGCGGCGTCCGCCAGAAGGGAAGCGACGAGGACGACGACTTCTAGAGTTGGACGACGTGGCATCAGGGCCTCCGCCTGGGTTTCACTTTGGCGTGTGGAACATGTCGGCAGGGGGAGCTAGGCGATCAGCCAACTGTGTAAACTAGACAGAATAGGGCATTTGCGCCAGTTTCCCCCGATGAATCCGGACGAGGCGGCCCGCCTGCTCCGCGAGGAGCTCGAGGAGACCCTGGCCCACCCGGGTGACGGTCCGGCAACGCCGATCGGGCTGACCATCGTCCCGCCAGCCGACCTGGCGCCCGACACCGCATTCCGCATCCGCGCCTCGCGCGGCCCCCATACGGTAGATACCGAGCTGCCCACTGGCCTCGCCATCGCCTACCTCGCCGACGAGGAAGCGGCGGTCGATGAATGGAAAGTCTGGGTGGCGGAGCTACGACAGTCTCTATTGTGTGGGAATTCGGCAATCCACGACTAATTGACTGATTGTACAAGTGAATACTCGAAATAGGAACCGTGACGGCGGTTCTGATTTCGAGTATTCACTTGTTCTATTGGTCCTCTTGTTCTCGGATTGCCGAATTCCCAGCAACTCATCCACCAAGCACCTTTTCCACTTCCTGAACCGCCGACGCCGCGAGCTCCTCACATTCCTTCACCAGCGCGCCCACCTGCTCCCGCATCTCTTTGTTGAACGCCTCGTCCGAGATATGCCGCAGGTTGATTCGCACGTTATAGGCGGCGGCGTGCGCGCCCGCCCGAGCCATGTGAGCGCCGGTCCCGACGTCGCTCACCATATCGGGATCGGCAAGTTCTGCCATCTCCGTGCACAGGACCAACGCATCGCGGCACGACTCGACCGTAGCTAGTGGAACGCGGGAAGCCGCCTTGTAACCTTCCTCCATGGCCTGCGCACGGTCCGCTCGTTCCGTCTCGCTGTCCTTTGGCATGCGCATGGCCTCGATAACGGAATCGAACGCCCGAGTGTCCTCGTCGACGCCGCGGATCAGCGCGTCTTTGACATCCTGAGCCCGCTCAGCAATTGAGCATAAAGCGCCGTAATGCTGATCGAACTCGCCCTTGCCCACCGAGAGGTTCGCCACCATGCCGGCCAGTGCACCGCCCAACGCCCCGGCGAGCGCCGCCACCGAGCCACCGCCGGGGGCGGGCGTGTCACGCGAGACCTCATCGACGAAGTCGTAGGTCGGGCGCAGGACAAGCGGACCCTCGACCTGCGGCATGCCCAGCACTTTATCCTCGGCCTCGAAGGGTGCCACATCCCGAAGTCCCATCGACTGGATGGCAGTCTCCATGAGATCGGGGATCGGAAGCCCGGTCGACTTCTGCATTCGCCGCAGATAGAACCTGGCCGACTCGCGCAACGCCGCGAAGGGGATGACGCCGACGATCTCGGAGCCGGTGATCGCGATCCCCCGCTTATGCGCCTCCTCCCGGGCCGCCTCCAGGACCTCGTGCGGTGGACTCACTTTATAGTCGGTGAGGTTCATGCTGATCTGCGCTTTGTGGTAGTCGTCGATCACCCAGCCGATCGCCTTCACCTGCTTGAAGCGGCCGTCGGTGAAGACGGGGCCACTGGGGTTTTCGGGATCGATTCCCAGATCCTCGTAGCGCTGGCGGAGGTCTCCGCCGTGAACCTCGCGGTAGTGTTCCGCCAGAGCTTCGAACGACTCGCCGACGAAATCGCAGGGGCCGCATGGGTAGGTGCCGTCCTCAGGAAAGCGGACTACGTCACCCTTGTAATAAAACGGCTCGGTATTTCCGCGGCGCTTCCAGCGTCCGCGCTCGCGCAGCACATAGGCGATCTCGTTGGCGTAGCGGCGGTCGGTCGTGTTGAGGTTGATGTTGTAGGCGATGAGGAACTCGCGCGCCCCAACCGCGGTGGCGCCAGCCGTCGGATTGAACTTCGGCGGGCCGAAATCGGGCTTCCAAGCCGGATCTTTCAGCCTTTCCTCCAACCCCTCGTATTCGCCGGAACGCACCTTGGCCAGGTTCCTGCGCTCGGGGGCGCTGGCCGCGTGCTCGTAGAGGTAGACAGCTATCCCGAGCTCGTCGCCGATGCGCCGACCGACGGCGCGCGCGATATCGGCGCAGTCCTCCATCGTCACGCCGGAGACCGGCACGAACGGGCACACATCCGTCGCACCGAAACGCGGGTGGGCGCCCTGGTGGCGACGCATATCGATGACTTGGGAGGCGCGCCTCACGGCGCGGAATGCCGCCTCAGCGACACCGTCGGGCGGCCCCACGAACGTGACGACGGTCCTGTTGGTGTCACGCCCCGGGTCGACATCGAGCAGGCGCACACCCTGAACCGCTTCGATGGCGTCGGTGATCTCTTTGATGACCCCGTCCTTCCTTCCCTCAGAGAAGTTGGGGACGCACTCGACGATCTTCTCCATCATCGCTCCCTGATAGCTGGATCGCGAAGGGGCTAGCTGGGTCCTGGAAACCTAACTGGCGTCGGGCCCCGTGCCGAGGAGCCGCCCGACCTCCCTCACCATCGCCGCTGGAGCGAACGGCTTGCCTATTACCTGGGCGCGCAGCGACCGGATCGCCTCCAGTGCCTCGGCCGTTTGGTGTCCCGTGATCACGATCGCCGGGACGTCGAGGAGCCTGGGGTCTTCTCGGAACTCGCGCAATACCTCGAGCCCATCCTTCTCCGGGACCTCAAGGTCGGTGAGCAGAATATCGGGAGGCCTTTGCCGTGCGAACTCCACGGCCCGCGCGCCGCTGGCTACCTCGAGGCAGGCGAACCCCGCGCGCCGGAGACCGCGGGCCACGGCCAGGCGAACCGTGGGATCGTCCTCGATCAACAGAACGACACGGCGTCGCGGGCTCGAGATCAGGCGTGCCGCTTCGGCCACCAGAGCGTCCGGATCGCCGGCGATCCAGCCGTCGGCGCCGTAGGCTATCGCCTGGTTCAGATCGCCGCCCGGACCCGTCAAAAGGACCGGGATGTCGACCGTGGCCGGCGCGCTCCTCAGCCGCCCCACGAACTCCAGCCCGTGTATGTCCTCGAGTTCCAGCCCGGCCAGCACGAGGTCGACCCCCTCCGCCCCCAGAATCTCCAGCGCCTCCGCGCCGCGCGCCGCGTCCCGCACCTCCCAACCCTCATCCTCGAGCTGGGCCCGCAACAGCTGCTTGAGGTCCGGATCCCTTTCCAACAGCAGCGCCTTCTTCGGGCCTGCCGGGGCCCGCGGCGTCTCCTCCTCCGCCCTCGGCTCACCGTAGGCGAGGCGTAGGCGAACGAAGAACCTCGAGCCTTCACCTTCCTCGCTCTCTGCCCACAGGTCGCCGCCAAAAGCTTCGACTATCGCCCGGCAGATGGCGAGCCCCAGGCCGGCACCGCCGTGCGAGCGCGTCGCCGAACGCTCCAGCTGCCGGAACTTCTCGAAGACCTCCTCCAGTTGATCCGCCGGGATGCCCGGCCCTTCGTCCGTGATCCGCAACACCGCCTGCTCGCTCTGTCTCCACCAAGCCAGGCGAACACGCCCGCCGGCCGGAGAGAACTTCACCGCGTTCGACAGCAGGTTGACGATCACCTGCTGAAGACGATCGGCGTCAGCTACGACCAGCGCCTCGGGATCCGACTCCTCCTGCTCGATGCTGACACCCTGTTCCTCGGCGAACGCCTCCACTGCATCGATCGCGCGAGCGGCCGCTTCGTCTATTGCGATCGGCTCCAGCTTCGTCACCACCAGACCGCTCTCGATCCGCGAGAGATCAAGAAGATCGTCGACCAGCCGGATGAGACGATCGAGGTTACGCAGAGCGATCTCGAGTAGTCCGTAAGTTTCCTCGGAGACCTCGCCGGCCGCTCCTCGCGTCAGAAGGTTGAGCGAGGTCTTGACCGACGTGAGCGGGGTGCGCAGCTCGTGACTCACCAGCGACACGAACTCGCTCTTGCTCGCCTCCGCCTCGGCCTCCGTGGTAACGTCGCGATAGACTACGATCTGCCCCAGCACCTCGTCTTCCGCTCCGCGAACCGTGGCCACCGTCCGCTGGCAGACAAGCTTGCGCGGGAACTCGAACTCCACCCGATCGCGCAACGGCGCGCCGCCACTCCGCAGTGCGGCAACCTGAGTCGTCAGCGCCTCCGGGTTGGCGAACGATCGTGCCAGCACCCGGTTCACCTCTTCCAGCGAGCCGCCGACAATCACCTCCTGCGGCAGGCCGAGAAGCTCGGCCATCTCCCGGTTGGCGTAGGCGACCCGATCGTCGCTCACCATGAGAATCGCCGCATCGCTCGCATCGATCAGCGATTCCAACCGTGAACGTTCCGACTGGACGCGCACGTGCTCGCGCTCCAGCGCCTCGCGCTGTGCCTGAATGGTGGCGAGCAGTCGCGAGTAGTAGAGGGAAGTGGCAAGCTGCCGTCCCAGTAGAACCGCGAGCTCCAGGTCCTCGTCGCCATAGGTCGCCGACACTTCCGCGCCGAAGTTCAGCGTCCCGATGACCTCGTCGCCCACCTCGAGCGGCACTATCAGTGCCGAGACGTTATGCTCGCTGCCCGTCCGGATACCCTCGGTTCCTTCGAACGCGTCGACGAGGATCGCCTCGCCGGTCCGGATCGCCTGGCCGGTGAGTCCCTGCCCGATCGGAAACGTCAGCTCTTGCTTGACGAACCCGCCCAGCGCTTCGTCGTACAGCGTGTGGAGGTGGTAGGACTCGAGATCATAGGACACGAGGACTACGCTGGCACGCCTGAATTGCAATACCTGCCGGATCTTGAGGATCGCCGTCTGGAAGATCTCGTCGAGATCGAAGGTGGTGTTGATCAGCGAGGCCAACTCGGCCACGACCTCGAGCCGCTTGGCCCAGAGGCTGCGGGCTTCCTTCTCAGGGCTCATCAGACCGCGTCACCCTCGACTCGTTCCACATAACGCTGCACCGCCCCCTCCAGCTCTTCCAGGTGCCGGTAAGCAGCTTTGACCTCGAGCGGATCGAGCTCGCCGTCCTCGAGCCAGCGCAACCCCACGTCGGCCAGGCCCTTCGCCGGTTCGACCAGCTCGTCCGCCTCGAAGGATGCCGCCGTCCCCTTGAGAGTGTGAGCGGTCCGGTAGAACGTGTCTGCCGCACCGGCATCATAGCCGGCGGCCAGCCGCTCGAGCGCCGACCGTATGGTGTCGGCGCGGCCCGCCAGCCCATCACGGAACTCGCGGTATACTTCAGCCAGCAGCTCGTCGGGGCTCTTACCCTCGTCGGCCATCGGGCACATCGTCACGTCCCTTCGCCTGCGCTCAATGCGAGCAACTTCTCCGCCAACTCGTCGGGCTCGAACGGCTTGAACACCACGCCGGCGACGTCCAGTTCCCTCACCCGCTCCGCATCGAGCTCTTTGCGGGCGGTCAGGAAAACCACCGGGATTCTCGCGGTCTCCGGATCACCCTTCAGCCGCTCGCACACCTCATAGCCATCCATCCCGGGCATCATGATATCGACCACAGCGACGTCCGGCTTGTGCGTCCGCACCGCTTCGATCCCTTCGGCGCCGTCGGCCGCCACCTCCACTTCCCAACCTGCCGTGAACTCCAGCGTCAACTTGACTAGCTTGCGGAGGTCGGGATCATCGTCGACCATGACGACCCGGAATGAGGTTTCCATCGGCACCCAGCGGTTTGCGGCGGGGAGGAGAGGAGAGCTAAACTTGTAACTTCAGCAACGATTGGTAAATATTGCATTGATGATACCGAAAGTCTACATCCTCGACGACGATCTCACCTACGCCAAGCTGCTGGCGGCCAATCTGGGCAAAGTCGGCAGGTTCCGAAACGAGGTCTTCGACAACTACCAGGCGCTGTTCGACCGGCGAGCCGAGGAACCGCCCGACGTAGTGATAACCGACCTCGTCATGCCGGGGCTCAGCGGTATCGAGGTGACGCGCCGGCTTAGGCAATCGGACCCTCATCTGCCGATCTTCGTGCTCACCGCCCACGCCGACCTCGAGACGGCCATCGAGGCGCTGAAGGCCGGCGCCGACGAATACCTCACCAAGCCCGTCAACATGGAGGAATTAACCACCCTCCTGAGCCGGGCCCTCGAGGAAAAGCCGCTCCGTGAGGAAGCCGCCTCGATCCAAAAGGTCCGCCAGGAGGAATTCTCGCTCCGCGCCATCCTCGGCGATCACAAACTGATCGAGGAGGTCCGGGCGTTCGTGGGGCGAGTCGCCGAAATACCGCGCCCGACGGTGCTGCTGCTCGGCGAGAGCGGGACCGGGAAGAACCTGGTGGCGCGCACCATCCACTACTCGAGCGCACATTCCGCCGGCCGCTTCGTCGAGATCAACTGCTCGGCGCTACCCTCGCAACTCCTCGAGGCCGAGCTGTTCGGATACCAGAAGGGAGCCTTCACCGACGCCCGTGAGTCGAAGCGCGGCCTGATCGAGGTCGCTGACGCGGGGACCCTCTTCCTCGACGAGATCGGTGATCTGTCGAAAGAGCTTCAGGCCAAGCTGCTCAACTTCCTCGAGTCAAGACGGTTCCGCAGGCTCGGCGGTACCGAGGAGATCGAAGTCAGCCAGCGCATCATCACCGCCACCAACCGCGACCTCGAGTCACTGGTCAAGAAAGGCGAGTTCCGCACCGACCTCTACTATCGGATCAGCGTCGCCACTCACTCACTGCCACCGCTACGCGACGTCAAGAGCGACCTGCCGCTACTCGCCGAGCATTTCCGCGACTTGTTCAACGGCGAATTCCGCAAGCAGGTCGAGCGCATCAGCCCCGCCGCCCTCGCGACCCTCGAAGCGTGGGACTGGCCAGGCAACGTGCGAGAGCTCAGAAACGTCATCGAGCGCGCCATGATCTTCGCCGACGCCTCCGAGCTCACTCCTCACGACCTGCCCGAGCTCGGCTCCCTCGAGGTCGCCGAGGGGCTGGAAGCCGACGACGGCGACTCCTTCAGAGTGCCCAGCGGCCTCACCCTGGCGGAAGCCGAAAAGGTGTACATCCAGAGCACCTTGGATGCATGTGAGAACAGCGTGCAGCGCGCGGCCGAAACCCTCGGCATCTCTCGCAAGAACCTCTGGGAAAAACGCAAGAAATACGGCCTACTGGAGAACCAGTAGACGGTGGTCAGTAGCCGGTAGTCGGTGGGCTGCCAGCCGCCGGCCACCGGCCGCTGGCTACCTGCACCGATGTGGAACTTTTTCCCTCTAAATCGTTATAGTTTATAGTCCTACCTCCCGTCGTCCCGGCGGCTTAGCGACCACCCCCCAAACCCAGAGCCCCAGGCAGTCTCAGGCGCTCTCACGGCGATCACCCCGCCGTAACACGTCCAGTTACCGTTTGGTAACAACGGGTTCCGTCCCGGATCGACTTCCCCAGCGTAACCTGCTGTTATCTAACGAGTTAACCAGTGCGCCCACTCGGCACGACTCATGCCGCCATGAGCCGTGGTGAGGTGTGTGCCCACGTCCAGGTTCGACGGGGTCACTCCGTGGCAAACACCCCGCGGGCCGGGGGTTTTAGAGGCGTCGGAATGGAAGACAGATTTGGATCACAGGTCAGCAGCGCCGCCGTCGGGGGCGAGGGCAGAGCCCCTGGCGAACGCGTGCCGCGCCGATCCGGCTCGCTCGGCCTGAAGAGGATCACCCTCGCCCTCGCCGCGGGCGTCTCGCTGCTCACCCTGCCCGGGGCAGCACTCGGCCAGGGTTGGTACGATCCCGATTGGGGCTATCGGAAGAAGATCACGATCGACAACACGATGGTGGCCGGCGACCTCACCAACTTCCCTGTTCTTCTCGACTTCACCGACACCGATCTCAGAGACAAGGCGCGCAACGACGGTTGGGACATCCTCTTCACCGAGGACAACGGCACGACCAAGCTCGACCACGACTTCGAGGACTATGACGGCTCGACGGGCGCAATAATCGTCTGGGTGGAGGTAACGAATCTCTCCGGGAGCGTCGACACCGACATCTACATGTACTACGGGTACGCCACCGTACCATCCAACCAGGAGAACGAGACCGGGACGTGGGGGAACGGATACGAGGCTGTCTACCATCTACACAACAACAGCTTCGCGGATGCGACGGGTAATCACACCGCGACGAACAGTGGCTCGGCCAATGCTACCGGCATAGCCGGCGACGGGCGCAACTTCCTTCGCAGCGAAGACGATTACATCGACACGGGTTGGAACCCGAGCCTGACCGGCGACTTCAGCTTCGAGGGTTGGTTCCGGGCGCTTGGCCAGAGCGGCAGTGGCGATGTCTGGGGCGTTGAGGATCGAGGCGGCGGTGACAACTCGGAGATCCGTCTGGCGATTCGCGACACCGACGCCAACAACTCTGCCGACGGCTACAATCTAGAGATCAAGGCCGATGCAGCAGGAGACATAAGCGACGAAGGCCCACTACCCGGCGACCCCGACGACGGCAACTGGCATCACATTGCCCTGGTACGGGAAGGTTCGACCGGGCGCCTGTACTACGATGGCAGCTACATCACTCTGAACGACAGCCTCACCACTTCAGGCACCGCCGGCTTCCCAGTCAGCCTACTGATGGGCGCACAGTGGGACACGGATGGCGGCGGCCCCCCCGCAGTCCGCAACCGCCTGAATGGCGATCTGGACGAGACCCGTGTCTCGACGGTACTGAGAACAGGAGACTACTTCGCCACCCAGGTCGCCAACGTCAACAACAGCGCGCCCGGCGGTTTCTACGACTTCCTCAGCGGCGAGGAGTTAACCGGCCTGATCGGGCACTGGAATTTCAACGAGGGCAGCGGCCAGGTCGCAGCCGACGCCTCGCCCAGTAACAACGACGGTACCCTCGGACCGACTGCCGGCGTGGAGAGTGGTGACCCGACCTGGACCTGCAGCGGCACCGCCCTCGAGTTCGACGGCATCGACGATGAGGTCAAGCTCTCCAACGTAACCATCGGCGACAGGGCCGCCTGGTCGATTAGTGCCTGGATCAAGATGGGTCCCGATGCGGCGGACAAACGAACCATTTACGGTGAAGGCGATACCACGCAAAGGGAGTATCTCTACCTGGACGTAGCTGAGGCCGGCTCTTACGTCACATTCTATTCTGAGGACTCCCCCGGAAGCGTGTACACCGAGCTCAACGGCACAACGAACGTAGAAGACGATACGTGGCACCTGGTCACCGTGGTACAGCGCTCGAAGACCGACCGGGTGCTATATGTCGATGGTACTCCCGAAGATAGCAGTACCCAAAACGCCGGGACGCTCGTCTTCAACACAGCCTCCATCGGCTACCTGAGATCCGAAGGCTGGGTTGCGGATCCGTTCCTGGGAACGATCGACGACGTCCGCATCTATGACTACGCCCTGAGCACGGCCGAAATCGCCACTCTTAACGCCAACCCTCCCGGCGCTTGCGGAGCTGCTGCCGGCGACGTGGTGATGATGGTGGTCGCCAACGCCGCCACCCGCGACCTGGTCGATGACAGCCTCGCGGCCTATCTGCAGACCCAAGGGCTAACGGTCGTCTTCGCCGACGACGACGATACCCGGGCCACCTACGACTCCATCGTCGCCGCAGATGGTGTCGACGTGATCTACGTCTCGCCGACCTCCGGCTCGGCCGCTATCGGCACCAAACTGTACGACATCGGCACCGGCCTCGTGATGTCGAACCGGGGTAACTGGGACAACTTCGAGCTGAGTGCCAACGACAACGAGGACAGCGGCACCACCACAGAGATCGTCGACAATACACACTTCATCACCCAGCCGTTCTCAACAGGCCTGTTGACGATCAACTCGGTCTCTGATTTCAGAGGCTGGGGGTCGGGTGGGTTCGGCGCCGGCGCCCAGCTGCTCGCGCAGTATCCAAGCGATCCCACCCGAGCGATGATCCTCGTCTACGAAGCGGGGGCGCTATTGCAGAACGGCCAACCGGCCGTGGCGCGGCGCGTCGGCATGTACGTCGAGACGGAAACCTGGAGTAACTACACCGCCGACACGAAGACGCTGATCTACCGGTCGATCCTCTGGGGCGGCGGCCTCGCCGGCGCCCCCGGCGGCGACGCCGTGACCTCAGCGGTGGCCGAGATATCGCCCAACGATGTCACGACCAACGACACCGGCATCGAGTTCATCTACGCGATACTCGCCACTATCGGCGGCACCGACACCGGCGTCGATCGAGTCACGATCACCGTTCCCAACAGCTTCGGGCTTCCCACAGTCGATAGCGTCCGCGTCGGCGGCACGGCCGTGACGTATACCAACAACACGGCGGCACGGCTGACGAGCTTCGACCTCGACACCAAGCTCGCCAGCACCGACAGCATCCAGGTCTACTTCACGGCCGACGCGCCGACCGCGCCGGACGCCACCGGTCAGGACTTCACCTCGACTGTCGATGACTCGGGAACCGGCGCGGCAGCTCAGTCGACGACCGAAGGCAGCGCCGACGGCGACGCGGGCGACAACAACGACTGGACCGTGACGACCACGGACAGCGGTGGAAGCGGGCCCACGCCCCCCGGCGGAATCTGTCCGGCGGCAGATATCGTCAGCACCGGATCGACCATCACCAACGAGATGAAGATCCAGCACACCACATCGGCGGGCCCCGACAGGTTGATGCTTGTTGGCGTGTCCATCAACAACGACGACTCAGCGGATACGGTGATATCAGTCACCTACAACGGCGCCGGGCTCTCGCGCATCGGAACGGTACAGAACGCCGATGATGCCCGGGTCGAGATCTGGCAGCTCGTAAACCCGCCGGCTCTGAGTGACACCGTCACCATCACTTTCGGCAAGGACCTTCTACGGAGCGCCGTTGCCGGCGTGATCACCTTCGCCGGCGCCGACCAGACTCCCATCGCCGACTTCTACGGCGACTTCGCCGACGGTACGACCTCCAGCGTCACCGTCACCTCCGCCGCTGGCGAGATGGTATTCGCCCTCATGTCGGGTGAAACGACGGGCGTGCCGACGCTCCAGAACAGCCCGCCGGCGATCGAGCGCTGGAACCTGCTCGAGGCGGGGGCCCCGCCTGAGGAGTACGGCGCGGCCGCCACGGACAGCGGCGCCGCACCGAACGTCACGGTTAGCTGGACACACGGCAACGACCACTGGGCGGCGGGGGGTGTTTCGATAGTGCCAGCAGCCGCGTGCCTCAACGCCGCGCCCAGCATCTCGTCGGCGGCGGACCAGACCTTCCAGGTCGGAGACCCGACTACTGCCGCCTCGACCATCATCATCGCCGAAGACACGCTCTACCAGACGATCACTGACACCACCGACCTGCGTGTCCGCATCCCCGCGGGTCTCGACATGATCTGGGACACGCTGCAGGCCACCATCGTCGTCGGCGGCAACGCCTCCTCAAAGGTCAGCACCACGGTCAGCTACGAGGACGCCGGCAAGACCGCGGTGATAGATGTAACTACGAGCTTCGCTGCGCTCGACACGATCACCGTCGACAGCCTCAAGTTCATGGACTTCGGCTCGGTCTCGGCAGCCGACAGCCTCGAGCTCGAAGTCAAGAACGACGGCCTCGTCTCCGCAGTCGACGACAAGACCAAGGAGATCACCGCCGCCTCCAGTCCCACGATTCTCGGCCGCTACTGCTTCAACGAAGCGGCAGCCGATTCGAGCCCGTCGCAGGTACTGGACGACCAGGCGAACCCGCTCCACCTGGGCATCACCTACAACGGGATGTCGTGGACGGAGCTGAGCGGAAACCGCGGTCTGGGCGCGGCGACGCATTCGGGAATCGCGAGCGCCGATGCGGCCGGCTCCAAGTACCCGACGAACCTCGACGGGGCCCTGCAGGCCACGCTCGTCGCAGTTACCGAGTGGACGGGCGGGAACGGCGATCGAGTCGCGGGCTTCGTGGAAAGTGATGGGACCCGCATCTTCTTCCTGCTGACGAATGACGCCCCGGGCATCGAGCTTCGCATGCAAACCCAGTCCCGCAATATCCGGGCGGTGTGGTTCGGTCCGTGGGACGATGGCACGCGGCGCGTTTTCCACGCCGTCTACGATGCCCCCAACGCCACGCAAACGAAGCGTATCCGTCTCTACGTGGACGGCGCCGACCAGGGAGAGCCCGACCAGTGGGTCGCCGGAACCTGGCCCGACCAGACCGAGGGTCTGGACTTTAGCCCTGCAACCGTCAGGGTCATCTCGCTGAACGAGCCCGCCCTCAGCAACCCACTGCCCGGGCACGTCTTCTACTTCGCCGTCCATGACGCGGCGTTCACTGACTCAGATGCGTCCTCGTCCGCCACAGCGCTGCTCGTCGACGACGATTGCGGCGCCGTCGGCACCCCGGCCGTTACGTCGGCCACGGCCGAAATCGAACCCAACGACGTGGCGACCGGCTCCACGGCGAACGAGTTCGTCTACGCGATCCTCGCCACGATCAGCGGCTCAGCCACCGGCGTCGACAGCGTAGCGATAACGGTCCCGGCCACTTTCGGCGATCCCACGGTTGACAGCGTCAGGGTCGGCGGCACTGCGGTGACGTACACCGACAACACAGCGGGCAGACTGATCAGCATCGTCCTGGACACCAAGGTCTCCAGCACCGACAGCATCCAGGTCTATTTCGCCGCCGACGCACCAGGCTCGGCCGACCCGACGGGCCAGGACTTCACCTCCGCGGTTGACGACACGAGCACGTCGGAGCTTCCCCAGACCACGACCGAGGGCAACGCCGACGGCGATGCGGGCGACAACAACAGCTGGACGGTGACGACCACGGACGCCTCCGGGGCCACGCTGCTCGGCCGCTACTGGTTCAACGAGGCGCCCTCGGGACAGACGCCGACCACGGTCTACGACGACCAGCCAAGTCCGGTCAACCTGACCACCATCGTCTACGACACGCCGGTGGAGTGGACAGTAGTCAATGATCATCGCGGCCTAAACGGCGCTTCGGACCCACACTCAGGGATCGCCTACGGGACCGCTTCGGGCACCAAGTACACGACCAATCTCGATGGTGCGCTAGAGGCGGCTTTCGTGGCGGTGGCCGAGTGGGCGCCCGCCGCCGGCAGTCAGCGCATCGCCGGTTTTGTCAGGTCCGGCGGTGCCCGAGTTGCCGAGCTCGTACCAGCGTCAGTCGGCGGTTTGAGTATCCGAATAATGACACAGGCACAGTCCATAACGGCGCGGTGGCCCAGTGTAGCGAGCGATTCTACACGGCGAGTGTTCCACATCGTCTACGACGCCGACCACCCTGTTGATAGCCTACGGATCCGGCTGTACGTGAATGGATCCCTTATGCCGGCCCCCACACTGGACAGTGGAACGTGGCCTGACCCAACCGACGGGTTGGACTTCAGCGCCGCCGACATCTTGCTGACGGCGGTCAACAACACCCCCGGCGACGCGACCAACCCGCTCAACGGCACGGTGTTCTACTACGCCGTCTACGCCGGCGCGCTTACCGATTCGGAGATCTCGACAAACGCCACGGCGCTGCTCGCCGACGACGACAACATCACGCCGTCCGTCGCGGTCACGCCCGACGGGCTCGGCGCGCCGATCTTGCGGCAGGCGGGCACCGACTACAGCTACGAGTTCGTCGTAGAGAACACCTCCAGCGTCCTGGACGACTACGACCTCCTGGCGAGCACCGATCCAGCCTCATCGTTCGTCAGCGTCGACTCGATCACCTTCAACGGCCTGAGCTTCACCTCGCCGCCCGACAGCGCGCTGCTCGTCGGCCTGGCCGCCGGTGTCTTTGACACGATCACGGTCTGGTACACCGTGGCCAGCGATACCGACGGCAATGTCGATACGCTATACCTCGCCGGCCGCTCGGTGACCGAGGCCGCTGCAATAGACAGCGGCTACGTCGAGATCGAGTACGACGTGCCGGTCGCGGGGACCCCGCTGGTCCGCTACTGGATCGACGAGGCGCCGAGCGGACAGGGCGTGGCGAATCTGATCGACTCGGAGTCGAACCCGATCAGCATGCCACTCACGTACGTCGACTCGATCCCGTACTTCGCCGGTGACCACGGCGGCTACCGCCACCTGCGATTCAACGGCCCGGACAACACCGATACCGGCGGCGGCCTGGTAGACGTGGGCGGCACCAAGATGGACGGGGTCCACGGCTCGACGGTCGTCACGATCGAGGCGAAGTACGCCTTCGAGCCGGGCAGCGCCTGCACCGGTCAGGACGAGCGGATATTCGGAATCTCCGAGGATCGCGGTAGCGCTTACGGGCAGCTGCAGGTCCGCGGAATATCCGGCGCGCACACCCTGTCAGTCATGTGGGCCGGCGTCGGGACCGTCTACAGATACGGTCTGACCGGTGGCTGTAACCTGACCAGCGCCTCGGTGGTTCACTGGGTCGTAGACACCAACGAGGCCACGGACTCCGACCGCGTTCGGGCCTACGTCGGCGGCGTCCGCCAGACGGTCACCGTCCAGACCGGTGCCTGGCCTTCAGCTGGGGCGACTATCGACCTCGGGGCCGTGGGAACGCGAAAGATGTACGTGGGCCGTCCCTACTCCGGGCTAGCGACGATGAAAGGCAGGATCTGGTACGTCGCGCTATACCTGGGCGAGATGTCCGACGCCCAAATCGCGTCCAACGCATCGGCCCTCGCCTCGTCGGACGATACCAACACTTATGCGGCCACGGTCACTCCCGACGGCGCGTCCGTCATGCGACTGGCCGGCACCGACTACAGTTACGCCTTCACGCTGAACAACGGTTCGAGTGTGCTCGAGGATTTCGACCTCTTGGCCAGCACCGACCCGGCCTCGTCGTTCATCACGATCGACTCGATAACCGGCGGCGGCATAAGCGATAGCGGCGTGGCTGATAGCACGCGCATCTACGGTGTCGACGCGAGCGCCGATAGCACGGTCACCGTCTGGTACACGGTAGCGGCCGACACCGATGGCAACATCGACACGCTCTATCTCAGGGGCCGCTCGATCTCCGACACGGCGCAATCGGACCTCGGCTGGATACAGATCGAGTACGAGACGATGGCGTTCACGGTCGCGCCCGACGGCGCCGACACCCTACAGCTCATGCCGACCGGCACCGCCGCCTCGTCGTCGTACAAGTTCACGATCACCAACAATTCAGCGTTGAGTGAGACGTTCGATCTGCTCGCCTTCGACGGCGCCGTTTTGACCGTCGACTCGATCACCGGACCCAACGTGAGCGGTGGCTCGCCCGGCGACAGCGCCCGCACCGGCGCCATCGCGGCGAGCGCCGAGGACAGCGCCTTCGTCTGGTTCACCATATCGGTCGGCACCGCCGGCGCCCTCGATTCTCTCTACCTCATGGGCCGCTCGGTGGGTGACCCCTCGGCCACCGACTCGGGTTGGGTATTCGTCGAGCTGCTGCAGCCGGATCTGGTGACATCGAAGGTCGCCAATCCGAACGGCACGCAGCCACCGGGCACCGACCTGACGTACACGCTGACGATCACGAA
Organism: Gemmatimonadota bacterium; assembly: GCA_020344015.1. Lineage (GTDB taxonomy): Bacteria > Gemmatimonadota > Gemmatimonadetes > Palauibacterales > KS3-K002. The sequence goes on from CP070812.1 coordinate 2,788,725, forward strand.
CAACGGGACGGCGGATGGAGTGAACGTGGTGACCGTCGACTCGCTGGCTGCGGAGGTCTACTTCCAGGTCGGCAGTGTCGTCACGACGCTGCCCGGCGGCATGACCGACAGCATCGAATACTACGACGGTTGCGGCAGCGACGGCTGGAGCTACACGCCGGTCTCGGGCGGCGGTGGTGCACCCGCCGGCTACGATGCCTGCGCTGTCCGAATCCGCTGGACGTTGCTGAACGACTTCAGCTACGTCGCACCGAACAACACCGCAGACCTGGAGTTCGTCGCGAGAATAAAGTGATGTGCTCCGGGTCACCCCCCGGCCCGGAAGAAAACCTCCCGCCACACACCCCGCCGGAACGAGCGCCTCCCCCGCGTGAGACCGGATGAACGGAGTAGCAACCGACGTGGTCGAAGCGGCCCGGTCAGTCCTGCGACGGACGTTACCGGGGCCGTTACTCACGGGTAACCGCCGAGGGCGTCACGCCCGCGGCCGGGGACTGGCCTGTCCCTGTAACCCAATACAATACATCATCTTAGCCGATTCGAATCAAACCGGGCCTACAGGCATGGAGCCTGCTTTTCATTGGTCCGGCGTCCCCCGCCCTGAACTAGGAGACTCACATGCTTCTCAGGTGCCCACACTGCAGTCGATCTGGAGAACACGTACGCAGCGACTTCTTCGGCGATTGGGTCGTCTGCTCGGTTTGCGAGCTGCCCTTCGCCTGGCGCGAGGCGCGCTCCGAGTCGGACTCGGAGGGCGGCAACGGCAACGGGCGATCGTCGATCCAGCCACACGCAACACGGACCCGCAACGACAGGTAACCACCATGACAACCAGTTGGCGTAATGCCGCGACCGTGACGGCGGCGGCAGTTCTACTGCTATGCCCCCCCGCGTCGGCACAGGAGAGCGAGCAACCGAAGGCGTTGGTCATCACGGCCGAGAACCTGATGGCGGACGATGCCACCCACCAGGAGATAGCGAGAGAGGGTGGCGATCCAAACACGGTGCTCCCCGGCGACGTCATCCTCTATCGCCTGACATTCACGAACACCACCGAAGTCCCGGTCCGCAACGTCGAGTTCAAGGACCCGATCCCGACGGGCTTCCACCTCCTGATCGAGTCCGCGACGGCCGATCGGGATGACGTGGTGGTCACCTACTCGATCGACGGCGGCCAGGTCTATTCGGCCGAGCCGATGATCGAGGAAGTGGTCGACGGCGAGCGCCTGACCCGCCCGGCGCCGCCAGAACTGTTCACCCACATCCGCTGGCTGGTGACGGGCTGGGTTCAGCCCGGCGCTCAGGTCACAGCGGAATTCCGCGCACAGCTACCCGCTGCTGACGCGCCCGAGGAGCCCGGCGAGCCCAACTGAGGCCCGGGCAGAAGTCTTTCATTCGTCGCCTCATAGGAGGTAGCCATGAGTAGCAAGGCATTGAAGGCAGCCCGGACCTTGATCTTGGCTGGGTTAGCCGCCGCCTTCGCCGCCACGACGGCGGAGGCACAGACGGCGGAAGGCGATACCATACGGAACATCGCTACCGCGACCTTCACCGACGCGAACAGCAATTCGTACGCAGCGGTGGCGGACACGGTCGATATCATCGTGGGGTTCCAAGCCGGTATCTCCGTTACGCCCGATGCGGGCACAGCGAGCCCACCGTCACCGAGCACTGCCCTAACGATGGCGTTCACCGTCGAGAACATCGGTAACGGCGTCGATACGGTGCAGGTTGCCGAGGACTTGGGCCTCACGCCCGCGATGTTCGACAGCGTCGGGTACAACTGGAACTCGACCGATTACACAACGCTGGCGGCCCTCAACACCGCTCTGGCCAGCTTCGAGCTGACGGCAAGCGCCACGACGACTATCAACGTCGTCTACAAGATCGCCGCAGATCAGGGTGGTGAGAGCACGGTCTACCAGCTGACGGCCACATCGGTTCGCGATGCCGGCGAATCGGATCCCGGCCAGTACACACTCACCGCCGGCGAGACGTTCGGCGTCACCGTCGTCGAGCAGGGCTCGGGCGTAGACACAACGACGGCCAACCTGCTTCCCGGCAACGGCCAGACGGTCGTGTTCACGGTGACGAACACCGGTAACGGTACCGAGTCGTTCGACCTGCTCACGAGTCAGGTCCCAGGGACTATGCTCTCGGTGACTGCGATGGCCGGAACAGGCGTCTCCCAGGGCGGTGATCCTGACAGCGCCCGCGTCACCGACCTCGGACCCGGCTCCTCGGTCGACGTGACCGTGACGTTCAACGTGGCCGACCTGGCCGCGGGTACCGTCGACTCGTTGTTCTTCCTGGCGCGCTCGGTGGCGCAGCCGGCCACGAACGACGAGGGCGCCTACATAGTCACACTCGTCAAGCCTGCCTTGACCATACTCAAGGAGGCGTTCACCGACGCCGGCTTGACGACGGCGGTGGCTGGCAACGTGCTCCCGGGCCAGTCGATCTGGTACAAGATCACGGTCAGCAACGCGGCGGGCACGGCAGCCGCCCAGACCATCGACATCGACGACGACCTGCCGACGCAGGTCACCTACGTGGGCAGCGGCGATGACGGCAACCCGAACTGGACTATCTCCGGGACGGGCGGTCCGCCGTGGACTCACGTCGATGCACAGCTGACCACTCTGGGAGCAGGAGCCTCAGCCTACTTCTGGATCGAGGTCACGATCAACTAGTGACCGATCAGGCTTAGCATGAGGCTCCTCGGCGTCATGGCGGGTAAAGGGCACGAGCCCCACGGTGATCGGAAGGTCGCCTTGGGGCTCTGCGTCCTTTTCTGCCTGATTCTGGCACCCGAAGCTTGGGCGCGAGGGACACCGGCTGGCACCCAAATCCAAAACCAAGCGACAGTTAGCTACCAGGCCTCCAACGGATTCACGTTCAACCTGGTCTCCAACACGGTCACCCTCACCGTCGGACAGGTGGCGGGTGTCGACCTGGAGCCACCGCGGAACAGCGTGGCCAATCCGGGGGTCACGGTACTCTTCAGTCACACGCTAGAGAACATCGGCAACGGGACCGACAGCTTCGCCCTGAGCGCGATCTCGCAGGCGGGCTGGACGACGCGCATCTACCTCGACGCGAATGGGGATGGCGCGCTGGACGCCGGTGATTCGCAGATCGTAGGCCCCATCACTCTGGCGGCCGACGACACCGTATACATCCTCGTTGCGGTAGACGTACCGGGTTCGGCGACGGTCCGCGGGACAACCGATCTCGTCGACGTGCAGGCCACCAGTCAGTTCGACGGCTCGGCGACCGATGCGCTCCAGGATGTCATCGACGTCCCGAGCGTTGGAATCACCGCGAGCCTCACAAAGATCGTCGATCTCGGAAGTGCGATGGTCGGCGATGTCCTCACATACACGATCAACTACAGCGGGGTTGGCCCGAACACCGCGACCAACTTCCAGACCTTTGATCCTATCCCGCTGGGTACGACCTACGTGCCCGGCACGATGCAGTGGAACGGCACGCCGATAACCGACATCACCGGCGACGACGAAGGCTACTTCGACGGTGTGGCGAACCTCGTCGTCTTCCAGTTGCCGACGATCGCAGGCGGCGATGCCGGTACGTTCTCGTTCCAGGTCCGCGTCGACGGGCCTAACGACCCAACCACCGTGGCCGCGGCGACCTACGAGACGATCGCAGGCACCGACTCGGTCGCGTCCAACGTCGTGACAACGACTCTCATCCAACCCGAACTCAGCATTCAGAAGCTGCTGAACAGCGCCAACATCGCCTATGTCGGCGATCAGGTAAGCTACACGCTGCAGTACGCCAACTCGTCAGCGTCGGTCGTCGCTCAGAGCGTCGAAGTGAGTGACACCCTGCCGACGGGTCTCGATTTCGTATCCGCCGTGCCGGCGCCGACGGCAGTGAACGGCCAGGTCCTCACCTGGACGATCGGCGACGTCAACCCCGGCGAAAGCTTCGACATCCAGCTCACCGCACAGGTCAGCGACATCGTGCGCGACACGATGACGGTCACCAACATCGCGGTGATGGCTGCGCTGAACGCTACCGCCCAGGAGCTAGCACTCTCCCAGGCGGTCCAGCTCGTCGGACTACTCGCCGACCAACTGACGCTCGACAAAGCCGCCGACGTAATCGAGGTCGGCATCGGCGAAGTCGCGCCTTACACGCTGGCCGTAGAGAACAACGGACTAGTCGCGCTTTCCGATGTCCGTGTCCACGACAGGCTGCCAAACGGCACCGTCTACTCGGAGGGCAGCGCGACCGGTGTCGACTCGGTGCAGGTCGACGGACGCAGAATCACCTTCTTCTACGCGGGGCCCATCGACCCCGGCGACACGCACTACATCCACTACGCGATCGCGGTCGTGTCCGCCGCCGAACCGACGCTGGCCAACGTTGCCTACGCCACCGCCGAGAACGACTTCGTCAGATCGGAGGACGTGACAGCCTGGGTCCGTGTGCGCAACGCCTATCCGCTCGAGACACGCGTCGCGATCGGAAAGGTCTGGATCGACCTGAACGACAACGGCGGCCAGGACCCCGGCGAGCCCGGTCTACCCGGCGCCGACATCTGGACCGACGACGGCGATGTCGCCAGCTCCGACAGCGACGGGAAGTTCTCGTTCAGGAATCTGCGCTCCGGGCGCCACGCCTTCCGGCTCGACCCGGCGACGATACCAGCCGGCTATCGGCTAGCAGGGACCAGTGCTTCGGAGGACCTGATCACCCTCAACGCCGACGGCTGGACGACACCGCGGATCAATTTCCGCCTCGTCCCGCTCGAGACGACATTGTCCGAGGTCCACCTGCCCATCAGCTGGCGCTTCGCGGCCCGTCCGCTGTGCGCGAGCCTCGACGAGATCTTCCCCACCGCGGAAGGTGACCGTGCGACGCTCACCCACTTCGAGACGAACAGCGCGAACCTGCAGGACGGCCAGGCCCTCGCTCAGCGCGTCGCCCTCGCGCTCGCCAATAGGCCCAGGTGCCGTGTCGAGCTCACTGGACACGCCGACCCACGCCCCGTGCGAGGCGGCCCGTACTTCAGCAACCTGAACCTGTCACAGGCGCGAGCCGATTCGGTTCGCGGCGCATTGCAGGCCTCGGGCCTCGACAACAGCATCAGCATCCGCGCCCTCGGAGCGACGGATCTGGTGGCGGAAGGGGATGATCCTTACTCGCTCTGGCTCAACCGTCGCGTCGAACTGCGTTTGAGCGGGCCCGAGAGCAATGCCCTCTCGCGGCCGGTGGTCGAGTACGACGTCCTGATCACCAACGAGTACGACGTGGCGCTCTCCGGCCTCGCCATCCGTTTCGTGCCGGCGGCCGACTCGGTGGTCCTCATAGTCGACGACTCGGTCCAGCTCAGCCTGTACGGCCACCCCACCGTCCTGCCGCCCATCGATCCGTACTCGCGCGTGACGCTGCGCGCCTGGACGGTCTCGGGCGCCGACTCGGCGGTCGCCGTGCTCGAGCGAAACGAGCGCTCCAGCGGCTGGCTCGCCGCCGCCGTGCACAACTACACGATCCCGGTCAGCGGCACCGATGACGTCCACGCTGTCGCTGACAGGCTGCCCAGCCCCAGCAAGCTGCCGCCGGGAACTAGTGTCGAGATCGTCTTGCTGCCCGCACCGGCAGGCTGGCCGGAAGCGACTTACTCGCTGCCCGAGGGCTGGAAGCTGGTCGAGGGCTCGGTCACGGTCGGCGGTCTGCCGGCGCCCGATCCCGAGATCCGCCGCGATTTGACAGGCGCTCAAGTGCTTTACTGGCGGTTCCGCGGCCGCGCGATCGAGCCGATCGCCTTGAAGCTGGGTCCGAGCGACGCGGCCGAGCCGCTAGAGGTTGTGAACGTTGCGCGGCTGCGAACCGATGAGCAGCGACAGGAAGAGCACCGACGAGCGTTCCTGGCGGGGCCGGCTGTCGAGATCTTCAGCCCGAAGGACGGCACGGTGCTGCGCAGCGACAAGCTGTTCATCGGAGTGCGCGGCGAGCCGCGCGCCCCGGTCACGCTGTTCGACGGGGACTCGGTGATCGCGGAAGAGCACATGCGCGTCGACGGCGTTCACGATTTTGTCGCGATTCCGCTCTCACGTGGCCCGCACACGTTGCGCGTCCGCATGACGAACTCCTGGGGGCAGGAGCGCTGGGACAGCCTCGCGGTGCACGTGACTGGCCTGCCGGCTGAAATCGCCAGCGAGGTCACGGCGCTACCCATGGTCGCCGACGGGCACACCATCGCAACGATCCGGGCCCGCGTGCTCGATCGTTGGGGTGTCCCCATGGTCAACCCGACAAACGTTACGGTCGTGAGCGACGGCGCCGAGGTGCTGGGCTCCGACACCGATCTCTCGTCCGTCGGCCTTCAGCTACTCTCCGACGCGGCCGGCTGGTTGCGGATCGACCTGCGTCCGGGGCTCGAGATCGGAACCGGCAAGCTGACGCTAACAGCAGGTGACGCGGAGACCGAGATCGAGCTCGAGCTGGTTCCCCCGGCACGGCCGCTGATGATCACCGGCGTGGGCCAGGTCGGTGTGGGCGCAGCTCCCGACGCTTTCGGCGCCATCACCGCACGCGGCCGGATCGACGACAAGACCTCGGTTATCCTCAGTTACGATAGCCGCCGCCTCGACGCCGGTCGCAATTTCTTCGGCCGTTCCTTCGACCCGCTCGAGGAAGCGCGCTACCCGATCCTCGGGGATGCGAGTCAGATCCGAACGATGAGCGCCTCGCAGTACGCGTTCTCAGCCCGCGTCCAGCGCGGCTTCGACTGGCTGGCCCTCGGTGACGTCTCGACTAATGAGTTCAGCAACGGACTATTACTGAACAGCTACAACAGAGCTTTGCCCGGCGCCGCGGCCCGGATCTCCACCGGCCCTGTCGTCTGGAAGGGGTTCGGCAGTTCGACGAGTCAGAGCCTGCAACAACTCCAGATCCGCGGCGCCGGCACGTCAGGCCCTTACAGCCTGCAGCCGAACATTCGCCCGGGCACCGACCACGTGGTCATCGAGACCCGCGCGACCGAGAACACGCAGCGCATCATCAGCCAGCAGCAGCTGGTCCGCTACGTCGACTACCAGATCGACTACAGCCGCGGCACGCTCCTGTTTAAGCGCCCGGTGCCAGCCGCCGATCCCTACGAGAACCCGGTCTTCATCGTGGTGTCGTACGAGGCAGAGGGCGGTGGTCGGGAACAGATCGTTTGGGGCGCTCGCGCCGCGGCCGACGCTGGATACCTCATCAACGTCGACTCGCTACGCATCGGCGCTACCTACATCAGCGACGAGCAGGCGGCCGGTGGCAGACAGGTCCTGGCCGGCGCCGATGTCCGATTGATCCATCACGGTGCCGTCGACGTCGGCGCCGAGCTCTCTTACTCCCAGTCGCCCAGCTCCGACTCCGCCGACATCGCCACCGCGATCGACGGTACGGTTAACCTGTTCGGCGGCCACGTGAACCTCTCGGCCGGCTGGATGCGGGTCGGCCAAGAGTATCGCAACCCGTCGAACCTGGGGCTGCGCGCCGGGACCGAGGAGATCAGAGCGGCCGGCGGCTTGCGGATCGGTCCCAGCGAGCTGCGCTTCGAGCACGAGCGTCAGAACTTCAGGGCGGAGCGGGTCCGCCGCGAGCGCACCACCGGCGGCATCATTCAGTCTGTCGGCAGGCAGCTGCAGATCGATCTGCGCGCCGCTCAGGATCGGTTCGTCAACGCCGGCACCACCGACCGATCGCAGGCCGGCGAGGCAAAGATCACCTGGAACCCGACGCCGCAGTTCAGCCTCTGGACCGAAGGCCGCTACCAGTTCGAGACGACAGGCAACATCGTCCTGCCGAACCACCTCGGTGCCGGCGCGATGTACCGGGTGTCGCCCAGACTCGCCCTGGAGACCGGCTTCCGTCAGGTGATGATGCCCGACTCGCTCGGCTACTCCATCGCCAGCCTCGGTGTACGGAGCGATATCGGGCTCGGCACCCAGGCCTACGGTGAGTACCAGCTGATCGGTGGGGCCGACGGCTCACACAACGCCGCCGTCGTCGGGCTCAACAACCAGCTCCGCCTCGCCGACGCCTGGGCTCTCAACACGATGTTCGAACGGCGTTTCGGCCTCGACGACGCCTCGCTCGCCGACCCGGTCCGCGCGCTACCCTTCTCGCAGCCCGAAGAGGACTACTGGGCCGCCGGTCTCGGCGTCGAGCTACTGCCGCCCGACGCGCCCTAACGGCTCAGCGCGCGCGGTGAGTACCGCGACGGCGAGTTCATGACCAGTCGCCTGGCCACGCTGGCCGGCGACGTCGCGCTGGATCGCTCGCTGGCGATCCTATCGCGGAGCGAGTACCTGTGGACCGAGAACACCGCCGCGCTCGGAAGTCCGATCAGCCAGCGCAAATCCACGCTTTGGGGGCTTGCCTTCCGTCCCACCGGCAGCGACGCGCTCAACGTGCTGACCAAGTTCCAGTGGCTCGAGGAGAACAACCCGATGAGCGGCGGCGTGCTGGGCGCGGACGGTGACGAGCGGCGCATCATCGGTATCGCGGAGGCGATCTGGGCACCGTTCAAGTTCAGCGAGCTCGCCGCCCGCTACGCCGCTCGCCGTACCGAGGGTGAGCTGGTCCACGCCGACTCCACCGTCCAGAACCTCGTCTCCTGGGCCGACTACGTCGGCAGCCGCATCAACCTCGACTTCACTCGCTGGCTCGCCGTCCGCGGTGAGGGCCGCCTCTTACTCGAACACAACACCAACACTCAACGCTGGGACGCCGCACCCTCGCTCGTCCTCATCCCGATCGAAGGATTCGAGGTCCAGGCGGGCTACCGCTTCGGCGACCTCCGCGACCCGGACTTCGCGGTGCGCGGCGGTGACGGTTGGTTCGCCGTCTTCAGCGCGCGGCTGACCGAGACCGTGTTCCCCACCTCGGCCGATTTCTGGCGCCACCGCTTCTAGGCCCCGTAATACATCAACCCTGGCCCTGCATTGCACCTTCGAATCCCGTGATGTGATGGTCCGGCATCCGGGTTTTGGGCGTCGGGGGGGTCGTCTCGCTCCGGCCTCCCCCGCGCTCGCGGCTGGGCCGCGATCGCAGGGTCGCTAAAACCAGCTCCGCTCGGACGACCCGCCCCGACGCCCCCAACCGATGAGTGAGTACGCACCGCTGGTCAGCAGCCTCGATCCAAGCCGGGAGGAGCCGGGGGACCAACGAGCGAAGCTGGTGTTAGCGACCCGGCTCAGATCCTCAGGCAGAGTCTGTGGGTGAGGCGACGGACGACCTTGCGGGAACCACTGATCCTGACTGCCGGGTCGGCCGGAGCGAGCGGTCCCCCGGTTCCGACCCCCCGGGTCGGCCGGAGCGAGCCGTCCCCCGGCTCTGACCCGCCGAACACGGAGTCAGGCAAGCCTCGGATATTGAACTTATCCGCCGGCGCTGCCATCCTATGAGCGGTGCCTGGAACGGGGGGATGATGAAGATCGCCGTCTGCTTCGATACGCCGTCAGCAGGCTTGGAACACGCCGATTTCAAGGAGGAGCTCGAGGCCGAAGTCGCCGAGGCCGAGTACGACGTCGCCCAGGCCCTGATCGAGAACGGCCACGAGGTGTACCTAGTAGGCTTTCACGACAACCTTCGCCGTTTGCTCGACCGCCTAGAGAACTTCGAGCCCGAGCTCGTCTTCAACGCAACCGAGTCGTTCATGGGCAAGCCTCGCTACGACTACGGCGTCACGGCCCTCCTCGAGATGAAGGGATACCGCTACACCGGCTCCTCACCCGAGGCGCTGCTGCTCGCCCGCGACAAAGCGACCAGCAAGAAGATTCTCGAGTACCATTCGATCAACGTCCCGCGCTTCACCGATTTCCCGGTAGACGAAGAGATCACGGAACCGGACATCGGTTTTCCACTTATCGTGAAGCCCACGCATGAGGACGCGTCGGTCGGGATCGCCCAGTCATCCGTCGTCGGCGACTTCGCCGGCCTACGCGAGCGTGTCGAGTTCATCCATCGCAGCCTCAACCAGTCCGCCATCGCCGAGGAGTTGATCGACGGGCGCGAGTTGTACGTCGGCATCATCGGCAACAGACGTCTCGAGATCTTGCCGACGGTCGAGCTGATCTTCGAAAAGATCGACGACCCCGCGAAGCGGATCGCCACCTACAGCGCCAAGTGGGACCTCGAGTACCGAAATCGCTGGGGGATCAAGAACATCTTCGCACGGCGGATCGGGCAGGAAGCACTCGAGGAGATACAGCGTGCCGCTACGCTCGCCTACACGGCGCTCGGGCTGCGCGACTACGGGCGCGTAGATTTTCGCCTCACGAAGGACCAGCAGGCCTACGTGATAGAGGTCAATCCTAACCCCTACATCAGCTTCGGCGAGGATATGGCCAATTCCGCCGAGCGAGCCGGCATGAATTACAACCAGTTCATCGAGCGCATCGTGCGTGAGGCACTGAAGCGATATGAGAAAGCTTAAATCGGAGACCTGGGTCGCAGGCGACTGCACGCGCTGCGGGCGCCAGTTGCGCCGCTACTGGCACTTCTGCCCCGACTGCGCCAAACGACTGACCTGGCGCGATGAGCGCAAGGAAACGGGATGCGAGTGCTACTACTGCGGCTGGATCGTCTCCGACAGCTTCTGGTTCTGCCCCTGGTGCGGCAGAAAGATCGCCGACGAAGCGTCCAGCGAGGAGCCGCTGAAGAAACCGCGCGGCTTCCTCTACCACGCACGCTGCCCCTATCTGAGCTGTCGCGGCGGTGTGCAGTACCCGATGGACTATTGCCCCTGGTGCGGCCGCCAACAGCACTGGCCGTTCGACGACGAGTTCGACGGTGAATGTCCCCACTGCGATGGCGGGGTCGACGATTTGATGGACTACTGTCCCTGGTGCGGCAAAGACGCCACCGGCAGGGACCTGCTGCGGCCGGCGCTGCAGCGCGTGCGCGGTCTGTTCCGGGCCGCGCGCGTTCCCGACTGGGGCTACCGGATCCTGGTGCGGCCCGGAATTTCCGGAGTCGACCCCAACTTCCCGAAGGTCGTCGAGATCGAGCGCCGCCTAGTGGAGCGCCGCGACGAGATCTCCTGGCCAAACCTGGTAGGGCTCCTCACCCACGAGCTCGGCCACAGCTTCCTCTTCCACCATTGGCGGTTCGCCCGCTCGCGGCGCTTCCGCAACGCCTTTGGCGACGTCAGCAAAGCCTATCGCGGTGTCGACGAGAGCTGGGTCTCGTTCCGCAAGCGAAACTTCCCCGAAACGCCGGTAAACTATGTCACCGCCTACGCGTCGAAGCACCCGCTCGAGGACTTCGCCGAGACATTTCGCTTCTACGTGATCCGCCGCGGCCGACTGAAAGACCTACTAGCGGAGATCGGGCGGAAGGGCAAAGGCGTAATCGTATTCGAGAAATTCCTCACGCTGCACACCTACCTGCAGGAGCTGCGGCGGAAGAAACGAGCGCGCTGATTGTTGTAGTGAACATGGAACATTGGACATCGAACACTAAACATTGAAGGAAGCCTCGAGGTTCGAAGTTCGATGTGCGACGTTCGATGTTCATTACCATTAGGAAGCGGGGCCGCTCCCGTTCCGGAAGCGACCCCGCTGACCCGGCAGCAGTTCGTTCTATTAGCTTGCCGATGCCGCCTCGGTAATAGCTCGAGCCGTCACCGCGACGTACCACAGGATGTGGACTGCACGGCGCGGGAAGGTGTCCGAGATCTGAATCGCACGGATTTGCACGAGCCTCGCATGCACCAGCAATGCCGCCAGGAACTCGTCGGACGGCGGATCACCGAGAGCGAGCTCGGCCTGCTCGAGCGCACCTTCGCTGACGGCGATCAGTGCCAGGACCTTGTTCTCCGGCAGGTCGGGATCGAGGATCACGACGACCATGCTGAGGTTCACCACGGCGCGTGACAGTGCGAGCGACAGCCGCCAGCGACCGGCTTCGAGTGCCAACACGGCATCGTTGCGGAGGTGCACTGCGTGCCTGAACACGCGCTCTTGTTCAGGTGTGAACTCGCCCGCGACCTCCTCGGCCAGCGCCAGCGCCATCGTGGCCATGAAGATCGAGTGCTGGGCGTGCCGGTGAATCTGCTCGCGCCGCTGATGGACGCGCTCGCGGTGCGCGATCTGCACTGCCAGAAGCAGTCGTTCAACCGCGGCATGAAGATCCGCGACATCCTGCGACCCCTGATAGTCCGCGTAGAACGCCTCCGCCTCGGATTTCAGCTGACGGATGCGGGTCAGCAGCTCGGAGGCCTCCTCGTCGATCTGTTCCTCGAGCCACGTGATGATCTGGTCGACACGCTCCAGTAGCTGCACGTAAGCTTCCTCGCCGAGGACCAGGACCATCGCTTCGGCGACGAGTAAGCGGCCCTCCAAGGCCAACTCCGCCGCCCGCTGTGTGTCCCCACCGATCCAGGCCTGACGCGCCTGACGGAACTTCTCGCGCGCCTGCTCCAGCAGGGCACGCGCCTGATCGGCCGCGTCCGGGTTCGGCTGGGCGGTGAGCGCACCGCTCGACGGCGCCCCCACGTCCAGGACGCCGGCTATGGCCGCCTCGACATCGATGATCAGCGCCTCGGTGAGATCCTCGTCCACCATGAGCTGGACGATCGTACCCTCGATCCCGTCGTCCGGGCCAAGCACGCTGCTGTCGTCGCAGGCCGCCAGACCGCCCACGAGCGCCAAGGCAAGCAGCGTGTTGATAGTCGGCTTTCTCATTTCTCCCTCCTCTAGGATTCCGCCCTGCTCGACGGGGAAGCCGGGCCTGCGGACCCGATTACGGTCTCTCCGAATGTTAGACGGCTGGGGTGGAGAAACGTTAAACCTGGTGGACCGGCCCCGGATGTCGTTGTGTCCCTGTGACTTGACGGGGTGACCCTGACGTGTTACAGTAGATCGCGTCCCTGTCCCACCACCCGTGGCACCCCCCGACGACACGATTTTACGCGAACCGCCATCGTGGGGGGAGACTAGCCGTGCCAGACTACAGGATCCTCGCCGGACAGACCGACGCTCAGGCGCCGGACCACACCTCGGTCGTGGAAACCCTGATCCACAGAGCCGAAGACATCGCCAACCGCTACAGGCTCGTCGCGGCCAACCTCCCCTACCGCGCTTTCGCCCAGCAGCTTCAACCGGAAGACATCTCCGGCCTGACGGCCCAGCTGGCCGCCGCCACCTGGAAGCGCATCGGCGACGAGGTTCCCAGCTATGCGTTTGCCGAGAAGCTGGGCCGCCGCTACCGGCAACAGGGTGTGCCGGAGAGCGCGCTGCTTCTCCACTGGCAGATCTTACGCCGGGCGATCCACCTGGTGCTAGCCGATCGCAGGATGCGGACAGGCCAGGGGAGTGAGGATCTGCTACGCCAGGCGACGCTGATGGACTACACGCTGGACTGGGCGACCGAGGCGTCCCTGGTGGCGTACGTCATCACCCAACCACACGAGGTGAGAACCGCAGAGAGACCCGACTGACCGGGAGTCCTCGGGCAGATATGACAAGGCCCGCAGGTGGCGAGTGCGGGCCAGCACGACTGTCGTGGGGCGGCGGTGACTAGATGCGGTTCTTCTCGTAGCGCAGGTTCCTGGGTGCCACGTACCAGACCGACGTCTTCGTGAGCAGCTCACCACCATTCACCCTCGGATCGGTCCGTTCCGCCCGCACCGTCACCCGCACCTTCACAGCGATTACATCGTCATAGTCGTTCGAGTAATCCGAGTCATAAGGATTGGGTCGCTCGAGCTCATCCCCATCCTCGAAGACCACGCTTATCTCGAAGTCATCCACGCCATAGGCGACGATCTCGCCGTCGGGCGAGCCGTCCATGTTCATCCGATCCGCCCGAATCAGGCGGTCTTGGTCGTCCAGGTAGAACATGACCACACCGAGCTTCTGGATGAAGGTGCCCGGCACCTCGACCTGTAGGTTCCCGCTCAATCCCGCCGGCTGGCGGAGCAGCGTGTCGGCTGCGGTAAACGAGACCTCGAGCGCGAAACCATCGACGGTCACGTCGTTGATCACGATCAGGCGACGTACTCCATTCACCTCGAGGCGCGCTAGATCGCCCGCCAGCAGCTCGACCGGCTCGGACATGTCGTACAACACGTCGATACACCGCTCGCCGCACGTACCCTCCCCCGCGGGCGGTTGAAACTGGGTCGGATCGATGTCGTGTATGGGCGCCGGCGCCGGCTCATACGGCACGTACAGCACGAACAGCGTGTCGCCCCTCGAGCCCGGCCAGGCTCCCACCGTGCCGAACTCGGTGCTGCTCTCGATGTCGATGCCCGCCATCTGCAAGTCGTGCCGCAGCAGCGCGCCAACGTAGCGGTCGTTGCGGACAACGTTCTCCCGGATGTCGCTGCCCTCCAACGAGCGCATGTGGGTGATCAGGAAGCTGATCGCCGCTGTGATGATGACGGTCCCCAGCATCAACCCCACGAGCAACTCGATGAGAGTGAAGCCTCGATCCTGCGAGCTTCTGGCTGTACGGTTCACTATGACTCGACTCCTTACTCAACCGCAGACCGGCGCCAGCTCGCCCGGCCGCACCACCAGCCTTCAGCATTCCGTATGCCGCCCCGGCCCTATTGGGCTAACCCAATCTGTGGCAAGCTATTAGGGTCGCGGACCGCCCAGCTCGACCGGGGAACGGGCCTGTCGTCTCGGTCAGGCTGACCGGCATGATCCGCAATCTGTCCACTCTGCAGCGTTCACCCCTGTCACGGCTCAGCGATCGGGAGTCGGTTCACCATCCTAACTCACAGGCGGGAAAAGGGTTAGCCGATCCGGCCGCCGACGCCATGGGGGTCCGCTTCTTGCCAACTGCGGTGCGCGCCGGATAAGCACGGTCTCCCCGCCGGTGCAACTTCCCGCGAAATGAACCAGGTATCCAAGATGGAACTGCGAATGCAGCTGTCAGACCGACGTCTCGGGCGGCGCCGTCCCCGGGAGGCTGGCCTGTACCGGAGGCAACGCTCGCACGTGGACGGTGAGGGAGGGATCGCGCTCTTCACCACGTTGCTGGTGATCGTGCTTGCCGCCGTGGTGATCGCGGCGGCGGTGGAAGCCTCGATGAGCGTGACACGCACCGCGACGGCGGACTACTTCGGCACCCGGGTGTTCTATGCGGCCGAGGCAGGGGCTGAGGCGGCCCTCAGCCAGATCGAGACGGCGTTGCAGAACGATGGCGTCGTGGACTCGACCGAGCTAGCGGACATCGTTGCGCCGGCCCTCGACGGGTTCACGTTCGAGGAGTTGGCGGTAGTGAAGGACGGGCCGCAGATCACGGAGACGCTGAGCGATGGGCCGTTCTCGGGCATGTACTCACTTACCCAGAACTTCACCATCACGTCGCGGGTGACCGACCGCATGAACAACCACGGCGCGGTCGTCCTCGGAGCCAAGGGCCAGGCTATCCCGATCTTCCAGTTCGCCATCTTCTTCGAGGGCAACTTGGAGGACTACGCGGGCTCGCGGAAGGACCATCTGGGTCGCGTGCACACCAACGGCGACTTCTTCCTCGCCGCCTCGGACCTGCATTTCCACTCGCTGGTGACCACGCCCGGCGAGATCCACCGCGACGGGATGTTTTCGCACCAGGCTCTGGGCGACATCGGCATCTGGATCAAGGACAAGTCGGGCAACGACGTGCAGCTCACGTTCGACAGCGAGGACACGCCCGACCCTGATCAGTTCAAGGCGAAAAGTCACACAGACTTCGACGACCGGCTAAGAACGGCGGCGTACGCCGTCGACAGCCTGAGACTCCCGTTGCCGGCCGGCGTGCTGCCCCACGCCCTGGTTGAGCCGAGGGATCCGGCGACCGACGGGCCGGCCGAGCGGGCGGTGAAGTTCGCCTGGAAGGCCGACATGCACGTGACCGTCGATCTAGGGACCCATCAAGACAAGAACGCGGTCTGCGGCGGCAGTCCGCCGGCCGGCGCGCCGAGCCTGCTTCCGACGATCACCATCGAGCGTCCTCTCGGCGGCGCGTCGCCCGACGACGTAACGAAGTGCCAGATCTTCGACTTCCGCTGGGAACAATGGTACGACAACGGCCACGAAGGCTGGCTGGACGTAATGAACATCGACGTCGCCCAGCTGATGTCTTGGATCAACAACACCGGCGAGACGGCGGAGATCATCTACGTCGAGTTCAAGGAGGCTCCGGTCACCAACCCGGGCACCACGGACCCGCACAACGACGGCACACGCAACGACGACATCTACTTCCCGGTCCTGAGGCTGCGTAACGGCGCCCAGCTGCCCGGTCCGCTCACCGTCGGCAGCGAGTACCCGATGTGGATCCAGGGCGACTACAACACGATCAACTGGCAACCGGCGTCGGTCTTTGCCGACCGGATCGGTACACTGTCGAACACGTGGGATGATGCAGACGCCCAAACCGACTACAACAACCCAAGCTTGGGATGTAGAGACGCCGGCGACTCGAGATGCAATCGAGCCACGCACACCGATCAGTACGCCGCCGTCATCACGGGTGTTGGTGAAGGCAACGTCGGCTGTTACCACGAGGACCCGGGCTGCTCGCTCCCGCCCAACGGCGGCACCGGCTGGTGGAGGCTGGCGGAGAACTGGAACGTCTGTGGAAGCAGGTGCGTGATGAAGATCGTCGGCTCGTTCGTGGCGCTCTACGCGCCCCAGCGCGCCGACAGCATGGGGGGCACAGGGAACGGCGCCTACGTGCGGCCCGTCCGCGATTGGAGCTTCGACAATCGCTTCGAGTTCGCCGACAGCCTACCGCCCGGCACACCGGTGGTCGGCCAGGTATTCCGGGCCGCCTTCCGGGAATCGTACTGACGAACCCAGATCCCGACGTGAGAACTCCGCATAGGCGCACCGCCCATGCGGAGTTCTTCTTGAGGGACAGCCGGGAGACCGGCGCTACTCGGTCGGCCCCTTCGCCCGGCCAGCGAGGCGCCTGAACCGCCGGCCCGGCGACTCGGACGCTCCTTCGTCTTGGCGACCCTGCTTCCCTACTCGGCCACCCAGGGCCCTCACTCGGCCCCCCGGCTCGCGGGCCGCCGGAGCCGTGCGAACGGCTGTGGGCGGTGGCTCCAGGAGCTCGGCACCTAACGTGTAGGCGCCCGTCTCACCGGGCCAATAAGACGAGGCGATGAGCAGGACGGTCTCGGAGACATCGAAGACGAGGGTAAAGGCGGCGTCGGTGCCGCCGGTGCCCACACCGCTGTCATCGTCCCACCAGAACACCTCCTCGTCCGTGTACGCGACCAGCATGAAGGCGTCGAAGTCCTCGGAGCGCAGCGTTATCTCGATGGAGTCACCCGCCGCGCCCGTAAACGAATAGACGTCGAACGAGGCGCCGTCCTCCATCCCCTCGACGTACATTCCGGTAGCCAGCTGGCAGTCCGTGCCGTCGAGTCCATCGGACAACTGCGTGTCCGTGCCCAGCTCACCCTCGGCCGCGCAACCGAAGAACTTCACAACGCTGGGTCCGTAGAGCGTTAGCCAGGCGTCGACCGTGGCGGCGCCGAAGCCCTGCCCGGCATTGTCCTCCACCCAGAACCGCCAACTCCCCAGCAGCGTGTCGCCGAGCAGACCCGCCTGCCAGGCCAGGATCGTCGTTATGAAGTCATCCCCGAGCCCACCGATGACGCCATCGAGAGTGACCACGCCGTCCTGATCGACGGCCCCCACCACGTCCCCAACCAGTTCACCCTGATAGATCCAGCCACTCAGCTGCCCGCCGCTCTGATCCAGCTCCAGCTCGAGTATCAGCGAGGCACCGTTGAAGAAGACCTCGTCGCAGAAGAAAGGGTCGCTCGAACCCGACAGGGCACAGCCGCTAACTCGGTACTGGCCCGACCAAAACCCTGACGCGTTCGGAAAGACACCGGGCAGGAAGACATCATCCTCCTGGCAGGCTGTGGCCGCCCCCAGCGTACATACCAGTAGCGCGAGCCCCAGCCATCTGTATCGACCGTTCCAGAGGCACATGACCGTCAAACCCCTTTATCTGAGAGACCGGCGCGTCCCGGTATCTAATTATAAACCATAGGTAGGCGCCCGTTCCAGCACCGGCGCGTGGGCAAGTTCGATGAGCAAAAAAATCCCGGCTCTAGGCCGGGGCGCACTGCAACCGGGCTTCCGTGTCACCCGGCCTCCACACCCTCGTAGACGATCGTGACCAGCTCCACACGCCCCATCCTGGCGCTCCCCCGCGGGTACTTGACCGTCACCGTCACCAGTTTCGACCTCGGCACCGGGCCAGCCTCTACGGTCAGCGAGCGCAGGTAATCGCCGCTCGCATCCGGCTCGCCCACCTGGTCGACACCGCTCTCCGCTTCCGAGTTGAGAGTCGATACTCGCCGCGTTTTGACCGATTCCATGTACGCCGAAGCGATACCCGTCGCCGTCGAACGCACCGTCGATTCGGTCTGAAGCGACAACACATATACGGTCGTGCCCGACAGGGCCACGGCCGCCACGGTGACCAGCACGATCGCGATCAAGACCGTGAGGATGCTGAATCCGCGCTCGCAGTGCAGCCGTCGCGTCTTCATCCTCAGCGCTCCCAGCTGCCGTTCCGGTAGTGCCAGGTCTGGAACGCACCGGCACCGGAGATCGTCACCGCCGCCACCAGCAACGGGTCCCCCTCGTGGGTCAAAAAGATCACGCCGTCCGTGCCCAGCGGTGTCACCATCCCTCGGCTGTTGAACTGGACATAATCGTTGTCCAGCAGCACCGGGTCGCTCGTCGCTTCGCCAAGCGGGCCGGCCGATGCGGCGCCTGCACCGAAAACCACTTGCCTCGGCAGCTCGACGCCTGGAAGCCCGCCCAGCGACCCATGGGCGACGATCTTGCTCTCGTGGACTTCCACCGCTTCCTCGAAGATCTCACCGCTGCGCGCCTCCGTCGTATCCATGAAGGCCGTGTAGAAGTTCTCCGACGCGTCGAACCTCACTCGAACCAGCCGCTTGGCCGATAGCGCACGCGTTCGAGCCTGCTCGAGGTCGCGGGTAAGCTGCTTCGCCGCACTCGTTAGCTCGTGACGCGGCGACCTGTGCAGAGCACGAGGCAGAGCCATCGCGGCCGCTACCCCGATGAGCAGCGCCACCACGATCAGCTCGAGCATCGTTACACCCCGAATGTCGCTGAGACGCCTGCCAGGCTGCATGCCTCTCTATCCTTCTGTGCTCCACGCTGCGGGGACTGCCGGGACTTCGCACCGCTTCCCGTTGCATTCGGCATGCCGCGACCGGCGCTGACACCTAAGTATATGTGTGGTAATAAATTAGACTTCGTGATGTGCCCCGAGCGCTCCCGCACAGTCCTTCTCGTCCGGTCATCCTGACTGCGGCGAATGGCACTCTGGCCATCCATGCCAGTTTCGGTTACCGTTTCCGGACAGATTTGCCACTACCCAGCCTATCTTATTGTAAATCATGGAGTTAGTCGGGCGATCTCGACACTCGACAGCCGACAGCCGACTCTCTAGTGCCGGCTTCTTCTCAGCGGTCGACTCCCAACGCCCGACGCTCAAGCCACGACGTCGGGCGTCGTGAGTCGAAGGTAGAGCGTCACACGCTGAGAAGTGAGCAGAACGCCGATAGTCGGCTGTCGAATGTCGGGCTTCTTCTTGCCCGCGCGTTTCCTTCCCTGACGCTACGAGAACGCGCCAAATACTCCGGCCATCACCGCAGCAAGCGCCATCATCGCCAGCCAGCCCAGGATCACCGTGCCGATCGCCTTGCCCGTCGTGAAGTCGAGCGCCTGGCGAACCGCCACCACGCCGCAGACCAGCATCCAGATTCCCGCGGCGAGGCTAGCGATCCAGCCCAGCAACGGCACTATGCCGAGGATCTTGATCACGCCGACCGACTGCGCGAAACCAAGCGTCCGCAGCATCTCGCCCATGTCTGCCGTACCACCGAACACTTTGGTGCCGATGAGTAATGTCACCGCCGACCACACTACCCAGCCGATGAACGCCGAGACCACCTGGCCTAACGATCCGTAGAGGCCACCGATCCCGTACGAGCCGATCGCACTGGCGACCGCAACCAGCGCTACGACGCCCGCCGCCTGGCCCGTCGCCGTCTGATCGTGCTCCACCTCCTCGTAGGTCGTGATGTTGAGGGTAGCAGCACCGACCATCCTTTCCGTGAATCCCGCCATTTGTCTCAACCCCCTGTGTCTAATGGAGAGCCGGGAATAGCACGTGTCTGGGAACGCACCAATCTACCGCCCCGCCGGCCGGACGCGCCACGATGTGCCTGCGCTCCGTCGGCAGGAGGGTTTATGCTCGACCCCCAACACTACGAGGGTTATACCGCCCCCGGTTTCCACGATTTCCCACCCCCCTCCCAGCTGTCGGTATTGCAGTCTGCAATACATTGGTCAGGTTGACCGGGCACGCCGACCGCCCGCCGCCTCGCCGGCCCGGCGCGACTTAGCTATCCTTAATAACAACAACGAGTTACATCCCACGCCCCCCAATGGCCTTCCGGCACGGGGATTGCAATCGAATATCTGGGCTACAGTCGCTATCTATCCCCCGCCCAGCTTCGGGCACCGTAGTATTTTGTTACGCATACCACCAAAAATGGCCGGGCGAGGCGCGCCATGCCGCCGGCGGAAGGCGTTTTCGGCCGGTTTCACGCTGCTCGAGATCATGATCGCCCTGGTGATAGTGGCGGTGGTTTACGCCATCGCTGGGCCAGCCATCGGGCGTACCCGGGTCTCGGCATCGGTGCACAACGCGCGGCACGCGCTGATCTCAGCGCTTTCGTTGACCAAGGCCACGGCGATCCGTTTTGGTCGTACCGCGGTACTGCGTTTGGACAGCGACCACGATCGTCTATGGGTGGAGGTTGACACGACGATGGCCGCGACAGGCCAAGTGGTGACGCTGGGTCAGTTCAACTTCGCTCAACAGCTGGACGTGGACCTCGTGAGCAATCGCTCGAGCCTTTGCTTTGACGGGCGTGGCATCGGGACGACGTCAGCGGCGTGCGACCGGCGCGGAGCGGTAATCGTGCTAGCCCTGAGAGGAAAAGCTGAAACGGTGTGGGTGAGTCCCTCAGGGCGGGTGCTGGAATTCGAGTTCGAGTATGAAGAAGAATAGCGAGCAGAGCCGGATGGACGACCGAGGCATCTCGGTCGTCGAGCTCATGGTCGGTGTGGTTCTCCTGGCGATCGTGGTACTGTCGTTGGCCGCCTCCGGTATGTACTCGTCGCGGACGCTGACGAAATCCCGGATACAGCTCGAGGCCGCCGAGTTCGTGCAGTCGGAGGTCGAGCGGCTATTGGCGGTCCCCTACGACAGCCTGCGGGCCGGATCCCGTGAGACGGAGGTCGGGGTCTCAAAGTGGGAGATTGAGGAGAGGTACTCGCACCGCCGGATCTTCCTCGTCACGCATTACACGCCAACGGAGGCGATCTCGGTATGGGATACGGTGGTCGCCTACAGGCTCGTACCATGATGTATCTACGCATGCACCGGGGCCGCAGCGGTTTCACACTGGCAGAGCTCGTGGTGGTCATCGTACTCGGTTCCGTGGTCGCCGCCGCCCTGTACCAGACCCTGGTCTACCAGCAGAGGCTGTACACACGGGAGCGCTCGGCCACCTATCGTCACGACGCTCTTCGTCTGGCGAACGCCGTCCTGTCGGCCGACCTGAGGGAGGCCAGCGCGACTCAAGGTGACTTGGTAGCCACGAGCCCCGATAGCCTCAGCCTCCGCTCGCCCGTAGGATTCGGCATCGCCTGCGCCGTCGACAGCGCGGGTGGCAAGCTGGGCCTCTTCAACCTCCAGGGTCGCATGGCGTCCCTCGAGGGCGACAGCCTGCTGATCTATCACCCGAACGGTTGGTTGCTGCGGGTGAGGGAGGCCGAGTCGGAGGAAGCTTCGTCGCTCAACTGCCCATACGCCGGCGGTCCCCCGGTCGAGTTGGTGATCCGTGTCAGCGGCTCACTCGTCGGGATACCTGCCGGCGCTCCGGTGCGCGCTTTCCACCGCTACACGTACCGCCTAGAAGAGATCCGAGACGACTGGTGGCTCGTCAGAACGGACGCTAGCAGGAGAGAGATCCTCGCCGGCCCGTTCAGCGGCGACGGCACGGGACTGTCCTTCGCCTACTTCGACGCGGCCGGTCAGACCACCACCGACCCGGGGCGCGTTGCCCGGGTGCAACTGACGTTGGTGGCGGAGAGTGACCCGTACGAGGAGCTCGACACACTCACATCCACTGTGAGGCCCAGAAACCAATGATTGCTGTACGACTGATAGATCGGGCCCGCCGAGGTGACGGTTTCGCGATACCCGCCGCCATTTTCGTCATCGTCGTTCTCACGCTCGTGGCCCTCGCCGGGCTCTACGTCGCTCAGAGCAACGCCACAGCCAACACAGGCATCCGTCTCAGCCTACGGGCGCTGTACGCCGCCGACGCTGGCGCCACCGAGGTCATAGGAACATGGGACCGCGGGGCCTTCCTGCAGCTCAACCCGGGTGACAGCGCCGTCACCGAGTGGCGGACCCTGCCCGGTGGCTCGAAGTATCGCACGTCCGTCCTACGCGTCGACGACGACGTGAGCGGCAGTGAGACACTGTTCCGCTTGCGCACCGTCGGCCGTCCCGCCCGCGGAACAGCCCAGCGCGTTCTCGTGAACATGGTGCGGGTGCGCAGAGCGGATGTGCTGTGCTGCGACGCCGCGATCAAGCTCCAGGGAAGCCTTTGGCTACAGGGAGTAGGCGCCGGTGTAAAGGTATCGGGCATCGATACGCCCCCGGTGGCCTGGGGCGCCACCTGTCCAGCGGACCGCACCGACATCCCCGGCGTTCTCATGCAGGAGACCGACAGTCTGCGGATCAGTGGGGCACCCATCATTGAGGGGACACCACCCATCGACGAGGATCCCACGATCGCGTCTGACGACTTCCTGCAATTCGGCGATATCAGCTACACCGACCTCACCCGCATGGCCGACAAGCAGCTGATCGGCGACCAGGTCATCGCGAATGCCCTGCCAAGCGTAGACGAGGATGGCCGCTGCGCCGAGTGGGAACTGATGAATTGGGGTGATCCCCTCAACCCCGGAGGCCCCTGCTGGGACTACATGCCCGTCATTCATGCCAGCGGCGACATGACGGTATCGGGGAACGGGCTCGGACAGGGCATCCTGCTGGTCGACGGCGATCTGATCGTGACCGGCACCTTCGAATTCTACGGGCTCGTCATCGTGCAGGGCGAGGCGGACTTCAGGGGAACCACCGAACTCAATGGAACACTGCTCTCACGCAACGGCGCCACCGCCGGCGAGGAAAGCTGGCTGGCCGGAGGCACGACGTTGCAGTACAGCAGCTGCTCGGCGCTCCGCGCCCTACAACACGCAATCGTCGCCGAGCCGTTGGCCGGACGCAACTGGTTCGAGGCATTCGAATAACGATCTAAGCGCGAGGTAATCGTGAACGGTTGGTCTTACCGCGCACATACGGTTGACGGTCGCGTCCGCGAGGGCGTGCTTCAGGCCGTCACCGCCGAAGAAGCCACCCGGGCTCTTGTGCAGAATCGGCTGATCCCCGAATGGGTGAAGCCCGCTCCAAGAGCAAAGAGCGGCATCTCGATCGGCGGCCGAGCCAAGCCGTTGGCCATGGCGTTCTTCGCCCGCCAGTTCGCCACGTTGATCGACGCGGCCGTACCGCTGGTACACAGCCTGGAGATCTGCCAGGACCTATCCGAAGATCGCCGCCTCAAGAAAGCCCTGAACCAGGTGATCATCGACGTGCAGGCCGGCAGGAGCTTGGCGGACGCCATGCGGGAGCATCCCAACGTCTTCAGCGACATCTTCGTCAACATGGTGGAGGCCGGTGAGCAGGGCGGCGTGCTCGACTCGATTCTGAACCGACTCGCCGTATACCTCGAGAAGAGCGTGGCGTTGGTCGGCAAAGTGAAGACAGCGATGGTCTACCCGGCGATCATCCTGTTCGTCGCCTTCGCCAGCGCGGCTGTGATGCTCACCTTCGTCGTGCCGACATTCCAGACGATGTTCGACTCCGGCGGCCTCACGCTTCCCTATCCGACGCAGGTCCTAGTCAACCTGTCGGAGTACGTGCAGTCGAACTGGATGATCTTGTTGGGGGCGGTGGTCGGTGGCTCCATCTTCTTGCGTCAGGTATACCACACCAGCTCCGGCCGCTTCTTCTTCGACAACCTCTTTCTTCGGATCCCGGTGCTAGGCGACCTGCTCCGCAAGGCGGCGGTCGCCCGTTTCGCTCAGAGCATGGCATCGCTCCTCACCTCTGGCGCCAACCTGATCGACGCACTCGTCTCGTCGGCCGGTACCGCCGGCAACCTCGTGCTCGAGCAGGCGCTCCTCCGTGCCCGCCCAGCCATCGAGGCAGGCCAGGGGATCAGCAAGCCGCTCTCCGAAACCGGGACCATACCACGCCTCGTATCACGCATGGTCGAGGTCGGCGAGCAGACCGGCCACCTGGATGAGATGTTCGAGAAGATCGCCCTCTTCTACGAAGGCGAGGTCGATACCGCCGTCGAGCGCCTGATGAAAGCGATGGAGCCCATGCTGATAGTCGTGGTCGGCTTCATGCTCGGCGGCATGGTCGTCG
>CP070812.1:2813424-2869444 GCA_020344015.1 Gemmatimonadota bacterium
GCAGATGATTCAGGCGGTATTCTAGTCCGCTTAGCGGATTATTCCCCCAGTAATGCGGTTCTGATGGGTTATGCTTTAGCTAAGGTTCCGGTGCCTGCACTATGCAGGCACAGCTCTAACCTGGCAAGCGAAAACGAGAACGGCTGTCACCGCACGATCATTATTAAAAACCGGTTCCCTGCTCCAGGGCGTGCTACGTGCAGTATTCTTACACGTTGGCCCGACAGTTCCCGGACCCCGTTTTTCGCCCCCGTAACCCGCTGGTGTTAGCGAACCTGAAACGACATTCTCCCGAAAATCCATATCTGACCCATCGTATTCACCGCTTCCCACCCGGATTACGAAAAACACCGGAGAAACTCACGCGAGCCTTGCGTTGAGGAATTGATGATAGGGTGGCCTGACTGTCGTCTGACTCCCAACTGATCGCTGCCTGATCTCCTGTTGATCTGGTCCCCTAGTTTTACGCCTATAGGTAAGCTGTGAGTCGCCCGCTGATGGCGGCGGACTACGAGATACAAAGAGGGTTTCATCATGCGTAGGTTTCTAATCCTTACGGCCGTTGTCGCCTCAGCTTCATTCATCGGTCTGGCCTGCGGGGGTGACGGCGACGACGGGACGGGCCCATCACCGTCGTACGAGAACGTATCTGGCGAGTACGTGGGAGTCCTCGCTGGGACCGCGCAGGGCATTGCCCTCGACGCCGAGTTCACCCTCACCATTTCTCAGAGCCGGGATGCCATCTATGGGAGTTACAACCTCTGGGGAACGCTTTCGGACGGCGCAAATATTGTATCGGTTTGGGGTGAGGGCGACATTTCGGGCAGGATCGAGGCCGGCAACAACCCCTCTGTGGAAGTCAGGGCGTGGCCCGGTCGTAGTGGTTGCTGGAACGTCGAAAATGATCTCTGGGGCACATACGACAGTACCAACCGCGTGATTACCCTCAGCGGGACCGTGCCCATCATCGATGATGCGTGTCGAGGCTACCCGAGCACCATGATCCTGTATCGCTGAGGAAGATTGGGGTTGAAACCGTTAGCCTAAAGTACGTTCTAGCGTCGTACCGAGGGCCGAAAACCGGCGATACTCACACGCGATACTTACACACTCGGGCGCGAATGGCGTGGCCAGGCAGCTATCGGGCGTAACTCAAACGCCGGCGCAGCGTAGGAACGCCTCGGTTCTGTGGTCTCGCGTCTGCAGCTGCTCGTGCACCATCTCGTGCTTCACGCCTGCGACGTACAGCAGGTAGTCTGAATGGATGTAGATGGTATGAGGAGGTTTCCAAGCTCCGACGTGGTCCCTCCCGGTCTCACGGTCGATCAGTTGGCTGGCCTCGTACCAGGTCACCTGTTCGAACGGTGCCGTGACACCGGTGCACGCCGCGACCTCGGACCACCACGTCCTGTACACCGGCGGGGGGATGAGAGGTTGAACGTCGACAGGCTCGAAGCTCGACTCGCCGCAGGCGTAGATCGCCAACGGCACGAGAAGAATTGCCCGCAGGGAATGCCTCGGGGAGATCGGCATAGCGACACGTTAGATTTTTGCGAGTCCTCGCTACGGACCATGCAGATGGGATGCCAGCTTGATGAATTGGGTAAGCCGGGGTACAGAGCGGCTAGAACGCAGGCGGTGGGCCGCGTTGAGGACGCCGCCGAGTGCTGCCTGCGTCTAGCTGCGCGACAGGCCTGTCCCGGCCGCGCCACATGTCTATGACTGGGCGTCGTGAAGGTGAAGCACCAGGCACTCAAGGTGGGCGAACAACTCCGGGAGCCGGGTCGAATCCTTGTGCGTTGAGGCGTGACGTTGAGTGCCGGGCGAGCCTAATCCAGCGGCTGTGCCTCCCCAGACCCGGAATCGTCCTCGGGGCAGAGGCCCGGCAGGTACGGCGTCGCCTCCTCGACCATGCGCCACGCCGTCCAGCGGCTGTGATTCCAGGCACGCCAGTCCTTCTCTTCCGGCGGCGACCAGCGCTCCAGGATGCGCTTGACGGCGCAACGATCCTCTTCTCCCAGCTCCGGTAGCGCCTGTACCAGACGCGGGACCGCGTCGCCGCTGAGTGAACTCAAATAGAGCACGTCGAGCTCGTAGCCGGCTCGGGCGCGCTCGATGTTCACTCGCGCGACGAGCGCGTCGGGGTTCATGATGTTGAGCACCAGCAGCGTCAGGAAGCCCGAAACGACGGCGCCGACCGTGAACCGTTCGCGCCGGCCGCGCAGCACCGTCGCCACGAACCAGGCGAGCGCGATCCCCAGCCAGGCCATGAAGACGGATGCGTAGAGCCGATCATCCGTCAGTCCGTAAGCGTCCACGTACAGGGCCATCCGCTGCAGCGCCGAGATCATGATGATGAAGAGCAGGAAGATCTGAGTTCCCGCCAGTACTTTGACGATGTTGCGCGTGCGGAGCTCCGCTTGCGCCACGATCCAGTCGGCGAGCAGCAAGAGGGGAACTACGAGTGCGGTGACGGCCACCAACTCGAAGAAGCCGCGGCGCGCGTATTCGGCGAACGTCAGGCCGACCGTCTCCTGGACCAGCGAGGCATCGCCGAACAGATAGCGCAGCTGGACCACGACGAAGGCCAGGAAGAGCAGATCGACCAGAACGAGCGGTAGCGTTACCTCTACGATTCCCAGCCCGGGCCGCTCGATCTCGAGCGATTCCGCGAGCAGGGGCTTTCTGGTCTTGAGGATCAGGAAAAGAAAGCCGCAGACGATCCAGGCGAAGAACGCGGTGAGCGCGGTGTGTGAGAAGACGGTGGCGAAATCGAAGTCGAGGGCGCGGGTGACGACGTCCTCGAACACGGCGTCGGCCGCCATCAGCAGACCGCCGAAGACGAAGAGCAACGGGAAAGCAATCAACAGGCCGACCACGGCGGAGCGAACGTGCCGCAACGTTGTCGAACGTGGGGTCCAGGTGATATCGCCTCGCTCCAGCACGGCGGGCCCGGCGATCGCCGCCAGGCCGCAATTGATCATGCCACGCACGTGGTCGAGGATCCCCCAGCTGCGCACACCTTCCAGGCCGAGGCTCCAGATCGAGAAGCCGACGAGGATCGCCAGCAGGCCGAGAAACTTGAGGGCACCCGAGTCGTGCCACGCGAATCCGACGGCGAAGAGGGCGATCGGACCGGCGAGCCATAGCATGCGCCGCGGCCATTCGACTCGATGGTAGGCGGCCAGGCCCAACGCGCCCGCCAGTACCGCCATCGTCCAGAGCGTCAGGTTCAGCGCCCAGGGACCGGCGCGCAGCAAAACGTCGCCGAGAATGCCGAGCACGATCCCGGTCACCAGTATATGCAGCACGAGCTTTGATCGGTTCATCTTCAGGTGCCTTCTATGAGCCGCGGGTCGTGCGAATCAGGCCTTCCATTCGATTCAGGTACTCCTCCAGGGCACGACGACCGGTATCGGTCAGCCGGTACTCCGTCCTCGGCACGCGCCCTTCGAAAGACTTGATGCAATCGACGTAGCCCGCTTCCTCTAGCTTCCGCGCGTGTACGCTCAGGTTTCCGTCCGTAATCTCCAGCAGGTCCTTGAGATCGTTGAAGGTCAACGACTCGCTCACCGCCAGCGCGCTCATGATTCCTAGGCGGACCCGCTGGTGGATGAGATCGTCGAGCTCGGCCGCTCCCTTAGCCACCGTACTTCCGGGCGATGATGATGCCGAACACGATGTTGAGTCCGCCGAAGCCCGTCGCCATCAGGGCATCCCCCCAGCCGGTGGGAAACAGGAAGGCGAAAGCGCCGGCAATCATGAAGCAGAGTCCCATGACCGGGACGGCCCCCACGGAGAACGTTCCGCCGGTCATCACACCGACGCCGTACAGGAGCAGCCATGCCCCCGGGAGGAGCTCGTACAGACCCGCCGAGTAGAGAACGGCGGTGAGCACGAGGCCGGCAGCCAGCGGGGGCGCGAACCCCAGGACCATGCGCCGACCGGCACCCCTGAGCAGCGGCGCTTTCGCCGTCCGCGCCTTGCCGATCATCGCGCCCAGTCCCAAACACACGGCTAGCGCGGCGGCGATCAGCCACACGACCAGCCAGGCCTCGGAGGTCGGCTGGCGGTACGCCAGCGGCGCGGCGACCAGGGCGACGAAGCCCATCGCCACCGTGCCCCAGCCGGGAACCGCGGTGAACGAGCCGGCCCGCTCCATCGTGTCTCGGATGAATCGGAGGTCCTCGAGCGCTCGGTCGGTGTCTGGGTCGGGGGAGGGTGGGGGTCCACCTTGGACCGGGGGTCCACCTTGGACAGACGGAGTGGAAGGTTCAGTGTTCATGAGCGGAAGCTAGGGCGGGTGGTTGTTGTTGTCAAGTACTTTGCAATATAAAGGAGAAGCGTGAAGAAGTCCTTGCATCGTGGTTATCTTCGGTGTATATTCGGTACCCCAGGGCGGAGGGATCACCCACTCCCCCCTCCTTCGAAGCGGCCCCTCCGCTCTGGGCTCCCACCTTCGGGGGTTTTTTTGTCGCCAGGGGTTACGGGTTTTATTCGGGTACGGTCCGATGCCCAGTTATGCCGAGCTCCACTGTCACTCCGCTTTCTCCCTCCTTGATGGGGCCTCCACCCCGGAAGTTCTGGTTCGACAGGCAGTGGAGCTCGGCATCCGGGCTCTGGCGCTCACCGATCATGACGATCTGGGTGGGGCGGTGCGGTTCAGCCGGGCGGCGCGGGAGGTGGGGTTGGAGGCGATCGTGGGAGCGGAGCTCACCGTGAGGTCGGCGGAGCCGGGCGAGGGGCCTGGCCACATCACGCTGCTGGCGCGGACGGCTGAGGGTTATGCCAACCTGTCGGAGCTGGTGACCCGGGGACGGAGGCGGGAGGCCCACTCGCTCCGTGCTCGCGATGGGGTCGGAAGCGGAGGACCACTCGCTTCGGGCTCGCGCCACCGGCGGAGGGCGACCCCACGCTCCCGGGTGTGCTCGCGACCTACGCGAGGTGGTCCTCCGCCTCCTCCCCCCCCGGTGCCGACTGTGGCAGCTGGTCCTCGCGCCTCCGACCCCTCTGCCTCTGATAGAGCGTGGGCACCGAGCAGGGGGCGCCCGCGGGTGAGCTGGGACGATCTGGCGGAGCTGGGTGGGGGGCTGCTAGCGCTCACCGGTTGTCCGCAGGGCGAGCTGGCGCGGCGGGTGCGGGCGGGTGATGAGAAGGGCGCCCGCGAGTTGTTGGACTATCTGCGCAGCGCCTACGACGGCTACGTGGCGGTGGAGGTTTGGGATCATGCGTTGCCGGAAGAGCGGGAGCTGGCGGACCGGTTGCTGGAGCTGGCGGACCGTCGGGGGATAGCGGCGGTGGCGACGAACGATGTGCACTATGCGACGCCGGCGGCGCGGATCGTTCACGACGTGTTGACCTGCCTGCGGCACCAGGTGACTCTCGATGAGGCGGGCACGCGGCTACGGCCGAACGGCGAGTGGTACTTGAAGCCGCCGTCGGTGGTGTGGCGGCGCTGGCGTCACCGCCGCGACGTGGTGGAGAACACCCTCGCCCTCGCCGCGGAGTGCCCCTTCCGGCTCGCGGATCTTTCGCCGTCGATGCCGGGGTTCCAAGTGCCTCCCGGAACGACGCGGCAGGAGTTCCTGGAGCGGTTGGTTTGGAAGGGAGCGCTGGAGCGTTACGGGGGTGCCTCGGGTCAGCGGCGGAACGGCGATCCGATCCGCGTCGCCGATCCCTCCCCAGCCCGCACGACACGACGGCGGGAAGTACCCGTGCCGGATGAGCCGCGCCATATCGAGAACGTGCCCGAGAACGGCGGCCGACCACGCGTTACACCTTGTTCCGATGGTGACCGGGCGCCGCAGTGGTCGTCGAACAGACTCTCGAACTGCGAGAGGGAGGGCGCGGTGGGAGCCTCGAGCGGACATTTGGAGCG
The DNA here is from genome assembly GCA_020344015.1 of Gemmatimonadota bacterium. GTDB lineage: Bacteria > Gemmatimonadota > Gemmatimonadetes > Palauibacterales > KS3-K002. Next base: position 2,819,303 of record CP070812.1, read on the forward strand.
CGGTGGCCGATCACCCATCCCTGCCCGTGTCGCGCGACATGAAGCGAGGGGCTCCCACCGTGCCCGACCGGTCAGCGCGACTCGGAGCGATGCGACCTCTGCTCCACCACATAACAACGGGCGGTGGGGTCTGACGCAACGAGTCCGACGCCAGATCCGGCGCGAGCTCGAGGTGATCGCGCGGCTCGACCTGGCGGGGTACTTCCTCCCCGTCTGGGATATCGTGCGCTTTGCCCGGCGCCGGGGGATCCTGCTGCAGGGCCGCGGCTCGGCGGCCAACTCCTGCGTCTGCTATTGCCTGGGGATCACGGCGGTGGACCCCATCAAGTTCGAGCTCTTGTTCGAGCGTTTCTTGTCGGAGGAGCGGGGCGGCGCTCCCGACATCGATCTGGACATCGAGCACGAGCAGCGCGAGGAAGTGTTGCAGTACGTCTATAAGAAATACGGGCGCGCGCACGCGGCGATGGTTTGTGAGGCGATCACCTACCGTGGCCGTTCCGCCGTCCGCGACGCCGCCCGGGTCCTCGGCTTTTCCACCGATGTGGCCGACCGTCTGGCGACGGAGGCGGAGCGCCGCGAGGCGGCGGAGGCGGCCGACGCGTTGGAGGACGGCGGCCTGGTCGCCTGCGGGCTCGACCCGGCGAGTAGCCGCGTGCGCGCGCTGGTGCACGTGGTGCGCGGGCTCGACCAACTGCCGCGCCACCGTTCGATCCACGTGGGCGGCTTCGTGCTCACCGAGGGGCCGCTGTCGCGGGTGGTGCCCATCGAGCCCGCAGCGATGCCCGATCGGACCGTAATACAGTGGGACAAGGACGACCTCGACTTCACCGGGCTGATCAAGATCGATCTCCTGGGCTTGGGGATGCTCACCTGCCTGGCGAAGGCGATCCGCTACATCCGTGAGACTCGCGGTACGACAATCGACCTGGCGCAACTGCCGGCGAGCGATCCGCACGTCTACAAGATGATCCAGGAGGCGGACACGGTGGGTGTCTTCCAGATCGAGAGCCGCGCGCAGATGAACTCGTTACCGCGACTCAAGCCCGAGCGGTTCTACGATCTGGTCGTGCAGGTGGCGCTCATCCGCCCGGGCCCCATCCAGGGTGACATGGTGCATCCGTACGTTCGGCGCCGGCGCGGCGAAGAGCCGGTGACGTATCTGCACCCGGACCTGGAGCCGATTTTGCACAGGACTTTGGGCGTTCCCCTTTTCCAAGAGCAGGGGATGAAGGTGGCGGTGGCGATGGCGGGGTTCACGCCGGGTCAGGCGGATGCGTTGCGCCGGGCGATGGGGTTCAAGCGCTCGAAGGAGGCGATGGCGCTGATCGAGCCGGCGTTGCGACAGGGGATGACGAAGCGCGGCATCTCACACGACGTGCAGGAACAGATCGTCAAGCAACTCACCGCGTTCGCCAACTACGGCTTTCCCGAGAGCCATTCCGCATCGTTCGCGCTGCTGGTCTACGCCTCGGCCTATCTCAAGCGCTACTACGCGCCCGAATTCTTCTGCGCGCTCTTGAACTCGCTGCCCATGGGTTTCTACGCGCCGGGCACACTGGTGCACGATGCACGTCGCCACGATGTGGAAGTGCGGCCGGTCGACCTCGCCTACTCGAGTTGGGACTGCACCCTCGAGGGGAGCCTCTGTCGTGAAGGGAGGGCACGGCGTGAGCCTCGAGCGGACATTTGGAGCGCGGTGGCCGGTCATGTATCGCAGCCCGGTGTTGCGCGACATGAAGCGAGGGGCTCCGCGCCGTGCCCGACCGGTCCAACTGGCCAGCGTGAGCCCGAAGCGAGTGGTTCTCGCGCCTCCGACCGACTGGCGGCGACTTCCGTTCCGGCGTTGCGAATCGGGCTCCGCTTCGTCCGCGGCCTCGGCTCGAAGGCGGAGGAAAAACTGAAGGCGGCGTGGGAGGCTGGCGGCCCGTTCCGGAGTGTGGAGGACGTGGTGCGGCGCTCGGGCCTCGGCCTCCCCGCCCTGAAGACGCTGGCCGAGGCGGGCGCCTTCCAGACGCTCTGGGGCCCGGGCCGGCGCTCGGCGCTCTGGGAGGTGCTGGCGCGGCTGGCGCAGAGGCCGCTGGCGCAGGTCGAGTCGACGCAAGAACCAAAGCTAAGGGAGATGAGAAAGGTCGAGCTGGTCGCCGCCGATTACACGACCACGGGGCTGTGCACGCACGGGCACCCGATGGAGCATCTGCGTGCGGCGCTCCGTGTTCGGGGGGTGCTGTCGGCGGAGGAGTTGCGGAGCGTGCGGAGCGGCCGGCGCGTGAAGGTGGCGGGGGTAGTGATCTGCCGGCAGCGACCGGGCACGGCGAAGGGGGTGTGCTTCATCACCTTGGAGGACGAGACCGGGTTCTCGAACTTCGTGGTCTATGCCGATCTCTTCCAACGCTACCGCAAGACCATCGTCCGCTCACCGGTACTGCTAATCGAAGGGATCGCTCAGAACGAGCAGGACGTGGTTAACGTGCAGGCGCGGCGTGTCGAGGCGATCGAGCCGCGGGCCGGCGCCGATGTCATCGAGAGCCACGACTTCCACTAGCTCAACAGGAGCCGCTGGGAAGCATGCACTTCACCGCGTTCCCCTCGGCGGTGCCAACGAACGGGACGTCGAACTCACCGTCGTCGACGGTGATGACCTGGGTCCCCGTGCCGCCCTCGTCACGGGCGACGAACTGGAAGGTGCCGCGTAATCGCCCCTCCGCGATCTCGGCGATCGTCACGCTTCCCGATGTGATCTCGAAGTAGTGGTCGAAGAGACCGCCGTCGTAGCCGAAGAACACTCGGCCGTGACAGTCGGCGTTCGACTCGCACGGTGTAAAGGTGCCGGTGCCGAGCGACGTGAGTTGGAGGACGAAGAGATCCCCTATTGGATCTTCGGAGGGGCGGAAGGCGGCCAGCACGAGACCTCCGAGGGAGTCGGCTTCGGCGGCGATTGCCCAACTGCCGAACTCCGGCTGGCCATCGCCGCCAACCACCGGGGTGCCAGCGGCAAGGTAGGAGCCCGACAGATCTCCGCTGAAGCTGAAGGCCAGACCGTTGATACCTTCCGGCCCGTCGCCCGTCTCGTCGCAGCCGGCCAGCGACGTCGCGACTGCAAAGCCACCGGCCAGAGCAAGAACATGAACCGCCTTCATAACCCCCCCTGAAAAATCTTCGTTTGCTTCTTGGCAAGCGCCAAATATGGCAAGCCGTGTGCCAGCCGGCGACGCTGGATCGGTGCACCTCGTAAGAGGGGGAGTCGTACGAGACAAATGGGATCGTCAGATTTCCGCCGCACGGGCTCAGCTTTTTGAGGTCATGGCTGCGACGATCTGAGCGACCGGTTGCATCCTTAGTTCACAAGTAGGAGTCCACTGAAGTCTAACTCACCCTGGGGGAGTCCAGGCATGTTCCGTCGAGGCGAAGTGGTCCTGCCAACCTGCGCCCTTCTGCTGCTCAGCGGCGCCGTGTCGCTGGGAGCACAGGAGGTTTGGCTACAGGGCCGTGTCGAGCTGACGCCTTGCCAGCTGCCGCTGTACGAGGGTGAGGCGTGGTGCGGCGCGTACGAGGTTTGGGAGGACCGCGACGCCCAGGCCGGCCGCCGAATCACACTCCGCATCGGCGTCCAGCGCGCCGAGTCGCCCGACCCGCTGCCGGACCCGGTGTTCATCTTCAACGGTGGGCCCGGCGGCGCCGCGGTGGAACTGGCCGCCTACGTCGCCGAGTGCCGGGCAGTCCTGGGAGGACGGGCCGAAGGGCCGGCCCACTTCGTGAATACCGACTCGAGATTGGGGGACCCGGACATGATAGCGGTGACCCGAGACCAGATCGGTGCGACGCTTCGCTTCATGCTCGTCTCGCAGGGAGGGGCGAGCCAGATCCCCGCCTTCGTGCACGCGGCCTACCAGGACGACTTCGGCCCCCTGGGTGAAAGGGCCCTGCTCCAGCGGAGGCTCGGCCCGACCGCGTTCAGTAGAGGACTCTTCTTTTCCGTAATCTGCGCCGAGGAGGTCACGCGCCTATCTGAAGAAGAGTTGTCCGAGATGTCCGAGGGCACATTCTGGGGCGAGTCGTGGGTCCGTGGCATCGTGGACGATTGCTCCGGCTGGCCGATCGGCGAGCTGCCGCCCGGTTACTTCGAGCCGGTGGCCGGACTGACGCCGGTCCTCATTCAGCACGGCTGGCTGGATCCGGTCACGCCGCCCGCTTGGGCGGAGGAGCTGACGAGGCACCTGCCCAACGCTCGGGTCATGGTGATTCGCGAAGGTCATCACAACTTTGGCTACGAAGAATGTGGCAAGCGGCACATGGCCGAGTGCATCGACAATCTGGATTCTTCAAGCCTGGACGAGAGCTGCACGGCGGAGATGAAGCGGCCCCCGTTCCTGGTTCCCGAGCGCTAGCCAATCCGGCAGCCGTCAAGTATGTTTGCCGGTCGCTTGACCCGGCTTACAGCATGGCCGCGCTGATTTCATAGCGCCGCAGGTCGCGGCGCGATTCGTGGATAGATCAGCGCACTCGCGCCCGAGACATACCAGCGTTCTGTGTGCCATGGGGTTGAACGCTATCGTCCACGCCATCACGCAGCGGAGGGCAAGGATGGAAGACAGGCTGTACGGCAGGCCGGCGGCCAGGGCCCGGGTAGGCCTGATAACAGCCGCGCTCCTGCTCACGTACCCTCAGGCGGTTGGTGCACAGGCTGGTGGGGACCTGACGCAGAACCCGCTCGCCGGCGCCCAGGTATTCGGGGCGAAGGGCTGCGTCAAGTGTCACGCGGTGAACGGTCTGGGTGGTACGGTAGGGCCGGATCTGGGCCGTATCGCGCGGCGCCGGTCCTTCCACGAGCTTGCCGCCACGATGTGGAACCATCTTCCCGAGATGGGCGCCAGGATGCTCGAGTATGGGATCGAACGCCCCCAGATGAGTCCACGCGAGGCCGCGGATCTCATCGCCTTTCTCTTCACCCTCGACTACTTCGATGCGCCGGGTGACGTGGAAGTTGGGCAGCGCCTGTTCACCGAAAAGAAATGTGTCGTCTGTCACCAGGTAGGCGTGTACGGTGGTGTGATCGGTCCCAGCCTCGACCACCTCAGCCAGTTCGGCTCGCCGATCTTGGTGGCCACCGCCATGTGGAACCATGGCCCGGCCATGTCCGAGCTGATGAGGGCCAGAGGGATCGAGCGTCCGACGTTCGGCGACACAGAGTTGAACGACTTGATCTCTTACCTCGAGACCGTTTCTGCCGCGCCGCTCGATGGGCCTCTCTATGTCCTCCCCGGAAGCGCTGAGGAAGGAAGGGTGGTCTTCATAGAGCGTCAGTGCAGAGAGTGCCACGCCGTGGGGGGCGTCGGCGGCCGAGTCGGCCCCGACCTGGCTACCCGGGGAGACACGCGTGGACTGACCGAGTTCGCAGCGGCGATGTGGAACAAAGCGCCCGCGATGACCGAGGCGATGCGGGCTCGCGGGACCGACATACCGCAATTGGGCGGCGGCGAGATGGCCGACCTGGTCGCCTACCTCTACTCCGTCCAGTATTTCGCCGACGCGGGCGATCCCAACGTCGGCCACCGGGCACTGGCGGCCAAGGGTTGTCTGAGATGCCACTCGCTGAACGGCACCGGTGGTGAGGACGCAAGCGATCTGGCACAGGCGGTAGGGTTGGATTCGCCGGCGGCGGTGATAGCATCGCTGTGGAATCACTCGATCCTAATGGAGACCGGGGACGCAGGCCCAGAGGCTGACTGGGTCCGGTTGGATCCCGAGGAGATGGCAGACATCATGGCGTTTCTCGAAGCGATGGCAGGCAGGTGATGGACACACGCACGTACAGATTACTGCTCGGTCTCGCCGCGGCCACGCTGCTTTGGCCGCGACTCGGGCAGGCGCAGGAGGAGGCGAGTAGCTGCGTCGGTTGTCACGCCGCGCTGAGCGACGATCTGCTTTCGGCGCCCGTGTCTGAATTGGAGCGGGACGTTCACTCGGACTTCGGCTGTGTCGGCTGCCACGGCGGCGATGCGCAAGAGTTCAGTATGCTGGCCATGGATCCGGCCCGCGGCTATGTGGGGATCCCGGAGCCGCGAGAGGTCGAATCGCTCTGCGGCCGCTGCCACTCGGATGCCGAATTCATGAAGCGGTTCGACCCGGCGTTTCGCGTTGACCAGGTGACGGAATACCGGACATCGGTGCACGGGAGCCGCCTGGCGTCGGTCAACGATCAGCGCGTGGCGACCTGTGTCGGCTGCCATCCGGCACACTCGATCAAACCGCCGTCCGATCCCAGCTCCAGCGTCCACCCCTTGAACGTCGCCGAGACCTGCGGGCAGTGTCACGCGGACCCAGACTACATGAGCCCCTACGCGATCCCCACAGACCAGCACGACAGGTACATGGAGAGCATCCACTGGCACATGCTGTCGGAGGAAGGCGACCTTTCGGCACCTACCTGTAACGATTGCCACGGCAACCACGGTGCGGCGCCGCCCGGCGTCTCGTGGGTCGGCAACGTCTGCGGTCAGTGTCACATGGTGATGGGGGAGCTGTTCGCCGAGAGCTTCCACTCCGAGATCTTTACCATGTTGGGCCGACCCGGCTGCGCGACCTGTCACGACAATCATCGGACGGTCGCTGCGGGCGACGAGTTGTTGGGCCTCGGTGAAGGAGCCGCCTGTGCGATGTGCCATACCGAATCCTCCGCCGGCGGCGCGGTGGCCTCGTCGATGAGAAGCTTGATCGACTCGCTGACAGCGCGGTACGAGGCGGCGGACTCGATCTTGGCTGAGGCCGAGAATGTAGGATTGGAGGTCAGCGAGGCACAGTTCGGACTGGGCGACGCTCGGACCGCGCTGGTCAGTGCTCGCACGGCCGTTCACAGCTTCTCGCTGGAAGCAGTGAAAGAAGAAGTCGACGCGGGGCTCGAGGTTACGGCAGTAGCGTATGCGAGTGGTGAAGGGGCGCTGGGCGAATTCCTCATCCGGCGACTCGGATTGGCAATTTCGGTGGCGCTTATTCTGGCGCTGATTGCAGGACTTGTCCTGAAGATTCGGAAGATCGAGCAGGCGTAATTCGATTGCGCACGGGACGATCCCATGGATAGAGACATGTTGACTGAAGAGACAACAGGCCCTCGGCAAAGCCGGCGCGGCTTCGTCAATTGGCTACTCGGAACGAGCGTCGGCGGTCTGCTGCTCGCGGTGCTCTACCCTGTGACGAGGTATCTCATTCCCCCCGAGACGGCTGAGTCCACGGCAGCAACTGTGACACTGTCGATAAGGCCCGAGGACATAGCTCCGAACTCGGCGCAGATCTTCAGGTTCGGCAACAAGCCGGGGATTCTGGTCCGTACGGCCGCGGGTGAGCTGCGGGCGTTTTCGGCCTCGTGCACTCACCTTTCCTGCATCGTGCAATATCGGGATGACCTGGAACGCTTGTGGTGCGCGTGTCACAACGGCCACTTCGACCTCAACGGTCGTGTTGTTCAGGGGCCGCCGCCGGCGCCTCTCGAGACCTTCGTCGTCAACGTGCGCGGCGATCAGATCGTCGTTAGCAGGGACGCGTGAGCATGGGGAATCTCAAGCAACGGTTCAGCGGAGTGTGGGCCTGGCTCGACGAGCGGCTGGACCTCGCCGCGGTCAGAAAGATCGCTGAAAAGAAAGAGGTGCCCGTTCACCGCCACACGATATGGTACTACCTGGGCGGAATGACCCTGTTTCTCTACCTGATACAAATCGCCACGGGCATATTGCTGCTGTTCTATTACCGCCCGAGCGCCGAAGACGCCTACGAGTCTGTTCAGTTCTTGATGTCCGAGGTGCACTTCGGCTGGCTGTTCCGCTCGATCCACGCTTGGTCGGCCAACCTGATGATCTTTACCGCATTCCTGCACTTGTTCAGCGTGCTGCTGCTCAGGTCCTACAGGCAACCGCGCGAGATCTCGTGGATCTCTGGTGTGCTACTCTTGGGGCTCGCGATGGCCTTCGGTTTTACGGGCTACCTCCTACCTTGGAACGAGCTCGCCTACTTCGCCACCAGGGTCGGTACGCAGATAATGGAGGCCGTTCCGTTTATCGGTGCGTATATGGCCACGGTACTCCGTGGCGGAGATGATGTCTCCGGTGCCACGCTCACCCGCTTCTACGCGATCCATGTGGCGGTGTTGCCGATGCTGACCACCTTCTTGCTCGGCTTGCACCTGTTCCTGGTCCAGAAGCTCGGGATGAGCGTTCCGCTCGACGTGGAGCGCGAGGGTGGTGCGAAGGCTGGAATGAAGTTCGTCCCTAACTTCCTGCTTCGCGACCTCGTCGGGTGGCTGACGGCTCTGGCGATCCTCGCCGCTCTGGCAGCGTACTTCCCTGCACACCTCGGCGCCAAGGCGGACCCGTTCGCTCCAGCTCCGGCGGGAATAAAGCCGGAGTGGTACTTCATGTTCATGTTCCAGACACTGAAGTACCTGCCGGCTCACATCCTGTGGTTGGAGGGAGAAGTGGTCGGCATCTTGGGCTTCATGCTGGCCGGTGTCTTGCTGCTGATCTGGCCCTTCATCGAGCGAGGTTCAGGGCGTGGTGAACCGAGCCGCGTGTTCACCTGGATAGTGGTCGGGATGATCGTCTATATCATCGTGGTTACCTACCTGGGCTACGCCGCAGAACCCATGGCGTAGCTCCAGCGCGCGGTGGCCGCCCCGAGATCGGCGACCGCCGGGCGCGGCCGGTGTGCCCGGCAGAACCCCAGTGCGAGTGTGGAGTTGGCTTGCGCCTACGGGAGCGTGGCCGACGGCCGCTCGTCCGTGCCGGCGCCCGGCTGCGGCAGGTGTGCCTCATCTTCTGTCCAGGGCGGCAGCACTTTAACGAGCACCCACAGTATGACGAACGGTAGAGCCAGAAGCGCCATGGTCATGAACAGTCCCTCGAGACCGAAGAGTTCGACTCTGTAAACCGTCAGGCCGCGCAGGCTCTTCGAGAAGAGTTGTCCCCCCATCACCACGTTCCAGCGGATGCTGAAGATCCCGATCTGCACCAGGATTGCGGACCCCAGGTATATCAGGCGCCGCAGCTCGTCGGGGACCTTGAAGATCGGCTCTTTGCTGAGGGCCGGCGAGGTCAGACCGAGGAGGGTCAAGGGAATCAGCGCTCCCAGCACCAGCTGCAAGACGACCAGGCTGATGAAGAGTCGGCTCTGAATCAGTTGCGTGAGGATTCCGATCGATTCTTCCGATTCATAGAGGCGATGGATGAAATCGAGCATCTCTAGCGAGACGTCCACTACCATTGCGTAGAAGAGAAAGACCGCCAGCTTGTCCGCGCAGCGCATGTCCACCGGCTTCCAGCGAAGCATGGAGGCGATCATGTAGATGATCAGGACGAGCGCGATCCCCGAGACGATTGCCGAGAACAGGAATACGACCGGCATCAGCACGCTGCTCCACCAGGGGTTCGCCTTGACCGACCCGAATATGAACCCGACGTACCCGTGTAGCAGAAACGCGGAAGGGATGCCGATGATCGTGATCCATCTGCCCATCTTATCATCAAACTTGAGCGACTTCTCCGAGAGATCCGTTGCCCCCAGTGTAAGTGCGTAGTGTACCCAGCGGCGCCAGCCCGTTTCGCTGCGGTACCAGAGCACCAGGTCCTTACGGTAGTCGAACCAGATCTCCAGCAGCAGGACGACCATCAGGTACCAGGCGTAAACGAACCCAAACATCGCCATGGCCGACTGGCGATTCGGCGTCAGAAAGATTTCGTACGAGCGGAACGGGTGGCCGAGGTGCGCCAGCAACGGGAGGGGAGCCACAAGCAGAAAGGCCAGGGCTGTCAACAGTGCCAGACGGTATGTGGGCTGTACTTCCTTGACGTTGAAGACCCGCTCCAACGATGCGAGGATGAAGGCGCCTGCCACGAGCCCCGTTACGTAAGGGTAGACCACGATCAACAAACCCCAGTAGAGCTCGTACTCGTTTGGGTAGATGAACCCTTGCATGGGCTACCTCACCTCGCCGTCTAGGTTGGCGTAGTAGACCTTCGGCTTCGTGTTTAGGTGCGGCTTGAGGACCTGCAGATCGTTGAAGCGCATGAACCGCGCTAAAGGTGTGGCTCTGCCCTCCAGCTCGCCAAACAGCCGCGCTCCAGTCGGGCAAACCTCCACGCACGCCGGCACCAGCCCGTCGACCAGGCGGTGATAGCAGAATGTGCATTTCGCCGCGACATGCGTCTCCGGGTGGAGCCAGCGGGCACCGTAGGGGCACGCCTGTATGCAGTAACGGCAGCCGATGCAGTATTCATCGTCCACCAGCACTGCCCCATCCTCTGTGGTAAACGTCGCGCCTACGGGGCAGACCTGGACGCAGGGCGCCTCGGCGCAGTGATTGCACAATTTCGGAACGAAGAAGGTCCTGCGAATCTCACTGCCCTCGCTCGCCATGGGCGGGAATCCATCCAGGCCTCCGTTGGGACTGTCGACTTCAACTTCCTCGTCGGTCCGAATAACGTAACGCTCGATCCAGGTGTTGAAGTGGTGTGAGTCGAGAGGAACATCGTTCTCGGTCTTGCAGGCCAGTACGCATTGTCCGCATCCGATGCACTTGTTGACATCGATGCCCATCCCGTAGAGGTGTTCACTGGGATCATAATCGCCATTGCTTGGAGCCTGCGCCTCGAGCAAGGGCACTCGGACCACCCCGAGCACGATCGGCACTGCGAGGCCACACTTCTTCAAGAACTCGCGCCGGTCGAACGGTTTGGATTCTTCGGCCGCTGGGGATCCGGCGGCATCCGGTACGTCCGTCGACATCATGAAGTCTCCGGGAAATGGGGATAGTGGCACTGCCAGCATAGGTACTGCTGATTGTGCGTTCGAGGGTTGATTCGTGGAATGGACTGGGGACTCTCGGCATCCTCGGCATGGCAGCCCCCGCAAAATGCTCTCTCCATCGGTTTGCCGGGTCGAACGGCACGCGGTGAGATCTTATGCTCGTCGGGCGCCTCGTGACACGTCACGCATTCCAGCGTCGCGTGGTGCGAGACCGCCTTCTGGCTGGCTATCTGACCATGACAGGCGCTACAGGAACCCGGCACCATCGGCGGCTCTGGCGCATGCGGGTCGTGGCAGGTCACGCAGGGCATGAGAGGGTTATGCGTCACTGGGTCGATTTGTGCGAATCCAGTCGGGCGGCTCGGGTTGTAGGAATGACAGCGCGGGCAGTGGTCACGTTCGCTCGGGATTACTGGCTTGACCTCTACCGGGTTGGCCACGTGCCCCGCCGCCGGGCCGTGGCAACCCTCGCAGGCCAGCCCCCGGTGATTCCCCGCCAATCGCTCTTCCATGATCGATCCATGGCACAACGTGCACTCCCGCTGTCCGGCGTACTTCTTCGGGTGGGCGATGATCGTATCGATCGCCGCCGCCCGATAGTGCCCCATCTCACCGAACGTGTCGGGCACCAGGAAGGAGCGCGCTGCGATGAGCGCGACGGCAGCCAGGACAAACACCGCAGCAAGGCGGGGGACCTGTTGCGGCAGCTTGTGGCTCCGAAACTCAGGTAGTCTGACCATGGGCTTCGCCGGTTGGCGGACCATGATGGCTGGGGCAAGCCATGGGGCGACAGCAAGGCCGGGTCTCCCCACCCGGCAGAGCTAATGTCACCCCCACGTCCTAATAACAAAAATCGTTCGCGAGCGCCAGTCGTGGGACATTCAGACCCCGCTGCCGCGTGTTTCTAGCCGCCCCCCGGCTCGGGCATCGTGTGGCAGAGGTGGCAGTCTGCCGGCGCGTTGTGCTCGAGCTTGTCGGCGTGGCAGACGGTGCAGACCTGACGGGTCCACTCGGTGATGAAGGCGGCGTTATCTCCGTGACAGAGGGTGCAGCCGCTGTGTGCGGCCGCGGGATGGATCTGCAACACGTCCCCCTTGTGGCAGCTGAGACAGGCCCTCTGCGGTTGATGGTGGAACGTGTGGCAGTTCTCGCAACTGAGACCTGGGGCCCGCATGCTCGGCGCGGTGTGACATTGGGAACACTCGAAGCCGCGGGCGCGATGAACGGGGTGCGTGAAGTCGCCGATCTCGGTCGTGATCGTCCCGCTCGGAGCGCCGCCGGGCCCTCTGTGACAGCTCGCGCAGTTCAACGGCTCGATGAGCCGGTGATGGCAATTGTCGCAGCTCGATCGATCGGTCAGGGTGATGCCGCCGTGCTCGTCGAGCGGGGTGTGGCATTCGGTGCAGGCGATGTCGGCGCGCTGCACGTGTGGCGTGTGGTCGAACCGCCGCCCGGCAAAGCGACCGGCCTGTTCGCCGATACCCAGGTGACACTGCAGGCAGACGTTGTCGCCGAGCGTTGGACCCAACTCGATGCTCGGTACAGAGTAGGGAAGCGAAGCAGTATCCACAGCCTGCTGGACGAGTTCCAGGGCGGCGCGCAGGAGCTGATCGGCGTAGGCGATGTTGTGCGCGCCCTTTCCGGTCTCGACGAACCTCAGGTTGTCCTCGGCGAGTGTCAGCAGACTGTCGGCTGTGGCGCGGGCTCGGACGGGCACTCCGTTCAGCGTGCTGCGGGCCGCGCGCAGAACCGTGGCTACCTCGCTCGTTCGTCGTTCGACCTCTCGCTGCCAGGACGGGAGGATGTTGGCATAGCGGATCCCGTGACACGACATGCAGGTCGCCTCGCCGGCCTGCTTCACTTGAGCGTGCCCATCGATCTCGGCTGGAAGGCCATGGCAGCTCTGGCAGGAGACCCGGGCGAGGAACATGGTGCTGGGGGTGTTCTCGGTGCCGTGGCCGCCCATACCGGAGTACATGAGCCGTTGCGCGTCGTGGGCTCCCTGGTGGCAAGAGTTGCAGTCGAGCTCGAACGCGTCAGCGAGGGAGACTACGCGATGAAGGATCGGCGTGTGGCACTGTGTGCATTCGACATTGTGCTCTGCGATGTGGACGCGGTGTACCAGAGTTGTGTTCTCGAACTGTTGGATCCGCTCGGGCTCGTTATGGCAGTTGAAACAGCGGCGCTGCCCCGCTTCGCCCGTCCCACTGGTGACCGCCTCGTGGCAGCCGACGCACGAGATCATGTTCTCGACGTAAGCCGGGTGGTCAACGACAAAGCCCGCTGCCGAACGGAAGCGCGGCGGTGAGTCGTGACAGCCCGTGCAACCGGCAAGCGGTTCGCCTACCGGCCGATCCTTGAAGTGGCAGATGTAACACGTAACGGCCGTGACCCTGAGGTGTGCGGCGCCGATCTCGTAACCCTCGAGCTCGAGCGGGCTGCCCTGAACGATCTGTGAGTGGCAGCTGGTGCAGCGTAGGCGCTTCCCACGGCGCTGCTCTCCCAGGTGATGGGTGTGATCGAAACGCACGCCCTCGTAATTGACCACGCCCTCGAGCCCGCGCTCGGTGTGGCAGCCCGAGCGGAGACAGGCTTCGTCCTCGATCTCGGCCCAGGGTTTCACGCCGTAGGCGCCGGTGACGTATTTGACGACCTGGTTGGCCGCCTGGAGCTTGCCCATCGCCTCGGCTCTGATTCCCGGCGCATAGTGGCACTGGATGCACTTGACGGTGTTGTGAGAAGAGCTCGCCCAGGAGTCGTAGTAGGGCTGCATGAGATGGCAGTTCGTACAGAAACTCGGCTGGCCGCTGTACTCGATGAAGCCTACCGTGCCGACCGCCATGAGGATCACCAGCAGGATCGCGACCTGTATGGCGATCTTGATTGGACGCGAGAAACGATCGAGGAACCCCGTCAGACGTCCCATGCCCCTATAGCTCTTCCTTTCTCAAGGCGCGCAACTTGAACCAGGCGAGTACGATCGCGGAAAGCGCCAGGAACCAGACCGGAATCAGGGTAAGCCCGTGCTCCCAACGATGCTCTGCGGCAACCTCCTCCGCAGCGCGGATGTCCGTCGCTATCGAGCCGACCTGCCGGCTCAGATCTTCCAGCACCTCCAGATCGAGGCTGTGTTGTGCTTGGGAGATTTGCAGGTAAACGGTCAGAGCCGTTTGGTGACGTAGCTTGACATCGGCCACCCTGCGGCCCGCTCGGATCAGCTCGTGAATCGCCTCTTCCGAGCTGTGCAGGTCCTGGGTGGCACGCGTCACCTGCTCCGCGATCTCCACGCCGATCAGCGCGGCGGGGCTATCAGCCTCGTGGCACTCGGTACAGGTCGCAGCGATCTGGTCGGGCGCGACCCGCTCGGTGCCGTGATTGGAGTGGCACGCCGTGCAGCCGGGGATCGTACCTGCCAGAGCCGCATCGCCATGCGCACCCGAATAGAAGGCCCGGCGCACCTGGACATGACACTGCCCGCAGACGTCGGCGATCTGCGAGACAGCCGGCGGCAAGGCTGCGTGAGATCCGTGACAGCTGACGCAGGTCGGCGCCGCGAAGTTGTTCTCTACATAGAGAGCGACGCCGTGTGCGCTAGCGCGGTGGGTCTCGATCTGACCCGTGTCCAGTCCGTATCCCCCCATCAACGCTGCATCTTCGTGACAGTCCTCGCAGGTCGCGGCGATGTTCGTCGGATAGACGTTGCTACGCGCGTCGTTGGGCGGCAGGATCGTGTGGGCGTCGTGGCAGTCGGTGCAGGTGGGTGCGTTGAGGTCGCCCCCTTCCAGCAGCAGGTGCCCGTGGCGGCTGGTGCGGTACTCGGCCAGTTGGCCCACCGGCAACCCGTAACGTCGCATCTGGTCCGGATCGGAGTGACAGGATGCACACAAGCGCACCGTTTCGAGCTTGCCGGGAGTCCCGATGTAATCGGCACCGGCGTGCGCGGTCGCCTGCTCGAAGGCCTGCGGAACCCCACCGTGGCAGTCGTGACAGCGGATACCTCGCTCAGAGTGGGTGCCGAGTAAAAAAGCCCGGCGTTTCTCTGTGTGACAGGCGACGCAGCTGTAGTCCGGATCGATGGTGAAGTCGCGCTGCTGCGCGAGCGCCGGGGCGCCGGCCATCACAGCGGCCAGGATGATGCCGCTCGCCAAAATCCACTTGCCGACTCTCACGGCTGTTCCTCCTCTCCGCCTTCGGCTTCAGCATCCGGTTCGTTCTGTGGTGCCTCTGCCGACTCCTGCTCAGGAACGAAGCGCTCGATCATCTCTCCAGGCCGCAGCTGAGTGCTGGGTGGCAGCGATCTGAGTTGGCGGCCCGCCAGCCACGCGACCAGAAAGCCGAAGAAGAAGAGGGTCCCGAGTGCCAGTACGATGGGCCGGCGCCGCAGACGTCGCTCGGGCCTTCGATCAAACAGCGGCAGCAGCGCCATGCTCATCCCCAAGAGCGTGAACAGCCAGAACCCCCACACACCCAAATAGCGGATCAGAGCCAAAGAAACGTCCACCACGATCCACGAGGAAACCAGCGCAGACGGCAGTGTGAACGGGTCCGCCGGGTCGCCCACCGGCCGCGGGAACAAGGCGGCGAGGCTGATCGCGACCGCCAGGACCAGTACCCCGACGATGAAGGCCTTCAACAGGTGGTTCGGAAAGAACGGGACGCCATCGCCCGCCTCACGCGTCTCCCCCGGAGGCGGCGCGATCCCGTGCTTCCGCAAGAGCGAAAAGTGGAGGAGCAGCAGGGCGAAGGCTATCCAGGGGAGAATGATGACGTGCCAGGCGAAGAACCGACTGAGCGTCGCACCCGAGACCACCGCGTCTCCCTGCAGCACCGATGCGAAGACCCCAAGCACGGGTGCTCGCGAGATCGTGTCCAGAACCTCGGTCGTCGTCCAATAAGCCCATTGATCCCAGGGCAGCAGATAACCGGTCCCTCCGAACGCGAGCACCACAAGCAGTAAGAGCAGGCCGGCCAGCCAGTTTGTCTCACGTGGCGGCTTATAGGTCCCGGCGAAAAACACTCGCGCCATGTGCGCCATGATCGCGATCACTATCAGGTTGGCAGACCACACGTGGAGATCCCGTACCAACCAGCCGAGCGGCACCTCGGAGACGACGTACTGAATGCTCGGGTACGCTTCCTGAACCGACGGCCGATAGTAGAACGACAAGAGTACCCCGGTCACGACGAGTACGATGAAAAGCATATAGGTGATGCCGCCGAGCGCGTGGCGCCAGCCGACGAAGGCTGGTAAGCGTCGGCCCAGCGCCTTTCTGGCCGCTTGATCGATGGACACCGTGCGGTCGATGGGCCCGTACAGTAAACCCAAGAAGCGCGCAACGCCGAGCAACGCGGGATCCGTGCTCGCCTTCAGGTCGGCCCAGAATACGGCCAACCATTTCAATCTCGGTTTCTTCTGTGGCTCGTTCACCTCGCGCCTTCCGAAACGTAGATGACGCCCTCTCTAACGGAGACGGCGAAGCGTTTGAGTGCCTGCGTGGAGAGCCCGGCTACCACATCTCCGCGCAGGTCGTACACCATGTATCTGCACGGCGAGTAGATGCGCGACGATTCCGGGTCCCAGCGTAGAATGCAACCGTCGGCGGGCGATGTCGCCTGTAATGCGAAGTAACGGGCGGAGTCGAGACGCACGATCAGGATGACCTCGTCGCCCCAGGTGCGGACTCGGCTCGAGCCTACCGGGAAGTCCGCCTCCCGCGCCACCCGTATCGCCGGTTGCACCTCCGGGATGTCCAGATTCTGTGACGGATTGACGTAGAACACCATGGCCATGACGGTGACGGTAATTATCAGCAAGATCACGCTACCCAAAAGAAGCTCTGTAAATCCGAGTCGCAGAATCTTACGCTCTATCTCCATTGCCGTCACACTCTATGTGGCGATAAAGTCGGCGCCCACGGAAGGGCCGCCGCGAACCCGTCCCGGTTGCTGGAAGACCGGGTCAAGTTACCACTCTACCTGCGATAGCCGCCACCCATCGACAAACTCTTGGGTGGTGCGCACGACGCTCGCTTACTTATTATGTCTGTTGTGAGGAGACCGCTGCTACCGCTGGTCTGCGCCTGGGCCGCATTGCTGGCCGCTTGCGACGACGAGAAGGCTTCCGGCGAACTGATCGGACCGCTTTCTGGAGCCCACGTCGCCGAATCGGTGCTCGCTCTAGGCGTTTTTGAGGGCGTACCCGTCGGCATCACCGATACATTCGTCCAGGACGAGATCGTCCACCTCTGGGTCCGCTGGAACAAGCTCGAACCGCCGCACGACGCGGAAGCGGTTTGGTACGACCCCAACGGTAACGAGGTCGATGTTTCCTTGGTCGAGATTCTCGATGGGCCCGCGGAGCAAATCACCGTCTTCAGCCTCGACCTCACTCCTGTCTCGTTGACGGGCTTCTGGGAGGTGGACCTCTGGCTGGACGGCGAGTTCCATCGCAGCCATCTGTTCGAGGTGATCCCGCAGGTCGGGCCCGGCGAGTAGGCCCTACAGTTCCAGCGCCTCTCTCATCCGCTCCGCCAGCCACTCCGCCTCCCGCTTGTCCCTGATCGAGCGTCCGCAGTACACCTTCTTCCCATCGCTCTTCACGATCTGGATGTCGTAGTAGGGGCGATTGCCGGCCTGCATGCCGATCTTCAGCCTCACATCATCGATGTCGTCGGCCTCGACCGTGCGGGTGCGGCCGAGCAGGCCGTATGAGACGTGCGCCCTGTCGGGAGTCAGGACGACGCGCGTGCTGCCGAGCCAGGCCTGGAAGACGGCGAAGAACAGCAGCAATGCGAAGAGGCCGAACACGATGGGGAAGATTATCGGCACGCCGAGGCTTGGCAGCGCGACGGTTATGCCCGTCCAGATGATGAAGAAGATCGTCAGGCCCGCCGCGACGCCGGGGTTGCGGGCCCGGGCGAAGTAGATCTCAGTGCGTCGCAGGTGCGTCGTGACCACGATTCGCGAGTCGGGCGGCTGCCGGTACTCCTCTAAGACTGCAGCGAAAGCCTCGTCATCGCCGGGCGGTAGCGGAGTGTCGCTTTCCGGCGTCCGGAAGACGGGCACGTCGAAGCTCGCGTGATAGTCGACGCCGGGCACCTCCGCCCGGGCCTCGAGCCGCCAGATGATCTGGTTGTCGGACTCGGTCGTGTCGCTCTGCCTGACGTCTTGAGGCAGGCGGAAGGCGACCGGAATGGCGGTGGCTCTGCCGACCTGGTGAACGCGCCTGATCTGACGTTCCTCCTGCCAGAGTATGTCCTCACTCGTCGATCGGCTCTTGCCGGAGCCGGTCGTGATGCGATTGACGCAGGTGAGCGTGACAGGGAAGGCGTCGTCGGGGTGGACGAGCGCATTCGTCATGATAACCCCCTCCAACTTTCTTCCTATGACGCCGGGCACACTTGCCATGCGGAACACCGAGACCCCGAATTTGCGATAGCGGATAGTCGCGCGGATCGCCCAGACGAGTAGGCCGGCACCGACCAGGGGGAAGATCAGGACCAGGAGTGCCATCGCCTCACCCTCGTTCAAATATCCCTCGACGATGGCGACGGGCGCGACGGCGTACGATATGAGGTTCCAGAAGAGGGCGAAGACCCAGGCCCGGTACATCTTGGCTCGCGATGAGCCCTCGATACGGCCGGCGGCCCAATCGGGTCTCCAGAGCCACGGCTCCGTCGGATGGGCTTCCTGCAGCCGCTCCAGCTCCTGCTGCTTCTTACGGGCATAGAACAGCGCTGCGAGCAGGCCGAACCCTACGCCCCCGAATACGAGCCCGAAGAGGAAGGAGAGACCGGCCTCGCCCCAATCGCCGGCCATCGAAGCCTGCAAGCCCTTGATGGTCATGAAGATGCCGACCCCGCAGAACGGGGCCAGGAACAGCAGGAAACAGCCGTATCCGAGGGCTGTCTTGGCGCTCATGGAGCTACCTTACGAGAAGGGCTGGCAACGATTGACAACGGCGGCGCGCAGCCGGAATAATACGGATAGGCGTTAAACGCGCCTCTCCCGCATAGCTTGCTCGGCTCAAGTATGAAAGCTTACTACTGGCTCGGTGCAATCCTCTCGATTCTTGCCCTGGCCCTCCTGCTCGCCGGAGGGTACATGGCGATGGTGCGCCGGCGCCGCCTGAAGACCCCTCCCCAGAAGGGCTGGCTCACAGATGCTATGGTCGCCCAGATCATCGACCACGGCAGGCTGAGCGAGCGCCAGGTGCCCGAGCGCGCCCTCGATTTGGAGCAGATAGCCAAGGAAGAGGAGCGATTCTGGACGGAGACCTGGGACGAGCCGGACCATTACTGGGACTAGCGAATCCCAATCCGGGCCCCTAGGAGTCCAGAATCTCGAGGATCTCCTCAGTTTCGGGGAACCGTCCCGCGCTGAGCTTTGAGAAGACCAGCTTGCCGTCCAGGCATACCTCGAAGGCGCCGCCGCCCCCCTTGATCAGCTCGACCTCGATATCGCTGTTGTGCTTGCGGATCTCGTCCGCCAAACTGGCGGCCCGGGGTCCGAAGTTTCAAACGACGCAGTATTCGATGCTGACGTGCATTGACTCTCCCAGTTGTTGTGATCGCCCGCCCTCTGTTGACCCTTTACGCGGGCCGATCTAATTTGAGCCGCGGTCCTCCGCCGCCGCAAGCGACCTTCGACCGTGAAGGAAGATCTGCCTATAACGGCTAGCACGTGCCTCTAATGCTCGATTTTCTGAAACGTCTGTTCGGTGGCTCTGAGCCCGGCCAAAAGGAACGCGGTACTGCGGCCGCGGTCATGGCCAGCGACGATTTGGAACGGATCGAGCAGGAATTGTCGAAGATCGGACACGGCTACGAAGCCGCCCGGCTCCTCAACCGCGCCGGCGATCTCTACCTGGTGAAAGGTGACCGACAGAGCGCCCTGAGGCGCTACGGCGACGCCATCGACGCCTATCTTCAGTCGGGGGAATACGACAACGCGATGGCGGTGTGCCGGAAGATCATCCGCGTGGTACCCGAGGTGATCCGCACGCGAAGAACCCTGGCCTGGCTTTGCCTGGGGAAGGGGTTCCTGGAGATCGCGCGAGAGCACATCGAGGCCTACACCGCGGCATCCATCGAGGCGGATCTCATTCCGCTCGCCGTGCAGCACCTGCTGCTCATGGCCCAGTACGTTGACCGGCCCGAGTTCCGTGGCTTCCTGGCCGAGAAGCTGGCCGAGCTCGGCGATCAGGAGGCGGCGGACCGCGTGCGCGAGGGTAAGGCCGCCGAAGGCGTGCGGGCCGCCGGATGGACGCCGGTCGTTTTCGCCGCCATGCTTACACCGGAGGAACTGCGCAGGGCTGCCACGGAGGGCTTCGAGATCAAGGCGCCCACCGGGGAAGTTGGCGTTGACGAGTTCGAGGACCTGCTGTTCGACCCCGAGGGGGCAGCCAGGGCACAGATGGCGGAGATAGAGATTGTCGCCCAGCGGGAGTCCGCCCCGGAGGAGGAAGCTGCGGTGGAGCGCGAGGAGGACGAGGGCGAGGAAGGGGAGGAAGAGGGCGAAGAGGAGGAAGAAGAGGAGGAAGGGGAAGAGGAGGAGGAAGAAGAAGAAGAAGAGGAAGAAGAAGAAGAAGAAGAGGAAGAGGAGGAGGAAGAAGAGGAAGACGAATAACAGCAGGACCGTTCCCGCATGAGGGGACGGTGGCCCACCCACGGCATACACCTCACCATCCTGATCACCCAAGCTCCCGGACCACGGCGGCGGCAATGCTAAACGTGCTGGTCGACGCGGCAGAGCCTATTATTAGATGTTATGGGAGAGCGCGATCCGCTCCGTGCGGGGGTTCTGGAGTTCATCGGACGGGGCGTCGGCGCGCCGGTCGCCGAGGAGGACTTCGAGCGGTTGGCGCTGGAGGTCTTCGCGTACCAGTTCGCGGAGAACGAGCCGTATCGCCGTTATTGCGAGCGCCGCGGCCGGACACCCGATGCCGTGGCTCGTTGGACGGATATCCCCGCGGTTCCCACGGCGGCCTTCAAGGCGGCGCCACTCGTCTGCGGCGACGCGGAAGAGGTCGAGATTGTCTTTCGTACCAGCGGCACGACGGGCGGCCTGGAGAATCGCGGTGCCCACTACGTCCGCGACTTGAAGCTGTACGAGGCCTCGGCACTTCCGAACTTCCGGGTGCACGTGCTGCCGGAAGGTGCACACCTGCCTATGCTCATCTTGGGTCCGACGCTCGAGGATGCGCCGGACTCTTCGCTCACCTGGATGCTGGAGCTAGTGAGGCGCGAGCTGGGGGCGAAGGCCAGTGCCAACTTCGTCGATGAGAGTGGCCTGCGGGTCGCGGAACTGGAGGAGGCGCTGGCGGCTAGTGAATCGGGCGCGAAGCCCGTGGCGTTGTTGGGGACGGCTGTGGCCTTCGCTCACTTGCTGGAGGCGCTGAAGGAGCGCGGGCGACGCGTTCGCCTGCCGCCGGGCTCGCGGGTCATGGAGACCGGTGGTACCAAGCGGCGGAGCCGCGAGATAGGGCGTGATGAGCTCTACGGCATGCTGGTGGAGCGGCTAGGGCTCTCGGAGTTTTACTGTGTCGCCGAATACGGCATGACCGAGATGTCCTCCCAGTTCTACGACAACGTATTGCGAGAGCGGGCCTGCGGACGCTCGCCGGTCTTGCGCTACAAGGTTGTGCCGCCCTGGGTGCGTACGCAGGTCGTTGACGCAGAAACATTGGAGCCGTGCCCGGAGGGCCGGGTCGGCCTACTCAAGCATCTCGATCTGGCCAATCTCGATTCGGTAATGGCTATACAGACCGACGACCTCGGGGTCGCCGGCGCCGCAGGGTTCGAGCTGATGGGACGTGCGGTGGGTGCCGAGCTTCGTGGTTGTTCCATCGCTATGGACCAATGGCTGAGCGCGCAGCGCTAAATGCATACTGGGTCCCGGAGGGCGCGTGTCGAGCGACCGGCCCCTTCGGCGATATGGGTCTCGAGGTCCAGGAACGTGCTCTGGGGCCTGGGCACGTCCCGGTGCGCATCCCCACCTTTTCACCGCATACGCTACGCGAGCTCCTGGCTGCTTTGCGCGAGAAACGTAGCGCGGTGCTCGCCGAGCGACCGGTGACCGAGATCCTGGGCTCGATTGGAATGGCTGCGGAGCGTCTTACGAGCCCGGGCGAGCCATTGTACGAGGAGCTCCTGGATACGCTGCCCGAGCTCACCGGGTATTCGCGGCGCATGATCGAGATCGGACTGGAGCGGATGAGCGTGGGCTGGAGTGCCGAGGCGCTACGCTCGGCGATCGAGGACGAGTTCGGTAGCCTCGAGGTGCTCGACGACTTCCAGCCGCGCCCGAGCGGCGGCCACCAGCGAGCCTTCGGCCCGCCACTCACCGTGCACGTCTTCAGCGGCAACATACCCGGCATATCGGTCAGCAGCCTGGTGCGTGCGCTTTGCGTGAAGTCGGCGAGCTTCGGCAAGACGGCGGCCGGCGAACCGTATCTGGCTGTCTGTTTTGCCCGGGCGCTGGCCGAAGAGCACGCCGAGCTCGCCGGCTGCCTGGCTGTGAGTTACTGGCCGGGCGGCTCGGAGGACCTGGAGGCGGTGGCGTTCTCCGAGGCCGGCGCGGTCATCGCCTACGGCAGCGACGAGACGATCAGCGACGTCGGGTGCCGCGTCCCGGCGGCCACCCGCTTCATCGGCTACGCGAACCGAGTGGGTGTCGCACTGGTGACGCAAAGAGCCCTGTCCCGCAAGCGGGCGCCCGAGCTCGCCCGGGGCGCGGCGCTCGATGTGGCAACCTTCGATCAGCAGGGCTGCGTCTCACCGCACACGATCTATGCCGAGGCCGGTGGAGCGGTGGGCCCGCTCGACTTCGCACGCCAGCTCGGTGACGCGCTGGAAGAGCTCTCGAAAGAGATACCACGCGGTGCGATGTCGCCCGGTGAGTCGGCGCTCATCCATCAGCTGCGCGCGCACGCCGAGATCCGCGGCGCCACGATACTCGCCGGCGAACGCGGCACGGAGTGGACGGTGATCGTCGAAGAGAGCGCCGAGTTCGAACCGTCACCGCTCAATCGGGTGATCCGCGTCTGTTCCGTCGATGATCTGTCGGACGCCATCTCGGAGCTGGAGAAGGTGGGCACTCACCTGCAGACCGTGGCGGTGGCGGGTGAAGGAGAAGAGGTGAGGTCACTTGCGGCGCGGCTCGGTGCGATCGGCGCGACGCGTGTGGTGCCGGTAGGGGGGGCGGGATGGCCGGCGCCTCACTGGCACCACGACGGTCGTTTCCAGTTCATGGACCTGGTTCGATTCGTCGATCTCGAGAACAGCCAGTAACTGGTTACGCTCGACAACACCCCGGCAGCCCCACGCACCGTTCGTGGAGCCTGGCCTCGTAGCTACTAAGCAGCGAGCCCGAAGCGAGTGGTCCTTTCGCCTCCGACCCCGAGCTCACTCCGCCGGCGCCACCGCCGGCAGCTGAATCCTTCCCAGGTGAACCAGGATGGTCCCGCCGACCACCGCCGCCGCGCCCAGTAGCTGCAGCCAGGTGGGCGTCTCGGACAGCATCAGCCAGGCGATGGCAAGCGCCACCACCGGTATGAAATTCGAGTAGACGGCAGTCCGGGTGTTGCCTATATGGCGAATGCTGTAGTACCAGATCAAATACGCGAGTGCGATGGCGAAGGCACCGCTGTAGAAGAGCGCCAGCCAGGAGATCGGGCGGACTTCAGTCCAATCCTGCGCCAGGAACGACGGCACCGAAACGAGTAGCAGTGCGAGGCCACCGATCCACATCGTGACCGCGGTCACAGGTAACGCGCCGTAGCGGCGGACGAGTGGGTTCGAGCCGACGGTGTAGCCCGACCACGCGGCGGCAGCGGCGAGCACGGTGAGGTCGCCGCGCACCGTGTCCGAAGCGAAACTTATCTCCTGCGCGCCGCCCCAGACGACGAGTCCGATCCCGACCACCGAGATGACCACGCCCATCCATGCCATCGGGCCGACGCGCTCCTGTCGGAATGCGATGGACAGCAGCGTGGTGAAGATCGGCGTTGCGGCCAACATGAGGCTCGCGTTTCCGGCTAGCGTCCAATCGATGCCGTAGATGAAGAGCACCTGATAGACCGTGTTACCGAGTAGGCCGAGTCCAATCAGTGCGGGCCAATAGCGTCTGTCCATCGCCATCGAGCGACCGCCGACCTTCACGAATATCCACATGAGAATCGAGGCCAGCCCGAAGCGCAGGCCGTTGAACGCCAACGGCGACATGTCGCGTAGCGCGTACTTGACCACCGAGAAGTTGGCGGCCCAGATGAAGATGAGGACCCCGAGCGCCAGGTAGGTAAGCCCCTGCGAGGAGGTCGAATGGTCGAGCTGTCGTTTCGTCACTGACGTACTGATATTGTCGTCACGTCTGGCTACCGGTCGGCGGCAGGGAAGCTACCCCCTCGTAGCCAGAACACAAGCGCCCACTACTCTCAGGAGCCAGCGGGAATGGCCGGGACAGAACACGCGCTGATACGAGCGGCACTCGCACCTGTAAGGGCGCAGCCTGACGTGCGGGCCGAGCAGGTATCGCAAGAGTTGTTGGGGGCAGTCGTGCGGGTGATCGAGCGGAGCGGCGACTGGGCACGCGTCACCGGCGAAGACGGGTACGAGGGATGGGTGCAGGAGGGTGGGCTCATCTTCTGCCCGGCCGAGAAGGCGGAGGCCTGGTGGGACGATGCAGGCGGCCGCCCGGCCGTGGCGCTCGACGCGGCACTGGCCGACGAAGACGCACGAATCATCGCGCGGCTCCCATGGGGCGCCCGGGTCGCCGTGGCCGACGATCTAGTGCGCCTGCCCGATGGGCGCGAAGGGCGTTTGCTCGAGGGGCGGTTGGTCGATTGGAGCGAGCGGGCGCGTGAGTTCCCGGCCGAGGCACCGGCCGTCGTCGCGACGGGCCGGGAGTGGTTGAGTGTCCCGTACCTCTGGGGCGGCCGTACTCGTTGGGGGACCGATTGTTCCGGCTTCGTCCAGGCGGTCTACCGGCTACACGGGTTCTTGCTCCCGCGCGACAGCTACCAGCAGGCGGAGATCGGCGGATGGGTGGAGGCCGGTCCCGGTTTGGAAGCGTGCCGGCCGGGCGATCTACTCTTCTTCCACGGTCACGACTCCGACCGAGTCGTCCATGTCGCGTTGTCGTTGGGCGGCACCGAGATACTGCACGCCGCTGAGCCCAACGGCGAAGTTGCACCTGATGACCTCGCCGGCGACTCGGACGTCCAGCGCTCGCTGGCCGACAGGGTATCCGGGGTACGTCGCCTGTTCACCTAGTTCGGTTGTGGGCGGCTCAGGGAGCCGCAGGCGCCGCTGAGGACGACGGAAACGCGGGAGGGAGGGTGCGGCGATGGGTCTCATGAAGCGAGGGCCCATCGCCGCGCCCGACCCTCCATCGCGACATGGAGCGAGGTGGTCCTGCGGCGACCTGAGCGGCAAGGCTTCGACGCTACGACCTCAGTGTTCGAGCCCGACGACGCGATAGCCGCGCCCGTCCCAGCGCAGGTAGACGGTCGCCGCGCGGTTGGTCACACCCTCCCGGCTCGCCACGAGATGGAGGATCGCGAAATCCTGTTCGGCGCTGGGAGCGTCGCCGGGGAGCCGCCTCAGCTCGAGACTGATGGCCTGACGGTCTCCGGGGTCGGCGGCCCGATCGCCTCCGCCCCGCGTACCGGTGGCGGGATCATCGAAGCGCCAGAAGTAGCGTGTCTCTTCTGAATCCCACACGCCGGAGTTGAGACCCAGATCGTCGAACGACAGTTCGAGTCGCGCCGGGTCGGCCTCGAGGTTCAACGTCGTCTCGACATTCTCAATCGGCGTCACCAGGGCGTACCAGTGTGATGCGACCATGTCGCGCCGCCGGATCAATATCTCGGTTAGCGCTTCCGCCGCCTCTTCCGGGAGGCGGCCCGCCCCCACGGCGGCTGCGATTTGCTCGTCGTCGAACGAGCCGACCAGCTTCGCTCCCCAATAGCCGTCCCGAGGCGTTCGCTTGTTGAATGCTTCGTTCGGCCAGTTCGGCTTCCAGCTGCCGGGATCGAAGGTCTCGAGCGGGATCCAGCCGATCGTTGGGTGAAGTTCTTCGTGCGTTTGGCCTTCCCACCCCACCTGCAGAAAACCGAAGGTGACCACGCGGCCGAGGGTCGCCCAGATGTCGAAGTTGTACTCCGAGCCCTCGCGGGGTTGGTGTGAACGGATCGTTCCGCTGCCCAGGGTCGCCGCGAAGTCGATCAGGTAGTGACGCACGTATCCAGGCGGGTCGATGAACACGTCCATCGTGTTGGCGTACCGCATATCGACATGGTTCAGCCACGACGAAATCACATAAAGGCCACGTAGCTCGCGCCGGAATTCGTGCGCGTACCAGTCATTCGGGTCATCCTCGCGCACGCCCGAGAAGAGGAATGGTCCGAGCGGTCTGCCGGGTACGTACTTGCTGGCGAGCGCGAGGTAACGGCCATCGGGGAGCGCGTCCGTTTCGTCGAGGACCTGGTATATGTCATCCTTCGTCATCAGCCGCTCGTCGAAGGCCGTCTCGATCATCGCCCCCTCGTCCAGCTCGAGTCGCGCGGCATCGAAGACGACGATGCAATCCTCTGGCGTGTGATAGCCGGCCCCCCAGAATAGCCGCGACGATATCACGCCAGCGGCGCTGGCCAGCTGGAGGTTCCCCTTCGGGTCGAACTTGAACAGGAACGTGTCGCCCCGGGCGTCGCGCACCGTGAAGCCCGGCGAAATGCCGCCGGACTTGCCCCCGATGACGGTAAGGGTGTTGCCGGTGTCGGGACCCTGCGTGGTTGCTCCGCGCGCGACTTCCTCCAGCGACATGCGCCGACGCCCGTTACGGTGCTCGAACCAGGCCGAGTTCACGACGTCGTCGAAGCGCGTGACGTTCAACGCTTCGTGCTGTGCCCCCAACAGTCTGCGTATGCTCAGGCCGTGGCCGATTTGGCCGCTTAGCGAGGCGTCCAGCAGGCGCTCGATCTCGTCCGGACTCCTCGCCGCCGGTAGATCGCTGGGCAGCGTGTCCGAGTACGGGATGGGCTCGAGCCGGTTGGGAACGGCGGGCCGCGTTCCGCAGCCTATGACTGCGAGTAGCATCGAGAGGAACAATAGGGCCGGCCCGATCTTCGTCATCAGAACGCCCAGCTGAAGTTGGCATCGAAGCGTGCCCCGTCCCCGCCGAATCCCAGATAGGCCAACCAGCGCACCTGTCCGGACCAGACGACTCGGAAACCGAAACCGCCGCTCCAGCGGAATCTCGAGAGGCGAATGTCGCGAAGGTGTCGGTCCACCGTCCCCGTATCGAGGAACAGGAAACTCTCCACCCGTCCCCTTTCGTGCAGTTCGCGCCAGACCTCGTAGCGCCATTCGGTCATTACTGCCAGCATGTCGCGGTCGCGGAACCGGCCTTCCGGATAAGCGCGGGAACCGTGCTCGTCTCCCAGATTCGCGAGGTGCGTGAACGGCACGCCTTCGCCCCAACCTCGGTTGATCTCAACCAGCCCTCTGATGGCGAACTGCTGCCGGATATTGATGGGGACGTAGCCGAACATGTCGCCGGCGATGCGGATGAAATCGGAATCGGTGCCGTCCGTACCGAGGTAGAGGCTCGAGCCGACCTGGAGAAAGATGCCGCGGGTCTGGAAATCCGCCCTGTTGTGAGTGCGGTCAAACGAGCTCGTGAGGTTGAAGACGAAATACTTGGTTCGCTCGTTGACGCCGTAGGGTTGTTCCTCCGCGGGAAGATCCTGTATGTCGTCTCTGCGGCTGTCCGAGCTGCGGCCGACCAGGTTGTCTTGGTAGCCCACGCCACTGACTAGCGTCAAACGCGGGAGCCGTAACGTTCCGATCAGCGAGGCGACCTGGCGGTCCCAGCGGTAGGCGACCCGGTCGTCCTGGTCCGTGTCGGTTCCGAAGCCCCAGAAGTGCGGCTGGGCGTCCCGCTGGAACAGGTAGCTGCCCTCGACTCGGTGGCTTGGGCGGTTGAAATCCAGGCCGACGATGTAGCGTTGCGAGCCGCGTATCGAGAAAGCGCCCTCGATGAAGAATGGGCTCCAGCGGTCGAAGCGCAGACCTGCCGCGAAGCTGCTGCGCTGGCCGATCGACCCGAAGGCGGGTCTAAAGCCCTCGTCGGCGATCCGTTGGAACAGCGAGTATTCACGCGGCTGGAACCTCTCCACAGCGAAGGCGACTAACTTGGCGTTGGCTCTGGCCAGCAGCCGCAGTGGGAATGCAACGATCCTGAAGGGCAGGGCCACGACATCGGCCGCATCGAAAGGCGGTTTGCTGGGCGGCCGCTCGAACGAGGTGCGGATGACTTCGGCGCTGTCCGGCGAGACGGCCCCGTTATCCGCTCCGTCCTGCGCTTGCAGCGGGGACACCTGGAAGAGTGTACCGAGGGCGAGCAGCGTAACCACCGCCGGTATGCAGTTCGATCCTCGCCGTCTCTTCAATCTTCTTGCTCTTCCAGCATGCGCCTGAGCGCCGCACGATCTTGTTCGTCACCGAATAGTGTGGCTCCCGTGTTCATCAGATCGGTGACGACATCATCGAGCGGTCTCAGCAGCTTCGCCCGCTTGTACTCGCTGACATCCCCGATGAACGGCCAGAGCCTCTTGCGAACATCCGCTGGGAGCACCTGTTCCAGGTACTCCAGCGAAAAGCTCTTCAGCCGCTCGTCCGACAGTACAACACCATTGAACGCAGCCCGCACCGCCTCGGGTTCCAGGACCAGGCCCAGGAGTCGGAAGGTGTGCTCGAGGCTCAGCTCGCCGCGCACCCCGACCCGCTTGACTACCAGTTCGTCCTCAGGCTCGTCGTCCAGCAGCTTCTGCATCTCCCAGACCGGTCGGCTCTTGCTCAGCTCGGAGCGGATCGCCGCCCAGATGATCGAGTCCTCATCTGCTTCGGAGCTCGGATGTCCTTGGTCTCGGCGATGTGCCAGCGCGATCGCCGCCCTGTAGCGGACCTCGAATCGGTTCGCGGCGAGGGCTTCGAGCAGCGCCTCCTGCGCTGGTGGGCCCCCCACGCGGGCCAGGACCCGCGGTATCCTGCGTCGGATAACGAAGTCGGTAGCGTCGTCGGTCAGCAATTCGGCCAGGTAGGGTACCGCGGGCTCGCCTGCGGCCAACAGAGCGACGACGGCCCGGTCGACCAGCGGGTCGCGGGCCAGCAGGCGACAGAGCGTCGGCAGGTGGCTTTCGTGCCACTCGCTGGTCTGGTCGAGCGTGTGTGCGACGACCGCTACTTCGCCCGAGCTGAGCCGCGCGAGCGTGACATCAGCGTCGGGTCGCTCGTGTTCGGTGGCCTCGGCGGGTGCTACCTGGGCAGTCGGAGACACCCCGGCCTCGTCGATCAGCGATCGGATGTCGATCCGCGTGAACGTCCCGCTCAGCAGATCTCTGCTGTCGAGGCGCGCGGCGACCGCGTCCACCTCGGCCCGTTCCCCGCTCACCTGCAACTGCTCGGAGACGGTGGCGAAGTATTGGCGGCCCATCCGCCGGCTGAGCGCGATCAGGCCGAACGACGCTGCGATGATGAAGAGGGAGAAGAATCGTGACGGCAACGCCAGCGCTGTCACCCAGAGGAAGATCAGCCCGGCACCGAGCCCTTCACCAATGGAATCGACCACCGAGTCGATGAATGTCTTCGTCTTGCGGCGCAGCAGCGATGGCACCGGCACGTAGAGCACCTCCAGCGCCGAGCGATAGAGCGACTTGCGGAGCGTGGCATCGGCGCCCCTGACCGCCGTGACCAGGACGAGACTCGGGACGACGAGCATTCCGACCGATCCGAGGCCGAGAACGATGGGCAGCAGTGCGAGCGACCACGCAACTCCCGCCACGCTCAGGAAGCGGGCGACGACCAGGAGCTGGAGAACGAGAGCGATCGCGCCGGTCCAGCCGTAGAATGCCCCAAAGAAGCTGGTCAGGGCTTCGTCTGTGGAGAAACTCGCCTGGGCCAGCTCCTTGAACTGGAAGTCGAGCAGTGTGGTCGCCAGGGCGACGACGAACACGATCAGGCCGATCGTACGCAGGTGTGGCGATCGCCACGCTAGGGTGAAGTTCTCGAGGAACGAGCTCCTCTCCTCACCTTCGGCGGGGCTCGCTGCGGTCACTCTGGGGAGAAATTGCTGGGTTACCCAGAACAGGAAGAGAAGACCGATCAGTCCCAGACCCAGCTGCGCTTCGCTGAGGCGGCCTGCCAGCCAGACCAGCGCTGTGCCGATGACCATGGCGCCGGCCGTGCCACCAGCCCCGATGAGCCCGTAGAGGCGTTTCGCCCCGCGCACGGGGAAGTACTCCGCGGTCACGACCCAGAATCCGGAGGTCAGGAGGAGAGTGCCGAGGGCCGTCCAGAGGTAGAAAGCGATGATGCCGAGTTCGCGGTAGTCCCCCAAGAACCCAGTATCCCTGAACGGCGCGAGCGCGATTAGCCCGGTAGCCAACACGACGAGCAGCGCGACCAGGACCTTCTTGGGGGAATATCTCGTCAGCAGTCGCCCGAACATGCCCACCGTCGGGATGCTCAGGATCGCCACCGCCCCGGTGATGTACGGCAGTGTCTTGATGTCGAAAGCGTCCAGGTAGAATGCCTCGCGCAGCGATCGCGCGAGGATCAGAAAGGCTAACGCGAAGAAGGCGCCCAGGAACGAGAGCGTGACGTATCGAACTTCGTTCGGTCGGACGTCCAGCCAGGCTGCCAGCCTTTGCAGTGGTCTCATAACTCGCCAGTAGGCTCCGTCACCTTAGGCCGGCTCTCCGGGGGCACCTACGGCGGAAGACTCGAGGACGACCAGCGAGGGCCGGTCCTCGGTGTCGAATTCGTCGGCGGGGAAGAAACATTCACAGTCGTGGGGATGCTCGCCGATAATCCCGTGAAGGTTCCACCAGTCTTCGGCCCGGTCCCGCGACCAGGCCTCATCCAGCGGGACTGCTGCGAGTGCGTCCTCGAGCTCGCGCGCCGTCTCGTAACGGTCGCCCGGCTTCTTCTCCAGCAGCCGCATCACGATGGCCTCCAGCTTGGCCGGGATGAGGAGTTCCGAGACCTCCGACGGCCGTTTGGGCGTCGTTTTCACGTGGTCGATCAGCACCTCGACGCTCGACTCGGAAGGGAACGGTGGCTGTCCGGTGAGCATCCAGTATGCGACTCCGCCCAAGCAGTAGAGGTCGGCCCGTCCATCGACCTGCTCGTTGCCATACACCGTCTCGGGCGCGATGTAGCGCGGTGTCCCGAAGAGCATGCCGGTCTTGCTGATCGCACTGCTCGCGTCCGACTCGATCTGTTTGGCGAGCCCGAAGTCGAGCACCTTGACGTAGTCGTAGAGTAGGCCGCGTCGTGTGAGAAAGATGTTGGACGGCTTGATGTCGCGGTGGATGATGTCGCGTGCATGGGCCTCTTCGAGCGAGCCGCAAACTTGCGTCAGTATGTGGATCGTACGGGCCGGTGAGACGGGGCCGTGTCGCTCAACCAACTGTTGCAGATCGAGGCCCTCCAGGTACTCCATGGCATAGTAGAGGCTGTGATCGGGCGTGCGACCCACTTCATAGATCGTGATCGTATTCGGGTGCGTCAACGTGGCCGAGAGCTTGATCTCACG
Source organism: Gemmatimonadota bacterium (assembly GCA_020344015.1). GTDB lineage: Bacteria > Gemmatimonadota > Gemmatimonadetes > Palauibacterales > KS3-K002. The sequence continues at coordinate 2,850,686 of CP070812.1, forward strand.
CTCGAAGCGGGCGAGTGCCGTGCCGCGGTCGCGGCCGTCCTGGTGCATGACCTTCACAGCCGTGGGCCGGCAAATAAGCGAATGCTGAGCGTAGAACACTTGGCCCATTCCGCCCTTTCCGATCTCCTCGTGGATCAGGTAGTTGCCCAGCCGCTTCGCTCGATGGGCGGTCTTCGTCAGGCTGTAGAGCGTCTTGCTGACGAGCGCCGATGCGCCACCGGTGATCGCGATCTTCGTTACGCCCCATACCGCATTGTTGCGCGCGACCTCGGCACCGCCGCGCTCGGCCCAGAATGCCTGGAGCTCGGGGAGCGTCCAAAAAAGAATCCCCTGCAAGAGTAGGAAGCAGACGGCTGCGGTCGCCGCCAGCGCCCACTGGTATCCGGGGCGCCAGGGAATGAAGGCAGCGGATAGGAACAGGAGTAGCGAAATGCCGAAGTACGGATGGGAGGCCGGACGGAAGGTGACCTGGCTGAAGAGCAAGAGGACGATGTTGGCAGCGATCGTGCCATAGACGATGGCGGGCAGGTACCGGGGACTGCCCCGTACCCCGTACACCAGCGCCAGGCCCAGCCCGAGCAGGATCAAGTGGCCCAGCGGTCCCGACAGCGACTCGTATTCGCTGAGCGAGCTGGCGAGGGGAGGTTCGGGCGATGGGACGAGCAGGTCCACCACGGCCGCCACCCCCACGATGGCAATACCGGTCAGGAAAAGAAGGCGGCAGCGCCGCCAAAGCAGGTCCAGCTGCTCCGCTTCGAACGAGCCGCTCGTTGAAAAGGGCCCTGAAATGGCGCGCTGAATGGTCCCTTCGGTTTCAGGCATGGCAGGAACTATATGCGGTGGCGGTCGGTCGGTCTACACCCCGGGCGCGCCGCGCTCCGCTTAGGGCTCGAAGATGAAGCGAGAGATACCTTTGTTGGAAAGGCCCGTCTCGTCGGTGGGGGCCGCATCGACGCCTGTGGTCAACACGTCGGCGAGCCCGTGGAGTTCCCACCACTCGTGCGCCTGCTCCTGGGACCAGCGAGATCCAAGGCTGACGGAGTCCAATGCGGAATCGAGCGCCCCGGCTGTCGGGAAGCGATCCTCCGGCCTCTTTTCCAGGCAGGTCATGACGATCTCGTCGAGCTCGGGCGGCACTTCCAGTTCGGAGACCTGTGATGGTGGTGTCGGGATGGCCTTGACGTGATCGACCAGTAGCTCGATGCTCGATTTCGCGTCAAACGGTGGCCGGCCCGTAAGCATCCAGTAGGCGACGGCGCCCAGGCAGTAAAGGTCGGAGCGCCCGTCCAGGCTCTCACCTTTGACCGCCTCCGGCGAGATGTAGCGAGGAGTGCCCACGGCGACGCCGGTCTTGGTCAGCTCCGCGGCGTCTTCGGCCCTCACGTCTTTGGCCAACCCGAAGTCGAGAACCTTGACGAAGTCGTAGAGACCGCCACGCTGGGTCAGGAAGATGTTGGACGGCTTGATGTCGCGGTGAACGATTCCCCGGGCGTGGGCCTCGTTCAGCGCACCACAGGCCTGGGTCAGGATGAAGACCGAGCGCGGAGCGGGCACCGGCCCGAAGCGTTTCACCAGGTCCTGCAGGTCGAGCCCCTGCAGGAACTCCATCACGTAGTAGAACCGTTGGTCGGGTGTGCGGCCGAAGTCGTAGATCGTGATCGAGTTCGGGTGGGTGAGCGTCGCCGTCAACTGTACTTCGCGCTCGAAGCGCGAGATCGCGGCCTGTTCCTGTTCGCCCGCCGGCTGCATCACCTTGACCGCAGTGGGGCGGCGAATCAATGCATGGCGGGCCCGGAATACCTGGCCCATGCCGCCCGAGCCGAGCTCTTCGTCGATGTAGTAGTTGCCCAGGCGCTTCGCCTGGTGCACCGTCTTCCGCAGGCTGTAGAGCGTGCGGCTCACGGTGTACGCGACGATAGCCATTATGCCGAGGCCGATGAATCCATCAACCAGGTGGTATTGAAGCTTGGCCGTGCCACCTTGGGCGGCCCAAAACTCTTGCGCTCCGGGGTGGAAGGCGTACGTCATCACCGCCGCCAGGAGAAAGGTCACGACCGCCAGAGCGCCGAGTATCACGGTGTAGCGGGCAGGCGACGGGATGAACGCAGCGTAGAGGAAGAGTGTCAGCGTGGCGACGAGATACGGTATGTCGGTCGGCAGACGCACGGCTCCCAGGACAATCGCCAGGACCATGTTGAACGCGACGACCCAGAAGGCCAAGAGCTGAAACCCGCGCGCGCTGCAACTGAACGCATACGTGATGGCCAGTGCGATGGCGAGCGAACCCACGTGGACGAACTTCGCCGGCTGCAACCAGCTCGTCATCCCGCCCCCCAGGACCGGCTGCTCCTTGAGCACGAGTGTGTAGGCGACGATCGCGATGCTGGCAACCACCAGAACGACCCAGAGCATGAGCCGGGTCCTGGTCCGAAGCAGGTCCGCCAGCTCTTTCTCGAACGAGTCGGAGGTGGCGGACGGGTGACTGCTGGGCATTTCGATAGCTGGCATGTTGTCCCTCTGCCTCGGCACGGTGACTGAGTTTCCTGAAGTTAACTCGGGTGAGCGGCGCGTGCAGCACCGATACCCGTGTTGCCAAGCTTGCGGCCCCCGGCTATGAATTAGGCCGCTGACCCCGAAACCGATATGACTGGTAATCCCGAGGAGGAGTCTGATGCGCCTCGTATCCTTACTCCTGTTGGGCGTTCTGGCTCTTGGCGCCGGCGCCTGCTCGACTATGGAGGTGAACTCGGAGTTCCCGCCGGAAGCAGACTTCAGCGGGTTCGAGACCTACGCCTGGCGCGTGCGCGACGAGGATCGAGGCCGCCGGAGGATCGCCCCGGTCGCGGTTCGCCAACTCGTCACATCGGTGGACAGGGAGCTGGCGGCCAAAGGCTATCGGAAGGTCGAGACCGATCCCGATTTCCTGGTGGACTTTGTAGTGGCGAGCCGAGACCGCGTGGGTGAAACCGTGGTCATCACCGATGAACGCATAGGATACCCCTCCGGCCGCAGCGAGGTGTACGTCGAGCGTGCGGGCGCGCTCATCTTGATGATCGGCGAGCCCGGTAGCGACCGCGTGCTGTGGCGTGGTTGGGCGACAGATGTGGTTGACCCGGACATCGAAAAGATCGTCAAGAAAGTCGAGGAAGCCGCGACGAAGATCCTGGCGCTGTTCCCGCCGGAGAACTGACTGTGAACGCAACGGTGAAACGAACTGATCCATGAAGGAGAGCGAGCTGTGAAGAGTAAGATTGTAACGGTAGCAGCACTGGCCCTCTGCGTGGCTCTGAGCTGCCCGGCCGAGTTGGCCGCGCAGCGCGATGAGGCCCTCTCCAGGCTGAACGACTTGAGCCAGTACCTCGAGCAGTTGACGCGGCGGGTCAGCCCTGCGGTGGTCGCGATCATGGCCACGGGCTACACGCCGCTTCAGCAGGGTGACCAGCCCGGTACGGGGCTGTTGACCCGGCGGCAGGTGGGTGGCTCGGGTGTGATCCTCGACCCGGAGGGCTACATCCTGACGAACCTGCACGTGGTTGAGGGCGCTGGCCGTATCCGGGTAAGGCTACCGATCCCTACCGGCGAGTCACCCGGCGAGTCGATACTCAAGCCGCAAGGAGTGATCGTAGGTGCGCGGATCGTCGGCTTCGACCGGGAGACCGACATGGCGGTGCTGAAAGTCGAGCAGACGGGCCTGCCGTATCTCGAGCTCGCCGACTCGGACGAAGTCATAACCGGCCAGCTCGTCTTCGCCTTCGGCAGCCCGCTCGGTCTCGAGAATACGGTCACGATGGGCATCGTGAGTGCGGTGGCCCGGCAACTGCGGCCGGAGGATCCGATGATCTACATCCAGACCGACGCACCGATCAACCCGGGTAACAGCGGTGGGCCGTTGATCGATGCGGAGGGCAGGGTGGTAGGGATCAACACACTGATCCTCTCGCAGTCCGGCGGCAGCGAAGGGCTTGGATTCGCGGCGCCGAGCAACATCGTGCGCAACGTATTCCAGCAGATCAAGATGAATGGGTACGTGCGTCGCGGCACGATCGGTGTTAATGCGCAGACTATAAGCCCGACGCTCGCCGAGGGGCTTGGGCTCGCCCGCGAGTGGGGAGTGGTGCTCGGCGATGTCTATCCGAGGAGCCCGGCCGAGCTGGCCGGCCTCCGGATCGGCGACATCGTCCTGTCGCTCGACGGCAAGGTGATGGAGAACGGCCGGCAGTTCGAAGTCAACATCTATCGCACGCCGGTGGGCGCGACCGTCAATCTCGAGGTGATGCGCGGAGGAGAGACGGTCAGAACTTCGGTGACGGTCCTTGAGCGTGAGGATGACCCGGGCCGCTTCTCGATCATGGTTTCGCCGGAGGAGAACCTGGTGCCGAAGCTCGGGATCCTGGGCGTCGGGCTCGATCAAAGGATCGCCGCGATGATTCCGGGACTGCGAGCCCGGCAGGGTGTGGTCGTCGCCGCGCGCTCGCCGGACGCCGTCTACGGCCGCGTAGCCTTGATGCCGGGCGACGTGATCTACTCAATCAACGGCGAGCCGATCACCAGGCTCGATCAATTGCGTTCGGTCCTCGGGAGCATCCAGGTGGGCGCACCGGTGGTCCTCCAGCTCGAGCGCCGGGGGCAGCTTCAATTCATGGCGTTCGAGATGGAATAGCGACCACTCAGGGCCAGGAGGTCAAGATGGAACAGGTCAGCCTCGCTTCGTTGTGGTTACCGATCCTGCTCTCCGCGGTGATCGTGTTCCTCGCGGCGTTCATCGCCTGGACGGTGCTCCCACATCACCGCTCCGATTGGGTGCAGATCCCCGACGAGGACTCGCTGATGCAGACGATCCGCGACCTCGGGCTCGAACGTGGACAGTATGTGTTCCCGCACCAGATGACCGCTGAAGGTGCGAAGAAGGAGGATGCGAAGGAGAAGCTGAAGGAAGGGCCGCGCGGGTCGCTGATCGTCTGGGACGTGCCAAACATGGCGAGAAGCCTGGCCTTCTACTTCCTGTTCTGTTTGGGCGTCTCGTTCATGGTGGCCTACATCGGCTATGCCGCCCGAATGCCGGCGGGCGAAGATCCCCTGCACGTCTTCCGTGTGTTGGGGACGGTGGCTTTCTTGGCCTATAGTGCCGCCGAGATCCCGCCCGCCATCTGGTTCGGTCACACCTGGAGCAGTGTCCTGAAGAGCGTAATCGACGGGCTCGTCTTCGGCTTGCTGACCGGCGGCGTGTTCGGGTGGTTGTGGCCTGCGTAGTACGTCAGATGGGAGGAGTCGGGGGCCGTCTCGCTCCATGTCGCGCGGCTCGATTGCGGGAGGGGCGGCTTCGCCGCCCCGCGCTCCGAATTACGCTCGACGGCCCCCGGGACTCCTCCCATCTCAACTACGCAGCGCCACCGCCGTAGCCTGCACGAAGCGTGGGCGCGAGCCGTCTGCAATCCATTCCCGGTGCCTCCCGCCAGCGCCAAACAACTCCGGCGACTCACTGGCGCGGCTGGGATCCGATCACTAGGATAGCCCTCTCCGACCTTCAAAAGCCTTTCGCGACTTCCGCGCTGTGCCGCGCCAACTGGAGGGACAGCCATGAGCAGCACGCGTACTCTCATCCGCATAGTGCTTGGCCTGGTGATCGTCGCGCCGTTGGGGATACCAGACGGCGCGCGTGCTCAGGGCTATGACGAGGACCTGTTCAGCGCCCTCGAGTGGCGCTCGATCGGTCCGTTCCGGGGCGGCCGCGTGGTCGCGGTCGCCGGGGTCCCGAGCCAGCCCTATGTGTATTACATGGGCGCCACCGGCGGTGGCGTCTGGAAGACGGTGGACGGCGGGATGACCTGGCTGCCGGTCGCCGACGAGTACCTCGGCTCCGGCTCGATCGGCGGGATAGCCGTAGCGCCCTCCGACCCGAACGTGGTCTACGTGGGGACCGGCGAGACGTGTATCCGTGGCAACACGTCGCCGGGCGACGGCGTGTACAAATCGACCGACGCGGGCAAGACCTGGACGCACAGCGGCCTGCGCGACGGCGGTCAGATCGGCGAGGTCCGGGTCCACCCGACGAACCCGGACATCGTATACGCGGCGGTCCTCGGTCACGCTTTCGGCCCCAACGAGACCCGCGGTGTCTATCGCTCGGAGGACGGCGGTGCCACCTGGGAGCGGGTCCTCTATCGAGACGAAAAGACCGGCGCCGTCGACATCGTCCTCGACCCCAACAACCCGCGGATCATCTATGCCGCGCTCTGGCAAGCGCGACGCGTGCCCTGGGGCATGGAGAGCGGCGGCCCCGGCAGCGGATTGTTCAAGTCGACGGACGGTGGCGATAGCTGGACCGAGATCAGTCGTAACAGCGGTCTTCCGGAGGGAACGCTGGGAAGGATCGGCATAGCCGTTTCGCCGGTGAACTCGGATCGCGTCTGGGCGATAGTCGAAGCGGATGACGGTGGCGTGTTCCGCAGCGACGACGACGGCGCGACGTGGCGCAGGGTCAACGAGGACCGTAGCCTACGCCAGCGGGCCTGGTACTACACCCACATCTACGCCGACCCGCAAAACGAGAACACCGTCTACGTGCTGAACACCGGCTTCTACCAGTCGACGGACGGCGGTCGCACTTACGAGCGCATCGGCACGCCTCACGGGGACAACCACGACCTGTGGATCGACCCCAACAACGCGCTCCGCATGATCGAGGGGAACGACGGAGGCGCCAATGTCACCTACAACGGCGGTGTGACCTGGACACGGCAAGACAACCAGCCGACCGCCCAGTTCTACCACGTCACGACCACCGAGCATTTCCCTTATCACGTCTGCGGCGCGCAGCAGGACAACAGCACGTTGTGCACGCCGAGCCGCACGACGGGCTTCGGGATCACCATGCAAGACTGGTACACGGTCGGTGGTTGCGAGAGCGGCTACATCGCGGTGCGACCCGACAACCCCGACGTCTCCTACGCCGGCTGCTACGGCGGCCAGATCAGCCGCTACGACCGGGCGACCGACCAAAACCGTAGCATTCACGCCTGGCCTGATAACCCGATGGGCTGGGGCGCCGCAGACCTCAAGTACCGGTTCCAGTGGACCTTCCCCATCATGCTGTCGCCCTTCGATCCCGACGAGCTGTACATCACCGCGAATGTCGTCTTCCGCTCACAGAATGAGGGTCAGAGTTGGGAGGTCATTAGCCCCGATCTCACCCACAACGACAAGAGCAAACAGATCTCGTCCGGCGGCCCGATCACCAAGGACAACACCAGCGTCGAGTACTACGCCACCGTCTTCGCGCTCGTACCGTCGCAGCACGACCGCAACACGCTCTGGGCGGGCACCGACGATGGCCGTGTTTGGATCACCCGGGACGGTGGCGGCGCCTGGGACGAGATCACCCCGCGCGACATGCCCGAGTGGGGGCTGGTCAGCATCATCGAGGAGTCGCCTCACGAGCCCGGCGCCGCATACATCGCGGTCAATCGCTACAAGCTGGACGACTTCAGCCCCTACATCTTCAAGACCACAGACTACGGGAGAAGCTGGAGGACGATCGTCCGCGGCATCCCGGACGGCCATTTCATCCGCGCGGTGCGTGAGGACCCGGCGCGACGCGGCCTGCTCTACGCCGGCGGCGAGTTCGGCGTCTATGTCTCGTTCGACGACGGCGAGCGCTGGCAGAGTCTGCAGCTCAACCTGCCGGTCACACCTGTGCGTGACATGGTAGTTAAGGAGAACGACCTCGTGCTCGCCACGCACGGCCGCTCTTTCTGGATACTCGACGACCTGACGCCGCTCCACCAGCTGAACGGCGAGGTCGCCGCTGCCGACGTCCATCTGTTCGAGCCGCGGCGGACCTACCGAATGGGCGGCGGCGGCTTCAGCGGCTTCGAGCCTGGGGTGGGGAACAACCCACCCGGCGGTGCTGTGGTATACTACTACTTCGCAAGCGAGCCACAGGAGGAGGTCAAGCTCGCCTTTCTGGAGGCCGATAGTACTCTGATCCGGGAGTTCTCGAGCAAGTCCGGGGGTGACCGCGAGGAGGGCGACGTCTCGATCGAGGCCGGTATGAACCGCTTCGTCTGGAACTTGCGCTACCCCGATGCCAGCAGCTTCCCCGGCATGATCATGTGGGCGGGCACGACGGTCGGCCCGCGTGCCGTGCCCGGCACCTACCAGGTGCGTTTGACCGTGGGCGACCGTGAGTTGACCGAGACGTTCGAGGTGGTGAAGGACCCGCGCATCGACGCGACGCAGGCGGACCTGCAGGAGCAGTTCGAACTCCTGATCCGCATTCGAGACCGAGTGAGTGAGGCGAACGATGCGGTCGCGCGGATCCGCGACGTCCGGGCCCAGATCGACGCCGCGGTCGAGCGCGTCGAAGGCGAACCCTTCGCCGACGCGATCGAGGAGCAGGCGCACGAGATCAAGGAGGCGCTCTCCGGGGTCGAGAACGCGATCTACCAGACCAAGAACCGCAGCCGGCAGGACCCGCTCAACTTCCCCATCAGGCTGAACAACAAGATCGCGGGCCTGACGGGCACCGTGTCGAGCGCGGACGCGAAGCCGACGCAGCAGTCGTACGACGTGTTCGAGGATCTGTCGAGCCAGCTGCAGGTCCAGCTCGACCGCTTGGATGAGATCATCGCCACCGAGATCCCGAGTTTCAACGCGGCGATGGCGGAACACTCTGTGCCTGCAGTCATCGTCCGGGAGATAGAGGGTAGTCAGTAGCCTGTGGCCACCACACCACCCAACTGGCTAGGTGCGACTAACTAGAACGAAGGCGGCACTTGCTAATGCCCCGGACACTGAATAACGTGCGCCCACAGCGGGCCGCAGACTACTCTTGCAACAGAGCACCAGATGTTTTCCGGCGACGTAAACTCGGCCGACTCGGCAAACATTCCGGAGGGCGGTGTGGAGCCTAACGACACGCCGGTGCCGGGCCGGGGTGACGAGCTGGAGAGTCTAATCAAAGACGAGCTGGCGCCCGAGTTGGAGGTTGTCAGGCGCCTGGGGCGCGGCTCGATGGCATCCGTCTACCTTGCCCGCGAGCAGCAACTCAAGCGGTTGGTCGCTATCAAGGTGCTGTCGCCCAAGTTGGCGCGCGACGAGCGGGCACGTCTGCGGTTCGAGCGTGAGGCGCAGGCGGTCGCCGCACTCTCTCATCCCAACATCGTCGCGGTCCATCGGGTTGGCCGCCTGTCCAACGATCTCCCCTATTTCGTGATGCAGTATGTGAAAGGGAGGACGATGGAGGAGCGCCTACAGGCTGAGGGCCCACTTCCGGTCGGTGATGCGCGAAATGCCATTATCCAGGTCGCTTCGGCGCTGGCAGCTGCCCATCAGAAAGGGATCGTCCATCGCGACGTCCGACCCGAAAACGTGCTCTACGAGGCCGATTCGGGGCGGGCGCTGCTCACCGACTTCGGGATCGTGGCGATTCTCGCCAGTGCCGAGTCGGGCCAGGCGGCGCGTCTGACGAGAACCGGCGAACTAGTCGGTGACCCCGCTCACATGAGCCCCGAACAGCTCTCGGGTCACGACATCACCGAGTTCAGCGACGTCTATGCGTTGGGGCTGCTGGGTTACGAACTGGTGACCGGTCGCGGTCCCTACGATACGAAGTCGCGGCGCGAAGTGATTACCGCGCACATGCAGGGGGAGCCACGACGGCTCTCCGAACTACGCGGTGACGTGGAGTCGGATCTCGAAGATGTGCTAATGCGCTGCCTTGCCAAGGAACCCGAGCATCGCCCCCGCGCCGCCGACGTCGCCCGACGCCTCACCGCACCCGGCGAGGTGACTCCGATGCCGCCGCTGAAGGTGCCAGCGGAGGAGGGCGTCATGGCGAGCATCAAGGAGCGCCGCCTGCCGCAGATCATGATCGCCTTCGGAGCCGTTGCCTGGGGCGTCTTGGGGGTATTTGACCAGTTGGCCGACCGCGAGGTGCTTCCCGAGTTGGCATACCGGCTCGCTCTGGTTGCAGTCGTTACCGGGTTTCCCGCTGTGCTCACCGGCGCCTGGTTCCACGGCAAAAAGGGGAGGCAGAAATTCGAGCCCGTCGAGTACTGGGTCTTTGGCGGCCTGGCGCTCATCTGGCTGGTCGTGAGCGGCTTCATCATCATCCAGTGGCGGCCCGGCTGACTTCCCTACCCGATGACCTCCCGCAGCGCTCTGTATATCGGGGGGTTCCCCGCCACGAACGCCCCCTGCTTCACCACGTCGTCCGACCCCGACAAGTCCGTAATAATTCCTCCCGCTTCGCGCAGGATCAACACACCCGCTGCCACGTCCCACGGCGCAAGGTGTAGTTCCCAAAAACCGTCAAGCCGGCCGCAGGCCAGGTCGCAGAGGTCGATGGCGGCCGAGCCGGTGCGCCGCACGCCGCTGGTTCGGGTCAGGATCGCCCTGAACTGAGGCAGGTACTCGTCCAGTAGCTCGGTCCTCTTGAAGGGAAAGCCGGTGCCGATCAGCGCATGCTTGAGCTCGGCGACTCGCGACACGCTGATCGGATGCCCGTCCTTCTCGGCCCCTTCGCCGCGCCGTGCCGTGAACGTCTCCCAGTGGCCGGTGTTGGTCACGACGGCTACGGCGGGCCCTTCGCTATCGACGGCGGCGATCGAGACTGAGTGGTAGGGATAGCCGTGCAGGTAGTTAGTTGTGCCGTCCAGCGGGTCGATGTACCAGGTGACCTCCGCCTGCTCCGGGGTCGGGCCGCCCCAATCGCTCTCTTCGGCAGCGATCGCGTGATCGGGGAACGCGCCGCGTAACTCCGCTACGACGGCTTCCTCAGCCGCGTGATCCACATCGCTTACCCAGTCGGCGTGACCCTTTTCGACCCAGGCGCTGGGGTCGATCGATCGCGAGCGGCGGTGGACCTCGGCGGCGGCGCTGGCCGCCGTTTGCGCGGCGTGGAGCAGGTCGTCGAGTGAGTTCATAACTTGATTATGTCGTTGTCGTACGGTAACTTACTCGGCCGATGGGGGCCGAGTTAAGCGAGTCTCGGGCCTCCGAGTACCAAGACTCGATATTCGGCATTCCGAGTTCATTATTCAACGGGTGACGGATGGCGAAGCCCAAGCCACGCATGTTCAGCGGCATACAGCCGTCGGGCGAACTGCACATCGGCAATTACCTCGGTGCGGTCAAGAACTGGGTCGCGCTCCAGCACCAGTACGACGCCTTCTTCTGCATCGTCGACCTGCATGCCATCACACAGCCGTTCGAGCCCGAAGAGATGCCGCAGCAGATCTTTGATCTAGCGCTCGGACTGCTCGCCGCGGGGCTCGACCCGAGCAAGTGCACGATCTTCGTCCAGTCGGACGTCCCCGAGCATAGCGAACTGGCCTGGGTCTTCACCACGGTGACACCGTTGGGTGAGCTGAAACGCATGACCCAGTTCAAGGACAAGTCGTCGCGCCAGGAGTCGGTGCTGGCCGGTATTCTCAACTACCCGATCCTGCAGGCTGCCGACATCCTGCTCTATCACGCCGAGGCGGTCCCGGTCGGCGAAGACCAGGTGCAGCACATCGAGCTGACCCGGCAGATCGCCAACAAGTGGAACGGTCGCTTCGGCGAGTACTTCCCGGAACCGCAGGCGGTCGTCGGCAAAGTTCGCCGGGTGCTCGGGCTCGATGGACAGGCCAAGATGTCGAAGTCGATCGGCAATACGATCGGCGTCCTAGAATCTCCCGACGAGATATGGGAGAAGCTCCGCCCGGCCATCACCGACCCACAGCGCAAGCGCCGCAACGACCCGGGGAATCCGAACGTCTGCAATCTGTTCGCCCTGCATCGCCACTTTTCCAGCGAGGAGGACATCGCTTGGGCCGATGAGGGCTGCCGCACTGCAGGTATCGGCTGCATCGAGTGCAAGCGTCGCCTCAGCGAGAACATCATAGAAGAACTGCGGCCGATTCGTGAGCGGGCACTGGAGCTGCAGCAGCGACCTGAATACGTGATCGAGGTCCTTCGTAGCGGGGCGGAGCGTGCCAGTGCCGTCGCAGTCGATACGATAAGCGAGGTGCGCCGACGAATGGGGTTGCACTCGGCCACGGCGCCGGCGAAGAGCGAAGTCGAGTAAGAGGGCAGGAACAGTGGATTGGCTCGACCCCACCTGGATCGAAACGCTGAGGCTCGGCCTGCTCGGCAGACTGGTCCTGGCTGCAGTCCTCGGCGGCATCGTTGGGCTCGAGCGCGAGCTCTCAGGCAAGCCGGCGGGTCTCAGGACCAACATGCTGATCTGCGTCGGCGCAACTCTCTTGATGGACGTCTCCCAGACGGTGGCGAACACCGCTACGGTCGGGCCCGCTGACCCGGGTCGCATCGCGGCACAGGTCGTCTCGGGGATCGGCTTCATCGGTGCCGGTACGATCCTGGTCGAGCGTGGTAGCGTGGTCGGTCTCACCACGGCGGCCACCCTCTGGGTCGTCGCCGCGATCGGCCTCGCTGTGGGCGCGCACGCCTACGTGGAGGCGCTGGGCACCACAGCGCTCGTTGCCCTGACCCTCATCTTCCTCGGCAGGATCGAGGGCTTCCTCTTCCGGCGCCGCACCTCCGTCACCCTCGAGGTGACCACCGATCCCGACACCGATGTCCTCGAGCGCGTCGTCGCGCACATCGAGGGGCACGGGTTGCGCGCCAAGCCGGAGAAACTCGAGAAAGGGAGGGAGCGGTTCCGCGCCGCGTACGAGATCGTCGGCCGCGGCCGAGCCCGGGATGCAGCACTCCGCGAGCTGGCCGCGCTGGAGGGTGTAAGGAGGATTACGGTAACCTGACACCCCTCAACACTGGACCGCCACCGGCGTTATAATATGACAGGTCGCCCCGACGGCTCGAACATGACTCCCCCTCCTACCCGCCGTTTCGTCATCGACATGTACTCCTCCCGTTATCACCTCTGGTGCATGCCCGAGGAGGTTACGGAGAGGATCCGCGCCGCCCTGCCGCCGGACTGGGAGGTGATCCGGGTGAAGGAAGATGTGGACGGCTCCGGCGACGGCCCGTCGAGTGTGAGCGCTGCGGTATTGACGGCGCTCGAGGGTGCGGAGGTGTACTGTGGGTTTGGGATCCCGCGCGATGTACTGGCCACGGGGGTCGGTCTGCGCTGGGTCCATTCGGGGGCGGCAGGCGTCGGCGGCTCGCTCTACCCCGAGATGCTGGAGAGCGATGTCATCTTCACCAATTCGGCCGGCACCCACGGTGTTCCGGTGGCGGAACACGCGGTGGCGATGATGTTCTACCTGGCGCGCGGGCTCGACCAGGTGGAGGCGAGTCGGCGGGCCGGTCGGCTGTGGGATCGAGACCGGGCCGCCTGCGCGCCGAGCCCGGTTGGCGAGCTGGTCGATTCCGTGGTCGGGATCATCGGGTTCGGTGGGATCGGGCGTGAGGTCGGGAGGCGGGCGAAGGGTCTGGGGATGCAGGTGTGGGCGATCGATCGGGAAGCGGGGCCTGCGTCGGGTGACGTCGATCACCTGCTCGGCCCCGAGGACCTCACCACGGTCCTCGCGGGTAGCGATTACGTGGTGCTTTGCGTCCCGCACACGCGGGAGACCGATGGGCTGATCGGTGCAGCGGAGCTCGCCGTTATGAAGGAAAGCGCGGTGCTGGTCAACGTGGCGCGCGGACGGATAGTGGATGAAGAGGCTCTGATCGAGGCGCTGCGGGCGGGCTCGATCCGTGGCGCCGGCCTCGACGTTTTCGTGGACGAGCCGCTCCCGGCGGACAGCCCGCTGTGGGAGCTGGACAACGTCTGCCTGACCCCGCACCTGGGCGGGGTCAGCCCGCGCTTCTGGGAGCGGGAGGCGGAATTGATAATCGAGAACACGCGGCGCTATCTGGCCGGGGAGCCTATGCTCAACGTGGTGGACAAGCAGGCGGGTTATTAGGAGCGGGATATGGAGAAGATACTGAGGGCGGCGATCGAGCGCGGAGCCAGCGACCTGCATATCAAGGCGGGCGATGTGTTCCGGGCGCGAATCCACGGCGAGCTGGTTCCGATGACCAAGCAGCTGCTCACGCCCGAGCAGACGCGCGAGGTTGCGATGCGTCTCATCCCGAACGAGCGCGATCGCAATAACATCGACCGGATCACCGACTACGACTGCGCATGGGGCGTGCCGGGTCTGGGCCGCTTCCGCGTCAACATTTTGAAACAGCGCGGCAGCTTCATGATCGTGCTGCGAATCATCCCGGTCGAGATTCCCAAGTTCGACGAGCTCGGCCTGCCCAAGGTATTGCCCGATATCTCGTCGTTGCCGCGCGGACTCGTTCTGGTCACCGGCGTCACCGGGTCGGGTAAGACGACCACCCAGGCGGCGATGATCAATTACATCAATCAGAACTTCAAGCGCCACGTGATCACGCTCGAGAACCCGATCGAGTACCTGCACCGCGACATCAACTGCTCGATCACCCAGCGCGAGGTCGGCACCGACACCAGCTCGTTCCAGACCGGACTGCGCGCCGCACTGCGTGAAGACCCGGACGTGATCCTGATCGGTGAGATGCGTGATACCGAGACGATCGACACGGCGATCAAGGCGACCGAGACGGGACACTTGGTGATATCTACCCTGCACACGCCGGACGCGGCGACGACGATCAGCCGAACGATCTCGGTGTTCCCGCCGGAAGAGCAGGAGATGTTACGGGTGCGGCTGGCAGAGTCGCTGGCGGCCGTCATCTCGCAGCGCTTGCTGCCAAAGGCCGACGAGAGCGGGCGTGTCCTGGCGGCGGAGGTGATGGTGGTGACGGGCGCGATCCGCGACTGCATCCTGATGCCCGAGAAGTTCGCCGAGATCCGGCAGCTGATGGAGGAAGGTCGCTCGCAGTACGGGATGCAGACGTTCGACCAGCATCTGATGGATCTGGTTAAAGCGGGCGAAGTGGATTACGAGATAGCGAAAAACGCGGCCTCGAACCCTGCCGACTTCGAGCTGCGCATGAAGACGCTGGGTGACGACCAACTGGTCCAGGAGCTGATTTGAGGCTCGAAGGCGTTATCCTGCCGGTAACGACGCCGTTCGACGAAACCACCGGCGCGGTCGCACCGGTCTCCTTTCGTGACAATCTGCGCGCCTGGTTGAGAGCGGGCGTCCACGGTTTCGTGATCGCTGGCTCGATGGGCGAAGCGCCGCTGCTCGATGAGAGCGAGGTCATCCAGATGGTCGAGTGGGCGCGGGACATCGTGCCGCCCGAGAAGATCCTCATCGCGGGGACCGGCGCGGAGTCGACGCGGGCGACGGGGCGGGCGGCGCGCGCTGTGGCCGAGGTTGGCGGCGACGCCGTCTTGGTCCGTGCGCCCAGCTACTACCGCGGGCGGATGGACCCGGAAACGGTGCGGCGGCACTACGAGACGGTCGCCGAGTCGATCCCCATTCCGGTCATCCTCTACAACGTGCCGCAGTTCGTGCCGGTCGATATCACACCGGGCCTGCTGGCCGAGCTCGGCGCCCACCCCAATATCGCCGGGATCAAGGACTCGACCGGTGACCTGAAGATCCTCGGTGCGCATCTCGAGGCGGCGCCCGAGGATTGCCAGGTCTTGGTCGGCGCCGGCTCCAAGCTGTACGCCGCGCTGGAGATGGGCGCGGCCGGCGGCATCGTCACCGTCGGTTGTCTGGCCCCGCAGCTTGCCGTTGAGGTGTACGAGAAGTTCCGTGCAGACGAAGCGGGGCAGGCCGGAGCGGCGCAGGATCGGATCTCGTCGCCGGACACGAAGATCGTGCGGGACCTCGGCGTCGCCGGCGTCAAATACGCGTTGGATCTCTTGGGCTACGTGGGCGGTGCGCCGCGTGCGCCGCTCAGACCGCTGGACGAGAAGTGTCGCGCCCAGGTGCGAAGCGAGCTGAGTCGCGCCCGACTCCTGCAGGGTGAAGGCGATGGGTGAGCTGATCCCCCTGGTGATCTTGATCCTGGCCTTCGTCGTCGGCCTGGTGCTCATTCCGTTCGGCCTGCCGGGGCTCTGGCTGATGGTCGTGGCGCTGGTTGGGTACGCGGCGCTGGGTCGTTTCGAGCAGGTCGGCTGGCAGACGCTCGCCGCCGTCGTCGTTTTGGGTGTGGTGGCTGAGGCGGCGGAGGCCTGGCTCGGGTTCCGCTTCGCCAAGAAGTACGGCGGCTCGAACCGCGCCGGCTGGGGTGCCTTCCTCGGTGGTCTCGTCGGCGCCGTTATCGGTATGCCTGTTCCCGTGATCGGCAATATCGTTGGTGCGTTCGTCGGCGCGTTCGTCGGCGCCGTCGTGTTGCAGCATTCGCCGGGCACGGAGGTCAAAGCGACACTGGGAGCCGGCTGGGGTGCGGTCCTCGGACGGGCCTCGGGCGCCGCGATCAAGATCGCCATCGCTTTCGCCATCGCCGTCATCGGGCTCTACGCCGCCTGGGGTTGAACGCGGTCTTCACGTTCCGTGAGTGGCGGAAAGCGAGGGATCGTCTCGCTCCATGTCGCGCGGCTCGATTGCAGGAAGGGCGGCTGCGCCGCCCCGCGCTCCGAATTACGCTCGACGACACCCTCGCTTTCCTAGCACCAAATGTGCTGATACCAGAGCCGCCCGCTGCGTCACTCCGCTCAGCGAAGGCTCAGATCCAGCAACCTCGACCTCAACGCCCTCGTTCTTCGACTCTATCTGTGGCTCGATCGTGCATCCTGGGAGAGACTGAACGGTGGGGGTGAAGCAGTAGGGAGGCGCTGGGGGTCCTACGAGCGAAACTCGTGAGCGGGCACGAGGGTGCAGTGGCCTCTTACGGCGCACGCGAGCGGTGAAGCGAGAGGACCCCCGAGCCGACCACCCCCTTCCTTGACACCTCCGCAAACCCGGTCTAGCTTCTATCAAAGGATACACGAAACTGTGGCCCCCCGGAGTGAGCGAGTGGGGGCTTTTTTTGTGAGGTCATCATGTTCGGAGATGGTGTCCGTTGCCTCGTTGTGGTCGGCTCGCAGTGGGGCGACGAGGGTAAAGGGAAGATCGTAGACGTCCTGGCGAGCGATGCCGACTGGATCGCACGATACCAGGGCGGCGCCAACGCCGGGCATACCGTTCGCGTCGGCGAAGACGAGTTCATCTTGCACCAAGTCCCGTCCGGCGTGCTCTACCCGGGCAAGCGCTGCGTGGTCGGCAACGGCATGGTCCTCGATCCGGTCACCTTCCTCAAGGAGATCGATGAGCTGAAGGCACGCGGCCACGAGGTTGAGGACCGCATCCTCGTGAGCACCCGCACGCAGCTCGTCCTCGCCTATCACAAACTCCTGGATCAGGCACAGGAGAAGAGCCGCGGCAAGGGTGCGATCGGCACGACGGGCCGTGGTATCGGTTGCGCCTACGAGGATAAGGTCGCCCGCGTCGGGATCCGCGTCGGCGACTTGGCTGATCCGGTCCGCCTGCGCGACTTGGTCGAAGCGGGCGCCGCGCGGGCGCAGGCCAGGCTCGATGGGCTGGGCTCCGACCTGACCGTCGATACGGATGCTCTCTACAGCGAGCTCTGCAAGCTGGCGCCGCGCGTACTACCGATGGCGTGTGACGTCGGGCTCGCCCTGAAGAAGGCGCTGGACCGCGGCGAGAGGGTGCTGCTCGAGGGGGCGCAGGGCGCGATGCTCGACGTCGACCACGGCACCTATCCGTTCGTCACCTCGTCCAACACGACCGCCGGCCAGGCGGCCACCGGCCTGGGGCTAGGTCCCACCTCCCTCGATGCGGTGCTCGGCGTGGTGAAGGCGTACACGACGCGCGTCGGTGCCGGGCCGCTGCCCACCGAGCTACCGGAGGAAGAGGCGGCGCGGCTGCGCGAGCTGGGCGCCGAGTACGGCGCCACGACCGGCAGGCCGCGGCGCACCGGCTGGTTCGACGCGGTGGTGGTTCGCTACGCCGGCCGCCTCAACGGTGTGACGGCGCTGGCGGTGAGCAAGCTCGACGTCCTCGACCCGCTGCCCGAGATCAGCCTCTGCGTGGGATATGATTGCCGCGGCGAACGACTCGAGGAGTTTCCGGCCGACCTTTCGCTGCTGGCCGAGGTCGAGCCGGTCTACGAGACGATGCCGGGATGGAACACCCCCACCAGCGAGGCGCGCCGCCTGGAGGACCTGCCCGCCGGGGCCAGGGCCTACCTGGATCGGATCGCCGAGCTGGCCGAACTGCCGGTCCGCTACGTTTCGGTGGGGACCCGGCGGCGGGAAATTCTCGAAATCCAGTAGCCGGCAAAACGGTGGCCGGTGACCGGTGGCCGGTTGACCATTCTCCCAAATACCGGCTACCGGTCACGGGCCACCGGCCACTGTCTTACCGCGCACCGCCCACTGCCTATCGCCCACCGGAGCCCCTTGAAACCGCTAGGGAGTCCGCCTAACTTTCGCGGCTCTCTCGAAGGCAACAAAGGAGTGGAATGGCAACCAGGATTAGACTGCGCAAAGTCGGCCGGAAGAAGCAGGCGTCGTTCCGGATCGTCGTCGCCGGGAGCATGCATGCCAGGGGCGGCCGGATCACCGAGACGATCGGGAAGTACAACCCGCGAACCGAGCCGTCGTACATAGAGGTGGACGAGAAGCGAGCCCTCTACTGGCTGCGCCAGGGCGCTCTGGTGAGCGAAGGGGTCGAGCCTCTTTTCCGCAAGACCGGCATCCTGAAGAAGTTCGCCGATGGTGCGGAAGGCGAAGGCGTGGCCGTCATCGGCGACGCAAAGGGTGGTACGATTCACCCACCCAAAGCCAAGGGTGCGAAGAAGAAGCCCGCCAAGGCCGAGGAGAAACCGGCCGAGCCCGAGGCCGCGGCGGAGGCTGAGGCC
>CP070812.1:2869544-2973608 GCA_020344015.1 Gemmatimonadota bacterium
ATGAAGCCGCGGACGAGGAGCGCCGAAGACACCAGCAGCACGAGAGCCAGCGACACTTCGACGACGACCAGCGCCTTTCTGAGGCGCACGCCCTTGGCCGCCGTTCCGCCGCGACCACCCTCCTTCAGCGATTCCACCATGTTCGCTTTCGTGCTCTGGATCGCGGGAGCCAGGCCGACCAGGACGGCGCTCAGCATGGTGACCAATGCGGTGAAGCCGAGGACGCGGGGATTGAGGCCGATCTCGTCGATGCGCGGGAACCAGCCGGGCATCACCGATAGCAGCCCGCGGATGCCGAAGACCGAGAGTCCTAGGCCGAGGATCGCGCCGGCGATCGACAGGATCAGCGCTTCCGCCAGGAACTGTCGAAGGATGCGAGCCCGGTCAGCGCCCAGTGCTGTGCGCACCGCCACTTCGCGCTCACGTCCCGCCGCGTGCGTTAGCAACAGGTTGGCGACGTTGGCGCAGGCGATGAGGAGGAGGAAGAGGACCGCGATAGTCGAGGTCAGGCTGCCCGTCCGAAAGCCCTCGTTGAACACGTCGCGGTGCAGCGTGATGAGCACGGCGCCTTTACCGGCGTTGGTGACCGGGTACTCGGCGGCCAGCTGCCCGGCGATGCGCTCGGCCTCGAGCTGTGCCTGCTCCGGGGTGGCGCCCGGTCTCAACCGCGCTCGGACACCGATGTAGTGGCTGTTGCGGGGCTCTTCGCCGGTTACGTAGAAGGGCACCCAGATCTCGGTGCCCGGTCTGAGGAACCAGAACTTGGGTGGCATGACGCCGACGATCGTGTGCGGCTCGCCGTCCAATAGCACGACGCGGCCCAGCACGTCGGGGTCGCCGCCGAAACGACGCTGCGAGAGCCCATCGCTGATTATCGCCACATGGTGTCGGCCTTCGACCTCCTCCTCCGCCGTGAACGCCCTGCCGCGCGCCGGCTGCACCCCCAGCATGCGGAAGAAGTTCGAGCTCACCTGGACGCCGCTCAGCCGCTCCGGCCGATCCCCGTCCGACAGGTTGAAGCTCATGTAGCGGGTCGCCGCCACGTCCAGGGTGCGGCTCCGCTCGCGCAGGTCGGCGAAGTCGGGCACCGAGAAGGAGGCCCGGGTCCAGCCGCGCTCCCGATTCGTCGTGTAGACGGAATACAGCTCGTCGGAGTCGGGGTAGGGCAGCGGCCGCAGCATGAAGACGTCGACGGCGCTGAAGATCGTCGTGTTGGCGCCGATCCCGATGGCTAGCGAGAGCACGGCGATGGCGATGAGAGCGCCGCCGCGCCGCAGCGAGCGGATCGCGTACTTGATGTCCTGCCAAAATTCGTCCATGACGTCACAGCTGTGGAGGGTGGTTCGGCCCCGCTATAGGAGATACTACGAATCGCCGGGCCCCGGGTTTCGCGGCTGTAGATTGCCACTGGATGGCGGAAGTTCCCATCTTGGGAGCGGCATAGGTGGTCGCCCCGTACGTCGGATCGACTGGCCCGATGAGCAGACGCAGCAAGGTTCCCGAAGACGAGATCTACTTTCGCGCGACCCGTTCGGGTGGCCCCGGGGGCCAGCATGTCAACCGCCGCGCCACCCGGGTCGAGGCGTGCTGGAACGTCCGGCTGAGCGCCGCACTGACCGATGAGGAGCGGGAGCGGGTCCTGAAGAAACTGGCGTCGCGGATCGACAAGGATGGCGTACTGCGGGTCGTCGCCGACGACGAGCGGAGCCAGCATCGCAACAAGCAGCTGGCAAAGCGGCGGCTGCGCGATCTGGTCGCCCGCGCCCTACGGGTACCCAAGCGCCGCAAGAAGACGCGTCCCCCGAAGTCTGCGGTGGAGAAACGGCTCGATACCAAGAGTCGGCGGGGCCAGGTCAAGAAGCTGCGAAAGCCTCCCGCCCCCGACGAGTGAGGGCAGCGTTTCAGTGGCTAGCTCTCCCTGCTCGGCGCCCAGCCCCGCTGCCAGGGTCAGGGGGATCGTCCGATTCCGAGACCACTGTTCCCGAATACGAATACCTTGTTTGAGCTCGCCATCGCATTCCGGGGATTGACGATTCGTTGCCGTGCACCTCGTAGCTCCGCATCTTGAGGGCCGGCTAAGAACATCTCGACATCAAGCCACCGGGGGCAGCTATGCTGTGTTTCAACCGATTGATCGTGGAGATCCGTTATCGTTCCCTCGGGCAGGTGTTGCTGCTGTCTGGATTAGTGATGCCGGCTGCGGGAATCGCGTCGCTGGCGACTGCCCAGCAGCCCGAAATCTCTCAACCCCAGTACGAAGTCCGCCTCGAGAAGAGCGTCCTAGTCCACATGCGGGACGGCGTCCGCCTCTCGACCGACCTGTACTTCCCGATCGGCGCGCCGGAGCCCCTACCGGTGATCGCGATTAGGTTGCCGTACAACAAGAACGGATTCCAGGACCCTCCGTCGCTGGCGCACGAGTTCGCCAAGCGCGGCTTTGTGGTGGCGATCCAGGACATGCGGGGCCGGTTCGAATCCGAGGGTCACTACATCGTGGGCCGTGCCAACCGGGACGATGGCTACGACTTCATCAGCTGGCTGGCAGAGCAACCCTGGTCGAACGGGAAGATAGGCACCTACGGCTGTTCCTATTTGGGCGAGAACCAGTTGCAAATTGCGGCTACCCGGCATCCTAACCACGCGGCGGCCATTCCTCAGGCAGCGGGCGGTGGCTACGACGGCACATACCGCACCTTCGCGTTCATGGATGGAGGAGCGATCGAGCTCGCCTCAGCGCTGGGCTGGTTCCACTCCGCCGGCAGCAAGACCTTCAATCGGCCGCCGCCGGAGTCATCCGACTCGGCGTACCGCGAGATGGTGCAGGACATGCAAACCCGGCCACCGCTCCCCCAGGTGGACCTCCAAGAATCGTTTTGGCAGCTCCCAATCATCGGGATCGTACGCGGAAACGGCATCACATCCAGCGACTACGAGGATTTCGTCTCGCACATCCCAGGCGACCGGTATTGGAAGAGCCTGAACTACGTGGACGACGCCGACCGGTTCGACGTGCCGGCACTGCATGTTAACTCGTGGTATGACGGCGCTGTGAATGAGACGCTAGCACTGTTCAATCTCATGAGCCGGAATGCGGTGTCGGCGCGCGGGCGCGACAACCAATTCGCCATCATCTCTCCCACGGCGCATTGCCTCTCGGAGAGCGCGAGGGAGCACACGGTAGTGGGTCGCCGAGACATGGGCGACGCGCGGTTCCCCTACTACCAGACCTACATTCGCTGGTTTGACTACTGGCTCAAGGGTATCGACAACGGCGTCACCGACATCCCCAAGTTGCAGTACTATCTGATGGGCGCCGGCGAATGGCGTTCGGCCGACACCTGGCCGCTCCCGGGCACCGAGTTCATGAAGTTCTACCTTCATAGCGGCGGCCACGCGAACACTAGGAACGGCGACGGCACGCTGAGCACGGAGCCGCCGAACGACGAGCCGGCCGACCGGTTCACCTACGATCCTGCCAACCCAGTTCCGTCGGTGGGCGGGCCCATCTGCTGTATTAGCGCCGACGACGCTCCGGCCGGCGCGATGAATCAATCCGAGGTCGAGTTGCGGAACGATGTCCTGGTCTACACATCGGCCCCACTGGAAGAAGGGGTCGAGGTCACCGGCCCGCTGGAGGCGATCCTCTATGTCTCGTCCGATGCCAAGGACACCGACTTCACTGTGAAGCTGGTGGACGTCCAGCCCGACGGCACCGCCTACAACGTGCAGGAGGGAATCCTGCGCGCGCGGTTCCGAGAAGGCTTCGATCGGGTGGTGCTGATAGAGGAGGGGGAGGTCGAGCGACTGCGGATCGACCTGCACGCGACCGGAATCTGGTTCGGCCCCGGGCACCGCGTTCGCGTGGAGGTCTCGAGCAGCAACTTCCCGCGGTTCGACCGAAACATGAACACCGGGGGCAACAACTACGATGAGAGCGAGTGGGTCGTGGCCCATAATGCGGTGCACCACACGGTGGAGCGTCCGTCACACGTGATCTTGCCGCTGGTGAGGAGGGTGCGGTAAGGCGTTCGGAGTAGACGGTTCCGCCCCGTTCATTGTCCTTCATCGAGCTTGGTGTCATCTTGTTGGCCGGCCCGGGAGGTGGCTGAGGAGGTGTGAGCAGTCCTGTCGCTCCAGGAGCCTCCAGCCGTGCCCAAGCAATCGAAAGCTGTTCCCGCCTCGCGCTGCCCGTCCGCTCGCGCGCCCGACGCGTTCTTGCGGGCCGTCCTCTCGTTTCCTGTCCATCCAGACCGAGGCTAGACGCCATGAATGAGAACGTCGGAACCGCTAAGCCTTTGGCAGCCGCAGCCCTCACCGCTTTCTTCTTGCTCTTCTGCGGCGCCCCGGCCGCGGCGCAGATCGACGACTGGGGTACCATCGAATTCGAGACCACCGAGGTTACCGATCCCGAATTGACCGTGTCACCGGATGGAGCGACGCTGGTCTTCACTATGCTGGGGCACCTGTTCCGGGTGTCCGTGGACGGCGGCGCGGCCGAGCAACTGACCTTCGGACCCTACTGGGACAGCGAGCCGGCGTTCTCACCGGACGGCCGCCGAGTGGCCTTCATCTCCGACCGGGACGGTAAGGAAGGCAGCGTGTTCGTGCTGGATCTGTCGAGCGCCCAGATCACGCAGGTCACGCGCGAGGAATGGGTGAGCCGCCCCACCTGGAGCCCGGACGGTGAGTCGATCGCCTACCTGAGTCTGTCGGGGATACGGGAGGGTTGTCCCGACGATTCCGCCGTGGTGCGCCGCGTCGCGCTGGGCGGCGGAGAGTCCGAGACCCTCTACGCATCGCCGGGTTTGATCGGTTCGCTGTTCAACTTGCCGGACGGGAGACTCGCTTGGACGGTGCTCGTGGAGAGCCAGTTTCCGGCAGAGCCCAGGACGCGGATAGCGGTGCTGAACGGCGCGGGTCTGATCTCGTCCCTGGACACGCTTCGCGGGGAGTGGAATCAGGTCGTGCCCGATCCCATCGGAGAAGGTTTCTACGGCCTGCGCAGCGTCCACGTTCGAGACCTCGGTATCAGGCCGTTCGGGGATGCGGTCCTACTTCACGTCTCGCCGTCCAGGGGCGTCGATAATCTCTTCGCCTCGCTGCCCAGCCCCTACTGCCCCGCGAAGGATCCGCGGTTCGCCGTGTCGCCCGACGGTGGGGCCCTGTACGTCGGAGATTCCGGTCACCTCATCAAGATCACGGTGTCCGACGAGGCCTCCGAGCACGTCGACTTCCACGCGATGGTTTCCATGGAAGTGCGCCTCCCCGTCGAGCCGCCCAGACATGAGCTGGCCGGACCCGGGAGCCTCGCGCAACCCCGCAGCATCACGGACCCGCGGCTCGCGCCGGATGGCCGCAGCATGGTGTTCGGCGCGCTCGGGTACCTGTGGGAGCAGCCCCTGGACGGTGGACCGGCGCAGCGCCTCCTCGGAGGCAGCGCGTTCCAGCGTAAACCGGCCTTCGCGCCTGACGGGAGTCGGCTTGCCTTTGTACAGAGCCAGTATGGCGTTCAGCAACTGCGGGTCCTGGACTTGGAGAGCCGAGAGGTGCGGACGCTCGACTCAGGTCCGTACTATGGGCGCCCCAGCTGGAGCCCAGATGCCGGCAGACTTGTGGTCGGCAAGCGCGACGGCGGCCGCTTCCGCGTGCTCGCCGTGAACCTCAGCGACGGCAGCAAGGAAGTCCTCGCGGGTGGCTGGCGGGAGTACTGGCTGCCGCGCCCACACCTCTCGACCGACGGGCGATTCCTTTACTACTCCCGCGGTGCCGAGGATACCGGGACCCTCTTCCGCCTGCCGCTCGAAGGGACGCCGAATCCGCAACCTGTAACGCAGCCGCCGCGCCACGTTCAGGAAGGATTGATATGCCCGGACGAGCGGTGCGTCGTCTACCGGCGTAACGAGGAGATCTGGGTGGCGCCGTTGGTCGCGGGGCAGGCCGATGGCAGTCAGGCGCGTCGGCTCAGTACGGAAGGTGGCGAGACATTCGCGCTGGTGCCGGACGGGACGGCGGTAATCTACGCGGCCGGCAACCGTGTCTGGACACAGGCCCTGGACGGCGGCGAGCGAGAGGAGATTCCTCTCAACTTGAGGTTCGAGCGCCGCGAGCCCGCTCCGCTGCTGGTGCGTCGCGTACGAATCCTGGACTTCGCCTCGGGGCGTTTCGGCCCTGAGACGTCCATGTTCATCGAAGGAGGGCGCATCGGATGGGTCGGCCCGGAGGATGAACACCAGCTACCCACCGGGACAACCGTGATGGATGTTGGCGGCCGGTTCGCGATTCCCGGCCTGTTCGATATGCACGTGCACGTCGAGGCGGCCGGTGGCAGCTTCGACACCTATCAGGAAGCGTTCGTCGCTTACGGTGTCACGTCGGTGCGCGACATGGGTGAGCGGCTATCCTGGGTCCAGGCGCTGGCAGATCGCAGCGATGCGACGGCGGAAGCCGTGCCCCGGTACTTCTTCCCGGGAGAAGTCTTCGAGCCAGCTCATCCGGGGCACCGGGGGTGGGGGCTTCTCTTGGACGGCACGGAAGATGTGCGATTCTACATGGAGCGCTGGAAGGAACGCGGCGTGCAGTTTGTCAAGACGCACCACGCTCCCGGCACTTGGCTCCTGGACCGGGCCGTGGCCGAGGAATCCCGGCGCCTGGGCCTGCCGCTGGCCGGCGATCCGGGGGCGGGCACCGAGATCGGGGAAATCGCCCGTTACGTCTCGTGGGGCTATGCCTTCATCGAGCACACCATTCAAATGCCCACCCGGTTGCAGGCCGATGTCTTGGAGCTGATGGCGCGTGCCGGAACGCGGTGGGTTCCGACGGTGGGGGTGATGGGGACTCCAAGGTCCCTGATGATCCGGGAGGATCCAAGGCGACTGGAAGACCCGAAGTTGAGGGCGTTCGTTCCAGGAGACGTCCTGCGGACAGACCTGACTTGGGCGAAATACTGGCCCTGGCGGACCCAGGTGGGTGTCATGCACGAGTTCCTCGCGAACATCCGCGAGGCGCACCGCAGAGGCGTGAAGCTCCAGCTGGGCTCGGACACGTATGGCGACGGACGTCCGGGTTCGTCGTTGGCTCTGGAAATGGAGCTTTTCGCCCAGGCCGGACTGGAACCTGTGGAAGTGATCCGCCTCGCCAGCGAGGGGGCGGCCGACGCCCTGGGCGTGGGCGACGAGCTCGGTTCTCTGGAACCGGGCAAGCTGGCCGACATCGTTCTGCTCGATAAGAATCCGTTAGAGGACATCAAGAACACCCAGGCGATCTGGCGGGTGATCAAAGGCGGCTGGGTGTTCGACCCGGAAGAGTTGCAGCCGCCGGCGCGGCCGGGGACTAGTCACTGACCTTCGAGGCGCTACTCAGCGAGGGAACTGCACGCTGAGCGGCCACAAGATGATGAAGCGCTCGATCCTAATCGTTGACGATGATGCCTGGATCAGGGACTCGCTGACCGACGCCCTATCGCGATCGGGGGACGAGGTCCGCGCAGCCGAGGACGCCGAAGCTGCGCTGACGGCGCTCGCCGACGCGCGGGCGGATGTCGTTCTCACAGATGTGCGGATGCCGGGGATGGACGGGCTCGAGCTGCTGCGGCTTCTGAGGGATGGGATGCCGGATGTGGCGGTCGTCCTGATGACGGCCTACGACGATCTGCCCACGGTCTCGGCCGCCATGCGGGAGGGCGCCGCCGATTTCCTCGTCAAGCCGCTCGACCTCCATCAGCTGCGCGGCGTCATCGAGAGAGTGTTCGAGGACCGGCAGGCGCGCGCCGCCGCTGCACAGGCGCCGAAGGACGCGGTCGAGACTGATCTAGCCGACCGGCTCATCGGTCACGACCCGCAGATGGTGGACATCTTCAAGGTGATCGGTCAGGTCGCGGCCAGTCGCACCAATGTCGTGATCCGCGGCGAGAGCGGGACCGGCAAGGAGCTCATCGCCCGGGCGATCCATTCCAACTCGCCGTATGCCGACGAACCTTTCGTTCCGGTCAACTGTACGGCGCTACCCAGCACGCTGCTCGAGTCGGAACTGTTCGGCCACGTGCGCGGCTCGTTCACCGGCGCGTCGAGCGATCGGCGCGGCCGGTTCGCACTGGCAGGAAAGGGGACGATCTTCCTCGACGAGATCGGCGACACGTCGCTCGAGTTTCAGAGCAAGCTGCTCCGCGTGCTACAGGAACACGAGTACTACCCGGTGGGAGCCGAGCGCTCCGAGCGCACGGAAGGGCGGGTTATCGCGGCCACGCACGGCGATCTCGAGCGGATGGTCGAGGAAGGTGAGTTCCGGGAGGACCTCTACTACCGTCTGCGCGTGGTCGAGATCGTGGTGCCGCCGCTCCGCGATCGCCGCGCCGATATTCCGGAGCTTGCCGAGCACCTGGTGCGGAAAGCTAGTGCCGCCGTCGGGCGCTCGGCGCCGGTGCTGGCGCCGGAAGCGCGGGACGCTCTCCTGGCCCACGCCTGGCCGGGCAACGTGCGCGAGCTCGAGAACTGCCTGACCCGGGCGGTTGTCCTCGCCACCGGAGATGTGATCCGGCCCGAGCACCTCGCGCTCGGTCCGCCGGTTGCTGAGCCCCGCCGCCGCGTGGCCAAGCTCGACGAGGTGGAGCGCGACCACGTCGCCTACGTGCTCGAGACGATGCGCGGCAACAAGTCTCGAGCGGCGGAGGCGCTGGGGATCTCGCGCCCGCGCCTGGTTCGGTTGATCAAGAAGTACGGGCTGGCGGAGAGCAGGCCGCAGTCCGACGAAGAAGCAGAGCGCGCAGACTGATCTATGCTCCGCCCTCCCTCGCTCCGCACCCGCTTTCTGCTGATCGTTCTGGTCGGCGCGGTGCTGCCGTTGGCGCTGATAGGGTTCTGGCTCACTCGAACGTCGCTGCGCTCGGGCGAAGAGCTGCTGAGCGCCCGGCTGGACGAGGCGCTGGAGAGCACCGCGCAGGGCGTTAGGCGCGCTTGGACCCGCAGGCGTTCCGACCTTCTGTCTCTGGGAGACCTTCCAGCCGTCCAGCGCCGCTTGGCGGCCGCGGCTGATGCCGGCTCCGCTCCTGCCGGGGCCGGGGACTTCACCGGCGATGAGACCGTACCCGAGGAACTCGCCGCCGACTTCGCGAGCCTCGGCAGTTGGGCCCAGCGCGTCGTCATACGGGATATTGCAGACCGCCCGGTTTGGACTCTGCAGGCGCCAGAGGCTGCCTACACAGCCACGGAGCAATTCGGAACCCCCGCACTGAGTGTGCGTCTGGAGATCTACGATCTGCCGTCGGGACGACGGCTGGGCGCCCTGGAAGCGGATCTTCCCATGACGGCTCTACTGGACGAGCCACGCCTCGCGGCCTACGCGGCTGGAATGGTGATGGCGGCCTTCGATCCGGCCACGGGTGCGTCGCTGCTGCCCTTGCCGTTCGATCCGGCGGTCCTCGCCGACGAGCGGTTCGTCTGGGGCGGTGACGATTGGCGCGCCGCGCGCAGCGAGCTCGAAGAGCCGGCGGTTACACTCGTGGTGGCGGCGCCCCTCGCGCCGCTGGCGGAACCGTTCGAGCGTGCGGCCCGGCAGGGGCTCTTGGCGCTGCTCGCCGTGGCACTCTTCTCGTTCGGGCTGGCTGCCTTACTCACCGGGCGCGTGACCCGCTCGCTCGGACGTCTGACGACGGCGGCCGAAGCTGTGGCCCGGGGCGAGTTGGAGCGCCGAGTCGAGGACGTTGGGGACGACGAGGTCGGGCGAGTTGGACGTGCGTTTAACGCGATGACCGAGAGCCTCCGCCGGACGCTACGCGAGCTCGCCGACCGCCAGGCCCTGGCCGCCGTCGGCGAGTTCGCCGCTTCGCTCTCCCACGAAATCCGTAACGCACTCACGTCGATCCGCGTCGACCTGCAGCTGCTGGATGAGGAGACGCCCGAGGATGCCAGCGCCCCGGAGATCCGAAGCCGGGCGCTGCAAAAGGTCACGCATCTCAACCGCACGGTCAGCGACGCCCTCAGCCTCGCCCGCAGTGGGAGGGTTGGGCAGGATAACGTGGATCTCCACGCGACGCTGCAATCGGCCGCGCAGTCCGCGACCTCGGAGTTCGAGGAGCGCGGGGCGAAGCTGCAGTCGCCCAGCGCCGCTTCCAGACCAATCGAGGTCAGGGGTGATCGGGGTGCGCTGGAGCAACTGTTTCTCAACCTGCTACTAAACGCTGCTCAAGCGCTCGATGAGGGCGGCTCGGCGAGCGTGGAGGTGATCACCGACGACGAAAGCGCGCTCGTATCGATACATGACACGGGCCCGGGGATCCCCGAGGACTTGCAGGAGCGAATATTCGAGCCGTTCTTCTCGACCCGACCTGACGGGACCGGGCTGGGCCTGGCCATCGCGCGCCGTACGGCGCAGGCCCACGGCGGGCGTATCTCACTTCGCAGCTCGCCAGGCTCAGGAACCACGGTGGAGGTCCGCCTGCCGCTGCCTCGTCCTGGGGACAAGTCAAGCGTCGCCTCCGAGGGACAGGTGTAACAGGTGTAACGGAACGTTATAGCGGGTAGAACGGACCGTTCAGGCGGTGAGGCGCAAGCCTCGGCCTCCAGGGCTGCAACATCAAAGAACTACTCGGATTCTGCCGGTGAAGGCACGTGGCACAGCACTTGGTATACGGGCCAGCAGCTCGCGTTGTGCGCCCCACAGAGATCTTGGAGGTGGACCATGAGCACGCGCACTGCAGCAATGCTAGCCTTCGCAATCCTCGTATTGATCTCGTGCCGCACAAGTTCGGGTCAGAGTACTGCTGAAGGCCGTACGTTCGAGAGCGCAACTGAATTGTCTGCGGCGAATCCCCAAGACCCTTCGGTGGTGCTTCGGAGGATCTGGGCAGGCCCCAGCATAGACTCCTATTACCTAACGCCGTCGCCGGATGGCCGGCTGGTGTCGTTCGCCGATTGGAGCACGGGTGACCTCGTGATCCGCGAACTCGCCACTGGAGAAATCCGTCACGTGACGAACGAGGGTGACTGGGGCGAAAGAAGTGGGTTCGCCGAGTTCTCGGTCTTCTCGCCGGATGGACGTCAGATCGCCTACACCTGGTGTTGCGACCCAGGATATCAGCTTCGCGTGTCAAACGTCGATGGATCCGAACTCCGGGTACTGTATGATTGGGACGGGGATTTGGGCTACATAGTGCCAGGGTCTTGGTCTGCGGACGGGAAGAACATACTGACTTCGTTTGTCCGCGACGCTGGGATCGAGTTGGTCCTCGTCTCGGTGGCTGACGGCTCCGCCCATGTTTTACGCAGGGACCTCCGGAGTCTGCCCGTGAAGGCCGGTTTCTCACCGGACGGCCGCTACGCGGCCTACGACCAGCCGGCGGCGGAGGAAGGTATCGGGCAGCATGATGTTTTTTCGCTGGCCGTGGAGAGTGGCCGGGAGGTCAGGGTTGTAGGCGGGCCAGGTAACGACCTCTTCGTAGGCTGGGCGCCAGACGGTAGCCGGATCTACTTCCACAGCGATGCGTCCGGTGCGCCGTCAATCTGGGCCGTGCCAATGTCGGAGGGTGAAGCATCAGGAGCTCCGGAGCTGATAAAGCAGGACGTGGAGGGCTTGGAGCCGGTCGGCGTTGGCGGCGGCAAGTTCTTCTATTCGATCGTTGTCGAAAGGCCTCAAGTGCACACTATGACGCTCGATATCCCGACGGGGCAGACCCTCGCCGCTGCAATGCCGGAGGCGGGTCCCTCAGAGGGGCGAAGCGGTCTTGGCGCTTGGTCGGCCGACGGGCGTTATCTTGCCTACGTGCACAGTCCTGCGACGATAGGGCCCACCCAGGCGAATCTGGTCATCCGTGCTGTCTCGGGTAACAACTTGCGGCAGCTGCCCATCCCCGAGCTGAGTCGCTTCCCGGACTGGCTGCAATGGGCTCCCGACGGCGAGAGCATACTGGTCAGCGGCGGAACTGGCGGGAAAGATGGGCGGACGCTACGGATCCCGCTCAAAAGCGGGGAGGCCGATCCACTTCTCGAGGTCCAGGTCCATCGCGGTTCGCTCTCTCGGGACGGAGAAGCGCTGTACACGGTTCTGGGAGCGACCTCTGCGAGAGGAGTCGTTTCGGTTGAGCTAGCGAGCGGCAACGAAACGGTTCTCTACAAGAAGCGAGACTTCCCGGAGCAGCCTGTAGCAACGGACGATCCGGATGTGTTTGTCGCCGATCTTTCGCTCTCGCCGGACGGCCACACACTGGCCATTGGCTTCAACGGCGGGATCGCGCTGATGCCGACAACAGGCGGTGAGTTGCGTTGGATCTATCGGGGAGAACTGGCTACAGCGACTTGGCGCGGTGGAATGCCCTGGACCCCGGACGGCCGGTACATACTCTTCGTCAGTGGCTTTTCTGAATTGTGGGCGCTCCCGGTCTCCGGCGGCGAGCCTCACAAGCTGTTCGAGATGAGCAACCTGCGTGAGGTTCGCCTGCACCCCGACGGTCGCAGGCTGTCGTTCACCGGCGGTCAAAGTTGGGCCGAGCTCTGGGTCATGGAGAACGCCCCGGGGTCCGGCCCGCGTCGATGACTGGGACCTGAGATCGAGAGCGAACCACGTCCACGCGGGCACCGGGGCGCGAGGCGCGCTGCGGTGCCCGCGTGCTGGCCGTTCTTCGGTACTTCGTCAAGCAGCTGGAGCCGTAGGGAAGAGATTGCCGCCCGGCGCTAGCTAGCCCCATCTTGGTAACACACCTCGTCAGCCCCTCGTGCGTCACTATCACTGCACCTCAGACAGCCTGAAGGAGCGACCCATGCCGGTTCATGATGCGACACGCCGAGCCATCGCGGTTCTCGTTTCGTTCGTCCTCGTCTTCCCGACAACCGATCTGCTGGGGCAGGAAGCGCAGGTCGCCAGCGTCGTCACGGCATCGACGACACCGCAAACCGATGTGTACTACCCTGGACGCCCCGGCGACTGGGAAACGCGCCGGCCTGAGGAGGTGGGGATGGATGCGGCGCTACTGGAAGCCGCGATCCAGTTCGCCAAGGACAACGAGTCCACCGCCCCCCGCGATCTCGAGCTGAACCACTACATGACCTTCGGCGGCGGCGGCGAGCCGTACGGCGAGGCGATCGGACCCTTCAAGACGCGGGGTGACATGACGGGCATCATCGTCCGTCACGGTTACATCGTGGCGGAGTGGGGCGAGCCGTTCCGCGTGGACATGACATTCAGCGTCACCAAGAGCTTTCTCTCGACGACCGTCGGGCTCGCGTGGGATCGGGGGATGATCCGCGACATAAACGACAGGGTGCAGCTCTACGTGCCCACCGACCACTTCGATTCGGAGCACAATTCGAAGATCACCTGGGACCATCTGCTGAGGCAGACGAGCGACTGGGAGGGCACGCTGTGGGATAAGCCGGACTGGGCCGACCGGCCGCCGCGCGACGTCGAGCCGAGCGAGTGGCTGACGCGTGAGCGGAACGAGCCCGGCACGGTTTACAAGTACAACGACGTGCGGGTGAACGTTCTGGCGCTGGCGGCGCTTCACGTGTGGCGACGACCGTTGCCACAGGTGCTGAGAGAGTACGTGATGGATCCGATCGGCGCATCGAACACGTGGCGCTGGCACGGCTATGACAACTCGTGGGTCCTGATCGACGGGCTCAAGGTGCAGTCTGTCTCGGGGGGCGGCCACTGGGGCGGTGGGATGTGGATCAGCGCCAGGGACCAGGCACGCTTCGGCCTGCTGACTCTGCGGCGTGGCCGCTGGGAGGACAAGGAGATCCTCTCGGAGGAATGGATCGAGATGGCGCTGACCCCTGGCTCGGCCAATCCCGGCTACGGGTTCATGAACTGGTTCCTGAATACCGACATGCGGCGGATACCCGGGGCGCCAGAGTCGGCGTTCTGCCACCTGGGCGCCGGCACCAACATGGTGTGCGCGATTCCCGAGCACGACCTGGTAGTCGTGGCGCGCTGGATCAGCGGTCGGGCCGCGAACAGCTTCATCGGGCGGGTGGTGGAATCCGTCGTCACGGGGGCCAGCGGCGAGTGAGGGTCATGTAGACGCAAACGTGTAGGAACGCGTCGATATTGATCTGCGCACCTCGACCTGCGTCTGGGTACTTACGTTTGGGGGTCTGGAATTCTGTGGGCGTTTAAGATTGTTGGCTTAGTGGTGATTGCCCCCTCTTCGTAGAGTGGCAACAATTCGTCTCTCAGGTCTCTGCGCTGGTAAAAGCTTATCGCGGTGGCGCAGATCCCCCAAATGCTTCCCAGCGTGAAAGCGCACCCTCCGCCTATTATCAGAGCCGTTTTGCCTAGTATCAGCAGTCCTTGGATCATATCGGAGTCCATTCTGACTCTCACAGTCTGATTGTTTCAGAAACTTCTCGTCAGTTACGCCGCGGCGCCTGTAAGAACGCTGCGATGTCCGCCATCTCCTCAGCGCTGAGGACTGGCCACTCGACTGCAAGGCTGTCTCCAGCCTCGGTGGACGCTACGTGATTCCACATAGCTGAGATGACCTGCGCCGGCGACATCATCCCCGTTCTCTCGGCCAGGTTGCTGGCCGCGCTCGCCCCCTGGCCGTCGAGCGAGTGGCAGGTGAGGCATCCGCTGCTGCCCAACAATCGCTGTCCTGCCCGGACGTCGCCGGATTCCGCGAAGTAACGGACGGAGTGCAAGTAAGCCACGAGGTCGGCCATCTCTCCGGCCCCGAGCTGTGGGACTTGTATCCCGCGTGTCTGCATCTGGGCGGTCATGTTGGGCGCCTTATTCCACATGGCTGCGGCAAACTGGGTCAGGTCCCAACTGACCTCACGCCGAGCGAGATCCGGTGCCCCGCTCCCGCCGACGCCTCGAACGCTGTGGCAGCCTGCACAACCTCTTTCCGCGAATGTGACGCGACCCTCGTTGGCATTCCCCGGCAATACGTACAGAGGCCCGGCCAGTGACGGCGGCGAGATCGACTCGAGGTAGGCGATTAGGTCTGTGAGCTCCGAACCGGAGAAGGTCGGGCGCTCTATTCCCTTCTTCTCCATCATCGCCTGCATCCCGGGCCCGTGATTCCACATCGCTGCCGCGACCAGGATCGGTGAGCCGTACTGGCCGAGGTGGTCGAGGCTGGGTCCCGCCACGCCGCCGTGCACACCCACCTGGTGACACACTACGCACTTCTTTTCGTCGAACAGACGTTCTCCAGCTCCTGAATCGCCGGGCGGGTCGAAGTAGTCGAGGGTGAACAGAAACGCTACCAGGTCTCCCGCTTCGCGATCACTCAACCGCGGGCGCTCGATGCCCAGCTCTTGCATTCGCTCTTCCATGCCCGGGAGGTGGTTCCACATCGTGGCGGTTAAGTCGTAGAGCGATCGGCGCTCACCGCTGTGCCCCAGGTCCGGCCCGAGCTTGCCGCCCAACCCGTTCACCGAGTGACACTTGACGCAACCTTTCGACCCGAAGACTTGAGAGCCAGCCATGGGGTTCTGCGTCAGCCCCCAGCGTTCCTGGGCGTGGACCGGCTGCGAAGCCCACAGAATCAGTACAGCCACGGCCAGGCTCGGGGCTATGTCGGCTCTTCCGCACAGGCTGATTGACGGGTGCTTGCCGATCATGGTATTCCTCCAGGTCCAGCAGTCTGCGCCCAGCAAACCGTGTCACTTTCCGGCAGCCATATCACTCAGGTATACAGCGAGGTCTCGCATTTCTGCCCCTTCGAAGCGTGGCCAGTCCGCCTGCTCGAGCTGAATGACAGCGTACATGGCAGGTGCGTGATTCCACATCGCTGTAGCAAGCCTTATCGGCGCCAGTATGGCGTCCGACTGAGAAAGATCGGGCCCGATCGAAGCGCCACCGTCGACTGCGTGACAGCTGGCGCAGCCTTTCTGTGCAAATACCACCTCACCTACGCGTGCGTCGCCTCCAGTATCGTAGAATCGCAAATAGTAGAGGAACGCGATGACGTCCGCCATCTCTTTGCCCGCGAACCGGGGAAAGGCTATCCCGCGAGCCCGCATGGCCGTCGCCATCTGCGACGAGTGATTCCATAGCGTCCCGGCGATCTCCGAGACACGGAGCTGCGAAGTCGCACTGCGGAGATCCGGTCCGAACCGCGTTCCGCCGCCGTTGGGTCCGTGGCAGCTTGAGCATCCTTTTCGCAAGTACAAACCGCGACCGGTATTGGGGTCAGGTGGCTGGAGGAAGATGACATCACGGCTCTGAAGGTTCGAAACCTCCCGGATGTAGGCTTGGATATCAGCCATCTCGCGCCCCCTGAACGAGGGAATCGGCCCGCGCTCCGCAGCCTGCCGCGCCTGCATACCAGAGCCGTGGTTCCACATGCCGGTGGCCAGCATCAGCGGCGCTATGTATTGGGCGTACCCGTCGAGGGGCAGGGCGGTTCGGCCACCCTCACCGCCGACCGCATGACATTCAACACAGCGCATCTCGCGGAACCAGCGCTCGCCGAGGACCGGATCCCCCGGCTCGTCGAACAGCTTCACGTAATAGATGTAGCTGATGATGTCAGCGAGCTCTTCCTCGCTGAAGGTCGGCCACTGAAAACCTTTGACCTGCACGGTTTGAATCATCTGGGGCGTGTGGTTCCAGAACATGCCGGCGAGCTGCTGCAAGCTGCGGCCCGCACCGACCAGGGCGAAATCGGGACCGAGCGTCCCGCCGTTCCCCCAGATGGCATGACAACGATCACAACCACGCGCGACGAAGATCCGGCGGCCGGCGATGGGATCTCCGGGGAACGATTGGTCGGATTGGGCGTGCACTGTGCCCGCGCCCGACGCCCAGATACAGCATAGCACGGCGAGTACGGCGAACCTCAAGCTCCCTTGATTCGGTGTCTGTAGAGCGGTCAGCATCGCATTTCCTCTCGGCACGGCAAGCTAGGCGCTTTCCGGCAAGTACTCAGCCACCCGGTCGGCGACCTCCCGCACAGAGTGTTCTCGTCCTTCCTTGATCTCCCAGATCGAGACAATCGGGACGAACTTGGTGGCAAGCATGTACAGTAGGGTGAAGCCCGAGAACGTGGCTGCCATGATCGACAGCTCGACCCATGAGGGTAGGTATTGACCGATCGACTCGATCTCCCAACGCGGGTTCACCGACGTCGGAACCACTATGTTGAACCGTTCGAGCCACATGCCGATCATCACAGCAATTCCAGCGATCAGCGTGCCCCGGGGCGTCCTCATCGAGCGTCGCGACATAAGGGAGAGCGGTATGATGAAGCAGCCCAAAACCATCGTCCAAAAGGGTATGGCGAACGGCCCCGTCAGCTTTGCCCAAAAGGCGCGCATTTCCCCGGGCTCTCCGCCGTAGAATGCGGTCAGGTACTCAGCGAAGGTGAAGTAGAACCACAGCAAGCTGAATAAGAGGAGCAGGCGTCCCAGGTAATCGAAGTGGATGTCCTTGAAGTACTGTTGCAGGCCGAACGCTCGCCGCAGCACCACCATGGCGACGAGGATGGCGGCGATACCGGAGTAGATGGCGCCCATAACGAAGTAGGGCCCGAATATGGTGCTGTGCCACATAGGTCGTAGCGTCATAGCGAAGATCCAGCCGATCACGGTGTGGACAGAAACCGCGATCGGGATCACGATGATCGAGAGAACTCCGATAACCCTCTCGAGCCGTGCGCGCTGCGCCGGCGTATCGCGGTAGCCGGCAGCAAGGAAGCGGTAAAGGCGCGGCGCCTTAATACCCGAGTCGCGGATGATTGCGAGGTCGGGCAGCATGGGGACGTAGAGATAGATCGTACATGAGATGAAATAGAGGCCGATGCTCGTAACGTCCCAGAGCAACGGCGAACGCAGTTGTGCGTTAAAGATGACGTTCAGCACTCGGTCGGGGCGGCCCAGGTCGATGATCGGTTGGATGGCGCCGAAGCCGATGACCAGAACCGTTATCAATTCTGCGGAACGAGTGATCGAGCGCCGCCACTCCGCCTTGCTGACTCGGAGGATGGCGGAGATCAGCGTGCCGGCGTGGCTGATCCCGATAAAGAAGACGAAGCAGATGATGTAGATGCCCCAATAGCTGGGACGATTGAGACCTGTACGACCGAGGCCGTAAGTGACTTGCAGGTAATAGGCGAACATTCCCCATAGCGTGACGGCCGCCAGCAAGCCCGCAACGATGTAAAAGCTGCGCGAGGTCTCGACTAACGGCCGCAGAAGGATCTGCTCGTCGTTCGACATGCGAGCCAGTTTCTCTCTTACGGCTTGTCGCATTCTCAGTCCCTCGGCCGCAGATAATAAACCTTCGGTTGTGTTCCTAGGTCCTCCATCAGACGTAACACCCGCGGATCGTCTTTGAGGGTGTGTACCGCGTGACTCGGGTTGTCCAGATCGCCGAAGATGATGGCGTTGGTGGGGCAGACATCGACACAAGCGGGCTGATAGTCCTCCTCACGCAGTTCGCGCCCCTCGGCACGCGCATCTTCCCGGGCCTTTTGTAGTCGGTGGTGGCAGAACGTGCACTTCTCGATGACGCCGGCCGGCCGAACTGACACGTCGGGATTGAGGTGTTGGCGCTCGGCCTCCGACCACTCCGGTCCATACCAATTGAAATACTTCACCATGTAGGGGCAGGCGTTGGCACAATAGCGGCAGCCGATGCAGCGCGCGTAGATCTGACCGACGATGCCTTCGTCATCGATGTAGGTCGCCTGGACCGGACAGACCCTGATGCAGGGTGGATTGTCACAGTGCATGCAAGGGCGAGGGTAGAAGTGCATCGTCGTATCTGGAAACTCCCCTTCCACGTGCGCCATAACCTTCATCCAGCTGCTGGCGCGCCCCATGTCCGCCTGCTCGACCGAGACTGCGGCGACGTTGTTCTCACTCTTACACGCCACCTCACATGCCGCACAGCCGGTGCAGCGGTCCAGGTCGATCACCATTCCCCAGCGTGCCATGTTCTGATCCGTCACGCCTGTTCGAGGCGTACAAAGGTGGAAGACCAGCTCGGCAATCCTGTAAGCGGGTCGTTCGTGCTATCGAGCAACCGGAGTGGATTCGCCGGCTCTCCGTCTGGCTGGCGCAGCCCGTAAGGCGCGCAGACGGTCTCCGGCGCTGTCCCTGGGAATACTTTGAGGCGGGCTCGATAACGGCCTCGTGGCGCGACTACCCAGACGAGCGTGTCATCGCTGAGCCCCAGCGCGTGAGCCGTTTCTGGGGCCACTTCGACCCAGGGGTGCCAGAGGACATCGGGGAATATTCCCGGTTGCTCGGCGAGCCAGCGCTCGAGGCTCAGGGTACCCGAGGCGAGAGTGGACACGCGATAAGGTATGAGTCGCAAGCTGAACTCGGTTGAATCCGCCGCGGTCTGCGTCGCGACGTCGAGATAGGGCCTGAGTTCCGATCCTTCCTCTGCAAGAGCGCTCAACAGCTTCGCCGGCATCAGCTCGATCCGGCCGCTGTCTGTTTGGGCTATTCGGTAGGGGTCGGTATGATCGTAGAAGAGATCCGTCCAGCCGCCGCGCTCGACCAATTCGTCCCAAAAAGCCTCGAAGTCGGTGTGTTCCGGCAGCCACCAGCCGCGCTCCTCCATCTGACGGTGGTGCTCACGCTCGAACTGACCACCCAACGTCATGCCGCGGCGGACGGCAAAGAGGCCCCGAGTCCTTTCCTTGAGCAGACCCTCGAAGCTTTCGTATGGCAGGCTCGCTGCCACGCTACCGCCCAACCTACGTGCGAGGTCAAGGACGACATCTCCTGTGTGCATCGCGCCCTCGTGCGGCTCGACCAGTGGCCGGGCCAACCCCCAAACCGGATATGGGTAGGAGGTGGGCGTTGGCGCATCCTGCCAACGCTCGTACGGCAGCAAGTCAGGCAGAACCACGTCCGCATAGCGTGCGGTGTCATCGAGGAACGGCGAGAAGCTGACGACGAACGGGATCTTCTCGAGCGCCTCGTGCCACACCGAGGGGTCTGTCGACGAAGCAATAGGATTGGCGTAATAGAGAAGCAGCGCTTCGATCGGGGCTTCGGCCCCTGCTACGGCCGCGGCGAAGCGAAGCGCCTCGCCGCCGCTGCCGAACACCGGCCGCTGGGTGCCTATCGGCCCGCGACCCACGCCGGCGCGTGCCGTCTCATCCAACACAGGCGATGTCAGCGGTCCGACTGGGGCGTCGTCCGCGAAGAGCACTCCGCCTGGGCGATTGACGCTTCCCATCAGCACGTTGATGCTATGGACGGCCAGGCCGGCTAGCAGCCCATTCGGGGCGAACGCGACGTCCGTTCCGCAAACGGCTACCGCCGGGCGGTTTGCCGCGACGGCCCTGGCCAGCGCCGTGATCCGCGCCACCGGTACGCCCGTGATCGCTGAGACCTCCTCGGTTCGGTAGTTGCGCATCACCAGCGATCGGTAGCCCTCCCTAGGCTGGCCCTGCGCATCGACGAAATCCTCGAAGCCGGCTACGTGCCGCGCCACGAAGTCGGCATCGATGAGCTCGTCCCTTATCAGCACATAGGCGATGCCGAGAGCGAGAACGGCGTGCGTTCCCGGCCGCACACCGACCCACTCGTGGGCGCGCGAGGCTGTGCGGGAGAATCGTGTGTCAATCTGGACGAAGCGCGGACCGCTCTCTTCTTCAGCATCGGGGTTTGCAAAGGCCACGAACGCCTGAAGCGGTGACCACCACGACTCGAACAGGGGAGCACCAAATGAGAGCACGAGGCGGGCCCGGTCGAGATCGTAGCTGGGCCGACGATCGATCCCGTGCATCACCGCCATTACCGCCTCTGTGCCGTCCTCGTACTCATCGGCCACGTAGTTGGAGGATCCGAAGTTGTGCAAAAACTGACGCCAGAGATCCTGCATCGTGCCGGCGCTGTAACCCGCCAGGAGCGCCAGCCCCTCGGGTCGGCCCGCTGCCCTGAGACTCCCGAGCTGCTCGGCGATCCGCTCCAACGCTTGCTCGCGCGTGACCGTCTCCCACTGGCCGCTCCCGCGAGGACCGCTGCGTACTAGCGGCCCGGCAAGCCGTTCCGGATGGTAGAGCAATTGCACGCCGGCGACTCCGCGCGGACAGAGGCCGCCGCGGCTCAGCGGATGGAGGGGGTTGCCGTTGATCCTGATTAAGCGTCCGTCCACCAGGCGGCCGCGGATCCCGCAGCGCGACGGGCAAATCAGACAGGTAGAGTTGCGTCGCTCTTCGATTCCCGGCGCCCACCCCACGTCTAGGGACTCGTCCGACTCCCAAAAGACGTCCTGCGCCCCTTTCAGGGCTACCGTCGCTGCAGCGGCGCCCATCGTCCACAGGAACTCGCGCCGACTCGGGCTCATTCGTTCTCTCCTCGCACTAGCGGTGGCACGCGTTGCAGTCGAGGGTTTGTCCCTGCTCGCGGTGGCAGTCCATACAAAAATCCATGTCGATCGTCACCAGCGGACGAGCAGGTGGGCGTACAGTTTGGGCAATCGCGCCGTGGCAGTTCTCACACTCCAGTTCGGCGATCCCGACATGGCGGCGGTGCGTGTAGAACACGTGCGGTTCGAGCCGGAACAGCTTCTTGAACGTTAGAGGGTCGCCTTCGGCGAGCAGTGTCGTGACCCGAGTTGCCTCGGCCGATGTGCCTTGCGCGGCCTGGTGGCACATCGTGCAGGTCTGCGCATCCGGTAGCCCGGCATGCGCTCCCTTCGTCACGTGCACATGACAGAACTCACAATTGAGGCCGAGCTCCTCGGTATGCTTGCGATGGTTGAACGCGACCGGTTGCGGAACGGACGGTCTGGCCGTGACAAGCACCGTAATGACGATCCCCGCGACCAGGATCACGCCGAAGCTCCCGGAGACCCACCGCACGCGTACGAAACCGCCGCGATCAGCGGCAGTACCACCCATCCTGGCTATCTCGAGTTTGGTGTTCACACTCTCAGTCCTTCCCCTGAGCGTCGCTCAGGGGAAGGACCGCGCGGAATCTGAGACGGCGTGGCATGAAGGCGTTGCGGGAACGAACCGCGGCCAGGCACCAGCCGTCGCTGATGCTCGCTAAGGGCCCGGGTCCGGATAGTTGATCGCGTTGAATAGCGCCAGGTATAGATCCAAAATGTCGTTCACGTCCGTGACCAGGCTCCCCATCGCCGTGCCGGGCTGGCCGAACTTCACCTTGTGTTGCACCTCGTACGGCTTCGCACGCAGGAAGCTACCGACAGTGAAGCTGCCGTCGACCAGGAAAGCCGTTCCGTCAGCGCCGTGACATACGGCGCAGTTGGCCGCGTAGATCGCATCGCCGTTGGAAACGTTACCGCCCGCGCCGATGTTGGAGTAGGTGATCGAGCCCGTCGGGTAGGTGCCGGTTGTGGTGTAGTCGTAGAGGAGATCGGTATCGATCGCCTCCTCCTTCAGGAACCTCACCAGATCCCAGACCTGCTCCTCCGTCATGATTTCGCTCAGGTCCGGCATCTGGTCGCCGACCGTCGAATTCGTCGCCGGATCGTACGTGGAGAGGTCCGCGCTCACCGAGCGCCGGCCGGTGGATGTCCACAGCGCGTCGAAGAGTTCCTGTTGCGACATAGCTTCCGTCGCCGCCTTCAGGTCGAGCGAGGCCACATTAGGCCGCGTCGTGCTCGGCGCTCGTCCGATGTACGACGCCGCGTTGCCCAGCCGGTCCCACGCGTGGCACTGCTTGCAGCGGAAGAAGTTCGAGAAGTTGTTGAAGGTCGCCAGGTTGGGATCGCTCTGATCCCAGCCCGTCTCCGGAGTCCAGAACTTGTCGTACATCGTGCCGCCGTTGATGCCGTCCGCTGCCCCAAAGTTCGGATTCGGATAGTTGGACTCGTTCGTTAGTGCGGCGTACAGATCCAGAACGTCACTAACGTCGGTCACCAGGCTCCCCATCGCCGTGCCGGGCTGGCCGAACTTGACCTTGTGCTGCACCTCGTACGGCTTGGCTCGAAGGAAGCTGCCAACGCTGAAGCTGCCGTCCACGACGATGCCGGTACCGTCGGCGCCGTGGCAGGCGGCGCAGTTGGCGGCGTAGATCGCATCGCCGCTGGCCGCGTTACCGCCCGCGCCGATATTCGAGTAGGTGATCGAGCCGGTCGGGTACGTGCCGGTTGTGGTGTAGTCGTAGAGGAGATCGGTGTCGATCGCTTCCTCCTTCAGGAACTTCACCAGATCCCAGACCTGCTCCTCCGTCATGATCTCACTAAGGTCCGGCATCTGATCGCCGACCGTGGAATTCGTCGCCGGATCGTACGTCGAGAGATCGGCGGTCACCGAACGCCGGCCCGTGGACGTCCATAGGGCATCGAACAGCTCCTGTTCCGACATCGCCTCCGTCGCCGCCTTCAGGTTCAGAGAGGCCACGTTGGGCCGCGTCGTGCTCGGCGCTCGTCCGATGTACGACGCCGCGTTGCCCAGCCGGTCCCAGGCATGGCACTGCTTGCAGCGGAAGAAGTTCGGGAAGTCGTTGAAAGTCTGGAGGTTCGGATCGTTTTGGTTCCAGCCCGTCTCCGGAGTCCAGAACTTGTCGTACATCGTGCCGCCGTTGATGCCATCCGATGCCTCGAAGGCCGGATCCGGATAGTTGGTCTCGTTCGTCAGCGCAGCATAGAGGTCTAGTATGTTGTTGATATCGGTCACCAGGCTCCCCATGGCCGTGCCTGGCTGGCCGAACTTCACCTTGTGCTGCACCTCGTACGGCTTCGCACGCAGGAAGCTTCCGATCGTGAATTCGCCATCCACCAGGAAGGCCCTCCCGTCAGCGCCGTGGCAGGCGGCGCAGTTATCGGCATAGATCTCATCGCCGTTGGTCGCGTTACCGCCCGCACCGATGTTCGAGTAGGTGATCGAGCCGGTCGGGTACGTGCCGGTCGTGGTGTAGTCGTAGAGGAGATCCGTGTCGTTCGCCTCTTCCTTCAGGAACTTCACCAGATCCCAGACCTGCGCCTCCGTCATGATATCACTCAGGTCCGGCATCTGGTCGCCGACCGTAGGGTTGCTGACCGGATCGTACGTCGACAGATCCGCGGTCACCAAACGCCGGTCGGCGGTGGGGCTCCACAGAGCGTCGAACAGCTCCTGCGGCGTCATGCCGGCCGTGGCCTGCTTCAGGTCGAGCGACGATACGTTCGGCCGCGTCGTCCTCGGCGCGCGGCCAATGTACGAAGCCGCGGTTCCCAGCCGGTCCCAGGCGTGGCACTGCTTGCAGCGGAAAAAGTCAGCAAAGTCACTAAACGTCTGCAGGTTCGGATCGCTCTGGTTCCAGCCCGTCTCCGGAGTCCAGAACTTGTCGTACATCGTGCCGCCGTTGATCCCGTCGGCATTGGTGAACTCGGGTGGGTCTTCGGGCACACCGGTCGTCTCCTCGTCGTCGCATGCGGCCGTGGCGACCAGGGTGAGTGCAACGAACGCCAGGGCCAGGGTCCTGAAGCGGGACGAATCCACGGCGTCCACCTCCTTGAGGTCAAGAGAACAGCGGTCGCGGCTGAACATGGCTCCTCCTTCCAGTGGGCGATCGATGTGCCACAAATCAGACGTCGGCTGAGCGACGTGGCTGGGGCCTGCTTATCCACTTTCTCTAAGAGGCAGATCTCATACCAGCCGCCCGAAACCATGAACTCATTGTCAGTAAGCAACTTACAGAGACGGAGCCGTGCGGAGCCCTACCGAGATAGGGGCAAATGCCCCGCCCAGCGTGGGGGATTTCACCCGTATTCTTAGGTGCGGGGGTGCAAAAGAGAATTATTATGGCTTATTGTTCATGTGGTTGCTTGGTCGGTACCGTTCTTGCCCGAATCTGCGGTGGGCAAAAGACCCACACGTCAGATTACGGCCTGGAACCCAGGCAATCGGGAAGGTTGGACCGAGAATGGGGATGAAGATCGTTTTGGTGGACGACGATCGCTTGGTCTTGCAGAGCGTATTGGCTGCACTCGAGGCGAGCGGGTACCAGGTGTGGGCGACCGAGTCAACGGAGGAGGCGGTGGAACTGACCCGGGAGATGGAGCCCGATGTGGTGGTGACCGACTACCGAATGCCGCTGATGGACGGGGTGTCGCTGCTCGAGCGTGTGAGAGAGCTGCCGGTGGTTCCGCTGATGCTGGTTTACAGTGCGACGCCGCCGCCGAGAGAGCTGTTGTCTGAGCGAATGAGCGAGGTGAGCTGGGTAGCCAAGACGGCTGGGCACGGTGCGCTTCTCGGGAAGCTCACGGATCTGCTGGAGGGTGGCGTTGACGCGAGTTGATTTCTGGCGGTCCCTCTGGCGGAACACGCCGCTGCGTGGCGGGTTGGGTCGCCGGATCCTGCTGTGGTTTCTCGTGCTCTCGCTGGTACCGCTGCTTGTCTCGAATAGTGTTGGCTACGGAGTTAGTCGGCGGATCATTGAGAGCCAGCTAGAGCGCTACTTGCGGGCGCTGGCGGAGGTCCAAGCGCAGCAAGTAGCCACAGAGATCGAGCGCCACCAACTGTTCCTAAACGGGATTACGGTCAGCAGTCGTCCTCTCTTTCGGGCAATTCCCGCCGCGGCGGCAGCCGTGCAAGCTGGTCGGATACAGGAACCGCCGGTCACGACTCTCGGGGCGCATCTCGATCACGAACTCAAGGAGCTCAGGACGCTGACCGAGCTCTTCGTCCTTGACACGACAGGAACGGTGATTGCGGCGAGCGAGGGAAACCGGCTCGGGCAGGATTGGTCGCGCAGCAAGCTCTTTCGCAGAGGCCGAGCCGAGCACTTCTTCGAGGCGGATTGGGACGATCGGGGTGGGAGCGTGGTGCCTCTGTATCGGCTGGCGGTATCGATCCGCGACGAGAGGGGTGAGGAAAAGGGCGTGCTGGGGGGCAGCGTGGGCTTCGAGGCATTGCAGTCGTTTCTGCGCCATCCGGAGCATCCGGTCATAGACGTGCACGCCTTCATTGTCGATCATCTGGGCCTCCCGGTTTTCATCTCGCATCCCCACATCCCGGTTGACTATCGGCAGCCTTTCCCTTCGCCACTAATCGGCCAGCCGCCTGGCTCAGTGGCCCGCTACGTGAACTACGAGGGCGTCGATGTAGTCGGCACTTCCATGGCCGTATCCGGCG
The DNA here is from genome assembly GCA_020344015.1 of Gemmatimonadota bacterium. Lineage (GTDB taxonomy): Bacteria > Gemmatimonadota > Gemmatimonadetes > Palauibacterales > KS3-K002. The sequence continues at coordinate 2,895,526 of CP070812.1, forward strand.
TTCCCTGGCTGTACATCTCGGAGGTTTCTGTGGCGAGTGCTCTCGGCCAACTACGTGGTCTCGCCCTACTGGCCGCTGGGCTGGAGAGCGTATTCGCCCTGCTACTGGTCGCAGTGGTGTGGATGGTAGCCCGGTCGATCGTAGCTCCGCTGCGGCGCCTGGTCGTAGCGGCGGAGCGCATTCGCGAGGGTGATCTGGATGTTGAAGTTGGGATCGAGCGAGACGATGAGCTGGGCGACCTCGGGCGGACCTTCAATCAGATGTCCAGCGAGCTTAGGTCGTCGGTGCTCGAGATCCAGGAGCTTCACGAGAAAGAGATGCGACGGGCGGCACAGCTCGCGTCCGTCGGCGAGCTGGCCTCCGGGATAGCACACGAGATCAAAAACCCGCTCGTGGGTGTGGCGAGCGGGGTCGACTTGTTGTCAAGACGAGTCGGGGAGGATGCGAAATCGGTAGCCCTGCTGGACCAGATGCATTCGCAGATTCTACGTATCGAGTCGGCCATACAAGACTTGCTCAGCTATGCCAGTCCCAAAGAACCGCTACTTGCCTGGACCGACCCCAAGCAGCTCGTCGACAAGATTGTCGCCCTCGTGCGTTCACAGGCCGACGCGGCAGGAGTGCGTATCGAGGAGCAACACGCCGAGGCGCTACCAATGATCCGAGTCGATCCGGAGCTGCTAACCCAAGCTCTGGTCAACCTGGCCCTGAACGCCATCCAGGCCATGGAGCCAGGCGGGGTGCTTCGTATTTCCGTCGCGATGATTGACAGCGATGTGGGCATCTCGATCTCTGATACGGGAAAGGGGATCACGCCCGACGAGATGGAGCGGATCTACAGACCGTTTTACACCACCAAGCACCAGGGCACAGGGCTCGGCCTGGCGATAACGCGGGCAATCGTTGAGCGCCACGGCGGCCATATCAGGGTCGAGAGCGATCTCGGCGAAGGTGCTACGTTCACGCTCGTCATTCCAGCGACGCCGCAGGAGGCGCTGGTACGATGAGCACTCGAGCTGTTATCGCCGTCGTCGACGACGAGGAGCTGTTTCGGACCTGGCTGAGCGAGCACCTCGGTGCGGCGGGATACACGGTAGTGGAGGCGGCGACGGGCAGCGAAGCATTGCGTCTCGTGGCAGAGGAGAGCCCGGGGCTGATGCTGCTCGATCTGCGGCTCCCCGATGCTGACGGCCTCGAGATGGTCACTCAGCTTCACGAAATCGATCGTGACCTGGTCGTCGTGATCGTGACCGCATATGGAGAGGTGCAGACAGCGGTCAGGGCGGTGAAGGCGGGTGCCTACCATTTCCTCGAGAAGCCTATCGATCTCGACGATCTGCTGATCACTATAGAGAAAGGCTTGGAAACTCAGAGTCTCCGTCGGGAGATCGCGGTGCTGCGCGAACAGCACCGCTGGCAGTTTGCGAACGTCGAGTTTGTAGGCCGCTCGCTCGCCGTGCGTCAGCTCGCGGAGAAGCTGGAAAAGGTGGCCCGCACGGAGTCGGCCACGGTGCTGCTTCAGGGTGAAAGTGGGACCGGCAAGGATCTCGTCGCTCGCGCGATCCATGCCCACAGCAGCCGCAAGGATAAACCTTTCCTCGAGATCAACTGCACCACGCTGCCCGAACAACTCGTGGAAGCGGAACTGTTTGGCCACGAGCGAGGTGCTTTCACGGACGCGCGCGAGCGCAAGAAGGGCCTGGCTGAGCTTGCCGATGGAGGCACGCTGTTATTGGATGAGATCGGCGACATGCCGCTCGGCGCCCAGGCCAAGTTGTTGCGCTTCCTCGAGGACTCGAGGTTCAAGCGATTGGGCGGCACGACCGATATCCCGGTCAACGTGCGGGTGATAGCCGCCACGAACCAGAACCTTGATAGGGCGATCGGGGAAGGGAAGTTCCGAAGCGACCTCTACTACCGGCTGAAAGTCGTCGACCTATTCATCCCTCCTCTGCGCGAAAGGTCTGAGGACTGTGCGCCGCTGGCGCTCTATTTCATTGAGCGTCTGGCTCGAGACCTCAAACGCGAGGCACCGACGATAACTCCGGAAGCGTTGGGCGTTCTGGAGGCCTATTCCTGGCCGGGGAACATCCGCGAGCTTCGCAACGTGCTCGAGCGGGCGCTCATCTTGGAAGACACGCAGGAGATTCGACCGGAGCACCTGCCGATAGAGATTCGCGGCTTTGCCCGTCCGGTCGACGGAGGGGACGACATCGTCCAACTCCCGGCGGATGGATTTCGCATGGAGGATGTCGAGCGTAGCGCTATCGAGCAGGCTCTCACGCGGACGGAGGGCAATGTGGCAGGTGCGGCGCGCCTCCTGGGACTCAGTCGCGATACTCTCCGCTATCGGATGAAGAAGTACGAGCTCGCCAACTCACACTGGCGCTCGAGATAGCCGTGAACCAATCGCCTGACAACCTTTTTCCCGTAGGGAAGGTCCAACCATTAGGCCACAGAACGCTTAGGGGGGCCCAATGGATGACCTCGCCCACGATCTCCGCTTCGCACTCCGACAACTAAGCCGACGCCCTGGATTCACGCTGTTGGTCGTGCTCACGCTCGCCGTGGGAATCGGCGCCAACGTGGCGATCTTCAGCGTGATGAAGGGGCTCATACTGCGCTCGCTCCCCTACCCGGAGCCCGACCGGGTCGTAGCGATATGGGAGACCCCGCTGGACCGCAGGGCATACCAGCCGTTCACTTCTCCCGACTACTTCGACATGCGGGAACAGAACAGCTCCTTGAAGGAGATGGGAGTCTACCGGTTCGACTGGGTCAATCTGGCTGGAGAGGAAGGAGCGGCTCGAGTCTTTGGGGTGCGGTGCACGGCCAGCGTGTTGCGGGCGCTTGGCGTGCAGCCGAGCATGGGACGGCTGTTCAGCGACGATGAGGAGATCGATGGGAATCACCGGGTGGTGATCCTCAGCGATGCGTTATGGAGGCGCCAGCATGGTGCGGTCCCGGACATCATAGGGAAACGCATCACGGTGAACGGTGAGAGCTCCGCCGTGATCGGTGTCATGCCACCGGATTACGAATTTCCGAAGCCGTGGAGCTCGATGTCCGACGAGCCGGAGGTCTGGACGCCCCTGGTACTCGTGCGGGCCGACAGTCTGCGGGGCTGGCACACTTATGCCTCGCTCGGGCGGCTGGAGGACGGTGTCACGGTCGCGCAGGCGGAGGCCGATCTGCGGACGATCGCCGCCGGGCTCGCCGAGGCCTATCCCAATACGAACGCCCAGGTCCAGGTGTGGATCGACCCGCTGATGCGGCGGGCCTTGGGCGGCGTGCGCAGCTTTCTCGTGATGCTCCTGGGAATAGTCGGCCTCGTGCTGCTGATCGCGTGTGCGAACGTGGCCAGCATGCTGCTGGCGCGGGGCACGACGCGGACGAGCGAGCTGGCGATCCGAGCCTCGATGGGCGCGGCGCGCCCGCGCCTGATCCGGCAACTGCTGACGGAAAGTATGGTGCTGTCGGCGATGGGCGGTGTGGCCGGCGTGCTCATCGCCTTGGGGACGAAGGGGGCTATCAAGGACCTGATTCCTCCCAGCATACCCAGGGTCGACGGCATAGCGATCGACGGCTGGGTGCTGCTCTTCTCACTGTTTGTGACGCTAATAACCGGTTTGGTTTTCGGCCTGGCGCCGGCGCTGTTCGCGTCCCGCACCGACCTGGTAGGGGCTTTGAAGGAAGGGCGAGGGAGCCAGGCGGGCGGACACACCCGAAACCGTTTGCTCGGGATGCTGGTAGCGGGCCAGCTCGCCATCGCCTGCGTTCTGGCGAACGGTGCCGCCCTCCTCATCGTCAGCTACCTACAGGTGCTGGAGATTCCCCGGGGATTCGCTACCGAGCACGTGCTGATCGCCGGCATCCCGCTCAACGGGCCACGATACGAAGAGACCGAAGGGCGAGTCGCGTTCTGGAACCGATTGCTCGAGCGCATTCAAGGTCTGCCGGGAGTCGAGCACGCTGCGGCGACGAACAAGCTACCTCTGGTGGGAGGCAACAACGGCTGGGTACTCGTCGATGGAGAGACGTACGATCCGCAAGCGCGGCGGCCGCTGGTCGAGTACTCGTACGTCAGTCCCGATTACCTCGATGCTATGGGGATAGCCCTGTTATCCGGCAGAAAGCTCGAGGAGCGTGACGCGACGCTTACGGACGTCGCCACCGACCGTGTCGCACTTGTAAACCAGGCGTTCGTGGATCGCTACTGGCCCGGCGAGAGGGCGCTGGGCAGACGGGTTCGCCAGAATGGCGACCCGCCGGAGTGGATCGCTACCGTCGTCGGCGTGGTCGCCGATGTTCGGCAATGGGGACTCGAGTATCCGCCGCTTCCCGAGATGTATTTCCCGCACAGCGCCCAGCTTTGGTCGTACACGCGATTGGTCGTTCGAGCCTCGGGTGATCCGCAGGCGCTGGTACCGGCTCTGCGGCAGGCTGTTCGGGAGATAGACAGCCAGATACCGTTCTCCGGAGTCCGCACGATGGATGACGTGGTGATGAGCGCCAGCGAACGCCGGCGCTTCTACACGTTGCTCGTCACCCTCTTCGCCGTCACGGCGCTCGTCCTAGTAGTCGCGGGGACCTACGGCGTGATGTCGTACTACGTGTCTCAGCGAACCCACGAGGTCGGTGTCCGGGTGGCGCTCGGGGCCGACAGTGGCAAGGTCCTCCGGCTGTTCTTGCGTCAAGGGCTGCGTTTGATCCTCCTCGGGCTGGCCATCGGTCTCGTCGGGTCCGTGCTCTCGGCAAGTCTGACTGCGAGCCTGGCATACGGCATCAGTCCCCTCAACCCCCTGTTCATGGGCGGCGGTGCGCTCATCATGACCTTGCTTGCACTCGCCGCGATCACAGTGCCCGTGTTCCGGGCGGTCCGGGTCGACCCCAATCATGCGCTGAGAGCGGAGTAGCCCTGTTGGGTTTCCCCACAAGCAAGAGGGGCACCGAATTGCGGCGCCCCTCTACTTGTTATCATTCACGCCCCACCGGGCGGGGCGGAACATCCACCATTACTTCGGCTTTTCGTACGACCTCCACACATACACCACAGGCGGCACGAGGATGAAGCTTGCCACCACCAACGCGGTCAGCATCGCTCTTTCACCCCCTTTCTGCGGCGTAGCCCTTCTAGGCTGCGCCGGTACTTTCTCCTATCCGCGGGCTGTGGTCGGCTGTGAGCCGAGCGCAGCACCATTCTTTTGGGCCTTTGTGGCCTCTATTGGCAAACAGCGTGCCTCGGTGAGGACCGCGTGGAGACAGGTCTTGCGAACCTTCGGGGGGTAGGGAGGGGATTAATTGTCCCGCCGCGCTCGTAAGACGATCCCGATGATGCGCTAGGCAGGGCCGGCGCGCCGCACTCGCTTGCAGTCCAATACTCACTTAGCTTGGTGCCACCGTGCCGGTAAGACTGCAGGTCGCCATTGCGCTAGGCCTGGTGGTGGGCCTTCTGTTGGGCCTCGCCGCCGCCATCACCCAGAATCCGATCCTGGTCGGTTTCGCTGCAGCCGTCGAGCCGATCGGTGTCGCCTTCGTCGATCTGCTGAAGATGGTCGTCATCCCCCTGGTGGCGGCCGTCATCTTTGTGGGGGTGTCCTCGCTGGGCGACCTGCGGCGGCTGGGCCGAATGGGTGGGGTGGCGATGGGGTTCTTCGCGGTCACGAGTGTTGTGGGCGTTCTGTTGGGGATGGGTGTGATGCGTGCGCTTCTCCCACTGGCGAGCGACGCGGCGGCGCAGGCGATTACGGTGCAGACGGTCGAAGCGCCATCACTGCCGGGCCCAATCGACTTCCTGCTGAGTCTCATACCGAGCAATCCGTTCCAGGCCGCCGCCGAGGGCGCGCTGCTGCCGCTCATCGTGTTCGTCGTGTTGTTCGCTGCGGCCGCCGGAACGCTGCCCGAGGAGCAGCGAGATCGGCTGGTCGGGTTGGCCAAAGCGATAGCCGCGGCGCTCATCAAGCTGACCCACTGGATTCTGTGGATCGCACCCATCGGCATCTTCGCGCTGGCCGCGCCGGTCACCGCCCGTGCCGGCTGGGCGATGCTTCAGAGCCTCATCGCATTCGTCGTCGCCGTGCTGGTGGCACTGGCGATCTTCGTCGCAGCGGTGTACGTGCCGGCCGTTCGGTTCTTGGCACGCAGGTCGGTGGCGAAGTTTCTCAAGGGGTGTGTGAGCCCGCAGGTCATTGCGGCTGCGACCGTCTCGTCGCCGGCTACGGTGCCGGCCATGCTCAAGGCGGCCGATGACGAACTGCGGGTATCGAGCACGGTGTCCGGCTTCGTCATTCCGCTAGGTGCCGGCCTGGGCCGCGCCGGCAGCGCTGTGTTCCAGGGCGCCGGCCTCGCCTTCCTCGCCTGGCTGTTCGGCGTCCCACTGGCGATCTCGGGGATCGGCGGCGCCGTCCTGGCGACGGTCATCGTCTCCTTCACCGTACCGAGTATACCGGGCGGCAGCGTCTTGAGCCTCGCGCCGGCGTTGGGGACGGTGGGCATCCCGCTGGACGGACTGGCCGTTCTGCTGGGCGTGGACCGGATCCCCGACATGGCACGCACCGCGACGAACGTCACCGGTACGCTCACCGCGACGGCCCTCGTCGATCGCCTCGAGGGTGGGGCGAGCACGGCCTCGCAGGTCGCCTGACCGTCAATTCGAGGGCCACGTGGGTGTTCGGTTGCGGCGCGCCGCTGTCCGGAAGCGGAACGTCCTCCCCGCGGCCACGGCCACCTCGTTGGAGGCTCGGTCGCGCATCTCGTTTCCGTCTCGACGTCCTAAGTCATTAATAAACTTGCAGTTGTGGAAACGGCCGCGGCGTGGCTCGCCGCTCCGAACCCGCGTGGGCGAGTCTGGCCCGCGATCTGCCTAGGTGATGGTCGAGGGCAATCAAGGAGGTGTCCCGATGAGCGGCGTCTGGCACGACCTGCGCTACGGTTTCCGGCAGCTACGGAAGAACCCCGGCTTTACGCTGGTTGCGGTCATCTCATTGGCGCTCGGGATCGGGGCCAACACGGCCATCTTCAGCGTGGTGAACGGAGTGCTGCTGCGGCCGCTGCCCTACGGCGAGCCGGATCGGGTCGTCCACATCCTGAGTTTGCAGCAGGGACAGCTGGTCCGCCGACACACCTATCTCGCCTATCCCGAGATCGAGTACATGCGGAACGAGAGCGCGAGCCTCTCGCAGATCTCCGCCTTCCGATCTTGGACCCCCATTCTGTATGGCAGCGGCGAGCCGACGCGCGTTGACGGCAGTTCGGTCTCCGCCGGCTTCTTCCGAATCCTGGGCATTCAGCCTGCGTTGGGTCGCTTCTTCCTGCCGGAGGAGGAAGAGCTCGGTCATGAGCCGGTGGTGGTACTGAGCTACGGCTTCTGGCAGAGCATGTTCGGTGGTGATCGAGGCATCCTCGGTAGTACGCTGGACCTGGATGGCGTCCGCTACACGGTCGTCGGGGTAGCTCCGGCGGAGTTCGAGGACCCGTTCCATGAACCTCTCCTCTGGCGATCACGCCCTCCGTATTGGGATGCGACGCGGCTCGCCCGGTTCAACCACAGCTGGAGGGCGATCGGCAAGGTGGCCGAAGGGATCACGCTGGCGCAGGCCCAGGCGGATCTTGATCGTGTCTGGCTGAACATGGTGGCGGAGTTCCCCCAGGACCACACGGGGGAGGCCGTCCGGCTGATGAGTGCAAAGGAGTGGACGGTCGGCGCGGTACGGTCGGCGGTCCTCATCCTGCTGGGCGCTGTGGGCATGGTCCTGCTCATCGCCTGCGCCAACGTGGCGAACCTCTATCTGACAAGGACCGTGGTTCGGGGCCGCGAGGTAGCTCTGCGGGCCGCGCTGGGTGCGGGCAACGGCCGACTGATCCGACAGCTGCTCACCGAGGTCTGTCTGCTGTTCGTCGTAGGTGGGGCTGCGGGGCTCGCTCTGGCGTGGGTGGGGATGGATTCCGTGCTGGCTCTGGGGGGGGCCAACCTCCCCCGGATCTCGGGGATTCGAATCGACTGGGTGGTTCTTGGTTTCGCGCTAGGGATCTCGTTGCTCACCGGCATCATCTTCGGGCTGACCGCCGCGTACCAGGCCGTCAGGTCTAATCTCTCCGCCGCGCTTCAAGTCGGAAGTCGGAGCAGTACGGGCGACAGGGCCGGCCAGCGGCTGCGAAGTGGTCTCGTGGTAGCGGAGATCGCTCTGTCCCTAGTCCTGCTGGCCGGCGCGGGGCTTCTGTTGAAGAGCTTCTGGAACGTGAACCGGGTCGATCCCGGCTTCCGGGCTGAGAACGTCCTTACCCTGAACCTCGCTCCTCGGGCGGGAGATTACGCAGAGCACGGAGAGGTTGCCCGCCTATACGAGGACATCTTGGAGCGGGTGGGCTCGCTTCCCGGCGTCGGCGTGGCCGGAGCCATCAACATACTGCCCATGACCCCAGGCCAGAACTGCGAGTTCGTTTGGCCGGATGATCGTCCGTTCCCCACGCGCGGCGACTTCGTGGGTTACGATGGCCCGACGTGCGCGGAGGTCCGTGTGGTCAGCTCCGACTACTTCCGGGCGATGGGTGTGAGCGTTGTTCGGGGCCGTGGCTTCACTCCTCAGGACGACGAGGCCGGTGCTGCCGTGGCGATCGTCAACGAAGCGGCAGCAGGAGTGGGCTTCCCCGGTGAGGAATCGGCGTGGTTCCAGATGGGGAAGCGGGTCACGGTCTACGAGACCCGGGGCTGGCTGGCCAACGTCTCGCGTGAGCTGGTAGGAGTTGTCAGCGACGTCCGACAGGTCGGCCTCGCCGCGCCGCCCGTCCCGGCCATTTATGTTCCCCACGCACAAGAGCTGGATCCGGAACGCAGGAGGAGCATGTACCTGGCCCTCCGGACAGAAAGAGACCCGGCGGATCTGGCCGAGTCCGTCCGGGCCGCCGTCTGGCAGGTGGACGAGAACATATCAATCAGCGCGGTCAGCTCCATGGAGGCGGTGGTCTCTCAGACGGTGGCCGGACCTCGCTTCCGGACGGTTCTGCTTCTGATATTCGGGGCCGTGGCGCTTCTACTTTCCGCGGTTGGGGTTGCAGGAGTCGTCGGCTACGCCGTGTCCCAGCGTGTCCCGGAGATCGGTCTCCGTGTCGCTCTCGGAGCGCAAAACAGAGACATCTACTCCTTGGTGATGGGCCAGGGTGTCCAGCTCACTGGGCTCGGCCTGCTCCTCGGCCTAATCGGCGGATTGGCGGCGACCAGGGTGCTGTCCGAGCTGCTCTACGAGCTGTCGTCCGATGACCCGGTCACTTTCTTCTTGGCGTCCCTCCTCATGGTCGCCATCGCCCTCGTGGCCGTCTGGATACCGGCCCGCAAGGCGCTGCGGGTGAATCCGGTGGAGGCTCTCAACGCGGAGTAAGTGGCAGTAGGTAGGACGGCGAGTAGTATCGTCGGACCGCGCTAATGTTAGTGAAGGCGAGCGGTGTATCCCGCCCCGAATCGCAACTCGTAATCGGTACCTGCGCCCTGAATGACGGCGACACTGTAATTACCCGCCGCCCGTAGATCTGGGACGCCGAGTGTCGCCACATCGGTCTCTCCGGTGGGGAAGGTGGCCGATCCCTGTGGAACGACGATGATTGCCGTGCGATCGTCCAAAGCCCTCACGTACAACTGATAACCGGCGACGGCCCGGATGTCGGAGACGGCGCCCGTGATCGTCAGCGCGACCGCCCGGTCGTCGGAGTTCGGTGCAGAGATGGAGAGCTGCAGTCGACCGGGCTGCGGTCCCGTGGTCTCTTCGCCACCGCAACCGGCCAACACGACGAGCAACGCCGCCAACCGGGTTAGACGCTGAGCCTTCATCGTTCGTCCCCCCTGGAGCGGGCGTTCTGGCTCAAAGGCGGCTGCGCCTGGCCGGCGTCGAGCCAGGCCAGGATGTCGCCGACATCGAGAAAGCCGTTGGCATTGGCTAGGTCGTCGAGGACCGTCGCCGCCGGACCGGGCAGAGGCACACCCTCGAACAGCGCACCCATCAACTGTTGCATCGTAACTCTCTCGGCCAGGCTGAGGGTGACGGACATGGTCTGCGGGCTGTTACTCGCCGTCGAGGAACCGATACTCACCGTCGCCGAGTGCACTCCGGGCTCGAGGCCGGCAATCGACGGCGTCAGTGTGAGAGTCGTCGGCGCGGTCGTGTCATCAAGTTCCGCCGCGAGCCAACCGCCGGTTCCGGCGTAGCCGATGCCTTCCACTGCGAGGTCGGTGAGCGGGCTGCCACCGGTGTTGGCGATCTCGACGCTCTGAACCTGTGGGTCGCCGAGCCCCTGCATGGCGAGGAATAGGACCGGCGAGCCGGGAACGTCGATCGCCGGAGGCACGACGCTGAAGTCCGCCGTGACACTTTGATCATCCATCAGTCGAAGCGTGCACGTCGGGAAGGTTCCGGAGCAGGCGCCACCCCAACCGTCGAACAGGTAGGTGAAGGCGGGGTCGCTGGCATCTGGATCCGCTCTCAGCGTCAGGTCGGTCGTGATCGGAAAGCTGGCATCGCACTGGTTCGCCGGCCCCAGGTCGGCCGGTCCGCAGACGATACCGGTCGGTTCACTGGTGACCGTGCCCCGGCCGTCACCGGCCACGGCGACGGTGATCGTCGGTTCGATCAGGCTACCGTAGGAGATCTCGACCTGGTACCCGTTCGCCGTCTCGGCGATCATATGGACTATGACCTGGTTGACCGCGTCGATGAACGCTTCGCCGGGCAGCCATTGCGCGCCGTCGTCGTTCGGATCGCCGAGCCCATCCTCATCGATGACTCGCGCGTCCTTGCTGCGGGCGGGTGCTACGTGGTGAAGCACCACGGCACGCGCCGGGATGTTGTTGTCGTAGTCCTGCAGGCGGCGCGCCTCCACGGTGTAGAAACTGTCGGCGTCTATCGGGATGCGCGCCATCAAGTAGTCGGTGCCGGTAGCCGGGTCGTCGATGGGTGCCAGAGTGATACGCTGGCTGGTTCCTAGTGCCGGGGTGAAGATCCGATCTGCCGGGATCCAGCTCAGCTTGTCCTTGTGATAAGAGATCGTGTGTTGGCCGATGCAGTCGTATTCGACATCTCGCACCTGGCAGGTGCCGCCCGACGCGCTCATCACGTCCCAACGTGAATCGTAGGTTGCACCGTAGGGACCCGACGAGTGGGGAAGCCCAAATGCGTGCCCTATCTCGTGAGCCATGGTGGCCTGACGCCGGTAGCCCCACGGCGGCATCCACGTCACCGAGAACCAGCGGCTCCCTCCGTCGACGTTAAGCGTCCAACCGCCACCCCAGGCACAACAGCCGATCAAGTCGTTGTACATGAAGTTGATGCCGATGAACGTGCTGAAATCGACGAACGGGTCGGCGGCGGCCGCGCAGTCCTGTGCCAGATCGCCGAGCCGGACTTCCGAACTGCCATCCCCGTCGAAGTCGCCGACGTACTCCGACTTCGGCTTCGGCAGATCGTACCAGCCGAACGACTGACTGCCCTGAATGTTCACATTGTCGTAAGAGACGTCGCGCCAGTAGTGGTCCAGTTGCGGCTCCGTGCCGCCCATCAGCCCGTCGAACCAGGCGATCGTTTCCGGCTCGCCGGGTACCTCGGGGAACCGGCACGCCACGTTGGCGAAGGGTTGGGGGCCGAACAGCGGGGCGGCCTGTGGCTCCGCTCCGAGGCCGATCGACTGGACTCTCAACGGCCCACCGACCTGGAACCGTCGCAAAGTGATCCGGGAGCCGGTTACTGTCGCGCGTCGCCGGTTGAGCGCCGAGATGCCGCCTAGCTCGCGAAGCTGCGCCTCGTCAAGCTGGAGCTCGTGCGAAATACCGTCGTCTTCGATCAGATACGTGCGTAGGAGGGGCGCGCCGTCCGGCGGGTCGCCCCAGACGACGTGCAGAACACCGCTGACGGTTTCCTCCCCGGTCTGTATGACGAGGCCGCCGGCCAGCAGAAGGGCGAGCGGCACGGCGAGAGTCGCGACGGTCAGGTGACCTCTAGGAATCATGCAATAGAGTGGGGATCTGGAGTCCAGGGGGGAAGCGCCTGACTACCGGCGAAGGCGACCCCCCGAGCAGGCCGCCTTGCTTAGTAACCCGTGGTTCAAGCACGGTTCCCAGAGGCCGGTGCCGTCCCCGCTTCATTTCGGCTGTACCGGGACGACGGTGCTTGCAGACGATAATGGAGGGACACAGCTTTCGTTTCAGCGATGGCCTCGACCACAACGGTGAGCACAGGGCGGTTACGATGTGTCGGCGAGGCGGAGGGCAATCTCCCTCAGATGATCGGCGATTTCCTCGAAGGACGTCGCCAGGCCCATTCCAGGGTCGCCTAGCCATGTGCGTTTGTCGGGGTAGATGGGCGGTGTTCGTGGGCGTGCTGCTTCATGGTTGCACCACGGCGATCGTTCCACCGGCAGCGCCGAACGAGCCGCGATCCGTGTTTCTTCTCGATCACGGCCGCCATGCGAGTCTCGTCCTACCGGGTCGTGACGGTGGGGTTGTGCGCTACGCCTACGGTGACTGGCGGTACTACGCACAGCGCGAGATGGGTGTCTCGGAGGCTTCCGCTGCAGTGCTCTGGCCAACAAGGGCGGGGTTGGGGCGCCGCCAGTTACGGGGACCTTCGGCGGCGGCGTCCGTACGCCGGCAGCTGGGTGTCTGGGTCGAGGGCCTGTACGAGGTGATCGTCGACGCCGGACGGATCGAAGCCCTGCTCATTCGGCTGGATTCCGTCCACGAGGCGAATCTCGAGACGCGAATCTACAACGCGGCTTACGATCTCGAGTTCGTGCATCATCCGAGCGTCTACTGGGCTCTACACAACTCGAACGAGGTTGTTGCAGTCTGGCTGAAAGAGCTGGGCTGCCGCGTCCGCAGACCGGTCATCTTCTCGAACTGGACTGTGGAGCCACCGCCGGGCGAGAACAATTCGCTGTTCGACATCGTAATCGTGCTATCGAAGAAAACGGAGAAACCAAGATGAGAGAAGTCAGCCGTAGAGGGTTCGTGACCTTGGCGAGTGCGGCACCGCTGGCGCTCGCTGTTCCCGACCAGCTGCGTAGTGCGATCGCAGAGCCCGCGGCCGCGAGCGAAAGCTTCGACCCATGGGTCGAGATCAACCTCGCAAACCTCGCCTGGAACCTGTCGGAGATACGCAGGAGGGTGGACGACAGGCCGGTGATGGCCGTCATCAAGGCGAACGCATACGGGCATGGAGTGGTGGGGATCGCCAGGTTCCTAGAGGGTCAGAACGTCAGGCACTTCGCCGTCGGAAAGGTCATGGAGGCTGTCGCCCTACGCGAGAATGGCATAAGGGGCACCGTCCTGAACTTCGGCCCCTTCTCCCAGGAGGAGGCCGACCAGCTGGTGCGGCTCGACGTATCTCAGTCCGTCTACTCCCAGGCGGTCGAAACTCTGGCGCGGTCGGCGCGGTCTCAGGGGCGGCGGGCGAAAGTCCATATCAAAGTCGACACCGGCCTGGGGCGAGTCGGGGTGCCTTACTACGAAGCGCCGTCATATATAGAGCGGGTCGCCTCGATGCCGGAGATCGCCATCGAAGGGATATTCACCACGCTGACCGAAGAGCCGGACTTCGACCCGATCCAACTCGATCGTCTGACACAGGTGTGCGATGCCGCCGAGGACAAGGGTATCTCGGTTGGGGTGCGTCATGCCGCCAGCAGCTTGGCGATCTCGAACTTCCCCGACGCCTTCCTCGACATGGTGAGGCCGGGGAACGCCATCTACGGGTTGGAGCCGCTGGCCAACCTGGACCTGAAGCCGGTCATGTCGGTGAAGACCAGGGTGATCTATGTAAAACGACTGCGCCCCGGGGACTCGGTCTCGTATCACAGGCTGTTCACGGCGGAGCGCGAAACGCTCGTCGCGACCCTACCACTGGGCTACTCCGATGGCTGTCCCCCCCGGGGAGTCGAAGAGGCCGAGGTCCTTATCAGAGGCCGGCGCTGGCCGCTCATCGCAGCGGTTACGGCGAACCACAGCACGGTCGACGTGACGGGCGCTGAGGAGATATCGATAGGCGATGAGGTCGTTCTGTTCGGCAGGCAGGGCGGCGAGGAGCTGTCGATCGGCGAGGTCGCCGCGCGGGCCACAAGCTCGGTGTACAAGGTGGCCATTGGAATGAACCCATCCCTTCCCCGGGTTCACATCGAGTCGTAGGAGTCTCCTGGGCGCGCCAACGCGGCCGTGTTGCTGCGCGGCAGCCCGGGCGCCACCTAGAGCTCTGGGCCGAGCCCGATCCCGAGCTCACCGACCAGGTCGAGGCGGCACGGCAGGCCCTGGCCCGGCTGGCGGGCCGCGAGGAGAGCTAGCCGGCCCTTGGCGCCAGGGCTCAAGAAATAGTTCCCACCCTTAGAAAAAACTTCCCGGTCAGATTGGCTGCCCGTCCGCTAAGTCTCGTGGCGGCATTGCCTATCGGTACGGCACGGAAGTGGCAACGTCTGGGCGGACGCCTGAGTTAGCCGACAGCGTTTCGACCTCGAACCGCGGACCGTGGAGGTTACGATGCAGTTATCCCGCCTGACGCTGCTAGCCGCCTTCGTGCTTTCTGTGTCTGTCCCTGATGTGAGCTTCGGCCAGAATGGCAACGGGAACGTGACCGGGAACGGCGCGCCGAGTGGTCCCCACTACAACCTGAACATCATCGGCATGTCGAAGGACAAGGACGCCGACATGACCGGGAACAGCGGCCACCGCATCTTCGTGCGGCTGGGGACTCGCAAACCCGATGACCCGGTGCGAACTCGGATAAGCCTCCGCGAGGGCGAGACGTATCAGGTCGTCGATGCCAACGGAACCGATGGGGGCGCCATCTTCGAGCTGCCCGCCGGTTCGTACTACGTCTGGGCCCGCGCACTAGGAAGCCCGGGTGGCTCGGCAAAGATGACGACCTGCGCCGAGGACATCACCGGTCAAGTCGCGGAGGGTGATATCTGCTCGACCGGAAACGTCCTCGAAGTAGAGCGACGCAAGGGTCGAAGCCGCTTCAAGAACGTGACCGACGAACTCACGACGATCGAGCTGCCCGGCGGGAGCGCGGCGGCCGAGGCCTGCGGCGGTACCACCGTTAGCCTCTTCGCCGATTGCCTTGAGGGTTACTTCTGGGCCTACGACAACAACGGCCTGCGCCTGCTTCAGGTGCGGTTCTATTACGAGGGACCGTAAACTGCGAAGGCTGCGGGATTGACTGGGGTCGTTGACAACACCGGGACCGCGGCCTAGCGTGTTAGCGCTACAGCTCAGTACCGCTGCGCAGTTCTCCTCCCCGCCGGGAGTCCCTAAATCACGCATGCAGGAGGGAGTCCCATGTCCTCACCGCTCTCACGTCGACGGACTATCTCTGTAGCCGTCATAGGCTTAGCCCTCGGCGCGGTCTGGCTCGGCTGCGGCCGCGACTCCGGCGAGCTCATGGCGCCTACCGACGCCGCGCTCAGCCAGCGGCTGGCGATCCAGACGGCCATCGCCGTCCAGGACCGTCACACACCCGAGCTGATGAAGGTCCCGGGCGTCGTCGGAACCGGCACCGCGCTGGGTGCCGACGGTCAACCCGTGGTGCGGGTCTTCACCGCGCGGCCGGGCATCGCCGAGCTCCCGGCCCGATTGGACGGCTTGCCGGTGGAGGTGAAGGTGACTGGCCTCGTGATGGCGCGGACCGACCCGACGAAGCGCGCCCCGCGGCCGGTGCCTACGGGGGTATCCACCGGCCATCCCAACATCACGGCGGGCACCATCGGTGCGCGCGTGCAGGATGCGCTGGGCAACGTCTACGCACTCAGCAACAACCACGTGTATGCCGACCAGAACCGTGCCTGGCTGGGTGATCCGGTGTTGCAGCCGGGTCCCTTCGACGACGGCCAGTACCCGGGCGACGAGATCGGTGTGCTGGACAGCTACGTAACGATCGACTTCTCGTTCAGCGGCTACAATCTGATGGATGCCGCAATCGCCCTGTCGTCGACTGCTGACCTGGGCAACTCGACGCCGGCCGGCGGCTACGGCATACCCAACTCGACGATCTACGGCGACGCGAACGGCGACGGCTACTTCGACAACACTGCCGACCTGTTAACCCTGTCGGTGCAGAAGTACGGCCGCACGACGAGGCTCACGCAGGGCACGGTCACCGAGGTCAACGTCTTCGTCGAGGTCTGCTACGAGGCGATCTTCAACTTCTGCATCAAGTCGGCCTACATGTACGACCAGCTCGGCATCAGCCCCGGCACGTTCAGTGGCGGCGGCGACTCGGGCTCGCTGATCGTAACCGACGACGCGCAGAAGAACCCGGTGGGGCTGCTGTTCGCGGGGGGCAGCGATCGAACCTTCGCCAACCGGATCGACCTGGTGCTGAAAGAGTTCGGCGTCTTTATCGACGGGGCCGCCGCGGGGCCGATCACGGACGTCGCGGTGACGAGCATCGATGCGCCGAGCTCGGTGGACGCGGGCGATCTGGTTGACGTCAACGTCACGGTGCGCAATGTGGGTACCGAGGAGGTGGGCGGCTTCGATGTGACGCTCACGGATCTGACCGACGGCTCGCTGGCTCTAACGCAGGCTGTCGTTGGGCTGACCGCCGGCGCGGACACGACGTTGACCTATCAGTGGGACACCGCGGAGGAGGGTTACGGCGATCACCTGCTCGAGGCCAGACACGCGCTCACTGACGAGAACGGATCCAACGATGCTGCGACGACTACCGTCACGGTCAACGAGCCCACGGTGCCGACGCCGGCGCCGACCGTGCTCAGCTGCAATCCCGAGAGCGGCAGTCGCAAGCAGAAGCTCTCGGTCAGCATCGTCGGCGCTGACTTCCAGGACGGCGCCACCGTGAGCTTCGGGGCCGGCATCGCGGTACGCGGTGTCACCTTCGTGGGTCCGGACCAGCTGGATGCCAACCTGCGGATCGGGCCGCGGGCGGCGCTCGGTCCCCGCGCTGTGACCGTCACAAACCCGGACGGCCAGAGCGGCACGGGGACGGGCTGCTTCACCGTTAATTGATCGGGTCCGCCATTGATCAACTGGCGAGGGGGAGGGTGGGGCGCTCCCCCTCGCGCTCTACCGCACGGGGTCGATGGGCGCCCGCTGGCCTCGGGCTTCTTCTAATTGGCCTGCTGACCTTCGGCGCCGGGTGCGCAGGGCGCGAGGGCGAAACGGGGGCCGGCAGCGCGCAAGAGGAGGACGTGGAGACGATGAGCATCGAGGAGGTCCTGCGCGAGCGGACGCCCGGCCTGATGGCCGTGCGCGGTGTGACGGGCACCGGGCTCGGCGAGTGCAAGGGCACGCCGTGTATTGTCGTGTTTGTGGCGACCGATTCGCTCGACCTGGCGGAGGCCCTTCCCGATACGCTCGACGGGTATCCGGTGGACGTCAGGGTGTCTGGTGTGGTGCGGGCCCGACGCGACCCGCCGAACTGACGCGAAACGGGGACGGCGGTCCGCATGACTATCTGTGGAGCGGTGCGCCCGCCACGCCCACCTTCACTTCCCAGACGCGACCCGTGCGGGTCGATGTCGCGTAGATCGCCTGGCCATCGAATTCGCCATGTCCGAACGCCAGGCTTGCCACACCGGGCATGCCCTCGGCGATGAGCACCGTCTCTCGGGTTGCCGGATCGATACGCCAGATCTGGCCGGTGCCGTTGGCAGCGACGTAGAGACGCCCCAACTCGTCCATCGCCAGTCCATCATTAGCCGCCCCCTCGCCCAGTCGAGCGATGACCTCCGGGGGTCCCGCCGGCTGGCCGTCCTCCAGCGGCAGGGCCCAGACGCGGTCGTCGATGGTCAACGGCCGCAGGCTGCCGAAGATTTGGGCAACGTAGAGGGTCGAGCCGTCGGCCGAGAGCGCCAACCCGTTCGGGTGGCCGATGGCATCGGTGAACAAAGTCAGCCTCCCCTGCGGGTCGACCAGGAAGATCTCGTCGGTGGCGTCGTCGGAGACCAGGAAGGAGCCGTCGGTGCGCACGAGGACGAAGTTCGGATCGCCGATCCCACCGTCAACGACCCGCGTCTTCTCGCCCTCTGGAGTGATCCGCCAGACGATGCCGTCGTCGTTGGGGCCGTGATTGAACCTGTTGATCGGCCCGAAGTCGGCCATCAGGATGTCGCGTTCGCCGATCGGCGCGAGCCCGAGGTTCGAATAGAGCTCGGCGATCCGCGTCACCTCTCCAACTATACTCACGCGCCACAGCGCCCGGTTGCCGGCGACGTACAGGTCGCCCTCGCCGTTGAAGGCGATACCTTCACAGCGTTCGAACTTTCCGTCCACCAGGACCGTGGGCTCGACAGGAAAGGCGATGTGCTCGTCGGCTGCGGGATCCTGTGCCGGCAGTGTCCTAGTCTGTGCCAGCAGGGCGGCGAGGGTGTAGGTCGCGGCGAGTGTGGTTCGGCTGAGTCGCTCCCCGAGGGGCATCGTTTTCGTGCTCATAGCACCTCGTAATGTGGTAACCTCCCGTCCGCCGTCTGGCCGTACGATCCCCGCTAGTAGCCGGTTTCAGCGGACGCCTGTGAAACCTACGTGTTGCTGCAGGCTAGCCCAAGCAACATTTTCCCAGTGTACAACGTCGCCGGGCCCGCTGCATCTGTCAGTCCGGCGCGTGATCAGCGGGAGGTGTCATGTCCCGTTTCAGGCGGCTGATACTCGAACTCCACCGGCGCTCGCTCTGGCAGGTAATGCTGATCTACGTGGGCGGTGCGTGGGCCGGCTACGAGATCATCGACGCGATCACCGATCGTCTGGCGCTCCCCGCCTGGCTCCCCGTACTTGCCATCATCCTCTTCGTACTCGGGCTGCCCTTCGTGCTGGCGACGGCGTTCGTGCGCGAGGAGCAGCCGCCCCCGGTTCGTGAAGCTCCTGAAGCGGGAGAAACCACTGTAGATGAGGAACTCAGGGCCGCGGCTCGCCGTGAAGCGGCAGGGCGTCGTCGCATCCTAACGTGGCGTAGCGCGGGTCTGGCCTTCGTCGGGGCCTGTGCGGTCTGGGGGATCGTCGCCGCCGGCTGGTTCGCCCTGCAGGGGCTGCGGGGCGACAACGAAGACGCAGCTCCAACGGTCTCGACCGCCCGGGTCGCGGTGCTCCCGTTCTCCGTGCGGGGTAGGGATGAGCTGGCCTACCTGAGCGAGGGGATGGTCGACCTGTTGAGCACGGCGCTGGACGGCGCCGGCGAACTGCGGGCTGTTGACCCGTATGCCCTTCTGAAGCACCTGGCCCAGGAGCCCACGGAGCCCCTTGACCCGGAGGCTGGAGGAACCATCGCCCGCCACTTCGGTGCGGGGCTCTATGTGCTGGGCAGTGTGGTTGAAGCGGGCGGCCAGCTTCAGGTCAACGCCTCTCTGTACGACGCGGACGGTGCGGTAAGGAACTCGGCACGCGAGATCGCGGGGGACGAGTCGCAGGTCTTCGATCTGGTCAACAACGTAGCTAGGCAGCTGCTGGCCGGGGGTGTCGGCGGTTCCGCGAGTCGGCTGACTCGTGTCGCCGCGGCGACGACCGAGTCGTGGCCTGCTCTGAAAGGTTTCCTAGAGGGTGAAAGCCTGCTGCGGGCCGGGCGGTTCGGCGAGGCGGTTACTGCGTTCCAGGGCGCCATCGAGGCCGACAGTACGTTCGCACTCGCCTGGTATCGACTGGGCCTCGCCGTCCTCTATTCGCCGGAACCGGTTGATGTAGTGTCCCTTGACGCGGCGGAGCAGGCGGTGCGCCACAGCGCACGCCTCGCGCCGCGTGACCGTGACCGGCTCGCCGCTTTCTACGCGTTTCTACGCGGTGCAGCCGTCGAGGCAGAGAGCTTGGCTCAGAACATCCTCAGCGATTACCCCGAGGATATGGAGGCGTGGTACTACATAGCCGAGACCCGGTTCCACAACGGGGTGCAACTAGGTCGCCCGGTCGCGGAGGTCAGCGAGCCCTTCCGGCGCGCCCTCGAGTACGACCCCGATCACATCATGTCGCTGCTTCACCTCTCGATTTCGGCCAGCGTCGAGGGGCGCTTCCAGGAGGCTGAGCAGCTGATCGAACGGATAGGAAAGATCGAGGTTCTCGCGCCCGGGGGCTTCTACGGCGAGTTCAATCCTCCGGTCCTCGCGTTCGTCCGAGGGGGAAGAAGCATGGTGCTCGAGCTTCTTCCAGAGATGGAGAACTACGTACCATTCAGTCTATACTGGGTAGCCTTCAGAATCGCTCTCCTTCAAGATGGCCTGCCCGCAGCGATCGACGTGGCCGGTCTACTCACCGAGCCGTCGCGATCGGTGGGTGACCGGGAATTCGGCTACGATTTGCAGGCGATGTACGAGATGGCGCGCGGTCGCCGGCTGGCGGCGGGGGTACGACTCGCCCAGAGTGAAGCGCTGGGTCCGGTGGTCCGCTTCTACTCGGGCCTCGAGATTCGCGCCGCGTTGTGGCTGAGCCCGTTCCTCGCCGTGCCGCGGGACGAGCTGGAGGGGTTGAGGCAGGCGCTGGCCGACCTGGATTACGATACGGTCTGGGCCCCCATCTCTCGTGACTACTTCCTTGGACTGGTGAGCGCTCGCCTGGGCGAGCCTGCGGAGGCGATCGGCTATGCGACTCGGTTGGAGGCACGTGCCGAGCGACTTCTTGCTGACGAGGATTCTGCCCGGGCATCGGTCAATCGAGACTTCGCCCTGACCGTCCGAGCGCAGGTCGCCGCTTTGGATGGGGACCCAGGTGAGGCTCTCATGCTGCTCGAGAGAACGCGTCCTGAAGGGCGATCGAGGTTTCTCCCGTGGTCGCCGCTGTTCAGCGGAGCGCACGAGCGGTTTCTGCGGGCCGAAGTCCTGGAATCCCTCGGTCGCGATGAAGAGGCGATCAAGTGGTATGCTTCACTCGGCTTGATGCCCGCCGAGGTGTTCTTTCTTGCGCCGGCACATCTGCGTCGAGCCGAGATCTATGAACGCCTGGACCGGCCGGAAGAGGCTGCGATTCACTACAAACGGTTCATCGACCTCTGGCGCGAGTGCGACCCGGAGCTCCGACCCGAGGTCGCCCGCGCCGAAGCCGCGCTCCGGCGCCTGAGCGGCGAGCTGGCCGGGCCGTAGCGTCGCTTGGGCGAGCGAGGGCCGCAACTGAAGGAATCGACCGATGGTATTACTTCTGCTTTCGCGCGCTTTGTTCGACCGGATGCTGGCCTTGGGCGGCGCCGTGGTCATCGTGTACGAGTTCTTCACACTCGACGCTTCGCCATTCCACATCCCGACCATCGCCCTCGGGGCGCTGATGATCTACCTAGGGTTGTGGCGGCTGACCGGCCGGCTGATCTACAAGCGTGTGAACAAACCACTTCGCGCTGATGTCAATCATTTCATCTCGCTGGTGCGGCAGTTGAGTGCGCAGAAGGCGGGGGGCGACGCGAAACAGATCGCCGAGAGCGAAGTCGCCTTGCGCGAGATGCTCGATCGCATCATCTCGGCCGCATGACTCACGCACCGCTGGGCGGGGAAACGCCTCGTTCGCTGCCGTTGCGGTATCGCTTCGACGTCTTGTCGGGGGCGGAGCTCGATGACGTCCACGCCCGTACGACCGAGCTGCTCCACCGCATCGGTGTGGAGGTAGGGTCCCTTGAGGTTCTGGAGCGGCTGGCGGAGCACGGTGCTGAAGTCGACTCCGAGGAACGACGGGTGCGGTTCGCACCGGAGATGGTCGAGTCGGCGGTCGCCCGCGCCCCGCGTCGCATAGCGCTCGCCGCGCGGGCGCCGGGCTGGGATCTGGAGATCGACGGCGAAAGAGGCTTCTTGGGGCTCGATGGGTGCGGCGCCGAGTTCATCGACCCCGAGAGTGGCGCGCGCCGACCATCGACCAAGGCCGACGTCGCCACGATTACGCGCTTGGCCGACGCGCTGCCACAGATCGCTTTCGTCTGGCAGCCGGTGGCGGCCCGTGACGTCTCTCCCGAGGTGCAGCCGCTGCACGAGCTGCACGCCCAGCTGGCTGTCACCGGCAAGCACATCCAGATGATGACCGCGACCTCGAAGGAGACCGCCGAGGGCGTGGTCGAGATCGCTCGACTGGCCGCCGGCGGAGAAGCGGCGCTGCGCGAACGGCCCATCGTCTCGAACTTCCAATGCAGCACCAGCCCGCTCGTCTACGACGGCGGCGCGGTCGAGGCGGCGCTCATCTTCGGCGAGGCGGGTGTGCCGTGCGGCTTCGTCGTGATGCCCATCGCATGTGCGACGGGACCGGCCACCTGGGGCGGGACCCTCGTACAATCCAATGCCGAGGCTCTGGCCGGCATCGTGATCCTCGAGACCCTGGTGCCCGGAGCACCCACTTTCTACGGTTCTTGCGCCACCGTCATGGATCTGCGATCCGGCGCGGCGGCGTGTGGCGGTCCGGAGGACCTGTTGCTGCAGATGGCGTCGGCGCAGCTGGCGCGTCGCTACGAGCTGCCCTCGAGCATCGGCACGTTCGCCACCGGAGCGAAGACGCCCGACTGGCAGGCGGGGTTGGAGAACGGGCTGTCGGGTCTGGCCAGCGCGCTGGCAGGCACCGACATGTTGTGCGGCGCCGGTCTCTTGTACGGCGCCCGCGTCTGTTCCCTGGAGCAGGTGATGCTCGACGCCGAGATCTTCGAGCTCCTGTGCTATCTGCTCGGTGAGCGGGCCGACACTAAGGAAGACGTGCTGGACGTGCTGGAAGCGGCAGGCCCGGGCGGCGAGTTCTTGAGCCAGCGGCACACGCTGGACACCATGCGGCGACTGTGGTTGCCGCGCCTGTTCGACCGGAGCGAGTGGTCCGAGTGGGAGTCCGCCGGGTCGCCGGGCCCCCGGGAAGCGGCACGTGCACGGGTGAGCGAGATATTCGACGGCCACCGGGCAGAATACATGGACGAAGAAGTAGACGCAGAGATCCGCGCTGTCATCGAGCGTTACGAGGAGGAGGGAGGAGGCGGCCTTGATGGATGAGCTTCTCGCAGATTTGCGGCAGGCGATCCTGACGCAGGACGAGAATGGCGCACTGGAAGTAACGCGGAGCCTGCTGGAGTCGGGTGAGAGCCCACGCGCCATCCTCGAATCGGGACTCGCCGAAGCGATGCTCGAGCTGGGGCGGCGCTGGAAGTGCGGCGAAGCATTCCTGCCCGAGGTCGTCGTCGCCGCCGACATCTTCGCGCGCTGCAGCGAGCTGGTCGAGCCGGCGCTGCTGGAGAGCCAGGAGGCTCGAGCACCTTCCTTCCGACTCGTACTGGCCACGGTGCAAGGAGACCTGCACGATCTCGGCAAGAACATCGTCGGCGCGATGGCCAAGACGGTGGGCTTCGACGTGCACGACCTGGGCAAGAACGTGCCCGTCGACCAGATCGTTGACGCCGCCCGGGAGCTGAAGCCCTGCATCGTCGGCCTGAGCGCGCTCCTCACCACGACGATGCCGCAGCAGAAGAACGCTGTCGCGGCTCTCGAGGACGCCGGCCTTCGACCCGAGGTCAAGGTGATCGTCGGCGGCGCGCCCGTCACCCAGGAGTGGGCTGACGAGATCGGCGCCGACGGTTACGCGCCGGACGCGGCGAGCGCGACCGAGCTCGCCCTCTTCCTGATCGACTGAACCGACATGGGGTCGCCGGAACTCCGGGTACGCTTCCAACCTTCGGGACAGGAGGCTCGGGTAGCGCCGGGGACGACGCTGCTGGCCGCCGCCCATTGGGCGGGGACCACAGTTGACTCCACCTGTGGTGGCTACGGGACCTGTGGGCTCTGTCGGCTAAGAGTATTGGAGGGCGACGTCCCCGCGTCGCCGGAGGATTCCCAGCACATCTCACGCGACGAGCTGGCCGACGGCTGGAGGTTGGCGTGCCGGGCTGAGCTCGAGGGCGACACCGTCTGCCAGGTGCCCGCTCCTGCTGAGCACCCCCGTTCCGTAGTGGAAGGTATCCAGCGTGCCATCGCCGTGGAGCCGCGGGTGAGGATCGAAGAGCTGGAGTCCGGGGGCGAGGGTGGCGACGCGAAGGCGATCGTCTGTGGTAGCTGGCAGATCGATGTCATTGCAAACGATCGCGTGCCGCAGCCTTTTGGCGTCGCTCTCGACCTCGGCACTTCGACGGTGGCGGGCGCCCTGGTCGATCTCGTCGACGGCACAATCGTCGCGGCCGCAAGCATCGTAAATGGCCAGGTCGCCGCCGGCGCCGACGTGATCAGCCGGGCCGCTTACGCCCGCTCGCGCCCCGGCGGCGCGCTCGAGCTTCAGGGCATGGCTGTCGACACGATGAACCAGCTGGTCGCCAGGTTGGGAGTCGCCGCCAGCGTTTTCCCCGGCAACGTCTACGAGTGCGTGGTGGCCGGAAACTCGATCATGCTTCACCTGCTGCTCGGCGTGGATCCGTATCCGCTGTCCGTCGCGCCATTCGAGACTGTCTTCGATGAGCCACTCGACGTGGCGGCGGCCGATCTCCGCGTCGATACCGTGGCGAAAGATCGGCGCGGTCCTCAGCTCGCCATTCATCCGCAGGCGCGACTGCAGTCTTTCCCGATGATTGGCGCCTACGCCGGAGGCGACACGGTGGCGGGCCTCCACGCCACCGATATAGTTCGGGGCGATCGACCGCGTCTGCTCATCGACCTCGGTACGAACACCGAGGTCGCCCTCGGCTACGACGGCAGGGTCGTCGTCGCTTCGGCGCCCGCCGGACCCGCCTTCGAGGGTGGGGGCGTCCGCTGCGGCATGGCCGCCGTCGAAGGAGCTGTCGCACGCGTGAAGCTCGGTCCGGCGATCGAGCTGGAGGTGATCGGCGGCGGGGCTCCCAGAGGCCTCTGCGGTTCCGGTCTGGTCGACGCCGTCGCCGAGCTGCGCTGGGCCGGACTGCTCGACCGCAGCGGCCGCCTCGGCTCTGCTGAAGAGCTGACTGGTAACCCTCTGGCCGACCGCCTCGAGGAGATCGAGGGCGCGCGGGCCTTCCGGCTGGCCGAGGGCATCTACATCGGCCAGCGTGACATCCGCGAGCTACAATCCGCGATCGCTGCCGTGGCGGCAGCGGTCCGAATCGTCTTGGGCCACGAGAAGGTCGAGCCGCACGAGCTGGCCGACGTCTACCTCGCCGGCTCGTTCGGCGCGGCCCTCGATCCGCGAAGCGCCCGGAGCCTGGGGCTGGTGCCGCCGGTATCCGAGAACGCGGTGCGCGGAGTAGGCAACGCAGCCATCGAGGGGGCGAAGGCGGCGTTGCTCTCGTTCAGGGAGCGGGAGGTCGCTTTCCAGATACCGTTCCACACCGAGTACCTGGAGCTGTCCGGACACCCTGACTTCAACGACACCTTCATGGCCGCGATGACGTTCCCCGACCTGGAGGGGTTGGGGTGACGCCGGATCCCCAGCCTTCGCCGGTCGCGCTCGTGGTCTGCGGCGCGCTGGCCGGGGACGTGCGCCGCATCCTCGCCGAGCGCGGCTGGCAGGCCGACCTGTACGGGGTCCCGGCGACCTACCACATGCGGCCGGCGAGCATCGTCGCCGCCGTCGATGAGCATCTCGAGCGGATCCGCAACCGCTACCGAAAGGTGATCGTCGTGTACGGCGATTGCGGCACCGCCGGCGAGCTCGATCGTGTGCTGGAACGCCATCGGGCGGAGCGGCTAGCAGGCGAGCACTGCTACGAGATCTTGTGCGGCCGCCGCTTCTCCAAGCTCGCCGAGCGGAGCCCGACGACCTACTTCCTCACCGACTTCCTGGTTCGGAACTGGGAGGAGGTCGTGGTCCGCGAGATGGGGCTAGGCCGCACCCCATCGCTAAAGGCGAAGCTTTTCGCCGGCTTCACCTCGGTGACCTACCTGCGCCAGGCCCCCGACGCAGATCTAAACCGGAAGGCCGAAGGCATCGCGGCGTATCTCGGCTTGCCCCTGGAGGTCGAGGAGGTCGGCACGGGCGAGCTCGAATCGCAGCTCGAGCGCCTGTTGAGCGAAGTTGAGTGATGGAATTACAGGATGGGAAACGGGTGCCTGTGCGCCCTAGTTCATCGGACGCCGCAATTCCTCGAACCAATTGAGCACGACGACTAAGCTCACCGATTCCGTTGCGGTCATCATGACGAACCGGTCGCCGTCGGGGTGGATGTCGTAGGAGGCACGGGTCATGAACGACCGGAACGGCCGCTCGAACAACGTCTCTGGGGTCCCGATGCTGAAGGCCGGCTCCGTTTCTACGGCAACCGAGATGAGTCTATCACCGCTGCGGTAAAACAGCTCGCGACCGTCGGACGACCAAACCGGTTCTCGGCCACCGCCGGAAGAGACCATCCGGCGCCCGCCCCCCTCGGGGAAGGGGGTAACGTAGACCTCATCCTGGCCCGACTCATCCGAGTTGTAGGCCAGCCAGCGCCCATTCGGTGAGAGGGCGATCGATCGCTCATCAAAGGGCGTTCGGACAAGGGGTCGCGGGTTTTGCTCATCGTCCAGGGGGACTACGAGTATGTCCCGACCGGTCTCCTCACCTACCTCCCTGTAGACCAGCCAGCGACCGTCGGGTGATATGAGACCCTCCCATTGGTTGCCGTCGAGCGAGAGGAGCGGCTGCGCCTCTCCGCTGCCGTCCGCCGATTTCCAAAGCAGGTCGCGCCCCCGGGTTCCGGACCGCACCGAGGAGAACAGCACGCGTGTCCCGTCCCTTGACCACTGCGGGTAGTAGTTCACCCCATCGTAGGTCAGCCGCGTCAACCTTCGGGAACTCAACTCCAGAATCCAGATGTCTTGTGTGCCGGCCCGCTGAGTCGTCAGTGCGATTCGTCGGCCGTCTGGCGAGAAACGCGGGGTCAGCGGCACAAAGAGTTCTTCGAACAGGAGCTGCTCCACCCCCTGGCGGTCCACGAGCACGAGATTGCTGTGCGTGCCAGTGCCGGAGATGTAGACCAAGGTTCCGTTATCGGAGATCGAGAACTCAGCCCCACCACCCACGCGCTTGACCGTCAGGTCATCCAGGATCGGGACGCGCGGTCCCGTAACCTGGAGTCTTGACAGGTCGAACGGCACCGCTAGGAGATCGCCCTCGGCGGTGCTATAGAGCAGGTGCCCGGATTTCGCGTAGCGGGCGTGGGTCGCGCCCTCTAGCACTGGCTTGAGCTCGCCTGTCTCGAGCGAGAGCGCGGCAATGCTTGGGGGCTGAGCCTGCCTGGAGATTGTGACGAGGACGGCCTTCTTGCCCGGCAGTGCTTCCGGCCAGCGGTGGGCGATCGTATCCGAGGCGGCATCGATCTGGGTGATCGGTTCTGCCGCTCCCCCCGAGGCCGGGACCTTCCAAAGACCTGATTCCGGCTCCGGAGCGAAGACGATGATGTCATCGACGGTCCATGTTGCTCCAGAGCTAGATCTGCTTTCCGCGATCGTCAGCGGCGAGCCTCCCGCCAGTGCAACCTTCTTGAGCTTGGCCTCGGCGCCGAACCCTATCCAACGGCCATCCGGTGAAAAGAACGGGTCGCGAGCATCCTCCGTACCTGGCAACAGTCTGGCCTCGAGCTCGCCGATCTCTCGAGCGTACAGACAACGCCCATCCCGGCAATCGCCGACGTAGACGAAGCTGGCGCCGTCCGGGGAAACGGCGACCGATGTTCCGGCGTGGGCCGCCGAAATCCCCTGGTCGGGGGGGAACGCCACGACGAAGCGGGCCAGCTGAGGCTCGGGCGTTGGCCGCAGCCACCCCCAGAGCGCGGCGATCACCGCCAGCGACGCGACCAGCCAAGCGCCCGCAATTCGCCAGTCGGTCACTGCCTGCCGCCGGCGCATCCGCAGCGCGGGCTCGCTAACGGTGCGTGCGGCTCGCTCCTCGGCGAGTGCCACGGCGGCGCTCGGGCTGGTCAGCGCTTCGGCGAACTGAGCGGCGCCGGCGAAGCGGTCGGCTGGAAGCTTCGCCAGTGCTTTCATCACCGCCAGGGCCACACCGTCCGGCACCGTGTCGCGGACCGCGCGCAGGTCGCGCGCCGGTTCCATCACCAACTTCGCCAGGATCGCCTGTACCGTAGGGCCGGTGTAGGGCGGCTCGCCCGCCAGCATCTCGTACAGCACGCTGGCCAGCGAGTAGACATCGCTCCGCGCATCGAGCGGCATGTCGCCCGTCGCCTGCTCCGGGCTCATGTACTGCGGCGTGCCCAGCGACAGTCCCGTCTCGGTCAGTCTTTCGCCGCCCGCCGCCCGCACCGCCAGCGCGATACCGAAATCGGCCACCATCGCCTCGCCCTCGTGCAGCAGGACGTTTTCGGGCTTGATGTCACGATGGACGATGCCCTGCCGGTGCGCGTAGTCGAGGGCCGAGGCGACCTGCCCGGTTATCTTCAGCGCTTCGTCCAGGGAGAGCTGCTTCTCGCGCTCGAGCTTATCGCGCAGCGACTCGCCCTCGACGTACGGCATTACGTAATAGAGGAAGCCGTCGGCCTGGCCTGAGTCGTGGAGCGGCAGGATGTGGGGGTGACTGAGTTTCGCGGCGATCTTGATCTCGCGCAGGAACCGCTCGGCCCCGAGCACCGCCGCGAGCTCGGGGCGCAGAACCTTCACGGCGACCGAACGCTCGTGCTTGAGGTCCCGAGCGAGATAAACGGTGGCCATCCCGCCGCTACCGAGCTGGCGCTCGATAGAGTACCGATCGGCGAGGGCGGCCCCCAGGCGATCGGGCTCGTCGGTCATGTGGTGTAAGATGGGGCGGTCTCTCTGGGGATGCGAGGACCAGCGCGTACAGAATGTCGGGTGCCCAATTGATGCTGGGCAGGCGCGGTCCCATTTTGTCGCTGGCAACGACTCCGAACGTCTCGATATTCGGACAACGTCCCAGCGCGGAGGTCACCTGTGCTCATGCACCAGAGGTTCCCGTGGAGATCGGGCAGGCTCGCGTTCGCAGCCATGCTGCTGTCCCTGTTGGCGTGGTCGAGTGGAGTACAGGTCGAGGAGGGGCAACCGGAGGAAAGCACGCCGGCGAGAATAGAGGAATTGCAGGGGGCGATTCGCCGGGTGCTGGAGGAGACCAACACGCCGGGCGCGGGAATTGCCCTCGTCACCCGGGACTCAGTCATCTGGGTGGGGGGAGTCGGCCTGGCCCACGTTGAGGCGGAAACGCCCGTCACCGGCGAAACCCTCTTCCGGCAGGGTTCCATCTCCAAGAG
Organism: Gemmatimonadota bacterium; assembly: GCA_020344015.1. Lineage (GTDB taxonomy): Bacteria > Gemmatimonadota > Gemmatimonadetes > Palauibacterales > KS3-K002. The sequence goes on from CP070812.1 coordinate 2,924,589, forward strand.
CTTCGTCTCGCTGTCCGTGTTGCTATTGCAGGAGCGTGGTCGGCTGAGCCTCGACGACAGGGTGAGCGAGCTCGCCCCCGAGATCGAGTTCGAGAATCGCTGGGAGGAGAGCGCCCCGCTTCGGCTAGTGCACCTGCTGGAGCACACGAGTGGGTTCGACGACATCCACCTGACAGAGTACGTAAGCGCCACGCCGACGATTACGCTTCGCGAAGCGCTCGACTACCATCCCGATTCGCGAACCTCGCGTTGGGAGCCGGGAACACACTTCTCCTACTCCAACTCCGGTCCGGCCTTCGCCGCATACGTAGTAGAGGAAGTTGCCGGGCAGCCCTTCGAGGACTTCGTGCAGGCGAACCTGTTCGACCCGCTGGGGATGACGACTGCGAGCTTTTTCCTGACTGACGAGGTCGAGGAGAAGCTGGCCAAGGGATACGGGAGCGACGGGGTGACGGAGTTGCCGTACTGGCACATCGGCATGCGGCCGTCCGGAGCGGTCAACGCCTCGGCCCAAGACATGGCCGGCCTGCTGCAGTTCTTCTTGAACCGTGGCACGGTCGGTGACTCGACGCTTCTCAGCCCTGCCTCACTCGAGCGGATGGAGACACCAGGAACGACTCTCGCCGCCCGAGCGGGCATGCGGGCCGGCTATGGGCTGGGGAACTTCACGAGCGCGAGGGGCGGTTTCCTGTTCCATGGCCACGACGGCGGGATGAACGCGTACCTGGCCAGCTACGGCTATATGCCGGACGCAGGAGTCGGCTACGCGGTGATGATCAACAGAGCCAGCAGGGCGTTGAGCGACATACGGAAGCTCGTCCAGCGCTACCTGGTCAGAGACCTCGAGGCGCAGGTGCCTCCGGTTGCGGAGGCGACGGGGGAAGCAGTGGCGACGATCACCGGCTATTACGAGCCGCTTACACCGCGGGTTGAGCTATCGCGCTTCATCGAGCGTTTTACGGGGCTAGTGCAAGTCTATGTACGGGAGGGCCGTCCATGGATCCGGCCCGCCTTGGGGGGCGAAGGAGAGGAGCTGATTCCTGTGGCGGAGGGTCAATTCAGAGGAGAGAACGATCCGGTCGCCACCGTCGCGTTCATCGCTGATGGTGATGGGCGGGTCATCGCACAGGGATTTGGCGACGCTCTTGTCGGGAACTACGGCTCCATTCCGGTGCTGCGCCTCTGGCTCCGCTGGATCCTGTTGATTCTCTGCGTCGCCTTGATGGCGAGCTCCGTGGCTTTCGCTCTCGTCTGGGTACCGCGGAAATTGCTGGGCCGGTTGAGAGGCGCCCGGCACCTGAGCGTGCGTACTTTTCCATTGCTTGCGGTTCTTTCGCTGGTGGCAGGGTTCTTCGTCTTGATGCTCTCCATGGACGACCCGATAGTGAAGCTCGGTCGACCTACGGCGCTGTCGGTGGGATTCTTCCTGCTGACCCTGGTCTTCGCTGCTGCGACGCTTACCGGACTGGTGCAGGTTGTGCGGGCCCGCAAATGGGAGATCCACAGGGGCGTCTGGCTTCACGCGCTGCTCGTCTCGCTGGCGAACACCGCGGCAGTTCTCTACCTGAGTTACTGGGGCGTGATTGGGCTCCGTCCCTGGAGTTATTGAGGGGAAATAGGGTTGTCTGCAGGTCGACCCGGGCCCTAGATTGGCGCACGCAGAGCTAACCACCTACGAGATCGGGGAAAGCGAAATGGTACGAAATAGAGTATTGGCCCTAGCCGCAGTCCTCAGCGTGCTTGTGGCGAGTCCGGCGCTGGCACAGCGCGCCGGTGACATAATCGGAGGTGTTTCGGGTGGTGCCACCGTAGGCGATCTGTTCGGGGGCTCCGTCAACACCGACTCGAGATGGGGAGGGACGGCTGGACTGTTCGCCGGCTGGCGCACGTTCCGGAATTCGGTGGTCGCTCTCGAGGCTAACTGGGTGCAGAAGGGCGGTAAGGGGATTCGACTGGACTACATAGAGATCCCGCTGCTGGTCGGTGGCGTCGTGCCGGCCTACGGTGGGGACCTGCGACTCAGAGGGTATATCGGAATAGACCTGGCCTTCAAGATCGGCTGCGAATCCGAGGTCGCGCTTCTCGACTGTGACCGCGCCGAATCGACGGAGTGGTCGATGCCGTTCGGAGTGATGGCGGGCCGCTGGCTGGACAGCGGCCGCTTCATTGCGCTCGATGTCCGATATGCGCTGGGTCTCTCCGACGCCTTCGAGACATCGATCCCCTATAACCGGTCCTGGCAGTTCAGGTTGCTTATCGGTGGCCCGCTGAGGGGCACGCGGTAGGGGAGCGCTGCCGGACCTGCCGGGACGCCTGGCTGGGTCCCGGGTTCAGTGACGTTCGAGATAATCGAGTAGCACCGCGACCATCACCCTCGCGCCGACGAAGATCGAGTCCTCATCCGCCACGAAGTCGGGAGCGGGTCAGTGCTGCTGAGAGGTCCCGGCGAGGACGCCGTTGATCAATGCGCTGTGGAAGGCTTCCCGCTCCTCGATGTTCGGCATGTGCGACGAATTCTCGAAGAAGAAGATCTGTTTGGCTGGCGCCTGCAGCGCGGCCAGGTATTCCTGGACCAGCACGGCGGGGGTCTTGTAGTCGAACCTCCCGGCGAGGAAGTAGATGGGAATGTCGAACGCGGGCAACTGGTTGATAAGGTCCAGTGTGTACAGCCAAGTCTGGTCGGAGAGGAGCAGCGACGAGGCGTAGAGCGCCCGCCAGTTGTCGTCGTTGGCGATATTTGCCGGCGTGTACTCCGTGGCTGCCCTCAGGCTGTCGACCAGTGCGGGGTACTGCGACGTGTCGTGAAGGTCGCCGTAGCCGAATTCCTCGAGCCAGTAGAAGAGCGTGCCCATCTGATCCCAGTCGACGGGATCCACTTGCATTCCCGATAGCGACTGGATCGCCTCTTGGTGGCCCAGCTCGCTTGCTTTGGCGAGAGCGGCTTCGTGCGCCACTCTGACACCCCGCTCGGCGTTGACCGCCTGCCCGATCCCTATGTAGGCATGAAGCAGCTCAGGGTGATCTCGGGCGGTGAAGGCGCCAAGTATCGATCCCCATGAGATCCCCATCAGATACACTTTTTCCTGCCCGAAGCGTTCTCTCATCATCATAATGAGATCGTGCGTGTCCGAGAGCATCTGCTCAAGGGTGATCGACCCAGGATCGATGCCGGCATAATACGACTTCCCGCAGCCTCGCTGGTCCCACGTCACCATCGTGAAATGCCGCTCCAGACCGCCCATCGAGTACTTGGCATAAGGGATTCCGGGGCTTCCCGGTCCGCCGTGTAGAAAGATCAATATCGGATTGTCTACGTCATACCCCCGAATGAGGATCCACTGCTCAACACCCCCCAGCATCACCGGCTCCAATGAAGCGATCCCGTTCTCACTGAGGATTGGCGCGGTGTAGCTGCCGTCCCGCGCCGGGTTGTCGGGCCCACCATATACCGTCAGCCCGGTGGGTGAAGTTGCCTCTGAGCATCCGGCAAGAACGAAGAGAAATGGGATTACCCAGCCCGCGTGAGCGGCGGCGCGTCGCGTTCGATTCATCGGTGACCTCCTCGAAACATCGGTCGTCCGGTGCGGCGAGGAAAAACGGCTGCGTTACGACGTGACAACGATGGTCAAGTAACATGCCCATCGTTCAAACGTGCAAAGACCGCTTTCGCACTGACCTCTCGGACTCTGCGGCCGTGTCTCATGGCAACGACGAACGTGTCGAGCCCGCACGACCGTCGAACGGGTCGAGATATCCGGTGTGTCGGGTTCAGTGGCGCTCGAGATAATCGAGGAGCAGCGCGGCCATCACCTTCGCACCGACGAAGATAGATTCCTCATCGGCCACGAAGTCGGGACTGTGTGGCATGCCGGAGGTGCCGGCCGCGCTGTTCGAGACGCCGAGCCAGTACATCGCACCCGGGATGCGCTGCTGGTAGTAGGCGAAATCTTCGCCGAAGTACGGCGTTATCTCGTTGATCTCGAGCAGCCCCTCCGGGCCGACAACGGAGCGGATCGCTGCTAGGGTGCTTCGCACCAGTTCCGGATCGTTGACCATGTCGGGGAGAACCTGCTCTTCGTAGTCAAGCTCGTGAGAGACGCCGTCCAGGCTGAGTGCGGCCAGCCGCTCTGCGATTCCTTCCTTGGCGCGGGCGCGCGCAGCGGGGCTCCCGGCTCTCACCATGCCCGAGATAACCCGGGTGCCGCGCTCCGGGTCCGCCGTCGGCCTGCCGATCATCGCCAGGACGTAGTCGGTGGGTGCGACGGCATCGCCCGTGCTCACCGCGCTGATCGCCCGGGCATAGTCTCGAGCGGCGTCACTCAGGTCGCCCGCACCGCGCAGCGTCACGGTGACTTGGTCGAGGCCGGGTAGCGCCGGCCCTTCCACGCTTCCGATCTGGCCAACTTCGAGTGGTGCGGAGTGGAACGCGAAGATCGCCTCAGGTGCGGGGTCCTCGAGTACCCCGTCCCCGATCATCGCGAGGGCGCCTTGAATGTTCTCCTCGGCGGGCTGAAAGATGAACTTCACCGTCCCGGGCAACTCGTCTCGGATGGCCGTGAGCGCCTCGGCGATACCCAGGGCAACGACCGTGTGTATGTCGTGTCCGCAGATGTGGCGGACTCCGGGCGTCTGGGAGGCGAAGGGTACGGGATCAGGTGCATTCGAGTAGACCGCGTCCACGTCGGCTCGGTAAGCTACTGTCAGACCAGGCTTTGCGCCCTTCAGAAGGCCCACGACCCCGTGCCCCCCAACACCCGTCTGCACCTCGAGACCCAGCGAGCGCAGCCGCTCCGCCACGACCCCGGCCGTCCGCTCCTCCTGGCCGGAGACTTCCGGATGTCTGTGGATGTCGCGGCGAACCTCTGTGAGACCCTCGCGCACTTTCTCCAGGTGGCGCTCGATCTGCTCCATCAGTGTCCCGCTCTGAGCGTATGCCGTTGTTACACTCCAGGTCGGTATCAAAAGTGTCAGAGTCAGAGCCCCGGCGTTGATCGTACGGTATGTGCAGCCCATGGTGGTCGTCTCCAGATGCTGTATCGGTCTCGACACTACGACCGGCTGCGACCGACAGTTTCGCTCGCATTATGTTCCAGCGACGGCCGGGCCTGTACTGCACAAAAGGAACGCGTGTTTACTGTTCGTGAGGCGGCCTGCACGAACGGTCCCACCACTCGCGTCGTGTGTACCGTGCAGGTCTTCTCCTTGCCTCCAACCTCAGTTGTTGCAGCGAGTTACGTCGCCGGCCCGGCCCCGCCTTTCGCCGGTCCGCGAGCGGTACGTGTGCACGCATTGCTGCGTCGAGAAACGTGTCGGACCCCTCGCAAATTTCTGCGATCGTAAAACGGCCAGGACCGTTAGCACGAGTGCGGGGTAGGTGTTAGGTGAGCGGCCCTCCTCGTGCTCACCGCCCACTTTCCCTCTCCACACATCTCCTTGCCGAACGGAATGGGCATTCGTCCTTTGCCGCGACAAGCACTGCCCGCCAGGAGAAGAAAAAGATGCTCCGCGCTGTGTCCCTCCTAGTAGCGATCGCCACCGCTCTCGCATGCTCGGCACCGTCGTCCTCCATGCGACCATCTCCCTCGGCCCGCGTATCGGCGGACACGACCTGGCTCGATCACCCCACTCCCATGCTCACCATGGAAGCTCTCGAGCAGCTAGTGGAGCTGTGGGCCGAACGGAGGTATGCGGGCGCCTGTCTCCGCGGTGGGGTCACCGATCGAGATGGTGTCGGCAGAGTAGCCGAAGTCACGCAAGTGTCGCCGGCTGTCTATCCAAGTCGTTGCCCCGCAAGAGGATACATCGGCGTGGTCCTCTTCTTCGATGCCAAGCAGGCCCGGCTCGCCGAAGCGAACGAACTGACCTGCCGGATGCTTATCCAGCATCCCGAATGGGGTGTCGTCGGCGCCGTTAGCGGGCTTACCTACACGGTCCTCCGCGACCCCGAGGGTAACGTAGTCGGAGAGGGGCCGGCCCCGGTCGCCTGGTTCTGCGGCTGGATCCGCAACGGACCGACCGTTGTGACCGCGGCTTCGACCTCCTGAAGCTGTCACTGCCCTGGCGCGCAGTTCCCCTGTAAGCTAGTTCAAGCAACAGTTTGTCTGTGTCGTAGCACACTGACCATCGAGTACGCGTGTGTACAGATTGTATGGTCGTGGGCTTAGTACGTCTGCTAGAGGAGAGAAGGCGATGAAGCTTGGTCGGTCGAAGTCGTGGCTGGGTCTCTGCTGGGCGGGACTGTTCGTATTTCTGTCGCAGCCGTGCTGTGTCGGTTGGCTCAGGGCACAGACGGCCAGCTCGGAGCAAGAGCGTCCTCTGAGAATCGTCATAACCAACGACGACGGCGTCGAAGAGCTGCAGGACCGCGTGGCTCCGCTGGCTCGGACCCTGGCGGGTTTCGCAGAGGTCTACGTCGTCATCCCGGCCCAGAATCGCAGCGGCACGACACATCACATGAGCCTCTCGATGGGCAAACGGTCTCTGGAATCGGAGCTGATCTGGTCGGGCCCGTTTGAAGAGGGCGGCAGGCGCGTCGAGGTGCACGTGGTCGACGGATACCCGGCAGACTGTGTGGCGCTGGCGCTGGGCGGCATCCTGAGGGACGATCCGCCGGACCTCGTCATCTCCGGGCCGAACGGCGGCCCCAACCTCGGCCCGGCGTGGTTCGGTTCCGGTACCATTGGCGCGGCGCGCATCGCGGCGATCATCGGCGTCCCGGCCATCGCCATCTCCGGATTGGACGATAGCGAGGAGGAAGCGGTGCAGGCGCTGGCCGACTGGGTCGCGCAGCTGGCTCGCAGCGAGCTCGCACTGGGGCTGGAGGCTGGGCAGTACCTGACGGTCGCCCTGCCGCAGAAGTTACCGTCGGAGATCAAGGGCATCCGCGTCGCGCCCCGCGCCTCAGGGTTGGGAGGCCGCTATTTCGAGAAGGCGCCGCCGCTCATCGGCGAGGGCGAAGAGGGTCCCAGACAGGTCTGGTTGCTTCAGGTGCCCGAGATGACCGAGCTGCCGCCCGGCGCGACCGACGTCCTCTACTATATCCAGGACTACATTGTCCTTACTCCCATGCGGGCCGACGAGCACGACTACGCGTTCATGGACGAGCTGCGAGGCAGGCTGGGCGAGCTACCGGCCTGGCCGCCGGAAGAGAGGCCCTAGGCCGCATCGTCCCCGAAAACAGGGCTGACGGCGGAATCCCGAGGGTTCCGCCGTCGCCATTTCCGCCCCCCCAACCCATGCCTCCGCTTGATTCCCGCTTGATGACGCCTCGCCATCGTAGGTCCAGCGAGTTCCGCTCGCTTCGGCCGTGACCTAGGAGGAAGCCGGCCGGAGAGGATGTACCAAGGGACGGAGGCGCCGCCCGATGAAAGACCTACGAGACAGGTACTTCCGCTGGTTGGTCGAGCACCGGATAGAGGTGCTGGCGCTCAACGTTGCCCTGTTCCTTATCGTCGCCGTCGGCGCCGGTCGCGTGCCGATCGACTACACCATGGAGCAGTTCTTCCCCGGTTGGGGGCCCGAGCGGGAACGGTACGACCGCTACAAGCAGAGCTTCCACAAAGAGGACGCGCAGATCTCTGTCTTCTGGAAGGACTCGCGGCCGCCTGGGGTCGCCCTCTATCGCGACCTGCAACAGGCGGCCCGCTACTTCGAGGAGGCCGGCCTTCTCGGCGTTCAGTGGGTCGGCAGCGTCGAGGTGGCAGAGGTCGTGGAGGAAGACGGCGAGAGCATCCTGCACGTGCATACGCTGATTGAAGAAGAACGGCTGAGCGACGCGTACGTCCGCCGGGTCCTGGCCGAGCACCGGGACGACGATCTCTATCGCGGCTACCTGTGGAATGCGGAGCAGACTGTGTTCGCGATCCACGGGACCCTCGATCCGCGCGACATGGAGGACGACCAGAGGCGGCGCGAGATCGACGAGACGCTGCAGAGCGAGTTGGAGGCGCTTGCCGGCGACAGAGCTGAGTTCGCGCTGAGCGGGGTTCCCATCACCCGCTCGCGCATCCCCAAGCTGCTCGATGAGGATCAACGCCTGTTCGTTGGGGCCGGCCTGCTCGTATTCCTCGCGGTCCTCTTCTTCTTCTTCCGTCACCTGGGTCAAGTTGTTTTGTGTCTGGCCTCCGTCGTGCCGGCCTACCTGAGCACGGTGGCGTTGATCGGTCTCGCCGGGAAGCCGGTCACGGTCTTGACCGGCTTCATCCCGATCATCGTCCTGGTGGTCGGGGGTAGTGACATCGTTCACCTGCTGTCGCGCTATCGGCAACTGCGAGCGCAGCAGACCGGTAACGCCGACGCGGTCGTGTCGGCCTTCTCCGAACTCGTGACGCCTTGCTTTTATACGTCTTTGACCACGGCGATCGGGTTCCTGAGCCTGGTGGGCACGCGGATCGGGATCGTGATGGACTTCGGCATTTTCACCGCCGTGGCGATTTTCCTGACCTACGGGTTCAGCATGACGTTGCTCCCCGTGCTCTTGAGCTTCTATACGAGGAGGCGCTTCAACGATCGCGGACTGCAGGCCCCCTGGGCTCGCTGGATCGTCGATGGCGCCGCGGGGTTGGCGGTGCGGCCGGCGCGCAAAGTCCTCGTCGCCTTCGCTATCGTGGCGCTCATCGGTGCCGGTCTGGGCCTGTCGCTGCGCGTCGACTCCTATCTGATCGATGATCTCAAGAAGAGCGCCGGGGTCAGGCGCGACTTGATCTGGGTCGAGGAAAACGGATTCGGGATCTATCAGGTCGTGCTGTTCCTAGGCCAGACGGACGAGCGGCCGCTTCATCATCCCGAGGCGCTCCGCTGGATGGAGGGGTTTCAGGAGTACGTGGCCAGCGAGCCCGCCGTCGTGAACTCGTTTGCGCTACCTGGTCTGCTCAGGCAGCTGCGGCGCGCGGCATTGGACGGTGATGGTGCGGACGAGGCGCTCCCCGCGACGGTCGAGGAGGCGGGCCAACTCATCTTCCTGGCCGAGTTGCAGGACGCCGACTTCTTCAGCGACGTGTACCGCGAGCTGGACGGCGAGGCACAGGTGATCGTCATGGTGCGGGATGCGGGGTCGCGAGTCATGCTGCCGTTTCTGCGCAGGGTCGATCGGTACCTGGAGTCGAATCCGCCGCCTGTAGGGAGCGCTTACTCGACGGGCACGGTGAAGCTGATCCAGAACTACTCGGCCCAGGTACTGAGGAACTTCGGCCCGAGCCTGGTCATCGCCATCGTCCTTATCTTCGCGGTCATGAGCTTCATGTTCCGCTCACTGAGGCACGGGCTGGTCGCGCTGATCCCCAACTTCTTCCCGCTGCTGGTCCTGCTGGCCGTGATGAAGATCGCCGGCTTTGCCCTCAAGCCCTCCACGATCCTCGTCTGCTCGATCTCGTTCGGGCTGGCCGTCGACGACACGATCCACGTGCTCAGCCGCTTCCGGCGCGCGATAGGTGAGGGGATGCAAACACGGCCTGCTCTGCGGACTGCCGTCCGCGACACGGGCCCGGCGATCCTCATGACGACGCTGATCGTCAGTGCCGGCTTCTCGCTGCTGATGGGGTCACGCTTCGAGGTTCTTTTCCTGGTCGGTTTCATGACGATGGTGAGCGCGATCACCGCGGTCACAGCCGACCTGTTCGTGTTCCCGGCGATCATCGCCGCCGCCTGGCGGAAATCAGAACGACGATCGCACGCTTCGAAAGAGACGCAGGAGGCGTTCGCTCATGAACATAGATACATCGAGGTTGCAGATGCTGCGCCGTCTGGGCTGGTGCGCCGTGTTGATCCTGCCATTGGCGGACTCGTCACCGACCCCGGCCCAGACGGCGGAGGAGCGTGGACTGGCCATTGCTCGCGAGGCCGAGCGGCGCAGTAGCGGTTACACCGACTACACAGCGCGCTTGACTATGGTGCTCCGCACCCGCGACGGCAGGGAGCGGACACGCGAGATGCGGGTGAGCGGCCTGGCGATGAACGGTGACGGCGACAGGACGCTGATCGTCTTCGAGAATCCTCGGGATCTGGACGGCACCGCTCTTCTTACCTTCAGCCACCCGCAGGAGAGCGACGACCAGTGGCTGTACCTACCGTCGCTGAAGCGGGTAAAGCGAATCGCGGCGGGCAATCGGGCGGGCTCGTTCATGGGAAGCGAGTTCGCCTACGAGGACATCGGTTCGCAGGAAGTCGACAAGTTCACGTACCGCTACGCTGGCGATGAGACGCTGGACGACGACGAGACGTTCGTGGTGGAGCGCCGGCCGGTGGACTCGAGCTCGGGCTATTCGCGGCAGACGGTTTGGGTGGACCAGGAAGGGTACCGACCCCTGCGCATCGACTACTACGACAAAAACGGCGAGCTGCTGAAGACGTTGCTCTTCACCGGGTACCGCCACATCGCCGGCACGTATTGGCGGGCGGACCAGATGACGATGACCAACCACCAGACCGGGCGAACGACGACGTTGACCTGGAGCGATTACGCGTTCGACACGGGTCTGAGCGAGCGAGACTTCAGCCCCAACGGGCTGGCGCGTGCGAGGTAGAGATGTCGACGGCGGTTCGAGTCGGGGTCCGGGCGTTTGGCGTGGCTGCCCTGGCGCTTGGGTTCGCGGCGCAGGGTCTGCTGGCCCAGTGGCGCGCCGAGGTCACCGGCGAGGGCCGGCTATTCGGACCGGCGTACGAGACGGCGCTCGTATTAGATGCCGAGTTTCAGCACACGTGGGATCGCGGACGGCAGATTTTGAGGGTCGAACCGTACGTGCGTTGGGACCCGAGCGGTGAGCGCAACCGCATCGACTTCGTCGAGCTGGCCTGGGCGTACTTCTGGGAGCGGTGGGAGTTGAAAGCGGGCCTGCGGGAGGTCTTCTGGGGCGTCAGCGAGTCGCGGCACCTGGTGGATGTCATCAACCAGCGTGATCTCGTCGTCGGCGGTCAGGGCTACTTGAAGCTGGGCCAACCGATGCTGGCGCTGGCCACAGTGCAGAGCTGGGGAACCGTCGAGTTCATCCTGATGCCGTGGTTTCGGGAGCGGAGGTTCGACGGGCGCGCCGGGCAACTGTGGTCGACAACCCCGGTGGACGCGACTCAGCCTGTCTACAAGTCAGGTGCGAGAAACACGCGTCTGGACTGGGCGATCCGCTGGTCGCACACGGTCGGTGACTGGGACTTCGGTCTCTCGCACCTCTCGGGTACGCGCCGCGAGCCGGGTTTTCTGCCTGGAGAGGATGCGTCCGGCAGAGCGGTCTTGGTGCCCTACTATGATGTGGTGGACCAGACCGGCGTCGATGTTCAGTGGACGAGGGGAAATTGGCTGTGGAAGCTGGAGGCCGTCACGCTGAACCCGACGACCGGCCGTTACCTCGCGGCGGCCGGCGGTCTCGAGTACGCCTTCGCCGACTACTTCAGCGTTTTCGCCGAGTATCTGTTCGACAGCCGCGGTAGCGCGGCGACGACCTCTTTTGCCGATGACCTCTTCGTCGGCGCGCGCCTGCTGCTGCAGGACGGTCAGCTGCAGGGCGGCGCCTTCGTCGACCGCGAGACGTCGAACAGCGTGCTCAGGCTGGCGCTCACCTGGCGGCTCGGTTCGTCCGCGACTTTGGCTGTAGAAGCTGGGTCTTTCCTGGGAGACGAATCGCTCGAGCCCGCCTTCGCGCCGCGCCAGCACGACTACCTGTCCCTCGCTGTGACGCGCTACTTCTGAACTCGCCGGGGCGCTTGCCACGTCCTATCTTGCACCACAGGCCACAGCCATCTCCATGCAAGCCCAGGGGAGGCAGCCATGCGGTTAACAGTCTGCCTGATCGCACTCTTCGTTATTCCAGGTCTCGCCGAGGCGCAGACCGAGCTCTCGCGACAGACTTGGGAGTTCGTGAGCGTCGACGCGCCGGTGGTCGCGCTCGCCGGCGTCCGCGTCATAGACGGCACCGGAGCGCCGGCGATGGACAATCAGACCGTAGTCATCCGCGACGGCGTGATCGTTGCCGTGGGCGATGCCGCGACCGTGGATGTCCCGGATGACGCCGAGGTCCTCGACCTGTCGGGTCGCACCGTGCTCCCTGGCTACGTGATGATGCACGAGCACATGTTCTACCCCGCGGGCCGCGGGAACTACAACTCGCAGGCGTACAGCTTTCCGCGCCTCTACCTCGCGGGTGGGGTCACCACGGCCCGTACCGCCGGCAGCATGGTGCCGTACGTAGACCTCAACCTCAGGCGGGTCATCGACGCTGGCGAGATCCCCGGACCGCGATTGGACATCACCAGTCCATATCTGAACGGGCCGGGCCTGGGGCTGCTCGGCGTCCAGGCTCTCACGGGCCCTGAGGACGCGCGGAAGATGGTGGCCTACTGGGCGTATGAGGGTGCGACGTCGTTCAAGGCGTACATGCAGATCTCGCGGGCCGAGTTGCAGGCTGCCATCGACGAGGCACACGCGCACGGCTTCAAGCTGACGGGGCACCTCTGCGCGGTGACGTTCTGGGAGGCGGCGGAGCTCGGCATAGACGATCTCGAGCACGGCTTTCTGGCCAGCACCGACTTCGTGGCCGACAAAGAGGAGGACACGTGCCCGTCGGGCAACGCGAGGAACGCCTCACTGATCGATCTGGACATCGAAGGCCCAGAGTTCAAGGGGTTGGTCGAGCATCTCGTGCGGCACGGCGTCGCGATAACCTCCACGCTCCCCGTCTTCGAGACGTACACGCCGGGTCGACCGCCTGCGGCGAGTGGCGCGATCGACGCGATGGTACCGGAGGCACGCGAGCAATACTTGCGGACGCGAGTCCGGATCGCCAGCCAGGAAGAGAGCGACTGGTCCATCCTCTTCAAGAAGGAGATGGAGATGGAGCATGCGTTCGCCGAGGCCGGCGGTCTGCTGGTCGTGGGCACCGACCCTACGGGCTACGGCGGCATCGTGGCCGGCTACTCGAATTGGCGAGCGATCGAGCTGCTTGTCGAGGCCGGGTTCTCCCCGGTCGAGGCGATCGAGGTCGCTACCCTGAACGGTGCGCGCTATCTGGAGATGGATGACCGGATCGGCAGCGTCGCCGTCGGCAAGTGGGCGGATCTCGTGGTGGTGCGAGGGGACCCGTCGACGGACATCACCGACGTGCGGAACGTCGAGCTCGTGTTCAAGGACGGGATCGGCTACGACTCGGCGAAGTTATTCGCGTCGGTCGCCGGCACCGTGGGCCTACACTAGCAGGTCGCTAAAAAAAGTCCGTGGAGTCAGGTCGGCGCCGGGGGACCGCTCGCTTCGGCCGACCCGGCAGTCGGGCTCGGTGCGCCCCGCGAGGGCATCGGGTTGCCGAACCGCAGACTTGACGTAGGGATCGGAGCCGGGTCGCTAACACCAGCTTCGCTCGTCGGTCCCCCGGCGCCTCCCTGGCGGAGTACTCCGAACGTTTTTCAGCGACCTGGTAGTCTACCTTCACGTCGTCAGACTCGTTCGACCGGGAGCACGAGACAGCTGGGGCCGCCCGCGCCCTTCCTGAACTCCGACAGGTCGAGGCCGTGCACCTTCACGGCCTCTCTCTCCAGCTGAGCGATCACGGGCGCGTTCTCGGCGGCGTTTGCGATGACTTCGTCCTCTGCCAGACAGATGACGTTGCCGGTCGATGGGCCTCGCGGATCGACCTCCACGGTGTCGAATCCCTTGAAGAAATCGTCGGGGAAGACGCCGCGGCAGCAGAGAACCCGCTGAGGCCCGACGGCGCTCATCGGGCCGCCGATGTGCATCCACTCGCTGCCAAGCCGCGCGACACGGATCTCGTAACCCACCTCGCTCAACATACGGCTGAGCTGAGCGATGCCATCTTCGTTGGTCCTGCCGGTGAGTCCAGCGAAAGCCACGCTCCCCATGAGGATGACGTCACCGCCCTCGACGGTGCCCGGGGCCGTGATCTCCCCGACACACGGCTCTCCCAGCGCCGCGAGCGCCTCCGACATCCAGGCTTCCTCGCCGCGGCGAGCTTCCAACCCCATGCGCAGCTTGATGTGACCGTTAGGTGTGGCCAGCGCTACGTCCCGGGTGAAGACCGAGTTCGGATCCCCGGCCAGCTCCGGCAGATCGATGACCTGGCAGCCGAAGCCCTCCATCGTCGCTTTCAGGGCGTCGTGCTGCTCGATCGTCCGCTCGCGATCGGCGAGCTCCGGGATGTTCGCGCCCGCGTGGGTGCTGACATCGAAGTAGGCGTCGCGCGGTGTAGAGACTACTACTCGCGTCAACCTGTCGCCCTCATTCCTCAACATGCTCGACCGGCTCCGGTTCTAGACGGCGCGTTGCGAACTTCTGCGCCAGGAGTAGTAGACGGGAATCCCGACCAGCGTGAGCGCGAGCCCGGCCAGCGATTCCACCGGCCTGGCGAACAGAGTATTCAGCAGAATCGCCCCCATGGTGACGATGAACACCAGCGGCACGACCGGATAGCCCCACGTCTTGTACGGTCGCGGCAGGTCGGGCTGGCTGCGTCTGAGCACGAAGACCGCAGCGGCTGCCGCGATCCAAAAGATGAAAGAGACGAACACGACGTACGTGAACAGCTGCTCGTAGCTTCCGGTCAATGCGAGCAGGCCGGCCCAGATGGCCTGTAGGAGAATAGCGAAAGCCGGGGTCTTGAACCGCGGATGGACCTCACCGACCTTGCGAAAGAAGACCCCGTCGCGGGCCATCGCGTAGTAGACACGCGGGCCGGCGAAGATCGCGCCGTTCAGCGCTCCGAAGATCGAGATGATCACGGCAGCCGAGATGAGGCCGGCGGCCACGTCGCCGTGCAGAGCGGTCGCGGCCCGCTCCGCGATCCTCACGACCCCCACCATCTCGCTCACCGGCAGCGCCGCCAGGTAGACGAAGTTCACCAGCAGGTATAGCGCGGTGATGATCAGTGTGCCGGCGACCAGCGCGATGGGCAGGTTGCGCTTCGGGTCCTCGATTTCGCCGGCGACGTAGGTGATGTTGTGCCAGCCGTCGAAGGCCCAGGAGACCGCGATGATCGCTACGCCGAAGCCGACGAGAAGCCCGCCGATGCTGAGGCCCGTCGGGTTGAGCGTGTAGTCGATCGACGCGGTCCTGCCGATGGTTAATCCGAGAAGAACGAACGCGAGTATCGCCCCTATCTTCACCACCGTGAAGACGTTCTGGATGATCTTGCCGAACGCGACACCGACGTAGTTGAAGGCCGACAGGAATAGGATCACTGCGACGGCGACCAGCTGTCCCGCCGAAAGAGTGAACGTCTGGTCTCCGCCGAAGATGCCGAGCTCTGCAGAAAGGACGACGCGCTCGGTCGAGAGGGCGGGGAAGAAGTAGCCCGTGTATTCGGCGAAACCCACTCCCAGCGCGGCGATCGATCCACCCATCGAGACCAGAAACAGGATCCAGCCGAACAAGAAAGCGGAGAGGTTGCCGTAGGCCTCGCGCAGGTAGACGTACTGGCCGCCGGCCTGCGGCATCGCCGCCCCGAGCTCGGCGAACGTCAGGGCGCCGGTGAGGGTGAGGACGCCGCCCACCAGCCAGGCCAGCAGTAGCAGCCCGGCCGACGGGATGCTCTGCGCCATGATCCCGGTGGTCAGAAAGATGCCGGAACCGATGACGATCCCCACCATCATCATGATGGAGTCGAAAGTGCCCAGCTGGCGGACGAGTTCGCCGTCGCGGTTGTCGTCGGTCAAGAACCCTCTCCTGCATCTCCGTGCTTTCCGTGGGCCCACGTTAACCTCTACGCCCGGTGGCAGTCCAGCCGGCTATCCTGTGTCTCTTGCGGTGACCGTTGGTCCGCCCGAGCTTCCCTTCACAACAAACAGGCGAACAGGATGAGGAAGCGTTCGTACCGGACTCTCTGGAGTATCGTCGGACCGTCGGCTCTCATGGCGAGCGTCCTGCTGTCGGCCTGTGGGAAGGAGGCGCCCAGGCCGAACGTCGTCCTCATCTATATAGACGACTTGGGCTGGAGGGATGCGGGTTTCATGGGGAGCGAGTACTACGAGACCCCGCATATCGACCGGCTGGCCGCCGAGGGCGTCGTCTTTACGAACGCCTATGCCAACGCCCCTAACTGCGCGCCCAGTAGAGCCTCGCTGCTCACCGGGCAGTACACGCCGCGACACGGTGTCTATACCTCGGGCAGTCCGGAGCGCGGCGCCGCGCGGCTGCGCAGACTGGTCCCCGCCCCCAGCAAGACGGCGCTCGACACGGGCGTCGTGACGATTGCGGAGGCTCTGAAGGGCGTCGGGTACGCGACGGCGCACGTCGGCAAATGGCATCTCGGCGGCCACGGCTATCTGCCCACCGACCAGGGCTTCGACGTGAACGTCGCCGGCGATGGGCGCGGCCACGTTCCCACTCACTTCCATCCCTATCGCAGAAGCGAAAACGAGCTCAGAGATCTGGCTGGGACAGGTCGAGAAGGCGAGTACCTCACCGATCGGCTGACGGCAGAAGCGCTGGGCTTCATCGAGAATCACCACGACCGCCCGTTCTTCCTCTACCTATCCCACTACGCCGTGCATACGCCGCTGCAGGCGAAAGACGAGCTGGTGAGCAAGTATCGCCGGAAACCGGGGGATGACAGACACAACCACCCGGTGTACGCCGCGATGGTGGCGAGCGTTGACGAGAGCGTAGGTCGCATCGTCGCCAGACTCGACGAGTTCGGCCTGTCGGAGAGCACGGTCGTGTTCTTCTTCTCAGATAACGGCGGCTACGGACCGGCTACCTCGATGGCGCCGCTGCGCGGGTCGAAGGGCATGCTCTACGAGGGGGGAATCCGGGTCCCGCTGGTCGTGCGCTGGCCGGGGAACTTTGCGCCGGGTAGACAGGAAGCCACGCCGGTGATCGGTACCGATCTCTTCCCTACGATAATCGAGATCGCGGGAGCGGAGATGCCGGCGCAGCCCCTGGATGGCGTCAGCCTGCTGAAATTGCTCCAGGGCGCGGGTGGACTGGAGCCGCGGGCGCTCCACTGGCACTTTCCCGCCTACTTGGAAGCGTACAGCGGCATGACGGGGCCGTGGCGCACAGCGCCGGCGGCGGCGATCCGTTCGGGCGACTACAAGCTGATCGAGTCTTTCGAGACGGGTGAACTGGAGCTCTACAACCTGCGCGACGACATCGGCGAGCGAGCGAACCTCGCTGCCCAGCTTCCTGACATCGTGGAGGAATTACATCAGCTCACGATCGAGTGGCGCCGGTCCGTCGGCGCGCCGGTTCCGACGGAGTTAAACCCGGCCTACGAAGGAGAGAATTGAAAATGAAATCGGCCACCACGTTCGCTGCAACAGTGCTGGCTCCGTCGCTGGTGCTGGGGATCGCGTCGCCGGGCGCGGCTCAGGATCCGCTCACCACGGAAGACTACGGCAAATGGGAGAGGCTCGCCGCGGCGACGCTCTCTCCAAACGGCGAGTGGTTCGTCTACCGGATCACCCGGAACAACGAGGAGGACGAGTTACGGATCGTCAGCTTGACCGACGATGCGACGTGGGTGATCCCATTCGGCACGACCCCCCAGTTTTCCGAAGACGGGGCCTGGCTCGCCTATCGTATAGAGCCGTCGGAGGATGAGAAAGCGGAGCTCCGAGAGGCCAATAAGCCGGTCCGCAACGCGCTGGGGCTCTTCAGGGTCGCGGCCCGCGACACGCTGACCGTCGCAGAGGTGGCATCATTCGCCTTCAGCGACGATGGCGGCTTCCTGGCCATCGGGAAGTACAAGAGCGAGGAGGCGGAGAAAGACGTGGGCTCGGACCTGGTCGTCAGGGACCTTGAGAGCGGGGCCGATATCAGCTTCGGAAACGTCTCCGAGTTCGCCTGGTCGGACGATGGGCATCTCCTGGCTATGATCCTGTCTACCTCAGGTGGCGCGGGTAACGGTGTGCAGCTCTTCGATCCGGCCAGCGGCGTATTGAGGCCGCTGGACTCGAAGAGCGTCGAGTACAGCAACCTGTCGTGGCGCGAAGATGCGTACGACCTGGCGCTGCTCCGCGCCGAGCCGGATACGATACACGAAGATACGGCGCACGTCGTCCTGGCCTGGAGAAGTCTCGACTCCGCGACCCCGCAGGCACTGATCTACGATCCTGCCGAGGAGGAAAGCTTCCCTGAGGGGATGCGGATAGTCGAGTACCGGAGCGTGAGCTGGTCGGATGATGGTGGGACGGTATTCTTCGGGATTCAGCAGCGGAGGCCGAGTGCCGAGCGGGAATTCAGCGTCCGTGACTCGTCCACCGTTGAGGTCTGGCATTCCGGCGACGTAAGGGTGATCCCGCACCAGAAGATGACCGACCGGCGGCTGCGGGAGGAGAACTTCCTCACGGCGTGGCATCTCGACTCCGCCCACTTGGTGCGCTTGGGTGACGAACTCACCGAGGAGGTGAGGCTGGCGGAGGGGCAACGCTTCGCGCTCGGCTTAGACAACACGCCTTACGAGGCGTACGGCAGGTTCTTCCCCGACCCTGATGACCTCTACCGCATCGACGTGGCAACGGGAGAAAAGACGCTGCTCCAGGAGCGCGTTTTGTCATTCTACCTGAGCAGCTCCGGTCGCTACGTCATGTATCTGGAGGACGAGCAGTACTGGACCTATGAGTTCGACACCGGTGAGCGGGTGCAGGTCAGCGCCGAGGTCACTACGCCGCTGGTGAATATGGAGGACGACCATCCGCGGCCCGAGCGGTTCCCGTACGGCATCGCCGGTTGGACGGAGGACGATAGCTCGGTAGTCGTCTACGACCGGTTCGATTCGTGGGAGCTGCGGAGCGACGGCTCGGGAGCGACGAGATTGACGGGGGGAGCAGAGGATGCGGTTCGGCACCGTTATGTGCGGCTCGATCCTGAGGAGGAGTTCATCGACCTGTCGTCAGGGGTCTATCTCAGCGTTAGGGGGATCTACTCGAAAGAGGGAGGCTATGCCCGGCTGCGTCTCGGTGAACCGCCCGAGCGGCTGGTCTGGCAGGACAAGTGGGTGGCCGGTCTCGAGAAGGCTGAAGATGCCGAGGTCTACGTGTACCTGGCCGAGGGGTACGACGACTCACCCGATTACTTCGTCGGGGACGCCTCGCTCGGCGACGTGCGGCAGATCACCGAGACCAATCCCTTCCAGAACGACTACGACTGGGGGCGGACCGAGCTCATCGAGTTCGACAATCCGGTATCCGATGCCCGCCTCCAGGGGGTGCTCGTCTACCCGGCAGATTACAGACGCGGCCGGCAGTACCCGATGGTGGTCCACATGTATGAGCGGCTCTCGGATCGGCTCCACCTCTACCGTGTGCCGTCTGAGCGCAGTGCCTACAACCCCACCGTCTTCAGCAGCCAGGGCTACTTCGTGCTGATGCCCGACATCACGTTCGAGAAGCGTGATCCGGGATTCTCGGCTTTGTGGTGTGTGGAAACCGCGGTGAAGAAAGTCCTTGAGACCGGGATGGTGGATCCGGAGCGCGTCGGGATCATGGGTCACTCTTGGGGTGGCTACGAAACGACGTTCATCGCGGCGCACTCCGATCTGTTCGCAGCGGCGGTGGCCGGCGCGCCGCTCACCAACCTAGTGAGCATGTACGGGATGATCTACTGGAACACGGGGATCCCCGAGACCGGTCACTACGAGTACGGCCAGGAGCGGATGGAGGTCCCGCTCTGGCAAGACCCGGAGGCCTACATCAGCAACTCGCCCGTCATGGCCTTCGATCGGATGGAGACCCCGTTGTTGATGGCGTTCGGCGATGAAGATGGCTCGGTGGACTGGCACCAGGGTATCGAGGCGTACAACCTCGCCCGACGTCTGGACAAGGACTTCGTCCTGTTGGTCTACCGCGGCGAAAACCACAGCAACGCGCAGAAGGCGAACCAGATCGACTACCACCACCGGCAGCTCGAGTGGTTCAACTACTATCTGAAGGGCGAGGCGCCCCCGCCCTGGATCACAGAGGGGGTCACCTGGGTCGAGCAAAAGGCGAATCGTGCGTCGAAGTAGTCCGATGGAATTGTGCCGGCGCATTGGTTGTGAGAGGAACGGAGCTTGACCGATATAGCGGCAGAGGTTTCCCGGGGATCGAGGCTCACCGTGAAGCTGTTTTGGATCCTCCTCGCGTTATGGGTTTTCGGGAAACTCTGCTCGATCCCCATGCTGATCGAGACGGTGCCGGCGACCCGTTGGTTGCCGACGGCTCCCATCGGGCTGTTGCTGGCCTTTCTGGTGATCCGAGTGGGGCAGTACTTGAGCGCCCGGACCGGGCTCGGGCTTCCGTTCCTCGAGGGTTGGCTGGAAGGGAGCCCGGTATGGCACCGGTTCGCGCGGGCGGTAAGCCTGTCGTTCATCGTCGCCATCGTTAGCAGCCTCGTTATCGTCGGTGCCATCCCACTGATCGTAACGGTCGACCGGGGTGTCTCCGGGGTCCCGGGCCGGCTCGCCGAGTTGGCGGCGCTTTATCCAGGATGGTGGCGGGGGCTTTTGGCCTCTGTCGATGCA
Organism: Gemmatimonadota bacterium; assembly: GCA_020344015.1. Taxonomy (GTDB): domain Bacteria; phylum Gemmatimonadota; class Gemmatimonadetes; order Palauibacterales; family KS3-K002. The sequence continues at coordinate 2,945,021 of CP070812.1, forward strand.
GGCGTCTCCGAGGAGCTGTTCTACCGGTATTTCCTGTTGTCACTGGTAGTCTGGCTGCTGGGTCGGATTCGGAAGGGCGGGGGATTCTCGAGTGGGGCGTCGATCTGGATCGCCATCCTGGTCACCGGTCTACTATTCGGTTGGGCGCACATAGACGACGTAATCGGCACCGACCGATACTCTGCTTTCAACCTGGTCGCCATCTCTGGGCTGAACGGTGGAATCGGGATGGCGCTAGGCTGGATCTACTGGAAGTTTGGTCTTGAGAGCGCCATGTTCACGCACTTCCTGATCGACGCGCTGTACTACACAGCACTGCTGCCGGCGCTCTTCTTCGGCGGCGCCCCGGTTCTACTCGGCGCCGTGATCGTCTGCTTGGTGGCCTTGGCATTTTCGATTCTCGTGTTCCTGCGCAGCGGGCGCGATGTCGAGCCCGCCTCTGGCTAGTTCGCCCCGGCGCCGCGACGCATCGCCTCTACGCTTCGTGACGTCTAATCATTGGAGTCATCAGAGAACCGCTATCGCCTGCCAATCGCGAGACGGTACGTCATGGTCTGGTATAAGCCCCTGATCGGGGCGCTGGCAGTATCCGTCGTTGTGGGCTGTGGGGGCCAGCCCGAAGAGCTCGAGCCGCTCGACCTGTACGATGCGGCGCTCTTCTTCAGCAGCGGGCGCGACAGAGAACGATATCCGCGGATGAGCCTGGTGCGCGATTCGGTCAACAACCGGATCGCCGTGCTATGTCTGGGCGGCGCATCGCTCGCCGAACTGGAAGAGCTTGGTATTGATGATCTCGGCGAGCGGCTGACCGCCCTCGAGGAAGGGAAGATCCTGAACCTGGTCGGCGAGTCGTGCTCAATTGCATTCCCCGCCTTCGTGGGTAGTGAGAGGGAGAGGCTGGCCGAGATTGCCGACGCGGCCGCGCTCCAGCTGAGCCCGCTGGTCGGCGAGCTGGTCGGCCGCTTGAGGGTCGAGCTGGGCGACCGAGAGGACATGCTGTTCCACGTCCTCTGGTCACGTGTGATCGACGAGATCTGGTCGGTTGCCTGGCGGGCTCCGGAGCCGGGCATGCAAGTACCGGTGGTAGCCTGGGTGGTATACCCGGAGCACGTGTTCGCTGTGGGGACGAACTACGGGAGCGCGCCGGGCGGCGGCGACCTGGCGCTGACCTGGAGCAACAACTTCACCGATCATCTCTCGGCTTTTCCCGACGCGAACTACGAGCTGTTCAAGACCGCGTCGGGTGAGCCGTTCGAGGACGCCGAGGTGCGTGCCGAGCTTGAGACCTACGGAATCTTTGACGCGAACGGGGACTCGCGCCTCTTCTCGCTCCACCGCGATGAACACCTCGACAGCGTGCTGGCCGGGATGGTGACCGAATACGGGGAGGCGGTGGCGCGGACGTTCGACTGGGGTGAGATCGGCGCACGACTCGATATCCACCCCGGCGACGCGTACATCGTCGTTCTGCACGAGGTCGCCTATGCGATCTTCGAACGCTTGTATCGCGCAGGTACTCTCGAGATACCGTTGCTGCTGCTGGACGGCACCGACAAGACGGAGGCGGTCAGGCTGGCGAGCCTCTGGCTGGACGAGCCGCCGGGACCGCTGGACGAAGCGACGGCCCTGTTCATGGCTAACGGCTGGCATGGTAGCGAGGAGGCCGTCGCCGCCTTCGAGGAGGCGCGGCGCGCCGAACCGGAGCACGTGAGGCTGCACTGGTTCCTCGGACTCTCTCTATATGATATAGAGCGCTACGAGGAGGCATTGGCCGTCTTTGAGCAGCTGATCCAACTCACGGCGGGAGATGCCGACGAGCTGCTGTGGCACGACTGGGGTCGGATCTGGATGGGACACGTCTACGATGTCACGGGTGACCGGGCGCGTGCGCTGGCCAGCTATCGGAGCGTGCTCGACGCGGAACACTCCGGTGGGACCCTGCAGACGGGGCAGTACGACATCGGCCCGGTCACCGCCAAAGAATGGGCGGCAGAACGGATAGACACGCCGTTCGTCAGAAAGAACTAGCGGGTGGTTACAGTGGCCCCGTGTGTTGCCGCGTGGTCTACTCGGAGGTCAGCGCCGTAACCGGGTCGACTTTACTGACGCGGCGGGCCGGGACAAAGCTGGCCAGGGTGCCGGTCAACGCCAGAGCGAGGACGACCAGAACGAAGACGACCGGATCGCGGGGGTCGGCTCGATAGAGCAGCACGGCCAGCGGGCTGGCGGCGAGCGCGGCGATTCCGATCCCCAGCACGATTCCGAGGCCCATCTGAACCGCCCCTCTCCGCATGACTAGGCGCACGAGGCTCGCGGCGTTGGCTCCCAGAGCCATACGGATGCCCATCTCCTGAGTGCGCCGGTTGACGGCGAACGACATCACGCCGTACAGCCCGATCATCCCCATCATCAGGGCGATGAAGCCGAGCGCCATGAACACATAGCCGAAGATCCAGAAGAACCAGGTCTCCTTGGCGATCACGTCCGTCATCGACAGCACTTCGTAGATGGGAAGATTGCGATCGAGCGACTCGACCGCCGTACGCACGTCGGATGTGATCGCCAGCGGCGCGCCGCGCGTGCGGATCGCGATGCGAACAGACGTGCCGACGGGGCTTTGGGCGATCGGGATGTAATAGCCGGCCGGACTGGCCTGGAAGTTGTCGATACCTTCCATCTTCATATCGGGTACGACGCCGACGACCGTCATCCACTCCGATGGCCCGTCGGCCAGAACCATGCGGAGACGCCGGCCCAGCGCGTCGCCGTCCGGGTAGAAGCTGCGGACGAAACTCTCGTTCACCACAGCCACCGGCGGGCTCTCGCGCCGATCCATGTCGGTGAACGCCCTACCTTGAAGTACAGAGACATCGAACGTCTCGAAGTACCCGGGTGTGACGATCCCCTCGCGAGGGGCCGGGTAGTCCTCCTCTGTGGCGTACGAGGCGCCCTCTATCTGGATTACGCGTGTTCCGTTGCCGGCCGCCGGTAGGCCGTCCGATAAGGTCGCCGCCTCCACTCCGGGTATCGCCCGTACCTTCGGCAGCAGTTCCTCGTAGAAGCGGATACGGCTCTCCGCATCCGGATAGTCCTCCTCGAGCAACACCAAACGCGCCGTGAAGACACTCCCGGTCGCGAATGGCAGGTCCTGGCCCTTGAGCTCCACGATGCTCTTGATCATCAGGCCGGCGAGTATCAGCAAGCCGCAGGAGAGCGCTATCTCGGTGACAACGAGCCCACCGCTCAGTTTGCCGATACGCAGGCTCGAAGAGCCACGAGCTTCGTCTTTCAGCGCCTCGTTGATGTTCAGTCTGCTCGCCCGCAGCGCCGGCACCAGTCCGGAGATCAGGCAGGAGAGCAGGACCGCAGCAATCACGAAGAGCACGACGCGGTGGTCGAAGCCGAACGTGATCCAGAACGGTGGCGGCTCGATGTTGGTGACCCTGTCGAACCAAGTAATCCCGACGTGACCTAGTGCAACACCCAGAACGCCGCCAATGACCGACAGGATGAGCACTTCAGTCATCAACTGGGCGATGATTCGGCTGCGGTTGGCGCCGAGCGCGTTGCGTACCGCCACCTCTCGCGTCCGGACGGATGCACGCGCCAGCAACAGGTTGGCGACGTTGGCGCAGGCGATGAGCAAGACGCCGAGCGCCGCAGCGAGCATGGTGTAGATCATGCCGGCGAACTCGGGGCCGACCACGAGCTGGGAGAACGACATGGCGGTCGCGCTGACGCCCTCGTTGGTCTCGGGGTACTCGCGCTCGATACGGCGGGCGATGGTGGCGAGCTCGGCGCGTGCTTGGTCGAGTGAGACACCGTCCCGCAGCCGACCCATGGCGAAGAGCTCCGTGCCCTCGCCGCGCGCCGTCGCGTTGGGGTCGAGCTCCAGCGGAATCCAGAGCTGCTCTCTATCGGGAAAGGCGAAGCCCTCCGGCGCCACCCCGACGATCGTCCGTATTTCGCCGTTGGCGCGAACCGTCGCGCCTATCGCCGCTGGCGAGCCGCCGAAGCGGTTCTGCCAGACGTCATGGCCGATGATGATCACCGGCTCCGCGCCGGGCCGGTCGTCGCCCGCCTGGAAACCACGCCCCAGGATAGGGCTCACCCGGATGACGTCGAATAGATTGGCTGTCGTGATCGTCGCCGTATAACGCTCCGGCCGACCCTCGCTGGCCGCCAGGTTGACCGTCCGGATATTGAATCCCGCCAGCTCGTAGAACGTCGTCTGCTGCTCGCGCCACTCGACAAAATCGTGAACACCGACGGTCCCGAACCGAACGTCGCGGGCTGGCTCGGCAGTGCCGACGATCATCACACGGTCCCCGTCCGGGAACGGCAGCCCCTTGTACATGGCGCCGTTGATCATGCTGAACACCATGGTCGTGAGGCCGATGCCGATACCGAGAGTGAGAACCACGATCAGCGATATTCCAGGGTGCTTGAGCAGCATCCGGACGGCGAAGGCGAGATCTCTGCGCAGCTGGTCCATGGTCCCGTCGAGGTATGTCCTTGTGTCAGGCCCCGCCGATTCAACTTCACGACGGCCGACCGAGAAGTGCTACACCTCACTACGGCGCTCCCTGTAACTGAGTTTCCAGCGAAGTGGCCGGCGTTGACCTTGCGCCGGGCGCCGACCTTCGGTTATTCGGTCGTCAGCGCGATCACCGGGTCGAGTCGAGTCACTCGACGGGCCGGGATGAAGCTGGCCAGGGTACCCGCCAGGGCCAGCGCTAGGGCGACCAGACCGAAGACCGCCGGGTCGCGGGGATCGACTTCGTAGAGCATGAACTGCACCGGTGTGATCGCCAACGCGGCTATGCCGATTCCCAGCGCTATGCCGATCGCCAACTGAGCCGCGCTACGTTTCATGACGAGACGTACCAGTTTCGGGGCGTCCGCCCCCAGCGCCATCCGGATGCCCATCTCCTGCGTGCGCCGGTTTACCGTGAACGACATCACGCCGTAGAGGCCGACGGTGGCGAGCAGCAGGCCCACGACCCCCATGATCATGAAGATGGAACTGAAGGTCCAGTGGACCCACGTCTCTCTGGCAATTACGCCGTTCATCGACATGACGTCGTAAATGGGAAGGTTGCGATCGAGCGACTCTACAGTCGCCCGAATCTCGGGCGTGATCGCCAGCGGCGCCCCGCCGGTGCGGATCGCGATGTTGACGCGCGTTCCCACGCCGCTGTGGGCGACGGGGATGTAGAAGCCGGCCGGCCGGCCTTCCAGATTGGCGATCCCTTCCATGAGCATATCGGGCACGACGCCGACCACGGTCAGCCAGCTCGCCGCGGTGTCGCGGCGGCCCATGCGAATCCTTCGGCCCAATGGATCACCTTCGGAGAAGAAACTTCGCACGAACGATTCGTTTACTATCGCCACCGGCAAGCTCCCGTCTCGGTCGGCCACGCTGAAAGCCCGCCCCTGTAGCACCGGGGTCTGGAACGTCTCGAAGTATCCCGGAGTCACGATTGCTTCGCGGGCGGTCGGGAAGTCTTCATCGCTGGCGTAGGAGATGCCTTCCACCTCGAAGACCCTAAGCCCGTGACCGGAGGCCGGGAGTCCGTCCGATAGTGTAGCCGCCTCCACGCCGGGGACCGCCGCCAGCCTCGGCAGCAGCACGGCGTAGAACTGAAGTCGGCTGGCCGTGTCGGGGTACTCCGGCGCCGGGAGTTGGAGCCGCGCGGTGAATATGTTGTCGGTAGCGAAGGGAAGATCTTTGGTGCGAATCTGCGTGACGCTCTTGATCATCAGTCCCGCAACGATCAGCAGGGCGCATGACAGAGTCACCTCGGCAGTGATGAGCCCGGCGCTGAGCTTGCCCAAGCGGAAGCTGGAGGTTCCGCGTGCCTCGTCCTTCAGAGCCTCGCTCACGTTGCCGCCCGTGGCGCGCAAGGCGGGCACCAGCCCCGAGACGACGGCGGCGAGCACCGTTATCGCGACTACGAAGAGCACCACCCTCAGATCGGGCTCGAACGTCACCCAAAACGGCGGCGGCTCACCGCCGACGAGTCGCTCGTACCAGATGACCCCCTGGTGCCCAAGGAAGAACCCGAGCGTACCGCCGATCGCCGAGAGCAGTAGCACCTCGGTCATCAGCTGCGCGACGACCCGCCCCCGACTCGCCCCGAGCGCCGTTCTGACCGCGACTTCTCGGGTCCGGACAGAAGCCCTGGACAGCAACAGGTTCCCCACGTTGATGCACGCTACCAGCAGCACGCCGATGACCGCGCCGAGCATCGTGTAGACCAGTGCGAAGACCTGACCGCCGATCAACATTTCGGTGAACGACCTGACGGTCGCACCGATGCCCTCGTTGGTCTCCGGATACTCCCGTTCCAGTCGTCTGGCGATCGTGGCGAGCTCCGCCTTCGCCTCGTCCATCGAGACGCCGTCCCGCAGCCTGCCGATCACGGTCAACGAGCGCTCTTCCCTCTCGCTGGCGCTCGGATCCAGGCTCAAGGGAGTCCAGAGGCGTTCCCGGTCGGGGAAGTGGAAGCCCTCCGGCGCCACGCCGATGATCGTCATCGTCAATCCGTTGGCTCGCACGGTCCGGCCTATGACATCGGCCGAGCCGCCGTACCTGTCCTGCCAAACCTCGTAGCCGATGACGATCACCGGCTCAGCGCCCGGTAGGTCTTCTCCCTCCCGGAAGGCACGCCCGAGTACGGGCTGGACCCGCAGCAGGTCGAACATGTTGGCGGTGACATAAGCCCCGGCGAAGCGCTCGGGGCGACTCTCGGTGCCGGCGAGGTTGATGGTGCGGAATATGAGCGCCCCCAGCTCCTCGTGCGTCGTCTGCTGCTCGCGCCAGTCGACGAAGTCGGGAACGCTGACCCGCGAGAACAGAATGTTGCGCGAGGGGGCCGTGCTTCCGAGGACCACTGCCCGATCCCCTTCCGGGAAGGGAAGTCCTTTAAACAAAGCGCCGTTCACCCAGCAGAAGACCGTCGTGGTGAGCCCGATGCCCAGGCTGAGTGTCAGGATGACTATCAGCGAAAGCCCGGGATGCTTGAGTAGCATCCGCATGGCGAAGGCGAGATCTCTTCGCAGCTGTTCCATATCGATGGTCTGAGTTGTGTGGCCGGGACTGTTCAGTCGCCGCGCTACACTACGGGTGGGTGCGGCGCCGGGTTTCTGGATTTGGGAATCCGGCAATCCATGACTACTTGAATAATTGGGCAATAGAATACTCGATTTTAGAATCGCGGCGGTTCTAACCTCAAATGTTCCATTGTTCCATTATTCAAGTAATCTGAATTCCGATATCTCAATTCCCCGAATCCCGGAATCCCCAACTCCCTTGACCGCCGGAGGGCCAGCCCCTAGTTTGGTCCCCCTCATGAGCACGCACTACTCCTATCGGTATGCCCGGGAGGGCTGGTGGGGCTGGTGGTGGCCCCAGCCGCGGGGAGTGGTGCGCGGCTTCTGGGGATCGACAGCCTAGAACGAGATCCCTGGAAGAGCCCGAGAAGCGGGCGCGCTCTTCTCCCAGCCGAGAAGACCGCGCCCGCTTTCTTTTTATTAGCCTGCAGCAGGAAGGGGGCAGGGTTGTTCAGTGGGACGTTGAAGCCATCGTTGGAGGAGGTGTTGGCGGCGCCGACCGACGCGTCGATCCCGGTGTGGCGCGCGCTACCATCCGATACCGAGACCCCGATATCGGCATTCCTGAAACTGCGGCGCGGCGGTACCGGCTTCCTACTGGAGAGCGCAGAGCAGGACGGGAGCCTGGGTCGCTACTCGTTTATCGGAGTGGGGCCCGACGCCGTGCTGCGGGCCGACCTGGATCGCGGCACGGTGGAGACGCAGAGCGGGATCGCTTCGTACGAGGCGTCGCCGATCGAGGCGCTACGGCAGCTCGTCGGTAACGCGCCGGTCCATCAGATAGGGGACGGGCTGCCGGGATTCGTCGGCGGCGCCGTCGGCGCACTCGGGTTCGACCTCGTCCGCAGTATCGAGAGGTTGCCCAGCGTTCTGCCTGACCCGAGCCCTTTCCCAGCCGCCGTCTTCGCACGCTACGCGACGACGCTGGTGTTCGACCACCTGAAACAGCGGCTGCTGGTCGTTTCGGTCATCCCACCCAATGTGTCGCGTGAGGAAGGTTATCACCGGGCTTCGGCACATGTGGAAGAGGTGGTGGCAGCGCTCAGGCAGGCGGCGCCGGCCCCGCCGTTCGAGACGATGGGTAGCGCCGAGGGCGCCGACCAGTTGTTGCAGAGTGCCGAGAAGACACCCGATGACAGCACGTTCCTGGATGCTGTCGCCCGGGCCCGGGAATACGTCTGGGCCGGCGATGCGATCCAGGTGGTGTTGAGTCGTAGGCTCACCGTCCCAGTCACCGGCGACCCCTTCCGGCTCTACCGTGCGCTGCGGGTTCTCAACCCCAGCCCCTACATGTTCTTCCTCGAGTTCCCCGAAGTAACCCTCGTCGGCGCGAGCCCCGAAATGTTGCTGCGCGCAGCCAACGGCGTCGCCCAGGTCTGTCCTATCGCTGGCACGCGGCCGCGAGGCAAAGACCCCGACGAGGACGCCGCCCTGGAGGAGGATCTGCGCAACGATCCGAAGGAGAAGGCGGAGCACGTGATGCTGGTGGATCTGGGTCGCAACGATCTGGGCCGGGTCTGCCGCGTGGGCAGTGTGCACGTTCCCACGCTCATGACGGTGGAGCGCTACCGCAACGTCATGCATCTAGTCTCCACCGTGACCGGCAAGCTGCGTGACGATGTCGATACGCTCGCCGCGCTGGAGGCGTGTTTCCCGGCGGGTACGGTGAGTGGAGCACCGAAGATAAGAGCGATGGAGATCATCGAGGAGCTGGAAGCGCTGCGTCGTGGCGCCTACGCCGGCGCCATCGGTTATATCGGGTTCGGCGCGACAAGTCTCGATACCTGCATCTCGATTCGCACGATCGCGGTTCAGGGTGGTCGCGCCCACGTGCAGGCCGGCGCCGGGATCGTGGCTGACTCGGTGCCCGAGAACGAGTTGGCCGAGACGGAGGCGAAGGCGAAGGCGCTGTTCGCCGCGTTGGCGTTGGCCGGAGTCGACGATCGACCGGCGAATGGAAGTCACGTCGCCACCGCGGTTGGCGGGGAGGTGAGACCGTGATCCTGGTCATCGACAACTACGATTCCTTCACCTACAACCTGGTGCAGATGTTGGGCGCGCTGGGGGCCGAAGTGGAGGTTCATCGTAACGACGAGATCACGGCGGACGAAGTGCTCGCAAAGGAGCCCGCCGGCGTGGTCATCTCGCCGGGGCCCTGCGGTCCGGGCGAAGCGAAGAACTCTCCCGATGTGCTGAGAAAGGTCGGGCCGCTGTGCCCGGTGTTGGGGGTCTGCCTGGGTCATCAGATCATCGGCGCGGTGTACGGCGCGAAGGTCGACCGGGCGCCCGGACCGATGCACGGGAAGACCAGTCGAGTCGAGCACGACTCGAAAGGTGTGTTCACCAACGTTAGCAACCCGTTCGAGGCCGGCCGTTATCACTCGCTGGCCGTGATCGAGGAGACGCTGCCGCCCGAGCTGGTCGTCACGGCCCGCAGCTCTGACGGAGTGATCATGGGGCTGCGACACACGGAGCACCCGGTGGAAGGCGTTCAGTTCCATCCCGAGTCGATACTCACGCCGGACGGGGAGATGGTTTTGTCGAACTTCTTGCGTCTTGCCACTCACCCTACGGCTGGGTGGCGGAAGTCGGTAATCGGAGACTAGTGATCACTACAACCCCGGTGCGGGATTATGAGTGCGAATGCGAGTGACGAGTTCCGAGCGGTGTTGATCGAGTTGGCGGGGGGAAACGACCTGAGCCGGGAGCAGGCGGCGGCGGCGATGGGGACCATCATGGAGGGTGGTGCTACGGCGGCGCAGATCGGCGGCTTTCTGATGGGACTCCGTGCCAAAGGCGAGACGGTCGATGAGATCACGGGGTGCGCGGAGGCGATCCGCGCGAAGGCGCTGCAGGTGCCCCATAAGTACCCGAAGCTGCTCGACACGTGCGGGACCGGAGGCGACGGGTCGTCCACGTTCAACATCTCGACGACAGCGGCGTTCATCGCCGCGGGAGCGGGGCAGAAGGTGGCGAAGCACGGTAACCGGGCGATCAGCAGCCAGACCGGTTCGGCGGATGTGCTGGAGTCGTTGGGCGTGGAGATCGACATGGCGGGCCCGGAGGCGGCGGGGGCCCTCGATGCGGTGGGGATCACTTTCCTGTTCGCGCCGACTTTTCACAGCGCGATGAGGCACGCGGGGCCGCCGAGGCGCGAGCTGGGACTGCGGACCGTGTTCAACGTGCTCGGTCCCCTCTGCAACCCCGCCGGTGCCACCGCCCAGATCATGGGTGTCTTCGACGGCTCGCTCGCCTCGAAGCTGGCCAGGGTACTGGGCAACCTGGGCGTAGAACGGGCGCTGGTCGTCCACGGCAGCGATGGCCTCGACGAGCTGACGATCACCGGACCCAGCCTGGTCGCCGAGTGGACGGGGAGCGAAGTAAGAGAATACACGATCGCTCCGGAAGACGTCGGCTTGGATCGCGGGTCGGCCGAGAGCATCAAGGGGAGCGACGCGTCGACGAACGCCGGCATCCTGCGCGCGGTGCTCGAGGGTCAGGCCGGCGGGCCGCGTGATGTGGCGCTACTCAACGCGGGCGCGTCGCTGGTCGCCGCGAACGTGGTCGAGGATATCAGGGAGGGTGTGGAAAAGGCGAAGGACGCCGTCGACTCGGGTGCTGCGCTGGCCAGCCTCGATGCGTTGCTTGGATACTCGCGGCAGCTGCGCGAGCGTGAGGGCGGCAAACGTGTGACGGAGGAGAAGGTGGAAGGCGGCATACCCGGCTGGGGGCAGAGCTGAGAAGTGGGCGCTGGATACCTGGACCGAAAAGCGCTGGAGGTGCGCGCCCGCCGCGCGGAGGAAGCGCCGGGCGGCGAGGCGCTGGCGGCGCTCAGAGATCGCGCTGCCAGTAGGCACGGCCTCCCATCGTTCGCCTCGGCGCTGCGCGGCGGTGATCGCGTCGCGCTGATCGCCGAGTTCAAGCGGCGTAGCCCGTCGGCCGGAACGCTGGTCGCAGACGAAAAGGCGGCCAACGTCGCCCGGCTCTACGAGCGTGAAGGTGCGGCAGCGGTCTCGGTGCTCACCGACGCCGAAGACTTCGGGGGCGACCTGGTCGACCTGGAGGCCGTGGGCGCTGCGGTGAAGCTTCCGGCGCTTCGCAAGGATTTCCTGGTTGATGTCGCCGGGCTGTACGACGCGCGTACCGTAGGCGCGTCGGCCGCACTGCTGATCACGGCCATCCTCACGCGGGCTGAGCTCGAGGACATGCTGAATGCGGCGCGTGAGGTCGATCTGGAGTGTCTCGTGGAAGTGCACGACGAGAACGAACTGTCCACCGCGTTGCAGGCCGGAGCCACGCTCGTCGGCATCAACAACCGTGACTTGCGAACGCTGACGACCGACCTCGGCGTTACCGAACGGTTGGCGCCAGAGGTCCCTGAGATTGTCACTCTGGTAAGCGAGAGCGGAATAAAGAACGCCGATGACGTGTGCCGCGTACGCGATGCAGGCGTGCACGCGGTCCTCGTGGGCGAGTCGCTGCTGCGCCTGCCGCCGGCAGAACGAGGGGGCAGGGTCGCTGAGCTATCAGGAGTCCGGCGATGATCGTACGGTCTGGCGTCAGCGAGCACGAAGCTGTGAGAACGCGCGTGAAGATCTGCGGACTGACCCGGCCGCTCGACGCGGAGTTCGCTGCGCGGCAGGGAGCCGATGCGCTGGGCGTCGTGTTCGCCGCGGGTCCGCGCCTGCTGGACGTCGCGAGCGCGGCCGAGGTTCTCGCCGCTGCACCGGGGCGCGTGCAGCGGGTCGGCGTCTTCGCGGACCACGCGTTGGAGTTCATCCAGGAAGCGATGGAACGCTGCCGTCTCGATTGGATCCAGCTTCACGGGCACGAGACAGCGGAGCTGGCCGCCGCGCTTTCGGCGAAGGTGATCAAGGCGGTGCGCGTGACGGGCGCCGCGGATCTCGAGCGGGCCCGCGATTATCCGGCGGACGCGTTTCTGCTCGATGCGCCGGCGGCGCACGGCCGTTTGGGCGGTACCGGTGAGGTCTTCGACTGGTCGGAGGCGGAACACCTTCCGTGGCCGCGTAGCAGGGTGATCGTGGCGGGCGGCCTGAACCCGGAGAACGTGGGCGCCGCCGTCGAACGTCTGCGGCCCGGCGGCGTCGATGTCTCGTCGGGTGTCGAGGCCGCCCCGGGCGTAAAGGACCACGCGCTGACCGCGGCGTTCATCGCGGCGGTGCGCGAAACTGATGCACGGATTGGACGCTAATGGCGACGAACCCTGAGATGAGCGATAGCGATCGGCGCGGCTGGTTCGGCGAATACGGCGGACGCTACGTGCCGGAGACGCTGGTCCCGGCTCTCGATCAGTTGGAAGAGACGTTCGAGCGGCTGTGGAACGATAGCGGCTTCCGGGCGGAGCTCGACGCGTTGCTCGCCGCATACGTCGGCCGACCCACGCCACTCTACCAAGCGCGCCGCTTCGGCGAACTGGCGGGCCGCGCCGTTGTGTACTTGAAGCGAGAGGACCTGGCACATACCGGCAGCCACAAGCTGAACAACGCGCTGGGTCAGGCGTTGCTGGCTCGGACCCTCAACAAGAAGCGACTGATAGCCGAGACCGGTGCCGGTCAGCACGGGGTGGCCACCGCCACCGTCGCGGCGCTTCTCGGTCTGCCGTGCCAGGTGTACATGGGCGTCATCGACATGGCGCGGCAACAGCTCAACGTGGTGCGGATGGAGCTGCTGGGTGCCGAAGTGATCCCGGTCGATAGCGGTTCGAAGACGCTAAAGGACGCGACTAGCCAGGCGATACGAGATTGGATGGGCTCGTATCGGGACACCCACTACGTGATCGGCTCCTGCGTCGGGCCGCACCCGTACCCGCTCATGGTTCGGAGCTTCCAGAGCGTCATAGGTATCGAGGCGCGGCGACAGATCCTCGAGGAGTGCGGTCGTCTGCCCGACGGCCTGGTCGCCTGTGTGGGTGGCGGCAGCAACGCCATCGGACTCTTCCACCCGTTCATCGATGACGATGTGGAGATGGTGGGAGTCGAAGCCGCTGGCGAAGGGTTGGGCACCGACCGGCATTCCGCTTCGCTGGTCGCCGGCAAGCCGGGCGTGCTGCACGGTTCGCGCTCCTACATCCTCCAGGACAAGGACGGCCAGGTGGCGCCGACGCACTCGATCGCGGCGGGTCTCGACTACCCGGGCGTCGGGCCGGAGCATGTCTGGCTGCGTGAGACGGGTCGAGCGCGTTACCTGTCGGTCACCGATGATGAGGCGATGGACGCCTACGCCGCGTTGGCGAGGAGCGAAGGCATCATCCCGGCGCTGGAGTCGAGTCACGCGCTCGCCTACACGCTCGAGTGGGGACGCGAGCTGCGGCCGGATGGGGTGTTGCTGGTGAACCTATCCGGCAGGGGTGATAAGGATGTTGTGCGTGGTGATGAAGTTGTCGGTGGTCGATGACGATGGCGATGGCGATGGCGATGGGAATGGAGATGGAGATGGAGATGGAGATGGGGAGGGTTGGGTGAAGGGGAAGAGTATCGGGGAGGCGTTTGAGCGGTGTCGCGATGAGGGGAGGGCGGCGCTCATCGCCTACCTCGCCGCCGGCGATCCCGATATCGAGACGACGGTGGCGCTCGCCGGGGCTGTAAGCGAGGCGGGAGCGGATGTGCTGGAGCTGGGGATTCCTTTTAGCGACCCGCTGGCCGACGGACCGATCATACAGGCGGCCTACACACGGGCGCTGGCGGGCGGCGCCAGCGTGAAGAGGGTTCTGGAGGGGTTGCCAAGAATCGCCGACGGGTCCGGCCTGCCGATCGTCTTGATGACCGCACTCAACCCGGTGCTCGCGTACGGGTCGGAGGAGTTCTGCTGCGACGCGGCGGCAGCGGGCGCGAGCGGAATACTGGTGCCCGACCTGCTGCCGGAGGACGGTGGGAGTCTGCGTGCCACTGCAGCCCGCGCCGGGCTCGACACGGTCTACCTGGGCGCGCCGGACACATCGGACGAGCGGCTGGCAGGCGCGGCACAGGGGTCGACGGGCTTCTTCTACCTGATCAGCCGTCACGGCGTGACGGGCCCGGAGGGCGGAGTCGGCGCCGGGCTGGCGGAGCAGGTGGAGCGAGCGAAGCGGTACTGCAGTGTGCCGGTGGCGGTGGGTTTTGGTGTCACAACGGCGGACGACGCCGAGCGGATAGCCGCGGTGGCCGATGGCGTCATAGTGGGCAGCGCCTTCGTACGCGAGGCGGCGGAGGCTGCAGATAGAGAGGGGGCGGTGGAGGCGGTGAAGCGCAGGGCGGAGGAACTGATGCGTGGGATTCACCGGGCAGCAACGGAGCGTAGGGAGGCCAAGTCGTGATTGTACTGATGGCAGCGAAGGCTAGCGCGGGCCAGATCGCAGATGTGGTCGAGCGTGTCACCAAGGCGGGGTTCAGCGTGCGCCGCTCGGGCATGGAGCGGGTGGTGCTGGGAGTGACGGGGGCGGGTCGGGCGCCTACGCCCGACTTGCTCGACGGGCTGAGCGGAATCGCTGAGATCTCAGTCGATGGCCCCGAATACCGCCTCGTGAGCCGCGCATTTCAGGCCGAGGACTCCCAAATCGATGTGGGCGGCGGCGTGGTAGTCGGCGGCGAAAGATTGGTGGTGATGGCCGGCCCGTGTTCGGTGGAAGATCCCGAAACGGTGAATCGGGTGGCGGCCTCGGTCGCTGCCGCCGGTGCGCACATCCTGCGCGGCGGCGCTTACAAACCGCGCACCAGCCCTTACGCCTTTCAGGGCCTCGGCGAAGAAGGGCTGTACCTGTTGCGACAGGCGGCTGCGGCGAACGGCCTACTCACGATCAGCGAGGTCATGGAGCCCTCGCAGATCCCGCTCGCCGCACACTACTGCGACATTCTGCAGATAGGCGCGCGCAACATGCAGAACTTCACGCTGCTCCGTGAACTCGGTCGTTCGCGCCGACCCGTGATGCTGAAACGAGGACCGGCAGCGACGCTCGAGGAATGGCTCGCGGCCGCCGAATACGTCGCCGCATGTGGCAATCCCGACATCCTGCTCTGCGAGCGCGGCATCCGTACGTTCGAAAGGGCGACACGCAACACTCTGGATCTGAGCGCCGTGCCGGCGGTGAAGGCGCGTAGTCACCTACCGATAGTCGTCGACCCAAGCCACGGGACGGGCGTCCGCGATCACGTCCTTCCCATGGCTAAAGCTGCAGTGGCCGCCGGCGCCGACGCCATCATCGTGGAGGTGCACCCAGAACCCGAGCGCGCCGTATCCGACGGCGCGCAGTCGCTCAGGCTAGAGCAGTTTGACCGGCTGATGGATGAGCTACGTCCGGTAGCAGAAGCTGTCGGTCGGACCGTGTAGAGAAGCTTTGTGGGCCGCGGTCCGGCCCACAGGTCTACCGTTCGGGCTGGTCCTGATACTTGGAGGCGGCCGCGATAATCCGCTCGACCGATTCGCGCAACGCTGCCTTCGTCGAATGGAGCCGAGCGCTGTCGCTGGCCGTTCTGTGGGTATAAAGGTCCCGCGCCAGCGTGATGAACGTGTCTATCTCGTCCCGCAGAACGATGTTCATGCGCCTGTGCAGCAGGCGACCGACCAGCCGCCAAGTCCCCACGTATATCAGCAGAACACCGAAGGCCAGGAGTAGAACGTGGTAGGGCGATTCGACCAAGATGTAGATCTCTAGCACGACGATCGCTACGCCGGCCAGTGCCAACACCTTGTCCACGTAGTTGCGCGTGGGCGCGTACGAAGCTGTCATGTCTACCCCCTGCCTGTTCCTATGACCGCTTGCTCACTCCAACCGCGGCCCTGGGCCGCTTCGACCGAGCGCCTGCGACGTGGGCCCGCGCTCAGTCGCGTCTCGGGTGCTCCCGGGCGCCGGATCTACAAGGGAGTCGCGGGGGCGGGAAGGAAAGGTAACACGGCTCACATCCCGAATGCCAGTATACTCACCTGCCAGACGATTGTTCCTCACGGCTAGAACTGATAGCCGAGATCGACCGATAGGTCAGGCCACTCCGCGAGGGTCGTCTCGGCTATGGTAGCGGTTATCGAACCGAACGGCGTGCGAACCCCCAGCGTCAAGCCGTAACCGGTCAGGTAGCGGTCCGGATCGAAGTCCCAGCGCTCGAGCGTGTCGCCGGCGTTCAGGCGGAGAATAGCGAAGAGACGTTCGGCGAACTCGACCTGCACGCCCAACTGGAAGCTCTGGACATGTCTGCCGCGGCGCTCATGGGTCTCCAGCCCGAAGAAAGGGAACTGGCGGTCGGGGAAGATGAAGTACGGGCTGGAACCGCCGAGGAAGAAAAGGTAGTGGGTGGGAAGGTCGTCGCCGCCGGAGGAGCTACCCAGGGTGGCGCGAACGATCAGCGAGACGTGTCGGTGGATTGGCACATATGCATCGGCGTCGAACACGTTGTGCGAGAAGGTGCGGCCGCTACCGATCGAGCGGTCGGCCCATTCCGACTTCAGCAACAGCCCGAATCCGCGGCTGGGAAAAGCATCGCGGTCGTACGTGTCAGCCCGCACGAGGGCGGCCACGGTGTAGAACGTGTCCTTCTCGTCGAACGTGTCCGCGGTAATCGCTGCTCTGTTGTGTGCGTATTCGCCTTTGACCATGGCGCCGGCGAGTGCCGTGTTGCCCAGAGACATGCCGACGAAGCCCGACAGGTTCGCGACGTCGACCCGGACCTCTGCCACGCGACGTCCGTCCTCGAAGAAGTCGAGCGGCGCTTCGCTCCACTCGGCCCTGGCACCCAGGCTCAGTGCGTTTCCCGGACCGGAGCGGCGGAAGTACTGCCCGCCGAGTTGGATCTGCTGGCCCAACCGCAGGTCGAGCCGCGTGACGGATCCGTACTGCAGCAGGTTGCGGAGCGTAGTCGACACAAGGATCGAGGCCTTATAGCGGGTCTCGTAGCGGAAGCTGAACCCGAGGCGGTCGCGCTTTTCTTCCTCGAACCGTACGACGAGTGCCGAGACCACCGAGTCCCCGCGCCGTACTGAATCGATTCGATACGTCACGCTGGCGAAGAGGCCGCTGCTGTAGGCGTTGCCGATCGCCCGGTCCACCTGCTCTCTGGTCACCCAACCTGGGATTTCGAGGTCGAGCGCTCTGGCGACGGAATGGCTCGGTGCCAGCTGCAGGCCTTCCAGCACGAGCTCGTCTACGTACGTCGAGTCGACGGGAGTGAGCGGCACGTGGCGTGAGTCGCGGGCGCGTGCTTCGGCGGCCAGGGCGAGGATCTGCGGCAAGGCCCCGCGAGCCGCTGCCTCTCCCCGTGCGATCCACTCCGCCGCCCGGTCGAAGGCGATGGCCGAGAGCCGTTCGATGTCCGGCTCGATGATCACGTCGCACAGTCGTCGCTGCTCTTCGGTCGAAGCGGTGGTTCGGAACGAAATCGATTGATCCAGCACGTCGAGCAGCGTCTGGATGCTGTCCGCGGTGGCGAGCGGGTCGGACACATCCACGCAAATAATGACATCGGCGCCGAGCTCGGCGACGTCTTGCGCCGGCAGGTTGCGTGACAGGCCGCCGTCCACCAGAACCCGGTCTCCGATCCAGACCGGGGCGAACACTGAGGGGATCGAGATGCTCGCCCGCATCGCTTGCGGCAGGAGGCCGTTGTCGAGGGGGACGGCGTCACCGGTCTCGAGGTCGGTGGCCAGCGCCATGAAGGGAATCGGGAAGCTGCGGAAGTCGCGCACCGCGTGGGCCGACCAGGTAAGCCCCGCAAACAGCTGCGAGATGCGCTGGCCGGCGACGAGGCCGGCAGGCAGTTGGGGACGCTGCCCGCGGATCGGGAGCTCGAGCAGGTACTCCCTGGCCAACTTGCTCTCGATCGTCCAGCTGCGCCGGTCGTAGCTGTCGGTGAACAGCGCCTCCCAATCCTGCTCGAGCGTCAGCTGCTCCAGCATGTCGGTCGTGTAGCCGATGGCGTAGAGCCCACCGACGAGACTGCCCATGCTGGTGCCGGCTATCGCATCGATGGGTAGTCCGGCCCCTTCGAGCACCCGTATCGCGCCGATGTGGGCGAAGCCCTTGGCGCTGCCGCCGCTCAGCGCTAGCCCGATGGAAACGTCGGGATCCTCTCCGGGTGGGCCCGCTCCCTGGAGGGCGGGCGGCACCTGCAGCAGGGCTAGGACCAGGAGCCAGGTCATTTTTCAGATCCCCAGCGGCGAGAACGAAATACTGCATCCGTTCGCCGTGTTGGAATTGGATTCGGGTATCGGCTGAAGTTGGGCGGAAGGGTGGCGCGTATCAAGGCGGCCCGGAACTACCTTAGCCGCACGCTCAGGGCCGGGTCAGCAAGTCGATGGTGTGCCAGAGGTAGGTAGGTAGGACCACGGCAGCTGTGGCGATCACCGCTGCCAGGACGTACCCCATGCGAGCTCTTGCCCGTGCGGGCTCGCCTGTCAGCGTCGTCCGTTCTTTTATAAGACGGGTTCCTGGGGGAGGGAAACATCCGGCTCTGGCGGAGCGAAGCGAGAAGTGGAAGAGCCAGGCCGAAAAGCTCGCCAGGAATATCCCGAGGGTGAAAGCGAGCAGCTTGATGGCCATGCCGGCCTGCTCGACCGCTAGGCCCGGATCAGCCCACGCCAGTTCTTTGAGGTCGGTAACGAACCGGTCCGTGGCGAAGTAAGCGACCGTTCCCAGGAAGGTGAAAACTAGAACCAGGATGGCCGCGTTGCGCCGAGTACGGGGATCGGCCGGCTGAATCAAGCTGACCCCATCGTCTGGCGCTGCAGCTCGGCTTCCGTCCCGTTACCCGGTTCCTTCTCCACACCGGCGACGGCGATCACCCGCTCCACCGTCTCCCGCAGCTCGGCTCCCGTCTCGAACGCCGCCGGGAAGTCACCCTTTGTCCGCTCGGTGTTGAGCCTGCGAACAAGCCGGATGAACTCGTCCACTTCTTCTCGCAGCGGCATGTAGATGCGCCGATTGGGTAGCATGTGGCTGACCAGACGCCAAATGCCCACGTAGATCATCAGCACGCCCAGAACAACTGCCGCGACGTGGATCGGTGAATAGGCGAGGAGAAGAAGCTGTGACAGGACGAGCAGCACGCCGGTAAGCGCTACCCCTTTGTCAAACGTTGCTCGCGTGACTTTGTACTTCATAATCACTACCTCGTCGAGAGACCTCGGTCGCGTCTACTTCGTTCTGCCTTTGCCCAATCTTGGCTCGCACTCCATGGCGCCCTCTTCGATCGCCGGCTCGTAGATCTCGATCAAACCCTTAATCCTGCCGACGTACATCGCGCAGCGGAAGTCGGTCCGCTTCTTGTGAATGGTGCGGGCGCTCCAGCCCTTCTGGTGACCGACCATCTGGACCAGGACGTGCTCGCTGACGTTGAAGTCGAGCTGGGTCAGGTTCGGCGCGTAGCGTGGCCCGCCCGGCTCGTCCATGCTGTCATGGAAATAGGCCTCCTGGGCTGTCGCCACGTTGCGCAGGTCGGACGCGATGACGGCCACGTAGGCCCGCCTCCTCCCGTCGGCGACCTTGAGGCTGATCGCCGCCAGGATCCCCAAGATGATGATGGAAACCAGCAGTTCGAATATCGTAAAGCCACACTTAGACTTGGCCCGTTTTGCCATAGCAGACTTTCCAGCGGAGCCGGTGTGGGGGAGGGAGCGAGGGCGGGTAACGCAGGCTACGTTTCCGCAGTAGTATACGCAATTTAGAGGTTGTTGTTCCAGGGTGATTTATCATACGAAAAGGATCTCCATGAGAATCCAGTTCTGGGGAGCCGCAGGGACCGTCACCGGCTCGATGCATCTGCTGGAGGTTAACGGCCGCAGGATCCTGCTGGACTGCGGGTTGTATCAGGGACGGCGAAAGGAGGCGTTCGAGCGCAACCGCGACCTGCCGTACGCTGCCTCGTCGATCGACGCCGTCGTACTCTCCCACGCCCACATCGACCATAGCGGCAACCTGCCGTCGCTGGTGCGGGCCGGCTTCCGCGGCTGCATCTACTCCACCTCGGCCACCCGTGACCTCTGCGCCTACATGCTGATCGATTCGGCGCACATTCAGGAGAACGACGTCAAGTACGTGAACAAGCGGCGACGGAAGCAGGGTAAGAAACTGTTCGAGCCGCTCTATACAAAGGAGGACGCGCTCGAGACTTTGAAGTCGTTCCACGCCATCGATTACGACCACTCGTTCGAGCCGCTACCTGGAGTGACGGTCCGGTTCCGCGACGCCGGGCACATCCTCGGGTCGGCGATCGTGATGGTGGATGCGAACGAGAAGGGCAAGAAGTCGCGACTGGTATTCAGCGGCGACATTGGGCGCAAGGGACTTCCCATCCTGCGCGATCCTCGTGCCTTCGAGGGGGCCGACTACGTGATCATGGAGAGCACGTACGGCGACCGGCTGCACGAGAGCAGCGGTGATGCCAAGGAGCTGCTGCGCCGTACGGTCAGCGAGGTAATCGAGGCCGGCGGAGTGCTGCTCATCCCGGCTTTCGCCGTCGGCCGTACTCAGGAGATCGTCTATCGGCTGAACCAGCTCTGGGAGGCGCGTGAGCTACCGCCCATCGATGTTTTCGTCGACAGCCCGCTCGCCGTGAACGCGACGGACGTCTTTCGGGTCCACCCCGAGTGCTACGACGAAGAGTACCTGGAGATGATGGTCACCGATAGCGACCAGGACCCGCTGTGCTTCGACGGGCTCAAGTACGTGAGGAGCGCCGACGGCTCGCGGGCGTTGAACAGCCGGGATGAACCGGCCGTCATCATATCGGCGTCGGGCATGTGTGAGGGCGGCCGAATCCTCCACCACCTGAAGCACCACGCGACCCGGGCGGAGTCGATCGTGTTATTCGTGAGCTTCCAGGCCGAGCATACGCTGGGCCGCAAGATCATGAACGGTAAGAGCCCCGTCCGCATTTACGGCGAGGAGTACGAGATGACGGCGCAGATCCGAAGGGCTGAGGGTTACAGTGCCCACGCCGATCGCGCCGGACTATTACGTTGGGCATCCCGCGTTCAGGAGAAGGGGGACGTGAAGCACATCTTCCTCGTGCACGGCGAGCCGGAGGGCATCTCGGCGCTCGCCGCCGGGCTCGAGGACGACGGAGCCGCCGACGTGCAGATACCCGAGCGCGGACAGAGGTTCGATCTTTAGCGGTTGACCGGGCGGGCGCAGGCTGCCATCCTGTGTCCCGATACAACCCGACAATACATCCCTCGTGCGGTGCCCCGAACACGGAGTGTGTCGATGGATCCGGTTCTACTGTCGCGGATCCAGTTCGCCATCACCGCGGGCTTCCACTTCATCTTTCCGCCGATCAGCATCGGCCTGGCGTGGCTGCTGGTAGTAGTCGAGGGCCGGGCGTGGCGCAGCGGGGATCCGGACTGGGTCCGGATGGGGAAGTTGTTCGGCAAGCTGCTGGCCTTCACATTCGCGGTGGGCGTGGCGACCGGGATTCTGTTGGAGTTTCAGTTTGGCACGAACTGGGCGCGCTACTCGAAGTTCGTGGGCGACATCTTCGGTGCGCCACTGGCGGCCGAGGGTGTCTTCGCCTTCTTCCTCGAGTCGACGTTCCTGGGTCTCTACCTGTTCGGGCGCGATCGCGTACCGAAAGCTGTCCACTGGTTCTCGATTCTCATGGTCGCGGTGGGCGCGACGATCTCCGCCTTCTGGATCATCGTAGCGAACTCGTGGCAGCAAACGCCGGCGGGTTACGCTATTCGCAATGGGCGGGCGGAGCTCGAGACCTTCTGGGGGGCGGTCTTCAATCCGTCAACGTTGCCGCGCTACTTCCACACGATTACCGCCACGCTGGTCGTGGGCGCATTCATGATGGCGGCGGTCGCAGCGTATCGACTGTTGAAGAACCGCGAGGATGAGATCGGGAAGCGGGGCTTGAAGCTGGCGCTGCCCTGGGGCCTGGTGTTCGCGATACTTGTGGGCTTTCCGTTCGGCCACTGGCACGCCGTACAGGTCGCCGAGACGCAGCCGACCAAGTTCGCGGCGATGGAGGGGCTCTACACGAGCCAGGAGGGCGCGGCGCTGGTCCTCTTCGCTCTGGTTCACGTCGAACCACCCGAGCTGCGGGCGAAGCTCGAGGTTCCGGGGCTGTTGAGCTGGCTCGCCTTCGGAGACCCGCACGCCCCGATCCGCGGGATCGACGAATTCCCCGCAGATGAAGTGCCGCCGCTATGGATGACCTTCGTCTCGTTCCACAATATGGTGATCCTGGGAGGTCTCTTCATCGCGGTTATGGCCTGGGGCGTTCTGCAGCTGTGGCGGCGGCGGCTGTTCGAGAGCCGACGCTTTCTGAAGCTGCTCGTCTGGGTCGTGCCGCTACCGATCATCGCCTGCCAATTCGGCTGGGTTGCGGCGGAGGTCGGTAGACAGCCCTGGATCGTGTACGGGCTGTTACGGACGAGCGATGCGCACTCGGAGACGGTGGCGGCGGGTGAGGTTCTGTTCTCGATCCTGCTTTTCGGAGTGATCTACTGCTTCCTCGGCGCGCTTTGGGTCTATCTGATGGTGAAGGAGGCGCGGCACGACCTCGAGCCGGCGATTGGGAAGGAGGTGACGGCGTAATGGATCTACCTACGATCTGGTTCCTGTTGCTTGGCGTTTTGATCATCGGCTACGCCGTCCTGGATGGTTTCGACCTCGGGGTGGGTGTGCTGTACCTGTTCGCGCGCGGTGAGGAAGAGCGGCGCATCTACCTGAACGCCATCGGCCCGGTTTGGGACGGCAACGAGGTCTGGCTGCTCACCGGTGGTGGCGCACTGTTCGCGGCATTTCCAGTCGTGTACGCGACGGTGTTCAGCGCCTTCTACCTGGCCATGATGCTGGTGGTCGTGGCGCTGATCGCGCGGGCCGTCTCGTTCGAGTTCCGTGGCAAGCTCGAAGGCCCCGGCTGGAAGAAGCTCTGGGACTGGTGCTTCGGGCTTGGTAGCCTGCTGGCGGCGGTTCTCTACGGCGTGGCCGTGGGGAACGTCGTCGGCGGGATCCCCATCGATGCCGGCGGAACGTTCACCGGGTCGTTCCTCGGCTTGCTCAATCCCCTGGCGCTGCTCTGCGGGCTGATGAGCTTGGCGATGTTCACGATGCAGGGCGCCGCTTATATGTGCCTGAAGTCGGAGGGCGAGCTGCAGGAGCGAATGCGTGGCTGGACGATGCGTGGCTGGCTGGCCTTCGCCGCGCTCTACTCCGTCGTGACCGTCGTGGCGATTTTGACCGCGCCGCACGCCTTCGAAGGGGTTCTTGCCGATCCGCTCTTCTGGATCCTGCTCGGGCTCTTCGCGGCGGCGGCGGCGTCAGTCCCGTTGAACAGCAGGAGCGGGCGCGACGGTCGGACGTTTCTGGCCTCGTCGGTTACGATCGCGGCGCTCATCGGGCTCGCCGCGGTGGGCATGTTCCCAAGGGTCGTAGCGTCCACCATCGATCTGGCGAACAGCCTGACGATCTACAACTCGGCATCCACACCGCGTACCCAGACGGCGATGCTGATCATCGCGCTCATCGGCATGCCGATCGTGCTCGCCTACACCGCGTACGTCTACAAGGTGTTCAAAGGGAAGGTCGTGTTCGACGAGGCGAGCTATTGAAGACGGTGATCAGTAATCAGTGAGCAGTGATCAGTGCGGGCGGTGGCCGATCACGGTCGGAGGTGACCGGCCGCGCCTCCACTGATCACTGATCACCGGTTACTGATTACTTCGCGCGAAGCACCCTGGCCGCCCGACTATAGTCCTTCGGCTTCACCCACAGGATCATCCCGTAGCGCTTCTTGCCCGCTGCCACGGCGTCGGCTGCTGTGATGTTGATCTTGCTGGCTGCCAGCTTGTCGATGTGGCGGTGAACCGCGCCCACCGTGTCGGACCCCTGGACCAGGAAGCCCTTCTTCGGCTTGCTCAGCCGCCAGCCCTTCTTCCTCGCCACCCTCCTCAGCTCCGACATGCTCTCCGGTATCATGTCGAGCTGAGCCTTGCCACCCTTGCCCGGGAAGCCGGTATAGGCGAGCAGGTTGACACCTTCCTCCCTCAGCTCGCCGAGCACCTTCGCCCCCTGTCCCGCGCGGTTCGGAACGGTGACATAAACGTAGTTGACCTTCTTCACCCGGTCCGCCATGAGAACCTCCTTGACGCGGCAACGTCTTGCACGTTCGTGCAGCGATCGCCTTCCAGTTGAGCTTTCCTACAAGATGGCGCGCAAACGCCTGGGACGCGAGAGCTTGCGAACGCGGGCCGCGGTCGGCGCGTCGGGGTGACCCGTGCTTGCCAGCCGCAGGCCTGCCAGACGTGTCATATGGGGTTCGACCATCCCCAGTGGGAGATGTACTCGTCGTCTAAGCACGGCGTGCGCTTTTTGGTGAAGCAGAACGGCACACTCCCCGAGAACGTCGCGGCACCGACCTGCCAGACCTGCCACATGCAGGGTGGTGCTCACGAGGTCCGGACCGCCTGGGGCTTCCTTGCCGTGCGGCTGCCCATGCCGGAGGACGAGGTCTGGGCTGCGGATCGCGCCACCATTCTGCAGGCGCTCGGTGTGCTCGATCCCGAGGGTAACCCGACCGGCCGGCTGGAAGTGGTTCAGGCGGCCGACGTAGCTCGGCTGAGCCAAGAGCATTGGGAGGCGTAGCGCTAGAAGATGATTTCTATCTGTGGCGGCTGTCACTCGGAGAGCTTCGCCCGCGCCGAGCTGGAGAAGGGCGACGAGATGATCAGGGAGGCCGATCACCTGCTGGCCGAGGCGATTCGCATGGTGGTCGCCCTCCACGAGGATGGGATCCTCGAACAGCCCGACTACTACTCCTTCCCGTACCCCGACCTGCTCACCTTCCACGATGCGCCGACCGCCATCGAGCAGAAGCTCTTCGTGATGCACCTTGAGCATCGCATGCGGGCGTTCCAGGGCGTCTTCCACGCAAACCCGGACTACGCCCTCTGATACGGCTATAGCGAGATGGTCAGGGACCTGCAGGAGATCGAGGAGATGGCTGAAGAGTTGCGCAGGCACCAGGAGCACCACGGGGAGATGTAGGCGGTAGTCGGTGGCTGGTAGCCAGTGGCCGGTGACTTCGAGCGCTCCTAACTCGGACTTCGACCGGCCACCGGCTACCGGCCACCGTCCGTGCTTGCGCCCACCGAGCCAGGCGCTATTTTCGAATAATCAGAATTGTTATCGATTGATCTCCGAACGGGGTTTCTACTCCCCGGTCCCCCTGCCAGGCGGCGATTCCCGGTAGGTCCAGCCCCAACCAGGCCCGTGCGGAGCGGGCCCAGCCACCGGAGGTTGTATGCAACCGTCAAGGCTCGGCTTCCTCGTGCCCGTCATCGCGCTTCTGCTCTCGGTGTCAGTCCTCGGCGCCTGTAACGACAGCACGGCGTCTGCCGGTAGTCTGGACGCCGAGGCGGCTCAGTCGATAGTCGAAGGCATCGTTGGGCAACTGGAAGACAACAAAGCGGTGGGTCCCGTGCAGGGGGTGGGTGATCTGATCTCGCAGATCGCCGGACTGCAGGACCCGCTGGTTAGCGATCAGTCCTCCCTGGCGCTTATCCCTGGTGCGCTGTTGGGGGCGACCTGCGCGTGGGATCCTGTAGCAGTCAACTATTTCGACGACACGGCCCGGAGAGGCGAAGGGCCAGCGGACGCGGTCCGCTTTCTGCTCTACACGCCCGATGCGGTGACCATGCTTCCGAGGGTGCCGCTGGATGAGATCGGCAGCTTCGATGTCTGGGATTTCTCCTCGGGCAGCCAGTTGGATGTTCACCACGCGGGGGCGATAGGTGGAGCCACTGTCCTGACCTTTGACGTGACCGGCACGTTGAACGCGAGCGACTATAGTCTGACGACGGCTGGGACGCTGACGACGGGTGGGGTGACGGGAAACGTTACCTACCTGTCCGAACTTACGACGACGGGTGGGACGAACCTGGAGCTGTCGATGACGGCCGGGCAGTACCAGGTGAGCTACGCTATCTCTCGCAGCGGCGAGTTCTTCACCGGGCCCGGCTCAGACCGCGTGACGCTCAGCGACACGCAGGCCGGGGTGACGATCGAGTATATCATCGATTGGGATGCGTCTGAGATGGTTGTGCCCGGCGCCGTCATCAAGATCAACAACGTCAAGGTGGCCGACGTCACTGGCTCGGGCGGGTTCATAGAGATCGCGTTGGTCGAGGGCACCGGCCTCCCGAGTTTCGCCGACGTGGCGTTGCTGGAAGCGTACTTCTCGATATTCGACCTCAATGGTGCGCTATTCGGCGTCCTCAATTTCGGGGTCGAGAACGCTGGGCGGACGTTGCCGGTCTTCTGAGCAGGCAGAGCGGCGAGAGAACGCGGGGCGGCCTACCGGGGCCGCCCTTTTTCTTGCCGTCGCAAGGCCGGTGCGCCCGGGCATTGACGAACCTTCAAGCGGGCACGACAGTTAGCGGTGTGGCACCCCGAAACAGTTCGATCCAAGGGAGCGATCATGGCCGATACATACGGAAGCCACGGCGAGCTACTTGTTGGAGCAGAGAAGTATCGTATCGCGCGGCTCGAGGCGCTGAGCAGAGCCGGCTTGCCGGTTGAGCGTCTGCCCTTCGCCCTGCGCATCCTGCTCGAGAACCTGCTGAGGCACGAGGACGGAAACACGGTGACGGGCGGCGACATCGAGGCTCTGACGAAGTGGGAAGCCAAAGCGGATCCGGCGACCGAGATCGCCTATCGGCCCGCTCGGGTGCTACTGCAGGATTTCACCGGTGTGCCGGCGGTCGTCGACTTGGCGGCGATGCGCGAGGCGATGCGGACTCTTGGCAGCGACCCGCGCAAGATCAATCCGCTGCAACCGGTCGAACTGGTGATCGATCACTCGGTACAGGTCGACGCGTACGGCACGGCCGATGCCCTTCTGTTCAACGCCAAGAAAGAGTTCGAGCGCAATCGTGAGCGCTACGGCTTCCTGCGCTGGGGTCAGGGAGCGTTCGAGAACTTCCGCGTCGTGCCGCCGGAGACGGGCATAGTCCACCAGGTGAACCTCGAGTATCTGGCACGCGTCGTGATGAGGGACGAGAACGGCTGGGCCTATCCCGACACTTTGGTGGGTACCGATTCACACACGACGATGATCAACGGGATTGGGGTCCTGGGTTGGGGGGTCGGCGGAATCGAGGCCGAGGCCGCCATGCTCGGCCAGCCGGTCACCATGCTGATCCCGCAGGTCATCGGCTTCAAGCTGCGCGGCGTGCTGCCGGAGGGTGCTACGGCCACCGACCTCGTGCTGATGGTGACGCAGATGCTTCGCCAGAAAGGCGTGGTCGGTAAGTTCGTCGAGTTCTACGGCACGGGGCTGGCGAATCTGCCGCTCGCCGATCGGGCCACCATTAGCAACATGTCGCCGGAGATGGGATCGACCTGTGCGATCTTCCCGGTGGACGACGAATCGCTTCGCTACCTGCGGTTCAGCGGACGGAGCGACGAGCAGGTCGCGCTGGTCGAAGCCTACATGAAGGAGCAGGGACTATTCCACACGCCGGAGGGTCCGGAGGCCGAGTACACGGACACGCTCGAGCTGGACCTGGGCGAGGTCGAGCCGAGCCTCGCCGGTCCCAAGCGCCCGCACGACCGGGTGCCGCTTACCCGTGCGAAGGTCGATTTCAAGAGCGTTCTGCCCGACCTGGCGCCGCAGGGCGACGGGGGAAGCGCCGACGAGCTGATCGCCGCCAGCGGGACACCGGTGTCGAAGAACGGCGAGCGCTTCGATCTGAGTCACGGGTCGGTGGTGATCGCGGCGATCACCAGTTGCACGAACACGTCTAACCCGTCGGTTTTGGTCGCGGCCGGCCTCGTGGCGAAGAAGGCGGTGGAGAAGGGACTCACCACGAAGCCGTGGGTGAAGACGAGCCTGGCGCCGGGCTCGAAGGTCGTCACCGAGTACCTGACTAAAGCCGGGCTTCTGCCGTACTTGGAGCAGTTGCGCTTCAACGTCGTCGGCTACGGCTGCACGACCTGCATCGGCAACAGCGGCCCCCTCGACCCCGAGATCTCCGCCGGCATCCAGCAGGGCGATCTTGTGGCGGTCTCGGTCCTGTCGGGCAACAGGAACTTCGAGGGGCGCGTCCACGCCGAGATCCGTGGAAACTATCTCGCCTCGCCGCCGCTGGTCGTCGCATATGCGCTGGCGGGGCGTATGGACGTCGACCTCTACAGCGAGCCGCTGGGCACGGGGGGCGACGGCCAGCCCGTGTTTCTGAAAGACATCTGGCCAAGCCGCCGGGAGGTCCAGGAGACGGTGGAGAAGGCATTACAGTCGGACATGTTCCGGAGGACGTACGGCGAGGTTTTCGAGGGCAGCGAGCAGTGGAAGTCGATGCCCGTCCCGGAAGGTGTCCTCTACGAGTGGGACCCCGAGTCCACTTATGTGAAGCATCCGCCCTTCTTCGAGGGGCTAACCGCCGAGGCGCCGCCGGTCGAGGCGATCAAGGATGCGCGGGTACTGGCCTACCTGGGCGACTCGGTCACGACCGACCACATCTCGCCGGCAGGCGCGATCAAGAAGGA
>CP070812.1:2973708-2997058 GCA_020344015.1 Gemmatimonadota bacterium
ATCGTATCGCCAGATGTGACCGGCCTGCATACCCGAATTCGCGGTGTTGGTGATGTCGCTGAAGTAGACAGACCCATCTGGAGCGACCGCCGGCCCTTCGGTGAAGAAGCCGCCGTCAAATAAGAGCTCGAGCCGGGCATCCTCGGGAACGATCGGTGCCGATATGATTTGCGCTGACGAGGGTGGCGTCCACGTACAGCAGGCAAGAGCAGCAACGACGATAGTAAGGGCAATCCTGCACTGCCTTGAAGCGTGCAAGCGCATGATATCACCTCTCTGCGTAATCGGCGGGCGGTCTTGCCCCCATTAGGCGTCTGGAGCTTACGCGTACCCGGCCCGCGGCATGGCAGCCAGAAATCAATAGTCATTCGCTTTCTGAATTGATCTCCCGACTGAAAGATAGGTGCCAGGACCGCTGCGAGACCAGCGAGGGGCACTTCGGAGCTAGGTAGGGGCTATCGTCCGCGGAGTCGGTCGCTGATGTCGCTGAGCTCCTCATGACGGCGATCGGTGATGAGCATGTGGCCGGGCGCGTGGGTGATCATGAGCTCCGGCTTCGCGCGCATCGCGACGGCCTGAGGGGTGACACCGCAGGCCCAGAAGACGGGGGTATCGTCGGGCCGGATCGAGACTGCATCGCCGAAGTCGGGTTGGCTCAGGTCGGGGATGCCGAGCGCGGCCGGGTCGCCGATGTGGACGGGCTCGCCGTGGGCCAGCGGGAACCGGGCCGTGACCTCGACGGCCCGGGAGACCAGGTCCGAGGGGATCGGCCGCATAGAGACCACGAGCGGTCCGGCGAACCGCCCGACCGGTCGACAGTCGCGACCGGTGACGTACATGGGGACGTTCACCCCCTCCTCGATGTGGCGGATGGGGACCGCCGCTTCCTGTAGCGCCCACTCGAAGGTGAAGCTGCACCCAAGGAGAAAGCCGACGAGGTCGTCGTCCCAGATCGACAGGATATCGGGTACCTCACGCTCTAGCGCGCCGGACTTGTAGACCCGGTACTTGGGGAGGTCGGTGCGGAGGTCGGCGCCGGGCGCCAGGATCTTCGGTTCGGGATCGCCGGCATCTGTAACCTCCAGCAGGGGACAGGGCTCGGGGTTGCGCTGGCAGAAAAGCAGGAACTCGTGGGCCAGCGCCCTCGGAACGACTACCAGGTTGGCCTGGGCGAAGTCGCGGCAGCAGCCGGCGGTCGGCCGTCTCCACGCGCCGGCCCTGATCTTCTCGCGCAACTCCGTGGGAGAGAGCTGGGCCGGCTTCACCGCAGCCTCACCCGGTCTTCGCGGCCTCGGCCATGGCGTCCCAGAACATCAGCTCGTAGGCCTGGAATAGTCGCGCGCTGCGCTGAAGCCGCGCCGGCGGCTCGCCGTGGTCGAGCCCGTCCTGGATGATCGCCAACGCGGCGTCCTCGAACGACGGCATGTTGGCGAAGGCGTCCAGGAATGCCGTCTCGTCCGCGCTGAACCCGTAGCGCTTCCGTAGCGCCGCGCTCATCCGACCGCAGTTGTGGCCCCAGGCCGCAAAGTTGACGAGGATGCCGATGACGAACTCGGCGGCGGAGGCGTAGAGCGCTTGCCAGGCCATGAAGGTCGTGTAGGCGAAGCCCTCGGCGGAGGGTTCGTAGTTCTTCAGATCCTCCTCAGTCATCCCGAGCTTGCCGGCCATAATCAGCAGCCCATCCAGCCCCTTCCGCTCGCCGTCGAGGATCCCCATCAGGAAGTCGCGGCTCGGCGCATCGCCGAAGCGCTGGACCAGCAGCGCGAGTGAGCGGAGGTCGCTGGTGATGATGTGATACTGATGGCCTGGAAAGGCGCGGAGTGCGTCGAGCGAGACCTCGCCCTTCATCAACGTGTCGGGATACGCGTGCTCGCGGATGTGGTCGTCGATCGCCTTCAGATCCTCACGAGCACTTCGGACCAGTCGTGCTGCATCAGCCATGTCGCTTCACTCCGGCGTGCAGTATATCGAGCGCATTCGTCGCGGTTGGCCGCCTCGAGATGGTCGGCCAGCAGGCGCAGGTACTCGCGAAGCACCTCCTCCGGCTGGTCCTGATTCAAGATATCGCGCACCTGCTGGACGGGGTCGGCGAGCTCGAGGCGGATCTCCGCGATCAGCGTGTCGATGTGTTCGCGTGTGTGCTCTTCGGCGACGGTGGCCGCGACCCGCTCCGCCTCGGCGGGCGGGTCCCGCGCGAAGATGACGTCGTAGAGTACGTAACTTATCGCATTGCCCCAACGATCG
Organism: Gemmatimonadota bacterium; assembly: GCA_020344015.1. GTDB lineage: Bacteria > Gemmatimonadota > Gemmatimonadetes > Palauibacterales > KS3-K002. The sequence continues at coordinate 2,975,953 of CP070812.1, forward strand.
TGCAGCGCCGTCATGCCGGGGCTCTTGGTGAACCTCCGTTCACACCGCGGGCACTTGAAGAACTCGTACCCGTCTGCGGAATCGGTGGGTCTCAGCCCGACATCCTTGCAACGCAGGCAGAGATACTCGGCCGGTTCGTGTTCCATGGTCTCGACCGACTACCCACCGTCCTCGATAGGAGGGAAGTGTCCAAGCTGAGTCAGGATCCCCAGGTTGTCCCATTCGACCCACAGTTCGGCGATCTTCCCGGCCTCGAGCCGGGCGATGCTCAGGAACTTGCTGTCCACGCCCTTGCCGGTGGGCGGGAAGAGTCCCAGCCGTCCATCCTGCGTCCCCGTGAACGACCCATAAGTGGCCACCATGTCCCCCTCGGCCACCATGATGTCGATCGTCACGCGTGCGTTCGAGAAGACCGCACTCGACGCCTCGAAGAAGCGGACGAAATCTTCGCGACTGCGGATCTCGACATCGGGCGTCGCCTGGCAGTGCCGCACCACATCAGGTGCGAGCACTTCGTTCAGCGACTCGATGTCTCCGTTGTTCTGCGCCTCGGCGAAGCGACGCACGACCTCTTTGTTCGCCTCGAGCTGGGCGTCGGAGGCAGGGACGCAGCCGCTGATGCTGCACAGCACCGCGGCGACGAGAAATGGATATTGCTGGCGCATCGCTACGTCCTACGGGCTGAGGTTGACGTTACGCATTAGTTCGATGAAACGTGGGTCGTCGCGCAGGAAATCGTACGCCGGGTCCTTGAGAAACAGGATGCCGGAGTTGCGCCGCTCGTAGGCCCGCTCCAGCCACTCGAGAGTCTTCTCACGCTGGCCGGCGAGGGCATAGATATCGAAGAGGCGGCCGTGCCGGTCGCCGGCTGCGTCCTCGATATCCGGGGGAACCAGGCCCGGGCGCCCGGTGCGGTCGTACTCGACGACGAGGTCGACGAGGCGGCTTCCCGTCTCCGCGGCGCCGCCGGTCAGCTCGAAGAAGCGGCCGAGAGCGTGGCGCGCGTCATCGAACCTCCGCGCCCAGAGGAGCGATTCTGCCAACCACAGCCAGCTCGGCGGGAATTCGGGGCTCAGCTCGAGTGTTCGCTCGTATTGTGTAATCGCGGCCTCGTAGTCGCCCGCCCACCGGAGATTCTGCGCCAGATTCAGGTTGATGACGACCGAGAGCGGATCCATCTGCAGCGCGCGCCGGGCCTCGGCCAGCGCCTCCTCGTGCCGACCGAGTACCGAGAGTGCCAACGAGTACCAGTGATGGGCCGTCGCGTAAGCGGGACTGAGTTCGATGGCTCGCAAGAACCGGGCTTCGGCGCCAACCCAGTCGTAATGTGCCCGCATCCGCACGCCGCCCAGCGATACGAGCGCCTCTGCGAGCGTCGGGTCCAGGGATAGCGCCCTTTGCGCGGCCGACTCGGCCGCGTGATAGCTCGCTCTCGAGTCGACGTCTTCCTCCAAATAGACGGGCATCAGTACGTGGGCGTCGGCGAGCCCGGCGTAGGCGAGGGCGAAGGTCGGGTCCAGCTCGGTAGCCCGCTGGAAATGCCCGATGGCGGCCGAGAATCCGTCCGGCGTCCGCTTGTTCCATTCGAACCTGCCCCGGAAATATTCGTCGTGCGCCTCGAGGTTGAGCGTTGGCGGCGCCTCGATCCTTGCCTTCTCCTCTGGTGAGATCTCCGCTGCCAGCGCTCCGGTAATGCGCAAGGCAAGATCGCTCTGAATCTCGAACAGGTCGCCGGCGGTGAGGTCGCGGTCGTATTCATCGGCCCAGAGGTGCACGTCTCTCCCGGCGTCGATCAGCTGTACCGTGAGACGCACGCGTTCCCCGGCTTTCCGGGCGCTGCCTTCGAGGATGAAATCCACGCCCAGCTGAGTTGCGATCTCCGGGGCCGGGGGTGGATCCTCGCGGTAGCGCATCGTCGAAGTTCGCGAGATCACGACTATTCCAGAGACTTTCTGGAGCTGTGTGATGATCTCCTCCTGCATCCCGTCGGCGAAGTATGCGTCACCCGGATCCGGGCTGATGTTGTGGAAGGGCAGGACCGCGATGGCGGGTAGCTCCCGTTCGGAGTCTGTGGGGCCGGCAGAGGCGTGTGGAGTTGCAGCCTCCTCGGTTGGCGCGATGACCGTGACGATGACTCCGGCGACGGCGAGCAGCCCTGCAACGATCAGCAGCTCCGGCCCGCTCACGCGCTGGCGGCCCTTTTCGCCGTGGTACCAGGCGAGGACCAGCATGATGAAGAAGCCGATACCGAGGAGGAGGTGGACGCCTCTTTGGAACGTGGGAGACAGGTTCCACGGCCCGGCCAGTACCTCGGTGGCCTCGAAGATCAGCCATGCCCCCGCTAGATAGGCCAGGGCCCATTGTGCGAGCTTGCGCTCTCGAAGACGTGACAGGAAAGAGCTCATGAGTTTTGGCTGTGTGGTTCAAGCTCCGCGTCGAAAGATAGTAGGCCGGGCTACCGCGCGACCAGTGAGACTGCAGGCTTGCGTTCGCACAGCGCCGGGGTTTATTGAAATCCCCTCACACCTGGCCCTCTCAGCCTCCGGAGGTTCCGATGATTCGCACGGACGATCTGCTCGCCCGTGGTCCCGGTGGCGCCGTGAGCCGCCGCACCTTCCTGCGCACGGCGACCTTGAGCGCCGCCGCTCTGGCCTTGCCGACAAGGGTCATCGGCGACCCGTACGCGGCGCTCGCGCCGCGCCGCCCCGTGCGGCCGGTGCGGATCCGCGGGCAGGTGCGCGGCCCCGAAGGCGGGATCGGCGGCGCTGCGGTGAGCGACGGCCTGGAGGTCGTGGGAACGGCGCGCGACGGCACGTTCGAGCTGGTGAGCAGTGCCGACCGGCAGTTCCTGCAGATGAGCGTGCCGGGCGGCTACTCGATTCCGCTGAACGCGACCGGCACCGCCCGCTTCTATCAGCCAATCCGCCCCGACGCGGGGGACGAGCTGGAGGCCGTCTTCGAGTTGGAGCGGCTGCCACGTCCCGACGAGCGACATGTGGTCCTGGTCCTCGCCGACCCGCAGACGCAGAACGAGCAGGAGGTGGAGTGGTTGCACGAGGAGACGGTGTCCGACGTGAAGCATGTGGTGGCCGGGCTGGGCGACAGGGAGGTCTTCGGTATCGCCTGTGGCGACATCATGTACAACAACCTAGAGCACTTCCCCGGCTACGAGCGCGTAGTGTCGGCGATGGGTGTCCCGTTCTTCCAAGTGGTGGGGAACCACGACATGGACTTTGAGGCCCGCACGGACGAGGACGCGACGGCGACCTTCTCGCGCCACTTCGGGCCGCGCTACTACTCGTTCGACCGCGGTGCCGTCCACTACGTGGTCCTCGATGACGTGTTCTGGCACGGCTCCGACTACATCGGCTACATCGATCACGCCCAGCTGACCTGGCTGGCGAACGACCTGGCGCTTATCGAACCGGGCCGCACGGTCTTCGTCGCCGTGCACATCCCCGTCCTGGGTAGCCGGCACGTGCGTGACGGTGCCGCTGAGCCCGGGTCGTCGATGGCGATCATGAACCGCGAGGCGCTCTATCGCCTGCTTGAGCCGTACGAGGCGCACGTCCTGGCCGGCCACACGCACGAGATCGAGCACGTGTACGAGGGCGGCGTTCGGGAGCATGTGTGCGGCGCCGTCTGCGGCTCCTGGTGGAGCGGCCCGATCTGTCCCGAGGGCACGCCGAAGGGCTACACGGTCTACGAGGTGGACGGCTCGCAGGTGAGCTGGCGCTACAAGTCGACCGGCCACGGGTTCGATCATCAGATTCGCGCCTATCCCCACGGCGCCAACCCGGAGGCTCCGGACGAGATCGTGGCCAACGTGTGGGATTGGGATCCCGAGTGGAGCGTCGTCTGGTACGAGGACGGCGATCGGGTCGGGGAGATGGCGCGTAGAATAGGACTCGACCCGCTGTCGGTGGAGCTGCACACGGGGCCCGACCTTCCGGTGCGACGGGAGTGGGTCGAGCCGGTGCGGACCGGGCACCTGTTCTACGCGCCGGCCTCGCGCGACGCGCACGAGATCCGTATCGAGGCGACCGATCGCTTCGGTCGCGTCTACACCGCACTCGTTCCGGAGGCGGGTTAGCGATGGAGCGGCGACCTTCCGGGCTGCTCCTCGACCTCGACGGCACGGTCTACGAAGATGACGGGCTGATCGCCGGCGCCGACGCCGCTATCGAAGCGTTACGCGCCGGTGGCATCCCGGTCCGCTTCGTCACCAACACGACCCGGGTGCCGCGCGTTACGATCGCCGGCTGGCTCGAGGACTTCGGCGTGCCCGCGGTAGCCGACGAGATCTTCACTCCCCCGCTCGCCGCCGTCGCCTGGCTGAAGGGGCAAGAGATTCGGCGCGTCGCGGTATGCCTGCCCGAAGGCTCGTTCGCCGAGTTCGCCGAGTTCGATATCGTCGACCACGATCCCCAGGCTGTCGTGGTCGGCGACCTAGGCCCCGCGTGGAACTTCGACACGATGAACCGCGTCTTCCGCTGGCTGCTCGACGGCGTCGAGTTCGTCGCCCTCCACCGCAACCGCTACTGGAAGACCGAAGGCGAGTGGGTACTAGACGTCGGTGCGTTCGTCGCCGCCCTCGAGTACGCGACGGGACGCGAGGCGACGCTGGTCGGCAAGCCAAGCCGACCCATGTTCGAGGCGGCGGCCCGCTCGATGGGGCTGGCGCTATCCGACGTGGCCATGGTCGGCGATGACCTGCAGGCCGACATCGCCGGCGCCCAGGCCGTCGGGGTCCAGGGGTTCATGGTGCGGACCGGCAAATTCCGCGCGGAGGAGTTGAAGTCGTCGGCGGTGCAGCCGGACCAGGTGGTCGACTCGATCGCCGCTTTGCCCGATCTGCTCCTTGGCTGAGCCCGCTCCCCCCCGGCGTTGACGATCCGTTGACGGCCGTCACCTAATCTGCTCGCCATGAAAGCCGTCTCGCCTTATACTCGCCCTATGAGTGGTGCGAAACTGATGACGGCCGAGGAGCTGCTGCGGGAGCAGCCGCCGCACAAGCGGTCCGAGCTCATCAGGGGCAGGCTGGTGGTGCGCGAGCCGGCGGGCGGCAGGCACGGTGCCGTGACGATGCAGATTGCACTTCCCCTGGCCAGCTATGTGAAAGAGCGCGATCTAGGCCGGGTCTACGCAGCGGAGACCGGATTCAAGATCGAGTCGGACCCGGATACGGTGCGGGCCCCGGACGTTGCGTTCATCGTCAAGGCACGCGTGCCGGAGGAAGAGCCCAGGGGTTACCCCGCCTATGCGCCCGATCTGGTGGTCGAGGTCCTCGGTGCCGACGACCGCCCCGGCGAGGTGTTGGCCAAGGTCGGCGCGTGGCTGAACGCTGGTGTCAGGTTGGTCTGGGTAGTCGATCCAAGTAGAAAGATCGCCAGGGTGTACCGCGCCGATGGGGGTGAGTCGCTACTCGAATGCGCCGACTCGCTTAGAGGAGGGGACGTGGTGCCCGGCTTCGAATTACCTCTCGAAGACCTCTGGTAGCTCTCCAGTAATCGAGCTGGACCAATTCCAGGCGCCCGGGAACCGCCGGGCGAAGAAATCCTTTCTATTACTAACTGGAGGGACTTCCCTTGGTTTGAACGGAGGCCCTATGCACGCCCCAACCGCCATCGCCTCTGTGATCGGCGCGCTTGCCGTCGCTGCCCCGGCGTCGGCGCAGCTGGCAGGCGAAAAGCCGAACGCGGCCGAGCCGCTCGACTACCCCCAGCCCTTCGTCACCCCCACAGTGGCCGCCGGCCTGTCTGTCCTATGGCTGGAGTGGAAGGAGGCCGCGCCGGAGAAAGTCCAGTTTTGTCTCGACGGGCGCGTGATCGAGGATCCCGACCGTGGCCGCGTAGCGCTGGTCGAGAACGTGATCCCGGTTGAGAGCGGCAGCGAGTGCCGCGGCGAGTGGACGCTCGGTAGCTTGCTTTTCTTGCTTGCTCCCGGATACTCGGATCAGGAGGTCGCCGACTTCGCCTGTGGGGCGCTGAGCGACCGGCCCGACTGGCACGTGTTTGGAATCATGAGAGGGCAGGACATCCGGAACAGGAGCCTCTGGTGTGCCAACTACCGGTCCGGGCAAGACGAACCCCCGGTTGGAGCGAGCTCCAACTAGTGAGCCTGGGCACCGTGGGCTGTTAGCCCGACTCGGTACTTCCCTCGGAAGTCGCCACCTGATTGTCGACCACGACGGACGCGGCGAGTATGCCCGTCACGTTGGTCGCCGTGCGCGCCATGTCGGGTATCCGGTCCACGCCCAGGAGCACCGCGAGCCCGTCGAGCGGGACGCCGACGGCGCCTAACGCCGGTGCGAGGCTGACCACGCCGCCCGCCGGTATCCCAGGCACGGTGAACGAAACGATGAAGGTAGCCAGCACGGCGCCGCCTATCCCGGAGGCGGCCAGGGGTACGCCGAATAGCCAGGCGAGGAAGACGATCGCCGCGCCCTGAAAGAGAGCGGTGCCCATGCGGGCGAGTCCGGCGCCCAGCGGGATTACGAAGCTCCACACGGGACGCGACAACCGCAGCTCCTCGTCGGCCGTCTCGAGCATCGCCGGCAGAGTGGCCGCGGTGCTCGACGTGCCGGCGGCGATTAGGATCGGGTTGAGGCAGCGCTTGAGGAACGTGCCGGCGGGCATGCCGCCCAGGAAGCGGACCGCCGGCAGATAGACGACCGCCACGAACACGACCAGTCCGGCCAGCACGGCGAGGATGAAGGCGCCCAGGCTTTGCAGCATCGCCCAGCCGGCCCGTGCGGTGACCGGCGCCGCCAGCGCGAATACGCCGATCGGGGCCAACCAGAGGATCCAATGCACCATCTTGATCAGCGCCTCGCTCATCGCGCTCGCCAGCGAGAGCAGTGTCTCGCGCTCGCGCTCGGGTAGCGCGCCCGTCGCCCCGGCGAAGAAGATCGTGAAGACTATAAGCGGCAGCAGCGCCCCTTCGGCCGCCGCAGCGAACGGGTTGCTCGGGATGAGCGATAGCAGAAACTCGATCGGCCCTGGCAGCACGGGCGCCTCGGTCGCCGCGCCCGCCACCGCGTCGGCCGCCGCCTCGCTGGCCAGCGGCAGGAAGACCTGCATCACCCCCATTCCCATCAGCACCCCGATGGCACTGGTCGCAGCGAAAAAGAGCAGCGTCAGGCCGCCTAGCTGACCCAGACGCCTGAGGTCGCCCAGCGTGCCCACCCCCACGAAGATCACCACCACCACCAACGGGATGACCACCATCTTCAGCAGATCGACGAACGCCTGCCCGATAGGCTCGATCCCAGTGGCGATCGCCATCAGCCACGGCCAGCCGGTGATCGAAGCGACCAGGCCAAGCAGAAGGCCGGCGACGAGTCCGAGCGCAACGGCGGTGTAGAGTTTCATGACCTGCGATCCGTTTCCTTCGGGTCGGCGATTAGTCCCCCAAAACCTGAGATGACCTGGCACATTGAGGCGCCCACGTCAACCCGCAGCCGGGGGGTTGACAGTCCGGGGGGCTAATTGTACTATAGCACTAGAACACTAGTCATCTAGTGTTCTGGGCAGGTTCAGACATGGGGGCTTGGCCTTTGGAACTAGCGATCGACCTGAAGAGTGGGGTCCCGTTCTACCGCCAGATCATCGAGCAGGTGAAGTTCGCGATCGCCCGGGGTGCCCTGGTGCCGGGGGACCGGCTGCCGACGGTTAGGCAGCTGGCGGTGGACCTGTCGATCAACCCGAACACGGTGATCCGGGCCTACCGGGAGATGGAGATCGAGGGGGTGCTCGACACGCATCAGGGGTCAGGGACGTTCGTGAGCGGCGAGCCGCCGGAGATCGACGAGGAAGAGCGGGGCCGGATGCTGGATCAGATCCTGACGGAACTTATGGCCCGGGCATCGGACTACGGGTTTACCCTCGATGAGGTTGTTGAGGGATTGGGGCAGCGAAAGGAGGAGCCGAGATGAACGAGACATCGAAGCCCAAGTGGGCGCGACACCATGGCCACATGTCGCTGGAGAGATTCGCGACCACGATGCGGGCCGATTTCCGGTTCGCGCCGCTCAACGCCTTCTTGATGGTAGCGATCTTCGTGGCGGGGTTGGTGGTTCACCTGAACGTCCATCCGTTCAGCGTCGAGGCGGTGTTGCTGGCGCTGGGCTCGGCGCTGGGCCTGGCGGTGATGCTACGCACGTTCCAGATGTGGGAGGCCGTGGTCATCTTCGGCACCGCCGATGCACTCTACGTCTTCCTCGAGATGCGCCCGGACAGCGAGATCTTGTTGGCGACGATCGTGGTGGCGCTCGTCGTCGCGCCGGCCGTGCAGATCGCCTACCAGTGGGAACGGGCGGTGTTGCTGCGGTTCGGCAAGTTCCGGGGCTTAAGGAAGTCGGGCCTCTTCGTGCTGGTGCCGGTGATCGACAAGGTGGCACAGTTCGTCGACCAGCGAGTTCGGGTCACCGACTTCCGGGCCGAGACGACGCTGACCGCCGACACGGTTCCGGTGAACGTCGACGCCATCGCCTTCTGGATGGTCTGGGACGCTCAGAAGGCGGTGCTCGAGGTCGAGCGCTTCGATGACGCTGTGATTCTATCGGCGCAGACCGCGTTGCGTAACGCGATCGGTAAGGACGATCTGGCGGTACTGCTCTCGGAGCGCGACCGCTTGGGCCAGGCGATCCAGAAGGTACTGGACGAGAAGACGAACGGTTGGGGGATCACGACCCAGGCGGTGGAGATCCGCGACATCATCATACCGAAGGGGCTGGAGGACGCCATGTCGCGCCAGGCGCAGGCGGAGCGGGAACGGCAGAGCCGGATCATCCTGGGCACGGCGGAGACCGAGATCGCCGAGAAGTTCGCTCGCGCCTCCGAGCACTACAAAAACAACGCCGTGGCGCTCCACCTGCGGGCGATGAACATGGTGTTCGAGGGGCTGAGGCAGAAGGGCTCGATGATCATCGTGCCGTCGACGGCGGTGGAGACGATGGGGCTGGGCGCGCTGGGCGGCCTGACCGCCTTCGGCTCGGCGGGCGCGAAGCAAGCGGATCCCGAATCTGAAGTCGACGCCTGAGCACGTCTCGGCTGGTCGGAGCGGGACGAGCCGTTCCCAGTCGTCCCGACTTTTACGGAAAGACGATGCGAGGAAGTGCAGATGTCAGGTCATACGGCAATTTTCGTGGTCTCGGCGCTCCTGTGGCTCGTCGCCTCGACCTTCATATTTCGTGTCGTCGTCCGACGCGACTACCTGCGCCACGGTCGACTGTCTATTCTTTCCAGCTCCCTCGAGCTGCTGGTCTTCTGTCTCTGGGCCTGGCTCGCCTACACCTACCGGCCGCCCGATTGGCCGGCGATCCACGTCGGCTCGGTCGTGCGAGTCGGCGGCTGGATTCTATTCGCGGGCGGGATGGTCGTCGCATTCGGCACGATGTTCGTGTTCGGAATGGGTCGGGCGTTCGGACTACGCGTCGGTGTCCTCAAACAGTCGGGCCTCTATCGACTGACGAGGAACCCGCAGCTCGTCGCGTTCCTCGTGGCGATGATCGGGTACCTGGCCCTCTGGCCCTCCTGGTACGGCGTAGGGTCGGTGGCGATACTCGTCGTCGTGAGCCACGCGATGGTGCTGACGGAGGAGGAGCACCTGCGTGACAGCTATGGTGATGAATACCTGCGGTACTGTGAGCGGGTCCCGCGCTATCTGGGGCCGGCGCGCGGGCCGCTGAAAGATGCCGCCTGAGTTGATGGACCGGTCGCGAACCGTGGAACCAGGATTATCGGCTCCTGGTACTCGCTGTCCCACCTGCCCGCTGCGGGGAGCGGCCGGTCCTGTTAGAGTAGTCAGCGACGCAGTCCGCGGAACAGAGCGCCGGTCGCCGCATAGGCCAGCCGCTCGGCACCCGCGGGGCTCGTCGCCTCCGGCCCGAACTGCCCATCGATGCAGAGCATCGCCAGCCCGTGGACCAGCGACCAGGCGGTGAGTCCGATTTGACGCGCGTCGTCCTCGCGGATCGCGTAGCCCGCCTGCGACTGCTTCAGCAACCTCTGCATCAAACCGAAGACCCCTCGCGCCTCGGCTTGCAGCTCCGGGTTCGCGTCGGTATCCGCGGTCTCGGGCCCGAACATCACCCGGAAGAGGTTCGGGTGCTTCACCGCGAACGCCACGTAGGCAATTCCCGACTCGCGGAACCGGGCCCGCGGATCGTCCGGGCACCGCTCGATCCGAGCTTCCATCTCGCGGCGCAGCCCGCGGAAACCCTCCCGGGCCACCGCCGCCACCAGCGCCGCCTTGTCGGCGAAGTGGTGGTAAGGCGCCATGTGGCTGACCCGCGCCGCCCGGGCCACCGCGCGCAACGTCAGAGCGCCCGCCCCGTCGCGGCGCACGATCTCCACTGCCGCGTCGAGGAGCGCCTGCCGCAAGTCGCCATGATGATACGGCTTAGCGCGTTTGACCTCGTCCGGTGTACTAATGTTTCCTCCAATCTTGACAGCGTAAAGATGAGCGATTATCTTTACGTCGTAAAGATCACAGACTTCGCCTATTCCCGCAAGACCCGCGGTGCCCTATGATGCTTCGACTGGCCATCATGGACGAAAAGAGCCAAGACCTCTCAGGGCTGCGGATCGACCGCGACCGACCACCCCCCAGCGTGGGGCGGGCGTTGCGCTGGAGCGTAGTCATCGTCGTCGGCGCTGCGGCGCTGGTGATCGGGTTCTTCTACGTACTCCGCGGAGTTGGCGGGCCCAGCGTAGAGGTTGCCCGCGCGCAGCTGGTCGGGGGCGGCGCCGGCGCCTCCACCGGGGTCACCGCCAACGGCTATGTCGTCGCCCGTACCCAGGCCTCCGTCTCGTCGAAGATCACCGGTCGGCTGGAATACCTCGGCGTCGAGGAGGGCTCCGTCGTCGAAGAGGGTGAGATCATGGCGCGGCTGGAGAGCGCCGACTACGCGGCGACGCTGGCGCAACGCGAGGCCGAGCTAGGAACGGCCCGAGCCGGTCTGCTGGAGGCTGAGGCGGAGCGCGACCAGCTGCGCCGTGACGTCGCCCGATCCCGCGATCTGCTCGCCCGCGGTCTCACTCCCGAGCAGGAGACCGAGCAACTCGAGGCACAGCTGACGACCGCCGAGGCGCGGGTGAACCGGGTGCGGGCACAGGTGGATGCGGCGGCGGCGGCGGTCGGCGTGGCGCGTGCCAACCTGGAGAACACGTACATCCGGGCACCGTTCAGCGGGACGGTGCTGCGCAAAGACGCCGAGGTCGGCGAGATAGTGGCGCCGGCGGTCACCGGCGGCGGACTGACGCGGGGCGCGGTGGTGACGATGGCCGACCTGGAGACGCTCGAGGTCGAGGTGGATGTCAACGAAGCGTACATAGCCCGCATCCGAAACGGTCAGCCGGCCTCCATCGACCTCGATGCCTACCCCGACACCAGTTTCCGTGGCCACGTCCGCCAGGTCGTTCCCACTGCCGACCGTCAGCGGGCGACGGTGGAAGTGAAGGTCAGCATCCTCGACGTTGACCCGCGCATCCTGCCCGAGATGGGCGCCACGGTCGAGTTCCTGGAGCAGACAGAAGAAGTTCAGCCGGCGACCCCGGCGCGCGTCTTCGTGCCGGCAGCGGCGGTGCGCGACGAGTCGGGCCTGCAGATCGTCTGGGTCGTCGTCGACGGCCGCGTCCAGCGTCGCGATGTCGAGGCCGGTCCGGTGACCGGCGAACGGCGCGAGATCCGCAGCGGTGTATCGGCCGGTGAACAGGTGGTGGTTGCCGGTCACGAAGGACTGGAAGATGGATCGCGAGTGCGAATAGCCCCCCGCTAAAGAGAACATCAATATGGCTCTACTGGAGATACGTAGTCTGTCGAAGGTCTATCAGCGCGACAGCCAGGCGATCCCGGTCTTCGAGAACATCGATTTGGACATCGACACCGGCGAGTTCCTGGTCCTCATGGGTCCGTCTGGCAGCGGTAAGACCACTTTGCTGAACTTGATTGCCGGATTGGACGAGCCGACAACGGGCGCGATCATCGTCGGCGGCGAAGAGGTGACGGCGATGTCGCGGCGCCAGCTGGCTGCTTGGCGGTCGGATCACGTCGGCTTCATCTTCCAGCTCTACAACCTGCTGCCGGTGCTCACGGCTTACCAGAACGTCGAGCTGCCGCTCTTGCTGACGCACCTGTCAAAGAAGGAGCGGCGCGAGCACGTGATGACCGCGCTCGACGTAGTAGGCCTATCCGATCGCGCCGACCACTTCCCGCGCCAGCTGTCCGGGGGCCAGGAGCAGCGGGTCGCCATCGGCCGTGCCATCGTCAGCGACCCGACGCTCATCCTGGCCGACGAGCCGACCGGCGACCTCGATGCGAAGTCTGCCGATGAGATCCTCACGTTGATGCAGAGGCTTAACCGTGAGTTCGACAAGACCATCCTGCTGGTGACCCACGACCAGCGCGCCGCGGAACGCGGCGAGGCGATCATGCACCTCGATAAAGGGGTGTTGACGAGGTGAAGTACGCGCGGCTGGTCTGGGTGAATCTGATCCGCAACAAGCGGCGCACCATCCTCACGACACTGAGCGTGGCGACGGCGCTCTTCCTGTTCGTGGCGCTGAGGTCGGTGAACACGACGTTGGAGGAAGCGCGGCATGTCGGTAGCGAGTCGCGCATGGTGGTGCGGAACGCCATCTCCGTCGTCTTCACGCTGCCCGAGGCGTACTACAGCTGGATCTCCACCGTGCCCGGCGTGAGGCGCGTGACCTGGGGCAACTGGTTCCACGGCATCTACCAGGACCCGAGGGACTTCTTTCCCAGCTTCGCCGTCGATGTCGACGGCTATTTCGCCATCTACCCCGAGATGGTGATCCCCGAGGATCAAGAACAGGCGTTCAGGCGCGAGCGGACGGCGGCGATGGTCGGTACGGGGCTGATGGAGCGGTTCGGCTGGCGGCTGGGGCAGACGATCGGCCTTACCAGCCTGATCTACAGCCCCGAACAGGCTTGGCCGTTTACCATCCGCGCCGTCTACACCCCGCTCCCCGGTTGGACCGACGAGGCGTTCTACTTCCACTACGATTACCTGTACGAGATGTCTGACTGGGTGCAGCCGGGATGGTACGTTCTGGAGCTCGACGATGCGTCGCTCGCCGCGACGGTCGCCGAGACGATCGATGAGCACTACGAGAACTCGCGTTACGCGACGCGCACCGAGACTGAGCGCGCTTTCCAGTCCGGCCTCGTCTCGATGTACGGGAACGTCGGCCTGCTGATGAACGCCGTCGGCATAGCGGTGTTCTTCGCCATCCTAATGGTGGCCGCCAACGCGATGATGATGGCAGCGCGCGAGCGGACCGGAGAGGTTGCGGTGCTCAAGACGCTGGGTTTCAGCGATCGGCTGCTGTTCGGTCTGGTGCTCGCCGAGGCCGCGACGATAACAGCGATTGGCGGGGTGCTGGGTGTGATCGGCGCCAAGCTGCTGTTCGAGGGGACGAACTTCCAGGGCGCCGGCCTCCTCCCCGGGTTCGAGGTGAAGCTGAGCACCGCGATAGTCGGGATGGCGATCGCCATCCTGCTCGGCCTGATCAGCGGCCTGGTGCCGGCCTGGCAGGCGGCGCGGCTTCCGGTGGCGCAGACGCTGCGCCGCGTGGCTTGAGGAAGAGCGATGAAGTACGCGCGACTCGTCTGGGTGAACCTGACTCGTAACAAGCGGCGCACGATCCTCACGACGCTCAGCGTGGCGGCGGCGCTCTTCCTGTTCGTCTCGTTGCGCTCGGTGGTGACGGCGCTCGAGGACGCGGGCGATGTCGGCAGCGAGACGCGGATGATCACGCGCAACGCGATCTCCATCGTCTTCGTGTTGCCGGAGGCGTACTACAACAGGCTGGTTGCCGTGCCCGGGGTAAAGAGCGTCACCTGGGCCGCCTGGTTCGGCGGCGTCTACCGCGACCCGCGCGACTGGTTCGCCAGCCTGGCGATCAAGGCCGATAGCTATCTCCCGATGTACCCCGAGTTCATCATGCCGGACGAGCAACGGGAAGCCTTCATGGCCGAGCGTACGGCGGCGATCGTCGGCAGCGGCCTGATGGAGCGGTTCGGCTGGCGGCTCGGCCAGACGGTCAACCTGCGCAGCACGATCTTCGCGCCCGATCAGGAGTGGCCGTTCACCATCCGTGCGGTCTATGAACCGTCGGAGCCGGCCGTCGGCGACGAGTGGTTCTTCTTTCACTGGGAGTACCTATATGAGAACACGGGCGGCCGCATGACGCCGGGCTGGTACGTTCTGCAGATCGAGGACCCGGCGCTCGCCGCTTCCGTCGCCCGGGCGGTGGACGAACAGTTCGAGAACTCGCGGGCCCGGACGAGGACCGAGACCGAGCGCGCCTTCCAGACCAGCTTCCTCACCATGTGGGGCAACGTCGGGGTGCTGGTCAACGTGATCGGCATGGCGGTCTTCTTCGCCATCCTGCTGGTCGCCGCCAATGCGATGATTATGGCGGCGCGCGAGCGGGCGGCCGAGGTGGCCGTGCTCAAGACGCTGGGGTTCGGCGACCGGCTGCTGTTCGTTCTGGTACTGGTCGAAGCGGCGGCGATCACTGTGGGCGGCGGCCTACTGGGCGTGTTCGGCGCTAAGCTCTTTTTCGACGGCACCGAGTTCCAGGGCGCCGGCTTCCTGCCCGGCTTCGAGGTCAAGTGGGCCACCATCGCCATCGGCATGGGGATCGCCGTAGCCCTCGGATTAGTCGCCGGTCTCGTTCCCGCTTGGCAGGCGACGCGCCTGCCGGTGGCCGGAACGCTGCGGCGCGTGGCGTAGCGCCGTAACTGGAGAACACGATGAAGATCCCGCTTATCTATAACATACGAAGCGTCAGGCAACGGCCCGTCTCCACACTGACCACCGCGTTGGGGATGGCGCTCGTCGTCCTCGTCTTCATCGCCATGATGGCCCTGTCCCGCGGCTTCCGCGCGGCGCTCACCGGGACCGGCTCGCCCGAGAACGTCTTGGTGGTTCGCACCGGCGCCGACAGCGAGCTGGTGAGCGGGATCAGCCGCGAGACGGCGCAGATCCTGGCGGGCATGCCGTTTGTCGCTGACGGGCCCGGCGGCCGGCCGATGGTGAGTCCCGAGGTCTACGTGCTGATCAGCCTCGACCGTCCCGGCGTCGGTGAGGCGCTGGTGGTCGCCCGCGGGATCAACCCCGAGGTCTTCGAAGTGCGCCAGAACGTCGAAATCGTCGCCGGGAGCATGATCAATCCCGGCACCTCAGAGATCATCATCGGCAAGAGCATCGTCGGCCGCTTTGCCAATACGCAGATCGGCGATCAATTGAGCTTCGGAAACCGCGCTTGGACGGTGGTCGGTCACTTCGCCGCCGGCGGCTCGGCATTCGAGTCGGAGATCTGGGGCGAAAACGAGCAGTTCATGCCCGCCTTCCGTGGCGAAGTCTTCCAGTCGGTCACATTCCGCATGCGCGATCCGGCGGCCTTCGAGTCGATCAGTCGGGCGCTGGCCGACGACCCGCGGCTACAGGTCGACGCGCACCGCGAGTACGACTTCTACGCCGACCAGTCGTATCTTTTGACCCAGATCCTCAACTTCGCCGCCGTCTTTATCGCCGGCATCATGGCGATAGGAGCCGTGTTCGGCGCGGTCAACACGATGTACGCGGCGGTGGGTGCCCGAGCCCCCGAGATCGCCGTGCTCCTCACCCTCGGCTTCCGGCCCTTCAGCGTTCTTTCGTCATTCCTGTTCGAGGCGCTGGTCATTTCCTTCGTCGGCGGAGTGCTCGGGTGCCTCTTCGCGCTACCGCTCAACGGGATCGTCACCAGCACGACAAACTGGGTCTCGATGAGCGAGGTGGCATTCGCCTTCCGCGTCACACCGGACCTGCTGCTGCGCGGGGTCATCTTCGCACTGGTGATGGGGCTGATCGGCGGCTTCTTCCCGGCGCGCCGGGCGGCGCGTCAGCCGATCATCCAGGTTGCCAGGCAGGCTTGAGGTCTCAGTAGCCGAGCAAGCTCACGCTGCCGTTGCCACTCGCCAACCGGATCGAGCCGATCCCCTCCCTGAGCGTGCCGACGAGCGCGTTGTCGGCCCTGAATTGGTAGTCGATGTCCAGGTTCGAGACACTGACCATGCCGTTGGCAGCCGTAGCGAGAATGTGGGCCGAGGTCCAGATGGGCACGTCGAGGTCGATGTTACCGTTTCCGGTGGTGATGAAGAGTGTGGCCCCCAGATACATTGTCACGCGGGCATCGACCGACCCGTTTCCGATGTCCACGCGGGAATCTCCAAACGTGTCAATCAGCCAAACGTTTCCGCTACCGCTCACGATGCTGACGGTGCCGCCGACATCGCTTACGGTTATGTCGCCGACGACGTTCGCGATGGTCAGGTTCATCAGCAAAGGGACGCTGATCTCATAGTCAGCCACGAACTCGCGGGTATCGAGCGTCGAAGGCTGAGCGGTCTGAACGATGATCTGGCTCGCGGACAGGTCGACGTCCACCCAGAACTCTGCCAGACCCGCCTCCGCATCATCGGGATTGTCGGCGGTAACCCGGAGCACCGAGCGTATCACGACGGAATCGCTGCCGGGGACGCCCCTCACGGTTATGTCCCCGCTCTTGCCTGATACCACGACGCGTCCTTCGCCGGCTAGTTCGATGCCGTGCTCGAACCGCTCCTCGGCTGTGGCCGGGCTATGATCACTTCCGAAGATGTCGGCGAAGCAGCCGGCGCTCGCCGCGGCCGCTGCCAGCAACAGTGGTACGAAACCGCGGTGGACTCTACGTGGGGCCCTGCCTGTCACGCTTGCGCTCCTTCTAATAGGAATCGGCCACATGCTTGCCGCCAAAAACACTAACGAGATCCGCGCCGGGCGGGTTTCACATGACTACAAACTAATGGCGCGGCGACCGAGAATGAAGACCGCTCCGGGCCGAGTTTCGGGTCACGCTTGACCCGGCAGAGCGGTGTTCCTAACGTGAAAACTGCCCAATATGCTTCGAAGTAAACACAACCGCGGCCCTGAGCCGCTACGTCCTGCCGCCCGCAGACGGTGGTCGCGGGTAGAGGGGCTGTCGAGGGGTCCCTCTGCAGTGATCCCTGCTCGTTTGACCCACCGACTTTTTTCCAGATCCGGAGAGGCCGCAAATGGTGGCTGACGAGCCGACGCGCCAGCAGTACGATGCGATTTGCCGTGAGCTGGCGGAGTTGAAGGAAGCCGCGTCCCGGCACGCCGAGGTTGAACGGGCGCTGCGCGAGAGCGAAGCACGGTACCGCTCGCTCTACCATGACACCCCCGTGATGATGCACTCGATCGATGACGAAGGGAGGTTAGTCAGCGTCAACGACCACTGGTTGAGGGTAATGGGCTACGAGCGGAGCGAGGTGCTTGGCCGGGGAAGTACAGAGTTCTTGACCGAGGAGTCACGTCGCTACGCGCTGGAATTCGCCCTGCCGCAGTTTCGAGAGACGGGAGTTGCGAGGGACGTCGATTACGAGATGGTCAAGAAGAGCGGAGAAGTCATCGATGTCACGCTCTCCGCGGTGGCGCAAACTGATGAGCGGGGGCGCATCCGACATTCGCTGGCGTTCATCGTCGATGTCACGGACCGCAAGCGTGCCGAGGCTGCGCTACAGGCGAGCGAGCTGCGGTTCCGCAAGCTAGTGGAGCAGGCGGCGGACGCGTTTTTCCTCATCGACGAGCACGGCTGCTTCGTCGATGTGAACCAGCGTGCCGTTGAGAGTCTCGGCTTCACACGGGACGAGCTGATGGGGATGAGCGTAACGGATATCGATATCGAAGCGACACCTGAGAGCGTTGCCGCGCATTTCGAGCGGGTCGCCTCCGGCCAGTCGATAACGGTAAGGGGAACCCATCGTCGCATAGACGGCTCGACCTTCCCGGTCGAGGTTCGCGTCGGGCTCGTGGAGGAGGGACAGCGGCAGCTGATGATCGCGCTCGCCCGGGATGTGAGCGATTGGAAACGTGCTCAAGAAGCGTTGGCGGAGAGCGAGGAACGGTATCGTGAGCTGTACGAGAACGCACCGCTCGCCTATTGCTCCGTCGGTGCCGACGGTCTCATCCAGATGAGCAACGAGCGCCTGGCTATGATGCTTGGATACGCCCGCGATGAGCTCGTCGGGCAGCCCGTTTTCAAGCTCTACGCCGATACCGCGTCGGGCAAGCAGAAGGCGAAGGAGGTATTCAAGGGCTTCCTCGCCGGGAAGGAGCCGAAGGGCGAGGAATTGGAGATGCAGACCGCGGACGGCAAGTCCGTATGGGTCAGTCTGACCGTGCGGGCGGTGAGGGACATCTACGGTGAGGTGGCGGAGAGCCGCTCGATGCTGGTGGAC
Source organism: Gemmatimonadota bacterium (assembly GCA_020344015.1). Lineage (GTDB taxonomy): Bacteria > Gemmatimonadota > Gemmatimonadetes > Palauibacterales > KS3-K002. Next base: position 2,994,265 of record CP070812.1, read on the forward strand.
ATCACCGAGCGCAAGCTCATGGAACAGGCACTCCGCGAGAGCGAGCAACGATTCGCCGGTATCTTCAATTCGGCGATGGACGCGATCGTCATAGTCGACGCTGACGGGCGCGTCTGCATGATGAACGCCGCGGCGGAACAGGTCTTCCGTTGCACGGCGAGTAAAACGGTTGGGTCTCCTTTGACGAGCTTTCTGTCCCGTGAGTTCATGGACCGGTTGGGCACCTGTCTGCAAGAGTTCGAGGAGAAAGGCGTAACTCACCGCTATCTCTGGTCCCCAGAGGGTCTTACCGCCGTCCGCTCGGACGGTGAGGAATTCTCGGTGGAGGCCACCGTGTCGCATTCCGTGATCGGCGGCCAGGAGTTGTGTACCATCATCCTCCGCGATATCCAGGACCGGAAGCGCGCCGAAGCAGAGCTGCGGAAACTGGAACGCGAGAGTAGCTATCTGCGGGAGGAGCTGGATACACTTCGTGGATTCGGCGAGATGGTCGCGTCGTCGAAGGCGATGGAGGAAGTGTTTCAGAAGATTCAGGAGGTCGCGGCGACGGATGCGACGGTTATGATTACCGGTGAGACCGGGACTGGAAAGGAGTTGGTAGCCAGGGCGATACACGGCGCCAGTGACCGCAAGGACAGGGTGTTGGTGAAGGTGGACTGCGCGGCGCTCCCCGCCGGTCTCATAGAGAGCGAGTTGTTCGGGCACGAGAAGGGCGCGTTCACCGGTGCCCATGCCCGCAAGATCGGTCGCTTCGAGCTGGCCGACGGCGGGACCATCTTTCTGGACGAAGTCGGCGAGCTTCCCCTCGACCTCCAATCCCGGCTGCTTCGAGTGCTCCAGGATGGCGAGTTCGAGCGGATCGGCGGTACTCGGACGAGGAAGGTGAACGTCAGGGTGATCGCTGCCACGAACCGCGAGTTGGAGTCCGCCATCGCCGAGGGGAGATTCCGCGCCGACCTTTACTACAGGTTGAACGTCTTCCCCATCCACGCGCCAGCGCTGCGGGAGCGCAAGCGTGACATCCGCGTCCTGGCGCTCCACTTCGCGCAGCGATATGCAGTCCGACTCGGCAAGAACATCGAGTCGATCCCCGAGCAGGCGATCGACGTTCTCCTGGCTTACGATTGGCCCGGGAACGTCCGTGAGCTGGAGAACGTGATCGAGCGCGCGGTCATTCTCAGCTCGGGACCCGAGCTCGAGTTGGGCGAGTGGCTGCGCGGGCCGGGCCGCCACGAGCCCCGGATCCTCACGCTGGATGAAGTGCAGCGCCAGCACATCCTCGAGGTGCTGGAACTCACCGGCTGCCGCGTGCGCGGTCCGAAAGGGGCGGCCGAGCTCCTCGGCATGAAGCCGACCACCCTGGAGGCCCGCATGAAGAGGCTGGGTGTCTGCCGTGAGGACGTGGACCGCTCCACTATGTCGTAGGCGCCTCCAAAAAATCAGAGGATGAACTTCGGTTTGGGGTCGCGCCCACACTGGCCTATCTCCTCAAAATCCTGATAAGTCAAACACTTCGCTAGCTGGCTCTCCCGCCCAGTACCGTTGGCACAATTCTCTCATTCAAAGACGCTGGAAATGAGGGCGAAGTGTGAATCACGTGTCCCTCCTGAACGCGGTGCCCCAACCGCAAGGGCCGCACTAGCGGGATGTGGTCCGCCCGGCCTCCTCATTGTCCCGCTGTCTTCTCCTTGCTGGCCGGTGGCGTCGCGAAACTGCAGGCGCCCCGGCCGGTCCCCGCATTGGATCGGCCACTCTCGAAGGCCAGTGTCGTTCGGTCCGGCTCGCCAGCCGACGATGGGCGAATAAACCGGCGTTACGGCGGGTATATATGTACAGAACGGACAGATTCTCCCGCGGAGGTATGATCATGCTCGGCGTACGAAAAGTGTGCTGCCCGGCATGGGTGCCGTGGTGTGCACAGCTGATAATACTGCCGGTCTGGATATGGCTGACCTACGACGTGCTGTTCAGTAGCCGGAGGCGCGCGGCCCTCGGCGTGACCGACTGGGCCCTGGTCAGCTTCGTCCTGGTCGTCGTCTCTCTCTTTCTCTTCCTGGCCGGCTACCGCAAGCTTCCGGGCCCTGCCGCCGAAAACGCTCCGGGCGGCGACAAATAGTGAAATAGCGCGCTAACCATTTCACACCGCGACGGGCACCGCGCGATAGGCCGTGCGGTTTCCCCCCCGGCACGCATCTTGATCTCCTGGAAGATCTAGCACCGCTCAACCGGGAGGGAGAGATGCGGCCTACGTGTCCGCAGGGTCACCGCGTGGCATGGTACCTCACGCCTCTGGTAGCCTGCGCGCTCGCCGCTTTCACCTGCGGTGAAGAGGGCGACGGGCCCAGCGGCCTCGACCCCGACCTCGTGGCCGAGTGCGTCAGCCCGGCCGCGGCTTGGATCTGGTGCGACGACTTCGAGGCGGACCGCTTGGACGGCTACTTCGAGTACGGCAACCCGGGCGGCGACGGCTTCGTGCGAGCGAACGGCGTCGGCGTCGCCGACTCGTACGCAATGCGTGTTCGCTTCGCCGCCGACCAGGTGAGCGCCGGCGGCCTGAAGCTCGCATTCGGGCAAACGCCCGGCCCCTACTTCCGACCGGTCGACGACGGTACGGCCGACTACCGCGAGATCTACTGGCGCATGTACCTGAAGCATCAGACGGGCTGGACGGGTGGCGGCGGCGACAAACTGTCGCGGGCGATCGTCTTCGCCGGTGAGGACTGGTCGGAGGCGGCTATCGCTCACGTCTGGAGCGGCAACTCGTCGCGCGACGGGACGAACGAGAGCCGCTACT
>CP070812.1:2997158-3053985 GCA_020344015.1 Gemmatimonadota bacterium
GGTATCGCCGAATACTGGGGATTCCGCGCGCAGGCAGCATTTGTGCCTCTCAATGAGGCAAGAACACAAATGAGAGCGGCTCTGGCGAGAGCGCTCGAGTTGGACAGCGAGCTCGCGGAAGTACAGTACGTGCTGGCGCTCGTAAGCACCTACCATGAGTGGGATTGGGAGGGAGCGGAGGCGGCGTTCAAGAAGGCCATCGAGCTAAACCCCAACTTTCCGGACGTGCGCTCTCTTTATTCGCACTTTCTATGCATCATGAAACGCCCGGACGAAGCTCTCGAGCAGACGGAGCGGGCGATGGAGCTGGACCCGTTCAGTGATCTGATCCAGGGGTGGCACGGTTGGGTATTGTACATGGTACGCCGGTATGACGACGCCCTCGCGCATTTCCAGAGGATGCTCCGAACGGCACCTAATCACTTGGTAGCGCTTATTGGGCTCATTCACGTGTACTACGTGAAGGGCATGTACGATGAATCGCTGGCAGTAGAACAGTCGCTCTACGCCGTGTTAGAGTTCCCTCAGGCCGAAGAAGCGCTGGCATTGGGTTACGCGGAAGGCGGCTACCGGGGGGCGATGCGCCGCCTGGGCGATACGTTGGCGACACTAAGGAACGTGAGACACGTCTCTCCCTTAGACATCGCGGCGCCGTATGCCTTTGCGGGGGAGGACAGCCGAGCCCTGGACTGGCTGGAGCGAGCATTCGAGGAACGTCGTCCCAGCATGCCTTACCTAGGTGTATATCCAGTGCTCGACGGCCTCCGCGACGAGCCGCGGTTTCAGGATCTGCTGCGGCGCATGAACCTGCCGTAGTAAGGGGATCACGCTACCGAGCAAGGCTCACTCCATGGAAGAGCAGCTCGACCACCTCAAGACGGCGCTCGCCGACCGCTACACGATCGAGCGTGAGATCGGGAGCGGTGGGATGGCCACCGTCTACCTGGCGGAGGACCTGAAGCACCGCCGCAAGGTGGCCGTCAAGGTACTGCGCCCGGAACTCGCCGCGACGCTGGGAGCCGACCGCTTCGTGCGTGAGATCGAGATCGCGGCCCAGCTCAGCCATCCTCACATCTTGCCTTTGTACGATTCGGGTGAAGCCGCTGGGGTCCTCTACTACGTGATGCCGTATGTGGAGGGCGAGTCGTTGCGCGAGCGGTTGGATCGCGAGGGTAAGCTCGGGGTGGATGAGGTGATTCGTCTGACGGACGAGATCGCGGCTGCGCTGAGCTACGCGCATGAGCGGGGGATCGTGCATCGCGATGTGAAGCCCGAGAACGTGATGCTCACGGGTGGCCGGGCGGTGGTGGCGGATTTCGGGATTGCGCGGGCGTTGCGGGTAGCGGGAGCGGAGCGGCTGACGGGGACCGGGTTCGCGGTGGGGACGCCGGCGTACATGAGTCCGGAGCAGGCGATGGGGCAGGCGGATGTGGATGCGCGAAGCGACGTGTACGCGTTGGGCTGTGTGGTCTACGAGATGGTGGCGGGGCGAGCGCCGTTCGAGGGCGATACACCGCAGGCGTTGTTGGCGAAGCATGCGGTGGAAGCGGTGCCGAGTCTGCGGACGACCGATCCGCAGGTTCCGCTGTTTCTGGAGCGGGCGGTGGAGCGGGCGTTGGCCAAGAGTCCGGACGAACGTTTTCAGGCGGCGAGCGCGTTCGCCGAGGCGTTGACGGCCGAGACGGTAGTGGCGCGTGTCGGGAAGAAGCGCTGGCCGCGGCGCGCGGTCGTCGGTGCGGTAGCCGGCGTGGTAGTCGCGGCGGCGTGGGGGCTGTCGACTGTTCTGGGCGGGCCTGGGTACGAGCGCTTAGCGGTGTTGCCGCCTGCCAATCTGATGAACGATCCCGAGCAGGAGTACTTCGTTCAGGGAGTGCACAACGCGCTGATCTTGGAGCTGCAGCAGGCCGGGGTAGAGGTGATCGCGCGCAGGTCGGTGATGCAATACGAGGACATGCAGAAGCCGATCCGGGAGATCGCGAGTGAGCTGGCGGTCGACGCTGTAATCGAGGCGTCGGTGTTGCGAGCGGCGGACAGCGTGGAGATCCAGGTGCAAGTGGTGGACGGCCGCACGGAGGAGATTGTGGGAGACCCGATCGTCCGCAGCGGCGAGTTCCGCAACGTAGTGACCTTGTACCGGGAGCTAACCGGTGCGATTGCCTCCGAGATCCAACTGGCGCTCACCCCGCAGACAGAAGCACGTCTCGCCAGCCCTCGGGCCGTGAATCCGCAGGCTTACGAGGCCTACCTCAAAGGCCAGTCTCACTGGCACCGGTTTACGCCGACCGACATGGACCAGGCACTCGAGTACTTTCAGCAGGCGCTTTTGCTGGATTCCACGTACGCCCCTGCGCAAGCGGGCATTGCCCTGGTCCGGTGCTTCTGGGGAACGACGGCACAGGCGAGCGCGGCCGCACAACAGGCCTTGACGCTCGATAGCACTCTCGCTGAGGTCCAATACGCCGTTGCCATGGTCCGGTTCTGGCATGAATGGGATTGGGAGGGTGGGGAGGCGGCGTTTCGGAGAGCCATCGAGATCAATCCGAACTACGCGGAGGCACGAGCGTACTACGGGAACATCCTACTTCATAACGAGCGACGGGAGGAGGCGCGGGCACAGATTGAGAGAGCGCTGGAGTTGGATCCGTTCAATCTGTTGTTCAGGGCAATGAACGGATACCTCCTGTGTAGTGAGCGCCGGTGTGCCGAGGCCATCGAGGAGCTCGAGGCAGTACTACGAATAGAGCCCGACCACGTGTTGGCCAATATCCTCCTCACCGAAGCGTACCACCTCAACGGAAACTACGACGAGGTGCTTGCACAGATCAGAAGACACATCCGAACTTACCTTGCCGGCGACCAGGAACTCCAGGAGGCGCTCGACCGGGGGTATGCAGAGGGCGGCTATCGGGCCGCAATGCTGAGATACGCTGAGACACTGGCCGCACGCCCGGACGCAGCAGGACCCGTTGAAGTTGCCTCGATGTATGCCATGGCGGGAGATAAAGAGCGGACCCTGGAATGGCTCGAGCTCGCGTACGAGGCTCATGCTCTCCGCCTGCCCGGCAACCTGCACGCTTCAGGCTTCGGCCCGGTGCCGGGCGACGACCCGCGCTACCAAGCTCTGCGTCGGCGGATGAACCTACCGCCTTGATCGCGAGGGCTGCTGCTTACTCGCTTCGCAACGCTGCCATCGGATCGATCCCCGACGCTCAGCCTCAACTACGTCCGGCTCGATGACGCGGTTTCATCCTCAAACCGGCGATCCCGACACCCGCCATCATGGCCCAGACTGCGGAGGAATCGACGGTCCCGTTGGGTCCGCTCGTCAGTGCCTGAGCGGCTACGAGCAAGGCGATAAACATACCGGCGCGCACACGCGAGGTAGCCAGCGCCTCGCCGCTGACGTCGCCCACGGCCGCCACGCGGCGCGTTCGGAAATAGGAAACCGCGTAGAGGAGGCTGATAGCAGCCACGAGCCAGGCCGTGACTCCGGTCGGTGTGGCCAGGTCGTCGATGCCAGTGCCGAACCAGGCGGCGTAGACTCCCGCCCCGGCCAGGCAGAGTGCAGCGAAGACCCACTGGCGACGCAGTGGTTCACGCAGCTCTGCATCGAATGCGAACGCCAGAGCGCCCACAGCGCCGAGTAGCGGACTGCGTGTGGCGTACATCGTCGCCAGGGTGAGTACCAGAACGACGAGCGAGTCCGAGATCCGTGCCGCCAACCCGCTGGTACGGTTCACGACGCGGACGACGAGTAGGCACGTGAACAGAAGCAAGATGCTGGGCGATCCGACGGCGAGGTACGTGGCGTAGGCTAGCGCCATGGCGACGAAGGCGGCGGCATCGTCGTCGGGGGCCAGCTCTCGCGCCAGCGCCCAGGAGCCGACGGCGACCGCGATGCCAACCAGCCCGGCGATGGCTACGTCCGCGAGGCCGGCACCGCGGAGACCCGCCACGGCCGCGGCTACCACTCCGGCGAAGGGAACAATCAGCAGAACCGCCCGGTTGGTGGGGTAGACGGGGTCGAGCGGTCGCCCGATAGATGTGGCCTTGTAGATCCGGTCTGTTGCCATTGTCAGTCTTTTCTGGAGTCCTCGGTTCGGTTGCGCCCTGAAGCGTTCGTCGGCGCCCGTTCACAGTCAAGACCAGGGAGAGGAGGGAACATCATGCGCTACGCGTCGAAGGTTCCTGCGGCTCTGCTAGTCCTCACCGCCTGCGCCGGGGGAGAGCGCCCGGCCGAGGAGATTGATCTCTCCGCCGCCGCCACAGCGGCGTTCGAAGTGACCGACGTGTCTGGTGCGCCGCTCGGAACCGTGCAGCTGACCCATTCGTGCACCGACGCGGCCGCCGTCCATCTGGGTCGCGGCCTGGCGTTGCTACACAGTATGACGTACGAGGATGCGGAGTCCGCATTCACGTCTGCAACCGAGGCCGACCCTGAGTGCGCCATGGGCTACTGGGGCCAGGCGATGACGATCGTGCACCCGCTGTGGTCCGACCCGCCCAGCGCCGCGCGGTTCGAGAGCGGGCAAGCGTTGGTCGAGAAGGCCCGGGCCACAGCCGGAAGCGATCACGAGCTGGCCTACGTGGACGCCTTGGCGGCGTACTACGACGTGGGCCGCGGCGATTCTGAGAGACCGAACCTGATCGCGTTCGAGGAGGGCTGGGAAGCGTTCCGTGCGACGTACCCGGACGACCCCGAGGGTACGGCTTTCTACGCACTCGCCCAGCTCGGCACGGTCGACCCCGGTGACAAGACGTACGGTAAGCAGCGGGTGGCCGGCGCGATGGCGGAGCAGGTGCTCGCGGCAATTCCCGATCACCCAGGTGCACACCACTACATCATCCACGCCTACGACAATCCCGGGCTCTCGGCCCTGGCGGTGGACGTAGCCCGGAGCTACGGGAAGGTCGCGCCCGACATCCCCCACGCGCTCCACATGCCCACGCATACCTTCACGCGCCTGGGGCTGTGGCAGGAATCGATCGATTGGAACCGCCGCTCGGCCGACGCGGCGCTCAAGCGCCCGGTGGGTTCCGAGACCTCGCTGCATTACTTCCATGCGCTCGACTATCTTGCCTACGCGTTCCTTCAGGGCGCCGAAGACCAGAGAGCGGTGGACGTGCTGAATGAACTGGCGGGCGTCGAGCCGCCCTACCAGGCGCACTTTGCCAGCGCCTACACCTTCGCAGCGGTTCCCGCACGATTGGCCGTCGAGCGCCAGATGTGGGAAGTGGCAGCGGATCTGGAAGCGCGCTGGCCCAGCGCCTATCCGTGGGATACGGCACCGGCGATGGAGGCGATTACCTACTTCGCCCGAGCATTGGGCGCGGCACGGAGCGGTCGGTTCGAGCAGGCCCGTGCTGACCTCGAGACGCTCGCCGCGATGCAGGAACAAGTCGCTGCGGGCAACGCGTACTGGGGCACGCAGGTCGAGATCCAGCGGCTGTCGGCACTCGCCTGGCTGCAGTACGAGGAGGGCTCGCGTGAGCAGGCGCTGTCGACGATGCGCTCAGCCGCCGAGCTCGAGTCGACCACCGAGAAGCACCCGATAACTCCGGGTGAGGTTTTGCCGGCGCGCGAGCTGCTCGGCGACATGTTGCTCGAGCTAGGACAGGCTAGGGAAGCGTTGGCCGAGTACGAGGCGGCACTCGATCGAAGCCCCAACCGCTTCAACAGCCTGTACGGGGCCGGTCGGTCGGCGGAGCTGGCTGGGGATAGCGAGGTGGCCGCGAGGTACTACGGCACCCTTGTTGAAGTGACGGCGAAGGCAGATACGGAAAGGGAGCGGTTACTGCACGCGAGGGCATACCTCTCGGGAATGCACGGGTCTGGGGCGTAGCTGACCAGGGCGGCCCCACGGCCGACGAGCCGTTGAGAATCGGGCACCGCGCTCCGCTGCGCGGTGCCTTTCTCGTTTTTCGCACAGCCCTAGACATTGCTCGCCGAGCGGGCGTATCACATCTTCTTGCAGTCCCACCATGCGTCGTCTCTTCTGCGGAGCGGTTAATGAACGATCACGAGCCGCCCGTACGCGAAAATCCCTTGCGGACCTTCGTGGATTGGCTGACCCGCTCACACTGGCGATCCTTTCTCGTCATCTTCCTCATCGCCTTCGCTATTCGTGGCTTCTTCCTGACTCGAACCCCGGATCGCTATGTGATTCCCCACACCCGCTGGGAGATGGAGGCGACGGCGTATTCGCTGGCCGAGCGCGGCGAGTTTGCCGACCCCTACATCATTCCCACCGGACCCACCGCGCATCTGCCCCCGATTATGCCGGGCATCCTGGCGCTGATCTGGCGTCTGTTCGGGTTGGGTCTGGTAGGCGGCTATGCAGGATGGCTATTCAGGATCGCGACCTACTGCGCCATGTACGCTATGCTCCCCTGGCTGGCGGGCAAACTTGGCGTGGGACGACAGGCGGGTTTCTTGGCCGGCATCGCCGGCGCGCTCATCGCATTGTGGCCCGGGCACGGCGAGGCGCTTACCGCCATCGCCATGGGCTTGCTGCTCCTCGCCTGTTTGCGGCGTTGGACCGTGCCACGCATCTCAGTCGCCGGCTCATTGCTCCTCGGCGTGGCGTGGGGCGTCGGCTTTCACCTGCAGCCGGCTCTGCTGACCGTCTTCTTGGGCTGTGTGGCTTTCGAGCTGTGGTGGAGACGAGGTTGCCGGAAGTGGGCCCTCTCGGCCGTGATGATCTTAGGCGTCGTGCTCGCCTGCCTGCCCTGGGGCGTGCGGAACTACGCGAGGTTCGACGCGGTGTTCTTCATCCGCAGTAACCTAGGCCTGGAACTGCGGATGGGTAATCACGAGGGTGCCGCCGCGGCGATGGACGTGATGGATTTACGCGATGAGCATCGCCACCCGCGCACGCACGAGGGGGAAGCGTTGCTGATCCAAGAGGTGGGCGAGGTCGCTTACATGCGTGACGCGGGACGCGAGGCCGCGGCGTGGATCGGGTCACATCCGGGAGAATTCCTGCGGCTGACGGCGTCGCGCGTAGTCCACTGGTGGTTCGGTCCGCTTCACGCTCCGACGTACGCGCTGCTCGTTACGGCGCTCACCCTGCTGGCTTTGGCAGGTGCGTGGCGAACTTTGCCTGGGCTGGCGGTCCCACAGCGGGCGGCGCTGCTGATCCCGTTGGTCACCTATCCCCTCATCTACTACGTCGTCGCCTACATGGGCCGCTACCGAGTACCGATGGACTGGATTCTGCTCGTGTTCGCCGGCGCCGAGGTCTGGCGCTGGATCGATCGACGGTGAGGCACAAAAGGAAGGACTACGACCCATGGAAGTCGTGATCGGCATCCTCCAGGTTATCGGCATCGTCGTCGCTGTATTCATAGTCTACCTGCTAGTGGTTGCTCTTGTCCCCGGTATCTCGGCGCCCGAGCAGCCCTTGGAAACATCGTTGCCGTCGACGCCCAAGACCGCGATCCGGCCTCCCTCGAGAAGCGACGTGAGTTTCGAGGTCAGAGGGACGTCCCTCAGCGCGTGGCTCTACTTGCCAGAGGAAGCTTCAGCTCCGGTCCCCTGCGTGGTCATGGGCAATGGCTTCGGGGGCACGAAAGATATGCTCCTCGAGTCGTATGCTCTGCGTTTTCAGGCCGCCGGACTCGCGGCCCTGGCGTTCGACTATCGGCATTTCGGCGACAGCGAGGGTGAGCCGCGCCAACTGACCTGGATCCCCTACCAGCTGCAAGACTACGCAGCGGCGGTCGCCTATGCTCGAGGCAGGAAGGAGATCGATCCGGCGAGGGTCGCGCTCTGGGGCACTTCGGCAAGCGGTGGACACGTTGTCGTGTCCGCGGCGCGTGATTCAGAAGTCGCTTGCGTGGTGGCGCAATGTCCGGGGCTCGACGGTAGGGCGGCAGCGCTGGAGGGCTACCGCAAAGTCGGTATCAAGAACGGCCTCCGTCTCATCGTGCACGGCCAACGCGATCTGGTGAGATCCTGGCTGGGACTTTCGCCTCACAAGATCCCGATCGTCGGAAGACCGGGCAGCATTGCCTGCATGCCGACCCAAGATGCGTATGATGGTTACGCAAGCATCGCGTCGGAGAGTTTCGTCAACGAAGTCTGTGCTCGTATCACCATCCGGGGAGACAAGTACAGGCCTGTCACCAAGGCCAAGAGAGTGCGCTGTCCGGTCTTGCTGCTGATTTGCGAGAGCGACGAGCTCGCCCCGGTCAGCGCCGCGGAGGAAACCGCGGAGAAGTTAGGAGATCTCGCAGAAGTGAGACGGTATCCGATTGGCCACTTCGACATCTACATTGGCGCGAACTTCGAGAGAAGCGTAGCCGATCAGCTCGAGTTCCTGTCGAGACATCTTTGAGAGAACCGCGATGAACTTCCCTGGGTTGGTACATGACCTTCGTACATCGGTGCGCAGCCTAAGCCGCAGGCCATTCTACCCGATAATTGCGGTGATTATCCTGACGCTCGGGCTCTCGGCCGCCGTGGCCGTATTCACATACATCAATGGGTTCTACCAGCCGTTCCCGGGTGTGGATGCGAACCGACTAGTTCGGGTTTTCGGGGTCGAGGACGACGACGCCAATCAGGACATCTCATATTCGGATTTCCTCGATTACGCCGCCGTGGAGGGGGCGTTCGAGGGCGTCGCCGCGGCGCAACCGTTCTACGCCGCCAGCGTGCGCCTGGAGACGATGACGGAGGTCGCGTGGCTCGAGGCGGTCTCGGGCGGATACTTCTCCGTGCTCGATGTCGAGATGAGCGTCGGCCGCCGTCTGTCACTGGATGACGATCGACCCGGGGCGGATCCCGCGGCGGTCATCTCACACGACTGGTGGGTACGCAGCTTCAACGCCGATCCAGCGGTCATCGGGACGACGATCTATCTCAACTTCAGGCCCTTCACCGTGGTGGGCGTCGCGGCGCCCGAGTTTCTGGGCACGGCCTCGAGCTTCCGACCCGATGTCTGGATCCCCTTCGCCCCGTTCAAGGACAGATACACACGTTGGGCGGCGTTCTCCGAGGACCGCGACGTGCCACTGGTCCGGGTCTACGGGCGACTGCGTGACGGGGTACGAGAGCGGGGGGCTCTAGCGGTGTTGCAGACGGTGGCTGCGGGACTCGACGAGGCCTATCCGAGGCAGGCGGGGCCACGAGGTGTGCGGCTCGGCGCGGCGACCTGGATCGACCCGCGCGTCCGGCTCGCCGAGGGGGCGACGGTCCGGCTAATGATGGTGGGAGCCGGCGTACTACTGCTTCTGGTCTGCGCCAACGTGGCGAACCTTCTGCTGTCGGTGGCGCTGGGACGCCAGCGGGAGATATCGATGCGGGCGGCGCTCGGCGCTTCGCCGGGTCGACTGCTTCGGCAAGTCTTGATCGAGAACCTCATCCTCGCCGGGCTGGCGGGCGGGGTGGCGCTGGCCCTGGCAGGTCCACTCAGTGCGCGGCTGGGCTCGTACTTCGCGCGGCCCAGCGTCTGGGGAGCGGATGTGGCCCGGGAAGCGACGGTCGATCTCAGGGTCGTGGCGTTCGCGCTGGCGATCGCTGTGGTCACCGGGCTGGTGGCGGGAATACTGCCGGCGATCCGGGCTTCGCGTCGAAATCTCGTGGACACGCTCAGGGCCGACGCCGATCTGAGGGTCGGCGGCCCGAATCGGGTTTGGGGGCTACGCCTTCCGGGCGTGCATGACTTTCTCGTGACGGCCCAGGTTGCGCTCGCTGTCCTGCTCTTGGTGGTGGCGGGTCTCGTCTTGCGAACCCTAGACACAGCAGGCGATGTCGACCCTGGGTTCTCGTACGATCGCCTGGTTGTTACCCACATCTCTACCAGTAGCACCACCCTGGAGGTCGATGACCGCGACCGGTTCTTCCGCGAGGTCGCAGCGCGGGTCGGGAACGAGCCGTGGGCGCGCTCCGCGACGGTGGCGGACTTCCCGCCGCTGTCGCCGCATATGTCGGCGGAACTGCGATTAGATGGGCAGAGTGACCCGGCTACGCTCGTCTACTCCAAGGTGATACCGGGGTTCTTCGAGGCGCTCGGTATCGAGCTGACTCGAGGGCGGAGTTTCACGGCCGGTGATACGGCGGGTGCCCCGGACGTTGCCGTGGTCAACGAGAAGCTGGCGGGGCGCTACTTCGCCGGAGAGCAGGCGGTCGGCCGCCGTCTCTGGTGGCCCGACAGCGATGGAGCGGAAAGGGAGTTCGAGATCGTCGGGGTCGTACGCGACACGAAGACGCGAGACTTCCTGGCCGATACGGAACCCACGGCCTATTTCTCGTATCCTCAACACGGTTACCCGACGGGCAGCGCGCTGCTGGTCTCGACTACCGGCGGCCCCGGGGCCGCGGTGCCGTTTCTATATCGATGGCTGCGAGACTTCGAGCCGCACCTCGCCATTGTCAACGTCGTCACCTACAACGATGTGGTGCGGGGGTTCCTGTACACGTATCGGATGAACGCCGAGATGTTCTCGGCCCTGGCATTCCTAGGGTTGGCGTTGGCGGCGGTCGGGATCTTCAGCGTCATGAGCTTGGCCGTCAGTCGAAGGACGCGAGAGATCGGTATCCGCATGTCGATCGGTGCACAGCGCAGCGACATCGGCCGCTTGGTAATTTGGCGAGCGTCTGTGCCGGTGGTCATGGGGCTCGCCGCGGGGCTAACGGCTTCCCTGGCGCTGACCGAGCTAGCGCGGAGCCTGCTCTACGGCGTCGAGCCCATCGACCCTCTCACGTTGGTGGGTGGTACGGGCGTGCTCGTCGCCGCGGCGCTATCGGCCGTGTACCTGCCGGCGCGCAGAGCTGCGACGGTCGACCCGATGACGGCAGTGCGGCACGAGTGACCATGGCCCTGTCCGGCTAGTGCAGCTCCAATGCCGGGTTCTATTTTAAGCTACGATTCCACCTATTAGCCCCGAGCGCGTATACCCGGAGGTAACATGGGCGCCGCAAGTGATGCCACCTGGAAGGCACCGCGAACACCCGAGGAAGAACGTCAGTGGGATCAACTGACCAACGCGGTGGAGATGGTGAAGCATGAGGACGAGGTCCTGTGGAATATTTTCGCTATCTTCTGGGGCACGAACGCCATCCTTCTCGTCGCGCTCTTTGCGGGCGAGGGGTCGAATTCGGCCGCCACGAATGCTCTGGCGAGCACAGGTGGGCTCGCAGGTGTAGTTGTCTCAGCGGTCGGTCTCGGCCTGTCGATCATGTGGCTTACCCTCCACAGACGCTCACTGGCGTGGCTGGACTATTACAGGGCGCTGGTTGAAAACCTCGAAGATCGCTTGGGGTTCAAATCCTATCCACAGCTCGCGATAAGCACCGAGATCAATAAGCAGCTTTGGAAGAAGACTATCGGTGATTGGAAGAACTGGCCGCCGGCTCGCCACGCGATGCTGTTCTGTATCAGCGTTTCCGCGGTCCTGTGGTTTCTCGCTCTCGTCTACTTCGTTCGGGCATTCTAGGGAGGCGATCAACATGTCTACCTACTCGCGTCGTCGATTTCTCAATCAGCTGCTCGGTGGCACAGCCGCCGCTGTCGCACTGCCGACGGCACTGGCAGCGGATGAAGGACGCTCGAGGTGGGGTGCGCTCCTGCGTGAGGCCCGCTCATTCACCGCCGGTGACCCTGGCGACGAGTCGTTCTGGCGGTTGGTGAAGGAGCAGTTTCCGCTGAGAGACGGTCTCATCTTAATGAACGCGGCCAATCTCTGTCCGTCGCCCTTTCCCGTTCAGCAGGCGGTGTTCCGTTTTACGCGCGACGTCGATGCTGACGCCTCGTTCCAGAACCGGGCCAAGTTCGATGAGCTTCGTGAAAGCGCACGCGCGGCGCTGGCCGAGTATGTGGGTGCCGGTGTGGACGAGATCGCCATCACGCGCAACACCAGCGAAGGCAACAACACGGTGATCAACGGTCTCGATCTCGGGCGAGGCGACGAGGTCGTGATCTGGGACCAGAACCATCCCACCGCCAACGTCGCCTGGGACGTCCGTGCCGATCGATACGGGTACAGGGTCGTGCGGGTCGCCACACCACCGTCGCCCAGCAGCGCCGATGAGCTGATCGAGCCGTTCGCCGACGCGATTACGCCGAACACGCGGGTCCTCGCCTTCAGCCACTTCTCCAACGTCTCGGGTGTCGCGTTGCCCGCCAAGCGACTCTGCGCGATCGCCCGGGCGCGCGGGACCCTCACTCTCGTCGACGGCGCGCAGAGCTTCGGGGCCGTGCGGCTGGACCTGCACGACATGGGCTGCGACTTCTTCACCGCCAGCGCTCACAAGTGGTTCGTCGGCCCCAAGGAAGCCGGGCTGTTATACGTCAGCCGTGAGCGGGCGGCCGATCTCTGGCCCAGCGATGTGGGCGTCGGCTGGGAGGGGGCGAAGGACGCCGGGGCCCGCAAGTTCGAGACATTGGGCCAACGGGATGACGCCGCCGTAGTATCTATGGGTACGACGGTGGTCTTCCACGAGAGCATCGGGGTCGATCGGATAGAGGGGCGGGTTCGCCAGCTATCAGCGACTCTGAAGCACAGGCTGGAAGATCGCGTTCCGGGCGTTCGCTTCCACACGCCGCGCGACCCCGGACTGTCAGCCGGCGTCGTCGTGTTCGATCCGTCCGTAGCGGACGTGGCCGAGGCTTTCGGTAGGCTCTACGCGGACCACGGCGTTGCGGGGGCACCGAGGGGAGGGGAGTTCAGCGGAATTCGGCTGTGTCCCCACATCTACAACACGCTCGAGGACGTAGAACGCGCGGCGAATGCGGTTGCGGAGCTCAAATAGCACCGGCGCGAGCGTTTCTTGGCCTCGCGGCGTCGCTACGGCAAGAAGCTCCAGCCGCGCCGGTACTTCATCAACAGGAACCTCTCGACCAGAACCTTGCTGAAGTCGCCGAGCAGATTCGGCAGCATGACGGCGAACTTGCGTGGCGGGAATAGGCTGTTGGTCAGGATGAGGACCTCGCGGTTGCCCGCGTCCATCACGCAGACGCCGGGTATACCGCCGAAATGCTTGCAGGCCAGGTCGCCCGATCCGCGGATCGCCCGTTTGATGTTCTCGGCTGCGGTCTTCGCCATCTCGTCGGTCGGGTAGCCCGTCTTCGGGACCCCAAAGGGCACGTCTCCGAGAAACGGGTTCTCGACCTGCACGGCGAGCCCGGCCGCGAACACGTTGGGGTAATCCACGTGTTGATAGCCGTCGTTCGTGCGGACAAACCCCTTCTCGTCGCCCAAACCATCGCTCGCGCGTACGAACTTGGTGCCGCGGAAGGGTGGCACGAGCATCGTCCACTTCGACGGGATCCGCTCGCCGTCGGCCAGCACGACTTCGTCTTTGGTGACCTCGGTTATTGCTGCGTTGGCGCGCCAGTCGATCGTCTGCATCCTGCAAAACATCTTGAGCATGCGCTCGCCGCCCTTGATTCCGCCGATGCCAAAGTGTCCGAGTTGCGGTTCCGGGGTTATCCAGGTGATCGGCACCTGCTTCCTAACGCGGCGCTTTCGCAGCTGGTGGTCGAGGTTGAACAGGTACTCGTAGCCCGCGCCCATGCAACTAGCCCCCGGTACGGCGCCCACGACCGCGGGGCCAGGGTTCTTGACGAATTCCTGGAAAGCTTCGTACGTGCGAGTGGCATCCCGGGGTGTAAAGATGGAGCGCGTGAACGCTTCCGGTCCCACGCCCGGTACCGAACCCCAGACCAACTCGGCGCCTGTGGCAACCACCACGAAGTCGTAGTCGTGGGTGGAGCCGGACGTACAGACGACCTTGTTCTCCTTAGGAAGCAGACGTGCCGCCTCGTCGTGGATGAACTCGATGCCGGCGCGGCGCAGTGTTTCCTCGGCCGAGAACGTGATGTCCTCGACAGTGCGGCGCCCGAACGGCACCCAGATTAGCGAGGGGATGTACACGAACTCCTTCGTCCTCGAGATCACCTTGACCTCGGCCTCGCCTTTCAGCTTGCGCCTCAGCTCGAGGGCGCTCGTCAAGCCACCGAAGTTGCCGCCCACTACTAGGACCGTACCCATCGCTGCAACTCAGCCTCCCCAGAGAGTGAACATGTAGTTGAACTTCACGATCAGCTGGCGCTGCAGCGGCCCACTCAGCGAATCGAAGCCCTGGGCCTCGTTGTAGACGACGAACAGGCCGGTGCCCGCCCGATTCAGCCAGGCGAAGCGAACGTTCGCGGAACAGATATCGATCTGGTCGCTGTATTGGATAAGCGACTGTAACGAGATCGCCGGCGTGAAGTAGAAACCGAGTCGCAGGCCGCCTAGACGCGTGGTGAAATGACCCTCTGGAAGGTCCACGTCGTTGTAATCGAAGCGCAGCGAGGTGCTGAGGAACGAGCCGTAACGGTAGGTGATCGTTCCGCCGCCCCCACGGCGCTTGCCTGATAGAAAAGTGCCGATGTTCAGGTTACCGCTGAACGACAGGACCGCGCTCTCGTTCGTGTTGAAGCGCCAGGCGGCCTCCCAGCCGTCATAAGTGCCCGGCGGCACGATGACGCCGGGCGCGACCTCGAAATCCTCCTCCAGCCCCTCCCGCACCCAATTGAAGGCGGGGCTGAACAGCGCGCCGTTGTTCCATTCGAAGTGCGTATCCAGATGGACTTGTTGGGACTCGGTGAACCCGCTGCTGTAGTCGCTGTAGTGGTTCCAGTGGACGTGGGGTCGAATCTCCCGCAGCCCGATGAGGTCGTCGGGGCGCAGGTAACGCAGCAACGACAGGTCGAAATGTCTATAACCGAGGCGTGGCACAAAGCCCACCTCAGCGTTGAAATCATCGCCGATCTCTCGGTAGGCCGCGGTGGCGCGCCACTCGCGGCTCAGGAAGGCGCCGTCGATATGGAACGCATGGTCTATCCCGGTCAGGTCGGGCGTCTCCGTCTTCGCGACAAAAGACGATATCGTGATCGGTTCGCCGATCCCGAGTTGGCCGTCGATGCCGTAAGTGTGGTTGTAGTCGCCGCTCCGGTCGGTCGCGTCTCTGGTGATGAAGATTGCACCGACGCGCGTTCGGTTGGGGAATTCGCGAGCGAGCCGGGCGACCCCGTACGCGTTTTTCGGTTGCAGTCCCTCCTCACCCTGTGTATGCAGGAAGAGACCGCCGACGTTGAAGCCGGCGACCCTTCCAGAGATTCGACCGCCGCCATCGATCGCGATGATCTGGCCCTCCGCGATGCCGATGCGGCGGCTGAAGAACAGCTCCGCCTCGCGCGTTCCCACGGTGAAGTATCCTGCATTCTCCAGAAAGAACGGTCGCTTCTCGGGGAAGAGCAGGGGGAAGCGGGTAAGGTTTATCTGCGCTTCGTCGACCTCGACTTGTGCGAAGTCGGTGTTGTAGGTGAGGTCGAGCGTGAGGCCCTGCGTGACCTGCAGTTTCAGTTCACCGCCGAACTCCCCTGGGTAGCTGAATTCTTCGTCGCCGGCCAGGTAGTCGCGTTCCGCCGAGCCGAGGACGTACGGTGTCAACAGCGCGGTTCGGCGGGCGGGCGGCTGAAGGCCGGTTAGCGTTCCCGCCGAGCTGAGGCGATAGAGTGTAAACTCGCGGGGGATTGGCGACCAGGTTGATTCCTCGTTGTCGCGCCGGACCTTGCGCCAGATGTTGAAGCCCCAGTCCTGGTTCTCGGCGGACCCGTAGCGCAGAGTGGAGAAGGGGATGCGGAATTCGGCGTACCAGCCGTGGTCGTCGCGGGACGTGGCAACGTCCCAATCCGCGTCCCAGTTGATGTTGAAGCCGCTGCCGGCGCCGCGCTGCATGCGCCGGCTCATTTGGCCCCCGCCGCCCTGGCCTTCGTTGGTGACCTGCCCGTCGTACTCGATCCCGGCCGGGTTCGTGCCGAAGATGAACCCGTTCTGTTCGTCCTTGTAAGTATCGAAGATCAGCCTGACGGCGTCGCTCTGCTGCAGGTCGTAGTCGCGGATCGCCTCTCCGTCGACTATGGCCCCAGGATCGGAGTCGAGCAGCCAGACGCCGATATAGAGCGCCTGATCGTCGCAGAGGACCTGGAACCGGGTCTCCTGTGTCGCCGGCTCTCCGTCCCGGGGCGTTCGCTGGATGAAATCGCCCGCGGCCTGCGCTTGAGCCCACGCCGGATCGTCCAGCGCGTCATCGATGGCGGGCGGCTCGGCGATCCCGGAGACGGCGAGTGTCCTCCGGTTGCTGCCGTCGCGATCGACTTGGCCGGCCACCTGGTCCCCGCCGCTCTCCTGCGCCCACGCAAAGGGTGCGCAGGCCAAGAGCGCAAGACCCGCGGAAGATGCTACTCGGATCGACAACCTACGTGGCGGCATTACCTCTGGCCCGGACTGACCCGGCGGCTGTGGAAGAACTGGCCTGTTCCGAAGATTGGGACAAGCTGCGTGGAGGGATTCTATCGATGGCGGGCGGGTGCCTCAAGGACCGCTGCCGTTGCGCTCGGGACGAGCACTCGGCAGCTTGGTCGAGCTTCCCCCTAACGCTGCGACGACACATTCACGAGGAGCTGCAGTAGGAACATGGAGAAGGTCTACCACCTGGATCTGGACGTCAGGTCCGTGAGAGGCGCGGCGTACGCGATGCTTCCCGGGGACCCGGCGCGCGTGGAGAAGATCGCCACCGGGTTCGACCCGGCGGCCCACGAGATCGGGTATCGCCGCGAATTCCGAACCTTCCTCGGCGCTCTTGAAGGACGACCGGTGCTGGTGACCTCCACCGGTATCGGAGGGCCCTCGACATCCATTGCGGTCGAGGAGCTCGCCCACCTCGGTGTGCGCACCTTCCTGCGTGTGGGAACGACCGGGGCCATCCAGCCCGACATCGCCATCGGCGACGTCATCGTCACCAGCGGGGCAGTGCGCCTTGATGGTGCCTCGACCCACTACGCGCCGCTGGAGTACCCGGCCGTTGCCCACTACGAGGTCGTGGGAGCGCTGGTCGGAGCCGCCCAGGAACTCGCGTGTCGGTACCACGTGGGCGTCACAGCCTCCTCGGCGACGTTCTACCCAGGCGAAGAACGTCACGATTCATTCAGCGGCTATGTCCTTAGGCACTTCCAGGGCTCCACGGAGGAGTGGCGAAGACTTCACGTCCTCAACTACGAGATGGAGTCGGCCACCCTACTCACCATGTGTAGCGTCATGGGCTTGCGTGGCGGTTGTGTCACCGGCGTAGTCAATCTGGTTGGCGGTAAAGCGATCGGCGGCTCGGACCTGGCACGCGGCGAGGACTCGGCCATTCGAGTCGCCGTGGCGGCGCTACGGCGGTTGGTGGAGGCTGATTGACAGGACACAGCCTCCGTTCTACATTAGCGCGCGTACCATATCTGTCTATGTAATAAACAGTTAGCTTGTTTAGCTCATAGAGCTTTTAGCAGGCGCTCGAAGCGAGGGTGGTCCCGGATCGAGGCCAGGTCGGGGTCCTGTTCGATCCAGCCCTTGTTCCCGAATCCGACGCGGATCGCGTCTTCCAAGCAGTCGATGGCTTTGTCGGCTTCACCTTCCAGAGCGTACAGACAGGCGACGTTGTAGCGCACCCCGGCGTCATCGGGATCAATGGCCAGTGCCTGTTCGGCCCAATGGAGCCCCTCTTCCAGTCGGCCGACTCGACACAACGACACGGCGCGCATCGTCGCAGCGCGTGGGTCGTCGGGGTTGAGCTCCATGTGCTTCTCGGAGACCTGCAGGGCGCGGTGGTACAGTGCCTCAGCCTCGGCCTTGTTGCCGAGGGCTTCGTGCGACTGGGCGGCGAAGAAGACCGCCTGGTAGTCTTCGCGGACCTGGGCGGCCTCCTCGAACAGGCGCGCCGCCTCTGACAACTTGCCTTGCTGGAAGGAGGATCGGGCGTAGAAGTAATGTGCTTCGTACAGCTTCGGGTCGAGCCGCATAGCGGTTTGGAACTCTCGCTCGGCTTCGTCGAAGCGCTTCAACATGGAGAGAGCGAAACCGCGGGCGGCGTGCGCCTCCGGAAGTTCGGGGTCGAGCTCGAGAGCCTTCCTGCTCGCCTCGTCTGCCTGATCGAGATTGCCCTCGCTGCTCGGGTAGTACATGTGGATGAGTGAACTGGCGTCGGCGACTCCCGCGTAAGCCAGGGCGTACTCGGGGTCGACCTCGATGGCGCGACGGAACATCTCCCTAGCGAACTCTAGGGTCTTCTTGCGCGACTGATGGAAGAACTGGCGGCCACGCAGGTAGTATTCGTAGGCCCTGACATTGGACGTAGGAAGCTTGGCCAGAGTCCGCCGCTCATCCTCACGCAGGAAAAGGCGGAGCGCCCGAGCGACGTTCTCAGCTATCTCGTCCTCGATGGCGAAGACGTCCTCCAACTCACGGTCGAAGCGCTCCGACCACAGGTGAAAGCCGCCGGCTACGTCGACTAGCTGTGTCATTACGCGAAGCCGTTCTCCCACGACCTGCACGCTTCCCTCGAGGACGGCCTCGACGCCCAGCTGGCGGCCGATCTTGCGGACATCCCCGCTCTTGCCCTTGTAAGCGAATGCGGACGTCCGCGACACCACACTAAGGCCCTCCACGCGGGTCAGGGCGTTGATAATCTCCTCGGTGATGCCGTCGCTTAGATACTCGTTGTCAGGGCTGTTGCCGAAATTGGCGAAAGGGAGAACGACGATCGATTTCGCGGCGCCCTTAGCTTTGCGCAGTGATCGCGCCGTAGCGGCTCGACCGCCACCACTCCAGGCGGCGTAGACAACCAGTGGGAGAATAATCAGTAGGCCGGCGACCACGTAGTCGGTCACTGGGACGGTCCACGCGAAACGGCGCATCGCCCAGTCAGTGAACTCGAGCAGCCCCCACCCGGCGGCCAGGTAGACCCCGACGAACTGGGGGATCCGTCTTCGAACTATCTCCCGGCTCAGCTGTCGCGACATTCCCTCCTCCTGACAACGAACAATATAGCCCTCCGGTCGGGGGATTTCACAGTAACTGGGCGGCGTCGTGCCCTGGGCAGCCGCCTCTTTTCAGGACGGCCCTCTTCTAGTATCCTCACCGCATTCAGAAAGGAATAGGCCGGCCAGCAGCGCCGGATCGCACAGTGACCGCAACGGTGTGAGAGGTGTGAGATGGCCAGGAAGTACGTGTCGAATAAGGATGAGTCCGTGAGGATCTTCAAGAGCGATTTCCTGGAGTGGTTCACGCACGTTCACCCCATTGTGCCTCACCTGATTTTCATTCCCGTCACAGCTTTCGTGGTTTATCTGAGTTATGCCGCCGGAGTCGCACCTGCCAGGATCGCACTCCTATTCATCGGAGGGCTGGCGCTCTGGACGCTGGCCGAGTACGTGGTCCACCGCTTTGTCTTCCACACGACCCCCGAGCTGGAGGCGGGGGTGCGGCAGATCGTGAGCGAGTTAGGGTCTGGCGAGGCGGCGCTGCCCAAACTGACCACGTTCCGTCAGAGGCACTACTTCCTAGCGCACGGCGTGCATCACGACTACCCCAACGACTCCAAGAGGCTGGTGCTGCCACCGTCGGTGAGTATCCCGCTCGCCGTACTGTTCTTCGCCGCCTTTAGTCTCGCCTTTGGATCGGCCTCCGGACCTGCGGTATTCGGCGGCTTCGTGATCGGCTACCTTGTCTACGACACCGTCCACTATGCGGTGCACCATTTCTCGTTGCGCGGCCGCGTGATGCTCTACCTGAAGAAGAAACACTTCCGTCACCACTACCAGGACAATAGGCGCGACTTTGGGGTGAGCTCTCCTCTGTGGGATTGGATCCTGCGGACCGCATGAGCGACGCAGGCAGCGACCAGTCGGAAGGGCGAGTCGGGCTCGGCCGTCGATTCTGGCGTTCCGTGTTCCGGGGCCCGCTCTATCCGCGGGACGACCGGGAACGAAAGTGGGTCGTTGTAAACAACCTCATCCTGCATTTCAGGCCCGTACAGCTGCCTGCGAGGTCGCTGAAGTACACCCACACGTTCGGTCTGGGCGGCATGTCGCTCGTGCTGTTCCTGCTGCTCGCCGCGACGGGCGTCCTCCTGATGTTTGTCTACGAGCCTTCTCCGGAGCGGGCCTACGAATCGATCCGGGCGTTAGAGAACGAAGTGTTCTTCGGGAAGCTGGTGCGAAACATCCATCACTGGAGCGCCAACTTCCTCATCGCGGTGGTCTTCCTGCATCTGTTGCGGGTCTATTTCACCGGCGGCTATCACGCCCCGCGGCAATTCAACTGGCTGATCGGGCTGACGCTGCTGCTCTGCGTTCTCGTATCCAACTTCACCGGCTATTTGCTGCCCTGGGATCAGCTCTCGTACTGGGCGATCACCATCTGTACGGGCATGATCGGCTATGTGCCGTTGATCGGTGAATGGCTACAGGGAGTGATTCGCGGCGGGCCTGAGATCGGGTCGGCGACACTGATCAACTTCTACACCTTCCACACCACCGTCGTCCCGGTGCTGTTGATCGTCTTGATGGCCTGGCACTTCTGGCGCGTGCGCAAGGCGCATGGCGTGGTGGTCCCGCGCGCGCCCGGCGAAGAACTGGAGGAGAAGCCCGAGTCGGTCCTCGCCCTGCCGAACCTGCTGATGCGCGAGTTCGCCGTCGCACTGATCCTGGTGGCGTTCGTCATGGCGTTCTCGGTATTCGTCAACGCACCGCTCGATGCGGCCGCCAACCCGGGGATGAGCCCAAACCCTGCCAAAGCGCCCTGGTACTTCGTGGGCTTCCAGGAGCTCCTGTTCCACTTCCACGGCTCGTTTGCCGTGGTGGTCATCCCGCTGCTCGTCGCCGCAGCGCTCGTTCTCTTGCCGTACCTGAGGTACGATCACCAGGGTGAGGGCGTCTGGTTCGTCTCGCTAAGGGGTAGACAATTGGGTGTGGCTGCGGCCCTCATCGCTCTCGTTGTCACGCCGCTCTGGATCGTGCTCGACGAGTACTGGATCGATTATGCGGCCTGGCTGTCGGGCCTGCCACCTGTGTTACGCGAGGGCGCCCTGCCGTTCGCCGTGTTGCTGGCTTTAATCGTTGGACTGTATATCGCGATCAGGCGACGCTTCTCGGCGTCGCGTGTTGAGGCGGTGCAGGCAATGTTCGTCCTCCTGGGCGTAGCGTTCGCGATTCTCACGATCACGGGCGTCTGGTTCCGCGGGGCGGGTATGGCGCTGGCCTGGCCCTGGAACTTGTAAGGGACAGTGGGCATGTCGGATCGGAGACCTGAAGTAGAGACCAAGGGGCCGGATTCAACTGTGGGCGCGTCCTCGCGGCGTAGCTTCCTGTGGAAGATCTGGTTGGGGCTCGGCGGACTGGCTGTTCTGGAGTACATCTGGCTGGCCGCCGATTTCCTGCGCCCGCGCGGGAGCGGACCCGCCGATGATGCCGAGTCGATCATCATAGCGGGGGCGGTGGAGCGTTTCAGCCCCGGCTCGGTCACCGCGTTTCCCACGGGCAAGTTTTACCTGGCACGGCTGGAGAACGGTGGTTTTCTGGCCCTGTCGCGCGAGTGCACGCATCTGGGTTGCACAGTGCCTTGGATCGACGACGAGGCCCGCTTCGTCTGTCCCTGCCATTCCTCGGCTTATGACATGAGGGGCGACGTGTTGAACCCGCCGGCGCCTCGAGCGCTGGACAACTACGCCGTGCGGATAGAGAACGGGATCGTCAAAGTCGACGTCAGCCGGCCGTTGAAGCGTAGGTCGTTCGAGTACGCTCAGATTGTGCTACCGTGAGGTCGCCATCACTGGCCACCGGCTACCGGTCACTGCTCTCCAGGCTGTCTGAAGAGATGAACCAAGATAGTCGATGAATCACGACAGCCTCCACCGTTGGAGAATAGCGGGCGTCGTCGCATCGGCGGTGATCGTGCTGACGGTGCCGGTTTATGCGATCAAGGAAAGCAGAGCACGGGCCGTCCCTCCGCCGCTCGATGCCGGCAGGGCGACGTTCGTGGGTCGGGAGAGCTGCGTATCGTGCCACGAGTCGGCCGATAGTGCCTGGCGCGGCTCCGATCACGACAATTCGATGGCGCCGGCCAGCGAGGCCACGGTTCTAGGCAATTTCAACGACGCTGCCTTCGAGTACGGTGAGATCAGCGCCCTTTTCTATCGAAGAGACGGCAAGTACTTCGTCCGCACCGAGGGCCCCGACGGCGAGCCGGGCGAGTTCGAGATCACCCACACGTTCGGGGTCGAGCCTCTCCAACAGTACCTGATCCCGTTCCCCGGCGGTCGCCTCCAGTCGGTCACCATCGCCTGGGACGTGGAACGCGGCGAGTGGTTCTATCTCTACCCGGGTCAGGACATCCCATACGACGACTGGCTGCATTGGACGCGGGCCGGCCAGAACTGGAACGGCATGTGCGCCGAGTGTCACTCGACCAACCTCAGAAAGGGTTACGATCCCTCGTCGAAGACGTTCACGACGACCTGGTCCGAGATCGATGTGAGCTGCGAGGCCTGTCACGGGCCGGGCTCGCGCCATGTCGAGTGGGCTGAGATCCCTCCCATGGCACGGCCCGAGTCGGAGAACTACGAACTGTTGATCAGAACGGGCGGCGTGAGTTCGAGGCAGCAGGTTGAGCTGTGCGCGCCCTGTCATTCGCGGCGCACCGAGTTGGGCGACTACGATCACACGCGCGTCGAGGTCCTGGACAATCAGGTCCCCGCTGTCTTGGAGGAGGGTCTGTACTTCGCCGACGGTCAGATACTCGAGGAGGTGTACGTCTACGGTTCGTTCGTCCAGAGCAAGATGTTCAGGAACGATGTGCGATGCAGCGACTGCCACGACGTTCACAGCCTGCAGTTGGTGAGGGAAGGGAACGAACTCTGCCTTCAGTGTCACAGAGCTGACACCTACGACAGTTACGATCATCACTTCCACAAGAAGATCCACGAGGGAAGGCCGAGCGACGGCGCGCTCTGCGTGAAGTGTCACATGCCCGAGCGCCCTTACATGGTCATCGACTATCGTGCCGACCACAGCATTCGGGTACCGCGGCCGGACCTCACCCTGGAGATCGGAGTACCCAACGCCTGCGGCCAGAGCGGCTGCCACGATGACGAGCCGGTGGAATGGTCGGCGGACCACTACCAGGACTGGTACGGTAGGGCCCAAAAGCCTCACTACGGAACGATCCTCGCCGCCGGCCGCGAGGGAAACGCCGAGGCACTTGAGGACCTGATTCGGCTCTCCCAAGACGACCTCTACCCGGCTATCGTCCGCGCCACAGCCCTGTCGCTACTCGGCGCCTACCCCGGAGAGGCGGCGACCGCCGCATTCAACCTCGCGTTGCAGGACGGTGAGCCCCTCGTTCGCTACACGGCCGTGCTGAACTTCACACCCACGACACCGGAGGAACTGGTCGAGCTCGTCGCACCGCTCCTCTTCGACCCCGTGGGTGCCGTGCGCATGCAGGCAGCCACGCGCCTGGCCGGCATCTCGAGCGGCCTGCTGAGGCCCTACCAGCAGGAGGCGCTGGACGAGGCGCTCACAGAGTACCGCGAGGCGATGGAGTACTCGCTCGATTTCTCCTTCGCCGGGTTCAATCTGGGCAACCTTTACTCGCGACTGGGCGAGCCTCAGCGTGCCGAAGAGTACTACAGGCTGGCGATCGAGATCGACGATCTCTTCTACCCGGCTAAGGCGAACCTCGCCGTACTCTACAACTCGATGGGCAGAAACCAGGAGGCGGAACAGTTGCTCCGCCAGGTCCTCGAGGCCTACCCTGAACAGTTCGACGTGGCCTACTCGCTGGGGTTGTTGCTGGGCGAGCTGAGCCGCTACGACGAGGCGGCCGAGTACATCGAGCGGGCGGCGAGCGGGATGCCGCAGCATTCGCGGGCGCACTACAACCTCGGCCTCGTGCTGCAATTCCTGGGGCGTAATGCGGAGGCGGAGTCAGCCCTGCTCAACGCCCTGGAACTGGAGCCCGATAACCTCGACTACCTGTACGGCCTGGCCGATCACTACGTGAAGCTCGGCGAGTTCTCTAAGGCGCTCCCCATCGCCGAGCGGATGATCGAGACCTACCCGGAGAATCCCGTGGGGCGCGAAATCAGAACCTTCATCGAGCGGGCGCTCGCCTCGCCACCCGAGAACTGACGTGCGTAGCCGGCGCCCGGGTCGGTAGTGCGTGAGAATCGGTCCTGCCTTAGATTGCCGGTGTTCCAACAACAAGCCCCAGCCGGCGGAACGACCGGCGGCACCCGCACCAGGCGGCGTGTCACCGTGATCGTAACGTCCTTTCCTTGTCATGATGGAGGTATAGCCGATGAAAGTGCTGATCAAAGTGGCACTGGCACTGGCGCTGGCAACGCCTGCCTTGGCTCAGCAAGAGGCAGGTTTCTTCCCGTTCGACTACCGGTTGGTCGAGTTGGAGAACGGGTTCAAGGCCTACCTGATCGAGGCGGGCGCGCCGAACCAGATCGCCTACGTGTCGATGGTGCGTACGGGCAGCCGAGACGAATGGGAACCAGGGCGAAGCGGATTCGCACACTTCTTCGAGCACATGATGTTCCGCGGCACGGAGAAGTACCCCAACTACGATGCAGTCACGGCGGAGATAGGTGCCGCGCGGAACGCATTTACCGGCAACGATCAGACGGTCTACTACCTGGTCGCCTCGAATGATTATCTCGAGCAGATCATGGACCTCGAGTCGGATCGCTTCATGAACCTCGACTACTCCGAGCCCGACTTCCGGACCGAAGCCGGAGCCGTTCTCGGCGAGTACCAGCAGAGCGCGACGACGCCGTTCGGCTTCCTGTTCGAGAGGCTCCGCGAGACGGCCTACGACCGCCACACTTACAGGCATACGACCATCGGCTACGAGGCCGACGTCCGGGCGATGCCGGAGGGCTACGACTACAGCCTCTCCTTCTACCGGCGCTACTACCGTCCCGAGAACATCGTCCTCGTCCTCGCCGGCGACTTCGACGTCGATGCGGTCGAGGAGCTGGTCAGGCAGTATTACTCAGCCTGGGAGCCCGGTTATGTACCGCCCCAGATCCCTGAGGAGCCGACGCAGCAGGCACCGCGTAGGAACACGGTAGAGTATGCAGGGCGAACGCTGCCCGTGCTGACCGTCAACTACAAGGGGCCGGCCTGGAGCGCCAGCGACCGACTGGCCGTGGCCACTGAGGTTCTCGGTCAGGTCGCTTTCGGCCCCAACTCCGATGTCTACAAGAAGCTGGTCATCGAGGAGCGGCGAGTTCAGTTCCTGAGCGGGAATTTTGGCCTGGCTCGGGACCCGGCGCTGCTGAGCATCATGTCGATGGTGATAGATCCGGCCGACGTCGGTTCGGTAGAGCAGGAGATTCAGGCGACGGTCGAGCGCTTTACGGAGGAGTTGGTGGACGAGAAGCTCTTCGCCGACACGAAGAGCAACATGAAGTACGGTTTCCTCATGGGCCTGGAGACGGCACAGAACGTCGCCTTCTCGATGATCCAGTACGTGATCAACACTGGCGGCATCGAGGCGGTCGACGAGTACTACCGGACGCTCGATTCCGTCACCCGCGAGGACGTCCGGGAGGCCGCGCGGCGCCACCTCGTCGGGAGCGGGAAAACCGTAGTGACGATGGTCCAGGCGGAGGGGGAATGATGAAAAAGCTAGCTTTGATACCGGCATGCCTCCTCATCCTGGGGGCCTGTGAGATGGCTCCGGAAGGCACGATCGCTCTTCGCGAGCCTGAATCACCGTTTATCGCGTTCAACATCTGGGTGCAGGTCGGCTCGCAGGACGACCCGGCCGGGAGAGAGGGGATCGCGGCGCTGACGGCGAATCTGTTATCCGATGGGTCTACCACCGCGGACAGCTACGACGCGATTCTCGAGAAACTGTACCCGATGGCGTCCGGCTACGGCTACAACGTCGACAAGGAGATGACGGCCTTTACGGGTCGTATTCATCGCGACAACCTGGACGCCTATTACGAGCTGTTCCGCAATCACTTGCTGGCGCCCGCGTTCAAAGAAGAGGACTTCGAGCGGGTGAAGAGCCAGACGATGAACTTCCTGGAGCGGACGCGTCGCTACGGTCGTGATGAGGAGCTGTCGAAAGAGTTGTTGTTCAGCATGGCCTACGCGGGGACGCCGTACGAGCATCCCGAGGAGGGGTACGTCGAGTCGGTCCGCTCGATCACACTCGACGACGTCAAGGACTTCTACTCCCAGTACTACGTTCGCAACAACATCGTCGTCGGCATTGGTGGCGGTTATCCGGCGGGTTTCATCGCTCGGGTGCGCGAGGACTTCAACACGTTGCCGGAGGGCGTGGTGCCGGTCGTGGCGCCTCCCGAACCGCGTATGCCGGAGGGTATCGAGGTCTTGATCGTCGAGAAGCCCACCGACGCGACGCCGATCTCCATCGGCTTCCCGATCACATTGTTACGTGGTGACTCCGATTTCTACGGCATGATGGCCATGAATTCGTGGTTCGGTGAGCACCGCAATTCGTTCAGTAATCTGTACCAGGTCATCCGCGAAACCCGCGGGATGAACTACGGCGACTACAGCTATATCGAGGCGTACCCGCTGGGCTACACAACGCAGGTGCCACGAGTCAACTGCTCGCGCCGCCATCAGCTGTTCGAAATCTGGATTCGGCCCATCTCGATGACGGCGCCCGGCAACCTGCACGACCGGACGCTATTCGCCACCCGCGCGGCACTCCGCGAGCTGAGGGACATCGTAGACAACGGGATGACCGAGGAGACGTTGGCGACGACCCAGCAGTTCTTACGCAACTACACCATCAATTGGGGCTCGACCATCAGCCGGCGGCTGGCCTATGCCGTTGACGACGCATTCTATGGAATCGGCGGTGACGGCTTTCTGGGGTCGATAAGGCCCGGCCTCGAGGCGCTGTCGCTCGCTGGAGTGAACGAGGCGATCGGCACGCATCTTCAGTACGATAACATGTACATCGTCCTTATCACTCGTGATGCCGAGGCGATGAAGGCCAAGTTGCTGAACGGTGTGGCTACGCCGATCACCTATGCCGGTGAAAAATCGGCCGAACACATGGCAGAGGACGAACTGATCGCCGGCTTCCCGATCCCCGTAACGGAAGACAAGATAACGATCATCGGCATCAACGACGTGTTCGAGCGGGGGCAATAGGAAAACCAATCAGCCAACAAAAGGCCGGCGAGTACGTTGAGCTCGCCGGCCTTTTGTTTTCGAAGTCAAGGCCATCTTCGAGTCGTCGACTATGCGCCCTCGTCCTCGCTTGCTGCCGTGTCGATCTCTTTCTCGTCGTAATAGTCGAGCTTGTGAAGCGGCATAACGACGCTCGACAGCACGTTGAGCACGTGCGCCGCGGTCCGCTTGTAGAACCTGGCGCCCAGTGCCATGGCGACCGCGGTGCGTGCATTGTAGTCGCTGCGGGCCACTTGCTCGATTAGCGCGTCGCAACGGTGGGTCAGCTCTCTCCCTTCGCGTGTGAGAGCCAGGGCGCGGTCGCGATCGGACGTCGCGAACACCTCGGAGGTCTCAGCGAAAGCCGTCTCGACCCCGACGCGGATCTCGCGCAACTGCGCCAGAGTGTCGTCATCCGGCAGCGCTTCCGGGTGGTATTCCTTCACCTCGGCGAGGTTCTTGGCGTAGTCGCCGATGCGCTCCACGTCCTTCACCAGGCTCATCAGCAGCAGGCAATAGGGGAGCGAGGCCGACGTGCCCCGCAGTGAGAGGTGGGCGATGACTTGCTTACGGATCGTCCGTTCCAGCCTGTTCACCCCGACGTCCGTCTTGTAGATCTTGGTCTGCTCGTCAGGTTTGACCGATTCCGCGAAGTACAGATCTCCCGCTTTCACGGTCATCTGGTACGTCAACTTCAGCATCTCGGCGAAGTTTTCCCCCATCTTGTGGAGCGGCTCGTCCGAGCGGAAGATGGCCAGCAGTTCACGAAGCATGGTATACCTCCAGTGCTACCCGAGAAGCCTGTTCAGGACCGCGAAAAGGGCAGGGACCCCGTAAAACAGGAGAATAACATACAGAATCGCCCAGCGACGCGAGCGAACGGCGACAGAAGCGAGTCGGCGTGCTGCGGTGAGCGGGAGGTTGCGGACCCTCTCCGTAGAATAGATCAATAGCGTGGCGCTCATATTGAACAGCAAATGGACGATCGCGATCGTGATCCCCCAACGTGCGTTGGGCCCGGTCGCCGCCAGCGCAGCGAGTAGGGCCGTTACAGTCGTCCCGATGTTTGCGCCGATCGTAATCGGAAAGGCCTGCATGAGCGTGATTATCCCGGCGCCGGCCAGCGGCACGAGCAGCGATGTCGTGATCGAACTGGACTGCACCATGACCGTAACGAGGATACCGACGAGAATACCTATAGCTGGTGCCTTGTGCAGTCCGCGGGAAACGATCACCTCAACCCGCGATCGCATGGCGCTCCGCATCACCCGGACCAGAAGCATAAGGGCGATGTAAATCAACACCCCGGAGACCAGGATGAGAACAATGGCTTGAATTCTCTCGGAATCTGTAAGACCGCCGATCGCGCCCTTGATCGGCGCCAGGGCGGCCTTCAGCGCGCCCTTGATGGGGCTGTCGTACTCCATCCCTCCGAAGCCGGTGAGCGTCGAGGATATCACCGTCGCTGTGCGCTGCAGGTATCCGGTCGCCATCTCCAGAGGCAGCAGGATAACCACGGCCATGTAGTTGAAGAAATCGTGGCAGGTGGCCACCGAGAAGGCGCGATAGAACTCCTGTCTGCGCCCCATGTGCGCCATCGAGACGATCGTATTGGTAACAGTGGTCCCGATGTTGGCGCCCATCACCATGGGAACGGCGTTGGCGATGGGTAGCGGGTTCACCGGCGCCGCCACAAGCCCGACGATCAACGAGGTGGTGACCGACGAGCTCTGCACGAGCGTCGTCGCCAGGATGCCGACCATCAGCCCCATAAAAGGATTGCGGGTCGCGGCGAAGAACGAATCGATAAAATCGCCGCCCAGCGACTTGAAGGCGTCGCCCAGGCCGTTCACGCCCAACAGGAAGACAAAAAGCAGGGCGACGACCCCAACGGTGCGGATGATGGGGTGCGTGGAGATGGCCGGGGCAATCTTCGGGATCGGCGGTGCCATTTCTCCCTAGTCGCCACTCGCCTGCGAGTGCGCGTGGACCGGAGCTGCGATGGGGTGTTCGACGGCCGCGGGAATGTTACAGCCGTGTTACAGATTGGCAAGTACCGTGGGCGGACCGGTCCGAATCAGTGGACGGGCCGCTCCCAGGGCGGTTCCGCTATCGGCCCGTGGATTCGGTTCTCCTGGATACGAAAACCGGTGTTCCCGACGCCGCTCGAGTAGATGCTCTGCTGGTAGACCCAATGCCTGGTGTAGCCGCGCCGCCCTATGATTTTGTGGCCGTTGTCGATGAAATAGCCGGTAAATCCTGCCGGCCCGTAAATCCGTCCGGCGTTGACCCAGTAGTCCGTCTGCATCGTCCGACGCCTCCTATTGGGCCGCAGTCCTCGCGGCCACGTGGCGGGTGAGGAGCTCGGTCGCGCTTCCAACGATGTAGCTGGCCCTCAGCGGGTTAGGGTGTGCCTCGATGCGGGGTCTGGATTCTTGGGCCGTGAGCTTCTAGTGCAAGAGGCGAGCCCACTCAGAAGGACGTTGTGCCGGTTTCCGTAATTGGCCATCCCAAAAAGCCTTAGGAACGTCAGGTGAAGCAGCCTGATAGGGTGAGGGGCCGCAACGAATGCCACCGGGGATGCAAAGATTGCGCTGAGATTTGCCTGCAGCGAGACTGCGGTGCATATTTCCTCGGGTTTTGATCGGATCTCAGACATCCCCCGCTTCGACCCGCCGCTGGTAGCCGTACCAGGCGCCCCGTAAAGGGCCGCCGAGCTCGATAATCCTCAAGCTGAGATGACGGACCTAGGGAATACCCGCGAAGCGTCTTCGGACGTCGAGGCGCAACTCCTGCGAACCCTGCTCGACCAGATGCCAGGGATCCTCTGGACGGTCGATAGGGATTTGCGATTCACATCGTCGCTGGGTGCGGCACTACCCGCTCTTGGGCTCCAACCCAACCAGGTAGTGGGGATGACACTGTTCGAATATTTCGGCACCGAGGACCCCGATCTCTTGCCGATCGCCGCTCATCGCAAGGCGCTCGAAGGGAAGGAGTCGGAATACGAATTCAGCTGGGAGGAAAGGAAGTATCAGTGCCATGTCGAGCCGTTCCGCGACGAGAGCGGCGCGATCAGCGGAGCGATTGGGGTGGCCTTCGACATGACGGAGGCCAAGCGGGCAGCGGGTGCTCTGAAGGAGAGCGAGCACAAATACCGAACTCTGTTCGAAGAATCGCGGGACGCCCTCTACGTGAGCACGATCGACGGCAGACTGATCGATTTCAACCAGTCGATGCTGTCGTTGTTCGGGTATACTCGTGAGGAAATGGGGCAACTGGACGCCGAGGCGCTCTACCTCGACCCGGCCGATCGCCGCGCTTTCCGCGAGCAGATCGAGCGCCACGGGGCGGTCAAGGACTTTGACGTGAGGCTCGTCACCAAGGACGGCCGAGTCATGGACTGCCTGCTTAACTCGACACTCCAGTACGACGAGCACGGTGAAGTGTCGGGCTACAAGGGTGCTATCCGCGACATCGGCGAACAGAAACGGGCTGGCGAAACTCTGCGCCGGGAACGTGACTTTTCCGAGGCCGCGACCGATAGCCTTCCCGGTCTCTTCTACCTGTTCGATGAGCAGGGACGATTTCTGCGCTGGAATCGCAATCTTGAACACCTGACCGGCTATTCGGCGCGGCAGGTCGCGAAGATGAGTCCGCTCGACTTCTTCGTCGGCGAGGATCGGCGCACGATCGAAGAGTGCATACGGGAAGCGTTCGACAAAGGCCAGACCACAGCGGAAGTCGAGCTCGTCGCGAGAGATGGCGGCAGAATCCCTTACTTCTTCACCGGCGAGCTCGTCGTTTTGGACGGCCGGCGCTGCGTCGTCGGCACGGCTATCGACCTGGTTGAGCGCCGACGCCTCGAGACCCAGTTACGCCAGTCGCAGAAGATGGAGGCTATTGGGCGGCTGGCCGGCGGAGTGGCGCACGACTTCAATAACGTTCTGACCGTCATCCTTTCGAACAGCGAGATGCTGGCGGGGGGATTGGGCCCCGAAGACCCGCGCCGTCAGGAGCTTATCGAGATCCGCGACGCTGCCCAACGGGCTGCAACCCTGACTCGCCAGTTGCTGGCCTTCAGCCGCAAGCAGGTGCTGAAGCCGAGAGTGCTGAGCCTGAACGCGGTGGTCGTGACGTTGGAGAAGATGCTGCGGCGACTGATCGGCGAGGACATCGATCTGGCGACGGAGTTGCAGCCCAATCTGTGGGCGGTGGAGGCCGACCCGGGTCAGCTGGAACAGATCATCATGAACCTGGCGGTCAACGCCCGCGATGCGATGCCAGAGGGAGGGAGACTCTCGATCGAAACGGGGAACGCGGAAATAGATGAGGGCTTCGCGAAGCAGCACTTCCCCATGGTTCCCGGTCGCTACGTGATGCTGGCGGTGTGCGACAGTGGCGCCGGGATGGACGCCGAGACACAGCGCTACATCTTCGAGCCGTTCTTCACAACCAAGAGCAGGGGTACGGGCCTCGGGTTGAGCATGGTCTATGGGATCGTGAAGCAGAGCGGCGGCTACATCTGGGCGTACAGCGAACCGGGCCAAGGCGCCAAGTTCGAGATCTATTTTCCGTGCGCCGACGGCCGGCGCAGCGATGCCGAGGCCGCGATGGCTGCCGACCCCGCGCCCCCGGGCAAAGAAACGGTGTTGCTGGCAGAGGACGAGGATTCCGTTCGTAGGCTGGCCCGACGCATTCTGGAGGAGGTCGGTTACACGGTGCTAGAGGCGCGTGAGGCGATGGAGGCGCTCACGATGAGCGAGCGTTGGGACGGCCCAATCGACCTGCTTCTCACGGATGTGGTCATGCCCGAGCTGAATGGTCGCGAGCTGGCAGAACGGCTGTCGGTACTACGGCCCGGATTACAGATACTGTACATTTCCGGCTATACGGACCATGAGATACTGGACGGAATCGTCGGGCCAGGCAACAACTTCCTCCAGAAGCCGTTTACCCCGGATGCGCTAGCCAACAAGGTGCGTGAGATCCTGGACGCTCCCGAGAAGAAAGCGCCGTAAGCCGCGGTCAATGGGGCATCGGTCTTGAAGGTCGAGTTCCTGGGAACGGGCGGAGCCATACCGACGCCGGTACCGGGTTGCGGCTGCCGGGTCTGTGGGCAGGCCCGCGAGCGGGGCGTTCCCTATAGCCGGTTGGGCCCGAGCCTCTTCGTCCACGGCCCGGATGTCTTGATCGATACGCCCGAGGAGATCAGGTACCAGCTCAACCGGTCCACGGTTTCTCGGATACGCGCCTGCTTCTACTCCCACTGGCATCCCGACCACGTCATGGGTCGCCGGATCTGGGAGATGAACAAAGACTGGCGGGGCTGGCCGCGCCGCAGTAGGACCACGGATATCTACATCCCTTCTCGAGTGGCCCGCGATTTCCGCGATCGATTGGGTACTTGGGAACACCTCGCCTATCTACAGACGAGTGGAGTGGTGCGACTCGCCGAGCTGGCGGAAGGTGAGTCGCTGGAATTGGCGGGGATTCAGATCCGGCCGATCCGCCTGGCAGAGGAGTACGTCTACGCCTTCCTGTTCAAAGAAGGCGGCAAACGACTGCTGGTCGCCCCGGACGAGCTGCGCGGCTGGGAGCCGCCGGCCGAGGTGCAGGGCGTCGACCTGGCGGTAATACCGATGGGGGTGCTGGAGTTTGATCCCTTCAGCGGGACTCGTCGCATCAGCGAGGACCATAGCGTGCTGCGCAGCGAGGCCACCTTCCGTCAGACGATGGACATCGCCGGCAAGCTGAAGGCGAGCCGGGTCGTGATGACGCACATCGAAGAGCCAGACGGTCTCAGCTACGACGATCTAGTGCGCCTGGAGGGCCGCCTGGTCGAATCCGGGCTCAACCTCTCGTTCGCCTACGATACCCTTATCGTCCCGGTATAGTCAGCGCACTAGATCCCTGATCGGGACCTCGCCGCGGTTGCGGAGGGTGACCGTGCGCCCACCGATCGACGTCTCGACGCGCAACCTCGTTTCCAGGTCGTAGCGCAGGGCGCCTCGCCCCAGCAGAGCACGGGCTCCCGCGCCCACACCTTCCCAGGTGAACTCGGCCGGGATCTCCACCTGGGTTCGCGAGTTGGCTACGAGCGTTTTGTCTCCCTCGAGAACCGCGGTCCCGAAATGGGTGTCCTCGAGGTCCAACGACGCCTCGACCCAGGTGGTTCTGATGTCGTAGTCATTCGGGTTGAATACGTCGAGGACGAGAACCAGAGAGCCGCCCGATACGCCGACCCCGGTGACCTCGATCGCGTCCAAATCGACGGTCGGCTGGTCGAACTGCAGTTGGCTGAGCGTGGCGCAAGAGGCGAGCAGCAGCGCAAGTACGGCCAAGCGCACCGAAGGATACCATGTGGTCCTCCGGTGCGCTCGTGTCATCTTCACCAGGCGATACCGTAGTCGTCACCGTGGTTGCTCGCACCACCCCAAAAGGTGCCGTGCTCCCAATCGAAGTAGATCGCATTGAGCGGCCCGGAGGTTCGCGCGCCGAACGTCAGGTTGTAGCCCATTTCCCTCAATTGCGCGCTGACCCAAGCGGGAACGGCATCGTTCAGCAGTAGCCGGCCGGGAACCGACGAGTGGTTCCTGAACGAGCCCCGCAGCTGGTAGCTGTTGAAGTTCGCAGCCTCGACGGCCTGCTGCACGTTCATGCCGAACTCGACGATGTTGAGCAGGAACTGCAGAGTGTTCTGGTCCTGTGAGTCACCGCCCTGCACGGCGACCGATACGAAGGGCCTGCCGTCCTTGAGCGCGATGGTCGGGGTCAACGTCGCCCTGGGCCGCTTGCCAGGCTCGATGACGTTGAACGGGTTCTCCGCCGGATCGAGGACGAAGCTCTGGGCGCGCTGACTGATCCCGACACCGGTGCGTCCGGCGATTACGGCGGGGATCCAACCACCGCTTGGCGTCACCGAGACGACCCAGCCCTCCTCGTCGGCGGCCTGGATCGACGTCGTCCCCAGGTAGAAGGCTTCCTCTGCTTCGCGCAGTGCGGCGCCGCTGGCGCGGGACGCCGGTGGCCAGGTCGT
This sequence comes from Gemmatimonadota bacterium, assembly GCA_020344015.1. Lineage (GTDB taxonomy): Bacteria > Gemmatimonadota > Gemmatimonadetes > Palauibacterales > KS3-K002. Next base: position 3,031,242 of record CP070812.1, read on the forward strand.
TTCCCAGCCTTCCTCCAGATAATGCAGGTAGGGGTTAGTGCCTCCTTGGAACGGGTAGGGATCGCCGGGGCCTATATCGGGGTCGTTGCGCTCCCAGTTGATGAGCTCGGCGCGCTGGCGCGCATAGTCCTTCGACAGCAGACCCGCGATCGGCTCCTCAGGCGGAAAGTAGGGATCGCCGTAGTAGAAGTCGCGATCGGCGAAAGCGAGGTTCATCGCCTGGTACAACGTGTGAATGTACCGGGCGCTGTTGTACCCCATCGATTCGACATCGAGGCCCTCTAGGATGTTGAGCGCCTGGAGCAGGACCGGTCCCTGCACCCAGGTCGTGAGCTTGTAGACCTCGATGTCCTTGTAGGTCGTCATCACCGGCTCTTCGATGTAGACCTGCCAGTTCGCCAGGTCCTGCATGGTTATCTGGGCACCCTGTTCCTGCGCTCCGCGCACGAACTCCTGCGCGATGTCGCCGGTGTAAAAGCGCTCGTAGGCCGCGTAGATCGCTTCCTTCCGACTCGCCCCGGCCTCCAGTGCCTCCGCTTCGGCCTGCACGAGCTTACGGAGCGTTTCTGCCAGATCGGGCTGACTGAAGATCTCGCCCCCGGAGGGCGCTTCCCGCTCCTCACCGGCGTGCGGCAGGTAGACCGCGGCTGAGTACGGCCATTCCTTGATGCGTCGCTTGTTCCGCTCGAGCGAGTTGGCCGTCGAGGCCTCGATCGGATAGCCATCTGCCATCTGGATCGAGGGGCCCAGTACGTCCGCTAGGCCTAGCTTGCCGTATTCCGCCAGCATGACCATTAGACCGCCGGGCGTGCCCGGCGTGACGGCCGCAAGCGGTCCCAGAGATGGGGGATAGCTCAGGCCTTGCTCCAGGAAGAAGTTCGCTGTGGCACCGGCCGGGGCCGCACCCAGCGCGTTGATGCCGATCACATCGCCGGTGTTAGGATTGAAGATGAGAGCCTGGGTCTCTCCGCCCCAACTCAGTACATCCCACATCGTCGACGTGGCTCCCAGCATGGCGCAGGCGGCATCGACCGCGTTGCCACCTTTCTGGAACATCATGGCCCCGGCCGTTGCGGCCAGCGGCTTGCCCGTTATTGCGACCCAGTGCCGGCCGTGAAGCACAGGTTTCGCGGTCCGCTGGGCGAAGCTGCTCGCGGGCGAAGTCAACGCGAGGAGGTTCAGCGTTACTACGAGTACTAGCCTGGCCGTTCGCATGCTCTCCTCCTGGGTGATTGTGGTTGGGCCGGGGTCGGGGATACAGGCGCAAATAATAACACCCTTCGGGTACTCTGCACGACCGACGGCCACCTGCCGCCTGCCGGATGGCCCGGCCAACGTTGCAGGCGCCTCGCACGTCCAAGGGACAGTGAGGGCATCGCCGGGATCGCGACATTTGCTGAAGAGGAACAGCATGCTTTCGTTCCGGCAAGCTGGAACTGTCATCTGGACGTTCCTGGCTTTCATGGTGGCGGCCTCCCTGGTGCTGAATCTGCGCTACAAGCCGATCGGCGAGGGCGAAACCCGCTACCTGGACACGTGGACTGGCACGATCCACGCCGTGGAAGCGACCCAGAGCGTGCCGCTGGCGCAGGCGCGCCCCGGGGCGCCGGACAGGTCGATCGAGATTACCTTGCTCGAAAGGCTACAGCGGCAGGAGGCGGAAAGGAGCACCTGCAGGGGGGTGCGTTTCGCCTTTCCGGCTGAAGGGTCGGACCGTCGGTAGAGGGGCGTGCTAGGCAGACTTTTCGTGGCCCAGGGCGGACAGCGCTTCCCAGATGGCCGCCTGGACGGTCTCGCTGTGGCTCCGTGCGGCCTTCTTCAGGAGTCCGAGCGGACCCTTGGCCTTGACGGGACGGAGCGCCGCGAGTAGCAGCTCTTCAGACTTCTTGGCCTCATCGGGCGATATCTCGGCCAGCTTGCTGAGCGCTTTGCAAACCTCGATCAGAACCGCGTCACTCTCTTTCGGCCCCGATCGACTGTCAGGATTCAGCACCTGGTTGTAGTACTCGAACGCCTGAGCGTGCCGCGAGTTGATCGCTGCCAGGTGGGAGACCGCCGTCTGGCGAACCTCCGCCTGACGATCGTGGATGGCGTGCAGGAAATGTTCTTCCGCCTTGGCGCCCTGAAGTCTGAACAGCGCCGTGAGACTCGAGTGTCGGACGTGTGGGTTCTCGTGATAGAGGAAGGCGACGAGAGGCTGCGCCAGCGAAGTGTCACCCAGCTCGGCGACCTCTGTGATGATGTGCCGAACAACAGCCCAATCGGTTTCGACGTTCGGCAACTGGCTGAGGAAGGGGAGGAGCGCCTTCGAGCTGATCTTTCTCAAAGCCTCGAAGGCGCTCAGTCGTAGCGCTCTGTCGTCGGTCTCCTCGTAGACCGCCAGGAGCCCGGCGGCCGCAGCTTCCCCGATAAACCCGATGATCTTCACCAGCCGGTCACGTTGCTCCTTGGTCTGGCGTCTGAGGTCGCCGAGCAGGTAACCGATTATCGCCTCGGTGGCCAACTCCTTCCTCAAGAGGGTCGCGACCTGATCGAAGAAGCGGGCCATGCGTTCAACCTTGGTCCCCTCGTCTATTACCTCGACGATCTCGACCACCGGCACGTACTCACTGCGACGAAGCAGGTCGGGCGTGATCCGCGATATGGTCGCTACCAGTTTCTTGGTGGCGTCGTTCGCTGCGGGGTTACGAAGGTACTTCAGGTATTCGTCCTTGCGTCGCACGAAGGCATTCGCCAGACGACGGGTCTCGATGGCGCGCCGCACTTCGACAGGCAGTTGCTCAGGGGGAAGCACCTTCTGCTGTACGAGCGCCTCGAGGAAATCGTGATCCAGGACGCTTCCGATCGCACACAGCTGGTCGGCGACATCGCGTAGCACGCCGACGCAGCGGCCTATTACCACGGATGCCTCCTCGCCGGTCGTCGCGACCGTGTCCGTCTCGCCCAACTTCTTCAGCTCTTCGATGATCTGGTGAGCCGTCGCCACCAGCATTTCCTCGCCCAGGTTGGCGACGATCTCGCGCTCGACCTGTGATTCTTCCAGTTCGGCAACGTCGGCCGCGATCAGGTCGTAGTTGGTCAGGAAGTCCTTAAGGAGTATCGGTGTGCGGATCGGACGGATCGTGTCGTCTATGATCTGCAACTTGATCCGACGCATCTGCTCCTTGGTGGCCTTCTTGTACATCGGCAGCACACGAAGGTCCCGACGCAGCCGTGTGAGCGCCATCCGCACGCGCCAGGGCAGCCGCCGCTCTCGACCAACCATCTCGTGTCGGAAGACGGCGGAGATGTTGATGATGTCGTGATCGATCAGTGCCTGCGTCAGACGCTCGTTGGCTTGCTGGATCGGGCCACCGGAAGGAACCTGGCTCATCAGCTCGACGAACGTGTCGAACTCCTCTTGTGTAGTGTCGGGCCTCAGGGTAAAGCTCAACAGCTTCCAGCGGCTGAAGAAATCCAGAAACTTCGGCGTGAAGAGATCGGCCATGCCGCTGACCATGACCTGGTGCAGCGGAGTCGCCACCTCGGTGTATCCGTCGACCGTGATTTCCGTATGCTCCTGCTTCTCCAACAGCGAGTAGGTTAGAGCTCTGCGACCCTCCACCAACCCGGCGAACTGGGCGTAGAGACCCGTCATCGACTTCTTCGCTTGGGGGTGGTCGGCGGCGTAGTACCCGGTCCGCAGCATCGCCTGGATGAGGGCGAGCGTGAAATTAGCGAGAGGAGTGTAAGCCTCCTTACGCTGTAACGACGCCGCCGTCTGCACGTTCGATGCTGCTGCTTCGTCCATTCTCGGTCGCCTGGCGAGTGAATCGTCCAGCAGGAGCCATGGGGGGGCGGGGGGTAGGCTCGAGATCCTTGGACCTCTCCTAGACCTGCCTACACCGGGGCCAAACGTGTGTTCCGTAGGGACTTCCGTGCTCCGGGGTCCTGTGAACGGGGCCCCGCTCGGCGTCACAACATAGGCTGAAACAGGTAGCAAAAGTTCTCGGCCAGGCGCCGCGGCAGCGACCTGGAGCGGTGCTGCTCGTAGGTCAGCTCGTCGCTTTCGGCGATCTCGGCCTCGACCTGCTTGCTGATGCTGTCGAGAAAGACGTGGTCGGCTACTTCGACGTTCGTCTCGAAGTTGAGGTGGAGGCTCCGATAATCGAGGTTGGCCGAGCCGAGCAAGGCGTAGACGTCGTCGACCAGCAGGGCCTTGGCGTGCATGAAGGGAGGCCGACGCTCGAAGATCCGCACGCCCGCCTTCAGTAGCGGGGCGAAGAGTGTACGGGCGGCGAAATCGGTGTACCAGTGATTGCTGCGTTTGGGGACGACCAGCCTAACGGCCACGCCACGCAGCGCCGCGTAGCGCACGGCTTGGACTATGGGCTCGTCGGGTACGAAGTACGGCGTGACGATGGTAATCGATCGCTCGGCGGCGACGATGGCGCCGAAGAACACGTCGGCGAGCCCGTGGCCTTTCAGTTCCGGCCCTCCCGGTACAATCTGGACGAGGGCGTCCCCCGCTGGTTGATGATCTGGGAAATACTTCGTCTCCAGGAAACGCTCGGGTGGCTCGCGGGAGGCGAAGTGCCAATCCTCCACGAACTGGAACTGAAGATCGGAGACCGCGGGGCCTTCCAGTTTGACGTGGTAGTCCCGTATCGGAACCCCTCCGGCGCGGGAGCCGACGTTCTTGTCCTGGATGTTGATGCCGCCGACGAATCCGATTCTCCCGTCGATGACCGCTATCTTGCGGTGGTTGCGGAGGTTGATCTGGAAGCGGCCTTTGAGCGGGTTGGCTTGAGTGATCGAGCAGATCTTTACGCCTGCCGCACGCGCGCCCTCGAAGAAACGGGAGAGGTACGCGTGGGTCGAGCCGAAGCGATCGTAGAGCACCCGACATTCGACGCCCTCGCCGACTCGCGACGCCAATCGTTCCAAAACCGCGCGACCCGTGTTATCGCGCCCGAATATGAATGTCTGCAGGTGGACCGATGATTCGGCTTTGTCGATGCTTTCGAAGAGGGCAGGGTAGAAGTTGTCGCCCTCGACGAGGAGCTCGGCTCGGTTGCCCCTGAAGACTCGGTTCGGCCGTACGGCCGGATCCGACGATCGAAAGATGTGTTGCGCCGGATACTTGTGGGCTTCCTCACGATCGGGGTGGACGTAGTCGACGGCCAGGCGCTCGAACGTCGGGTGCCAGGCGGCACGTTGAGCCACGAGCGCCTTGGACGCATCCCGGGCCGCAGCGCCGCGCCGTACCCGGTCGACGCCGACGCTGAGGTACGCCAGTGCTCCGCCGTACGGAAAGGCCCACACGACGGCTAGCCACAACACGGCGGACACCGGCCGTTGCTTCGTGAGCAACACGTCCAGAGTCAGTACAACGGCCAGCGCCAGGTGGCCGACCCCCAGAACGGTGAAGTCGAACATGGCTCGCTTCTAAACGTATCGACGCGGACGAGAGCGCGCGATGCGTGCCCGGCCTCCGCCACCCGCTGCGCGGCGGCTGCACGATGGAGCGGCGACAGATCCCTCAGCCGGGTTCCCGGGGCCTCTCAGAGGGGCGCTGGGGCGGAAAAGCCTTTGGGCTCGCTGTGGTTGTCATCACCAGGTGGCAGGCTCCGGCGTAGGCGGATCTACTGAATACCAGCCCGGTACGCTCGAACAGCTGCAGCATCCGCTTGTTCTCAGCCAGTACGTGGGCGTCAAGCTCCGTGACCCCTTCGGCGCGCGCAACATTCATGAGGTGTTTGAGGAGTAGGGACCCGATGCCGCGACCCTGGTGGGCATCCTCGACCGTCACTGCTACCTCGGCCCGATGTTCCGGCGCCTCAGGTGCAGCGGCATAGCGACCGACGCCGACGATTCGGCCTACGCCATCCATCTTGAGGACGGCAACCAGCGCAGCCTGCCGGTGAAAGTCGAGCTCGGTGAGATAGACGAGCTCCCCGCGGCTGAGGCTCTTCTTCACGCCATGAAAGCGGAAGTACACGGTTTCAGGGCTTAACCGCTCGAACAACGCGACCAGCGCCTGCTTGTCGTCGGCGCGAATCGCGCGGATGTGCAGATGCGTGCCGTCGCGAAGCGTTTCATCGACGGCGTAGTTGCGTGGTTCCATGGCATTACCGGCGTCTCTGTAGAAAGATAGGTCCCCTACACCGCCTGGCGCGAGCTAGCGCCCGGCTTTCCTGCTCAGGTAGTTGTCCGTATCCTACCGGCAGCGAGAGAGGAGGACGAGATGAAGGCAACTGCCGAGGTGCAGGTCATACCGATCGGGTCAGGCGTATCGGTGCGCGAGGAGGTCAAGCGGGCTCACCGGCTCCTCGAGGAAGCCGACCTCAACGCACAGCTCCATTCCAACGGCACAAACCTGGAAGGCGAGCTCGGTGAGATATTCAAGGCTGTGGAGCGGATTCACGCGACGCTCCACGCCGAGGGCACCGTTCGAATCGCGACGTTCCTGAAGGTCGCAACCCGGACAGACAAAGAACCATCACTCGCCGGGACGATGTTTTAGCGGGAGCCGGGGGAGCGAGAAGAGATAGCGAGAAGAGACAGGGAAATCAGATCAAGTGAACATTAGAGCAAAAGAGCATTCGATGTTAGAAGTAACTTCCAAGTTCGAATGCTCTTTTGTTCAAATGCTCCACTGCTCTTCTCTCCCCACCTCCCCACCTCCCAGAATCCCCAAATCCCCAAATCCCATCACATAACGTTGAACGGATAGTCCGGGTGCTCACGTTCTTCCCGGCTTCTCCTCTCCTCGCGCAGCCTGCCCTGCGCCGCCGCCAGTCTCGCAATCGGGACCCGGAAAGGCGAGCAGCTGACGTAGTCGAGCCCTTGTGTGTAGCAAAACTCTATGCTGCGCGGATGGCCGCCGTGTTCACCGCAGATCCCGACCTTGAGGTCGGGCCTGACGGCGAGGCCCGATTCGACGGCCAGCTTCATCAAGCGTCCCACGCCATGGATATCGAGAGCCTCAAACGGGTTCTCGGGTAGCACGCCCATCTCGACGTATCGCGGCAAGAATTTGGTTTCCGCGTCCTCACGCGAAAACGAGAACGTAGCCTGAGTAAGATCGTTGGTACCGAAGGAGAAGAACTCTGTGATCTCTGCTATAGCCCGTGCCCGAACGCAGGCTCTGACAGCCTCGATCATGGTCCCGAACTTGAAGTCGAGCTGCACGCTGTACTCGCGCTCAACACTCTCACGGACCTCCTTCACCAGCTCGTTCACCCGCACCAGCTCCTGCGGCTCGGTCACCTGGGGTACCATGATCTCGCAGACGGCGTCGACGTTCTCTTTCATCAGCTCGGCCACGGCCTCGAGAATGGCCCCGATCTGCATCGAATAGAGCTCGGGCACCGTGATGCCGAGACGCACGCCGCGGTGACCCAGCATCGGGTTCACCTCGGTCATATCGCGCACCTTCTGCAAGATGGCTTCTTTCTCCTCGATCAGCGCGTCGATCACGAGCTTCCCCTTCGCTCCGGGAAGCAGCTCGCTGAGACGCTCGAGCGGTGGGAGGGTCTCCTTCAGGGATGGTTCGATGAGCGCCGCGATGGATTCGGGGTCCGTCTTGCTGTCCCCGATGTGGTCGCGGACGCGTTTGAGGCTACCGAGCTCGAGGAGCAGCGACTCGAGGGAAGGGAGGAACTCGTGTAGAGGCGGGTCCAGTAGGCGAATCGTCACCGGGAGTCCTTCCATCGCCTTGAAGATCCCCTTGAAGTCGGCCTTCTGCATTGGCCGCAACTTCTCGATCGCCTCACGACGCTCCGCCTCGGTCCGGGCGAGGATCATGTCGCGAACGATGGGCAGGCGGTCCGCCGCGTTGAACATGCGTTCGGTTCGGCAGAGCCCAATCCCCTCGGCGCCCATCTCGCGCGCCTTGGCCGCGTCCTCGGGTGTGTCGGCGTTGGCGCGCACGCCGAGTGTGCGGGCTTCGTCAGCCCAGCCGAGCAGGGTTCTCATCTCGGGACCGAACTCGGGCTCGACGGTTGGGATCTCACCGATGTAAACGGCTCCGCTACCGCCGTCGATCGTTATTACCTCACCCTCCGAGATTCGCATGCCCTTTATGACAGCGACTTTCTCCCGGTCGTCGATCAGGATGTCCTCGGCTCCGACCACGCAAGGTTTACCCATGCCTCTGGCGACCACTGCGGCATGTGAGGTCTTGCCTCCGCGGCTGGTCAGGATGCCCTTTGCCTGGAAGAAACCGTGGATGTCCTCGGGCTTCGTCTCTTCACGCACCAGAATGACCGATTCGCCCGTACGGCCGCGTGACTCGGCATCGTCAGCCTCGAAGACGACCGCCCCGGATGCCGCGCCGGGTGAAGCGGGCAGGCCGGCAGCGATCGGCTGAGCGTCGGCACCAGGATCGATGCGGCGGTGAAGCAGCTGCTCGAGATGGTCGGGGCTTATACGCAGGAGTGCCTCCTCGACGCTGAGCACGCCTTCTTCCACCATGTCCTGAGAAGTTCTGACGAACGCGGTGGCGTTCATCTTGCCGTTTCGGGTCTGCAGCATGTAGAACTTGCCGCGCTCGATTGTGAACTCGAAGTCCTGTACCTCGTGGTAGCGCTCTTCCAACGTGTGTCTGACCTTCTGGAGTGCGGCCCAGCTCTCCGGCATTTCCTCTTCCAGCTCGGCGATCGGCTTGGGCGTCCGGATACCGGCCACGACGTCTTCGCCCTGCGCGTTGGTCAGGTACTCGCCGTACAGCACGTTCTCCCCTGTACCGGGGTCGCGGGTAAAGGCGACGCCCGTGGCGGAGTCGTTTCCCATGTTCCCGAACACCATCGTCTGGACGTTTACGGCTGTGCCGTTCGCCATCTCGGGTGTGATCTTGAACTCGCGTCGATAGTCCACAGCGCGTTTTCGCATCCAGGAGGCGAACACAGCCTCGACCGCCATCTCCAGCTGCTTCATCGGGTCCTGCGGAAACTCCACTCCCAGGTCGTCTGCGATGGCTTGCTTGTACGCGTCGCATACTCCCTTGAGAGACTCGTCGCTGAGCTCGTAGTCGTACGTCGCGCCCTGCCGCTTCTTGCCTGCCTCAAGGATCTGGGCGAAACGCTTCTCCTCCGCACCCATTGCGATCTCGCCAAAACCCTGAATCAGTCGCCTGTAAGCATCGAAGGCGAATCGCGGGTTCTCCATGGCCCGCGCGAACTCCTCTACGACTTCGTCGTTCATGCCCAGGTTGAGAATCGTATCCATCATACCGGGCATCGACAGCGCGCCGCCCGACCGCACCGACACGAACAGCGGTACCTCGCTGCTGCCAAACACCTTGCCGGTCTTCTCTTCAAGCCGCTTCATAGAAGTGGAAATCTCGTCCAGCAGGCCGTCGGGAAATCGCCGGCCGCCGGCGTAGTACTGCCGGCACGCCTCGGTCGTGACCGTAAAGCCGGGAGGGACGGGGAGCCCCATCTGGCTCATGGTCGCCAGACCGGCCCCTTTGCCCCCCAGTAGCTGCTTGTCGTCGGCGTCTCCTTCATCAAACGAAAAGACGTAGCTGGTGGCTGCCATGGGTTGCTCCTGATCTGCCCGTTAAACGCGGTCGGAACGGCAGTGGCGGGTTCGGACGCGGAAATGTAACCCGGCGTAGGCCCTTGGCAAAGAAAGATGGCGGCCGCCCTGCCGACCCGAGCTCCCTTATTAGCCTCGTCTCTTGCCGACGGCAGGCGTGCGCGCTAGGGTGGTAAGTTCACGGACAGAGCGATCTGGAGCAATGGCGTGTCCGCGCCAAGGGGTAGGCTATGCGCTATCTACTGAAGGTCGAACGAGGAACGGTCATCCATTACCTGAAATGGCTGATCGCGATTCTCACCCTCGTCGCCGTGGTCCTGCTGGCCAGGGCTGCCGTCAGTGGACCGGACACAGTCCTTTCCGTGGGTGGCCCGGTGGCAGGTTGGCCGGCTTACGGTGGAGACGCCAACGGCACGCGCTATTCACCGCTCACACAGATCACGGTAGAGAACGTGAAACACCTCGAGGTGGCCTGGGTCCACCAGACGGGCGACGTGTCCGACGGAAGCCGCTACCGCCGCAAGAGCGCCTTCGAGGCGACCCCGATCCTCTTCGAGGGTCTCCTTTACGTCAGCACGCCCTTCAGCCGAGTCATCGCTTTGGATCCCCAGACGGGCGCTGAGCGCTGGAGCTATGATCCGCGGATCGACCTCGACTTGGGCTACTCGGAGAGCCTGGTATCCCGGGGCGTGGAAGCGTGGGTCGACCCTCGAGCGCCTGAAGGTGAGCCTTGTCGGGCGAGGATCTTCTTCGCCACTCTCGATGCGCGCCTACTCGCCCTCGACGCACAGACCGGCCAGCCCTGCGAGGAATTCGGCACCGCTGGTGAGGTCGACCTGAAGCTCGACGTCGGTGAGGTCGAGATCGGCGAGTACGAGGTAACGTCTCCCCCGGTGGCGCTGGGCGACGTCGTGATCGTCGGGTCGGCCCAAGGGGACAACCGCCGCGTCGAGGTCGAGAGTGGAGATGTCCGCGGTTTCGACGCGCGAACCGGCGCACTGCGCTGGACCTTCCAGCCAATACCGCGTTCCCCTGACAGGCCGGGCTGGGACGCCTGGCAGCCTGAGCAGGCGCGACGAGTGGGAGCCGGGAACGCCTGGGCCCCGCTGGCCTCCGATCCGGAAAGTGATCTTGTGTTCGTCCCAACCGGGAGCGCGGCGCCCGACTTTTACGGCGGCGAACGGCTCGGGAACAACATGTTCGCCAACTCCGTCGTCGCTCTACGGGCCTCGACCGGTGAGCTCGTCTGGCACTTCCAGGTCGTCCACCACGACCTCTGGGACTACGACATCGCATCGCAGCCGACGGTGACAACGGTCCGCCGTAATGGAGAGGAGATTCCTGCAGTCGTACAGGCGACGAAGATGGGGCACATCTTCGTCCTCAATCGTGACACCGGCGAGCCGCTCTTCCCGGTGGAGGAGCGTCCGGTTCCGGTGAGTACCGTCGATGGTGAAGAGGCCTGGCCTACCCAGCCTTTCCCGGTCCTGCCGCCGCCCCTCATGGCGGAGATCATGACGCCTGACTCCGCCTGGGGCATCACACCTTGGCATAAGGGAAAGTGTCGGGACAAGATGAAGGCGCTCAGATACGAAGGCATCTTCACGCCGCCCAGCCTGGAAGGTAGCCTCGAGTATCCAAGCATGATCGGAGGAGCCAACTGGGGCGGCGTTGCAATGGATCTCGAACGCCGAATCCTGCTGGTAAACCTCAACCGCTTTGCCAGCTGGGTGCGACTGATCCCGCGCGACCAATGGGAAGAGGCCCGTCGCGCAGCGGACGCCGAGGGCCAGTTCACGGCCCAGCAGGGCACGCCCTACGGGATGAACCGCGAAGGCGGGCTCGTCGGTCCTGGGGACATACCGTGCACACCTCCTCCTTGGGGCAAGCTGGTCGCCGTGAACCTCGACGAGGGCTCAGTGCGCTGGGACGTACCGCTGGGGACGATTCGAGACATGGCGCCGCTACCGCTGCCCATCGGATGGGGCACACCCAACCTCGGAGGGCCGATCGTCACGGCCGCTGGCCTCGTGTTCATCGGAGCTGCCATGGACAACTACCTCCGCGCCTTCGACGTCGAGACGGGAGAAGAACTCTGGAAAGGCAGGTTACCAGCGGGTGGACAGGCAACTCCCATGACCTACAGGATCAGGCCCGACGGTAGGCAATACGTGGTGATTGCCGCCGGCGGCCACGGCAACCTTGGGACGACGCTGGGGGACTACCTCGTCGCGTTCGCACTCCCTGAATAGGAGGGTCAGACAACAAACTCCACGCTAGACCTTGCTCCCTCCCCGTGCTCTGTAGACCTCGCGGGCTTCCGGTTCCGCCTGCTCGCAATCCTCACAGTCGCGCTCGAGCTCCTCGCAGGGCACGCCGTCGGACTGAGCCTCGCCACAGGGTGGCCCCCCTGTGTCTAGCAGCCGATCTTTCTCCTCACGCTTCTCGCTCGCTGCCTCTTTCATGCTCCATCGCCCAAGTGGAAGTAACTGGATACCACCGGCTGCACCCCGCGGGTCCCCTCAATCAAAGGCGCAATCTAGACCCCCTGCGGCGCTACCGCAAAAGCCGGGCTACCGAAGGGACCGGGGACCGAGGGATTTTGCAGGGCGAAGGCACAGCCTATCTTTAGTCTATCAACGGTAATCTACAGATCAGGATCATGGCCGATCCAGCTGCCGGAGCAGCCTGGACTAAGGGCTCTTACGGACCCGAACGAATAGGAGACAGCCATGCGTGGTATACTCGTCCTGGCACTCTCATATCTCGTGCTCATCGCCTCGGCGGGATGTGGCGGCGAGAGCGATGCTGAGAGGGAAGCGAGAATGGCCGCCGCACGCGCCGACTCGATCAGGATGGCCGAGGAAGCGTACGACGCGATGGTGTTCGACACCGTTAGCTGGGAGAGCGACAATGCGCGCGTCCAGCGGGGCGCAATCGTCTGGCAGGCGAGCTGCGAGAAGTGCCATGGCGCTGAAGGTCGAGGCGACGGTGAGTACGCAATGCAGCTGGGGCTTGAAGTCCCATCCTTCCTGGAACCCGACTGGACCTACGCGTTCGAGGTGGATTCGCTGCGGCACCGGATATTCGTGGGCCTCGAGGGTGATATGCCCAACTGGGGTCTCCACGGACTCGGATACCGAAACATCGACGCGGCGGCGGGATACATCGGCTTACTCGTCGCACCGCAGCAATGAAGCGCGTACGAAAACAACGTCGATCACTCCTCTTGGGTGACTTCCCGATGTCGGGAGGCGTGTTCAACAAGTCCATCGCCGTCGGCATCTTACTGGCGCTGACGGCGGGGTGTCGGGGGGAGGGGAGCCCCGACACCGAGCCGGGTGTCTCGCTAGCACTGGCTCAGCGCCGTGTGGCCTTGCTGAGCAATTTACGCTACGAGCTGCACCTGATAGTCCCCGATTCCGTCGGCCGGCGTATTCACGGCCGCGCGACACTCAGATTCCAGCTCGCCAGTGCAGACGAGTCGTTGGCCTTGGACTTCGCGGAACCACCAGCTAGCGTTCTCTCGGTCCGCGCCGAGGGGCAACCGACCGGCTTCGATCTGGTCAACGACCACATCGTGATCCCTGCGCAGGCCCTTGTCGCGGGAGAGAATTCCGTCGAAGTCGAGTTCCTGGCCGGCGACGCTTCTCTAAACCGCAACCGCAAGTTCCTTTACACACTCTTCGTTCCTGACCGAGCGCGCTTCGCTTTTCCTTGTTTCGACCAGCCGAACCTCAAGGCTCGGTTCCAGCTCAGCCTCGATGTACCCGCCGGCTGGCGGGCGGTCGCAAACGGCAAACTGCATACGTCCGACGGCGACGGCGATCGGACAACCTTCGTGTTCGCTGAGACTGAGCCCATCAGCACCTATCTCTTCTCGTTCGTCGCCGGCGAGTTTGACGTAATCAGGCGTGAGAGCAGCGGCCGCGTGATGCACATGTACCATCGGGAGACCGACAGCCTGAAGGTAGCGCGCAACGCGGATGCGATCTTCGAACTGCACGAAACGGCTCTCGATTGGCTGGAGGAATACACGGGGATCGAGTACCCGTTCGAGAAGTTCGACTTCGTCGCGATCCCTTCGTTCCAGTATGGGGGAATGGAGCATCCCGGTGCGATACTCTACCGCGCATCGAGGCTGCTGCTCGATGAGTCGGCGACCCAAAATGATGTGCTCGGGCGAGCGAGTCTCATCGCACACGAAACCGCCCATATGTGGTTCGGCGACCTCGTGACGATGGAGTGGTTCGATGACGTCTGGATGAAGGAAGTCTTCGCTAATTTCATGGCGGCCAAGATCGTCAACCCATCCTTCCCAGACCTGAACCATGAGCTGCGCTTCCTGCTCGCGCACTATCCGGCCGCCTATGCGGTCGATCGAACGGCGGGTGCTAACCCGATTCGCCAGGAACTCGACAACCTTCGCGAAGCCGGAACGCTCTACGGCGCGATTATCTATCAGAAAGCGCCCATAGTGATGAGGCAGCTGGAAGAGCTGGTAGGGGAGCGCGCCCTTCGCGACGGGCTGCAGGAGTATCTTGAGACCTGGGCTTTCGGCAACGCCGACTGGTTGGACCTCATCGCGGTCCTTGATGAACGCTCGGACTACGACCTCAGAGTCTGGAGCCGCGTCTGGGTCGAGGAGCCAAGACGGCCGACGGTCGTTGTGACTCCCAACCTCCGCCGCGACGGCGCCCTCGGCGCCCTGAGGGTGGACCAGTCGGATCCTGCAAACGAGGGACGGCTCTGGACCCAGCGGCTGTCTGTCCTGCTCGCGCACGGGGACTCCGCTCGCCTCCTGCCAGTACAGGTGGACCGCGGGTCGCATTCCGTGCCGGGAGTGGAGGGCCTGCCGCACCCGGACTACATCCTGCCCAATGGGCGGGGTGTGGCATACGGGTTGTTCGAGCTCGACAGCGCGAGCCTCGAGTTCCTGCTACACAACGCGCCATCGATCCCCGATGCTCTAACGCGGGGCATCGTCTGGCTGTCGCTCTGGGATGCGATGCTAGAGGGACGCGTGCCACCGACTCGGATCGTCGATCTGGCGATCGCCGCCCTGGGTAGCGAGACCGACATCCTGCTCGCCGAGCGAATCCTCGCCTACCTGGAGACCGCCTACTGGCGATACCTGAGCGATGACGAGCGCTGGGAGCGTGCAGTCGTGATCGAATCGACCCTGTGGGACCTGGCGCAGCAGGCGAACACACCGAGCAAGGTGGCCACGTACTTCAACGCCTTCAGGTCCGTCGCTCTGACTGAGAGTGCACAGGGGCGACTACGGGAGGTATGGCGCGAGGAGGCCGACATCCCGGGCCTGACCCTCTCAGAAAGTGACTATACGCGCCTGGCCCTCGAGCTCGCGGTGCGCGAGGTCGCGGGTTGGGAGCGAATGCTCCAGGAACAGGCGGAGCGCACAGGGAACCCCGACCGCAGGGAGCGTTTCGAGTTCGTGAGGCCGGCGCTGTCCGCCGACCCCCTTGTTCGCGAGCGTTTCTTCGAGAGCTTGGGCGAGGCAGCCAACCGCGAGCACGAGCCGTGGGTGCTCGAGGGGTTGCGATACCTGCACCACCCTCTGCGTGCGGCGGCTTCCGAAAAGTATATCCTGCCTAGCCTGGAGTTGTTGGAGGAAATCCAGGCGACCGGTGACATCTTCTTCCCGAAGCGTTGGCTGGATACGACGTTCGGTGGACACAACTCAGAAAGCGCCGTCGCTGTGGTTCGCGCCTTTCTGGAGGAACGGCCCGACTATCCGTCACGACTGAAGGACAAGATACTGCAGTCGGCCGACGGACTGTTCAGAGCCGCTTCGCTTAGAGAGACATGGAGCAGCAGCTGACCGGCAGGTTACAGCCCTGGGCTCAGGCCGGTTCGCCCTCCTCCGTCAGGGACACCGGCATGAGCACACCCTTCTCCAGGGCTCTGTGCACCGGACACCGCTGGGCGATCTCGAGCAGGCGCTCGCGCTGCTCCGCGCTCAGAGGACCGACGAGCTCCAGCGTCTGACTAATCTCGGCAGTCTTGGAATCCCTCTTTTCCAGCTTCTTGTGGTGCAGGCGAACACCGATCTCCTCCAACGGCCACTCTTTGCGATCAGCGTACATCCGTAGGGTGATCGTCGTGCAGGCGCCGAGCGCAGCCATCAGCAGACCGAAGGGGTTTGGGCCACTGTCAGTACCGCCGAGGCTCACCGGCTCATCGGCGACCAGCGAGTGCCCGGCGGTAAGGATCTCGGTCTGGTAACGCGCCTGACCCGTGCGGACCACTGCCTGACCATGCGGAACCGATTCTTCCCGGTCCAGTAGCGCGGGCGCCCCGAGGTAGCGGGTGGCCCAGGCGGCGATGACGGCGCCGACGTAGTGCGAGTCCTCCGAGCGAGAAAGAAGGTGATCGGCTTCATCGAGCGAGATATAGCTCTTCGGCTCGCGGGCGGTCTCGTAGATCGTGGCCGCGTTCTCGGCACCCACCACGGCGTCGGCCGGCGAGTGGAAGACCAGCAGGGCCCGTCCAAGCGTCCTGATGACCCCCTCCATGTTCTGCCGGTCGAGGTCCTCGAGGAACTCTTTCTTTATCGTGAAGGCACGACCGGCGAACTCGACCTCGGCCGATCCACACTCCTGGATCTGGTTCAAGGAACTCTTGAGCTGCCGTATCACGTGCTGCGGCTCTGCCGGTGCGCCGATGGTCACCACCGCCTGGCAGGTAGGGATGTGATGCGCCGCCTGCAGTACAGCCGCGCCACCCAGCGAGTGCCCGACCAGGATCGCCGGTGCCTCCCACTCACGTTCCATGTACTGCGCGGCGGCGATCAGATCTTCGACGTTCGAGGAGAAGGTCGTGTCCGAGAAGTCGCCCTCGCTCTCGCCCAGCCCGGTGAAGTCGAACCGCAGAACGCCAATGCGCGCCTGGGCCAGCGCCCGACTAATGTCTACTACGGCCTTGTAGTTCTTCGAGCACGTAAAGCAGTGGGCGAACAGGGCATACCCTATGGGCTTCTCGTCGACAGGGAGCTCGAGGCGGCCGGACAAAACGTCACCGGTCGCACCTGGGAAGGTCAAACGCTGTGTCTGCATATCATCCACACCTGATCTTCGGGTTTGCTTTTCCAGACCCTAGTCTATCAGAATACCGCCTCCCCCCAAAGACCATTGGGCTGCGGCGACAACCCGCCCGAAACCCACCAGAAAGCACGCCCGTAAGTTGAGTAGGCCCCAACCGCATACAACCAAGGAGTAAGAGAATGGCCAAACGATTTGCCTTTCTTTTGGCGCTCCTGCCCGTGCTGCCGGGTGTGCTGCAGGCTCAGAGCCCTGCCGACTCGGCGGCGATCACGCAGACCGCACTCGACTACATCGAGGGTTGGTACGAAGGGAACGCGGAGCGTATGGAGCGGGCACTCCACCCCGAGCTTGCAAAGCGGATGGTCTCCACCGACCCGGCCAGCGGGGCAAGCAGGCTCAACCACATGACGGCCGAGCAGCTAGTGGCGGGCACTCGGGCCGGCTACGGAACGCAGACACCGGAAGCCGAGCGACGTCGCGATGTGACGATCCTGGACATTTACGAGAGCGTTGCCTGCGTCAAGGTCGTCGCCAAAGACTGGGTCGACTATCTGCACGTGGTGGAGTTTGACAACCGGTGGGTGATCATCAACGTTCTCTGGGAACTGACGCCTGAAGCAAAGCAGCAGATGGGCGGGCGCTGAGGAGCAGCGTCCCAAAGACCCCGGAGAAACCGCAATGGCCCTGACCCCTTCGAGCATGGTGGCGCTGGGGACGCCGGCGCCGGCGTTCACGCTTGCAAACCCGGTAGATGGCAGCTCGGTGTCGCTGACGGACTTCAAAGGCAAGCCAGCGCTACTGGTCATGTTCATCTGCAATCACTGCCCCTACGTGCAGCATGTGCAGAAGGAGCTGGGGCGGCTGGCGGCCGACTACATGCCACGAGGACTGGCGGTTGTGGCGATCAACTCCAATAGCCAGGATACACACCCGCAAGATGGGCCCGAGCACATGAGGACCCTGGCTAGTGCCGAAGGCTGGTCTTTTCCCTTTCTGTTCGACGATTCACAGGTTGTCGCCAAGGAATACCGGGCGGCTTGTACGCCCGACTTCTTCCTCTTCGACTCGGAGCAGAGACTGGTATACCGGGGCCAACTGGACGAAAGTCGACCCGGCAACCTGATCCCGGTCACTGGGAGAGATCTGCGGGGGGCGGTGGATGCGGTACTGGCCGGTGACACTGTGGCGCAGGACCAGAAGCCCAGCGTCGGCTGCAACATCAAGTGGAAACCCGGCAACGAACCGGACTACTAGCCGTCACCACCTCACAAGGTTGAAGTGGCGGGAATCCGGGATTGCGCCGCGCGACAGATCGAGGTCCCTGTGGCGGGGACGTCGGTGGGCGGACGCATGACCTCCAGGGCCGCCGCCGCGAGCCCGCTTCCCGGTGTAAGAGGTCTGGTCTTTCTCGGGTTTCCGCTCCATCCTCGGCGAGCGGGCCACTCTCCGGCTCGTCGAAGGCGGCGACCACTCCTTCGGCATGCTGAAGCGTTCGGGTCGGACTCAGGATGAGGTGATGGCAGAGCTGGCCGCAGAGATCTCAGACTGGGCCAGGCGGGCCAATGGGCGGTTCGGGACTTGAGCCGCTCTCGTCACTCTCGGCAATCTCGCGCGACAAACGTACCAACTCGTCTCGATCTCGGACGTTGAAGAAATAGGCCCATCCGTCCCCTCGCTTCAGGTAAATGCCCGGTTCCAGCAAGCCGAGCGTCAGCGGCACGCATTTCCAGATGCGCCTCGAGGACCAAACGGCCGGGAACCGCAGTAGCGACATCTCCCCCAGACGGTCCGCGGGGATTGGTACCGAGCGATACGACAGGTACTTGATCCGCAGGTGGTCGTCGAAGAGGAGGATCTTGCGTGGTATGTGAGCCGGGACTTGCATGAGCAGAAATACACCGAATGCCAACATCGCTGCATAGGCGAGCCACTGAACTAGGAAACTGTCCAGTTGCACGAGGTGCCTGTAGGTCAGCTGTTCGTAGATGAAGGCGACGAAACGGACCACGACCGCGAGGAAGGCGATCAGGGCCAGCGCGGCCACCACCGAATAGGCGCGCGGCATCCTGAAACGGGCAACGTAACGGATCCGTGTCATGTCTACGGGACGGATCAGCCGCCGACGCGTGAAGTGAACAGTGAACCAGGTGATAACAGCGGCCAGCAGCAGAAGTGTACCCTGTGTCAGGGGATGCGGTCGTGCTATCGTCAGAACCTGCCGTTCCGGGACAAAAAAATCTCTGGCGAAGGTCTGGACCTCCTCTCTCGTGAAGCCCGCGAACGCGCCGGCCAGATCCGGGAAGTCCGCATGCACCCTCGAATCGTAGAATAGATCGCGAACCCAAACCTCGAGATCCTCCGAGGCGCTACTGCGCACTTTTAACTGGCGCGTAACCGCCGCGCGATCTGCATCGAACTCTTCCTGCGAGAAGGTCCCCCCGCGTAGCGCCTCGAGTTCACCCTCTATGACTGCCTTTGCAAATCCGAATTCCTCCGGCTTGATCCCACCCGTCACATGCAGGTAACCGGCACCACCGCGCTTCACTATGCCCACGCTGATCCCGTACGTGGCTTTCCGGTCACCGAAACGCAGCCTGTCGTTCAGGCGCTTGCTCAGTAGCTCGCGGATGAAGACCAGCACCACCTCCTGATCGGCCGAAAGGTCATAGAACTTGAAGCGGTTACTGTAACGGACGTCGGACCTGTAGCCCCAGAACAACGTCTGGCGGTAGCGCCCGGGGTCGCGAGCTGGGGGTGCCGGTTCCGGCTCCGCTCGCGCCGGTAGGGTGGCGAAGGTTCGGGTAACCGCGTCGAGCACCGCTCCCCGGTCGATGTCTCCCACCACCGTCAGCGTCATCTGAGATGGAACGTAGTAGGTGTCGTAGAAATCGAGCAGGTCGCCAGAAGTTATGCCGTACAGACTCCTGAATGGGTAGTAGTCGCGCGATCTCCAGGTTCCGAGCCCGAACTCCTGCTCCCAGAATCCGGGCGTCCTCAGGAACGGTGGGTTGATGACGTAGGCGGCGAGCCAATCGAACAGCTGGCGCGGCCGCGCTCGGACCTCGAGAGCCACCGGCTCCCGTTGCCGCTCGACGACCTCGGGGTCCATGGCATGCGGGGCCAGAATCCGATGCAACCATTCCAACGCGTAGAGCGCGTGCTCGCTTCCGATGTGAACGTAGTAGAAGGTTCGGTCTGCCGTGACTGAGGCATTGTAGACGCCGCCGCGTTCCTCTATCTCGCGCTTGATCTCTTCTTCCGTTCGACCCGGCTGGTCGCTGAACACCATGTGCTCGGTGAAATGAGCGAGCTGTTCCTTCCCAGGTGGGTCGCGGTCCGATCCGAAGGGCAGTGCCACGCTGATCGATACCACGGGGTCGCTCGGCAGGTGCTTGTACCAGAGCTTGAGGCCGTTAGCGAGTCGGTGGGTCTCGAAGTCGGCGAACGGATTGGCGATTTCCTGCGAGTCTACGGCAGCAGGCTGAGCAGCGAATACAAGAGCGGCGAGGAAACAGACAGTAGTCATCGAGTCGACAACCTTCCGGAATCAGGGCTCGCTTCTCCCCCCCTCAAGAGCGCCAGACGGAAGAGCGGCGGGCCAACCAGCTGATTGACCGCGATCATTGCGATGATGACCGCCGCGACCTGGTCACCTCCCCACTCCGCGAAACGGTCGCGCACGATCGTTGCCAGTCCTAGGGTAACGCCGGCTTGGGCGATGAACCCCACCCACGCGTGTTGACGGATTACCGGCGGCTCACCGGTAGCAACCGCGCCCAACAACGTGCTCAGATACATTAGCGCAGCACGCACGACGATGATCACGATCCCTACCTTCCAGACGACCGGGATGGCCCCCAGATCTAGGTCCGCTCCGGCCACCGCGAAGAAGAGGGCGTAGAGGGGCAGAGAGTTGGCCTCGAGCGCCCGGACGAATCGCGGTCCTTGTATCGAGAAATTCTGAACCACGAACCCGGCGGACATGCTCAACAGGATATAGAATTCGGATTCCAGCCCGAGCACTTCCGTCAGCTCGACAATGCCGAAGGCTACGGCGAGGACGAAGAGGATGGGCTGTGCGGCCACTTTCTCCAAGTAGAGGCCGATCAGCCAGCCGACGGCTCCACCACAGGCGAGAGCCAGGCCAATCCGCAGGCTCAGCTCGCCCACCTGATGCAGATCGAAACCGCGCGCCGGTTCGACCAAGACTATAGCCGCCGGGATGACGACTGCAATCAGCAAGAGAACGAGAACATCCTTGAACACGCTGACCCCGAGCACGGTATCGGCAAGCGGGCCTCGCGCACGCAGCTCGGTCATCACGGCGATGATCGTGGCCGGCGAATTGGCCACCGCGACGAGTCCGAAGATCAGCGCGACGGCTAGGACGACTCGCCCCCCTTGGCCGGCCAGAGCAGGGAAGAGCCCGCTGGCAAGAAAAACCGCCGCAGTCACACCCACCAGGATCAGCGCGATCTGCAGTACCGTCGTCGTCACTATGTTAGCTAACCGCTCACCGATGTGGCTGGCGCGCAGTTCGCCGCCTGCCTGCAGGGCGATCACGCTCAAGGCGACGTCGTTGATCAGCCGAAAACCTTCCACCGTGTCCTGCGGGAGAAGCCGCAGAACGTGAGGTCCGAAAAGGAGGCCGATGGCCAGGTAGCCGGTGATCCGGGGCAGGCCCACATCCCGGGCTAGCTCGCCGGCGACGAACGCTGCGAGCAATAGGAAGCCCAAGAGCAGCGTGCTGGTCGCCGGACCCGTGAGTGGGCCAAAGGCTCGGAAGAGAGCCGCCAGGAGCGCGATGACCACAAGGGTCAGCAGGCGGCCGATCCGTCGAGCGCTAACTGAACCGAAGCCGAAAGCCATGGCAGATTCAGAGACGGGACAAAGATAGAAACGCGCGGAATCGTACGCGGCTGGCCTGCCTCGGGCAAGCGGGCCCGGCTTTCTCCCTTGACCTACCGGGCCGCGAACGCCAAGATCGAGGTGGTTCCCCTGCCGTCGTCTGATCCTCGAACAAGAAGCGAAGCGCGACGATGCGAAAACTCATCTTGTCATCGCTGGCCGGCTTGCTGACCATTGGCGTGCTCGGCGGCTGCGGCGACTCCGAGAGCGGAACCGGTGAAGTACCCCCGATCCTCAAGGCCCAGTTTCAAACCCAGATGAAGACCATCCTGCACGACCTGCAGGCGGCCGAGGAGCAGGCCGCGGCGATCGAGGATCGCTACCTCGGCCTGGATGAGCTGCGCGGCAGGTATTTCAATCGCCCGGTACCGGACAATTACGAACTGTCGCTGGCCGATGTCTCGGCCACAGGCTACAGCGCCCAGGTCGTGCACAAGGCGAGCGGCCTCCGCTGCCGCCTCGAGGTCGGTGGCTCGGGTAGAGGCGCGCCGACTTGCGACTAGCGCCTTGAAGTCGGTTAGACGCGGCGTAGATTCATTCCTGGCACAACGAGGAGTTGCCAGGTGTGAGCGGGTTGTTGCGCTGCCCGCTCCTCTGTGGTGGGCGTAGCTCAGTCGGTTAGAGCGCCAGGTTGTGGCCCTGGAGGTCGCGGGTTCAAGTCCCGTCGCTCACCCCTTCATAACGTATGATTTGACAATGGCTTACAGGGCTGGCCCCCGAAGTCGGCCGCTCCCGGCGTCTGGCAAGCCGGGCTCGCGGCGACGCCGGCGGAGGCCGTCCCTGGGCGCCGATGCCCCAGACCCTTGATCTTTCCAGGGTTTTGGGTATACTAAAGTGCTCTTTGCAAATATTGCGGTGCGTCGTTTGTTCGGGCGTACCGCCGCTTTTTGAAAACTAGTGCTGTGGGTGTGTGACGTGTGCGTTCGGCCCCTGGCGGGTCTCGCTTCCCGCCAAGTTTTGGGGAACGAAAGCGAATAATTTCGGACGCTCATAGGGCGTTCACGAGCAAGATCGGGTCGGGTAACCGACCGACCCTTCAGGAATACTACAGTGGAGGGTTTGATCCTGGCTCAGGACGAACGCTGGCGGCGTGCCTAACACATGCAAGTCGAGGGCGAAAGCCTCCTTCGGGAGGTCAGTAGACCGGCGGACGGGTGCGTAACACGTGAGCACCCTGCCTGGTAGATGGGGACAACCCGGGGAAACCCGGGCTAATACCCAATGAATGCGGTCTCTTCGAGTGTAGGGAT
>CP070812.1:3054085-3092238 GCA_020344015.1 Gemmatimonadota bacterium
GCCTACTACTACGAGGGACAGGGGAACGAGAAGTACGCCATGACGCTGTACGCGGATCTCGAGGGCAAGGACGCATCGGCCTGCGCCCATTGCGCTGGGGACTGCGCCGGCGCCTGCCCGTACGGCATCGACATACAACCCAACATGCTCCAGGTGCACGATCTGCTGACACTGGCGTGAACGAGAGCACGAGAATTAAACGCCCATCGCTTACGATCTTCGTCGTCGCAGTCTCATTTCTTGCCTGCTCCGAGGGAGGTTCCGAGTTCCTCGAGGTCGAGGGCTGGACCCTCGCCGGCGCGGTACTGACCTACGACGCCGACAACCTGTGGGAATACATAAACGGAGCGGCCGAGCTGTTCGTCCAATACGACGTGCAGACCTGCAGGACCGCCGACCTCGCCTCGGGCAATCTGGTAGTCACCGTCGATCTCTACGACACGGGCTCGCCGCTCAACGCACTCGGAGTGTTCAAGCAAGAGAACCCCGCCGGAGGACCGCCCCTGCCCGGGGCGACCATGGCGGCCGTCTCCCCACCGTACCAGGCCCTCCTGCTGAAGGGCGCTGCCTATGTGAAGGTGAACGCCATCGAAGGCGAGCTGACCGAAACGAGCGGCCGCGAGCTGCTCGAGGCGCTGGCCCGCGCGCTGCCCGGCCAGGCTACCCTACCTCCGGAGCTGGGACTGCTACCCGAGGAGGGCAAGGTCGCGGGAAGCGAGGGATATCAGCGTGAAGGGTTCCTGGGGCTGACCGAGCTCCCGGGCTGTGTGTTCGCCGACTACTCCGCCCCCGGCGACGAGACCTGGCAGGGCTTCGTCGTCGTACCGCCAGCCGGCTCTTCGCCGGCGGCTGCGTGGGACGCGCTGGCCGGAGACTGGACCTCACTGAAGGACGCGGGACTCAATGTTCTGTACCGTGACATCCCCTACCGCGGCCTGGTGGGCGTGGCGATGAGCGATGGGTCAATCATCGGTGTCGCAGGTGCGGCCGACCAGAGGCAACTAGTGAGCCGTTTAGAGTCCTTCGTTCAATAACGCTGGCCCTCCGAGTCACGGAAGACGCGATCGACCACCGCCGGCGTGTGAAATTCCTGGAGAATCGGAAAAAATCTTAGCGCTGGAGCTCAGTCATCTTGACCGAATCCGCTTGGCGTGGGCCGCCCGTCCGTGTGCGGTTTCGGCTAGCTAATCCTCTCCTGGCACACGAAACGCAGTTCCACGGCCAAAAACCAGTGATGCTGGGCATGATTCCTGCTCGTTGGGCTGATGCAGCCTGTTCTTTTGACCTGACCCGCCAGCACACCTAACTGGTGAGCGGTTCTTGAGGATAGAGCGATTTCGCCCGGGCAGGCCGAATTCAAGCGAGGCCGGCTTCACGGTGGTCGAGGTGCTTGTCTTCCTGGTCATCGCGCTCGTGATGATCGGGGGCGTGTACCAGTTGATGATCGGCCAGACCCGGCTTTGGCAGAAGCAGAGTGCCCTGGAAGATGTGCGCAGCAGCCTGCGCGCCGCCGCGACTTTGTTGAGCTTCGAGCTCCGTCAGGCATCACCGGCCTACGGCGATATCTACTTTATCGAACCGGACTCTTTCGCCGTCAGATCACCGCAGGGCAGCGGGATAATCTGCGGCAAGCATGGCACTCAGCCGCGACTGGGTCTGCGTTGGACGTGGGGCGACTTCTTCGCGACCTCGGACGACAGCGCGATGGTTTTTGTATCCGGCAACCTGTGGCTGGCCGGTTCGATGGACGAGGCCTGGTTAGGCGGCGATGGCGCGACGTTGTGCGCCTGGGGTACGGGGTCCGTCGCGCCCGACGTCGTGGCGGCGGTCTCGGTCCAAGGCAGACCTCCCGACAAAGCCGACGGTGATCTGCTGATCACACCGCGGGGAGATGTCCTACCTGGAGGCACGTTTCAGTTCACAGTCAGCCATGCTGACCTGAGCTGTAGCGACTTCGACGGCCGGGCCCAGGTCAAGATCGACGGGAAGGGCAACCTCTACAATGGAACGTTGAGCGGCTGCACATTCACCATCGACATACCCGGCGACGTCGATGAGCTCAAGATCGATGTAACCCTCAAGAAGGACGACTATGCCGAACTCGACGAAGACGTCACAGCCAAGTACGAGTGGAAGAACATAAGAGAGAACACGCGCGGCGCTTTCATCGATGGGATCCGAGTGGGTGCACCGTTCCGCGCCTACCGCCGGAGTCAGTACGGGATCTTCCAGCAGGGCGGCCGCTGGTGGCTCGGGCGGCGGGTCGGAGCCGGTGACTACGAGGTGCTCACCGGTCCCCTACGCCCACCATCGGACAGTGGGCTGGTGTTCAGGTACTACGATCAGGCCGGGAACCCGACGGCGAGCGCCTCTCGCGTGAGGACCGTCGAGATTCTGCTTCGCGCCGAGAGCCTCAAAGTGGCGCGGCGCGGCGGGTCACAGGATCCGGCTGTGCAGCAGGATAGCATAAGGGTCTTTACGGCGATACGAGGTTGATGCAGCGGCACGCACAACCTCGAGTCGCCGTGGTGCAGCAATCTAGAGACGAAAGTCAAGACCATGGAGTACCAGTCGTCCGACAATTCACCGATGCCGGCGAGCCACGCTGGCTTCGTAATGCCTGCCGCGATCTTTGCGCTCGTCTTGATGAGCGCGATCGCGATAGTCACCCTCATAACGAGTAGTGACGAATTCAGTTCGTCTACAGCGCTTCGTGAGTCGAGTGAGGCCTTCTACGCAGCGGAGGCGGGCCTGAACCAGGTATGGGCGGACTGGCCCGACAGCCTGGTGTCGAGCCTCTCTCCGGGCGACAGCATCGACATGGGCTGGCGGACTATTGACCACGGCGCCAGCTACCGCGCCATGATCTACCGCTACGACAACGACGACGGCAACCCCGAACTCTACGGCCTCGTCGTCGAGGGTAGAGGCCGAGGTCCCCGGGGAGCGCAGCGGTTACTGAGCCTCAGCCTAACCCGAGGTCTGGGTGGGGTTGGCTACAAGCTCGGCAACTGCTGCGACGCGGCTGTCACCATGCGTGGCAGCGCGATGCTAAAGGACAAAATCACCGTCGATGGGCACGACGGGCACCCGGACGGGTGGGAAGACGCTGGTGTCTGTGCGGGTTATCTCTACGACAAGCCCGGTCTGATCATGGACGATACCACGCGCCTGACCATTGAGAGCGAGGCGACACTGGACGGTGATCCGCCTCTGATGCAGCAGGATCTTACCGACAGAGACTTCGAGGAGTTCGGCGATCTGACGTGGGAGAAAATCAGGGCGCTGGCCGACCACGTGATCGATGCCACCGACGGACAGTTGAAGCCTGACGAAAGCGACATCTATCCGCGCCACATGTGGGTGGACGGGGAGAAGCTCTGCGACACCAGCCACCCCTGGAACTGGGGCTCGAACGATCCGACCGACCCCTGTTTCGACTACTTTCCCATCATCTTGATCAAGGGCGAGGTGGAGACGCACAACATCTACGGACAGGCGATCATCATCGTCGACTGGAATGAGGCCACTGGGATCGGCGGTGAGTTCGAGCTCGAAACCGGTAGCGAGTTTAACGGCATCATCCTGGGCAAGGGCTGCGTCGAGATTCAGAAGGGAGCCGTCTTCCACGGCGCAGTTTACACCGACGGCGAATACCGAAACCAGCCTCTATGTAACAAAGACGACGATTATGCGATGAACAAGGACGGTACGTTGGTGCGCTTCAGTCAGTGCGCCGTGGATCGCGCGATCGTCAACGCCGGCCTCGACGAGTTTGCCGTGGTGACGGAGGGTGCAACCGGCACCCGTCTCATCGGCTCGCGCGCGTTCTCGGAGTCACTGCGTTAGTCGCGTCGGACTCCAGCCCTCGGGGGCGGGGCGAAACCTCGGTATCGCTCCGCCCCTATCCTCATCACACCCCGCTAACTGTGGGTCGCAAACAGCGCCTGACCACACGGACGCACGTGCCCTCTGACCAGGAACCCGGAGCACGACGGACGCGTTATCCCGTCGCGGCCCAGGTACACACTCAACGAGGAGCAGCCGTGTCGATCAGACCGATCAAGCGGGTCATCGAAGCGAAGCCCACCACGGAAGGCGCGGGCGTGAAGTTGCACCGCGCGTTCGGCTTCGGGAACACCGGCGAGTTCGATCCCTTCCTCCTGTTCGACGACTTTCGTAACGAACGCCCCGAGGACTACCTGGCCGGCTTCCCCTGGCATCCGCACCGTGGCATCGAGACCATCACCTATGTCCTTGCCGGCACCGTCAGCCACGGCGACAGCCTGGGAAACGCTGGCAGGTTGGGAGCGGGCGACGTGCAGTGGATGACGGCGGGAAGCGGCATTCTCCATCAGGAGATGCCGCAGGGCGACGTGCAGGGTAGGATGCATGGCTTCCAGCTCTGGGCAAACCTGCCCTCGTCTCTAAAGATGACCGCGCCTCGTTATCAGGACGTCTCGTCAAACGACATCCCCGAGGTTACCGACGACGACGGTACCCAAGTTCGGGTCATCTGTGGCAGCTTCTGGGGAAAGACCGGGCCGGTGGACGGCATAGCAGCCGAGCCCCGCTACCTGGACGTCTGGGTGCAGCCCGGCCAGCGCAAGAAGCTGCCCGTCGAAACGGACCGGCACGCCTTCGCCTACGTCTTCGAAGGCGACGGCACGTTCCGCGACGCCTCGCAGCCCCGAGCCGTACTCACAGAAGGCCCCGGGCCCAGCGATACCCCGGCGCTCGATACGACGGGGAATCGATCTCTGGTTCTGTTCGACAGTGGTGAAGACGTGACGGTTCAGGCCGGTGAAAACGGAATCCGATTCCTCCTGGTCTCGGGTAGACCGATCGAGGAACCCGTCGCGTGGTACGGGCCGATCGTCATGAACACCCAGGCAGAACTCCGGCAGGCGATGGCTGACCTCCGAGAGGGGACGTTCATCAAGCACGGCTGAACCGCGGATGTTTCAGTTGCCAGCCTGACCACCCATCACATATACCTCTGTTGAAACCGTCGAAAAGCGGGCGGTCCCGAGCCGTGGGTCTTCTCGACCGAGTGCGTCTATATAAGTAGAGACTCGCGAGACTCTAACCCGCACTCAGGAGGACGCCGCGTTGCTGACCGAGGCCGAGTTGGTGCAGATCTACAGGGAGCATACCGGCCCGCTCTACGCATTTGTGTCGCGTCGAGTGGGCGGCGATCGGACCCTGGCCGAAGACATCGTGCAGGATGCCTGGCTGCGCGCCGTTGACACCTGGCCGCGCCGCGGTACTCCCGATCAACCTCGGGCCTGGCTGATCCGAGTTGCCCGCAACCTGCTGGTGAGTCATTTCAGACGCCAACGGCCAACGCCGGTAGATCCAGCCGAGTTGGAGTTGGAAGCAGACGACTACCGTCCCGAGACACGGTGGGCGGCTGCACTGGTGAGCTGGGGCCTGGCACGGCTGCGGCGCGGTCAGGCTGCCTTGCTAGAGGCGTTCTACTTCGACGGTAGGAGCACGCGAGAGATCGCCGCGGAATTAGGCTTATCCGAGCGCGCGGTAGAGGGGCGTTTGCGCCGCGCGCGGCAGAACCTCGAAAAACGACTCAGACCATATATCAGCGCCGCGGCGCCCGCCGCAGCCGCTGCAGAGCCGGCGGTCGAGTCAGTCCCCGCCTTGGAGCTGTCCGAAGGAGGCAGAAACAATGCATGACAAACATGAGCCCGATCCTCGCTTTGTAGAGAGCCTGGAACGGCAGCTCGGCAGAGAGTTGCGTCGAGCGGGACGAACGAGACCGCGGCCCGGCGTTCGATTCCTGAAGACGGGGGGCCTGATAGCGGGCTCCGTTGTCCTGGGTGCCGCGGCCATGGGTTTCTCGCAGCAGCTCAGCGACGCCTGGCGCAGGGAACTGGCGGAAGCGCGGTTGGAGGTCCAGATCGACTTGGCACGGCAGCGGGCCCAAGTGCAACTCGAAGTTTTGGGACTGACCCGCGAGCAGGTCGAACAGGGCGTTCGCAGCGACAGGGATCTGATGTACTTCGAACTGCAGATAGTAGAGGCCGAGGCCGCCGTAAGGACAATGGAACTGGAGTTGGAGGAAGTCCGGCGCTCGGGAAGAGAGCCAACGGGTGAGTTGTCTTCGCCGTTAGTCGACGGCCGCGACTTCGTGAGTGAGCGGATTCAAGTCCGGATGGAGGTCGCACGTCACCATCTCGATGTCGTTCGGCGCGACGAGGTACTGGTCCGGCAGCAGGCAGAGGCCGGAGTGGTTTCCGAGGACGAGGTGCGGGCACGCAACCTGGTCGCCATGCAGGCGGAATTGCAGCTAGAGTCCTTGGCCCGACAACTCGAGATACGGCGAGCTTATCTCGATTCGGAGATCACGGCAGTGGAAGCCGAGCTCAGGCTGCTGGAAGTGGAGGCGCAGAACCAGGTCGTCTTGTTCGAGCACCAGCGTGAGTACTTCCAGCGCGAGGTGGAACGTTTCCAGGCTGCGATCGATACCGGGGTCATGCGCCCGGCTGCTGCCGCGCAATTGAGGGCGCAAGTGGCCGAGGTTCAGGGTCAACTCCGCCTGGCCAGGGCCGAGTTGGAGATCGTGCAGCGAGAGTTGGAACGGAGGTCGGTGAACCGGTAGATCACCGCCCCCCGTCTACGCTGAGCGTCTGGCCGGTGATCCAA
Organism: Gemmatimonadota bacterium; assembly: GCA_020344015.1. Classification (GTDB taxonomy): domain Bacteria; phylum Gemmatimonadota; class Gemmatimonadetes; order Palauibacterales; family KS3-K002. The sequence continues at coordinate 3,060,746 of CP070812.1, forward strand.
GAGGCGTAATCGGAGGCGAAGAAGAGGACGGCATGGGCGATGTCCGCAGGCTGTCCAAGGCGGCGCGTAGCGATGGACTCCACCAGCTTGCGCTGCCCTTCTTCGCCGTAGGACTGCCACTGTCGCTCAGTGGTGGGGTTGGAGCGGATGAACCCGGGTGCCACGCAGTTCACCGTGATCCCGAAGCGGCCCAACTCGTGGGCCAGCTGCCGGGTGAATCCGATGAGCCCGGACTTGGCCGAAGCGTAGGCCTGGATGCCGGTGAGACTCACCCGGATGCCGGCTCCGGATGAGATGTTGACGATGCGACCCCACTCGGCAGCCTTCATGCCGGGGGACACGGCCTGCGAGAAGTTGAAGGCGCCAGTGAGGTTAACGTCGAAAATCACCTGCCAATCCTCTGGCGCCACCTCCTCTAGAGGGCGACCCACCTGACCCACGACACCGCCGGCGTTGTTCACCAGGACGTCCACCCTCCCCGACTCGCCGGACGCCTCCTCGACGAACGTCTTCACCGCTTCCCGGTCCCTTACATCGACCTCACGAGCCTCACAAGCCGCGCCGCAGGCCTCCCGGGTCTCAGCCAGCGCGTCGGCGAGAATATCGCACGTCCACACCCGCCCCCCCCGCTCGACGAAGGCCTTAACCATCGCTCGCCCCAGCCCGTGCCCTCCACCGGTGACGATGATCGTGCGGCCGCTGAAGTCGAAGTTCATGCCCAGCCCTCCTCTATGATCTCCCGGGCCTCTGCCACGGCCACTTCCCAGATCGCCATCATCTCTTCGTCGGGACGCTGGTAGACGCCGCCGTAGTTCCCGTCGCCAACAGCCTCCCGGAAGGCCGCCGGATCGAGAACCGATTTCAGGGCTTTATCGATGAGCGGCTTGCTCTCCTCGGGAAAGACCACACCCGCCAGACGGGTCCAGGGGAAGTTCTCGATCCACGAGGCGTGCGAGCCCACCGGGTCTACCTCCTGAATCTTCGCTAACGTCTTCGGCGCGATCCACCAATCGAAGACCTTCACCTGATGGCCCGGGTGCTCCGCCATCCACTCGAGCGCCAGCGAACCCGCCGGCGCGTTCCCGCCGTGACCGTTCACGAAGACGATCCGCCGGAACCCGGCGCGTGAAAGATTGTCCAGGATGTCCCGAATCAGGTTCAGGTAGGTCTCCAGGCGAAGCGTGACGGTCCCGGGGAAGGCCGAGAAGTAGGGAGACAACCCATACGGCACCGCGGGAAAGACCGGGATCCCCAAGGGCTCGGCTGCCTCCCGCGCCAGCCGCTCCGGAATCAGCGTGTCCGTCAGAAGACTCAGGTAGGCGTGTTGCTCCGTGCTCCCCAATGGGACCACCGCCCGGTCGTCGGTCTTGAGGTTTTCCTCGACCTGCATCCAGTTCATGTCAGCGATTCTCACCCGTTACCTCCAGCCACTTCCTTGGAATCCACAGACCGCTACTGCGCTTGCTCTGGAGTTGTCGACGCACGCTAGGAAGCACTGCGGCAATAGTCAACCAACAACAATCGCTCGCTCGGGTACCGCCAACTCTTGTGGAGTGCACGTGAGTCAGGATCGGGTCATCTCGCTGCCGGAATCACCCTCTCAACGACGGTGCTCAGAGTGATGTACCAGTGCTCGTCCGCCTCTTGTCTGGTGAACCCACTCGGCTGACACTGGGTCACGACGACCATCTCTGTGGCCGGCACGACGACGATGAACTGGCCGCCGTACCCGTTGGCGAAGTAGAACTCGTAGGGTGCACCTTCGCCGATCCACCAGAGATAGCCGTACTGGGGGCCGAACGGGCTGTAGCCGCCAGTGCTCAGGTACGCCTGGGTCGATCGCTGGACCCATCCCGCCGGGACGATCTCCGTTGCGCCGACCCGACCGCCGTTCCGATACAACTCCCCGAACTTCCACATGTCACGCAAGGTGATGTGCAGCCGGACGCCGCCGAAGTTGTACCCGCGGTTCCCGCGCAGCCACGTGCGCTCGCCGATCCCGAGAGGAGCGAAGAGATGATCGGCCGCAAACTCGTCGGCGTTCTGACCGGTCGCCTCGGTGAGGATGACCGACAGGAGATGCGCCATGCCGTCACTATAAGCGAACGTCGTGCCCGGCTCCGTGATCAGCGGCTTGTCGAGCACGTACTGGATGTGGTCATCCGAGGTGTACCAGTTAGTGAAGTCCGGGCCCAGTCGTCCTTGCTGCCACTCAAACCCGGCGGACATCGTGAGCAAGTGATGGATCGAGATAGCAGCCTTGTCGGGCTCCAGTGAGGGGACGACATCGGGAACGAGATACTGCGCGAGGGTGGCATCGGTGCTCTCGATGAAGCCTCGGGCGATCGCGATCCCGATGAGCGCCGAGGTAAAGCTCTTCGTAACCGACCGCACGTCCAACGTGCTGTCGGGACCGATGTTCCCGAAGTACTCCTCGAGGATGACCACTCCGTTCCGCGTGACGAGGAACCCGCGCATGCCGTCAACTTGGGACAGCACAGCGGTAGCATTAGCCAACGCCCAGCCATCCACGTTCTGGGCGTCAGCATCGGGATACGGAGATGGTTCGCTCGGCTCACCGGCGCAGGCAGCCAGGCAGACGCTGAGGATGGTCGCGAGCGGCGCGTTCATGTCGGCGATTCTCACCGGATAACCTCCTGGAACCTGTTCTTGGTAAATATACCTGCCGTAACCCGCCGCGCCGAGCGGCGTCGCGACACTACCAGGCAGGCCTTCTTGTCCACCCTGGACCCAATCAGGGCTTGTCACTTGGGCGGTGTGTCTTACATTGTAAGACATGGGTACGACACTCACCATCCGCGCCGACGACGCACTGCGTGACGCCTTGACCGAGCGCGCTCGAGCTCAAGGGAAGACGTTGTCACAGCTGGTCCGGGAGATCCTCGAGGCCGCCCTGGTTGAACGCCCCCTCGAGAAGCGCGCCGGCCATCTGAGGGGTCGGCTGATGCTCCGAGAGCAAGCGACGCAGCCCTGGCGTCAAAGCCTCCGTCAGCACAACTGGCGATCGTGAAGACCTGGCTGGCCGACACGGGCCCGCTGGTCGCCTACCTGGACGCCGGCGATCCCTCACACGTGCAGGTGGCTACTCGGCTGGGCGAATTCTCGGGAGCGTTGGTCACGACTAGCGCCGTGATCACGGAGGCTATGCACCTGTTGCAGGTGAGCCGGGATGGGCCTCACACCCTAGCCGAGTTTGTTGCGGCGAGTGGGATGGCGGTCTACGATCTGTGTCGACCGCCGGAGTTACACGAAGCCGTTCTACTGATGGAGAAGTACGCCGATACGCCAATGGACTTCGCCGACGCGACGCTCGTCCTACTGGCCGAGGGACTGGACGTTCGCGAAGTACTCACCCTGGATCGCCGGGGGTTCTCAACCTACCGGACTCGACTGCAGCGGCACTTCCGGCTTGTCCTCGACGAGACTTCCTAGTTGATGGGGTAGAACGAAAACGACTTCACTTTCCACACGCCGCTCGCGTCGCGCCTCAGCACCCACAGATACCGAGCCGACTCCCTGAACGGACTCGCACCGTTCCTTGGGTTCCAGGTCGTTTCAAACCTGGCCACGACGTGCGCCCAGTTGCCGGCGGTCTGGATCGTCTCGACCTGTATAGAACTGCCGACCGCGGCCTGTTGTCGGAATACCTGTTCAACAAACGCCCTAATCGAGTCTCTGCCAACGAATCCAGGAAGCCTCGGATGGATCAAGACAGGATCAGCAGCGAGAATGTCCATTATACCGTCGACGTCGCCGCCATCGAGCAAACCGGGCCAAGCATCCACAACGGCTCGGACCGACGCATCCTGCGCGGCCACCCGATCTCGGATGGCCGGTAGCACGTATCCCTCGATGATTGCGTCGTGCCAGACCGGTATGCGCTCCCCATTGTACCGTCCACTAGTCTGAACATACACGAGATTCTCTTCGGGAATCACTACGAGGAACTGCTCACCCCATCCCGATGCGTAGAACGCATCGAGTCCGCTATAGCGTCTCAGCTTCCACTGGTATCCGTAACCGTCAATACCGCTCCCGTCTGTCACGGCAGTTGCCATTGTCACCGAGCGCTGCACCCAGTCCGAGGATAGAAGTCGGTGGCCATTCCAGACACCGCCTTGCAGCATGAGTTGGCCGACCTTGGCCATGTCCCGCGGGCGCAAATACAAACCGCCCGACGCGAATGAAACATTTGGGGCCCCGAAACAGTCGGCCCATTGATACGTGGTAATTCCCAGAGGCGCGAATAGGTGTTCCTCAGCAAACGACGGCAGGCTCTGTTCCGTGGCTCGCCGGATGATTTCCCCAAGGAGAACGGTGGTGCCGCTGTTGTACTGATAACTGCGGCCAGGAGCTTGAGCCACGTCTCTCCCCAGCATGAACGCCAGGGGGTCTTTGCTCAAGAACAACTGAAAAGCATCATTCCTCGAATCAGAGATGGGATACGTCCGCTCGTCGAAGGGCAATCCTGTGGTCATGGAGAGCATCTGGTGAACCGTAATCTGGTCCTTTTCAGGTGTTCTGAGGTGCGCATAATCGGGGAAGAATGAGACCATCTTCGCGTCGCTACCGGAGATGTACCCCCGATCGACGGCAATTCCAAAGACCTGCGACGTGATGCTCTTCGTAACCGAGGCAGTAAAGTGCAGCTCATCCCTGGTGAAGTGTTTCTCCTCAAAGCACAGTGTACAACCAGTCATCATGTCTTCGTCGAAGAGGTTCAGATCGGCGCCGTCGAAATACTCTTCAAAAACCAGCGTACCGTCTTTGACGACGAGGACGCTGTGGATAAGGTGGTTTTCGGTTGCATGAAGACGGTTCATTAGGCGCACGAATGGATCTGTATCCATGCCCATCTCTAGGAGAGACGCTGTTCGCCAGCCGTCCCCCGTCTCCATAGGAACTGCGTATTCGTATTGAGATCCATCTCCAAAGAATGAATGCGCGGCGCAAACGCAGACGACGCCGACCGCCCAACACAAAGACAGGATGCGAGAATGCGTTCGTAGTTTTCCGATCTTCATGACTCACCTCTCTGACTCTTCACTTTATTCCTTGCAGTGAACACATACGCTGACCAGATCCGGAGAGTTTCAGCAAGCTGCTCACCTGATCAGCGGGTGACTCTTGTCTGCGGGTTGGAGACGCTCGCCCTGGCAGCTCATAACGAATACTTTTCGCTATCCACCTGGTGTACAGAACCTGTCTCGGGGGAGGATTCCGCATGTCGTCTTTCAAGCACGTCATCGATCAGCCGCACATGCGCCCCTCAAATCGGTGCGGCAAGTTCATCACCGGTAAGATGAGCTGCGCAGTGCTCTTCACGACCTGCTGGTTCGCTTTTCTGGGCTGTGAGCAGAGGGGAGAGGATGAGGCAGAGGTCCTCGCTCGCCTTTTCTCGGGTGCGGGAGCCGAGTGGATCGACATGACGTATTCCTACGATGAGCGGACGATCTTCTGGCCGACCGCGCAGCCTTTCGCTCTGGAAGTCGTGTCGGCCGGCACGGCTGAGGGCGGGTATTATTACGCCGCAAACAACTTCTGCATGGCCGAGCACGGAGGCACCCACTTCGACGCACCCATCCACTTTGCCGAAGGGCAGCATACCTCGGACCAGGTTCCGATCGACCGACTGGTCGGCCCGGCAGTCGTAGTAGATGTCAGCGCCGCGGCGGAGGGCGGCCCGGATTACCGTGTCGACGTCGGCGACCTCGAGGCGTGGGAAGCCGAGCACGGCCGGATACCCGACGGCGCGATACTGCTGCTGCATACCGGTTGGGGACGCCGGTGGCCCGACCCGGAGCGCTATCTCGGGACTGCGGAGACAGGGCCCTACGCCATTCCCGAGCTTCACTTCCCGGGCCTGCATCAGGACGCTGCCCGCTGGTTGGTGGAGAACCGTCGGATCGATGCCCTCGGCATCGACACGCCAAGCATCGACTACGGACAGTCCACGCTGTTCGAGAGCCACCGGGTCCTCTACGCCGAGAACATCCCAGCGTTCGAGAACGTGGCCGCCCTGGACCGTCTCCCCCCGACGGGCGCCTACGTGATCGCCCTGCCGATGAAGATCGCCGGTGGCAGCGGCGGCCCGTTACGTATGGTCGGTGTACGACCCAATTCGTCCGGAAGCTAAAAGCCTTCCCTTGCTTGAGTAGGTGTCCTGCTGCGGATTGTTTGGGCACGGCCTGACAGCTCCGGAGCACATACTTCGCTCACCACCGCCTCAGCCGCCTCCCGGCACATGCCATCACGTGTCCACATGGCCAAAGGCGCAACGCCTTTGGGGAACGAAGGGTGCCGTTCCCCGCCCTGTCCTATCTGCACTCATTCCCGCGCATGCAACAAGTGAGGCATGTAAGAGGACGCGACCGACCGAAAGGCAGGACAAACATGCTCAGAGCCAATAGTCTTAGGCGCTCCCGGGCTACCGGGGGGCCCACGCGCCAGGGCCAGCACATGGCCCATCGGCCCCTCCAGCGGGACGCGCGACGCCGACAGGTAGCGGCCCTCGTGGACGAACTCAGCGGGGGCGGCGCTCTCGCTACGCTACGTCTTAGCCTCTTGCGGACGCTGGATCAGTTCGGACCACAGACGGTTGCAGAGATCCCGCGGGCCTGGCCGCTCACCCGCGAGCATATCCGCCGGGCGATCCGCTCGCTCGCCGAGGACGGACTGCTGGAGCTCCGCATCGACGGCATCAGTTCCCGCAACGCTCGGCTAACGGATGTCGGCCGACGAGTGCTGGACGAAATCGACTGGACGGAGACGATCCGCGATATGGAGCGAGATGGGGAGCTATAGTGATGAGCGCAGAGAGCCCTGCCACCGGAGGGCGGCAGGGCTCTCTTGCGATGACCCGACTTTGGCCGAGCCTCACATCTGCGGCACAGCAGCGGCCGGAGCCTCTCCCTCCTGGTACAGCCAGGCCCCGGCGACCGTCGCGATGGGGACCTCGAACAGTTCCCATATCACTGTGATCACGACGAGGTTCGTGGGGAACACATTACCGATCACAGTACCACCGAACATCAGGAGCCAGACTACGAACCAAACCGCCAGACCGGTAATTACGGCGGTCTTGGGGCCCGGCCCGAACCGAGGTCGGACGGCGGCGTAAAACCACACGAGCGCGATACCCAGTAAGAAGTTCCAGACCACGTACGCGATCATCACGCCCGCACCCTCAGGTGCCGTCCGGTTCAACGACTCCATGGCGGCGGTCCATTGGTCCCCGACGATCAGCCCATTGAGCACGAACTCGAGGACCGTTAGGACCACGCCGGCGAGCAGTCCACCCAGCAGAACCCGTCCGAGATTGATCTTACCCATGAGTCCACCTCCTTGGAGAGAGTTGGTGGGCGCCAGGAATTCCTTTTTGTCAGGTAATGGACTGCACGAATATGCCGTCGCTGCTGTTCCAAGGCAATGGTCCGCTCCAGGGCCGCCGCCGTTGCTCGCGAGATAGTCCCATCACATCTTGCATTAGCCCTGACCTCCAACCGCTGGCCGACTGGAGGATCAGCAGATGCGCCCTCTCCTCGACCTCTTGAAGGAACGCAAGCTCATCCGGTGGGTTGTGGCCTATCTGCCGGTCGCGTCTCTATCGGCTTTCCTCATACTCGCCTGCTCCGAACCGCCGTCGTGGCGTGACGCGGTCGCGGCGGGATGGCCGTACTCGTTGGATGCAGCTGCGGTCGAGGCCACGGGCGGCATAGTCGTGAGCACCGACCGCTACGCCAGCTCTGTCGGAGCCGACGTGCTGAAGGCAGGCGGCAACGCCATCGACGCTGCGGTCGCGACTGCGTTCGCGCTGGCCGTGGTGAACCCCGAGGCAGGCAACGTAGGCGGTGGCGGATTCATGGTGATCCGCCTGGCCGATGGGACCACGGCCGCTCTTGACTTTAGGGAGAGAGCACCCGGTGCCGCCTCGCGTGACATGTACCTGGACGAAACCGGCGAACTGACTGATGCCTCGCGTGTGGGTCACCGCGCCGTCGGCGTACCGGGCAGTGTCGCGGGTCTTTGGGAAGCGCACGGGCGGTTCGGGGCCTTGCCGTGGAGCAGTCTGCTTGCACCGGCGATCAAGTTGGCGGAGGGCTTCGAGGTCAGGGAGCGCCAAGCCAAGTCACTACTGCATTACGCCGAAGATCTGGCCCAATACCCTCACACCGCTGAGATATTCCTCCCCGGCGGCGAGCCGCCAGCGGTCGGCGACACGCTGGTGCAAGCCGACTTGGCCCGCACGCTACGCCGCATCCAGCAGCAGGGACGTGACGGTTTCTACACCGGCGAGACCGCTCGACTGGTCGCGGAGGAGATGGAGCGACACGGTGGGCTGATCACGGAGCAGGACCTGGCATCCTATGAAGCGGCCTGGCGTGAGCCGGTCGAGTTTTCCTATCGGAACCACAAGATCATCGGGATGGCGCCGACCTCGTCGGGCGGTTTGACACTCGCCGCGATGCTAAAGATCCTCGAAGGATACGAATTGTCGGAGATGGCCTGGCATTCGCCGGCCATGATCCATCTACTGGCCGAGGCCTGGAAGCGAGCATACGCCGACAGGAACGAGTACCTGGGCGACCCCGATTTCGTCGATAACACGAGAGTCCAGCTAGTTTCTTCCGAATACGGCGCCGAGCGTCGCGCCAGCATTTCGTTGGAGCGGGCAACGCCTTCTACCGAGGTAGCGCCGGGCCTGGGCCCATACGAAGCGGAGCAGAACACAACTCACCTGTCGGTCGTCGATCCAGCGGGCAATGCCGTCTCGATGACGACGACGATCAACTCGTTCTACGGGATCAAGGCCGTGGTGGGGGGCGCCGGTTTCATCCTCAACAACGAGATGGAAGATTTCTCCGCGAAACCGGGGACTGCAAATATGTTCGGTCTGGTACAGGGCGAGGCGAACGCGATCGCACCGGGCAAGCGAATGTTGAGTGCGATGACGCCGACCATCGTGACACGTCCGGACGGCTCGCTGTTCTTCGTCGTCGGTTCGCCCGGTGGCGCTACGATCATCACCAACGTGTCCCAGAACATCATGAACATGGTGGACTACAGGATGAACGTCGTCGAGTCCGTCCATGCCCCGCGCCTGCATCACCAGCATCTGCCCGACCGTATCGACTACGAACGAGGCGCGCTCGATTCGGCGACGATCGCTGCTCTGGAAGCGATGGGCCACACTCTGCGCGAGCGGCACAGTGAACAGTCGCTGTACCCCTTCATCGGCGACATACAAGCGATCATGGTGCTGCCGGATGGGACGCGCGTCGGCGTGTCAGACCCGAGGAGAGGCGGCGCAGCGGTGGGGTATCATAGGCAGTGACGAGAAGCCCCCTGGGGATCAGCTCAGCGCAAGGTGAACGGCGGGCGCTAGGTGAGGCCATCTGTGGCTGGGAATCCCGGACACGTCCTCGGCTGGAGGGGCCTTAGCCGCCCAGATAATCTTGAACGTTCTGCACGAGGCCTTCGATCGCCGCAAACAGGCAGGCTCCGTTGACCTGATTCATCAGGACGGCGATGCTCACGCCCGATTGGGGCAGATAGACCATCAATGACCTATAGCCCGGTGTTTCACCACCGTGCCCGTAGGCCTGATGTCCCGCGATGACGAACGAACCGACTCCCAGACCGTAACCGCTATAGGCGGAACCAGGGATCGACAGGGGATGGAAGGTCAGCATGTCGTCGAGGCTCGCCTGACTGACGACCTCCCCGCCGAAGAGCGCATCTGTCCAGCGCGCCAGGTCCCGGGAGGACGAGAACATGGCTCCGGCCGTCCATTCCATACTCATAAAGGCGGTCATCGGCATCGATTCGATCACGTCATCCAGGATCTCGTCCCCATCGATGTCGTACCAACCATGGGCGACGGTCCCTCCGAGCTCCTCCTCGACGGCCATGAACGTCTCTCGCAGGCGAAGCGGCGTCAGAAAACGGCCCCGGAACTCCTCGGCGACCGTCGTACCTGTGGCTTCTTCGATGATCATTCCTAGCAGAATGTAGTTCGTGTTCGAATAGTCCCAGTCCGCCCCCGGACTGAAGGAGGGCTCGAGTACGAACCTCAGTGTCTGTTCAGGCGCCCACTCCCTGGCAGGATCAGCCATGATCGAGTCGAAAAAGGCCGGATGCTCGTAGTAGTCAAAGACACCACTGGTATGATCCAGGAGCTGGCGGATCGTGATCGTACTGTCGATGTTCGGATGGCTCGGAAGCCAGGAGTGAAGCGGATCATTCAGTGACAGTGTCCCCTCCTCTACGAGCTGCAGGACAGTCGCCGACGTGTACGTTTTGGTGATACTGGAGATCAGGAAGAGCATGCCTGGCGATATGGCCGTCTCACCATGCGAGATTCCGCTCGTCCCACTCCAGAGCTGTTCTCCCGGCACAAGTACAGAGGCCGATACTCCAATTCCGTCATACTCCTCGAGTGCGGCATCGAGCACCGTCTGTAGAGCGACAGCGGGGAACGGATCCGCCGGATCGGACGGGGTGCTGCAGGATTGGACTCCAACAAGCCCGATCAGCGAACACGCCAACAGTCGGGATCGTTTCACTCTTGCACCTCAACCGAAGGCGCACATAGCGCTCAAGCGGTAATATCCTGACTTGACCGTAACTACGGATATTCAAGCGGATGGTTTCACCCTCACACGATTACGCCGGCGTGGCCATCGCCCAATCCTCAGCGGGCCCATCCAACGGGACACCTGCGATACACTCGGCCCGAAAACCGTCCCGCCCCTCACGCCCGTACAGGCCGAGACCTCCGGGTCGACACACAGCGGGCCGCTGATCCGTAGGGAGGGTCGGCACGGTGTGCATCCACCTACCGTACCCGTCCCACTTGAGGTACCTTTGGCCCTCAAATGACGTCTATGAGCGAGATCCCAGAAACCCTACGGGCGGCCCTGCCGAAGCGATACGAGCTCAGCCGGATCGTGGGGCGAGGTGGCATGGCTACGGTCTACCTGGCCGACGACGTGCGCCACGACCGTCAGGTGGCAGTCAAGGTAATGCACCCAGAGCTTACCGCGTCCATCGCGGGCGGGCGGTTCCTGAACGAGATCGGCCTATCCGCCCAGTTGACGCATCCCCACGTGCTCACGCTCATCGACTCGGGCGACGCGGGTGGCTTTCTCTACTACGTGATGCCGTACGTGGGCGACTCGCTGCGAGCGCTCCTTGAGCGCAAGGGCAGCCTGGCCCCGGAGCAGGCGCTGGAGTTGGCCTGTGAGGTGGCGGACGCGTTGAGCTATTCCCACCGTCGCGGGATCGTGCATCGAGACATCAAGCCCGAGAACATCCTGCTGTCGGACGGCCATGCCGTCGTCGCCGATTTCGGCGTAGCCAGGGCGATTTCCACCGCCGGCGGCGACAAGATCACGCGCACCGGCTACCCCGTTGGCACGCTCGGGTACATGAGCCCCGAGCAGGCGGCGGGACGCTCGGACCTGAACGAGGCAACCGACATCTACAGCCTCGCCTGCGTTGCCTTCGAGATGCTGATCGGCGAGCCGCCGGGCATGTGGGTCACCGACGAGGCGGGCCGTATGGCGCGCTTCATCGATGCCCCGCCTAAGCAGCGCCTCAAGTTGGATGGGCTGCCGGGCTCTTTGGAGAGCACCCTGGTGCACGCCATGCGCCTTCGTCCCGACGAGCGCTTCTTGACGGCGGGCGAATTCGCCGAGGCGCTCAAAGCGGCGCTGGGCACGCCCAAGCTGTACGACGAGGACGAGGCTCAACGCATAGTGCAGCGGGCGGCCGATCTGGAAGCGAAGCAGGACAGGCACCAAGACGCTGCGATGTCGCTGGGCGGCGTCGAGCGGATGGCCGCCGAGATCGGGATCGCGCCGGAGCTGGTACGGGAGGCCGCCCGCCCGGCCCCGAGAGTCGCGCCGCCCCCCGCCGATCCGCCGGGCGGACTCGAGAAGGGCGGCATATTCGGCTACACGGGCAGGGTGGAGCTCGAGCGCACCGTCGACGTGGAGGTGTCCGCCGAAACCTACGGGATCCTGTTGGAGGAGGTGCGCGACGGCATCAGCCAATCCGGGCAGATCAACGAGACTCTGAGTCAATTCCTATCTTGGGAGTCGAGGATCGGGCTCTTCAGGAAGAAGGGGCAGGTCAAGGTTCACGTCAGCCCACGACGGGGGAAGACTCGCATCAAGATCACGAAGTTCCCGAGCATCGGCCGCAAAATCCTGACCACATCCCTGCTCACCACGGGTGCCATGACAGGCATGGCCATCTTTGTTTCTGGGGACGCCGGCGCGGCGGGCCTCGGGTTCCTGTTCGGCGTGGGAACGGTGGCTGGGGTGTACGGCATTACCCGCGCCTGGTTTCGGGCCCGTATGCGCCGAAAGGAGCGCGCCTTGACCCGGCTCATCGATCGTCTCGCCGGTATCGTTCGCGACTACGATGCGCCTGCTCTGCCCAGATCGCGTCCGTCACCGACTAGGCGAGAATCGTAACGCCGGCTAGTCCGCCCCCCTCAGCGGCGCTTCGCCACGACGAAACTCTGCCCGCGTGCCGTCGGGCATATGACATCGGCGCTCGTTCCTTCCGCCGCCACTTCAGCCGCGAAGTCCTCACACATCTCACTATCGCGGAAGTGCATCGCGAACAACTGCGGCACTTCAAACTCGCGAGCGAGGTGAACGGCCCGCCCCAGGTGAGGCCACTCGTGGCCCGGAAGCCCGGACACAAACGCCACGTCGATTCCGTCGCTGACCGTCTTCAGGTAGGCATAATCAGCGACGTAGTCAGCCATGTAGTCGCCGTTGTGATAAACCGTCCAGTCACCGAAACAGACGAGATATGCCACCTCGGGAATGTCGTTGTGGTCCGAATCGATCGTATGAACCTGTAGGTCGACCAGGTCGGCTGTTGCCCGCAGTCCACTCATGGTGTGACAGTCGGCGTCGGCTCCGGTGAAACGCTCACAGTGCAACTCTGGCTCTTCCTCCCAGCCGATGACGTATGTGAGGTTCTCGATATCACCCTGCCACTCGAAGATCACCGGATCGTAATGGTCACCGTGGGCGTGCGTCACGAAGACGTAAACGTCGAGATCGCTGATCTCCTTGGGATCGATGAACCCATTCTCGAGAACCCGCGGAGTCTTGTCAGTGACGCCCTCCATACCATCCGATTCCTGGTAGTCGAAGATCAGCAGCGCGTCGTCGAGGCGAACCGCCCAGCCGGCATGGCGCAGGTACCATACGGTCGCCTGGTCGTCGCCTTGACCGGGAACTGACTGCGCGCTCGCGGCCGTCGACAACAACCCGGCGCTCATAACGCAGGTCAGAACCTTTCGCATGTGTCTCATACTACTCCACCTTAGTCGCTTCGAACCGATCTTCCGCCAGGGGGGCCGCTCTCTTTCTGCCGTGGATGTGATCGCCGATGCGCCGGACACGGGCCATCTCCTCCCCGCCGAGGGGCCCGGCGTCCAGGGGCTTGAGGTTGTCCTCCATCTGCGCCGCCGTGGAGGGGACCTGCACCAGTAGTTGCGGATACGCTACCTGACATACGGTTCGAGAGCCCGGCTAATGGTTTCGAGATGGGTTTTGAACATCTCCGTCGCGGCTATCTCCTCCCATCCGGAGTCGGGCGTGCGCTTGAACCGGTTCTGCCCCTCGAACTGGACGCTGTACAGCCTGGTATCAAGCCTCCTCATGCGGTAAGTGGCCCTGACGATGATGCGGGTCTCTGCCACCTGGAAGCCCTGCTCGGCCTCGTCAGGGAATGGGGTCCGCGACTCCCAGTCGGTTTCGAAGTAGAGGCTCTGTGGCTGCTCCTGGCGACGGAGTACGCGATAGCCGTACCGGCTGAGTATGCCGGGCACATGCGTGAGCACGCCCCCGCGAGTCAGGCCCGTCACTTCTGGCCCGAGGGTTCTTCCCCCTTCGCCACCGCCACCGGTGGAAGCGCAGCCGGCCGCTTGGACACCGAGGAGGACCACTGCCATCAGACGCGCAACGTACCTCATAATCAGAGTTCTCCTTGGACTGGGATGCAAAACGAGTGCTGGAATGCGCTCGCCCGGCTCAAGCCGGATCCCGCGCGGCCCAGCTCGGCGGGCGGCCAACGATGCGAGTTACCACCACGGCTGAAGTCTCCCGAACTGGCCGGATAGACTTCAGGGCCTCCGCAACCTCGTCCCGGTTACACTCACTATGCGGCCAGCAACCGAGGAACCGCAAGAGCAGGACTCCTGAACCCCATTCAGTTCCGGCGATTCCGCCTGAGTTAGGGTCTGGTGCTCCTATGTCACGTAAGTCGTGGCAGACGAACAAGTTAAGTGCCAAGTCACTGCCTTTGACTGTTCCTCATGTGGCCTTTGTTCGCCTAAGTTGGCACACAGCAGGCACACAGCAGGCACACAGGAAAGCAGGACCGCAAGGTCACGCATAGCTCCGCGACGGGCCTCCCCGTCCCCAATGATGCCCCTACACCTCGGCGCCCAGCAACTGCATGGCTCCTGATCCTCGCAGGTGGCTCAATCCAGCTAATCGGCTGTATCTTGGGTTCAAGTTCGAGATTGTGCGGTACGTAGGCCGGGCGTCGAACGGACACGGAACCCGCTGGCTGCAATGGAGACTAGCTCGAAGTCTGACACCCCGTCCATTAGCCAAGTCAACAAGTCTGGATTCCCGTTCCAACTTGCCGTGGAGCACACGGTGCGCGTCTCCGAGAATCAGCACAAGTGGTACTTGCGCGCGACGGAGTTTCCGTGGGAGAAAGGTTTCGTCGATCTCTTACTCACGCGGGGACCGGTCACTCTCGTCGCAGAATGCAAGCGAGCTCTTGACGAGCAATGGATCTTTCTCGTTCCCGAAGATGCTGATACGAAGGAGAAACGTGCCCGTCTGGAGTGGTGGAATGGGCGGGCGCCAGATCTGCCACTGATGGAATCCACAATCTTCACCGACAGAGTTTTCTGCGATGACTTTCAGGTCTTGCCGCCGTCCTCAGAATCCGAATACTGCGTCGTTCCAAAGGGCAAGAGCGCCGTCACCAGCCTGGAGACTGTCTGTCACGACTTGCTCGCCGCAGTACACTATATTGCTGACCTCCCAGATGTCGAACACACAAGTGATTTCGAAGTTCTAGTTCCTCTCGTCGTCACCAATGCCGAACTCACGACATGCAAGTTCAAGCGATGGTCCTATCATGCAGTTCCTTCTCATCAAATGGGGCTACGATGAACGCCGATCACCCTTTTCGCGAATGAGTTGTTCGCTACAATCCACACAATACTTGTGGTAGTTGCGTCGGCGTCTTGCATGTGCTTCCACACTGCACTTCTTCACGGGGATGTTCTTATTCACTACCTCGCCACACATCGAACAAAAGCGCACGGGTACGTTTGCTCGTCCGTGATTCCAGTTGCGACAACTAATTTGGGCTATCATCCTCAGCGCCCTTCCTTTCACGGCGCGGATCGGCGTAGTGGAACTCTGAGGGGAGTCTCGGATTGATGATCAACTTGCGGTGGCCAGTGTATACTTCTGTGGGCTTCTCGGCGGCGAGGTGCACGTCGACGCGCGGAGGGAACATGCACGGGTAGTAGGTGGTCACCTGCCATTTCTCCTCACCGCCGAAATCCAGACACCCGAGTTCACACGTGGAAGACGGTGGCCTATGGTGCTTGCAGGCGGCTTCCATTCGCACTGTGCCGAATAGGTCCAACTTAGCACAGCAAGGCCTAAGTTCAAGCTGCGCCCCAAGACGGCTAGGGAAAATTCCACGCCCTTGGGACCCCGGCTCGGGCTACCGGTGCAGGGAGGACTCCGCTGACGCGCCCCGCGGCCTGCTCGACGACGACCATCGAGTCCAACGAATTGGCAAGCGGCTTTGGGACTTCAACGCCACTGATTGTGGCCTGTTCGTCTTTACGCCGCTGATTTTCGAGTACTTGAAACGGTCCTTCAGGACAGGTGATCATTCCCTGACGGGTGCCTTGAGATTACTCAACGGGGAACGGCTCCTCGTCGTGCCCCTGACGCGCGGGTTCTGGCACGACGTGGACACGCTTTGAGGTACCGAGAGATCAGCCCGTCAGTTGGACTGCCGAGACTTCGGGCCAGCTTCAACCGGGCGCTGCCTAGATCCGCCGCACAGCACGAGTAGCACAGCGGTGAATCGGACCGGTGAGTCGAAAGGATCCCGTGCCCCAGCCCTCGCACTGGCCGTAACTAGCCAGACGGAAATCCGGTGTACAGCATGTACTTCCAGATGAAGGAGACATCGAGCCGCCCCGCGGCACCGGCATAGCCGACGTATGGCACGAGAGGTACGCTCAGAAGGACTGCGGCACGGACGCACGGAGTTGGTGCCCACGTGGCAAGCGGATCAGTGCGGCAGGAACTGCTGAGCCCTCGGACACGCCGGTGGGCGATGTCCATACCCACGAATGGGCACAGCAACGTGGTCGCGGCCGTCGATCTACTGCGGCGCGTGGGGCGTACTCCGTCGAGGTTCCCGGTTCGCGCCGCGCCCTTAGCCAACCTATCTTTAGGGCCAGGCCTGAGATAAAGAGTTCACCGTCTTCCAGCCGACGATAACGTGGAAAGATGCTGTACTCCGTACCGCTGGCGTTCTTGGGCTACGGCGTCAATCCGCTTGCTGTTCGTCGGCGTCAGGAGGTCACGCTGAAGAAGTCGACCGGCTACGATCCCGATGACCGTCTTGCGGCGGCGCTGATTGCCCACGCGATCAAGACCGCGCGAAAGATCGAACGGCCGAACAACCACGAGATACGCGTGCGCGCGCTGAGAGCCATCGCGTGGCTCGCGCGAACGGAGGCCGCAGACCCGTGGTTTGACATGGCAGGCTTCGAATACAAGGCCGCAGTGGAGCGTCTCCCCCTGGACCGTTGGATCGCGCGTGGGCGCGAGCTGTTGGCGAGCGACCCTCACCTGAGGGAAGCCGTGACTCGAGCGCCCGACGCCGGACGTAGGAGAGGTTGCAAACACGGCAGAGCGGAAACTACGACTCTCTCGAGAAACGGGACAAAAGCACCGCCGCGGTCGGTTTCGGCCTCGGCGGGACGTTGACGAGGCGGAGACGCTAGTACCCGATGAAGGAACGCGCCGAGGAGATCCTCCACGAATTGTTCGCCGAGGGAGCCGCAGACCGCCCGGGCGATCTAACCGCCCACGTGTACTCTAGAAGTCACGTCGACGAAATAGTCGTCTGGCTTGAGGGGGGCGAGGAGTTGGGCGAGGACGCACTGTGGCAGGCCTTCGCGAGGGCGCGTGAGGCGCTGGAGGCGAGCGGATTTGAGTACGTCGAGTGGAAGTACCGCTGGAAGCCACGGCAGGCGGGCGGCAAGTTCCGGCCAAAAAACGACTAACTGACCACCTCGCCGGCGTATCATTTTGCCTGCACTCCTGCCTGTAGCGGCTTGCACCGCGCATGAACCAGCAGCGCCCGACGGGCTCACGTATCCGGTACCGAAGCCAGGGGTTCCCGCCACCAGGGCCCCCAGAGGACTTCCACCTCCCAGTCACTTCCCGGTTCGCTTTCGCTCCCCGGTTACCCAGCGCCGTGCCCGCCGCACGTAAGCAAGAGGGGCCTCTCGGCCCCTCAAGGTGAAGTGCGATCGCGTTCTACGGGCGGGCGACGACAACCGTCAGCCACTTGCGCGGCCACGCCGTCACGCCCATCTCGGCGAAGGTCTCCCGTATTGCTTCTACCAGAACATCGCTCGCCGTCTTTAGCGGGACGCCGGGGAGCGCGCCGGCGATGAAATCGGAGAAGCGGCTCAGGTCGATAAAGCCCTGCTCGGTTACTTCACCCGGGTAGATCTCTTGAGACTTGATCTCGAACCCTTCGGCCTCGAGCAACGCCCCGTACTCTTCCGCTGTCAGCTGCTTACGCGACTCGACCTTCGAGTGGTCGGGCTTGAGGTCGTACTCCGTTTTCAGTTTGCGAAGCGCCTTCAGCATCCAGCGGCGGTAGTACTTCTGGGTCTCCGGCGGCGACGCCCCATCGAAGAAGCTGGTGTTGAAGGCGAAGACGCCACCGGGCTTCAGCGTCCGATACACCTCCTCCAGCAGGCCCTTCTTGTCCTCGATGTAATGGATGCCGTTGCAGAAGACCACGGCGTCGACGGCGCGGTGGAGACTGTTCGACATTTCCTCCGCCCGGGTCTGCAAGAACTCCACTGCCGCGTCCCGCACGCCTACGACCTTCTCCGCTGCCTCCTGCAGCGCGGTGGCCGACATGTCGACGCCGATCACCGTAGCGTCACGCGCGCCTCGGATCCTGTCGAGGATCAGCTCGGTGATGGCACCGCTCCCGCAGGCCACGTCTACCACGGTCCAGCCGCGCTTCAAGTCTGCGCGGTCTAGGAGCGCCAGGTTGGCCCTGCGGTAGAAGGCGTGCTCGCTGAATGCCCTGAAGGAATACTCGTCGGAGGACATTTGGACATCCCAGGCTAGGTCCTAGGTGGTCATTCGCCTGACAATCTACCCCATCGGGGACCGCCCGCTCATTAGGGTCCAAGGCTGCCGTCTGGGCGGTTTGGGTTCAAAGGGACGATCTTCTGGAGGTGCATCTCGTAGCCCTGCTCCGCCCTCCGTCTCTGTTCATCAGCCCAGCCCTCGGATCCCAGTTCCTGGAACCTGGGGTACCGATCCATCGTGTCTGGATCCGCCACCTCCACAGCCAGGGCTGCGGCTGACGACCTACGCGACTGCGCCTTGGGAATCTTGAAAGCGCAGCCTCACGCCACACCGGATAGCGATAGTGAGTCGCGATATTCCGGTGCGTCACTTTGGCTAAACCGGTAGCCGGCGAACCGGACTTACACGGCCCCGGCGCTCCGACCAGGCCGGCGCGCCGGTATCGGATGCTCTCAACCTCGACCGTTCATCGCCTCTTCCAGCGACGATGAGAACGTGGTCATTCTGAGCGGTTATCGCAGTGGGGTCGTGATACGCGGCGATCAACCGCTGCTCGAAGACCTCGAGGGCCGCCTCAAGTTCTGCCGGCGTATAGAGGCTGAAGGTGGAGTAGCAGTGCCCCCGGGCTTGGTCGACCAAGCGGGACAGCGTCTTTCTGAGCGTCCACGGGCGAACGTGCAGCCGCGCCTTGTAGAACTCGGGGCGCTGCGCTAAGGCGGCACGTAGCTCGTCCCCACCGTAGAGTCGCGTCTCCCGCTCGGCGAAGCCCGGAAAGAACCGGCCCCAGACGGTGCGTCGGTTCTGCTCCGGCGTTCGCGTGTACACGATCAGCAGTCCACCCGCACGGAGCACGCGGGCCACTCCCAGCAGAAAGGCGTCGATCTCGAAGTGGTGCACGGCGTTGAACGACAGGACGGCGTCGAAGGCAGCGACCCGGAAAGGAAGCAGTTCGGCCAACCCGACGACTCGGCTCAATTGAATCTCCGCGCCATGCGCGATTGGACCTTTACCGACCATGATCTTGCGGGCATCGCAAGCGACGCCCCAGCAAACGACGCCGTGTTCAGCGGCCGTATCGATGACCGCTTCCGCGTAGCGACCGGTGCCGGCTCCGACCTCGAGAAGCCGGAGCTTGTTAGTGGGCTTGGAGATCTTGGAGAGAAGATTCGCGACGTACCGGATAGTCCTGTGGTCGAGGTCTCGCAGCTGGCGGTAGTGAGCTGCGACCAAGCGGAAGTGCCGATCGATCGACGGCCCCAGCGATTCCCTTGAGTAGCGCATGGTCAGAAAAAACGCTTCGTACGTAACCACCATTTACGAGCAGCAGCGCTCGTCTTACCCCTCCTCAGCCCAGCCCCAGGAGTCTTTCGTTGCACAGCCTCCCGCGCGCCGTCTCGGTGCGCCATCCGCTGGCAGCAAGGAGCGCGCATTCCCCCCTAACGGGACATGAGGGGTGTGTGTCTGTCCATCGCAATCCCAGCCGCTGCGGCGGCGCGCAGTCTTTGGGCTTCTTCTTTAATCTATGGCACCGTCACGAAGCGTCTAGTCGTGCGAGAGTTTCTTACAGAATCTGTTACGCTAGCCCGAGAGGTAGGGCCATGTCTTTCGGGTTCGGTGACGGCTTGCCGGGGTGGGCGACGGCAGCGTAGAAGATCAGCTTTGCATCGTGCCCAGCCAAGCTCGATCTGCGTCGAGGAGGCATCCTGCTTTCGCCCGAACCCGCTCACCGAACTCGCACACTCCCGACCGATCGCTTCACGGAGCACTGGGTTACGGGTCAGGGCCGAAGGCCGCCGCAGCCTTAATGAGCTTGGCCGATGGCTCCAGACGTGCCGTGCTCAGCTACTCCTCGCGCTCCAGCAGCGCCTGGAAACGCAGGTGGTCGCGGAGGGGGTCGTAGATGGGGTCAAGGCGAAGTAGCGGTACGGAAATGTAGGGAATCGAGAGCAAGTCGCGCGTCGTGCGGGCGGTGTGAGTCTCCACCTGTGACCTTCGGCTGCGGAGGCTGCCGAAACGAAACTTATTAAGCCGCTGCAACGTAAGGGATGACAAGTTAGATTGTCATCCTTGACTGCGAAGGTCCCATGCCCGGAAAGCAGCGAATTCTTACACCCGCGGTGTGGGCTTTCTATCTGGTTATCGTGCTCGAGTTCCTGTTCATGATCAGCCCACTGGCCCTCCATTTCTACGCTTCGTACGGACCCTTCCTCAACCTGTTGCACAAGACTCCGTGGAGTGCATGGCTGACAGGGTTCTTCCTGCCGCACTTCTCGTACACGACGAGCCCGTTGCTGAACGTGTTGAAGCCCCTCGGCTTTCTGCTTGCGCTGGTGGGGCTGCTGTTGTTCCTCATGGGGGCGGTTCAGGTCTACGGATCCAAGCTCTTCCGCCGAGGCGCGGTGACGGGCGGCTTGTACCGTTTGGTCCGCCATCCCCAGTACCTGGCGCTGGCTATGCTCGGGCTGGGCGTAACGCTGATCTGGCCGCGTTTCTTCGTTCTCTTTAGCTATCTCGTGATGTTGCTGCTGTATGGGGTGCTGGCGCGCTGGGAGGAAGCTCGCTGCATCGAGAAGTACGGGGAAAGTTACCGCGCATTTCAGCGCCGCACGGGCCGGTTCGTCCCGCGGCTGATCAGCGAGGTGCTGCCAGGCAGACGAGAGCCGGGTGGAGAAGACTCGACAGGCCGCACGCTTCTGCGGTATGTGACAATTGCCATCGTGACGATCGTCGTGGGTTTCGCCCTGCGCGAGCACACCCTGCGTCACATCACGGCGAGGTATACCGACCACGTCGCGATTCTGTCGCCCGCACTGCTCAGCGATGCCGAGCTGGAAGAGGCGTTTCGGCTCGCTGCGGACGACCCACGAACCCGACAGCTCCTGGACAACCGGGGGGCAGCGGCGCCTCTTCTGGCCTACGTGGTGCCGGGCGAATGGTATCTCCCGGACCTGCCTTTACATTCTGAGGAGGAGATACGGCGGGAGCGCGGAGGACATGGCACGGCGCAGGAGTTTGACCGAAGCCGCTACAAAGTGCTGTTCACACGCGCGCGCACGCACCTCATCGACGCGAAGGGAAAGAACATCGTTCGGTGGACCTATGGTCAAGACCCCGTCATTATCGTCTGGGTCGATCTCGAGGCCGGTGAGGTCCTCCGGCATGTAGAGCCCCCACGATACGTGATCTGGGGCGACATACCTACACCTCTATTCTGATGGGAGAAAGCAAAAACCGCGTACACAACGCTGAGGGCCCCGGACCAGCTGCCGGGCTACCCGCCGACGCGGACCTGATGGACCGTCTTACATTCGAGGCGGCGCTCCTCTTCTTCCGGATGCGCGTCGCTGCCAAGCAGTTCCTCGGGCAAGGAGAGCTGTCGGCAGGCCGTCGAAGCCTCATCAAGTCTCTGGGCGCGCATGGACCGCAGACGGTTCCTCAGATGGCTAGGGTGAGGTCGGTGAGCCGTCAGCACATCCAGACGCTCGTGAATAGCCTGCGCGAGGATGGTCTGGTCCACTCCGTCGAGAACCCCTCGCATCTGCGCTCGGTGCTCATCGAACTTACCCCGAAGGGTCGGAGATTCCTTGCGGAAATGGAGAGTCGCGAGGTTGTCCTTCGGCGCTTCCTGGCTCGGGGAATCCCTGCGGAAAACCTTCAAGTAGCCTTGGAGGTGGTTCAAGCTCTACGGGGCAAGTTCGAGAGCGAGGAATGGGATCGCCTTGCGAAACGAGCCCGGCAGAAGAAGTAGAAACCGGAGAGGGAATGCCGGACGCGCCGTGTGTAGGTTGGCCGTCTGGCGTAGCGCGCCTGACAGGATTCGAACCTGTGAACGCTGGTGGGCCTCGACGATCAGCCGCTTGAGACGGGACATAGCTGCCACCTGCGGCCTGAGTTATGTGGGATTACGGGCACCCGGTTGTGTGGAAGGATGCAGGCTCAGCAGACGGTGAGCAACGAAAGAGCTACTGCAGGTCCTATATATGAACTGCGGCTTACAGGACCTGCGGCTTTGCAGGCCGGCGTTCTCGCATGCATGGTGCGGACTTCGCGTGCTCGGTGACACACCCGGTACGTCCCGCACCGGCCCGAGGGCAAGGAGGGCCGAAAGCATGCCGAATCGCGTGAAGGCGTCTTGCAGTCCAACTCGGCCAACAGGTTGTGATTGCCTGCCAAGTTCTGCACTCAGAGGCACCGAACGGCAAGATTTGAAACCACGGCCACAGAAAGAGCCACCCATGCTTCGGCAGGCGCCGGCAACCACGTCCAAGCTCGCCTGGTGGTGGCCAGTGGTCGCCGGATCCCGTTCAGCCTTCGCAACCGTGATCGGCACACAACTGGCACACAAAACGGAGAGGCGAGAGAATCGCACTGACTCCCTCACCTCTCTAATTCCTTATCTTCGAGTTACTTGCTCAAGTCGGGACGGCGGGATTCGAACCCGCGACCTCCTGAACCCCATTCAGGCGACAACCCCAGAGTTATCAAGCTTCTCACGGATACCCTCGGCGTTTCCCCCGAGGTGCACGCGCTCACTGCCTGTACTTCGGCCTGGCTCCTGGGCCGCTTGTCACGACCCAGGACCTGCGGGTGTCTAGCCTAACGCGGCTAGCTCCCCGAGCCCTGCCCGGGAATCGGAAGATCAGAGTTCCAACAATCGATCGCTACAAGCCACGTACCATCACGCTGCTTCCTGAAGATAGTCAAGCACTTGCCGTCTATCGTCATCGGCTCCGGCATGCCCTCAGCCGTCATCGTAACCGAAAAGGTGCCCCTGACGCAGGCAAGATCAGCGCGGCCGTCGACGTCGTCGACTAGTATTGTGAAGTCCGTGAAAGTAAGCTGCGAGCTACTTATTTCGCATGGTTCATGTCCACACGAAGGATACTGTTAGTGTGGTTACCCCAGTACCGCAGGAAATTCTTCTCGTAAGAAGCGTCGTACGCTTCCCTCTCGGTCGATCCCTCTGGATAGTTCTCGTCAACCCACTGCTAAGCCCAGCTATCCGCCTCTTCCAAGTCAACAAGAACCTTGTTCGGCACTATCCTCAGGACACCTGATAGACTCAAGCGGGACCTTTATTGTCTTATCCAGTCAGGTCCGACCAGGGCAGACATCGCCCGTAGATCAGCCGGCGGGCCAAGTTGAAGCCTTATCGTCTTGTCTAAGGAGGTGGCAAGCCATCTCTTTGCTTCTGTCGGTTCTCCAAGTAAGGCCAGCAAATCTTTATCCAGTTCCTGCTTTGACTCCGGGTCGCCACAGAAGACCCTTAGGGTATTGGAAACGATTTCCATCCGGCGGCGAATCGGTACCAGGGTGATATTCCTGCCACACGCTGCAAATGGCTTCTCCGGATTGAGCCTCCCGCCAATCGCCTCAAGGACGATCTGGAGATTCTCCACAAACCTCCAGTGGCATGGCATAAGCATGTCGATAGCAAGGCCCAACGACAGTTCTGCCTCATCGCCATTCTCAGTGTCGTGAATGATGGTCCGAACGGTAGTCAGCCAGAAATCTTCATGTTCCTTGTAGTACTCAGGACAATCACTTCGGTAAACGGCTTCATATTCGCCCCCACTCAAGAGAATCCACACGTACTGGGCCGTTGGGTCATCACAAGATTGCGGCCAACGGATTGCGCTGTGGATCTTCTCGATCACCCGTTGAACCTGCCATTCCTTCAACGGCGAGCGCTCCCCAAGGCAAGCAAGGAGCTGGGACGCCGGCACGGTGCCAATCAACAAATCGACCTTTGTACTCGGACATCCCGCACACCACGCCGACAGGGCGGCGCAGGCACGCTGCCAGACTTTCTCAGCGGGATGCTCCCGACCAGGCGAACGGGTGCCCAACCCCTTTCTCGTCTCCCCTGCTCCTATGGCTTTGATGATGTTTTCGACCCATCGCTCCGCTTTGTGATGGCACAACTCAAGACTGGAAATGAGTTCCCGAATCTTCGCCACGTTTGGATCAAGAGGAGCTATATGGTCTTCCATTCTGTCTATGGCCAGAATCTCCGAATCAGCTTCTAGTGCGCAGTTTCGCCACCAAGATCTACAAGATGCTGTCATGTAATTCGCTCTCCCAGCTTATGTCCTGCCGGACTACTTCTTCAGCTGCAAGGCCCTCTGAGCCCACCTGCAGGCGTTGAAGCCTAATAGCGATACTCTTTCATGTTATGGGTTGATCTCCAGACTGTAAGATACTGGCGGGAACGGCCTGGAGACCAGGTTCACTCGACTGGGGGAACACTGCGAGGCTTGCAGCCTAACACGCTCCGCAGCCTAAAGCGTCTGTCAGCGTCAGAGTGCGACAGTTTGCGCGGGTTTCCGGGCAAGCAACGCTCGTCAGCATCAGCCAGCGTCAGTGGGCGTTGTCACTGACGCTGACACTGCACATCTGCCCGGCGATCCCACGCGTTTGACTGCGCCATCGGCAGGCCGTACTCTGGTCGAAGAGCCATCTTGAGCAGCCTCGCGCAACGGTCGGTTGTCGGCTTTTCAGCAAGAACTCCAAAGAACTCCGCATAGGAAGGTAAGGGACCCTCATGCTGACGGCGCAGTTGACTCGTAGCCAACTCGTAACGCGGCCACTCGTGGTCGGCGTTTGCACATTGGTCCTCGCGTGTTCCGGAGGCGGGGAGGGATCCCGCGAACCGGCAGCTCCCCCGACAGGGTCATATGAAGACTTCACCCCGGAACGGCTGGTAGAGGTCTTCAATCTTCGCGAAAGCGATGTGCCAGTCCGCGAGCTGCCGGGGTGGGCTCCCCCCGAGAAAGTGGTAGTCGTAGTTCCCGAGGAGTGGGATCGACGCGAGGAACGGATGGCGTTTCTGCAGGATGTCGCTCCCGGGGTCGAGCTCATCCCTGTCAGGAATCGGAGAGATGCCGTCGATCGAGGCGTATTGGCCGATGCGCAGGCGGTGCTCGGACTTGGGTGCAGGGCGAGTACTGTCTCCGCGATCGGTCCTGAGGTCCATTGGATTCAGTCGGGCAGTGTCGGAGTCGAGGGATGTTTCATGAGTGGCTCGCCGCCCGGAGAGACCAACCGGATTCTCCGTGAACGCAACATCGTGGTCACCTCAATTCGTGGCATGACCGCGCGGGCCATTGCCCAGCATTCTCTTACGATCATGCTCTCGTTGATCGGCGGTATGGACATCCACGATGAGAGGCAGGGGAACCACGTTTGGGGGAGAACGCAGACAGACGTGGTGAAAGACAAGCACCTGGATAAGGAGTTCCAGGATCAGACGTTGCTGGTTGTCGGACTCGGGAGCATCGGTACGGAAGTGGGCCGGCTAGCTCACGCTTTGGGTTTTCGAGTCATCGCGACTCGGAAAACCAGCAGGTCCGGACCGGCGTTCGTCGACTACGTGGGCCTCTCCCATGAGATGTACGAACTCGCTGGTCAGGCAGATGTGGTGTTCGCTTCGGTACCTAGCACCCCCGAAACACAGGAGATGTTCGACGCTGAGTTCTTTGATGCGATGAAAGAGAGCGCTTACTTCGTCAGCATCGTGCGGCTTCCAGTCGTGAACTGGGACGACTTGAAGGATGCGCTCAGGTCAGGTAGCATCGCGGGATTCGGGGCAGACGACTTGCCTCAGACGGACTTCGAGCTCTGGGACATGCCCCGTGTCATCATGACGCCGCATGTCTCGGACTACTCCAACCGATATCGCGATAATCAGTTCCTTCTCTATCGCGAGAACCTCCGCCGTTATGTAGCGGGCGCCAAAATGTTGAATGTAGTTGACCTGCAACGGGGGTACTGAAGCTCTCCAGCCATGAGTCGGGACGGCGGGATTCGCGTTGCAGCCGCCGCCAGGCGCCTGCATACCGAGCGCCGCGCGTTCCTGCGCGCGGTGGGAGTCGGGCCATCGCGGCTCTGGACTTGACGACTCCGGCGAAGGCAGCTGTGGGTACGAGAAAGCAGGTTGCATCGTGATCTGGCTGGACACCGATCATAGCTTGTGGGATTCGGCTCGTTGTGCTATGCTGCGCAGCTAAGGTCTCAAGACAATATCAACTCGTTGGTGAAAGCGTCAGAGACGTTATTGGCGATTGAGTTTCTGCAGCCAGGCTGACATGGCTGGCCCCACCTGGCTGGAGACTCGCGAGAAACCGCCTACTCCAGAAGAGCGTAACAGGGATATCGCCCCCCTCTTCGAGCTGACAAGCCGCACTCGGTCCAGGCTAGCTGCCGTGGTGACCGCGGTGCTCCTCAGATGGGAGGAACGACGATGCTATTGAACCTGGCTCTTTACGGTCGCGCCCCGGCTCTGCATCGAAACCCATCTGGTAGAACGCCGCGGTTGACGGAAGTGCAGACAGGCCACACCGACACGAGGATGCTGCGTCACCGCAGGACACCGGAACGCGGCGTTTACGGTTTCAAGGCAAGAGCCGCCCGCCTTGGCCTATGGTTCTGGGTAGCTACCGTTCCTACACTTACCTTGTTGGATGCTCACTGGGTATTCGGTCAGGAGCCTGGCGAGAGTCCTACGCTCGAGCGCTCATCGGCGAGTGACACTGAATTGCCTCGCCCATTCGGAGTTGGGCTCAACGTCTATATCCAAGATCAGGACTACGCGCTTGAGAGTCTGGCCTTGAGTATAGAGCTTCCAATCATCCCCCCGCCATCTGAGGTGGCGGTAGCGAATGACGTCATAGAGGCGAACTTGAGATTGGACGTCTGGCTGTTGCCCATGGTCAACATCTTCGGCCTTGTTGGCGTCATAGATGGACGTACGGATGTTCAGGCTCCCAGCCCGGACGGCGGGAGTGAGCCGCCTTTCATGCTGGAGATCGACTACGACGGTCTCGTGTATGGAGGAGGTATTGTAGTTGCATACGGAGTAGGTCAGTTCTTTGGGGCGGTCAATACCACGTTTACTGGAACTAGTCTCAGCACAACTGGGTCCACTGTGAAAGCGTGGGTTGTCCTTCCTCGAGTCGGCATTGTGTTTGGTGGTGTGGGCTTGTGGGCCGGTGCCATGTATCAAAATGCTGACGAACGACACAGTGGGGAGATCTCTATTCCTTTGATTGGCGATGTCGAGTACGACGTGGAGCTAGAGCAGAAGGACCCTTGGAACTTCATGGCAGGTTTCTTAACAGGCTTCCACAGGCACTGGCAATTTGAAGCGTCGGTCGGACTAGGGCCACGCACGAACGCGAGTATGTTTCTCGCATACCGTCCATAGAATAGTCTGGAGTGGCTACGATTTCTCTTGACAGTTGAGGTTGAATCTGGTGGCGCGTCCCTAATCAGGGATACTGCGCCAATCGGGACGTCGGGATTCGCGTTGTAGGCGCCGCCAGGTGCCTGCATACCGAGCGCCGCGCGGTCCTGCGCGCGGTGCGAGTCGCCACCCGCGACCTCCTGAACCCCATGATTCTCCCAACGGGCTCGTTTTCCGACCTTTTGCCTGACAACACCCAAGTTGTGCGACTTCTGGTCGGTTCAACGTTCCCCGCTATCGACCTCATGTCGGGCCGAATTGGTGAGAGAATTAGGGAGAAGCGCAGTCAATCCCAGCAGGTAGCCACAGCCCACCGATCCCGTAGCCCGAGCCGGGGCTGGGCGCCTGCTGCACTTGCTGTTGAGCCATGCCCACGGCCCCAACAAGCGAAGGGCATGGCAGGTAGTCACGCATCTGATTTTCGCGCTCTCCCCACAGAGGTCAGTTAGCGAAAGACGCGAGGACGGTGCCGAGAGCGTCGCGGTCCCCGTCGACACTGACATCGCTCCGGCCCCCTCGCCTCCGCCCCGAGTTCCCGCACGCTGTCGGAGGTCAGGCCTGAGATGAACTCCGTCTGCGACCCGAAATGCAGATACATGGCCATTACGTTCACGGCGGTCTCCACGGCGGAGATCCGCGTGAAGAGGAGGATCCCGATGTTTCGCCAGAAGAGGTAGGCGGTGGACGGCCGCATGCCGAGACCTACGACGCATTTCAGGAACGCCGACGCGTAGCGGAGCTTGCGCTTCCAGTTGGGCCTGAAGCGGGGCGCAACCCGAATAACCTTCGCGAGGCGAAGGCAGCGGTCGAAGTACCTCTTTGTCGAGTACGTCTGCTCCAGGACGTGGAGGAAGTCCTCGAGTACCTCAGCCCTCGGTCTCTTCGTGATGAAGTTTAGACCGCTCGTGGTTTGGTCCACCTCCGTCGCCTCGTTCTCGGCGCTCAGGCGACCGGACCCTTTGAGCAGTCGGTTCTCCTTCTGTAGCCTGCGCGTGAGCTGAGTGTTGGGCAGCGCATAAAGCAGCCCGATCATGGACATGACGATGCTACCGCGCTCGATGACGTCGATCATGCTCGCGGCACACGTGCTGGTCTCGTCGTCGAAGCCCAGAATGAACCCGGCGTTGACGACAATGCCGTGGTCGTAAATCTTGTGCAGGTCAGCCACGAGGTCCCGGCGAAGATTCTGCCTCTTCTGCGTCGCGGAGAGGATGGCGTCCTCGGGCGACTCGATGCCGATGAACAGGTAGCGGAAGTCCAAGTCCCGCATCAAGCCCAGCAGCTCGTCGTCGTCCACGATGTTGATCGAGGCCTCTGTGGAGAAAAAGAACGGGTGGCCATGCTCGGCTGACCACTTCTTCACGGCGCGGAGGATGTCTTTCGCCTTCGCCTTGTTACCGATGAAGTTGTCGTCAACAAAGTCGACGTGCCCGCGGTACCCGAGCCCGTAGAGGGCGTCCAGCTCCCGCACGACCTGAGCCGGTGGCTTCGTCCTGGGCTTCCGTCCATACAGCTCGATGATGTCGCAGAATTCGCAGTTGAACGGACAGCCCCGGGAGAACTGCACGCCGATCATCAGGTAACTATTGAGGTCCAGCAGATCGAACCGGGGAACAGGGCTCTCGGTCAACTCCGGCCGCCGATCCGGAATGTACCGTCCAGACGTGGCGCCTCGCTCCAGATCGGCCAAGAAGTCCGGCATCGAGCACTCCGCCTCGCCGAGCACCAGGTAGTCGGCGCTGGCGTAGACCTCGGGCTGGGACGTCACATCGGGTCCTCCGGCGACGACCCGCTTCCCTCGGTCATGCACCCGGTCGATTAGCTGGAGAAACCTCAGCTGCTGGGGGAGCATCCCTCCGATGAACACGAGGTCCGCCCAGTCGATGTCCGTATCGTCAAGCGGCGCGGTGTTCAGGTCGACGAGGCGCAGCTCCCATTCCCAGGGCAGCAGCGCCGCTATCGTGATCATGCCGAGCGGCGACGCTGGGTACTTGGCCCCCATCATTCGGCAAACGGCCTTGTAGTTCCAGAATCCGAGGGAAGAGAACTCGGGGTAGAGCAGCAACGCTTTCATCCGCTCGTCGGCTTTAGGGTCCGGTCGTGGGGACACTCGCGCCGCTGGAGCCGGCAAGTGTCGAGCGTGGTCTGTCGGCCGTAGGCCAAGTTCGAGGATAAAGTATTGGCATTTGGGAGCCCGAGCAAACGATGCCTCCGAAGATGTCAGGGACGATGCCCGTTGGAAACAACCGCAGCCGACCCGGTACACACCTGGCATACAGACGGAACAGGCAAGACGGTCGTTCCGACCCCCTTGCCCCTCTAATTCATTATCTTCGAATTATTTACTGAAATCGGGACGGCGGGATTCGAACCCGCGACCTCCTGAACCCCATTCAGGCGCGCTACCGGACTGCGCCACGTCCCGCTTGTCGGTGGCCGGTGGCCAGTAGCCGGTCGACGTTCTTCCACCGGCTACCGGCGTACTGGCTACTGAAATCGGGGAGGCGGGATTTGAACCCGCGGCCTCTGCGACCCGAACGCAGCGCTCTTCCGGGCTGAGCTACTCCCCGCCACGTCAGAGGCCCGGGAAGTTTACATCATCCCAACCGGCCCGAAGGCCCGCCGAGTGACTTCATCCTTCCCGGGCAACTTTGGGACACCCAGAGCGGGCGACCGGGCTCGAACCGGCGACCTCAACCTTGGCAAGGTTGCGCTCTACCAACTGAGCTACGCCCGCAGCCGAGCAAGCCAGCGGTGGGAATCGAACCCACAACCCCGGCATTACGAATGCCGTGCTCTACCGTTGAGCTACGCTGGCGCCGGGAACGGCAATCTATTCGGCGGCTTCTTGAGGGTCAACCTCGGTTTTGGCCAGCATTTCTGGATCGGGGAGCGGAACGGCACCGGCACCCAAGGAGAGCGGGGCGCGGCTGGGGAAGCCTTTGTCCATGGCCCGCATGAAGGCCCGGACGACACCGGGGTCGAACTGGCTGCCGGCGCAACGCTCGAGCTCGCTCAGCGCGTAGTCTTCGGTGAGCGCCTTGCGGTAGGGGCGGTCGGTGAGCATGGCGTCAAAGGCGTCGGCCACCGCCAGGATGCGACCCTCTATAGAGATCCGCTCGCCCTTGAGACCGCCGGGATAGCCGTTGCCGTCCCAGCGCTCCTGGTGGTGGAGGATGGCCATGGCCGCCGGCACCAGGAAGGAGATACTCTGGATGATCTCCACGCCCAGCTCGGGGTGCCGCTTCATCTCTTCGTAGTCCTCCTCGGTGAGCGGGCCGGGTTTGTTGAGGATGGCGTCGGGGATGGCCAGCTTACCTACGTCGTGGAAGAGCGAGCCGAGCCAGAGGCTCCACATCGACTTCTCGTCGAGCCCCAGCTCGGTGCCGGTGGCCAGGGCGTACTTGCTGACCCGGTCCAGGTGGCCGCCGGTGTAGCGGTCACGGGCCTCGATGGCGGCGGCGAGCGCCCGGAGGCCGTCGCTCAAGTACCGATGCACACGCTCCTCGAGGTGCTCACGGTAGCGCCGGTTGTCCTGGAGGAGGGCACGGTGCTCGAGCGCCCGATAAACCGAGTGCCGCAGCTGCCCCATCTCGAAGGGCTTGATCAGATAGTCGTCAACCTGTGAGCGGATCGCCTCGACGGCGAAATCGACGTCAGGGTGTCCGGTGATGACGATGACCTGTATCTCGGTATCGCGCTTCTTGACGAGCTTGAGCAGCTCGATCCCCGTCATTTCGGGCATGGTGATGTCGGTGACGACGACATCGAAATCGGTGTCCTCGATGAGCGCCAGCGCGTCC
>CP070812.1:3092338-3123914 GCA_020344015.1 Gemmatimonadota bacterium
GCGCCGTCTCGACTCGCTGGGCCGGCGGCTCGTCTGGTTGACCCTGAGCGTCGCCGCGCTGGTCACCGGGCTGGGGCTGATTCGTGGTGAAGAGCTGTGGCTCATGGTGGAGACGGGTATCGCGCTGGCGATCGCCGCGGTCCCCGAAGGTCTGCCCGTCGTGGCGACCATCACCCTGGCCGTCGGGGTACGGCGCATGGCCCGGCGCCAGGCTCTGGTTCGCCGCCTGACCGCCGTCGAGACGCTGGGCTCGGCGACGGTGATCTGCACCGACAAGACTGGCACGCTCACCGCCGGCGAGATGACCGTGACGGCCCTCGCGGTTGGTGGGAAGCGCCTCGAGGTAACCGGTGCGGGCTACGAGGCTGTGGGAGAGTTCCGGATCGATGGCGCAGTTGTAAGCCCCGCCGAGGTGGCCGGCGCCGACCTGGCCCTGCGAATCGGAGCGTTGGCCAACCGGGCAACCGTCAGAAAAACCTATGAGGGTTGGGCGGTGGTGGGCGATCCTACCGAGGCGGCGCTTCTCGTGCTGGCTCGGAAGGCGGGGCTGCGGCGCGAGGACCTGCAGGCGGAGTACCCGGAGGTGGCCGAGCTGCCGTTCTCAAGCGAGCGGCAGCTGATGGCAACATTCCACCGCGCGCCGGATGGCAGGAGCGTCGCCTGCATCAAGGGTGGGCCGCGGCGTATCGTGGAGGTGTCGAGCAGCAAACTAACCGGCGGCGAGGTTGTTCCTCTGGATGACTCTGCGCGCGCCGCTCTGCTCGACGATAACCGTGGGCTAGCCGCGCGCGGACTGCGCGTGCTGGCGCTTGCCTACCGGGAGCTCGAGGCAGATGAGAGCCCGGGTCCGGAAGCCGTGCACGACCTGGTCTTCGTCGGCTTCGCCGGGATACAGGACCCGCCCGCTGAGGGGGTGCGCGAGACCATTGAGCGGTTCCACAGCGCAGGCGTCCGCACGGTAATGATCACCGGCGACCAGGCCGTGACCGCCGAAGCCGTCGGGCGGGAACTCGGACTCCTGCGCGACGGCGACGAGACCGTACGTGGGCGCGAGATGTCGAGCCTCTCGGAGGCGGAGCTCGGCGAGCGCGTCGGCCGGGTGGCTGCGTTCAGCCGCGTCAGCCCCGAGCACAAGCTCCGTATCGTCGAGGCGCTTCAGGGCCGGGGCGATATCGTCGGGATGCTGGGCGACGGAGTTAACGACGCCGCGGCACTCAAGAAGGCCGACATCGGAGTGGCGATGGGCGTGCGCGGCACGGATGTCGCCAAGGAGACAGCCGACGTAGTTCTGCAGGACGATCGCTTCGAGACTATCGGCGTCGCCGTCGAGCACGGGCGGGTCATCTACGATAACATCCGCAAGTTTATCTTCTACCTGTTCTCGTGTAACCTCTCCGAGGTCGCCACGCTCCTCGTCACAGGCTTGGCGGGCATGCCGCTGCCGCTACTGCCACTGCAAATCCTCTGGCTGAACTTGGTCACCGATGTGTTCCCGGCGCTGGCCCTCGCCATGGAGCCGCCCGAGCCGGATGTGATGGGGCGGCCGCCCCGGGACCCGAAGTCCGCGATTCTCTCGCCGTGGTTCCTGTCGAGCGTCGTCACCTTTTCGCTGCTCATCACATCGGCCACGCTAGGCGTTTTCATCTGGGCGCTGGAGTTCAAAGGGGCGGAACTGTCGCACGCTGTTACTCTCGCGTTCATGACGCTTGCACTCGCTCAGCTGTTCCACGTATTCAACGCGCGGAGCGCGAGACCGGTCGTGTTCGGGCGCCGACTGTTCCGCAACCGCTGGGTGTGGGGCGCTCTCGTGCTAACCATCGGTCTCCAGATAGCCACCGTTTACAACCCGCTGCTGTCTCGGGTGCTCGGTACTCACTCGCTGAGTCCCGGCGATTGGCTCGTCGTGCTCGGCGCGTCCCTCATGCCGCTCGTTATCGGGCAGATGTTGAAGCCGATCTCCATGGGAAGCTCGCGGGTGCGGCCGGTGGTTACGGCGCGGACCTCGAGGGACTAGTTTGCGGCCATGTTCAGGGAGCTGGTCTATTCGCTGAGTCCGCTGACCGCCTGGCTGTTCTTTGGAGTTTGCCTGCTGGCGATCCTGTTCACCGGCGCCCGCCTATCTCGTTATGGTGACGTAATATCGACCCGCACCGGCCTCGGCAGGGTCTGGGTGGGACTCATCTTGCTGGCCGGGGTCAGTTCGGCGCCCGAGCTGGTGACGGGGCTCAGCGCGATCCTTGTGGTCGGGGAGCCCGACCTGGCCGTGGGCGCCGCGCTGGGCAGCTGCGTATACAACCTGGTGATCATCGCAGTCCTCGACTTCATGTACAGGCCGGGAACGATCTACAGCGGGATCCGGCACGGTCACAGTCTGTCCGCCGGTTTCGGCGTGATCCTGCTGGGCACGGCGGCCGCGGCGATCTTCATCCAGCACCAAGGCGAAGCGCCGATAGGTCTGGGGCCGATCGGCCCGTATACGATCGCCGCACCGGTGATCTATCTGATCGCCATGCGCAGCGTCTTCTTCTTTGAGCGAGAAGAGAACCGGGTCGCCATGGCCGCCGAGTTGGCCGAGATCTCCGGTCCGCGGGCAAAATTGGCCACTCTGACTACGGGGCGTATCTGGTTCTTCTTCGCCGTCAATGCCCTCATGCTGGTGGTGGCTGCGACCGCCTTGCCTGTGATCGGCGAAGCGCTGGCCGTGACAATGGGTTGGGAGGAGACGTTTGTCGGCACAGTCTTCCTGGCGCTCGTCACGTCCGTGCCCGAGGTCGTCATCTCCGTCGAGGCCGTTCGGATCGGCGCCGTCGACCTCGCCATCGGTGGCATTCTGGGGAGCAATCTGTTCGACCTGCTGATCCTCGCGATCGAGGATCTGGTCTACCTAGACGGACCGCTCCTCGGTGCGGTCGGAGGCGAGCACGTGCTGACCGCCGTTGCGGCGCTGATGATGACGGGAATCGCCATCGTAGGCCTCTGCTCGCGCCCCACGGCCAAGGTGTTCCGCGCGGTGGGCTGGGCGAGCCTCGGCCTGCTCACCGTCGGGCTGCTCAGCGCTCTGATCCTCTACCTGCTGGGTGTAAACACGTAGGTTCAGATGAGTCGAAGTGCGAGAATCGTCGTTTACGAGAAGCCGACTTGACCCGCCAGTCGCAAGCTGGCGAAGCTGCTCCGTGAGAGCGGTATCGACTTCGATCGCGTCGACTACATAGTAAACCCGTTATCGCGCAGCAAACTCGGCCAGCTCGTGAAGAAGATGGGGGTGGCTCCGCGCGAGTTGCTCCGCACCAAAGAGCGCGCCTACAGGGACCTGGGCTTGGGGCGCTCCGGCATCAAGGATAGCGAGATCCTCGACGCCATCGCAGAAAACCCCGAGCTCCTACAGCGGCCGATCGTCGAGAAAGGTGATCAGGCAGTCCTCGCACGGCCCGCCGAGCGCGTAAGAGAAATCCTGTGAGGGTGCGGTGAAAGCAGTCTTATTGCGTGCCACCGGTAGGCCCAACGTCCTCGGCGTGTCGGAATTGCCCGAGCCGGTGCCCGGCGCCGGTGAGGTGCGCGTTCGCTTGGCTTACGCCAGCATCAACTACGCCGAGATCCTCTCGCGAAAAGGCCTCTACGCCTGGGCGCCCCAACGTCCCTACATCCTGGGGATGGAAGGTGCTGGTGTGATCGATGAGGTCGGCGACGGAGTGGATCCGACACGGGTCGGTAGCGAGGTGATGGTCGGCACCCAGTACGGCTGTTACGCAGAGAAAGTCGTCGTCCCCGTGGAGCGGGCCATCCCGGCCATCGAGTCCTTCACGATGGAGGAAAACGCGGCCTTCCCCGTAAACTACATGACCGCCTGGGTCGCGCTGGCCGAGTTGGCGCGTGTCGAAAAAGGGGACAAGCTGATCGTCACGGCGGCGGCCGGCGGTGTGGGTACCGCGGCGGTACAGTTGGCGGCAGGGCTCGGCTGCGAGGTCTACGGTCTCGTCGGCTCGCGCGAAAAGCTGGACCTGGTACGCTCTCTTGGCGCGCGTGAGGCGCTGAGCTACAGAGATTCGGACTGCTTCGAGCGCCTGCGTGCTCTGAGCGGCGGCGTAGACGTTGTCTTGGAGACCGTCGGCGGGAGCGTCTTCCGGGAGTCGCAGAGTCTGCTCAACCCGTTCGGGCGGATCGTGGTGGCCGGCTTCGCCGGCCTCGACCTAAAGAGGTGGAACCCGCTGTCCTGGTGGCGCACCTGGCGCGACCTGCCACGGGCGAAGGTCGGCGATCTGGCCGAAGCATCCACGGGCGTCATGGCCACGCACCTCGGCTACCTGCTGGACGAGCCCGCCAGGTTGCAGGCGATCTTCGAGCGGCTGCGGGCCTTCGTAGCCGAGGTGGGGATCAAGCCGGTCGTCGGCAAGATCTTCCCGTTCGAGGATGTCGCCGAAGCGCATGCGTTCGTCGAATCGAGGGCGAGCGTAGGGAAGGTGCTACTTCGGCATGGGCGAGGTCCCGACTGACGGGCCGGGAGGGGCGGGGGACCGCTCGCTCCGGCCGACCCGGCAGTCGGGTTCCGTGCTGCCCGCGAGGCCAACTGGCAGCTGACCCCCCGGGTTAGGCCTCAAGATCGGAGCAGGGTCGCTAACACCAGCTCCGCTCGTCGGTCCCCCGGCTCCTCCCGGCCCGGACCGACACCCCTACTCACTGGGCCCCAGGATCACCGCGTTGAGCAGCAGCCGGTTCGCTCCGCGCCAGAACGCGCGGAAGTTGATGTCCTCGGCGAACGCGATCACGCGGCCGCCGCCTACGTTCTGCTCGTAGGCGAACACCGCACCGTCCAGACGCTCTAGCGTCTCGGGCCAGGCGTGACCGGAGATCTTCGGGCCATACGTCGCGATGACGGTCCTGCTCGATGAGGGAGGACCCTCGGGCGGCAGGTAGATGCGGCTCGAGTTCAGCAGCACCGGCAGCTCCATGTTCTCGAAGCCGGCCGCCATCCAGTGGTGCTCGTTCAAGTTGGCCGCGAAGATGGCACCGGGGACGTTGAACCGCTGCGCGTCCTCGTTCTCCTCTAGATCGTACCAGGAACGCAGGTCGATGAGCTCGAGGTCACGGGCGAAGTCGGTGGCCGAGGCCAGGGTAACCAGCGTGCCGCCGTCCCTGATCCACTGTGTAAGGCGTTCGACACCGGAGTCGCCGAGCTCGCGTCGGAGCGCGGCACCGGAGACCGAGGGCACGATGACCACGTTGAAGCGATCTAGGTTCCTGTTCGACACAGAGCCGACGCGCATCACGGTGATCGGTATCTCATACTGCTGGTCGAGGGTGTACCAGGTCGAGCCGAAGGAATAGCCCGAGATGGGACCCTCGGCGAGTATGGCGATCTTCGGCTCGTGGGCCTTGGTGACCGAGTAGACCGAGCCGAGCACGGGGAACCCAGGATCCGCCAGCCCGCTGTCCGTACCCCGGACCGTCAGCCGGAAACGCTCCGCCACCTCACGCACCGCCTCGTGCACGGACTCATCGTTCTGGGCGACCCGAACGATCACCGTCCCGCTTGCGATGTCTCGTCCAGCGATCCTTGTGGGCTTCTGGATCGCCGCGGTCCGATAGCCCTGTGCCTCGAGATGATAGAGGGCGCTCAGCGAGGCGACCGCGCTCCCGTCGATCAGATATGCGTACCCTGGCCGTTCATCCAGTGTCCTCGCCATAGGCACGACCTGCCCGCGCACTCTTTCCGCCGACACGTTGCGCGAATCACTGGTGCTGTAACCGCCCACGTTGAATAGCAGGGGCAGCGACCATGCGGTAATGTCATAGAAACGTGGGCTCTCCGCCCGCTCGATCCGCGCCCGCGCCTCACGCAGGAACTCTTCCGGGGTGGGGGTGTCCGGCTCCAGCAGCGTGCGGACCAGTCGGCTCAGCGGCTGGGCTGCCTCGACAACGTAGGTGCCGGCCGGGAACTCGCGGCTGCCGACAGACGTACCCTCGCGATCGCGGACGTTGTTCAGTCGAGCTGTCTGCGTCAGAACGCTCACCTCGATCCCGTTCCGCATCAGCATGTTCACCAGTTCGGCGACGTGGAGAGGATCGCCTTCGGGAGCGATCAAGTAGCGGCGGATGCCCTGGCCACCCTCTGATAGGTCGGCTCGTAGCGACTCGTAGAACTCGCTGAGCAATCTCGAGCGCTCGCGCACCGATGTACGAGCTGCGGTCCAGGCTGCCAGGTACTGGTACTCGAGTGCGTAGCTGAGGGTCAAAGTGGTCTCGTCGGATCGGTTGATCGCGAGCCCGCGGCTCGATCCCTTCTCGTAGAGCATGCCAACGGCGCCCATGTAGCGCATCGCCGTCGTGTAGCCCGGATAGAAGTAATCGAAGAGCTCGCGCGTTGTGTACTCGAAACCCGCGGAATCGAAGGCGGCGGCGTAAGCCCGCATGTAAATGTCAAACCAGCGCTTCGAGTGGTCCGGGAAATACGGTGCGTACGGATCGACGCCGGGGTCGAAGAAAAACTCCGAGTCCGTGCCCATCTCGTGAGCATCGACAACGACCTGCGGACGCCATGCCAGAATCGTCGGGACCCGCGCCTGGGTCTCGCGCTGCGTGTGTGCGAACCAATCGCGGTTCGTGTCGAAGTAGTAATGGCCCGTCCTGAACTTGGTGCCCTGCCAACGGGTGAAGTCGTTGTTCCAGTCCTCGCGCAGCGGGTTCGGGATGCGCCCCAGGTTCTGGTGATTCAGGTTCGCAAACGCGTCGCGCCCGTCCGGATTGAGCATCGGGTCGATGAGGATGACGGCGTTCTGCAGCACTTCCATCGTCGCCGCGTCGCTGCGTGTCGTGAGATGCTCGAGCATCTTCAGCAGCCCCTCGGCGCCCGAAAGCTCGTTGCCGTGGATGGAGCCGCCGTACCAGAGGATGGCTGGCTGGTTCTCCATGATGCGCGCAGCTTCGCTGGGGTCCGTGATCCGCGCGTCGCTCAACTGGTGCGCGGCTTGCCGGATCTCTTCCAACCGCGCGTGGTTTTCTGGCGCGGTCACGATCGCGACGAGCAAAAGCCGCCCCTCCCAAGTCTCGCCCTGTTCAATCACGCGCACCCGGTCCGAGACCTCGTCGAGCGCCTTCAGGTAGGCGACCATCTCGTGATGAACGGTGATCCGCTCGCCGAATTCGTGGCCGGTGACTTCGGCGAAGCTGGGGATCTGTGCCGCAGCCGGCGTACTGCTGGCGGCGAAGAGAAGAAGAGCGGTTGGGGCGATGGCTAACAGGCGCATCTTCATTTGGCTTACCCCCGTCTGGGTTGTTCGGACAGACCGATCTGTAGATGTCGCGGCCCGAAGGGCTGTGTCGCGTGGTTTGATGTCTCCCGGAAAGGCGAACCTATGACCCGGTCGCCCGGCACGCCAGACGGGCCTGAGGGGACGGGAGTCCCGAGTTCCTAACAGGCCTAGCGCGCCGGGGGCCGGCCTTCGATATTCGTGCGTTCTCCGAATGGCAGAATCCCCAACCATCGACCCTGGAGGTTGAAGTGCGAACGAAGCGATCAGCCCTGGTGGCGACCGTTATGGCACAGCTGGTCATCGTGGCGGGTGCGGGGGCCCAGGGGCTGCCCGCGTCGGGCGACGATGCGGTCGCGCGGCTCGACGCCTCACCGCGGCACGGCGAATGGGTGAAGTACGTTGCGGCCGGCGGCGACTCGGTTCTGGCCTGGGTGGTCTATCCCGAGCGCAGCGACGAGGCTCCGGTCGTCGTCGTGGTCCACGAGATCTACGGTCTCAGCGATTGGATCCGCGGCGTCGCCGACCAGCTGGCGGCGGAGGGCTTCATCACGATCGCCCCGGATCTGCTCAGTGGGAAAGGCCCGGAGGGTGGCGGCACTGAGTCCGTGGATCGGCAAGGTGCCGTTGCACTGGTCCGTGCCCTCGATCCCGGCGAGGTGAAACTGCGGCTCGATGCCGCCGCCGAGTACGCCATGTCGCTGCCTGCCGGCCGCTCAGGGTTCGCCGTCATCGGCTTCTGCTGGGGCGGCTCGACCAGCTTCCGCTACGCTACCCAACAGCCGAACCTCAGCGCCGCGGTCGTCTTCTACGGCTCGTCCGCCGCTACGGAGGCGCTGACGAACATCGAGGCGCCGGTGCTCGGTCTCTACGGCGGCGACGACGCGCGGGTGAACGCGACGATCCCGGCAGCTGAAGACGAGATGAGGAGTCTGGGCAAGCGCTACGAGTACGAGATCTACGAAGGCGCCGGTCACGGCTTCCTGCGCCAGCAGTCGGGGCGCGAGGGCGCGAACATGCAGGCGACGGAGGGTGCGTGGCCGCGTGTGGTCGCGTTTCTGAAGGCCGAGCTCGGCGAGGGTTAGTCTCCGAGCCCGGCCTCGCCGGGCTTAGAAAGCTGAGCTGAACCCGAGGGTCCAGCGGGTCGTCTCCTGCTCGATATCCCAGCCACCCTCGAACAGGGTGCGGACGTTGGTCCGCCACAGCCAGCCGAACCCGGCTGTGAACATGTGATAACGCTGGATATCGCTGGGGCCGCCGAGCCGCACGTCGAGTAGCGGCTCGTTGGCCCAAATGTAGTTCCAGAGGGCGACCGCGTAGAAGCGCGAGTCCGGGAACCTGTAGATCGCTTCGGCGAAGCCTCCGTCCATCTGCACGTTTGGCTCGGTCGATGTGAACGTGGGGTTACTGTCGTCGCGGTGGATGTACTGGGCGTTGACCTCGAGGTTGCCGACCGTAACCGTCGCGTCGGCGCCCGCCATCCAGAGCTCGTTCCGTACCGAGCCGGCGGCCTCAGAGTCCGACTGTCCGTAGTAACCCATGATGCCGAGGCGTAACGCGGGCAGCGCCGACCAGTTCAGATGGCCGAAGACGTCCAGCGGAGCGTCGTTGTCCAGTTTCCTGTTGTCGCCCGCGGGTCCCTTGCCGTTGCCGTTCACCACCGTGCCGGTCAGGACAACGGTACCAGCTTCCCAGGCGGCGGTGACACCGCGGTCGTATGTCAGGTCCTGAGGCTGATCTCCTACTCGGGCGCGATAGATTGCGTAGTCGTCGAACTCGAGTCGCAGCTCGCGCTTGAACATCGGGTCGGAAACCTGGAATTGCCCTACCGCCACGTCGATAGGGGCACCGCCGATATCGTTGAAGTAGATGAACGCGTCCTCTATGCCGCCGACTTCGCCGCGCTCGAACAAGAAGAAGTAGAAGTAGTAAGACACTCCGCTAAACAGGCTGCCTCCCGAGAGTATCTTCACGTTGTAGGGAGTTTTGAAGTCCCTCGTGACATCGTCGTTCACGAACCCCTGCAGGTAGGCGTCGAACCGCACCGCCAGCGGTATGTCGCTCATCAGCTCGAGCAACGGGTCGCCCGTGTCGATCGTGTCGCGTGGTTGCTCATCCGCGGCGAAGCGGAAGCCGTTGCCGGCGAACGTCTCGCCGAACTCGGTCAGCGTGGGGGCCGGGTTGTGGCAGAGCTGGCAACTTACTCGGTACTTGCGGGCGAAGGCGGGGATGGCGGTCGCATCCGTGCTCAACAGAGCTATCAGGACCAGACCGAGGGAGAAACGGCCGATCGTAGACTGGACCGGCGACTTCAGTGTTCGACTATTCGTGTTTGGCACAGCCGCACCTCCTAGGTTAGGGTCATCGCACAAAGCGGAGTGGCCTATAGCCCGTGTCTATCGCGTATAGCCTGACGCAAAGGCCGTACGCGGTTCCTTGCCTCAATCGTCGTCACATACCGCGTCCGCCTCGACCTCGATCAGCATCTCGGGGTCGACAAGAGCTTTCACCTCGACCATCGTCGTCGCGGGTCGGTGGTCGCCGAAGAACTCACAGTGGGCGCGGCCGAACTCCTCCCAGCGACTGATGTCGGTGACGAACATACGGGTGCGGACGACGTGGGACAGGTCGGCGTCCAGGTCTCGAAGCGCCCGGTCGATGATCTCGAAGCAGCGCATCGCCTGCGCATAGCCGTCGCCGGGAGCGAAAACGCCGCCATCCTCGGTTACCGGTGCTGTGCCGGTCACGTAGATGTGCGCTCCCGCGCGCAAGGCGCGACAGTAGCCGACGATCGACTCCCACGGCGCGCCCGAGTACGTGCGTCGGAATTCCATCACAGGTGCCTCTGCTCTCTGCTGCTAGCCCGGTATCCAGATCTGCTTGGCGTAGACCAGTTCCGCCCTCACACCCAACGGTAGCTGGCTGGGCGACTTGGTGTAGAACGCCAGCCCCTTGTAGCTGGTCAGGTACTTGTAGCTGGTCCGTCCGAAGATTTTGCTGGTCGCCATAACCACGATCGGCTCCTCGGCGCGGTGGACGATCTGCACGAAGTCGTTGGGTTCCATCCGCACTATGGCTCCCGATGCTTTGATCGCCTGGGCGATCGCCGCGGCGGCAGCGGCTCCTCCTCCGTGCATGGCCTATCCTCCTGCTCGTTCTGAGGGTGATTTCGCTGTTGGCTCCGCGCATATTGGCCCCGGCGGTTTGGCGCCTCTCTCGTCCGCCCTACCAGCTAAGCTTGCCCTCCTGGCTCGTGTCGATCTCGTCCGCCTCACCGGAGCCGAACAAGAACGCCTCGACATTCCTCCTCAGAAAGTCCCGGGCCTCCGCC
The DNA here is from genome assembly GCA_020344015.1 of Gemmatimonadota bacterium. Taxonomy (GTDB): domain Bacteria; phylum Gemmatimonadota; class Gemmatimonadetes; order Palauibacterales; family KS3-K002. The sequence goes on from CP070812.1 coordinate 3,102,914, forward strand.
GTCCGTACGTCGAGGGCATAGTGGTTGATGAGTTGCATCTGCCGTTGCAGCCACTCGTCCCAGCAGATCCGGCAGATCTCGGCCTGAATGCGGGCACCCAAATTATCGGGGAAAGGAAGCTTGTCGAGCGTGGCTCGCTCCTCTCCACAGCGTGTGCAGGATATCTCGGTCATGATCTGCTGCGTGTCTAGGTTCTGGTGGACGGTGGAGAGTAGCCCGTGAAGCGCCGACCGGCTAGTGTCTATCGGCTACTGGCCAGTGGGCCGGCAGCTCGCCGCCGGCCACACCTCCGCTTACTAACTCTGTATGGGCGCCATGGGTTCAAAGCAAGTACTGCAGCGGGTGATTGTCGTCCTCGACGAGCCGCAAGACCCGGTGAATATCGGGATGGTCGTTCGCACAATGAAAAACATGGGGTTGAGCCGGCTGCGTCTGGTGAATCCCGGCGGTTTCGACCCTCACAGGATCCTGGGCGTCGCGCACACCGGCGCGGACCTGGTCGACGCGGCCGAGCTGTCCGAGCGGCTTGACGATGCGGTAGCGGGTGTTCGACTGGTCGTGGGGACTACGGGCCGGGGGCGACGCGTCCGGCGGAACTATGTGCGACCGAGGGACGCTGCTGCCGAGATCCTCGAGGTCGCGGGTTCCGGCGGCGAGGTCGCGCTCATCTACGGACGGGAGGACAGAGGGCTCAGCAACGAGCAACTGGACCTCTGCAACCGGCTGCTCGTGATCCCCACCGATTCGGATCACCCGAGCCTCAACCTTGCCCAGGCTGTCCTTGTCGTCGCATACGAGATCTTCCTGGCGGCCGAGGCAGCGCCGCCGTTCAAGGCACCGCGACGCGCGGCGGCCCGCGCGGACCGCGACGAACTGGAGAGCCTGTTCAGCGAGGCCGAAGCTTCGCTGCACGCCATCGATTTCTTCAAGGCTCAGAAGGTCAAGCCGCTCATGCGAACGGTGCGTGAGGTGGCTGCCAGAGCCGACCTAGACGAGCGGGAGACTGCTCTGTTCAAGGCGATGGCTTACGAGGTCCGGAACTTCCTCGCCCGGCACGGAATCGACGCGGGCGGTTAGTGCACGGGCAAGTTTTTTCCTCTTCGGCGCAGAGTTTGCCGGCCCGGCCCGGTAAATCTGACCGGTGCTGACGCAGGCCGGCCGAGGATGCCGCTGTGGAACCTGTTGATCGGGCCACAGATACGCTCCGGGCTTGACCCGGCGGCACGCGAGTTGCCCCTCTCCCCTGATACATAGAGTCCCGTCCCTTACCTGCACCGTCACGGAACCAGCTTCATCGCCGAATCGCGCGGCGCTGGTGGACGAATGCATGGACACGGAAACCCGGCAATACACACAGCCAGCCGGCGAGCAGCGAAGCTACGTTCATCTCTGCTTGGAATCACCGCCAGCTCTACTTGGGCGAAGGTTACGATGGTCCGTGCTTCGGCGACATCGCCGTAGGGCGGAACCTCGCTGCCTCGCTGCGCGGCGTGGGCGTGACCGATTGGACAGCCGTCTACGAGAAGGCAGAGCGCCCGCTGACATACCGCTGCTGTCTCTGTGGGGACCCGCGGCTGCGGACGGCGAAGCGGAATTGAAGCCACGGGCTTCAGAGGATGTGGTGCCTTTAGAGGATGTTGTGGCGTTAGGCGAGGAGCTGCACTAGACCAGTGGAGGTTGGCAGGCATACAAGTTTTGCCGGCTCTAGACAAACTTTGCCCGTTACTCGCGAGCCCGGGCGCCGACTCCCGCCACCGGAATCCGTTGGGGCAACGGTACTAAGGCGGTAGGTCGCCAACCCGGCACGCGAGTTGCCACCTCGGGGACCGCGTGCGGCGGGACTCGCTCGAGAGCCCAGAGTGAACCCGCTGCCCAACGAGCCCGGGCACCACGCCCGGGCTCTTCTCTTGCGCCCGGGGCATATGCGCGTGGGTTTCTCTGGGATGGGAATTCGGCAATCCATGATTAATTGAGTAATAGAGCAATCGAATACCCGAGTGTGGAATCTGTAGGTCCGTCCAAATTCGAGTATTCAGATGGTCTATTAGTCTATTAGTCATGGATTCTCGAATTCCCGACAACCGCCGCCTTCTCTCGATACTCGATAACCAGCGCCGCACGCCGCTACCGGAACTCCGTTCGACCGGTTCCATCTCCGCTCCGCAGTTGATCTCCGGGCCAGCTCCCCCCAGTGTGGCCAGGCTGGCGAATAAAGGCCAGTTTGGTGTGTATCTTACTTACGAACCGTCGGCGGTCGGAGATTCGCGGTGGAATTCGCGTTTGTGGAGCAGAACGAGGCGAGCGAGCGCGCCCTGGTGCAGCGGGCCCGGGCGGGGGACCGGCGTGCATTCGGCGAGCTGGTGACGCGCTATATGCGCCGCGCCTACTACGCCGCTCTGGGGCTGGTGGGCTCTCACGAGGACGCCCTCGACCTCTCCCAGGAGGCGTTTGCCCGCGCCTTCCGGGCACGCGCCAACCTCGATCCCGAGCTCCCGTTCTATGGCTATCTCTATCAGATAGTGCGCCGACTCTGCTTCAATTTCCTGCGGGATAGCCGGACCCGACGTGTTCGAATGGAAGAGGCGACACCCTGGCTCATGAATCAGGCCGGGGCCAAGGCCGCGGCGGCCGATCCGGGACGTTCGGCCGAGCGATCCGAGCTCTGCGCTCAGGTGCAGGCCGCGATCGAGAGACTGCCGGAACGTGAGCGCGAGGTGCTGGTGCTTAAGGAGTTCGAGGGGCTCCGCTATCGCGAGATCGCCGAGTTGCTCGGTATTCCCATCGGGACCGTCATGTCGCGCCTATATACTGCCCGCCGGAACCTTGCCGCTGAATTGGAGGGCGTGTTGTGAGCGACAAGGAAGTCAGAAGTCCAGAGGAACGCGCGCGTCGCTTGATCATGGCATCGCTCGACGGCGAGCTGAGCGGCGGCGAGCGCGGCGAACTCGAACGTCTGCTGGATGCACACCCGACCCTACGCGCGGAGTGGGCGCGTTTCCAGCGAGTGAAGGAGGTGACGGAAACGATGGCACTGCGACCTGCTCCGGAAGAGGTCTGGAGTGACTATTGGGCCTCGGTCTACAGCCGCCTCGAGCGCGGGATCGGGTGGATCCTCTTCTCGCTCGGCGCGATCGTCCTACTGTCGTACGGCGCCTGGGCCGGCGTGAAAGAGCTCATAGCCGACGCGACCATACCCTGGTTCGTGAAGGTGTCTCTACTGGCACTCACGGTAGGTGCCGTTGTGCTGCTAGTGTCGGTGGTGCGCGAGAAGGTGTTCGTCGCGCGGAGACAACGCTACAAGGATGTGGAACGATGATCATAACGCCCTCTGCAGAGATCGCTGGCTACCGCGTCGTCGAGACGCTCGGCCTGGTGTACGGCAACACGATTCGGGCACGCCATATCGGCCGTGACATCGTTGCCGCCTTGAAGGGCCTGGTGGGTGGCGAAATCGAGGAGTACACGAAGATGATGGCTGAGTCGCGTGAGCAGGCGAAGGATCGCATGATCGCACATTCGGAGCGGCTCGGCGGGAACGCCATCATTTCCGTTCGCTTCTCGACCTCGTACATCATGGGTGGCGCGGCGGAGATAGTCGTTTATGGAAACGCTGTGAGAATCGAACCGGCCTGACCGCACCATCGGTCAATTCAGCCGGCCGACAGCCTCCCCAAAATGGCGGCCCCTCGAAGGGGCGGGCCACCCCGACTACGAAGTGCGGATCTTCCCCGACCTCAATCACCTGTTCGCGGTCTCGCGCGGGGAAGGCTTGGCCGAGTACGTCGACCCCGACGCCGAGGTCGACCCCGAGTTCCTGAGCTACACGGCTGATTGGCTGGTGGCGCGCCTCGTGCGCTAGTCGCCGAAGCTCATCCCCAATGCCCTGGCGGTCGCGACGACGTCGCCGTCTACGGGCACACCCTTCTGTCTGCTGGTGGCTATATCGAGCGGGATGCGCCGCACGTAGGGCGGGTCGAGGGCGACGATGCAGCCGAAGTCGCCGTCATCGACACACTCGATCGCTGCGGCGCCGAAGCGCAAGGCGATCAGCCGGTCGTAGGAGATGGGCGAACCGCCGCGCTGCAGATGGCGCAGGGCTATGGCGCGGGTGTCCTTTCCGGTCCGCTCGGCGATCTCGTTGGCCAGCACTTCGCAGACCCCGCCAAAGCGCTTCAGCTCCGGGTCCTTGAACACCGGCGCGCCGCCTTTGGGGCAGGCGCCTTCGGCGGCGACCACAATGGTAAAATGGCGGCCGGCGCGGTCCCGTTCTATGACCTTCTCGCACACCTTCTCTATGCTGTAGGGGATCTCCGGGATGAGGATGACGTCGGCTGTGCCGGCCACGCCGGAGAACAGGGCGATCCAGCCCGTGTCGCGCCCCATGACCTCGACGACCATGACACGCTCGTGCGATTGGGCCGTCGAGTGCAAGCGATCGATGGCGTCGGTGGCGATGTCCACAGCTGTCAGGAAGCCGAACGTCAGTACCGTGCCCTCGATATCGTTGTCGATCGTCTTCGGCACACCGACGACCGGCAGGCCCTTCTTGTATAGGTCGCGTGCGATACGCAGACTCCCGTCGCCGCCGATCGCGATCAGTGCCTCGAAGCCTCGGTCGCGGAACGCTGCTACTACGTCGTCCGAGCGATCGACCCTCTCGGTCGATCCGTCCGGCTGCTCCACCGGGAACGCAAACGGATTGCCACGGTTCGTGGTGCCGAGGATGGTCCCTCCTATGTGAGTAATCCCCCGAACCGTGTCGCGGGTCAGCGGGACGACCTCGTCCTCGCCCAGCAGTCCTTTGTACGCCCGGCGGATGCCGTAGACCTCGTAACCTCGATTCAAGGCCGCCAGGGTGGCGGCGCGGATTACTGCATTCAGACCGGGGGCGTCACCGCCGCCGGTGTTGATCGCGATCTTCTTGGCCATGGGTACCTGCCGGTGGAATCAAGTTCTAGCGCAGCGACATGTGGCGCCGCGTGACCGCCCTAAAGGTACAGGTGGCGGATGGAAATTTCGACACTAGACAGCGGGCGGCCGTCCGGCCATTCTACCCTCTGTCCGAACTCCCAAACATGCCGATGCTTCGGTCCGCGCTGAGCGCGTGGTGGGAGCCATCAACGCCGGAGGTCCCGAATGGGCAAGATCAACGTGGTCCGTGTGATCCTGGGAGGCCTGCTCGCCGGACTGGTCATCAACATCAGCGAGTCGATCCTCAACATGTTTGTCATCGCCGACAGCATGGAGCTGGCGATGCGAGAGTTGAATATGGCACCGGTGGGCGGGTCGACGATCGCTGTCTACACGGTGATCGGGTTCCTGCTGGGTATCGTCACGATCTGGATCTACGCGGCGATTCGCCCGCGCTTCGGCCCCGGCCCCAAGACCGCCGTGCTTGCCGGTTTCGTCGTCTGGCTGCTTGCCTACCTGTGGCGGCTGCTAGACCTCGGGCTGACCGGCCGATTCGACCCTGGGCTGCTGGTTCTGCCGGCCGCCTGGGGTCTGGTTGAGATCGTGATCGCCGCTCTCGCCGGCGGCTGGCTGTACCAGGAGGCGGAGGCCATAGGGTAGCTCGGGCCCTCCAGATCGGCCTCGCGATACCGTCGCCATGGAGCCGTGGACGCTGATCTACGACGGGGACTGCCAGTTCTGCCGTCGGCAAGTCGAACGTCTGCGCAGGGTTGACAGAGGCGGACGCATCGAGACCGTGCCGTTTCAAACGGCGGACCTGGCGCGCTACGGTATCGATCTCACAGCCGCGGAAGAGGCGATGCACCTAGTGGCGCCGACTGCTACGGTCTTCCGGGGGGCGGAGGCGGCGCGCGAGACCCTGCGGCTGCTCCCGTTCGGCCGGCCGCTGGTGTGGCTTTTGGCGGCTCCCGGTGCCATGTTCGCCGCTGAGCGTGTCTACCGCTGGGTGGCGCGAAGGCGCCATCGCTTCGGCTGCAATAGTAGTGTCTGCCGTCGCGGTACAGTCGGCGGTTGAGCTCTGAGCTTGGAACCGTGAGCGCGATATTACGACGCCTGATATTGCTGTTCATCCTCGTCCCGATCGGCGAGCTGGCGCTTCTCATCCAGCTGGGACGATGGATCGGTCTCTGGCCGACATTAGGACTTATCGTCGCCACTGGAATACTTGGTGCGGCGCTGGCCAGTCGTGAAGGGCTGAGAGCGTGGCACGCCTTCCAGCTCGACATACAGGAGGGGCGGATACCGGGACGTCCGATCCTTGATGGCCTGTCGATCTTTGCCGGCGGTGCTCTTCTGCTCACGCCCGGATTGGCGACCGATCTGTTTGGTTTCGCGCTGTTGGCGCGCCCCACCCGACGCTGGCTCCAGAACCGGGTGGTCGGACGGCTGGGCGGTGCTCTGATGCGTCAGGGCCAGGTGTACGTGGGCAGCGCCACCGGTTTTCGCAGTCGCGAGGACGAGCCGGAGGGCAGTCCGGCGGGTCGCGAGATCGAACATCCTGGTCCCGAGTGAGTACCGAATCGAGGTAGGACGAGCGGATGCGCTGGTTTCTCACACGATATCTTCCGGAGTGGGGGACGATCCCGCTGCGCCTGGCGCTCGGACTGATCTTCATGGCGCACGGCTGGGCGAAGCTGACGGGGCCATTGGGAACGGCCGAGGGCTTCAACATCGAGGGCTGGGGCTGGCCGTACCCCGTATTCTGGGCGTGGGTCGTGGCCCTGGTCGAGACGTTCGGTGGGTTGCTCGTCATCGTCGGCCTGTTCACTCGGCTCGCCGCATTCTCCATAGCCTCCGTGATGATCGTAGCGATTCTGAAACTGAAACTGAGTCAGGGCCTCATCGGTGGGTTCGAGTTCGACATCGCGCTGCTGATGCTCGCTCTCTCGCTCCTAGTAACTGGCGCAGGCCGACTTTCCGTGGACCACGATGTCCTCGGTTGGGGCGCGCCGCCGAAACGCAGTCGCGTCGGGGATACTCCGTATGATTGACATCACACAGCCGCTGGGCAGCCAGACCGCAGCTTGGCCAGGCGACTCGCCGTTCGAGATCGACTGGACGCTGCATACCAGCCGAGGTGACAACGTGACTCTGTCACGGGTCAGCTTCAGCCCCCACGTGGGTACGCACGCCGATGCACCGGCGCACTACGACGTGGACGGTCCCCTCACCGGCGGCTTCGAGCTCGGCGCGTTCCTCGGGCCCGTGCGAGTGATAGATGCTCGAGGGGCAAAGGCGGTGGATCTCAGCCTGCTGGAATCCTTGGAGGCGCTCGGGGCCCCGCGCCTGCTCGTGCGCTCGGTCCCGCAGCTGCGACCCGAGAGGTTCGCCAGCGATTTCCCGCCGCTGGCTCCCGACGCCGCAGACGCGCTCGTGCGGTCGGGCCTCCGGCTCTACGGCACCGATGCGCCGTCCGTAGATCCTGTGCAGAGCGCCACGATGAGCGCCCACCGCGTGCTCGGCGCCGCCGGGGTTCCTATCATCGAGAACCTCGATCTCTCGCTCGCCGAGCCGGGCGACTACGACCTGGTCGCGTTGCCGTTGAGGATGGTGGAAGCTGAGGCAGCGCCACTCCGGGCCGTGCTTCTGCCGGCAGGCAGCCTGAGGTTGGATCCCTCCGCCTGAGCTTCAGTAGGGTGGCGCGAGGCGCCGCAGCCCGTGGGCGAGCACAACGATCAAGAAGAACAGATTGCGCGGAAGCAGCCCGGGCCAGAAGTAGCGGACCGGTTGATCGACTCGTCCGTCCGATTCGCTCGCAGCTAGCCGGTCGGCGATCTCACGCATGAGGTTCGGCCCTCTTGGCCAGTCGACGAGCCCTTCCGCCCAGTCGCGGGGTATGGCACGCTCGCCGAGGGCGGCACCGGCAAGCGCGCCCGCGATCGCCGCTGCAGTGTCGGTATCGCCGCCGCAGTCCAACGTGGCGGAAAGAGTACTTTCGAAATCTCCGAAGTGTGTGTACCAGGCGTAGACGGCAACGGGTACGGTATGGTAGATGTAACCGCCGACCCCGTCCTCCAACCCGAGAGAAGCTGCGAACTCGTCCACTGAAAGCCCTCGCTCGCCCGCACGACGCAGAAGCTCCAGCGTCTCTGCCCACTCCCCGTCCTCCGCGTTACCGGCGGCGCGCATGACATCCAGTAGATCCTCGAGGCCCGGTCGCTCGACCAGTCCGTCCTTGATGGCCCAGGCGGCCAGGTAAGCCACCGCCTTAGCGCCTGTGAGCGCTCGTGGATCGGTGTGCGTGATGCGTGTGCAGGCGCCCACATAGTCGTCCAGCTGTTCCGGGGCTCCGGCGAAGAAGGCGCCGAGCGGGGCCACGCGCATCGCCGGCCCGTTCCCGGCCGAGTGCACGCCGCTCCGTGCCGGCGGGAAGCCCACCCAGAGCTGCAGGATCGAGCGCAGCGTGGCGAAGCCGATGCCGGCTGGCAGAGTCAGGAACCAGAGCCTGAGGCACCAGGCCAGTCGCCTGGCGAAGCGGTCCGCGGAGCGTGGATGCGCCAGCAGGCACTGGGCAACGAGAAGTGTATGGTCGGTGTCGTCGCTCACCATACCGTGTTTCGCTAGGAGGCGATGCCGCCAGCGGCCGCGGAACATCTTCCGGGCACGCCGTCTCGAGATGCCCTCGGCCGGCAGGCCGAGGGCATCGCCCACGGCGGTGCCTATCAGCAGCCCGCGGAACCGTTCGCGAGTGTTCGGCGCGTCACTCATCCGACCGAGCGTCCCTCGGCTTGCCGGAAGGGGGATCTCACAGGTAATCTCGGGGGCAAACCCGGCCGCGCGGTATCGGTCGAAAGGCAAACCAGGGAGGAGCCTGACGTGTCATCCGAGCGACCGCTGGTCATGGCTACGGAGTACGTCTTTCCACGCTGGAAGGCCGTCGTGTACGGCGTACTCGTCGGTCTGCTGATCGGGTACGGAAACACTTTCTTGGATGTCGACTTCACGCTACGAGCCGACCTGCTGGTCGTGTTGGTGATAGTCGCCATCGTGATCGTCGTGGTTGCGCATGAAGGTCTGCACGGCGGGGTAGGGATGTTGCTGGGACACCGTCCCGTGTTCGGACTCGAGCCCCCGTTGGTCTACACGACCTACAAGGAGAAGATCCCGCGGGATCATCTCATAGCCATCGCACTCGCCCCGCTCGTCGTGATCGATACAGTCTGCGTCGCTCTCTATGCGCTCGATGTAATCCGGCTGTTCGCCGTTCTCTGCTTCGCCGTCAACACGATCGGCGCGCTGGGCGATCTCTGGATCGTGCTCAAAATCTCGCGCCATCCGCGGGACTCTCTGATTCAGGATACGAAGACCGGCGTCCAGGTTTGGAGTCCTGAACGCGCGTGAGCGAGGCCGATAGTGCCCGCTCGATTCAGTGCGCGGCCGATGCGATGAGCGCGACGCCGAGGGCTAGGTGTGCAGCGATGAAGAGAACCAATAGCAGCCGCGAATCTGCGCTGAGCCAGAGAAGATCATCTCAGTGGGCCTGGCCAGCTCCTGAGTTCGTGTGGCCGCCCCAGATAGCGAAGAGCATCTGGAAGACGACAGGTCCGCCCGTCACGCTCGGACTGGGCAACTGACACAGTTCGTCGTGGAGTCGCTGCAGCGTGGCATCGGCGACGCCGGGTCGTGACGCCATCTTCACGCTGGCGTTCCAGGCACTCGGTTCGATCTCGAACTGAAGCATCAACTCAGCTCCGGCGCCGCGCGGCTGTTCGGCAAAAAATTCGATGACTGTGCTTTTGATCACCTGGACGTAGTCTGCCAGCTCATCGATGCGCAGGCGCTGTGCGATGTCGTGCTCGGGTGTGAGCAGCACAATCTGATTCAAGTCGGTGGGGCCACCCTCCTCCTTGTCCGGCCCGGCCTCGGGCTCGTAGGCGCGCCAGCCTGCCTCGGAGCGGTAGGTCAGGCCGTCGACCGGGTTCGCATAGTCACGGGCCAGCCACTCGAGTGCGAAGCCAAACCCACTGTTGCTGGGTCGTACTTCGACGGGGCTCATGCTCTTGAGCCCGTCCCTTATGGCCCGCCACGATAGATCTCTTAGCGACATCATGAGTCCATCTTCGACGACGAGGCCTTCGTCCTCGGTCTGTCCGGGGGCCAGAGCCAGAAAGCAACCGCTCAAGCGTGACCCGGTCGCGTTGGGCGCTGTGATCGCCTTCGCGTCGGACTGTCCCGGCTTCCAGACGAAGCAGCCGTCGGCCGTGGGCTCGAGCTCGGTCAGCAGGACCGGGGGGGAGCTAACGGGGAACTCGGCGAGCTGCTTTAGCAGCTGCGCGCCGCTTTCTTCGGTCAAGCGCAGAACGATCCGATCGCGTTCGAGACAAGCGGTCATCCCGGGCGCATGGATGCGGGTCAGCTGAACGAGAATGCTGTCTTCCAGCAGGCGAGCCATCGGCAGGCCGGGCCGTGTGCGATCGGCCCAGGGTGGCCAGGGGTAGTGCGAGTAGGCTTGTCCTAGGCGACCCAGCACTCGGGTAATGCCGAAGGCCGTGGCGGCCTCGATCTCCTCGTCCCTGAGGAGGATGGCGGTCAGTCCATCGGGGAATTCGACGTCCGCGAAACGCTCTCGGGTCGCTGTATAGACGATGCCACGATGACCCAGGAGGCCGCTGCCGCCCAGCTCGGTGATATCGCCCGAGCCCACCGGTCTTCCGGCCTTGGCGAGCCGCAGAACCTCCACGAAAACTCGCAGCGGCTCTTTGGGAAAGTCGGTCGGCCCCTCACCCTGATCGACGCGCACTGTCAAGATGAGCTCGCGCTGGCCGTGCGCCGAAAGGCCATCGCTGGTATAGGACCAGCAAGGTATCGATGTGATCTGGTGCTGCCAGACGCGCGCCGACAGCTCGCCGGGGATCAGGTCGAAGTGGAGGGGGAAGTCGCCGGGATCCGGATTGGCAGGCATCCCTGGCTCCTCGTTCATATAGTGCGCAGTTTAGGCCGGCACACCCGTCGGGCGAGCGGGGGAGAGGGGTAGAATATGTTACTATTTTGGCGGGGAATGGTTCCGGGGAGCGCCCGTCGTCGTCCGCTGCAGTGAGGAGTGACAGATGCCGCAAGACAGATCTGGGGTTGGCGAGCCTAGCTTGATTCGTACGGCGGACATCTCGGGTAAGGAGCGCTACCAGCTTCTCACATCGCTCGTCGTGCCCAGACCGATCGGCTGGCTCTCGACCTTTGCAAAGGATGGGACGCCGAACCTGGCGCCGTTCAGCTACTTCGCCGCGCTGGCCGACACGCCGATGCTCGTAGGCGTCTCGATCGGCTGGCGCGCCGGCGAGCCGAAGGACACGCTTCGCAACATCTTGGACACGCGGGTCTTCTGCATCAACGTGGTCACCGAGCCACAGCTGGAAGCGATGAACGCCACATCGGGGGACTATCCACGCGAGGTGGACGAGTTCAAGGTTGCCGGCCTGCCGATGGCGGAAGGGTCGGTGGTTAGGGCGCCCTTCGTCGAGAACTGCCCGGCCGTCTTGGAATGCCGGCTTTACAAGGAGGTCGAGCTGGGGACCGCAGCGAACAGCCTCGTGTTGGGAGAGGTCGTGGCGGTGCGGCTGGGGTCCGAGCTACAACTGCTGCCCGGCACCTACCAGGTGGAAACGGAATCGCTGCGGCCGGTCGGCCGCCTGTTCGCCGGCGGCTACACGTTGCTCGGAAAGATCAAGACACTGCCGCGCCCGCGGCCGGGCTGATGCAGCGCTGAGCTTCAACCTGCCGTGCCGCGAGAGACTAACGTGTCAGTCTCTGAGGCAGCGGACGTAGATCCGCGCCCCTTTCATGGCGGCGAATTTCCCCAACTCGCCGTCGGAGGCGACGTGGTGGTGGTAGGCCCGTTCATCGTTGACTTCCGTGGAGCTCCAGAGGAGTGCCAGCTCGTTGAAGTAGAGGTAGTTGCCGCGGAAATCGGCGCCGCCACATAGCTGTGCCTCGAACCCAGTGAAACCGCCGGTGAGGAGGCCCCTGCCGCCGGTTGCTTGACCCTCCACGAATTCGAAGGTCGTGGTCCAATCGGCATCGGACGGCAGATGCCAGCCATCGGGGCATATGCCCTGGACCGTTTCCCCTTCGGCGCCACCCATAGCGACTTCCCACGTATACATGCGGCCACACGTCGCGTACCCGATCGAGTCGTCGTTGAAGAAGAAACTCGTCAGCGGTTGACCGCCGGGCGATCGAGTGACGCGGAGGTTCTCCGCCATCCACACCTGTTCGCCGATTGTTGCCGTACGGTACTCGTTGCCGTCGATGTCATTCACGACGGTCTGTGTAATAGCTCGAGACTCCGCGGCCGTGTTCCTGTCCGCGCTGCTCGACGAGCAGGAGATCGAGCCGAGTGCAGCGAGTGCACCGAGCAGTGCCGAAATTGTCCTCATCTTGGCATACCTTTGCGAGGTTGGGGAAACCGACTTGGGATGAAGCGACCAGTTCGTTTCTTGTACTCGAGGTAAGCGTCGCCGAATCGCGCTGCCAGGGCCGCCTCCTCCGCTGGTATCCGGCGTACCACAGCGGCGAACGCCGCGAGGAAGAGGACCCCGATGCACCAGTTGGCGGTTGTCAGGCTGTAGCCGAGCTGAAGCACGGCCCAGGCGCTGTACATGGGGTGGCGAACCCGGCGGTAAGGTCCTGTGGTCACGAGATTGTAGTCTTCGCCGGTCCCGCTGCCGGCGCCGAGGTTGTGCCCGAGATGGTGGAACGCGCAGGTGAGCCCGGCCAATCCTGCGACGCTGAGAGGAATGCCGAACACACGGAAGCCGTTGGGGAGCCGGACGTGGGACCATACCATCCACTGAGGATCGATGATGAACGCCAGCAGGCCGGCGTATAGGGCGACGGTAAAGAGGCGCTCAGGGAGCAGAAGCCGGGTGAGACCTTCCGACACCCGCCAACCGCGGGGGGTGTACCGGCGTTTGAAGTACCGCGGAAGGCTCAGGTCGATGACTACGAGTGTCGCCAGTGCGATCCGGAGTGCCGTCTCGCTGAGCATAGACGAAAGGCTGTCGAGTTGGCCGGGGCTTCCGCCACAAAACGGCAAGTGTCGCTGGGGGGCGTATTCCTACGCCCCCATGCAAAGACTAGTGACAGCGGAGCTGTTTGACCAGCGGTCGGCCGCGAGGTACCGTCTATATGTTGACCGAACTGGCGAGGAGCTGCCACCAGACGAACAGGAAAAGCACGTTCGTAACGACGACCATCAGAAACGCATCGGGGAACAAGTCTGCGTCCGTGAGCTTGCAGATCAGTACGTAGAGCACGATCGTGCCTGCCAGCATCCCTACGATCGTCCCGGCGAAGTAGCCGGCGAGTGCGGCGGCGGCGGCTGAGCCGAAGCTCGCTATAAGGACGCTCACAATCGTACCGCCCACCCGGGTGATCTTCATCGCGACCCACAGACAGGCGACCCATATCGCGAGCGACAGCCCGGCTGCCTTCAGCACCAGCGTGGTCTCCATGGCGGTCCTCCGTTGTGGGGAGAGAGGCGGGGGTGCAGCGATCGAAGGGCGGAGGCTCTAAGTACACCTCCCGCAACAGGATATCGCGCTTGGCAGGAGTTCCGTCGGGCAGGACTGCCGCGTAACTGCTACCCGCGGGGTGGGGGAGGGGTCCAACGGCGCCGACCAGCCTCGTAGCTTGACTACGGCGGAGGAGGCCGTAACTTACAAGCCTTGGTGGATTGATTTGTGGCCGCTTGCAACCACCGAAAAAAAAGTGCTAAAGAGCCGGGCGCTGCGGAGTCCACGATAGCCGCGGCGGCTTCCAGAGCTTAGAAGTTCCACGCGACCCGTGCTCACGCTTGAGGTCGCGTTTCTTATTTGGCCAGGCGGCCACCTCGTGCGAAGGGGATACTCATGCCGGACTTCAGAGCCCTAATCGAAAACGGGAACGCCCATCTGTTCGATGGTGCGATCGGCACGGAACTGTACCAGCGCGGCGTCTTCATCAACGTCTCCTACGACGAAATCAACCTGAAGCGCCCCGAGCTGGTGAGCGAAGTGCACCGCGCGTACCGCGACGCCGGTGCCGAGATTCTCGAGACGAACACGTTCGGCGCCAACCGCGTGCGTCTCGACAGGTTCAGTCTTGGTGATCGGGTATACGACATCAACCGGGCGGGTGCCGAGCTTGCACGCCACGTCGCCGCGGACGACCGCTACGTCGCCGGTTCCATCGGACCGCTTGGCATCCGTATCGAGCCGTACGGCCCAACGGCGCGAGAGGAGGCGCGCGCCTTCTTCCGCGAGCAGGCGGAGGGCCTGGCCGCCGGTGGTGTCGACGTCTTCATCATCGAGACGTTCGGCGACCTCTCGGAGATCGAGCAGGCGATTCTCGGATGCCGTGACGCCGCCGATCTGCCGATCATCGCCCAGATGGCCATCAATCCAAACGGCAATACCGTGTACGGCTACGATCCGGCGCGGATCGCCCACCACCTGGACGAGGCGGGCGCCGATGTCATCGGCCTCAACTGTAGCGTGGGGCCCGCCCTCATCCTCAAGGCGATCCAGAAGATGGCGAAGCTGACGAATCGGCCGCTCTCGGCGATGCCCAACGCGGGTCTGCCCAGGGAGATCGAGGGCCGCAAGATCTACATGGCGTCGCCCGACTACTTCGCCAAGTACACGCGCCGACTTATTCAAGCCGGCGCCCGCTTCGTCGGTGGATGCTGTGGAACGACGCCCGATCACGTACGCGCCATGGCGGCCCAGGTGAGAGCGCTGAGCCCGGGCCGACACTCGGTGCTTGTATCTGCGGTCCGCGAAGTGGAACGAAGAGAGGCGCACCCCGGGGTCGAGCCCGTCCCCGCAGCCGAACGCTCGCGGCTGGGGCGCAAGATCACGGCCGGCGAACTGGTGACGAGCGTTGAGATCCTGCCGGCCAAGGGGTGCGACCCCTCCGATGTGCTCGAGAAGGTGAGGGCGCTGAAGGCGGCCGGTGTCGACGCGGTGAACGTGCCCGACGGCCCGCGCGCCATGATGCGAATGGGCGTGCTGGCCAGTTGCGCGATCATCGAGCGTGAGGTCGGGCTCGAGACGATCCCCCACTACTGTTGTCGCGATCGCAACCTACTGGGAATGATGAGCGACCTGTTGGGCGCGCACGCCCTTGGGCTTCGCAACCTGCTGATCATCACCGGCGATCCGCCGAAACACGGGCCCTACCCCGATTCCACGGCGGTCTTCGATATCGATTCGGTCGGGCTCACGAACCTGGTGCGCAAGCTCAACGAAGGACTCGACCTCGCCGATAATTCACTCGGCTCAGCGACCAGCTTCTTTCATGGGGTGGGCGTGAATCATGCCTCGGTCGACCCCGACTACGAGATCCATCACTTCGAGTGGAAGGTCGACGCCGGAGCGCAGTTCGTGGTGACGCAGCCGGTATTCGATGCCGAGGCTTTTCTGGAGTTCCTCGAGAAGATCGAGCACGTGCGTATCCCCACGGTAGCCGCCGTCTGGCCCCTGGTCTCCTATCGGAACGCCGAGTTCATGGCCAACGAGGTGCCCGGTGTCGTCGTGCCCGACGCGATCCTCGGCCGTATGCAACGCGCGTCAGAGAGTGGGAAAGAAGCGGCGATGAACGAAGGCCTGGCTATCGCACGCGAGATGGTTGAAACGCTCGAGCCCCACGTACAGGGCGTTCAGGTGAGTGCGCCCTTCGGCAAAGTCGGGTTCGCTCTCCAGGTGTTCGATGCGCTGAGTGATTGGGCAGGTCCCAAAGCGACGGCACTCCCCTAGGACTCGAACTCGCGCCGGCACCCTACAGCGACGCGATGAGGTGAGAAAGACCGATCGATCTCAGAATGTCGGCGAAGCGTGGGTCGTCGTGGAGGCCTAGGTGCCGAGGTAGTGCGACGGAATAGAGTAGATTGCTGTCTCGGTTCTCAACCGCGCGCCGCAAACAAGCAAACGCTTCGTCCTTGTCGCCCAATCCGGCGTGGGCTATCGCGAGCCAGAGTTCCGGGACCGCCGTGTGACGAGCGTGCTCCTGTAGCTCGGCAAGAAGCTCCTGAGCCTTATCGATGTCGCCCTTTAAGGCATGGATGCCGCAGGCCACTGCGAGGAACGTGATGAGCCGCCCGCTTCGCTCCAGGGCTTCATCCACGTGAGTGGCAGCTTCAGCCAGCTGCCCCTTGCGTGAGAGCGTGTCGGCGAGTCCCAGGTGGAGGAGCGGCGTGATGGGGCCGGTCGCGAGCTGCTCTCTCAACAGTCGCTCTGCCTCGTCGTAGCGACCGAAGATCATATGAACGTAGGCGAGCCTCTCACGATAAGCCGGCTCGAGGGGATCCAACTCGATGGCGCGCCGGATGGCAGCGAGCGCCTCTTCGTAGTCATGCTCCACGTAAGTCCAGTAGAACTCCGACCACATGTGGGCGTTCGCCGAACTGGGGCTGAGCTCGATGGCTCGATCGAGGCAGCGCTTGGCCCCGCCGTAATCCCATTCGTAGAACATGGCGACGAGGCCACGGGCGAGGTGGGCGTCCGGAAGACGCGGGTCCAGTTCGAGCGCCCTGTCCGCCGCTTCACGTGCCTTTGGCATGGTCTCACGGCTGGGTCGCGTCGCGAAGCCGATGGACTGGATGGTGTAAGCCTCGGCGAGGCCGGCGTAGGCCGGGGCGTATTCGGGGTCGGCGTCTACCGACTTGGTGTACCAGGCGATCGCTCGTTCGACCGAATCGGGGCTGAACAGGTGCCGCTGATGTCGGCCCTTGAGATAGGCGTCGTAGGCATCAAGGTCCTCGGTCCGGGGTAGCGCCAGGCTTTCCAACTCGGCAGGGATCTCGGCCAGTATCTGGCGGGTTACGTGCTCGGCGACCTCGTCCTGGATTGCGAACACGTCGCCGAGATCGCGATCAAAACGCTCTGACCAAAGATGGTAGCCGTTCGATGCATCGATGAGTTGTGCGGTTATGCGCAGCCGGTCTCCTGCGCGACGGACGCTGCCTTCGACCACGTACGCGACGCCCAGCCTCTTCCCGATCTCCCGCACGTCGGCTCGACTCGACCTGAATGTGAAGGCGGATGTGCGGGCTGCCACCTTCAGGTCTCTAACGCGCGCCAGCGAGTTGGTGATCTCTTCGGTTATGCCGTCGGAGAAGTACTCGCTCTCCGGCTCCGGGCTCATGTTGTCGAACGGTAGGACGGCAACCGAGCGCGGTATCGCTCGATCTGGGTCGGCTTCAGGCGACGGGCCGAATTTCCCGAGGTCCGCTCCTTCTTCTCGAGTGGCTTGGGCTCCGCTGTCCGGCTTCACCTCGTAGGCCCAGGCCAGGACGAGGGCGATGGGAAAGCCGAGCGCGGTCAGCACCAGGACGAGCGTCATCGCGCTATCGGGAAGTTCTAGGGCCGGGAAGGCGATGTCGGCGATCTGCCAGAGGGCGAAAGCGATAGCGGCGTAGACCACGGCGACGTGGTACACTTTGCGCCGCCTGAGCTCCTTCAGGAACCCTTGGATTCCGTCCACCAAACTCGGCTCCGCCTGGAGTAGCTCGGACTAAATGGGGTCCGCTCCCATAGCAACTGTAAGCTGTGTCTCCAGGGGACGAACGCGCAAGCGAGGCTCTAGCGGCAGCCGACGAAGCGCACGCTGCTCTGGCGGTCGCCGATGACCTCGGCCAGGCTCGCCAGCACGTAGCCGATGTCCTCCTCTGTATTGCCAACGCCAAGCGACATCCGGATGGTGCAGTGCGCCTCCTCGTCGCTGAGCCCCATCGCGATCAGTACGTGCGAGGGTTCCGGATTGCCCGACTTGCAGGCGGACCCGGATGAGAAGAAGACGCCGTGCCGGTCGAGGAAGAGGACGAGCGACTCGCCGCGCATCTCGGGCAGCGTCATGTTGAGCGTGTTCGGTAACCGCTGTGTCGCATGGCCGTTGAGCTTTGCCCCAGGGACCAGTTGTCTTATGCCCGCCTCCAAGCTGTCGCGCAGCCCTCGCACCCGCTCCATCTCCCTGTGATTCAGGCGGCGCACGGCCAGCTCGCAGGCCTTACCGAACCCGACGATGCCCGGCACGTTCTCGGTACCTGCGCGCAGCTTGCGCTCCTGACCGCCGCCGTGGATGACAGGCGACAGCTCGACGCCCTGGCGCACGTAGAGGGCGCCCATCCCTTTGGGCCCGTGGATCTTGTGACTGGAAACTGAGAGCAGGTCGACGCCCAGCTCCTGCACGTCGACAGGCAACTTGCCGAGCCCCTGAACCGCGTCGGTGTGGAACAGTGCGCCGTGCTGACGAGCGACCCGAGCCAGCTCGGCGATCGGGTTGATCGTGCCGACCTCGCTGTTCGCCATCATCAGGCTGACGAGGATCGTCTGGGGGGTCATAGCAGCTGCGAGCGCCTCAGGGCTCACCTTTCCGTCGGAGTCGACGTCCAGGCAGGTGATCCGGAAGCCGAACTCCCTCAACGACTCGCAGGTCTGCAGCACCGCCGGGTGCTCGACCGTCGACGTGATGATGTGGTTGCCCGCGTTGCGCCGCGCGAACGCCACACCCTTGATGGCCAAGTTGTCTGACTCGGAGCCGCTGCCAGTGAACACGATGCGGCGCGCCGTGCAGTTCAGAGCCTGGGCCACCTTTCTGCGGGCCGCTTCCACCGCATCACGCGCCTCGACCCCACGGCTGTGGATGCTGGATGGGTTGCCGTACTCGTCAGCCAGGAACGGTAGGATCGTCTCGAGCACCTCGGGGTCCAGCGGCGTCGTCGCGTTGTGGTCCAGGTAGACCCGCCTCCGCGGTTTAACCGGCTTGGCGATCTCGACCACCGCTTCGCTCTCGTCCTCGGCGAGGCGCCCGGAACCGTTCGAGCCCTCCGCCCTGACCACCTCGCAGAGCAGCGCTTTGTATACCGGGAAACCCGAGATCGGGTCGTAGCGGTTGAGGTCCGTAAGGTCGTTGACGTTGCACTCCTGCCATTCCTTGGGGCCCAGTGGGCCGCCGCCTCCCATGTTGGCGTCGATGGCGCCCTCGACGATGTCGTCGGTGACCCGCGCCTGGAAGCGAACCCTGCCGCGCGGGGTCGCCACCCAGACCCGGTCGCCGTTCTCGATTCCGCGTGCAACTGCATCTCGTGTGTTGATAGTCACTTGTGGGATGGGTGCCTTGCGATTGAGCCCCGGAACTCCGTGATGCTGTGTTCGGAAGTCGGCGAAGATGCGTGCGCCCGAGTTGAATACGAGAGGGTAATCCTCAGCCAGCTCCGGCTGCGCCAGCGGCCCTTCAGCCGGTTCGGTGTAGACGGGGAGCGGGTCGTAGCCGTGCTCTTCGAGAACGCTTGACGCGATCTCGAACTTTCCCGACGGCGTCGCGAAGCCAGGCTCACCGTCCGCGCGCAGCATCCCCTTCTCCCACTTCTTGTATTGCATCATCGCCGTGGGGATCTGCACTTCGCCACCCGCCGCACGCACCTCCTCCAATGTGAAGCCCGAGCCTTCGAGCACATGGTGCAGCAGGTCTTCCTCGCTGCGCGGATAAGCGTCACCGTAACCCAACCGCTCCGCCAGCTCCGTAAGGATGAGATAATCGTTACGCGCCTCGCCGACGGGCTCGATCAGCTTCTCGCGGATCTTGAAGATAGGGCCGTACGTCATGTACGAGGTGATCTCGTACATAGTGGTGGCAGGCAGGACGATGTCGGCGTAGGCGGAGTCGGCCGTGTGATGGCGGTTGATGCTGACGAGAAAGTCGAGGGAGCTGAGCGTATCGCGCCAGACCTGCGGCTCGGGCCAGGCGGTGATGATGGATCCGCCCAGGACGATGAGCCCGCGGATCTTGTACGGTTCGCCCTTCAGCACCGAGTCGGGCAGCGCGATCGCATGTGACTCGCCGCGGTACATGCTATAGACGGGAAAACGATCGCGGCCAAGGGCCTTCTTCACACTCGGATTCGGAATCAGCCCGGCCCGGTTGATCGGGAACTGGTTCTCTCGCATGCGAATGGCGAGGCCGCCGGGGACATCGAGTTGACCGGCCAGCGCCCAGAGCGTGAAAACCGCGCGTATCGCCTGGACGCCGCTGTCGGAGTACTCGAGCCCCGTGTACATGATGGGGCAGGCGCCGCGAGCTTGGGCGATGCGACGCGCGAGGTCGATGACCTTCGTCGCTGGTACTCCGGTGATCTCCTCCACAACCTCTGGCCGATAGTGCTGCACGTATTGGGCTAGCTGATCGAAGCCGACGGTCCAGTACTTGACGAACTCTTCATCGTACAGCTCTTCCTCGATCAACAGGTTGATCAGGCCGAGGGCTAGTGCGCCGTCGGTACCCGGGCGGATGGGCACCCATTCGGCATCGACCTCGCGTGCCGTATGGTTGCGTTGCGGATCGATGCAGACGACTTCAGCGCCACGCTGTACGGCGCGCTTGATCTGCTCGTCGGCCAGCGGCGGCGAGTCGGTGGCCGGGTTGGCCCCCCAAATCACGATCAGCTCGGCGTTCTCGATGTCGTGATCCGTCGTGTGGTAGTACTCGCCGAACGTGACGTGCGGCGCGATCATCGCGAAGGACACGTAACAGAGAGCACCAACACCCAGCGTGTTCGGTGAGCCGAAGGGGAAGAGAACGCTGGAGGCGGACGAGATGGCTACGCCCGCGGGCTGGAACACATCGCACAGTGCGAGCTCAAAGCCGCCGCGGCCCGTGTAAATCGCGGTCGCTTCCGGGCCCGACTCATCTCTGATCTTACCGAGGGCCTCGACGATGATCTCGAACGCTTCGTCCCAGCCGATGCGCTCGAACTCGGACGTCCCCTTGGGACCCACGCGACGCATCGGGTGCCGGAGTCGATCGGGGTCGTGTACGATCTCCGATGAGTGTGCGCCGTTGGTGCAGATCATCCCCAGCGGGTGATCCTGCGGCTGTACGCTCGCCAGCCGCCCGTCCTCCAGGGTAACGGTCACCCAGCAACCGGCGGGGCAAATCCCGCAAAGCCCATCTCGCTCTTCGATGCGAGCACGCTTGGCCGCCTCGCGACGGCCCATGGTGGCCTCAGGCATGGATCATCGAGGTGCCGGCGAACGCGCGGCGTGGATCAGCGCGTCGT
>CP070812.1:3124014-3157597 GCA_020344015.1 Gemmatimonadota bacterium
CGTTGAGCGGAGCTGGTTTTGGCGAGCCCGCGCTCCCGGCGCAGCCGGGAGCGCGGGGGAGGCCGGAGCGAAACGGCCCGCCCCGACGCCCAAACCCGGATGCCGAGCTACCTCACCGGCCTCCCCATACGCTTACTTCGTTTTCACAGGATCGGCCGGCCGATCAGGCAACCGTTTGGGGTCCGCCTCGATCATCGCCATGATCTCGGCGATACCGCGCTCCAGCTGCAGATCGCGTCCCTCGATCACCGACCTGGGCGTGTTCCGCACTTCGATGTCCGGCGCCACGCCATAGTTCTCGATGATCCAGCTTCCGTCCACATCGTTCGTGCCGAACTGCGGCACGGCCACATCGCCGCCGTCGATCAGCGGCCCGTAACCGGAGATGCCGATCACGCCACCCCAGGTCCGCACTCCGATCAGCGGCCCGAGCCCCGCCTGCCTGAACGCCGCCGGGAAGATGTCACCGTCGGAGGCCGACGTCTCGTTAATCAAGCAGACCAGATGCCCGTGGAAGACCACGTCCGGATATGTGCCCGGCCATTCGTAGGTGCGGGAGAACCCGGTCTGCAGTAGCTCGCGTCGCAGGCGATCGATGATCAGCTGTGAGACGAATCCGCCGCCGTTCCCCCTCACATCGATGATCAAGCCTTCCTTGCGGACCTGGCCGTAGAACCACTTGATGAACTCCTGAATCCCATCACTGCTCATGTCGGGGATGTGCATGTACCCGACGCGACCATCCGTGGCCTCCTCAACATATCGGTATTTCTCCTCTACCCAGCTGAAGTACTTGAGCGCCGATTCGTTGGTCACCGGGTTGATCGTGACTTCCCGAGCACCGTTCATATCCGGGCGGCTCCCCACCGTAAGCGTCAGAGGATTGCCGGCCTTGCCGCTCAGCACGCGGTACGGATTTTCGGGAGCCCGCAGCTCCTCACCGTTAATGGCCAGGATGTAGTCGCCAGCAGACACATCGGCCCCGATCTCGGTGAGCGGCGACCGGTACTTGCTCTCGTGGTTGTCGCCCTCGTAAATACGGTCGATCCGATAGCGGCCCGAGCCCTCGTCCAGCTCGAGGCGCGCCCCCAGCAGCGCTACCCGCGGCCTGGCCGGGATCTCGAAGTCGCCGCCCATAATGTAGGCGTGCGATACGTTGAGCTCAGCCACCATCTCGGTGAGCACGTAGTTCAGGTCGGACCGGTGGGCTACGTGTCGCAGCCACGGCCGGTACTGCTCGCGCAGCGCCTCCCAGTCGTAGCCGTGCATGTTCTCGACGTAGAAATAGTCGCGGAAGCGGCGCCACACCTCTTCGAACACTTCTTCCCACTCCTCAGCCGGCACCCGGTCCACCCTCAGACCCGACGTGGAGACCGTCTTGGGGCCCGAGGCGTTGGCCTTCACATCGTAGAGCTGGAATGCGCCGGCCCGCCTGACGAGGATCTTCTTCCCATCGAACGAGAGCGCGTAGTTGCCCACTTCGTCGAGCAACGTCTCTTCCTCCCGGTCCTCCATCGAGAAGATCTTGATCGACGGGCTCTGACCACTAGGCCCGAATACAGCCGGCGGACCGGCGATGTAGATCAGGTTCCCCTCGACCGCCGATAGGCCTCCGAAGTTGCCCTGCCCCACCGGCACCTGGGCGACACGATCAGCAAGACCATCGAAGTCAATCCGAATCGGCCCTTCCTCCTCCTCATCACCCTCGTTGTCGTTCTCGCTATCAACAGTCACTTCGTCGCTCCGCGGCGGGAACGGATGCTCCACGTCCTCGCGCAGCGCCAAGGCGTAGATCGAGGTCGGGCGGTCAACCGCATAGTTGAACTCGTAGGCACTGAACTGCGGCACGTAGTTCCGATTCGCCAGGTAGAACAGGTAGTCACCCTCCGGATCCCATTCCGGCGAATACTCGTTGAACAGCTCTCCCGTTACCCGGTGCAACCGATTGCCATCCAGTTCGTAGATGTAGATCGAATTGGTGCCGTTCGGGTTCGAGAGGTTGAAGGCCAGGTAGCCGCCGTTCGGCGACCACTCGTAGCTGGCGTTCTGGCCCTGAGGCTCGTCGGCGATATCCCTCCGCCGCTTGGTCGCGACATCGACGACGTAGATCTTCCCTTCCTTGTCGCTGTAGACGATATGCGATCCGTCCGGCGACCAGGCCGGAGGGTACAATCGGCCGTCGCTGTTCTCGGTCAACTGCTCCGGCTCGCCCGAACCGTCCTGGTCGATCAGATATAGCTCCTCCTCACCGGTCATATCGCTGATGAACACGATCTTCGATCCGTCCGGCGACCAGCGCGCCAGCCGCTCGTGGGATCCCGGCGAGCGGGTGAGGTTGCGCGTCGGCCCGTGCTCGATCGGCGCGGTGAAGACGTCCCCACGCGCGACAAACAACGCGCGTTCGCCCTTCGGACTCAACTCGTAATCCTCAACGTTGCCCGCCGCGCTGATCCGCGACGGCCGCATCGCCACCGCGTCGGTCGGCACGTCGATCGACATCTGCGTCGTCGAGGCATCGCCGACGTCGTAGATCACCAGCTCGCCGTTTAGTTCGTAGACGATTCGGCCGTCCTCACCGCGGCTAGGCCAACGCACGTCCCAGGTGGTGTAATCCGTCAGCTGCGTCGTCGCACCACTGGCCGGATCGTAGGAGTAGAGGTTGTTGGTCCCGTCGCGGTCCGACGTGAAGTAGACCATGTCACCGATCCACATCGGATCGCGGTCGGCACGTGGATGGTCGGCGACCCGCTCGCTGTCGAACGTCCCGAGGTCCATGATGTAGACGTCCTGCGCCCAGCCGCCCTCGTGCCGCTTCCAGGACCGGAAGTCACGGAACGGGTACGAGTAGACCACACGACTGGCGTCCGGCGAGTAGTCGCCGGCCCCGGAGATAGGTATTGGCAGTGCTCGCGGGAATCCGCCCGCACGGGGAACCGTGAACAACTTCCGGTCGCCTATGTCCCAGGCGTCACGCAGCGAACCGAAGAGCACCGCCGTGCCGTCACGCGTCCAGCCGTAGACCTGGTTGTCGTAGCCCCAGCGCGGCGCCATCGGACCGCGAGCCGGATAGAAGGTCAGCTGCTCGGGTACCCCACCCGTAGCCGGCATCACGTAGACCTGCTCGTCACCATCGTACTGGCCGGTGAACGCGATCCAGCGACCGTCCGGCGAGAACTTGGGGAACAGCTCTAGACCCGGGTGCGTCGTCAGCCGAGTGGCGGTCCCACCGTTCGCGGGGGCGACCCAGATGTCACCCGCGTACATGAAGGCCACGCGATCGCCGTGAACGTCCGGGAATCGCAGCAGCTTGGTCTGGGCGTCGGCGGTGCCCGAGGCCAGCACCTGGGCCAGCACCAAGACGCTAAGGCATAGCACCGTGATACGTCGTGTACTCGTCATGGGAACCCCCTTCTTGTGATGGGAATTCGGGAATCCATGACTAATTGAATACTTGAATAATTGAGCCTTCGAATTCGGAATGCGGCCGTTGCCCAATCAATTCTCAATTCGAGTAGTCAAGCACTCAATTGATCAAGTAGTCATGGATTGCCGAATTCCCAATACGCCTACTTCGTTTTCACGGGATCGGCCGGCCGATCGGGCAACCGCATCGGGTCCGCCTCGATCATCGCCATGATCTCGGCGATGCCGCGCTCCAGCTGCAGATCGCGTCCCTCGACCACCGACCGCGGCGTGTTCTGCACCTCGATGTCCGGCGCCACGCCGTAGTTCTCGATGATCCAGCTTCCCTCGATGTCGTTAGTGCCGAACTGCGGCACGTTCACGCCGCCGCCGTCGATCAGCGGGCCGTGCCCGGTGATGCCGATCACCCCGCCCCACGTCCGCACGCCGATCAGCGGACCGAGCCCTGCCTTCTTGAAGCGGGCCGGGAAGATGTCGCCATCCGACCCGGAGGTCTCGTTGATCAGGCAAATCATGTGGCCGTAGAACACCTGGTTCGGAAAAGTGCTTACATATTCGTTGGTGCGGGCGAAACGCGTGCCCAACAGTTCCCGGCTCAGGCGATTGATGATCATCTGCGAGACGTTGCCGCCACCGTTGCTGCGCACGTCGACGACCAGGCCTTCTTTGCGGATTTGGCCGTAGTACCACTTGATGAACTCGCGGATCCCGTTGGCGCCCATGTCCGGGATGTGCAGATAGCCCACGCGCCCGTCGGTGGCCTCCTCCACCTGCCTGCGCTTCTCCGCCACCGACGTGTAGTACTTCAGCGGCTGTTCGCTCGTCACGGGCGTCACCGTGACATCACGCGAGCCGCTCGTTCGCGGACGATCGTTGACCGTCAGCGTTAACGGGCTCCCGGCCTTGTGACGCAGTACCTGGTAGATGTTCTGCGGCGCCCGCAATCCCTCACCGTCGATGGCCAGGACGTAATCGCCCACCGCGACGTCGACTCCGATCTCAGTGAGCGGCGAGCGATAGCGGTCCTCACCGTTATCGCCTTCGTAGATCCTCGCGACGCGATAACGGCCCGAGCCTTCGTCCAGCTCGAAGCGCGCCCCCAGCAGTGCGTACCGAGGGCGCGGTGGGATCTCGAAGTCGCCGCCTGTTATGTATGCATGTGAGACGTTTAGCTCCGACACCATCTCGGTGAGCACGTAGTTGAGGTCCGAGCGGTGGGCGACGTGCTGCAGCCAGGGGCGGTACTGCTCGCGCAGTGCCTCCCAGTCGTAGCCGTGCATATTCTCGACATAGAAGAAATCACGGAACCGACGCCATACCTCCTCGAAGACTTCCTCCCACTCCTCGGCCGGGACCCTGTCGACGAACATGCCTGACGTCGACACCGCCTTCCCCGAGCCTGGACTTGGCTTGACATCGTAGAGTCTGAAGCTACCGCCCTCGCGGATCAGGATCTTCTTGCCATCGAACGACAGCGCCGCGCCTCCCACACCCTCCGCCAGTGTCGACTCCTCGCGATCCTCCATGGAGAAGATCTTGATCGCAGGCCGCGAGTCAGCCGACCGGCCGTAGTAGCCAGGCGTACCGCGGAAATACAGCAGGTGGCCCTCGACCGCCGCCAGGCCGCCGAAGTTGTCTGCGTCGATCGGTACCCGAACCACGCGCCGAGCGAGCCCCTCGAAATCGATCCGAATCGGCCCTTCCTCCTCCTCCCCATCGCCATCGCCATCGCCATCGCCATCGAGGGTGACCTCGTCGCTCTGCGGCGGGAACGGATGCTCCACGTCCTCCCGCAGCGCCAGGGCGTAGATGTACGTCGATCGGTCAACCACATAGTTCCATTCGAAGATGCCAATCTGCGGAGCCAGCTCACGCTCGGTCATGTAGAACAGGTAGTCCCCTTCCGGACCCCAGGCCGGCGCGAACTCGGCGAAGTACTCGCCGGTGACCCGGCGCAGCTGCCGATCGGCCAGGCTGTATATGTAGATCGAGCCGAAGCCCGAATGGTCCGTCAGGGTGAAGGCGAGATAGCCGCCGTGGGGGGACCAGGTGTAGTCCGTCACCTGTCCCGACTTCTCATCGGCGATCTCGCGTTTCTGTTTCGACTCCACGTCGAGGACGTAGATCTTTCCTTCCTTGTCGCTGTAAGCGACCTGCGAACCGTCGGGCGACCAAACCGGTGCGTAGAGCCGCGCCGCGCTGCCGCTGGTGAGCTGTTCCGGCTCGCCCGAGCCGTCCTGGTTGATCAGGTAGATCTCTTCCTCGCCGCTCACGTCGCTGACAAAGGCTATCTTCGACCCGTCGGGCGACCAGCGCGCCAGCCGTTCGTGAGCTCCCGTAGAGCGCGTCAGGTTGCGGGTTGGGCCGTGTTCGATCGGCGCTGTGAACACATCGCCACGCGCCACGAACAGCGCTCGTTCGCCCTGCGGGCTCAGCTCAAAGTCCTCGATGTCCCCGGCCACGTTGATGCGCGACGGCCGCATCGCGACTCCGTCGGTCGGCACGCTAATCGAGATTGGCGTGGCCGATGCGTCACGGACATCGTAGATAACGAGCTCGCCGTTCAGTTCGTAGACGATCCGGCTCGTCTCGTCGCGGCTCGGCCAGCGTACGTCCCAGGTCGAGTAGTCGGTGAGCTGCGTTGTAGCGCCGTCGGCAGGATTGTAAGAGTAGAGGTTGTTGGTGCCATCGCGGTCCGAAGTGAAATAGATCAGGTCGCCGAGCCACATCGGATCGCGATCGGCCCGCGGATGGTCGGCTATCAGTTCGGTGTCATGCGTCTCGAGATCGAAGATGAAGACATCTTGCGCCCAGCCGCCCTCGTGCCGCTTCCAGCTGCGGAAGTCGCGGAAGGGATGCGAGTAGACGAGCTGTGTGCCATCGGGCGAAAAATCACCTGCCCCCGCAGTCGGGACCGGCAGTGCCTTCGGGAAGCCACCTTCCCGCGGCACGGCATACAAGCGACCATCGGATAAGGCCCAAGCGTCCCCGCGTGCCGAGCGGAAGAGCACCGCCGAGCCATCAGGCGTCCAGCCGTAAACCAGGTTGTCATAGCCCCAGCGCGGTGGCAGCGGGCCCAAGGCCGGGTAGTAGGTCAGCTGCTTCGGTACCCCGCCGGTCGCCGGCATCACGTAGACCTGCTCATCGCCGTCGTACTGGCCGGTGAAGGCGATCCAGCGGCCGTCCGGCGAGAACTTGGGGAAGAGCTCCAGGCCCGGGTGGGCTGTTAGGCGCGTCGCCGTGCCGCCGCTCGCCGACGCGGTCCACAGGTCGCCGGCGTACATGAACACGACCCGGTCGCCGTGAATGTCCGGGAAGCGGAGCAGCTTGGTCTGAGCGCCGAGGCCGCCTGGGGCCGCCGACGCCACCAGCATGAAAACACACAGGCCTCCTACCATACGTCTCAGGATCGTCATGGGTATTCCCTCTCTATGGATGGCCGTACCGACCTAAAAGGTTGCCCGCCAAGATCTCCAGATGCTCCTTCGTCCGCCCCTCGAAGTGGCGCGCGCAGACGACGTCGTACTGGCCGCAAAGCAGCTCGCAGCCCGGCCTATCCACCATCTGGTCGGCCATGTTGAACAACACGTTGTCTTCTTTGTTGATATGGGCGCGAAGCAGCTCGAGGTAGGAGCGGGCCGCATGATCGAGCCTGTTCAGCGGCTCGACTCCGCCGCCGCCTGCATCCTCCAGAGCCTTGGCCATCCGCGCTACGAACCCCCTACCCTGTTTGTGCTCGAAGAGCATCACGGCGATCGGGCCACCCTCCCGAGGAATCCCCCGCGCCTCCAACTCGGGAAACAGCAGATCCTCTTCCTTGCCGTGGTGGCAGGCGTCAGCGAACAGCCGGAAGAACTCGACGCACTCCCTCATCGCGTCGAGGTCCCATTCGCCGGCCTCCCCCTTCTCCAGCAGCGCCTGCAGGACATCGAGTACTCTGAGGATCAGCTGATGCTCCTCGCGGAGCACACCGGTAGGGGTGCGGGGCTCTGCCATGGGCGCCTCCGAGCTCGTTACGCGGCACTGGGCTGAATGTGCTTCGTGATTCCGTACGCAGGATGGTTGCGAAAGGTTTTGCGTGGCGCCAGGGGGTGGGCGCGAGAACCTGAGAGAGCGGAATCTCGTTTATCTAGCAGCAGGAATCGGGGGCCGCGCCTACCCGGGCACGACCCATAACCAGATACGAGGTCGAGATAGATGACTACCACGATCGCAGCAAAAACGATAGAGCGTCAGAAACCACGGGAAACCACCGGGCCACTGGTAAACGAGCAGGAAGCGCGGGCCGTCGCCGAGGCCGCCCGCGAGACCGACTGGGCGAGCCCCAGCTTCGTGCGCGAGCTGTTCGCCGGGGACCTCCGCCTAGACCTCATCCACCCCTACCCCGAGCACGACCCGGAAGAGGAGTGCCGAGCCGTTCCCTTCCTCGGGCAGCTGGACGAACTGCTGCGCCGCGTCGATTCCGATAGAATCGAGCGCGAGCGCGAGATCCCCGAGGATGTCATCGAGCGGCTAAGGACGATCGGTGCGTTCGGGATCAAGATCCCGGCGAAATACGGCGGCCTCGGGCTGTCGCAGCGCACCTACGTGAAGGCCATCGGTATGGTCTCCAGCGTCGACGGCTCGCTGACCGCGCTGCTCTCGGCCCACCAGTCCATTGGGCTGCCCCAACCGCTCAAGCTCTTCGGCACGGAAGCGCAGAAGCGGAAGTACCTGCCGCGGCTGGCCAAGGGGGCGATCTCAGCCTTCGCCCTCACCGAGAAAGACGTGGGCTCGGACCCCGCGCGCATCACGACGACGGCCGAGCTGAGCGAGGACGGCGAAGCCTACATACTGAACGGCGAGAAGATGTGGACGACCAACGGAACGCTGGCCGAGCTGTTGGTCGTCATGGCACGTACCGGCCCGCGCCGCATAACGGCGTTCATCATCGAGACCGACTGGCCCGGCGTCGAGCTGGTCCAGCGCTGCCACTTCATGGGCCTCGAT
Source organism: Gemmatimonadota bacterium (assembly GCA_020344015.1). Lineage (GTDB taxonomy): Bacteria > Gemmatimonadota > Gemmatimonadetes > Palauibacterales > KS3-K002. The sequence goes on from CP070812.1 coordinate 3,132,427, forward strand.
GCCATCTACAACGGCGTCATCCGCTTCAACGACGTTCGCGTTCCCAAGGAGAACGTGCTGTTGAAGGAGGGAGCCGGGCTAAAGCTCGCACTGGTCACGCTCAACACGGGCCGACTGACGCTGCCGATGAGTGCGGCGTACGGAGCCAAGCGTGCGGTGGAGATCTCACGCGAATGGGCGAGCGAGCGGACGCAGTGGGGCACCGAGATTGGCAAGCACGACGCGGTCGCGCAGATGGTCGGCGCGATGACGGCGAATGCATTCGCCCTCGAGTCGGTCGCCGACATCGCGTCGGCGATGGCGGATGCAGGCGAATACGACATCCGGCTCGAAGCGGCTGTCGCCAAGCTATTCAACACCGAGGTCGGCTGGAAGCTAATCGACGATGCGCTGCAGATTCGCGGCGGCCGCGGCTACGAGAAGTCCGAATCGCTTCGCGCACGTGGGGAGCGCCCCGTCCCGGTCGAGCGGATGCTGCGAGACTCGCGTATCAACCGGATCTTCGAAGGGACGAGCGAGATCATGCGGCTGTTCATCGCGCGTGAGGCACTGGACACGCATTTGTCGGTGGCCGGCGACCTGGTGGACCCCAAGGCCGGGATCGCCTCGAAGCTCAAGGCTCTCGCCAGAGCGGCGGCCTTCTACGCCTGGTGGTATCCGACGCGCTGGATCGGTTGGGGACTCTGGCCGCGCTATTCCGAGTTCGGCCGGCTGGCCGGGCACGTGCGCTATGTCGATCGCGGCGCGCGGCGCCTGGCGCGCACCCTTTTCCACGCCATGATCCGCTTCGGTCCCAGGCTCGAGAAACGCCAGGCGGTGCTGGGACGACTGGTCGATATCGGGGCCGAGCTCTTCGCCATGGCCGTCGCCAGCTCCCGGGCCGTGGCGCTGGCCAAACAGGGTGAGTCCGGCGCCCTCGAAGTTGCCGACGTCTTCTGCCGCCACAGTCGACGCCGCGTCGAGTCTCTGTTCCGCCAGGTCTTCAAGAACGACGATAGAGCCACCTACCGGCTGGCCCAGCGGGTGCTCGAAGGCGACCATTCTTGGTTGGAGGACGGGCTGCCCGCCCTCTAGCTCACCCCTAGCGGTTGCGCCGCTGGCCGATCGGACTGCCCGGCGGCGTTCCCGGTACCTCCGTGGCTGGCGTCGTTCCTTCCGCCCGCTGCCACCAACGACTGATATCATCGAGCGCCAGGCGCTGGTGAGGCGTCGGGCTCTCCAGCTCAGCCAGCCACGCCGACAGGCTCGCCACCTGCGCCGTCAGCACCGCGCGTACCTGCGGCGTGTTCTCGGCGCTTCCAGCTTCGGCGAGCAGCCGGTCCAGGACAACCCGCTCGACCGCGTGACGGACCTCCTGCATGTACGGCGTTTCCTCCGCCGGCGCGAACCAGCTCACCTCGAGTGTGCGGTCGACGACCTCGGCGAGTGCAGGCGACGACTCGTCACGGGCATGGAACTCGACCAGTCGGGCCATGCGCTGGGGCTGAAAGATGAACCCGATCGTCAGGTCGGCGGCGGTCGTCGCCGCGCTCAACGGATCGAAGGTCGGGCTCGTGCGGCTCGCGAACAGCTCGCCGCTGCTCATGCCGAAGGCGCGCGGCGGGATGAGCTGGAGTATGCGCTCGGGAATCGCCAGGAACTCGGGCTCGATGGTCAGCAGCATGGCGTCCAGCGCTCTGCGCTGCCGCGCCCCCGGAACGATCTCGATCGTCATCTGGCCGTCGCCGCGAAGTGCGAAGTTGTAGTCGGCACCGCCCAGCGAGTGCGCGGTAGCCTCGACCTGATAGCGGTGGTGCAGATACAGGGGCACCAGCACTTCTTCGAGCGCCGCCATCGGCTCGCCCAACCGAATCGCCGAGGCGCCGAAGTTCTCCAGGCCGATCCGCCGCACTTCGACCTCGTGCTCCAGCATCGCGACTGGATCGGAGCCGTTATCCCACAGAGCGGCCAGCGGGTGGGCGGCGCCCGCCGGCCGTGCGTCCCGGTCGGTTATGAAGCGCACGCCCCGATCCAAAGCATCCCGAACGATCCGATCAAGCGCCGCGGCCTCGTCAGTGCCCTCTGGGAACTCACCGTAGAGCCATTTGACGGCGAACTTGTCGTATTCGCCGATCCCAACGTCGTAAGCATCCGACAGATCGAGGGCGCCGCCTTCCGCGATGGTGACCAGCGGCGCCGGGTAGTCCATCACGCTCGACCGCCCGTAAGCGCTGGCGATGTAGTTGTGGGCGAACCCGAGAGTATGGCCAACCTCATGAGCCGAGAGTTGGCGCAGGCGAGCCAGCGCCATCTCCACCGCATCGGAGCCGTCTGCAACGGCAGCCAAGTAGTCGAACGTGGGCCCCGCGGCCAGGTCGCACTCGCCGATGGCGGCGCCGAACGGGGAGACTAGGCCTGTCCCAAGCAGGTGGTCCTGACGGACCCGCAGGCTGCCGAGGTTCACGTTTCCCTTGAGAATTTCGCCGCTGCGCGGGTCAACGACCGATCCACCGTACGACCAGCCGCGAGTCGACCGGTGCGTCCAGTGGATCATGTTGTAGCGCACGTCCATTGGATCGGCGCCTTCAGGTAGGACCTCGACCCGAAAGGCGTCGATGAAGCCCGCCTCCTCGAACGCTTCGTTCCACCAGGCGGCGCCCTCGATCAGCGCGCTCGCGATCGGCTCCGGGACCCCGGGATCCAGGTAGTAGACGATCGGCTCCACCGGCTCGGACCGGGCGAGGCTCGGATCTCTCTTTTCGAGACGGTGACGGGCCACCCAGCGGACCTCGAGCGGCTGATCGATGGGCGCGGCGTAGTCGTGAAAGCTGACACCGAAGGCCCCGACTCGAGAATCGACGGCCCGCGGCTCGTAGCCGTCGTCGGGCAACTGGACGAGCGAGTGATGCTGCCGGAGCGTCACCGCATTCCCGGACGCCGCCGTGTTGCTCACCAGCGGCCCCGGTTGCTCGCTGGTGAAGGTCAGCGATGTCTCGATCTCCGTGTTGTGCGGAAACCCGGCTGTGCGCGCCAGGTAGAAGACGCTGCGACTGCGATCGAGCTTGAATGTCCCCTGCCCTGCCCTCTCGATTCGCCGAGCCACACCGTGAGTGTCGCGCAGGAAGAAATCGGTGGCGTCGACCAGCACTCGATCGCCCGTCTGCGCCTCGACCTTGAAGCCCCAGTGGGTGGACGGGGCGAAGGCATCCTCGACGGCCCGGACCTCGTACGGATTGTTTGAGCGGGCGCGGTATCCATAGTTCGGCTCGACCAGCAGAACGGTCGGCCCGACACGCCTTGCTTCGAGAACGTAGGTGCTGCCCAGTTGACCGCGATCCAGCCCCACGGGGTTGCTGCCCAACCCCGATGCCAGAGACACCTGATACAGGAACTCGGTCCCCCAGCGGTCGATCTCCCAGTAGAGCTTGCCCTCCGACCCGTCCCAATACAGATCGAAGAACCCGACGAATTGTGCCATGCCTCGGGTCTTGTTGTCGATCGTCGGGACTTCGTCTTCCGGCTGGAACGCCAACGAGTCGAGCGGCGCTGAGAAACTCAGCAGGGTCACGACCGCTAGAGCGGCTGCGGCCCTCGTGGACAGCAGCTTCACCTCAAGAGCGCGCTGAAACGACATCATGTCCTCCAGTCTCACGGTACGTCGCCACGCCAGACACGGCTGCCGGCGCCGAGTAGGCGCCGCGCATGAATGCGATCTGATAGGGGTACAGCTCCGCCCGCATCGCCCCTTCCTTGACGGCGGGATCGTCGTTCATGATAGCGAGCGCTGCATCGGACGCAGGGCCTGTATCTTGTACAGATAGTGGTTCGTCTCGACCACACGACGGCGTTCCTCCGGGTTCAGTTGCCAGCGCCAGGCCCATTATTTCTGGACGACGCGGCCGGTACCGGATAGCTTGTGCGGACTTTTGAATCCGTTTTATAACGCCCGGGAGGCAGTGATGACCAGCCCCAGCCACGATCCCTTCCTCGTCGCCGCGGTCCAGGCCGCGCCCGTTTTCCTCGACCGCGAGGCGACGATCGACAAGGCCTGCCGTCTGATCGCCGAGGCGGCCGCCGGGGGTGCGAAGCTCGCCGTTTTTCCCGAATGCTTCATCCCCACCTACCCCCTTTGGGTCTGGTTCATACCGCCGGCGAACACACGTGCCCTGCGAGAGCTCTACACCGAGCTGCTCGACAACGCTGTCACGATCCCCAGCGACGCGACGGAGCGGCTCTGTGCTGCCGCTCGCAAGGCAGGCATCGCCGTCACCATCGGGATGAACGAACGAAACTCGGAGGCGAGCGGATCCACCCTCTTCAACACGACGCTCTGCATCGGGCCGGACGGGAACATGCTCGGCAAGCACCGCAAGATCATGCCCACGGCCGGAGAACGGCTCGTACACGGACTGGGAGACGGCAGCACTCTCGATGTCTACGACCTCGAGCTCGGCCGACTCAGCTGCCTCACCTGCTGGGAGAACTACATGCCGCTCGCCCGTTACGCGATGTGGGCCTGGGGCGCCCAGATCCATGTCGCGCCCACCTGGGACCGCGGCGAGCCCTGGACCTCCACCGTGCGCCATACCGCCAAGGAAGGGCGCGTTTATGTTATCAGCTGCTGCAGCGCGCTGCACCGCGACGACATACCCGACCGCCTCGACTTCAAGAGCAAGTTCCTACCACCCGACCTCGAGTGGCTCAACCCGGGCGGCAGCATGATCGTCGACCCCGACGGCAAGTTCGTCGTCGAACCGCTGAACGAAGAGGAGAAGATCATCTACGGCGAGATCGACCCGCGCGAGCTGCTGGGGCCGCGCTTTCAGCTCGATGTGGCCGGACACTACGCCCGCCCCGACATCTTCGAACTGACGGTCAATCGCGAGGAGCGGCCGATGGTCGAGATCGTCGATGACGAGTACGTAATCGAGGAGGAGATCGAGGAGGGTTGAGGGCTAATAGGATGAGCATCCTCGGGCGATCATACCAAACCCTGCGCTCGCTGGTCGGCGTCATCGTGGAAGGCAGAAAGGAGTATTCCCGTCTCGGCAGCGCGATGACGGATCTGCTGGCGCGTGCTACGGCGGGCCGTGAGTTGCGGTCAGTTCTGGACGTGGGCTGTGGTGCCGGTGGTTACACAATGCAGCACGCAGAGGCTCTTGGGGTTCCGCTCGAGCGTGTGACCGGTGTTGACCACCACCCCGAACACCTCACGGCGGCAAGCCGGCACTTCCGGACCGAGCGCATGGACCTCGAGAGGGATGAGCTGCCCTTCGACGACGGGGCCTTCGATCTGATCATCTGTAATCAGGTCCTGGAGCACATGAAAAACGTGTTCTGGGCGCTCGCAGAAATGGACCGGGTATTGGCGGTGGGCGGCGTGTTGGCCGTCGGGGTCCCCAATCTCACGTCGCTACTCAATCGCGCTGTTTTGCTCTTCGGCCGCCAACCGGTCACCATCGATATCGGAGGACCACACGTGCGCGGCTTTGCCCACCGCAGCTTCCGGGATTTCCTGCTCCAGCATGCCGGCTATATCTTGGAGACACAGCTCGGTTCCTCACTCTATCCGTGGCCGGCGAAACTCGGCGCAGAAAGACTGGCGCGGCGGCTGCCAGGGCTCTCGGCCTATACCTTCTACGCATTGCTGAAAGAGGAGTCGCTGGAGCCGTGCCCGTGGCTCGCCTACGGAATGGACAGGGAGACTTCGTATACGCATGCCGAGCAGCGCACCGCGAAGAAAGCCGAGGACGTAGGGTCCTGAGCCGCAACCTCGGGTGTCGAACCCAACCGCGGAACGCTCATGCTACAGCGGCAACTCGCTGCCAATGCCGGCCTGCTTCGCCTTCTGGTACAACAGGATTGCCGTCGCCATATCGTCCAACGCTAGCCCGAGGTTGATGGAGATCGTGCGCTCTTCCGCAGACTTGCGGCCCGGCTTGGCGCCGGCGACAATCTCGCCGAGGTCGGCGTACGGCTCTGGCGTGTCAAGAAAGAAACCGACGGTCCTGTAGTACTCAAGTTGCGCCAAATCGTCCGTAGCCAGGCGATCCGCCTCCCGCAACGCCTCTCCCTTCCAGTACGAATCGAAGTCGAGTGGACAGGCAAAGGCACCGGGCGACAGCCAGCCTGCCCCGATCGTCGGGCTGGGGTCCTTGAGTATCGGGCCGCTCGTGACCACCAGGTCGAGACCGGCGACCGCATCTCTGGGGCGATCGACAACCTCAACCGCCACGCCGAACCTCTCTCCCATTTCAACCGCATAACGCTCAGCGACCGCCGGCGCGATGTCGTACGCTTTCACGAGCTCTAGATCAAAGACACACGACAACGCCTCCAGGTTGCTGCGCCCCTGCACGCCGCAGGCGAGAATGCCCAGTGTAGTGCTGTCGCTGCGTGCCAGGTACTTCGCCGCCACCGCAGTCGCCGCACCCGTCCGCATCGCTGTGATCCACGTCGCGTCCATCACTGCCGTCGGGATGCCCGTGTCGGGATCGTTGAGCATCAACAGTCCCGAAATGTACGGGAGGCCGCGCTCGACATTCGACGGGTAACCCGAGACCCACTTGATCCCGGCGGCACCCATGCTCGAGATGTATGCCGGCATTGCGTGGATGAACGCGTCTTTCCGCGGATGGATGCCCGGCTTGGGCGGCATCTCGACCTCGCCCTTCCCTTTGGCGAGGAACATCGCCTCGAGCGCCTCGATGATAGCGGCCATCGAGAGCCCGACCGCCTCGACATCGTCACGAGATAGGTAGAGCAAGCTGCCTGTATTCACGCTACTCACCCTCCAAGTCGAACCACGCTTCGAGATCCGCCGAGCCCCACGGTTCCCCAACCTGAGACCGATATTCGTTGAGTGAGGACGAGTACGTGTAATCCTTCGACCACTCCCCGTGGCTCCTCGCGATCTTCCCCACCGCATCGATCATGTACTCCAACTCCTCGTCGGTGGTCGTCGGGTGGAGCGAAACGCGCACCCAGCCCGGCTTCTCCGATAGATCGCCCTCATCGATCCTGTCGGTGATCTGCTTCGACTGGACCGGGTCGACGTTCAGCAGGTAGTGGCCATAGGTGCCGGCGCATACGCACCCGCCTCTGGTCTGGATGCCGAACCGATCGTTAAGCAACTTGACGATCAGGTTGTAGTGGACGTCCTCCACATAGAAGGAGATGATGGCGAGCCGGTCTTCGATATGGTCTGCGAGGATTCGTAGTCTCGGGATCTTTCGCAGTCCCTCAAAAGCCATCTGCAGCAGCTCTTCTTCGCGAGCCAGCATCTTCTCTACACCCATCTCCTCCTTTAGCCGAACGCAGAGCCCCGTCCTGGTGGCCTGAAGGAACCCCGGCGTCCCTCCGTCTTCACGCTCCTCGATGTTGTGAACGTATTTCCGGCCACCCCACGGGTTCGTCCAGTCTACCGTGCCACCGCCCGGCTGGTCTGGTACCTCACTTCCGTAGAGGCTGGCGTCGAAGATCAGCACACCCGAGGCACCCGGACCTCCGAGAAATTTGTGCGGCGAAAACAGTATCGCATCCAGCCGCTCCGTTGGGTCGTCCGGATGCATGTCGATCTTCACATACGGCGCCGAGGCTGCATAGTCGACGAAGCAGTATCCCCCATGCTCGTGTACGATTCTCGCCATCTCATGAATCGGCAGCCGGATGCCGGTGACATTCGAGCAAGCGGTGAACGCCCCAATCTTGAGCCTGCGGCTCTCGTACTCGCCCAACAAAGTCTCCAGGTTGTCCAGGTCGACCAATCCCTGCTCGTCCGGCTCGATGCTCACCACTTCACCTACCGTCTCGAGCCACGAGGTATGGTTCGAGTGGTGCTCCATGTGAGTCACGAACACGACCGGTCTCAGCTCATCCGGCAGAGCCACGTACGGTCTCAGAGGATCCGGCACTTTCAAACCGAGCATGCGTTGGAACTTGACGACCGCCGCGGTCATCCCGAACCCGGGCGTGAGGATCACATCGTTAGGACCGGCGTTCACATGCTCCTTGACGATCTCATGCGCCCGCACGTAAGCGTGCGTCATTCGAGTGCCCGTGACGACCGCCTCCGTGTGCGTGTTACCGACGAAAGGTCCCAGCGTCTTAACGAGCCGCTCCTCGATCGGTCGATACAGCCGACCGCTCGCGGTCCAATCGGCGTACACCAGCGGTTGCTCGCCGTAGGGCGACCGGAACGTCTGGTCGATGCCGACTATGTTGCGGCGGAACCTACCGAAGTAGCCTTGTAAGCTCGTCATCCGACTCCTTGTGAAGAGAAGTAACCCAACCTATTATTAAACAACAGGTTAGACGTAGAGAGTAGAGTCCGTTTGTAGGGCCATCTAATATAGCGGATGTGCCGCCCGACGCGAAGGTCCCCGATGTACCGGCCCCTAACTCGTCGCCTCGACCGGCTCTAGGGACCGTCGGAGACCGGCCGCCCAGCAGCCGGGAACCTTGGCCCGGCGTCGAAACGACGGAACGGCCAAAGGAGAAGTCATGTACGTACCGACACCACGGCACGTCCCGCACCCTTCCCCCCAGGTCCGGGAACTCGGCCACAAGATCGAATCCGTCGTCCGCGAGTATCAGCAGACGCACCGCTTGAGCCCGCACGAGGTCCAGCAGGCTCTGAGAATGGCCGAGGCGAACACCGGCGCCTCCAGAAGAAGCGCGGGGATGTTCGTGGGGATCGGTGCGGCCCTTACGGGCGCGTTGGTCTTGGGCGGCATCCTCTTCTGGCGCCAGGCCGAGCAGGCGCCCGACGGATCAGGGCTTCCAATGATCCCCATCATCGCCATGGCAGTCGTCGGACTCGCGGTCGTCGCGCTGGCAGTGCGATTCCGCAGCTAATCTGAAACGACCCACAGATCCGGACCGACGCAGATCTGGCGGGGCGGTCTGGCGCCGCCGGACCCAGCGTGTTCTATTCGTCGCGAATCAGCCGTAGTACTTGCCGCCCTGACGGATAGGAGAATAGCGTGACGCGGAAAGACAGGCCGAGCGCACTGGATCGCCTCCTCCGCCTGTTCGCCGACGTGCGTGCCGGCGAAAGCGGGACCGTCCTGCTCCTCGCGCTGAACCTCTTCCTGATCCTCACGGCATACTACTGCATCAAGCCGGTTCGCGAGGCGCTGATTGGCCAGTGGCCGGAACTGAAAGCCTACATGTCGGCCGGCATAGCGCTCCTCTTGCTAGGCGCGGTTCCGCTTTACGGGGTTTTGGCCAACCGACTGCCCAGGCGCCGACTCATCAACACGGTCACATTGTTTTTCGCCGCTTGCCTGGGAGTCTTCTTCATCGTGTTCCAGATGGGCGTGCCCGGCATAGTCCAGGGGATCGTGTTCTTCCTCTGGATCGGAATCTTCAACATGATGGTCGTCGCCCAATTGTGGTCGTTCGCCAACGATATCTACACCCGGGATGAAGGAGAGCGGCTATTCCCGATCGTGATGTTCGGCGCGTCATTCGGCGCAATCGCTGGCAGCTTCATCTCCGGCGGGATGATCGGGTGGGCCGGGGTCTACCCACCCATGCTGCTCGCCGCCGCGTTCCTCGTGGTCAGCCTACTCGCCACGAACTACATCGACGCCCGCGAGCGCCTGCGGAGCGAGGCAGACCTACCCGATAGCCTGACCTCCAGCGCGATGCCTGCCGCTTCCCAGGAAATCCCGCTTGACGAAGTGCGGAAAGCGCTCACCGGTGAGATCCCAGTCGAAGATGTCACGAGAACGTTGACCGGCGAGATCCCGGTCGAGGACATCCGCCGAGCTTTGGAAGAGGGCCGCGAGCCGGCTCGACCGCCGGAGGACACGCGGGCGCGGCTCGAGGAGACGGCCAAGGAGCTCGACCTGGCCGGAACCGAGAACCCGTTCACAATGGTGCTCAAGTGCCGCTACCTGCTGATGATCGCGCTGCTCATGTTGTTCTTGAACTGGGTGAACACAACCGGTGAGTACGTCCTCACCAGCGTGGTGAGCGTCAACGCTGGGGAAGCGGTAGCCGCCGGGCAGGCTGGCGGCCTCTCGGAGAGAGAATACATCGGATCGTTCTGGGCCGGCTTCTTCGGCGTTGTGAACATGGTTGCGCTGCTCTTGCAGCTCTTTGTCGTCTCGCGGGTGATCAAGTACCTGGGCGTCGGGATCGCCATCGTAATCTTGCCGCTCATCTCGCTCGGCGCCTACGCCATGATCGCTGTCGTCCCGCTGCTCGCCGTCGTCCGCTGGGGCAAGACCGCGGAGAACGCCACGGACTACTCGCTGCAGAACACCGTGCGCAACGTCCTGTTCCTGCCCTGCACGCGCGAGCAGAAGTACAAGGCGAAGCAGGCGATTGACACGTTCTTCGTGAGGGCTGGAGACGTGCTACAGGCCGTGGTAATCTTCGTCGGGACGACGTTCCTCGCCATGCAGGCGCGGCATTTCGCGGCGCTAAACGTTGTCCTGGTGCTCATCTGGTTGGTCCTGGCAGTGGCGATCGGACGCGAATACAGGCGGATCGTGAAGTCCGGCCGGCCGCCTTGCGTCGGACTTTGAAACCCTCACACTCATTGAAACCGTGAACGTCGAAAACGCAGAACCATCACTCTTAGCCCGGCTTCGATCTCTCTTCATACTGGGCCGCGGAGTTCTCAAAGGGCTCTCCGAGGAGACGGCCGGCCCGGATCCGCTCGCCCTCTTCACAGAATGGTTCGACGACGCCCAGCGATCCGGAATATACCTGCCGGACGCCATGACATTGGCCACCGCCACGAAGGACGGCAGGCCGTCGGCGCGCTCGATGCTGCTCAAGGGCTTCGACGAGCGAGGGTTCCGCTTCTTCACCAACTACGAGAGCCGCAAGGCAGATGACCTCACGGACAATCCCCGAGCGGCCCTGGTCTTCCACTGGCCGCGCCTGCAACGCCAGGTACGTATAGAGGGACTAGTAGAGAAGCTCCCGGAGCAGGAATCACGCGAGTACTTCGCCACACGGCCGCGTGGCAGCCAGCTGGGCGCCTGGGCCTCCGATCAGAGCACCCCGATCGACGACCGTCGCCACCTTGAAGAGTCGTTCCGAGAGCACGAGGCGCGTTTCAAGCGGACCGACGTGCCGTTGCCGCCGTTTTGGGGTGGCTACAGGGTAATCCCCGAGGCCATAGAGTTCTGGCAAGGCCGCGCGAACCGGCTTCACGATCGCTTGCGTTACACGCTGGGAGACGACGGCTGGACGGTGGCCCGGCTCTCCCCGTAGGCCCCCTCAGCTTCCGCAGCACGCTCCGCCTCGTGGTGGGGACGGTGCATCCGCACCTTCAGGAACCTCCAGACGCCGGCACTGGTGATCAGTCCGGCGGCTCCCACCACGATCAACAGCGTGAAATCGCTCGCCCATTCGATGACTCGCTCGACTTGAGCGGAGAAGATCCAGCCCGCAGTGGTGTACGCCGCGGCCCACAGAACGAGCGCTATCCCATCGAATACGATGAACTTGCGTAGGCCGATACCTGCGAAGCCCGACGCCGCCGCGGCGAGGTTGGCCGTGCCCGGCAAGAACTTGGACGGCAGCAGGTAACGCGGGCCGACAGACAGCAGTCGCTTCTCGACAACCGTGACACAGGCCATCGGATTGGTCGCCAGGCCACAGACCGCTTCCACCAACCCCCTGCCCCGCACTCGGGCCGCCGCGTACCAGATCACGTCGCTCGCGAGACCGCCCAGCGCAGCCGCGACGATGATCCCCGGCAGCGGAAGACTGCCTATCGACGCCAGGGCGCCGGCGACGACGAGAATCGGCACGCTGGCGATCGGAGCCCCGATATACTCGAGGAACCCCACTGCGAAGATCAGCGCGTACCCGTAGCGCTCGAGGAGTACGGCGAGTTGCTCCATTCAGGTATCCTTGGCTTGGTTGCGATGCTCGTTTCTGCCGGATGAACGCCGTGCCTGCGGGCCGTGTTCCTGGGGTATTCTAGCGAAGTTCCCCGTTCAGAGGAAAAACGACCGGGCCGGCCACAGGCGGCCGACCCGGCTACACACATACGCTGTCAACGAAGACTACCGACTACATCCGCGAAATGATCGCCTCGCCGAACCCGGAGCAAGAAACCTCGTTCACGTCCTCCCGACCCTCGCGCTTCATCAACCTGGCCAGGTCGTAGGTCACGTGCCCGTCTTTGATGGCCTGCTCCATGCCGCTGATGATCATTTCGGCCGCTTCGTTCCAACCCATGTGGTTGAGCATCATCACCGCCGACAGGATGAGCGAACCCGGATTCACCTTGTCCTGGCCCGTATACTTCGGCGCCGTGCCGTGCGTGGCCTCGAACAGCGCCACCTCGTCCGACATGTTGGCGCCCGGGCCGAGCCCGAGGCCGCCGACCAGCGCGATCGCCGCGTCGGATAGATAGTCGCCGTTCAGGTTGGGCAGCGCGAAGACCGAGTACTCATCGGGCCGCGTCTGGATCTGCTGGAAGATCGAATCGGCGATCCGGTCCTTCATCAGGATTTTGCCTTTCGGCATCTTGCCGTCCAGCTCGTCCCACAGCCGCTTCTCGCTGATCGTGATATCGCCGAACTCCTTCTCCGCCAGCTCGTATCCCCACTTGGCGAACGAGCCCTCGGTGAACTTCATGATGTTGCCTTTGTGGACCAGCGTCACAGAGGGAAGGCCCTGGGCCTGTGCCCACTGCAGCGCCTTGCGCACGATCCGCTCGGTGCCGAACACCGAGATCGGCTTGATGCCGATACCAGAATCGGCCCGGATCTCGCGGCCCGTCTTATCCTTGATGAGCCCGATGATCGCCCGCGCCATCTCGCTGCCGTTCTCGTAGTCGTAGCCGGCGTAGACGTCCTCGGTGTTCTCTCTGAAGATCACGAAGTTCACCTTATCGGCGTACTTGTTGGGCGCCGGTACCCCCTCGAAGTAGCGAACCGGCCGCACGCAGGCGAAGAGGTCGAGGTGCTGTCGGAAGCGGACGTTGATCGAGCGGAAACGCTCGGTAACGCCGTCATCCTTGCCGCAAGCTTCGCACTTCCCGGGCTTGTACTGCTGGTGGGCGCAGTGCAGGCAGACGTGCGTCTCCTCGCCGATCGGTGTGGTGAAAGGTCCCTTGATGGCGATCCTCAAGTAGCGAATCGCCTCAACCGTCTCGTCCGGGAACTCGCTGCCATAGTGATGGAGCCCTTCCAACCCGGCGTAGAGCGGGCACCAGGAGATGGCTCGCTCGCGCGTGTAGGCCTTCTCCACCGCCGTGTCCACGACATTCCGCATCACCGGCGATATGTCCAGGCCAATCCCATCACCGCGCATCACGCCGATCACCGGGTGATCGCCGATGATGAGCTCGCCGTCCTTATAGCCGATGAGGTCACCTTCAGGGATCTTGACTTCCTTGAAGTCCATCGTGCCCTTCCTTTAGTGACGTAGCGGTCGGGGCAGGATCGCGCCGCACAAAATGGCAAGAGGTGTACCGCTATGCCCGGGGAGGGATTCGAACCCTCAAGAGCCGAAACTCACTGACAATACCCAATGCCCGGGGTACCGCCGGAAGATACCCCACAAATACCGGCTTTTCTAGACCCCCCACCCCGATTTTGGCAATAGAGACAGGGCTCAGAGTCCCCATCGGCCGCGACCACCTGGTTTACTGCGCCTCTCCAGGCGTCCCAAGAAGAGCCGCCGCCAGGGTGCATCCTGGTTCTCGTCCCTTCCGCCAGTACTGTTTACTACTTGTGGATTGTTATGTTACCGCCGCCAATCGACTGGTCCATGCCATTGTCGTAGGTCACGGTCTCAACGCCTTCCTCATCCTCCTCCCAAATCTTGATTCGGAAGGTGTCCGGGTCGTCACCGCCAGCCCACAGCATGAACTTGTATTCACCAGTGCCATTGATCGTGCCCGACCCTTGGAACCGCACGTAATTGCCGCCGGTAACAATCAGCCAGTCGTAGCTGGTGCTGTGGAAATTCAGGTTGGCCACGCGCAACTGGAACTCCGTCTGGCCAGTCGGCACGTCGGCGCCCCTCTTGTACTTGGCGACGAAACCGAAATTCGCCCTGCCCGTGAGCGAGGGGTCAGGCTTGTACGCTCCCGCCGGCGAGTGGATCCAGCCGCCACCGGTGACGAACCCGGCGATCGGGTCATACACGACCGCGGATTCGAATACCTGCGTATCTGAGTCGCCGTCGTCGTCAGTCACCCTTAGCTCTATCGTATACAGGCCAACCTCGGCGTAGGTGTGGCTGGCAGGGGTGGGGCTCGTCGCCGGGTCGGGCCCATCAGACGTACCATCACCCCAGTTCCACACAGCCGTATGGGTGTCTGCCGTGCCTGGATCCGTGAATTCGGCTGACGCGTCGATCGGTGTACCCAGCGGGACTACGCTGACCGGCACAGTGATATCGACCACCGTCGGGGCGACGTTGGTGACTGTCAGTGCGAAGTTGACCTGCGCAGTACCGCCTGTCCCGTCATCAGCGTTGATGAAGACCGTCTGACTTTCGTCGGGCCCATCTGTGGTCTGGAATTCCCAGGACCACGTGCCGTCGCCATTGTCGCTGACCACACCGATCGAGGCAGTGAGGATTACAGGGTCATTATCGGGGTCGCTCACCGTCCCACCGTTGATAGCCGTCTGCGCTTCATACACGCTTACTAGGGCGCTCTCCACGCTCAGCTCGGGCGGGCAAACCTCAAACTCGACTGGATTGCCAAGTAAGACCCCATTGTTCTCGAATGTCGCCCCACAAGCGTTGTAGATGGTCCCGTTGTTCGTCAGCTGAGCGCCGACTTCTATTGTGAAGGTGCCGCTGTTGTTGATCGTGCCGTCGTTCGTCAGCTCGATAGTCTCTCCGATGCTGAACGTGCCACCGTTGTTGATGACACCAGAGTTCTGGGTACCACTGGCGACGATGACGATGTAGCCCGCGGCATCGTTGTTGATGACGCCGGCACCGGCGTTGGTCAACCGATTGTCTGACCCTGTGCCGATGCGTAGCAACCCGCCATTGTCATTGATCGTGCCCTCGTTGAGGACCTCGCCCACCGCAGCATCCTCGCTCTCGAACCGCCCCGCGTTGTCGATCACCCCGCTATTACCGATCACACACGTGGCGCACCCCGCGCCGTTCAGTAGCTCGGCACCGGCGTGATTGACGATGTGCCCCTCCGAACCGTTCACGATCGTGCTGCCGGTCGACCCAGTGGCGTTCTGAATCGTCGCGCCATCAAAGTTCTCGACAAACCCGTCGTTGGTGAACGTGGCCGCATCCGCCACATCGACGCTGCCGCTGTTCGAAATCGTACCGCCGTTGGTCAGATAGCCCGCGACTACGACCCTGATGCCCGCGGCGATCGTAATCGTAACGCCCGATGGGATGTCGAGCGCACTGATAGTGCACGTGCCGCTAGACCAGGCGCCGCCGACTGCCAGACATCCCGTCTCACCGTCGATCACCGTCGAGCTGATCTCCACTACCCCGTCGCCAGATAGGGTCAACGAAGAGCCATGTGTCTCGTCTAGATCCGTGGGTCGATCCTCACAACCAGCAGCGACTAGCACTGCGAATGCAACGACGGCAATACGCTTCATGGCTAACCTCCGAATAAGTAACGGTCGGCGACGACCGCGATCTTCCCCGGCGAGATGTTGGAGCGCCTGAAATGTTGAGATAGAGCGGAAACCTACAGCGTCCGATGGCTAGTAGGCAAGCCACGCGCACGGAAGGGTATCTGAAGTGCCGCCACGGTTGGGGTGTCCCAGTGCTGCAGGACTACTGCACTTGCCCGCCAGGCTTTCCCCGCCCGCCGGACAATGCAGCCCGCCGCGGTCATTAGGCGGCCCACTCGGACAAAGGGGAAAGCGTTGCGATTCCTGGATGCCCGGGGAGGGATTCGAACCCTCAAGAGCCGAAGCCCAACGGATTTTGAGATCAGTGCGTGGGCCGAAAAACCGCTTATTTGCCGGGCTTTTTTTCTTCTCGGATCCCAAAAAACTCTAAGTTCTGTCCCCGGTTTGTCCCCGCCTTCTTTTCACGGTTCGTTATAATAGAATATATGAGACATAGAACGAGAATTGCACCAGGGTACCGTGTGGAACAGCTGTGAATCCACACACACAATCCACTCACATGCAATGACCGGGGTGGGATCGAACCCACGACCAGCGGATTAAGAGTTATATTGTGTTGTTTGTAGCTGATTGCGTGCCACTCGATATCTTGCAGCCATGCGGGCTGCCACGTCGAGCTCCTGTCGTCCTGATGCGGCGGATTGCGCCTGTCTTTACCCGTTTGTGCCCAAGGTTGTGCCCAAGCCACCATTCCACACTACGGGTAGCCGAGGCCGGCGGTTGGTGCGACACAGCGACCCTGCTCAAGTCGTACCAGCAGAGCGACGAGTCGACGCTGACGCAGGGGGTGTTGGCAGCGCCGAAGCTCACAGGCAAGGGCCCTGACGTGCCTTTCAACAGCCTTGAATGCATCAATCAATCCTTTTGCGTCCGTCTCGCGCGGTTAGCGTGGGACTGCAGCAGCAGACGAGTTGCCGCTTGGGATCGGGGGTCAGAAACCCTCAGCGTTTCTGGCGTGACACCCGCCCAGTCTTCATCTCGGTAGACTGTTCTCAGCTCCTACGCGTCCAGAATGTCCTCGATCAGTGGACTGTCCACATCCATGACGTACGGCAGACCCGTCACGTCTGCGGCGTCGCGCGTCAACGCGGCCAGATCGTCACGCGACAGGAACTCCATTGAGAACTTGCGACTGCCGGCCATAAGCTGGCGCAATCCCTGCCCCAGTCGCTCGTAGTACGTGTACAATCCTATAGCACCCGCCGGCAGCTTCTCAAATTCCTCCTCACCCAGCTCCTCACGTAGCACGTGCGCGGTGACGAATATCTCCTCCTTCGTCCTGCCGAATCTCTCGACGTATACCGGAACCTCGCCCGCATCTATAGCACGGCCGATCGTTTTCCCCACCATCGCGGCCGCCAGTGGGCTACGTGCCATGCCGATCAGCTTGACGAACGGGGCCCCGAGGGAGAGGCCCTTGAAGATCTGGTCCTCGAAGGTGAAGCCGCCCGCCAACGCCAGCGCCGGCACGTATTTTCCCTTGGCCGCGAGGCGCGCGGCATACTGGTAGAGCAGCGAGTGCAACTCGAGCGGCGGGACGCCCCACTCGTTCATCATCCGCCACGGACTCATTCCTGTGCCGCCGCCGGCTCCGTCGACCGTCAGCAGATCCAACTCGTACCTCGAGGCATACGCCAACGCCTGGGCCAGTGCCGCGGGCCGGTACGCTCCCGTCTTCAGAAAGATGTACTTCGCGCCCACGTTGCGCAGATACTCGACTCGAGTCGCGAACTCCTCTTCGCTGACCATACCAACACGTGAGTGACGCTCGAATTCCTTGAACGCTCCCGCTTTGAACGCCTTGACGACCGCGGGGTCCGTGGGGTTGGGCAGGACGACGTAGCCCCGGTCGTAGAGCATCTGAGCCTTCGCGAGATCCCTGATCTTGACCTCGCCGCCGATGTTCTTGGCGCCCTGTCCCCACTTCAACTCGACGCACTCGACACCGAGCGTGTTGATGGCGTACTCGTGCTCGCCAAAGCGCGTGCCCTCGACGTTGGTCTGCACGACTATGGCACCGTATCCGTCGCGCTGGTGCTCCTTGAACAGCTGTACGCGACGCTTGAGGTCGACCGTGTCTACGACGCGTCCGTTTTTCATCACCGCTTTGGGGTCCATGCCGCTGACATTCTCACCGATGGTGAGGCCCGTGCCGGCCACAGCCGATCCGATGGCGAGACCCTCCCAGTTATTCCTGGCAACGTCGGTCGACCCGATTCCCGGGATGATCCACGGGTAGCGGAACTTCAGCCCACCGTCGCGGCCGAAGCGGACCTCGAGATCCACCGCCGGGAATATGGCCTTGTCACTGTCGGGCTCGATCCCCTGAGCCCCGACCACACCACCCATGATGCTGAGGTGCGAGTAATCGACTGGATAGTCCTTCTCCGCCGCCGTGGTGATGACACCGAACGGTTGTGGGTAGATGACCTCGTGGCCGCGGAAGGCGGACTTGCCGATCTCGCACATACCAATACAACCGTCGACGCAGGTCACGCACATGCCCGAAAGCGGCGTGACCGAGCCTTCGGTTCGGTTCTTCGTAAGGGTTGCTGCTGACGAGTTCACCCTGGACAGCGTCATCTAAGTTCTCCTTGGATTCGTGCCGACCCGGTGTCGCCCCTATTTGATATCACAGGCGACGCAGGGATTCATGAAGCACATCATGTCATCGAACTTGTCCGCATAGACGCACGGCGGACTCAGGTTCGCACAACCGCCGCAGATTGCCTTCTCAGGCTCGGTGTAAGTGCAGCGCAGCTCACAGGCTGGACACACGTACATGCAAGCTCCGCAGAGCCGACACACGTCCGACTTGATATCGAACGGTGCTCCTATGCTCCGCTTCTCGCCGCGCCCGCGAAAGCCGATCGCATTCGCCATCATCTGTTGCTCGCAGATTCGCGCGCAAAGACCACAAAGGATGCAGTCGTCGTACTCCTGCCGAAATCGCTGCTGCCGCACTCCGTGCGCCGCGGCCAGGTCCTGAATTGTCTTCGACTGGGGGCAGGACCCGAGAAGAAGCTCGAGCACCATCTTCCGCGTCCTGACCACTCGCGAGGATGCGGTTCGAACCTTGAGCCCCTCCTCGGCCCGGTAGGTGCACGAGCTGACCAACCTCGATCGCGCGCCCTCACCGATCTCCACCAGGCAGAGTCGACACGCGCCATAAGGGGAAAGCCCCTCCATGTGACATAGAGTGGGAATCGGGAAGCCGTAGAACTGCGCGACTTCCAGCAGCGTGCTGCCCTTCTCCGCCTCAACGGTCAAGCCGTTTAGGGTCAGAGTGATCATCTACTGCCCCCACCGGCCTGGCGGAGCTCGTCAGCTCCTTGCGGCCGCTCGGTGAACTCCAGGTCGCATCTCAGGCAACGCCTCGCTTCGCGGGCGGCATCCTCGACGGTCACCGTCCCCTCCACCTCATCGAAGTTGTGCACCCGCTGCGCGGCCGGCGCCGTAGGTGCCTTGGCCCTGGGTGCCGGGAACTGCGCCTCTTCCTCTACCGCGACCGGCTCCACATAGGCCCTCGGTAGACGAGGCTCCGCAGGCTGGTAGAGGTCTCGGCCTCTCAGATATCGATCGATGACCTCGGCGGCACGCCAACCCGCGGCGATGGCGGCGATTACGGTGTTCGGTCCCGTAGCCAGGTCACCGCCGGCGAAGACAGCCGGCCGCTTCGTCGTCAGCGTTCGTTCGTCTACGACCACGGCGCCACCGGCCATTTCGATTCCCGCGCCGGCCTTTGGCCCGACGCTCGCCGCCTGCTCGCCGATGGCAACGATCAGGGTGTCGAGCGGCACACGGTGCTCGGAGCCGGGCTTGGGCACCGGCCGGCGCCGGCCACCGGCATCCACCTCCCCCAACTCGTTCGCGACGAACTGGACCTCGGCCAGGCGTCTCTTCTTGCCGAAGAGACCCACGGGAGTTACCAGCTGCTCCAGTTTCACGCCTTCCTCGAGAGCGCCCTCGATCTCTTCCTCGTAGGCAGGCATCTCCTGGCGGGTGCGGCGGTAAAAGATCGTGACCTCGCTCACCCCTGTTTGGCGTATCGCCACGCGAGCCGCATCCACAGCGGTGTTCCCCCCTCCGATCACCCCCACCTTGCCGCTGGCGAGTGATTCGTCCCGCAGGTTCCAGGCTTTGAGGAATTCGATCGACGGATAGACGCCAGCCATGTCCTCGCCATCGATCCCCATGCGCCGGCTGCTGTGCGCGCCGAGCGCCAGGAAGACGGCCTCATATCCGCCCTCGAGCAGGCTGTCGATGGTGAAATCTCGGCCCAGACCGGTTCCACAGCGGAGCGTGACGTTCTCATCGATCAGAGCGTCGATCTCTTTCTGCAGCACACGGCGTGGCAGGCGATAAGCGGGGATACCCGAAATCAGCATCCCACCCGGACGGCTCTCCGCCTCGAAGACGGTGGTCCGGTAGCCCTTGAGGGAGAGACCGTGGGCAGCCGTGAGACCGGCCGGGCCGGCACCCACCACCGCGACCCGCCTGTCTGCTGCGCCCGGCTCCGAATGCCGTTGGGGCTCGTAGACGCTCGGATCGACCCGATCGGTCACGAACCGCTTCAACGCTCGCAGTGCAACGGGTTGCTGCCCTGTGGTACCCAGGAGACATTGCTGCTCACACTTGTGGTCACACACCCGCGCGCACACCGAGGGGAACGGGTTCCTCTCCCGGATCACGCGGTAGGCCTCCTCGTACTCGCCTCTGGCGATGAGGGCCGCGTAGCGCCACGCTTCGGTACCCACCGGACAGGCCGCCTGGCAGGCAGCGCCCGTGAGCTCTTTGCAGACGTAGGCATCGCACCGCTTGTCGACGATGTGCCGCTCATACTCGTCGCGGAAATAGCGCAGTGTGCTGAGCACCGGGTTCGCCGCCGACCGCCCCAGACCGCACATACTCGAGTCGGCCACGGTCCCCCCGAGCTCCTCGAGTAGATCCAGCTGCTCGAGTCTGCCCCTACCCCGGGTGATGTCGTCGAGGATTTCCCACAACCGCTGCGTGCCCTTGCGGCAGGTGAAACACTTGCCGCACGACTCTTGCTTGAGGAAGGACATGAAGTACTTGGCGACATCCACCATACAGGTGTCGTCGTCCATGACGATCATGCCCCCCGAGCCCATCATCGCGCCGGCCTTCTCCAAGCTGTCGTAGCTCAGTGGAAGATCGAACTCCCCATGCGGGATGCAGCCGCCGGAGGGTCCCCCGATCTGCACCGCTTTGATCTTGGAGCCGTCCAGCGGGCCGCCACCGATCTCGTATACGACTTCTTTGATCGAGGTGCCGATCGACACTTCCACCAGGCCCGTGTTCCTGATCTTTCCGACGACCGAGAAAACCTTGGTCCCGCCGCTCGTAGGCGTGCCGATGCGGGCAAACTCTTCCGCTCCGACCGCAATGATCTCGGGGATGTTCGCCCAGGTCTCGACATTGTTGATGCAGGTCGGTCTGCCGCTTATGCCCCTCTCCGTCGGGAAAGGCGGTTTCTGTCTCGGCTCGCCCACCGTGCCTTCTATGCAGCGGATCAGTGCGGTCTCCTCGCCGCAGACGAACGCTCCCGCACTCTTGACGATGTCGATATCGAAGTCGAAGCCCGTGCCCAGGATGTTGGTCCCCAGCAGTCCGTACTCGCGCGCCAAGCGGAGCGCGATCAGCAGGTGCTTGACCGCAAGAGGATATTCCTGCCGCACGAAGACGAAGCCCGAGGTCGCGCCGATCGCCAAGCCGCCGATCGCCATGCCCTCGATCACGCTGTGAGGGTTGCCTTCCAGAATGCTGCGATCCATGTAAGCACCGGGATCGCCTTCATCAGCATTGCAGACGATGTATTTCTCGACACCGACCTGGCGCCGCGCCATCTCCCACTTCTCGGCTGTCGGGAACCCCGCGCCGCCGCGGCCCCGCAGACCTGCTCTGCGTATCTCGTCGATGATCCGCTCGGGCGTGTACTCGGTCAGCGCCCGGCCGAGTGACTCGTAGCCTCCCTGGGCGACGTATCCGAACAGCCTGATGGGATCGAGACGCTGGTTCTTTCCCAGCAGCGTGCGATGTTGCTTGGCGAAGAAGGGGATATCGTCGCGACGATAGCAGGCTGCGTCCGTCGTGGGATCGCGATAGAGGAGATCTTCTACGTACTCGTCCGCTAGCAACGCGTCGATGATCCGCGGGACATCCCGGGTGTCGATCTTGGGGTAGAACGCCGACTGTGGCTCGGTCATCACGAAGGGTCCCATCTCGCAGAAGCCATGACACCCCGTGATGCGCAGCCTTATCCGGTCAACCAGATCACGCTCGATCAGGCGCCGTTTAATGACGCGCTGGACATCGTTCGCACCGCACGCCTGACAGGCGGTGCCGGCACACACCGTGATGAGCGTCTCGCGCTGGTCTAGCCGGCTACGTATTCGGCGCTGCAGTCCCTGCAGTTCCTTGATCGAGCGGAGTCTTGGCATCGGTCTCTAGTCCACGTTCTCCTCGAACCTCCCAGCGTCCCCCGCGGCACGCTCAGACAGCCGTCGCATCCTCATTCACGAGATCGAGCATATGCTCCTTACAGCCGCGGCGCGAACAGAACTGCACTGTCCCACCACCCTTCACCAACAGGCTGATCATGGGAGCATCGCAGCTCGCACAGATCCTGGTGGACTTGAGCTCCGCGTGACAACTCGGACAGAACAACTGGACTACGGTGCCCGGCGGTATCTCGTACTCCGACTCGATACGGTAATCACCGTACAGGCTGCTTAGCATCAGCCAACCGTGTTTCCTGCGGAACGACGCGGTCACCCGGACCATGGGATACCCGTCCAGCAAGCGCCCGTCCGTCATCAGGCTCCGGTTGCAGTGCGGGCACGACACCTGCACCGCAAATATCCGCTCGTCATTCGTCAGCTCGACGCAGTTCTCAAGCTGGCGGGCATGCTCGCAAACGTTCGCGACGTCCCCTTCCCTGACACGGCGGTGATACTCGCCGTCGACGACCACCACCGGCCCCAGCGCGCAAGCGCCGAGACAGTTGACCGTCGAGAGCGAGAACTCCCGGTCATGCGTCGTCTCGCCCGCCTTCACACTCAGGTGTCGCTCGAAGCCCTCGAGCACCTCGACCGATCGGCGCACATGACACGCGGTCCCCGTGCACACGGAGACTATGTGCTTGCCACGGGGCTCCAAGCTGAAGCCGCTATAGAACGTCGTGATGCCGTAAATATCGACGAGCGAGCGTCCGGTCCTGCTCGCCACTATTTTGAGGGCTTCTCTAGGCAGGTAGTTGTACTCGGCCTGGATGGCCTCGAGTACGGAAATGAGGGCGCCCTGGTTTCCGTCGAACTTGTCGACAATCCTGATGACGTCCTCCGGGCTCAGCCGCGTTCTCATCCGGCGCCGGCCTCCCTATTGGCGATTCGAGCTCCGATCCAGCTGGTCGAGCACTTCCAGCTAGTGGTACTCGTCGCAGTGCCAGACACCACCCTCCGGACACCCGTAAGCGCATGTCTTCCAGCCCGCGCAACTTCTGCATAAGCCCAGTCGCTTGTTCTCGCTCGCCGAAGGGTCGGTCGGGTTGTCCTCTGGGTCATGCCCCGGGTTGCCCGTCGGGTTGCCTGCCTGCCTCTTGACCTCGGCCGGCGCGCGGTAGAGGAACTCATCGCACTGGAATACCCGACGCGGGCGCGGAAAAGTGCAAGTGGCTGCGTGCATGCAGTCCCCGCAGAGACCGCCTTCAACACTCTCGAAGTTCTCTTGTATCACTCTTACCCCCTTGCTCGTGCGTCCGGCCGTTTCTAAGGCAAGGGGCATGCTAGGCGTGGGGCACTACCTCACGAGTGACGGGATGCACCTCTCCGGCCCGGAGAATCCAGATCTCACGCGGTTTCGAGTGTAGGAGGGGGACTCTGCCGGCCGGCCGGCGCCTTCGCCGTCGACCTGGAGGAACCGGCCCATTTTGAACCACCGGGGAGTTATTCCCCGGTTCAGAACCGGGCGTTGCTAAGACCCGGCGGCCGGCGGGTTGCGCTTCAGCTTCTCCCGCAGCGTCTTGCGATCGATCCCGAGGATCTCCGCTGCCCGCGTCTTGTTGCCACCCACGCTCGCCAAGACACCGTAGATGTGCTCGGTCTCGACATCCGCCAGGGTGCAACGCCGGACGCCACCGCGCGGGACGGAGAAGCGCATGACGGAGGGAAGGTCGGGAAGATCAATGGTCTCGCCCTCACTCATCACGACGAGCCGATGAATCACGTTCTCCAGCTCCCTCACGTTCCCCGGCCAGTGATAGCGCCGGAATGCGTCGAGCACGGCATCGGAGAAGCGGGGCGCCTTCTTCCCCAGCTCTTCGGAAGCCTTGCCGAGGCAGTGCTGTGCCAGGAGAAGAACGTCGTCGTCTCTGTCGCGAAGAGGTGGGACGTCGATGCTAAGCACGTTGACGCGGAAGTAGAGGTCCTCGCGGAACAACTGTCGGCGAACCAGGTCGAGCAGGTCCTTGTTGGTGGCCGCAATGATCCGAACATCAACGTGCAGCGGCTGTCTGCCGCCGACCATCCGGACCTCACCGTCCTGAAGCACGCGCAGCAGCTTGACCTGCATGGCCAGGCTGGTTTCGCTGATCTCATCGAGGAAGATGGTGCCGCCGTCCGCGATCTGGAAGAACCCGGCGCGGGACTCGGCGGCGCCGGTAAACGCGCCTTTCACGTGGCCGAAAAGCTCGCTCTCCAGCAGGCTCTCCGGGATGCCACCGCAATTGATAGGCAGGAACGGCGCCCGCGCCCTGGGCCCCGCGTAGTGAATACCTCTGGCCACCAGCTCCTTGCCCGTCCCGCTTTCGCCCGTGACAAGCACCGTCGCCGACACCGGGACGGCCTTGTTCATGGCTCGGTAGACCGCACGCATGGGTTCCGATTCACCGACCAGGCCATACGAGTGGACCGGCGCCGCCTCTGCCTCCGACAGCGCCGCACGCCTGAAGCGGACTTTCTGCAGCGCATCGCGGACCGCGCAAGAAAGCTCGGCGTCCGTGAACGGTTTCTGCAGATAGTCCTCCGCCCCCTCCTTCACCGCTTCCACGGCGCTCTCGATCGACGCATAGCCGGTCACCATGATGATGCCGACATCTCTGAAGCGGGCGCGCACATGACGGATCAGGTCCAACCCGCCGACTTTCGGCATCTTGAGATCGGTGATCACCAGGTCGATCGGCGTCGTCGCCAGCAGCTCGAGCGCTTCGGCGACTCCCGGCGCGGAATACACCTGATATCCGGCGGAGGCGAGATTCCGGTGCAATAATTCAAGCGTATCCGGCGCGTCATCAACCACCAATACGGCAGCTTTATCTTTAGATATGTTCATCCGCTCCCCGCTTCTCGGGCTTTTGGGGCACTTTTATCGGAAACAGAACATCAAACCGTGTTCCCTGCCCCACTACACTGTCAACGGTGATCGAACCACCGTGCGAGTTCACTATCCCGTGCACGACCGCCAGGCCCAGGCCGGTCCCTTCGTCCACGTCTTTCGTGGTAAAGAAGGGGTCAAAGATCTTCTTGATCACCTGCCCGTCCATCCCCGTACCGTTGTCTTCAACA
>CP070812.1:3157697-3166632 GCA_020344015.1 Gemmatimonadota bacterium
CGCGATTTCAGTAGCTTTGCATCTGGCGGAGTGACCATCCTGCTTTGCCAATCGCACAGCGAGCCGGTCGGCACGGTCATCGACGGCGAGCAACCACCTTAAGCGGGGACCGGGTCGTCGCCGGGCCCAGCGGCGGATAAATATAAGTTCTGGCGCAAGTCCTTAGATGTATTATATTTGGCACGCGCGCGGACCGTTGTGCCGCAGGATCCTCCCCCGTGCGCTGTGCGCGAACTCCCCCAAAAACAAACGTTTACGCCCCCTGTCCGTGTCATCATTTCGGGGATTTTCGCTCCGAGCAACTCGAGAGGGAGGGATGGCAATGTTGAAGAGGTTGTGTGGAATCATCGTGGTGCTCGCCGTCCTGAGTGCCACACCGGCCCTGGCACAGGTGCCGGCCGTCGGGTTCGAGTTCGAGCCGTACGGCGGTGTCTTCATTCCGACTACAGACGTCGTCGATGAGTCGGGCTTCGCCCGCAAGCATAGCGAGGGCCTGGCGCTGGGCGGCAGGGTGACGGCTGTGATACCGGGGCCGCTGGCCATCGAGGGCAACTTCATGTACGCGTTCAGCGACGTGGAGGATACGCCGGCGGGCACGGAGACCAGCGCGAACGTTTACGCTGTGAGCGCGCTTCTCCAGTTCGCCTTCAGCCTACCGGCGGCGCCCGTGTCGTTCCATATCGCGGGTGGTGGGGGCTACTTCAACCGCAGCGGTGACGCTTACGACGGTTGGGAGAACAAGGGCGACTTCGCTGGTATCGCCGGCCTCGGGATGAAGGTCGGGCTGCCCGGTATCTTCAAGATCCGGGTCGATGCCGAGGGCTACTTCTACAGCGCGGCGCTCAGCGACGGAACGACCGAATTCGATTCGAAGTTGCAGACCGACATCGTCGTGACCGCGGGTCTGGTGCTTTCGGCGCTCTAGAACTCAATTAGATTTCCTAAACAGAAGGGCGCGGCGGTTGCTGCGCCCTTCTTGCATCTCCGAGCGGGGTACCGAGAGGCACTCAGTCCGAAGACTCGAGGCGAGCCTTGGCCCGGGCCAGGGCGTCCTCGAGTTCTTTCGTCCCTAGGGAGGTGATCAGCGACTTGGGCACGAAGCGTAGCAGGCCGCCCACCTCGACCGAAACGCGCATCGTCACGCGCGTGCCGCTGTCGACCGGCTCCCAGGTGATTTCACCTTCTGCCTGGGTGTCCGACTCGCGCGCGCTCTTGTACGTCACCCGGCGGTTGGGCTCGTAGATCGTGTTGACGTAAACGTTCTCGAACCGCTTACCCATGAACTCGCTGACATAGCGGCGGCGAGTTCCGACGCCGGGCTCGCCCTTCGGTAACTGCTCCGCCTCCCGGAGGTTCGGTTGCCACTCGCGCTCGCGGTCGATGTCCTGCATGTACTCGAAGACTATCTCGACGGGACGGTCGATGATGATGCTGGAGTCGTATCTCAGCATGTCTCTCACCCGTGTTCGTGCAGCCAGCGGGCGAGTTCCAGGCCGTGCTCGCGCAGCAGTTCCGTGTCGTTCAAGATGTCGTCGGCGGCACGGTCGACGATAATCCTGCCCCGGTCGATGAGCACCACGCGCTGGCATACGGCGGCGGCGAACTCGACGTCGTGGGTCACAACGATGACGGTCTGAGAGCGGGCCCTGAGGATCTCGGCGATCTGGCGGCGGCCGCGCCCGTCGAGGCTCTCGGTTGGCTCGTCCAGCGCCAGGACACCCGGCTCCAGGCTGAGCACCGTGGCGAGCGCCGCGCGCCGCTTCTCGCCGCCGCTCAGGTGGTGGGCGGCCCGACCGGCGTCGACGTCACCCAGACCGACACCTTCCAGGGCACGCCTGGCCCGTTCCTCGGCTTCTTCGCGCGTTGCCCCGTGACAGAGCGGTCCGAACGCCGCGTCCTCGAGCAGGGTCGGCATGAAGAGCTGGTCGTCGGGGTCCTGGAACACGAGTCCGACCCGAGTGCGGACTTCGGGCAGGTTCTCGGGCAGCACCGCGAGGCCGCCGACGCTCACCGAGCCCGCCGTCGGTTCGAGGATCCCGTTGAGATGAAGGAGCAGGGTGCTTTTGCCGGCGCCGTTCGGGCCGACGATGGCGACGTGCTCGCCGGGCTCCATCGTCAGCGAGATCTGGGAGAGCGCCGGAGCCGAAGCGCTTGGGTAGCTGTAGCCCAGGCCGGCGAGCTCGACGCTCCAGGCGCTGTCGCTTCCCAGGCAGCTCATCACGTGACCTCCATCAGACCAGCCAGCCAGATGACGGCGAATAGCCCGGCGATCGCCAGTGTCCAAGCGGGACTCACCGTCGCGGCCGGCTGAAGCACCGGCAGCTTATCGCGGTAGCCGCGGCTCAGCATCGCCGCGTGGATCCGCGTCCCGCGGTCGTGCGCTCGCAGGAAGAGATGCGCGAGCGTCGATGCACGGGCCCGCCAGAGACGCAGGCGCGACGCGTCACCCATCCGGCTGCGGATGGCCCGAGCGGTTCGGTCGAGCTCGTCGTTCAGCAGGTAGACGTATCGGTAGCCCAGTGACAGCGAGCTCTTCACGAGGCGGGGAAGCGGCAGACCGTCCAGGCCGCGCAGCAGGTCGGTCGCCCGGGTGATCGAGATGACAACGGCGACCGCCGAGACGGCCAGTGTCGCGCGCGCCAGTATCTCGGCCGCTCTCAGCAGGCCGGGTTCGCTCAGGGCAAAAGGGCCGAGCTCGAACGCGGTTGGCCCGGGCACGCTGATGGGCAACGCCAGTGCCGGTAACAGGAAGAACGGCAGCGCTTGGCCGACGCGTCGTGCAACTGCGCTGACTGGCAATCGCGCCGACCGTACGCCCAGCGCGATGGCAATCCCCAGAGCCGCCAGCGCTCGCCAGGCGCCGGCCGGCATAAGGCCTGCCGCGAACGCGGCCGCCAGGGCGATCCAGATCCGCTGGCTCGGACTCGTGTGAAAGGTGAGCCAGGACTCACGCCCGGCGTAGCGGTCCAGGTGAGCGAAACCCATCAGCCCTCCCTCGAGCCGCGGGCTCGGGCCACCGCCCTGACGGTCGCCGCCGTGCCGGCGAAGAGAAGCGCCACTCCCAGCACGACGGCGACGACCATACCCACCGGGCCCGGAATCCAGGCACGATAGCCGGCGAGCGGTGCCGCTTCCCAGGAGGCGGCCGCGTCGGCGAACCCCAGGTTGATCGCCAGACGCTCGAGGCCATCGGGAGCGGTCGAGGCGATGATCGCCAGACCGCCGGCGAGGATCGCGACGGCGCCTAGGCCCGCGAGAACTACGGCTGGGGGCGGCTGCGCCGCCGTCGAGCCCTGCGCTCGGAAAAGTAGGTCGGGTCGCTTGCGCGCCAGCGACCACACGGCGAGTCCGGTGATGGCGGCCTCCGCCAGCCCGATGACCGCATGCACGCTCGCCATCGCACCCACCGAAAGGCGAGTTGGTGCGATACCACTCAGCCCCAGCTCGAGCCCGGCGGCGATTCCCGTAAGGAGCGCGGCGAGGTAGGCCGCTGCCGCTGCCCCCAGAGCGCGCCGCAGGGGCCCCTCACCTGCGAGGCCCGTCAACATGCGGTAGATGGCATAACCGAGCAGCGTTCCCACCCCGGCGATGTTGAGCACGTTGGCGCCCAGCGCCGTGAGGCCGCCGTCGGCGAAGATGAGCGCCTGCGCGATCACCACGGCGGTCATGACCAGGAAGCCGGCCCACGGGCCGAATGCCACCGCCACCAGCGTGCCGCCCAGCAGGTGCCCGCTCGTCCCGGCGGCGACCGGGAAGTTCACGGCCTGGGCGGCGAAGACCGCCGCGGTGGCGAGCCCCAGCGTCGGCGCCGCCCGGTCGTCGAGCCGCGCCTTCGCCTGTCGCGCCGCAACCGCGGTCAGCGCGCCCGCGGCGGCGAAGCTGCCGGCGGAAACGGACGCCGAGAGGAAACCGTCCGGTATATGAGCCATAAGCCGTATCAAGATACCTGTGTCGCTCGCCACCGCCACTGAGCGCACTCCTGCTCCTGCTCGTGCTCCTAATCGTGCTCGTAATAGTGATCCTGCTCGTAATCGGTCCGCCGATTCGGATTGAGTACGAGTAGGAGTAGAACTACGAGTACGATTTCGATTACGAGCACGAGTCAGAGACGAGGTTGCGGGGGGCAGCCACGCCGCATTCTTTTCAACTCCTCGGAGGATATCTGGAGAGTATTGGTCCGCGCGAAGCCGGAGGTTTGGATGAGTGAAACGCACGATCGGCCGCGGCTCCGGGCGCTGGAGCCCGACGAGGTGCCGGAGATGAAAGACATCTTCGACGCGTTCTTGAAAGAGCGTGGCAATGTTCCGAACATGTACCGCACGCTGGCGCGGCGCGGCACGCATATGCGCACGATGTTCGACCACTTCCACTCTGTCATGCGGACTGGGACGGTGTCGCCCTTGCTCAAGGAGTTCATCTCGGTCCGCGTCTCGGCGCTCAACAACTGCCGCTATTGAATTGCCGCACATGCCGCGCTGGCAGCGCGGCTCGGCGGCAGCGAGCCACAGATCGAGGCAACCCTTTCCGGCCAGCTCGAAGGAGTCGGCTTCTCCGATGCCGAGCTAGCGGCGCTCCGTTTCTCCGAGGCGCTGACGGCCGACTCCAACGCGATCCCCGACGAGACCTACATCCAGCTGCGCACCCACTTCGATGAGGGCGAAGTCGTCGAGATCTGCTTGGTCGCCGGGCTGTTCGCATATTTCAACCTGGTTAACAACGCGCTACGCGTGGAGCCGACGCGCTAATATCGGGAATTCGGCAATCCGTGACTACTTGAATAATGGACTAACAGATCATCTGAACTCGGAATAGGCCGGACAACCACATTCCGAATTCAAGTAGTCAATTGTTCAATTAGTCAATTAGTCATGGATTGCCGAATTCCCCGAATCCCCGAATCCCCGATTCCCAACCCCCCTACTCGCCGCCGACTTCCCCTTGTAGGTTGAAAGCGTCATGGCCAGTCCATCGAAATCGATGCGCGTCTGGCAGCTCGTGCGCCCCGGCGAGCTGCGTCTGGAGACGGTAGACGTTCCGGAGCCTGGTGACGGCGAGGTTCTGGCGCGCGTCTCGCTCGCTCTGACTTGCGGGACCGATCTGAAGACCCTCGACCGCGGGCACGCTCGCCTCAAGGTCCCCAGCCCGCTGGGTCACGAATGGGCCGGCAGCGTGGCCGCCGTCGGACCCGGTGTCCACGGCCTCGCTCCTGGCACCCGCATCGTCTGCACGCCGACGGCACCCTGCGGCGACTGCGCCTACTGCCTGCGCGGCGCCGAGAACCTCTGCCTCCACCTGTTCGAGCACACGGCGCTCGGCGCCTACGGCGAGTACATTCTCGTGCCGCGGCAGATAGTGAACCGAAACGCTTTCCGGATCCCCGAGGGCGTCTCAGATGTCCGGGCTGCCTTCCTCGAGCCGCTGGCGTGTCTGGTCCACGGTGCCAACCTGTTGAATTTGGGTGGCGACCGGACGCTCGCATTTCTCGGGGATGGTCCGATGGCGTTGGCCTTCGTGATGCTGGCGCGCCTGTGTGGCGCTGGCCGCATCGCGGTGATCGGCCTCAATCGCGGACGGCTAGAGACTGCGCGGCTGCTGGGCGCGGACGTTACGGTCGACGCGAATGAGGGCGACCCGCTCGGGGCGGTGAAGGAGATGAGCGACGGTCTTGGCGCCGACAGCGTGGTCGAATGCGTGGGGCGACCTGAGGTTTGGGAGAGCGCGGTGTCGCTGGTTCGCCGGGGAGGAGAGGTGCTCTTCTTCGGTGGCTGCGAGAGGGGCACAATGGTGAATCTCGATACCGAACGGGTCCACTATGATGAGCTCACCCTCAAGGGTGGCTTCCACTACACGCCTGATACAGTGCGGCGCGCTTGGGAGCTCATCTGCGCCGGCAACCTGACCCTCGAAACTCTGGTGACGCACGAGATGTCACTGGGTGGATTGCCGGAGGCGTTCGACCGGATGCGGCGCCGCGAGGCACTTAAGGTGGCGATCATCCCATGAACGTGAAGGGCGCAGCGATGATGAACGCGGCCCGTGCCTACTCGCTCGACGACGTGCGCGTGGAAGAGGTGCCGCTGCCTAGGCTCGAGCCCGGCGACATCCTCGTGCAGGTCGTCGTTTGCGGCGTCTGCTCGAGCGACGCGATGGACTGGTACGTGAGTCGTAAGGTGCCGGTCGTCCTCGGGCACGAGCCGGTCGGCATCGTCCACCAGGTGACGCCCGAGGTCGAAGGAATCGAAGTCGGGGATCGCGTCTTCTTCCACCATCACGTGCCCTGCATGGAGTGCCGGCTCTGCCAGCGTGGCCAGTACACCTCGTGTCGGCGGTTCCGTGAGACGTCGCTCGATCCCGGCGGATTCGCCGAGTTCGTGCGGGTATCCGCCCAGATCGTGCGGCTCGACGTGCTGAAGCTGCCCAACCAGATCTCAGATGAGTCGGCCGCTTTCATCGAGCCGCTCGCTTGTAGCCTGCGGGCCTTCGGCAAGCTAGACGTCGTGTCTGGCAGTAGTGTCTGGGTGATCGGTGCCGGGCCGATGGGGCTAATGAACGTCCGGCTGGCTCGCTACTTCGGAGCCAAGCCGATCATCGTCAGCGATCCAATCGAGGTGCGCCGCGATTTCGCTGAGGAGGTGGGCGCCGATCTGGCCCTCGACCCGGGCCAGCCCGACTTCGATGAAAGGATGGCGGAAGCCACCGATGGGTGGGGCGCGGAGAAGATCATAGTGATGCCGGGCGCCGTCGAGCCGATCGAGCACGGGCTTACCCACGCGGCTCCGGGCGCCATCGTGCTCGTCTACACGCCGACGCCGCCGGAGGCGACCGTCGCCTACCGACCTCACGACCTCTACTTCAAGGAGGTGACGATCACCCACAGCTACTCGGCCGGACCCGTCGACACGCGAGAAGCGCTCGACCTGCTGGCCGGCGGCGAGTTCGAGGTGGAGGACCTCATCACTCACCGCTTCGGGCTCGACGGGGTGGGTGAAGCGCTACGGTTGGCGAAGACGCACGACGAGTCGCTGCGCGCGATGATCTATCCCCATGGGATAGGGGTGGAGGTGAAGGCCATCTGAACGTTGTCCTCTGTTGGGTGTTCACCAGCGCTTGAGAAATGAGCCAGGACAATTCGTCGGGTAGTCGCGTAATCCGCTTCAAGGACTTCCGTTGGGAGGGCATCGATCCCGTCCCCTACAAGGAACCCGGCGTGGATTGGAGCGCCGTCACCCGCCAGGGACTCGTCGGACCCGATGAGGACGCGCCTTTCCACCTGCGCTACTTCGAGATCGAGCCCGGCGGCCACACCACGTACGAGCGCCACGAGCACCAGCACGTCGTCGTGGTCCTGCGGGGTCGAGGCGAAGTGAGGTTAGGAGATAGGCGCGAACCGGTGAGCTATGGCGATGTGGTCTACGTGGCGCCGAACGAGCCGCACCAGTTCCGCGCCACAGGCGATGAGCCCTTCGGGTTCCTCTGCATCGTCACCGCCGATCGCGATCGCCCGAGGCCGCTGTAACCCCTACCGCTCACCGCCCACCGCCTACCGCCTACCGGTCTACAGCCGCCACGCCCCGCCCAAAGCGAGCACGACCTGATCACCTTCGGCGTACGGCCCCTTGCCGAAACGGATGTCGATCAGTATGCCCATCGACCGAGTGATGGAGAATAGGCCGCCCACGTCGAGTAGCAGTGCTGCGTCGAAGCTGTCGTTGCCCGAGCTTAGGCCCAAGTCGAAGCGCGGATGAACGAAGATCTCCGAATCGCCGCCCGCCAGGATGAATCCGATGCCGGCGATGAAGCCGACCGGGATCTTCCAGACGGTATCGCCGGGGTCGCTAACACCGAGGCCGACGTCGAAGCTGAGAGCGAGTTGGCCACCGCCGGGTGACAGCGGACGCGAGAGTAGGTTGTAGCGCACGTCGCCGCCGACGAACGGCGAGTCCTTGGCGTCGTCGATCAGCCAGAGGCCGGCGCGGCCGCCGATGTCGACATCGTCGCTGACCGGGAATCGCAGCATCCCACCGAAGACGTACGCGTTCTCGGGGAATGCGATGTACGGCAGGAAGATCTCGGTGGTCGGTATCCCGGCTGTCAGGAGCGCAGGCTCGGCGACGACCTGGCCGCGGGCCTCCCCGGCCCCGGCAAAAAAACAGGCAACCGCCATCGCGGTCGCCAGTAGCTTTCTCGATCCACCCATAGCGATCCTCCCGTTTGCGCCTGCGGCGCGTTTGCCCCTCCACCCGGTATATTGGGGACTGCCGGGCCAGGATCAAGCCCGCCCACTGCGGGGAATCGAATCCCGGGCGTTCTTTAACACTTCGACGCGTTGCTGCATCTTACCAGTGGCATGGACGAAGCGGTTCTGATTGAACAGGCGCGGCAGGGAGACCGTGCGGCATTCGGGCAGCTGGTCAGGCTGCATCGCGATGCGGTCTACCGATTCGCCGCCCGCTGGCTCGCCGACCCCGACCAGGCGCTCGATGTTGCCCAGGACGTCTTCGTTCGAGCGTTCAACGGCCTGGGCAACTATCGCGGTGACAGTCGATTCAGGACCTGGCTGTTCTCCATCACATTGAACACCGCCCGCTCCGTCGCGCGCCGCCAGAAACGTCGCGGCGAGGTGAGGATCGACACCGGTGCGGAGTTCATCGCTTCGCTCACGCCGCCGGATGCGAAAGCCGCCCGCGCCGAGGCCTTCGCCCGCGCCGCCGCCGAACTGGCCAATCTGCCTGAGAAGCAGCGGGGAGCTGTGACTCTGCGCGTGTTCGAGGGGCTGAGCTTCAAGGAGATCGGCGAGATCATCGGCTGCTCGGAGGGCTCGGCCCGTGTCAACTACCATCACGGCATCCAGAAGCTCAGGGAGGCGCTTACATGACGGGACAACATGATTGCGACAAGGTCGGCGATCTGATTCCCGAGTTTCTGGCCGGTAGGG
>CP070812.1:3166732-3239794 GCA_020344015.1 Gemmatimonadota bacterium
AAGACCTCGCCGATCACGTACCAGGGTAGCCCCTTGCCGACCAGGTCGCCGAATCGTTTGGCCAGCTGGTTGAGCAGCATCAGGCCCGTGAGAACGCCGGTCGCCGCGATGAAGGGCCCCATGTGCTCGCGAAGTATGTAGCGCCTCAGTATCTTCATTGTCTGTCGAGAACTCAGTGGAATCCGTCCCGAGCTAATACACCTAATACGGCCATAAGGTGCGCCTGAAGCTCGCTCTCTCCGGCGGCGTTTCTGTCATTCTGGCCTTGGGATGGCCCCCGGGGCAAGCCGGTGCTGGTCATGTTGCCGCCCCTGCACGCCCATCCGCCCAGGACACTGCCGTTCAGCCTCACCGCCCGGCGGGCCTAGCGATCGGGCTCAAGCCGCTGCCGCTCCCCTTTCCCATCGATCTGGCCTCCCGGTTGCCCGATCCGGTGCAGCAGCGGCCGGAGCTGAGGTCGCGAGCCCGCAGCTTCGGGGCTGCTTGGGCGGGTGAGCTGGCGGCAAAGTCGCAGGAGTGGGCAGCGGCGCTCTGGGTCCGCAGTCGCCCGCTGGCGGGCCCCACATCCCGGGTCGCCGAACGTCCCGGGCCGCCGGCTGACCCGGGGGCGCGGGCGGCGGAGGAGCCTGCGCCTCGCGAGGAGGCTGCCGCGCCACCCGTAGAAGTCGTGTCGCCGGAGGGGCAGGAGACGATCTCGGACGTGCTGGGTGAATACGCGGATCTGGGGTTCGAGGTCGAGGGGCGGGTCGAGCTGGGTGGCGGCTGGAACCGTTTTCGCCCATGCGATGTGACGATTCAGACGAACTGCAGCCCCAGCCTGATCCCGACGCTCAAGCCGGACATCCAGGTGGGTGCGCGTGTGGGAGGCACGATCTCGCAGCGCGTCAACGTGAGCGTCGACTACGACAACCGGCGCGAGTTCGACGCCGCCAACAACATCAACGTCTTCTATCAGGGTTTCGAGGACGAGATCCTGCAGAGGCTCGAGGTTGGCGACGTCAGCTTCCCACTGCCGCACAGTCGCTACCTGACTCGGGGCATCCCCGCCGGGAACTTCGGCGTCCGCGCGGCCGGCCAGATGGGCCCCGTCGACTTCCAGGCGGTTTGGGCTCAACAGCGAGGCGATCTTGGCAGCCGGGAGCTACAGGTCGGCGGCACAGGCCAGGGCTTCGAACAGAACGCGACGACGATCCTCGATGACGCGGACTACGAGCGCGGAAGGTTCTTCTTCCTCTTCAGCCCGACGCGGCTCTTCGATTATCCTCACGTCGATATCCAACGGCTGCTCGCCAGCGATGCCGAGTCAAATGTGCGGCCAGCCTCGGTCGTCAAGCTCTACCGTTATGAGGTCCTTGGCGTGGATATCGGTGCGCAGATCCCCGAGGGTTTCATCACGGCGGTTGCGGTAGCCGACGATACGCTGGAGACGGACCTGGGGGTCGATACGGTCGTCGTCGATACGCTCACCGGACTGTTCCGGCCGCTCATCGAAGGTGAGGACTACGCCCTCCACCAGAGCGGCCTGTGGCTCCAGCTGCGGAACACACTTCCTCCCCAGGAAGGGTTGGCGGTCACCTACATCAACGCCGACGGGGAGGAGGTGGGCACATTCGATGCCGAGCGGGCGTCGGATGCCCACAACGCCGATCCTGATAACAACCCACCGCCGGTCCTCGAGCTGATCAAGGGCGTAAACCACCGGCCGGGCACGGCTACTTGGCGGCGCGAGATGCATCACATTTATCGCGTATCGGTCAGCCCTGGGGTGGTGCTCTCGAGCGTGACGCTGGCGATCTCGCAGGGCGACCCCGAGGTGGGCAACACGTTTCGCTCGACGCCGAGCGGCACACAGCTCGAGTTCCTGAAGATTTTCGGACTCGACGATAATCCGACCGACAACGTTCTGGACGCCTCGCGGGTCTACGACGTGGGCGAAACGGGCGGTGACGGGACGACGGGGCCGACCGGTACCTACATCGTGCCGCCCACCCTCGAACCCTTCCGGGCCCCGCCACCGTTGAGGGGCGTCAGCGATCCAGCGGGCGGCCTGCCGTTCCCGCTCGCAGCCGGCGATCAGAACAACGCGATCTACGACGAGGCCAACGATCAGATCCGCCTCGGCTCGAATCTCTACCTGCTGTCTGTCAACTACAGACAGAGGTTCGAGGGCTTCCTCTCCACTATATCGCTGGGCTTCGGCGGTGTTCGCGAAGGCAGCGAGCGCGTCCTCATAGATGACCGCGAGCTCACACGCGGCGAAGACTACATCATCGACTACGACATCGGGCAAATCGAGCTGCGAGATCCCGAGCGCTTGTTCCTCGACAACCCCGATGCCAGGCTTCGTGTGACCTTCGAGCAGAAGCCTTTGTTCCAACTGGCGCCGACTTCGGTCTTCGGGCTGCAAGCCCGCTATGAGCTCGGCGCCGCAGGTGAGCTCAACTTCATCGGCCTGTCGCAGTCCGAGAAGACGCTGCAGACGCGGCCCGAGCTAGGGCTCGAACCGAGTGCCGTACGATTGGGTGGCGTCTCTGCTCGATTGAACTTCAGGCCAGAGTGGCTGACCGGCTTGGCGAACGCACTACCCGGCGTGGATTCAGATGCCCCCTCATCGATCGCGCTCGACGGCGAGCTCGCGCTGTCGCTGCCGAGCACCAACACACAGGGGGTTACTTACGTCGAGGACTTCGAAGGTGGGTCCGGCTTCGCCGTGTCCATGCTCTCGCGCGGCTGGAAGCTGGGCGCGGCGCCGGCGTCCAATGCGGGCGCAGAGACCGTCGCTCCGCAGATCTTCGACGAGAACAACGCGGCGGAGCTCGTTTGGCAGGACCAGTACACTGTGCAGACTGTCGAAGGTGAAGTGGTGTTCGGTGGCCTCTTCCCGCGGCAGGTCGACGATCAACTTCTTGTACAGGGGCAGACCAGACCCGAGCCGGTCCTCACTATGACGCTGAGGATGCCGGAGAACCGCAGGCTGGCGCCGAACCCCGACCCCGCACCCGGCCGCGCCTGGGCGTCGTTCACGAACGTGCTGGCTGCCAACGGCCAGAACTTCACCACCATCGAGTTCCTCGAGTTCTACGTCGCCGTGGATGATGAGCTCGTGGATTCGACGGATCTGATCATTGATTTGGGGACTGTCAGCGAGGATGCCTTCGCGATCGACTCGTTGGGTCTGCCCGCCGGGCTGGGCGAGCTAGACCGCGAGGTAGATCCTCCTCAGATCTGGAGCAACGCCGACGACGTCGGACTCTGGGGCACCGGCTGCGAGGCCGAGCCCGGTACGCGCATCTATCGGCGCGGTGATGTCGCCGCCAACTGTACCCGTAACAACGGGCTCGAGGATTCCGAGGACCTCAACCAGAACAGCGTTCTGGACGGCGAAGAGAGGTTCTTCCGCTACACGCTCGAGATCGGCGACGCCACCAGCCCCTACTTCGTTCGCGAGGCGAGCGAGATCGACGGTGGCCGGTTTCGCCTCTATAGAATCCCGCTGCGCAGACCCGATCACAGCGAGCGATTCAGCGACGCCGACCTTCAGAACGTGCGTCACCTCCGCCTGACTGCGGTGTCCGATGCCGATAACAAGCTCATCCTGGCGCGCGTGCGATTCCTCGGCTCCCGCTGGCTAAAACGCGGCAGCAGCGGCGTGGTCGACGGTCTGACCGACACGACCACCGTCGCAGTCCTCGAAACCCCGGTCGAAGTAGGCCCGATCAGCACGCTCGACGCCCGCTACCAACCGCCTCCGGGTGTCACCGATCAGGTGGCCAACCAAACCGATCAGTTTGGGTTCGGCGGCGTCACGATCAACGAACAGTCGCTGAGTGTCCGGTTCACCGACCTCGGCCCGGAGCAGCGGGCGGAGGTCTACCTGCAGTACCTACAGACACCCCGCAACT
The DNA here is from genome assembly GCA_020344015.1 of Gemmatimonadota bacterium. Taxonomy (GTDB): domain Bacteria; phylum Gemmatimonadota; class Gemmatimonadetes; order Palauibacterales; family KS3-K002. The sequence continues at coordinate 3,170,635 of CP070812.1, forward strand.
TTCTCTCCTACCGCGGACTGCGGGTCTGGGCTCTCGGCATCGACGGCCCCTGGGGCATCGGCGGCGCGCCGCTGCGCTTTTTCGTGAAGCTCGGCGAGGATATCGGCAACTACTACTTGTACCAGACCGAGCTCAGGGAGGTACCGCCGGGCGCGGAAGGCGAGGGGTTGCGGCGCGCCTGGCAGCCGGAGCTGACGGTCGACCTCGACCGCTTCATCGCGCTGCGCGCTCGGGCTGAGGACATCATGCTGAGACGAGGCGGACTGCCTGGTGACAGCACGCTGAAGATCTGGGACGTGGATGTCTTCCCAGACGGGGACAGCACGTACGCGATCGTTATCGGCCAGCGCTCGCGTGCGCCCAATCTGGCGGCGATCCGCCAGATCTCACTGGGCGCTCACAACGCGAGCCTCGACCCGTTCATCTCCGGTGAGATCTGGATAGACGATCTGCGTCTCGATCTTCCGGTGGACGATGCGGGGTTGGTCGGACGGATAGACATGGACGTCCGGGCGTCCGACGTTCTCGGCTTCAACTTCTCGTACTCCAGCGAGAACCCGTATTTCCGGCAACTGGCGCAGGATCCTAGCTTCCGGTCCGCCGGCGAATACTCCGTTGGCGGCCGGCTCGAGTTCGGGCGTATGCTCCCGGATTCGTGGAGTCTCAACATGCCCCTCAACGTTACGTATCTGAAGTCGGCTACCAAACCTCTACTTCTGCCGCGCACCGACATAGCGGCGGAGCAATTGCCGGGTCTGCGCGCGCCCGAGAGTCGCAACTTCCGAATGGATCTCACGCTGAGCAAGCGTCCTTCAGCGGTCGCGCCAGGGGCCGGCTGGTTTGTCGACAATTCGTCGGTGAGACTCACTTACGACAAGCGCTCCGGTCGGACGTCGCGCTCGGAGACCGAGTCCGCGGGTTTCACGGCGAGTTACGGCTTCCGCGACCAAGTCGGTGAGATATCGATTCCGTTTTTCCCGGGCCCGCTGGAGTATCTCGTCTTCTTCCTCCCCGAGTCGGTGCGGCAATCGCGCTTGCGTCTCACACCGACTTCGCTACAGCTCGGCGCGACGTACATCGATAGCGAAGCACAAACGCAGCGGTTCGAGGAGATCGTAGGGCTGCCCGCCGACACGGGCGTGGTGCCGGTCCTCACGTTCGACAAGCGCTTGCAGACGGTAACGACGCTCAATTTGGAGCCGGTCTCCGATCTAACCGGCCGTTTCTTCTTCACCCAGGGCCGCGATCTGGTACCGACCGAGAAGGTCGTGCAGGGGAGTCGTGGTCAGGAGCTCATCAATGCCGAGCGTGCAAGCGTTCTCGGGGTCGACCTCGGTTGGGTCGTCGCACGCAGCCTTGATGTGAACTGGACCTACCGGCCGGGTATAGCGCCCTGGCTGACGCCGCAGTTCGCCTTCGATACCCGCTTCGATCTCAATACCGGGCCATCGTTCGTCGGTGACCAGGAGGGTGATACGGTCCTGACCCGCGATTTCGGTAGTTCGCGGAGCCTGCGGCTCTCGGCTGGGTTCAACACGTCGGCCTTCTTAAGCTCAGTCGCCGGTCAGGAGCGCTCCGGCATCGTGGGAGCGGTACTCGAGTTGACGGACCGAATCGATCTTTTCTCGGTGACCTGGGTCAAGACCCTAGGCTCGAGCTTCCGGCGCCGCGCGGTCAGTCCTTCCTTGGGCTACCAGCTAGGTTTTGGAGGGCTCGATGATTTCCGGATCCAGCGAGGGGACACGGCCAGCCGCGTCGCGGACACGGAGACGCTTGCACTCAGTACCGGCTTCCGGCTTCCGCTGGGAGCCGGCTTGAACGTCGACTACTCGACCAGCGACCTGTTTTCGTGGTCGCCGCGCACCCAGATGCGGACCCGGCGGACGACCTGGCCGAACCTGAGCCTCAGTTGGAACCGGCTGCCGATTCCGGGCTTTTTGCAGGGTTTGGTGGCCGGGCTCGGCCTCCGTGCCGGCTACACGGTCCGCGACAATCGGAACGTGATCGTCGATGCGAACCAGGATCGCGGCAGCGAGATCCGGACGATCCCCTTCAGCGTCGACCTCGTTTTGACGACCCAGTGGTCCATCAGCTATAGCGTGACCTTTACCGAGGAGGAGCGCTTCGACCCGACCGGTGTGACCTTCAGGGATCAGACGGGGCACACCCTCCAACTCACCGGCCAGTTGCAGCCGCTGAGCACGGCTGGGCGCCTTCGCAACCCGCTCCGCTTCTCGCTTCGCTTCTCGCAGAACGACCAGAACCAGTGCCGGCGCCTGCAGTCCGCCTTCCTGGCCCTGCCGCCAGTGCCCGACCCGGACCTGCCGCCCTGCGAGGCGTTCACCGACCTGGTCATCCGCGATTTGGGGTTGACCGTCAACACCGATGTCACGCCGTTCGTGGTCGGACTTCAGGCATTCTGGCGCGACACTCAGAGCGAGCTTGGCCAGCGGCCCGGATCGACGCAGCTTGAGATATCGCTATTCGGACAGTTCCTCTTCGAGACAGGAGAGATCCGTTGAACAGTGTGGCTAGACCCGCATTCTCGCTGGCGCTGCTGACTGCCGCCGCGCTCGCCGTCGTCGCCTGCGGCCGCGCCGACGGTGAGGCAAACGCCGACGCCGCCCAGCCGGCCCTCACCTCGTATCCGCGCTTCGACGGCTCGGCCGCCTACCAGCTGGTGCGGCGCCAGGTCCGCTTCGGCCCGCGCATCCCAGGTAGCGAGGGCCATCGCGCGATGGCCGCGTGGGTCCGGGAGCACCTGGCGGAGCGGGCTGATACGTTGATCTTGCAGCGCTTCGACCACGTCACGACCGCTGGCGACACTCTACCGCTGGTCAATTTCCTGGCCCGCTTCCGGCCCGACGCTGCTCCCTCGCTCCTGTTGCTCGCTCACTGGGACACCCGTCCTGTCTCCGACCAGGCCCGCAACCTGCTGGACCGCGAAAAGCCGGTCCCCGGCGCGAACGACGGAGCGTCGGGGACAGCGATCCTCTTGGAGCTGGCGTCGATGATGCGCGATTCGCCTCCGCCGCGCGGTGTCGATCTGCTGCTGGTGGACGGCGAGGACTACGGCGACTTCACCGCGGACCGCGACGTGTTTCTCGGTTCCCGCTACTTCGCCGGCAACCTGCCCGAGGGGCTCGAGCCCGAGTTCGGTGTGCTGCTGGACATGGTGGGCGACCGGGATCTCGATCTGTACGTGGAGGGCTACTCGAACAGCTACGCACCCGAGATCGTCGACCGGGTCTGGAATATCGCCCACAACATGGGGTTCGGCGACGTCTTCCACCGGTCGGTCGGTACCTCCGTACGTGACGACCATATACCCCTCAATGAAGTGGGAATTCCCACCATCAATGTTATCGATTTCTACGACTACCCCTATTGGCACACGCCGGATGACACACCCGACAAGGTGTCGGCCTCGAGCCTCGAGGTCGTCGGCGCTGTGATGACGCGGCTCATCTATCGCGGGCGCTGAGCCCTCACTCATGTCGCGTGGTGGTCGGGTACGGCCTGAGTCCCTCGCTTCATTGTCGCGCGGCTTCAGGCTGGGAACCGGACCGGGCAGCGGCGCGCCAAATGTCCGCTCCGGACCTCAGGCCGCAACCTCCCTATCGCGGTACAGGGGCGGAATTTCAAACGCTGCAGCGCCCCTCGGGTTGACAATCCGTTGACCCGTTCTCTCCACGTTAAGGGGCATCGTGAGAACGGCCGGTTCCATTCTCAATTTAGATGCTCTGATGCTCGAGTAGTCGATTAGTCATGGATTCCCGAATTCCCATCTTTGAAGGATCTGCGTGACCCTCACCGAGAGCGAAACCAGGGCACTGCTCGCTAGCTCGGTGCTCGTCCTCTTGGCGGCCGTGGGCCGCGTGCTGTTGGCGCCCTCTGATCCCGGCGTGGCCGACCGCGGCCTGGCGATCATGAGTGAAGTGGACGCTGCGCTGGCGGTAGCGGAATCGATCCGCGCCGAAGAGGAGCGCCGGCGTCGCCCGCTGGCGGAGGGCGAACGAATCGACGTCAACACGGCCAGCGAGATCGACCTCGACCGACTGCCCGGCGTCGGTCCGACCCTGGCGCAGGCGATCCTGGACCACCGTCAGAGGGAGGGGCCATATTGGGATCTGGGTGAGTTGGAACGGGTGCCGGGGCTGGGGAGTAGTACGGTAAGACGCCTGGCTCCGTACACCACCCTGTCGGCGGCGGCGGGCGGCGGCGCGCCAGGCGGCGAGGCAGGCAGGTCGGGGCCCGCCGGCCCGCCGGGAGCGGCGGTGGTCGACCTTAACCGCGCCTCGGTTAAGGAGTTGCAGGCTCTGCCGGGCATCGGCCCGGCCCGCGCCAGCGCCATCGTGCGGTGGCGTGGAGAGCACGGCTCCTTTGAGACGGTCGACGATCTGCTGGAGGTGCCGGGGATCGGACCGGCGACGCTGGAGCGGCTGCGCGCCCTGGTCGTCGTTGGACCTTGACACTTCCCGTAACTTCTAGCAGCTTTGTAACTTGCTGTTATCTCCCCCCGCCACGGGTTAATGCTTCGTAGTCAAGATTCCGATCAACATGGCGACCCGAACTAAAGCTAGCGACCTAATCGGCGACCTTCTGGTACGCGAAGGTCTGATCACGGAGGACCAGCTGCGGAGCGCGCTTCAGGAACAGCGCTCCAACGGCCACCGCCTCGGCTACACGCTCGTGGCGATGGGCATGGTCTCCGAGACCGACCTGACCCGCGTGCTCGCCCGAAAGTACCGCGTCAAGGCGGTGGACCTGTCGCGGATCGACAATATCGACAAGCGTGTGATCAAGCTGGTCAAGCCGGAGATCTCGGTTCGGCACTTGATCTTGCCGCTGCGCCGGGTCGGTCGGACGCTGACGGTGGCGATGGCGAACCCCACCAACCTGGAAGCCATCGACGAGCTCAGGTTCTCGACCGGCTATGACATCGAGCCGGTCGTGGCCGGCGAGTACTCGCTGCGCAAGGCGGTCGAGAAGTACTACGAGACGACCGAAGACAACCTCCAGGACTTGCTCAAGGAGTTCGACGAGGAAGAGATCGAGGTCGTCGACGAGCATTCGGCCGAAGACGAGATGTCCGTCACGGCGCTACAGGCACAGGTCGAGGAGGCACCCGTTGTCAAGCTGATCAACGGGATCCTTACCAGCGCTGTCTCGAAGGGCGCCAGCGACATCCACATCGAGCCCTACGAGAAGGAGATCCGGGTCCGCTTCCGGGTCGATGGCGCCCTGCGCGAGATCATGCGGCCGCCGCTCAAGATGAAGGCCGCACTGACTAGCCGCGTGAAGATCCTCGCCGATCTCAACATCGCCGAGCGCCGCGTCCCGCAGGACGGCCGCATCAAGATGCGGATGGGCAAGCGCGTCATCGACTTCCGTGTCTCGACGCTGCCCGGCATCTTCGGCGAGAAAATCGTGCTGCGTATCCTCGACAAGTCGAACCTGCAGCTCGATCTCGAGCAGTTCGGCATGGAGCCCCAGTCCGAGAAGGACTTCCTCCACGCGATACACAACCCCTACGGCATGGTGTTGGTCACCGGACCGACGGGCTCTGGTAAAACCACCACTCTGTACTCGGCGATCACCAAGATCAACAAGGAAGAGGTCAACATCATGACCGCGGAGGATCCGGTCGAGTACAACCTCCGCGGCATCAACCAGACACAGGTCAGACCCGAGATCGGCCTGACTTTCGCTGCGGCGCTGCGCGCCTTCTTGCGCCAGGACCCGAACATCATTCTGGTCGGTGAGATTCGAGACATGGAGACGGCCTCGATCGCCATCAAGGCCGCGCTCACTGGCCCCCTCGTCCTATCGACCCTGCATACCAACGACGCGGCGTCCACCATCACGCGTCTGATCGATATCGGAGTGGAGCCCTTCAACGTGGCCTCGGCGGTCAATCTCGTGACGGCCCAGCGGCTCGTGCGCCGAATCTGCTCCACTTGCCGGGCCGAGACCACGTATGAGGCGGATATATTGGAGGCCGCGGAGATACCCCCAGAGAAATCCGCGCAGATTAAGTTCCACAAGGGTGAGGGATGCGATCACTGCGACGGTACGGGCTATAGGGGTCGCCAGGGCCTCTACGAGGTCATGCCGGTCACTGCCAAGATCCGCCGCATGATCATGCACGGGGACAGCGCCGACGTCATGAAACAGCAGGCCATCGACGACGGAATGCTGACCCTGCGCGACGACGGGTTGATCAAGGTTAACAGGGGGATTACGACGCTGGAGGAGATTCTCAAGGAGACTGCGGCGTAATTCGCGCGGCCAACCCGGCCCGGGCCGGCCTCATCGCTTCGGCCTCAAGTCCGGGAACTACCTCCCCTGCCGCGAGTACCATAGCCTCATGAATCATTCGGCCGCCGCCGAGTAGTCTGGCTGGTGGCCAGGCGTAAGAACTCCGAAGCAAAAAGGCCGCCGGCAGCCTCGCCACGAGGCGCGAATTACGGGCACGAGCATATGGTGACACTAAGCGTACGCGGATTACTCGAGGAGATGATCGATCGGGGCGCTTCCGATCTCCACCTGACCGCAGGCGACCGGCCGAAGCTTCGGGTCGATGGCGACCTGACCAGCGCCAACGTCGATCATGTGCTCACTCCCAAGGACACTCTGCAGCTCACCTATTCGATATTGACCGAGAGCCAGAAGAAGAGGTTCGAGCAGGAAGATGAGCTCGACTTCTCATTCGGGATTCAGAACCTGGCGCGCTTCCGCGGCAACGCTTACCGGCAACGTGGCTGTGTGGCATTGGCGATCCGCCTCATCCCGTTCAACATTCAGACATTCGAGCAACTCGGACTACCGCCGATCCTCAGGAGGCTGTCGGAGCGTCCGCGCGGGTTGGTCCTTGTCACCGGGCCCACCGGGTCCGGTAAGTCGACTACGCTCGCCGCGATGGTTGATCACATCAACAAGACGCGCAAGGGCCACATCATCACGATCGAGGAGCCGATCGAGTTCATCCACCGGCACCAGAACTGCATGATCAATCAGCGCGAGGTGGGTAGCGACACGCAGAGCTTCGCAAACGCGCTCAAGTACGCTTTGCGGCAGGACCCGGATGTCCTGCTGGTCGGTGAGATGCGCGATCTGGAGACGATCGCGATGACGCTGACGGCGGCCGAGACCGGTCACCTGGCGCTGGCCACCTTGCACACCAATTCGGCGGCGGAGAGCATCAACCGAATCATCGACGTCTTTCCGTCGCACCAGCAGTCGCAGGTGCGCGCGCAGCTCTCGTTTGTGCTCGAGGGTGTAGTGACCCAGACGCTCCTGCCCAAAGCGCGCGGACGCGGGCGCGCCGTGGCGTGCGAGGTACTCGTCGCCACGCCCGCCATTCGCTCTGTGATCCGTGAAGCGAAGGTCCAGCAGATCTACGGACTGATGCAGGCGGGTAAGAAACACGGGATGCTGACGCTGAACGATGCTCTCTATCAGCTCTACCTGAACGGTGAGGTCAAGCTGGAAGAGTGCTTGAAACGTTCTTCGGATCCGAACGAATTGCTGAGATTGGCGGGTGAGCCCGTTCCGGCGTAGAATTAGTAGAGGTGCGACACCGGGTCGCGCGACGCCACGGCAACCGGCATGTGGGGACTAACAGATGCCAGTTTACATTTACAGCGCAAAGACTGTAACCGGAGAGATACAGACCGGTAACGTCGACCTGCCGAATCGCGAAGCCGTCATCGGCTATCTCAGGCGGCAGCGACTCATCCCCGTGACGGTCAGGGAGAAGCCGAAAGACATCAGCTTCGTAATCGGCCGTCGCGTAAAGATGAAGGAGACGGTGCACTTCACCAGGCAGTTCGCCACCATGGTGAACTCGGGCCTGCCACTGGTGCAGTGTCTGGAGATCCTCGGTCAGCAAACGGAGAACAAGTTTCTGGCCACCTCCATCAAGGAGGTCCAGGCCGACGTCGAGTCGGGCGCTACGCTAGCCGACGCGCTCCGCAACCACCCGAAGGTCTTTACCGAGCTGTATGTGAACATGGTGGCGGCGGGTGAGGCCGGTGGTATCCTGGACACGGTTCTGCTGCGACTGTCGGTGTTCCTGGAGAAGAACGAAGCGCTAATGCGCAAGGTAAAAGGTGCGATGATCTACCCGGCGGTCATCCTCGCCGTGGCAGTGATCGCAGTCACCGTATTGCTCGTCTTTGTAATCCCCACCTTCGAAAACATGTTCTCGAGCGTCAACCTGGAGTTGCCCGCCCCGACACGTCTCGTGATCTGGATGTCAGACATGCTCCAGACGTACTGGTGGCTGATGCTCGGTCTAATCGCCGCCGGTATCTACAGCATACGCGTGTATTACAAGACATCCGCTGGTCGGCTCGCTCTCGACAGGCTGATGCTGCGGGTGCCCATCCTTGGTGATCTGCTACGCAAGACTGCCGTCGCCCGCTTCACGCGGACGCTCGGTACGCTCTTGTCGTCGGGCGTCTCGATACTCGACGGTCTCGAGATCACGGCTCGTACCGCCGGTAACCGCGTGATCCACGACGCCGTGATGCGCAGTCGCTCGTCGATCGCCGGCGGGGAGACAATCGCCGAACCGCTTAAGCAGTCGGGCGTGTTCCCGCCGATGGTCACTCAGATGATCAACGTCGGCGAGCAGACCGGTACCATCGACGAGATGCTGGACAAGATTGCCGACTTCTACGACGACGAAGTCGACACAGCAGTCGAGGCCCTGCTCGCGGCAATGGAGCCCATGCTGATCGTCTTCCTCGGCGTGGTCGTTGGCGGTATGATCGTCTCGATGTACCTGCCGATCTTCGACATGATCAACGTCGTCGGTCAGTAGACATACGGCCGGCTCGACCGTCTCATACACGGAGCAATGCCCAGCTGGTGGAGGAGTTTTCCGCCGCCCGTTGGCGCCGAGCAGGGCTGCACGAGCCCAGTCGCTGATTCATCATGTCGAATCCCGTGATCGCCCGGTTGCAGGCGACGGCCGGTTCACGCAAGCCCACTGATACTCCGCCGTGTCCGCAACGGACGACGGAGATGGGTGTCTGTCGAGAAGGTCCATCCCTATGTTGAGGCTCCTGGGACACCTGCATCGCGAGTTCGTGTTCCAGCGTCGAGTCAGGGTCCTTGCCGGAATCCTCTCTGATCTTCTGCCGCGGGACGCGAAGGTACTTGACGTCGGCTGCGGCGATGGGCTCATCGACCGCCTCATCGCGGAAAGACGTTCAGACGTCAGAATTCACGGCATCGATGTGGCAACGCGCTCCGATGCATGCATCCCCGTCGAGCTCTTCGACGGTGCCACTATTCCATACCCCGATGGCGGTGTGGATGTCGTGATGTTCGTGGATGTGCTTCATCACACCACGGATCCCGAGGCACTCCTACGAGAGGGACTCAGGGTGGCTCGCGAGTACGTGGTTCTCAAAGACCACCTGCGAGAGGGTTGGCTGGCGGGTCCGACTCTGCGACTCATGGATTGGGTGGGCAACGCACCGCATGGCGTCGATCTCCCTTATAACTACTGGCCCAAGGAGCGCTGGCGAGAAAGTTTCGCCCGGTTGGGTGCGAGGCCGACCAGGTGGATCGACCGACTCGGGCTCTATCCTGCGCCCGCCAGTTTGCTGTTCGACCGGCACTTGCATTTCGTGGCGAGCTTGCACCGTATTTGACGGAGTAGAACCTGCGCGATCATCGGATTCGACCTGCCGATAGCGAGATGGCCGAGGCACTCCCAACGAAGCTGTTGTACATAGCGGGAACTGGCCGAAGCGGGAGTACCCTGCTGGAGTGTATTCTCGGCCAGCTTCCGGGCGTGTTCGCGGCCGGTGAAGTCACTCATATCTGGGACCGGGGTTACAGGCAGAACCAGCTATGCGGCTGTGGGGAACCCTTCAGAGATTGCGCCTTCTGGTTGGCAGTCACCCGGGAGGCCTTCGGGGGATCCGATAGGCTGGACTATTCGGCGCTGATCGAGTTGCGCGGCGTCATCTGCTCGCTGACCAGGGTGCCGCAATTGCTCAAACCGCGGCTGAGAACGAAGTCCTTTCAATCGAAACTGGACATCTATCGCGAGCATCTTGCGAAGCTGTACAGCGCGATTCGCACAGTGTCGGGTTGTGAGCTAATAGTCGACTCTTCGAAGTATCCGGCCGAACTCTTCCTTCTGAAGTCGATTGATGCCGTTGACCTGTCAGTGGCACATATCGTTCGCAACAGCAACGCCGTTGCTTATGCTTGGCAAAAACGGAAGGTTAGACCGGAGATCTTCTGGACTACTGAGCACTTCGCCCGATACTCCTTTCTGAAGACTGCAGTAGCCTGGAACGTCTTCAATCTAGTTATCGGGTCCGTCGAGAGGCTGAATGTGCCCTATGCGATGGTTCGGTACGAGGATCTGGTCGAGCGGCCGGCCGCGACGATTCGGGAGCTGATCGAGCTACTGGGCAGGGACGGAGAGGATCTCGACTTCATCGGCGAGACGAGCGTGCAGATGCGCGGCAATCACACCGTATCGGGCAATCCATCGCGATTCAAAACGGGTGAGGTCTCGCTGAGACTTGACACGGAATGGCAGGAAAAGTGCCCGCCCCTGCAAAAGCTTTTGGTCGATCTCGTTACCTTGCCGGTGCGGAAGAGGTACGATTACCGGTGAGACAACTGCTTGGGCGGTCCACAAGGGAGGGCGTTGGACTCCGGCCGGTCGCGACGCGATGCCACACGCAAAGTGACGCGAGTTCGCCGCTTGTGGCGGGGAACAAGCGATTAGAGGGGACGTAAAAGACGGAGCAGAAGCGGTTCACCGCTCGACTCGGCAGGTGGCGCGTGAGCCGTTCTTAGAGGGAGCAAACTCATCATGCTTGGTGCCCCGATCGACAGTCCTCCAACGTCTGGCACCGCCTGCGAATTGACCGTTCTGATCCCGTGCCTCAATGAGGCGGAGACGATCGGCATCTGTATCGAGAAGGCGAGCAAGTACTTCGAGAGTCGGAATATCGTCGGCGAGGTACTGGTCGCTGACAACGGGAGCACGGACGGCTCGCAGGAGATCGCGGGGCGACTGGGCGCTCGAGTCATCGACGTTGCGGAGCCTGGCTACGGTGCAGCGCTGATGGGAGGCATCGCGGCGGCTTGTGGTCGGTTTGTCATCATGGGTGACGCGGACGACAGCTACGACTTCGGCAACCTGGATCCGTTTGTTGAGAAGTTGCGGGATGACTACGAGTTGGTGATGGGCAACCGGTTCCTGGGGGGCATAGAGCCGGACGCCATGCCGTTCCTCCACCGCTACCTCGGTAATCCGGTGCTGAGCTGGCTTGGCCGACTTTTGTTCAAAAGTCCGGTCAAGGACTTTCACTGCGGGTTGCGAGGTTTTGATAAGCAAGCGATTCAGCGACTCGGCTTGACGACCACGGGAATGGAGTTCGCCAGTGAGATGGTCGTGAAGGCGACGCTGCAGAAACTCAAGATCACTGAGGTTCCGACGACGCTCGCGCCCGACGGGCGGAGCACGCCGCCGCATCTGCGAACCTGGCGCGACGGCTGGCGGCACCTGAGGTTCTTGTTGCTGTTTAGTCCGCGCTGGCTGTTCCTCTACCCCGGGCTGATCCTCATGACGCTCGGGCTGGTTTCGATGATTTGGCTGCTGCCCGGCCCGCGCCGCATCGGCTCGCTCGGTTTGGACGTGAACACTCTGGTCTATAGTGGCGCGGCCGTGATCCTCGGCTTCCAGGTGGTAGCGTTTGCGGTCTTCGCTAAGATCTTTGCCATGAACGCCGGGCTGTTGCCGGACGACCCACGATTCCGCCGACTGAGCAGGTTGTTCAACCTCGAGGTGGGGATCGTTGTCGGGCTGGTTTTGGTCATCGGGGGCTTGGCCGCCTCCGGCTACGCGGTCGGGTTTTGGGGTCGATTCTCCTTCGGCGCGCTGGATCCGCGTGTATCGCTCCGGATCGTCGCCCCATCGGTGACCGCTCTGGTGTTAGGACTGCAGATCGTGTTCTCGAGCTTCTTCGTCAGCGTACTGGAGCTGCCGCAGAAGACCTAGCGAGCCTCGAGCGGCGCCGGTAACGAATCGCTCGGCTCCGAACTTCGGCTCCTAACCCGAAGTAAGACCACGGTGAGGTCCTCGAGAATCGGCTCCAGACAGCGCCCGGCGAACTGCTGGAACGCACTCCAACGGACGTGCTCGGGATCCAGCCCTCCCCGAAAGTAGTGACTCAGCGGTCCCAGTCCGAGCAGGACGTGGCTCACACCCACCGATTCGAGGCACTCGTCCTCGTCGATCACGGAAGAGATCAAGGGCCAGTTGGTCCCCTTGTTGTCTTGTAGGACCGTCCGCTCGAAATAGTAGCCTCGGGCGTCGAACAGCATGAGAATGCGGCTGTCCGCCGCCAGTTGAGTCTCGGTCAGTCTCAGCACCTCCAGGTTTCCCGGTCCTAGCCAGTTGCTCAAGTAGTCCTCTGCGGAGGCTGTGCCCACGAAGTGTTCGACCCCGCGAATCTTGGTCAGCCAGTCGCGCACCATTATCGCGGATGGAACCAGGGCCATGCCGGTGAGGCCCACAAGTAGTATCCGGGCGGCCTGCTTCGAGAAGAGTCGCTCGCTAGTGGCGACCAGGACGTGGGCCACGACGATGGTGAGTGGGACCGCCGCCGGGATCAGGTAGCGCAGATTCGGGGTGGGTTGAATGACGAGGACGATCAACAGGAAAATCAGCACGGGGAACACCAGCCAGCTGAGCGTCTTGTTCCTGACGAACATCAGCCAGAGCGGCAGGAGCAGGAGCGCGGGGCAGGGATAGTAGTAGCCGCCCTCAGCTTCGATGGCTAGTTGACCGGGCGTGAAAAATGCGTCGCGCAGGTTGAAAGGCGCTCGCAGTTCCCAGATGAAGCTGAGCACGTCGGGATCAACACTGGCCGGCCAGGCAGCGCTCCCGAACAGTGGACGAAGCCAGGGTTGCAGCACAGGGTCGGCCAAGAACGGGTAGAACGGCGCTCCCAGCAGTGCCCAGTTCTTGATCAACCAGGGCAGACCGGCCGCCAGGAAGCACAGACCGAAGAGAAACAGGCTCTGCAGCGAGTTCGCCACGGTGCGCGTGCGATGGTAGGCGATCCAGGCGACGAGCGGGCTGAGGCCAGCAATATAGGGGAGGGCTGTTAGTTTCACGCCGACGGCGAAGCCGAGGAGAGCTGCGGCCAGAAAGAAGAGCTTCCGCCACTCCGGCTGCGAGAGCGCCAAGAGCAGCGCGTAGTGGGCCAGGAACAGGTAGAGCGTCAGCGACACGTCCACGCGCGGACTGATGGCAACCAACAGGATCGTCGTCGTGCCCCACATCAAACCGAGGCTGAGGCTGGCTGTCTTCTCACCCAACAGGCGTACGCAGAAGGCGAAGACGGCGATTCCCAGGAGCGCGGCGAGGACTGCAGCGAGCGTCGCCGGGCCGGCCGAGCTGGAAAGAGCCAGCAGCGGCAGGTACAGCATGTGAACGAGTCCGACTCGAGAGACGTGCAGATTGTCGGTCGGGAGGTAGATCCGGCGGTGTTCGAGGAACTGCTGGGGCACTCGCAGGTGGTACATCAGTGCGTCCCAGTCCATCGGCGGCGCAAGAGCGTACAGCGACATGAAGACAACCGCCGCCGCGAAAACGGCTATCCCGAAACCCCAGAGCACGCGGTCCCCGTTCTTTTGCTGCAGCTGGCGGACCGCCTGCACTGAGAGTCGGGGCAGATCTCGCAACTCCCGGTGGGCCACGAGGCCCAGCGAAACCGGCAGGAGGAGCACGGCCCCTGGATGAAGACCGCCGAGCAACCCGAGGATCAGGGTTGCCAGCGAGAGCACGCCGACTCCGAGTGCGACGGCGAAGACGAGGTCGTCCAACAGGTCGAGTTCGACCTTGATCCGCCGCAGCCAGAAGAGGCCGACGGCCGTGCAGATCGCTATCAGGACGAGCACGGCGGCCAGCACGAACAGGTGTTCGAAGAAGAGAAGCGGGCCGCTGTACTCGAGACCCTGGCGGCTCACGTGCACGTGGACGGCCGTCAGTCCGCCGGCCCCACCGAGAGCGGCCAGGAGTATCGGAATCCGCTTAGCGATCATCGACCTCGACATGGTCGCCATTCAGGATCGATTTGGTCAGCGCTTGTAAGCAGGCGTCACCGTGGACGACTTGGAGGAACGCCGGCGTCCCATTCTCCTTGGCGCTTCCGCGATGAACTCGGCCGGCACCGCAAAACCGACTGTCCGACCAGACTTTCGGCAGGCACCGAGGCCATCTCCCGCGACCCGCCGTGAAGATACAGGGCGGCGGGAAACTCGACCAGGATAGCATCTGTCAGCTGGCCCACCGCCGCGCTCCTCGCTCTTGCATTTTGCAAGACTGCGTGTTATCCTTTTTGCCGCTGGTTCGTCCCGATGCGGCCACAGGACGGCTTCCTTGATGTCCCTTCCCCCTAGCGATTAGTGATACCTAAGCGGGCGTCGCTTATGCGACAAAGAGGTTTTCGTCATGCTCGTGCCGGCATCCGAGCCGGAGCGCCAATTGGTGAGCGGGCGGTCGACCGGCGTGGGTGAGGCGGGCACGGCAGGTGCCGGCGTTGACCAAGCATCCTCGAGGCAGCCGACCGCTGAGAGCTGGATGGGGGCCGGGGCGTGGAGGGGAGCACGGGGCCTCGAGATCCTGCGCTGGGTCTACATGGCGCGGTTGGGGCTGGCCGGAGGCGTCTTCGCGGCAGCGGTGTTCATGTGGGCGGCTGCCGCACCAACCAAGACGCTGGCGGCAACCCTGGCTCTCGTCGTCACGCTAATCCACACGCCAGCTTCCTACTGGTACACTCACATACGCGAGCAACGTCCCGGGACGAGCTTCTTCTACGGGCAAGCCGTTCTCGACGTTGTGCTGGTCACGCTTGTCGTGGACACCACTGGAGGTAGTCAGAGTGTGGTGTCGCCGCTCTATATCCTCCTGATCAGCGCCTACACGCTGTTGCTGCCTTTGCGCAGCGGCCTGCTCGTGACGTTGCTGGCCTGCGTGGCGTATATCGCCGATGTGGTGTGGGCACAGGGTACCACGTTGAACATGGTGGTGGCCCTGCAGTTGGGGATCTTCGTGTCCGTGGCTCTCGTGGTCGGCTTGATCGGTACGAAGCTACGCGAGACGGGCGCCGAGCTGAGCTCGATGGAGGACGCACTGGAGCAGTTGCGCCTGGATACAGGAGATATTCTAGGCAACATCCCCACAGCCGTCCTTACCATCGATGGCGGGGGTCGGCTCGCCTATGCGAACCCAGCTGCTCAGAACCTCCTCGGTATCTCGCTCGTCGAGTGGCTCGACCGGCCGATCATGGAACAGCTCGGCCGCTGCTCCACCGGTCTGCGCACCGTAATGGACCGGACGCTCAAACATCGCATACCGGTAGCCAGCGCCGAAGTCCGGGTGCAGCACGGCGGCGCGGACGTACCCGTCGGCATCAGCACTGCGGTGCTGGAACGGCGCGACGGGCCACCCTCGGTCACTGCGATTATGCGTGATATCTCGGATCGGGTGCGGATGGAAAGGCTCAGGCAGCGAACCGAGCGCTTGGAAGCGGTGGCGGAGCTCTCGGCCTCGCTCGCCCACGAGATCAAGAACCCGCTCGCGTCGATCAGTAGCTCGGTTCAGCAGCTAGGGCTCGGCGACGGTGTGGACGAAGATGATCGGCTGCTGTCACAGCTGATTCTCAAGGAGTCCGATCGACTCTCCCGCTTGCTGAGCGATTTCATCGATTTCGCCCGTGTCCACGTCGAGCGGACCCGAGAGCTGGACCTGCGGCACATCGTTAGCCACGCGCTGCAGGCGGTCCAGCAGCATCCGGATTATAGCGAGGATGTCGAGATCCGGGTCTCGCTGGAGGAGGACCCGGTCCTTTTCGAGGGAGACGAGGAGTTGATGCACCGCGTGGTAACCAACCTGGTCCTCAACGCGATGCAAGCGGCGGAGGCCGATAGCAAGACGGTGGTTGACGTCGAAGTTCGCAACGCGGGAAGCGATTCGGCCCAGCCGGGCATAGATATCATCGATCCGGTCATCCTACAGGTCGCCGACAATGGCCCGGGTATCGAGGAGAACGATCTCAAGCGGATCTTCGATCCGTTCTTCACTAAGCGGCGCGGCGGCAGCGGACTCGGACTGGCTATCGTACATCGGGCGGTACGCGAGCACCGGGGTACCGTCCTCGTCGCATCGAGTCCTGAAGCGGGCACCCGGTTCACCGTCTGCCTACCTAGCAAGAGAGCCCCCGCCCCAACTGAAGTTGCAGGGGAGAAGAGGTCGTGACGAACAACAGGCCCAGGATCCTCATCGTCGATGACGAGGAGAGTCTAGTCGAGACGTTGCAGGTACTCCTGAAACGTGAGGGCTTTGACACGATAACAGCCCTCTCCGGTTCGGAGGCCATCGAGAAGCTGAATGAGAGCCCGGATGTCGTGCTGACCGATATTCGCATGCCGAAAGTCAGCGGGATCGACGTCTTGGCCGAGACACGCTCAAAATGTGCCGACGTGCCCGTCGTGCTGATGACAGCCCAGGCGTCGCTGCAGTCGGCGATCCAAGCGGTGAACCAGGGTGCGTTCTACTACGTTCAGAAGCCGTTCACCAACGAAGAGCTGCTCGCCATCCTTCGCAAAGCGTTGGATTTCGCGCGAGTCAAGGTCGAGAATCGCTCGCTGAGGCGCGAGATCCGTAAGCGCGACGCCAGCGCTGCCACCAAGCCGATCGGCAAGTGCCGGAACTTCCTCGAGGCCCTCCAGGTCGCCGAGACGGTCGCGCCTACCGAGTCGACGGTTCTCGTTCAGGGTGAGAGCGGCACGGGCAAGGAAGTGCTGGCTCGATACATACACGAGCTATCCAGCCGGGCCGAGAATTCGTTCCTCAGCATCAATTGCGGAGCGCTGCCCGAAAGCCTGCTCGAGTCGGAACTGTTCGGTCACGTAAAAGGGAGCTTCACCGGTGCGCTGAAGGACAAGGAAGGTCTGTTCTTCGCGGCCAACGACGGAACGCTGTTCCTGGATGAGGTCGGCGAGATGGTGCCGGCCACGCAGGTGAGACTGCTCCATGTGCTGCAGCAGCAAGAGGTGATCCCTGTGGGGGCGACTGAGCCGATCAAGGTCGATGTTCGAATTGTCGCCGCGACCAACGCCGATCTCGATGAACAGATCCGCCACGGCAACTTCCGCACCGACCTCTTCTACAGGTTGAACGTGATCGCCATTCATCTACCGCCGCTGCGCGAACGGCGTGACGACATTCCGCTACTGGCGGAGAATTTCCTCCAGCGGTTCGCGGGGCGGCGCCAAGCCGATCCGAAGCGTCTGGCCGAGGATGCCCTGGAGGTTCTGATGGAGTACGACTGGCCGGGCAACGTGCGCGAGCTGGAGAACGCTCTGGAGCGCGCCGTCGCGATGACCCCGGGAGACGTCATCAACCGGGACGTCCTGCCGGCTCGGGTCCTCGAGCGGCAGCCGATGCCACTGGTCAGTGGGCAGGTGCCTGCGAACCCACCGCTCGAGGTCATTGAGCGGGCGTACATCGAGTGGGTGTTGAGAGCTGAAGGCGGCAACAAGACGCGGGCCGCCGAGATCCTCGGCATCGATCCCTCGACTCTCTATCGGAAGCTGGCCCGCTTTGAAGCTGGCGAGTGATGGGCATGTTGCGGTGCGCCTCGCCGGCGCGGTCGCCGCAGCGCTCGTAGCTCGCTGCTTCTTCTTCTGGCTCCGCGGCGAGTATCTCGATTGGGACGAGGCGATGTACCTGCTCATCGCCCGGAGCATGCTTGAGGGTGGTGGCCCACAGCTCAACGGACTCGATCACACCGCCCTCGGACCGTTCGTGCCGCTACTGAGTGCTGCTCTAGCCCAACTCTCGGGACTCGAGATACTCGTCGCCCAGCGTGTCATCTCAGTCCTCGCCGGCGGGTTCCTGATCGTCCCAGTCTGGTACCTCCTGCGGCGTAACGCCGGCGATCGAGTCGCCTGGACGGCGGTTCCCCTTCTGGTCGCTTGGCCGGCGTTGATCGATGTGGCGCCGAAACTCGGCCCCATGTGGCTTCACATGTACGCAGGGACCGAGCCGACATACCTCTTCTTCCTGTTCGCGGCACTGGCTTGCGGGGAGTGGGCCCTCGAGCGGCGCGGCTGGTCGGCACACCTCGTGGCATGGGTGGCTGGGAGCTTGATGGCCTGTGCCTACCTGACGCGGGCCGAGGCCGTCGCCTTCGCCGGAATCTACCTGGTCGCCCGGGGCGCGCGGTGGGTCCGTGCCCGCGGTGACGTGCGGGGGTTGACGGTTCCCTCCCTGGCCGTCCTCGCCTTCCTGGTCACCGCTGGTCCGCACCTTTACTACCTGCGTCAGGCGAGCGGCGAATGGATGCTGAGCGGCCAGCCGGCGACGATGAAGCCGATGGCAGAGACGCTTCAGGACACCTTCAGGGATGACGCGTACCTGCCGAACTTCGTGCGGGCTTGGTATCGGCTGGATGCAGGCCATCGGTACTTCCAGAACCCGTACTGGGGAACGCCGGAGGGTGTCTCGCGAGACGTGCAGAAGAGCCAGTTCGCTGGGCTGGCGGCGGCCGGGACGCCGGTGGAGCGCGGGTTGTTGGGGCGTGTCGGGAACCGGCTGCTCAACTATGGATACGCGTTCTGGACGTTGTGCGGATTTCTGTTCTTACCATTCGTCATCGTTGGGATCGTCGAGGAACGCAAGCGGGGGCTTCCGACGTTGGCGTTGGCGGGATTCGGCGCCGGCCTCGTGGTCAGCCTGTACCTCGCCGCCCTGCCGCGTTTCTTTCTCTACCTGGTGCCGGTTCTGGCGCTGTGGGCGGCGAGTGGCGTTCTGGCCATCGCCGATCGCTTGCCTCGGCTCAAGGAACTCACGACTCGCTGCCTGGTGGTTGCCCTCGTTGTCGTCTCGCTGGTCGGCGTCGGCCGTCGGTCGATGGGAGAACTGGCCCAGAGCCTCTTTCTGGTGGCGGACGAGGATCGCTGGGCCGGAGAGGCGCTGTCCGAGGCCCTGCCCGATGCCGACCGAGTTATCCACTGGCACCCGCGTTTTGCCTACTGGGCCGGCTGGGATTGGCGGACGATGCCGTACGGCACGCTCGATGATATAGCTCACTACGCCGTGACTCAGGACGCGAAGTACGTCTTGCTCGCGCGCGGCGGGTTCTCGCCGTTGACCGCAGAAGTCTCGCACATACTCGTGATCCTGGACGAAGCGCTTCTCGCTGCATTGAGGGCGCAGCGGTCCGATTCAAACGGCAGGCATACGCATCCGCAGATGCTATTAAGCGAGGTCAACCCCGTAGCCGGATACGCGAGCGGGGTGCTCAGTCTGGACCGGCGGGGAGAGGTGAATGGTCGAAGTGACTGAGTCGATCGAGCCGGTTCGTGCCGCGGCGGACAGGCAGACGGTGGTGCGGCTGGCTCTGGCGGTGATCGCCGCCTTCGCCCTGCGCGCCGTACTGCTCTGGCTGCGTGGCGACTTTCTCGATTATGACGAGTCGATGTATCTGCTCATCGCGCGCAGCATGCTCGAGGGAGATGGAGTGACGCTCAATGGGCTGCCGCACACCGCACTCGGGCCGTTCGTGCCCGCTGCCACAGCGACGCTGGCGCGGCTTACCGGAACCGCGTTGCTGACGTCCCAGCGCATCTTGACGGCGCTCTGCGGCGCGCTGGCGCTGATCCCGATCTGGTATCTGCTGCGGCTGTACGCTCGCGATCAGGTCGTTTGGATAGCGGTCTCGCTCCTTGCCGTCTGGCCGGCTCTCATCGATGTGGCGCCGAAGTACGGTGTGATGTGGCACGACATGTACGCCGGCACGGAGCCGACCTTCCTCCTGTTGTTGTTCGCGTCGCTCGCCGCCGGTGAAGCGGCTCTCAGGCGTAGAGGCTGGCTGGGGCTCGCCCTCGCGGCACTCGCAGGAGCATCTCTGGCGCTCGCCTACACGACCCGCGCCGAGGCAATCGTCTTCGCGGGATTGTATTTCGTGATCCGAGTCTTGCAGTCGATCCGTGCGGGCGTTGCCGATCGTCGGAGGCTCGCGTTGGCTGTTATGGCTTTGCTGGGGTTCTTCGTGTTCGCGTCACCTCAGCTTGCATACCTGCACAGAGCTACAGGCGAGTGGATGCTGAGCGGCCAGCCGGCAGTCATGCGACCGGCGGCTGAGGCGCTGCAGGAGAGTTTCCGCTTCCGCGACAGGGAGGCGGCGCTGAGTTTCCTGCGCACCTGGTACTGGCTGGATGAAGGGCACACGTATCTGCTCAATCCCTACTTCGGCACGCCTGAGGGGGTCTCGCGGGCGGGACAGAAGCGTGAGTACGCAGAGTTCGCGGCGGCGGAAGCTCCGACGCAGCGAAGACTCCCGGCCCGTGTTGCGAACCGGCTGAAGAACTATGGGCTCGCACTCTGGGCGGTGTGCGGGTTGCTGTTTCTCCCGTTCGCTTTGCTTGGGATCATCCGCGAGCGGAGGCGCCTGATTCCGCCATTCGTTGCGGCAGCCTTCGCGGCCAGCGTCCTGACTTCCGTTTACCTGGCGGCACTGCCGCGGTTCTTTCTCTATCTGGCTCCGGCGTTCGCGCTCTGGGCTGCACACGGCGTGGTCGGTCTCGGCGAATACCTAAGGCGTTTCGGCGATGGCCGCCGTTTCACTCCCCACATTCAGGTAGCACTGATCGTCGTCGCCGCGCTTAGCGTGTTGCGAGTGGCTGGCGGTGCAGGGGCGCGCTACTTGGAGTCGGTGGCGGGTGAGGATCGCGAGGTCGCCGAGAGCCTGGCTGGGGCGCTTCCGGAGGGTGACCCGGTCATGCACTGGCATCCCAAGTTTGCCTTCTGGGGCGGTTGGGAGTGGCGGACGATGCCGCTGGCACCGCTCGATGACATCGCCCACTACGCCGCCACCCTCGAAGTGCGGCACGTTCTCTTGGCGCGAGGCGGCTACACGCCGGTCAGGGCGGAACTGGAATACCTCTACGTCGCCCTGGACCCCGATCTGCTGGCGGTGCTGCTGGCGAGCGGCGCCGCTGACAGCGTAGCGCACGAGCATCCGGCTATGGACCTGAGGCCGGCTCTACTGACCGGCGGCCAGGAGACGGCCGCGCTGATCCTCGACGACGGGCAGGTCGAATGAACCTGAGGCGCTGGCGCGGCTGGGGAACGGTCTGCTTGGCCACGCTGACGGTGGCGCTGTTGCTCGTCACATTTTTGCCGTGGTCGACGTGGCTCGGGTTCACCGACGCTGAGGAGGTTCTGGGCTACGCCAGTACGTTCCGCGCGTGGCTGCTCTGGACGGCGGCGATTCTGGCGGTGGCGCTCACGCTGAACGTCAAGTGGCGCGACGGTCTCGAGCGATACCTGGAGCGCTGGCGTATCAAGGTGCTCGGCGTACCCGATCGTGGCTACGTAGTCGTTTGCGCCCTCGCCCTACTTGCAGCCGCCGCTCTGCTCTCGAGCGTGCTCTTTGCGCGAAACCCACACAACGTCGATAGCATCGCGCAGCTGTTCCAAGCCCGCATCTTTCTCGGCGGCAGCCTCACGGCACCGGCGCCCGAGTACCCGGAGTTCTTCGGTGCCACGCACCTGGTGACCCACGAGGGACGGTGGTTCTCGCAGTATCCGCCGGGTCACCCGGCGCTTCTCGTTCTCGGGGTGCTCGCCGGCCTGCCGTGGCTCGTTAATCCTCTGTTCGCTGCGGGCACGTTGGCGCTCGTCTTCGCGGCGGCGCGCCGCCTGCTCGGCGAGGGTGGTGCCAGGCTGTCTGCCGCGCTCTACCTGGTTTCGCCGTTCGCCCTGTTCCTGAGCGCCAGCTACATGAACCATGTGACCTGCGGCTTCTTCCTCGCTCTCGCGCTTTACGCGGCGGTTTGCGCGGACGGTGGGGCCAAAGGTTCGGGCTGGCTGCTCGTGACCGGCGCCGCGCTGGCGTCCGCCGCCACGATTCGACCGCTCGAGGCGGCGGCGTGGGCCAGCGTCCTGGGAATCTGGATCGTGCTTCGCAGGGGTTGGAAGCCGGCGGTAGTGATCGGGGCGGCGTGTCTGGTCGGACTGGCTCCGCTTCTTCTGTATAACGGCTTGACGACTGGGCACCCTCTGCGCTTCGGGTACAGCTTGCTCTGGGGCGCCGGCCATGGTCTCGGCTTTCACACCGATCCGTGGGGCCAGCCGTTCACACCGATTGTGTCGTTCGCGAACACAGCGCTCGATTTCCAGCGGCTCAATGTGCTTCTATTTCTTTGGCCGTTCCCGTCGCTGATCTTCGTCTTCGTGGCGCTCCTTTACGCTGTCAGGGCTGACGGGTCGCGCGGAGCCGTCGCTCTGCTCGCCGCCCTGCTGCTCGCAGCGCCGCTCGCCTATTTCTTCTACTGGCATCGTGACAACTACCTCGGGCCGCGATTCGTATTCGCTTCGCTGGTGCCGGCCGTGATGCTTACCACGGCAGGTATACTCGCGCTCGACCGGCGGCTGGGCCGCTGGCGCGGCGCCCTCTGGGTGGCCTTGCTGAGCGGGGCCGTGGTGGGCCTTACAGTGTACTTCCCACAGAGCGCGGGGCGCTTCGCTGGTCGCATGCTCGAGCGGAAACTGCATCCCGAGCTCGAGGCCGAGCGTGCCGGGATCCGTGATGCGCTCGTCTTCGTGAAGGTCGGTTGGGGTAGTCGGCTGATACCGCGGCTCTGGGCGTGGGGGGTTAGCGCTTCCGAGACAGAGCGGACGTACCGCGCCGTGGACGGCTGCCGTCTGCAGGGTGCCCTGGAACGGGCGGACTCGCTGCTGGCGGCTGGCGCCGATTCGAGCTCGGCGCGCGCGGCTCTCACGTCGCAGTTGCGGACCTGGCGTGACATGGATCTGGCTGTCGTCCGGGACGTGCTCCCGGATGCGTCGGTTCGCGTCGACACGAGCGCGGCATTGCCCGAACGCTGCTACCGCGAGGTCCTGCAGGACGAAGCGGGGTTCACCGTATACGGGACGCTCATCTGGCGAAACGATCCGTGGTTGACGAAGGGAACAGTGTACGCGCGTGACTTCGGCCCGGAACGGAATAGCCGACTCCAGGCGCGCTATCCGGGACGTCGATCCTACCTTTATGCGCCGTTGAGCGGTGAGCCCGGCGCGCAGCCGGTGTTGAGTCCGCTGGCCGCACCCAGTCGCCGGGTCGGCGCTTCGGAGGCCGAATGAGCGGGCCGGACGGTCGGCGCTGGAGAGTGAATCTCCTGCTGGCGGTGCTGGTCGGGATCGTCGTTGCCGCCGTGGGGGTTTGGGCGCAGAACGAGTCGCTGGTCGGCGTCAATTACGACGACGGGATCTACGCGCTTCTGGCCAAGGCTCTCTCGGACGGCGAGGGTTACCGGGTGACGTTTCTTCCGGTGGATGTCCCCGGTGTGAAGTACCCGCCGCTCTACCCGATGAGCCTCGTCCCCTTCTGGGTGTTCAGCGGATCCCAGGAGGCGGCCCTCTCCGCTATGAAGGTAGCGAACGGTATCTACATCGGCGTCGCCGCGGGCCTCTTCGTCTTCCTGCTTGTGGACCTCGGTATCCTCGTCACACCGTTGGCGGTGGTGGTCGCGCTCATCGGTTTTGTGGCGGGCTCGATGATGCTGGTGACCAGCGGCCTGCTATCGGAGCCGCTTTATCTGGTTCTCCTGTTCCTCACCCTCTGGCTGGCGGATCGACCGGGCGAGAAACCGACGTACGGTTGGCTTGTCGCGGTCGGAGCTCTAGCGGGAGTCGTGGTGCTCACCCGCACCGTCGGCTTGGCGCTCGTGGGAGCCGTGCTGTTGGCGACCTGGCTCCGCTGGGGTCGCCGCTCCGCGCTCATCGCCGGGTCTGCGGCGCTCCTCGTTGCTGCCCCCTGGATCGTGTATGCGCTCTTCCGGTCGGGTCGTGTGCCGGACCTCCTCGTCCCCGGTTACGGGTCGTACGGGCGGTTGTACCTGGCTTTGATCGCTGACACGCCGGTCGCCGCTCTCGACGTTGCGGTCACCAACGTGGGAGCCACGCTGCAGATTCTGGGTGGCAAGCTCGTGCCCGAGGCGGGAGCAACCGTCGAGTCGTTCGTCGGAGCCGTGTTGATCGTGCTCGCGGCATTCGGCTCGCGCCGGATCTTTCGCCGAGCCCCGGCGACGGCGACCTATGCGTGGCTCTACCTGGTCCTGGTCGCTCTCTGGGTATTTCCACCCTTCCGTTTCGTCTTCATCCTCTTCCCGCTGCTACTCGCCCTCGCCGCCGTCGGCTTTCTGGCTCTGGCTCGGCGCG
Organism: Gemmatimonadota bacterium; assembly: GCA_020344015.1. GTDB lineage: Bacteria > Gemmatimonadota > Gemmatimonadetes > Palauibacterales > KS3-K002. The sequence continues at coordinate 3,194,915 of CP070812.1, forward strand.
CCGAGGAGAAAGCGGAGGCCAGGCTGCGTACCGGTTTCCGAGTCGGCTTTCTCATCGCCGGAACGGCTGTCCTCGTCCACCAGGCCTACCTGGAGTTCGGTGCGGTGCGCGCCCGGGTGTGGGACGGTGGGCAGCTGATCAAGTCGGCAGCGGGCCAGGAGCTGATCGACTGGGTCGCCGAGAACACTGAGGGGGATGCTGTGGTGGCGTTCGAGTTCGATCCGCTCATCGCCCTGCACACCGGCAGGCGGGCCGTCCCGAACAACTATTTGCCTGTGCATGCGTGGTATAGTCGCGGTGATCCGCCGGCGGAAAGCCTGGCGCGACTGTTCGCCGGGATGGAGGTGGACTATGTGGCGGTGAGGCGGCACGTGCCGGCAGCGACCGAACCGATCGATCGGCTGCTGGGAGCGTACCCGGGGAGCCTCGAGCTCGACTACGTGACGCCGGGGGGCGTTTTGGTCTTCAAAGCCCATCTCCAGGTACTGTGGGAGTCGGGGGTTCGGGGAATCGGGGATTCGGGGAGGTAGGGACGAATGAGAGGTCTCTCGTTTCGAGAGTTGTCGGCGGATCCGAAGAGGGCGCAGATCTTCATGGTGATCTGCGTGGCGCTGGCGTCCGTGGCCGTCTACGCCAACTCGCTCGGCAACAAGTTCGCTTACGACGATGTGGTGATCATCGAAACTCGGGAGACAGCTCACAGTGTTGGCGACATCCCCGAGCTCATCACCGAGCCTTACTGGGTCGAGGATTATTTCCCGGGTGGCATCTACCGGCCGTTGACCATGGCCAATTTCGCCATCGACTGGTCGATCTGGAACGGGAACCCATTCGGATTCCACCTGCTGAACGTCGTATTGCACGCCGCCGTTAGCGCGCTGGTCGCTCTTCTCCTGCTGCTCTTCTTCCCCTGGTGGGCGGCGCTGGCCGGCGGCCTCGTGTTCGCCGTGCACCCGGTTCATACCGAGGCCGTCGCCAACATCGTCGGCCGGGCGGAGATGCTCACCGCCATCTTCGTCCTCACGGCGACAATCGTATACATCCGCTCGGGGAGGAGGGGGCAATTCTCAGCCGTCACTGTCCTGGTGATCGCCGTCTGCTACGCGCTGGCCAGCTTCTCGAAGGAGATCGGTGTGGTTCTGCCCGGGCTGCTGCTGGCCACGGACCTTACACTCCCGTCACGAGAACCATCTCAGACGTTCAAGGGATACGTTCGAGCGAGGTTCCCGCTGTTCGCTGTCTTGACCGGGGTGCTGCTGCTCGTTTTCGTCGTCCGCTGGGCGGTCCTTGGGGCCGCGGTCGAGAGCGTGCAACACACGACCTTCGCACTGGACAACAGCTTCACGACGCGGCTCTTCACGATGGCTCGAATATGGCCGCGTTACCTCGAGCTGTTCTTGTTCCCCTTGAACATGTTGGCCGACTATTCGCCGCCGATCGTGCTGCCGGTCGAGGGGCTGACCGCACTGGGGGCGCTGGGTTTCCTGCTCCTGTTCGGCAGCCCTGCCATAGCGATCGTCGTCTACCGCCGGGCACCCGAGGTCAGTATGGCTCTGGCCTGGGCAGTACTCGCCATCCTTCCGGTATCGAATCTGATCATCACCGCGGAGATCGTATTGGCCGAGCGTACTCTCTATCTCCCATCCGTGGCCGTATCGATCATCGCGGCTCTAGCGTTGGCGAAAGCCGCCCCAACTCGGCGAAGCTGGCTGGTCGCCGGGCTGGCCGTCTGGCTGGCCGGTTTCTCCGTCGTGACTGTGAAGCGCAATCCGGTGTGGTACGACACGGACTCGCTGTTCGAGGATCTGGGCGAGAAGCACCCCGAGTCGATTCGCCTTCTCTATACGAAGGCTCTCGACTATTACAAAATGGGAGCATGGGAGCTGGCGCGAGAGTACTTCGATATGTGGATCGACATCTGGCCCCACCACGCGCCCTGGCTGGGCCAGTACGCCGCGGCGCTGGCCGATTTCGGAGACTTCGAGAAAGCCGACAGCGTGATCAGCGTCGCTATCCGCATGAAGCCAAACGTCACCACTTTCCACCGTCTGCGCGCGATCATGCTGCTCGACGGCGGCAACCCGGAGCGCGCCTTGCAAGCTATCGACGAGGCCGTCGCGATCGTTGGGGTCGATCCCGACTTCGAGGGACTGCGAGCGGAGGCCTATGAGCGACTCGGCCGACTGCCCGATGCGCTTGAGGCGCAGGAAGCGGCGCTGCAGGGCTGGGAGGACGAGGCCACGTGGCACGGCTGGTTTCGCCTGGCGCGGCTAAAGGCCGCGGCGGGCGATACTGCTGCCGCCCTAGAAGCGCTGGCCGTAGCCCGGGGCAGGCCCGGAGCGCTGCCAGAGGTCGCCGACTCGGTCGAGCGAGCCTGGAGGCGGCTACCTTGATATTTCACAAGGGCTTAGGGTACCGGGTCCGGGGCCACCTGACGGCGTTGCGGGATGCCAAGACCGTTGCAGAATGCGGCTTCGCAGGCCCCCTATGACCTCGCGGCAGGCTGCCATCCCGCGCCCCTAATTCATTATTTTGTAATGACTTGTGTCGTTCGGTCCGGAGTTGGTCCCGAGCTTGCAAGGTAGCGGGCGGAAGGAATTGTTCGAACCCGGGCGAGAACGCGAATAGGAGGGTTTAACATGTCACGCAAGGGTTTCACGTTGATCGAGCTTCTGATTGTGGTCGTGATTATCGGCATTCTGGCCGCGATCGCGATTCCGAAGTTCGCCAACACCAAGGAGAAGGCCTACGTCTCGGCCATGAAGTCGGACCTGAGGAACCTGGCCGCTGCTGAGGAAGCTTACTTCGCAGATGAGCTGAGCTACACCACCACGGTGGCTAACCTCGACTTCAACACGACGAACCAGGTCAACATCGCCGTGTCGGAAGGGACCGCCAAGGGTTGGGGCGCTTCGGCGACGCATGACGGCCTGCAGAGTGGCAGCAAGTGCTCGATCTACTATGGAGGTGCCTCGGCTGTAGCTCCGGCGACTCTGGAAGGTGTGATCGAGTGCACCATCGTGAAGTAACGGTGCGATAGGCAAAATCTCGCACGTTACGAGAGAGGGTAGCGCGGAGGGCCACCTCCGCGCTATTCTTTTAGGGCAGGGCACCCCCCGCCAGGTCGGCGCGGCCGATCGGAAGATCCCCCACAGGATACTAGGAAGAGCGCTGGAGTTCGGTGAAGCGGGTTGCCTCACTGCGTCGCGAGCTGATCGTGGCATTGGCTCTAATACTGGTGGCAGCACTCGGGCTGGCGGCCGTCGGCGTCGTGCTGTGGCTGCCCGTGGGCGGGTCGACTGCCAGCATCGTGCTGTTCCTGGCCATCCTCGTCGCACTCGATGTCGGTATATTCCTGATCCTCGGCGACTACCTCATGCGCCAGATGGTGCTGAAGCCGGTGCGGGCGATCGTACACGGCGCCGAGGCCATCGCCCGAGAGGACTTCTCGCGTCGGATCCGGGTGGAAGGTGCTCGGGAGCTGGAGCGCCTGGCAATCAGCGTCAACGAGATGGCGGAGAAGCTGATCCAGAACCAGAGACGCTTGACGGACAACATTCAGTCGCTGAACGAGGTGAACCGAGCGTTGACCGAGGCGCGGGACGAATTGGTGCGGGCCGAGAAGTTGGCGTCGGCGGGCCAGCTGGCGGCCGGCATCGCTCACGAAATCGGCAACCCGCTCGGTGCGATTCTCGGCTATCTCGAGATCGCCGAGCGTCGACCGACCATCAAACAGGAGATCGTTGACGACATGCGCCGCGAGGCCAGGCGCATCGATAGGATCGTCAAAGGCCTGCTCGACTACGCCCGACCGCGGCAACCGGCGCGGCGACCGATCGAGGTCAACGAAGTGGTCACCGGCGCCATCGGCCTGGTCGAGGCGCAGGGCCACTTCAAGCACGTTGAACTGGATCTGGAGCTCAGTGAAGACGTCACAACGGTGCACGCCGATCCGCACCAGTTGGAGCAGATCATGGTCAATCTGCTCCTCAACGCCGCGCAGGCCGTCGACGGCGGCAGCGGAAGCTCTATCAAGGTGGTCACCGAGACGATGCCGTTTGAGGCCAGTCAGCCGGCTGCCAGACGGCGCGACGACCCGCCGGGCATCGACTACTCGCACCTGCGGCGCCTGCAGGCCCGGCGCGAGGGGCATACTCCGCCCCCCTTCAGCGCCGGCGCCAAGATCGTGCGTATCTCGGTGCTCGACAACGGGCCGGGCATCCCGCAGGAAATCCTCGACCGTGTCTTCGACCCGTTCTTCAGCACCAAGGAGACGGGGCAGGGCACCGGACTAGGACTGGCCGTCTCGGCCCGGTTGATCGAGGCGATGGGTGGTACGATCGCCGTCGATAGCTCGGAGGAAGGCGGCGCCTGCTTCTCTATCGTCTTGCCGGCCGCGCGGGCCGAGAGAGCGTCCGCAATAGAGGAAGAGGACTAAGTGAAGGTACTCGTTGTAGACGACGAAGCCGGGGTGCGTCGCACCCTGTCGATGATCCTCGAGGATGAGGGGTATCAGGTCATCACCGCCTCCGACGGCAAGGAAGGCCTGGATCGTGCCCTGAAGGAGGAGCCCGACCTCATCCTCTGCGACATCCGCATGCCGCGGATGGATGGGCTCGAGTTCCTCGAACAATACCGCAAGAAGAACGGGCAGGCACTCGTTATCACGATTACCGCCTACGGCAGCACCGAGTTGGCCGTCGAGGCGATGAAAAAGGGCGCCTACGACTACCTGCCGAAGCCGTTCACCACCGCCGAGGTCGTGCTCACGCTCCGCAAAGCCGAGGAACGCGAGAAACTGCGTCGCGAGGTCACCCGGCTACGCAAACGCGTCAAAGCCGACCAACGCTACCCCGAGATCGTTGCCAAGAGTTCCGGGATGCGTGAGGCCGTCGAGCTCGCCACAAAGGTCGCACAGCATCCTTCCACCGTCCTGATTACCGGTGAAAGCGGTACCGGCAAAGAGCTCATCGCCCGGCTGATCCACGGCGCCAGCCCGCGGGCTAGCCGCGAGTTCGTGCCGATCAACTGCGGCGCGATCCCCGAGAACCTGCTGGAGTCGGAACTGTTCGGCCACGTCAAGGGCGCCTTTACCGGCGCTCACGTCGACCGGGCCGGGCTGTTCGAGGAGGCTGATGGCGGCTCCCTGTTCCTCGACGAGATCGGCGAGCTACCGTCCCAGCTCCAAGTCAAGCTGCTGCGTGCCCTCCAGGAGGGTGAGATCCGGCGCGTCGGTGACAGCGCCGCCCGCAAGGTAGATGTCCGGCTCGTAGCTGCGACTGCCCGCGATCTCGAGCAAGAGGTTCGCGAAGGAAATTTCCGCTCCGACCTCTACTACCGGATCAACGTGGTGCGCATTCACCTGCCACCGCTGCGACAGAGGACGGAGGATATTCCGCCGCTCACCCGCCACTTCATAGAGCGCTTCGCGAGGCAGCTGGCCATCGACGTGACCGGCTTCGAGCCCGGAGCGATGAAGCTCCTGCTCGGCCACCCTTGGTACGGAAACGTGCGGCAGCTGGAGAACGTCGTCGAGCGGGCGATGGTGCTGGCCGAGGGATCGACCGTCAAGCCGGAGGATCTGCCGGACTTCATCCGCCACCCGGAGACGGCGGTGGAGGGGCCGTTCGAGTCGTTGCCGGCCGACGAACTCTCGATCAAGAAGCAGACGGCCGAGTTGGAGCGACGCCTCATCGGCCGTGCCCTTCAAGTGACCGACGGCAACCGCACCAAGGCGGCAGAGCTGCTCGATCTGAGCTACCGGGCGCTGCTGTACAAGATCCGCGACTACGGCCTGGGGTAGGGAATTCGGCAATCCATGACTACTTGAATACCTGACTACTCGACTTTGGCATAGCCCGGTTCTGATCTCGAGTATTCGAGTATTGAATTAGTCAGGTAAGCATTGAATCCCGAATTCCCATTCCACTCGCACCGCCTACTCCACGATCCTCTTCCCGGTGTTGATCTTTCTTTGATGCCCCACCGCTAATCTTGCTCCAGAATGAAGGGCCGTCGTGCCCACTCGAGGGCCGGCCGAGCGAAGAAGACAACTTGCCAGATGGTGTGTATGCGATCGACGAAGGGAGTATCGCTCGCTGAGGTCGCGGTCGTAGTAGTCGTCGTCGGTATCGTGCTGCTTGTTGCGCTGCCCAGTCTGGGGCGGGCTCGGGCGCGGGTAGAGGTGATGGCGGCTCGCGAGAGCTTCGCCGCCCTGCACGCGTTGGCTCGCCAGATCTCTGCGCAATACGGCCGGACCAGCAAGCTCCACCTCGATCCGGCCGGCAGTCGGGTCTGGGTGACGGTTGACACGAGCAGTCAGGCGGGCTCCGAGGTTCTGGACACGATCGGTGGGATCGCGCTCAACGGTGGAGCGGTCGGCCGGGGCGTCCGGCTCGAGGGAACGCCGCGAACCTTCTGCTTCGATCCCCGGGGGTTGGCGACGGCGCGGGGTGATTGCGATCTGCCGAACGCCACACTCGTGTTCCGCAGCGGCGCTGTCGCCGACACGATAACCGTGTCGCGGCTTGGGAGGGTGCTGAGGCGATGAGGGGGGGAGATCGCGCCGCTGGTCGGGTGGGTTTCACCTTGGTCGAAGTCGTTGTGGCCCTGACGGTGCTCACAGTGGGGATGCTCGGGCTCTCGGCGACGGTCGCCGTTGTGGCTTCGAGGATGAGCTCTTCCCTCCTGGAGACCCGGGTGAGGACCTGCGCGCAAGCCGAGCTGGAGGGTATGCTCGCCCACGGACTGGACTGGCCTGCCTCGGTAGAGCGGCAGCAGTGTGATCTGGAGGTAAGTTGGCAGGTGAGCGGTGGTGATCTGAAGGAGATAATTGTCGTTGTGGGCGGCCAGCTCGCCGGTTCCGAGTTCGCGGATACCCTGTCTATGTTGGTGCGCCTGCGGTGAGCGATCGGCCAGGCCGGCAGCGGCAATCGCCCGGCTATGTGCTGGTCGAGGTGTTAGTCGTGCTTCTCCTGGTCTCGCTGCTCACGACGTCCGCCTTTGCCGTGCTCTCGAGCCAACGCCGCTTCTACGTCGCGCAGCTCGCAATCGCCACGACGCGGGATGTGGCCCGGGTTGCATTGGCTGTTTTGACCGTTGAGCTCAGGGCGGCGAGCCCGGTGGCGGGGGACCTGTACGCGATCGCTGCCGACAGCGTAGCGCTCCGCTCGTACACGGGGTTCGGTGTGGTTTGCCGGGTCGACGGGGACGAGATCATGCTCCGTCGGATTGCGGGGATCTTCTCCGGCTCGTCCAACGACAGCATTCTCGTCTATCTCGGGCCCCGTGTCGCTTCGTGGGGTCGTGCGGCGGTCGCGGGTTCACGCAAGCCGACCGGCGGTCGCTGCCCGGATGGCCGCCGCCCCGACGTGGTGGTGAGGGTTGTCAGAGCAATAGACGGTGCCGTGGCCGGCGCGCCCGCGCGTGGGTTCCGGCCCTATGTCTATCGGCTCTACCGGGGGGGCGATGGCCGCTGGTGGTTGGGGCAGAAGCTTCGCGGCGGTCGCTTCCAACCGGTGGTAGGGCCGTTCGCCGATCCGGCGGCTGGAGGCCTAGAATTCGAGTTCGTCGACGGCGTCGGGCGTCCAGCCGGGGACGCGCGTGCGGCCATTCGGGTGCGTGTGTCTGTGGTGGCGCAGAGCGGGCGGCGCGTTCCGGTGAGATGGGGATCCCGCTTCTTCCACGTTACCCTGTCTACCGTCGTCTTGTTCAGGAACTCGTGCGGTGCTGGGGCCCGGTTAGAGGGATGCCCGGGTCCGCCGTGATGCCGCCGCAGAGACTGGCCGTGGCCCGGCCGGGCGATCGCCGCGGGCTGGCTCTGCTGGTGATGGTATTAGCCCTCGTTATCGTCGCCGCCATGGTGTCAGTCGGCTACATGGCGGCAGCCCAGCAGTTCCGGGTCGGCGTCGCTGGTCGGCAGGGCAGTACGGCCTTCTATGCCGCGGAGGCCGGGTTGGCAGCCGCGCTATCAGGTTGGGACTCTACGATAGCCACGCTTCAACCGGGCGCCACGAGGCAACTAGCTGCGGAGCGGTTGAGCTCGGGTGACGCCTTCGAGGTCCGGCTCACCCGCATCGATGCGGGGCTGGCCGAGGGGGTAGCCCACTACCTGATGGTCTCCACCGGTCGGGCTCGGGGGGCGTGGGGCGGCCGACGCCAGGTTGCTTTGTTCCTCCGCGCGCGGAGTCCGAACCGGTTTTGCTGTGACGCGGCGTTGTCGACCGGCGGCGACCTCATCGTTGGCGACGCGGCCGTGATCTCCGGCATCGAGCACGTACCTGAAGCCTGGTCCTCGGTTCCCGGAGTCTGCCAGCCCTCCGCTGACAGCTCCGGCCCTGGGGTCGCCGTATACGGGGATGGGTCCGTGAGCGAGATGCGGGGAGCCGCGGTCCTCGGCCGGCCGGCGACTCGTCGACAGGCCGACGAGCAGGCGGACTTCCTCAAGTCAGCTGATCGGTGGTTCGCTGACCTAGCCGAGCTCGCCGATCTGCGCCTCACGGGAGGTGCCGTTCGGGACCGACTTGAACCGGCGGTCGGCCCTGGGCAGACGTGTGACCGCAGCGTCGCTTGGAACTGGGGCGCGCCCGAGGCTCCCGGTCACCCCTGCTTCGAGCACCTGCCGATCATTTACTCGATCGGTGACCTGCGCATCGCTGCCGGTGGCAAGGGTCAGGGCGTCCTCTTGGTTGAGGGTGACCTGGAGATCGATGACGGGTTTGAGTTCTTCGGGCTCGTCGTCGTCCGGGGTTCGCTGAGTGTCGGCGGAGAGGGCACCCGGCTGTACGGTGCGGTTATCGTTCTTGATGCCGCTCGCGAGGGTAATGAGGTGACTTCAGGGGCCCGAATCGACCTCTCCAACTGCCCCCTTACCCGGGCACTCCGAGGCCCGAAACTCTATTTACCGCACCCCCTTGCGGAATTCGCCTGGTTAGAGATATTGGAGTGAGGCTGCTCCCGGGCAGCCTGGTCTAACTCCCCCCCGCCGTAGTTGACAAAGTGACCGCGGGGGGTTATCATACAAGGCCCTACCCCTAGGTCCCACTACAGCTTAGTCACCTTCGCTTTCACCGTTGCATGAGGTCGAGGGAGCTTTCACCTTAAGAACCTAGCCTTTCGACAATTATGGCTCTCATCGGAATGGGCCGCAGCAAGCGGACCGTAGGACTCGACATCGGTAGCGGCTACATCAAGCTGGTGGTCATGCAGCACGGCAAAGGCCGCCCGCGCATCGTCAAGGCGGCGGCCACCCCGTTGGTCGCTGACGCCATTGTCGAGGGCGAGGTCATGGACCCGACCCTTGTAGCCAGCACGATACGCTCGCTGACCGAGACGGCAGGAGTGAAGGACAAGAAGGTGGTGACGGCGGTCGGCGGCCGCGACGTCATCATCAAGCGGATCCAGATGGATCGGATGAAAGAATCCGATGCCCGCGAGGTGATCCGCTGGGAGGCCGAGCAGCACGTGCCCTTCGATATGGAGAGCGTCGAGCTCGATTTCCAGATCCTCGATCCCATGGACGAGGGGCTGCAGATGTCGGTGCTGCTCGTGGCCGCCAAACGTGAGCTGGTCGAGAACAAGGTCGCTCTGCTTCTCGATGCCGGCCTCGAGCCCGAGGTCATCGACATCGATGCCTTCGCCCTCCATAACGCCTTCGAGCTGAATTACCCCGAAGCTATGACGGGTGTCGTCGGGTTCGTGAACATCGGACACGAGACGACCAACGTGAACCTGCTGGAGAATGGTGTCCCCGTCCTCACTCGGGACCTGGCCTTCGGGACACGGCGACTCCGGGAAAGCCTCCAGCGCGAACGCGGTCTAACCGCTGACCAGGCGGAGGATGTGCTGGAGGGCCGAACCAGCGATCCGGAGCTGGAGGATTTCATCGGCCAGCGGGCCGAAGAGGTCGCGCTGGGTGTCGAGCGAGCCGCGGCTTTCTTACAGGCGAGCTCCACTCAGGCCGGCCTCTCCAGGATCTACGTCTGCGGCGGCGGTGCCCGCGTCCTTCGGATGGCTGAGGCGTTGGCCGACCGACTGCAGGTCCCCGCCGAGATCGCCAATCCTGTCCAGCGCGTCGACGTGGATCCGGGAGCTTTCGATCTGATATCAATCGCCGACATGGGTCCGATGCTGATGCTCCCAGTCGGCCTCGCGTTGCGGCGTGCCGCGTGATAGAACGCAACCGACGCTGAACTCAACCTCGGACGGGTGCTGAGATGCTGGCCTTGATCGAGATGAACCTACTCCCCGGTGGAAAGCGGGGAGTCGCGCGGCCGAAGGGCGGGCGTAAACCGTCCCTCCCGAAATTCGAGGGGCTGCGCGACATGATCAAAGGCGATCCCTGGGTCATCGGGGTGGCTGTCCTCGCGATCATCGCAGTGCTCCATCTCGGGTTTACCTGGTTCGCCCAGGGCGTGTCGCTCAGTGGGGTAGAGGAGCAGTTGGAGATCGAGCGCCAGGATTCGGTTCGTTATGCCGAAGCCATCGCCGCTGCGGATAGCCTCCAGGCTCGCCAGGACACCCTGCAGCGCAAAGAGGCCATCATCCGCGAGATCGATGCCGATCGGTTCGTCTGGCCGCACATCTTGGACGAGATCAGCGAGGCGCTGCCCGAGTACACCTGGCTCACCGGCGTCGCGCAGACCGCCGGTGCCGGCAGCAACATTGAGTTCCGTATCGACGGGATGACCGGACAGACCCCGGCACTCACACGCTTCATGCGCAATCTGGAAGACTCGCCCTTCATTCAGGACGTCCGCTTGTCTAACGACGAGCAGATACAGCAGGGGGCGAGATTGGTGCACAGTTTCGTACTGACGGCTCGCTACCAGATCCCCGATCCAGCGGTGATCGTAACCGAGCCGATCATCCTGGCAGGGGAGTAGAGCCGTGGCCCTACTACCGGCTGATCCCAAAGGACGTAAGCAGGCGCTGCTCCTGATCATGGCTCTCGTCGGCGCGGGCTGGTACGTCGGCAAGATGTACGCCCTCGACCCGCGGCAGACGGAGATCAATGTCTTGAGGGGCCAGTTGGAGAACCTCCAGACCCAGAACCGGCGTTCCCGGGCTCTGGCGGCTCGCAGGGATGATCTCCACGCCCGTATGGAGTTGCAGGAGCGCCAGCTCAGGATCTTCGAGGAGCTCATCCCGGAATCTGAGGAGGTGGCCGAGCTACTCGATGCCATCTCCGCCGAGGCGCGGCTCACGGGTATCGAGATGCAGCGCTTCCGGCCCCAGGCCGATGAACCCGGTGACTTCTACACCAAGCGGATCTGGGAACTCACTCTGCTCGGTGAGTACCACGATATCGGCAGATACCTGGCACGCGTCGCCTCGCTGCCGCGGATCATAAAGCCGGCTGGCGTGAGCATCGGCATGGCGCCACGCAGCCGCGCGACTCGGGATATGACAGCTCCGCTGGAAATGTCGTTGAGAATCGAAACTTTCGTACTCGGAGGCCTCGCCGGCCGGCAGCCGGGAGAAGGCCAGGGAGCGTCCTAAATTGGCTAACGCCGCCTTGATATTCGTCTTGGCGCTCGCCAGCCTGGCGGCCGGTCCATCTCCCGACCCGCCGGTAGTCCAGGACTCCGCCACTGCTGGCCAGACGTCTGAGCAGCAAGCCGTCTATCGGCGCGAAAAGTTCGTCTATCCGTCGGACAACCGCCGTAATCCGTTCATCAGCCTGATCGGACCCGACATCGACTCGGGCCCGATCTTCGATGACCTCGACCTGATGGGGATCATCTTTGGAGGCTCGGCTGGCAGTGTTGCCACCGTCATTGACCGCGCGACCGAGAAACGATACCGCGTACGCCGTGGCGACTTGATCGGTACGGCCCGCGTGGTCGAAATCAGGCCCGACGCAGTCGTCTTCCAGGTCACCGAGTTCGGCGTGACCCGCAGCGAGACGCTGCGCATTAGGCGAGGTGAAGAAGAGGAGGAGCAAGGATGATGCTCCATACGCTGTTGTTCTTGTGGGCAGCGGCAGGCGGCGACGACCCTGCCAACGTGACCGAGCTGCGGGTCGTCCCCGCAGCTGCTGGCTATACCGAGGTCGTCGTCCGCATGAGCGGGGAGGTCAGTTACTCCGACTTCCTGCTCACCGACCCGCCCCGGTTGATCGTCGATCTCAAAGGCGCCCGCCATGCGCTACCACGGGACAACTTTGAGAACATCAATCGCGGCGGCGTGATCCGTCTGCGCACGAGCCAGTTCCGAGATGACGTGGTCCGCATCGTCGTGGAACTCGAAGAGCCGACGAGCTACACCCTCGTTCGTCAGGGCGGCGAAATCCGAGTCTCCTTCCCTAACCTGGCGGGCGTAGCGTTCGACTCATGGGGCAGCGAACCGAATTCACCGGTCGCCGATGTCCCAGCACCCGCTCGGCCGGTGGCGGCCACGCCGCGCCAGGCGCAGGAACGGGCTGCCGCTCAGCAGGAGGAATCGCCGTTCCAGACACGCGCGAGTCCGGTGAGCCAGATGCCGCGCATCACCGTCACGTTCGAGAACACGGACATACGCGATGTGCTGAACAACTTCGCCGACTTCACCGGCAAGTCGTTTGTCCCCGGTGCCGGCGTAGAGGGCAACGTCACGGCGAACATCCGGAATCAGCCGTGGGACCTGGCCCTCAAGGCGATACTCGAAGCTCACGGCCTCACCGCCGTCGAGACGGCGACCGGCATCATCCGCGTTGACCGGCTGGAGAACTTGCAGGAGCGACAGCAGCTAATCCAACTGGAGACCCAGATCCTCAAGGTTAACTACGCTCCGGTCGCCGATGTCGCCGCCGCCCTCGCGCCGGCACTCTCCGAGCGGGGCCAGGCAATCGCCAACGTCGCCACGAACTCGATCATCGTGACCGACCTGCCGGAAAACGTCGAAATCGCCCGGCAAATGGTGACTGACCTCGATGTGCGTACACCCCAGGTCGTAATATCCGCCAAGATCATCTTCGTCGACCGCACGGACATCGAGGAGTTCGGTGTCTCTTGGGACCTCAAGGATACCAGCGGCAATCAGATCAACTTGCTCACCCCGGGACCGTCGACGGATCCCCGGGATTGGGAGATCGTCGACGCCGATTTCGATGGAGTTCCCGAAACCGTCGTCAAGGAACTGGTGAACGAAAACCAGGTCTCGTTCGCCGGAGCATCGCTCGCCGCACTCGCCAACGCCAGGGACCGCCCGGCTTCACCAGCGCTGACACTGCTCACGTCGACCGCCATCGGCGACTTCAGGCTGTTCAACTTCATCGAGGCGCTCGAACGCATGGAACTGTCTGACATTGTCGCGGCTCCGACGATCCAGACGATGGACAACCAGCAGGCCCAGATCCTCGTCGGCGAAAGAACGCCGGTGCGGGTCGTCGACGCGGGCGCCGGTGGTGGCCTCGGAGCTGCAGGGGCCCAGCAGGGCGCGCAGGCCCAGTTCCCGCAGGCGACCGTCGACTATCAGGAGACCGGCATCAAGTTGGAGGTAACGCCGCATATCACCTTCGACCGGCAGATCGTCATGGATCTGCACGCCGAGCGCTCGGGCGTCGCGATAGCGCCGGGCGACATCGGCTTCACCTTCCGTACCCAGGAAGGGAGTACCCGCCTCATTCTGGCTGACGGCGAGACCGGAGTCATTGGCGGTCTCACCATCACCGATGTGACCGAGGCCGAAAGTGGCATTCCGATTCTGATGGACCTCCCCCTTGTCGGGCCACTATTCCGGACCACCAGGTCCAATGAGAAGAAGCAGGACCTGTTGATCCTGGTGACGCCACACATCGTGGACGAACCAGTGGCAGCACGCTAGAACGGTCGGGCGCCTATGGCGCCACGACTCGCTCTGCTTACAACTGAGGGAGTAGTCTTATGCTAAGCGTACGGGGTTGGGCACGGCTGTTGATGGGGACAATGGCCGTGACCGTCATAGGACTCGCGGCCTGCCAGGAGGATGACGCGCTCTACGGACCGCTCGTCGACACGGCACCACCCGTCGTCTCGATAACCGACGCCCAAACAGCGGGCGACACACTGACGACGACGGTCGATGCCGAGGACTTCATCGCCCTGGCATTCGTGGTCACCGAGATTCGCCGCACGGATCAGTTCGAGACCGTAATCACGGAAGCCGGCGACACGATCGTGCTCGGCCGGCTGATCGCCGTCGACACGACGCGCTTCGTCGGGCGGACGGTCCAGGCCACTGTGTCTGTCACGTTCTTCACTGGCTTCACTACCCCGACCAACGTGCAGATACGGGCGATCGCCGTGGACTCGCAGGACAACGAGGCGACAGCCTCGGCGGTCGTGACCGTTGCTGGTACCACGGGTGGCCCGTTGGGTGCGCCCACGATATCGATCTATTCGCCGCTGCCCAACTCGACTGTGCGCGACAACACGCTCATCCGAGTCGGTGTGCGGGCGACCGATCCATCGGGGCTCCAGCAGCTCAACGTGGTTCTGACCAATCCCGCCGCCAGTCCGCCGGCCATCCCGGCGGCCGACACCATTCGCTTTGCAGTGTTCCGCACCGATGTGGACACGCTGCTGGATTTTTTTATTCCCCAGGGGGCCTTGGGGACGCTGACCATCACTGCTGAGGCGATCAACCTCAATACGCTCAGCGCGCAGGCTCAGATCAGCGTTACCGTGGCGACAGAGGTCCCCGACGATACCAACCCGCCAATTGTCAGCATGCTGGTGACCGGTGGTACGCAGCGGCGAACGGACGAGCCGCCGCGCATGGAGGTCGACGACTCGCTGCTGTTCAACATCACCGCACTGGACCAGGAAACCGCGATCACCCGCGTCGGCGTGACCGTCATCGTTCGGAATGATAAGACGACCGGGACGGTCATCGATACGATCTTCATGGACAGCGTGATGAGCCCGGCAATCAGCGGGACGGTCCCGGTGAATTTCGGTATGATGCCGCTGGACCTGCCGGCGACCGTCTTCACGGAGGCTGATGTCCCCGACACGCTGTTCTTCCAGCTGACCGGCTGGGCGTTCGATGCGGCGACGCCGACCGCTAACTGCGGCGCTACGGTTGACCCGGAGGGCTCCGTGGCGAGCCTCGCCTGTTCGGGCGGCGGCCCGGTCCACGCCCTGGGTGTTCAGGGCGGGTTCCTGGAGCGGCTCATCGTTGCGGGCCGAACGGTTGGGATCCCACAAGGCGCGTTGATCGCGGACGCCGTGGTGGACACGATCCGCGAGCTGATGCTGCTCTCCGACTTCAACTTTGGAATCGTGCGGCCGTTCGATCTGCGCAACGAGGTCTTCCTCGATAACGTCCCGGTAGGCTCTGATCCCTGGGGTGTGGGGATCGATCTCACCGAGGACCGGCTGCTGGTCGGGAACTCGGGCGGCACCAACATATCGGTGGTGGATCTCGGGCCCCGCTCGCCGGGCGCCCCGGCCGTCGGAAACGAGATCGATCGATTCCAGACCCAGGACATCAAAGTCTTCAGGGTCGAAGAGAAACCGGATGCTCTCTTTGTAAAGATCTTCCCCGTCACTCCCTTCGATTACTCCGACCGTCCGCAGTTCCTCGCTCAGGCGGCGAACGGCTTCATTCTATTCTCGACAGTCCCGGCGAAGGCAGGCCTGGCGGGTACAATCCGCGAGTACGATCCGATCGATAGGGAGATCCGCTTCTTCGTCGACTATGCGGACCGCGCCAGTTTCGCAAACCCGCAGATTCAGATCATCAACGCCGACTCGGTGCTCGAGATCAACGGTGCCCGGCAGTTCGCCGTCTGCGATCACACGCGGGGCAATTTCGGCAATCCGTCGTGCATCATCGCCAATGACTCGCTGGCCGACGCCACGCTTCAGGTCGCGGCCAAGATCTTGAGCGATGGTTGGGACGTGGAGATCTTCTCCAACCTGGATATCGGGAGCATCGCCCTCACCGATACGACCCTCGTGGCCGCCAGTGGCGACAGGGAGTACATCGCTTTCGGTGAAGGGGACACACCCGGTCGGGCGGGCCGCGTGATGCTCTACCGTTCGGCGGACGAGTCGCTCAGCAACGGCCTACAGGTCACCGACCTCACCGGTAACGCCGAGGAGAAGGTCTTCGGGCTTGCGCTCAACCTCGATGGCAGTGTCGGTGTTGTGCGAGGCACTATGGCCTACTTCTTCGGCCCGGACCCGAGCGGGATTAACGTGCTGAGGATGCTCGGCACCAACGACAGGATCAATCCGGACGGCGCGGGTGCTGCACTGCATCCCGACAACGACATCACTGCGGCTCCGCCTGCCGGCAACGATCCGTCCAGGCGTCTCACGTTCCTGGGCTCCGGCGATGCGCGGGTCGAGATCGTCGACGCCTTCCACTACGAGGTGCCACGAGGGAACTTGCTGATCCGCGATCCGATCCTCGGGCCGCTGCGGATTAGTCGGAGGTTGCCTCCCGATCCGGCGGGGGTCATTCTGAAGCTGTACGGCATCACGGCAAACGGTGTGGTCGTGATTCCGGTTAAGGACACCGATATTATTCCATTCTAGGGCCGCGCAGCCGCGGCCCCGACACCGGGCAGCCGAGCCGCCCGACCAAGCCCGGGCCACCAGACGCGGCCGATGCCGTCGTCGCTGGCCCGGGGGTGGCCAGGCGGCTTTCCCTTGTTGGGGAGGTTGGATGCTGCAACGCTTCAAGTTCGTGACTGCAGGTGAGTCGCACGGCCGGGGATTGGTCGCCATCGTCGAGGGCGTGCCTGCCGGCGTGCCGCTGGATGCCGAGGCGATCCGCCTCGAGCTGGCCCGCCGCCAACAGGGACACGGCCGCGGCGGCCGAATGAAGATCGAGCAGGACGCGGCTGAGATCATCTCCGGCGTGCGGCTGGGCGAGGCGCTCGGGTCGCCGATCGCTCTGCTGATCCCCAATCGCGATTGGGAGAATTGGCAGCTGGCTATGTCGGTGGAGCCGCAGCTGGGTGCGGACGACGTCGAGCTGAGACGTGTCAGGCTGCCGCGGCCGGGTCACGCCGATCTTGCGGGGCTCCTCAAGTACGATCGGCACGACGCACGCGACATACTCGAGCGGTCCAGCGCCCGCGAGACGGCGGCGCGCGTTGCCACCGGTGCGGTGGCCAAGCGGCTACTGGCCGAATTCGGTATCAGCGTGGCCAGCCACGTCGTTTCGCTCGCTGGCGTCGAGGCACGTCGGCTGGAGCCGGACGACTACCCAGACGACATCAACGCGGCCGCCGACGCATCGCCGGTGCGCTGCCTGGACGGCGAAGCGGAAGCGCGGATAATTGCGGCCATCGACGAGGCGACCGCAGCAGGAGACACAGTAGGTGGCATCTTTGAGGTCGTGGCGCGGGGGCTCCCGGTGGGGCTCGGTAGCCACGTGTCGGGGGACCGTCGGCTCGACGCCCGGCTCGCCGGTGCCCTCGTGTCGATCCAGGCGATGAAGGGGGTCGAGATCGGTCTCGGGTTCGAGGCGAGCCGACTTCGCGGCTCCCAGGTCCATGACGAGATCGAGGCAGCGCCCGAGAGCCGGCGAGCCGGTGGCTTCCGGCGCCGGACAAACCGTGCCGGCGGCCTTGAAGGCGGCATGACGAACGGTGAGCCGCTGACGCTGCGCGTTGCGATGAAGCCACTCTCCACTCTGATGAGGCCCTTGGCCAGCGTCGACCTCGATACGGGGGAGGCGGCAGCAGCAGTCAGGGAGCGCAGCGATGTGACCGCTGTCCCGGCGGCCGGAGTAGTCGGAGAGTCGATGGTGGCGATCGTTCTGGCCGACGCGCTGCGCGAGAAATTCGGCGGCGATTCGCTCGCCGAGATGCGGCGGAACTTCGACGGCTATCTCGAGCGTTTGGCGCGCCGCGGTGATTGAGCGAATCGTTCTCATCGGCTTCATGTGTTCCGGCAAATCGACAGTCGGGCGTCTTCTGGCCGAGCGGCTCGGCTGGGGCCTTATCGACTTCGATGAGACTATCGAGCGCCGCGAGGATCGGCGCATCGCCGATATCTTCGATGAGCACGGTGAGGCTCATTTCCGCCGGCTCGAGGCACAGCTCACCAGGCAGGTCGAAGCTCGCACGGGCGTCGTCCTCGTGCCGGGCGGCGGCTGGGTGACGCAGCAAGGCCTGGTCGAGCTCCTACGGCCTTCCAGCCTGTTCGTCTGGCTCCGAGTTCGGCCCGACACGGTCTACGACCGCCACTCCCGGCTCGGGCGCGGGGACCGGCCGCTGCTCGCCGGCGACGACCCGCAGGCGGCCATCCAAGAGCTGTTGGCGGCCCGCGAGCCTCTCTATCAGCTGGCGGACGTCACGATCGACGCAGACACCCGACAGGCCGAGGATATCGCCGAGCAGATCGTCGGGCTGCTGCGACCTGGGGGCCCGAAGGACTGAAATGAGGCTCAGTGTTGACAAGCCGTTGATTCTTGTTAGCCATCCTCAGCGCCGGAGGCCCGTGGAAACCAGCGGGCCGGGTTTGGGGTAAGCGGTGGACGGGATGGACTGAGGATATGGCTGAGAGGAAAAAGAAAGGGACGGTCAGGCGAGCCAAGAAGGCCAAGACCGGCGCCAGCGAGTCCAGGTTGCTCGTCGTCGAGTCGCCGGCCAAGGCACGCACGCTCGGCCGATATCTCGACGACAGCTACGTCGTCAAAGCGTCGGTAGGACACATCCGCGACCTCCCAAGGCGTGACCTCGGCGTCGATATCGCAAACGGATTCGAGCCCGACTACGTCACGATCCGCGGCAAGGGTAAGGTCATCAGGGAACTGAAACGGGCGGCCAAGGCCGCAGACGTCGTTCTTCTGGGGACCGATCCGGACCGCGAGGGCGAGGCGATCGCCTACCATGTCGCCGAGCAGCTGGGTTATCGGTCGAAGAACGGCAGGCGCTTCAGGCGCGTGCTGTTCGAGGAGATAACTCCGGACGGCGTCGCGCAGGGTCTCGAGAACCTGACCGAGATCGATTTTCGCAAGGTCGACGCGCAGCAGGCGCGTCGTATCCTCGACCGCCTGGTCGGATACAAGGCCAGCCCCTTCCTCTGGAAACCTATACGCCCTGGACTATCCGCCGGCCGCGTTCAGACCGTCGCCTTGCGACTGATCTGGGAACGTGAGGAAGCAATCCGCGGATTCGTGCCGCGCGAGTATTGGACGGTCGAAGCGCTGCTCGAGAAAGACGGCCAGCGCTTCACCGCCAAGCTGCACCACGTTGACAAAGGTAAGCCCGATCTGCCCAATGAGGCGGCTGCGGCTGCAGTGCTCGACGCGGTCAAGGATGTTCCCTTCCAGATAACGAAGATCCGTCGCAAAGAGCGCAGGAAGAACCCGGCGGCGCCGTTCACCACCTCGACTCTGCAGCAGGAAGCGGCAAAGCGGTTGCGATTCTCGGCCAAGCGCACCATGCGTATCGCCCAACAGCTGTACGAGGGCGTCGAGGCGGCCGGCGAAGCCATCGGTCTTATCACCTATATGCGGACGGACTCGACGCGCATCGCGGCGTCGGCGGCAAGCCGGGCACGCGCCTACATCGAGAACGAATTCGGAAGCGGCTACATCCCGAAGTCACCCCGGCTCTACACGGGCAAGCAGCAGAAGGGCGCACAGGAGGCGCACGAGGCGATCCGGCCCACCTCGGTCCGGCGAACACCCGAATCGCTCAAAGGAGACCTCGATTCGAACCAACTCAAGCTATACAGCCTGATCTGGCAGCGGTTCGTCGCTTCGCAGATGTCGCCGGCGGTCTACGATACCACCACCGTAGATTTCGATCTCTCCGGCAAGGATCAGCGTCACTACCTGTTCCGCTCCACGGGCTCCGTGCTCAAGTTCGATGGCTTCACACGCCTCTACAAGGGCGTCTACGAGAAAGAGGAGGGCCGGCACCTCGACGATCTCGAGCGGCTACCTGAGTTGGTCGAAGGTGAGATCATGAAGCTAATCGAGTTGGGCAAGACCCAGCACTTTACCGAGCCGCCGGCCCGGTTCAGCGAGGCTAGCCTGGTCAAGGAGCTGGAGAAGCTGGGCATCGGCCGGCCGTCGACTTATGCCCAGATCCTGGCGACTCTGGTCGAGCGCACGTACGTGGAGCTTGAGAACCGCCGCTTCGCGCCGACGGCGCTGGGCGAAACGGTAGTCCAGGTGCTGATCCGTGTCTTCCCCGATACTTTCGACGTGGACTTCACGAGCAACATGGAGGCTAACCTAGACCGCATCGAGGAAGGCGAGCTGGAGTGGCACCAGGTGCTGGAGAGCTTTTACGCGGCCTTCAGCAAGCGGCTCGCGGAAGGTGAGGCGAAGAGCGAAGAGATCATCAAGGAGATCGTCCAGGCGGAGGGTGCGATCTGCGATCTCTGCAACTCGCCGATGGTGGTGAAGTGGAACCGGTACGGCCGTTTCCTCGGCTGCTCTGCCTACCCGGACTGCCGGAACACCAAGCCGATCGACGGGCTGCCCGACGTCGACCTCGGGGACGAGCCGTGTCCTCAGTGTGGCGGCGAACTGGTATTGAAGAGTGGACGCTTCGGCCCCTTCGTTGCCTGCTCCAATTACCCCGACTGCCGGTTCACACGCGCAGTGGACGGCAAAAAGAACGATGCGGCTGCCGATGCGAAATGTCCGGAGTGTGGCAGCCCGCTGGCGGTGAAGACCGGTCGGTACGGCGAGTTCCTCGCCTGCACCGCGTACCCCAAGTGCAAGCACACGCAGGCAATAAGCTTGGGCCTGGATTGCCCGACCTGTAAGGATGGTGATGTGGTCAAGCGACGCACCCGTCGCGGACGCATTTTCTACGGGTGCACGCGTTACCCGGAATGCGATTGGTCCAGCTGGGACACGCCGGTCGCCTTCGACTGCCCCCAGTGCGGTGCGCAGGTCGCGCTTCAGAAGACATCGAAGCGCAAGGGCGATTTTCTGAGGTGCGCCGTCTGCGGCCACGAGTCGGTCCCGGAGGGTGCGGTCGATTCGGGCTCGGACTGAGCGTTGAGGCCAGGCCTGGCCAGTGTCTGAGATCGTAGTTGTAGGCGGCGGCCTGGCGGGAACCGAGGCCGCCTTTCAGCTTGCGCAGCGAGGACATCGAGTCGTGCTGCACGAGATGCGCCCCCGGGTATCCACGCCAGCACATCAAACCGACGGGCTTGCCGAGCTCGTTTGCAGCAACTCCTTCAAGTCTGAAGAACCGGCCAACGCACACGGGCTTCTGAAGGCCGAGCTGCGGGAGGCCGGCTCACTCCTTCTCGAGGTCGCCGACGCGGTGCGGGTACCTGCGGGCGCGGCGCTCGCCGTCGACCGCGAGCTATTCAGTCGGGGCGTCGGCCAGGCGATCGAGGCGCACCCCAACATAAGGGTATGCCGGGAGGAGATTCGTGAGTTACCTCCTGCTCCGGCTGTTATCGCCACCGGCCCTCTCACATCCGATTTGCTCGCCGACTCGATACGTCGCCGCTTGGGTGCGGAGAGTTTGCACTTCTTCGACGCGATAGCGCCAATCGTGTCGGCCGAGTCAGTCGACGAAGGCAAGAGCTTCCGTGCCTCGCGCTACGGTAAGGGCAGGGACGACGCTTACGTCAACTGCCCCCTGACACCCGAGGGCTACGAAGTGTTGCGCGAGGCGCTGGTGAGCGGCGAGATCTACCATACCCACGATTGGGACCGAGTTCCTTACTTCGAGGGTTGCCTCCCCATCGAGGTGATTGCCGCTCGCGGAAAGGACACCCTTCGCTTCGGTCCCCTCAAGCCCGTCGGACTCGAGGACCCACGCACCGGCACCATACCCTATGCGGTCGTCCAGCTGCGCCAGGAGGACCGTGACGGGCGCATGTGGGGCCTGGTCGGCTTCCAGACACGCCTCCGGTATCCGGAGCAACGCCGCGTGATCGGACTGATCCCGGCTCTCGAGCACGCCGAAATCTTGCGCTACGGTCAGATCCATAGGAACAGCTACATCAACTATCCGGCTCTGTTGACGCCCCACGGCTCGCCGCCGGACGAGCCGGCATTGGTCTTCGCCGGCCAGCTGACCGGGGTGGAAGGGTACATAGAATCGACGGCCACCGGACTGCTCGCCGCTTTGAACGTCGATCGGCTGCAGCGCGGCCTCGAGCCGGCGTTGCCACCGCCGACAACCATGCTGGGCGGTCTGCTTCGCTACCTCCGGGAGGCCGATCCGAGTAACTTCCAACCGATGAACGCGAACTTCGGGCTCCTCGATCCTCTGGCGCAACGCGTCCGTGGCCGGCGAGCTCGCCGGGAAGAACTGGCGGCGCGGGCGCTGAGGGAGATTCGAGCCTGGATGGCCGGTACGCTGAGCCCTACGGCCGACGCGTCGCTTTGAGCGGTGATGGACCGGGCGAGGTCGCGATGACGCGAGATGAGGTTCGGGACTACCTGCGGAATCTAAGAGACGAGCGTCAGCTCTCCCCGCATACCGTGGAGGCCTACCGGCGCGATCTCCGGGACCTGAGCGTGTTCCTGGACGGCTATTACGGCAGCAGACAGTGGTCTTGGGCCGACGTCGACCGGCTGGCCGTCAGGGCATTTCTCAGCCATCTGACGATGGCCGCGCTCAAGAAGAGAACCATCGCTCGGAAGCTCTCGGCGGTTCGCAACTTCTTCCGCTTCCTTCAGCGCGAGGAAATCGTGGCCGCCAACCCTGCCCGCCATGTCCGGGCGCCGCGGGAGGGCCGGGCCTTGCCGGGCTACCTGACCCAGCGGGAGATGTCGCGCCTCTTCGAGCTCGCCTCGCAGAAGGCGGCCGAGCCGGGCTGGCGCGGACTGAGAGACCAGGCCTTGATGGAGCTGCTTTACTCCGCCGGCCTGCGTCTCTCGGAGGCACACGCGCTGAATCTGGCGCACGTCGACCTCGCAGCTGGACGCGTCAAGGTGCTTGGCAAGGGACGCAAGGAGCGGATCGTGCCCATCGGCGGTCATGCAGTCGACGCCCTGCGCGCCTATGAACGCGAGCGAGCACAGCAGTTCGGGGCAGCGGCGCGCAGCGCCCCGCTCTTTGTCTCAGACCGTGGCAGCCGATTGTCACGGCGGCAGATCCAGCGAGTCGCTACCCGTTATATCGCGCTCGTCGCCGAGGAGAGTGGTCTCAGCACCCATTCGGTCCGTCACTCGTTCGCAACGCACCTCCTGGACGAGGGCGCGGACTTGATGGCGATCAAGGAGTTGCTCGGGCACGCGTCGCTCTCGACGACCCAGATGTACGCACATACCTCCCGGGAAAGGCTGAGACAGGTGTACCGGGCGGCACACCCCAGAAGCTGACGGAAGCGGAAGTCCGGCATATGGACGACATGAGAATGCGTGGAACGACAATCGTCGCAGTCCGACGTGACAAAAGCGTCGCGCTTGGCGGCGACGGCCAGGTGACCGTTGGGGACACCATCGTAAAGACCCAGGCGAGCAAGGTGCGCGCTCTCAAGGACGGAGCTGTGCTCGCCGGCTTCGCCGGGTCGGTCGCCGACGCGCTGACGCTGTTCGAGAAATTCGAGGAGAAGCTCGATCGCTTTCCGGGCAATCTGCCCCGTGCCGCGGTCGAGCTGGCGAAGGATTGGCGGAGCGATCGAATCTTGCGTCGCCTGGAGGCGCTCCTCGCGGTCGTCGATGCGAATCGTTCGTACCTGCTGTCCGGTAGCGGCGAGGTCATCGAGCCCGACGATGATATCTTGGCCATCGGCAGCGGTGGCCCGATGGCGTTGGCGGCGGCGCGGGCGCTGAGTGCACATTCCGAACTGAGCGCGCCGGAGATCGTTCGCCGCAGCCTCGAGATCGCCGGCGAAATCTGCATTTACTCGAACACAGAAATCACCGTACTGGAGCTTGGAAAAAAGAGCTGATGAACGACTCGCTTCCCTCCCAGCCCGAGAGCCTGGTCGACGAGGTGCGCGGTAGCAGGCCGGTACTTCACGACGAGCTGACACCGCGGCAGATCGTCGCCGAACTCGACAAGTACGTTATCGCGCAGGACGCGGCGAAGAAGGCTGTGGCGATCGCCCTCAGAAACCGTTGGCGGCGACAGCAAGTCGCGGAGGACCTCAGGGACGAGATCTTGCCCAACAACATCATCATGATCGGTCCCACCGGGGTAGGTAAGACCGAGATCTCGCGCCGCCTGGCCCGGCTGGCCGGCGCGCCCTTCATCAAGGTCGAGGCTTCCAAGTTCACCGAAGTCGGCTACGTGGGGCGCGATGTCGAGTCCATGGTGCGAGACCTCGTCGACATCTCCGTCAACATGGTGCGCGGTGAACGTGAGGACGAAGTTCAGGACGTGGCTGATGAGCGTGTCGAGGAGCGATTGCTCGATCTGCTCCTGCCGAGAGGTGAGGAGAAGAGCGCGGCGCCGGCGGCCTTTGTGGTGTCGCCGCGCGGCGAAGCCCTGGACCAGCGGCCCCAACCCGAGGAAGAAGACGAAGAGGCGCTCAAGGAGCGACGCAAGCGGACCCGCGAGAAGCTGCGAAGCCTGCTGCGGGATGGGAAGCTCGAGAACAAAGAGATCGAGATCGAAGTCACGCAGACGTCGTTCCCCGTCGTCGAGTTCCCCGGCATGGAGGGGATGGATTACAACGTCTCCGAGATGCTCCAGGAGATGTTGCCGAAGCGTAGCAAGAAGCGCTCGGTGTCTGTTTCGGAAGCGCGGCGCATCCTGCTCGCCGATGAGCTCGACAAGCTTGTCGATATGGACGACGTGGTGAACGAAGCGCTCGACCGAGTAGAGCAGATGGGGATCGTCTTCCTCGACGAGCTGGACAAGATCGCCGGCGAACGAGGACCCGCTGGTGGGCCGGACGTCTCGCGGGGCGGCGTCCAGCGCGACCTGCTACCCGTGGTGGAAGGGTCGAACGTGCAGACCAAGTACGGCATGGTTCGGACCGACCACATACTCTTCATCGCCGCCGGCGCGTTCCATACCGCCAAGCCCTCGGACCTCATCCCGGAGCTCCAGGGACGTTTTCCGATCCGTGTCGAGCTTGCTTCGCTGACCGAAGCCGATTTCGTCAAGATCCTGACTGAGCCGAAGAATGCCCTGCTCACCCAGTATCGCGCACTCGTCGAGACAGAAGGGGCAGGCCTGCAGTTCAGCGACAGCGGCGTCGCCGAAGTCGCCCGAATCGCCGCCGATGTAAACCAGCGGATGGAGAACATCGGCGCGCGCCGACTCCACACCGTCCTTACAACCCTGCTCGAGGACATCATGTTCGATCTCCCCGAACTCGGCCCCAAGAAGATCCTCGTTGACGACGAGATGGTCCGCGAGCGGCTCGCCAAGGTCGTCAAGGACGAAGACCTGCGCCGCTACATTTTGTAGGGGAATCCGGGAATCCGGGAATCCGGGAATTCGAGATTCAGGAATTCCGGGACGAGGGGACTGGAGAAGGCAAGTATCCGTGGAATCCGTGGAATCCGTGGAATTCGCCGAATTCCCGAATCCCCGGATACCACGGACTCCACGGATGCCTCGGATTCTAGCCTTCTCCTGCCCCCAATCCCGAACTCCCAATCCCCGAATCCCCGAATCTACTGGTGCCAATTCCCGTTCCTGCTAAATTGGCAGTCAGTGGTCTTCCGACGACAATTCTACTCGCTTTACGAATGACAGAGGGACCGATGGCCAGCGACCTCAAGCGAACACCACTGTACGAGGAGCACTTGAAGCTGGGCGGCAAGATCATCCCCTTCGCCGGCTTTGAGATGCCTGTCCAATACCCGGCTGGAGTGTCGGCGGAACACCAGGCGGTGCGCGAGCACGCCGGGCTCTTCGACGTGTCGCACATGGGAGAGTTTCTGCTTGAGGGGGAGAGGGCCGCTGAGTTCGTGGACTATCTGGTGGCGAATGACATCTCGCGCCGCGAGTCGTGGCAGGCGACCTACTGTGTCATGTGCAATGAGCAGGGAGGGGTCGTTGACGATCTGCTGGTCTACAAGTTTCCGGATCGATTCCGGCTGGTAGTCAACGCGGCGAACATGGAGAAGGACTTCGACTGGGTCTCCAGGTGCCTGGAGCGGTTCGGGCCAGACGGGGTCGAGCTCGTGAATGAGAGCGACGCCATCGCGCTCCTGGCGCTGCAGGGCCCCGATAGCGAGGCGATACTCACGCCACTCTCCGAGCTCGATCCGTCGACCCTCGGCTACTATCGGTTTGCCGAGTCGCGAGTGGCTGGTGAACCCTGCGTGGTGAGCCGGACCGGCTACACGGGCGAGGATGGCTTCGAGCTGTATTGCGGGCCAGACAGCGCGGCCAAGCTGTGGAACGCGCTGCTCGAGGCGGGCGGTGAGCGAATCCACCCGGTAGGACTGGGCGCGCGGGATACGCTCCGACTCGAGGCCGGGCTCGCGCTCTACGGGAGCGATATCGACGATGAGACAACGCCGCTCGAGGCCGGCCTCGGTTGGACCGTCAAACTGGACAAAGGCGAGTTCGTCGGTCGGGACGCCCTGCTGGCTCAGAAAGAGAAGGGCCTGAAGCGCAAGCTCTGCGGCTTCGTCCTCGAGTCTCGCGGCTTCCCGCGCCCGGGCTACGAGATCCGCTGCGGCGGCGAGGCTGTCGGCACCGTCCGCAGCGGTACATTCGGACCCACGCTGGGCCAGGGGATCGGGACAGGCTACTTGCTGCCCGAGCTGGCGAAACCGGGCACCGAGTTAGAGATCGTGATCAGGCAAGTGCCCAATGCTGGGGAGGTTGTGAAGATGCCCTTCTATAAGGAGGGCTCCGTCAAACGGTGATCCGCGTCGCAATTCTGACGGTGAGCGACGGCGTCGCCGCCGGGAAGCGGGAGGATACCTCCAGCGAGGTGCTCGTTGCTTGGCTCGAGCAGCGCGGTTGGTCTCTTGCCGAGCGTCGGGTGGTCCCCGATGAAGCGCCCGAGATCGCCGCCGTACTCACCGGCTGGGCTGACCGTGCCAAGCTGGACCTCGTCCTCACCACGGGCGGCACCGGGTTCGGACCTCGCGACGTGACGCCCGAAGCGACGTCGGGCGTGCTCGAGCGTCCTGCCCCTGGCCTGGCGGAGGCGCTGCGGGCGGCCGGCATGCAGAGCACCCCGTTCGCTGCTTTGAGCCGCGGAGTGGCGGGAATCCGTGGCAGCTGTCTGATAGTCAACCTGCCGGGAAGTGAGGGCGCGGTTCGCGAGAGCCTGGAAGTCCTCGACCGCGTAGTCCCGCACGCCGTTGACCTGCTGGCCGGCAGGACGGATCACTCCTGAGAATGGTGAGAATACTCGTAACTACCGCCGACCTGGATAGAGCGGCTCCGCTGCAGCAGGCGCTCGAGTCGGTCGGCGCGATCCAGCTCTTGGCGAGCGCCGAAGACGTCAGGGCCGCCCTCGGATCGGGCGACGAGGAGCGGCTGGCGGTCGTGGTGTCCGGTGGCTTGGGCGAGCCGGATACCGAGGCATTGATCGCGGCGGTCTACGAGGCGGCACCTCAGGTCCCGGTCGTGGCCTTGCTCGGTGAAGGAGAAGCGCACCCCGGCGACGCAGGCGTGTACGTCGGAGTCGACGAGTACATGGAGGCACCACTCGATCACGAGGAGGTTGCACTCGTCATTCGCCGACTCATCGATCGCAAGGCCCTCAAGGGGGAATTGGGGATCGTCGGGAAATCGGCCGCCATCCAGGAGGTCGTCGAGAAGGTCGCGCAAATCGCCCCCGTGGGTTCGACCGTGCTGATCACGGGTGAAAGCGGGACTGGCAAAGAGCTGGTTGCACGAGGGCTTCACCGGCTCTCACCGAGACGCGGGAGACCCTTCATCGCCGTCAACATCGCCGCCTTGCCGGAGACGCTGCTCGAGTCGGAGCTGTTCGGCCACGAAAAAGGCGCCTTCACCGGCGCCAACTCGCTCCGCAAAGGCATTTTCGAGCTGGCCAACGGTGGCACGGTCTTCCTCGACGAGATTGCCGAAATGCCGCCCGGCCCACAGACCCGATTGCTGAGGGTTCTAGAGCAGCGGGAGTTCATGCGTGTCGGCGGTGGCGAAACCCTCAGGGTCGACGTCCGCGTGATAGCCGCCACGAATCGTGATTTGCGGCAGGCCGTGGAGTTGGGCGAGTTCCGGCGCGACCTGTATTACCGCTTGGATGTTCTGAACATTCATCTGCCGCCACTGCGCGAGCGGCATGAGGACATCCCGCTACTGGTGCACGCGTTCATCCAGGAGCTGAGCCGCGAGCACCAGCGAGAGTTCAAAGGGATCGCGCCGGAGGCGATGGATATCCTCGTGGGCTACGATTGGCCGGGTAACGTGCGCGAGCTGAGAAACCTGGTCGAGTCGATGGTCGTCCTTGCGCCCGGATCGATTATTCGGCCTGTCGATATACCCCCCGATGTGCGACAGGGAGCGGGGCGCACCCTGCCGAGCCCCGTCGTCAGCAGTGCGGTATTGCCCCAGCCCGGGCTGGCGAGCGATAGCCCTGCCCGGCTACCCCAGATGGAGTTCATCTTCCGTACGCTCGTCGACCTCAAGTTCGATGTCGAGGATCTGCGCAGGGAGTTCGAGCTCTACAAACGCAGGCATCCCGAGTTGACCTCCGCCCGTGAGGCTGCCGTGGTTGAAGTGCCGCCGCAGCCGACGCCGGAACGCCAGCCACCGGAAGAACTCGAGGTGGATCTCGCCGCGGCGCAGGAGGCTGCAGCAAAGGGAGGTCAGGGGATTGAGTTCCATATCGGGATGACCATGGAAGAGCTGGAACGGGCGGCGATCATCGCCACACTGAAGTCGGTCGGCGGCAACCGCCGACGCGCCTCCGACATGCTGGGGATTGGAGAGCGGACGCTCTATCGGAAGCTGAAGGAATACGAGATCGACGCCTGAGTCTGGGAACGGGTTCAGCCTTCGGCGCGGCTCATCACCCGCCCGCGCTCGGCCTGAAGTAGGCGGATAATCCCCGCCCAGGCCAGCGACCGGCGTCCCTGATACTCCACCTCGAACGTCACGTCGAGATCCACGGCGGGGTCGAACACATAGAGTGCCGACTGCGTCTCCTCTTGCCGCACCTGCTGCCGACCCCACTCGGGCGTGAGCGGCAGGATCCCCGCTGGCCGGTAGAGAATCCCCTTGCTCAAGAGCTGAACGTTGGTCGGCTCGTACGTGGCTTGCTTCGCCCGCGTGAAGAAGGAAACCAGAAAGACCGCCGGCTCGCCCCTTAGTCCGGCGCTATACGCCGCGCCCAGGAGGCGCTCCCTGCGCGAATCGACAAGCCCGTGCAACCGCTGGTAGGTGTCGGGTGCAGCAAGCCGGATGACGGCCTCGTCCAGCGGGGTGACCTTCAGTTGTGTGTCACCCGACTGAAGCGCGACGGTGAAGTCGTCCTGTCTCAGCGTCCCGTATCCGGGGGGCGGCAGGGTCTGCGCCTCCGAGCCGAACTCGGGCGCTGCCTCTTGGGGAGGCGATGCCGCTGAGCAGGCGGCAAGCAGTATCACGGCAGCTGCGCCGCAGACGAATAGTTGTTTATCGTTGTACATACGACGTATACCTTTGGCTCAAGCCTCCTTCCGCTGAGCTCCCGGCTCCAGGATGAGCATGGGCGGGGCTTTGCGTTCGACGCACTCCTCGGTGATGACCACCTCCAGCACATCGTCACGAGCTGGAAGCTCGAACATCAGGTCGAGCATCAGCTCTTCAATGATCGCGCGCAGGCCGCGTGCGCCGGTACCGCGGTCGATGGCCTTGCACGCGATAGCGCGCAGGGCGCCGGGCTCGAACCTGAGCCGAATGTCCTCCAGTTCCACCATCTTCTGGTACTGCTTGGTGAGCGCGTTCTTCGGCTTCTCGAGTATGTCGACGAGGGCATCCTCGCTCAAATCGTCGAGGGCAACGACCACGGGCAGGCGGCCCACGATCTCGGGGATCAGCCCGTAACGGATGAGGTCCTCCGGTTCCACATAGTAGAACGGGTTGCAGTCCTCTTCCTCCTCACCGACACCGGCCCGCGTCAGGTTCTCGTTCGTGCGCGCGAAGCCGATCTGCCGCGTCCCGATCCGCGATTCGATGATCTTCTCGAGCCCCGCGAATGCGCCGCCGCAGATGAACAGAATGTTGCGCGTGTCGATCTGGATGTACTCCTGCTGCGGGTGCTTCCGGCCGCCTTGGGGCGGGACGTTCGCGACCGTGCCCTCGAGGATCTTCAGCATTGCCTGTTGGACACCTTCACCGGAGACATCGCGGGTAATCGACGGGTTCTCCGATTTGCGGGAGATCTTGTCCAGCTCGTCGATGTAGACTATGCCGCGCTCGGTTTCCGCGATGTTGTAATCGCCCGCCTGGAGTAACTGGACGAGGATGTTCTCGACGTCTTCACCTACGTATCCGGCTTCGGTGAGCGTCGTCGCGTCGGCGATAGTAAACGGCACATCCAGAAGGCGAGCCAGGGTGCGGGCCAGCAACGTCTTGCCGACTCCCGTAGGACCGAGCAGCAGGATATCCGACTTCTCGATCTCGACGTCCTCGACGAAGCCCTGGTTGTTGATCCGCTTGTAATGGTTGTAGACGGCAACGGATAGCGACTTCTTCGCCTGCTCTTGCCCGATGACGTACTGGTCGAGCGTCTCCTTGATCTCGGTCGGCTTGGGGATGTGGGTCAGGCTCTCCGCAGCCGACAGCTCATCCTCCTCGGCCAGGATCTCGTTGCACAGCGAGATGCACTCATTGCAGATATAGACGTTAGGCCCGGAGATGAACTTCTTGACGCTCTCCTTCGATTTCCCGCAGAAGGAGCAACGCAGGTGCTTGTCGCCCGGCATCGTCATTCTGTCCTCCTACCCCTACTTTTTCTTGTCGTCGTCCGTGACGACGTCCCCTTTGTTGACGATAATCTCGTCGATCAGACCGTACTCCTTGGCCTCCGCCGGGGACATGAAGCGATCGCGGTCTGCGTCATCGGCGACCTTCTCGAGCGGCTGCTTGGTGTGCTTCGCGAGGATCTCGTTGATGCGCTCCCGGGCGTAGAGGATCTCTTTCGCCTGGATCTCGATGTCGGCGGCAGTTCCCTGCGAGCCGCCCGACGGCTGGTGAATCATGATACGCGAGTTCGGCAACGCTGACCGTTTGCCTTCGGTGCCAGCGGCCAGCAGCAGCGCTCCCATCGATGCTGCCATACCCATGCAGATGGTCGATACCGGGGCCGTCATGTACTGGATCGTGTCGTATATCGCGAGGCCCGCATAGACACCTCCGCCGGGGCAGTTGATATAGAGGTATACGTCTTTCTCGGCGTTTTCCGCCTGGAGGAAGAGGAGCTGCGCGATGATGACGTTGGCAACCTCGTCGTTGATCGGGGAACCCATGAACACGATCCGATCCATCAGCAGGCGCGAGAAGATGTCGTAGACCTTTTCACCGCGGCTGGAACGCTCGATCACGTACGGTGCGTATAGCGGCATGGCTCTGCCTTTACTCCGTTGGGTGACGCCGGCGGCGTCCTCAGGACCCGCCGATCGATATCTCGGACTGTTCCTTCAGGTACTCGAAGACCTTCTCCTCCGTGATGCGTCGCTCGAGCTCACGCAGCTCTCCTGACTTTGCCATTCGGGCTCGGACTTCGCCCGGCTGCCTGCCCATTCGCTTGGCCAGCTGCTGCAGTCGCTCCTGTACGTCTTCTTTGGTCGCCTCCAGACCCTGGTCCTCGGCCACCCGCTGGATTACTAGCGTCCGTCTAATACCCCACTCGGCCGCCGGACGTGCCTGCTCTCGGGCCTGGTCGGCCATATCGGGGTCGGCGTCCTCGGGCGGCGGCCCGACCAGCGCATCCAAGTATCGCTCGATCATCGAGTCTGGCACTTCGAAGGGGTTAGCCTGGATGATGCTATCGACGATCTCGTGGTCGAGCTTCGCCTCCACCTCCTGCTCCTTATGGTGGAGGAGGTCTTTGGCCACCGTCTCCCGCAGAGCCTCGAGATCTTCGAAGTCACCGAGCGACTGGGCGAACTCGTCGTCGAGCGTCGGCAGTTCCTGCTCCAACACCTGTCTCAGCTCGATCTGTAAGCGCCGACTCTTGCCCCGCTGCTCCTCGTCCTCGAAGTCGTCCGGGAAGGTCACGGTGAACTCGGCCGTGCTCCCGGGGTCCAGTGTCATGATCGCCGCTTCCACGTCGGGGATCGCTCGCCCCTCGCCGAGGGTGAAGCGGTACGGCTGGCTCTCCGACTCGCCTGTCTCCTGCTCCAGCGGTGTGATCGCTACCTCCACGCTATCGCTGGCCGCCGGCCTGCGCTCCACGGGTTTCCACAGAGCCTGCTGCTGGCGCAGCATGGCCAGCTGCGCGTCGATCTCTTCGTCCCCGACCGTCACCTCCGGCCGGCTCAACCGGAAACCACTCACTCGGTCCAGCTTGATCTCAGGACGGATGTCAAACATCACCTCGAACGTGAGCTCCGAATCCCGGTCGTAGCTCACCTTCGCCACTCGCGGCGCGCTGATCGGGTCCAACTCCTTGGCCTTGACCGCCTCGCTGAAGGCCGCGTCGATCACCTTCTGCTGTGTCTGCCGGTCGATCTCTGCCCCGAAGCGCGACTCCAGGTGCGACAGGGGGACCTTTCCCTTCCGGAAGCCCGGAACCTTGACCCGCTTGGACAGCTGCCTAGCGACCTTGGCCCGTTCCGACTTCACTCGGCCCTCGGGTACGGTGACGACGAGCTTACGGCTCCAGGCGGCCGTCTCTTCGACTGAGATTTGCAGGTTGGTTGTAGCTTGGGACACAGATTTCCGCCTGTCCGTGACGCCGCCGCGAGAAGTGCGAAAGGGGGGACTCGAACCCCCACGGCCAAATGGCCACCAGCTCCTAAGGCTGGCGCGTCTACCGATTCCGCCACTTTCGCAAGAAGCGATCAGGCCGTTCCTTACATTACTTGAAAGGGCGGAAAGGTCAAGGAAAATGCGGGCGGTGGCGGGCGAATCTCGTACCCGCCACCGCTCCGAGAGCCCTCACTCGTCGGGGATGAGGATGTTGATGATTCTGTAGCCTAGTGTACCGTTCTGATCGATGAGGGCCGTGTCGAGCGAGACCACGTCGCCGGGTTGCACTTCCTCGAGAGCCCGATCGAAATCGGCCACGCTGCCGATGGCCGTCCCGTTAACTCTCTGGATCACCAGATTCTGGCGAAGTCCGGCGTTCCAGGCGGGGCCGTATTGGGCCACTCGGGTGACCAGGACGCCCTGCAGGTCCGAATCGAACCCGTAGCGGTTGCGCACGGCCGCGTCGATGTCAGCGACCTGAATTCCCAGCATCATGTTGCTGGGGGCGGCCGCTTCAGCTGCGCGACTCGGCTCGGGCTGCGGGATGTCGGCCTCGGCGAGTCTGACGTTGAAGCGGATCTCGTCGCCGTAACGGATGACGGTAACGCTCACCCTGTCGTCGGGCTCGTAGGAAGCGACGACGCGCTGGAGCTGACCGACGCGCTCGACGGCATTGTCATCGATAGCGATGATGACATCGCCGCGCTGGATGCCGGCCTTCTCGGCGGGGCTGTCGTCAGGGAAGCCTTCGACGACTGCGCCCCGGGGCTGTGGCAGCCCAAACGCCATGGCGTCGGCGCGGGTCACCTCGCGGACCTGGACGCGGAGTGCGGCGCGGCGGACGCGGCCGTACTCGATCAGGTCCTCCATCACATCCCTGGCGAGGCTGATGGGGATGGCGAAGCCATAGCCCTGGTAGAAACCGGTCGTGCTCTGGATGGCCATATTCACGCCGATGACCTCGCCGCGGTAGTTGACGAGGGGACCACCGGAGTTGCCGGGGTTGATCACGGCGTCGGTCTGTAGGAGATCCTCGATGGCGTAGTCACTGCCGGAGGTCGATTGGATGAGGCGGAGATTGCGACCCTTGGCGCTTACGATGCCAGCGGTGACGGTGAACGGCAGTTCCGAGCCCAGCGAGGTGCCGGGATTGCCAACGGCGAGGACGAACTCGCCAACAGCGGTGGTCTCGGATTCGCCCAGCTTGACGGTCGGAAGGTTGTCTTCGTCGATCTTGAGGACGGCGATGTCGGTGGTCGGGTCGCGCCCGACCAGTTCGGCTTGGAATTGCCGCCCATCCGGCAGCTGGACAGTGATCCGCTCGGCGGCCGCCACGACATGGTTGTTGGTGATCACGTAGCCGTCGTCGGAGACGATGAAGCCCGACCCCCGGCCGAGCGGCACGTCGTAGGGCGTGTCGAGTTCCGGGTGCTGGGGTCCGAACAGCTCCTCGAACCGCTGGGGCAGGCGGGCGCGTTGTGGTGTGCCCCGCGTGTCCACCGATACGACCGCCGGCGTGACGGTCTGGGCGATGGCGACGAACGCCTGGCTCACCTCGGCCAGTTCACGTAAGGCGGCTGGAACCGTTGCGGGTTGCTGTGCCCCGACCTCCGGCTCGTTGGCGAGCTCGGGTGTGGCCGTCTCGGTGAGGTTGGCCGGTGTCTCGAACTGCTGTGGTGCCGTGTTCGCCGTCGTGGCCGCTTCGCCACCTTTGGCCCAGTGGAAGCCCGAGGCCAGTCCGAGGCCCAGCGCCAGAGCGAGGGCCGTAAAGAGGACGAAACGGAGCTTGCTGCGCAGTGGATCGCTCATCAGTTGTACCTTCCTGGGATATCCAACGCTGACAAAGGCTCGCCTAATACTACGTAGACCCGGGTGCCATGGTTCCGGCACCGGCCGAAATATACAAGAGCAGGGCCCCTTGTGGGGGCCCCGCTATTCTAGATGCGCACGACGGCCGAAACGTTGCCGCCGCTACTCCTCATCCTCTTTCTTCTCCTTGCCCTCGTCGACGATCTCGTAATCGGCCTCCACGACTTCGGGCTCGGCTTCGCCCTCAGTCGCACCTTCGGCAGCGGCGCCGCTGGCACCCGCCGTGGCCGCCTGCGCTTCATATAGCTTCTGGCCGGCGGCCGAGAAGGCCTGCATGAGCTCGTCGTGAGCGCGGTTGAGATCTGGAAGCTCCTGGCTTTCCTTTAGCGCCTTTTTGCCACCCTCGATCGCTTCGTCGAGACGCTTCTTGGTGTCCTCGTCGAGCTTGTCCACCCATTCCGCCGAGTCTTTCTCGACGCGGTAGATCAGCGTGTCGAGCTTGTTACGCAATTCGATGAGCTCGCGGGCCGATTGGTCTTCCTTGGAGTGCTCCTCCGCGTCTTTCACCATCCGCTCGATCTCGGCATCGCTCAGGCCGGAGGTCGCCTCGATGCGAATCGATTGCTCCTTCCCGGTAGCCCGATCCTTCGCCGAGACGTGCAAGATGCCGTTGGCGTCGATGTCGAACGTGACCTCGACCTGTGGCATGCCGCGTGGGGCAGGTGGGATGCCGGTGAGCTGGAATCGCCCGATCGTCTTGTTCTGGAGCGCCATCGGCCGCTCACCCTGAAGCACGTGGATGTCCACCGTGGTTTGGTTGTCCTCGGCGGTCGAGAAAACCTCCATCTTCTTGGTCGGGATCGTCGTGTTACGCGGGATCAGCACGGTCATCACGCCGCCCAGCGTCTCTATGCCCAGCGACAGCGGCTCAACGTCCAGCAGCAGGACCTCGCTCACCTCGCCGGCTAGCACGCCCGCCTGGATAGCGGCGCCGACCCCTACGACCTCGTCCGGGTTAACACCCTTGTGGGGATCCTTGCCGAAGAAGTCGCGCACGATCTCCTGGATCTTCGGGATGCGTGTCGAACCGCCGACCAGGATCACCTCGTCAATGTTCTCCTGCTTGAGCTTCGCATCCTCGAGCGCCTTCTGCATCGGCGGATTCACCGCCTGCATCAAGTCGTCGGTCAGCTGCTCCAGCTTCGCTCGCGTCAGCCTCATGTTAAGGTGCTTCGGTCCCGACTGATCCGCGGTCACGAACGGCAGGTTGATATCGGTCTCCATCGTCGTCGAGAGCTCGCACTTCGCTTTCTCTGCTGCCTCCTTGAGGCGCTGTAGCGCCATCGGGTCCTTCGACAGGTCGATTCCCTGGTCTTTCTTGAACTCATCAACCAACCAGTTGATGACCCGCTCGTCGAAGTCGTCGCCCCCCAGGTGCGTGTCGCCGTTCGTCGACTTCACTTCGAACACGCCCTCACCCAGCTCGAGGATCGTGATGTCGTACGTGCCACCGCCCAGATCGAAGACCGCGATCGTCTCGTCCTTCTTCTTGTCCAACCCGTAGGCCAGCGACGCCGCCGTCGGCTCGTTGAGGATCCTCAGAACCTCGAGTCCGGCGATCTTGCCGGCGTCCTTGGTCGCCTGGCGCTGCGAGTCGTTGAAGTAGGCCGGGGTAGTAACCACGGCCCGGGTCACCGGCTGGCCCAGGTAGTCCTCGGCTGTCTGTTTCAGCTTCTGCAAAACCATCGCCGAGATCTCCGGCGGCGAGTAGTTGGTGCCGTCGATGTTGACAAACGGCCGGTTCTGGCCGTCGCACTCAACCTTGTAGGGATATCGCTTGATCTCTTTCTCGAGTTCGTCGCAAGTGCAGCCCATGAACCGCTTGATGGAGTAGACGGTCCGTTCCGGATTCGTGATCGCTTGACGCTTCGCGACCTGACCCACAAGCCGTTCTCCGTCTTTCACAAAGCCGACTACCGATGGAGTCGTACGCGATCCCTCCTGGTTCGGGATTACGACCGGGTCACCACCCTCCATCACCGCTACCACGGAGTTCGTCGTGCCCAGGTCGATGCCTATGACTTTGCCGCCGTTCTTGGCCATTGCATGTCTCTACTTTTGAAGTGACACAGGCGCCCCCACGAGCCGCCTTTCCCCTGGGACGCCGGGCCTGGGGTGCGCTCGACCGTACCATTCCGGTTCGAAAGAGGGTGCAACCCACGTGCCAGGCCTGGGGCGCTGAAATCGGTGCAAAATACAGACAATCTGGCGTGACGCCAGCCGGCTATGCCAAAGCGGCAGGCCGGCGGCCAGCTCCCTCAGCTCGGTTGACGGCCGATGCGCTGGGCCGTACGTTGGCGGCGCAATGTTCCCCTACAAGGACGACAACCCGACCGAGCTGACGCCGTTTTTGACGGTCAGCCTGATAATCGCCAACGTGGCGGTCTGGGTCTTCGTCCAAGGGATGGGCGCTGATCTAACGGCTAGCGTCTGCGAATACGGTCTGATCCCGGTAGAGGTCACCGGCCGCATGCTCGAAGGGCCGGAGGTCTGTGTGCTGGGCGGGCTCACCTGGGTAGCCGTCGTCACCTCCATGTTCATGCACGGGAGCTGGGTTCACCTCATCGCGAACATGATGTTCATGTGGGTCTTCGGGAATAACATCGAGGACTCGATGGGGCACATCAGGTTCCTGATTTTCTATTTCTTGTGCGGGTTTGCCGCAGCGGCGGCGCACGTGTTTCTCAACGCCACCTCGGCGATTCCCACGGTCGGTGCGTCGGGAGCCATCAGCGGCATACTGGGTGCTTACATCTTGCTTTACCCGCAGGTCCGCGTTCACGTCTTTTTTCCGCCGTTCTGGATTCTGCCGATGCGGGCCTATGTGGTACTCGGCTACTGGATCGTGATCCAGATCTTGATGGGCCTGGCCGAGCGTGGGGCGGGCGGCGGTGGTGGCGGCGTGGCCGTCTGGGCCCACATCGGCGGTTTCTTCGCCGGGCTAATCCTGGTCAACTTCTTCCGACGCCCGCAGCTGGTCGGCGCCAAGCGGGAGGGCGTCCGCCTGGATCGCCACGAAATACGGCAGCACCACTATTGGTGGTGATGGGACTCCCGGATTCGGGGATTCTGGGATTCGGGGAGCACTCCCCCAGTCCCCGATAGCCGGATTCCACGGATTCCACGGATGCCTCGGATTCCCACTCCCGACTCCCCAACACCCGAATTCCGAATCCCGGAATCACCGATTCCCCGAATCCCCAAATCCCGAACTCCCAACGCCGGCCCAGTGGTTCAGGGGGCCGTGGCCTTCTCCCAATTCCGGCGCCGTCTCGATCGCACGCTGCGTATAGAGCCGCGCTTTCTCGACGGCCTCGACGCGGGGCCAGCCGAGGGCCAGGCCGGCACAGATGGCTGCGGAGAGCGTACAGCCCGTGCCGTGGGTGTGCCGGGTATCGTGTCTTCTCTCCTGCCACTCGTGCCAATCCGCGCCGTCGAAGAAGAGGTCGATCAACACGTCACCCGAGAGGTGTCCGCCCTTGACCAGCACCGACTGGGCTCCTCGGTCGGCCAGGATTTCCGCCGCCGCACGCATGTCGTCTACCGTCTCCACCCGGCGCCCGGCGAGGATCGCTGCTTCCGGGAGGTTGGGCGTCAGGACCTCTGACAGGGGCAACAGCTGCATCGCCAGGGCGTTGACCGCGTCCTCCTCGAGCAGGCGGTCGCCGCTCTTCGCTACCATCACCGGGTCGACGACCAGGTGCGCGAGTCCTGTTTCCCGGATCGCGCTGGCAACGGCTTCGATGATCGGTGCGTCCGCGAGCATCCCGGTCTTGGCCGCGGCGGGCTTGAGATCGTCGGCCACGGCGCGGATTTGATCAGCCACCACATCGGGTTCGATCTTCTGTATCGACCGTACACCGACGGTGTTCTGTGCGGTGATCGCCGTAATCGCGGACGTGCCGAACACGCCGAACGCGTGGAACGTCTTGAGGTCGGCCTGGATGCCGGCGCCGCCGCCGCTATCGCTGCCGGCGATCGTTAGTGCTACATGGCGCGCTGTCATGGGGCTCCCTTCCGTATGATCCCTCTGTGAACCACTTTGTCGGTGTGCGCCGATCCGCCCATTGGGCCACGAAGGCGGCGCGCAGATCCGGCTACCATGGTCTCTCGAAGCCAAGCGAAGCTGATCCGCAAGCTGAAGTCGCGCAAGCGACGGGAACAAGAGCTCGCATTTCTCGTGGAAGGGGTGCGGCTCGTCGAGGAGTTGCTATCGGCCGACTGGGATGTCGAGTTCGCGGTCACCGCGCCGGTGCTTTCCGAGACGCCGCGCGGTCAGCAGCTGATCAAGGCCGTGGACGAAAAAGGCTGGACGCGGGCGGAGGTGTCGGATGGCGAGCTTAAGGAGCTGGCCGACACGGAAACGCCTCAGGGGATCCTCGCCGTTGCCCACCGCCCACTCCACCGCCTGGCGGAGTTCGAGCCGCCCGCTCGTGCCGCGCTGCTCGTCTTTGATCGCGTGGCGGATCCGGGTAACCTGGGGACGCTGCTGCGCGCCGCAGAGGCGCTGGGCGTGGCCTGGACTGTTGCACTACCGGGGACCGTCGACCCGTGGAACCCGAAGGCAGCACGCGCCTCGGCGGGCTCGCTGTTCCGCCTCCCGGTCTCGCAGGAGAGCTGGCCCGAGGTCGTAACCTGGCTGCGCGAGCGCGAGTTCACCATCTTTTGCGCCGACTCGTCCGGCGACCCGGTGGGACGGATCGGAGATCCGCCGGGGAGATTCGCCCTGGTTCTGGGTAACGAACCGTCCGGCCTGTCGGAGGAGGTACGGCACGAGGGTGACTGGCTGGTCGCAGTGCCGTTGCCCGGCGGTATGGATTCTCTCAACGTAGCGATCGCCGGCGCGCTCCTGCTCGATCGCTTGCTCGCCGGACCGGCAGCCTGAATCGAGTCCCACTCGAAGTGAGGGCGCTGAATGTCTGAGCCGTTCATAGTGGCCTACGCCGCGCTCATCGGGCTCTCGTTTGGCTCGTTCCTCAATGTTTGCATCCTGCGGTTGCCCAAGAGCGAGTCGCTTTTCAAGCCGCGTTCTCGCTGTATGTCGTGCGGGCGCCAGATTACTTGGTACGAGAATGTGCCCGTCCTCAGCTGGCTGGCGTTGCGTGGACGCTGTATGACCTGCAAGGCGCCGATCTCGGTTCAATACCCGCTGGTGGAGCTGGCGACCGGCGCGATTTGGGTGGGTGCGTATCTGTACTTCGGACTCAGCTGGCAGGGACTGTCGGCGGCTGTCTTTTGCACCCTGCTGCTCGGGATCGCCGTCACCGATGCTCGGGAGTACATCATTCCTGACGAGTTCAGCCTCGGCGGACTGGTCCTCGGGCTCGCCCTGTCTTTGGCGCCCGGTAGCCCATCGCCGCTCATGTCCTTTATCGGTGCCGCACTCTCCTTCGCCCTTATGTACGGTGTCGCGGTGGTAGGGGAGTGGGCGTTCAAGAAGCCCGCCCTCGGTGGCGGCGACATAAAGATGATGGCGATGGTCGGCGCGTTCCTCGGACCGCTCTACGCCCTGCTGACGATCTTCGTCGGTTCCTTCGTTGGTGCTGTAATCTTCGGACCCATCGGTCTCAAGACCGGCAAGCTGGTCCCCTTCGGCGTCTTCCTCGCCCTAGGTGCCGCCATCGTCCTGGTGTGGGGCGACGCCATGGTCGGCTGGTACGCTACTAACATCCTGGGACTGTAGATTCGGGGATTCCCGATTCCGGGATTCGAGATTCTGGGGCTCTGGGAATGGGACTTGGAGTCCGTGGAATCCGTGGCATCCGTGGAAATGGGGAATGGGGGGATGGGGGAATGGGAATTCGGGAATCCGGGATTGGGGGATCACGCCTCACCTCCCCAAGTCCCCGATAGCCGGATTCCACGGATGCCACGGATTCGCCGTTCCCGGCTCCCACATTCCCCAACTCCGAATCCCCCAATCCCCGAATCCCTAATTCCCACGACTTATTCTGGCTCGGAGCACCTGGGTGTCGGTGGCGGCGGTGACCTCGATGACCACGCCCTCGCGACTGATCCGCTCGCCCGGTTCCGGAACCTGCCCGAACACCTCCAGCAGGTACCCGTTCAGTGAGCGGTGCTCTAGCAGAGGGAAGGAAGTATTGAAGAAATGGTTGATCTCTCGTAGGTCGGCGCTGCCGTCGACCAGGATCTCGTTGCGACTGAGCCGCACGATAGGCTCCTCCGCCACGTCGCTCTCATCGACGATCTCGCCGACCAGTTCCTCCAGGATGTCCTCTAGGGCGATGAGCCCGTCGACGCCGCCGTATTCGTCGATCACGATCCCCAGATGAATACGGCGCGTCTGGAAGTCCAACAGCAGCTTGTCCAGCGTCACCGAGCCGGGCACGAAGAAGGGCTCGCGTGCCAGCGCCCGCAACTCGACATCTCGCTGCCCCGAGACCAGGGCCTGATAAGCATCGCGGACGTACAGGACGCCGGTGATGTGGTCGATGGTCTCACTGTAGAGAGGAACACGGCTGAAGCGGGCGCTGCGAAGTTCCGGCGCGATCTCCGCCAGGGTGCGCGTGTCCGGCCAGGCGAGCATGTCGACCCGCGGGGTCATGATATCGTAGGCCGTAGTCTGGTCGAGGAGAAAAGCCCGCTCGATCAAGCGCCGCTCGTGCTCCTCGATGACCGCTTCGCCGTTGCCCGGGCTCACCAGGTCGCGGATCTCCCGGTCGGAGATGCCCGGCAAGATCTCGGTGAACCTGGGCGCCAGCATTCGCACTATAAGCTCGGCCGGCCACGTCACGGGAAGCAGGGCCTTCGAGACGAGGCGTATCGGGCCTGCTGTGCGCAGGGCGGCCCGCTCGCCGGCCCGCTGTGCGACGCTCTTGCCGGCGAACTCGGCGAGCACGACCAGCACGATCGCCACGACGACCCCCACCAATCCTGCCACCAGCGACGTGTCCGCCAGCAGGCGGGCGGCGTCCCAGGCGGCCACAGCGGCAATCGCCGCGCCGGCCACTCGCACCAACCAGGTCGTGGCGAGCAAGCCGGCAGGCCGGGCGCGCAGCGCTGCCAGGGCCCGGCTGCCGCGCGCCCCCTCAGCTTCCAACTCACTAACACGTGCGAAGGGAAGCCCGAACAGAATCACCTCGATCGCAGAG
This sequence comes from Gemmatimonadota bacterium, assembly GCA_020344015.1. Lineage (GTDB taxonomy): Bacteria > Gemmatimonadota > Gemmatimonadetes > Palauibacterales > KS3-K002. Next base: position 3,236,585 of record CP070812.1, read on the forward strand.
GCCGTGGCGACGAGGAGTACGGCCAGCAACAGGAAGCCGACCGCGCTGCTCATCGCGTGACCCTCCGCCGCTGGCCTTTCAGGCTCGGGCTGTGCTTTCTACTTGGAGGTTCTTCCGGGGTCGCGGTGGTAGGCATCGCCTATGTCCACTCCTCGCTCAGGTCCAACAGCTGCCCGATGATATCTTCGGCTGTTTGCCCGTCCGCCTCGGCCTCGAAGTTGGTCACGACACGATGACGGAGTACCGGCAACGCTACCCCCTGCACGTCCTCGTAGTCCGGCATCGCGCGACCGTCCAGCGCTGCACGCGCCTTCGCTGCCAGGACCAGGTGCTGGGTGCCGCGCGGGCCCACCCCCCAGTTCACCCAGCGGCGGATGAAGTCCGGGGCCTCCTCGGCCTCCGGTCGGCTGGCTCGACAGAGGCGAACCGCCAATCGGATCAGGCTGGGCGGCACAGGCACACGCCGAACCAGACCCTGGAACTCCAGTATCTCTGCTGCCGAAAGGACCGGCTCGACCTCCTCCATCAGATCCGTCGTCGTCCGGCCCGCCACCTCCTCCTCCTCGGCCGGCGACGGGTACGTGATCCGCGCCTCGAGCATGAAGCGGTCGAGCTGGGCCTCGGGAAGCGGGTACGTCCCTTCCTGCTCGATCGGGTTCTGTGTCGCCAGGACGAAGAACGGCCGTTCCAGCGTGTATGTTTCGCTACCCGCTGTGACCTCCATCTCCTGCATCGCTTGTAGCAAGGCTGCCTGGGTCTTGGGCGGCGTCCGGTTAATCTCGTCGGCGAGGACGACGTTGGCGAAGATCGGCCCGCGGACGAAGCGGAACGTGCGTCGTCCAGTCGAGACGTTCTCCTCTATGATCTCCGTGCCTGTGATGTCCGACGGCATGAGGTCGGGCGTGAACTGGATACGACTGAATTGCAGGCGCAGCGATTGGGCGAGGCTCGAGACCAGCAACGTTTTCGCCAGTCCCGGGACACCGACCAGCAACGCGTGACCGCCGGCCAGGATGGTGATCAGCAGACCCTCGATGATCTCCTTCTGGCCGACGACCTGCTTGGCGATTTCGTATTCGACGCGCCGCCTCGCTTCCGCCAGGCTCTCGAGTAACTCGATGTCCCGATCGGCCAACCGGTCGCCGCCCAACGATCCGGGCTCGTCCGTGCCGGCCGCAGATGCCGGCGCGTCGTCTCTCGTCACTTCAGCGACCCCCTAAGACACATTGCGGGGCTCACCTTGGGTCTGACAGTCGTTGGGCTCACAGGTTGGGTTCCGGGAGGTGGGTTGCGAGCGCGCCAAAGACGCCGTGTCGCCGGCTCGGGTGGGCCTGCCGCAGCCCACCGGTCGGGGATCTGTCAACATCCACAAACTAAGGTAGATAGCGGCAAAACGGGGCGTCAAGGGTGGGTTGATATAATACTCGCCAGAGCGTATCTTCCGGCCGCATTGAGCAGTCGTCTATCTCTATTAGAGAGGCACACAGAGAGGCTGAGGTGCGGGTGCCGGAGGAGGACCGTCGCAGGATCGGCGCATATCTCGGCCTCGGTTGGGGCTTCGCCTTCGCGGTGGGTCTCTTCGTCGGCCTCGGATGGTTGCTCGACGGCTGGCTCGATGCCTCTCCGATCTTCACCGTGATCGGCGTGTTCGTGGGCGGTGCCGCTGGCTTCTACTTCGTAGTTCGCCAGGCCTTCGATATTCAGCAGGACACTCGTGCAGGCGAACGGGATAACGACGAGGGCTAAGTAGCCATTCGAAAGGCTCCGGGTCCGCAGTGAAGAGGTGGATAATCTACGCGGGGACGTCCGCGCTAATCGTTGGCCTCTCCGCTTTGCTGATCGGATTACAGTTTGAGCCACCGGCCCGCTACGGCGTCTGGGCGGGCCTGGCCGCGGCTTGGTTGGTGCAGGCGGCGGCCTTTGCCATCCTGATTGCCGCCACCCGTCGCCGCGCCCAGCTGGTCTTCGCCGGCTGGACGGCCGGTACGTTTCTCAGATTTCTGGTCTTGGGACTGGGCGCCTGGCTGACGCTGGGTGGGATCCTCGGGGTTCCGGCCGAGCCGACGCTCCTCTCGCTGGTTATCGCCATGTTCGCCCTCCTGCTGCTCGAACCCGTCGTTTTCCGCCGTAAACTAGGAGTCCGATGATCGGGATCGCTGGCCGGCTGTGGTGGATCTTCGCGCAGACTCACAGCGCCTCTGCTGAGCAGGCGGCCAGTGCTGGAGAGCAGGACATCGGAGCCTTGTGGAACGAGCACATGATGGCCGAGGTGTCCGATGCAAGTCACTTGCTTATCCCGTTGATCAACCGCGAGATAGCGCTGCCGCACTGGCCGCCGCTGCACGTCGGGTCGTTCGCTATCGATCTTTCGCCGTCCAAGCACGTGGTCTATTTGATGGTAGCGGCTCTGCTGTGCGCGGCCACGATGATCTGGGTCGCGCGCAAGACGCATGGGAAGGGCGCCGAGCGGGCTCCCAAGGGGCTGGCCAATGTGATCGAGGCGTTCGTGATCTACCTGCGGGATGAGGTCGCGATGCGCAACATCGGGAAGGGCGGTGAGAGGTACGTTCCGTTTATCCTCACCCTCTTCTTCTTCATCCTATACATGAACGTGCTGGGCCTTGTGCCCTTCGGCGCCAGCGCGACGGGGAATGTCGGCGTTACAGCGGCGCTGGCCGTCCTGGCGCTCGTCGCGATCGAGGTCGGTGGTCTGCTGCACATTGGGCCCAAGGCCTACCTGGGGACGATCGTCTACATACCGAAAGGACTCAACTGGTTCTGGAGCATCATCATGGCGGTCGTCATGACCCCGGTCGAATTGGTCGCCAAGCTGGCGCGCATATTCGCGCTGGCCATCCGACTCTTCGCCAACATGACGGCGGGACACCTCGTCATTTTGTCGTTCGTCGGGTTGATCTTCATGGCGGGCGCGGCCGAAGGGGTTACCAGGTACCTGATCTGGCCGGCGCCGGTGCTGATGGCCGTGGCGATCATGCTGATGGAGATATTCATCGCGTTCCTGCAGGCGTATATCTTCGCCATGCTTACTTCGGTGTTCATTGGGTTGGTGAGACATCCCCATTAGGGGATACACACTCTTCGGAACTGCAGCTCCTCATAGGAGGGGGAAATGATCGAGACAATCTTTGGTGCACTTCAGGCTGTCACGCCCGGCATAGAGGCCGAGTCTGCACTCAGGCTCTATGGCAC
>CP070812.1:3239894-3295392 GCA_020344015.1 Gemmatimonadota bacterium
GATGGTGACGCAGCAGAGCGGGACCTCCAACTCGGCGGCTATCTGATCGGCGAGCGGCCGATTAGCCGTCCCCGAGAGCAGCATCATCTCACGGCTCTTGGGATCGATGGACGATGTGTCGGTCACAACCTAAACCCCAGCGTATTAGAAGCTTCGCAAGTTATCCCGGCGCCAATTGGGCGTCAACGGCCATCGGCCTCGGCCGGGGCCCTCGGCGTGGCCTGGCGACCCGCCGTCGGCCGGCCCCTCGCCCGCTCCTTGTCCCGGAGCCGGTCGCTGTTAACATTCCCGTGCCGATGACGCCTATTATCATATTCGTGCTCGGCCTGGTCGCGCTCTACGTCGGCGCCGACCTGATGATCCGCGGAGCATCACGGCTGGCCCGTAAGCTCGGCGTGAACGCACTCGTCATCGGGCTAACGGTCGTGGCCATGGGCACCTCGATGCCCGAGCTGCTGGTCGGCGTCGTCGCCGCCGTCCGCCACAGCCCCGATATCACCATCGGCAACGTCATCGGGTCGAACATAGCTAACATCGCCCTGATTCTGGGCATCGCCGCGCTGATTCGCCCCATCCGCGTCCAGATGCGCCTCCTTGTCCGGGAGGTGCCCCTGATGATCTTCGCTTCCCTCGCCTTCTACGTGTTCGCCCTGGACGGCAACCTCTCGCGCGGCGACGGGTTGACGCTGCTGGCTGGATTCGTCGCCTACACCCTGTATCTGCTGGAAGGCGCGCGCCGCGAGTCGCCGGCGATCGAGGTCGAGTATCAGAAGTTCGTCCCCGCAGGCGGAACGCTGTTCAGCCACGTTCTGCTCACCGTGGTCGGCCTCGGCACGCTGTTGGCCGGCGCCCACCTGGTGGTGACGGGTGCCGCGGAGGTGGCTCGCATGATCGGCATCTCCGAGCTCGCCATCGGACTGACAGTCGTGGCGCTGGGGACCTCGCTGCCCGAGCTCGCCACCGCCGTGGCCGCCTCGATTCAGGACGAGGGCGACATCCTGGTGGGGAACGTGGTGGGCTCCAACGTCTTCAACCTGCTGGCCGTGCTGGGTTGCGCTTCGCTGGCTCAACCGCTGGGGGTGTTGGAGGAGGTCATCAAGGTCGAGGCGCCGGTAATGCTGGCGGTGAGCATCCTCGTCTTGCCCTTCGTCTGGACGACACTGCGGCTGACACGATTGGAGGGCGGAATCCTGCTGGCGGCCTACACGGCCTTCGTCGTGCTCTTAGCCCTGCCTTCCTAAGAAGTGAGGCCCGCAGAGTGCGGGTCGCCGGGATCGAACGCCATATGGCGTTCTCGTCCGGCGGCTCCCCGCGGTGGGCGTCGACGATCAGCCGCTTGAAAGCAGAATTGGCCCGGGTGGGGTCGAACCACCATTTCTGGATCCAAAGTCCAGCGTCCTGCCATTAGACGACGGGCCAGTCTGTACAGCCGCAATCTCTTAGAGCGCAGCGCCAGGATCAAGGCCCGCAGCGGGCGAACCTGGAGCCCTGTTAAGGGTATAGTAAGGAGACCCCGCCGGGCTACCCACCGGTCACACCTCCCTCGAGAGTATCCCCGGGACAGAACGTTCGGGGTGGAACGCGGGGCAGACGCGTGCGTGTTCTGTTTAGGGGGGCTTGCCTTGATTGGGGAGGTCGTCGCGTGAAGTACGTCAGCTGGGTCTTGATCGTCTGCGTGTCGCTGGCCGCGGGGCAACCTGCAGGTCACGGCACGAGCGGCATCGCCGGCTGGCACTCTTTCGAGCAGCTTGTCTTCTCTCCCTCGGTTTCAGATAACATCGCGCTGCTCTTCGACCAGTTCGATTCCGAGTTGGTGCTCTGCCTGGAAGGGGAACGGCGTGGGAACGACCTCTATATCACCGATTTCCGCATGCCGCACATCCTCTTGTCAGAGATGGGCCGTGTGCAGGCGGCTGGCTGCAGGCCGAGCCGCAAAGCTGTGGGCACATGGCACAACCACCCGCCGCTGGGGACGAGCTTCGCCACTTCAAACCCGGAGGCAGGCGCCCGCAACTGCTATCTGTCACGCACCGACATCGCCGACTTCCGTCGTCGCAGCGACGCGCTGGTGACGGTGGTCTCTTGTGGGCCGCACACCTTCGCTTACTGGAGGCGTGGCGACGTCGCGTCGGCGGCCGAGGACGTGGCCATGCTGCCGCCGCCCCAGGAGCAACTCGTTCGCTCGGAGATCGGCAGAGACCTTCAGGAAAGCCCGCTCACACAGGCCCGCGAGCGCTGACCAGCCTCGCGCCTTCTATCACATCCGTCAATTCAGCCGCGGCTTCGTCTCGCTGCCGCTCGCTCTCGTAGACGGCGAACAGCGCCGACCCGCTGCCGCTGAGCAGGGCAATCAGCGGCTGCGTCTCGCTCAGCGCCTCCCTCACGAGACGCAGGTCGGGTCGCAGACCGAAGATCACCGGCTCGAAGTCGTTGACGGCCGCCGAGCTTACCACCTCCCAGGACGAGACGTCCGAGTCGGATCGCAGCCGCGGCTCGACACCTCTCGTCCGCTCAGCGGTCTGTCGCTCGTCCCAGTGGGCGTAAGCCTCCGCCGTTGAGATCGCGACATCGGGTAACACCAGCAGCATCGGTCGTGGCGCCAGCCCCTGGCAGGCCAGTATGCGCTCACCTCTTCCCCAGGCGATGGCGAGGGGCGTATCAGCGGCGAAGAACGTAACATCGGCGCCGAGCCGGGAAGCGAGGGCGAGGGTCTCCTCCCGCGACGGCCGAGCCTCGACCGCTGCAGCGAGGGCCCTCAGAACGGCGGCCGCGTCACTCGAGCCACCCCCCAGCCCCGAGCCGGGTGGTATGTGTTTCTCCAACTCGATCTCCACACCAGCGGGCGTGCCGCCAAGCTCCAGGAAAAGGGTGGCAGCGCGCGCTGCAAGATTCTCGAGGTTCGCCGGTGCGGTCTCCGGGCCACTGACGCGGATGGAGACACCCGGCTCGTCACTCACTCGGATGCGCACCCGGTCGGCCAGATCGATTCGGCAGAACACGGTCTCGATGGGATGGTAGCCGTCCGGGCCGCGTGGGAAGATACGCAGCGACAGGTTCACTTTGCCTTTGGCCTCGACCAGCCGCCAACTTTCGTCTGTTCTCAGCTCACTATCCAACATCCGATATCCAGGAATCAAGCGCCCTCTTCGACGATCTCCTCGCTGTGCCCGACCTCGCCCCACGACAGGCCCAGCCGGCCCAGGTAGAACAAGCCGAGGACCGTCACCGGCGTGAACGTGGTGATGTGGAACGCCAGGGCGTAGCTCAACGCGAGTCCTGCCGGGACGCCGAACGGGCTGAGGGCGATCCGGGCGCTGGCTTCGAACAAGCCGAAGAAACCGGGCGACGAAGGCACCGACACGATGAAGGCCATCACCCCCTGCAGGAAGACGGCGCCCAGGAACCCGGGCTCGGTGATGTCGAAGGCGAGCATGCCGATGTAGAGTGCCAGAGCGCCCCACAGCCAGTGGGCCAACGACCAGACGAACCCGGCCACCACTAATCTGGGGCTCCGCATCGCGCCGAGTCCTTCGATGAATGACCTGAACATCTCGGCGATCGCCTCGGCCGCCCTCTTGGGCATCAGCCGCCCGATGGTGGCGCGAAATATCCGGTCCACCAGATCGGGCCGAAAAATCAACAGGAGAAGCGCTAACGCGGCACCGCCGAAGATCACCAGGACTAGGAACAGTCTGCTGGTCACCTCGTCGCCCAGGCCAGGGGCGACCCGGAAGCCTGGCATGAAGAGCGGCGCCGCCAGGAAGAGGGCCAGCGTCAACGCGTCGAACAGCCGCTCGACAACTAGCGAGCCGAAAGCGGCGCTCGCGGTTATCGGCTGGCTGCGGCTCAGCGCGTAGGCCCGGGCGAACTCGCCAACGCGTGCCGGCAGCAGGTTGTTGGCCATGAACCCGATGCAGGTGCTGGCAAACCTTGCATTGAATGACGGCTCGGCCAGGGCGGGCCTGAGAAAGACCTTCCAGCGCGCGGTGCGGATCAGGAACGCGGCCGTCTGGATGACGACTGCCAAAGAGAGGAGCCAGAGGTCGGCGGCTCGAATGTGCCCCCAGACCTCCGTGAGAGACACATCGTGGAGAACCCAATAGAGGAGGGCGAGGCTGACGACGAGCCCCAGGATCGTCCGCCAGCCGCGAGTCATTGGACGGCGGCTGTCCGGACCAGTGCGTGCTCGATCAGCCCGAGCGCTTCTTCGAGGAGGCCTTGCGCGCGGTCGACGTCGGGCGCGCCGACTCGTAGTAGACCCGCGATCTCACTCGACAGCGAACGAGCGAGTGACACCGCATCCTCGGCCGTATAAAGCAACGACTCGATGTCTACGGTCGGCCCTCGCGTCGGATGCGTCGCCGCCTCCAGCGAATCATCTGCCCTCTGCAACGCGCTCTCCCGCGCTTCCTTTTCTGATCCCTCGAGGTACGAGCGGAGTGCCGACACAGTAACGGCGAGGTCGATGGCGATCGCCTGCAGCCGCCAAGGCGGCGCATCGCGACTCGCGCGTACGGCGGCACCGGCGCGCCGCGCCACGCGACCGAGCCCGGTGTGGCCGAAGGTGACGGCGCGCTCGCGCAGTTGCCTGAACGAGTAGGTCAGCCGTTCGGCGATCCGCGATGCCCCTTCGGGCGCGTGTGCCAGCTCCGCGCGCAGCCGCTCGATCGTGTCGAGACTGCCCGTCGCCTCCAAGGCGAAGAACCCCTCCCACGAGCCGGCCCCACGTTCGGCCATCGGGCACTCTTCGATGTGCGGGCCCGGTTCATCATGGAAGAGCTCGCTTATCCAGGTGATGTCTCGCTGGGCAGCCGTCTCGAGGACCTGATCCTTGAGGTCCTCGATCTCCACGGCTCCGTCGGCGACGCCACTCGGCTGCTCGCCCCGGATCAGTTCGGTCGCCACATCGTCCAGCGCCTGCCGCGCCCGACGGAAGAGAACCAGGTGACCGGGCCCCACTGTGGCGCTCGTGTCGGCGATCCGCAGGATTACCTCTTCCAGCGCCGTGACGGCCGGACCGACGGCGGGGATCTCGTCGACCCCTTCGATGCCCCTCAGCGGCCGGATGCGCCGCAAGAGTCTCTTGAGCGGCTCACGATTGCGAGGGTCGCGCTCGAGGATTACCAGCGATTCGCCGATCTCCGACGCGAGCCCGCGTAGCTCGGTGCCCAGGTAGCGCCGGAACCGCTCGTCGTCCTTGGGCGGTGGCGGCGGCGCCGCCGAGTCGCCCAGCCGTTCCGCGATCGACTCGGCACGCTTGGCAATGTCGGCGGGCGGCGACTTCACCGAGTCCACCAGCCCGCGGATCTCTCTGAGCGCCGACTCCAGGTTACCCTTGAGCTCCGCACCCCAGTGCCGCTTTCCCGCCACCAGGTCCGCCGCCGCTGCCTGCACGGCGCCCGCGGCACGAGCGATCGCATCCTGGTCCGCCATCCGCGCGCTGCCGCGCAGCGCGCGTGCGAACCGCCTCAGTTCGTCGGCGTCGGGCGTCGGACCTGTGCTGAGAGCCCGCTCCATCTTGTCCAGGTAATCGCCCGACTCGTCGGCGAAGAACTCCAGCAGCGTTCTGGGCATCTCCCTAGCCCCCCACCCCGCGTCTCGCTTCCGTGACTATCTCCAACATCTGGCGAACAGCCCGCTCCATCCCAACGAATACCGCTCGGCTCACAACCGAATGTCCGATGTTCAACTCTTCGATCCCCGGGATCGCCGCCACCGGCGACACGTTCTCGTAGGTCAGCCCGTGGCCGGCGTGCACCGCTAGTCCGACCTCGTGCCCCAGCGACGTGGCACGCTCGAGGCGCCGCAACTGCTCGCCCCGGCCCTCGCGACTGACGTTCGCGTACTCGCCCGTGTGTAGCTCGATCGCGTCCACCCCCAACTCGGCCGCAAGGCGAATCGTCTCCTCGACCGGGTCGATAAAGAGTGAGGTCTTGATGCCCGCTTCACGGAGCCGAGCGAGCGACTCGCCGACGCGCCGGCGGCGCCCCGCATCGCCGAGATCGAGCCCTCCCTCGGTCGTGATCTCCTCGCGCCGCTCCGGCACCAGAGTAGCCTGCATCGGCCGGTGCTCCAACGCGAACTTCAGCACCTCTTCTTCGACCGCCAGCTCCAGGTTCACGCCGGTGCGCACCGTTTCCAGCAACAGCAGCACGTCACGGTCTTTTATGTGGCGACGATCCTCCCGCAGGTGCACGGTTATCGCCTGCGCCCCGCCCAGCTCGGCCAGGACAGCGGCACGAACGGGGTCGGGCTCGTCGGTTCGCCGTGCCTCACGGACCGTCGCAACGTGATCGAGATTGATGTACAGTCTCATCCCGGAACGGCCTTTCCAGTCAACCAGGACTTGATCTCCGCCTCGATCGCCGCGGCCGTATCGGCGTCCAGTCCCTGCTCGCGGCCCAACTCGACCGCCTCCAGCGCCAGCCGCCCATACAGCTCGCGCCTGCCACCGGCCAGCGACTTCAGGTGTCCCCTCACCGTCGCCAGGTCACCGCGCGCCACCGGGCCGGTCAGCGCACGCGGCAGGCCGGGTCGTTCCAAGTTCGCCAGGGCGCCACCCCACAACGGCTGCAACGCTTGTGCCGCCTCGGCGCGGCCGACGTGCACGGCATCGGCCAGCAATCGTGTAGCCACCGAGACACAGGCTACAACATAGTTGGAGGCGAACACGCACGCTGCATGATAGCGTGCTTTGTCCTCCGCGTGAACCTCCAGCATCCGGCCACCTGCAGCCCCGACGATCCGCGCCGCCCAGCCCCGTGCCTCGCTGCTCCCCTCGTAGGTGAAGAAGGCGCCCCGGAGCCGCTCGGCGCCTTGCGCCGGATCGGCCACGGTCTGCAGCGGATGCAACGAACCAACGGCGTAGCCCGCGTTGGCCAGCGGCGCGAGCACGGCCGCCGGCTGCGCGCCACTATGGTGCAGAGCCACACACCGGGCGCCGGGCTGGCCCAGCCGGGCGATCTCGGCGCCGACCTCGGCGATGACCCCGTCGGGCACCGCCAGCAGTAGGCAGGTTCCTTCCGGCGGTGGTCCCGGTACCACTCCGGCATAGCGCACAACCGGCGACTCCATCAGCGGGTGGTCCGGCGCGGCCTCGCGCCTACCCACGAGGAGCAGTTCGCCCGCCCCGGCACTCGCGAGCACCGTGCCTAGCGAGAGACCCATCCGACCGGGACCGATAATCCAGTACACGTCCATGCGATCAGGCCGCCGGCGCCTCGATAGCCACGCCGTCCCGCGCCCGTAGACGACCCAGGGCATCGGCAGGCAGCCGGGCCGTCAACCGGATCGACGTTCCTCCCTCCTCCCGCGTCAGGACCTCGCCCTCCCTGTAGATCTCTGCCAGGACGCCGCCGGCACTGGCCGGGATGGTCAGCGTGACGATCGACCAGCGCCGGCGAATCGTCTCCCTCAGCTTGGTCCGCAGAGGCTCGAGCCCGGTCGGCTCGACCGTCGAGGTGAAGACGTGCGCATCGAGTAGCGCCGCCGCTCGCTGCTCGATCGCGGCTTGCTCCGTATGAGTCAGGCGATCGACTTTGTTGAACACGACCAGCCGGCCTTTGGGATTGAAATGCAGTTCGGCCAGCACACCCTCCACCACTTCGTACTGCTCTTCCCAGCGCTCGAACGACACGTCGACCACATTGCAAAGCAAGTCGGCCTCGTTCGCTTCCTCCAGCGTCGCCCCGAACGACGCGACCAGATGGTGGGGCAACTTGCGGATGAATCCGACCGTGTCGGTCACCAGTGCATGAAAGCCCTCACCGAGATCTACCGCTCGCGTCGCCGGGTCTAACGTCGCGAACAGCCGGTCCTCGACGAAGAGATCTGACCCTGAGAGCCCAGCGAGTATCGAGGACTTGCCCGCGTTCGTGTAGCCGACCAAGGCGACCCGGAACTCACCGACGCGCCCCTTACGTTCGATCTCGCGCTGCCGTGCCACCTTTTCGAGACGACGCTTCAGGTCGCTGATCTTCCGCCGGATCGTCCGCCGGTCCGTCTCGAGCTGCGTCTCACCGGGACCCCGCAGGCCGATGCCGCCGCGGATGCGCGAGAGGTGGTTCCACATCCGTGTAAGTCGCGGCATCAGGTACTGCAACTGGGCGAGCTCGACCTGCATCTTGGCTTCCGCGGTCCGCGCCCGCAGCGCAAAGATGTCGATGATCAATTCGGTGCGGTCCATCACCCGCACGCCGAGCGTGTCCTCCAGATTCTGACCCTGCACCGGCGAGAGGTCTTCGTCGAAGATCACCAGGCTCGCCCCGCTGCTCGCGACGACCGACCGTAGCTCCTCGGCCTTGCCGCTTCCGATATAGTAGGCCGGGTGCGGCGATCGGACCTGCTGCTCGAACGTGGCAATAACCTCCGCACCCGCTGTGTCTGTTAGCGACTCCAACTCGCTCAGATGATCGCGAGCTTCTTGCCGGCTCGTCTCCGGACCGGGAGCGGTCAGCAGGACGGCCCGCTCCTTGGGAAGCTCTATCTCGTGGACTTTGTCGTTAGCGATCTCTTATCCAACTCCCTTCCAATGTTTCGTGTCTCGTTTCACTAATAATACCCTAGCCGCGTTCCCGACGTGCCGCTCGCCGCTTCGCCGACCACGCTTCGAGTCGCTTGGCGATCTCGGCCTCGAAGCCCCTGCCGGACGGTTCATAGAAGCGACGCTCGCCCAGCGAGTCGGGCAAGTACTCCTGCTGCGCCAGAGCATCGGGCTCGTCGTGATCGTACTTGTAGCCTGCACCGTACCCCAGGTCTTTCATCAACCGCGTGGGTGCGTTGCGGATGTGTAGCGGCACCGGTTCGCCGGGCGTTTCACGCGCCGCCGATGAGGCACTGCCGAAGGCTTTATAGATCCGGTTCGACTTGGGGGCCGTCGCCAGATAGACCGCAGCCTCCGCCAACGCCAGCTCACCTTCCGGCGAACCGAGAAAGTGGTAGGCGTCCTTGGCGGCGTTTGCGATCCAGAGGGCGCGCGGGTCGGCCAACCCCACATCTTCCGTCGCCATACGGATCAGCCGCCGGCAGATGTAGAGCGGATCTTCGCCACCGTCCAGCATGCGAGCCAGCCAATAGAGAGCGCCATCCGGGTCGGAGCCCCTCACCGCTTTGTGCAACGCCGATATCAGATTGTAGTGCTCCTCGCCCGATTTGTCATAGTGGGCGAAGCGCTTCTGCAACGCTTCAGCAGCGACGCGAGCTGTGACGCTGCCGGCACCACCCACGATAGATGCGGCGACCTCGAGGGCCGACAGCGCGCGCCTCGCGTCACCGTCGGCGGCGCGAGCCAACAGGTCCAGCGCGTCGTCGTCCACCCGCAGCCGCGAGCCGCCGAGCCCGCGTTCCTCATCGGCCAGGGCCCGCTCGCAGATCACCCGCACGTCTTCTTCACTCAACGGCTCCAACACCAAGACGCGCGACCGACTGAGCAACGCGCTTATGACCTCGAAACTCGGGTTCTCGGTCGTGGCCCCGATCAGGATGACCGTCCCGGCCTCGACGTGGGGCAGGAACGCGTCTTGTTGAGACTTGTTGAACCTGTGGATTTCATCGCAGAACAGAATCGTGCGGCGCCCGGTGGCGCTGAGCCGTTCGCCGGCCTCAGCGATAATCTGGCGGACGCGCGGCACGCCCTCCGTGACTGCACTGAAGGGAGTGAATGCGGCGTCGGTGCGATCGGCTATGATCCGGGCCAGTGTCGTCTTGCCGCTGCCCGGCGGCCCCCAGAAAATCAGCGAACCCAACTCGTCACGCTCGATCATCTCACGCAGGATCCGCCCGGGTCCAACCAGGTGCTCCTGGCCCAGAAACTCGTCCAGGTTGCGGGGTCGCATCCGGGTCGCCAGCGGCGCGGCCGGCGAGTTCTCGTCCGCTATTCCTCCCCGCTGGAGAGGCTTGGACTCCGGGGTCGGAAACAGTTCCAGTTCTTCCTTCATCTCCTCCACGTCCTAGTCGGGGAGCCGCCGGCGCGCAAACTCGAGCAAGCGTTCCCTCTCGTTCAGCTTCGGATCCTCGATCACGACATCCAGGCAGGCCTCGAGGATCCGGCCGAACTCGGGACCCGGCTTCAGCCCCAGCTGCTTGAGATCGCTCCCGTCGATCGCCAGCGCCGCCAGCGTGACCGGGTCACCTCTACGGAGCACGCCGAGCACGGTGCTCGCCTGCCCCGCCAGAGCGGAACGACCCTCGGCGCCCGTACCCAGAGCCCCCTCGCGGCAGAAATGGAGCCGCAACGCATCGCGCGCGTCGTCCGGACCCACGTGCCTGAGCCAGCGACGCGCGGCGACGATATCGCCCGATTTGGGCAGGGACAGGTCGAGCGCTCGGCCCAGCACCTGCACGTCGCGCAGCTCCGCGTTCGAAAAACGGAGCCGTCTCATCAGCGGCTCGATCTCCGGGCCGGCCGGCGCGAATAGCGTCGCCAGGCGAAGCCGGAGCCGGCGCTCCGTCAGACCATCTATGCTCGCCAAGATGACCCGCCAGTCGGTGTCATCGACGGACGCGAGCTCCGGGACCAGAACGGCCAGAGCGCCCGACCTTCGATAGAGGTCAAGACCTCGCGACGGCACCGACCCTGACAGCACCTTTAGGATTTCCTCACGGACCCGCTCCCCCGACAGTCGCGCAAGTCTGGGCGCTGCGTCGACCAGCGCATCCCAAGTCGCGGGCTCGATCTCCAGCTCGTAGCGGCCTGCGAAACGCAGCCCGCGAAGCACGCGCAGGTAGTCCTCGGCGAATCGTGTCGCCGGCTCGCCCACGCAGCGCAGCAAGCGTCGCTGTAGGTCTTCCCACCCAGCCATCGGATCGTGGAATTCGTGATGCAACGGGTGATAGGCGATGGCATTGATGGTGAAGTCGCGACGTGCCAGGTCCTCGTCCAGGCGGTCGGCGTACTCGACTACCGCATGCCTGCCATCGGTCTCAATGTCGCGCCGGAACGTGGTCACTTCGTAAAGGTTTCCGTCTTCGCCACGCACGCCCACCGTGCCGAATTGGATGCCCACCGGGTAGGACGGCCGGAACAGCTCGAGCACCGTCTCGGGCCGAGCCGCCGTCGCCAGGTCCCAGTCCCCGCGCGATCCACCGAGCAGGGCATCGCGCACGGCGCCACCGACTGCCCACGTCTCGTGTCCCCTATCTTCCAGCCGTCGGGCGATCGCCGCGACCGCGCCCGGCACGTCCAGCTTTTCCGGCAGACCTTTCACTTTAGCCGCAGAGTACGCTTCCGCCGTTGACGTTCAGAACCTCTCCGGTCACGTGCCGCGCCAGCTTCGAGCAGAGGAAGAGGATGGGCCCGGCGACATCGTCGGCGCTGCCGAGCCTTCCCAATGGGATGTCCGCGATGACCTTGTCGCGCTCGCCGGCCTCTAGCGCCGGCGCCGCCATCTCCGTGTCAATCCAACCCGGGGCGACTGCGTTCACCGTGACATCGCGAGAGGCAAGCTCGACTGCCAATGATTTGACGAACGAGATGACCGCTCCTTTTGTCGCCGCGTAGTGGCTGTGGCCCGCTTCGCCGCGTTGCCCGGCGGTCGAGCTGACGATCACGATCCTGCCTCCGTCCGCCATGCGGCGAGCCGCCTCGCCGACGCAGTAGAAGACCGAATCGAGGTTGACCCTCATCATCTCTTCCCAGGTCTCGTCCGCCATCTCGGCGACGGGCACATACTCCGGCGGCCAAATCCCGTGGTTGACCACGAATACGTCGAGCCAGCCGAACTCGCTGTCGACGCGTTCGAAGAGTGCCTTCACGCCCTCCCGGTCGCCTAGATCTGCGGCGACCGCCCAGCCGTGGCCGCCGGCTCGCTGGATCGCCGCCAGCGTCTCGCCCGCTTGCTCCTCACGCGTGCGGTAGGCGATACCGACATCTGCGCCGGCCCGAGCTAACAACACCGCTGTCGCCCTGCCGATGCCACGCGAGCCCCCCGTGACGACCGCTCGCTTGCCTTTCAGTTCGATGATTCGCTCGGCCATTCCGATTCCGCCCCTCCTCGTGCGCCTCTAGGCACGGCGCCCGCCTCTCAGCCTCTGACCCAAGCGGGCGAAGAATCCGCCCTCACTATCCACCCGGCCAACATTCAGCGTCGGCTCGTCCCGCAGAATACGCTGCGGGTTGGTCGCCAGCAGCAGCCTGGCCTGTTCCTCCAGGCCGCGGCCCACTAGATAGTCCCAGGTCGCGCGCAGCGAAGGACTGCGCTCGGGTCGAGCGTGATTGTCAGACGCTATCACGTCGACCCAGCCCTCGACCAGGAAGCGGTGGGCCACCCGCCTGACGTTCTCACCATACTCGCCGAGCAGGCTGCCGCTGTTGAGCTGCACCAGGGTGCCGGCGGCCCGCCAATCGGCGACGACGCCGTAACCGCGGTCGAATCCCCAATAGCGTTCCGGGTGCACGATGATCGGCACGTACCTGCCATCGGCGATGCGCGCCAACGCCTCGGTCGAACGCTCGGGGACGGTGAAGGCGCAAAACTCGACCAGCGCGTAGCGACTGCCCGCTAGGCGCAGCTCCGGATCGGCGAGGTCGAGCTGCGGCGTATCGAGCTGGATTTCGTAGCCGCGGTACAGAGTGACCTCTGGAAAGCGCTCGCGCGCCGCCCAGACGAGACTCGGCCATGCCTCATCGGCTAGAGCCCGACGACTCCCGTTCAGGTTCGATGCGTTGAGGTGCGGCGTCGCGGCGACGGCCCGGACCCCGTCGTCGAAAAAGGTCTGAAGTGTTAGCAGCGCGCTTTCCAGATCGGGTGCGCCGTCGTCTACGCCTGGGATCAGATGCGTGTGCAGGTCCGCCAGCTCCGGCGGCGCCGTCCGCGCTCTTCTCCGCCCAAACCGCCGCGTGTCCGTCAGCTCCTCCCCGCCCAGCGCTCGGCGATCCGGCCCAACTCACCACCCGGACCCATCGCGCGGCAGCGCTCGGCCAGCGCCTCCGGGTACGTAGAAGCGACCGCTTCACAGGCTAGCGTCAGCAAACCGTCGGCGGCCAGCAGGTCGAGGGCTGCATCCCGGCGCTCCAGGCAACCTCGCACACCGTCGAGCAGCTCGCCGGCCACAGCGAGCAACTCGTCGGAAAGTTCGCCTGCCGGATCGATCCTCGCTACCGCTTCGCGGAGTCGCTCCTGAAGCGGGAGCGGCGACTCGGCGATCTTGTCCTGCAGCCAGGCAGCGTCCATCAGCCGCTCGCTCCCTCGAGCATGGGCCGCACGATCTCCGGGACCTGCTTCAGCGCTTCCTCGGCCCGCCCCGGCTCGCCGGTACTGGCCTGCGCCATGTGCGGCCGGCCACCGCCCTTGCCCCCCGCCAGCTTTGCTACCTCTCGTACGACCGCGTCTGCGCGAACACCCTTGCCGATCAGGTCGTCGGTGACCACGGCGAGCAGCGAGTGGCGGTCGCCGATCTTGGCGGCAACTACGCCGACCCCGCTTCCCAACCGCAGGCGTAGCTCGTCGCCGAATGAACGCAGCGCCTCGGAATCCGCGGTCTCGATTATCCCGGTCACGACCGCTGCGCCGTTGACGTCAATCGCGCCTTCGACCAGCTGGGCCACCTGGTCCACAGCCGCACCCTGAAGCGCCTCCTGCAGCTTCTCCTTCAGCTCGCGCTGTTCCGCCAGCAGCGACTCGGTCCGTCGCACCAGAGTCTCCGTCGGCACCTTCAGAGTCCGACCCAGCTCGCTCAGCAATCGCTCCTGCTCCTTCACCCGCGCGTAGGCGTTACGGCCCGTCACCGCCTCGACGCGCCGCACACCCGCCGCCGTGCCCGTCTCCGACACGATCTTGAACAGGCCGATCTCACCGGTGGTCTTCACGTGGCAGCCACCGCACAGCTCGAGGCTGTAGCCCGGCACCTGAACCACCCGCACCGTATCGCCGTACTTCTCTCCGAACAGCGCCATGGCGCCTCGATCGATGGCCTCACGATACGGAAGGAACTCCTTCGTCACCTCTTTGTCGGCCCAGATCTGCTCATTGACCAGACGCTCGATCTCCTCGAGCTCACCGTCGCTCAGCGGCCCGCGGTGGGTAAAGTCGAAGCGCAAGCGGTCGGGCGCCACCAGCGAACCGGCCTGTGCAACGTGCTCGCCCAACACGGTGCGCAGCGCCGCGTGCAGCAGGTGCGTAGCAGTATGGTTGCGCTGCGTGTTGCGACGCGCCTCATCGACCACGGCGCGGACATCGCCGGGCTTGAACTCGCCTTCAATCGGCCCGACGACGACGACATCATCCTCGTGGTGCAGCACGTCTTTTACCTCCAGCCGCCAACCGTCGCCCTCCACGTAACCGCGGTCGCTGACCTGGCCGCCCGCCTCGGCATAGAACGGGTTCGATCGCAGCTTGAGGAAATAGCGACCGTTCTCACGACCGGCTGCGAGGACCTCGGTGTTCACCACGAGCTTGTCGTAGCCGACCCACTCCTGCTGGCCCTTCGAATAGGCCTTCCAGGTCACCGCCGCCGGCACGGCCTTGGCACCGACACCTGCTTCGGCCTTGGCCTCGTGTCGCTCGCGCGAGCGGCGCCGCTGCTCCTCCAGTGCGTTCTCGAACCCCTGGACGTCCACCTCGTAACCCCGCTCCTGGGCCATGAGCTCGGTCAGGTCGAGTGGGAAGCCGAACGTGTCGTAGAGCTTGAAGGCGTCATGCCCGCTGACGACGCCGTGACCGCCGGTGGGTGCCAGCTCCTCGAAGCGTTGCATCCCCTCGTCGATCGTCGCCATGAACCGCTCTTCCTCGCCGCGTGCGGTCCGCAGGATGTGATCGCGCCGGTCCCTGAGCTCCGGGTAGGCGTCGGCCATCAACGAGATGACTTCGTCGCATACCTCGTAGAGCATCGGCTCCCGACGACCGAGCAGCCAGGCGTGACGACCGGCGCGCCGCAGGATGCGCCGCAAGACATAACCGCGCCCCTCGTTGGTCGGGAAGACGCCGTCGGCGATCAGGAAGGCGACGGCCCGGGCATGATCGGCCAGTACCCGGAACGATGTCCCGCTTTCCTCGTCCGCCTGGTACTTCCGGCCCACGACATCCTCGGCCCGCTCGATGAGCGGCATGAAGAGGTCGGTATGGTAGTTCGAGTCGACACCTTGAAGCGCTGCGGCGATCCGCTCTAGCCCGGCGCCCGTATCGATGGACGGCTTGGGCAGCGGGTTCATGTTGCCAGCCTCGTCCCTCTCGAACTGCATGAAGACGAGGTTCCAGAGCTCGAGGATCTGGCCCGCCTCGGTCAGCGCCTCGAACTCCTCGGGGCTGAGCTCCTGTTTCGCATCGGCGGGTCGCGTATCGTAGTGGATCTCCGAGCACGGGCCGCAGGGGCCCGTGTCCGCCATCTGCCAAAAGTTGTCTTTGTCGCCGAAGCGTAGGATCCGCGTCGGCTGCAGGCCCGCCACATCCTGCCACAGCTCGAACGCCTCATCGTCGCTGTGGTGGATCGTCGCCCAGATGCGCTCCGCCTCGAACCCCAGATCCTCGGTGAAGAACTCGTAACCGTACCAGATCGCTTCCCGCTTGAAGTAGTCGCCGAACGAGAAGTTGCCCAGCATCTCGAAGAAGGTGTGGTGCCGCGCCGTCTGGCCGACCTCCTCCAGGTCGTTGTGCTTGCCACCAGCACGCACACACTTCTGCGCAGTCGTCGCCCGCTTGTACGGTCGCTGCTCCTGGCCCACGAAAGTCAGCTTGAACTGGTTCATCCCGGCGTTGGTGAACAGGAGTGTCGGATCGTCGGCCGGCACCAGCGACGACGACGACACGTGGGTGTGCCCGTTACGCACGAAGTAGTCTATGAACCGCTGTCTGATTTCCGCAGATTTCATCTAGCCTAAACCCGGGCTGCCCCTAAGCTTCTGTGGTCCAAATCTCCAGGATCAACCCAATATGACCGAAGAACCTAGCGTTCTCAAGCTCAACGGCCTGGCAGGGGACCCGAGAAAGGCGCATTTTCCAGGAATCCGGGAATCCGGGATTCGAGAAATCGGGGATCCGAGAGCGGCGAATCCGTGGAATCCGTGGAATCCGCGGGCTCGGGGAAGTTGGGAATGCGGGGTACCACCTGAGATTTCCCCACCTCCCCTGTTCCACCGGTCCCCGAATCGACATTCGAGAATTCCCATTTAACTTCCGACTTATCACCTCCTAACCGGAGCTTATCATGAACCGGCTACTTCTCGCGTTTCTCCCTCTCTTCACCGCGCTGCCCGCCGCGGCCCAACAGGCGGCTCTCGATCCGCAGGCCCCGTTGCCGGTCGATTCGGCGGTCACGCTGGGCACGCTGCCCAACGGCTTGCGCTACTACATCCGGGAGAACCCGGAGCCCCAGGAGCGGGCGGAACTGCGCCTGGTGGTCAAGGCCGGGTCGGTGCTGGAAGACGAGGACCAGCTGGGGCTGGCGCATTTCGTCGAGCACATGGCCTTCAACGGGACTGAGCATTTCGAGAAGCAGGAGCTGGTCGATTACCTGGAAGGTATCGGAATGCGGTTCGGGCCGGACCTCAACGCCTACACGAGCTTCGATGAGACCGTCTACATGCTGATGGTGCCAACCGACAGCGCCGAGCTCGTCGCCACCGCGTTCCAGATCCTCGAGGACTGGGCGCACGGCCAGCTGTTCGACCACGAGGAGATCGACAAGGAACGCGGGGTGATCGTCGAGGAGTGGCGGCTGGGCCGTGGTGCCGCCGCCAGGATCCGTGACCAGCAACTCCCCATTCTGTTTCAGGGTTCGCGCTACGCCGAGCGCCTGCCGATCGGTGAGCCTGAGATCATCCAGGACTTCGAGTACGAGACGCTGAAGCGCTTCTATCGC
The DNA here is from genome assembly GCA_020344015.1 of Gemmatimonadota bacterium. Taxonomy (GTDB): domain Bacteria; phylum Gemmatimonadota; class Gemmatimonadetes; order Palauibacterales; family KS3-K002. Next base: position 3,256,686 of record CP070812.1, read on the forward strand.
GACTGGTATCGGCCCGACCTGATGGCGGTGATCGCCGTCGGCGACTTCGAGACGGCGGTGATCCAGGAACTCATCCATAAGCACTTTGCCGGCATACCTATGCCCGATATCGCGCCGCAGAGACCCACCTATCCCGTCCCCGACCACGAGGAGACGCTGTTCGCCATCGCCACCGATCCCGAGGCCACGTTTAACTCGGTGGCGGTCTACTGGAAGCAGCCGCCGAGAGAAGTCGGCACGCTGGGCGCCTATAGGCAATCGATCGTCGAGGCGCTGTACAACCGAATGCTCAACTTCCGCTTCTTCGAACTGACGCAGGAGGCGGACCCCCCGTTCATCGGTGCCTCCTCCAGCCAGGGCCGCATCATCGGCTCGAGGGAGGTCTACGTCCTCGGCGCCGGCGTACAGGAGAACGGCCACGAGCGCGCAATCGAGGTGCTACTCAGCGAGGCACAGCGCGTGGCGCGCCACGGCTTCACCGAATCCGAGCTCGAGCGAGAAAAGAGTGAGCTGCTTCGCTTCCTGCAGCAGGCCTATGATGAGCGGGAGAAAACAAGATCGTCGCGCTACGCGTCCGAGTATGCCCGCGCCTTCCTCTACGACGAACCGATACCAGGCATCGCCTACGAATACGAGATCCACCAGCAACTTCTGCCCGGCGTGCAGCTGGACGAGGTGAACCGACTGGCCCGGGAGTGGATCACCGAGAGCAATAGGGTGATCCTGGTCGACGGTCCCGAGAAAGAGGGTGCCGAAATGCCAACCGAGGGCGAGCTGCTTGACGTGTTCGCCGCCGTCGAGTCGGAAGAGATCGAGGCGTACGTCGACGCCGCCACCGTGGCGCCGCTCGTGCCCGTCGTACCCGAACCGGCCGAGATCGTCGAGATCGAGGAGCTCGAGGAGATCGGCGTCCAGCGCTGGACCCTGGCCAACGGTGTGCGGGTCCTTCTCAAGCCCACCGATTTCAAGGACGACGAGATTCTCTTCAGCAGCTGGAGCCCCGGCGGCACCTCGCTGGCCTCCGACCAGGACTACGTCGCGGCGATCACCGCTTCCACCGTCGTCACCCTCGCGGGAGTCGGCGACTTCAGCTTCGTAGACCTGCAGAAGAAACTGGCCGGCAAGGCGGTGCGGGTCTCACCGTCCATCGGCTCGTTGGCCGAGGCGGTAGGCGGCAGCGCATCGCCGAGCGATGTGGAGACGATGTTCCAGCTCATCTACCTGTACTTCACCGCACCGCGCCGCGACAGCGCCGCGTTCCAATCACTCAAGTCGCGCATGCAAGCCTTCCTGGCGAATCGCGACGCCGATCCGGGGTCGGCCTTCAGCGACACGCTCAATGTCACGCTCACGCAGCATCATGTCCGCTCACGTCCGCCGACCCTCGAGCTGTACGATGAGATGAACCTAGACGCGTCATACGAGTTCTACCGGGATCGTTTCGCCGACGCCGGTGACTTCTTTTTCGTCTTCGTGGGTAACTTCGATCCCGACAGCCTGAAGCCGTTGATCCAGACTTACATCGGCGGGCTGCCATCCGCCGGCCGCGAAGAGACGTGGCGCGACGTGGGCATGCGCTACCCAACCGGCGTCATCCAGAAGACCGTCTACAAGGGGATCGAGCCTAAGAGCCAGACGCGGATCGTCTTCACCGGGCCGTTCGAATGGACTCGCGAGAACCGCTACGCGATGCGCGCTCTCTCCAACACCCTGCGCATCCGACTGCGCGAGGTCCTGCGTGAGGATATGGGCGGCACGTACGGGGTGAGCGCCTCGGGTAGCGGCACTCGGGACCCGGTGGCCGACTACCGGTTCAGCATCGGCTTCGGAACCGCCCCCGAGCGGCTCGAGGAGATGGTCGATGCCGTCTTCCTGCAGATCGACAGCCTACAGACCGTGGGGCCGTCGCAAGAGGACATAGACAAAGTGAAGGAGATGCAGCGGCGCGCGCGCGAGACCGACCTGCGTGAGAACAGCTATTGGCTCGGTCAGCTCATCGCCGCCGAACGCTACGCCGTCGACCCGCGCAACATCCTCAACTACGAGGAGATGATCGACGGGCTGACCGCGGAGATGGTGAGGCAGGCCGCACTGCGCTACCTGCGCACCGATAACTACGTGCAGGTTACGCTGTACCCTGAGAACGGTAGCCGGTAGCCGGTAGCCTGTGGACGGTAGGCCTGTCACTGATCATAGGCGGGCCACGTAGTGTTTACTGGAGGCAAGAGAGGATGACGGACTACCGACCACCGACTACCGACCACCGGTCACTGATCTCATGAGAGGCATCAACGTCCCCAAGAACGTGAACATCAAGCCGCCGGCCCTGATCGCCCACCGCGGCTACGCCCTCCGCTATCCGGAGAACACGCTGGAGAGCCTGGAGGCAGCGATCGAGGCCGGAGCGGGATATATCGAGTTCGACGTTCAGCTTACCAAGGACGGCGTGCCGGTCCTGATGCACGACGCAGAGCTGTGGCGCACCGCACGCATCGATCGCAGCGTGCTCGACATGACGCTCGAGCAACTGAAAGACACCTGGGTCAACGAGACGGCGCGCTTCGGTCCGAAGTTCGGCGAGGTGAACGTGCCGACGCTGGCCGAAGTCATCGCTCTGCTGGAGAAGCGCGCAAAGGTGACGGCCTTCGTCGAGATAAAGCGCGAGAGCCTCAATAGGTTCGGCACCGTAGAGGTCGTCGAACGGGTGATGAACGTCTTAGAGCCGGCTGCAGGACGTTGCGTCGTCATCTCATTCGCTCTGGAGGCGATCCGCCAGGCCCGGGAACGAGATGCGGAACGAGTCGGCTGGGTGCTCTCGGAGTGGACCCTGATGGCTCGTGAGGCAGCCGAGCGGTTTCAACCCGAGTACTTGTTCTGCAACTACCGGATGATCCCCGACGAGGAAGCGCTCTGGCCAGGCCCCTGGGATTGGGCCCTCTACGAGGTAATCGATCCCGATCTCGCGCTCGGCCTCACCGCGCGCGGCGCGCGCTTCATAGAGACTATGGCCATCGGCGAGATGCTGACCGACCTCCGGCTGGCGCCAGGACGTTGACACGATGGCCGAGCCACACGACCTGGTGGTGGTGGGTGGTGGAATCAGCGGTGTAGGCGTCGCACAGGCTGCTGCCGCCGCCGGCCACTCGGTCCTGCTGCTCGAAAAGACGGGGCTGGCGGCCGGCACATCCAGCAAATCGAGCAAGCTCATCCACGGCGGCCTGCGCTATCTGGAGAGCTACGAGTTCTCGCTGGTGCACGAGAGCCTGGAGGAACGGGCGCTACTCTTGCGTAACGCGCCTGACCTCGTCGAGCTCAAGCCCTTCTACATCCCCGTCTACTCAAAGACCCGCCGGCGGCCCTGGCTGGTCCGGGCCGGCCTCTCGCTCTACGCGATACTCGGCCGGCTGCGAAAGCAGGTCCGCTTCAGGAAGCTGCCGCGCTCAGATTGGGACGAGCTGGACGGTCTCAACACCGAGGACCTGGACGCCGTCTTCCAGTACTACGACGCCCAGACCGATGACGCGCTACTGACGCAAGCGGTGATGGATTCGGCGCTCAGGTTGGGCGCCGAGCTGGCGATGCCCGCCGAGCTGGTGAAGGCTGAAATCGGGTCCAGCGGCTGCACAGTGCACTACCGGCATGATGGACACGAGAAGACGACCGAGGCGCGCGTGCTGGTCAACGCGGCCGGCCCCTGGGTTAATCGTGTGGCGGAGCGCATCGAGCCGCAGCCGCGTTGTCTCGACATCGAACTTGTACAAGGAAGCCACATCGTTGTGAACGGGAACGTCGAGCGGGGCCTCTACTACGTCGAGGTACCTCGCGATGGCCGCGCCGTCTTCACGATGCCGTGGAAGGGAAAGACGCTGGTAGGAACGACCGAGACACGCTTCCGCGGGGACCCCGACGTGGTCCAGCCGCTGCGCGCCGAGAAGAACTACTTGCTGCGGGTCCTTCACCGCCATTTCCCGCGCTACCGAGATCAGTGCACAGTTCAGGACGCGTTCGCCGGCTTACGCGTCCTGCCCTCCGGCCCCGGCCACGCCTTCCATCGCACACGTGAGGTCATCCTACTGAGCGACCGGGCCGACCGCCGCGATCCGCCGCGCCTGCTGACCATCTACGGAGGAAAGCTGACGGGCTATCGGGCGACGGCCGCGAAAGTGATCCGCCGCACCGAGTCGGCGCTGCCGAAGCGAAGGCCGGTGGCGGACACGCGGCAATTACGGTTATCGCCGCCCTAGACGGTCGCCCTGCCGTAGACCACAACCAGCCAGCTCGGAGTTGTGCGGTAGGATAGCCGCCGGAACCCGGCGTCTCGGATCGCCGCGTCCACGGCCGCAGTCGGATGGGCGAACACCCTGAAGGGGTTCCGCCTGAGCCAGAGAAGAAAGTTCAGCAAGCCGAGCCCAAACTTCGACCACCAGTTTGACCGCGGGTAGACCACACCGTAAAGCTTGCGCGTCTTGGCCAGCGAGAGCGTAACCAGGGCTTCCCAATCGGGATAGCAGCAGATCACGCGGTCGAGCGTGACGATGTCGGCCGATTCGATATCACCGGCCAGCTCGATGAAATCGCCTTGCCTGAAGTCGACGCGCGCGGCGTGCCCGCGCCGCGTGGCTTCATCCCGAGCCGCCAGCAAGTACGCGGGCACTGCCTCCACACCTACGGCGGCGACCACGCCGTTGTCCAGCAACTCGTGCTGGATCACACCCACACCACAGCCGACGTCAAGCAGGGTCGCGCCTCGCGTCCCGGCCGCCTGGAGCGCCTCGATCAGCCACCTCGTAGTCTTCCTCGGACCCTTGCGGCGATACCTCCTCAAGTCCTTGGCAACCAAGCGGTCAGAGAAGACGCTCCGAGCGCCCTGGCAGTGGCAGGAACTCACGGTTCTGAGTCCAGGTCAATCCTCGTCTTCCCGTAGCGGGAAGACCAACAGAGGTAGCACGCGACCGGGCACCGCAGCCGAAGGTACCTCGCCGATTCGCTCGGCGCCCAGCTTGAGGTAGAATCCCTCGGCGTACGGGTCGCTCTGGATCAAGAGCTTCCGGTAACCGAGCTCGGTCGCTCTCTTGACCGCGTCGTCCCAAAGACGCCGACCCACGCCGTTCCCCATCGCGGGCGGATCGACGAAGAAATGGTACAGTTCCAGGTCCGAGTTCCATGGCGCCAGGCTGTAGAAGCCTACGACGCGACCCTCGACTTCCGCGACGCAGACGTCGGCGCGCGCGATGAACTTCGCCGTCACTCTCAGCGCGGCCCTGCACGCCTGCATGAACTCGCGGTCGTAGCCCCAATGTGCCTTCGATCGGAAGGCGAGCTCGGTTAGCGGGCTCGCCTCGTCCGGCCGGGCACGCCGCACGACACTCTCACCCCTCTGCATCGTTCCTCGGGAAAAGGGCGTCTACGACATCATTGGCAACTCGCGTCTCGAAGCCCCGGCGGATCAGGTGGTCGCGCAGCCGCCGCCGGAGCACCCTCTCATCCTGTGTCCGCGACTTCAGGGTGTGGCGCTTCTTCTCCACCACCCGCTCGGCCAGTGCCCGTTCGTCCGTCTCCTCCTCACGCAGCACTTCTTGGATGACCGGCAAAGCGACCTCGCGCGTGATCCCCTTCTGGTACAGTTCCTGGATCATGCGGCGCACACCCATGGGGCGATGCGCTATGCGGTCGCGGACGTAGGCGCCGACGAACGCCTCGTCATCGACGAGGTGCACGGCAGCGAGCCGCGCTAGCGCCGCTTCGATGACATCGGCGCTGAAGCCGCGCTCGACAAGTTTGCGGCGGACCTCGCGGCCGGTGCGCTGCCGGTAGGACAAAAAGTTGAGCGCCGCGTCTATAGCGCGGCGCGCCGCCTCTTCTGAAACATCCGAGGCCGTACCATCATCCCGGGATTTCTCGTCCACCTGGGCTCGATCGTTGCAACCCGCGTTACGCGTCTTCCTTCTTTTCCGGCTCCTCTGTAACTCCCACCACCACGCTGGGCCCGATACCGAGGGCGCCGCGCACTTTCACTTCGACATCTTGCGCCACATCCGGGTTCTCATCCAAGAAGCCCTTGGCGTTCTCGCGGCCCTGACCGATCCGCTGCTCGCCGTACGAGTACCAGGCCCCGGACTTCTTGATGATCTCGTGTTCGGCGGCGATGTCGACGAGCTCCCCCGAGCGCGAGATACCCTGGTTGAACATGATGTCGAACTCGCACTGGCGGAACGGCGGCGCGCACTTGTTCTTGACGACCTTGACGCGGGTCCGGCTGCCGACCTGGTCGTTGCCGTCCTTGATCGAAGCGATGCGCCGGATGTCGAGGCGCAGCGAGGCGTAGAACTTGAGCGCCCGGCCGCCTGGCTGGGTTTCCGGATTCCCGAACATGACGCCGATCTTCTCGCGGATCTGATTGGTGAAGACGACGGCGGTGTTCGAGCGACTGATCGCGCCGGTCACCTTACGCAGCGCCTGCGACATGAGCCGTGCCTGGAGGCCTACATGCGAGGCGCCCATCTCGCCTTCGATCTCCGCTCGGGGGACGAGTGCGGCGACGGAATCAATGACCACTATGTCGACGGCGCCGCTGCGGACCAGGACCTCGGCGATCTCGAGCGCCTGCTCGCCGGTGTCGGGCTGCGAGACCAGCAGGTTCTCGCAATCGACGCCCAGCTTCTCGGCGTAGTGGATGTCGAGGGCGTGCTCGGCGTCGATAAACGCCGCCACACCGCCGCCCACCTGGGCGTTGGCGATCATGTGCAGCGTCAGCGTCGTCTTGCCCGACGACTCCGGCCCGTAGACCTCGGTCACCCGGCCCCGTGGGATACCTCCGATCCCGGTTACGGCGTCGAGGGCGATGGATCCCGTGGGGATTGCCTCTACTTTGACCCGGGCCCCTTCGGCGCCCATGCGCATGATCGCGCCCTTGCCGTGCTGCCGCTCGACCAGGGAGATCGCTACGTTTAGCGCCTTCTTCCTCTCCTCACTCAACTCCGCAGCCATTTTCCCTCCTGAGGAACTTGGGCGTTCGACGTTTGATGTCCGATGCTCGCCTTAACTGATCCCAGCCAACTCTACCGTGCAACGCTCAACTGATCGTCAACGTTTCTAGCGTGCAGCCAACTCCTCGAAGGCCGCGCAGGCCCGCTCGATCCCGTCGTCATCGACATCGAGGTGCGTGACCGCCCGCAGCTGGCCCAGGGCCGTTGCGGAAATCCAGATGCCTCGCTCTTCCAAGAAGCTGACCGCATCGCCCAGCGTAAGGTCGTCGCGCTCGACATCGATCATGATAATGTTGGTGTCCGGCGCGACGACGCGAAAGCCATCCAGCGCGTCCACGGAATCCGCTAGCCGCTTCGCCCGCGCATGGTCCTCGGCTACGCGCGGCACGTTGTGCTCCAGAGAGTAAAGCGCCGCCGCCGCCAGGATCCCCACCTGACGCATGCCGCCGCCCAGCCGCTTGCGCCACGCGTGGGCCCGCGCCATCGCCTCCGCCGTGCCCGCCAGAGCCGAACCGATCGGCGCACCGAGTCCCTTCGAGAAGCAGACCATGACCGTGTCCGCCTGTGCGGCGAACTCAGCCGCGGCGACCTCCGTCGCCGCCGCCGCGTTCCACAGCCGCGCCCCATCGAGGTGGAGCGCCAGCCCGTGCTCGTTCGCCAACCCCCGTAGCTCCTCAAGCACCGCCAGCGGCATCACCTTGCCGCCCGCCATGTTGTGCGTGTTCTCGGCGCAGATGAGCGCCGTGCGCATCAGATGCGGGCTCTCTGGCCGGATGTAGGGCCGCGCCAGATCCGCCGTGAGCACGCCCTCCTCCGTCGCCACCGGCCGCAGCTGCACGCCCGACCAGGCCGCCGCACCGGCGAACTCGTAGTGCAGAACGTGGGCGTTTGCCTCGCAGATCGCCTCCGTCCCCGGCCGCGTGTTCACCAGGATCCCCGTCTGGTTCGCCTGGGTGCCGCTGGGGAAGAAGAGCGACGCCTCCTTGCCCAGCAGCTCCGCCAGCCGCACCTGCAGCACCTTGACGGTAGGGTCGTCGCCCAGGACGTCGTCGCCGACCTCGGCTTCGGCGATCGCCTGACGCATCCCCGGGGACGGCCGGGTCACCGTGTCGCTACGCAGGTCGACGATGTCGTTTACGGTCATGCGATCTGTGTTATTGGGAGCGGCCCCGGTACAGGGTGCAAACTACTTCGGGAATTCTTCGGGGTCAAGGCCCGAGACGGCGCGACCAGTCTCACCAGCGGCCGTCGACCAAGCTAGCAGGGCGGCGTTCTCTTCCTCAGCTTCTTCGAGGCTGTGCTCGCGCCCCTCCGTGGGCGGCAGCACCTCGCGACCGCGGACCAGCGGCCAGACCGTGTAGCCGACGGCCAAAATCCCGACGATCATCACGAGGAATGCGGTCACCCGAGCGGCCTCCCTCGTAACGCGAACGATAGCAACACCAGCACTCCACCCAGCCAAACGAGCCCTGGCAGGAAGCGAATCGAGAGGCGGCAGTTGACCGCCTCGCTTCCCCGGCGCGAGCTGAACTGGACTATGACGTCGCGCACGACGCCACGCCGGAGGGCCGGCGTTCTGATTAGGTGTCCTCCGGTCCAGTCGTATGTCAGTGCGGCGGTGACAATCTCGGGCCGCGTGTCGCCCCATTCCAGCTTGAAGCTGGCCACCGTTCTCTCGAGGTCATCCACCCTGTAGCGCGAGAGTCCCAGATACGTTATCGAGATTCCCGCACCCAGCCGGCTCGGCAAGCTGAGGGATTCACCCGGCTCGATCGTCCGCTCAGCGGTGTGAGTCAAAGCGCCCGCCGAAGTACCCAGAACGACCAGTACGACTCCGAGATGGGCCAGCGCCGACGCCCTCCGACGACGCGCCCGCTTGCGCACTAGCGGCGCAGCTGGCCCCGGATCAGCACCTGCCAGCGCCCGCCGGGCCGCTCGCAAGCGGAGCATTTCGGCGGCGAAGCCGGCGAGTACGGCGGCGGCCAGACCACCGGCGAGAGCGAATTCCGGCTCCCTCCAGCCGCTCAGGCCGTAGGCGGCGACGACCCCGACGGCCGCCAGGAAAGCCGCGGCGGGCCATATCCGCTTCCACCCTCCCGCCGGTCGCTGAACGGACCAGGCTACGATCCCAGCTAGGGCGATGAACGAAATCGGCCACGCGACGTAGGGCCAGAACGTGCCGCCCTGCAGCCCCCAGAGCGCCACCACGCCGGCCACACCTAAGCCCAACAGACCGCCCAGCAGGGCGAACGGCCCGTAGCCGGGAATCGGTTGAGGAACCCGCGCGACCCTCCCAAGAGGCGCGAATCCGGACAGCCCGCCCGATACGACCCCGACGGCAAAACCCGCCGCCCACGGTGCCACCGTCAGCCGGGCGCTCGGCGCCGCCAGCAGCGACGCGGCAGCTCCGACGGCTGCGGGGAAAAGGGCCACCCCCAGGATGCGCTGCCAGCGAACCGCCCAGGCGGGCGCCGCCGCGCCGCCCGGCGCGTGCAGGTACGACATAGCCAAAGCCCAGGCAGGGACATGAACCGCGACGGACGATAGCGCGCCGGCGCTAAGCAGTAGCCCTTCGCTAGCGTACGCGCGCCAGACAGCAGCCAGCACGGCGGCCGTCAACAATCCGGCGCCCAGCGTTACAGCCCCTCGCTCCCTGCGCCCCTTCCCAAGGGAATCCATCAGCTGGTCGCCCAGGGTACCGGCGAAGACGAAGGCGGCGCAGGCGGCCGCCAGACACAGAGCCCAGGCCTGGATCTGCCACGTCCCCTCCCTCACCTCCAGCGGTAGCCCCAAGCCGGCCACAGCTGGAACGGCCAGCTGGGCAAAGGGACGAGCCCGGGCCAGGACCAGCAATCCCAGAACGACCAGGGCCGCCAGCATCCCGGTCCGTGCCACCGAGCCTCGAGTTCGTCCCAGCCGGTGGCTGAGCGATGCGAGCGCCGCTAAGAGAAAGGTGACCAGCAAGGCGGCGCCCGCCGGTGCGCTCCAGAGGGCGGCCAGCCTCCAATACCACGGCTGCTGAAAGCCGGAGTGCGCCGCCACGTAGGTGTACCTGAGCTCTACAGCTACGAGCGCGTAGCCAAGGCCTGCTGCGGCGAGCAGCAGCAGCAGCGCCGTAGCGTCGGCGGCGCGACCGCCGAGAACGGCAAGGCTCCCGCGTCGCGCCCAGCCGCCGGCGACCGATGAAGCGGCGGCGAGCGCTGCCAACGGCGCCGCTGCCCAGAGGCAGAGCTCACCGAACTCAGCCACGCGGTGCCCCGAGGCGCGCCGTGCCTATTGCGGCTCGCCTCGCGTGCGCGCCTGGTCCAGCGCCCACACCACCGCTTCTTCCGGCGTCTCGGCCTCGGGCACAGGCAAGTTGGTGAGGTCGGATTTCAGTAGTATCAGAGGTACACCCATCTTGAGACAGAGAGCCGCCTCCGACATCGTGCCCCAACCTCCAGCGATGGCGATTACAGCATCTGATGCTTTCACGACGAGCACGTTGCGAGCCTCCCCTAGGCCCGTAGGGATCGGGATCGTTATCCCGGGGTTCGCGGTCCGAACGTCGTCACCCGGGAGTATCCCCACGACCACACCACCGGCGTCCCGGGCACCGACCGCCGCCGCCTCCATCACGCCGCCCAGACCCCCGCACACAAGTATGGCGCCTTCCCACGCCACCAATTCCCCCACTCTCCGCGCCACACCCGCCAAGGTGTCATCACACAGATGTCCGCCGATTACCCCTATCCGAAGCACAGCCGTACCTCACACTCGATATCAATTCCCCAATTCCCCAATTCCCCAATCCCCCAACTCCCCAATCCCACGGATTCCACGGACTCCACGGACTCCTAATTCCAACTCCCCAATTCCCGAACTCCCCGAATCCCCGAATCCCCGAATCCCTAACTCCCACCCGCCCAAGCCGCCGCCGCCTGCACCGCTCGTCGCCAACCATCCAGCAGCGCGTCGCGCCTATCGTCCGTGAGCGCCGGCTCGAACCCTCGATCCAGCTTCTGCACCTCGCGCAGCTCGTCGGGCTCCTGCCAGTACCCCGTCGACAGACCCGCCAGCGCCGCCGCGCCCAGCGCCGTCGTCTCGACGATCGCCGGGCGGCCCACCGGGATCCCCCCCACGTCCGCTTGAAACTGCATGAGCCAGTCGTTGGCAGCGGCACCTCCGTCGACCCGCAATTCGCGCACCGGGTGGCCCCAGTCGGCGGCCATCGCCTCCATCAGGTCGCGGGCCGAATAGGCCATCGCCTCCAGCGCCGCACGGGCCAGGTGTGCCCGGCCACTGCCGCGCGTCAGGCCTACCAGCGTGCCCCGAGCGTCCGCCAACCAGTGCGGGGCCCCGAGCCCCACGAATGCGGGCACGAAGTAGACGCCATCGTTGGACTCGAGCGAGCGGGCCAGCTCTTCCGTCTCCGCCGCACTATCCACCAGGCCCAGCTCGTCCCTTAGCCATTGCACCGCCGCGCCGGCGATGAAGATCGAGCCCTCGAGCGCGTAGGCCGCTTCGCCGCGTGCGCCACACGCCACCGTCGTCAACAACCCGTGCCGTGACGGCACGACCTCATCGCCCGTGTGCACGAGCAGAAAGGCACCCGTCCCGTAAGTGCACTTCGCCTGTCCCGGCGCCCAGCATCCCTGACCGTACAGCGCCGCCTGCTGGTCACCCATCGCCGCCGCCACCGGCGCCTCGATCCCAATCGCATCCGCATCGCTCGTCCCGAACAGGCCACCCGACGGCAGCACCTCGGGCAACACCGCGCCAGGGACGCCCAGAAGCTCGCAGAGTTCCGGATCCCAACGCCGCTCGTCGATCCGGAACAGCTGGGTGCGCGAGGCGTTGGTCGGCTCCGTCGCGTGGACCCGGCCGCCGGTCAGCTTCCAGATGACCCAGCTGTCGATCGTCCCGACAGCCAGCTCACCCGTATCGGCACGCGGGCGCGCGCCCGGCACGTGCTCCAGCAACCAAGCGACCTTGGTGCCGGAGAAGTAGGGATCGATGACCAGCCCCGAACGCTCGCGTATCAGAGTCTCGTGTCCGCCATCCTTGAGCGCCTCGCACTCGGGTGTCGTTCGCCGGCACTGCCAGACGATAGCGCGATGGACCGGCTCACCGCTCTCCCGGTCCCAGAGGACCACCGTCTCACGCTGATTGGTGATCCCGAACCCGGCAACGTCGGAAGGGGCCAGACCCCCGGCCTTCAGAGCCGCATCGACAGTGACTTGGACCGAGCGCCAGATCTCCGTCGCGTCGTGCTCCACCCAACCCGGCTGCGGGTAATGTTGTTCGATCTCCCGGTACGCCCGCCCCACTACCTTCCCTTCCCTGTCCACAGCGAGCACCGTAGTCCCGGTCGTGCCCTGATCGATGGCGAGGATCACTGCCATAGCACCCTCAGTTGTTCTGACCCCACGGAGTATATCGCTTCACCTCGAGCGCCGGGTTCATCGCCCGCAGCTCAGTGAGGAGCTCCTCGATGCCTTCCATGTTGCCGTACAGGTTGGTCGATCCGTCGGTGTGTTCGATCCAGTAGCCACGCCCTACCCGCATGACACTCTTGATATCGTCCACACTCAACTCCCTCCGCCCGATGACACCACGGAACTCGATAACCCCGTCATCCCGTGTCCGCACCTCCAACGGCGTCTTGAGCAGCTGATTCCAACGCCAGGCGAGTACCAACAAGAAGGCGACGAAGAAGAGCCGCGGCTCCGCGAAGAAGACGCCAAGGATCGTCAGGGCAGTCAAAAACCCCAGGAACCCGAAGGTGAAGACCACCGTCGACCTCTTCGCCCGGTAACGCTTCATGATCCTACACCCACCGCCCTCCCCATCGTCATCGCCTCCCCATCGCCATCGCCATCGCCATCGTTATCGTGCTCGTCATCCCGACCGGCCAACCTCACATCCCCCGCAAAACCTCAAATTCTCCCGGCATCAGAATCCCGCGCTCCGTGATGAACCCGGTCACGAGCTCCGCCGGCGTCACATCGAACGCGGCTCCGAACACCGGGACCGAGTCTGGCGCAGTCGGCCGCCCGAACGCGCCGCGCACTTCATCGCCGCCGCGCTCCTCGATGGGGATGTCGTCGCCGCCGGCCAGGCTGAAATCGAACGTGCTGGACGGCGCCGCCACGTAGAACGGAATAACGTGGTGCCGCGCCGCGATCGCCAGCCCGTAGGTCCCGATCTTGTTGGCGACGTCGCCATTGGCGGCGATCCGATCGGCACCCACGATCACGAGGTCGAGATCGAACCGCGACATCGCCGCCGCCGCCGCGTTGTCCGTGAGCACGAGTACATCCACGCCGGCGCGGCTCAGCTCCCACGCCGTGAGCCGGCTACCCTGCAACAGCGGACGCGTTTCGCCGGATAGGACACGAACTTTCAATCCCTGCTGGGCCGCCAAGTAGATCGGCGCGAGCGCGGTGCCGATGCCGCCCGTCGCCAGCGCGCCTGCGTTGCAGTGGGTCAGCACGGTCGACCCGTCGCGCAGCAGCGTCAGCCCGTGCTCGCCGATGCGCCGGCACATCTCGCGGTCCTCTTCGAGGATCGCGGTCGCTTCGCGGCGCATCGCATCCCAGGCCTCAGCGTTATCCGCATCAGCCTTTTCATCCGCCACCGCGGTCACCCGGTCCACCGCCCAAGCCAGGTTCGCGGCCGTCGGTCGGGCGCTGCGGATCCGCTCGGCTGACTCCGCCAATCGCGCCCGGAACGCCAACCCTGTGCCCTCGACGTACTGCCTGAGCGAGGCCACGAGCCCTATAGCACCAGCGATGCCGATGGCGGGAGCGCCGCGGACCCGGAGGCTCTGGATCGCCTCGATCACGTCATCTACCTCGACGAGGTCGATTTCCTTGTACTCTGAAGGGAGCAAGGTCTGATCGATGATGCGGAGTGCATCGTCGTGCCAGCGGACCGCGCGCGGGACGTCGATCGACCTACTGGCCACTGCCGCCCTCGGTCTCTAGGGTTTCGTCGATGGCCCTCGAGGTGGCGTCCATGAGATCTCGCAACTTTGATCGGAAACGCTTCGTCGTGGTCTTGAAGATCGTCCGAGCCGTTAGGAACGCTCCGCCCAGGCACCCGGCTACCAGCGAGGTGATTCCGACCGCGGTGGTCGGTTCGGTGATCGCACCGATGATCCCTATCCCAAGGAGTCCGACCACTCCCGGCAAGAAGTATGTGAGTCCGCCAGCCGGCCCCCGGTTGGCCAGCACCCTGACAACCGTCTGCCCCTCAAGAGGCGACACGGTCACGTGGATCAGACTCAACTCTCCCACCGTCTCCCATTCCAGCGAGCCGAGCACCTCGGTCACCTTGCCCTGGTGGCCTGTGACCCGGCGGATTGCATCCACCACTCGAGTAAGGCTGTCTCTCGAGATCTCGCCAGCCGCTGTGTATTGCATCTGATACAGGCTCGGTCCACCAAATAAGCGTACCAGGGCACCTTCGCCAGCAACCGGGTGTAAAACGGCCGCCCGTTCGACGCTTGCCGGGTCCAGTCCCATCTCCGCCGCGACTGCTTGAATCTCTTGCAGAGTGAGGCCTTCGCCGGACCCACCTCCGGTCCGGTGCTCTTCGAGCTCGAACGCTTTGCGCAGGATGAGCGCGAACTCGCTGTCAGAGTAGCGGCGATCTTCCTCCGACATCCTGACCTCCCACCTGGAGATCTCGGCCGCTTCCGCCTTTCGTCGACTTCAGAAGGGCACGAGGCCGTGCCCGAAGGCGTATCGCCAACCGAAGCGGCGGAAAAGCTCCAGCAGTCTCTGGATCGGCAGCCCCATCACGTTGAAGTAGTCACCCTCGATGCGTTCGACGATGGCCGCGCCGAAGCCCTGAATTCCGTAGGCACCCGCCTTGTCCATCGGCTCTTCGGTCGCAACGTATTCTTCGCACTCCTCGTCATCAAGCGAACGGAACCAGACGCGCGTGGTCTCCACCGCGCTTTCCACGCGCTCCGGCGTCGCCAGCGCGACGCCGGTATAGACCGTGTGCTCATCGCCCTTCAGACGGCACACCATCGCCACCGCCTCCTCCGGCGTGAGCGGCTTGCCCAGTATGTCGCCGCGATGGACGACCAAGGTATCGCAGCCGATGGCCAGGGCACCCGCTTCACGCTCCGCCTCCGCCTTGGCGCGCGCCAAGCGATGGGCGGCCTCGGCCGGATCCTCGCCGGGGGCCAGCGATTCGTCCACCCGCGGCACCCGCACCGCGTATTCCAGCCCGAGCCGCGCCAGCAGCTCGGCACGGCGCGGCGACCTGGAGGCGAGTATCAATCTCGGAGCTTCCACGAACGATCTCCCTTCGAACGGCGAACAAGCTGGCCCCGCGCCCGGCCGTAGCACAACCCCAGCTTCGAGGGCGGGCCAGCATGTCCTTTCGCCGCCGGTTATTTCGCATCCCTTCTCAAGACGTTAGCAATCTCGAGTGATTACCCCGACACGGAGATATCGAGGTGACCACATACGGCGACGAGGCCCACCTGCGGCGGCTGGAGAGGACAGAGATCGCAGCCTGGATCGACTTCTACCGAGCGGCATCGCCCGCCTCGGCAGCCGCCTGCGGACTCGGGATGCTCGAAAACGATGAGGCCGTCGCGGTACGTGCGACCGCCGCCGACGTGCTCGGGCTCAACAGGGCCATCGGGCTCGGCCTGGAGCGACCCGCTTCGGAGGCCGCTATCGAGAAGCTGGTCGAGTTCTTTGTCAGCGAACGAGCTCCTCGCTTCTTCGTCCAGGTGAGCCCATATGCGGATGCCGAAGCCGGCGAGCTGCTCTCCGCCCACGGGTTCCGGCATTACAACAACTGGGTCAAGCTCTACCGCGACACCTCGCCGCCTCCTTCGGTCGATACCGATCTGACGATCCGCCGGATAGCTCAGGATGAGGCGCCGGCCTTCGGGCGAATCGTCGCCGCCTGCTTCGATTGGCCCCAGCCGACGGCGTCCTGGGTGGCCGACATGGTCGGACGGGACGGCTGGCGCCACTACATGGCGTTCGATGGTGACACTCCCGCCGCCACGGCCGCGCTGTTCGTGAGCGACGGTCTCGGCTGGATCGACTTCGCGACGACGCTGCCGGAATACCGGGGTCGGGGAGCCCAAAGTGCGCTACTGGCGCAACGGATCCGGGACGCCGCGGAACTGGGCTGTGAGGGCCTGGTCGTCGAGACGGCGGAGGACAGGCCCGAGAAGCCGGCACCGTCGTTCCGCAATCAACTCAGGTTCGGGTTCGAGGTCGCCTACGTGCGCCCGAACTACATCTACGAGACAACCCCATGAGCGGCCCACACGAAGATGACACGTGCCGGGCGCAGAACCCTCACAACTTCGCCCTGAGATACCTCAGAAGTCCGAATGCGAAATTGAATCTCGGCACCCGCTTCACGTACGCCGCGTACTCGGCGCCTAGTTGCCCGGCGCAGAATCGCTCTTCTGCGAGCGCCTGCAGGTAGAAGAACGCGACAGCCACCCCTGCGGAGATCCAGCTAATGATGTTCTGCGTGCGCATCGCAAAGCCCAACGCTAACAGAGCGTAGCCGACGTACTGCGGATGTCTCACGACGCCGTAGACGCCGCGATCCACAACCCTGGTCGTGCAGAAGTAACTCTGCCCCGTCTCGGTCCGCCCATGCTTCTTCAAGAGAAAGAACGGCGGAACGAAGAAGAACGGTGCCAGGAGGAGAAGGACGACGCCGGCTATGCGGAGGCCGCTGTTCGCGCCGCGCTCGACGACCAAGTCGGCCAAGAAGGTCGCGACCGTCGCGATCCCGGCGACCCACCAGAGCGCTCGTGGCCGCTTGTCTTCCGAGCTCATGCGTCTTTCGCTGCTGCGTTTCGGCGGCCTGGCCGCCGGACGGTGCGATCGCTAGAACTTCCGTATGAGCACGTCGTCGCGTGGCAGGCGAGCGAGCTCCAACCCTCTCAACACGTGACCGACGGCGGCGACGTAACGGTCCGACCGTTGCTCCACATCGTCGTACAGCGTGAGCGAGCGGTTGCTGAAGAAGTACTCCTCCGAGCGGACATTGAGCTCTGTGACCCTGAGCGGACCACCCGGCTCTCTGGAGAGGACCAGCTCGCCGGCGGCACGTACCGGCTCGCCGTGGGCGAGCAGGGCGTGCGTGACAGCGGCACCGCCCATGTCGAAACCGGACATCGACATTCGCGCGACCCTTATCACGCCGTATCGATCGGCAACGTAGGAATAGCGACCCGGCCGCAGGCTCGACATTGAAGCCGGCGCCAGGACAGGGTATCCGAGCCAGCTGCCACCCGACGTCTCGTAATCGCGGTAGCGGTGTTGGAGTGCCACCTCGGTGTCCTTGTTGATGAAGAGCACGGGGTCTGCCTGTTCTTCGACCCAGCCGATGAGCGACGGACCGGGTACGAACCCATACACGTCGCGCACCGCATCACCCATGCTGAAGGCGCGGTTCTCATCGAGCAGACGATCGTACCCCTCGCGGTCACGGATGACCGGTTCCGGCGGCTGATCGTAGAACTCGTACGAGGGGTCTAGGCCGTACTCGATCGCCTGCGGCGGCCCCTCTGTGGCGAGCCCGCTGTCTGCCATCACCAGGTGGCGGGCGACGGCGGTGCTGTATCGGGCCACCGGTCCGGCCACCGAATCGGTGATCCCCGCGACCTGGGCGCGCTGCGCCCACAGCAGCCAGCGGTGCTCCCGGACCGTGAAGACCTGCACGAATACTCGCTCGCCGACGATCGTGCCATCGAGGAACCGACCGGTATAGCCGGGCGGCAACACGTGGGCGAGCGTGTCCGACGGCTGCAGCTCCTCCAGGGCGACGCCGCCGGTCGGAACCCAGAGGCGTCGGGTCACGCGTTCGGAGGCCCTTAGGTCGGGGGCAACAATGCGTAGCGTGGAGCGAACCAGGTCGGTGGTATCGGGCAGGTCGGCGCCGAGGTCGATCGGCCCCAGAACGAAGTAGCCGGAATCGGTAGGCAGGTGGCGGTTGAGTGCGGCCACCGCTGCCAGTTGCCAACTGGACGGCTCCTCGTAGGTAACGGCGTTGGGGTCCCAACTGACCTGGGCGAAGGCCAGCGAGGTAGCGAAGAGCGCGGCGATCGCGACGACCGTCATCGATGGCGATGACGATGGCGATGGCGATGGCGATCCGTTCACGGGTTCAATCCCTCTCGATGATCAGTGTCACGGGTCCGTCGTTTACGAGGTCGACCTCCATCAGGGCACCGAACGATCCCGTGGCAACCGGGATAGTCCCCTGCCGCAGAATGTCGACGAAACGGTCGTATAGCCGTTCCGCCTCCTCGGGCTCGGCTGCGTCGACGAAGGAGGGGCGACGTCCTTTCCGGACATCACCGTACAGAGTGAACTGTGACACGACGAGCAGCTCGCCGCTGATCTCGTCGATCGGCAGGTTCATCTTCCCCTCGGCATCGGGGAAGAGGCGCAGCCCGCGTATCTTGTCGGCCATCCAGCGCAGCTGTTCGTCGGAGTCCCCATGCCGGAAGCCGACCAGCAGCAGGAAGCCGCGCCCTATGGCGCCTAAGGTCCCTCCGTCGCTACGCACCTCTGCCCGTGCGACACGCTGCAAGACAACTCGCATGGGGGTGGAAGTTGGGCGGGTCCCCTAGCTTCGCGCAACTGTCGTGGAGGGTCGGGCGTGGAGGCGGTGTGCGAAACGGTGAGCGGTGGCCGGCCACCGGCTACCGGCCGTCACTCCGACTGCAGCACGGTCACCGGATCAACCCGCACCGCACGCCAAGCGGGGAGCAGGCAGGCGACGGCGGCTACCGCCGCGAACAGGAGGCTCACAACCACGAAGGTCGCGGGGTCGGTGGGCGCGACCTGAAAGAGCATGCGTTCCAGGAGTCGCGATGCGCCTATGGCGCCGAACAACCCGACGCCGATCCCGATGGCCACCAGCAGCAGACCGTTTCTCAGCATCATCTCAGTGATGTCGCTCGGCTTGGCACCGAGCGCCATGCGCACTCCGATCTCGCGGCGACTCTCAACAACCGTCTGCGCCAGCACGCCATAGAGGCCGACGACGGCCAGAAGCACTGCGATACCGGCAAAGATCGCCAGGGCGACGGTCCTAACCCGCCGCGTGAGCTGCGATCGCGAGAGGAAACCTTCCATCGCGATCAATTCGGGGTCGGGGATATCCGGGTCCAGGCTCCAGATCGTGGACCGCAGCGCACCAGCCAGCGATTCCGCCCGGCCGGAAGACCGGACCACCAATCCCATGTCGAGGTAGGTGATCTGGGCATAGGAGCCGTACATGGCGGGGAATCGTCGATCGCCCAGACCGCCGGTGAGGACATCGCCCACGACGCCAACGACCTCGAACGTATACTCGTAGTCCATCACGACCTGTCGGCCGATAGGCTCGCGCCCTCTGAATATCGAGTCGACGAACGCCTGGTTGACGACGAAGACCAGTGGCGAGCCTTGTACATCGGTCGCCTCGATGTCACGACCCGCGTATAATGGGATTCCCATCGCCTCGAAGTACCCTGGCTGTACGGCCCTATAGTACGCCGATCGAGTGTCGACCATACTGACCGGCGGGTCCTCCGCATCGTAGACGGGCTCATTGTTCCCAGGCTGCCTGATCGGGATCTGGCTGATCAGGCCGACACTCTGCACCTCCGGGACCGCCTCGAGCCGTGCGCTGAGCTCCGTATAGAACTGGATCCGCCGGTCCCTCTCGCCGTACTTGTCTCGCGGCAGCTGGATCTCCGCGGTAGCGAGATTCGTCGAATCGAAACCGAGATCGACGCTCATCAGGCTCGCCAGACTTCGGATCAGCAACCCGGCCCCGATGAGCAGGACAATCGAGACCGCTACCTGAAAGACGACGAGTCCGCGCCGGAATCTGACGCCGCCGCGGTCGGTCGTCCTTGCGCTCGATTTGAGGTTTTGTGCCAGGTCGCCGCGCGACGCTTGCCAGGCCGGGAAGGTCCCGAAGACGAGACCCGTTAGCAGCGACACGGCCACAACGAAGAACAGGACCTTGAGCGAGAGACCCGGCTCCCAAACCGCCGAACCTCCCACTTCCGTGAGCTGCAGCAATAGTGGCTGCAGCCACTCGGCCAAAAGAACTCCCAGCAGACCGGCGACTCCGGCGAGCAGCAGGCTCTCAGTCAGCAGTTGCCGGGCGATGCGGGCGCCCGAGGCGCCGAGCGCGCCTCGCACCGAGAGCTCCGTGCGCCGGGCCGTGCCGCGGGCGAGCAACAGACTGGCCACGTTGCCGCAGGCGATGAGGAGCACAAGCGCCACCGCCACCTGGAGCATGAACAGGCTCTCACGGTAGTTCTCGGTCCACGCCTCCTGCAGGTTCGTCAGCTTGAGGCCGACATCCCGATTGGTGTCGGGGTACTCCGCTGCCAACTGGGCGGAGATGACGTCCACCTCGCTCTGCGCCTGAGCCAGCGACACGCCAGGCCCTAGTCGGCCGACCACGCTCCAATTGTTCTTGCCGCGCTCGGCGATGAATGGGTCGTCGCGCCGCATCGGCACCCAGAAGTCCACTTCGTATCTGAAATGGAAACCCCTCGGCATCACGCCGACGATCTCCGCCGTGATTCCGTCGACTCTCACGGCCCGGCCGATTACATCCGTGTCTCCGCCGAACTGCCCCTGCCAGTATCCGTAGCTGACGATCGCCACGAGCTGCGCGGTTTCGAGCTCGTCCTCGGCGCTGAACCCTCGGCCGATCCGGGGTGCGACGCGCAGCGCGGGGAATACTTCGTGGCTGACGACGAGGCCCTGCACCCGTTCCGGTCTCTCGACCCCGGTGACCACCAACGTGCGTGGGAAGCCGGAGAAAGCGGCGAACTGCTCGAATGAGGTGGCTCGGTCCCGATAATCCCAGTAGTCGAGGGCCGAGACCCAGGCACGCACCCTGCCCTCGAAACTCGACTGGCCGAAAAAGAGCTGCTCGGCGTCCGGGTAAGGCAGCGACCGTATCACGGCAGCGTCGATGACGCTGAATACTGCGACGTTGGCGCCGATCCCGATCGCCAAAATGAGGACGATCACGGCGGTCAGCCCACTGGCCTTGAGCAGCGATCGGCTGCCGTGCCGGATGTCTTGCCAGATACCGACCATACGCTGAACCTCCCGCCGGCTCACTGGGCAAGCGCCATGCCCACGTTATTGGCTTGCAGACTAGCGGTTACTAGGGTCAGGCGCCAAAGGTGTGTTCACCTCTGGGAAGGGGGGTGCCGGAACCGGACACACGGTGGCCGGTAGCCAGTGCGCCAGTGGCCAGTTGACCGTTCCCCAGTTACCGGCCACCGGCTACTGGCATACCGGGTTCACTCAACCGTAACGCTCTTCGCGAGATTCCGGGGCTGGTCGACGTTGCAGCCGCGAAGCACGGCTATGTGGTAGGCGAGGAGCTGCAGCGGGATGACCGTGAGGACAGGCTGCAGCATTTCGTGGGTCGTCGGGACCGTGACGATGTGGTCGGCCAGGCGATCGAGCTCGCCGTTCCCCTCGGTGGTGATGGCGATGACCCGGCCGCCCCGCGCCTTCACCTCTTCGATGTTGGATAGGATCTTCTGGTAGACGCGGCCTCTGGGCGCGATGAAGACCACGGGCATGTTCTCGTCGATCAATGCGATGGGGCCATGCTTCATCTCGGCCGCCGGGTAGCCCTCGGCGTGGATGTAGCTGATCTCCTTCAGCTTCAGCGCACCCTCCAAAGCGACGGGGAAATTGTAGCCCCGACCCAGGTAGAGGAAGTTCTTGTTCAGGTGATAGCGCTCGGCCATCCCGCGGATCTCATCGTTGCGGCCGAGGATCTGGTTGATCTGATCGGGTAGCCGATGCAGCGCCTCCGCGACGGCGGCCTGCTCCAGAAGGGGCTCCGATTGGGTGCTCAGGTAGAGGGTAATCAGAGCGAGGGCGACGACCTGTGAGGTGAACGCTTTGGTGGAGGCGACACCGATCTCGGGGCCAGCGTGGATATAGACGCCGCAGTCGGCGGCGCGGGCGATGCTCGAGCCGACGACGTTGACGATGCTGACGACTTTGGCACCCTTCTCCTTTGCCTCGCGGATCGCGGCCAGTGTGTCGGCGGTTTCGCCGGACTGGGAGATGGCGATGACCAGCGATCGCTCATCGAGCACCGGGTCACGATAACGGAACTCGGAGGCGTACTCGGTCTCGACCGGTATACGGGCGAACTCCTCCAGCATGTATTCGCCGATCAGGGCGGCGTGCCATGAGGTACCGCAGGCGGTGAGCACGATCCGGTTGTACTTGCCGATATCCTGGGAGGGCAGGCAGCTCGACAGGCCGCCGAGTCGTGCGGTCCCCTGCTCCACCAGCAGCCGACCGCGCATCGTATCGCGCACCGAGTCGGGTTGCTCGAAGATCTCCTTCAGCATGTAGTGGGGGAAGCCGCCGCGCTCGATCGTCCCGAGGTCCCAGGAGACACGACTCACCTCTTTGGTCAGCGGGCGGCCCCTGAGGTCCGAAGTCCGGTAGCCATGCCGGTCCAGCACGGCCAGCTCACCGTCGTCGAGGTAGATCACGTCGCGAGTGTGCTCGACGATGGCCGCCGCGTCGGAGGCGACGAAGAGGGAGTTTTCACCGATCCCCAGCAGCAGCGGCGATCCGTTCCGCGCCGCGACCAGCTTATCCGGGTCACGGCTCGACACCACGGCTATGCCGTAAGTCCCCTCGACCTGCTGGAGCGCCGCGGCGACCGCTTCCTCCAGGTTGTCGTCGTAGGCCTCGTCGATCAGCAGCGCCAGGACCTCGGTGTCCGTCTCGGTGCGGAGCAGGTGGCCCAGCTCCTCGAGCTTCTGACGGAGGACGCTGGCGTTTTCGATGATGCCGTTGTGGACGACGGCGATATCCTCCGCCGCGTTGAAATGAGGGTGGGCGTTGTTCGAGGTGGGCGCGCCGTGCGTGGCCCAGCGCGTGTGGGCGATCCCCAGGGTTCCCTTAGGAAGGTTCCCGCCGATCGCCTGCTCGAGATCGATGATCTTGCCGGCCATCTTGCGGGTATCGAGACTGCCGTTTGCGCAGACCGTGACGCCCGCCGAGTCGTAGCCCCGGTACTCCAGCCGCCGCAGCCCCTCGAGGAGTAACGGCGTTGCCTCAGCCGTGCCTATGTACCCGACTATCCCGCACATCTACGCACCCGCGTTCCCTAGTCTCCGGCCCGAGCCACGATGGCCCCGGCCCCGTCCACGAGCTCCCGCACTTCGGCCTCTCTCTCCTGCGGCCCCTCAGCGATAACCCGCAAGATTGGTTCCGTGCCCGAAGCCCTACAGTGGAGCCACATCTGGCGCCCTGGCCAGCGTAGGTGGAGCCCGTCTCGGCGGTCAGTTACTGCGCCGGGAAAGGCGCTCTCCAGCTCGCCGGCCAGCCGATCGAGCTCGATGCGGCCCCGCGGGAAACGATTCTTCACGATAACAAATTGTGGATAGTCCGCCACAATCGCGTCCAGGTTCGCCTGCATCTCCGTCAGCAGCTGTAGGATCATGGCCACTGCCAGCGGAGCGTCACGGGTCAGGTGAAGCGCCGGCAAAATGACACCTCCGTTACCCTCCCCACCGACTACGGCCCCGGCGGCCCGCATCGCCGCCGCCACGTGTGCTTCGCCGACCGGCGATTGGTGGTACTCGGCACCTGCTTCCCGGCACACCGTTTCGACGATCTGACTCGTCGACAGGTTGGCCACGACCGGCCCCGGGCGGTGTGAGAGGACCAGCTTGGCGGCCAGCGCCAACGTGTAGTCCTCGCCGATCGCACGGCCCGATCCGTCGACCAGTGCCAGCCGGTCCACGTCGGGGTCCACCGCCATCCCCAAATCGGCGTTTTCCTGGGGGACTCGCTCGCACAGTTCCCTCATGTTGGCCGGGATGGGCTCGGGCTCCCGAGTGAAGTGACCGTCGGGCTCCAACTCGATTCCGACGACCTCGACCCCCAGCCGCTCCAGCAGCGACGGCAAGATCACACCACCGGCGCCCCTCGCGCAGTCCAGAACGACCTTGAAGCCGCGCCCAGCGATGGATGCCGGATCGACCAGGTCGAGCCCGATGACGCGCTCTATATGCCGGTCGACCGCACCAGGTGCGTCCGCCGCCTGGCCCGGTTCTATCTTCGCAGGCGGCGTAGCGGATCGAAGCCCGGCGAGGAAATCCGTCCCCTGTTCCGGGGTCAGGAACGCACCGTCCGGACTCGCCAGCTTGAGCGCGTTCCACTCCTTCGGGTTGTGGCTGGCCGTCACCACGATGCCCCCGGCCAGCCCCAGCTCCTCGATGGCAAGCAGCACGGTCGGCGTCGGGACCAGCCCCAGATCACTGACCCGGCAACCGGCCGCCTGCAGGGCCGCGGTCGCGGCATTCACGAACTCGGGCCCACTGGGCCGCGAGTCGCGGGCGATAGCCACATGGTCCCCCCAACCCTTGTCACGAACGAACGTCCCGAACGCTGCGGCGAAGCCGCTGACCACCTCCGTCGTCAGGTCGACGCCGACCCGACCGCGGATACCCGAGACGCTGACAATCAGGCTCTCCGGAAAGTCCATGGTTCGTGTAATTAAGCCGAGCCCCCCCACTCTAGGTAGGCCTCGCTGGACGAGGCCGCGCCCGGTGGCTAGACTGTCTACTCCACTTCCCGGTCATAACGGACCAACACGATAACTGATATCGACGGAGCTTTCGGTGGCTGATAACGAACCACGCTTCGGAACTCGGGCGGTCCACGCCGGCCAACAGCCTGACCCCACGACCGGCGCCATCATGACGCCGATCTACCAGACGTCGACCTACGCCCAGGAAGGGATCGGCGTTCACAAAGGCTTCGAGTACGCCCGCGTCTCGAACCCAACCCGCACGGCGCTGGAAGCGAACGTCGCAGCCCTCGAAGGCGCCGAGTACGGTGCCGCGTTCTCATCCGGCGTCGCAGCCATCGAGGCGGTGGCCAAGCTCCGTTCCGCCGGCGATCACATCATCTGTGGCTCCAACGTATATGGCGGGACAGACCGTTTGTTCCGCCAGGTGCTCTCGCGGCTGGGACTCGACTTCTCGTTCGTCGACACGCGCGAGCCGCAGGCGATCGAGGCGGCGATCAAAGAGGAAACGCGGCTGATACTGATCGAGACGCCGACCAACCCGCTGATGCACATCACCGATATCGCCGCCGCCGCCGAGATCGCCCACGCGCGCGACGCCTGGCTGGTCGTCGACAACACGTTCGCGACACCCTATTTCCAACGCCCGCTGGCCCTCGGTGCCGACGCCGTCGTCCACTCGAGCACCAAGTACTTGAACGGGCACAGCGACGTCGTCGGCGGCCTGGTGCTCACATCCAACGACGAACTGATCGAGGGACTGCGCTTTATGCAGAAGTCGGCGGGCGCCGTGCCCGGCCCCATGGACTGCTGGCTCGTCCTGCGCGGGACCAAGACACTGCACGTGAGAATGCAAGCCCACGATCGGAACGGTCGCCGGATCGCCGAGTGGCTCGAGGCGGACGACAGGGTGCAGCAGGTCTTTTTTGCCGGCCTGCCCTCGCACCCGCAGCACGAGCTGGCGAAACGTCAGATGAGCGGCTTCGGCGGCATGCTCTCGCTCGAGCTCGGCAGCCGCGAGCGCGCCGATGCCTTCTGTCGCGCCACCCGCATCTTCACGCTGGCGGAGAGCCTGGGCGGGGTGGAGAGCCTGATCTCCGTTCCCGCCGCCATGACCCACGGCGCCGTGCCGAAGGAGCTGCGCGAGGAGATGGGGATCACAGAAGGGCTGGTGCGGTTGTCGGTGGGGATAGAGGATGTGGAGGATCTGATAGAGGATCTTGATCGGGCTTTGCCTCGATGACGATGGCGATGGGGATGGCGATGGCGATGTCGTGGAAGCGATCCCCATCCCCATCGCCATCGCCATCGCCGTCACCAAGACGGGAAGTATACCTATGAGAATCCTGGTCGTAGGAAGTGGTGGTAGAGAACACACGCTCATCTGGCAGCTGAAACGCGAGCAGCCGGACGCGCAGATCTACGCGGCGCCGGGAAACGGTGGCACGAAGGCGCTGGCCGAATCGGTACCGCTGAAGCCGGGCGAGATCGAGGAGCTGGCCGACTTCGCCGACTCGAGGGAGATCGAGCTGACGGTGGTCGGGCCGGAAGCGCCTCTGGCCGACGGCATCGTCGACGTCTTCAGCGGACGCGGTCTCAAGATCTTCGGACCCAGTAAAGCCGCCGCCGAGCTCGAGGGCTCGAAGGCGTTCGCCAAGACCATCATGGAAAAGGCGGGCGTGCCCACCGCCGGGCACCGCACACTCACCGACTACGAAGAAACCGAGCGCTACATCCGCGAGCGCGGCGCGCCCATCGTCATCAAGGCTTCGGGGCTCGCCGCCGGCAAAGGCGCCATCGTCTGCCAGACCGTCGACGACGCTGTGGCCGCCGCCCACTCGATGATGGTCGACAAGAGCTTCGGCGATGCGGGTACGACGGTCGTCGTAGAAGACTGCCTGGTCGGTGAAGAACTTTCGATCCTCTATCTCACCGACGGCGAGCACGCCATTCCCCTCATCCCGTCGCAGGACCACAAGCCGATCGGCGAAGGTGACATCGGCCTAAATACAGGCGGCATGGGCGCTTACGCGCCCGTCTCCATCGCCGATGATGCGCTCGTCGGTCGGGTCAGCGACACGATAGTCATGCCAACCCTGGCTCAGATGCGCGCCGAGGATCGGATCTTCCGCGGCGTCCTCTACTGCGGCCTGATGATCGTGGACGGCGACCCGTACGTCATCGAGTTCAACTGCAGGTTCGGCGACCCGGAGACCCAGGCCATCCTCCCACTCTTGGACAGCTCGTTACTCGATGTCTTCCAGAAGGTGGCTCGCGGCGAATCGCTTGCCGGCACCGACTTCCGCTTCAGCCGCCGCGCGGCGGTCTGCACCGTCCTCGCCTCGAAGGGCTACCCGGGCAGGTACGAGAAGGGGAAGGTCATCGATGTGCCCGAGTCGTTGGCTGACGACCCCGACATGATCGTGTTGCACGCCGGGACGCGCCGCGACACGGAGGGCAAGCTGGTGACCGACGGCGGTCGCGTGCTCGGCGTCGTCGGCCTCGGCGACGACGTGAGCGGCGCCGCGGCGAAGTCGAGGGAGGCGGCGACGGCGATCAAGTTCAGCGGCAAGTACTTCCGCGGCGACATCGGCTACCGAGAGATCGAGCGCCAGAGCCGCAGCTAGCGCATGCCCGAACTTCCCGAGGCCGAGACCATTGCCCGCGGCCTGGACGCCGCCATCGCGGGCCGCCGCATCGAGCGCATCAAGATCCACAGGGACGAAGTCGTCGAGCCGATGAGCCCGGCGGCGTTTCGGCGCGGGCTGCGCGGGCGGCGCGTTCTCTCGGTCGGGCGCCGAGCGAAGTGGATCGCCGCCCTCCTCGATGACGGCGGCCGTTGGGTGACCCAGCTGCGCATGACCGGTCGGTTCACCTGGGCGCCACCCTCGCCGCTCCGCAGCGAAGCACATCTTTCGGCGAGCTTCGTGATCGAGGATGACGGCGGCGTGATTCGCTTCTACGACACGCGTCGCTTCGGCCGCATGTGGGTGCTCGATGAAGACGAGTGGGCCGAGCTCGATGCGCGGCTCGGCGTCGAGCCGCTATCCGAGCGCTTCACGCCACGCTTGCTCGCGGACCTGCTAAGCAACTCGCGCGCACCGGTCCGCAATTTTCTGCTCGACCAAAAGCGAATCGCCGGGGTCGGCAACATCTACGCCGTCGAAGCACTCTTCCGCGCCCGCATCGATCCGCGACGCCCGGCACGATGCCTCGACCGCAACGACGTTCGCCGCCTGCATAACGCGATTCGTAGCGTGCTCAGCGCGGCGGTCGACCGCCGCGGCACGACATTCAGCGACTACCGCGACGTTCTCGGCGCAGGCGGCGGTTTCCAGAACGCATTGAAGGTGTACGACAGCGAGGGTGAGGAGTGCCTCAGGTGTGGTGGGACGATCGAGCGCTGCGTGCTGGCCGGGCGGTCGGCGTACTTCTGTCCAGACTGCCAGCGCTAGGGGACTTCTGCCACTACGAGCGTAGGGCCGCGAGTCGTTAAGACAGATCGCCCTCAGCCTTTCGGGTACTGGAGATTCAGGCCTGCGAAGAGCTGCACCTTCGGCTGTCCCGTGCCGTCGTGCAGAATCGAGAACTGCGGTTCCAGGTACAGGTTGTAGACGACGTTGCCGGCTCTCAACACCTGCCCGATTCCGAACCCGACGGGCACGACATAGTCGCCCGATTTGAGGTCGAACCCCCATATGCCGGTCGAGCGCAGATACGTGCCGCCACCGAGTTGCCAGATCGCGAAGGGCTGCACTGCCAGCAAGCTCGTGCTCGGTCGGGCGTCGTCACCCGCAAACGAACCCTGCCACGTGATCAGACCGCCGACCTGGACCACGCGGGTGGCCTTGAACGCGATGGCCGCCGCTCCGGCCTGCCACTTCCCCTGCCCAAGCGCGTCGTCCGTGGCGGTGGGAGCCACCAGAAGCGGTCCGACACCGAGGCTGGTCGTGGGGTTCGACACGAACAGGTAGGCGGTGAAGATGTTGAAGTCGCCGAGCCCCGCCTGCGACTCGGTGGCCGAGGACGGCCGCGTGGCCAGTGGGAGCGAGGCCCGGGTCAGCGTGCGCCCGATGGGAATCGCGGTCCGAACCCAGAACGTGTTCGCGCTCCGGTCCGGCAGGCCGTAGAGCGACGGAGAGTAGAAGTTCTGAAAGTTGAGAGCGTAGACGCTCGCCAGCGGATTGTTGGCCTGAGCCATCGCTTCCGCCGACGGCTCTTCCTGCGCCGCGGCGGTCGTGCCCGTCCCCAGAAACCACACGAAGCCTGCAAGCAGCGCGAGTCCCACTGCGGTAACGGCCTTACTTTTCCTGACCGGTACGCCTCTCATGCTGAGTTCCCCCTCGTGGGTTGTCGTGTCGCTCTCTATCGTCAGTGGATCGTCACGGCTGGGCTCTCGTCCAGATACAGCGTGCGGCTGTTGAGCGCCTGCACCGGGCGGTTGTTATGGTCGTAGACCGCCGTGAACGCCGCGATCTGGTCCTGCGACAGCTGGGTCGGCGTTCTCCTGACGAACCAGTCCACGCCCTCGCTGCACGGCGGGGTCGTGAGTGAGCCGCGGTAGTGGAAGACGCCCGTAGGATCGCCGGTGAAGATATGATCGGCGAACTCGGGCGGAATCCGAATCGCCGCCTGCGCGCCGGTTGCTGCGGCGAGTTGCTCCCACAAGGGCTGGATACTCTCGTTTTCAGCGCCCTCTTCGATCAGCACGCCGATCACCGCGAGCGCACCATCCTCCGCCTGATGCACGAAGTGCATCTCCATCGGGAAGTGTCCGCCGTTTACCGTGTGCTCGCTCGGAGCGTGGAAATGGAATTGCACCAGCGCGTACGTCTTGTCGCCAACGGTCAGTGTTTCGCCGGTCTTCGAGTTGATCTGGATAGTGTGCCCGTTGTCGAGCGCGTCGATGACACCCGCCTGGTTCAACACCTCCACCTCCTGTCCACTCGGAAGGTGAATCCCCACTCCAGGCAGCTCGGTCAGCGAGGCGTTCGAGAGATCGATCGGCGATTGCTCGAGCCCGTCCGCACACAGAGCCCACTCGGAATTCATGGAGCCCCAGGTCTCGGGACCGTCCTCGGCCTCGTAGCCCCAATGGACGGCGCCGTGCTCATCCGAAGCGGTTTCCGTGCGCGAGCACGAAGCGAGTGACAGCACAGCGACGGCGGCAACCATCAGCCGACCGGTGAGTTTCTTGTTCACGATTCCCTCCATTAATCGTCCGAATCTAGATCGAGCCTTGCTGCAGCCCGCTCCTGCTTTTCGTGCTCCAACTTGCGCTTGACCAGAAGCGGTACCAGCGCCGCCACAACGGCGACCAGGCTCACCGGGGGTATCCCGCCGTGCCAATCCCCCGGCGCCAGCCAGCCCTTGATACCGAGGAAGACCAGGTGAACCACCACGAAGGCCAGCGCCACGTAACCGGCTCGTTGGCTCCGCTTCCAGCGCCGGCCCCCGATCGCCTTCGGCATCATCGGCAACGTCGTCACCGCCGGCGACAAAAGGAAGAGCAGCGCCAGAACACCGGCGCTCATTGCCAGCTCGCCCTCGAGGTTGAGCCGGCCGACCTCGTCGAAATACTTGCCGTAGTAAGCCGGTGAGAGCAGCGCGAGCGAGAACATGGCGTGCACCGCCGCCAGAAAGAACCCCGTCAAGCCGCAGAACTTTATCACCACCAGCCTCAGGGCTTTGTCGTGGTCGTGCCAGCGGATGATCTTTCCGATCAGATACGAGCAAGCCACGAATATTACGGCCGCCAGCGAGGTGGCCTTGTTGAGAATGAATAGCGGAAAATGCCGCCACGCGACGTCGCCGGCGAAGTGATAGCGGATCACCGCGTAGGCGAGCGAGAACCCGAAGACGACGAAGAACCACTTCGCGGTCGTGGGCTGCCAGAGCCTGTTTTCCCAGAGCCTGTGCGGCGGCATTCTTGAACGCTCCTCGCTCATATCTAACCGGTCACTTTGTTGGCGTTCCGTATGATCCCCTACTGAATCAAACCGCGACGCTCACGGCGTGTACCAGATCGGCGAAGTGTAGGCACGCTCCTGACCGATCAGTTCAGCTTCGTCGGGGATCTCCGCACCCAGGCGCACCCTGTCATAGACCACCCAGCGCGGTGTCGGGATCTCCAGCACGCGCGCGTAGTAGAAGGCGGGTTGGCTCGGATCGAAATCGGGGTCAGTCCAGACCGCGGCCAGCTCCGAATCACCTATCGTGTTGGTCCAGCTCGCGGCTTCCAGGTCGACGCTGTTGCCCACCGGCGTCCTGCAGCGTCCGTCGGAGCCGATCCGGCGGCCGTCCGAAACAGCCACGTCATAAACGCGCTCGTGGGTCTCGCCGCTGGAGCCCATCCAGCCCTTGATGATCTGGATGCGGTCGAGATTGGCGCCGATCGGATCGCGGAGCGCGTAGACCATAAACGTCGGTGCGTCGCCGGTCCTGGGGCGCAGATCGCCTCCCATGGGCACGCCTTTCTCGTAGCCGATGAATGCCGGTGCGCGGCTGCGAATGTCGTCTTCATCGAACTCCCAGCCGCCGAAGAACCGCACCACCATACGCGGGCCGGTGGTGGCGTAGGTCTCGCGCCGAACCATCGCATCCCAAATGGCGTTCCGGGTGTTCTCGGTCGCCCACACACCCTGGTAGCCTGAGGAGACCAGCTGGTAGCCCTCATAGGCCCCTAGCTCGGTCTCGACGAAGGGGTGCCGCACGCGTTCCGCCGAGGGTTCGGCGGAGGCTGACTTGCCGAAGAAGTTGTCCTCCTCAACCGCCGCCAAGGAGGTGTGGGCGTCGGTCGCGCCGGCGAGACCGAACTTGTACGGATTGGTGCCGAATCTCCTCTCGAGCAGGAGTCCACGTTTCAGTCCCTCGCGCGCATACTCCCCGCCATACATCTCCGGCTCTTTCAGCTCTGTCATGTTGAGGTTGCCTTTGTCCCAGTTCTCGTAATCGGCAAACTCATCGTCAGGCGAGAGGAACGGGTGCGCCTCGCCGTCGCCCTTGATCTGGGTGACCTCGTACAGCGGCTCCCACTTGGCGCGCTGCTGGATGTAGGCGTCGTCGATCGCGCCGGCGGTCAAGGTCTGATCGAGCGGGAACATCCACCCGTTGGAGAGGTTGCCGTTGTGCGCGAGCGCGAAGACTTGTCCACCGCTCTTGTCCTCATAGGCTTGCATCCAGTTCCACAGGTCACGCGGGTTGGTTGAACCGAACGGCGGAGGCATCGCCGAGATCGGCTCCACCTGCGTGGCTCGTTCGGCACCATCCCGGAAAACGACTACGCGATGCAGATTCTTGCCGTCGGGGATCGAGCTCCACTCGAAACCAATGAAGGCCGTGAACTTGCCCGGTTCGTTGAAGCGATCCGCGGTCTCGGCGATATCGTCCCAGACCGTGGCATAAACCCGGGATCCGGCGCTGTAGTCCCTGACGAACTCGGGAGGCAGTGTCCCCCTGGTGAAGTTGAGGACAAGGTCGATCGCGGCTTCCGCTCCGGCCTGGCCGCCCTGCTGCATCCCCTCGTACCACTCTTTGCCCTTGGGGACCGCTAGGATGTTCGGTGCGCCTCTTCGAACGTCCGGTCCGAATCCTATCAACTCCGCGTGATCGGCGATAACGACCCAGTCGAGCGGGCGGCTCAATTTGAACGGAAGTCCCGTTGCCGACATCACTTCTTCGCCGCGCAGCGCGCGGTAGGCGTCTTCGAGGCCGAGCGTGTTGCCGAACAAGCTGGCGTCCGGTGAATTGGCCGTGTGCAGGTGCGTGTCGCCCCAGTACACGTGGCTGGGGAACGAACGGCCGGCATAAGGTGAGTACGTCCTGCCCGGATACAACCCGCTGAGGACCTCGGCCGGAGGATGTCCGGCGTCCTGCGCCAGGGCCACGACCGGCAGTGCCAGTGCCGCCACTAAGACTCCGAAGCCTCTCAACCACATGGTGTCCGTTCTCATTTTGACCTCCCTCGCAAGCGCACCCCGTCGATAGCTGATCTCCTATGCGACGGCCACGCTCGACAGTGATAGTCCCGCAATGGACACAACAAGACCTCGCACCCACTCGGGTTTCGTGCTCGCCATCAGTCCCTCCTTTGCCTCAGTTCTCCGTGTCCCACCTCGTCGGTGACATCTCCTCAAATCGCGCCGCTCAGGGCGTATACCAGATCGGCGACGTATAGGCCCGCTCCTGGGTGATCATCGAAACCTCGGCGCTGACCTCGATGCCGAAACGCGCTGCTTCGTATGCCGTCCAGCGCGGCGTGGGGATCTCGATGACGCGCGAGTAGTAGAAGGCACGCTGCTCGGGATCGAAGTCGGGGTCCGCTCACACCGCGAACAGCTCGGGGTCACCGATGGTGTTCGTCCACGTGGCGCTCGCCACGTCGACGGTGTTACCGACCGGCGTCCTGCAGCGTCCGTCGGAGCCGATCCGGCGCCCGTCCGATACAGCAACGTCATAGACGCGCTCGTGGGATTCACCGTCCTCATCCAGCCAGCCCTTGATGATTTGGATACGGTCCAGGTTGCCGCTGTACGGGTCTCTCAGCGCTGCGACCAGGAACGTGGGCGCTTTGCCGGCCAGCCCATCACTCAGATCACCACCCCTGGCGCATTGCCTCGACCCATGGCAGTGACCATCTCCATAACCGCCGTTATAGACTGCTCTGGGCTTCGGCGCTAGCCTGCGCCACTACCTACGCGCAGAGCCGCTCGCTGAAGGGCCTCTTCGTCGATTTCGATCTCGTACCCACCCACCAGACCTTGGTAGAGCAACTCGTTGGCGCGCTCGCGGCGCATGCGGTTGTAGTCGATCACGAGGCGGTCGCGAATCTCCGCGTACTCCGGGATGCGGTCGTCGACTCGCTCGCTGATGTACACGAGATGAATGCCGTAGCCCGAGGCCACCGGACCGTGCCACCCTGGCTCCACTTCGAACAGAGTCTCGGCGAATTGGGCCCCAAACGCCTGCTGCACCTCGAGCGGTGACCGGAGTGCGTAGTCGTATTGCAGCATGAAGCGGTCGCCCCGCTCGGGCGCGCGCTGGGGCGGCGGTGTCGCAGCCCGGAGTTCGGCGAGAGCGCGCCGGGCATCTTCCTCCGCCGCCGGGCCGCGCCGGTCTATGTTGAAGTAGACGTGGCTGAAACTTATGCGGGGCGGAAAGCGGTACTCCTCCCGCCGCTCCTGGAAGAACGCCTGCAGCTCCGTGTCGGTTGGGTCGGCCAGGGTGGCGAGGTCCTGAGAGAGGAGCTCCATCTTCTGCACCATGCGGCGACGCACGACGACGTCGTTCTGATCGAGTCCTACAGCCAGCGCCGCACGGTACAGGACTTCCTCACGCACGCGCGCTTCAACCAGCGAACGTAGCTCGTCCTCTGTGGGCGGCCGCTGCCACTGGCGCCCAAAGCCGGCAGCGAGGAACTCGATCTCTGCTTCCGTGATCTCTATCCGGCGCGACTCGTCTGACGAGAAAACGTCGCTGGCGACGGCGTAAACCAGGAACAGCGCCGCCCCGAGGACCAAGAAGTGAACCAGCGGTTCGCGAAGTAATTTCATCTCACTCTTTCCTGCTCGAGCACACTAATCGAACTGATTTTCCAATCCCCGGCGTCGGGGACGATCCCGATCCGGGCGTCGTAGCGGTTCTGCCTGAAGTGTCGATGTCCGAAGTGCGTTACCATCCCGCCGACGGTCCAGGTGGATCGGACCTCGAAACCGGTATCTCGGGACTCGATCTCAGAAGCTTCCAGGACCTCTACGGCTTCGACGCGGGCCTGGGCGCCGCCTCGCTC
Organism: Gemmatimonadota bacterium; assembly: GCA_020344015.1. Lineage (GTDB taxonomy): Bacteria > Gemmatimonadota > Gemmatimonadetes > Palauibacterales > KS3-K002. The sequence goes on from CP070812.1 coordinate 3,291,042, forward strand.
CTCCATCTCCAGGGCACGCCGCTGCTCCAGGTAGACGTCGGTGAGCGTCGCTCCGGTGACGCTCACCGCGAGCCGGTCGTAGATCGTCGCCTCGTCCTTGAATTCCAGCGCCCGATAGATGTTGGGCAAGAGGCCCGCCAGGATTCGACGGGCCTGTCTCTCCGACGGGGTCCGCCCAGCCGATCCGGGAAGCGCAACCGCCGTCTGTACCAGTGGCCCCACCAGAAAGGCCAACGCGACTACGACGCGTGACGCGGCGATGGACACCGTGCGCCGCCGGCCCCTTACCCCAGCGATCAGCAGGATCACTGCAAGTGCCAGAAGCGGCAGCGAGAGGAGGGGCACCGGCACGCTGATGGGCTCGACTTCAACGGCGTCCACCGTCGGGATCGGGTCTTCCGTCAGGGCGTTCTCCCAGATCAGCGACGGCTCTCCGGCCGACAGCGTCCGGGACGCGACCGATTCGGGATCGATAACGGTCGCCGGGATTATGTCGGTGACCGTGGGAAACGGATCCCAGTCCAGTGACACGTCATCAGGCATCCCCGGAATCGGGTACGCTACGACCACGCCGACCACCGCCTCGGCGACGGGCTCGGGCACCGGGTTCGGACGCGGCAGCGCCCCGGTCGGATCGACCGTCATGAAATCCACCCGGCGAATCAGCGCCTCGGGATACTCGCCGTCCACCTGCACCTTCGCGGAACCGAGCACCAGCTCCGTCAGTCGCTCGGCAACCGCCGACTGCGAGGCGACCTCTAGGGTCGACTCCGCATCGAGGCCGAGTTCTTGGGCCAGCCCAACGAGACGAAGCATGGCTTCGTGCCGCACCTCGAACGGCTCCACGGAGAGGTAGCTCTGTATCGGCGCGTCGGGAGCTGTGGGGGCCAGCCGCCGGGACCCTTCGACACCCGCCGTTGGGCTGGCGGCCGAACCATCCCCCACCTGGAGGGAGGGTGCCACGGTCCCCGGGTCGGCGACTCCGCCGCTCAGGGCCAGACCGATAGCCAGCGCTACTCCGGCTGCACCGGCCGTGTAGGCGACAGGTCTTTGGGCTCGAGCGCCCGCTGGACGCCGTGCAAGAAAAGTCCACAGCGCCGCGACTCCCACCGCGCCCACGAGATGGGTGGCGTCCATCCCCAGGATGGCTAGGAGCTGCGCCGCCAGGCTGCCGCTTTCGTCGCCGAGGCCGCCGGCCAGGATCGCGGTGATACCCAGACCGTGTACGAGGCCCGCCGCCGCCGCCAGCCCCGCAAGGCGGCGGCGCTCCTCAGCCGGTCGCAACGCCTCGCGGGCGATCAGCGCAACGGCCACGGCGAAGCCCAGCTCGGCCGGTACGGAACCGATGCCTGTGGTCAGGCCGGCCCCCAGCGCACCCGCGACCTGCCCCAACGTGAAAGACGACACCAGCCTGATCGGCCCGCCGTATCCGCCCAGAAGACCCAGGACGAGTAGAAAGGCCAGGTGAATCCACGAGCCCAGTACGTGCGACAGGCCGGCGACCAGCGCGCGCCGGGCGCCCAGCACCAGGTCCGGCGCCGCCGTGCCTTCCGGCAGCCGCCAAGGCCCCTCGCCGGGCGAAAGGACGTGGGCGAACCGGTCTCCGGACAGGAGATCGACGCGCACGACTGTGGTTAGGGCGAGATCTGGAAACGGGTAGCGCATGCCGACGACCTGGCCCGCCAGGCTCGTCTCGCAATGCCACTGGCGAGTGAAGAGCCACGCGCCACCCTGGTCCTCGACCTCTCGATCGCTCACAGAGGTGCACGTCTCGGGGAACTCGGGGGACGGGACGGCCCGGGGCGGCAACGCCTTCGGCACTCGCCATTGGACGGCGTAGAGTCCGGGCTCGCGCTCGGTTATCTGCATGTGCACCGGCGGCCCCACGTCGGCGACGGCGAGGATAGGTACGAGCGCCGCGAGGGCGATGCCAGCCAAAAGCAGCGGTTTCTTCACCTGCGCGTCAGCCCTCGTGTACATGCCTCTCTAAGAAGAGGCGGGGTCTCCCCCGCCTCTCCAACTGCATACGCACCAATCACGTCAACCTCTACGGCGTGTACCAGATCGGCGAAGTGTAGGCGCGCTCCTGCGTGATCATCGGGACCTCGTCAGGCATCGTGATCCCGTAGCGGTACGCCTCGTACGCCGTCCAGCGCGGGGTCGGGATCTCCAGCACACGCGCATAGTAGACCGCCGGTACCGACGGGTCGAAGTCGGGATCGGTCCAGACGGTCAAGAGCTCCGGCGCACCGATCGTGTTCCTCCATGTCGCCCTGGCGACGTCCACCGTGTTGCCCACTGGGCCGTCGCAACGGCCCTCGTTGGTGATCGCACGGTCCGCGCACGCCACGTCGTAGATCCTCTCGTGCCGCTCGCCGTCGTCATCCAGCCAGCCCTTGACGATCTGGATGCGGTCGATGTTGCCCGAGTACGGGTCCTTGAGCGCCCCGACGAGGAAAGTCGGCGCCGCTCCGTCCGGACGCGCCGGCAGGTCGGCACCCATGGGTACGCCCTTCATGTAGCCGATCGCGCCGGGCAACCGGTTCATCGCGTCCTCGGCCGTGAACTCCCAGCCGGCGAAGAAACGCACCAGCATGCGCGGGCCGGTGGTCGCGTAGGTTTCTTTTCGCATCATGGCGTCGAAGATCGCCTCGCGCGTGTTCTCCGTCGCCCACACGGCGGCGTAACCGGAACTAGCCATCGACCAGCTCTCGTACACCATATCGCCGACCTTTGCCATCGGGTGTTCGTAGCGTTCAGGGCTGGGCTCGGCGCCCGAGTGCTTGCCGAAGAAGTTCTCTTCCTCGGAGGTGGCGAGCCCGGTGTGCGAATCGGTTGAGCCGACCATGCCGAACTTGTACGGATTCACGCCGAGCTGTCGCTCGAGCTGAAGCCCGATCTGTAGACCTGAACGTGCATACTCGTACTGCAGCATGTCGTTCTCTTTCAGCTCGCTGAGGTCGAGGTTGCCCTGGTCCCACGTCTCGTAGTCGGCGAACTCGTCGGTGGGCGACAGGAACGGGTGCGCCTCGCCGTCACCCTTGATCTGGGTGACCTCGTAGAGCGGTTCCCACTTCGCACGGGTCTCGGCGTAGGCACGGTCAAATCGCCGGCCGGTGAAGCTGTCCACCAGCGGGAACATGATGCCGTTGCTCAGATTCCCGTTGTGAGCCAGCGCCAGGACCTGGCCGCCGGTCCTGTCCTCGTACGTCTGCATCCAATTCCACAGGTCGCGGGGGTTGTCGCTGCCCGCCGGCCTCAGCGTCGTGAGGGGCTCCATGACGCCGGCCTTGGCGCCGCCGTCCCGGAAGATCACCACGCGATGCAGGTTCATGCCAGCCGTGTTGGACGTCCACTCGTAGCCGATGAAGGCGGTGAACTCGCCCGGATCGTTGTACTCTTCCGCCGCGTCGATCGCCGTCTCCCAAGCCGAGCGATAGGCCGCGCTACCGGGCAGAGAGGCCAGCGCCTCGGGAAACGTGCCCTGCGAGAACGCCTGGATGACCTCCACCGCGACCTGCACCGCCGTCTGACCGCCCTCCTGGATCATCCCGTACCACCGTTTGCCGGTCGAATCGGCGAGGAACTGGGGATCGCCGGCGAACAGACGCGGGAAGAAGCCCATGTTGTCCGAGTGGTCCGCGACAACCAGGAAATCCAGCGGCCGCGAGAGCTTCACCTGGAGACCTGTCGATGAAGTGAGCTCCTCACCGCGGGCGAATCGGTAAGCGTCCTCGGGGCTGAGCCGCGCGCCGAAAGAGCCGGCGTCCATCGACATCCCCGTGTGCAGGTGGGTGTCGCCCCAGTAGACGTTGGTCGGGAAGTTGCGCCCGGCGTACGGCGAGTAGTGCAGCTGGGCCGGAAACGCATCCGCCACCGTCGAGTCGGGGGGCGGCAGTCCCACCGTCTGCTGAGCGCGTGCCGGCGGGGCTAGCACAAGCATGACGACTGCGGCGACAGAAATTCCTAAGCTTCGTCTCATGACTGCTCTCCTACGGTTAAAGGTAGCTGGATCATCCTCTAAACACTGGCTACTGACCTCGGGATACGGGCCACTGGCTACCGGCCACCGACCACCGGCCACCGGCCTACGGTGTGTACCAGATCGGCGAGGTGTAAGCCCTCTCCTGCGTCCACATCGGCACCTCGTCGGACATCTCGATTCCATATCGCAACGCGTCGTAAGCCGTCCAGCGCGGCGTCGGGATCTCGAGCACCCGCGCGTAGTAGAGGGCGCGCAGGTTCGGATCGAAGTCCGGATCGGTCCAGACGGCGATGAGTTCGGGATCGCCGATCGTGTTGGTCCATGTCGCCCTGGCGACGTCCACCGTGTTGCCCACCGGCGGCAGTT
>CP070812.1:3295492-3341231 GCA_020344015.1 Gemmatimonadota bacterium
GGCGAGTATGGTCACTGCCGCGTCCGCGTGACGACGAAGCGGAACGGCGGCAAGGCGAGCGCGCTCAACTCGGGGCTGGCGATGGCGGAGCATCCCATCGTGCTCTGCATGGATGCGGACTCGCGACTCGAGCCGCAGACGATCAAGTCGGCGGTCATCCATTTCCGCGACCGGTCGGTCGGCGCCGTGGCCGGCAATGTGAAGGTGGTGAACCGGCGCAACCTGTGGACGCGGCTGCAGGCGCTCGAGTACATCGAGGGACTCAACATGGCGCGTCGCGCCCAGGGCTTCCTCGCCGCGGTGAACATCGTGCCGGGCCCCATCGGGATCTTCCGCCGCGACGTGCTGGTGAGCGTCGGCGGCTACGACCGCGACACCTTCGCCGAGGACGCCGACATCACGCTCAAGATCCTGACGGCCGGCTGGAAGATCCGGTACGAGCCGCGCGCCGTCGCCTGGACCGAGGCGCCCGAGCGGCTGGTCGACCTCATTCAGCAGCGCTACCGCTGGACGCGTGGCATCCTGCAGGCGCTCGGCAAGCACCGGCGCACGCTGCTGTTGCCGCTACCCGACCTGCCGCTTTGGCTCTCGCTGATCCAGATGGGGTTCGAGTCGATGGTCTGGCCGGTCATGAACGTCTACGGCCACCTGTTCTTCGCCTACGTGGCGGTCGCCTTCGGGATGAGCGAGATGCTGCTCGCCTGGTGGACGCTGCTAACGCTGCTCGACCTGGTGGCGGCCCTGGCGACGGTCGGTATGGAAGAGGAACAGCTATCACTCGTGCCGTACGCTTTCGTCTACAGGTTCTTTTTCATTCTGTTGATCGATGTGGTGAAGCTTTGTTCGACGCTGGAAGAGGCACTCGATATGCGGATGACGTGGGGGAAACTGGAAAGGGTGGGAAGGATATGAGCATCATACAGATAATGGTGACGATCATCATCGTGACAATCCTGGTCACGGTGATACTCGGCGTGGCGTCCTACGCGGCTTACTGGCTGCGACGCGGCAGGCGCCCGGTCGAGCTGCTGGAGATCAGTATGGCGCCCCGTTTCTTCTGCCGCTACTCGGTAAACGGCAACGGGAAGACCGTGGCCGAGGGTAGCGAGGTGGGCGCGATTCAGATCGACAGCCCGGTGCCGCGTCGCCGGCCACACGTTGTCAGGTTCACGCCGGTGACGGACAGCGGGAATGGTGGCTCCCGTAACTAAGCCTCCCCGGGAACGCACGGCCGGTACCTGGGGTGCGGCGATCGTACTGCTCGGCGCGCTGGTCGCCGGACTGGTCGGCGGCGCGGTCCTGCTTTGGCGCTCCATCGACATCGATCTGCTGCTCGAGGCGGCCACCGAAGAGGCGCCGCCCCCGGTCGACGAGTTCGTCGCCCAGGTCCCGCTCCCCGAGCTGCCTACGACCACAGGCTGGACCGCTCATATATATATGTCGCAGCGTTCGGCGTCCTTCTTCCCCGAGCCGAACTACTATCCCGCCCTCATCGACCGCTGGGAGTCCATTCTGGCCGGGATCGGCGCCGACGTCGGCCTGGTGGGCAGTGCCACAGGCATCGAGGCGCTGCCCGCGGCCGAGCTCTTGGTCGTCCCGGCGGCGATCTGCCTCGAGGCCGGCGAGCGTGCTGCGATCCGCCGTCGCGTCGAAAACGGCGGCCATCTGCTGGTCACCTGGGCGCTGGGTGCCCGGGATGAGAACTGCAACTGGGTTGGCTTCGACTACCTGCGCGAGCTGGCCGGCGCCGAGACGGCCGGGACCCTCGAGGGGGAGCCCCCAACCTATATGGTCGTCCCGCACGGCAGCGTGGTCGCGGCCGGGTTGCCTCCCGGTTCTCGCCTGGAATTGAGAACCGAGTCGTGGATCACGCTGCGTGCGGACGCATCGGACGTCTTCTGGTCGGACTGGGCGCTGAATCCTCTTCCAGCGCCCGAGGGTGGTGTGGGCGGCGGGGCGGTCGCTCGCACCACCCGGTCCGGCGCCCGTGTCGCCTGGTTCGGCTACCGTCTCGATGTCGCCGCCCGCCGGCGCGACCAGCGGCTGCTCGAGCGGCTGTTCGAGAACGCCGCGCTCTGGGCCGCCGGCCACGTGCTGGCCGAGGTCGACCCGTGGCCCGCCGGCCATCGGGCCGCCATGGCCGTGACCCAGGATGTCGAGCACAGCTTCAACAACAGCGTCCGGCTGGCCTTGGATTTGAGCGAGCTAGACATTCCGCTGACCTTCTTCGTGGTTACTCAGCTCGCCCGCGAGCACCCGGAGCTGGCCGAGGTGTTGAATGCCGCCGGCGAGTTGGGTAGCCACAGCGCCGACCACCGCCAGATAGGCGGCCGTGTCTGGGCCGCCCAACTGGCAGGCGTCAAACAGACGCGCGCCGACATAGCCGCCTGGTCCGGCGAACCGCCGCTCGGCTTCCGGCCGCCGCGCGAGCTGTTCGATTCGCTGACCTTGGAAGCGTGGCGGCGGAGCGGCGGTCTCTATCTCGCCGCCTCGAACGGCGCGCGTAACGCCGTCCCCGCGATCTTCGACGTGCGATCGGGTCGGGTCGTGGTGCTCCCCCGAGTAGTCGACGACGACTACGCTATCATCGTGACCCGTGGCCAGACCCGGCCCGACTCGCTCCGCGCCGCCTTCGTCGCTGGGCTGGAGAAGATGCGCGCTCTCGGCGGCCTGAGCCTCGTGACCACCCACACCCAGCTCATCGACTCGGGACGCCGCGTCGAAGCCGTTGCCTCGGCCGCCCAGGCGGCGCGGGACGCCGGCGACATCTGGCTCGCCCATGCGTCGGAGATTGCTGAATGGTGGCTGGCGCGCTCGCAGTTGGAGCTGACTGTGCGCGAGCGCGATGACCGCAGCGCGATCCTCTTCGTGCTCAACAAAGGAGCGTCGGCCGTCGAGTCGGCATGGCTGCACGTCTACCTGCCGGAAGAACCCGCGACCTTCGCCGCGCCGGAGATGGGCGACATTATCTTAGAATCGCACTACGAGGCGGGTGGGCTGCGCGTGCGGTTGCCCACGGTCATTCCCGGTGAGTCACTGGAGATCCTGCTGCCGCGACGCCCGGCCTAGTGCTGGTGAAACAGCGCCTTTCCGATCCTCGTATCGCTACCTAGTATCCCACCCTCAGATCAACCGCCTTTAACGGGAGAACGTCATGGCCAGGCTGTGGGCGTTGTTAGTCGTGGGCTTGGTTGGCTGCCAGGCCCCGCAGGACCGGCAGGAAACAGATGCACACATCGCGGCGATAGAGTCTGAGCTGAAGCCGCGCCTCGTGATCCGCGGCGAGCCGGTTGAGACCGAGACGCTGGCGGAGCGAATGGAGAGGCTGGGCGTGCCCGGCGTCAGCATCGCCGTGATCAACGACGGCGCGATCGAGTGGGCCCGCGGCTACGGGTCGGCCGATGTCGAGAGCGGGCGGCCGGTCACCACGACCACGCTCTTCCAGGCGGCGTCGATCAGCAAGCCGGTGGCGGCGACCGCGGCGCTCAAGTTCGTCCAGGACGGACTTATCGATCTCGATGAGGACGTTAACGGCAAGCTCGTGAGCTGGAAGGTGCCGGAGAACGAGTTCACCGAAGCGCAGCCGGTGACGCTGCGCGGGCTGGTCACCCACACGGCCGGCATGACCGTGCACGGCTTCCCGGGCTACGCCCGCGCTGAAGAGGTACCATCGACGATCGGCGTGCTGGACGGGGAAGGGAACACCGATCCCATCCGCGTCGACATGGAGCCGCGCAGCGAATGGCGCTATTCGGGCGGCGGCTACACGGTGATGCAGCATCTGCTGACCGACATCGCCGGCAGCCCGTTCCCGGAGATCATGCGGGAGATAGTGCTCGAACCGTTCGGCATGAGCGAGAGCACCTACGAGCAGCCGCTACCGGAGGCACGTTGGGAGCAGGCGGCCACCGGTTATCAGTCGGACGGGAAAGAGGTCGAGGGCAAATGGCACACCTACCCTGAAATGGCCGCCGCCGGCCTCTGGACTACACCCACCGACCTGGCCCGCTTCGCCATCGCCATCCAGGATGCCAACGCCGGCGAGTCGGAGGCCGTGCTGTCGACCGAGATGGCCCGGCAGATGCTGACCCCTGACATGAACAGTCACGGGTTGGGGCCGGCGATCATGGGAGGTGGCGCCCGCTTCGGGCACGGCGGCTCGAACGAAGGCTTCCGCTGTACCTTCACCGCCTTCATCGAGGGCGGCAGCGGCGCGGCCATCATGACCAACTCGGACAACGGCGGCGCCTTGGCGCAGGAGATACTCGTCAATATCGGGATCGAGTACGGCTGGCCCGGCTTCGAGCAGGACGAGCGGGTCGTCGTCGAGTTGGAACCTGCGGTCTACGAGGAGCTGGCGGGCCGCTACAACATTCCGCCTGCGGGTGTGGTGACGCTGGAGTACGTCGACGGGCGGCTGTGGGCCGATGCGACATTCATCGAACGCGTCGAGCTGCTACCGGAATCGGATACGGTGTTCTTCACGCGTGACGCCGGCAACCGCGTGACCTTCGTCAGAGAAGACGGCCGAGTAGTAGCGTTCCTAGTGCAGGGAACGCGCGCTGAGCGGGTTGAGTAAGGCGACAGTGTGTGGTAAAGAAGCTCGACATTGGACAGCCGCAATCGACCAACGACGCCCGGCTCACTTCCCGATTATCGACGCCAGACGTTCCACGTTCGGCAAAACGACGCACGAGAGTCGTACGTCGAATCTCGGGCGTCGTTTGTTGAAGAAAAGCCGAAGAATCGGTTGTCGGCTGGCGGCTGTTGAATGTCGAAATACCCGCCGGCGCAGCTGTTCCAGAAGACTACGGCGAAAAGGCGATCCGCGTTCCCAGCCCGGCTTTCACGCAGTAGTCCCCGTAGACTTTCTCGAATATGGCGACGCCTACGTCACCCGTGCAGTGGGTCGGCGCGACCCGACGAACGTTTAGCTCGTCCTTCATCATGTTGGCGAGCTGTGCGATGTAGTCGGCGGAGTAGGGAACGAGGTGGAAGCCACCTGTGACCAAAGCCACCTCGGCGCCCGTCGCCTGCTTCGCCGCTTTGACGATTTCCTCGATACCGCTGTGCGAGCAGCCGGAGATAAGCACCAGCTCGCCGGTCTGCGTCTCGAGGGCCAGCGACACTTCCGGCAACCCGATAAGCTGCGCTTCGGCCTCGTTCGGTGGGTAGCGCGTGAAGTAGCCGATATGCGGTGACCGGGTGAAGATGAGGTGGACCCCTTCTTCTACCTCTCTGTTCCCGGCCACGAACTCCATGTTGTCGGTCGCATACCGGTAGCCGGGCCGGTATTCTCTTCCTTCCTGCGTGGCGTACCCCAGGTGTCCGTCCTGAGGGATGTACAGGTGCACCGAAGGGTTCACCTCGAGCAGGTAATCGAGCCCGGCGGTGTGATCGCCGTGGGCGTGCGACAGCACCGCGAAGTCGACCTCGCGCAGGTCGACGCCGTAGGTCCTGGCGTTGTGCTCGAGTACCGCTGCGCTGGTCCCGCCGTCGAACAGGATGGTGTGGCCGTCGTAGCGGACGAACGCCGAGTAGCCCCACATGGGTATCCCCGCGCCGATGTCTGCGCCGCGGTGGTCGAACAGCTCGAGCAGCCAGTTGCCGTCGCTCTCCTGCGCGGCCCCTGGCCCTGTACTCTCGCCGAGGACGACGAGCGCCATGAAGGGCAGCACCGCCACGGCGGCGCCCAGAAGTTTCGCACGCCCGGGGTCCGGCGGTCGGCTGGCGTTTCTAGCGTTCATCCTTCCTCCGGGTACACGGTCTACTCGATGGTCAATTGTTGGCTGTTCAATGTCGAATCTGTCTCCCCCAACTACTGGTTCCTCACAACAAACTCGACGCGCCGGTTCAGGGCCATGCCATCCGGCGTATCGTTCGAGGCGATGGGCCGCGACTCGCCGTAGCCGCGCACCGTGAACCTGCCGCGCTCCAGACCCGGATAGGTGCCGGTCAGGTACTGGAAGACGGCGAGGGCGCGCCGCTCGCTGAGCTGCAAGTTGTAGCCGGCGGCGCCGCTGGCGTCGGTGTGTCCCTGGATCTCGATCTGAGCTTCCGGCCGGTCGAGTAACGCCTGCCCTACCTCGTCGAGGACGCGGCGCGAGGTCGGCAAGAGGTCCGCGCTATTGGTGCGGAAGTAGATCGACGAGAGGACCAGGCGCCCGGCCTCGAGGCCCGCCTGGATGCGGGTGCAGCCGTTCTCGTCGACCTCGCGCTCGGCCGGCGTGTTGGGACAGCGGTCGAGGCCGTCGGGCACCCCATCCCCGTCGCTGTCCACGGGGCAGCCGCTTTCGTCGACTTGGACGCCGGTCGGCGTGTTGGGACAGCTGTCGAGTCCGTCTGGCACGCCGTCGCCGTCGGCGTCGAACGGGCAGCCGAACTCGTCCACCTGCACGCCCTGCGGCGTGTTGCCGCAGCGGTCGATTCCGTCTGGCACGCCGTCGCCGTCGCTGTCGGTCGGGCAGCCTCGCTCATCGACCGGCGCGCCGGGCAGCGTGTGGGAGCACCGATCGATCTGGTCGATGACACCATCCTCATCGCTATCGAGCGGGCACCCGCGGGCGTCGGCGGGCGCACCGCGGGGCGTGGCGGGACAGCGGTCGTACTCGTTGAAGACGCGGTCCTTGTCGTCGTCACGGTGCACGCCGAAGAAGAGCGTGATGCCTCCACTGATCTCGATGTTGTGGGTCAGCTCGTCGGCGATCGTGAGGCCGGGGTTTAGGTTGCCCCGGGTCTCGCTCAGCGTCTTGGGTAGCAGGTGGTCGCGCCCCTCGAAGCGCAGCGCCACCCCACGGGTCAAGAAGATTCGGAGACCGCCACCGAAGTGTCCGCGTAGCTGGTTCTCCTGTGGCAGCCCGTCGGGATCCCAGTGCATTATGCCACCGCCGACGAGGATGAAGAACTGTGCCTCCGGCGAAAACTGCAGGTTGTATCCGATGCTCCCGCCGTACAGCAGCGTATTGATGTTACGCTCCGTCCCGCCCTCCTCCACCATAGTCAGAGGGACGTAGCCTCCCTCGGCTTGCAGAAACATGTTGAAGTGGAAAGTCCAGCCGAGACGGGCGCCGAAAGTGAGCTGTCGCTCGTCCAACGTGAACTGGACCTCGCCGGCGCCGAAAGCCGGCTCTTTGGGGTAGAAGACCCCAGCGTAGGCCTCGAATTCGAAGCCGTCGCGCCCTTTGTCGGCGCGCTGCGCCTCTAGCGAGGTCGCGGTTGCCAGCATGACCAGGAGAAGGAGCGCCGTCGGGAAGAATCGCATCGTCGTCATCACACCACCCCCGGGCTCGAGGACGCTAGGTAAGCGGTCCCTGACTTCGGTAAGCCTGTCTACAAGATGTCGGCCGTTGCCCCTGGTGACAAGGAGAAGAGAAGACTACGCGGTGATGCGTCGCGGGATCCTCCCACCTGGGTCCGCTCGATCGTACATCTCGAGCAGCGCCTGGAAGCGGGCGTCGGAGCGCAGCGGGTCCCAGAATGGATCGACGCGGAGCAGGTTGGCCGACATCTCCGAGGGAATGGATAGCAGCAGCTCGAGCTGATCGATCGCCGCCTCGTAATCGCCGACCGTCATATATATTAGCGCCAGGTCACGAACCCTGTTGGTGCCGGTCATCGCATCACGCGAGACCGGAACCAGCCGTACGGCCAGCTCGCCCTCGCGGATCGCGTCTTCCGTTCGCCCCAGTCCCGCATAGGCTAGGCCGAGCGCATTGTGAGGGGCTAAAGCCTCGGGCCCCTCCTGTACTCGCGCCTCGAAGACGACGCGTGCCGAGTCGTAGAAGGCGCGTGCTTCGTCTTCGTCCCCCCGCCGCGCGCTCAGGTACCCGCGCGCCAGGTAGTAGTAGCCGGCGTCGACCTCGGCGGAGTCCGGGCTCAGGCGCTCGAGCGCCGGACCGTACTCATCGGCGAAGAGGTGGAGGATGATCCAGGACGACTCTCCCCCCAGCAGCAGTTGTCCCGGGTCGATGCTGAGGACGGCCTGCTCGAGCAAAAGGTGTGCTCTGTCGGCAGTGCCGTCCCAGGCGAGGTAGAACCAAGCGGCCCAGCGGTAGTAGTACGGCACGTCGGGCGCGTTGGCTATAGCGCGCAGGAAATACGGCTCCGCATACTCGTACTGCCGCGTGTAGAAGTAGTTCTGCGCCTGTCCGATCAGCCATACGGTATTGAGCGGGTCGAGTTCCAGCGCCAGCTCCGCGTTGGCGATCGACGGGTCCCAGTCGCCCATTCGTCGCTGGATCCAGGCGATAAGCGCGACGGCATCCGAGTTGCTCGGTTGGCGGCGTTGCACCCACTCGTACTGCTCCAGCGCCTGCTCTAAATCGAGCAGGCCGTAGTAGTAGAAATCGCCCAGGGCCATATGCGCCTCGGCCAGGTCCGGTGCCAGACGCAGCGCCTCGTCGACGGCCTCACGCGCCCGAGGCAGCGCAGCGCCGCGCTCGAACTGCTGATTGAGCCACACGAGTGCGCGGGAGAGCGCGGCGTAGGCGTGCGCGAACTCGGGGTCGAGCCCGATAGCCGCCTCGTACATCTCGACGGCGCTCCACGCCTCCTCCTCGATGAAGCGCCGGGCGTAATGATCGTTGCCGCGCAGGAAGTAGTCGTACGCGTCCAAGTTCTCGGTGGGTCGCGCCCAGATCGCCTGGCGCTGCGGGCCGAGCAGCGTGATGTCGAGCGCTAGCGCCACGTTCTCGGCGATGTCCGATTGCACCTGGAAGATCTCGGAGAGAACGGCGTCGTAACGTTCCGTCCAGATGTTGGTGTCGTCGGAGACGCGTATGAGCTGCGGCGTGACCCTGACCTGACTCGGGGCGCCCAGCGCGCGCTCCCAGCGTACCGTGCCTTCCAGCACGTAATCGACGTCGAGCTGGGCGGCGATCTCCCTGACGGTTCTGGTGCTACCCTTGAACTGGATCGCCGTCGTGCGCGAGATGACACCCAGTTCCGGTATCTCGCTCAGCCGCGACGTGATCTCTTCTGTGACGCCGTCGGCGAAGTACTCATCCTCCGGCTGGCCCAGGTTCTCGAACGGCAGTACGACCAGCTTGATGCCCGCCGAGCTCCGCTCGGTGCCGGCCGTCGGCCCGGGTAGACGGCCGCCGAGGGCCAGCCAGCCGGCGGCGACGAAACCCCAGAGCGCGAAAACCCCGACGACGCTGAACGCCAGGCGCCGCCAGGCGAGCACGTGGCGGCCCGGCGGCCCCTCGGTTGGAGGGGTCGTCGCGGGAGGCTCGGCGCCTGCCTCTGCCTCCGGACCGTGCGCCTGCGGTGGCCCGCCCTTGGGCAGCGCCTGCTCCCGCACCACGGCGGTCGCCAGCACGACGGGAAGCAGCGCGATGAAGAGGACGATAGCGAAGCCGGGGAACCATTCGGGCAGGCCGAGCCCTTCGGTCAGGCTCTGGACGACCTGGTAGGCCGCCGCCGCGCCCAGCAGGTAGACGGCCAGCACCTGCCAAAGCGAGCGCCGGTGGATCTCGATGATCAGCCGTTTGAAGCGCGACGTGCTCATGCCGTTCTCGCGGCGGTTCGGAACTTCGCGGTCGTGTTCATATTGGGCACAACATGCGCATCCCGTCTTGGTGCGGCAACTTACTGGCTTGGCTCGGTCATGGCGAACGGCCCGTTCCCTGGGGGCTCGGGCTTCACTTCTCACTACGTGTCAAGTGAGGTCGGAGGGTTCACGAAACAAAGGGGCCGGGAGCGATCTCACCCCTCCCGGCCCACACTTCGGTGGCAAAAAGCGCGTCGCTCAGTTTTCGCCACCGAATATCCGCATCATCTCGAGGATGCTGTGGCGCTCGTAGTCCTCTGGGATGGCGAACATGTCGTCCGGCAGGGATGTCCGCTCGACCGAGATCACGGCCGAGATCTCGTACGCGTACTCGCCCCAGGGATACCGGGTCAGCGTCTGCTCCACGATCGGGAAGCCATGGTCGGCGAGCAGCAGGAACACCTCGGTGTCCTTGTCGCCCTCCTCAAACATGCCCATGCTCTTCATGCGCGATTCGAGCTCGAGGAATACCTCGACCACATCGCTCAAATCCTTCGTTACCCAGGCGATCGTCGTCTCGTCTTCGGACTTGACCTCGAACGCCTCGGCGTGCATTCCGATGACCTCCTTGCTGCGCCCGAGCGGGCGGACCTGAGGCTTGGCTCGGGGCTCCGTCGGTTCCTCCTCGGCCGTCATCGCCTTCAGCTGCTCGAAATCCTCGCTCGTCATCTCCAGGACCATCTGCTCAGCCGGATTGACCAGCGAGAACCATCCTGCGCCGAAATCGAGGATCGCGTAACCGGGCATCTCGCCCTCGAGGCCGCCATCGACGCGCATCACCGTGCCCTTGAAGTGGTAGATCAGGGCATCGACCTCGATCTCGCCGAGCTCGGGTGCGGTCTCGATTATCTGCGCGATCGGCACATCGAAGATCCCCGAAGCGTCGAACTCATCTCCCTCGCCGGCGGGGCCGAGCAGGTACTTGAGTGCCGCCTCGCTGAGTGACGCGGCGCGCGTCTCGATCGTGCCCTCGAAGCCCTGAGCCCATGTGAGCCCGGGTAGTGCTAGCGTTGCGAGCAGCGCGGCGACTGCAAAGAAGCGTGATAATCTCACTGCGGCCTCCCGAGGTCCTGTGATACCGCCGGATCCGGCGAATCTGGGGTCGCGATCGACTTTAACTAAACGTGTGAAACGGTGCCCCGTCAACTGGCCACCCGGGCTCGACAGCGGCGTCGTTTGTCTTATCATCGGGGACTTACAGTGTTGGAGAGAATAGCTGAATCACGCCGGGCTGACGGCGGCGAACCGGTGGCGCCGCCACGCTCCGGCGGACGGAAACACGGGAGGGACCGTGCAAGAACTCGATGCTTATTTCCAGCAGACCACTCAGCTGGTAGTCGACCTGATCAGCACCTGGGGATTGAAGGTGTTGGGCGCCGTCGTCCTGCTCGTCGTAGGTCGGATGGTGGCGGGTTGGGCGCGGGGCGCTGCGCGCCGGGGGATGGAGCGGGCGCGGCTGGAGCCCACCCTGGTACCGTTTGTCTCCGGGCTCGTCTACTATGTCATACTGGCGGTGGTAGTCGTGGCCGTGCTGGGGATGGTCGGCATCCAAACGACGTCACTGCTGGCAGTCCTCGGCGCCGCCGGCCTGGCGATCGCACTGGCGCTGCAGGGCACGCTGTCGAACTTCGCTTCGGGCGTGATGTTGCTCGTCTTCCGGCCGTTCCAGGTGGGCGACTACGTCGAGGCCGGCGGCACGGCCGGCTCGGTCGAGTCGATCGGGATGTTCAGCACCGCACTCAACACGCCGGACAACGTGAAGATCCTCGTGCCCAACTCGAGGGTCTATGGGTCGACGATCAAGAACTACGCCGCCAACCCGACGCGCCGTAACGACATCACGGTCGGCATCTCGTACGGCGACGACATTGGAGTCGCCGTCTCGACGATCAAGGCCGTGCTGGACGCCGATGAGCGCGTGCTCGCCGAACCCGAGACCGTCATCGCCGTCTCCGAGCTGGGCGACTCGTCGGTGAACATCGTCGTCCGGCCCTGGTGCAAGAAGGAAGACTACTGGGACCTGCGGTTCGACCTGATGCGGACGCTGAAGGAAAGACTCGAGGCGGCCGGCTGCTCGATCCCCTTTCCGCAGCGGGACGTGCGTCTGTTCGAGACAGAAAAGGTGTAGCGTCTCATTCAACATGTGCAAGCGGCCGCCGCTGATGCGTCTCCTAGTTGACACGGCGGTGCGGCGGCGGTCGGTGGATCCTGGCAGATACACGCTTCGTGCGCCACGCCGCGCCGTCGTGTATCTTCCTCCGGTTCCCGAATTGCTCCCCAGATCCCCGGATCTTCATACCGGAGGTTGCTTATGAACAAGACGGGAGCCTGGGTCCTGCTGGCCCCTTACCTGGCCGTCGCCGGCTGCGCTGAGGACGGCCGCGTCGAGCTCGGCGCCTACGGCGCCGACCTGTTGGGCGACGGCAAGGGCGTCGACCACGTGGTCGTGGCGGTTCGGGACCTCGAGGCGAGCCTGAGCTTCTTCGCCGACTCGCTGGGTTTCAGCCGGGCGCCGCTGGCGCAGTTTCCCGGCGTGGCGAACACCGAGCTATGGTTCTCCGATACGACCTACCTGGAACTGATCACGGTCACCGATCGTGAGCAGGCGATGGGCTTCATGCCCCAGTTGCCCGAGTTCCTCGATCGGCACGAGCGAGGCGCCATGTACCTGGGGCTCGACGTCGCGTCGGCGACGCATGCCGTCGAGTACCTGTCAGAGCGCGGCTTCGAGATGATGGGCCCGCTGCCGGGGTCGGCGGCCTTCGAGGGGCTGGACGAGCCGCTTCCCGACATGTGGCACTACGTGATGTTCTTGCAGCCCGCCGTGCCAGCGAACGCGATCTTCTTCATCGAGTATGACCGGGCCACGCTGGACATCCTGGCTCAAGAATATCCCGTGTACGCGCCCCAGCAGTACATGTCGCACCCCAACACGGCGCTGGGCATCCAGGCGGTCTGGATGGCTGTGAACAACGTGGACGCCGCCGCAGCGGCCTTCGAGTCGGTAGGGCTCCTGGCCGGTCCGGTGCTCGAGCGCAACTTCTTTACCGACCGGGCCCGTAAGATCGAGACCGGGCACGGCGACATTGTGCTCCTTGAGCCCACGGAGGATGACGGGTTCACGGCCCGCTTCATGGAGGAGCGGGGTGAGGGGATCATGGGCGTCAGCCTGCGGGTCGGCTCGCTGGCGCGCGCCCGTGAGGTCATGGCACCCGGAATCGCCCGACGACTGCTGCCGCACACCGGGTTCTACGGCGGCGCATTCTTGGTCCAGCCGGTTCTGACCCGAGGACTCTGGATAGAGTTCTTCGAGGAACGCCAATAGATCGGTGGTCGGTGGTCGGTGGCCAGTGGCCGGTGATGACGTCGAACAGAGAGGCAGATATGAGAACAACTAAGTCAGTCGTTATCGGGGTACTGCCGCTTCTAACCCTGCTCGTCGCGTCCCCGGTGCAGGCGCAGATCGAGTACCCGAAGACCCAGAAGATCGAACACGTAGACAACTACCACGGAACGATAGTCCCCGACCCCTATCGCTGGCTCGAAGACGTCGACTCCGACGAGACCAAGGCGTGGGTCGTGGCGCAGAACGAGGTGACGTTCGGATACCTCGAGTCGATCCCCGAGCGCGATTGGATCAGAGATCGGCTCACCGAGATTTGGAACTACGAGCGTTACAGTACGCCGTGGAAGGAAGGCGACTATTACCTCTACTGGAAGAACGACGGATTGCAAAACCAGTCGGTCCTCTACATGCAGTCGAGCCTGGACGCCGAGCCCGAGGTTCTACTCGATCCCAACGTACTATCGGAGGACGGCACTGTATCCGCCGGCGTCCTCGACTTCACCGAGGACGGGAACCTGCTCGTCTATAGCGTCTCCGCGAGCGGCTCCGACTGGCGCGAGTTCATAGTGAGGGACGTCGAGTCCAAGCGGGACCTGGACGACCATCTGCGGTGGATCAAGTTCTCCGGCGCATCCTGGACCCACGACGGCGCAGGTTTCTTCTATTCCCGGTACCCGGAACCGACGGAGGGTGATGCCTACGAAGAAGCGAACCGTAATCAGAAGCTGTATTACCACAGGCTGGGGACCGATCAGTCGGACGATCGGCTGATCTACGAGCGACCCGACCAGCCAGAGTGGGGGTTCGGAACGTTCGTCACCGAAGACGGGCGTTACGCGATCATGAGCGTGTGGCACGGGACGGACGAGCGGAACCGGTTGTACTACATGGACCTTGGCGATCCGCAGAATCCGAGCCTCGACGGCGAGGTGGTGCGACTGCTCGATGACTTCGATGCGAGGTACGGGTTCATCGATAATGACGGCCCGGTCTTCTACTTCCGGACTAACCTGGAGGCGCCGCGCAACCGGGTGATCGCCATCGATACGCGGAGCCCGGCGCGTGAGGATTGGCGCGAGATCATCCCGGAGAGCGAAGCCGTTCTACAGGGAGTCGGCATCGTCAACAACCAGTTCGTGGCGAGCTATATGCACGACGCCCATACGCAGATCTTCATCTACGACATGGACGGCACGTTCGACACTGAGGTCGAGCTGCCCACGATCGGGACGACCGGCGGCTTCAGCGGTGAACGAGAAGATACCGAGGCGTTTTACTCGTTCAGCTCGTTCCTCTATCCATCCACGATCTTCCGCTACGACTTCGAGACGGGTCGGAGCACTGTGTTCCGGGCGCCCGACATCGACTTCGATCCCAGCGGCTACGAGACGGTGCAGGTCTTCTACCCGTCGCGCGACGGCACCCGGGTGCCGATGTTCATCACCCACAAAAAAGGGATCGAGCTGGACGGTACGAACCCCACGTACCTGTACGGCTATGGCGGGTTCAACATCAGCACGCTGCCATACTTCTCGACCAGCATCGCGGTCTGGCTGGAGATGGGCGGCGTCTACGCGTCAGCCAATCTGAGGGGCGGCGGCGAACACGGCGAAGAGTGGCACCAGGCGGGCGTGAAGCAGAGGAAGCAGAACGTGTTCGACGACTTCATCGCCGCCGCCGAGTACCTGATCGACGAGGGTTACACCTCACCGTCGAAGCTGGCCATCGCCGGCGCCTCGAACGGCGGCCTGCTGGTGGGCGCTGTGATGGTGCAGCGGCCCGAGCTGTTCGGTGCGACGCTGCCGGCCGTTGGCGTGATGGACATGTTGCGCTTCCACAAGTTCACCATCGGCTGGGCCTGGGTCTCCGACTACGGGTCCTCCGATGACCCCGAGGGGTTCAGGTACCTGTATGCCTACTCGCCGTATCACAACCTGCACCCCCACGACTACCCACCGACCATGGTGACCACGGCGGA
This sequence comes from Gemmatimonadota bacterium, assembly GCA_020344015.1. Taxonomy (GTDB): domain Bacteria; phylum Gemmatimonadota; class Gemmatimonadetes; order Palauibacterales; family KS3-K002. Next base: position 3,310,367 of record CP070812.1, read on the forward strand.
CCACGACGACCGTGTTGTGCCGGGCCACTCGTTCAAATTCGCGGCTCGGCTACAAGAGATGCAGATGGGCGACGCGCCGGTGCTGATCCGTATCCAGACCAAGGCGGGTCACGGCGGCGGCAAGCCGACGGCAATGGTCATCGAGGAACAGGCTGATCGCTGGGCGTTCCTGGTGAAGAACCTCGGGATGGAGCTGGGGGCAGGCGCCACGCGGTGAGAGCGGTGGTCGATGGTCGGTGTGTCGGTGGTCGGTAGGTCCGTAAGTCGGCTTGGCGGCCGCGTGCGGAAGTTCGGGCGCGGCCGCTTCGCCTTTCCTTGCCGTCCTTTCGTGCTGCTCCTTATTATAGGAGAGGAACAACCAACCTTAAGCCCATGTCAGCACCGCGCAATCCCTGTCCTTCGGGCAGGTCGACGTTCGCCTTCCTGGTAGGTGTGGCCCTGCTTTCCGCGCTCTGGACGGCGGCGTGCGGGCCGAAGCTCGAGGATGTGGACGGGTCTGGGCTCGATCCGGTTCTCTGTGCGCCCATCGAGAACGGTTGGGTGGCCGTCGACTCCACCGATGAAGGTCTGCGCGCGGTCCTCCAGCTGGAGGCCGAGGCGGCTCAGGGCTCGCTCCCCTGGGACCTGTCGGAGTTGGCTCTGCTGTTCGGCAGCGACACGATCCCGCCGAAGCGGATGCGTTGTGAGGAGTCTGCGGTCTGCCGTCGGGTCAGGCGGCCGGTGCGAAGTCCGAATGAGCGGGCGGTCGCCGAGCCGCCGGATCGCCGCGAAGAAGAGGTCATGCTCTGCGATCACGTGGTGCGTGCCGAGTTCATCCTTCCGGCGGTCCCGAGCCCCGCCGATACGGTCCTGCTGCGCCTCGGCGAGACGACCATCCCCCTGCGTTGGCGCTGATGAGCTGGCCCGGCTCCCTTTCCTTGCGTAGCAAATTCATACTGATCGTTCTGGGCGGCGCCGTGCTGCCGCTGGCGCTGCTGGGACTCTGGCTCAACCGAACTGCGGAGCGCTCGGGGAAAGAACTGCTGCGCGGGCGCTTGCGTACATCGCTCGGTCAGGTCGTGGACGAGGTCGGCCTGCGCTGGCTGAGCAGGCGCTCGCAGCTGCTCCGGCTGGCCGAGTGCTCCGCGGTTCAGATTGCCCTGCGTGACGATTCGCCCTTGCGTGAAACCGAGGACGCGGCGCAGTCCGAGTTGGGTGAACTGTTCGCCGGCATGCGTGACGCCGTCGAGTCGGCGACGGTCGAAGACGCCGGCGGAGCGGTGCGCTGGAGCGTGCCTACCGATGGGCCCGCGACGTCGGGCCGCACGGCCCGCGCCAACCCGGCGCTCCCCGTGCGCCTGGGGATCTACGACAACGCCACGGGCGCGCAGCTGGGCAGCCTGGACGCCCGCGTCTCGATGAGCAGTCTGCTGCCCGGCGGCGCCGGCTGGGGCGGTGTGAGCGGCTCGGTGCTCGCCGTGTTCGATCGCAGCACCGGAGCGTCGCTTCTGCCGCTCTCCATCGACCCGGCACTGTTCGCCCGCGAGTCGTTCGTCTGGGGCGAGGAGCCGTGGCTGACCGTCCGACACACGCTGCACGAACCGCCCATGGACCTGGTGCTGGCGGCGCCGGTGACTCCGTTCACCGAGCCGTTCCAACAAGCGGCGGAGCGCAACCTGTACATCGTGGCTTTCGTCGCACTCGCCGTGTTCGCGCTGGCGACGCTACTGACGAGGCGCACGACGCGGGCGCTGGTGCGATTAGCGACCGCCGCGGAGGCGGTCTCGGAGGGAGAACTCGATAGGAAAGTCGAGGACGCACCGGGCGACGAGGTCGGTCGTGTCGCCCGCGCCTTCAACTCGATGACCGAGAGCCTGCGCAGTACGCTGCGCGAGCTCTCACAGCGCCAGGCGCTCGCCGCAGTCGGCGAGTTCGCCGCGTCGCTCGCTCATGAAGTGCGCAACCCGCTGACATCGATTCGCGTCGACCTACAACGCGTCGAGGAGAAGCTGCCCGAGGAATCGGATGCTCGCGACCTGCTCGGGCGCGCCTTGGGCGAAATCGAACGAGTCGACCGCTCGGTGACCGGCGCGCTGCGCGTGGCGCGAAGCGGCAGCGTGACCCTAGAGCCCGTCGACGTCCGCCGGCCCCTCGAAGCCGCGATCCATAGCGCCGGGCCCGAGCTGAAGGCGCACGGTGGGACGCTCGAAATGGAGCTGGGAGGGGCCGATCCCCTGTGGGTGAAAGGGGATGCGCCGGCTCTCGAGCAGCTCTTCCTCAACCTGCTCCTCAACGCTGCTCAGGCACTGGACGAGGGCGGGCGCGTCGAGGTCACCGTCGCCCGTCATCGGGACGGGGTGTCGATCTCGGTTCGCGACACCGGACGGGGCATCCCACTGGAGAACATCGAGCGGGTCGTCGAGCCATTCTACTCCACCCGGCCCGAGGGTACCGGGCTCGGACTAGCCATCGCCCAGCGCATAGCCACCGCGCACGGCGGTGAGTTGGAGATCGTGAGCACACCCGGCGCGGGCACCACGGTCCGGCTGCAGCTCCCTCAGTCGGCGCCCGCGTAACGGTTCGGGCGCGCGACGTAACGGGTCGTTTCGTCCGAGCGGGCCTCCCAGAGCAGCCCGAGCCCCCGGAACCCGCATAATCATTGGCCTTCGACCGCCGGGCGGCTCTGGCACGACGCTCGCCAGTGTCACGTCTCCCGAAGGGTTAGACGAGAGCAGTATCGCGTGTGAGAGGAAGACACCATGAGACCGTTGACGAGGATTGTCGTTTTGGCCGTTGCCTTGGCCGGCTGCCGCTCGGAACCGCGGCCGCCGGCCGACGGTGGACAGGTGCTGGCGGCGGGGCTGCCGGTCCCGACGGCGAGCGCGAGCGGGGGCGAGCAGGACTCGACGCCGATGGTGGTGCGGCGGGTCTGGGGCGGCCCCGACGTCCCTACGTGTTGCGGCGTGTCCTCAGATGGCCGCTACCTGGCTTTCGTCAGCCCGAGCGGTGACCTGGCGATCCGCGATTTCAGTACCGGCGAGGTGCGCCTTTTGACCGATGATGCTTCATGGATGAATCAGTGGGTGGAAGACGCTGCGATTTCACCTGACGGCGGGCACATAGCCTACGTGTGGTATCGAGATGACCAAGAGCACCATTACGAATTGCGCGTCGTCGGTTGGGATGGTGGCAATCCACGCTTCGTGTTCGGAGGGGAGTCGTTTGATTGGTACGGGACCGCGGGTTGGTCCCCCGACGGCGATCAGATTCTCATCTCCGGTTCGGGAGTAGATGGTAGCTACAAAGTGGCTCTGGTCTCAGTCGCGGATGGCTCGGAGCGAACGTTGAAAGAGATGGGTTCGTCGTGGCGCTGGCCGGTGGCAGTGAGTCTCTCTCCAGATGCTCGGCACCTCGTCTACGACCTGCCCAGAGACAGGTACTCGGAAGAGCGAGACGTATTCCTTCTCACAGTGCACAGTGGCGAGGAAGTGCGCCTGATCCAGCACCCGGCCAATGATTTCGTGTTGGGCTGGGCGCCTGACGGAAAGCACTTCCTGTTCGCTAGTGACCGTACCGGAACGTTGGGCGCGTGGATGTTGCCCGTGGCCGAGGGACGGGCTGTCGGAGAGCCCAGGCTCGTGAAGCCGGACATGTGGCGCGTGTCACCCATCGGCTTCACCAGCGACGGGTCGTTCTTCTACGGCGTGCCCATGGACAACCGAGTCGTTTACGTGGCCAGCATCGACCCGGAGACGGGTGCTGTCCTGGCGGCGCCCACCGCGGTGGGAGGGGACAACCTAGCCAGAAACTCGTCTCCTGAATGGTCACCCGACGGCCGTTACCTGGCCTATCTAACGCTGGAAGGACAACAGGCCGGGTGGTACACCGGTGAATACACGATTTCGATCCGTTCGGTCGAGACGGGCGAGGCCCGGCAGCTCCGTGTGCCGGACCTAGATCTCTTCGGCGATTTCCGCTGGTTCGCTGAGGGTCAGCACCTCTTGGTACCGGGAGTCGACCGCAACGAACGAGACGGAGTCTTCAAAGTCGATATCCAGACCGGCGAGGCGGAACCGCTGCCAGCGTTTTGGGACATCGAGATTGCACGACTGATCGATTGGGCGCCGGACGCCGGCTCCGTTTACTACCGAGTCTGGCAGGGCGAAGAGACACGAATCGCGGTGATGGATTTGGAGCGCGGTGTACAGCGAGTGCTCTCGGATGAGTACCCCAACCCGCCGGTTGCCCTCTCACCGGACGGCCGACAACTAGCCTTCGCCGTCGGAGGTGGAGGTGAGCGCAGCTTGATGTTGATGCCGGCGACTGGAGGCGTTCCCCGTGAACTGCACCGGTTTCAGACCGAGAAGAATTACAACGTATTCGATATCACCTGGTCGGTCGACGGCCGATATCTCCTGTATGTCAGACCGTGGGACGGTGCCGTTGAGCTGTGGCGCGTTCCGGGAGTCGGCGGAGAGCCGGAGAAGTTGGATCTGTCGGCGAACCGAATCTCGAAGATCCGCTTCCACCCCGATGGCCGGCGTATCGCCTTCGAAGCGGGGAGCAGAGGTGCCGAGATCTGGGTGATGGAGAACTTTCTGCCGGAAACGCCCGGCGCACCCGATGAAGAATAGGAGATGGATGCCATGAGAAGGGCAATCGGCATTCTTGTTCTGGGAGTTGTCGCCTTGTCGGGCTGCAGCTCGGAGGGATCGCGCTCCGTCGACACCGGCGAGGGCGATCTGTTAGCGGCCGGGATTCCGGGCGCTGTTGCGGCGACGGTACCGGCCGATCAGGACTCCACGCCGCTGGTGGCGCGACGCGTCTGGGCCGACGCGACCCCGTTCGCCTCGCCCTTTCCCGACGGGCGATACCTGGCGCACGCGGCCGGCCCTCACCTGGCGGTTCGCGATCTTCGGACGGGTGAGAGCCGCCTACTGACGGACAAGAGTCTGTGGCAGTTGGAGTATTCCAGCGTGTCCCCGGACGGCGAGCTGATCGCCTACTCCTGGTGGAACGACGCAGGTGGGATCGAGTTACGGGTCATCGGCGTAGACGGCTCGCAGCCGCGCGTCCTCTACAGCGACGAGTCGGTGACATGGCTGGCGCCGCACGGTTGGTCGCCAGATGGCGAGAATATCCTGGCCGTCTTTACTGGCGAGGAGCGAGGAAGAGAGATCGTACTCGTCTCGGCGAAAGACGGTGCCGTTCGTGTAGTCAAGACTTTCGACTCTGGCGTACTACGTGAACTGAGCTTCGCGCCCGATGGGGAGTTTATCGCCTACGATTGGCGACCCGACCGCGGGGTCCCCGGCGACATATTCGCGATCGATGTGGATGGAGGACGCGAAACCACTCTTGTGCAGCACCCCGCTGACGACGTGCTCCTCGGTTGGGCGCCGGACGGCGGGCACCTCCTGTTCGCCTCCGACCGGACGGGGACCATGGGCGCCTGGCTGCTGCCCGTCGCCGGTGGCGAGGCGAATGGGGAGCCGAGGCTGATAAAGCCTGACATGTGGCGAGTGATGCCGCTGGGCTTCACTCGGGACGGCTCGTTCTTCTACACCGTGACGACGTCGGCCTGGGACGTGTACATGGCGAAGCTCGATCCTGAAACCAGTGCGCTGGTCGATGCGCCGACCCCGGCCACCGGGCGCTTTGTAGGTGGGAACGGCGGACCCAGGTGGTCACCTGACGGTCGCTACCTGGCCTGGCGCTCGCAGCGCGGTGACCATCCGAGACAGGGCGTCTTCATGATCCGTTCGCTGGAGACCGGTGAGACGCGAGAGCTCGACCCAGGCTTCATCGAGATATCTCGCTTCCCCGGGTGGTCACCGGACGGCAGCGCCTTACTGGTGAAGGCGCGGGAGGAAGGTAGCGGCTCGTACCTGTTCAGGGTCGACGTGCAGACGGGCGCTGCCGAACCCCTCGTCCAAGTCGACACATACGAGGGCCGCTGGGCCGACTGGTCGGCCGACGGGAGGTCGATCTACTACAGCATCGAGTACTACGACGGGGAAGGTGGGGGGTCACCGCGAATCGTGACCCGCGACCTGGAGAGCGGGAGCGAGGTAGTGCTCTACCGCGCTCCGGAGCCGGCGCTCATGGGACCAGGCAACGTCGCGCTGTCGCCCGACCGCCGGAAGCTGGCCCTGTATCTCGCGCCGGAGGATACGACAAAGGCTAGTAGCCTCATGTTGGTGCCCGTGGTAGGCGGAACGCCTAGGGAGTTGCACCGTTTCGCGTCCGACGCCCCCGGCCCCAGTAACCTGACCTGGACACCGGATGGCCGCCACCTGGTCTACACGACGTTTTGGGATGCTGCCGGACTCTGGCGCCTGCCGGTGGAGGGCGGTGTCCCCGAGCGGCTCGGGTGGGAGGGGATGGACAAGCAGCGAGATATCCGATTCCATCCGGATGGCCAGCGAATCGCTTTCACCGCTGGCGGTTACGCGTTCGAGATCTGGGTGATGGAGGACTTCCTGCCAGGGTATCGGGCGGGCGAGGAAACGCGATAGTGGACGGGGCGGCCGCGAATCGGCAAATTACAGTTATAGCGGGTAGTGATTCCCACAGGCCGTCAGGCCGCCTAGCCCATTATGAAGAGCTACTGGCTGTTGCCGATCTTGCTGCTGGCCGCCGCCGCTGGCTGTTCCATGCCCGTACTGTACGATACTGCGGGCCGGCCGGTGAAAGATCCGCAATTCCAGGCCCATGCCGATTGGCTGTGGCTGGCGGTGGATTCGGGGGCGGGTGGCATCCGTGTGGTGGTGGAGATGCAGATGGCGGCGCCGGGTGGCGAGGTTCGGAGCTGGGATGCGGCCGGGCTCAGGCTGTGGACCGGCGACGGAAAACCGCTCGCGCCCACGCGGTTCAGACGCAGTAACGTTCGTTGCTGGCCGGACGCGCCGCGGGGAGCGCGGTGCCGGGGGACCCCCGACGACCCAAAATACTGCATCTGGCAGATGCAGCCGTGGGAATCGGAGTGCTACTACATCCTGTGCGCCGAATTCGCCCTCGATCAGCTACCCAACCCGGACGAGCCGATCGTCGTAAGAGTGGGCAGCCTGCTGAAGGTGTTGCAGTTGGCTGCTGCCAGGTGAGGGCGACGACTCGTCCCGATAACTCGATCCCCTAATGAGACACGTCCTGGTCGTCGACGACGACGCCACGATTCGTGAGTCGCTCTCCGAGGCGCTGACCGACGACGTCACCGAGGTACGCACCGCTGAGGATGCCGAACGGGCGCTCTCTATAATAGATGAACGCCTGCCAGACGTCGTGATCTCCGATGTGCGGATGCCCGGGCTCGACGGGCTCGCGCTGCTGAAGTTGCTCGGCGAGCGTGCGCCCTCGGTCGACGTCATCCTGATGACGGCCTACGACGACATGCCGACGGTGGTGACAGCGATGCGCGAAGGCGCGCACGACTTCCTGGTCAAGCCGCTCGACCTGCACGACCTGCGTCGCGTGCTGGCCAAGGTGTTCGAGGACCGTCGTACGCGAGAACGGGCGCGGCGCGCCGCCGAGGAAGAGGCGAGCGCCTACAAGCTGGATGAGCTGGTGGGTCACGATCCGCGGATGATCGAGATCTACAAGCTGGTCGGCCAGCTGGCCGCCAACCGTGCCAACGTTCTGATCCGCGGCGAAACGGGGACGGGCAAGGAAGTGATCGCGCGGGCGATCCACTTCAACTCGCCCGACGCGGCGGAGCCGTTCATCCTGGTCAACTGCACGGCCTTTGCATCGACGCTGCTCGAGTCGGAGCTGTTCGGGCATGTGAAAGGCGCGTTCACCGGTGCGATCGCCGACCACCGGGGCCGCTTTGCGCTGGCGGGCCGCGGCACGATCTTCCTCGATGAGGTCGGCGATACGTCGATCGAGTTTCAGAGCAAGCTGCTACGCGTGCTGGAGGACCACGAGTACTACCCGGTGGGCGGCGAGCGGCCAGAGCGCAGCGAGGCGCGGGTCATCGCCGCCACGCACCGCAACCTCGAGGAGATGATCGGCGACGCGCGTTTCCGCGAGGACCTTTATTATCGGCTGCGGGTCGTCGAGATTGCGGTGCCGCCGCTGCGCGAACGGCTCGACGACGTGCCGGACCTGGCCGAGCATCTGGTGAGGCGGGCCAGTCGCACGTTGCACCACGAGCCGCAGGTGATCTCGCGCGAGGCGATGGACGCGTTGATGCGCCACCGCTGGCCGGGCAACGTGCGCGAGCTGGAGAACTGCCTCACCCGAGCCGTCGTCCTCGCCACCGGCGACGTGATCAGGCCGGAGCACCTCGCGATCGCCGAAGTGCCGGCGGAATCGCCGGCCCACCTTCCCACGCTGGACGAGACGGAAAAGGAGCACGTCGTCCGCGTGCTCGCCGCGAGCGGCGGCCACAAGGCGCGGGCGGCGGAGATCCTCGGTATCTCGAGGCCGCGCCTCAACCGCCTGATCGAGAAGTACCGGCTGGAGTAGAGGTCGGCGGCGGTAGTGGTCGGGCGCGGCGATGGGCCCTCGCTTCATGTCGCCCGGGGTCGGTCGGAGGCGGGAGAACCACTCGCTCCGGGCTCGCGCCACCTTGGGAGGGCGACCGAACCCTCAGTGGTGAGTTCGCGACCTCCGCGAGCTGGTTCTCCCGGCCTCCTCCCTGTCGGCAGGGCTCGTGGCCCACCGCCGCGCCGTCACCGTCCCGGCCTCCGGTCTGCACCGGCCGAACTGGCGTCCCGGCCCGAAGTGCCCCAATCTGTCCGGCAACCTTCCGGTGCCCCTGCGGGTCTAATCCTCAGAGCGGCGCCGGGGCGGCGACGCTGCAACTGCCATCACAGACCCAAGAATCCAGGAGATGAAGGATGCGACGCATTCTACCGATCTTCGTCCTGCTGTGCGCGACCGCGGGATACGCGCAGGAGGACACGCGGCTCGTCGTACCGTACGAGCGGTTCGTGCTCCACAACGGGCTGAACGTGATCCTGCACGAGGATCACACGACGCCCACGGTGAGCGTGAACGTCTACTACCACGTGGGCTCGGGGCGCGAGAAGCCGGGTCGCACTGGGTTCGCTCACCTGTTCGAGCACATCATGTTCGAAGGCTCGGGGCACGTGCCCGAGGGCGCCTTCGACAATTGGCTCGAGGCGGCGGGCGGCAACAACAACGGGTCGACGAACCCGGACCGCACGAACTACTGGGAGGACATCCCCAGCAACGCGCTGGAGCTGGCGCTCTTCCTCGAATCGGATCGCATGGGCTACCTGCTCGATGCCATGTCGCCGGAGAAGGTGGACGGGCAGCGTGACGTGGTGAAGAATGAGCGCCGCCAGTCGTACGAGAACCGGCCATACGGCATGGCCTCGCTGATCATTCGCCAGAATATGTATCCGCCGGAGCACTCGTATCACTGGCCGACAATCGGATCGCAGGAGGACCTGTCGGCGGCCAGCTACGAGGACGTGGTCGAGTTCTTCTCGACCTACTATAGCCCGAGCAACGCCAGCCTCTCCATCGCCGGCGATATCGACATCGCGGAGGCACGGGCGCTGGTCGAGAAGTGGTTTGCCGATGTGCCCGCAGGTCCACCGGTACCGCCGGCCGACGCGACCGTCGCCTTCCTGACGGAGGAAAAGCGGCTGGTCCACGAGGACCGCGTCTCGCTGCCGCGACTCTACATGTCGTGGCACTCGCCGGCGTACTACACGCCCGGCGATGCCGAACTGGATGTGCTGGGCGACGTGCTGGCCGGCGGCAAGACATCGCGGCTCTACCAGCGACTGGTCTACGAGCTGCAGATCGCCCAGAACGTCTCCGCCTATCAGGGCTCGGGCGAGCTGGGCTCGAGCTTCGCGATAGTGGCGACGGCGCGGGCCGGGCACGACCTGGACGAGCTGGAGCAGGTGATCCAAGAGGAGATCGACCGAATCAAGGCGGAGCCGCCCAGTGCTCGGGAGGTGCAGCGGGTGCTCAACCAGCTCGAGGCCAGTCGACTGGACGGGCTGGAGCGGATCGGCGGCTTCGGCGGCAAGGCCGACCGACTGAACGCGTTCTACATCTACACGGGTAACCCGGACTACTTCAACGAGGACCTGGCGCGCTACATGGCGCTCGATCCCGCCGACATCCAGGCTGCGGCGCAGACGTGGTTGCGAGATGACGGGCGCGTGGTGTTGAGCGTGGTGCCGGAAGGGCAGACGGAGTTGGCGTCCGAGGCGACGAAGCCGAAGACGGACTGAGGGCCCGTGAGCGACGAAAGCGATAACGAAAACGATGACGATGGCGATAACGACTAGGAGTAGGAGGATGAGAGCGATAGTGGGGGCTACTGTTTTTGTGGCGCTCTTGGCGCCGCGGTTGGAGGCGCAGGTGCCGGATCGGAGTGCGCCGCCGGAGTTGGGACCGCCACCGGCGCTGGTACTGCCGGCGATTCAGCGGGCCGAGCTGTCGAGCGGCGCCCGCGTGATCATGCTGGAGAAGCACAACGTGCCGCTCGTGCAGGTGAACCTGGTGGTGGGAGCGGGCTACGCGTCCGACCCGCAGGACATGATCGGGCTGGCCAGCATGGCGACCGACATGATGGACGAGGGCGCCGGCGGTCGCGACGCGCTGCAGTTGGCCGACGAGATCGACTTCTTGGGTGCGCGACTGTCGGTACGGGCCGGCGGTCACCAAACGACGGTATCGTTGCACACGCCGGTCAGCCGGCTGGACCCGGCACTGGAGCTGATGGCCGTCGTGGCGCTGGAGCCCGACTTCCCGGGTGAGGAGCTGGAGCGGAAACGCTTGGAACGACTGAACCAGATGCTGCAGGCGCGGGACGAGCCGCGGGCCATCGCGTCGGTGACCTTCGACCGGACGCTGTACCCCGATCATCCGTACGGTCACCCGGCTATCGGCTACCCGGACGCGGTGAAGGCGATGGAGGTGGGTGATCTGGAGCGCTGGCACGAGACGTACTTCCGACCCAACGACGCCTTCTTCGTCGTGGTGGGCGACGTGACTATGGACGAGATGAGGCCCAAGCTCGAGGCGCTGTTCGGCGACTGGGAGCGCGGCCGCATCCCGTCGATCGATTGGCCCGAGTCGGAGCAGGTGACGAGCCGCAATGTCTATCTTGTGGACAAGCCGGGCGCGGCGCAGTCGGAGATCCGCATCGGCCGTATCGGCGTGCCGCGGTTGACCGACGACTACTACGCGATCGTCGTGATGAACACGATCCTCGGTGGCTCTTTCACCTCGCGGCTCAACCAGAACCTGCGCGAGGAGCATGGCTACACCTACGGCGCCGGTTCTTACTTCGACTTCGCACAGCTGGCCGGACCCTTCCGGGCCAGCTCCGCTGTGCAGACGGCGGTAACCGACGCGGCGCTCACCGAGTTCATGAAGGAGCTGAACGGCATACTGGAGCCGGTGCCCGAAGAAGAGCTGGAGCGGGCGAAGAACTTCGTGGCGCTCCGCTTCCCGAGCCGATTCCAGACTGTGGCGGGGATCGCCGGGCAGCTCACGCAGCTAGAGCTCTACGACCTGCCGGACGGCTACTTCAACGAGTACGTGGAGCGCATCCTCGGGATCACTCAGGCGGATGTGCAGCGCGTGGCGCAGAAGTACATCGTACCCGACCGGATGGCGGTCATCGTGGTGGGCGATCGCGCGACGATCGAGGAGGGCATCAGGGCGCTCGACCTGGGGCCGATCAATAATCTCACTATAGAGGACGTGCTGGGCCCGGTGCCCGAGATCGGCGGCACGCAGTAGGCAGAAAGAAGTCGGAGCCGATGACGGGGCCGCCGGCCGACTCGGGTCGATGGCCCCGTCCGGCATCGTGGAAACCGGGCAAGGGAATCGAACATGAAGAACAGCGTAGCGATCATCGCATTGGCAGCTTGGGCGCTGCTTGCCGCTGTCCCCGTTTGTGCGCAAGGGGCTCGCGAGTTTGTCGCCGCCGCGCGGCGCGGGGACGAGAACGCGGTCCGCAGGGCGCTGGAAGCCGACCCGGAGCTCGTCAGCGCCACCGATGCCCTGGGGATGACGGCGCTGGACTGGGCGGCGACGGGCGAGCACTGGCACATCTTTCGGCAGCTCGTGGCGGCGGGCGCGCCGGTGAACAGAGTGGGTTTCGACGGTGGCACGGTCATGCACCGCGCTTGCCACTACGACCGTCCCGACATGGTCGAGCTGCTGCTGGAGGCGGGCGCCGATATCGGCGTGCAAAACCAATGGGGCCGTACGCCGCTCCACGTCGCGGCACGGCGCGGGTGCAGCGACGTAGCGGCGCTGTTGCTGGCTCGCGGTGCCGATCCCGACGCGGCGACCCGTGAAGGCTGGACGACTCTGCACGTGGCATACCGCGCGGGTCAGCCGGAGCTGGTGGACCAGCTGCTCGCGGCGGGCGCGGATCCGGGTAAGCGGGACAGCGCCAACAAGCTGCCTGCTGACTACGCGTTCCAGCGCCCGGCGGCGGTCGATATCGAGGCGGCAAAGCTGTACGAATACCAGGGCCTCTACGATGTGAGCGAAGATTTCCACTTCAAGGTCTGGGTCGCGGGCGACTTGCTGAAGCTTCAGGACTTCGGGGCAGACGAGATATATCCGATGGGGCCGGATTCTTTCTACTGCCGCTCGGAGCCTTGGAGCGTCACCTTCGGCCGCGACGAAATGGGTGCGGTGCGGGAGATCGAAGTGCAGTTTCTGCGGCGCGCGGTGCGGGGTAGCAAGCGTGACCACCCGCAATACGTCGGGTCGCACGAATGCCGGGCGTGTCACCTCGGCGAGGCGCACGGCAACCCGTACCTGCGTTGGATCAGCAGTAGGCACGCCTCCGCGTATTGGCGGCTGGCGACCGACTGGGCGCTCTTCCTCGCCCGGCAGCGGCCGTACTTCCAGGACATGGAGAATCCCCGCGAGGACGATCGCTGTCTACTGTGTCACAGCACTGGCGCCCAGGACCCGGAGGCTCTGTTCGCCGACACGTTCGAAGTGGGTGAGGGTGTTGGCTGCGAGGGCTGCCACGGGCCGGGCTCGCTGTACCGAGATGCGGCCATCATGTCGGACCGCGAAGCGTTCCTGGCGGCCGGCGGCCGGATACCGGATGAGGGAACCTGCCGGGGTTGCCACCGCAACCGGGACCGCTTCCAGTTCGAGGAGTGGTGGCCGAGGATCGCACACGGCGAATCGGGCGGTAGCGGCTAGCTCGAAGTGCCGGCGGCGTGGCCGATTATGAAACGTACAATATACGGCACGTCCAGCTCGTCCTCCACCACCGCCCATAGGGTGTCGCCGCGGGCGACCGGTGTGGGATAGGTCGCCAGACCGTCCGGCGCTCGTACCATACCCAGGTAGCGGCCGTCGGGCTCGAAGACGTCGAAGGCCACCGACTCGATCCACGTGGGCTCGGGGATCTGGCCCGGTTCATCTTCGCCGGCGTAATCCTCGGCTGTCTCGATCTTGTGAGCTTCCTGGTACAGCTGGACCCAGATCCGACCGTCCTCGCCGACGAAGAAACGCTCGTAGGGCGGCTTGGTGTCGGGGATCGGTGGTCCATTCCAGCGCCAGCCGGGATCGAGCTGGCGCATTCCCGCCGTCTCTATGCGCTCCTGCTCGGCCCTCTCCTCCGGCTTGACGGGCACCGGCTGCCAGTCGGCCCGCTCGATTCGCAGTACTCTGTCCGGCGCGATATGGAGGTCGATGGTATAGCTGGACGAGACGCCGGCCACGAAATAGCCCAGTGGACTGAAGGCCCAGGAATCCCTGGGGGTGAAGGGAATCCAGCTGGAAAGTAAGTGGTCCCCCTCCTCGTCGCTCGCCCGTATCTCGGGGGTCTCGTAAGCGTACGTGGGTGGATCGAGAGTGTCGCCCGGGGCGCCGTCGGGTCCGTAGCGAACTAGGGCGGTCGTCCAGTCATCGATGCCGCCCTCAAGGTTCAGCAGCAGGAGCGTGTAAACGCTACCGGCGGTGTCCTTGTAGAGGCGCCGCGAGGTGTGGAGACCGCCGCGGCTACGCCACCCGTCGAGGTACTCGCCCTGCGGGGAGAAGACGCTGAGCCTGGCGTTCGCGGGGTCGCGCAATACGATTCTCCCGTCCGGCAGGATCGCCAGGCCGCCGTCGGGTTCCTCGTATTCGCCGGGGCCGCCGCCCCGGCGCCCGAACGTGGCGACGTATGTGCCGTCCGCTGCGTACTTGCGCAGCTCCTTAACGTGCTCGTCGTAGGTGTAGATCGAGCCGTCGGACGCGACGGCGAGCGATCTCACCCGGCCGAACAAGTACTCGTCCGGGCCCTCGAACTGACCGATCGTCAAGTCGGCGACCAGCATGGCCGTGTCGCCCCAGACGCTGCCGCTCTCGGTGCGGACGACGAGTGTATCGCCGATCGTGTCGTAGCTGGCTCGCCACTCGTGGGCCTTGGGCGAGCCAGAACCGCCGGCGCATGCGGCCAGTACGGCGGTCAGAGCAGCGATTCCTAAGCCGCACAAAACGTCTGCTGCGCGCTCTCGTATGTCCATCAGTTTCGCTCGCTAGGTCTTATCGCGTCCGTGCTCGATGTGGAAGCGCTTGATGTACGGTACGTCCAAGTCGTCGCGCACCACCGCCCAGACGGTGTCGCCGCGAATAACCGGCCTCGGGTAGGTCGAAAAGCCCCGCGGCGCGCGGACCATCCCCAGGTAGCGACCCTCCGGTTCGAATACGTCGAATGCCACCGGCTCGAGCCAGGTACGCTCGGGGATCTCGCCGAGACTTTCCGGTTCGTTGTAGTCCTCGGCCAGTTCGATCTGGTAAGCTTCCTGGTGCAGAAGCACCCAGACTCGCCCCGTGTCTCCGATGAGCATTCCGCCGAAGGGAGGCTTTGTGTCGGGGATCGGTGGCCCGTTCCAGCGCCAGTTTGGCTGGGTTTGCCGCGAGTTCGCCGTCGAGATACGCTCTCGCTCTTCTTTCTCTGCGGGCAATACGCGAACAGGTTCCCAGTTGACGCGCTCGATGCGCAGCACACGCTCCGGCGCCAGGAAGAGATCGATGGCGTAGCGGGTCGAGAGACCGCCTACCATGTAGCCCATTGGGCTGAAGGTCCAGTAGTCATCGGGGCTGAACGGCACCGAGTTGACGCTGGTACTCGTGCCGTCTTCGTTCTGCCGTCGAGCCACGAGCTGCGGAGGCTCGAAATCGTAGACCGGAGCCGGGAAGGTGTCTCCGATCTGGCCGTCGCTGGAGTACCGTACGAGACCGTAGCTCCACTCGGTGACGTCGGCTTGTGGATCCAGAAGGATCATCGGGTAGACGGCGTCGGCGGTGTCGCGGTAGAGCCGGCGCGAGGTGTTGAAGCTGCCCCTAATCCGCCAGCCCTCCAGGTACTCGCCCTCGCCGGAATAGACGGTCAGCCGGGTGTTGCCCGGATCGCGAAGCACAACCCGGCCGTCGGAGAGCACGGCGAGCCCGCCGTCGGGGCGTTTGTACTCGCCGGGGCCGCCACCTTCACGGCCGAACGTTCCCAGATAAGTGCCGTCGGGTCCGTATTTCCTCAGTTCGGTCGCATGGCTGTCGAAGGTGTAGATGGCTCCATCCGCCGCCACCGCCAGCGAGCGTACGCGGCCGAACATGTACTCGTCGGGGCCCTCGAACTGACCGATAGTCAGGTCGGCGACCAGTCTCGCCGTATCTCCCCAGACGCTGCCACGCTCCGTCCGTACCACGACTGTGTCACCTATTGTATCGTAGACGGCCTGCCATTCGCCGGCGGCGGGTTCGTTCGCCCCGCTGCACGCCACCAAAAGAACACTCGCCAGGGCGAGCAGAATTCGGGCGAGACCTGAGGTCATATCATGCCGGGCCATGTGTCGCCTATCGCTGATGTCTTGGGGCTTTGGGCTCGTGTCACACTACTTTGACGACCACACCACCCTCTAGGGTTGGCTTATGATCGGGACGATCGAGCTCGATATGGACGACGCCCCGTTCAGCATGCCGAGCTATTCGAGGATTCTCGAATTCCAGCGGTTGCCACCGGGCCTCTAGACAGGCATCATACCAGCCGACAACACGAGCATTAGGATCCACGAGCGGTGCGGCCTCCGGGGGGGGGTGCCGTCTTGTGTGCCCCAGTTCACCAAACCAGGAGGATTTCTCATGTTGAAGAAGTTGGCAGCGCTGGCTGTCGTGGCGGTACTGGCCGCGCCGGCACAGGCCCAGGACCTCGACGAGGTCTTGAACAATTACTACGAGGCGATCGGCGGCCTGGAGGCCTGGCAAGCTGTACAGTCGATGAAGATGACCGGCAAGATGATGATGGGCGGCATGGGTATCGAGGCGCCGTTCACGGTGATGGCCAAACGCCCGAACATGGCTCGCATCGAGTTCGTGTTCCAGGGTATTACGGGCGTTCAGGCCTATGACGGCGAGACCGCCTGGCAGGTAATGCCGTTTACGGGTAACACGGATCCGGAGGAGGTGCCGGACGACCAGGCGGAGGACCTCTGGGAGACGGCCGACGTGGACGGCCCGCTGGTCGGCTGGGAGGAATCCGGGCACGCGGTCGAGCTGCTCGGAATGGAGGAGACGGAAGGGACGCAGGCGTACAAGCTCAAGGTCACGATGAAGAGTGGCAGCATACAGTACTACTACCTCGATTCGGAGTACTTCATCCCGATCAGGATGGAGGGCGTTCGGCAAGTGCAGGGTCGCACGGTCGAGTTCGAGACGATCGTCAGCGACTACAAAGACGTGGGTGGCCTGATGATCGCGCACTCGATCGAAGCGCGACCCAAGGGTGCTCCGGCGGGTCAGGCGGTGACCATCGACCTGGTGGAGCTGAACGTCGAGCTGGCGGACTCGCTGTTCGTCATGCCGGAGAAGAGTGAAGAGGGCCAGCAGTGAAGCTGGCCTTTCTTTTGTGAGGGAAGGATCACTGCAGTCATAAACGGGAGAAGGAGTGTCACGATGCGCACCTGGCTGGATTACGCCTGGCGGAGCTGCGTCGCCCTGGCGGTGCTGCTGGCGCTGCCGGCTGTGGCGGACGCCCAGATCAAGATCGAATCGGCGACGTTCGGCGGTTTGCGGGCACGGGCGATCGGGCCGTCGACGATGAGCGGGAGGATCGCGGCGATGGATGCGGTCCCCGAGTACCCGCTCACCATATACATCGGTTCGGCGAGCGGCGGCGTCTGGAGATCGAGAGACGGGGGCCTGCGGTTCGAGCCTGTCTTCGACGATTACACGATGTCGATCGGCGCGGTCAGGATCGACCCATCGAACCACGACGTCGTTTGGGTCGGGACCGGCGAGACCTGGGTCCGCAACAGCGTTTCGGTGGGGGACGGCATCTACAAGTCGACCGACGGCGGCGATACCTGGCAGCACTTGGGTCTCGAGGACAGCGAGCGCATTGCGCGGATCGCCGTCGATCCGCTGAACGGCGACCGCGTGTTCGTTTGTGCCACCGGTCGCCTCTGGAACGCGAACCAGGAGCGTGGGGTCTTCCGGACCACCGACGGCGGGGAGACCTGGGAGAAGGTGCTTTACATCAATGAGGACACGGGCTGCTCCGATCTCTCCATGGACCCCCACGCGCCGAACATCCTGTACGCCGGCATGTGGGAGTTTCGGCGCTGGCCGTACTTCTTCAACTCCGGCGGCGCGGGCAGCGGGCTCTACCGCTCGGTCGACGGCGGCGACACCTGGCAGGAATTGACGGTGGGGCTGCCCGAGGGCGACAAGGGCCGGATCGCGGTCGCCGTGTCACCGCCGCGGCCCACCAGGGTCTACGCGCTCGTCGAGGCGGAGGAGACTGCGTTCTATCGTTCCGACGACATGGGCGCGACGTGGGAAGAGGCGAACTCGTCGATGAACATCACGAGCCGACCTTTCTACTTCGCCCACATCGTGCCGGACCCGGTGAACCCGGATCGGATCTACAAGCCGGGTTTCTTGCTCACGGTCTCGGACGACGGTGGCGATTCGTTCACCTCGCCGTTCAGCGCTGGCGGCTTTGACATCGGTAGCGTGCACAGCGACCATCACGCGATGTGGATCAACCCGCTGAACAACGAGGAGCTGATCCTCGGCACCGACGGCGGGGTCTACTTCTCCTACGACCACGGCGGCGCCTGGCGCCACGCCAAAGGGCTACCCCTCTCGCAGTTCTACGAGATCAGCTACGACATGGAGTTCCCGTACAACGTCTACGGCGGCCTCCAGGACAACGGGACCTGGGTCGGCCCGTCGCGGAAGTCGGGCGGCATCATGCCGTCGGATTGGAACCTGCTGTTCGGCGGCGACGGCTTCCACGTCTTTGTCGATCCGAGCGACCCCGACTTCATCTACGTGGAGTACCAGGGCGGCAACCTGTCGCGCCTGCAGAAGTCGACGGGTGAGACGAAGGACATCCGGCCGTATCCCGAGACGGAGGATACAAAGCTGCGCTTTAACTGGAACACGCCGATCCACGTGAGCCAGAGGAATCCTGGCACGCTGTACATGGGCGCCCAGTTCCTGTATCGGACGACAGATCGCGGCGATTCGTGGGAGCGCCTGTCGGACGACCTGACGACGAACGACCCGGAGAAGCAGAAACAGGAGGAATCCGGCGGTCTGACCACCGATGCCACGTCGGCGGAGAACCATACGACGATCTACACGATCAGCGAGTCGCCGGTGAACCCAGCGGTGATCTGGGTCGGTACCGACGACGGCAACCTGCACCTGACGCGCGACGATGGTGCGAACTGGAGGAACGTGGTCCGCAATGTCGACGGCCTGCCGCGGCACACGTGGGTCTCGCACGTGGAGGCGAGCCGTCACGATGATGCGACCGCCTACGTGACGTTCGATGGTCATCGCGCCGGGGACATGACGACGTACCTGTATCGTACGCGGGACTACGGCGAGACGTGGGAGTCGCTGGTCACCGAGGACGTCGAGGGCTACACGTTCGTCGTGAGGGAGGACCTGGAGAGTCCGGACATACTGTTCCTCGGCACCGAGTTCGGGCTCTACATCAGTCTGGACGGTGGCCAGTCGTGGGCACGTTACGCCACCGACTTCCCGAAGGTTGCGGTGCACGACCTGGCGATCCATCCGCGCGAGAACGATCTGATCGTGGGGACGCACGGGCGCGGGATCTATATCCTGGACGACATAACGCCGTTGCGTGGCCTGACGCCGGAGGTTCTGGTGGCTGAGCTGGCCATTCTGCCGACGCGCGCCTCGGTCCAGATGATCGGCGGAGGTATGGGTGCCTGGTTCCCCGGCTCCGATGAGTTCGTGGGCCGTAACCCATCGGAGGCGGCCTCGATCGTCTATTATCAGGCGCGGCGCCACATCTTCGGCGACATGAAGCTCGAGGTCTTCGACGCCGAGGGCGAATTGATCACCGAAATCCCCGCCGGCAAAGTCCGCGGCATCAACCGGGTCGATTGGCCGATGAGGATGCCGGCGCCTAAAGTCCCGGCGGCCAGCGCGCTGGTGCCGGTATTCGAGGGCCCGCGGGTGCCGGAAGGGACGTACACCTACAAGATCGTCAAGGGACGCAACAGCTACGAAGGCGAGGTCAGCCTCGTACCCGACCCGCGCTCGCCGCATTCGCCGGAAGACCGGCAGCTTCAGCAGCGAACGGCCCTCCAGATCTACGACATGCTCGAGCGACTGAGCTACGTGGTCGAGGCGGTGGTCGATCTCCGCGACCAGGCGCGCGAGCGCGCCGACTCGGTGGGCGGCGGTACGGCCCGGCGGTTGAACGACTACGCCGACGAGCTGGAGGAGTTCCGGGCCAGCGTAGTCTCCACCGGCGAGGAGGGACTCTTCTCGACGGAGGAGCAGCTACGCGAGAAGCTCGGCGGTCTCTTCGGCGCCGTGAACGGTTATGCCGGGCGGCCAACGGATTCCGAGCTGGCGCGCATGGAGAATCTGGGCGTCGAGTTGGGTGATGCGGAGGCAGAGTTCGGTGAGCTGACGGGTGAGGAGAAGCTCAGCGACCTGAACTTGCGGCTGGAGCGGGAAGGGATGGAGTTGCTGCAGCTAATGACACATGAAGAGTGGGAGGAGGAGCGCAGCGGTAGCTGAGAAGCTGCGTCAACCGAGAGAGCGAGGGCCCCAGGGTCGGCGACCCCGGGGCTCTTCGCATTAGCGTCTAGGTTTTCTCGCCGAGCGTCAAAACATAGTGCCGATGGCCACTGCGACCAGGCAGAGGAAGACGAGCACAGCGATAATCCGGCTCTGGGTGTCCTTCACGGGGGGCTCCTTGGCTGTGAGTGTGAAGCCCGATTTTTATCATGGTCGTGCCACGTGTCAACCCCGGCCGGCTGGGAAGGCCGTGGAATTTCACCAGCGCCGGGGTTACGATGACCACATGCAACTGACGCTAATCGTGCTGGCCGCGGGGATCGGCAGCCGCTACGGCGGCCTAAAACAGCTGGAACCGGTGGGGCCTAGCGGCGAGGCGCTGCTGGACTACGGGATCTACGACGCGGCGCGGGCCGGGTACGAGCGAGTCCTGCTGGTGATCCGGCCCGAGCTGGAATCCGCGTTCCGTGAGGGCCTGGCGGGCCGCTTCCCCGGCTTGCCTTCTCTCGAGTTTGTACATCAGGAGCTGAACGACCTGCCGCCGGGCTTCTCTGCCCCTGCGGGTCGGGGAAAGCCGTGGGGCACCGGACACGCGGTGCTCGCCGCGCGCTTCGCGACTTTGGATCGGTTCGTCGTGATGAACGCCGACGATTTCTATGGCGCCACGGCGTACGATGTTTTGGCGCGGCACCTTCTCGAAGTCGCAGGTTCAGAAAGCTTGGAGTTCGCCGCGGCGGGCTACACCTTGCGAGATACGCTCTCCCCGCACGGCGGTGTCTCGCGCGCCGTGTGCGAGGTCGACGACGAGGGTTACCTGGCACGGGTGACCGAGCTGAAGAAGATCGGCGAAGCGGATGGCGTGCTGAGCGGTTTCACCGTTGAGGGCGAGCGCCGGGAGCTGACCGGCGACGAGACAGTATCGATGAACCTCTGGGCGGCGACACCGGCCGCTTTCCCGCTACTCGAGCGTGAGTTCGAGCGCTTCCTGGCCGAGCACGGCGACGACCCCGACGCCGAGTTCTATCTGAGCAACTCGGTGAACGACCTGATCGCTACCGGCGAAATGCGGGTGCGTGTGATTCCGACGCCGGGCCCCTGGCTGGGAGTCACCCACCGTGAAGACAAGCCCTACGTCGAGGCCCAGCTGAGGGAGCTGGTGGCGACGGGCCACTACCCCGAAGATCTGGCGTCGGGCGCGTAGCGGCCGAGGGTGCGGCCGTCCCTGCGGTTCACCAGTAGGAGGGCGGCGCGTCCCGGGGGTAGGGCGACCTCGAGAGAGGTTTCGGTCCCTGCGTCGGTGAGGCGTACTTCGGTCGCCGAGCCGAGCTCCGAGACGATCCCGTAGAGCACCGCTTCTCCAAAGACGGCTGGATAGACCAGAACTCCGGGATCGGGTCGCTCGATACGGAAGAGCGGCGCGACGTTCGCGGTGGCGATGGCATCGCGGTAGAGGACGGCGGTGGGGGCGACTTGCTCCGCCAGCTCGACGGGTAGCGGCGACCAGATCACGCGACCGCGTCCCTCGCTGAACTCGGCGACCCGGGCCGGCGCTCCGGTCACCTGCACCGACTTCTCCAGGCGCTGGAACTTGTCCCCCCGGTAGCTCAGCCGGTACAGCATGTCCCCGATACCGAGGTGCTCTTCCTGGGCCACCGGCCTGACAGTGGCTTCCACGCCGAAGCGTTCGAGCCGTTCGACCGGCAGCCAGTGCTCGTCGGAGTCTATGGGGCCGGTGACGAGGAGCGTTGCGCCATCGCGCACCAGCTCCAGCAGACGCTGCCAGGCCGCCTCGCTGAGGATGCGGGGCGAGGGTAGCACGATGAGCTTCGGCCTGTAGCCGAGACGATCGAGTGCGTACTCGCCGACGGCGCCCATCGTGACCCGCAGGTGATGGTGCATCACCCGGACGCAGCGCTGTGTGGCCGCCGTCGCGTAGTTGCGCACCGAGAACATGTGGGAGTGCGGGATCACCATGACGATCGGTTCGGGCTCCCGAGGTACGAGGTCGCGCATCGAATCTGCCACGAAGCGCGAGATCCCTTCGAGCACGTGGAGCTCGGGCTTCGCCGAGCCGTCTGCCCGCAGCAGGCCGATCGCCACTTCGTTGTCAAGCGGCATGTAGGGGTTGGTGTTCCAGATCCACTCGACGAAACCGGCGGTGTCGGTCACTGTCGCGAGGACGAGCTTGCGCTCGAGCAGGTCGCGGGCATCCTGCTCCGTGCGCCAGGCGCTCCCGTCGATCCGCTCGTAGAGCCTGATCCCCGTCTCGGAGATCAGGTTGGGGCGGTCGGGCGTCTTGGTGACCACGCTGTCCCAGAGCAGGTCATCGTTCAGCCACCAGGTATGGTTGGATGTGAAGTCGACGACCGGACCGTGGAACATGGGGGCCGGTCGCTCGTAGGTACCGCCCTCGTCCTGGCCGACGGTGACCAGTTGCTGCGGGCCGCCCGCCTCGCGGATCATGGCCGCCATCTCCCGGGCCCAGCGGGTGAACACATCGTTGGCGAAGAGGCGGTACTCCATCGCCTTCAGCGGCCGCAGTCCCTCGAAGATGTCGCGGTCTCCGAACTCTTGGAGCCGCGGCAGGGCCACGGCCTCATTGGGGAGTGTTCGCCACAGTTCGGCGAGCGTCGACTGTAATTCCTCGTCCGTATCGATCGAGAAACGCTCGCGCAGCCAAGCTTCCCAGGCGCGGGTCTCGTGCTCGTCGTAATTGGGACGCGTCTGCCATAGCCGAGCTGGCGAACAACAATTCGGCTCGTTGATGAGGTCCCAGATCACGTCGTTCATTTCCTTGTAGCGCTCTACTATGCGTGAGACGAACTCCTTCTGCGCCTCCACGGCCTGCGGATCGAGGTACGGGTTCTCGCCGCCCCACGCGTGCGGCACGAAGGCGAAGAAGGTGAAGATGACCGGCATCTCGTGGCGCCGGGCCGAGAGCAGGAAGGCGTCGAGCGCGCGGAGCGCCGCCTCGTTGACCGAGCCCGGCCCCGGCATGTATCGACGCCAGCCCGTCCAGATACCCGTGCGGATCATGTTCACGCCGGCGCGCCTCATGGCGGCGAAGTCGCAGTCCCAGAGGTGGGGGTTGGGCTCGAGCAGGAAACGACGATGTACATCCGTCGCCATGTACGAGGTCCCGGTGACGATATAGGGGGCGCCGTCGCGTAGGAGGTTGTGAGTGTCGGTCGTGAAGGGTCGGCCTGCCGCGAGCAACCCCCGGTCGTAGATCCAGAACCCGGACGTCGCCTCCAAGCCGTCGAAGCTCGGGTCTTCCGACGCGACTGCCGCCTCCACCCGGTAGAGCCCGGGCTCCAGGCGGCCGAGCGCCGGTTCCAGAGTCGCCGCGGCGGCGGCGATGAAGCCGCTCCCCTCGAGCGGTAGGTCGGCCATCGCGATCGTTTCGTTCCGGTCGTCGAAGACCTCGACTCTGCACGCAAGCCCGGTACCGCGGCGTTCCCTGCCCGGCGTTTTCAGCGTCACCGTCACAGCTGGTCGCTCGCCATCACGGTAACAGGCGAGCGACGGCGCGACCGTCAGCTGCCGCGATCCCAGCGTAGCGTCATCGACCAGGGCGCGCAGAGCGGCGGCCGAGATCGAGCCGTCGAAGTTCGCCAGGACCCAGCGGCCGCCGGCGTAGGGACCTTGCATCCGGTCGACCCGAACAACCGGTGCGGCGACCGAATGCTCACCGGCTCCCACCACCGAGACGAGCGGTGTCAAGACCCCTTCGCGGGGACCGTCGGAGCCGTCCTCATCGGTGAACTCCTTCTCGCGGGTGAGCCGGTAGTAGAGCTCGTAGACCGTATCAGCCTTGACGCCTTCGGCTAGCTCGCGAGCCATGGCGACTCGCGGGTCTGCGACGTAGTCGCGGAGTCCGTCGACATCGACCGGGAACGCCTGAGTGATCCCCAGCACCTTGTGGTACGCGGTCTGCCTGACTTCGGCGCGCCAGTCCCGACCTTCGCGTCGCACCGGCACCGAGAACGGCACGCCACCGACGTTCACCCAGTTACCGCCGGCGGCGAGGAAGTCGACGATCGCCCCCCAGGCGTCCTTGGGGAACGCCGAGCCGTACGGATTGAGGAAGACGTCGAACGCATCCGGCGGCAGCGTCCCGAGGTCGGCGACGCGCAGCTCGGCCATCTCCAGACCATCGAGCGCCGCCCGCAGCGTCCGCTCGTGGATCGGCTT
Source organism: Gemmatimonadota bacterium (assembly GCA_020344015.1). Taxonomy (GTDB): domain Bacteria; phylum Gemmatimonadota; class Gemmatimonadetes; order Palauibacterales; family KS3-K002. The sequence continues at coordinate 3,334,565 of CP070812.1, forward strand.
TGCGTCGATAGTCGGGAAGTCGGCCTCGCGGAATAACCCCACGCGCGGCGCCGTGGGAAGTTGCTGCGCTTCGCCAGGCACAAGGAACGCCTTCAGCGGGCGCGGCAGCGACCCGGCTACGGCGGCGGCGCCCAGCGAGCCCAGGAAGCTACGACGATCGATAGTCGGCATCGGACGTCAGAGTGGTCTGGTCAATAGCTGCGGGCGTTCGCCGTGCACTTTGACGATCAGCTCGCCGAACAGAGTGTTCGCCCAGGCGAACCAGGAGCGAGTGAAGCGCGAGGGATCGTCTTTGTGAAAGGACTCGTGCATGAAGCCGGTCCCGGCGTCTGTCATCTTGAGCATGCGCAGGCATCGGAGGATCTCGTCATCGTCCCTGCTGGTCAGGGCCCGCATCGTTATGCCGAGCGGCCAGACCATATCGAGTCCGACGTGCGGTCCGCCCACGCCTTCGGCTGCGGAGCCGCTGAAGAAGTATGGATTGTCGCTGCTGAGTACGAACTGCCGTGTCGCCTGGTACGCTGTGTCGGAAATGGAGGCGGCGCCGAGGTAGGGTAGCGCAAGCAGACTGGGAACGTTGGCGTCGTCCATGAAGAGGGCGTTACCGAAGCCATCAACCTCGTAGGCGTAGACGCGACCGTGGGCCGGGTGCTCGAGTACGGCGTGCTCGCGGATCGCCGCCTCGACCTCCTCCGCCAGGGCATCACACTGGTTGGCAAAGTCGCGATCGCCAACCTCCTCGTTGAAGATCTCGGCGAGCTGCTGTAGCGATACGACTGCGAACAGGTTGGACGGCACAAGGAACGGGTAGAGGCAGGCGTCGTCGGACGGTCGGAACATCGAGTGTATCAGCCCTACCTTCCGCGTCGGATTACCGTAGCCGCCCAACGGCACCGTGTCGTAGGAGACCGCTGTGACGCGCTGGAACTTGTATGGGCCGCGCCCCTCCTTCCGCTGCTGCTCTCTGAACGTCTTGACGATGAGCCGGGCCGCGTTTTGCCAGTCCGCGTCGAGCACCGAGGCGTCGCCGGTCGTCTTCCAGTAGCCGTGAGCGAGGCGGACGGTGTAGCAGAGCGAATCGATCTCCCACTTTCGCTCGTGCAGCTCCGGCTTCATGTCGGTGAGGTCTTCGTTCCAGCCGCCGCCGGTGGGTCCGATGTTGAAAGCGTTGGCGTAGGGGTCGATGAGCACGCAGCGGGTCTGGCGGTTGACGACACCGGCCAGCAGGCCCTTCAGCCGCCCGTCTTTTCGCGCCAACGGCAGGTACGGCCAGACCTGGGCTGTCGAGTCGCGGAGCCACATGGCGTGGATGTCGCCGGTGATGACGAAGGTGTCGGGCCGGCCGTCGATCGTCGTGTGCTGTACGGTAGTGTCGAGGGTGTTGGGGTAGCAGTTCTCGAACATCCAGGCCAACTCGGGGTCCGCTATGCGACGCACCATTTCGGCGATCGTTTCCTCGACGGCGTCGCTGACGAAGTTCCGCTCCTCGGCCGGCGGCCGCTGCGAGGTGAAGTCCTGAAAACCTCGAGGCGGGCCGGCACCCGCGGCCTGGGCATCGGACCTCTGGGCCCCGACGGCGAGCCCGGCCACGGCGAGCCCGGTGGTGCGTAGCATCCCCCTGCGTGAGACCATCGTCCCTCCGTTCGGGCGCGTCGCGCGCTAGCCCGGCGTCATTGACGGCGGCGCGGCCGACTCGTCGGTCGCCCAGTCTCTGTTGGGTGTCGCACCCATCGTGAAGGCGAGCGTGCCGCCGGCGACGATCTCCTCGTGAGTGATGTAGCAGCGGTCGAGTAGCTGGCCGTTGAGCGTCGCCGACTGAATGTACTTGTTGACAGCCGAGACGCCCGGCGCCTCAACACTGAACTCCCGGCCATCTCCCAGCTCTATGGCGACACGCTCGTAATGCGGCGCTCCGATGACGTAGATGCCCTCAGCCGGGTTCACCGGATAGAACCCCATGGCGCTCAGGATGTACCAGGCCGACATCTGGCCGCAGTCCTCATTGCCGGGTAGTCCGTCGGGCGTGGTACCGTAGAGCGTCTCGGTGATCTGGCGGACACGCTCCTGCGTCTTCCAGGGCGCGCCGGCATAGACATAGAGGTACGCTATGTGGTGGCTCGGTTCGTTGCCGTGGGCGTACTGGCCTATCATGCCGCTGATGTCGGGCGGTGCCGTTCCCTCCATTTCCGACGACGTCTCGAACAGCTCGTCCAGCTTGGCGACGAACGCCTCGCGCCCGCCCATCAGCTCGATCAAGCCGCGAACGTCGTGCGGCACGTACCAGGAGTATTGCCAGGCGTTCCCTTCGGTGTATTCGTCCTGGCGGTGCGATGCCGCCGTCGGAGAGAAGGGCTCCTTCCATTCGCCGTCGGCCAACCGGCCACGCATAAACCCGGCCCAGCGGTCGAACAGACTCTGGTAGTATGTGGCGCGCTCGTAGAATAGCTCGGCCTCGTACTCGTCGCCCAGCGCTTCCGCTAGCCGCGCGATGCACCAGTCGTCGTAGGCATACTCCAGAGTCTTCGATACCGACTCGGGTTCCCAGTCCGCCGGAATGTAGCGATACGGTCGCACCGGTCGCAGCTGCAGCTCGGCCTCCAGCGTGGGGCCGTCGGCGCGGTCGACCGCCACCGCTGTCGAGGTTGTCCTGTCCACCGGCAGCACCGGTAGCAGCAGGCGGTTGTTGCCGAATACGAGCCGCGTCTCGACAGGTCGGCCACGGGCGATCCGGACGATCGCCTCGGTCGGCGCTCTGTAGTGCTCGATATCCAGGGTGACCAGCTGTCGAATCTGGCCTTCTTCCTCCACGTGCGCGTGCACGTTGTCGACCGTGACGTGCGACTCGATCGGATGTTCGAAAGTCATGTACCAGTCGCGCGTGCCGATGGTCTCACCTTGCAACCGGAGTTGCAGTCGTTCACCCTCCTGCACCGCCGAGGCGGGGACGCTCAGAGCCATGAAGCCGAAAAGGTCGTTGTGCTGATCGATGTGGGTCGCCCGGAAGGTAAGCGTTGCGCCGCCCGGCCCCCGGGCGGTGAAACTCCGGTCGCGGACCTCGGGTCCGTCGAACCTGAACCACCGCTCGCCGTTCACGTAGAGTTCGAAGCGTCTGCCGTCCCCGTTGGCATCCATCCCGGCGAGCCAGAGGAAGCTCACCTTCGACTGGGCGGATTCGGGAACAGCAGCGGTCTCCCACTCGATGGGTTGCGGCTCTGACTCCGTGCGGGAGATGAGCGCCGAGCGGGCCGCCGGCACAGGCGAGTGGTAGCGCATGGTGTTCCCGGCGAGCGTGCGCTCGTAGCCGTTTACCACCGTACCCATCGATTGCACGTGCCGCCGTTCGACCGACGCAACGCGCCGCAGGTTCGGCGCGGCGTCCCGCGCCCGGGCCTCCTCGAGCGAGATCGGTGCCGGCCACTTGTAGAAGCGCAGGCCCTCGGCGTCCTGTGTGGCGCTCTGGATCATCGCTTCCAGCGCTTCGCGCGGGTCGAGGGCAGTCAGTCCTTTCGACCAGGCGTCGAGGATGACCGGCACCGAGTGGTAGCCGATCATCGTGTTCGTCTCAGCTCCGGCCAGCGACCAGACCGGCAGCAGGCCGCCCTCTCGATAGAACGCCATCATCGATTGTATCAGGTCGTCCACCCGCTCGGGCTGCAGCAGCGTGAGCAACGGGTGCTCGGCCCGGAATGTGTCCCACAGTGAGAACACCGTGTAGTTCTGGAAGCCGCTGCCGCTGTGTGACTCACCGTCGGGCCCGCGATAGGCGCCGTCCACATCGCAGAAAAGCTGTGGGGCGAGTAGCGCGTGGTAGAGCGCCGTATAGAACAGCACCTTGTCCTCGCGACTCGCCGTCGTTATCCGGACGCTGCCCAGCGCTCGGTTCCAAGCCTCGTGCGCTTGTCGGCGCACCTCGTCGAAGTTCCAGCCTGGGACCTCCCGACGCAGGTTCCGCTTCGCACCTTCGATGCTCACCGGCGAGATTGCGACCTTCACCCCCAGCGGTTGGGCCGAGCCGCCCAAGAATTGGAAACAGCCCTTCACGTGAGTCCCCTGGAGCGAGTCTTGCGACGGCGAGGTCGTCCATTCGCTCTCGAGCCAGTGATTCCGGAAGGGGCGTGAGAAGCTGGCCGCGAAGTAGACGCGCTGGTCCTGCGCCCAGCCCGTCGACATGCGGTACCCGCTGATCCGCGTGGGGCTCTCGACCATGATTTTCGTGTCGGTGGGCCGGTCCCAGTTGAGGGAGTGGCCGAGATCGACGACGACCGAGGCTTCTCGGCCGCGTGTCGATTCCGGGAAGGTGTAGCGGTGCAGGCCGACGCGTTCGGTGGCGGTCAGTTCGGCCTTGATGCCTGTATCGAGCAGGTCGACCGAATAGTACCCGGGCTCGGCCGCCTCGCGCTCGTGGGAGAAGCCGGAGCTGTAATCGCCGATCGGCGCCGCGTCGGTGAAGGTGGGCATAAACAGCAGGTCGTACATGTCGCCGATGCCGGTGCCAGTCAGGTGGGTGTGGCTGAACCCGGCGATTCGGTCGCTCGACCAGTGGTAGCCCGAAGACCAATCCCAGCCGTTCACCCCGTTGTCGGGGCTGAGCTGCACCATGCCGAACGGCAGGTTAGCGCCAGGATAAGTATGTCCGTGGGCGTCGCTGCCGATGAACGGATCGACGTACTGTGCAAGATCCTCCTCGTCCTGCTTTGAGCCGGGGAGCCGCGGCCAGTTGGTGGGTAGGGCGGCCAGCCCTGCCAGGGCAGCGCCGCTGGTCTTCAGCATATCGCGCCGTGAGATCATGCGGTCCTCGGGTCGTAATCTAAGCGTATCGGTGCTCGGTGGGTGCCGCCTGCTGACAATACGATGGGAATGCGAGAATCGCCAACTGGTCCCCTGGGCCGGTGGTTTTGGGGGAGCCGAGGGGTCGTCTCGCTCCATGTCGCGCGCCTCGATCGCGTGAAGGGCGGCTGCGCCGCCCGCGCGCTCCAAATTACGCTCGACGACACCCTCGGCTCCCTACAACCAAAGAGTGCTTAGGCACGCTCACCCAATCGCTAGGGCGGAGGCGAAGGACTACTTCGCGAAGTTCGCGAGCTCACCACGTAGCGTGAGGCTGCCTGCTTGAGGTGGCGCGGGCACGGAGCGAGTGGTGCTTCGCCTCCGCCCTATCCGCCGGTGACCCGGCTGCCACGCGACGACGCTAGCGCCGTGGCGTCTAACTGTGTATTAAGAAGCCGCAACCCACCGAGCAGCGGGAGCTCGAGCCCATGCAACTTGTCGGTATCGATTGGTTCGTCGTCTTTCTCTACGGCCTGATCGCCCTGGCCGTCGGCCTGGTCTTCGCGCGGCGCGCGGGGAAGGGGACGAAGGAGTTCTTCCTGTCGGGTCGCAGTGCGCCGTGGTGGCTGCTGGGGACGTCGATGGTGGCGACCACGTTCTCCACCGACACGCCGAACCTGGTCACCGACATGGTGCGGACGGGCGGTGTGAGCCAGAACTGGCTGTGGTGGGCCTTCCTGATCACCGGGATGTGTACGGTCTTTTTCTACGCCAAGCTGTGGCGACGGTCGGGTGCCTTTACCGACATCGGGTTCTACGAGCTGCGCTATTCGGGTCCGGTCGCCGCGTTCCTGCGCGGCTTCCGGGCGCTCTACCTGGGCGTCTTCTTCAACGTGATGATAATGGCCTCGGTCACGCTGGCGGCGATCAAGATCGGCGGCGTGCTGCTGGGGATCGACAAGTACACGACGGTGCTGATCGCCGGCACGATCACGGTAATCTACTCGGCGACCTCGGGGCTTTGGGGCGTCGTGGTCACCGACCTGCTGCTCTTCGCCATCGCTATGATCGGCTCGATCGCGGCGGCCTACTACGCGCTGGCGCAGCCTGAGGTAGGAGGGCTGGCAGGGTTGATCTCGCACCCGGCGCTCGAGGGTAAGCTGTCGCTGCTTCCCGACTTCACCGATTGGCGAGTCGCGCTGCCGGTCTTCATCATCCCGATCGCGGTGCAGTGGTGGAGCGTTTGGTACCCCGGTGCCGAGCCGGGTGGCGGCGGGTACGTGGCGCAGCGCATGCTGGCGGCGCGGAACGAGAAGGACTCGATGCGGGCGACGCTCTGGTTCAACATCGCCCACTACGCGCTGCGGCCCTGGCCCTGGATCATCGTGGCGCTGGCCTCCCTGATCGTCTATCCGAACCTGGATGCGATCACGGCTCGCTTCCCGGGCATCGACCCGTCGATCGTGCGTCACGACCTGGCCTACCCTGCGATGCTGGTCTTCCTGCCCCACGGGCTGCTCGGCCTGGTCGTCGCCTCACTGGCCGCCGCCTACATGTCGACGATCAGCACGCATCTCAACTGGGGCGCCTCGTACATCGTCGACGACGTCTACCGGCGGTTCCTGTATTCGCGAGGCGAAGAGCATCACTACGTCAGGGTGGGACGCATCTCCACCGTGGTACTCATCGTCCTGGCTAGTATCGTCTCGCTTTGGCTGGAGAACGCGCTGCAGGCGTTCCAGATATTGCTGCAGATCGGCGCCGGCACCGGTCTCATCTTCCTGCTGCGCTGGTTCTGGTGGCGGATCAACGCCTGGAGCGAGCTATCGGCGATGATCATCTCCTTCATCGTCGCTGTCTACTTCACGCTCATCCACGAGGCGCTGGGCTTCCCGGAGAT
>CP070812.1:3341331-3393605 GCA_020344015.1 Gemmatimonadota bacterium
AACCATCGCTGGGTGCGAGGCGACTGGCAGCTGCTACCCTGGATCCTGGGCCACGCACGCGACGCCGCCGGCCGCCGGCAGAGGACTCGCATCCCAGCCCACGGCCGCTGGAAGATGATGGACAATCTGCGCCGCAGCCTGGCGGCGCCGGCGTCATTCTCGATGGCGGTGGCCGCCTGGGTGCTGCCGGCGGTTCCACCTCTGTTCTGGACCAGCCTCTTCCTGGGATCGGTAGCGGTGCCGGCCTTCATACCGGTCCTCGACGGTCTCGTTCCCCGGCGCTGGGGTATCTCGAAGCGCAACCATTTCCGCGCCGTCTCGCACGACATCTATGTGGCCCTAACGCAGACGCTACTGGCCATAACCGTGCTGGCACATCAAGCCTGGCTGATGGTGGACGCGGTAGTTCGTACGCTGTGGCGGCTCTACGTGTCGAAACGGAACCAGCTGGAATGGGTCGCGGCCGCGCAGGCGGGGTACGGAGTCGACCTGAGGCTGCGCAGCTTCTACCAGCACCTTCGCTGGGGCGTGGTTCTCGCCGTCGCGGCCGGCGCGCTCTTCGTCCTGCTCAAGCCGGGGGCCTGGCCGGTGGCCGCGCCGCTGGTGCTCCTCTGGGCCCTGTCGCCCGTCTTCGCCTGGTGGATGAGCCTGCCGCTCAAGGACACGCAGGAACAGGTCCTTTTGCCGGATGAGACGCGCGCTCTGCGGCTCGTCGCGCGCCGCACCTGGCGCTTCTTCGAGAGTTTCGTGGACGACAAAGGCAACGCCCTTCCGCCGGACAACTTCCAGGAAGACCCAGAGCCCGTCGTCGCCCACCGCACGTCGCCGACCAACATCGGTCTCTACCTGCTCAGCATCACCGCCGCTCACGACTTCGGCTGGATCGGGATTCTCGACGCGGCGGACCGGCTCGAGGCCGCGCTGGAGACGATGACAAACATGCGCCGGGTCCGCGGTCACTTTTTCAACTGGTACGACACCCGGAATCTCCACCCGCTGGATCCCATGTACGTGTCCACCGTGGACAGCGGCAATCTGGCGGGCCACCTGATCGCACTGGCTCAGTCATGCCGCGGGCTAATGCACCGCTCACTCCCGCGGCCGGAGATCCTGGAGGGGATCGGTGATGCTCTGGCGCTGCTACTCGAGTCGTTGGAGAAGGCCGAGCATCCCGGACGCACGCAGACGGTCACGGCGGAGCAGTTGATCGAGGCCGCAGAGTCGCTGTCGACCCTGCTGGAGGACCCACCGAGGTCGCTTCCCGGCTGGGTCCGCCGCATCGAGGCGCTGGAGGCCGAGGCGGAGAACCTCCTGGACATCGCCCGCACGCTCGCGGCCGATGTCAAAGATGAAACACGACCAGAATATCTCATCTGGGCGACTGCCGTTCACAATTCGGTTCGCAGCCACGCTCGCGACCTCAGTACCACGATGCCATGGTGCTTGCGTCTCTACTCTAAAGGATCGACGGAGAGAGAAGGTTTGGATCATGCGGCCCCGGCGACCGGGCTCGCCCGCTCAGCATCGTTCCTGGAGCCGGTCGTCGCCGAGAGCCCCACAGTGGCAGGGCTCCCGGGCCTGTTGCGCGCGGTGCACGAGGTGATCGAGAAGCGCTCCGACGTTCTGGAGAGCGAGGACGGGGACCTGATCCTCGCCGATATGGAAACGTCGTGGACGGCGGCGGATTCGCTCAAGCAGCGCTTCTCCGCCCTGGCGCTGCTCGCCGAGCAACTGGTCCAGTCGATGGACTTTCGATTCCTGTTCGACCCTTCCCGCAAGCTGTTCTCCATCGGCTACCGGGTGGCCGACGGCACACACGATCCCAGCTGCTACGACCTGCTGGCCTCGGAGGCGCGGCTGGCAAGCTTCGTCGCCGTCGCCAAGGGCGACGTGACGCCGCGGCACTGGTTCCTGCTCGGCCGCTCCCTGACGCCGGTGGGGCGCGGTGCAGCCCTCGTCTCCTGGTCGGGCTCGATGTTCGAGTACCTGATGCCGCTGCTGGTGATGGAGCAACCGCCGCGCAGCCTTCTGGATCTGAGCAGTCGCCTGGTAGTCGGGCGCCAGATCCGCTACGGAGTTGAGCGGGGAGTCCCATGGGGAGTCTCGGAATCGGGCTACAACGTGCGCGACCTGGAGCTCACCTACCAGTACTCCGATTTCGGTGTGCCCGGTGTGGGCCTCAAGCGCGGTCTGTTCGAAGATGTGGTCGTGGCTCCCTACGCTACGGCGCTCGCGGCCATGGTGGATCCCCGGGCCGCGCTGAACAACTTCGCTCGCCTCGAGGAAGCTGAAGCGCTCGGCGCCTACGGTTTCTACGAGGCGCTCGATTACACGCCGTCGCGGCTGCCGGAGGACGCCCGGGTGGCCGTGGTCAGGGCATACATGACCCACCACCAGGGGATGATCCTCGTCTCGCTGAGCAACGTGGTTCATGAGGGCCTTACCCGCAGGCGCTTCCACGCTCATCCCATGGTCCAGGCGGCGGAGCTGCTGCTCCAGGAACGGACGCCGCGCTCGGTGCTCGTGACCCGGCCCCGGGGCGAGGAGGTGCGCGAGGCAGCGCTGGTCCGCGACCTCGTCCTCCCGACTCTGCGGCGATTCGAGTCGCCGCACGACATCACGCCCCGCACGCATCTACTCTCCAACGGCCGCTACACGGTCATGGTCACGGCGGCGGGCTCCGGGTTCAGTCGCTGGCGCGAGCTTGCCGTCACCCGCTGGCGCGAGGACACAACACGCGACCCCTGGGGCACGTTCGTCTTCTTGCGCGACGCCGAGACGGAAGAAGTCTGGTCCGTCGGCTTCCAGCCGAGCGGTAGCGAAGCGGATCACTACGACGTCGTCTACTCCGAGGATCGGGCCAAGATCACTCAGCGGTTCCGATCTTTGACGACCACGCTGGAGATCGTCGTTTCGCCGGAGGACGATGCCGAGTTGCGAAGACTGACGGTGACCAACCTCGAGAACCGGGACCGCGAGATCGATTTCACATCCTACGCTGAGATCGCTCTGGCTACGCAGGGCGCCGACCTGGCTCATCCCACCTTCTCAAACCTCTTCGTCGAGACCGAGTTCGTTCCCGAACTCGGGACGCTGCTCGCGACTCGGCGCCCGCGTTCGGCGGACGAGCCCCAGGTCTGGCTCGCCCACCTGGTCGCGGTGGACGGCGCGACGGTCGATGAGCTGCAGTGCGAGAGCGACCGCGCACGTTTCCTGGGCCGCGGCCGCGGGGTTCGAACGCCACTCTCGGTGATCGACGGCGGCCCGCTCTCCGACACGGCGGGTACCGTTCTCGATCCCATCGTCAGTCTCCGGCAGCGGGTGGCGATTCCGCAGGGAGAGACGGTCAACCTCGTGTTCACCACGCTCGTGGCGTCTTCCCGGGAAGAGGCTCTCGAGATCGCGGAGAAGTACCGCGAGCCGGCGACGTTCGAGCGCGAGAGCTCGCTGGCCTGGACCCAGGCCCAGGTCCAACTACACCACCTGCGGATAACTCAAGACGAAGCGCACCTCTTCCAGCGTCTGGCCAATCGCCTGCTCTACGCGGACCCCACCTTGCGTGCCGCGCCTCGCGTGCTGGCCAGAAACCGCACGGGCCAGTCCGCGCTATGGGCCTACGGGATCTCTGGCGACCTGCCCATCGCCCTGGTGCGCATCGAGCGGGAAGAAGAACGCGATGTGGTCAGGCAGCTGCTGCGGGCGCACGAATACTGGCACATGAAAGGGATCGCGGCCGACCTGGTGATCCTCAACGCGAAAGGCACGTCCTATTTACAGGATTTCCAGGATGACCTCGAAGCCATGGTGCAGGCGATCCAGTCCGCGGTCGGCCGGGAAAAGCAAGAGGGCGGCGGAGACGTATTCGTTCTGCGGGCGGACCTGCTGTCGGGCCGGGACCGGCTCCTGCTGCACGCGTCGGCGCGAGTGGTGATCCTGGCACGCCAGGGCACGCTATCCGAGCAGGTGGTCCGGCTGCAGCGCTTGCGGCCGGGCCCGGTTTCACCGCGACTCCGCGCGCCGCGCGAGAAAGCCGAGCCCGCCGCGCCGCCCGCCCTGGCGCTCGAGTTCTTCAACGGTCTGGGAGGATTCACCCCCGACGGTCGCGAATACGTCACAATTCTGGGCAAGGGGCAGTGGACCCCGGCTCCCTGGATCAACGTGGTGGCGAACTCGGGATTCGGGTTCCAGGTCTCCGAGTCGGGCTCGGGGTACACCTGGGCCGTGAACAGCCGCGAGAACAAGCTGACGCCCTGGTCGAACGACCCGGTCGGCGACACGCCGGGCGAAACGTTCTACGTGCGGGACGAGGACGGCGGCATAGTCTGGGGGCCGACGATCCTGCCGATTCGCGAGGAGAGCTGGCCGTACGTCGTCCGACACGGGCAGGGGTACAGTCGTTTCCAACACACATCTCACGACATCGAGCTGGATCTATTGCAGTTCGTGCCGCTGCGCGACCCGATCAAGATCTCCCGTCTCACCCTGGAGAACCGGTCCGACCGCAAGAAGCGACTGTCGGTCACGGCCTACGCGGAGTGGGTCCTGGGAGTCGAGCGGAGCAGCTCGGCGCCTTTCGTGGTCACCGAGATCGACCGCGCGACCGGAGCGATGCTCGCGCGCAACCGCTGGAACGAGGAGTTCGCGGACCGGGTCGCCTTCGCCGATCTGGGCGGCCGCCAGGATTCCTGGACCGGCGACCGTCTCGAGTTTCTGGGCCGCAACGCGAGCCTCGACCATCCCGCCTCGCTGGAGCGTGGGGACGAATTATCGGATAGGACCGGAGCGGGACTCGACCCCTGCGCTGCACTGCAGACGAGACTCGAGCTCGAGCCGGGCGAACGTGTCGAGGTGCTCTTCCTGCTGGGCCAATGTAACAACCTCGAGGATGCCCGGTCACTCGTCGCACGCTATCGCGAGATCGATTGCGATGCCCTGCTCGCCGAAGTCCAGGACCACTGGAACCGCGTGTTGGGCGCGGTACAGGTCAAAACCCCTGACCCCTCCATCGACCTACTGCTTAACCGCTGGCTCCTCTATCAGACGCTCTCCTGCCGGATCTGGGCCCGCTCGGCCTTCTATCAGTCCGGCGGAGCCTACGGGTTCCGCGACCAGCTCCAGGATGTGCTCGCCCTCGCGGTGACCGAGCCCGAGCTCGTGCGCGAGCATCTCCTGCGCGCCGCCGCACGACAGTTCAGCGAAGGCGACGTCCAGCATTGGTGGCACCCGCCGAGCGGACGCGGCGTCCGCACCCGGATCTCCGACGACCTCGTCTGGCTGCCCTACGCGGTGGTCCACTATCTCAACGTGACCGACGACCGGGCTGTCCTCGACGAGCTAGTCCCCTGGCTCGAGGGGCCGGCCCTGGAAGAGCACGAAGCAGAGGCTTATTTCCAGCCCAAGGTGTCGGAGGGGCGGGCGACGCTCTATGAGCACTGCGCCCGGGCCCTCGACCGCAGCCTGGAGACCGGTAGCCACGGCCTCCCGCTGATCGGCGCCGGGGATTGGAACGATGGCTTGAACCGAGTCGGTCGCGAGGGCCGCGGCGAAAGCGTCTGGCTGGGCTGGTTCCTGCTCGTGAACTTGAGGGAGTTCGCTCCCATCGCCGAGTGGCGCGGTGAAGCGGAGCGCGCGGCGCGCTGGCGCGAGCGGGCCACCTCCCTCGAGGCGGCGCTGGAGGCGGAGGCGTGGGACGGAGAATGGTACAGGCGCGCCTTCTTCGACGACGGCACGCCTCTCGGATCAGCGGCGAGCGACGAGTGCCAGATCGCCTCCATCCCCCAATCCTGGGCAGTCATCTCGGGTGCCGCCCAGGCCGAGCGGGGACGCCAGGCCATGGAATCGGTACAGCGGCGACTCGTCCGTCGGAACGACCGCCTGCTGCTGCTCTTCGCCCCGCCCTTCGACCGGACAGCGCTCGATCCCGGCTATATAAAAGGATACGTTCCCGGCATCAGGGAGAACGGCGGCCAGTACACCCACGCCGCGATCTGGTCGGTCATAGCGTTCGCCATGTTGGGCGAAGGAGACCGGGCCGCCGAGCTCTTCAACATGCTCAGTCCCATCCACCATGCGAGCAGCCGCGCCGACGTACATCGCTACAAGGTGGAGCCCTATGCTGTGCCGGCCGATGTCTACTCCCAACCTCCGCACGTCGGACGCGGCGGCTGGACGTGGTACACCGGGGCCGCCGGCTGGCTCTACCGCGCGGGTCTGGAATGGATTCTCGGATTCCGCAAACGGGGGGCCACCCTCGCCATCGATCCGTGCATCCCCCGAAGCTGGAAACGCTTCGAGATCGTCTACCGTCACGGTGATGCTAGCTACCGGATCACGGTCGAGAACCCCAAGGGCGTCTGCCGCGGAGTGACACGGATCAGCCTGGACGGAACAGCGCTACCGGGCGATGCGCTCGTGCCGCTCTCCGATGACGGCCGCGAACACCTGGTCAAGATCGTGTTGGGATAGGCGACGTAGCCCAAGCCACTACTCGTACCGCAGCGCCTTCATCGGATCCACTCTGGATGCCCTGAGCGCCGGGACGTAGCCCGCCCCCAAAGCCACGCCGGTGAGCAGGACCGCCACGACGGCGACGACTACCGGATCGTTCCCTTCGAGCCCGAAGAGGAGCGATCGCGCGGCGCGGCCGAGCAGCAACCCTGCCACAATACCTAGCACACCGCCGATGAGGGTCATGCGGCCCACCTGCCACAGCACCATGCGGCGCACGCGCCGGCTGTCGGCGCCGAGCGCCATCCGCACACCGAACTCCCCCGTGCGTTGCGCCACCGTGTAGGCGAGCACCCCATAGAGCCCGATGGCGGCCAACAGGGTGGCCAGCACGGCAAAAGCCGCCGACAACATGGTGATCAGCCGGTCCAGCACCACGTTCTCACGCACCTGTTGGTCGAGCGTTTTCAAGTCTTGCACTGGCAGGTTCGCGTCGAGACGTCTCACCACGTCGGGGATGGCTCGGAGCACTGACCTGGGCTGGACTGCTGTCCGCACGTAGAACGTGAGCCAGCCGAGAGTCTCGCGCTGGCGATACGGTGTAAAGAAGAGGGGAGGCGTGTCCTGCTTCACCTCACTGTACTTCGCGTCTCCTATCAGCCCCACGATCTGGATATCCAACTCGTTAGTCATACTTCTGGTGGACATCCAACTACCGACGGCGTCTTGCCTGCTGAGGCCGAACTTGCGGATAAAGACTTCGTTGACGACGGCGACCTTCGGCGCGCCGAGGGCGTCGTCCGGCGTGAACTCGCGGCCAGCCAACAGCGGAATGCCCAACGTGCTGAAGTAACCCGCGCCCACCACGTTGAAGCGCGCGTTGTCATCGATGTCGGGGCCCGACTCGAACCCTTGCACCGAGACGTCCGTGCCCCAGTTGCTCCCCGTCAGGATGGGGATCATTGCCCCAGAGACCCCCGTCACGCCGGGGAGGGCCTGCAATTCTTCTTCCAGCCGGCCGAAGAGTATCTGCGAAGCTTGCGGCTCGTATCCGTTTAGCTGGGGAAAGATGCCGAACGTTATTACGTGCTCAGTGTTCATGCCGAGATCCACGCGGCTCACGTTGGCGAGACTCTTGATGAAGAATCCGGCGGCGACGAGCAATGCCATGGAAAGCGCGATCTGGGCTGTGACCAGCGACGCGCGAAAACGTGCGGCTGCGCGGGCACCGGAGGGCTGACCGGAGCCGGATCGGACCAGGGTCATAAGATCGGGACGGGTGCTATGCAGCGCCGGGTACATGCCGAACAGGAACCCCGTCCCGATCGACACCGCCGCGGCAAAGAGCACCACCGAGGGACGCAACTCGAGCGCCAATATGGTTGAAGCTTCGGCCGGCAGAATCGACGCGATGATCTGGAGGACCCAACGGGCAACCAACAGACTCGCCCCTCCACCCAGAACGGCGAGCACGCATGAGTCGAGGAGGAGTTGCGAGACGAGTCGGCGCCGGCTGGCGCCGAGCGATCCCCGGATGGCCATCTCCTGGCTGCGGTTCGCCCCCTGCGCCAGCAGCAGGTTCGCGATGTTGGCGCACGCGATAAGCAACACCACCGCGGTGATCGCGAACAGCAATGTGAGCGGTGTGCTGACTTCACCGTGCAGCGAGCTTTGCCCACGCGGCCCCGGTTCGATCGTGATCTCCTTGGCGCGGAACCGCTCCAGCGTCGCCTCGCTCATTCCCTCCTGCAGCGGCACCTCTACCTCGTTAATGATGCTCCAATAGATGCTGTTGATTTCGGCGCCTGCCTGCTCGATCGACACGCCGGGACGCAGGCGCGCAAAGAGGTATGCCCAATAAGCCCGCCGATTATCGAAACCGTCGAAGCCACGGTTCATCAAGCCACGCATCGAGATGGGCACGAATACGTCGGGTCGCGTACCCAACGTGGTCCCGTCGAAACCGCGCGCCGCCACGCCGACGATGGTCATCGGGTGTCCGTTCACGATGATCGTCTGGTTCAGGACCGCCGGATCACCGCCCAGTTGGTTCGCCCAGTAGTGGTAGCTCAACACGGCCACGAAGTGGTCGCCGATCACCTGGTCATCGGCCGGATCGAGCAGCCGGCCCAGTGCCGGTCGGACACCGAGGGTTGGAAAGTAGGAGCCGGACACGAGCATGCCCTGACCGTCGATCGTCCGATTGGCGTGGGCGAGGTTGGCGCCGAAGATGCGGTGAGCAGCAATATCAGTGAAACTGCTCTGTGCCTGCTGCAGGTCCCGAAACATCGGATAGCTGAAGACCACGTCGCAGTCGCCGGCCTGGTTGCATGACTGCGAGCCGTGCTTCGGCCCCGGGGCTCCCAGGTTGACTAGCCGATCCGGCTCCGGGACCGGCAGCGCCTGAATGAGCATCTGGTCATACAGCGAGAAGATCGCGGCGTTGGCGCCGATGCCGAGGGCCAGCGACGCGACTGCCACCGCTGCGACGAACGGCGACCTAGCGAGCGTCCGGATTGCGAATTTCAGGCTGATCATCCGCTTGTTCCCAGAATCGGGAGCGTGGCACGCTCCGCACGTTTACGGTCTGATGGCAGATGTGACGGGTCCACTAGGGTTGGACCCTCTTATGGCCCTCAGGGTTGCCACTATCACCGGGATGGGTGCGGTCCACTGTCGACGACTAGTTCCGCAGCACCTCCGGGATAGGCCTGTCCGGCGTGGGAATCTCGTTGGTGACCGAGACGATCCACCAGCGACCGTCCTGCTTGATGAGCGAGAAGTTGTCGACGCCCTGTTGCGGTGGGCGCGCCGAGCCGGTTATCTGCGCTTCATACAGCACCAGCACGTTCGCCATGTCGCCGAACACCAGCGACTTCATCGCAAGGACCCTCTCGGTGAAGCCATTCGCCCCGGCGGGGGTGTTCTCGTAGAAATTGACGAAATCCTGCAGGAAGCTCTCCACCGAGAACACCGTCGTGGCTTCCCTGCTGGTGCGAAGCACGACAACAGCCTGCGGGATGAACAACGACTTGACCGCTTCCCAGTCCGGTACGTTTCCCGCCTCGGCCGAGACCATATCGTAGATCTCGGAGACCAGACCCTCCGCCGTCTCCAAAACTTCCGGCGCGACCTGCGCCTGCAGCGGCGTCGCGCTCGAGCCGGCCACCAGTACCAGTGTAACGAACGAGGTTTCCCAGCATCTCGAGACATCTAACCACATAACGTCACCTCTCCTTTGGTGGATAATCCTGGACGATTCCGCCCTGCCGCACTGTCGCCTCGATCTCATCGAGCTCCGAGACCAGAAAGTCAGTGAAGTTCTCGACGCCGCTTTCCGTAACCATGACGAGGTCCTCGTAACGGATGTACAGCCGTTCCTCGGGCACGCGCAGCTGCGGGTCCACCGCGAAGACCTGGCCGGGTCGCAGAGGCGCATCGGCGTAGCGCGCCACATCGTGTACCGCCATCCCTACCGTGTGCGAGAAGACGCCGCCGCCCCGGTCCACCAGATCCCGCGCCGCCTCTTCGTAGATCGGCTTGGAGAACGTCCAGCGCGCGAAGACCGGCTCCATCGCCGCCTTCGCCTCTTCCATGATCTGCGAGACGGTGACGCCCGGACGGATGCGCTGAAGAATCGCCTTGTGGTATTCGAGCACGAAGCCGAGCAGCTCTCGCTGCCAGGGCGCGAACGTACCGTTTACCGGCCACATGCGAGTGATGTCGCTTGTGTAATAACGGTAGTCGGGTGCGAAATCCATCAGCACGAGGTAGCCGTCCTTGAGCTCGCTCGCGTTACGATAGTAGTGCGCGTTCCAGATGTTGTCGGTCCCCGATGCAGTGATGGATCGGTAGCCCTCCAGACGTGCACCGTTCACCAGAAAGACGTAGCGTGCCGCGGCATCGAGCTGGTACTCGTACAGCCCGGGTCGCGTCGTCTTCATCGCCTCGATGATGCCGGACGCGGCGATCCGCGACGCGCGCCGGATCAAAGCGATCTCGCGCGGACTCTTGATGTTGCGTAGCTCGTCGAGGATGGGCGACAGATCGGCCATCTCTGCCCGCGGGTAGCGGGCGCTCAGCAATGAGGCCAAGTGCGCCTCCCGCGGGACGCGGCCGTCCCAGTAGTCGCCGGCGATGGCCGCGTTGGCGGCATTCAGTTCGTAGCGGCTCTGCGCGGAGCCTTCCGCAGGGCTGAACGGCGTGTAGATCGTGCGCGGCGCCCTTCCCGCTGAACCCGCCAGCCAATCGCCGCGCATCTCCTCCGTGCTGTGGACCTCGTCGGCTCCGGTGAGCCGCCGGACCAGATCGGCATCGTCCGCCGACAGCACGCGACCCTCAGAGCTCTCGAGCCGCCTGTTCCGCAGCGGCAGGTACAGCGTCACCCGCCGGTCACGTCCGTCCAGCAGGATATACGAACCCGGGGTCTCGACTCCGCAGAGGTAGTAGAACTCGTTGGTCTGGCGCGGATAGATGAAGCCACTCGTCATCGCGACGCCCTGCACCAGCGCGACGGCGTCCTCCCCGATCCGATCGAAGATCTTCGCCCAGCGCGTCTCGAACTCCTCCGGCGGAAAGTCGGTTTGGTACCAGGGCTCGGTCTGGGCCGCCGCCCGCGCCGGCAGCCACAGCAACACAACCAGGACGAGAAACGAGACTCGGGACACAAATCGCATGGGCCCCTCCGGCTGTCGTTGTAGTACGGCCTCGGAGTTCAATTCTCTGAGTGAGCGATCTCGCCGCCTTTGATTACGGCCACCACCCTATCCACCGCTTCCAGGTCGGTGGTCGGATCGCCGTCTACAATGATGACATCGGCGAGCTTCCCAGGTTCCAGGGTGCCTAGCGCTTCTCCCTGTCCGCAGACGAACGCCGCATTCCGAGTGCCCGCCTCGATGACCTCGAGCGGAGTGAGTCCGGCTGCGAGCAGCAGCCTCATCTCCGTCAGAGGCATACCCAGCTCGACCCCGGGAATGGCACCGTAGTCGTTCCCGACCGCGATGGTTCCACCCAAAACGTGAAACCGGCGCACAGCTTCGACGTGCACATCGACGACGATCTGCTCGATTGGCGAGCGGTCAGATTTCTTGAAGAGGTTGCCAATGTTCTGATCCAGAGTCGGCACCATCACTACACCTTGTTCTACGACCCGAGCGAGCAACACCTCGAATTCCGGCGCTACGACATCGAACAGCTGAGTGGGCGGGTCTTCGTGCTCCAGAACACTGGTCTCTTCTTCGGGTGACAGGATCGGGAAGGGCGAGTGCTCTATGGCGTCCACACCGGCCGGTAGAACGATGTCCTCCACGAGGAACGGCTCGAATACGTGGGCCCGGACAGGCACACCGCGAACGTGTGCTTCCTCGACGATCGCCTGGACCTGCTCGAGATCGAGGATGGGCCAGGGGTCGCGAGGATCGCCGGGGGCCAAAGTGATTTTGATCATGCTGGCCCCGCGATCGACGAGGTCGGCGACCGCAGCGCGAGCTTCCTCCGGCGTCGCCACCTCGTAGTTGAACTGGAATCCGTATACCGTACCGGGATAGCCGCCGGGTACCGTGATGATCGGGCCGGCCCAGTAGCCACGCGCCGCGCGAGCCTCGGGCGCCGAGGTCTCATCGAACCCCGGAAGCTGAGCGAGCGATGTCCCGACGTTACACACGGTCGTGACGCCGTCGGTCAAGAAGGCGCGACGGACCGCGGCAACGTCAGTGGAGTGCGTGTGTGAGTTGATGATTCCAGGTAGAATACTGCCGCCACCGGCATCGAGAACCGTAGCGCTTTGGGGAATCTCGAAATCCGCCGCTTCGCCTACAGCCACGATGCGGTCTCCCTGGATGACGAGGACGCCGTCGGCGATCGGCGCCCGCCCCGTCCCGTCGATGACCGTGCCGTTTCTTATTACAAGGGCATCACCCGGCACACGCGTACCGCCGGCAGCACACGCGGCGAGCGCGACCGACAGCAGGACTGTGCAGAGCTTGTCTGTCTGGACGTTCATTGTGCAGACTCTTCCCCAGCGCCCTCAACCTCCGCGACGAGCCGCGCCAACTCCATGAGGGCGGCCCCGGGAGAGGTTCGCAGATTGGGCAAATCGCTGGAGTTGTACTGAACGGCGACCGCAATCTTGTGATCTGGGAAGTACGCCATCTCCGTCAGGTAGCCGGGGAAGAAACCGCTGTGACCCCAGCTCACGCCGAGCGGCGTCTGGCGGATGATCACGCCGAGGCCGTACTGAGTGTTGCGTCCGAGCCGCGCCGGGACGCCGTCCAGCATGGTCGGAAGCAGCGAAGGATCGAAGGCCCGCCCTTCGTACAGTTCCTTCGCCCAGCGGGCCAGGTCCTCCGACGTGGAGGCGATGCCGCCGCCCGTCCACTCGAAACCCGGGTTCACGGCGAACTCGCCGTTTTCGATCACGGCATCCGGCAGCCCGAACATGTTTTCGGCGCCGGCGTATCCCTGCACGAGGCCGGGGACGCGTCGCGAGTCGCTGGGCACCGTGTTGCCGAGCTCGAGTGGCACGAGAATCCGGCGTCGCAGCTCGTTGTAGTAGTCGGCGCCAGTCAGCCGCTCGATGATCAGGCCCAGTATGATGTAGTTGGTGTCGGAGTAGTCCCAACCCTCGCCGGCGTCGAACGGCGCCTCGGTGTCGAACAGGTACGCCAGCTGCTCCACCGGGTCCCACACTTTGTCCGGCTGCGCCAGCAGGTCGGTTATGAAGCGCTCGTCGAACTCGTAGCGGATAATCCCGCTCGTATGATTCATGAGCTGCCGCACGGTGATATCGGCGGCGTTCGGCAGGCGCTCGAACCACTGCTCGTCGCCCAAGTAGGCCAAGACCTTCGCATCCAAGTCGAGTCGCCCTTCCCCGACCAGCTGCATCGCCACAGCGGAGACGTACGTCTTGCCGACGCTGCCCTGCATGAGCCGGCTGTCGGAAGTCATCGGTATAGCTGCCAGCGTGTCCGCCATTCCCGCGGCCAGCCCGAAAGACGCGCCGTCGGCCAGCACGACCCCGGCGGTCACACCCGGGGTGCCGCTCGCCGCCTGCAGCTCGGCCAGCTTCGCCTTCAGAGCCTCCTGGAGCTCGGTCGTCTGCCCAAGCTCGACCACCTGGGCCGAGAGGTCCGCGCTCGAGACAAAGACGAGCACGGCCAGCAGGAGCGGGAGCCTCGCGATGTGAGTGGGCTTCATGATCGTAACTACGGGCGGATCGTGAGCTAAGTGTCAGGTGAGAGCGCCGCGATCGCCCGGCGCGCGGCCTCGACGCGAGGTTGAAGCTCGGGATCGGCGTCCTGCCAGAGTTCCACCAACTTGCCGTAGTAGTGAATCGCCCTAGCCGGCTCGCCTCGTGCCTCGAACAGGGCGCCCAGTCGCTCGTAGATCGAGGGCAGGTAGTGCAAGGCGGCATGGAGCTCATCATACCCAAAGTACGGTTCTCCAAGGAACCGCTCGTAAACGGCAACGGCGGAGTCCGGTTCGCCCGCCAGGTCATACGCATCCGCCAACGGCGGCAGGGCGCACGACCGACAGGGGTTCAACGATCGTTCGTCGGCGAGACGGAACTCGGCGATCGCCTCCGCGTGGCGGCCCTCGGCCAGAGCGACGTAGCCCTCTGCAAGATGACGTCGCCACTCGGTGCGCCAGGCCGCGCTCGGGTCGATCGCCGCATCGTGCTCGGCCAGCAATTCCCTGGCTCGGTCGACTCTACCGGCGATCGCATAGAACTCCGTTAGTTGCGCGTACGGTCGGTCGAGAACCGGGATCGTCGCCAGCGGGTGTCGCTCCAGAGCGTCCTCCACCGTCTGTATCCCGCGCTCCACACCGTCGCCGAGCTCCAAGCGCATCAGCGCCAGTCTGATCGCATCGCGGAGGTATCGCCGCGGCGATTCCCTTCGCGCCATCACTTCGCCGAACAATCGCTCGGCCTCGGCGACCTGACCGCGGAGTCGGGCCAGGCCGGCCAGGTCGGAAACTGTGCGTCGAGATTCCACATCGGCTCGCAGATACGCCTCGGCAGCCTCGTAGTCCTCGCGCGATAGCGCATACCGAGTGGCCGCGTTGAGGCTATAGGGGTTGTCGTTCTCGAGCATCGCTTCCAGGGTGGCCTGTGCCGCCTGGTAATCACCGAGTGACATCTGGTTGCTGAACAGAACCCTGTAGGCGAACGCGTTGGTCGAGTCCAGCTCGATCCTCCGGCGCTGGATCTCCACTGCCCGGGCATGTTGCCGGGTCATTGTGTAGGAGGCCCCTAGGACTAATAGTCCACCCAGGTCATCGGGATAGGCATCCAGAAGCGTGCGTGCGGCGGTGATTGCCTTTTCATGCTCCCCTGTAACGGTGGCGTGGTAGCCACCTATCGTCAGGTAGCGCTCGCGGTCGGTCAGCCGATCGAGGTACCGGTAGGCTTCCGTCAATGCCTCGAAGGTAAGAGTCTGCTCCTCCCCAAGGTAGGCAGTCCACCCGAGCAGCAGGTACGCCGAAGCGAAAGCGCTGTCGAGGGTGATCGCCTCGAGGAGAAGCGGAACAGCTTTGTTGTAATCCGCCTCAACCTGGATGGCGCGAGCACCTAGCGAGTATTTCTGCAGCGCTTCCAATGAGCTCGTGGTCACCTGAGCAAGCGGCTCGTTAACGCGGATCGTCCTCAGCGACTCGCCGATCCGCTCGCGCAGCCTCCTCGATAGCCGGTCGATCGAGTCGTAGATCGCCGTCGAGTCACGAGCCGTCTCGCTATCCGTCCACAACTCCTCGCCCGTTTTCGCCACCACCAACCGGGCCGCCACGACATAGCCTCCGCCGGCCTCTATGAGCTCGCCGGCGGTGACCGCCTTGAGCCCCTGGCGGATCGCGACCTCACGCGCCAGATGATAGTCGAGCGGCGCGTCCGGCTCCCTTTCCATCCGGCGAAGCACGTTGGCGACGTACTCCTGGCCGGCAACGCTGACCGCAGTCGACTGCGACAGAGCGGTACGGAATAGTTGGGTCGCTGCGATACCGAGCAGCGGATCGCTCGTCTGGTTCTCGAAGTCGGCGAGTACGATGCGGTCGCGCTCTTCCAGGACGCCCCGGGACATCAGAGTCGCGAAGGGGCCAGCCCCCGCCGTCCGCAGCGCCATGTAGCCGCCGGTCGAAACGGCGAGCAGCACGAGCATCGCAAGACATGCAAGGATCGCGTTCCGCCAGGTGAACACCCGGCGAGTCAGGCTGGCGACGTCTGCCTCCGGAACCCCGACCGCCGGCTCTGCCTCAGGGGTCGCGGCTTCAGGCGCCGCTGCCCCCGACTGAGCCGCGCCACCTCCCACGCCCTCCTGCACGAACGCCGTGGCCAGCACCACGGGCAGCAGCACGATCAGCAAGACAAGGGCGGCCTGGGGGACCCAATCGGGCAGACCCTGCGATTCGGTGAAGGTCCAGACGACCTGGTAGGCGATCCACCCACCCACGACGTAGACGCCGAGCACCTGCCAGAGGGAACGACGGTGGATCTCGACGATCAGCCTCTTGAGACGGGACATAGCTGCCATCTGCAGGCTGAGGTATATGGGGCTCGGGCACCGGATTCTGCCCCAAGATGCGATGCGACCATCTCGGGAGCAACGGCGCTAACCAGCTCGCCACAAAGCACACCCGCTTGCGGACACTGATCGATGTTGGGACTCGGTGTCCCGCGTCCGAACACGCGAAGTTTTTGATGCGCCGCCCTCCTTACGTGCAAGTGGTGCCTGACCAACAGATCGGGGTCAGCGCGAAGCTGGCCGTCTTCTTGCACATCTGTTGGCCGGCGGCGTCGCGGCTGGCTGCCAAAGGGACGACACCGGGCGAGGAGGCCGCCGGATAACGACGGAGCGGAACGCGATGATCAGGTCGACATTGCGAGACGTTAAGTTCGCATTAAGACGTCTGCGAAGGACTCCAGCTTTCGCCGGAGTAGCGATACTGACGCTAGCTCTGGGAATCGGAGCGACAACGGCGGTGTTCAGCGTGGTGAACGGCGTCCTGCTGAGACCCCTGCCGTTCGAGGAACCCGAGCAGTTGGTCGGCGTCTGGCACAGCGCCCCCGGCTGGGGGGTCAGCCGCTGGATGCCCCAGTCTCCTGCCACCTACTTCACTTACCGGGAGGAATCCCGGGTCTTTGAGGACATCGGGGTGTGGAAGATCTTTCAGGTAACGGTGACTGGGCTCGACCAGCCGGAACGGGTAACGGCCTTGCTCGTCACCGACGGAACACTCCCCATCCTCAGAGTCACCCCGATCCTGGGCAGGACTTTCACAGCAGAAGACGACTTACCGGATGCGGCACCGACAGTCATGCTCAGCCATGGGTACTGGCGGCTCCGTTTCGGCGGAGATGGTGATGTCATCGGGCGAACGCTGACGATCGACGGGCGACAATATGAGATCATCGGCGTGACGCCGCCCGGTTTCGACCTTTTTCAGATCGACCCCGCCGTATTCCTGCCGTACCGGTTCGACCGATCGCAGGCCGCCGTCTTTGGGGACCTCAGCTACCCGGCCGTCGCCCGACTTCGGCCCGGCGTGACAATCGAAGGTGCGAATGCCGATGTGGCTCGTATGATCCCTCTGGCATTGGAGAAGTTTCCCGGGGGTATTGGCCCTTCCGACATTGAAAGCGTGCAACTCGGTCCGGATGTCCATCCCCTGATCGTCGACGCGGTGGGCAATGTGGGCACTACGCTTTGGATTATCCTGGGAACAGTCGGCATCGTCCTGCTGATCGCTTGCGCCAACGTGGCCAACCTCTTTCTCGTGCGCGCCGAAGGGCGACGCCAGGAAGTCGCCATTCGCACCGCCGTCGGTGCGGACCGAGGCCGCATCGCCAAGCATTTCTTCGTCGAGAGTGTGACACTGGCCGGGCTAGGCGGTGTGGTTGGCCTGGGGCTGGCGTGGTTCGGAATCGATGCCTTCGTTGCCATGGGATCCCAGCAACTCCCCCGAACCTCCGAGATCGCAATCGAGCCCACGGTGCTCTTGTTCACCACTGCGGTAACGGTCGTCTCGGGACTCTTCTTCGGGATGTTCCCCGTCTTCCGATACAGCGATCGCAACCTCGGGACGTCTCTCAAGGAAGGTGGCCGATCGAGCGGAGCAGGACCAAAGAGACAACTCGTGCGCCACGCGTTGGTGGTCTCACAGATGGCCCTGGCGTTGGTGCTGATCGCCGGTTCGGGGCTCATGATTCGGAGCTTCCAGGCGATGCGCCGAGTAAGCCCGGGCTTCGAGCGTCCAGATGAGGTGTTGACGTTGAATATTACACCCACCAGGGCCGAGGCAGAGCACCCCGACGCGACGGCGGCCACGCACGAACAGATACTGCGTCGAATCCAAGCCATACCCGGAGTCACGGCGGCGGCGTTCACGTCATCGATCACGACGGACGGGCGGGGCAGCAACCAGGGGATTCACGTCGAGGAGTTTCCTATTGGCGAGGACCAGGCTGCACCCCTACGCCGCTTCAAGTGGATCTCTCCCGGCTACTTCGAGACCATGGGTAATCCCGTGTTGGCCGGCCGAACGTTTTCCTGGGCCGACGTCCACGCCAAAGCGCGGGTCGTCGTTGTGACCGAGAACTTCGCCCGGCTGTATTGGACCGATCCCGGAGAGGCGCTGGGAAAACGGATCCGCGAAGGAAGAGAACAGCCGTGGCGGGAAATCATCGGCGTGGTTGGGAACGTGCACGACGACGGCGCGAACCAGGCAGCAACAGCGACCGTGTACTGGCCCCCAGTCGTGGAGGACTTCTGGGGCCTCGATATCTTCGCGCGCCGCTTGATGGTCTACGCCATCCGGAGTCCCCGGGCTGGAGGAGTCGGTCTGTTGGACGAAGTGCGTCAGGCCGTCTTGTCGGTACACCCGACACTGCCGCTGGCCAACGTTCAGAACCTCGAAGACATCTACGATCGTTCCATGGCACGGACGTCGTTCACGATGGTCATGCTCGCCATCGCCGCCGCCGTTGCGCTCCTCATCGGCGCAGCGGGCATCTACGCTGTGATCTCTTACGTAGTCTCACAACGGACTCGCGAGATCGGGGTACGGATCGCTCTCGGTGCCAGACAACTCGACGTCACCCGCATGGTGCTGAAGCACGGCCTCTTCCTCACAGGTATCGGTGTGGTGGTTGGGTTGACTGCAGCAGTCGGACTCACGCACTTGATGTCCGCCCTGTTGTTCGGGGTCGAGCCCGTGGATCCATTGACCTACGGCGTCGTCTCCATCGGGCTCGCGGCAATCGCGCTGCTGGCCAGTTACCTGCCGTCGCGGCGGGCGGCTCGCGTCGATCCGGTTGAGGCGCTGCGGATTGAATGAGTGGCCATTCCAACACCGTGACGTTTTAGCGCGTATCAACGAGGGCCACGTCGACGGCGAGCCAGGAGCGCGGCGCGACTGCTGAGCGCCGTCCGGTTGCACGGCCGGGGACCTCGCACCATCATCTACCGTTCCCTCGCGGTCTGCCTACAACCCAAGAGTCGAGGATACGTATGCGATACAGTGCGCTGTTCGTAGCGACCTTCGTCGCCACCGCCCCAGCCACCGCGCAGCAGGCACCTCAGCGCGCCCTCACCGCAGAGGACTACGCCCGCGCCGAGCAGTTCCTAGGCCAGAATACGGGCCGGTTCGTCTTCGGGGCGAGCGTGCGGCCGAACTGGCTGGAGAGCGGTCGCTTCTGGTACCGGAACACGATCCCCGAGGGGGCGGAGTTCGTGATGGTCGACCCGGAGGGCCGGACCCGCGCCCGGGCCTTCGATCACGAGCGGCTGGCCGCGGCGCTCTCCGAAGCCGCCGACACCACATACGAGCCGTTCGACCTGCCGTTCAGAACGTTCCACCTGGAGGCCGACGGGCGCTCGATCAGCTTCGATGTAGGGTCGCAACACTACACCTGCGACATCGAGGACTACCGCTGCACGGGCGAACGAGCCGAGCGTCAGCGTACCGATCGCAACGCCATAACTTCGCCGGACGGCAAGTACGCGGCCTTTATCCGTGACTACAACCTCTGGGTGCGTGACACAGAGACGGGAGACGAGACGCAGCTTACAACCGACGGTATCGAGGACTTCGGCTACGCGACAAACAACGCCGGTTGGGCGAGGAGCGACCGTCCGGTCCTCCTCTGGTCACCCGACTCCCGGATGATCGCGACCTTCCAGCACGACGGGCGTGGGGTCGGCGAGATGTACATGGTGTCCACCAACGTGGGTCACCCGCGTCTAGAGGCCTGGAAGTACCCGCTTCCCGAAGACACTGTCATCTTCCGCATCCATCGTGTGGTGATCCACCTCGAAGGGCCGCGCGTCGTTCGGCTACAGATGCCGCCCGACCAGCATCGCTCCACCGTATGCGACCATATCGCATGCCGCGGCAGGTTCGCCGACGTCGAGTGGAGCGCCGACGGGTCCCAGCTCGCCTTCGTTTCGACCTCGCGCGACCACAAGCACTCGGCGCTGCGCGTCGCAAATCCCGAGACGGGAGCGGTGCGCGACGTGTTGGAAGAGACCGTCGAGACGTTCTTCGAGTCGGGTGCCAACTGGCGCTTGCTGGCCGAGTCGAACGAAGTGCTCTGGTACTCGCACCGCAGCAACTGGGGGCACCTCTACCTCTACGATCTCGATAGCGGCCGGCTGAAGAACCAGATCACCAGCGGCGATTGGAACGTCCTCAGCCTGGTCCGCATCGACGACGAAGGTCGGACACTCTACTTCACCGGCGTCGGTCGAGAGCCCGGCGACCCGTACTTCCGCTACCTGTACCGGGTACAGATGGACGGCAGCGATTTGGCGCTCCTCACGCCGGACAGCGCCGACCATACGACCACGCTGGCGCCGTCGGGTCGCCACTTCGTCGACAGCTACTCGACGCCCGACACGCCGCCGATCACGGTGCTCCGCGATGCCAGCGGCCGGAAGCTGCTCGACCTGGAGGAGGCGGACATCTCGCAGCTCTTAGCCACCGGCTGGACGCCGCCGATCCCCTTCACCGTGAAGGCCCGCGACGGCGTGACCGATCTGTACGGCCTGATGTATAGGCCGACCGACTTCGACCCATCGAAGAAGTACCCGATCATCAACAATAATTATCCGGGCCCGCAGTCGGGGAGCGTGGGACGCCGGAGCTTTTCGGCGTCTCGCGGTGACACGCGCGCGCTGGCCGAGCTGGGGTTCATCGTCGTCCAGCTCGACGCCATGGGCACGCCGAACCGGTCGAAGTCCTTCCACGAGACGTGGTACGGCAACATGGGCGATAACGGACTGCCGGATCAGATCACCGGTATGAAGCAGCTGGCCGAGCGGCATCCGTGGATCGATATCGACCGGGCCGGGATCTACGGGCACTCGGGCGGTGGATTCTCTTCGGCCGACGCCATCATGCGGTATCCGGACTTCTTCAAGGTCGCGGTGTCACAGGCCGGTAACCACGACAATCGCAACTACGAGGACGACTGGGGTGAGAAGTGGCAGGGGCTGTTGGTCGAGAACGAAGATGGCACAACCAACTACGACAACCAGGCCAACCAGCTACTGGCGGAGAACCTTAAAGGGAAACTGCTCATCGCCCACGGCACCATGGATGGCAACGTGCCGTACTACAACACGCTGCTGGTCGTCAACGAGCTGATCGCGGCCAACAAGGATTTCGATTTCATCCTCTTCCCGAATCGGGGCCACGGCTTCGGGCGCGAGCCGTACATGACGCGGCGGCGCTGGGACTATTTCGTGCGCCACCTCATGGGGGCGATGCCACCGGTCGAGTACGAGTTCCAGGCGCAGGGGAGATAGTAGGAGGAGACATCCCGATCTCGAGGGTTATTCAGGCGCCAGGTAACAAGATCCGAGGCCCAACCGAAACGACCGACCTCGTCTTTCGGAGCCAATAGTGTCGGATCTTGGACTAGGGCCTGAATAACCCTCCAGATAGGGGCCTTACAAACAGCTAGATGACTCTCTTAGCACCATCCTCGGCGCGGCGTCGAGGATAGTCATTACGACCGGCGGTCGGTGAAACCGACACGATGCAATTCCTGTTGACGAGCAGCATGACATCGCCGACGCGAACAGGGAAGAATAGGTTATCCGATCCATTCAAAAAGTCCTGGAGCCTTCGGCCCCCGTCGGGCCTCGCGTATGTGGCGCTCCCGTTCAGGCTGGTGCCGTCGTGCAGAAGCACCTCCAGATTATGCGTCGTGATTAGGCCCGCCTGCTCCAGCTCTTGCGGGTAGCCTGCTCCGACTTCCTGTTCGGCTGGGACCACAAGCATCACCACCGCGTCTCTCTGAAGAAGGACGACCTTGCCATCCGTATCGGACGCGGGGATGAAACCGCTCCCCCCGTTCAGCAAGTCGCTTGGGCGTTCGCGCCCCCAATGGCTGTTGCCGCTGTCGGAGAGGTAGAGCCAGACGTCCTTGGGCGCGTGACCTCTCAGCACCACCTGCGCCAGAACTCGACGCTTCGGCACCCGATACGCCTTGTTCGTCGCCAGGTCGTGATCTTGCGAACGGGTCGTCCCCCTCTTGTCGGCGGGGGCATTCAATAGAGACTGGACGTAACTCACGCTATATACCTCCCCGGCGGGCAGTCGGCACGGCACTGAATACCCCCGATTCAGCAAGTTCGCTGCCAGCCTAGGGGCAGCCGCCGTCCGCGCCAGCCAGGGTTCCAGCCGACCGAAAAGGAGGCGCGCCACACGCGAGTGTGGCGCTCACGCAACAGTGGGGCCTGGACGCCGGCAGCCGGGGACCCTACTGCGCCCGCCTCGGATAGTCGGGCACGTCGTCCACGGCCCAGCGGATGAACTCGCGCAGGTCGTTGTTGGCGTTGGCGAGGTCCGGCTTGCGCAGGTACATCATGTGGCCGCTCTCGTACCAGGAAAAGCGGAAGCGGTCCCGGAACTCTCCGCCCGGCTGCAGGTGCGAGATCGTGTAGACGGCGCTGTAGTAGTCGGTGGCGGAGTCGTAGTAGCCACCCTGGATCATCACCTTCAGGTAGGGGTTGTCACGCATGGCCTGGCGGAGCATCTGCCCCACGTTCGCGCCATCATCACGGTTCCACGGCCGCACGTTGCCCCATACGTTGTACTTCAGGTCCGGGTTGTAGCCCAGCTCTCCACGGATGTAGCGGTTCACGGCGTCGCTGAATGCACCATCCCAGTCCGACATGGCGGGATCGTACTCGGGACGCTCACCGGCGGCATCCAAGTCCACACCGAGGTAGCGACTGTCCAGGCGGCCCACGGTCAGCCGCTGATCGCGCAAGAGTTCCTTCCAGAAGCGTCTCGAGTTGATGCGCAAGTTCGTCGACATGACGTACTCAGAGGTGAGGCCGGTGTAGCGAGCCACCCTGCCCGCCATCTCGGTGCGCTTGGCGTCCTCCAGACGGTCGCCCTGCACCAGGGCCAGCAGGTAGTCGCCCATTGCGAAGGCTTCGACCTGGTCGAGGAAGGCGCGGATGGGCATGGCCTGGAGGTCGTCGGCGAGCTGGCGGTGATACCACGCCGTCGCCGCGAGATGCGGCAACGACGTGGCGTACGAGACGTCGTCACCCGAATCGACGTTCAGGCCGGTCATAGACACGAGGATGACACCGTTCAGATAGAGTTGGTGACGGTCGGAGAGATACCCAGCCAATCCCGACGCCCGGGTCGTCCCGTAGCTCTCGCCGATCAGGAACTTGGGCGAGCTCCAGCGATCCTTCCGCAGAATATAGAGGCGGATGAACTCGCCGACCGACTCGATGTCGGACATCGTGCCATGGTACTTATGGAGATCCTCACCCTCCACCATGCGGCTGAATCCGGTGGCGATAGGATCGATGTAGACGATGTCCGCCGCGTCGAGGATCGAGTGCGGGTTGTCCTCCACGCCGCCCGGTGGCTTGAGCGCGAAGCCGTCATCGTCATAGACGACGTGCCGGGGTCCGGTATACCCCATGTGCATCCAGACCGAGGCCGTGCCGGGACCGCCGTTAAAGGAGAAGATCAGCGGTCGGGTGCTCTTGTCCTGGATCCCGTCCCGGGTGTAGGCGATGTAGAACATCTTCGCGGTGACCTTCCCATCATCGCGGATCGGCAGCCAACCGGCTTCGGCGGTGTAGCTTACGTTCTGCCCGTCGATCCTAGCGCTGCGTTGCGTGACGACGGGTTCGTCCGGCAGCAGGTCCGCCTCGGTACCGGCCGTGCTCGCCCTGGCCGACGCCTGCTGCGGGCGCTGTTGGGCGGCCGCCGGGAGTACCTGAAAAACGAGTGTGCAGACGAACAGCAGCGCGAGAACGCCTCTGGTCCTCATGGGTCTCCTCCCTGGCTGCAGTTGGGGGTGGGGCCGAGAAGTGTGGATGGTATCGCGCCGGGCATGGCGTGGCAATTGCCCCTACCTCAGCCCCCCGCTAGAATTCGGCACACACCTCAGACGGGAGAAACGACAATGCGAAAATTCATCGGGACAATCGTATGCGTAGTCGCACTCACCACGGTGGCGGGGTGCGGCGAGCAGACGGCAACCACGGATCACGAAATGAACATGCTCCTCGCGGAGTGGAGCGGGCCGTACGGGGGCGTTCCCGCCTTTGACAGGATGGATCTCGCCTATCTGAAGCCTGCCCTGGAAGCGGGCATGGCTGAAGGTCTCGAGGAGGTTGAGGCAATCGCCGCGAACCCCGAACCGCCGACCTTCGAGAACACGCTCGTCGCGCTGGAGCGCATCGGCCAGACGCTTGACCGCGTGTCGACCTACCGCGGTATCTGGAGCTCCAACATGTCGAGTCCGGAGTTCCGCGAGATCCAGATGGAGATGGCGCCTAAACTGTCGGAGTACAGGTCCAGAATCATTCAGAACCAGACGCTCTTCGATCGTATCAGGACGGTCTACGAGAGCGACGAGGCGAAAACGCTGCGTCCCGATCAGCAACGTCTGCTGCAGCTGGTCTATGATCGGTTCGCGCGCAACGGCGCGACGCTGTCCGGTGAGGCGCGAGAGCGCTACGCGGAGATCAACCAGCGTCTGGCCGAGTTGCACACTCAGTTCGCCAACAACGTACTGGCGGATGAGGAGGGCTACGTCACTTACCTGACAGAGGACCAGCTGGGCGGTTTGCCAGAGTCCTTCGTTCGAGCGGCCGCCGCGGCAGCGGCTGAGCGAGGTCATGAGGGCGAGTACGCAGTCACGAACACACGCTCGTCGATGGACCCCTTCCTGACGTTCTCGGACGAGCGCGACCTGCGCGAGCAAGTCTGGAGGACCTATTACAACCGCGGCGACAACGGCGACGAGCACGACAACAACGCCGTGATTACGGAGATCTTGCAGTTGCGCCACGAGCGCGTCCAGTTGCTCGGCTACGAAAACTACGCCGCCTGGCGGCTGGAGAACCGCATGGCCAAGACGCCGGAGGGTGCCCTCGCGCTGCTGGAAGCAGTGTGGCCGGCGGCGATCGCCCGTGTCGAAGAGGAAGTCGCCGACATGCAGGCGATCGCCGATGCCGAGGTCGCCGGGATCACGATCGCGCCCTGGGACTATCGCTACTACGCCGAGAAAGTCCGCAAGGCGAAGTACGATCTCGACTCTGACGAAGTGAAACAGTACCTGCAGCTCGACAAGCTGATCGAAGCGATGCTGTACGTCGCCGGCGAGGTTTTCAACTTCGAGTTCACGCCGGTTCCGGAGGGCACCGTTGCGGTCTTCCATCCGGACGTGAACGTTTGGGAGGTAACGGACCGAGAGTCCGGCGAACATGTCGGGGTCTGGTACCTAGATCCGTTCGCGCGCACCGGCAAGCGATCCGGCGCCTGGGCGTCCTCGTATCGCAGTCATGAGACCTTCGACGGTCTGAAGACGCCGCTCGGCTCCAACAACTCCAACTTCATCAAGGGCACGCCGGGCGAGCCGGTTCTCGTCTCGTGGAGCGATGCGGAGACCCTGTTCCACGAGTTCGGCCATGCGCTGCATTCCCTGTCGTCAAACGTCGCCTACCCGACTCTGAACAGCGGCGTGCGGGACTACACAGAATTCCAATCGCAGCTATTGGAGCGCTGGCTCTTGACCGACAGAGTGATCGAGAACTACCTCGTGCATGTCGAGACAGGGGAGCCTATCCCGGACGAACTGGTCGCAAAGATCCGGAACGCGGCGACGTTCAATCAGGGCTTCGAAACGACGGAGTACCTGGCCTCGGCGCTCCTGGACTTGATGTACCACACGATGGATCCGACGGGTATGGACCCGGACGCGTTCGAGCGCGAGGCACTCGAACGACTCGGCATGCCGGAGCAGATCCCGATGCGGCACCGCAGCCCGCACTTCGCGCACATCTTCTCGGGCGAGGGCTACTCAGCGGGTTACTACAGCTATATCTGGGCGGACGTCCTGACGGCCGACGCGGCGGAAGCGTTCGCCGAGGCGCCGGGCGGGTTCTACGACCGGGAGCTGGCGAAGAGCCTGGTCGACAATCTGTTCGCCGTAAGGAACGCGGTGGATCCGGCGGACGCCTATCGGGCGTTCCGCGGCCGGGATGCGACGATCGATGCGCTAATGCGGGATCGCGGGTTTCCGGTTCCGTAATCGTCCAGCATAACACGTGACAAGTGCAAGGCGGACCAGACCGCGGGGTCTGGTCCGCCTTCTTGCCAGCCGGGCGCGACGATTGCTGGGATGTGCGACGCGGCCTGCAGATATTGGGACGGGGTCTTGATCTAGAGCTATCAGTGGCTAAGATCCCTTCGTTGAGGCCGTTTTCTCGGGCGGGCCCCCACCTTTCGAGGCCAGAGAATGCTCGATGCCCTCGTTCGTCACACCAGCGTTCTGGAAATCGTAGGAGACATCATTCGCGTCCAGGCCACGGAGGCGGCCCTGGGGGACCTGGCCGTGGTGGAGAACACGGACGGGGAGGTCTCCAGCGCCAGCGTGGTCGAGCTGAACGGTGAGATTGCCAGCCTCCAGGTGTTCACGGGCGGCAAGGGCATATCGACCGACGCCCGGGTACGTTTCCTGGGGCATCCGCAGCAGGTCACCTTCTCCAACCACATCCTGGGCCGGATCTTCCGGGGCTCTGGCGAGCCGATCGACGGGAAGCCGCCGCTCAAGGCCGACCGGTCGATCCGTGTGGCGGGCCCCACCGTGAACCCGATGATGCGGGTCATGCCGTCGAAGATGATCGAGACCGAGGTCCCGATGATCGATCTGTTCAACAGCCTAGTGGAGAGCCAAAAGATCCCAATCTTCTCGGTGGCGGGTGAGCCGTACAACGCCCTGCTGGCTCGGATCGGTTTCCAGGCGGACGCCGACGTGGTGGTCTTCGCCGGCCTGGGGCTCATCTTCGACGACTTCCACTTCTTCAAGACATCGTTCGAGGAGCACGGGGTCTCGCATCGAACGATCATGTACGTGAACCTGGCCTCCGATCCGATCATCGAGCGGCTGCTGGTTCCGGACATGGCGCTGGCCGTGGCGGAGCGCTTCGCCATGGAGCGGGACAAGCGGGTCCTGGTGCTCATGACGGACATGACGGCTTACGCCGATGCGATGAAAGAGATCGGCGTGGCCCGGGAGAGGATCCCGGCGACCCGCGGGTATCTGGGCGACCTCTACACACAGCTCGCCCGACGCTACGAGAAGGCGTGCGATTTCAAGGGGGCAGGCTCGGTCACCATCCTGACGGTCACCACCATGCCGGGAAACGATGTGACCCACCCGGTGCCCGACAACACCGGGTACATCACCGAAGGGCAGTTCTATCTGCACGACGGAGTCATCGACCCCTTCGGCTCGCTGTCGCGCCTCAAGCAGCGCGTCGTGGGTAAGGTCACCCGGGAGGATCACTCCCAGATCATGAACACGATGGTCCGCTTCTACGCCGGCGCGCGCGAGGCCGAGCAGAAGCAGGCCATGGCCTTCGACCTGTCGGACTTCGACCTGAAGCTCCTGAAGTTCGGAGAGCTCTTCCGACGCCGGTTCATGGAAGTGGACGTCTCGATGCCACTGACGAAGGCGCTGGATACGAGCTGGCGAACGCTGGCCGAGTGCTTCGAATCGCACGAGCTCCTGATGAAGCAGGACCTGGTTGACCGATATTTCCCGAGTTTGGAAGATGAAAGTGCGGAGAGGCCGCCGGTGGCATGGCCCGACTGAAGCTCAGTAAAGCCTCCCTCCAGCAGGAGCGGACGAAGCTCAAGCTGTACGAGAAGCTCCTACCATCCCTCGAGCTCAAGCGGAGGCAGCTCGTCATCGAGCTGGACAAGGCTCGCAAGGAGTACGAGGCAACGCGTGAAGAGGTGGAGCGCCTCGAAGCCCGCGTAGGGGCGGAGCTGCCCATGCTGGCGAACACCGAGATCGTCCTCAAGGGGATGGTCAAGATGACCGCGTTCGACCTGGAGCAGGAGAATGTTGTGGGGGTACGCCTCCCGCGTCTCGCGCAGGTGGAATGTCAGGTGGCGGAGTACTCGCTGCTGGCGAAGCCGGTATGGGTGGACGCGCTGGTCGAGCGCCTGCGGGACGCGGCGGAGGCACGCACCCGCATCCAGGTCGCCGCCGAGCGGGTGCGTATCCTGGCGCGGGCGGAACGGCGCATCACGCAGCGGGTGAACTTATTCGAGAAGATTCTCATCCCCCGGACGCAGAAGAACATCCAGCGCATCCAGATCTGGCTGGGTGACCAGGAGCGGGCGGCGGTCATCCAGGCGAAGTTGGCGAAGGCGCGGCAGGGTGGAGGTGCGGTGTGGCCATCCTCCCGCTGAGCAAGCTTACGCTGGTTGGCCACCAGGCTGACAAGGACCGGGTCCTGGAGGACCTGCAGGTGCTCGGGTGCATGGAGATCATCTCGCTGGCACCCGACGTCCCCCCGCTCGCCGACCCCTCGAAACAGAGCCGTGAGGCACTGCTCTACCTCGAACTTTGTCCCCAGAAGCAGCGCCCGGTGACGATCGCCGCCGACTTCAATCCGGTACGAGTGGAAGAGGAGATCCTGGAGCTCAAGGAGCGCACCCACCGGCTGGAACTGGAACGCGACGCCCTCATGCAGCGCATCGAAGCCCTCGCGCCGTGGGGCGAGTTCGACTTCCCGCTCATTGAGGAACTGGCCGGACTGCGGTTCTGGTTCTACATCGTGCCGACGAACCGGATGCGCGAGCTGGCCCGGTCGGAGCTGATCTGGGAGGAAGTGAAGCGCGATGGCCGCAACGTCTACGTGGTCGTGATTTCCGACGGGGAGCCGCAGGGGGTACCGGCCCCTCGGATACGTACCGGGGCGGTGTCCCGACGGCTGCTCGAGCGGAGGTTGGAGGATGTGGAGTTGGAGCTCGAGGACGCGTCGCTGGAGCGGATCCGACTGACCCGTTGGCGCACCCTTCTCTCCCGGAGTCTCGACGCACTAGAGGACCGAGCCGCCCGGAAGCATGTGGCCGGTCAGTGTTTCGACTCCGCCCCCGTTTTTGCGCTGCAGGCCTGGGCACCCACCGAGTCGCTGAAGACCCTCGGCGCCTACGCCGAGCAGAACGGGATTGCGATGGAGGTCTCCGACCCCGGTCCCGACGACAAGCCGCCGACACTGCTCCGCAACGCCGAGCGCAGGAGAGGCGGTGAGGATCTGGTCAACTTCTACAAGACACCGGGCTACGGCAGCTGGGATCCATCCGGCGTGGTCCTTTACTCGTTCGCGATCTTCTTCGCCATGATCATCTCGGACGGGGGCTACGGACTGATATTGGCACTGGTCGTGGCGCATTACTGGAAGCGAATGTCGGGTTCGCCGGCGGGACGCCGCTGGCGCTGGGTATTAACGACCCTCGTCGTGGCCACGATCGGCTATGGCGCACTGGTGGGCTCGTTCTTCGGGGTCGCGCCCCCCGCCGGCACTTTCCCGGCGCGGCTGGCCGTCCTGGACATGACGGACACGCCTACCCTGATGGGGCTCGCGGTAACGATCGGCGTGATCCACGTGGTGTTGGGTAACCTGATGGACGCCGGGCGTTACGGGTGGAGCCCCCGTGCTTTGCCGTCGCTGGGGTGGGCTGTGTTCGTAGTGGCCGGCTACACGCTTTTCCTCGCCGCTCAATTCGGAGCCGACACGGTGCGGACGCCCGCCACGCTCGCGGCCGTCGCCGGCCTGGTTCTGGTCCTGGCGTTCTCGGGGTATGGGGCGCGTCCGCTGGGCCGCCTGGGCAAAGGGTTGGCGGCACTGACCCGAGTCACCGCGGCGTTCGGAGACGTGCTGAGCTACCTGAGGCTTTTCGCCCTGGGTCTCGCCTCGGCGTCGCTGGCCATCGCGTTCAACAACATGGCCGCCGGCGCCTGGGAGGCCGTCCCGCGCGTGGGCATCCTGGTAGCGGTGGCGATCTTGATCATCGGGCACAGCCTTAACCTACTGCTCGCCGTGGCCAGCGGATTCATCCACGGCCTGCGACTGAACGTGATCGAATTCTTCAATTGGGGACTGCCGGAAGAGGGTCCTCTCTTCCGGCCGTTCAGGAAGAAAGGAGTGTGATCCTTGGAACCGCTCGTCTTGAGCATGGGCTGGCTGGGCATCTTTTCCCCGCTGGCACTGGGCGCCATAGGCTCCATGATCGGCGTGGGCCGCGGCGGTCTCGCTGCGGCGGGTGCGATGCTGGAGGTGGAAGCCGGCTACGGTCGCTTCGTCGGGGTGTCGGCGATGCCGTCCTCTCAGACCATCTACGGCATCGTGGTGATGCTGACGCTCAACCGTCCCGTTACGCTGGCCAATTCACCGGGCCTGTTCGTTCTGGGAGCGCTCACCGGCGTGGCGCTTCTCGTCAGTGCGATGGCGCAGGGCAGCGCCTGCGCCGCCTCGATCAACGCCTCGAAGTCGAAGGCCGAAGTGTTCGGGATCTCCATCGCACCGGCGGCCGTCATTGAGGGCTTCGCCGTCTTCGTGTTCGTTTTCGCTCTCGTGCTTGCGGCCTCGATTCCGACGTGAGGTGACGAATGACCGAGCCAGATGCGACGTCTTCCGGCGTCAAAGAGCTCATCGAACGAATTCGTGACGAGGGCGTCCAGGAGGCCCTGGAGGAGGCAGTCCGGATTCTGAGCGAGGCCCGGGCGCAGGCGGCCCGAATCGTTTCCGAAGCCAAGGCGGAAGCAGCGGCCAAGAAGAAGGACGCGGAGACCGCTATCGAGACCGAGCGCACGGCTGCCATCGAAGCTCTGCGGATCGCAGCGCGCGACACCGGGTTGGAGCTCCGCACCGCCGTACTGGCCGCGTTCGAGGAACACGTTCGCCGCCTCGTCACCGACGTGACCACGGACACCGCCGTGCTCCGTGACATGATCCTCGTCCTGGCGGGAAGGGCTGCCGAGGACCTGATCAAGGATC
The DNA here is from genome assembly GCA_020344015.1 of Gemmatimonadota bacterium. Taxonomy (GTDB): domain Bacteria; phylum Gemmatimonadota; class Gemmatimonadetes; order Palauibacterales; family KS3-K002. The sequence goes on from CP070812.1 coordinate 3,372,108, forward strand.
AGGACGCCAAGCTCCTCGTACCCGAGCGGCTGGCCGACGAGGCGCCGCCGGAGCTCGAGGAGTTCCTCCAGCGTTCGACCGTGGCGCTCTCCGCCGACGTGCTGCGCAAGGGGGTCGAGCTGATTCCCTCGAACGAGGTCCGCGGTGGGGCGCGCGTTCGCCTGGTCGACGATGACCTGGAGATCGATCTCACGGACGAGGCGCTCTCCGAGATGATGCTGAAGCTGCTTCTACCGCGCTATCGAAAGATCCTGAGAGAGGCGGGCCAGTGACCGTGAAGCGGCGATACTATCAGCTCGTCTCCAGCCTTCCGGCGATCCCCTACTTCCGCCGCACGAGGCTTCTGCCCCTCAGCCGTCGGCGCCTCGAGGAGCGGCTCGCCCTGCTCCACGAGGAGGACCTGGCCGACCTCACGCAGGCCGAGGGCCTGATCAGCTGGCGTCGCCAGCCGATCACTCGGACGACTGAGGAGATCGGCGGCATGTACGACGAGCTGATGGCCACGACCCGGAACCCGGCACTCAAGAGTATCGTCGAGTACCGCATGACCATGCGGACGGTTTTGGTGGCGTTCCGCCTGAAGCATCAGGGGAGGGGCGTGCCGTCCGGGCGGTGGGGCGTGGGTCCCTACACGCGGATGATCGAGTCACGCTGGGCGGACCCGGAGTTCGGGCTGGTCGCGGTCTTCCCCTGGATCCCCGAGGCCCTGGAGTACCTCAACCAAGGTGACGCCGTGGCGCTCGAGAGCCTCGGGATGGACCTGATCTGGACGAGGCTTAGCAAGATCGCCGACGAACACCCGTTTGGGTTCGAGCAGGTCTTCGCCTTCGCGTTCAAGTGGGACATCCTGCAGCGCTGGCTGTCATATGACGCCGAGAAAGCGCGACAGCGCTTTGAGGATTTGATAATGGAGGTGACGATTGACCACCAAGAACTCTTCGCCTGACCCGGACGTCGCGATCCCCGATGCTCCCCGACGCGCTCCCATCGTGGGCGTCAAGGAGAGCCTGGTCACTATCGACGTTAGCGGCACCCAGGTGATGAAAAACGAGGTGGGTCACGTTCTCCTGGGAAACGAGCGTCTAAAGGCCGAGGTGCTCCGTGTCCAGAACCAGGTAGCGGACCTCCAGGTCTTTGAGGACACCTCCGGGGTCAGGGTCGGGGACGAGGTCGAGCTGACCGGTGAGATGCTCTCGGTGACCCTCGCACCGGGACTCCTGGGAGTGGTCTTCGACGGACTGCAGAATCCCCTCGGCGTGCTGGCCGAGAAGTACGGCTTCCTCCTGCCCCGGGGTCAACATGTGGATCCCGTCGACACCGAGAAGCGGTGGACCTTCACACCCGCGGTCGATCCGGGGGATACCGTGGTGGCGGGACAGACCTTGGGGGCGACGCCCGAGGGTATCTTCGACCACAAGATCATGGTGCCGTTCATCGAGCCGGGGCCCGTCGAGGTCACCTGGGTGGCCCGCGGCAACCACACCATCAACGATCCGGTGGCCCGGATCCGCCGAGCAGACGGCGAAGAGCTGACCCTCACGATGACCCAGCGCTGGCCGGTGCGCCGTCCGCTGCCCGATGCGATGCTCAGGCGGCGCATTGTCGAGCGCGTCTACCCGACCGAACCGCTGACCACCACCCAGCGCATCATCGATACCATGTTCCCGGTGGCCCGTGGCGGCACGGCCTGCATCCCCGGACCGTTCGGGTCCGGGAAGACGGTGCTCCAGAGCCTGGTCGCCCGTTACACATCCGTGGACATAGTCATCATCATCGCCTGCGGCGAACGGGCCGGCGAAGTCGTGGAGACCATCACCGAGTATCCGGAGACGACGGACCCGCGCACCGGCGGCTCGCTGATGGACCGCACTATAATCATCTGCAACACGTCGTCGATGCCGGTAGCCGCCCGTGAGTCCTCCATCTACACCGGCATCACGCTTGGGGAATACTACCGCCAGATGGGCTACAACGTCCTCTGCATCGCCGACTCCACCTCCCGTTGGGCCCAGGCGATGCGCGAGACCTCGGGGCGCATGGAGGAGATACCCGGTGAAGAGGCGTTCCCCGCCTACCTCGACTCCTCGATCAAGAGCCTCTACGAACGGGCCGGAGTGATCCGCGGGCCCGATGGAGGGCTGGGGAGCGTCACGCTGATCGGTACCGTTTCACCGGCCGGCGGCAACTTCGAGGAGCCGGTCACCCAGGCCACCCTCGCCACCGTGAAGACGTTCCTCGGACTGTCCGACGAGCGCGCTTACAAGCGATTCTACCCGGCTATCGACCCACTCATCTCCTGGTCCCGCTATCTGGACCAGATGGGTGAGTGGTACAGCGAGAACCTCGCGCCCACCTGGGTCGACGACGTGAAGGAGGCCCACGAGCTACTGCACCGCGGCGACGCCATCTACCAGATGATGCAGGTGACCGGCGAAGAGGGGATCATCATCGAGGACTTCATCACCTGGCAGAAGTCGGTCTTCCTCGACATGGTCTTCCTGCAGCAGGACGCCTACGACCCGGTCGACGTGTCGATGCCCCTGGAGCGCCAAAAGATGAGCTTCCAGCTGGTGAAGGAGATCGTCGAGGCGGACTACGATATCGACGACCGCGACGAAGCGCGCGACTTCTTCACGCGCCTGATCAGCCTTTACAAGAACTTCAACTACAGCCCTGAGGACACCGCCGAACACGACCGCTACCTGAGGGAGATCCGCGAGCTGGTGGATTCGAAGCGCGTCAAGCCTGCGAAAGCCGAGGACGATGAGTCGCCCGCAGCGCCTCTCGGAGAAGCCCAATCCGAGGATGGCTGATCGCCGGTCCGGCGAGCGTTTGACGAGAGGCCAAGCCAGCTACCTGCCCTAGTTCATCCCCAGCACGAAGGCCGCATAGAAGGCCGTGGCTTTGACCAGATCCTCTACTCGGACCTGGTCAGAGGATGTGTGGGCGTGTTCCTCAGCACCTGGACCGAAGCCGATCGTCGGGATGTCGTACACGCCTTTCGTTGTCACTCCGTTCGTGGAGAACCCCCAAGTGCTCAGTCTAGGCTCCTCCTCGAACTGCCCTCGATAAGCCTCGCTTGCCGTTCGTACCAGCGGATCGGACTCGCTCATCAGCCAGGGCGGGTAGTACGGCTTCGCCGGGTGCACGAGACCGGTGTGGGTCGTAACCTCGTACTCCGGCATGAATACGTCTGCGTCAGCGGCCCGAACCGCAGGAAGCTCTTCCACCTCTTGGATGGCAGATTCCAGGGTCTCTCCAACGGTGAGCCTGCGGTCGAGGTGGATGGTGGCGCTGTCAGGAACCGCATAGAGATGTGAGGGAGACGTGGATCGCACGTCTGTTACAGTCACACTGCCGTTGCCCAGGACTGGGTCGCCCCTCAGCCGCTTGTGGAGCTGTTCCACCTCCAGAATGATGGGCGCCATCTTGTACACCGCGTTCTCGCCGTGCTCGGGTGCCGACCCGTGGCAGGAGACCCCGTCTGTGCGGACCCTGATCTCCGTTCGGCCGCGCTGCCCGATACTGATGCTCAGGCCGGTCGGTTCCGTGAGAAGAACCGCATCCGGAACGATCCCGTCTTCCTTGATGATGTACTGCCAGTTGAGCCCTTCAACCTCTTCTTCGCTGACCGAGGCGACGACGAGCAGCGAAACGTTATCCGGCATGCCGATCTCCTTGAGGATCTTCCCAGCGTAGATCGCTGCAGCAAGTCCGCCCTTCTGGTCCACGGCTCCGCGGCCGTAGATAACCCCGTCTCCGAGCTCGGCGCCGAAGGGATCCACATCCCATGAGGTGGGATCTCCGATGTCCACCGTATCGCAGTGACCGTCGAGCGCGATGATCTTCCCGCCACTTCCGATCCGCCCCAAAAGGTTCCCCATCGGGTCGATACGTACCTCGTCGTAGCCGATCTCGAGCATCTCCGCTTTCAGTCGGTCCACAACGGGTCCTTCCTCCCCGCTCAAGGAACGAATCGAGACGATCTCGCGCACAAAGTCGATCAGGTCTGAACGGTAGGAACCGGCAGCAGTGGCGATGGTGTCTCTCATGGTAATGCCGTCTTCTGGTTCCGGTCGTAGAGCCGCAGCCTGCAGGAGCTTTGCTGATCGGCTCAGTAGTCAGGATTGTACCCCAGGGACTTGCTGGTCGAGACTCCGTAGCGGACGAGCCCGCCGGCCACGAACAGGGCGCAGATGACCCCGTCCAGTACGGGCACGCCGAGTTTTTCCTGAATCAGCTTGTCCATTCCGGTAAGGCCGGCGCAGCCGAGTACTATCACTTCGGCCAGGTCTTCTTCGACCGCCTGCCTGGAGAGATCGAGAAAGAGCTTCTCATCGCTCAGATCTTCCGAGCCCATCGCCGGGGCCCGCACGGAAGCCATCATGTCGTGCAGGTGGTACTTGCGGGCCTGTGCCAGCTTGCCTGGTATGGAGCGCGTGTGGGTGGTGACGACCGAGAAGCTGTGCCCCAGCATCGTGGCGATCTTCATCGAGGCCTCACCGATCCCCACCACCGGTTTCTCCGTCATCTCCTTCATCAGGTCGAGGTTGGGATCGCAATGGCAGGCTACGACGAACGCATCGCAATCGGCCTCGTTCTCCCTCACCAGCTGTATCATGCCCGGCGCACAAACGACCTCGTCCTGATAGGTCTCGATGAATTTCGGGGCGCCGGGTGTCGCCTTCGTCACCACCTCGAACTCACCCGAGGCGAACTCCTCGGCCGACCGCTGGATCGCCGCGGTCATCTCCGGGTCGCTGTTGGGATTGATGATCAGAACCCGCATCAGGATTCCCCCTCGTTCGATCTCGGCCCATATCACACACCGGCTGTTACCCTCCGGCGGATCTCACGTATCGTTTCGAAGCATCGATGAGTTGCGCTGCATAGACATGCCGACCGTCCAGGTAGTCCTTCATCAGCACGAAGAACGGTCCGCTCAGGGCGAGAACGGCAATCAAGTTCGGTATCGCGCAGACTCCGACGGCGATATTCGCGAACACCCAGACCCTGTCCACATCGGCTACGCCCGCGAAGACCACCGGCGGTACGAAGTAAAGCCACTTCAGGTATTTCATGACCTTCTTGCCGAAGACGTTTACCGAAGCGGTCTCGAAGTAGATGAAGAACCCGATCTGGGTGGTGAGGCAAAAGGTCAGAATAATGAAAGATATCAGGCTGCCGGATATTCCTTCTGGGAAGACGGATGAGAAGGCGACGATGACCAGTTCGATACCCGATTCGCCGCTTGAGAGCACGCCGGTCGATAGCACGGCGAAGGCCGTTATCGTGCAGATGATGAAGGTCACGATGAAGACCTCCAAGGCACCCCACATGCCTTGCTGGAAGGGATGTTTCGTATCGGCCGTGGCGTGGGCCATTGGTGCGGTCCCCAGACCGGCCTCGTTCGAGAACATCCCCCGCGCCACACCCGCCTGGATCGCCTGGGACACAGCGGCCCCGGCGAAACCGCCTGCGGCGGGAACCGGCGCGAACGCGTGCTGGACGATCGAGCCGAAGACCTCGGGGATCGACCGGTAGTTGATGAGAAAGAGGATCACTCCTCCCACCACGTAGACGATCGACATCGTCGGCACCAGCCTCTCGCTGAACCGCCCGATCCTCCGCACACCACCGATGACCACGAGCGCCGTGACCACCGTCATGGCACCGGTGACCAGATACGGGTTGAGGCCGTAACTCTTTAGAAAGGCTCTTCCTACGGTGTGTGCCTGAAGCAGCGAGGCGCTGCACAACGAGTTGACGAAGATGCCAAGGCTGAAGAGGGCGGCCAGCAGAGGCCAACCCAATCCCCTGTTGATGTAGTACATCGGGCCGCCGCGTATCCTGCCCCCCTCGTCGATATCCCGGTAGTGGACGGCCAGGGTGATCTCCGCCGTCTTCGTCATCATCCCCAGCGCCGCGAGCAGCCACATCCAGAAGATCGATCCCGGCCCCCCTACCGACAGTGCGGTGGCGATCCCGGCTATGCTTCCCATTCCCACCGTGCTCGCCAGCGCGGTGGATGTAGCCTGGAAGGGGGTCATCCTTCCCCTCTTCCTCTCATCCTGCCGACCCGCCCCTGGCTCCCCCTTCTCCAGGAGGCTCCCGAACGTGCTCTTGATGATCAGGGGAAGACCCCTGACCTGGAAGAAGCGGGATCTGACTGTGAGGTAGACGGAGACAGACGCTATGAATACGACGGTCCAGACACCCCAGAGGATCGCGTCTATCCCGGACGCCAGATCGAGGATGCGCTCGATCAACGGAAAGACTCCGCGATGCTCCTGATCCCCGCTATCGTCTCCTTCATCGCCTCGAGAGTCACCGAAGGAGAGATCGCCACCAGCCGCAGGGCGGTCGCCCCGTCCAGTTCCGTGATCGAGACCGAGCGCTCACCACCCCGCAAGACCGTCTCGTAGACGTGCCGCTGAAGCCGCTCGAGCCGGTCCTCCGGCAGGCCGGCCGGAACGATCCTGAAGCAGATGACTCCCGTATCGGGCGCGTGCAGAGGTTCGGTGTCGGGCTGCTCCTCGAGGTAATCGTACACTTCCCTGACCGCCTCGAGGGGTGCTCTCAACCTCTCGATAACCCCGCTCAGGCCCTGGTGCCGGATCGAGGTGACCAGCGGAAGAGCAGTCAGGGGCCTCGTGGAGGGAATCGACTTGAGGCCGGGATTGGGCTCGACGGCATCGGGACGATTGAAGTAGCTGCTGAACAGAGCCAGCCGCCGGAAATCCTCAGCCCTCCGCGCGAACAGGATGGAACTCGGGATGGGAACCCCGAACTGTTTGTGGGGATCCCACGACAGCGAGTCGGCCCGCTCGACACCTTCGAACAGGTGTCTCCACTCGGGAACCAGCATGTAGGCCAGGCCGTAGGCTCCGTCGACGTGTAGCCAGACGGCTCTCTCCTCGCAGATATCGGCCAGCTGGGCGATGGGATCCACCGAGCCGGTGGCCGTCGTACCCGCCGTGGCGACCACGCAGAAGACGTCCCGCTCTCCTGACAGCTCCTCGAGCGTCCTCCGCAGCCTTCCGCCGTCCATCCGGCGGTTCTCGTCGACCCCCACGGTCACCAGACAGCGCTCACCCAACCCGAGTGAACGCAGCGCGTGCCTGATCGAGAAGTGCGCATCGTCGGATGCCACCACGGCCAGGCGGCTCGGGTCGGCGAATCCCAGGACGCCCTCCTCGGCCAAGCTGAACCCTTCCAGCTCGGCCTGCCTGTGAAGCGCCATGTAGAGCGCCTGCCGGTTGGCGTAGGTGCCGCAGTACATGACGGTGCCCTCTGAACCGGGCCCCAGCCCGAACAGGGAGCAGAGCGCGCGACAGCAGAGCTCCTCGAGCACCGCGCCACCGGGTGAGACCTGCCAGTTCGTGACGCCCTGGTTCCACTCAACCGCCAGACGCGCGCCGTAGGCTGCGCCCTCCTCGGGAAACGCATTGAATAGCGAGTGGAAAGAGGGCAGATCGTATCGGATGAAGTGGGGAAGCAGGCGCTCGTTGACCAGCGCGTCCAACTCCTCAATTGAAAGGCCCTCTTGCTGGAAATCGAGGAGAGGCTCGAGGTCGCGCGCGACCTGCTCGGGCGAGGCACCGGACCAGATGCGCTCATTACTGACGTCACCCATGGCTCACCATCCGCGTCTGTACGATGAACCGGTCAGCGTGCTCAGCCGGCTGCGTGCCGGGGATCGAGAAGCGTGCGATGGATGTAACGCCCCCTGCCCTTCTCCGCCATGCACTCCTCTCCGTCGACAATCAGTTCGCCGCGCGAGAACACCTTCAGGATCCTGCCGACCATCTCGATGTCCTCGTAGGCGGACCAATCGGTCGCCATGTGCAGCGTATCCCCGCCCATGGTCCACCTGGCTTCGGGATCGAAGAGGATGATGTCGGCGTCCGCACCAACGGCCAGGCTCCCCTTCCGAGGAGCCAGCCCAAAGAGGTTCGCCGGCGCTGTCGACACGATCTCGACAAACCTTGGCAGGGTAAGACGCCCCTTTGCGACGCCTTCCGAGTAGAGCAGGTGGAAGCGGGGTTCGATGCCCGGTATGCCGTTCGGGCACCGGTCAAATCGGTCCACCCCGAGAAGCTTCGCCTCCCACGAGTAGGCCGCATCATCCGAGCTCACCATCGCAATCCGGTCGTCGCCCAGGGCCATCCACAGCCTGTCTTGTGTCTCGGCGTCTCTCAACGGCGGCGAACAGATCCATTTGATGCCGTCCTCCCGCTCCAGCATCTCGTCCGTGAAGATGAGATAGTGGGTGCAGGTCTCAGCGGTGATGCGCAGACCCCGTTCGCGGGCCCCCGTGATCAAGTCGAGCCCGTCAGCGCTGGCCAGGTGCACGACGAAGAACCGCGCACCCGTCTCCTCGGCCATCCCGACGATCCGGCGGATCGCCTCGGTCTCGACCTCGGGCGGCTTGCTGCGGGCGTGATAGATCGGTGCCGTTTTACCCTGTTCGATCAAGCGCGGTACGTTCTCTTCGATCATGTCGTTGTCTTCGGCGTGCAGCATCAGCATGCCGCCTGCTTCCCCGAGGTGGACGGCGATCTTCTTCAGGTCCTCGTCCTCAGTCAGCAGACCGTCCTCCCGGTAGGTCATGTAGCACTTGATGGTCGGTGCGCCCGCCGCAACGACGTACGGGATCTGGTCGAGGGTCGCTTGGTTCGGCTCCGTAATGACCGGGTGCACCCCCCAGTCGACGAGCGCCATGCCGGAGGCTTCCTCTCTCTTATCCTCGAGGGTCCTGGCGAGCGCTCCGCCGGGGACCTGGTTAGAGAAGTCGACGATGCTCGTGACTCCCCCGTATGCGGCTGCGCGCGTACCCGTGTAGTAATCGTGCACGCTAACCGTACCCATGAAGACGTCGTTGAGGTGTACGTGCGTATCCACCGCACCCGGCAGCACCAGAAGCCCGTCGGCGTCGATGACCACTGCGGCTCTGGAGTCGCTCAGTTCACCGATCGCAGCGATCCGCTCACCCTGAAACAGGACATCCTGCCGGGATACCGTCCCTCCCCGAACCACCTGCCCACCCCTTATGAGAGTCCAACCCTTCTCCATGACGGCGATCTCCCGAATCGGTTATGCCATGACGCGGTGTGGCGAATATGCGACTTGCACGGATCGATGTGAAGAGCCACGCGCCCTGCAAAGGCTCGCGTGTCGCCCGCGCCGGGCGTACCTTGACCCTCGAGTCCCAGGAGAGTACGGCGTCGACACCGCCGACCGACCGCTTCAGCCTCGAAGACGACTTGCCATGCCCACGCTGCCTCGCACTGCGATCTTGTTGGTCGCCGCACTGGTTGCGCCCTGGACGAGTGGGGCCGCCCAGACCGCGCGCATCTCGGAGGAGACGCAAGTCATACTGACCTATCCGTTCTCCGAGCCGAACCCGATACCGATCCTGACGCGTGATGCCCGGCTGTATCCCTACCATTCCTTCGAGGGGTACGCGAAGGACGGGGTCCCGCGAGAGTGGAAGGTCGTTCACCTCGAGAACGACCTTATCGAAGTTTTCGTGCTACCCGAGGCGGGCGGTAAGGTGTGGGGGGCCGTGGTGAAGAGCACGGGCCACGAGTTCATCTATCGTAACGAGGTGATGAAGTTCAGGAACATCGCGCTCCGTGGCCCTTGGACGTCCGGCGGGATCGAGTTTAACTTCGGCGTGATCGGCCACACGCCGTCCACCGCCACGCCCGTCGATTACAGGCTGCGCCAGAACCCAGACGGCAGCGTGAGCTGCTTCGTCGGGGCGATGGACCTGCCGTCCCGCACCCACTGGCGGGTCGAGATCCGCCTGCCCGCCGACCGCGCGTATTTCGAGACCACCGTCCTCTGGTACAACCCCACCCCACTGGAGCAGCCCTACTACAACTGGATGACGGCGGCGGCGTTCGCCCGCGACGACCTCGAGATGTCGATCCCCGGGAACGCATTTCTCGCCCATTCAGGCGCGCGACGGGACTGGCCGGTCGACCCCGCCGGCCGCTACCTGCCTGCCTATGAGAACAACAGGTTCGGCGGACACAAGTCGTACCACGTCGTCGGCGAGCTGAACGACTTCTTCGGCGGCTACTACCACGACGACGACTATGGCTTCGGCCACTGGGCGCGCTACGAGGAGATGCCGGGTCAGAAGCTCTGGCTCTGGGCGCTCTCCCGCGCCGGCGGCGTGTGGGAGGAGCTCCTCACCGATAGCGACGGACAGTACATCGAATTCCAGGCCGGACGACTGTTCGTGCAGTATGCGCCGGGAGCGGACCTGAATCCGATCACTCAGGTGGGGTTCGATCCCGGCGCGACCGACCGTTGGTCCGAGACGTGGTTTCCCCTCGAGAGCATCGGCGGCCTGACGGACGCCTCGCGCGACGGGGCGATGTTCGTGAGCCGCGACGATGGGAAGTTGACGATCAGGATGAACGCGTTCGGAAACCTGGCCGACACTCTGCGAGCCTCGTCCGGCGACCGAGTATTGGCGAGGCTGCCGATAGAGTTCTCGGCACTCGAGCCGGTGGTGCGCGTAATCGATCTTCGGGGCGCGACGGATGTCGACGTGGAGCTGCCGGTCCTCGGGTTGAGCTACACGTCGGACCCCGGTGCCCGGCAGTTGGCCCGGCCGTTCACGGCCGATGCGACCGCGTGGGCGGAGATTCCCGAGACGGATCGGCGGGTGATAGCGGGCCGCCAGCTGGCCAAAGGCCGTCGTTACCGCGAAGCCCGAGAGATGTTCAAGTCGGCGCTGGCGGAAGAGCCGTGGGCCCGTGACGCGCTGCTGGGGCTCGCCGATCTGGAATACCGACGCGGCCTTTACGAGGCGGGGCTCGTTCACGTCACCCGCGCGCTGCAGCTCGACACCTACGACGCAGCGGCGAACTTCGTCGCCGGCAACCTCTACCGCGCCTTGGGCCGCGAGACCGATGCGCGCGAGGCGTACGGCTGGGCGGCCCGCTCTATGGGGTATCGCTCTGCCTCCTATGCGCAGTTGGCCGAGCTGATGCTCGCCGGCGGAGATCTGCCAGAGGCAAAGAGGTACGCCCGGCTGGCGCTGGACTACGACCGCTGGAACTTCCCGGCGCGGCAGGTCCTCGCCGTGGTCGGCCGCAGAGAGGGGGACGCGGCGCTGGCGGCGTCGATGCGAGAAGGGCTGCTCGAGCTCGACCCGCTGCATCACTTCGCCGCGGCCGAGGCTTACCTCGCGGCACTCGACACGGCCACAGCGGATGCCCTGACCGCCTCACTCCGGAGCGAGTACCCCGACCAGACGATACTCGAACTCGCGGTCAACTACGTCCACCGCGGCGGGCGCGACGATGCTCGTGCGCTGCTGCAACTCGGGGCTCGCGTAGCGGCGAACCCACTCCTGCGCGCCTGGCTGGCGTACCTCGAGGACGATCCGGCACAGTTGGCCGGCGCGGCGGATCTGTCATTTGTCTTTCCTTACCGGCGCGAAACCATCCCGGTACTCGAGTGGGCGGCGGAACATGACGACGGTTGGTCCTGGTCCTATCTGCTGGCCTTGAATCTGTGGGCGCGGGACCGAGCCGACGAAGCGGCCTCCTTATTGGAGGAGCTCGGTGAACGGCCGGATTTCGCTCCCTTCTACGTGACTCGCGCTCACCTACTGAGGCAGGTGCGGCAGCGTGATCCGAAAGCCGATTTCCGCCGCGCCGTACGTCTCGACGGCTCCAATCGAACGATCCGGATTCATCTCGTGCGCTACCTTCAGGAGGAGGGGCACTGGGAGGAGGCGCTGGCCGAGTCGAGTGCGGGCCGCGCGTCCTTCCCGGGCGATTTCAATCTCGACCTCCTGCACGTCCGCTCGCTCGTTAAGCTCGATCGACCGGGCGAAGCAATCGACATACTGAACGCCACTCACGTCCTTCCGTCGGAAAACGCACGCGACAGCCATCGACTCTATGAACAGGCGCACACTCTGGCGGCACTCGATGCTTTGGAAAGAGCGAGTTACGACGAGGCGCGACGTCACCTGCGCGCCGCCCTCGAGTGGCCAGAGCACCTGGGGCAGGGCCGGCCCTACGACTCGGAGGAGCGGCTCGTGCGATACCTGTTGGGCTACACCGCAGAGATGCTCGGCGAACTGGAGCGGGCGCACGCTGCCTTCGAGGCGGTGGTCGATGCCACCGGTCAGACAGGCATGCGCGCGGACCGACTGGACCTTCTAGTGATTCCCTCGCTGGCCACCCTCGGGCGGAGCGACGAGCTCCGCACCATCTGGAGCGACAGGGACACAGAGATAGGGCGATTCGCTAACGAGATGATCCGCGGCTTGGAGAACGGTGAAACCCTCGGCCAGCTCACCGCAGGACTCGCTCGGGAGCATGCCGGCCTGTTCGACGACCTCCTCGGCCAAATACTCCTCCGAGCGCTGTCGGTATCACGATGAGCCTTGATCCGCCCAACCAACTCTTGGTTCGCCCGGAACCGTGGAGTTGAGAGCGGCTTACTCCGACTTCAACGCGTCCACCGGGTCCACGCTGCTCGCCCGCCTGGCGGGGAGGGTCACTGCAAGGGCAACCACCCCAAGCAGCAGCGCCGTCGCACCCACAAACGCCAGGGGATCGGCCGGCTCCACTTCGTATAATAAGGACCGGAGTACTCGCGCACCCGCGTATGCACCGATAAGGCCCAATGCAACCCCGAGGAGAGCCAAGGCGACGCCTTCAGACACGACCATCAGACGTATGTCGCCACTCTTGGCGCCGAGAGCGATACGGATTCCGATCTCGCGCGTCCGTCGGGAGGCCAGGTACGCGATGACGCCGTAGAGGCCGATCCCGGCGAGGGCCACCGCCACAGCGGCAAAGAAGGCGAGCAACAGCAGGTAGAACCGAGCTGGACCCAACTGGCGGCCGACGGTTTCCTCCAACATCTCGGCGCTGCGAATTGGGACATTGGAGTCGAGAGCCTGGACCTCTCCGCGAATCGCGGGGAGCACGTTGTCGACTCCAGGGCGCAAGCGCACCAGGACACTCATGACGCGGCTACCCATCTGGGCATGAGGCACATAGATCTCGGGCTCGGGCTTGTCTCTCAGGTTTTGCGACCGGATATCCCCGACGACGCCGACGATGGTCCAAGGGTCTGCGGATCCATATCCCAGGTTCATGTCGATGCGGATTCTCCGGCCGACGGGATCCTGGTCCGGATAGTAGCGGTCACTTAGGCTCTGGCTTACGAGTGCGACTCGCGTCGCGCCGTCTCTATCGCCGATTCCCAACCTGCGACCGTGCACGACCGGGATCCTGAGCGCATCGTGGTATCCCGGCGTCACGACCCGGACCGTAATGTCGTCTTCCTGGCCTTCGGGTGGCGGTGCCCGATCCAGGAAGTGGATCGACGTGGCAACGCCGTATCCGGCAAGAGGGCTCCCATATACTGACGCAACAGCATCGACGCCCGGCAGACCACGGACTCGATCCTCGAGAGACGCAAAGAAGCGTTCCGTTCGGCCCACATCGTAGTCGTAAGGATCGCTGGGGAGTACCAAGCGGAAGGTCAAAACATCTTCTTTCTCGAAGCCGAGCTGGACTGCGTTGAGTCTCGCGAAACTCCGCAGCAGCAGCCCCGCGCCGAGCAACAGCATCAGGGAAAGTGCAACCTGCGCGACGAGCAACGCCGAGCGCGACCGTCGTCGGGCCGGTCCCCCACTGCCGGTGCGGCCACCCTGGCTCAGCGCCTCAGTAACCGGAACGCGCGCCAGCCAGAGCGACGGTGTCAGCCCAAACAGGACCGTGATGACCACCACCACCACGAGAGTGTAAAGCAACACCATCCCGTCGATCGTAACCTGGTCCAGCAGCGGGATAGTCGCCGGAGCGATGCTCAGCAGCAGGCTCACCGTCCACGATGCAATGACGAGGCCGACCAAGCCGGCGAGCGACGCCAGCAGGAGCGCTTCCAACAGTAGTTGGAGCACGATGCGTCTTCTAGTGGCACCCAGCGCCGATCGCGTGGCAACCTCGTGACTCCGCGACGTGGCTCTGGCGAGCAACAGGTTGGCAATGTTCGCACAGGCAATCAACAACACGATGCCAACCGCACCCAGGAGGACCCACAGCGCCGTGCGCACGTCCCCGACGACGTCCTGCTCCAGGGTGATCACGTTGAAGCGCTTGCCATAGTTCAGAACGGGATACCGTCCTTCGAGGCGGCGCGATAGTTCCACCGCCTCGCCAGCGGCGACATGAAAGCTCGTACCTTCGGCCAGTCGCGCGATGACCTGCAGGAAGTGGCAGTCGCGCCCACACCCCTCGACGTTGAGATACGCCGGCACCCAAAGCTGCGCACCCTGCGGATAATCGAATCGAGGCGGAGCCACTCCCACAATCTCATGCGGCTCGCCAGATATCTGGAGTGTTCTCCCCAGTGCCTCTCGATCCCCACCTAGTCGTTCTTGCCAGAATGAGTGCGCGATTACAACGACACGCGGCCCGCCCGGTACGTTTTCCTCGCCGCGAAGGTCTCTACCCAGGAACGCAGGTTCCTGAAACACCGCCAACAGCCCGTCGGTGACCACTGCTCCCGGGACCGATTCCGCAGCTCCCAGACCCGTGAGAGCGAGTTCGGTGGCATAGTATCCCGCCGCAGCTTGGATCGAACGTGCTTCACTTTGCACGCTCCGCAGGTCCGGCTGAGACATCGAGCCTCGGGTCCAACCGCGGTCCGCGCGTGCGACGTAAACCATCACGAGGCGGTCGGGATCGTTGTAGGGCAGAGGCTTGAGGATGATGCCGTTCACAACGCTGAAGACCCCCGTGTTGGCGCCGATGCCGAGGGCCAGGGTGAGAACCACGGTAACGGTGAAACCGGTATTTCGGCGCAGAGTCCGGATGGCGAACCTGAGGTCATCCAGGGGGACGCGGACTCGATCCCACAGTCTCAGCGCTCGAAGCGAACTGCTCAGCACATGTCTCTCCTCGATCGGTCTCGTCTCTACCGTCGGGGCAATCCTCATGCCACGGAAGACGTTGCCAATACCGCACTTGCAGGCCGCCGCGCCGGTCGCTCGTCAAAGGGCCCGTCCGATTTTGGGACGAGGATCTTCAGAACCGCACACACCAAGGCCTGCTTCGGGCCGCTGTCCGCTTTTGGGCCTGTTTGGCGCCTATCCTAACAGAGGGAAAAACACGGATTTGGCCCCACCAAGGAAGGAGAAAGCGAGATGGCCACTAAAGAGACTCGGCGGATCCGCCCCCTACGGCTGGCTGTGGCTGCCAGCGGCCTGCTGGCGGCTGCCACTCTAATGACCGGGGCTGACGGGACGTCGCCTGCTCAGCCACCATACGCCAGTTCCGATACTACCATGTCGATCGATCTGGCTTTCATAACGCACCTCGACATGGACCTGCCCGAGCAGGACGTCTTCATCGAGCGCGAGCGCGGCTCTGGCGAGGTCTGGCGCGTCACCAAGGGTGACAACGACATGAGCGCCCCGCTGTATCGGGCAGCGCACATGGTCAAGCACGATCCCTTCAACCCCGACGCGATCGGCCCGTATCCGAAGGGCGAGGCGCTGGGCTTTACGTTGGGTGAGTGGCTCAAGCACCAAGGTACCGGCAACTACCAGTGTGTGAACGGCGAGGGGATCCTCGACACGCGGTTCAGCGGTCTGGTCCCCAACGGTGTGTACACAATGTGGCACGCGTTCATCGCTCTGCCGCCGACGACGCCGTTCTCCGGCACGCTGGATCTGCCCCTTGGAGCCCGCGATGGCTCGGAGAGTGTGTTCGTGGCCGACGCCCAAGGCAAGGCCGCCTTCGTGCATCGCTTCAAGCCGTGCCTGGAGATGTCGGATGTCTGGACCACGTCGATGCTCGCCATCAACTACCACAGCGACGGCAATACCTACGGTGGTGATCCGGGCGAGTTCGGCTACAACGCACATATTCCGCTCTTCCTGATGCTCCCGAATCGGGAAGGCCTGTGACGGTTTCATGGACTGCCCGGCACGGATCGTCGCCGGGCAGCCCATTCAAGTGAGGTTGTAGAGAGATGAAGACTGTAATCGGACTGGCGGCCCTCGGAGTGATCGTGGCCGCGGGGCACAAGACGGCGGAGGTGACCGGGCTCATTCCCGGCCTGCCGGCCCCGGTGGTGGACTCCGATTACTACGAGGACGGATACGCCGCGCGAGAGAAGATAGAGTTGGGACGCGCTCTGTTCTTCGACAAGATACTCAGCGGCAACCGTAACATCTCGTGCGCCACATGCCACCATCCCGAGCTCAGCACGACGGACGGCTTGTCGCTGGGGCTCGGTGAAGGACCCGAGGGCCTGGGATCCGGGCGCACGCCCGGGACGACCAAAGCCACAGCGGTCCACGGACGCATAGCACGGAACGCGCCGGCGCTGTTCAACCTGGGGGCCAAGGAATTCACACGACTGTTTCTAGACGGGCGCATAGAAGCCGATCCCAAAGGCTACTACGAGGGCGGCTTCGTTACGCCGGCCAAGTGGAAGCTGCCGGAGGGTCTCGACAACGTGCTCGCCGCGCAAGCGATGTTCCCTGTCATTTCACGTTTGGAGATGGCCGGCCAGAAAGGGGAGAACCCGATAGCCGACGCCGTTTCGCTCAACAACGCGGCCGGCCCCGGCGGGGCCTGGGAGCTGCTGGCCGAGCGCCTGCAAGCGATTCCTGAGTACGTCGAGCTGTTCGAGGCCGCGTTCCCCGAGCAGATCGAGGGTGCCGACGACATCACGTTCGTGCACGCGGCCAACGCGATCGCGGCTTTTGAGGCACAGGCGTTCCGAGCCGACGACAGCCCATTCGATCGCTATCTGCGCGGGTCAACCGAGGCCATGAGGCCCGCGGCGCGGCGCGGCATGGAGCTGTTCTACGGCAAGGCGCGCTGCGGCGAGTGTCACGGGGGGAAGTTTCAGACCGACCACGAGTTCCACGCCATCGCGATGCCCCAGATCGGGCCGGGCAAATCTGATGGCCGCCACGCGGACTACTGGCGGGAGAGCGGCGAACGAGCCTTCCTAGAGGACTTCGGTCGCGGCCGCGTGACCGTGCGACCAGAAGACGAGTTCAAGTTCCGCACGCCATCGCTTCGCAACGTGGAATTGACCGGCCCGTATGGCCACGACGGCGCCTACGATCGGTTGGAAGATGTGGTGCGTCATCATCTGGATCCGGTGGGCTCGCTCGAGCGTTACGTCGCTGACCCGGACGCGCTCCCTCGGCTGAACGGGGTACTCGAACTGACCGCGGTCGGCGCGCGCTTGAGTCAGAGCTGGCTCAGCGACCAGCGCCTCGCGGGGTTCCTGATGCGCGATACCTGGGTACAGGGTCATCCGGAACTGCGCGCGCGTATCGCCGCCGCGAACGAGCTCGCAGCGATCGCGCTCTCGGATACCGAGGTAGAAGACCTGTTAGCGTTTCTGGAGAGCTTGACCGATCCCGCGTCCCGAGATCTCTCGGAGGTCGTTCCACGGCGAGTGCCTAGCGGGCTGCCGGTCGAGGATTGACGGTTATGCGAAGGAGTAGAACCTGAATGCCGGACATGGATAAGCCGATCTTCTTTTTGGTCGCCCAGGAGCGCTCTCTCCTGGATGCGCTCAACGACGACCTCAGCCAGCGTTTCGGAAACGACTGCCGGATTGTCTGCGAGCAGACGCCTGCCGAGGGGCTAGCCGCCCTGAAGGCGCTGGCCGCGGAGTCGCGGCCTGTCGCCCTTCTCATCGCGGACCAGCGGATGCCCTCGATGACGGGGGTCGATTTCCTGGTCCAGGCTCATGCGTTGGTTCCCTCGGCGAAGCGCATCCTGCTGGTCGAGCGCGACTATACGCAGGCCAATCCGAGCGTACCGGCAATGACGCTGGGTCAGATCGACTACCACCTGGTGAAGCCGTGGGTTCCAGAGCAGGGTCTCTATCCGGCGGTCAGCGAGTTCCTCGCTGCCTGGGCCGCCTCGCGGGAGCCCAGCTTCAAGATGTTCCGCATCGTCGGCACGAGTCAGAGCGCCCGTGCCCACCAGATCCGCGATCTGCTCGCGCGCTTGGGCATGCCTTATGGGTTCTACGACGCGGATTCCGAGACCGGGCGCCAGCTGCTCGGTGAGGCCGGCCAGGACGGCGGGCGCCTGCCAGTTGTAGTTCGTCACGATGGGCGGATCCTGGTCGAGCCCTCCGATGCCGAGGTCATCGAGGCCTTCGGCGGCGGTACGAAACTCGGCACCGAGGTCTACGACCTGGCGATCATCGGCGCCGGGCCGGCCGGGCTGACGGCGGCGGTCTACGCCGCTTCTGAGGGGCTCAGCACGGTGGTCCTGGAAAAGAACGTCTCGGGGGGTCAGGCCGGAACGAGCTCGCGCATTCGCAACTTCCCCGGCTTCACCTGGGGGATCGGTGGCCACGACCTGGCCTACCGGGCGTGCGAGCAGGCGTGGCTGTTCGGAGCCAACCTGGTGTTCGCGCAGCAGGCTACGCATCTGCGGGTCAACGGGGCCCACCATCTGATTCGGGTGGCTGATGGCCAGGAGGTCACCGCCCGCGCGGTCATCCTCGCGACCGGCGTATCCTGGCGACGCCTTGGCATCCCTCGTCTGGAGGCCCTGATCGGCGCCGGGGTGTTCTACGGCGCTGCGGGGAGCGAGGCGCAGGCGATGCAGGGGCAGCACGTCTGCATCGTCGGGGCGGGCAACTCCGCCGGCCAAGCGGCGACGCACCTCGCCAAGTACGCTGAATCGGTGACCATGCTCGTTCGCAGCGATAGCCTCGCCCCGAGCATGTCGGAGTATCTGATCAAGGAGCTGGGACAGATCCCGAACGTCACGGTACGCCCCTACGTCGAGGTGACCGACGGTATGGGTAACGGACGCTTGGAGGAAATTACGATTCGGGACCGAGCCACTGGGACGACCGAGCGGCTTCCCACCTCCGCCCTCTTCGTGCTCATCGGTGCCGACCCACACACCGACTGGCTAGATGGCTGCGTCGAGCGCGATCAGCAGGGCTACATCCTCACCGGCACCGACCTAATCCGCGACGGCAAACTCCCAAAAGGTTGGCCGCTGAGCCGCCCGCCCTTCCATCTCGAGACCAGCCTGCCCGGTGTCTTCACCGCGGGTGACGTCCGGTATGGGTCGGTCAAACGTGTCGCATCAGCAGTGGGCGAAGGCGCCGTCGCCGTCCAGCTGCTCCAACGGTACCTCGCCGAGCCGGCCGGCGCTGGCAACCCTGAATGACCAACTTGGGGCAGGCCAGAACAAGGGCCTGCCCCACACATTCGCACTGCTGCTCTACGGACGGTAGATGCCGTGGATTACGAAGTAATCGTCTATACCCGCTTGGCCGTATGCTGCCTTGCCGAAGCCCTTCTCCCCCCAACGTTGCCCGGCGGAGTTCTTCAGCGTCCAATACCCTCCGTTCACCACGGCGGGATCGTCGGTCCACCCTGTGATCAGGACGATATGCCCGCCGGGCTGCTCGGGAGAACGACCGTCGTACACGTACACTCCAGTCTTATGATGCCTGAAATCATCGTATAGGTTCATGGTCGTCACCGCAGGCCCGTACTCATGAACGATCTGCTTGATTGTGCGTATTCGGTCAGGCAGGGATAGCCTGTGAACGTTCGTAACCACATAGTCCGTGAGAAAGAACTCACCGGGTCGGTCACTCCTCACTGTCGCCGTATCTCCCTGATACGGCAAATCCTCTTCGAGGATCACGCCGTTCGCCTTCAGGTACTCGACGGCCAGTAAGGGGCTGACCCCATCAACGTTGCTGATTAGATGCTGCTCTGATAGGTCCAGGTCGTCGCCGGTCTCTCTCTTTATCAGCGACTCGATCAGGCCGACGACGGCAAATGCCCAACAGGTCCCGAACTCACCTTGGTCTCGCGCCGGAGTTACAACCCCCTGCTCTCTCCAGTCGAAATGTGCGGGCAGCACATCTGATTGGCAGATGGCGGCGCGCGGCACGCTGCAACCGCAGATAACGATGAACGTAAGCAGTCTCTTTGACTTCACAGCCCTGCACTCCGCTCTAAGACCCACTAGATCTGCTGGCACCTTCTCCCTGGGCGACAGCGCATCGAGCCAACCTCTCACTCGGCAGAGAGCACTCGTACCGGATCCACGCGCGTCGCTCGCAGGGCCGGGATCAGCATGGCCAGGGCGGCCACCGCGACGAGCAGCGACGGCACGGCGGCGAAGACCACGGGATCGTTAGCACTCACCCCGAACAGCATCGATTCCAAGATGCGGGAGAGCGCCAGCGCACCGCCGAGACCGACGATCACACCGGCCGCCACGAGCGGGACGCCACCCCAAAGGACGAGCTTCAGAATGCTGCTCTGCTGAGCGCCCAGCGCCATCCTCATCGCCATCTCCCGGGAACGTTGAGCCACCGTGTACGAGATGACGCCGTAGAGACCGACCACCGCGAGCAGCAACGCCGTCAATCCGAAGGAGGTGAGCAGTGTAGTCCGAAAGCGCGGGGCCGCGATATCCTCGTCGACGATCTGCTCGAGAGTCCGGACCCCCTCCACCGGCATGTCCGGGTCCACCGTCTGGATCTCGCTCCGCACCGCCCGACCCAGAGAGAGGGGCGGCACCGACGCCTTGAGCACGAAGCTGACGTCTCTGGCGGGTCGCTGATCGAATGGCAGGTAGACCTGCGGCATCGAGGCCTGCCCCACCTGGTAATGCTGAACATCCGCCGCGACACCCACGATCTCCCACCACGATTCATCGCCGCCGAAACGGATGCGTCTACCCAGCGCGGTTTCCCCTGGGAACTGGTCACGCACGAAGGACTCGCTGACAACCGCCACCGGTACGCTGCCCTCGCGATCGCCCGGCCCGAACTCTCGCCCCATCCTCAGCGGGATCCCCATGGTCCGGAGGTAGCCCCCGCTCACCCTGTAGTGGAGCGCGGCGATGTACTCATCCGGGCTGCTCGGCGGCCGCCCCTCGATCTCCAGACCCCAGATCTGGTCCTGCCCGCTCACCGGGATCAGGCTGGTGATCGCCACCGATTCGACCCCAGGAATCGCGGCAAGGCGCTCGAGGGTTACGTCCCCGTAAGCGCGAGTCTCCTCGTCCGTCCGGTACTTCGAGCCGGGAAGCGGGGTGGACAGCGCCAGGCGGCCGTCCGCCTCGAACCCCGGATTCTCGCTCTGCAGAGCGATGAAACTGCGGATCAACAAACCCGACCCCACCAGCAAGATCACCGCGAGGCTCACCTCAACGACGACCAGCCCACCTCGGAGTCGGCGAAGTGAGGGATCGGAGCTGACGCTCCGACCGCTTCTCCGTAAGGCTGCGGCGAGGTTGGAACCGGCCACGCTGAGAGCGGGGAAGGTTCCGAAGAGAAGGCCCGAAGCCAGAGAGAGACCCGCGGTGAAGAAGAGGACGGTACCGTTGACGTCGATCTCCTGCATCCGCGGCAGGATCTGGGGCCAACCGACGAACAGGCCTTTCAGACACGCCGCGGCGAGGAGAACGCCCAGGACAC
>CP070812.1:3393705-3413337 GCA_020344015.1 Gemmatimonadota bacterium
TCCAGGCCGGGCTACCGGCCAGCGAGCCGAGAGTGTGGATCAGCTTCTCGAGCAGCTCCAGCAGGTCGCGGTGCATTGTTACCAACTCGCGGTCGCGCACCAGCATGGCGGCCAGCAACTGCTCCAGTTCCTGGGGCGCCAGGCGCCCCCAGGGTCCTGCGACCTCGACGGGGAAGGCGCGGGTCAACTCCGCCGACGATTCGCCATCCTGGGATCGCTCGACGCGCTCCTCCTCCGGCGGACCACCCCGCAACTCGCGTCGAACCGTCACACGAGTCTCGCCGGCGGCGAACAAGCCGGCGATGTGAAGGAACACGCTCACCGCCCCCTCGGGATGGCGACGGTTACGGCCGCTGCCGAGCGTCGGGATGTACTCGGGAAAGAGACTCCGGTAGTAGCGGAGTGTGGATTCGGGAACGCCCGTGCGCCTCGAGATCTCGCGTATGCTGAGCGACCCCTGCGTCCGATTCATCGAACTTCGATCTCTCCCGTGACGCCCGGCCGCAGCTCGCCGACCACGGCTGCCTCGTGACCCTCGGCCCGCAGCGCGTCAGCCAGTTCGTCACACTCGCCGGCGGCAACTGAGATCAGCAGGCCTCCCGATGTCTGTGCATCGCTGAGCAGAAGACGATCCGTTTCAGCGAACCGATGGTTCCAGTGTGTTTTGGGCGTTACGTACTCGAGGTTGCGACGCGTGCCGCCGGGGACGTGTCCTTCCCCGGCAAGGCGTCGGGCATCGGGCAGGGTGGGCACGTCCTGCGCATAGAGCGTAGCGGCCAGGCCGCTGGCGTGGGCGAGGTCGGAAAGATGGCCGAGCAGGCCGAAGCCGGTGACGTCGGTGATCGCTCCGATGTCGTGTCCACGTGCCAGCTCGAGGGCCCGCGCGTTCAGCCTGAGCATCGAGCCTACCGCGGCCTCGACCGCTTCGTTCGACGCCTTCCCCGCTTTGATCGCCGTGGCGATGATACCGGTCCCAACCGCCTTACTGAGCACGAGCCGATCGCCCGCTCGGCCATCGCTTTTCCGGCAGACGCGATCGGGGTGCACCGTACCGGTCACGGCCATGCCGTACTTCGGCTCCTTGTCATCTATGGTGTGACCGCCGACGACGGTTACGCCCGCTTCAGCGGCCTTGTCCCTACCGCCGCGTAGGATGTCGACGAGGATCGACGGATCCAGATCGGCCGGAAAGGCGACGATGTTCAGGGCGAAGAGCGGCCGGCCGCCCATCGCGTAGATGTCGCTCATCGCGTTCGCCGCAGTGATCCCCCCGAACGTGTAAGGGTCATCGACGATCGGCGTGAAGAAATCGACGGTCGACACTAGGGCGCGCTCCCCGTCCCACGCATAGACCGCGGCATCGTCGGGAGCGTCGAGGCCGATGAGTACTCCCTCGGCCACGTCGCCACCGAGTGCCTCGAGCGCGCTGGCCAGGTCCGCCGGACCCAGCTTGCAGGCTCAACCAGCGCCGTGACTGTACTGAGTCAGGCGCACGCGCTTCGAGCTCGGCGTGTTCATCGTGCGTCGAACGTACCGACCGGGCTCGGCTCCGGTCAAGCACGCTTGCCAAACCGGGTGAGGCCCAGCAGTATCAATCGAACGTTCTCACCGGGAACGGAGGCCCTTGGACAGCGATCCGTTCGCCGCCGCGCGGCTAGACATGGTGGAGGGGCAGATCCGGCACCGTGGAATCTCGGATGTCCACGTGCTTGAGGCCATGGAGCGTGTCGAGCGGCACCACTTCGTTCCTGAGGATCACCGCCGGCTCGCCTACGACGACTCGGCCCTGCCGATCGGCTCCGGGCAGTCGATCTCCCAACCTTACATGGTCGCCGCGATGACCGAGGCACTCGAACTCTCGCCCGGCAGCCGCGTATTGGAGGTGGGCACGGGCAGCGGGTATCAGACGGCCGTGCTCGCTGAATTCGCGGCCGTGGTCTATACGATCGAGCGGCTCGCCGAACTCTCAGACTCGGCCCGCGAGATTCTCGAGTCGCTCGACTACGACAACATCGAATACCGGGTCGGTGACGGCTCGAAGGGCTGGCCAGAAGAGGCGCCCTTTGATGGGATCATGGTCACGGCGGCAGCAGCGACGGTGCCGCAGCCACTGCTGCACCAGTTGGGCGAGGGTGCCTGCCTGGTCATCCCGGTTGGCGGCCCTCCCGATCAAGACCTATATCAGATTAGGCGTCGAGAGAACGAGTACGAGAGGAACTTCATCACGCGTTGTCGTTTCGTGCCGCTGATTGAAGACTAGAGGTAGGGAAATAAGAACAACTGATTAATAGAGCATTTGAGAGTTCGAAGTTGGAAGTTACTTCTCGACTCGAATGCTCAATTGTTCAAGTAGTCACTTGTTCCCATTCAAACATCACTCGATTACCTCCACCTGACCCGCATCGATCCACCCTTCGCTCTCGCTGCCGCGAGATACCCTGAGCCAATCGCCCCGCTCCTCCTGCACGCGGTACCCGAACCCGGGGGCTGGAGTCGCGAGTACTTCGCTCTGTCGTACCGGTCCGGCGCGCAACGCCGCATCGGGCGCAGCGATGATAACGTAGCGCGCGCGAGGATAGAGCATTAGGGCAGCGAAGAGCAGTGCCAAGGTGAGCGCCGCGCCTCCGGCGAAGGTGAGGGACGCCTTGCGCCAGCGCTGTCTGGCGACCAGCGCGGCGCAACCCCCGAGCCAGAAGAGCATGAAGAGAATCGCCAGCTCGTCTGCGGATAGCGGGACCGGTGGAAGCGCGCTACCGACAACCGGATCATCTTCCACGACCAAGCGCAGGTTGAACCGCGCGTCGCCATCGCGCGGCCGGATGCGCAGGGCACGGACCCAGTAAGCGACAGCCTTCCCGCGAGCGTCGAGCTCGTAGTAGACGTTGCCCAAGTTGTAGAGCAGGTTGGGGTCCTGGGGGTTGATCTCCAGCGTGCGCTCGAAGAGTCCCGCGGCGAGGGCGTATTCACCCCGGCCGTAGGCGCTGACACCCTCCTGAAACCAGCGCGCCACCGCCCGGTCCAACTCGGCCGACTGTGCAGCCGCCTGCCCGGGCAGGAAAAGCATGAGCCCCAGCAGCAGTGCCGGGCCGTTCGTCGGCGACACGCGCAGTCGCCTCTCGGACACAGCCTCCCTGTCCACCAGGGCGAGCAGCCGCTCGGCCCTCGACAACGTCTCGCTTGCCAGCTTTGCGCCGGGTGGGTCGGGAGCATAGCGAAGGCGCCCGCATTCTTCGAGGATGGCGATGACCTCCAGAGCGACCGGCGGCGGTACGCCGGCGTCTTCCAGCGCGTGTTGGACCTGAACCACGCCCTGCGTCGGCAAATCGGGCAGATGGAGTCGCCACCCCAGCCAGGCGAGGGCCGCGGCGCGCAGTGCTCCGAAGAAGGCGGAGTCGCCGGATTCCGCCAGTGGCCTCAGCTCGCGGAGCACACGGCTGCGGCGCTGTGGCCTTCTGCGAGTGAGGGTGGGAACGCGGCTCCTATACCTACCCAGTCCGACGAAGCCCGCCAAGATCAGGACGGGTACGGTCCCGACGATCCAGAAGAACGGCGAGCGGTGCAGGTTCAGCGGCTGACGACCGGGCTGGGCCTTAACGAACCGTACGGCCGTCCCTCCGGGGACACCCGCGCCTAGAGCGGCGGCAGGGGCGGATTCCACAATCAGGGTGACGGGGTCGGTTCGGGCGACCCTGTAGGTCGCTTCGATCGGGTCGAAATAGGGCAATCTCAGGGCCGGGACGACGAACTGACCTGGCCGTTCCGGAACCAGAACCCAGGAGAACCGCTTGTGGCCGGCGAACTCGGCGCCGCGCAACTGAACCTCGGCATCTTCACCGCCCTCATAGACCCTGATGCCGGAGACCTCGGGCAGCTCGGGCCAGGCGATCGAGCTCAGGTTGCCGATGCCACGAACCTCGAGTACCAGATTGACGGCTTCACCGGCACGCAGGTCCGATCGATCGAACCAGATGTCGGTCTCGAAACGCCCAACGGCGCCGGCGAAATCGGCCGGCACATCGGCGGGCGGCAGCGGGCGCACCACTATCGTCGCCGGTGCGCTCTCGACCTGAAACGTCTCCGGCGCGTAGATCAGCCCGCGCCTGACCTCGTAGATGACGGCGGCGGGCGGTACACGGATCGTGCCGGGGCTCAACGGAAAGAGCGCGCGACGGTAGATCTGCACAAAGTACTCGCGCCGATTGACCACCCGCCGTTCCGGTCGGTCCGAGCCTGGCAGATCGGCGGTCCAGAAGCCCTGGACCTCGGGGGGTCGGTATTCCGGCTGGCGCTGCAGCCGATTACGCACCAATGGATCGAAGAAGGCACCTACGGTGAGCGTCACCTGTTGACCTACGTAGGCGGTCTCGGGCTCGACCCACAGCCGGACGGCGACCTCCTCTTCGGGTCTCGGCCTGAGCTGGCCGGGAAGCTCAAGCGTCGTCCCCTCGCTCTCGACCAACAAGCTGAGCGCCTCGGTCTCGAAAAGGTCACTCCCCACCGATATGCGGACCGGCGGGATCGTGAAATCGCCCGCCTGCAGCGCCCGCAGCGTGTACTCGCGAGAGAACTCGCGCACCGCTCCGCCCACCGTGGCGGAGTAGCGGAAGGTCGAGCGGTCAGTGCTCGAAAGGACCTCGAAGCCGACCAAGCGCGGGTCCTCGATCTCGGGACTGCGCAGCCCCGGCGCGCGTAACGTCACGGTCAGCACAACCGTCTCCCCCACCTTCGCGGTCGAGCGATTGAGGGAGGAGGTTACCTGAACGACATCCTCCTGCTGCGTCAGCATCGGCAGCAGCAGGACAAACAGCAACCGATTCATCACCATTCGGGACCCGACGCCCGCGTCCGCTGGCGTCTTAGCTTCTCGCGCTGCAAGCTACGCTCGCGTTCCTCGACGGCCCGTAGTATCTGCTCCGCAAGCTCCAACGGGAAGGGTGGCTCTGCCAGATCTTCCGCCGCACCACTCGGTCGTTCGGTCTCCCCGGGCTGCGGTAGCGGCGCGACGCCCTCGCCTTCCCGCGGGAGCTGCTCATCGCCGGCGCCCGGCGGTTGCGGCGGTGCCTGGCCCTGCTCGCCGGAGCCGGCCAGTGGCTGACTGGTCTGCTCCAACTCCTGCAGCCGGCGCATCGCCAGCTCGATGTTCCACCTGGCGTCCTCGTTGTGCGGGTCGAGCAGCAACGATCTGCGAAACGCCGCGACGGCGGCCCGCAAATTCTCGGCGCTGGTCGCTCCGTTTTGTGTCAGGACGACCCCCAGGTTGTAGAAGGCGTGGGCGCGCAGCTCGGGTGCCTGGGCGCGCAGCGCACCCTCCAGCAAGCGCTGTGCGTCTTGAGCCTCGCCAACCTGGAAGAGCGCGGTGCCTAGGTTGTACTCGAGCCGCGGGGTCGTGGCGCCCCGGATCAAGGCGGCCCGATAACGCTCGACGGCTTTCGAGTAGTCGCCATCGCGATAGGCGCGATTGCCACCGGGCTCCTGGCCCCAGAACCGGAAGCCCAGGAGGATGGCAGTCAGCGCGATCAGCAGAGCTAAGCCTCCGGACACCGCACGCTTCATCGCTGCCGCCTCCACGCCCAAGCCCAATCCATCATCAGGAACAGCAAAGCCCCGGCGACGAACCACTGGAATCTGGGTGTCCAGCGTACGCCGCGCATCACGGTGCCGCGACCTTCACGCAACTCGGACAGTGCGGCGAGGACTCGGCTAACGCCGCCTTCATCGACTCGGGCCCAGAACCCACCGGTCGTCCGGGCCGCGCCAGCCAGTGGCTCGGAGCTCATGCGGCTCAGCACGATCTCACCGTTCGTGTCGAGTTTGAAGCCGGGGATCCGTTCGCCCAGTCGGTCGTAGCGCGGGATCGGCTCGGCCTGGTCGCTCCCGACACCCAGAGCGTACACCCGGATCCGTTCACCCGCCGCCAAGCGGGCGGCGTTCAACACGTCGCGGTCTTCGTCGTGAGACTCGCCGTCGCTAAGTATCACTATGGCTCGGTCACCGCCCTCCGAGCCATCCGCCTGCAGTAACGACACGGCCTGACCAATCGCCTGGGCCGGAGACGAGCCCGGCGTTCCTGCAAGAGTCGGATCCATCGCGTCCAGGTAGAGATGGAGAGCCCCGTGGTCGATCGTCAGCGGTGACAGCAGGTAGGCGGAACCCGCAAAAGCGACCAGCCCGATCCGGTGCCCCGCCAGTTCGGTCACCAGTCGGCGTGCTTCCAGACGTTCCCGCTCGAGCCTGTTCGGACGTGTGTCTTCAGCCCACATCGACTCGGAGATGTCTAAGGCGAGGACGACGCTCAAGGCGCGCGTCTGTTCCTCAACCTCCTGCGCGCCCCACTGCGGGCCGGCCAGGGCCAATCCCATCAGCGCTAGCGCGGCGGCGACTAGCGCGGCGCGTCGGTAGGGCGACCCGGTAAGGTCGATGTGCGTCAGACGCTCGAGCATGCCAGAGCTGCCCAGTGCGTCGAGGGCTCCACGACGTCGCCGGTACCACAGGTAGACAAGGGCTACTCCCGCGCAGGCGGTCAGCAACCCGATCCATACCCAGGCGGCATACTCCAGCCTCACCGGCTATCTCCCTTAAGCGGCTCGGCGCACGTCATACGTAGAGCGGGTGCCGTCTCACCCGGAACACCCATTCGGCGATCACGAAGACGACGGCCAACAAGATGAACGGACGAAACTGCTCACTGAACTCGATGTAGCGGCGAATGTATACCGGTGTCTTCTCCAGCTCGTCGATCTGCCTGTAGATCTCCTCTAGAGCCCTGGCGTTCGTGGCGCGGAAGTACTGGCCGCCGGTAATCGCAGCAATTTGGCGCAGCAGATCCTCGTCGAGGTGCACGCGCATGTTCGCGTATTCGGTCCCCAGCGGTCCCGGTCCGATCGGGACCGGCGCCACTCCCTCACTGCCGACACCAACCGTGTACGTCCGGATACCGTAGGCCGCCGCGGCACGCGCCGCAGTAACTGGATCGACTTCGCCGCGGTTATTTTCGCCGTCGGTCAGCAGGATAACGACTCTGGAACTGCCCGGCGTACGCCGTAAGCGGTTCGCGGCAGTGGCCAAAGCGGTGCCGATCGCCGTACCGTCCTCCAGCAGGTCGACACGCAGGTCCTGTATCGCGCGTTCGAGAATCTGGTAGTCGATGGTCACCGGCACCTGAGTCAACGCCTCACCGGCGAAGACGACCAGCGCGATACGATCGTACTCACGGTTCTGGACGAACTCGAGCACCGTACGCTTCGCCACTTCCAACCGATCCAAGGGCTGCATGTCGAGGGCCAACATCGAGCTGGAAATGTCCATCACCAAGGCGATGGCGATCCCTTCCGCCTCCACCTCCTCGGTGGTCACTCCGGTCTGCGGGCGCGCCAGGGCGACGATGAGCGAAAGCACCGCTAGCCCGCGGAGCAGCGGCGGCACGAGCGCCGCCCAGCGGCCCATCCCGCGCCCGGCACGTGCCGCGACTTCGCCACGCGAGTAACGGAATCCACCTCGTTCCCGTCGCCAGAGCCACCAGATCGGGAAGACGATCAACAGGACGAACGCCCACGGGGTCTCGAAGGTCACGGCTCTTCCGGCTCCACCGCCTCGTGTTCCTCGATAGCGGTCTCTTCCGCGAACATCTTGTCCAGGTCCGTCAGCGCCTCGAACTCAAGCTCCAGCGCTTCGTCGCCGCTCTCGGCCTCGGGCTCCTGTGGTTCCGCCTCGACTACGACCCGCTCGAAGCTGGTCAGCCAGTGCCTGGCCGCGTCGAGCGCCCGGCCCGCCTGCGCTCGCGTCGGTCGCTGACGCGCGAACTTCACC
Organism: Gemmatimonadota bacterium; assembly: GCA_020344015.1. Classification (GTDB taxonomy): domain Bacteria; phylum Gemmatimonadota; class Gemmatimonadetes; order Palauibacterales; family KS3-K002. Next base: position 3,401,512 of record CP070812.1, read on the forward strand.
ATGTCCGCACGATCGAGCAGACCGCCCAGCGAGCGAACCTGAGCCTCCGGCACGCCGTCCATCCCGACCAGCGCCATCAGCTCCGCCGTCGTCAGATCCAGGCCCCAGGTCCGATCGGTTCCCACCAGAAACACTCTGAGGATGTGTGAGAGGGCTGAGAAGAAACCCTTTAGCTCGCCCGCCTCGATGATCCCGCTCGCCTCCAAACGCTCCAGCGCCTCGAGGGCTACGGCCCGAGCGGACCGGGCCTGCGGAATTGGAACGGGCTCGACCTCACCTCGCCGTCTCAAGTAGAAGAACGTCGCCAGGAAGAGCGCGGCCGTCAGCGCCAGCGCCGCCAGCTTCTCCCCCGTGCCCCAGTTCGGGCCCAGTACATCCGCCGGCGGCTTCCAGGCGAGCGTGTCCATATCGGCGTCAGCGGGTAGCACCGAGACCACGTGCACGGTAACGACGGGTAGCGGGATTCGCAGCTCGGCCGCGTCCGTCACCACGCGGACGTCCGCCGGTGGCAGCGTCAGATCCCCCAAGTCCCAGGCCGCCAGCTCGTAGCGAGCCGAGCGCGCACCGCGATCGGCGAGTAGGATAGGCGGCCCGAGTGCCGTGATGGCTCCGCTGTCGGGAAGCGCCGGGAAGTCGACGTCCGCTGCGCCGACGACTCCGCTGACCGTGACCATGAGCGCGAGCGGCTCGCCGATCCGGACCGAGTCATGCGACACGGCTGCCTGTACCTGGATCGCTGCGGCCGGATCTGCGGCACTCACCTGCGCGATCAACGCGATGACGACGAACAGAAGATTCATCGGGCCAGCTTGCGCTCGCGTGCGCGGAAGAAAGCGATGAGCGGCGGCACGTACGATCGGTCGGTCTGGATCTCGATCTGGTCAATCGACAGACGCCTCAGCAGCCGACTCAATCGCGTTTCTTCCTCGGTCGCCAGGTACTCGAATTGCTCCCTCACGAAACGGTTTCCTGAATCGAGCACGATGTGCTGATCGCTCTCGGCGTCGAAGAGTTCCAAGAAGCCCACGTCGGGCAACTCTCGCTCGCGCGGATCCGACACTGTCACGGCGACCACGTCGTGCCTCCGACTGATGACCTTCAATGGCTTCTCGAAACCAGAATCGAGGAAATCGGAGATGAGAAAGACAATGGCCCGATGTCGCAGGACCCTGCCTACGTAGTCGAGCGCGATCGATAAGCTGGTCCCGCGCCCCGACGGCTCGAAGGCCAGCAGGTCGCGGATCAAGCGAAGCGCGTGCCGCCGTCCCTTCTTGGGCGGCACGAACTGCTCTACTCGGTCCGAGAAGAGCAGCAAGCCGACCCTGTCGTTGTTCTTGATCGCCGCCATGGCGATCACCGCCGCGATCTCGGCCGCCAACTCGGCCTTGAACCGGCCTCGCGTCCCGAATTGCGCCGAACCCGACAGATCAACGGCGAAGAGCACCGTCAGCTCGCGTTCTTCCGTGTACTTCTTGACGAACGGGTGCCCCATACGGGCGGAGACGTTCCAATCGACAGTGCGGAAGTCGTCGCCCGGCGCGTACTCGCGCACCTCGGCGAACTCCATCCCTTGGCCCTTGAAGACAGACTGGTACTCGCCGCTGAACAGCGTGTTGACCAGTCCGCGCGTCCGCAGCTCGATCAGCTTTACCTGACGCAGGACCTCCCTGGGAACGGCCTTAGCGGTCAATGAACGTTCACTCCAACAGCCACCACGCTCAGGGCGCCTCTATCGCCTCGAGGATCCGCCGCACGATCTCGTCTGAGGTGACCTCCTCGGCCTCAGCCTCATATGTCGTGATGATGCGATGCCGGAACACGTCGGGGGCCACCGCCTTCACGTCATCGGGTATGACGTAGCCCCGGCCGCGCAGGTAGGCGTGCGCGCGACCGGTCTGGGCAAGGTAGATCGAGGCGCGCGGCGAGGCGCCGTACTCGATGAGCGGGACGAGTTCGGGCAGTTTGTATTCCGCCGGCTGCCGGCTCGCGTGGACCAAGTCGACGATGTAATCGCCGATCTTGTCGTCCATGTAGAGCCGGGCGATATCGCTGCGCGCCTGCATAATGGTAGCCGGATCGGTGACCGCGTCGATGGGGATCTCTTCGCCGCTGGCGAAGCGACGCATGATCTCCTTCTCCTCCTCGCGCGACGGGTAGTCGATCTTCACCTTGAGCATGAAGCGATCGACCTGTGCCTCGGGCAGCGGGTAGGTCCCCTCCTGCTCGATCGGGTTCTGGGTGGCCATGACGAGGAAGGGTTCATCCAGCGCAAAGGTCTGGCCGCCAAACGTGACCTGTTTCTCCTGCATCGCCTCGAGCAGCGCCGACTGCACCTTGGCCGGCGCCCGATTGACCTCGTCGGCCAGTATGATGTTGGCGAATATGGGGCCGTGCCGTGGCTCGAAGTTGCCCGACTTCTGGTTGTAGATCATCGTGCCAATCACGTCGGCCGGCAGCAGGTCGGGAGTGAACTGAATCCGCTGGAAGCTGGTGGCGATGGTCTCGGCGACCGTGCGGATGGCCATCGTCTTGGCGAGTCCGGGCACGCCCTCGAGCAGAACGTGGCCGCCGGTGAGCAGCCCAATCAGAATACGCTCTACCATGTACTCCTGGCCGACGATGCGCCTGGAGACCTGATCCAGTATCGCGTCGGCGAGCTCCCGGCCCGCCGTGCTGACGACGGTGTCGGAGGCCTTCTCCTCAGCGGCGCCCTTCTTCCGCTTCTTCTCTTTCAGCTTGACTTCGTCCGTCATCACTGACTCGTCTGTTCGCGAGTTAACGTCCCACGGCTCAGCGCTTCGCGCGCTCGCCGGCGTCCTCACGCTTGAAGATCCAGGCGACCAATGCGCCGGGGCGGATCTTGTCGGAGCGGCTGGCCTGGTCGAGGTCGGCGATCGAGCCCTGGTCGGGGCCGGGAGCCGTCGCCACTTCCTTGATGTAGTTCTGGATGCGATCGCGCCAGAGCTTCCAGTTCGAAGACCGCAGGTCCACCCAACCGCGGGCGATCAGCTTCTCATCGACCGCCGCGCCTTCATCCGGCCTTACCTTCAGCTCCGGCCCGCGGAGGACGTTATCGCCATCGGGGTCGATGACCGGCAGGCCGATCGAGAGGATGCCGACACGCAGCCCGCCGTTCGCCGCCAGCAGGTTCGCGGCGTCTTTCGCCGTTTTCTCAGGGTCGAGTTCCGCTGCCATTTCCAGCGTCTCGTACAGCAGCTCGAGGATATGGGCCTCGAACAGCAGCTTGCTGAGCCGGGGCGGCCCCAGCATCTCGAAGGCGACGCTGCGAGTCCCCGTCTGCTGCTCGAGCTCTTCGATGCGCCTCAGCGCCAGCTCGCGCAGCACGCCACCGCGGTAGGTGGGGCCCATGGACGCGCTGTCGAGGGCGGAGACGATGTCCAGACCGGTAGGCTTACCACGGATCTCACGCAATACGGCCTGCGCGATCTCTTCGGTAGTCACCAGCTCCATCAGCCCGAGGGCCGATATCGCCTCGAACTCGTCGCGGCTGAACAGACCGTTTTCGCCCATGTCGATGTGGACCGCCTCCAGCTGCCCATCCAGCTTCTCCCACACCACCTTCTCGTCGTCCAGCGCCTCGGCAAACGGGACGGGCTCCGTCGCGTCGAAACGCTCGAGGGCCTTACCGCGCCAGCTGAGTGGGCCGTCGCCTATGCCCTTCCAGGCGATCGCCGCCGTCGGCTTGATCTCCTTGACCGCGGGCGCGCCCGGTGTGCGCGCCGTCAGGAAGAGCAGCAGCGAGTGCGCTCCGGCGACGCTCGATTTGGCCAGCAGCATACTGGACGGCCGCTGTTCGGAGTGAGTGAACGGGATGTTGAGGCCCATACCACCGGTGCCCGAGGTTCCGACTTTCAGATAGAACTGAGTTCCGGCATCGCGCAGTGCCTCGAGCAGAATGTGTACGTGGCGGATGAGCTGCGGCATGTAGATGATCGCGAGGTGCCGCTCGACTACGTCGTTGATGTTCTCGCAGTCATTGTTGAGTTGGGCTCGGACCTGCTTGACGCTGCTGAACACGTCCTGGTAGGCGATAGCCGTCGCCGTGTTCACGCAGTCCACGACGATATCAGGCTTTTCTGCGGTCAAGAGCTGGTAGAGGTAGAAGCGCTCGAGTCGCTCACGAGCGAGCGGTCCGTAGATGTCGTCCAGCAGGACGCGGCGTTTCTCCGGCGATTCTACCAGCTCACGCCGCGGCTCGTCCTTGAACTCGGTGGCGACCATCAGATCGCCCCAATCGCGTGCGATCTCGGTGCCACTGGCGGCCAACTCCTTCAGCTCGGCGAAACCCTCCTCGGTCTCGTTCTCGGTGAGAGCGGTGATGGTCAGTCGCGCTGGTCGGTGCCGCAGCGTTCTGCGGGCGATCGCCATGCCGACGAGCCCGGACCCGCCCAATATCAAGACCCGCGTATCACGTATCTCCATCGGATTCCCTTAATCCAACGACCGCCCGGAGAGCGTGTACCTCTTCGGAGGTCAGATCCCTCCATTTCCCCGGGCGCAGGCCCGCAAGTTCGACGGGGCCAAACGAAAGCCGTACGAGTCTTCTTACCGGAAGGTCAAGCGCCTCCATCATGCGACGGACCTCGCGCTTGCGCCCCTCGCGCAAAGTAAGTTGGATCTGCGAGGCCGGAATCCGTCCCTTACCCTTCACCGCCGCAACCCGAACTTTCTCGGCTCGTGCGACACCGTCCTCAAGGGTGACGCCGTCCTCAAGCCGCCGCGCCTCTGGGCCACCCGCCTTACCCTCGACCTCCACGAGGTAGCGGCGCGGGACTCTGTAACTCGGGTGCAAGAGCCTGTGCGCGACTTCCCCATCGTTGGTGAACAGCAGCAGGCCCTCCGTCTGCCAATCGAGCCGACCCACGTGGAAGAGGTCGTCACCGCCGCTCGGCAGCAGCGAGTATACGGTCGGTCGCCCGCGATCATCCTTCCGCGTCGTCAAGAATCCGGCCGGCTTGAAGACCGCCAGCCAGCGCAGCGAGCCCGGCTCGACGGGCTCGCCGTCCACGCACACGATCTGCCGGCCGGGAACGACTCGGGTACCGAGCTCGGTCACGACCCTGCCGTCGACGCTCACGCGGCCCTGCGTGATCAGGCGCTCGCCTTCGCGCCGCGAGGCGACCCCGGCCCGCGACAGGTACCTCTGTAGCCGGACCGCCTCGCCGTTTGGAGTCTCCACGGTCATCCTTCTGTCCGGAGCGCGATCTCGAGGTTCTCCGGCTTCGGCAGATCGTCGACCGCTCTCAGCCCGAAGTGATCGAGGAACCGCTTCGTCGTGCCGTACAGCAACGGCCGCCCCAACCCTTCGGCGCGGTCGACGACCTCGATCAGCCCTCGCTCGTAAAGGTTTCTCAGCACACCAGCCGCACTCACACCACGAACCTCTTCAACCTCCAGACGGCTGACCGGCTGCCGGTAGGCGACGATCGCCAGAGTCTCGAGCGCCGCTCGGGAGAGCTTGTTGGTCCGCGTGATGGAGTCGAACCGTTCCAAGTAAGGCGCATACTCCGGCCGGGTGAGGATCTGGTATCCGTCGCCCAGCGGGTAGATTTGGACCGACCGATCCTCGGCTTCGTATTCGTGACAGAGCTCGCCGATCGCCTGTTCCACGTCTTTGGCGCTGAGGTCGCCGCTGGCGCGGGCGATTTCAGCCGCCGTCAGCGGCGTCTCACTGGCGAACAGTACTGCCTCAACTATCCTCGTCGTCTTCACTCGGGTATACCCACAGGGTTGAGAAGGGACGATCCTGGCGCAGCACGACGCGCCCGCGCTTGGCGAGCTCGAGGCAGGCGAGGAACGACATCACGGCATGGACACGCGTCTTCCAGCGTCCGATGAACTTGCCAAACTGGACCCGCGCCTTCCGCTTCAATGCCTTATACCAGAGCTCGATCTTCTCGTCGACGGTCACCGGGAGCACCGGCGCCCGGTGCGGGCGTTTCTCGAGCGGCGCCGGCAGCGAGAGCGCGATCTCGAGGAACTCTTCGATAGTCAGCTCTAGCGGCAGCTCGGACGACTTCGGCAGGGTGCGCGGCTCCACGTATCCCTTGCCTCTGTGCAACGCCCGGTCGGCCTCGGCGTCGGCGAGCGTGTAGGCGACCTCGCGGAAGACCTCGTACTCGATCAGCCGGCGCACCAGTTCGGAGCGCGGGTCCGCATCGTCGAGCAGGTCGTCACGCCGCGGCAAGAGCATTTGTGCCTTGATCCGGACCAGGGTGGCCGCCATCTCCAGAAATTCGCCGGCACGCTCCAGCGTCAGGCGCTCTTCCACGTTCTCGATCGCCGCGATGAACTGGCCGGTGATATCGGCGATGGGAATGTCGAAGATGTCTACGTCCTGGGAGCGGATAAGGTGGAGGAGGAGGTCGAGCGGTCCCTGGAACCGCTCGAGATCGACCAGGAACCGGTCGCTCTCCTCTACGGCCTGCGAGGTCACCGGTGTCGGAAGCCTCATCCCCACCCCCTCCGATTCAGCTTCCCGGCGCTCGGGCAATCCGCCCGTGCCGGGTCCGTCAGGCGCACCGGCGTTTGGCTGGAAGACCGGAAAGACAGTGTTGCCAAACTCTGTAACGTCACCGTGGAATGAAGTTAAAAGCGCCGAAAACGCCTGTCAAAGCTGGGCTTTCAGCTTGACACCCAGGGCCGGCCCGGCTATCATTTTGCGCTTTCGTTTTCTGGTCAGACTGCGACATCTGGAGAGTACGTGCCGAACACGAAGTCAGCAATCAAGCGCCTGCGGCAAAGCGAGCGTCGGCGCACGCAAAATAAGGCGGCCCGCAGCCAGCTCAAGACCGCCGTGAAGAAGGTACGCGCGGCATCGGAGCCCGAGCAGGCGGCGGGCTTCTACCGCGAGGCGGCCAAGCTGCTCGACCGCGCCGCCAGCCGGGGCCTGATCCACAAGAACCAGGCGGATCGTTCGAAGGGGCGGCTCGCCGCGCACGTGAAGAGGGTTGGGGGAACGCCGTAGGCGTTGCCTTGATACAGCGAGAGGCGGGAGATGCCACCGGGTGGTGGTCGCTTCCGCTTTTTTTTGATTGTAGAACGTTGTTGGGAACTAAAGAATCCGTGGAGTCCGTGGATTCAGACTATTCCCGGTTTACTCAGCGGGTAGCTCTTCTCCGCACTCCGTGCAGTACCACTCCGCCGGATCGTTAGCCGCCGAACAGTGGGGACAGATGATCGTCTGCGGCGTCCCGCTTCCGTGCTGCTCGAGAAAGGAGAAGGAATCGCTATCGGCCTCGCCGCCGCCTTCGCCGCCACCCCCGCCAAGAGACAGAGACTCGAGGAAGGCCAGCTCGTCACCGACACCAGGCTCGGCCGGCGCCAGCTCTGACGGCGGCGTCGTCGCGGCCGGCTCCATGGGCGCCATCGGCTCGGAGGAGATCGCCGACTCTGGCGGAATGCCGAACTCCTCCGGTGCCCTGTCCTCGAGCACCAGTTCCTCGAGCGAGAGGAAGCCCTCATCGTCGTCTGGCAGCTCCGGTTCGGCCGGAGCCGCCATAGCCGGCTCCGGCGCCGGAGGTGGCGCCGCGGCGGGCGGCGGCGCGGCCTGCTGCGGCGGCGGCGCCAGCTCGACCGGCGGCGGCGCGGGCTCGACCGGCGGCGGTGCGGGCTCGGCCGGAGGAGGCGGAGGCGCGGGTCGCTCGGCTCTCTGAACCTGCGCCAGAATCTCACCGAGGCGGCCTATTTCGCCTTGGGCCCTCTCCAGCTGGCTATCCATCTGCTGCAAGGAAGCTACGAGGCGGTCCTCGAGCTGCGACCACTCATTGTCGTCTCGGAACTCACCGACGCTGCGACGCAGACGTGCCTCTTCGAGCTCTTCCGCAGCGGCCGCGCGCTCGGCCTCGATCCGAGCGACGGTCTGCTCCACTGAGCGTAGCTTGTCCTGCACGGCCTCGCTGTGCCCACGCAGCTTGGAGGTGACTTCGTCCAGCCGCCTCTGGTAGTCGCCACGCACGCGGTCGTAGGCCCGCTCAGGCGCCTTGCCCTTCTCGGCCTCCAGGCGACTCAGCCAGTGCTGATACGTTTCGCGGTCCTTGAGAAGCTGGTCTACCTCTCGAGATACATCATCAGGCATCTTGCTCACCTCGGCCGCCCGCGAGGCCTAGCGGTCGCCCCTGCCATCGTGGACCGTTCGGCCACTCACAAGCGTCATCACCACCCGACCCACGAGCTCCTGCCCGGCGAACGGGGTGTTGCGGCTCAGGCTGTAGAACTCCTCTGGCTGGCATGTCCAGCGACTCTCGGGGTCGAATACCACTACGTCGGCCACCGATCCCTCCGCCAGGCTACCGGCGGGCAAGCCGGCGATCTTGGCGGGCCGACACGAGAGTCGGTCGATCAACTCCGGCAGGTCCAGGTGCCCACCGACCACTAGCTCCCGGACACAAACGCCGAGCGCAGTCTCGAGCCCGACGATGCCAAACGGGGCGTAGTCGAACTCGCGATCCTTATCCTCATAGTGGTGGGGGGCGTGATCGGTGGCAATGGAATCGATCACACCCTCCACCAGCGCGTCTCGCACCGCCGCCACGTCGGCCGCCGACCTCAGCGGCGGGTTCATCTTCGCCTCGGTACGGTAGCCACGAACCGCCTCATCCGTGAGCGACAGGTGGTGCGGGGTGGCCTCGGCGGTAACATTGACGCCCCGCGCCTTGGCGGCCCGGACGATCTCCACCGCGCCACGCGTGGAGACATGTAGGATATGCAATTGGCCACCTGTAAGTTCCGCTACGATGCAGTCGCGGGCGACGGCGGTGTCCTCGGCGGCATTGGGGATTCCACGCAGCCCCAGCGACGTCGACACAGCCCCCTCGTTCATCACGCCGCCCGCGCTGAGCCCGAGGTCCTCGCTGTGCGAGAAATACGCTATGTCAAAGGCGCTGGCATACTCCATCGCCCGGCTGAGGAGTCCCGAGTCCGCCACCGGCCGGCCGTCGTCGCTGATCGCGACGGCGCCGGCGGCCATCAGCTCGCCGATTTCGGTCATCTCCTCGCCCTTCAGCCCGATTGAGACTGCACCCACGGGATAGACGTGAGCGAAGCCCGCCTGCTCGCCCGCTGCACGAACGAACCCGACCGCCGCCGGATCGTCTATGGGCGGCCGCGTGTTGGGCATGGCGCAGATCGAGGTGAAGCCGCCGGCGGCTGCCGCGCGGGCGCCCGAGGCGATCGTCTCTTTGTGCTCCTCGCCCGGCTCACGGAGGTGAACGTGGAGATCGACGAGTCCGGGGGCGACGACCAGCCCTGACACGTCGAGCGCCTCACAACCATCCGGCGCCTGCAGCCCTTTCCCGAACGCGGCGACACACCCGTCGGCCAACAACAAGTCGAGGATCTCGTCGAGCTTCTGGGACGGGTCGATGACACGGCCGCCCCGCAGTAGGACCGGCCGGCTCACGATCGGTTCTCCATCTTCGCTGCCTCCGCCCGCTCCGGCGAGCCGCCAGCCAGCAGATAGAGGACCGCCATCCGGATGGCGACACCGTTGGTCACCTGCCTGAGGATCACCGAATGCGGCCCGTCGGCGACGTGCGAATCGATCTCCACACCCCGGTTCATCGGGCCCGGGTGCAGGATCAGTATATCGCGGGGTGCTTTCTCGAGCCGCGCGACCGAGATGCCGAAGAATCGATTGTACTCGCGGAGCGACGGGATATAGCCAGCCTTCATCCGCTCGAGCTGCAGGCGAAGCACGTTTAGGACCTCCGCCCACTCGATCGCTTCCTCTACCCGCTTGAACACCTGTACGCCGAGCTCCTCAATGCCGTGCGGTATCAGTGTTGGTGGCCCGCAGACCGCAACGTCCGCGCCCAGCTTCGTTAGCCCGTAAATGTTGGAGCGGGCAACTCGCGAGTGCAGTATGTCGCCGACGATGCAGACGCGACGGCCCTCGATTCCACCCATGTGGTCACGGATCGTCAACATGTCGAGCAGGCCCTGCGTCGGGTGCTCGTGCTGACCGTCGCCGGCATTGATTACGTTCGACGGAATCCTGTCGGCAAGGAATCGGGCGGCACCCGACGAGCCGTGGCGGATCACGACCATATCGATCCGCATCGCTTCCAGGTTACGCGCGGTGTCGACCAGGCTCTCACCCTTCACGATCGACGAGCCCGAACCCGAGATGTTGACCGTATCAGCGGAGAGCCGCTTCTCGGCGAACTCGAAGGAGACTCGTGTGCGTGTGGAGGGCTCGTAGAAGAGGTTGACGATCGTCTTACCGCGCAGTACCGGAACCTTCTTGATGGGCCGCTCGCTGATCTCTTTGAAGGGCTCCGCCACGTCGAGGATGGTACTGATCTGATCGACGCTCAGCCCTTCGAGGCCCGTGAGGTCTTTTCCGAACTCTACCGTTTTAGTCACCCCTATTCCGTTTTCCGCAGTTCCACTGCGAGCCGACCGTCCTCCTCCGGTACGAGCACAGCTACATCCTCGGCCGGCGTGACCTCGAAATGGCGGCCGACGAAATCGGGCTGGATCGGCAACTCGCGGCCGCCGCGATCGACCAACACGCAGAGATAGATGCGCGCCGGCCGGCCGAAGTCGGCGAGATGATCAATCGCCGCCCGCGCCGTTCGGCCGGTATAGCACACGTCGTCAATGATGACGACGGCGCGTCCTTCGATGTCGGCTGGAATATCGCTGGCGCCGATGACGGGACGGGGGCCGATAACGCTCAGGTCGTCCCGATACAGCGTGATGTCCAGGGTCCCGAGCGGGATCTTCTGCTCCTCGCTCTTCTCGATCTCCTCAGCGATGAGATCCGCCAGCTCGACGCCGCGACGGTGAATCCCAACCAGGATCAGGCCCTGGGTCCCGGCGTTCCGCTCGACGATCTCGCGGGCCATGCGCGCTACGGCACGCCGCACGGCTCGCTCGTCCATGACTACCGCGTTCGGTTCGCTGTGCACGCTCTCCCCCTGCACCCACGCCCTGGCTGGCCGCCGGGAGTATAGCGGCAAAACAGCCGTAGTGTCAACGTGTTAGGACGCCGGCACGGCCGCTGCGGCGCTCTCATCCTCAGACGCCTCCCCCTTTTCGATCTTATCCATGGTGATCCCCGTCCACCCATAGAAAATAGACACCAGCGGATTCAACAGGTTCATGAAGGCGTACGGCAGGTACGCCAGCGGGTAGACGCCCAGGGTGGCCCACATGAAGGCCCCGCAGCTGTTCCACGGGATGAGTGGCGATGTCAGGGTGCCCGAGTCCTCCAGAGCACGGGAGAGGTTCTTGGGGTGCAGCTCCTGCTTGTCGAACGCGTTCTTGTACATGCGGCCGGGAATGACAATCGCGATGTACTGATCCGACGCCACGGCGTTCATTCCGATGCAGCTCAGCACGGTCGTGGTGATGAGCGAGCCGGTCCCCTTCACCAATTTGAGCAGCGAGCGGGCGATCGACTCGAGCATCCCCGTGCGCTCCATGATGCCGCCGAACGCGAGGGCGCAGATGATGAGCGCCACGGTCTCCATCATGCTCATCAGGCCGCCCCTCGACAGCAGGTCGTCCACACTCGCAACGCCCGTATTGGAGACGTATCCAGAGTGTGCCGCAGCTATGGCGTCGGCCAGCGAGGCGCCCTGCGTCGCCATGGCGAATATGCCACCGAGGACCGTGCCGCCCAGCAGAGCCGGCAGCGGCTTTATCCTCTTCACGACCATGACGATGACGAGCAGCGGCGGAAGCAGCAGCACCGGATGGATGAAGAAGTTGGACTGCATGGTGTCGAGCATGGCTTGGATCTGCTGGGCCTCCATCGCACCGCCGGCATACCGCATTCCCAGGAGCGCGTAGAGGATC
>CP070812.1:3413437-3428437 GCA_020344015.1 Gemmatimonadota bacterium
GCTCGCATCGACGGCGGCTTTGCTGAAGACTCATCAGAGACGCGAAACAGTGATGACCGCACCCTCGTAAGTGATGAAGGACAGCCGGGACGAAAGGGCGAGTGGCGCCCGCCACCCACCTACTACAACTCCGTGACGTGACATGGATGCACTGCTCAGGAATCTCCGGTACGCCGGGCGGCGTTTCGCGCGGAGTCCAGGATTCACGATGGTCGCCATCGTGTCGCTGGCGCTGGGAATCGGGGCGAACACAGCGATCTTCAGCGTAGTCAACGCGGTGCTTCTGAGGGACCTCCCCCTGGAGGATCCTGAGGAGCTGGTCGAGATCTACATCGACACCGAGGCTTTCCCCTTCGCGCCTTTCTCGTACCCCTACTTCGAAGATTTTCGAGACTGGACAACGGACGTTTTCGCAGGCGTGGCCGGCTCCGGTATGGCATTCGTCCAGGCGGACGCTGCCGAAGGGGTGCAGATGCTCATGGGTGAGGCGGTGACCGGCAACTTCTTCCAACTACTGGGCGTGAAGGCAGAAATCGGGCGAATACTCTTGCCCGAAGACGATAGGGTACCCGGCGGCCACTACGTCGCCATGCTGGGGCATGGCTACTGGCAGCGTGCGTACGGCGGAGACCGGGGCGTGGTCGGCGAGGAGATCCGGCTGGCCGGGCGCTCCTACACGATCATCGGCGTGGCACCCGAGGACTATACAGGCAACTTCCGCGGGCTGGTTCCCGACATCTACGCTCCTGTAACGATGTACGACGAGCTGATGCCCGCTGGCGAAGAGAGCCGACTCGAGGCTCGAAGTAACTACTGGTTCTTCGCGAAGGGGCGACTCAAGCCCGGCGCGTCTATGGCAGCCGCTCGGGTCGCGGCGGCGCGCGTCGCCTCGCGGTTGAGGGAGGAGCAACCAGAGGAGTGGCCGGCCGACAACAAAATGGTGTTAGTGCCGACGGAGGACGTGATCCTTAACCCGGCGCTCGATCGATTCATCGGTCCAGCTGCCGCTCTCGTGATGGTAGTAGTCGGGCTGGTACTTCTCACCGCCTGCGCCAATCTGGCGAGCTTCTTGTTGGCCCGGGCGATGGACCGGAGGAAGGAGGTCGCGGTACGCCTGGCGTTGGGAGCGACCCGTCGCACGCTCATCGGCCAGCTCCTCACCGAAACCGTGCTGCTCGCGCTGATAGGTGGCGCGGCCGGTGTGCTCCTCGCCCTCGGGCTGCTGGAGTTACTGGTTCGCGCCGACCTGCCGCTTCCGATACCGATCACGCTGGACCTTTCCGTCGACGCCGACGTTCTCCTATTCAGCGTCGCGGTTTCCCTGCTGGCGGGCGTTCTCTTTGGGCTCGCGCCGGCGCTCCAGGGGACGAGCCCCTCACTAGCCCCAACGCTCAGGGACGAAAGCGCAGGGGCGGGTGGAAGGCCGGGACGCTTGGCGCTGAGGAACGCGCTGGTGTCTGCCCAGGCTGCCCTGTCGCTCATGCTTCTCATCTGCTCGGGCCTATTCCTGCGGAGTCTCCAGGCCACACGCTCGGTCGACCCAGGGTTCGGTCAAGAACCGGCGGCCATCGTAACGTTTGCGTTGCCTGCAACCCGCTACACGGAAGCGCAGGGGCGGGTCTTCACGCGGGAGCTGCTGGAGCGGGCGCGTTCCCTGCCGGGTGTGACCGCGGTCGGCCTGATCGACAACCTGCACCTGAACACGCTGAGTATTCAGACGACCGAGATAAACGTCGACGGCGTCGAGCCGCCACCGGATCGCGACTCGCACGCTGTCGACATCGCGAGGGTCGACCCGGCTTTCTTCGAGGCTGCGGGCGTGCGAATTCTTCGCGGCCGGAATTTTTCCGACAGCGATGTTGCTGACGGCCCAGCGGTTGCGATCATCAGCGAGGCGATGGCGAACCGTTTCTGGCCCGGCGAAGACCCCATCGGTCGCGCCATAAAGCAGGAAGGGGATGACCCGGACCTTCGCGTGGTGGGGGTGGCCAGCGACGCTAAAGTGCGTTCGTTGGCCGAAGCGCCCCGGTCGTTCATTTACCGGCCGCAAAGCCAGGAGTACACTCCGTTCGTGAGCGTCGTCGCCAAAACCCCTCTCGAAGCGCGCCGAACCGAGCTCGATCTACTAGCGGCGGTCCGCGAGATCGGCCCCGAGGTAATCGTGTTCGAGAGCAAGACTATGGAGCGGCACCTGGCCATCATGCTTTTGCCGGCTCGCCTGGGTGCGGTCGCGTTGGCGGCATTCGCTGCCCTCGCTCTCATTCTCGCAAACACCGGTCTGTATGGGCTGGTCAGTTACGCCGTCGCGCGAAGGTCCCGCGAAGTAGGGATCCGCATGTCGCTCGGTGCCGATCAGGGCACGGTCGTTTGGATGCTCATGACCAGCGGTATGAGACCGGTCATGGTGGGCGGTGCGGTCGGGCTGGTCTTGGCCCTGTTGCTAACCCGCGCGCTCGCCGGACTGCTGTTCGGAATTGGCACCGCGGACCCGATCACCTTCGTGACGGTGCCTTTGGTGCTCGGCGGTGTGGCCCTCATGGCGACGTACGTCCCGGCCCGCCGGGTGAGTCGTATCAATCCGGTTTCGGCTCTCAAAGCTGAGTAGAGAGACCTCGACGGTCGCGGAACCGGAACTTCTCGGGGAGTGGAGCGGATGGGACTCGCGGTGAACAATGTGATCGCCGTGTTGCTGGAACTCCGCAGCAACAGCCTCAAGTTCCTCAAGGAGCCCCTGAGCCTCCTCTGTCTCGCCTGTTTCTGTGAATGCGCGCACAAGTTCGCCTGCTCCTTAATCTCACCGGAAGCGATAGGCCGCAAGTGTTGATGCCCGGCGAAGGCGTGGCTACCTTGGGCACGAAAGATCTATCCACCGATTCGCCCCGCGGCGGCCCAACGCCAGCGCGGCGCCCCCCGCCAGGACGCCCACGACGATAGAACCGCCGCTCGTTGAGCAGTCATGACCGTGGGAGGTTATCGTGCATTTTTCCCAAGGGGATTCCACGTGTCGCGCCATCTCGGCGTCGCTGGCCGCGCTCGGCGGCTTCGTCGCGCTGGCCCTGCTGGCCTGTGGGGAAGGGTTAATCCGGGCAGCCGCTTGGGACGGGATGGTGCGGGACAGCGCCGGCATCGAGATCGTCGAGAACTTCGGTACCCCGCTCTGGCACGAGGGGGAGACGTGGCGCTTGACGGAGGTGGTGCGGATCGGCGCCGTCGAGGGCGCGCCGGAGTACGAGTTCGGGCGGATCAGCGGCATCGCCGTGCTGTCCGATCGGCGCCTCGTCGTCGCGGACGCCATGGCGCACGAGCTACGCTTCTTCTCCCCGGACGGCGTGCTGGAACGCACGTACGGCCGCCTGGGCCAGGGGCCCGGTGAGTTCGGCGACGGGCTGCTGTATCCTAGCGTCGGGCCTGGCGACACCTTGCTGGTCTTCGACCGGGCTAACCAGCAGGCGCACGTGATCGCGCCGGATGGAACCTGGCTCGAGAGCTTCTCCACGCTGCCGGAGAACGGACACTGGTTCGGAATGGTGTACGACGAGCCGCCCACCGGGCGCCTGGTATCTATCCAAGTGGCGCTCCGACTACCCGAGGGCGGGCTGGCGGACTCGATGGATGTCCTGCTGGAGCGCGATCTACACGGCGCGATCCTGGACACCGTGGCTCGCATCCCCACCTACATGACGACCCTCAAGCCCGGAGCGGCGGGTTCCTACTACGCCAACATGGTGGACATCACGCTGTGCAATAACAGCCTGGTGGCCGGCCACAACTACACGCACCGCACCGTCTGGTATGGGTCCGGCGGTGGGATCGAGCGCATCATAGACTTTCCCAGCGAGCGGCCCCCGCTCACCGAGGCGGACCGGGCGGTGATGATGACGCGCTGGGACCAGCTGGCGGAACAGTATGGCCTCCCCCCCGACCAGGCGGAGCAGATCAAGTCAACGGTTCACTTCGAGGACCGCTATCCGGCCTACGCCCAATTCGAGTGCGGACCTGCAGGAACGCTGTTGATGCAGCGATTCCGGCCACTCTGCGAGTTGAGCGAGGAGGAAGTGAGCCAGATCCGTTACAACCTGGGGAGGCCGCCGGGCGCCCCGGTGTGGGACGTGTTCGACCGCGACGGACGCTACCTGGGCGCCGTAGACCTGCCCGGCACGGAATGGGTCGGAACCGTACCCGACGTCCGCTTCGTGCAGGACCCGGACACGAAGGCGTGGTTTATGTACGCGACTTGGTCGGATGAGCTGGACGTCCAGTACGTCGTCGGCTGGCACATCGAGGGGCCGCTGCTCGACTGACCAACCTTGTCAACGGTTCGCATCGGCGAGCGCCCGCAGCTGGGATTCGCGTTGAAGGCGCCCCGCAAGGGGCGCCTTCATATCGAGCGCCGCCGCGCGGCGCGAAGCTGCACCCACGACCTCCTGCGTGCAAGGCCGCTCACTGGCGCCAGCGAGCGCCGAGAAGGACCACCTCCCGGCAGCCGACATCGTGCGCTCACCCGCTCAGCCAGGCAACAGCAACCGATGACGGTTAGCGGCAAGGTGCCCGGATCGTCGCGCTCATTTGATACGAGCCTGCCGAAGCCGCATCTTGTCACCAGAACCGGGTGCCCCTAACGGAGCCGGCCCACGCCTTGGGCGCCGACAATCGTTCAACAGTCATCACTCGGTAGGGAATCGGCCCTATGCCTGCGCTACCTCGAGCAACGTTGTCGCGATCGACTGCTGTTCAACGAACGTTGGAAGCCTACCGGCAAGCAGAGCCAGATTTCCGGGGGGCATCAAGCTGGGCATAAACGGCTCACGACGTTGACGGGATGTTTCCAAGCACCCTCGGCCACCGCAATCGCCTCCCTCCTGCGAGAGGATGCACTGATACCACGACGAGCACGCGAGGTTGACAGGCCATGGACCTCACTCACGAACTGACGGTTTTCGTTCCCACGGTGGGGTATCCCACTCTCGCGGAGTGCCTCGACCACCTGAGGGCTCAGGACTGCACATTCAAGATGCAACTGATTGAGCGCGTCGCGCCGTTGAGCGCCGCGTTCCAGCGCATGCTCGACGATTGCTCGACACCCTACTTCGCCCAGGTCGATGAGGACATGTTGCTCTATCCCCACGCGATCCGTACGCTCTACGAGCGTATCTCCCAGTCGGATGCCCGGGTCGCGCAGTACGTCTGCGCCCTCTACGACGTTCACCTTGACCGGGTTATCTACGGCCTCAAGATCTACCGACACGAGATCGTGCGTCGTTATCCCTACAGGGACACCGAAGGCTGCGAATGGGACCAGGTCCGGCGCTTCCGCGCGGATGGTTTCCTCGACATACGCGTGCCCTTGCAAGGAGCGACTCGCGATTCCGAGAGTACCCTTGGGCTGCACGGAACCCGGTGGACGCCCCAGGCGGCGTACATCCGTTTCGCTACCCTGGAACGCAAACGCCGAAAGGGAAACAAGACACATGCATGGGTGCGGGAGGCCGCACTCAGACTCTGTGACCGATTCTTGGACGATATGTCCGAGGTGGATTTCTACGCTTTGATGGGCGTCCTCGCCGGGTCACTGTCAAACAATAGCACGACGGGCCGAGAGAAAGACTATCGGCGGTACGACGAGACACCGGGCCTTCGACATCTCGACCGTTTCGTTCAAGAGGTACGGACAGGTTGGTCCGAGGGCGACCCTCTGGCGGACAAGGACGGCGCCGTGGATGTGCTCCCGCCGAGCCCCTGAGTCGGAGAGGGCGGCGTCACGAAAACGGGGGACCGACGTCCCCGACGTCGTAGCCCCGATATCACGAAGCCGATTTGCTTTCCCGCATTGAACACTGCATCGCACAGGGGATGGACGACATCGGTATCTGACCACCGGCCTCCCAGGACGCGCTCCGCACGCCGTACGAGAGACCGGGCGAGTGCCGCCAACACCCTCGTGTAGCGCCGGGGGTCCACGCATCGCCGGCCCCAGGACAGGTCCAGATGATCGCGGTACCTCGCGCAGACGTAGGCCGCCGCGCGACCATGCTGGTATCCCTTGGCGAACAGGCCGGCGTAGCTCGTGATGCCCTCATGCCTCACCACTGCTCGCTCAGCGAACGCGAATCGCGAGCCATGAAAGAGGAAACCGCGGTATGACAGATCCACATCCTCACCGACGAGACTCTCCTCGCGGTCATCGAACAGTCCAAGGTCGAGTAGGTGACTCCTACTCGCCAGCAGGTTCGCCGTGATGGCATACGGGGGATGCGAGCCCTCGATGGCGTGTTGCTGATCGAAGATCTGCTCCGTGAACCGCTCCAGTGAAGAACTCGGCTCGTACACCCCGATCCGACCTCCTACGAAATCAGCCCCATGGCACGCACGAGCCCGCGACACTAATTCAATCAGCCACTGCGGATCCGGCACGCAGTCAGCATCCGTGAACGCCACCAACGAATGTCGCGCTCGCCGAACGCCTGTGTTGCGCGCGGCACCGGCACCCCGGACGGGCTCCGTAAGCACCCGGATGCGGCCCTGGTATTCCGCGAGCATCGCAAGGGTACCGTCACTGCTACCGTTGTCGACCACCAAGATCTCGTACCCGCCCGGGTATCGTTGCGTCAGAAGCGCTTGAATACACCGCCTCACGGTGCCATCGGCGTCGAGGACCGGCACCACGACGCTGATCCGCGGCCAGCCGATCATGACGTTCGCCTCCACCGATTCGCGGTGGACCCAGAGTCCGACGGGGCCCGCCCCGAGCCACTCAAGGCTCCGTCAGACCCAACCCTTGGCGCTCGCGCGCGGTCACGTACGCCGGGTGGCCGTACGATCGAGCATGCCACGATATTAGCTCCTCCTTCTGACGCCCCGTAACGCCATGCTTGTCGAGGATCTTCACGAGATCTTGCACCTGCTCGTCTCGCCCTCTCAAGGTCAGTCGTTCGCCCTCGTGGTCTCGATACCGATAAAGACATTTCTCGACCACGCTCACCGTCGCACCTCGCTCCAAGAGAGTCCAGATCAAATCGTAATCGTCGGGCCCAGTACAACCTATTGCTTCATCCACCCCACCCACCGCGAGCAACGCGGACTTCTTGAAGAGGAAGAAGTGCGACAAATAGCTCGCCCGGCGTTCGAGCGTCCGTCGCCGGAAAAAGCTCTCCAGCGTTGGTGTCCTCGTGACGCAGTCGATCCGCGTCACACCATCCGCCTCGTAGGCGATCCATCCGGTGGAGACAATGTCCGTCTGGTAGGGCAAACATTCCTCCACGCATGCTGGATCCAACCAATCGTCGGATAAGAGGAAACCAACGCGGTCGGTACCCGCAACGCGGATGCCGGTATTCAACGCCGCAGCGAAGCCTCTCCCGCTCTCCAATAACACTTTCAGCGTGTCATTTCCCCGCGCCATGACCTCGAGAGTCTGCTGGTTTGCCACAGAAGTCTCAGGTGCGATCACCACGATCGTCTCGCACGGGACTGTTTGATCCAGTGCGGATCGCACACACTGAACTAGCCAATCCCCACGCTGATGTTTGAGTGGAACGACAATGCTGGCTGCCAGCGACATTTGTTTCCCTCGCACTCAATGCGCGTTCGTCTCGAGCTGAAACGGCACGACCCCCCCGAGACGCGAATGTTCGGGTTTGACCTCGCCTTGGGGCCTAGTTAACTAGAGGTCCAGAGTCTCCAACCACGATGCATCGGCGAAAGCGGTCCGGCCCATGTGGCACACGTAGCAGGGGATCCGGCTCGCCACAGTGGACAGGACTTGGCTGAACGCATCGGGGCTCCGAACGTATCCCTTCCCCACAATCGAAAACAGGCTACCCGATAGTCGTCGATACGGCGATCGGAAGAGGGACTCCCTCAATCTCCGGATCGCTTCCGACGCAGTCATCCGCTCGAGGCGGATCGTGCACTCCGCACCGGTCACACGAGGAAACAAGATTGCATCGAGCGGCGCCTCGGCGCGCGCCTGGACCCCCAACAACCGGCAAAGCTGTATCGGGCTCAGCGAGTATTGATCCTTACGCCAGGGACGCGCAGGCCCGAGCGGGGCGGTCTCCGATTCCCGGAGACTCAGCACGGGACTGTAAGCGCTCGATAGCAGCCGATCGTGTAGACGGGGAAACTGTTTCAAGGTCGACACACGCAGGTTGACGATGGTGGGGATCCCCCGGATCTGCGGTGCATCGTTGGCGAGGGACAATCGGACACGATCGTTCGACAGGTACGTCAGACGTCGATCGTGAAGGGCATGAAGCAACAACGAAGTCTTACCACTGCGTTTCTTGCCCGCCACGAGCACGCCACGTTTGCCGGCGACAAAAGCAGCACCATGAACGACGATGTCGCTGCTGTGCAGGAGATGATTGATGGCGAACTCGCGCACGACACGCATCAGGGCAAGTCTAGCCAACCGGTCCTGGCGCGTCTTGACCAGATTTACGGCCCTTCTGTCGGCATCAACGAGACAAAACGCGTTGAACTCCTCGTCGAACAAGGCCGTGCCCGGCCTGTTGACGTTCCATACGGGAAGCCGCACGATCTTGGTATCCAAAAAGACGCACTCCCGCCGCCGGGACGTGGGATCCGGTCCCAACCTTCGCAGTCGCTTCCACTCCTCGGTGTCCGCGGTCACGTGGACATTGCCAGCGGGCGACCCCCGGCGGTATACGCGGAATGGCGGACGCACGAATTCGGTGAGCCAGTCGAGATCCTCCACCTCGGTGCAACTGACCTGCAGGGAAAGCCCGTCGTAACGGACCACACAGCTCGACGTCGCACTGTCGGTTCGCCGAATCGCCATGCCGTCACCTCACGAATGACCGATCGAAGCCCGGGGGGTCACCTGACTCCCGACCCGCACCAGCTGTTTGAGTCGGTCGACCGGAACGTGCGCCCCAGGGGTGGCGAAGACGACGCGAAACGCCGCCGCCTCGCTCAACACCGCCAGCGCCCAGAACCCCAGTGTTCCCTCAAAGGTCTCTGCCTCCCTGTTGCGCCGATATCCGGACAAGAACGCATCCCATTGAATCCCAGACATCGGCCAGCGGTACCAAGTGCGCGCGAGGTCGTAGGAGAACGCGTCAACGGTCAGCCGTTCGTTGTCGACGATCCAAGGTCGACCATCGACCCCGACCACGATGTTCTCCGCGCAGAAATCGCCGTGGATGAGCCCGGTATCAGCTCGGCCGGGAGCCTGGCGCTTCGCTAGACCGACAGTCAGTTCCGCCTCACCCTGGCTCAACACTCCGCTGCCCACGAGTTTGTCCACGTTGTTCTCGAGTCTCCTGCCCCACGCTGAGAATGGGAAGCCGTGACTGACGCGCACCGGGTCCGGCACCGACGTAGCGTGCAATGCGCCAAGGATCTCACCGCAACGTTCGTGAAACCCGTTCGGCGACCGAACCTCGTCGGAATTGACCCCGTCGCGCCACTCCACGAGCATTCCCCGGCCGTGCCGCCCGAGCGATGAGGGAAAATGCTGCGGATCCAGAAATCTCGAGAGCTCCTCGAACCTGGCTGCTTCGTCCGCCGTTTCGAAGCGTCGACCCTTCATCACGCGGCCGTCCGCAAACCGTAGACGAAACGTGGCACGATCGAATCGCTCTGACGGCAGCGTCGTGAGCGAGGTGACATCTGCGAGTGGACAGTTCACTTCCTGGATGAGCTGCCAGAGATCTGCACCCAACAGCGCACGATGGCGGTCACACACGGGATGCTCTCACCTCTTCGCCCCTGGTCGACCACCGCTGCTTACACGGCCGATTGCCGAGGCCACCCGAGCCTTCGCTCGGGTGAGCGTCTGGAAGGCCCTGCGGGGTGGCCTGAGGAAGGCGAAGTCCCAGAATGCTTCCCGGAAGAGGCGCTTGGCGACGCGATCCACTCGGGTATCCGGGAGTCGCTCATCCACAATGGACGGATCCATCTCGGCGAGGCGAAGACATGTCCTGGACCACACACTTCGGTGCGGGCGATAGGTTTCACTTCGTGTCACCGGAAACGGGAAGATTGCGTCAGCCGCCTCCAGAGCACACGTGAGATAGCGCTCCAGGCGCCAATCCGTTGCCAGTTGTTGGAGGACGTCGGGCCGAAGACGGTGTCCCGCCCGCTGCACGATCCAGGCGACATCACAGAGATGCAACAGCCGGAACCCCGCAGTCGGAGGACCTGCCATAGCGTGCAGCGCCGCGTGGAGCAATGCCGCCTCGAAGTTGAGGATGGTGACGGCGTTGCCGGCGACAGTCGCCTCGGTGCATTGCCGCCAGACATCACGAGGTGGGATCCGCAACCATTTCGGGGGCGCTATGTGCCAATGCACCTCCACCGGTATTCGCGGATCCTCTTCACGCGGCCCGTAACTAAAATGATGGTGATGCTTGCGCAGCAGGCGCTGCGCTTCTGCCGTCGAGAGTTCCGAATCCCACGATCCGGCGCCCTTTCGATCACGCCGTTCCACATACCGGCGAAGAGATGCCGGTGCGTAGAAGTAATACTCCCGAGCCCGAAGCTCCTCTCCCAGCTCGTCGACGCGGTTCCCCGGCACCATCACATCGACATCGCTGAAGACTCTGAGGTTCGGATCACCGTAAATAGTCTCTGCCAGAACGCTCCCTTTGAGCACCACAAAGGGAATCGAGCGGCTACGGCAGATCCGGACGACTTCTTCTAGCGTAATAACGGCGGCGGTGGCTTTTCTGCTGATCTCCACGCGAGCCTTCTGAACCTCCTCGCGCACACTATCCGGAAGCTCCTTCTCAAACCCATGCCCATCGAGGCGGCCGATGAGGAGCGCCAGCGCCTTGTGCCAGCGGGCCCGTGCGAGGAGCCAGTCCCAGGGAAGGGTTGCCCAATCGATGTGCCCGAAGCGACCCAGGTGGCCAGCATCGGGATCTAATGCTGCCAGTAGCACTTCACGAGCGAGCGCGCGCGGATCGCTCAAGCTGTCTACCACGAAGCGTCCCTCCCTCAGGGCCATCGACGAACCATCGGTAATCGAGGAGCACGCTCCCACTGCCGAGGGGCGGAGGTGCGCCGGTGGAATCGTTATGGGACCCCACCACCCGGAAGTGAATTGCACTCGGGATGTTGTGAATGAGGCCTTGGTCCAGTGTGCACCGGAGGCTGAGCGAGTACATGCCGGGGATGAGCGGCAGTCGGTCCAATTCGCAAACGAACTCTCCCTCGTCCGGGAGTTCCGTTCCCATACAGGTGGTCTCGCAGTGTCCCAGGGCGACCCGCCCTTGACCGAAGATCGTGAGCCCAACAGACACATCCCCCGAGAAGCGGCCGCCCCCGCGCGTTTCGAATCCGACGGCCACCTTGGCGCATCGCCCGCTGTCGAAGTATGGGACCTGTGAGCCAACGCTATCCAGCAATCTGACGTATGTGAGCTGGATGGCGCTCTGCAGGTCGCTGTTGGATCGTTCGGCAAGGTTGCAGAAGCCTTGTTGCTCGCCGTCCTCGGTCAGCATCTTGTCCTGGTAACGTTGCACCACTTCCGGGGCCGGTCCCAAGGCGAGCAGCTCGCCTTTGTCCAACCACAGCGCGCGGTCGCAAATCGACGCGATCATCTCCAGATTGTGCCCGACGAAGAGAACCGTACAGCCGGCCGCGGCAATCTCGGTGATCCGGTTCAGACACTTCTCCCGGAACGCTGCATCACCCACGGTGAGCACCTCATCCACCAACATGATCTCCTGCGGCAGATTCACAGCCACTGCCACTCCCAGTCGGGCTTGCATGCCGCTCGAATACCGTTTCAGCGGCGTGTCGATGAACTCCTCGACGCCCGAGTAGTCGTTGATCGCGTCGAAACGCCGATTGATCTCGGGCCGGGGAATGCCGATGAGACTCCCATTAAGATAGACGTTCTCTCGACCGGTGAGCTCAGGATGAAAGCCGGCCCCCACATCGAGGAGCGTGCCCACGCGTCCATAGATCTCCGCGAACCCTTCGTCCGGACGCGTGATTCGGGAGAGTATACGGAGGAGCGTGCTCTTGCCTGCTCCGTTGCGGCCGATAATGCCGAGCAGCTCGCCCCGCCCAACCTCAAACGACACCGCCCTCAGCGCCCAGAAATACTCGTATCCGCCACGGCGGCGCAGCAGCTCGATCAAGCGCCCTTGATTCTCTGCACCTTTGCGGAACTGCTTGCCCAACCCATGTGCAGAGATGACAAGCTCACCCATGGGTCACACCAGATCCACGATCGATTGTTCAGTCCGCAAGAAGACGATCGAACCCAGGAACAGCATGAGCACGACGAGTCCGGCCGACATCGCGAACAGCGCGTCAGGGGGCCGACCCGTGTCCAGCAGTGCCCAACGGAAGCCTTCGACGACTCCATTCATCGGGTTCAGCAGGAACAGCGTCTTGAGCGTTGTGGGCAAACGGTCAGTCAAAACGCCGGCCGCGTAGGCCAGGGGCGTGCCGAAAAACCAGAACTGCACCAAGTAACTGACGAAGTTGGACACATCTCGAAAGCGCGCTTGAGCACCACCCAACCAGAGTCCTATCCCCAAGGCCAGCGCCAGCGTCAAGACCAACAGTACCGGCACGATCAACAAGCGAGGAGTGAAGGCGAATCCATAAAAGGCCATCATTCCATGGAGAATCCCGAAGGACAACGCAAAATCGACGAGCGCCGTGCACACCTCGGCCGTGGGCAATAGCATCCGAGGGAAGTAGACCTTGGAGATGATGTGGTGATACGAAACAAAACATTTGGTGCTCCGCGATACCCCGCTCGCGAACAGCTCCCACGGTAGCAAGGCCGCATATGTGAAGATGGGATACGGAACACCGTCCGACGGCAGCCGCGCAATCCCGCCTAGGAGAAGGCTGATTGCTACCATCCGCACTAGGGGGCTGAGGACGAACCACAGCGGTACCAGGAACGTCTGGCGGTAACGATAGGTCACATTGAGCCATATCAGCACGAATAGCACGGATCGATAACGCCAAAGTTCCGGTAGACTCGGCAACATCAGGCCGCCCGCCGGGCACACCAGGGTCTTCGGTGCCCGCTTCGAGACCACCGTCGCAGCGTTCACGACCGAGTAATCTCCCGCCGAGTCGGCGCGCGGGATCCCGTCAACGTCCCTGCGGCATTCGATTCCATCAACTACCCCGCCGCGGATGATAGCGGTCATTCTTCCTTGCGCGAATGAAAATACTCCTGGGCCCACTTATGAAGCTGCGGCTTCTCGCTCCCCCAGATCCATGCGTCATCCTCGTTCTTCACCAGATCGACCTCGGGGTCGAAATCGCAGATCTTCAGTATATCGAGCCTATCACAATACTGTCGGTCTTTCTGGTCACCGTGCCACAGGTGCAGAACACGTCCAGGCACATAGCTCACACTCCCATGTACGTCGTGGTACAGCGCCGTGCTCCACTTGACAATGTCGGCTAAGAGCTTCGGTGAGACGCGGTGAACCATCCAGCTTCGACCATTCCAGTAGTCCTCATCCCCATAGATGGCGTGCCCGAAGTCGAAATCCCCGCTCCCGAGAATTTGTCGATCGTAGAGCCTGTGTTTTTTCAGTAGCCATCGTCTAACAGCCCACGCAAAACCCAAGTGCCCGTTCTTGTGGTAGTGGGCGAACGCCTCGCGGCGGTCTGCGGTGTGTGACATGGCATACGCCATGCTCGGCAAGCTCTGCCCCTCACGATTGCCAAGCCCGACATCGTCCGTGGGGGCGGTTAGCATGCCTTTGGCCAGCCAGTACGCGGTGTCGAAGGGCTGAACCACACAATAAGACTCCAGGAGCGTTGCCGTTTCCTCTACCCAGTCGTCGTTCTCAAACAGAATGTCGCCATCCAGCAAGGCCACCTTGTCGCAGGCCGATGGGAGCAGATCGACGCCGATGTTCATCAGCCGCTCCTTCTGCCAAAGCACGGCGTCGCTGCGCCGCCGCTCCAACACGTCGCACAGCTCCTCAGGCACTTCGAACGGCGACCGTCCAAACGCAAGCTCGACGACCATGAGCTTCACACCCTGAGACCG
The DNA here is from genome assembly GCA_020344015.1 of Gemmatimonadota bacterium. GTDB lineage: Bacteria > Gemmatimonadota > Gemmatimonadetes > Palauibacterales > KS3-K002. The sequence goes on from CP070812.1 coordinate 3,427,443, forward strand.
CACGCGTTCCGCGAACATCCTCAGGTTCTGGAGCTTGTTCTTGTAGCCAGCGGGGTTGAAGTACGCAGTGATCCCCCAAAGCTCGCCCGGGAGGCTGGCAGAAATCTGGGGCGCGGGTAGTTCCTCAGCAGGCACGTGGTCTCCAAAAACGAACGCGACCGGCGCTTGGCGGCAAAGAAGAAAGGCCCTATCTGCAACGCCCTGGGGCAAGCGATGTGCCAGCCCGTCCCCGCCGGGAGGCACAGTGAGCATCTGTGCGTGGCACTACCAGACCCGTCGCACCCATCCCCAGCCTCACCCCACCGCGGAATTACACGCCCGGTGGCGTATTCGCCGTTCTGGGTCGGTGCGTGTCGGAACACGGGTCACCCCAGGCAGTTAGCCGGATCCCACGGTCCCAGAGTACATGTCGGAAACCTGCCACGACCGCCACCGTGCCAGAGCCGACAAATGCCGCACCCGGCACGACCAGAACCGAAGCGGACTACTCCGGGGGCCTGCGCTTGTGCTCCAATGGGTATTCCAACACGTGCCGTGTCGTCTTAATGCAACAGTCGGCGAGTCGACACAGCGGCATGACGAGGACAAGGTGGTCCGAATTGGCTACAGTATAGCCACAATCGAGCCGAATCAGAGGGCTGCCAGTGCCCGGCATTGAGTAGATGCACCGCCGTAACTTCCTTCAACATAGCGTTTTGCGGAGAATGGGGCGGTGACGGGTGCAGCAGCCCTCTACTGGGCTGGGCGTACAAGTACAGCAGCGTCTGGCAGCGCGGGAGCTCGCGCGCGAAGTGTTCAGATTTCAGCCGAGAGGGCCTCAATAGCCCGGCGGGCCACCCGATGAGCGGTACTTCTCGCAACTCGTCACGGTGGACACACCCGTGGCTCCGCAGGCCTCAGTTCTCGAATGCATTGCGCGAACTCAGAGTGCTCGGTGACGGTGGCGGTGACAACCGCACCGACCCGAGGGCAACGAAGGCCACAGACGTGCCGAC
>CP070812.1:3428537-3432865 GCA_020344015.1 Gemmatimonadota bacterium
ACATGCAAAGCGAAACGTAACGAGAAGATAGAATGGGAATGTGACAAGACGTGGGCCGTCGACTTCTCCACAAAGACGCCCTTTGACCAGGCACAAATTTTCGGTGACGCTGGGAAGAGACACGGAGGGCCTGTTCGCGCCAATGCACCAGGTGGCAGGTACAAGTATTTCGTCGCCGTGTTGATCAACGATAATGGGCAGTGGAGAATCCTCACGGATGACCCCGAGGTCGACGTCGAAGAAGGCTGAGGACAGCCGTCTTCGCTCCTAGGCGGTACTCCCAGTTGGATCCGTCGGCGTCGCGTCTACGACGCCGACGGATCCGGTTGTTACTGTGCCCCGCCGACGAGTGCCTGGAAGCGAGGGTCGTCGCGTAGAGGTCGAAACCACCAGTCCTCGGCGAGATATGCCTTTCTATCCGGTCTGGCTTCCAGATAGCGCTGCAGCAAATCGATTGCTCGATCTTGTTGACCGAGCTGCAGCCGAGCATTGGCCTCGTAGTAGTCCGTCATTGGGTTCGGCTCGGCCACCGCGTGAGCCTGCGTAATCACAGCCTCGGCGCTGTCGGCCAAACCCGAACGGGCCAACACAGCGGCTACCCGCATTAGACCGGTAATCCGCGCCGCGCTGCGGTTCTGTGGGGCGCTCAGTTCCTCGAACTTTCGCGCGAGCAGCCAGGCCTGGTCGGGATCCGGCTCCGGTCCGTCTGACCCCGCGAGCGCCAGCAGCTCTAGCGTGACAAAACTTGGCCTCTCGGGAAAGCGCCGCCGTCCTTCGCCGCACCAGCGCACGACATCGTCGAACTCCTCGAGCTCCAGCGAGCTGTGACAGAGCGCGAAAATGACTATCCTGTCTTCTGCCAGGAATGCATCGGTTTGATAAGCTCTCTCGGCGGCTACCTTGGCCTCGTCGAATCGCCCGGTGACACGAAGAATCGTGCTCAGGCTGCCCCACGCACGGGCTCGGGACGGATCAAGACCGACAGCAGCTCGAAGATCCGTCTCAGCACCTTCACGCAGCTCGGCCGCTTCGCCAGAGTCCGCCCCTTCCCAAAGGTAGCGACGCAGAGTACCGCGTAGCTCCAGGGCCCCTGGGTGGGTAGAGTCCAGTTCAAGGGCCCGGTCGGCGTGAGCTATCCCCCGCCGCGTGTACTCTGGATCATAAACCCGAGAAACACGGAACAGTCGCGCCTGATCTGCAGCCACCCAGCCCCGTTCAATGATCGGCTCCACCCAGCTCGGGTCGAGCGCCTCAGCTCGGGCGAGCAGTGAATCGGCGCGCTCGAACGCGGTCAGGGCGGTGGTCGTGTCCCCGGTCATCACCAAGGGCTCGGTGCTCTCACTCAGCTCCTCGGCCCGCTTCACGAGCTGCCAGGCGGCGAAGCTCTCGGTGCCGGCCCTCCACTCGGCAAGGCGGATCTCCTCTCCCAGGTGGTGGCGCAGAAAGCGATCGACCTCCTGAGACACGTCGTCCATGAGAGCGAATATGTCTCCCAGCGGCCGCTCGAGGTCTTGGCTCTGCAGCTGTGCCCCGTCGAACCCGTTGACGAGTCCTACGCTGACGCGGACTCGGCTTTCCGATACGAGGAAGCTGCCTTCAACCAGGGTGCCTACGTTAAGAGCTCGGGCGATGCTGTCAGCTCCCACATCCGCATCGCGGTAGCGCTTGACGGTGTTAAAGGACCTAACCGTCAGGGCGTCGACCTGGGTCAGTTGCGTGATGAGAGCGTTTGTGAAACCTGCCGCGAGGTGGCCATATTGCCCGCCCTCGCTGTGGTCTTCGAAGTAGAGCACGGCGACGGAAGTTGGGTCAAGCCCGGCACCGGCCCTGATGACGGGCGCAGACTCGAAGTAACGCTCGAGCTGGTATCGGCCGGCCAGCAGTCCTACGACCAGCACTGTCAGAACCGCCAGCATGTGGCCCGGATGGGCCCGCTCGACCCAGCGCGGCCAGGGGATCGCCCGCGCCGCGGGCTGCTCCTGCTCCCGGGTCCAGGCAGCTATTAGAACCAACGGTAGCCCGACGGCGAGCAAGACAACGAGGATGGGGGTGACCCAACGCCCAACGACCTCGTGCTCGACCAGCGTGCGTGTGAACCCTATCGCCAGCCATCCGAAAGCCAAATAGGCGAGCCCAACGTGAAGTACCAGGCGCTTCCATAGTTCCTGCAGGAAGCCCAGCGGCCGTGGGACCGGCGGCCCCGGCTCTACTGGCGTCTCCAGGGTGGTCACGAAGTCCGAGGCTGTTGGGAAGCGGTCGGCTGGGGTCTTGGAAAGAGCCTTCTCGATCGCCTCGCCGATAGCGGCGGGGACGGAGGGGCGCACGATCCGCAGCGAGGGCGGGGTATCCGCCAAGTGCCGGGCGATAACTGCGTGTGCTGTTCTCCCGGTGAACGGCGGCTCCCCGACGAGCATCTCGTATAGCACGCATCCCAGGGAGTACAAGTCGCTTCGACCGTCCAGGTCGGAAGAGCCGCTCGCCTGCTCTGGACTCAAGTACTGTGGTGTCCCTACGAAGTGTCCACTTTCGGTTACACGCTCGCCGCCGGCCACGCCTATCGCGCGCGCGATACCGAAGTCTGCGAGCACCGCGTGCCCTTCCGATAGCAGGATGTTTTCTGGCTTGATATCGCGGTGCACGATGCCGCGATCATGTGCGTAGCTCAACGCTTCAGCGACCTCGTGTGTGATGTGGAGAGCATCATCCAGAGGAAGCTGTCCCTCTCGCTCAATACGGGCTCGCAGCGATTCGCCCTCCACGTAGGGCATGACGTAGTAAAGGAACCCGTCCGACTTACCGGAGTCGTGGATGGGCAGTATGTTGATGTGTTGGAGGCCAGCCTCGATTTGGATCTCGCGGAGGAAGCGGTCCGGTCCCACCATTGAGGCCAGGTCGGATCGCAAGACCTTGATGGCAACGTGGCGGTCATGCTTCAGGTCTCGAGCGAGGTAGACCGTCGCCATTCCACCGTGGCCAATCTCTTTCTCAACTTGGTAACGGTCTGACAGTGCGGAGCGCAGGCGTTCTAGCTCTTCCAAGCCGCTCACCCCCACTTAGGCACGATTATTACGTTTGAAGCGAATGGGCTTGTGTCTGCGGTACTGCCATGGCTGAAGCCGCTGGTTGCTGGGAAGAACTCACGCCTGAGCCGCAGCCCTACCCGGTGACTGTATTATCCCCTTCCTTCCGGAGGCGCGCAACCTCCTCTGTGGCCGTTAGTATTCGCGGAGCCTGCTGGCCATGCCGAGGGGCGGCCCACGGCAGGCGCCTACACACGCTTCGACGCAGTGCTTTCCCAAATGCCCGTTCGTTAGAAGTAGAAACCCTCCGCTCCGTTCTTGAGAGGGCTGTCGCTTTTTGCGCTGGGGCACCATCTTGGTAATGTATTTCACCTTCGCACTACGATGGCTGAGATCCTCAACTCATTACCGTTCCCCGTCATATGGGAGCCATCTGACGGACAGGTCTGTGGCTGAGGATACAATCCTTCCGGAAGCTGGGATGCCCAGCAGTGCTCATCATGCTTCTTCTCGGATGGGTCGCCGCGAGGCTGCTGCTCGTTGTCGATAACGCCTCGAGTTCGCGACAGCGGCTTCGGTGAGAATCTTCGGCCCGCTGGTGCGTCATATTAAGTGCTCGCAGAGATCGCGACGCGGGCGGTCCAGGCCTCCTGCATACGGAGTGAGCGCTGATACCGCAAGCAAGACTGCGTCACCTCGTGCGAGCTGTGGCGATTTACAAGCCCCACTTGCGTTGCTGCCGCCGGAAGGATATGCTGGGAAAGATTGGGAGGTGGCTGAGGAGCTGGAGCGGTAGCATCCCCTACAGGGGAGACCTCGGCCTTGTCAGTGCATCACATAACCGGCTCACCCCCAAGCTGGCCTGCCGAAGCATCCAGCCAACATGTAATTACGCAACCTCTCAGAAGAGAGGCCTCCGTGCGAGTCGTCGTACTCAGCTACGGCCATCGAGCAGAAGGCGCGGCACGCCGAGCCACTGCTCCCATGCCACGCGCTTCGACCGCAGGCGTGAAGTCACCAGCCCACCCTGATCGGCCCGAATCTGGCCTCGATGCCGGGCGCGCAACCGCAAAGGCGCTTCGATCCCAAACTCGCGCGTCCTGGCTTTCCAATAGATCCAGTTGTTCCACCGAGCTGGCCCGATACCGGTATAGCTATTCGGGCTCGTGCAGATCTGTACGACATCTACGCAAACCAGAAGGCCCGAACTCTGCCGTAAGCGGGCAGGTAGGGCAATGGAGGGAAGAATGCCCATGGATCCCATACTGATCACAGTACAGTGGATAGACGGAGAGCTATCCTGCAACC
>CP070812.1:3432965-3456739 GCA_020344015.1 Gemmatimonadota bacterium
TTTCGACGACCCCCTCCCCCTTCCCCACCGTCCGTTCGAGTTCGGTATCCTCGAGATCGCCGTTCTGGTCCTGTTCATAGTCGGCTTCACCGTACATCGCGCCGGCGGCCTTTTGCGGCGGCGCGTGCGCTGGGCCTGCCAGATCGCCGGACTCGTCGTCATCGGCTTCTGGCAGGATTCCCCCATCACGCTCGCCAAGATCACCGCCATCCTGTCCGGGTTCTTTCCAAACTCCAGGACCGGCCTCGCTCTCCACCTGCTCCTGGCAGGATTCGCCCTGACCTCGTTCGCCTGGGGAAGGAACATCTATTGCCTTTACGCCTGTCCGTTCGGCGCAGCGCAGCGCTGCGTCGGCGTGATCGGGGGGAAGAGGTTCAAGCTTCCTGTCTGGTCGGTTCGCGCTATGGAGCGGCTGCGGGCCCTCATCGTATTCGCAGCGCTCTTTATGGCGTTCCTGTCGTTACAGCCAGCGCTGGCCAGCTACGAGCCCTTCGCGGCGCTATTCTCTCTCCGGGGTTCGAATCTGCAGTGGCTGTTACTCTTCATCGTACTCGTGGCGTCTCTGTTCATCCGGACGCCGTGGTGTAGTTTCTTCTGTCCGATGCGCATGTTCGAGATCGCGATCAAGGACCTCCGCGCACTGCTGAGGAGGAAAAGCCTGGTGACCGCCGATGAATGATCAGTCGCCGAAGCGCTTCACGTTGCGAGATGTCGGCGCACTGCTGTTCGTCGTCGTGGTAAACGCTGTGATCGTAGCGATCCTACTCCAGAACTTCCTGTAACGGAGTCAGCTGCAATGAAGACACTTTCGCTCCCCATCGCCATCGCCATCGCCATCGGTTGTAGTACCGGCACCGACTCCGACTTCCCGACGCTTACCGACGAGTACCTAGGTCAGACTCCACCGGGCGACGAACCCGAACTCTTCGCCCCCGGCATAGTCTCCACCGGCATCTACACCCGGGACATCGCCATGACGCCGGACGCCGATGAGATCTACTACGGCGTCTCGATCGGACCGTTCACGGCCATCATGCAGACCAGGCTGGAGGACGGTCGCTGGACGAAGCCGGAGGTGGCGCCGTTCTCGGCAAATCCGGGATACATGAACCTGGAGCCGCACATCTCGCCGGACGGCCAACGGTTCTTCTTCCTGTCGAACCGCCCTGCGGATGGCGGCGAGCTCGAGCCTGAGCAGGTTGGAAACTGGGTGAACCAGGATATCTGGGTAATGGACCGCATCGCTGACGGCTGGGGAGAGCCATACAACCTCGGGCCGCCGGTCAATTCGAGCGACGAAGAGTACTTCCCGTCCGTCACACGTGATGGGACGATCTATTTTTCGCGTCAGCCGAGTGGTAGCCAGGAGAGTTACATCTACAGGTCGCGTCTGGTGGACGGAGTATACCAGGAGGCCGAGATGCTGCCTCCCCGGGTCAACTCGACGGCGCTCCAATTCAACGCCTTCATCGCTCCCGATGAGAGCTACCTGATCCTCAGCGTCTTCGGGCGGGGTGACAGCATGGGGAGCGCGGACTACTACATCGTGTTCCGCAACGAGCAGGACGCCTGGAGCGAGCCCATCAACATGGGTGAGGCGATAAACACACCGGGGGGCGGCGAGTGGTCTCCCTTCGTCACGCGCGACGGTAAGTACTTCTTCTTCATGTCCTCGCGGCGAAGGCCACTCGAGAGTTTCCCGGAGACGCTGACGGCGGAGTCTTTGCGGGAGGCGCACAAGAGCCCGCAGAATGGGAACGCCGACATCTACTGGATAGACGCCGCGTTCATAGACGGGCTTCGGCCGCTGGGATTCGCACGCTAGTTACCCGCCTCGCGTCCCCGAGGTGAGTTGCGCGCCCGCGGTGGCGCGTGGCACGAAGTCTGCCCAAGATACCCAATAACCCGCCACACATCTGGCAGCCGGTGTCCACAGGCGCGCCGAGCGGCGAGCGGCCCAGTCCAAACGCCCGCCCGGCAGGCATGGGAGCGTGTAGCCCGCGAGCGGCAACTATGTCGCTCTGGCCACAATTGTACTTGTGAGGGTCCTATGATATCCTGGCGAACGCAACCATCGAACTGGTCCCCGGTCCTCGCAATCGCCCTGGCCCTCGCGGCGTCGTCCGCATGCGAGGATCCCGCCGATCCGGAAGCCTTGCAAGATCCGCGCTCGGCCGAGGCCGTCGCCTCGGGTGTCTCCGACGAGAGTCCCTACATCTACGGCATCCACGACCACGATCCGAACCCGCAGGAGTTTCTCGACCATCTCGGCGCGGGCGGCGTCAGCGGCTGGATCACGGCGACGATAGCCATCGGCAGCAACCCCAACGACACGGGCGGCGACGACTTCTCACGCTGGGCGGACCAGGGGCACACGGTCATCGTCAGGTTGAACAACGGCTACTGCGGCGAAGGGACGATCCCACCGCCCGCGAAATACGATGATTTCGCACGCCGGGCAGCCAACTACGTCGCCGCCTCACGAGGTGCCCATATCTGGGTGATCGGGAACGAGACGAACCTAGCGCACGAGTGGCCGCCGGTGAACGGGCACAAGCGCTACGTGTCACCGCAAGACTACGCCCTGCTGTTCCGCAAGACTTACGACGCGATCAAGGCGGTGCGCCCGGACGACAAGGTCGTGCCCCAGGCGCTGGCCCCGTTCGGCGGTCCCTACGGCCTGGGTAACGCGTGCGGTTACTCGCATGACGGCAACCCACTCAGCTGGGTCAACTACATGAACCAGATGCTCGCCGCGATCAGAGACAGCGGAGGCATGGACGGCATCGCCGTGCACATCAACTCGCGCGGCTACACGCGTGACGCCATTCACAGCGGCCACCAGGTGAACGTCGCCGGCCAGAATCTCTACACCAGCTTCTACGTCTACAAAGACTGGGTCGACTTCGGGATTCCGCCGGATCTTTATCACCTGCCTCTGTACGCTACCGAGAGCAATGGGATCTACTACTGGTCCGGTGGCCATCCCGAGAGCCCCGCCTCGCACTACGAGCCCGGCTGGGTGCAGGAGATCTATGCGGAGATCGACCGCTACAACGGACAGGCGGCGACGACAGGCAAACCGATCTTCCGCGCCGTCAACCTGTACCGCTGGTGCGCTTGGTGCGATGGCTGGAACATCGACGACAGTCCTTACAAAGGTCAGATCCTAGCCGACCTGGACCAAGCGGTCGCACAGGGCTACCGCTGGCCCGACTCGGGCGAGCCGCCGCCACCGGAGCCGGGCGACGACAATGTAGCCCTCGGCGCTACCGAGTGGTCGGCGAGCAGTGTGTTCAATTCAGCTTATGGCGGAGACAAGGCGATCGACGGCCAGGTCAGCGAGGCGAGCAAGTGGACGAGCGATGGTAGGAGCGGCGAGTCCTGGCTGGCACTCGATCTGGGTCAGGAGTACGACGTGACGGCGTTCCGCGTCCAGCACGCCGGTGCGGCGGGCGAGTGGCAGGCGTTCAACACACAGGCCTACCGGCTCGAGCGCGGCGCATCACTCAGCGGCCCATGGACCACGCTGATTGTCGTCGACAACCAGGGCCAGGAAGACTTAACCACGACCACGTTGAGCACACCGACGACTCTTCGCTGGGTGCGTCTCTATGTCACCGATACGGGAGTCGACGACTACGCACGGATTCCTGAGTTCGAGGTCTACGGTACACCGCGTGAGGATGATGCCGAGACGCTGACCAACGGTGATTTCGCTGCGGGGCTGCAGGGGTGGTCGACCTGGGTCGAGCGCGGGTCACTGGCGCCCCAGGTGTCGAGCGGTGCGCTGCGGCTCGTCTCACGGGACTATAACGGTGGCGTGTACCAGCAATTCCGCACCGGGGGCGCCGACGCCACCGTGACGATCGATGGGTTCTGGGCCAGCGATCCCACGGTCGCCAACGCGGCCTGGGCGGAGGTCCTGGTGATCAACGGCCCGCGCGCGCCGCGGGACGGCGAAGACATCAACGGCGGACAGGCCGACGTCGTATTGATCTACAAGAACGACACCTGGGCGTCGCCGGGCGGTTGGTCGGGAAGGATGAGCGCCAGCTCGCCGGTGGCCGGTACCGGTTCCTTCGTTGCAGCGGACAGCGTCGCCACACTCATCTTGAAGGCCGGATCGGTCGTCAACAGTGACGCCGGCGTGCGCTTCGATGACATCGAGTTGGCAACCAACGCGACGCCGCCAGCCAATTCAGCGCCGATTGCCGTCGCCTCCGCGGACCCCACGGCTGGAACCGCGCCGCTCTCCGTCACTTTCGACGGCGGCGATTCGAGCGACCCCGATGGTGATCCGTTGACTTATACATGGGAGTTCGGCGACGGCACCGGGTCCGTCGGCGCCACCGTCACCCACGTATACGATGCCGCGGGCGACTATACCGCGGTCCTCACGGTGGACGACGGAAAAGGTGGCAGCGACATGGCAAGCGTCGCGATCAGCGTGACTGCGGCGCCGCCCCCTACCGGGGTGCCGATCGAGAACGGGGGCTTCGAGACCGGCGGCGGTTCCGCCGGGGCGGCAGCAGGTTGGACGTTCTTCTCCTCTCCGGGCTACGGCGCGACGCTGGACCTGGTAGGCGACCCGGTGCACGGCGGGGCCCGGTCACAAGAGCTCCAAACCCCGCAGCCGACCGTCAACGACCGCTTCGCCGGCGTTTACCAAGTGGCAAGCACCACGCCGGGCACGAAGTACACGGTGAGCGCCTGGAGCCGCACGCATTTCCCCGGCGGTCACGCCTGGGACCACATCGCGCGACTCGGGATCGACATCACCGGCGGGACCGACTTCGCGGCGCCGAGCGTGGAGTGGTACGAGTTCGATTCGCGCAAAGATGCATGGCATCGAGTCGAGCTGGACGTCATAACGAGCGGGCCGCAGGTCACACTCTTCTTACAGTCCTGGCGTAAGTGGGCGGCGGGTGGTGGTTCGCTAGCCTGGTTCGATGACGTGGAGATGGTGGCTGGCGGAACACAGCCGCCGCCGCAAGGGGGCGTTCCGCTGGCCGTGGCCGCCGCCCAGCCCCTTACGGGTCCGGCGCCGCTGACGGTCGCCTTCGATGGAACTGGGTCCAGCGACCCCGACGGCGACCCGCTGACGTACAGCTGGGACTTCGGCGACGGCGCCTTCGACTCGGGATCTCAGTCGACCCATATCTACGACCTGGCCGGCAGCTACCAGGCCAGCCTCACGGTGGACGATGGCAAGGACGGAAGCGACACGGCGACGCTGACGATCAACGTCACTCGGCCGACGATCGTGATGCCCGACTACTGTCCGCCGGCGCTCGACTTCGCCGCCATCCGCCAGCAGTTGGTTGGACAGGGCAAGCAGATGGCGACGGTGAAGATCGGTTTCCACGTAGGACCCGGTGGCAATGCGCAGGGGCTGGGCGAATGGATGCGCTGCCTCGATGCTGCGGGCATACCCTTCTTCCTCAAGAGTGCCGACGCAGCCGGCCCCATTTGGGAAGCCGCACAGCTCAAGGCCGCTTCGGGCGTGCCGCATGTCCTCATCTACCGTCGCAGTGTGGGCACCGGCTGGAACTTTGACGTTCCCGACTACAACGCGCCGCCGGCAGAGGAAGCGGCGCGTCACTGGCAACGCCACATCGACGAATTCCCACCGGAACTGGAACCGTACAAGCACCTGATCTGGCTCGAGTCGATCAATGAGGTCGACAAGAACCGTTCCGAGTGGTTGGCCGAGTTTGCATACCACACGGCTCAGATCGCGTTGCAGCAGGGCTTCAACTGGGCGGCCTACGGTTGGTCGGCGGGCGAGCCGGAGCGCGAGCACTGGACGGGGCCGTGGATGCAGCAGTTCCTGCGGCTGGCAGCCGAGCATCCCGACCGCATCGGCGTCGCACTGCACGAGTACAGCTACGTGCGTGACAACCTCGACCGACTGTACCCAAACCTGGTGGGTCGTTTCCAGATGCTGTACGATGTGGCGGACTCACTAGGCATCGCGCGACCGACGGTGGTGATCACCGAATTCGGCTGGGTCTACGACGACGTCGCGCCGTTGGAACAAGCGATGACCGTCGACCTACCGTGGGCGGCAGAGCTCTACGCCGCACACCCCGAGGTCCTGGGCGCTGCCATCTGGTACCTGGGGCCCGGCTTCGGCGGAATAGCGAATCAAGCCCAGAAGCTCATTGCACCGCTAACCGAGTATGCGCTGCAGACGTATTTCGTCGTGCCGTGACGACTCGAGGACGTGGCTATGAACGAACGTGAGCATCGAGGCAAGGTCCTGCTATTCGGTCTGTTTTTCGGCGCCGCCCTCGCCTGCAGCGGCTCATCGCCGACGGACACGGGCGGCACTACCAACCCGCCGGAGACTCCGACCCTCGAGCTGCGACGCGAGCTGGAGCTGACGTCCGACTGCTACAACTGGCCGGCGCAGGAGTTCTCTGCCGCCAACCACGTAGGGGACACCAGGACGTCGGTGATCGAAGGCGATCAGGCGATCGATTTCACGCTGAAAGACACTGACGGGGTGGAGTACAGGCTCTCCGAGTTGCTGCGGACCAGGCCGGTGCTCATCGTATTCGGGTCGTTCACTTGACCGCCCTACCGGAGCAGGGTCCCTGCTCTCAACGAACTGGCGACCAAGATGTACGACGCGACCCAAACGTACGGTGACGTCGTGCATTTCGTTCACGTCTACGTGGTCGAGCCGCATCCGCTCGATCCGGACCCCAGCCCCTATCGAGGCGAAGTCTGGGAAGCGTTTTATAGCCACCGAAGGCAACCCAAGACCTACGACGGCCGCGTTGCGCTGGCGCGGGAGATTAAGGCGTTGCTCGGGGGGAATCAGCTGATGCTGGTGGATGAGCTGACGCCCGAGTCGCGGAACAACCCCCTCTGGTGCTCCTACGGGCCGGTGCCCAACTCGGGCTACCTGATTGATCAGACAGGCAAGCTACGCGTGGTGAATATCTGGATAGACCTCTCCGAGATGGAGGAGACAATCGATGCAATACTCGCCGAGTAGTGCGCTCGGGCGCTACTCGGCTTCTTTCTCCTTGCTCTTCCGCTTCTGCACCAGGTCGTCGACGCGCTTGTTGACTTCCCTTAGACCTTCGCTCAGCGTCTCGCGCAGCTCGTCCAGAAGCTCGGTCGACGCTCCGCGCGTGGCGTCCCAGGTCTCCCTGGCCACTGCTTTGGTTTCCGGCTGCTTCGCCTCCTCACGCATCGAGTCGACGGCCCGGTCCATCTTTTCGCCCAGCTCGCGCAGTCGATCGACCACTTTGCGAGTCTCTTCCTCGCTGACTTCGTCGGTCGCCCAACCTTCCTTGAATGCGCTGCCGAGGCGATCGCCCAGGTCCTTGACCTGCTTGCCGACCTCTTTCCAGCGCTCCGCCACGTCGCGCCAGGTGCGTTCCTCTTCCGTCGGCTGGTCGGATTTCATTGGCAGTTTTTCGTCCATCTTCTCGCTCCTTGGCCCGTAGGGCTCGGTGGATCGGTAGTCGGTGGTCAGTCGTCGGTGGTCGAAGCTGGTCTCGACTTCAGCGGTTCTGACTTACTGACTACCGACTACTGACTACTGACCACTACTCCTCCCAGCCCGCTCTTGTTTCAAGCACCCAAGTACTCCAGCAGCCAGTCGCGCGCCGCGCGCATCGCCTGGCCGCGATGGCTGATCTCGTTCTTCTGCTCTACGGTCAGCTCCGCCGTTGTGATGCCGCGCTCTGGTAGATAGAAAAGAGGGTCGTAACCGAACCCTGATTCTCCCCGCGGCTCGTACAAGATAACGCCGTCGACACGGCCACCGAAGACGCGTGATTCCTGATCGAGCACCACGGCGACGGCACAATGAAAATGTGCGGTGCGCTGCTCGTCGGCCACGTCGCGGATTTGGCGCAGCAGATAGAGGTTGTTGGCGCGATCGACACCATACTCCGCCTGCATCTCGGGTGGCGCGAATCGCTTGCTGCGTGGGCCCGGCTCGCCATTCAGAGCATCGACGCGGATGCCGGAGTCCTCCGCCATCATCGGCAACCCCGTGCGATCGTGGAAGTACTCCGCCTTGGCGAGCGCGTTCTGAGCGAACGAGTTGAAGGCTTCCAGGTGTTCCTCCTCCGGCCGTTGCTCGACGTCGAGGTCGGCCAGAGTCGCCAGCCGGATCGGCGTGTCGCGGAAGAGCGGCTCGATCTCCCGGAGCTTGGCAGGGTTCCGTGTGGCCATCGCCAACTTCACGACGCCGCCTCCAACGCACGTCTCTGCAAGTCGATGAGCTCGGTCACACCGTCACGGGCGAGTGCCAGGAGAGTATCTAGCTCGCCCTCACCGAACGCTGCGCCCTCGGCGGTTCCTTGGACCTCGACGATGCGGCCGTCGTCGAGCGCCGCGTAGTTCATGTCGACATCGGCTCCGACATCCTCTTCGTAGTCGAGATCGACGCAGGGGTCGCCCTTCACGATCCCTACGCTCACCGCCGCCACGAAGTGGCGTACAGGACTGGTTAAGAGGATCCGCTCGGCAACGAGCCGCGCCGCCGCCAGGTGGAGGGCGACGCAGCCGCCGGTGATGGCGGCGGTCCGTGTACCGCCGTCGGCCTGCAGCACGTCGCAGTCGACGATGATCGTGCGGTCACCCAGTGCCTCGAGGTCGGTGGCCGCTCGCAGTGCCCGCCCGATCAATCGCTGGATCTCCTGTGTCCGGGCACGTGGCCCATTTCTCTCGCGCGGAGTGCGTTGGCTGGTTGAACGGGGCAGCATGGCGTACTCGGCGGTGACCCAGCCGCCCAAGCCCTCGCGCCAGGGCGGTACACCTTCCTGAACCGTTGCTGCACAGAGGACGCGGGTGTGCCCCATCGCGATAAAGCACGACCCCTCGGCGTGCGGTGCTGCGCCCGTCTCCATCGAGACCGGCCGTAGCTCGTCCGGCCGACGACCCGAGGATCTTCGCGTGCTACTCATCGCAGCTTCAACCGGTACGCTTTCTCGAGCAAATCGGTGGTGGAGCGCCCCTCGACGTAGGGCACGATCACAATCTTGCCGCCGCTCGCTTCGATGACATCGCGCTCAGGTAACTGCTCCGGCGTATAGTCACCGCCCTTTACCGTGATTTCGGGCTGTAGGGCGGCGATAAGGTCCGCCGGTGTATCCTCGTCGAACACGACTACCGCGTCGACGCACCCGAGCGCCGCCAGACACGCGGCACGATCGATCTCGGCCTGCAGCGGCCGACCCGATCCCTTCAGGCGGCGCGTCGAACTGTCGCTGTTGAGTCCAACCAGCAGACGGTCGCCGAGTTCGCGCGCCTGGACGAGCAACTGCACGTGACCCCGATGCATGATATCGAAGCAGCCGTTGGTGAAGACGAGTCGGAAATCACGATCCGGCCCATATTCGTCCAGCGCCGCTTCCCACGTCAGGATCTTTCGCAGCAAGACCTCCGGCAGCTCCGCTCCGGCGCTCACGCTCAACCTCCGTTCCCCGGTTCCCTGAAGGTCGCGACGATCGCTTCACCGCCCCGCTCCAGCATACCCCCAGCCACCCGCACACCCAACTCCGCGGCCTGGTCACAGACGCCGGTCCCGTTCGCTCGAATCACCTGAGAGCCGTCAGGCGTCGCAACCAGCGCGTGTAGAATCAGCTCGTCGCCACGTGCCCAGGCACGGGCACCGACGGGCACCTGGCAACCGCCCTGCAACCTCGCCAGCAGACTGCGCTCGGCAGCGGTCTCAGCCCTGGCCGTATCGTCTTCGATCGGCCGCAACAGGATGTCGATCGCCGAGTCGTCCGCGCGGCTCTCGACCGCCACAGCGCCCTGGCCCGGCGCCGAAAGCCACTCGGGCGGTTCCAGGAACGACGTGATACGCTCGGCGAGGCCGAGGCGAAGCAGCCCGGCCGCCGCCACGATGACAGCGTCGTACTGCCCCTCGTCCAGCTTACGCAACCGGGTCTCAACGTTGCCGCGAATCGACGCTACCTGCACGTCCGGTCGCGCCGCGAGGACCTGGGCGCGTCGCCGTTCCGAGCTGGTCCCTATCCTCGCCCCTGGCGCCACCGCCGGAATGTCAGGCGCGCCGTTTGAACCGCTGACCCAGGCGTCCCGGGGATCCTCGCGCTCGCAAACGGCGCCCACCACCAGCCCTGGCGCGAGGTCGGTCGGGAGATCTTTCAGGGAATGAACGGCGAGGTCCACATCAGCCGAGCGGAGCGCCGACTCCAGCTCCTCGGTGAACAGTCCCTTGCCTCCGATCTCCGGTAGCGGGCGGTCCAAGATCTTGTCGCCCACCGTCTCGATCTTGACGATCTCGAACCGGCGATCAGACCAGGCGGCGGCGAGTCGGCCACGCACCCACTCCGACTGCCACATGGCCAGACGGCTGCCGCGAGACGCGATGCGAATGATATCGGGTCGCCTCAGGCTCAGCATCCTCCGATCGGTCCCGGGGGCCACTCGCTTCGGCCATCACGGCGGAATATCCAGGTCAACAGCGGGGGCGTGATGAAGGTCGAGACCATCACCATGATCAGGATAGCGCTGAACACCGCATCGGAGAGCAGGCCGCCACGGCGCCCGATGTCGGCGAAGATCAGACCCACTTCACCGCGCGGGATCATGCCGACGCCTATCGCGAGGCTGTTCATCTTCTCCCACGGCACAGAGAAGCCCGACACCACCTTTCCGGCGACGGCCACGGCTGTGAGGACGCCACCGATTACCAGTACGCCGGTGTTGAATTCGTCGGTCCACGGTAGCACGAGCCGCACGTTCACGGCGGCGCCCACCGAGACGAAGAAGATCGGGGTGAAGACGTCGGCCACCGGCTCGATGCGCTCGTCTACCAGGTCGAACTGGTTTGTCGACGAGAGTATGATGCCGGCGGCGAAGCTGCCGATGATCATCGCTGAGTCGGAGATGTCGGCCAGAGCCGCCAACAGCAGCGCGAAACAGAAGGCAGAGACCAGCAGGACGCCTCGCACCCGCAGCCGATCGACAAAGTCGAACAGGTGCGGGCCGATGAAGTTCCCAATGATCACCGCCAGGACCAGGAAGCCGATCGCCTTTACGAGCGTCCAAGTGACGGTCCCGACTGTGACGTCGGTGCCGGCGGCTAGTCCGACGACCAGCGCGAGCATAACCAGGCCGAGCACGTCATCGATGACCGCTGCTCCGATGATCGTGCGCGCCTCACGCGTGCGCATCTGATCCAGATCGGAGAGGACGCGCGCCGTTATCCCCACCGACGTCGCGGTGAGCGTAGCGCCTACAAACAAGGCGATCTTCGTGAGGCTTACACCTTCCGGGTGGGCGCCGAGGTCAGGATCTGCAAAATACCAGTAGCCGGCGCCCAACAGGAACGGCACCAGCACCCCGATGCCTGCCACGACCGCCGCCGCCTTGCCGACCCGGAACATCTCCTTTAGATCAGTCTCCAGACCCACCTCGAACAGCAGGATCACCACACCGATCTCTGCCAGCAGGTGGACCATCTCGGCCATCGGGTCGCCCGGCGCCGTCGGTACGATCCCCAGCACGCTGCCCCCGAGGATGACGCCGCCCAACAGCTCGCCGAGGACTGCCGGCTGCCCGATCCGCTCCGCCAACTCGCCGCTGAACTTCCCGACCATCAGGATCGCCACGATGATCAACAGGAAGCGTGCGGTCGTGTGCGCACCCGACTCTTGGCCGCCCGACTGCGGCGCGGCCGCGGCCTGCTCGGCCGCATTCTGCGCGACCGGCGCCACTGGGTCCGACACCCGCAGCCCCTCGGACGCCGGTGCTCGGTAGCCCGAAATGCCGACGAGGAAGATCCCGGCTACGGCCCAGAGGAGAAGGCGGCGACGACGGGCACGCCGGGCGAGCCGGCCTCCCTGTCTCATCGGTTCACCACTGGGACTGTGCCCCATCGATGATCAGCTGGATTAGGTTGTCGATCGCCAACATGCGGCCGTCGGTCTCGCTCTGACCCTGATCGGGCTGGTATTCGCCCGACGCGGAAAGCGCCCTACTCGACCAGAGGACCTGTTCTTCCCTGACATCGTAGATCTCGATCGAGATGGTGATGTCGACGCGCCGTTGAAAGATCACCGGTCCGTCTGGATCGGGCTGGTAATTGACGGCGCGGTCGTCGTAGCGTGTGATCTCGCCCCTGAGGATCGAGTCGGCCGAACCCTCGTCTGCCGGACGCAGACCGAGGCGGCCGGGAATATTGTCCGCTAGCGCCTGGGTGAGCTCCTGGGTGAGAGTGAACTGAGTCGTTCGGTTGTCCATCGGGAGGATGGCGACAGAATCGATGTGACCGGGCAGTCCGCCGCCACCGGACAAGCTGTAAACACCACAGCCGGCGACTAGCAGCAGCGAGATGCTAACGAACCGCCACATCGAAGATGCGCCTCTCGAACGGCTCGTGCTCGCGGATTTCCACCACTTTGATGCGCACTTCATGAAAGTCTCTCAGGTCGCGATAGCGGGCCTCTCTCGGCCAACGGTAAGCGCCGGGACCATCGCCGGCACTGCCGGGTTCGACGCGAATCTCCTGGACTACGTCGCCGTCGACTCTCAGCTCACCTTCGATCAGCCGGCCTTCACCATCGAAATGAAAGGCCACCGCCGCCCGAGGCGTCAGCTGGTAGGTCAGCTCTGACCGCTCACCGCGCCGCGCCGCTTGCGGCTCCACACCGGCGGGTGGCCGGAAAGCCCCGATCATCGTCCACATGAACGTCGGGGGCGGCAACGTTATGCGCTGCTCTCCAAGGTAGTAGACGTCCGCGCCGAGCATGACGGCGCTCTGCACACCGGACCAGCCCGGCCCCAGAAGATCGAGCCGCACGCTGTCGGGTGGGTTGACCCGAACGCCACCCTCTCCTGAGAAGCGGCCTTCTCGGCCCCAATACCGCCACTCGAATTCGATCAACTTGGGCTCGTCCGGCGTCGCGAGTTCCCGAAGCCGCCTTTCCAGCGGACCGGGATCGCTGACGGGAACCGGATCGGGCAGCTGCGGGCCGCAAGCGGCCACAGCCACAGCCAGGATCGGCAAGAATTCTCTAGCTCTCAATGAATTGCGAAATTACCTGGCGCTGGGAATAGCGTCAAGCAATCTGCGGCTCGAGGGCCCCGTCCAGCAGCTCCTCGATCGAGCCGGGCAGCTTGCGCGGAGACCCACTGGAATCGACGCACACCAGGTCGGTCTCTGCTTCCGCCAGTACTCGCTGGCCCTCGGCACGCTCCACCAAGTAATGGAAGGTGACACCTCGGCTCCTCATCCTCGTCAGCCGGGTGCGCACGCGGACGGGATCATCATAGCCAGCCGAGTTACGAAATCTGATCTGAGCGCGAGAGACGACAAGGTACACACCCTGCCGCTCCAGCTCCGCATACGTCGCACCCAGCTGGCGCATCAGCTCAGTGCGTCCCATCTCGCACCAGATGAGATAGTTGGTGTGGTAGACTACGCCCATCTGGTCGGTCTCGGCGTAGCGGACTCTGAACTCGATGGTGCTCTCCGGCACGCTCCCCCCGTTCGTCTCCAGGTCATCGATCTGGAACTCGCCAACGATAGGGCCTCATGCTGCCGGCGTCAAAAAACCATGGGTGCCTTGTGTCCGCCGGCCACGTGTCTAATTTTGCGTCTGCCTATGTCGAAAACTGCGGTGATCATCTCCGATCTGCACCTGGGTGCCGTGTCGGGCACGGTCCAGCGGGAGTTCCAGCGTTTCGCTCGCTTCTGGCACGGCCGTGCCGATGCCATGCTGATCAACGGCGATCTGTTCGATTTCTGGTGCGGTTACCGAACGGTATTTCCAACGGTGCACTTCCACACGCTTCGCGTTCTGAGCGAGCTGCGGGAAGCGGGGGTGAGGATCATACTCGTCGGTGGCAACCACGATGCCTGGGTGGGCGCCTTCTTGGAGGAGATGGTCGGACTCGAGCTTGCGGACGGCCCCGTCGAGCTCGACTTGGCAGGCCGGCGTACACTGGTCGCGCACGGGGACGGAATCGGGCCGGGTGACACGGGCTACAAGATGCTGAAGTTCTTCTTGCGCAGCCGCCCGGTGTGCGCTGCGATGCGTTGGGTGCATCCGGATATCGCCTGCCGGATAGCGCGCGGCGTCTCGCGGACGGAGGAGAGGACACACCGCAGTTTCGCCAAAGCCGAGGAGCGGGCCCAGGTCCTGGAAGAGCACGCGGTGAAACTACTGCAGGAGCGCGACGACCTCGAGCTCGTAGTCTTCGGGCACTGCCACATCCCGCAGGTCAAGGCGGTTGGCTCGAGCGGCTTCTATATCAATTCGGGGGACTGGGTGACGCACCGGACGTACACGGTCGTCACCGAAGATACGATCGACCAACGGGAGTGGCCCGACTCCGAATGACGTCCGCTGGATCCACAGCCTCGGTAGCTTCAAAGTGCTGGCTACGGCCCCAAAGGTATCCTGAAGCTCACCGTTAACGCCACCTGCTCGGGCTCCAGTCCCGTCCGTTCATCGAACCCGTAGAGGTGCACAGAGATCCAGCCGTCGGCAGCGGCGAAGAACGCCCAGAACACGGCCAGCGCCATCCAGTCCTCGCGCTGCTGGCGACGTCCGAGGACGAGAGGATCATCGTCGGGTAGTCTGCGCTCGGCGTGGGTGAGGCGGATTTGAGTGCGGGCGACCATGAACAGGCTGAACGCCTCGGCGAAGAAGTAGAGGGCACCGCGCGCTTCCGCGCCCAGCTCCGCCTGCGCCCAACCGGGGATCACCAGCGAGCGGAGAAAGGCGCCACCCGGCGAAAGCGGCGGCTCGGGAAAGATCGAGTCGGGTCGCGCCGGCTCGGCTGCCTGCTCCTGCTGCGCCACGAGCGTCGCCGGCGTCGGTACCACCAGGGCAAGCGCCAGGGCGAGGGCACGGCAGTTCATACGATCACTCGCAATCGTCGAGGGTGGACCACCACGTCGAGCGGCTCGCCGGCCGCGAGCTCGCGGTACTCGCCGTCGAGGTGGTACCTGATCAGCGAATCCGATTCCACTGTGAACCGACTCATCTGCCATCGTTGTACCACAGGCAACCGCTCGTGTGTTCCCCAACGGACGGCCCAGACGTAGCGTGCGAACTGCCAGAGACTGATGCGGTCAATCCAGTAGATATCTAGCAGACCGTCCTCGAGGCTGGCGTGGGGCGCGAGCCGAAAGCCTCCGCCCTCGCAGATGCCGTTCATCACGGCGATCATTAGAGCGGTTCCCTCGCGTCCACCTTCCGGCCAGGTCAACCTGTAGTCTTGCGGCCGATAGTCCAGAATCGTTTTGGCGACGCCTGGGAAATAGCCGGGCCAGCGGATGCGATGCGTGCTGCGGCGCCGCGCGACCTCGGCATCGAAGCCCACTCCAAGGACGTTCAGAAAGTACTCGCCGCCTTTGACCTGGGGCACATCGATGGGCCGCACCTCGAATTCGGCAAGCGCATCGAGCGCTTGCCTTAATCCCACGCCAACTCTACCGAGCGCCCGGGCCAGGTCGTTGCCTGTGCCTAAAGGCACCAAGCCCATCGTCGGATCAGGCGTACCGGCAGCGAGCAGGCCGTTGGCCACGTCCAGTGCCGTGCCGTCGCCGCCCGCAGCGACCGCCACGTACCCGGCTTCCGCCGCCGCCGTCGCCGCCGCCCGCGCCCCTTCGGGCCCCTCCGCATCGACTATCTCGTGCGTGATCCCCAACTCGCGCAGTCCCTCCGCCATGCCCGAGCGGCCCAGGGCACGCGCGCCCAACGCTCGCTTATTGAATACCACTACCAGGGGTGGTCGCGCGCCGGGACCTTGGCGGCCCGAGCTCAGCGGGGCAGATTCCACCGCTACAGCCCTTGCAACTCCCGCGCCGCCGCCTCCACCTGACCAATCACCGACTCGGTAATCAACACCGGCAACGATTCAACGTCACGGTAGCGGTGAAGCGGAAGGAAGGATGAGTGCCGTTTCAATCGCTGCAAGGTTCTATCCTCCTTTGCACCCGAGAGAAGCAGCGGTTGCACAGGAATCGTCGGTAGCTCGGGGACCACGACGCGCAATTCGTTCAGCACGGCACTGGCGTCCGTCAAATCGGCGATGATGAATCGCGTCATGCGCGCCAGAGCAGCCAGCGTCTCGGCGATATCCCGCGAAGCCAGTGGCTCGCAGTCGAACAGCACCGGCGTGTAGTCGTAGCTGCGAACCGCCTTGCGAATCGCGTCGAGCGCCGGCTTCCTGTCCGAAGTGAACCGCCCGAGTATCAAGACGATACTCGAGCTAACGCCGGCGATCACATCGCGGAGCTTGCGGTTGTGCAGGAGTTGGTAGATGAACTGAGCGATCTCGAGATCGTCGACGGCGATCAGCGGCTCGCCCATATCGGTGATCCGGAGATCCACTTGCTTGGCGTCCCGCAACTTCACGCCCCAGGTGGAAACAGCGAAGATCGAACAGCCGGAGAGATTAGCCTTGCGCAGGTTCGTGCGGACCAGGCGAGCCTTGTTGAGATCCGCCTTCCGCAGATCCGCTCCTCTGAGGTTGGCGCCCTCAAGGTCGGCGCTCGTCAAATCCGCGCCCCTGAGGTCCGCCTCCTCGAGCAGTGCATCGCGGAAGCTCGCTCCGTTGAGGACAGCCCCCCTCAGCTTCGCACCGATCAGCCTCGCCCGATCGAAGAGTACCGGCCCGGCGAACGTATCACTCATGTCGGCGCCGCTGAGGTCGGCCTCGGTGAAATCGGTTTCCGCGTGAGATGAGCCCTTCAGGTCCGCCTCACGCAGGTCCGCTCCACGGAACAAGGCGTGCCCCATGCTTGCAGCAACGAACCTCGCCTTGTGGAGGTTGGCTCCAAGAAAGATGCCGTGGTCGAGGGTTGCACCGCCGAAGTCCGCACCTGCGAGCATTGCGTCGTGGCACTCGGCGCGCTCGAGGTCCGCACCGGACAAGTTCGCCCCGCCGAGCCTGGCCGACCCGAGAATCGCCTTGTGCAGCTGCGCACCCTCGAGATTCGCTCCGCTAAGGTCCGCCTTTAGCAGTAACGCCACCCGTAGGTCCGCCCCGGCCAGCTCGGCGCCTGGCAGGCTCGCATCGATGAGATCGGGCACGACGCCCGGACTCCTGCGCCGCCACTCGTTCCAGGCGGCAGCGCCCTGTTCGATCACCGCCAGATGCCTCTCGCTCGCCATGAGCTCCAATCTGGCAGCGAGAAGGCCCCACCGAAACCCACGGGGGGCGACTTTCCCGGGCTACTCGAACCGGCCCAGCCGGCCTACTAGGAAGGCAGATGCGGTGCAAAGACTCGCAAGTCCATTCTCACATTCGACCTGATCTGTTCTCTCACGCCGTCCGGTAGCCCCGATGAGCTGAGGAGTGACGCGAGTTGCTCGCGGCGGCGAAGCTCCTCCGCCCGGTTACCGGCCAGGCGCGCGAGGTACGCCGCGTCGGCTAGGGCATGAGCTTGCGTTTTCAAGTCGCCATGCGATTTTGCCTCCTCTGCCAAACGGTCGAGAGTCGCGGCAGCGCTCTCGTAGTCACCCTCGAAGTAGTAGGAAGTGGTGATGCGGCGGAGCGCGCCGACCGGCACTCGGCCCTCATCGATGAGCAACTCAGCCACGATCTCGTACTCGGCTCTAGCCGCCTCGTATTCCCCTCGCATCGCGAATCGGTCGCCCTGCTCTATCAGGCAGTCCATCGTCGTGGACGACAGGCTGCTCGCCGCTCTTGCAGCCTTCATCGCCAGCGGTGAAGCGACAGTCAGAACCAGAGCCGTCGCCAGACCCGTTAACCTTGCAAAGCCTCTCATACCGTCTCTCCATGGATGATCTATGATCACATCCAGCCATCGCACCCAGAACAACAAGCGAGTTCACCCGGTTCCGGCAGCAAGCGCACAAGAAAAGGGGCAGCCGTGAAGCTGCCCCTTAGTCGAGACCCGAAGGCCTCTCCGAGCCAGCTAACCGTCTTCTGCTTCCAACACCACGAACTGCTGCCTACTGTCAAAAGCTTGCCACTTACCGGTTGCAGCGTCGATCGCAACGCCCACGACTCCGGCGAAGATATCGAGCACGACCCAACCGGCCTGGACGTGGGTCGTCAGCGTGACGGTAGAAGGCTCGTAACCATTCTTCCTGAACGTTACCGTGTACGTCTTCTCCGGCCGCAACTGAAGCGTAACCGGGGTGTAGCCCATGCTCTGGCCGTTGACGATGACCTCAGCTCCCTCGGGGTCGGAACCGAACTCCACCGGATCCGGGCCGGGGCTGAAGATCGTCGCACACCCCGTCAACGCGGCTGCAGCCAAGCCGAGAACCACGATCCCCACAATCTTCCTCGTCATGGCCATTCCTCCGGTCGAAACTGGGTGCACCTATCCATTCCTAAGGCTACCTCAGCTTGAACCAGCGGACTGCGCTCTCCTGGTAGGGCAAACTCGATGCCGTCCCGGCAAGGCAGGGAAACGCAGTTCTGACGCGGTCTCTCGGTGCCGAGCCGGTCCTTGGGGCGTGTCGGTAGGAAACGCTGCGCGTGCCGACGGCGCACAGTCTGGCGTCGCCAGGTCAGTCTGTTGTTGCTCCCCTGTTATGACTCATCGAATCTGCAGCGTGTAGGGCCCCTGCTCCAGATAGTCGTATCCCGATACAGCGATGAAATAGTCGACGCCCGGCGACTCCGCCCTCAAGATTAGGGCTCGGCGTTGCCCTCTGGACAACCCCCTCGCTTCGCTGCATTGTCGTTAGTGGCCGTGCAGTGCCTCAGCCGGGCTCCAGCCATCAGCAAACGAAGGCGCAGAAGGGACCCATGCGAAATCAGAGCAGTCATCGACCCAGCCTAGTAACCGGGTTCAAGCTACTGATCGGCCTGGCCATTCTTGCCGGCTGCGGTCGCGGCGGCGAACCGCTCACGCCAGCACAGGTCGAGGCTGTGCGCGCCGCCTGCATCGGGGCCGACCTCCTGCGTTTTGCGGAGGAGGCCCCCGACGTCGACGAGCTGCTGGCCACTCGGCGGGCACGCCTGGAAGAGGCAGAGGCGAGGCTGGCGGAGGCGGATGCTGCGCACCGTGCACTAATGAGGGAGACCTCCGACCCGGAGGCGACGGCTGACGCTTTCGAGCTACAGGCGCGGCTTCAAAGGTCAAGGAACACGTTGCGCGATGCCCAGAACGATGTTCGGTACGCGCAGAGCGACCTGGAACAGGTGGAAACCCAGGCCCGCGAATCGGGAGGATACCTGGAGCTGCTCACCCTGCACGCCGCCGCGCTTGCCTACGCTGACTCTGCGCTCAACTTCACGGGTGGCAGCGCAGACTCACTCCGCTACACGGAACTCTCAGAGGCCAAGCGGCAGGAGGCGGAACAGTTCGGCCGTTCGCGCCGTGCGCTTGAGGCCAGGTACCGTTCCGAGTACGAGGCAGCCGCGGCCGACGAGTTCAGCAAGTGCAACCTTCAGGCCGACGAACTTCTGCAGCAGGGCCGCCGCTGAGAAGCCTCCAGACCCCAGTAGTTCTCCGTTAGAGCGCCAGGAACAAGGCTCACCGCGGATTCACGCCTGCTCCCGCGGATGTGATCTCCCGTGAAACGGGTGGCCACATACGGCAAAGTTTGCGCGGAGCTAAACGATCCCATCCCGGCCAAGCTATTGAAACGCAATGACCTCCTGCCTGGAACGACACTTGCCCTACTTGCTTGCGCCTAGTCAATGGACCCGAAGAGGAATGGTCCCCGCCAGGCCACCCTCGCGTCCCGGCCCTCGCGGCCCGGTGCGTCTGCCTGCCGTCCGTTTGAGACTCTTCTACGGAGGGCCTCATGATCGAGACGAAAACACTGGGCTCGAGTACGGTGGCGCGCATCTTCGTCCTTCTCCTGCTGGTACTCTCGGCGTGCAGGATGGAGCTCTTCTCGTCGGACCGCGACGCCAAGCTCCCGGAGATCGCGGCCGGCCTGCAAATGAGTGTTCTCAGCGCGACGGCCGACTCGGTGACTATTCAGGCACGCTGGAGCACCGCCAGCGATCCATCGGGTATAGCTCAATACGACTGGCTGAACTGGCGGTCGACCCCCGATACCGTTGTCGCCCAGGGCAGCACGAGCTTCCTGGCTGACACGTTCGCTCTTGTTCGGCCTCCTCTCAACGAGACTCACACCTTTGGCTTCCAGATTCGGGCCGTCGACGGAGTGGGCAATGCCGGTGACTTCTCGCCGGCACACATTTGGTCGCTGGCCAACGAGGACACGATCGCGCCACCGCCACCGGACACGGTCGTTGTCGATACGCTGATTGCGGCGATCTCGTTGTGGCCGGAAAGTGTCGAACTGGAGAGAGGCGTTAAGGTCCAGTTTTACGCCGCTATCCTCCTCATCGAGACGGCAGGAGAAGCTGTGGACAGCTCGATCGTGTGCGATACCCCGCCACCAGCTCAAGGCGCGCTATACGAGAGCGGTAGTTTCTGCTGTGGCTGCGACTCGGCAACCGCCGCTCTACAGAGGTCGTACCAGGGGAGCGCACCTGCGCTCATCGCTCTTGAACGCGGCGGGGCCTCGGGAGACAGTCGGTGACAAGCAGGGAGCAACTCGCTAATAGAGAGAGAAGTGGCGGGAGCGTGTGGGAATCGAACCCACCAAGCGGTTTTTGAGCCGCCTAGCTGGTTTTGAAGTACCGGGATCGCGTGTCATACGTGCATCTTGGTGACGGTAGCCCCACACGCTTCCCCGCCAACCGGCCTATCTGCAACGACTTTCTCGATTGAGTCACCCACCCTACAGCGCAGAAGATGACACCTGTGGACGCCAGGTAGGGTGAAGTGCGGGTGAAGTGAGGGCCGGCACCACCTACCCTGCCTCGTGACCCCCGCAAAATCGAGGACATCCACACAACCGCTGAGGACCACGTCGCTGACGAAGCCCGCTATCGCTGCATGGAGCGCGAGTCGCGCATCATAGTTGAGGAATTCAGACTGTAGAGACAGGCCGCGAGATGAGGCCGAAGCCTGGGGAATACCTGACCTGCCAGGACTCTGCAAAGCCTGCGAGCAGCTCGTTAAAGCACGACCCGTAATTCACACAGGTAAGAGAGGACGCCCGGAAGGCCGAACAGAGCCGCGCTACACAACCCATCCCCAGCTATGCCCCTGGGTGGATAGGCTCTGTTCTGACGAATTGGGCTGTTACGCAATGAGGGGCATTGCTAACGAGAGTTAATATTATTATCATGTCGCGGTGCGATTAAACTCTACCGCTATCTGGAGTGCCCCCAACCTCTGGGAGTCACAGTCGTGGCTGGAATCCTTCCTAGCCACCTTCGAGTCATACCGCGCCATTTTTCCAGACACAGAGAGCTTTCAGTGCGTGAACGTGCTCCGCCTCGGGGAGCCTAGACGCACAGTCTGTCTCCACTTTTAAGCCTGTGAAGGAGGTGTATCATGCGTGCTTTCTCAATCCCGGGTGCCGTTCTGCTAGTAATGGCCCTCGCGGTCGGCTGCGATCAGGGCACACCCACATCTCCAGACGTGGATGCGCTGAACCCGCAGCTAAACGTTACGGAGGCGTATGAGGTCACCATATTCCTCACTCGGGTCGATGTTCTCTACACCGACGGTAGCGTCATCACGGACGTGGTTCCGGGCCTGCCCGCTGTGTACGACCTGCTAGGGCTGCAAGACGGTCTTCTGGCTGGCCTGGGGATCGCCTCGCTGCCAGCCGGCCTTGTGTCTGAGATTCGCCTCATCATAGACGACGCTTGGATCACCTTCGATGCCGGAGAATTCAGGCTGTTTGTGCCTGGCTCAAAAATCAAGTTCGTCGGCGAGTTTGATACGACCACGACCATCGACCTCGTCTTCATTTTCGTCGACGGGGACCAGCTGATCGTGAGCAAGAAGGGCGATATCAAACTCAGGCCGATTTTCAAAGTGTTTCCCGTGTTGTAATCCTGGCCCTCCACGCGGTACCGGGTGTTAACCTGGATTGAGCCGGAGAACCGATGGTATTGCCCTCATTGCGGCGATATCGGGAGGTTTCGCGCCGGAAGGGTGACGTGCCTGCGGCGATTGTCGCCGGTCTCAGACTCGGGGCGGTTCCTTCGTGGGCCGCCCCTTTTCCGCTCGCCGAGTGGTGTTGACGACCCGTTGACGCTCGCCGCGTAGCGTTCATCGGGTCGAGGATTGCAGTCGCGCAGTCCCGCTCGCATCGCCGGTCCCCAGGTTTGGAGAGATTGACGGGGGCGCTGGACGCGAGACCCAAGCGGAAACTGGCGGGAGAGATAGGGGGCGAAAATGGCTAGAGCCGGGGCGTGGTCCCTATTTTCCGGGTTCGGCCACATGGTCCAGCCACATTCTTAGCCACATTCGCCTAGCTGCCCTCCCTCAACCCCGAAGGAGGTGTCTCATGTTGTCGATCGAGTGCATTCAACAGGCCGCAATGCCGCCCTGGGTATTCTCCCAAGTTTCCCCTGGTCAACTTCTTTGGGTCAGGTTATTCGGATGCCCTTGATATCGGTCACTGTCCACCCCTCGTTCTGACGAAGCAGTGACACTTCTACTGAATAACCTGTAACCGGCTGCCGCTGAGAGTTGGAGCGGTATGTCATGTGGATGACGACTCTCGCAGTTCCATCTTCAACAACCGGTCTCTCGACCGCAACGACTGCGGAACCGCGAATAGCGAGGCGGCAAGTGTTCGGGAGGCCAGGACAAGTCACAGCTTCGTTGTAATTGACGAATTCGGTGACCCCAACCCTGGACGCAACGTCTACCAGGACCTGCTCGGGCTGGATACCCGCCTCCTCCCCGAAGAACCGCGGTTGAATGGCAAACGTACCCTCCGGCAGGATCTGCGAAAGGACCGCCTCAACCGCCTGAGTGAGTATCTCCACATCATCCTCAGGTGCCTGTAGAGGCTCAGAGCACGAGAGTTGAGCCCCGGCCGGGATGGCGAACATCGCGAGCACAAAAAGGGCAAATCTCATTGTACGTACCTCTTGTTTGTGTGTAGCAAAATGGCAAAGTAATGGCAAAGACAGTGGCGGGGACGTGTGGGAATCGAACCCACCAAGCGGTTTTTGAGCCGCCTAGCTGGTTTTGAAGTACCGGGATCGCGTGTCATACGTGCATCTTGGTGACTGTAGTCCCACACGCTTCCCGCCAACCCGCCTATCTGCAGCGACTTTCTCGATTGAGTCATTCACCCTAGAGCGCAGAAGATGACACCTGTGAACGCCAGGTAGGGTGAAGTGCGGGTGAAGTGAGGACCGGCACCCTCTACCCTGCCCCGTGACCCCCAAAATCGAGGACGTCGATACCGACGCCGAAGACCACATCGCCGACGAAACACGCTACCGGTGCATGGAACGGGACCTGCGTGTGACTGTAGGGCGGTTTGCGTTGTAGGCACCTCTTCGTGGTCCAAAACAAACATGAGTGGATGGTGGGTAGCCACTATCATCAAAGCGTATCTCTTGCGGCGGTCGCGTCAGGCCGGCATTGTATTATTATCGGGAGGGGCTGAGGACGTAGAGACGTAGACTCGCCTGTACGGGAGACCTCGGCCGTGGCAGTACCTCAAGTGTCCGCCCAATCGTCTAGCTGGCCTGCGTTCGCAGCCGGTCTGTGCAGATTCGCGCAATCTTCCAAGACAAAATGGCTCATATGCTGTGCCACAGGGAGCACGCACCGAAAGGCCGTCGCCTGATGAACACGTTTACACACCTCTCGACACGACCTCTCGTCATCATCGCCGTTCTCACTATCGCTTCGCTGACTGACGCCGTCGCTCAAGAGCAACTGCCGCTCGAACCCGGCCAGCGGGTCCGGGTGACGGTGCCGAGTCTCGAGGTTGTCA
>CP070812.1:3456839-3552710 GCA_020344015.1 Gemmatimonadota bacterium
GTCGGCGCCGGCGTCGTGACGAAGATCCTGGAGTAGAGACCGGTAGTCGGTAGTCAGTAGCCGGTGGTCGCTAAATACGATCACCGACCACAGACCACCGGCCACCGACAACCGACACACACGGACTGCTATGTCAGGGAATATCAGGATAAGGCTCAAGGCTTTCGATCACGCTGTGATCGACCAGACCGCGGCTGACATCGTCCGGACGGCGCAGAAGACTGGGGCGACCGTTCGGGGGCCGATCCCGCTGCCGACGCGTCGGCAGCGCTGGACGGTGCTGCGCAGCCCGCACATCGACAAGAAGTCCCGCGAGCAGTTCGAGTTGAAAACGCACAAGAGGCTGATCGACATACTCGATTCCAAGCCGCAGACGGTAGACGCTTTGACGAAGTTGGATCTGCCGGCGGGGGTCGATGTCGAGATCAAGGTAGACTAGGTGGAACCGCGAATGCTCGGGCTGATAGGCAAGAAGATCGGCATGACCCAGCTGTTCGCCGATGACGGTACCGCGGTTCCCGTGACGGCGATCGAGGCGGGCCCCTGCCCGATCATCCAGGTCAAGACAGAAGAGCGGGACGGTTATCGCGCTGTTCAGCTCGGCTTCGGGAACCGGAAGCCGAAGCGGGCCCGTAGACCCGGTCTCGGTCACTCGCAGAAGGCGGGCCTCGACTACGTGCCGGCGGTCGTTCGCGAGTTCCGACTGGGTGAAGCTGATGAGCTGGCGGATGATCCGCACTCGCCGTTGCCCGTGACGGAGCCTGCCCCCGAGCTCGAAGCGGGCGAAGCGGCCGAAGGCGAGGCCACGGCCGAGGCTGAAGCCGGCGCGGTCGAGCAAGGTCTGCGGGTCGGACAGGTGCTCACCGTCGAGATCTTCAGCGAGGGTGAACGGGTGAAGGTCACGGGCCGCACGAAGGGCCGCGGCTTTCAGGGCGTGATAAAGCGGCACGGCTTCCGTGGATTCCCGAAGACGCACGGACACCCCTCGGTCCGCTTGCCCGGCTCCATCGGGCCCGGGACCGACCCGTCGCGCGTAATCAAGGGTCGCAAGATGGCCGGCCAGATGGGGACCGAGCGCAAGACGGTCCGCAACCTGCAGGTCGTGAAGATCGATCCCGAGCGCAACCTGCTGTTCGTGAAGGGCGCGGTGCCAGGCGCCCGCAATGGTTGGCTGTTCATCGGCAAACAGTGACGGACAGCGGTCGTTTGACGAGATAGAGGCTGAAAGAACGATGACGGCATCGCTAAAGGCTCGGTACTTCAAGGCCGACGGCAAAGCGGGCAGCGCGCGGACGCTGCCGGCCGACCCGTTCGACGGAGTCGTGCACGAGGAGTCGCTCCACGCGGCGGTGAAAGCGCACCTCGCCAACCGTCGCCAGGGTACGGCAGCGGCGAAGACCCGCTCGCAGGTCAGGGGCGGTGGCCGCAAACCGTGGCGGCAGAAGGGAACAGGACGTGCCCGCGTGGGGAGCATCCGTTCACCGATCTGGCGCGGCGGCGGCGTCGTCTTTCCGCCCACCCCGCGCTCTTATCGGATCGACCTGCCGAAGAAGGTCCGGCGACTCGCCAAACGCTCGGCATTCAATGCCCGAGCGTCCGAGGACCGGGTCATCGTCCTCGAGGACCTGGTGATGGAGAGCCCCAAGACCCGGGAGCTGGCGAAGTTGCTGGACAAGCTGGGCATTGCAGAAGAGAAGGTGCTGATCCTGACCGCCGGGCCGCGGCAGAACGTGTTCCTCTCGGCTCGCAACCTGCCCAACGTCGAGGTGCAGCCATACGGGAACGAGTCGGCCTACGACGTACTCTGGGCAGATTCGGTCGTCATCGAGGAGAGCGCACTGAGGTCGCATGCGAAGTCAGCGTCCGAGGAGGTCACCGATGCGTGATCCGCGGCAGATAATCGTTCGCCCAGTCATCACCGAGAAGACGACGGCGCGCCAGATAGACCACAACCAGTACGCCTTCGAGGTGTTGAGCGACGCGAACAAGCACGAGATCAAGCACGCCGTGGAGAACCTGTTCAACGTGCATGTCACGCAGGTCCGAACAGCACACCTGCGCGGCAAGTGGCGACGCCGGGGCCAGAGCGTCGGCAAACGGCCGAATTGGAAGAAGGCTCTCGTGACGCTCGCTGAGGGTGAAACAATAGAGGTCTTTGAAGGGCTCTAGGCATGGCGATTAAGAAGCTCAAACCGACGACACCGGGGTCACGCTTCCGCTCGCTGGTCGACAGTGACGAGATCACGCGGAGCAAGCCTGAGAAGTCGTTGCTCGAGCCCATGAAGAGGTCCGGTGGGCGTAACCACCATGGGCACATAACGACGCGGCGGCGCGGCGGCGGTCACAAACGACGCTATCGCCGGATCGATTTCAAGCGCAACAAGACCGGCGTGCCCGGCAAGGTCGCGGCGGTTGAGTACGACCCGAACCGGTCGGCCAACATTGCCCTGATCCACTACGCGGACGGAGAAAAGCGTTACATCCTCCACGCTCGGGGAATGAAAGTCGGCGACACGGTGGTTGCTGGACCGGGGAGTGAGATCCGTCTGGGCAACGCGGTGCCGCTAAAGGAAGTCCCGCTCGGCACCACGGTCCACAACGTGGAACTGGTCCCGGGTCGGGGTGGCAAGATGATCCGTTCTGCCGGTGGCGGAGCGCAGGTGGTGGCCAAAGAGGGCAAGCACGTGACTTTGAGGCTCCCCTCTACCGAAGTACGAATGGTGCCAGCGGACTGTTTGGCCACGATCGGCCAGGTTGGCAACGTCGATCACGAAAACGTCTCGTGGGGCAAGGCCGGCCGCACGCGTTGGGCGGGTCGCCGACCGAAGGTCCGCGGTGTGGCAATGAACCCGGTCGACCACCCACTCGGCGGTGGTGAGGGTAAGGCGTCGGGGGGCCGACCGCCGGTGAGCCCCTGGGGCAAGCCGGAGGGCCGCAAGACTCGCGACCCCCACAAGAAGTCGGACAAACTCGTCGTACGCCGTCGCCGGCGCGGAAAAGCGACGCGGTAGCGTACGGTTTTGATAGGACTCGGCAGGTAGCCGGAGCGTCTATGGCAAGAAGCGTAAGAAAAGGCCCGTTCGTCGACGAACATCTGATGCGGAGGATCCTTCGGATGAATGAGGGCGGTGAAAAGCGTGTGGTCAAGACTTGGTCGCGCCGCTCTACCATTACGCCGGACTTCGTCGGACACACGCTCGCCGTGCACAATGGGAACAAGTTCATCCCAGTGTACATCACCGAGAACATGGTGGGTCATAAGCTGGGCGAGTTCGCGCCGACGCGTCTGTTCCGTGGACACGGCGGCAAGATGGCGGACAAGCGGGCCAAGGTCAGCTAATGATGGAAGCGAAGGCTAGAGCACGGTTCGTTCGTCAGTCCCCGCGTAAGATGCGGCTTATCACCGATCTGATCCGCGGCCAGGACGTGAACGAAGCCTACGCGACCCTGCAGTTCAGCGACAAGAAGGCCGCCACGACGATCGACAAGCTGCTCAGGTCGGCGGTGGCCAACGCGATGTACAAGGCGGACGAGCAGGGTGAGCGGCTGGACGTCGATGAACTGTACGTGAAGCGAGCTTACGTGGACGAAGGACCGACGTACAAGCGATGGCGGGCGCGTGCCATGGGGCGTGCCAGCCCGATCCGCAAGCGGACGAGTCACGTCACCGTGATCGTCGATCGGAAGGAGTAGCATGGGCCAGAAGACACACCCTCTCGGGTTCCGTCTCGGAGTCGTGAAGCAGTGGAAGTCACGTTGGTATGCTGAGGGTAACCTCGCGGACCTTGTCGAGCAGGATGAAAAGATCCGCAACTACCTCAAGGCGCGGCTTGGTCACGCGGCGATCTCATCGGTCGAAATCGAGCGCAAGCCGGGCAAGATCGTGGTTACGATCAACACGGGCCGGCCCGGCGTCGTGATCGGGAAGCGTGGCGCGGAGGTCGACAAGCTGCGGGATGAGCTGGCAGTGCTGACGAAAGCCGAAGTGGCGATCAACGTCGAAGAGATCAAACGGCCCGAGATCGAGGCACAGCTGGTCGCCGACAACGTGGCTTTTCAGCTCGTGCAGCGGATCGCTTTTCGCCGGGCGATGAAGCGAGCGGTCCAGCAGGCCATGCGCATGGGTGCCGGCGGCATCAAGATTCAGTGCTCCGGGCGTCTCGGTGGTGCCGAGATCGCCAGGACCGAGGGGTACCACGAGGGTCGTGTGCCCCTGCACACACTGCGCGCTGATGTCGACTACGCCCGCTCGACAGCCAAGACGACCTTCGGTCCGATCGGAGTCAAAGTCTGGGTGTTCAAAGGTGAGGTCGTCGAAGATCGCAAGGGCCAGACCTATACGGCCGGTGGCCGGGGTACGGGATAGACTAGGAAAGAGTGATGCTGGCTCCTAAGAGAATTAAGTGGCGTAGACAGCAGAAGGGTCGCGTGCGAGGCAAAGCGACCCGTGGCAACCGTGTGGCCTTCGGACAATATGGACTCCAGACGTTGGAGCGCGCCTGGATAACCTCTCGCCAGATCGAGGCCGCCCGCGTCGCCATGACCCGGCACATCAGGAGGGGCGGCAAGGTGTTCATCCGCCTCTTCCCCGACAAGCCGATCACAAAAAAGCCGGCTGAGACTCGCATGGGTAAGGGGAAGGGTAGCCCCGAGGGTTGGGTCGCCCCGGTGAGGCCGGGTCGGGTGATGTTCGAGCTTGAGGGTGTGCCGGAGGACGTTGCCCGCCGGGCGATGGAGTTGGCGTCGGCGAAGCTGCCGGTCAAGACCCGATTCATCAGCCGCGGGTCCGGAGGCCTCTGATGCGACCTGAAGAGATTCGTGAGTTGGCGGACGCCGACATCGAGCGCACGATCGAGGAACTGTCGGATGAGCTCTTCGACCTGCGCATGAAATCCGCCTACGAAGAGGTCGAGAACCCGATGAAGGTCAGGCAAATACGGCGCGACCTTGCACGGCTGAAGACGATCAGGCGCGAGCGTGAGTTGCAGGCCGCTCGCGATGCCAAGGAGAAATGACGACGCATGACTCGAGGCCAACGTAAGACGCGGGTTGGGTCGGTGGTAAGCGACCGCATGGACAAAACCATCGTGGTCAGCGTCGAGAGACGGTTCGCGCACCCACTGTACGGCAAACAGGTCACGCGGCATAAGAAGTACTACGCCCACGACGAGGAGAACCAAGCTCGCACCGGTGACGTCGTGCGGATCGTGGAGACACGACCGCTATCGGCGAAGAAATGCTGGCGTTTGGTCGAGATCGTCCGCAGGCCGAGCTAGCCCGTGCAGACCCGCAAATCGTGATAGAGAGATGATCCAGCAGGAATCAATTGTACGGGTTACGGACAACTCGGGAGCCAAAGAGGCGCTCTGCATCCGAGTGCTCGGAGGCAGCAAGCGTCGCTATGCTAGGATGGGTGACATAATCGTCGTCACCATCAAGGATGCTCTGCCGACCAGTACGGTCAAGAAGGGTGAGATTAGTAAGGCGGTAGTCGTAAGAACGGCCAGGGAACAACGTCGCAAGGATGGCTCCTATATCCGTTTCGACGACAATGCCGCCGTCCTGATTAACGACCAGGGCGAGCCTCGAGCAACGCGAATCTTCGGTCCAGTCGGACGCGAACTGCGCGACAAGCGGTTCATGAAGATCGTGTCGCTGGCCCCTGAGGTCGTCTGAGGGCCGGACGATGCAAGTTCGTAGAGGAGATCAGGTCGCCGTTATAGCCGGCAACTACAAAGGGTCGGAGGGGCGAGTGCTGCGCGTGATCCCTAAACGTAACCGTGTGGTTGTCGAAGGGGTAAACATGCGCACACGGCACCAGCGTCCCTCGCAGGCTAACCCGGAGGGCGGAATCGTTACGTTCGAGGCGCCGATCGACGCGTCGAACGTCATGCTGGTCTGCCCCCATTGTAAGGGACCGGCGCGCGTGCGCAGGAGACATGACGCAGACGGCACGCTGGAACGTCTGTGTGTGCGTTGCAGCACACCGATTCCGGTCGCGGAAGGTTGATGATGAAGCCGAGATTGCAACAGCACTACGCCGGTACGGTGAGGCCCAAACTCGCTGACGAGTTCGGATTCCCGAATCCACACCAGATACCGAGCCTGGTGAAGATCGTCGTAAACGTCGGTGTCGGTGAGGCAGCGCGGGAACCTAAGCTTTTCGACTCGGTGGTCGAGGCGGTAACGGCGATCAGCGGCCAGAAACCGATCGTGAATCGAGCTCGTAAAGCTATATCCAACTTTGGGTTACGAGAGGGGATGCCGGTCGGGGTCAGCGTCACTCTGCGCGGCGCCCACATGTTCGAGTTCCTGGATCGCTTCATTAATATCGCGGTTCCCAGGGTACGCGACTTCCGTGGGCTGTCACCCGACTCCTTCGACGGGCGGGGTAACTACACCGTAGGCATCAAGGAGCAGGTGATTTTCCCCGAGGTCGACTACGATAAGATCCAGAAGATCCACGGGATGGACATTACGTTCGTCACGTCGACGGACAAAGATGAAGAGGCCATGGCTTTGCTGCGTGAGATGGGGATGCCCTTCCGCGGCGTCGAGCCTGTAGTCGTCTAACGGACTGTAAGTGCTCAAGCAACAGGTGATGTGATGGCGCGTAAAGCTCTGATCGAGAAGACGAGAAAGCGGAGGAAGTTCAACGTTCGTGCGTACAACAGGTGCCGCAGATGCGGGCGAGCCCGAGCGTTCATTCGAAAGTTCGGCCTCTGTCGTATCTGCTTCCGCAACATGGCCTTGGATGGTGAGCTACCCGGGGTGCGGAAAGCCAGTTGGTGAGTAAACGGATATTCTCTTGTAGTGGATGAAACGCGATGACGATGACTGACCCGATTGCAGATATGCTCACTCGTGTGCGCAACGCGTTGCACGCCGGGCAGAAGCGAGTCGATGTTCCTGTCTCGAGGATCAAAGTGGAAATCGCCAAGAAATTGGTCGACGCGCACTTTGTCGAGAGTATCAAGGTCATCGACGAGGGACAGCGGAGCATCATCAGGCTGTACCTGAAGTACACGCCGGACGGCAAGCCAGTAATCCGGGAGCTTCGCCGGATCTCGCGGCCCGGTCGGCGGAACTACGTGGGAACGGCTGAGATCCCGCGTGTGCGAGGTGGTTTGGGTATGGCAATCCTCTCGACCAGCCGAGGGATCCTCACCGATCGTGAGGCCCGTGCCGCGGGTGTCGGTGGTGAGCTCATCGCGGTGGTTCACTGAGTCGGCGGAGAACTAGCTATGTCGCGTATCGGCAAGCGGGTTATCAAGGTACCGGACGGCGTGAGCGTGACGGTCGAGGGGAACCGTGTGAAGATCAAGGGTCCGCGCGGCGAGATCGAGCGGGAGTTCCATGCTTCGACCGAAGTCGTTCATGAGAACGGCGAATTGCGGGTGAACCGGGCGAGCGACCGTCGCGACCATCGCGCTCTGCATGGACTCGCCGGGTCGCTGCTATTGAACATGGTGATTGGCGTGACTGAAGGTTTCGAGCGGAAGCTCGAGATCGTAGGCGTGGGTTACCGAGCTGAGGCGGCCGGCAAATCGCTCCGCTTCCATCTCGGCTACTCACACCCGATCGTCTACGATCCGCCCGAGGGCGTGACGCTCGGCGCCGAATCGCCGACGATGGTGACGGTCTCGGGTGTGGATAAGGAGAAGGTCGGTCAGGCTGCGGCAGAGATCCGCGGCTTCCGGCCCCCGGAGCCTTACAAGGGCAAAGGGATCAGGTACCACGGGGAGCAGGTCCGTCGCAAGGCGGGCAAGACGGCAATCTGATGTCGATATCGAAGCTGAAGCGGAAACGAGTGCGCGGGAAAGCGGATCGGCGGGTACGGGCCCGCCAGCGCCGTCACTCTCACATCCTGAAGAGAGTCCGCGGAACTGCGGAACGCCCCAGGCTGGTCGTTCGACGCACGCTGCGTCATGTGGAGGCGCAGTTGATCGACGACGATCTGGGCATCTGCATCATTGGTGTCTCGACCCGGTCGAAAGAAGTGCAGTCGAAGATCGAAGACGATCGGCGGAAAGCGGTCCAGAGCCGCATCGCTGGAGAGTTGATGGCCGAGCGTGCCAAGGCGCGGGGCATCGAGCGGGTCGTCTTCGACCGGGGAGGCTACCTATATCACGGGCGCGTACAGGCGTTTGCCGAAGGCGCGCGTGAAGGAGGTCTTAAGATCTAGTGGTCACTCAGCGTGAAGGCCGGGACAAGCGGGACAAGCGGGAGAAGCGACCCCGGGAACGGGAGAGCGATCTTGTCGAGAACGTCATATACATCAATCGCGTGGCCAAGGTGGTGAAGGGCGGGCGGCGCTTTTCCTTCACCGCCCTCGTCGCTGCCGGCGACCAGCAGGGTCGCGTCGGCACCGCGCTCGGCAAGGCAAACCAGGTCGCCGAGGCGATCCGCAAGGGATTCGAGCAGGCGCGACGCAACATGGTCCAGGTGCCTATCGTGCGCCATGGAACGATCCCGCACGAGATCATCGGGCATCACGGCTCGGGTAGGGTGCTGCTGCGGCCGGCGGGCCCGGGCACCGGTGTGATTGCCGGCGGCCCCGTGCGCGCCGTGCTCGAGTGTGCCGGCGTTCAAGATATCCTGACCAAGAGCCTCGGCTCATCGAACAACCCGGTCAACCTGGTGCGCGCTACGATGAACGGCTTGTGCAGTCTGGTGACGGCTGAACAGGCGGCGTGGGAGCGCGGAGTCCCCGTCGAACAGCTGCGCGGAGGCCGACGTGAGTAAGCTGAGAGTCCGTCAGGTCAAGAGCGGGCTCGGAGCACCGCGTAAGGTCCGCCGCACGCTGGAGGCCCTCGGCCTCAAGCACCAGCGGGCGGTGATCAAGCCCGACAACGAGGCGGTCCGCGGTATGCTGTTCAAGGTCAAGCATCTGGTCGAAGTGGTGCCCGAGTCGGACGAAGTGGAGAAGGGGTCCTGAGCTAGATGACGCATTTAGAATCGATAAGGCCTCCCAAGGGGGTCAAGCGAACATCGAAACGCCGCGGTCGTGGTATCGGCTCGGGCGTCGGCAAAACCGCCGGACGCGGCCACAAGGGGCACAAGTCACGCTCCGGTGGCCGGACGAAGCCGTGGTTCGAGGGCGGTCAAATGGCCCTGCAGCGCAGGCTTCCCAAGCGGGGCTTCCGACCCTACAGGCGCGTCGAGTACCAGATCGTCAACGTCGGGCACCTCGAGCGTGTCCAGGGAGACGAGGCCGTGCCCGAGACGATGAAGGCCGCTGGGTTGATCAGGTCGCTGCGGCGCCCCGTCAAGGTGCTCGGTTACGGCGAGATCGGCCGGGCGATCAAAGTGACCGCTAACGCGTTCAGCGCGTCCGCTCGCGAGAAGATCGAGAAGTCCGGCGGAGAAGTTAACGAGGCTAAGTAATGGCTAACCCCGTCCAGAATCTCCTCCGCGCCCCGGAACTCAAGCAGAAGATACTCTTCACCTTGCTCTGCCTGGCCATCTATCGCCTCGGCGCCCACATAACCGTGCCCGGCGTGGACGTCATCGCGCTCAGGGATCTGGCCAGCCAGCTGCAGGGAACGCTCTTCGGGCTCTACGACATGTTCGTCGGCGGAGGCCTCCAGCGCGCCACGATCTTCGCGCTGGGAATCATGCCCTACATCTCCGCCAGCATCATGTTCCAGCTCCTCGCCGCGGTCTTCCCGACCATCGAGAAGCTGCAGAAGGAGGGTGAGGAAGGCCGCAAGAAGCTGAATCAGTGGACGCGCTACACTACCGTCCTGCTCTGCTTGCTGCAGGGCTACGCCTACGCGATCTTCCTCGAGAGCCAGCCCGGCGCCCAGAGCCCCATCGTCCCCGCACCCGGCTTGATGTTCCGCTTCACCACCGTGCTGACGCTCGTCGCGGGCGGCGTCTTCATCATGTGGCTGGGCGAGCAGATCACCGAGCGCGGCATCGGCAACGGTATGTCGCTGCTGATCTTCTTCGGGATCGTCGAGGGCTTCCCGAACGCCGTAGCGCGAACGTTCGAGGCGCTCTCCGTCGGTACGATCAGCGCCTTCAAGCTGGCGGCCCTGCTGGCAGTGATGATCGGGGTAATCGCCGGGACGGTCGCCGTCACGATGGCAGCGCGGAAGATCCCCGTTCAGATACCCAAGAAGGTGGTGGGGCGCGGACGCATCCGCGAGGGCCAGAAGTCGTTCATACCCCTGCGCATCAACTCGGCCGGCGTGATGCCGATCATCTTTGCCCAGTCGATCATAGTCGTCCCCGGCACGGTCGCGTCTTTCTCGAACGTGCCGCTTATGGCCGCGATATCGGAACTGTTTCAGCCGGGCAATACGCTTTACTACATCACTTACTCGCTGTTAATCGTCTTCTTCACTTACTTCTACACCGCGATCATCTTCAACCCGGTCGACCTTGCGGAGAACCTCAACAAGCAGGGCGCTTTCATACCGGGTGTGAAGCCGGGAGGGAGAACGGCGGAGTACATCGACTATGTGCTCTCCCGTATAACTCTGCCGGGGTCTCTGTTCCTGGCGGCAATCGCGCTGGTACCGTTCCTGATCTTCGCCTGGTTTGACATACAGCTCTTCTTCTTCGGCGGCACAGCGCTGCTGATCGTCGTCGGTGTGGCGCTCGATACGGTTCAGCAGATGCAGCAGCACCTGCTGTTGCGCCACTACGAGGGCTTCATGAAGAAAGGCCGTGTGAAGTATCGAGGTCGGCAGAGGTATATGTGACTATCGATGAGCCGGCGGAAACGACGAGCGGCATGAGATGAACTTGGTACTCTTGGGCCCTCCGGGCTCTGGCAAGGGGACGCAGGGCGAGCGTTTGGCCGCCCAGAGCGGGGTGCCGAAGTTCGCCACGGGCGACATACTACGCGACGCGGTGCGCCGCGGTACACCGCTGGGCAACGACGCCAAGCGCTACATGGATGCCGGCGAGCTCGTGCCCGACGAGGTCGTGCTGGGACTGGTGCGTGAAGCATTGGCCACCCCGGAAGCAGCCGCCGGATTCATCCTCGACGGCTTCCCGCGCACGGTCGCTCAGGCGGAGGGACTCCAGGCGCTGCTCGAAGAGCGAGACACGAAACTCGACGCCGTCGTCTACTTCGACGTGCCGGAGGAGGAGTTGATTCGTCGTTTGGCCGGTCGTCGCAGTTGCCCGAGCTGCG
The DNA here is from genome assembly GCA_020344015.1 of Gemmatimonadota bacterium. Lineage (GTDB taxonomy): Bacteria > Gemmatimonadota > Gemmatimonadetes > Palauibacterales > KS3-K002. Next base: position 3,467,989 of record CP070812.1, read on the forward strand.
GCGCCGTCTTCAACGTCCACTCGGATCCGCCTGCTGTCGCCGGGACCTGCGACAGCTGCGGAAGCGAGCTGGAGACGCGCGAGGACGATCGAGAGGAAACCGTACGGGTCCGCCTACGTGTGTACCAAGAGCACACCGAGCCGCTATTGCGATGGTACGGAGAGGACTCCGTTTTGCGTGAGGTGGCTGCGGTCGGGTCGGTGGAAGAGGTGTACGGGAAGCTGCTCGCAGTGGTGGACGGTTCGTGATCACTCTCAAGACCGACGAGGAGATAGAGGTCATCGCGCGCGCCTGCGAGATTGTTGCCGATGTGCTTGACCAGATGGCCGACTTAGCCCGGCCGGGTGTTACAACGGCCGAGCTAGATAGCTGGGCGGAGGAGCGGATCCACAGCTACGAGGGAGCGTCTCCGGCGTTCAAGGGTCTCTACGGGTTCCCGGCAACGCTCTGCACCAGCATCAATCAGGAAGTCGTCCACGGGATCCCGTCGCCGACGCGTGTGCTGCAGCAGGGCGATATCGTGAGTATCGACGTGGGCGTTTGTTATGATGGGTACTTCGGCGATGGCGCGCTGACGGTGTCGGTCGGCGACGTCAGCGACGACGTCCGCCAGCTGCTCGAAGTCACGCAGCGTGCCTTGAAGCGCGGCGTCGAGGCCGCACGGCCCGGGTCGCGAATTGGAGACATTAGCTCCTCCATAGAGAGAGTCGGTCGCGAAGCTGGCTACGGTGTGCCGCGGGAGCTGACTGGCCACGGGATCGGCAGCCGGCCCCACGAGGATCCTCAAGTGCCCAACTACGGGCGATCCGGTGAGGGCCTGCGGCTGCAGCCGGGACTCGTCCTCGCGATCGAACCGATGTTCAATATCGGCGGCCGTGAGATTCGTACTCTGGCCGACGAGTGGACCGTAGTTACTGCGGACGGCACGGTGTCGGCACACTTCGAGCACACGGTCGCCGTAACGATGGACGGGCCACGCGTCCTGACCGTGGTTCCCTCGAAGGCGGGCTGAGGAAAGGCGCGGCAGGTGGCCAAGGAAGATTCGATCCAGATGACCGGCACGGTGGTCGAAGCGCTGCCCAACGCGATGTTCCGCGTTGAGCTGGAGAACGGTCACGAGATCACGGCCCATATTTCGGGAAAGATCAGGATGCACTACATCCGCATCCTGCCGGGTGACAAGGTGCAGGTAGAATTGTCGCCCTACGATCTGACGCGAGGCCGGATCACGTACCGCTACAAGTGAAAAACGCATGTGTCGTCGGGGCACTCGGGGACGATTCAGCACGCCGACATTGATCTTCGGGCCGGGGAGGATATCTTCCTGGGTTGCCCCAGAACAGAGGAACAGGGTGCGGCAGTGAAGGTAAGATCTAGCGTTAAGCGGATTTGCGAGCATTGCCAGATCATTCGGCGGCGTGGTGTCGTTCGGGTGATCTGCAAGCGCAACCCCAAGCACAAGCAGCGGCAGGGGTAGGGAAAGATGGTACGAATAGCAGGCGTTGACTTGCCGAACAACAAACGTGTCGAGGTGGCGCTGACCTATATCCATGGGATCGGGGCCACGAGCTCGAGGCGAATCCTCGCCGATACGGGCGTAAGCCCGGACCTACGGATGCACGAGCTTTCGGACGAGGACCTGAATAAGGTGCGGCGTGCGATCGAGAGCGATTACAAGGTCGAGGGCGCTCTTCGCACGGAAGTCTCGATGAACATCAAGCGTCTGATGGATATCGGGAGCTACCGAGGGGTTCGGCATCGTAAAGGGCTGCCGGTACGGGGGCAGCGCACGCACACGAACGCGCGGACGCGGAAAGGCCCGCGTCGCACGGTGGCGGGCAAGAAGAAGGCGCCGCGCAAGTAACGTTAGCGCAGGCGCGACGAGCGGGAACCAGATCGAATAAGGGGACCAGATGCCTCCAAAGAAGCGGGCGGCGGGGCCAAAGAAGAAGAAGGAAGTTGGAGTAGAGGGGATCGTCTATATAAAGGCGACCTTTAACAACACGATCGTCACGATCACCGATATGCAAGGGAACACGGTGGTCTGGGGAACCCCCGGCAAGTCGGGATTCAAGGGCTCGAAGAAGTCCACCCCGTTTGCCGCGACTGTAGCGGCGGAGCACGCAGCGCGCGAGGCGCTCGGCCTGGGCATGAAGCGCGTGCACGTTCGAGTCCAGGGGCCCGGCTCGGGCCGCGAGTCGGCGATTCAGGCTCTGCAGGCGTCGGGCCTGCAAATCCGCTCCATTAGGGATGTTACGCCGATTCCCCACAACGGCTGCCGGCCGCCCAAGAAGCGGCGCGTCTAGGCCGTTCATCGTGCAAACAGAGGGCAGGCGACAGAGGTAAATGGCAAGACATACAGGATCGGTTTGCAGGCTCTGCCGACGTGAGGGGCAGAAGCTCTTCTTGAAGGGCAAGAGGTGCAACACGGAGAAATGCGCGGTAGAGCGGCGCGCCTATCCGCCGGGCCAGCACGGGCTGGCGCGTGCCAGGCGCCGCCGCCAGTCGGACTATGCGGTTCAGCTGCGTGAGAAACAGAAGGTCCGTCGAATCTACGGCCTTCAGGAGGCGCAGTTCCACAATCTCTTCAAGCGGGCGGCACAGGCGCAGGGGATAACGGGCGACAACCTGATCATCGCGCTCGAGACGCGGCTCGACAATGTCGTTTATCGGCTCGGTTTTGCGCCTTCGCGCAAAGCGGCCCGACAACTCGTGCGACATCGCCACATCCTGGTGGACGGCAAGACCGTGACGATCCCGAGTTACGAGGTGAAGCCGGGGCACGAGATTTCGGTCAAGCCGGCCAGTCGCGAGATGCCGGTGGTCATGGAGGCGGCAGACATGCGGGGCGGCGATGGGCTGCTTAGCTGGCTTTCCGCCGACCACAAGAAGCTGAGCGGCCGGATGTTGGAAACGCCGACGCGCGCCGACATTCCGCTCGCAGTTCAGGAGCAATTGGTAGTCGAGCTGTACTCGAAATAGTCGGAGCGAGGGTTCCTGCCGCTGCGGCGGTGGGTGCTGCGGCCGCTCGCGGCCGCGATCACAGGGAGGCCGTCACAGTGTTGATAGACCTACGCGGTTGGGTTCTACCCGAACGGGTCGAGGTGACCGAAACGTCCGACGATGGACGGCGAGCGGATTTCGTGGTTCAGCCGCTCGAGCGTGGCTACGGGCAGACGCTCGGCAATGCGACGCGGCGGATCATGCTCTCCTCTTTGCCTGGTTGGGCCATCTGGGCGTTCCGGGCCAGTGGAGTCGTACATGAGCATCAGACGATCGCCGGCGTCGTTGAGGATGTGCACGAGATCATCCAACGCTTTAAGGGCCTGGTATTCCGCGTCGTCGGTGGCGAAGACGAAGCGAAGCTGGAATTGGTCGTTCGGGAGCCGGGCGTAATCACGGCACGGCATATAACCCCGAACCCGAAAGTCGACATCATCAACCGCGACCACATACTGTTCACGCTTCAGGAGGAATTACCGGAAGAGCGGCCGCTGCGCATGGAGCTGTGGATCAACCACGGGCGCGGCTTTGTGCTCGCCGATCAGCACCAGCGAGGTAAGGATGACCCCGTCGATCTCATCCTGATCGATTCGATCTACAGCCCGGTGCTGAGGGCGAACTTCAACGTCGACGAGACGCGTGTCGGCCAACGGACCGACTTCGACCGGCTGACGCTGACGGTCGAGACGAACGGCTCGATGCGGCCCGAGGAGGCCGTCGCCTACGCAGCGGAGCTGATGACCAAGCACCTGGAATACCTGCGTCGCTTCGCAGCGGGTAACGGAGAGACCGCGATGCCGGAGGTCCAGTTAGTCCCGCTAAGCGACAAGACCAGGGATCTGGTTAACCGGCCGCTCGAGGAGTTTGATATCTCGGTGCGCTCGCGTCATACGCTTGAGAAGGGGAACATCCGGACGCTGGGTGACATCGCGCGACGAACCGAAGACGAGATCCTCCAAATAGAGAACTTCGGCCGCAAGTCGCTTCAGGAGGTTGAAGACCTGCTGCGCACGAACGGCCTTCACTTCGGCATGCAATTCCAGGAAGGCGATGACGGCGAGCTCTATGTTGTGAGCGAGGCAGTCGCCGAGAGCGAGTAATCTACGAATAGGAACTCGGGTTGTGAGGCACAGAAGGAAAGGGCGACAGCTTAGCCGGACGGCAAGCCACAAGAAGGCGATGCTGTCGAACATGGCGACGAGTCTGGTCCGCCACGAGCGCATTAAGACCACCACGGCCAAGGCGAAGGAATTACGCCCATTCGCCGAGCGTCTGATCACGCTGGCCCGACGTGGCGACTTGCACGCGCGCCGCCAGGCTGCGCGTGCGATACATGACAAAGAAGCTCTGCAGAAGCTGTTCGATACACTGGGCCCACGCTACGCGGAACGGAACGGCGGCTACTTGCGGATCCTGAAACTCGGTCGGCGCAAGGGCGATGGGTCTCAGGTCGCGCTCGTGCAGCTTGTCGAATAGTGACACACAGCGTGTGAGGATAGTCAGATGGCGATCGAGCTCGGGAAGTTGAAAACCGCGACTGGGCCGTGGTTGGCGGCGGCCATCATCGTAGTTGGCGGGTTCATGTATTGGCTGTATGCGTCGTCCCACAGGGTCGATACGGGTCTTGTCGTCGCCGACACCGTGATCGAGCTGCCGAGGGTCGCCGATACGGCGTTCGTAGCCAACCCTGAGCAATTCTCGGGCGAGCGAATCCTGCTGGCCCCAGTCACGGTCGCCGATACGCTGGGCGTTGCGACCCTGACGGTAGTCCTGCCCGATTTGGCGGGCTATCCGATGATTCTCGAGCGCTCGGTGATCGAATCAGAGATCACGGTAGCGCCTGGGGACGCCCTAGCTGTCGCGGGTTCGGTGTACGCCTTGACCGACTCGCTGCTGGATGTCTACGTGCAGCGCGGTTTCTTCAGACCCGAGAGCCGTGCGAGCCTGGAGGGTTATACGACGTTCTTCCTGGTCGACTCGCTCGACCACTACGCGGAAGAGGATACAACGACGACCGCCGAGTCCGGCTCCTGACCGGGCCGGTACATCGGTTTTCAAGAAGTACGAGGAGAAGGTAATGGCACGGGTCTGCTACTCGTGTGGGAAAATCCCTGCGGTGGGTAACAACGTCAGCCACGCGAACAACAGGACGCGGCGCCGCTGGTTGCCAAACCTGCAGCGTGTACGCGTGATCGAGGATGGGACGGTCAAGCGGGTTCGCGTGTGCAGCCGGTGCATCAAGGCCGGGAAGATCCAGAAAGCGCCGTAACGAGCGACTCCGAGGCGTCGCGGGCGGCTGCTACGCGTCTCCTCCAAACCGAACGGCCGCTGCTGACCGTCGAATGGCGAGGTGCAGCGGCCGCTGCTATGTCACAAGGCCCGGTTATGAGCGCCGATTCCCCTGTGCGCTAGGGTAGGCTTTAGCCGCCGGGCCCCTGGTCGGTGCCTTTACCGAGCGAGCGCGAGTTGCTAGCCAGGCTAGACGTCCACGTGTGTGATGTTGGTCCGCGTCTTTGCCGGTACGAAACCCGGGGGAGCCTCGAGCGGCAGTACCTGGAGGTTCGCGTAGACCTCCTCCTTGCCCATCTCCGTGTCGACCAGGTGGGCCGGGAATTCCTCCTCGAAAGAGAGCTCGACCTCCTCCTGTGAGGGGACGAAGTAGTGCCTGATGAACCGGGCGTCGGCCTCGCCGAAGCCGACGGAGTCCGGGATCTTGGACAACGGGTCGTCCTTCACCGGGTCCGCCTCCATGAACTCGATCTGGAACAGCCACTTGTGGTTCACCTCAGCGGACTCGAAGCGCAACTTCGTGTCCAGCTTGAAAACCACAAAGCCGCCCTTGATCTCGTGGTCGAGGTTTGCGGTTACAAAGCTAGCCATCGCGCAGTACTCCTTTCTCGCGTGTCGCGAGCACCAGTCTCCACCCGCAGCGCACAGTGAGGTTCGGTCTGAGAAGCGCAATATGCGTCGGTTATCAAGGACCGGCAACGTCGCCGGCGGTGCCGGCCGTGAGGCAGCTCGCCACCGCTCCTGCAGCCCGCCGGTCGCCGATTCAGCTAAGCGGCTATCTGCCCGTCAAGCCTGAGCTTGCGGCCCTCGTCGGTTGCTGTGCCATCCCGGCGGGCACATATTGAGCGCCGACGCGGGGGAGTGCAATGCCCGGGCCAGTCGAGACTCCGGGGACGTGCTGTGAGCCAACGCTAGGAGCGGATTTGTCGAGAGCTCAGTCGGATAGAGCGGCCCGACCGTTGCAGGGCCGCCGCATCGCCGTGACGCGCCTCGCTGCACAGGCTGAGGGGCTGATGGCCGGGCTGAGCCGGTTGGGCGCCCAGCCCGTGCATTGTCCGACCATCCGGATAACCGAACCTCGTGATCCGACGCCGTTCCGGCAGGCGGTCCGTCGGCTGGACTCGTACGATTGGGTCGTCTTCACCAGCGCCAACGGCGTGGCGCGATTCTGGCATGAGCTGGAGACCGGCGGAGGCGGCGCGAGTTTGCCCAGCGGGATGCGGGTGGCCGCCATCGGCCCGGCCACCGCGGCGGCCCTTGAGCGGCGGGGCGTCCGGCCCGAGATCGTCCCGGAGGAGTATGTGGCTGAGGCCGTGGCCGACGCCTTGACCGGCCAGGCGGCTATCGCCGGTTGCCGTGTCCTGTTGCCTCGCGCCGCCGGCGCGCGCCAGGTTCTGCCGCAGCGGCTGCGCAGCGCGGGGGCGGAAGTCGATGAGGTGATCGCCTACGAGTCGCGGCCCGACCGCGACGGGATCGCCAGGCTCCGAGATGGCCTGCAGCGTGGCGCCTTCGACATGATCACCTTCACCGCGGCGTCGACCGTGAATCACTTCATCGAGGTCGCCGGCGCCGACCCGGGAGGCGCGCACGTTGCCACGATCGGGCCGATCACGGCCGCCGCGGCGCGCGCAGCCGGCCTGAATGTGCACGTCGTGGCCCGCGAGTATACGGAAGCGGGGCTGCTGCAGGCGATCGTCGAGTACTACGCGAACTTGAAGGAAGCCGAGTGATGGCAAAGTTCCCCACTTACCGGCCGCGGCGCCTGCGCCGAACGGAACGGCTGCGGGCGATGGTCCGCGAGACGTCGCTCGAGCCGGCCGACCTCATCGCGCCTCTCTTCGTGACCTTCCAGGATGGACGTCACCCGGTCAGCTCCATGCCGGGCGTCGAGCAGACCTCGATCGCCGCGACGGCAGAAGAGGCCGCTCGCCTTGAGTCGCTAGGCGTGGGCGCCGTCCTCTTGTTCGGCATCCCCGACTCGAAGGACGCTCACGGCAGCCGAGCCTATGCTGCCGATGGCGAAGTGCAGCGTGCGGTCGGAGCGATCAAAGAGCAGGCGCCGGACCTGGTCGTTATCACCGATGTGTGTCTCTGCGAGTACACGGACCACGGACATTGCGGGCTGCTGACTCCGGACGGCGAGGTCCACAACGATTCGACCCTCGAGCTCCTCGCCCGCATGGCCGTCTCACATGCCGAGGCCGGCGCCGACATCGTGGCGCCCAGCGACATGATGGACGGTCGGGTCGCCGCGATCCGCCAGGCCCTGGACGCGCAAGGTTTCTCACATACGCCGATCATGTCTTATGCAGTGAAGTACGCCTCCGCCTTCTACGGCCCGTTCCGCGAGGCGGCAGAATCGGCACCACAGTTCGGCGACCGGAAAGGCTATCAGATGGATCCGGGGAACGTGGAAGAGGGGCTGCGGGAGGCGCGCATGGACATCGAAGAGGGTGCGGACATTATCATGGTGAAACCCGCCCTCCCGTACCTGGATGTCATCTACCGAGTCAAGCAGGACACCGGGTACCCGCTGGCCGCCTATCACGTGTCCGGCGAGTACAGCATGATCAAGGCGGCGGCCGAGCGCGGCTGGATCGACGAGGAACGCGTGATGCTCGAAGCGGTCCAATCGATTCGGCGGGCCGGGGCCGACATGATCATCACCTATTACGCTGGGGAGCTGGCGAGACAACTCGGAGGATAACGTTGGGCAGCGTCGCTGACTCACTGATGAAGAAGATCGAAACCCGCGAGGCCAAGATCGGCGTGGTCGGTCTGGGCTATGTAGGCCTGCCGCTGGCAGTGGAGTTCGCCGACGCCGGCTTCTCGGTCCTCGGGTTCGAAGTCTCTGCCGACAAGGTGAAGAGCCTTATGGCCGGGCGCTCGTATGTAGGTGACGTGCCCGACGAGCAGGTGGCGGCGTCGGTGGAAACGGGGCGCCTAACGGCCACCCTGGACTACGGCCGGCTGAGCGAGGTCGATGCGATTCTCATCTGCGTACCGACCCCGCTGGGCAAGACGGGCGACCCCGACGTTTCCTATATCATGTCGGCAACCGAGTCGATCGGGCGGAGCATACACGAGGGCCAGCTCATCGTGCTGGAGTCGACGACCTACCCCGGCACAACACGCGAGCTTCTGCTCCCGGCCCTGTCGGGCGGCGGCCGCCTGAGTGTGGGCGTCGACTTCTTCCTGGCCTTCAGCCCGGAGCGCGTGGATCCCGGCAACCCGGTATGGAAGATCGGCAATACGCCGAAGGTGGTAGGGGGTATCACGCAGGCCTGTTCCGAGGTCAGCCGGGCGCTCTACTCGACCATCATCGAGAGGGTGGTCGCGGTTTCGAGTACCGAGGCGGCAGAGCTGACCAAGCTGCTCGAGAACACCTTCCGATCGGTTAACATCGCACTGGCAAACGAGATGCAGGTCGTGTGCGACAAGCTGGAAGTCGACGTCTGGGAGGTCATCGCCGCCGCCGAGAGCAAGCCCTTTGGGTTCATGAAGTTCACTCCCGGACCCGGGTTGGGTGGCCACTGCATCCCGGTCGATCCCCACTACCTCTCGTGGAAGATGAAGACGCTGGACTACAAGACGCGGCTGATCGAGTTGGCCAGCGAGATAAACGCCGAGATGCCACGCTACGTGACCGAGAAGGCCGCCGATCTCTTGAATCGCGACGGCAAGCCGGTGAAAGGCTCCGCGGTTCTGGTCGTTGGTGCCGCGTACAAACGCGATACCGATGATACCCGCGAGTCGCCTGCCCTTGACGTCATCCAACTGCTCGCCGAGAAGGGAGCGCAGGTGAAGTACCACGACCCGCTAGTGCCCTCGCTGCGTCACGAGGGACAGGACATGGAGTCGGTGCCGCTCGACGAGCGCCTGGTCACGGACTCGGATGTGATCGTGATAGTAACCGACCACACGGGTGTCGACTATGACCTGATCCGTCGGTCGGGCCGGCCCGTGCTGGACACTCGCAACGTGCTGGGCCGGGCGGTTCCAGAAGCGACGACGCCCGTCACGGCCGGCGAATGAGGGGCAAATGGCGAAGCGCGCTCTGATCACAGGCATTACGGGACAGGACGGCTCCTACCTGGCCGATCTGTTGCTCGAGAAGGGCTACGAAGTGTTCGGCCTCGTCCGGCGCTCGTCGACGGTGAGCTTGGAGCGGGTCGAGCACATCGAGGACCGGATCACCATTCTCTCAGGCGACCTGCTCGACCAGAACTCGCTGCTGACCGCCTTCGAGGAAGCTAGACCGGACGAGGTCTATAATCTCGCCGCGCAGTCCTTCGTGCCGGCATCGTGGAGTCAACCGGTGCTGACGGGCGAAGCGACGGGTCTCGGGGTCATGCGCGTGCTGGAGGCCGTCAGGCACGTGAGCCCCGAGGCTCGCTTCTATCAGGCCTCGAGCTCCGAAATGTTCGGGAAGGTTAGAGAGACCCCGCAGAGCGAGCGGACACCGTTCTACCCGCGTTCGCCGTACGGGGTGGCCAAAGTCTACGGCCACTGGATCACGGTGAACTACCGCGAGAGCTACGGGCTCTTCGCTGTCAGCGGGATTCTCTTCAACCACGAGTCGCCGCGTCGTGGCCTGGAGTTCGTCACCCGCAAGGTCACGGATGCGGCGGCGCAAATCAAACTCGGCCGTGCGACGGAACTGCGGCTCGGCAACCTCGACGCCAGACGGGACTGGGGTTTCGCAGGTGATTACGTCGAGGCGATGTGGCGGATGCTGCAGCAAGAAGAGCCGACTGATTTCGTTGTCGGTACCGGTATTCAGCACAGCGTCCGTGATCTGGTGGAACTCGCCTTTGGCCACCTGGAGCTCGATTGGAAGAAGCACGTCGTTCAGGATGAGCGGCTGCTGCGACCGGCGGAGGTCGATACCCTGGTAGCCGATTCCACGCAGGCGCGTGAGGTTTTGGGCTGGAAGCCTGCCGTCGACTTCGAGGAACTCATTCGAATGATGGTCGAGGCCGATCTCGAGCGCCTGCGCAGCCAGCCGGGGGAGCAGGAGTCCTCGTGACGCTGAACCTCGTCACGGGTGCAGACGGATTCGTCGGGCAGCACCTGGTGGCGGAGTTGCTGGGCAGAGGAGAGGACGTCGTCGGCGCCGTTCAGGGCGCCGAGCCGAAGCTGACGACGCTTCCCGCAGCAGCCGCCGACCGCGTCCATTGGGTGACGCTGGAGCTTGAACAAGAGAAGTCTGTACGCGGCGTCGCCCGCAGCTGCGTGGCCGACCGCATCTTCCATCTCGCCGGTCTCTCGTCTCCCGCCGATTCGCTGGCCGACCCGGTTGCACCGATGCGGGTCAACGCCATCGGCACGCTCTACCTGCTGGACGAGTTGGCGATGATGAGCCGCGGGTCGGGCCACTATCCGGTGCTCCTGATCTCGGGTTCGGGACATGTGTACGGCGCCGCGGCGGCCCGCTTCCAGCCGCTCAGCGAAGAACATCCTTTGGAGCCGCTCAACCCGTATGGCGTCTCCAAGGTGGCGCAGGAGATGTTTGCCAGGCAGTTCCATCGGTCGCACGGGCTCTCGGTTGTGGTCACACGGAGCTTCAACCATACCGGTCCCGGCCAACGATCCACCTTTGTCGCCCCGCAGCTCGCCGCCCAGGTCCAGGGTATGCGCGAAGCCGGAGGTGCAGGCACGGTGAAGGTGGGTGATCCGACGGTTCGCCGCGACTTCACCGACGTCAGAGATGTCGTCGAAGCGTATGTCGCTCTCACCGAGTCCGGCGAGCCGGGCGGCGTCTACAACGTCTGCAGCGGTAGCGCCTACGCGGTCGGCGATCTGCTCGATATGCTCGCCCGGGCCGCGGGAGTGGGGGTGACGGTGGAGACCGAGGTGGGGAGGGCGCGGCCGCTAGATGCGCCCCTCGTCGTCGGTAGCAATGCACGCCTCGCCGCGGCCACCGGTTGGACTCCCAAGATTCCCATCGAACGGTCGCTGAGCGATCTGCTGGCCTGGTGCGCGGGGCGCTAACGATGGCGGGGCACAGGCGCGGCGGGTTGGGATGGCTCGAGCCGGCGCTGGCGGTGCTAGGCAGGCGGTATTTCGGTGGGGGAGTGATGCGGTCCGATTGGACCGCCGAGCACTGGCGGCGGGCGACAGCGGCTGCATTGGTGGAGCGGCTGGCGCCTGCGCTCGGCGAGGCCTGCTCCACCGAAGGTGTGGGCGTTCCGGGTGAGAGTTGGGCGATGCTGGCCGCGGCCCGGCTTGAGAACGAACGGAGAACCGAGGCGCAGGAGCTGGTCCTTCGGGAACTTGGCGCGGCGTTCGAGGATGCCGGCGTGCGGCCCGTCTTGTTCAAGGGCCTCGCCCTCGCCCGCCATTATCCGGCTCGTGCTGCCCGGGAAATCGGTGACATAGACCTCCTCGTCGGCCCCGGTGAGCTACGCCGTGCGGGGGATGTGTTGCAGGCCGCCGGTTACGAGCACTGGGGCGGTGGTGGGCGACTCTCCGCCCGCTATCCGCTGACCTACGGCCGTTTCACCCCGGGCAATGGAGAGGAGACGGTCGATCTCCATCCGGCTTGGCATGAGGTAACCGTAGACGCCGGTGGCCACGACGTGGTCGTTGGGGATGCGCGAGGGCCGCTTGAGTGGGGAGAGGTCGGCGGCAGCAGCTGGGCAACCCTGCCGCCGGCCGTCGAGCTCTACGTGACTGCGGCCCACACCGTGTTACACGGCCTGCGCACGCTCTCGCTGTACCTCGACCTCGCGGTCCAAGTCGCCAAGGCGGGGGCGGTGGCGACGGAAGTGGCGAGCAGGCTGGCGCGATCCCAGGGTCGAGACAGACATCTGCGGCACGCAGTGACCGCTGCCGCGGAGCTCTTCGGCCTAGAGGTGGATTCGAAGCATCTTACCGTGCCGCGACGCCTGGGAGTTCCCGTGGCCCTGCGTCTCGGGTACACCGGTGCCGGTTTCCGTCTCCTGCCCAGCTCGCTGGTATTGGAGCTTGCGATGCGCCGCGGCCTGCGCCGCAGGCTCGACTTCGCTCGCTGGGTCCTGGGACACGGAGGGAGGGGAGAGGCTAGCGGGAAGGGCGGCCGGCCGGCGGCCCGGTTGCTCAGTATCGTGCGTGGTTTTCGCTGGTTCAAGGGCACGGTGTTGCGGTACCGCACACCGGGCTCATCGCCGTTGCGGTCGTGAGCTTGGTTCGGATATAATAGGTAGCCCGCCGGACCGCCCCCGACATCAGATCACCTTCATCCGAGACTGATATGCGCGTAGGAGTCATAGGTACCGGGTACGTCGGACTCGTCGCAGGTGCCTGCTTCGCCGAGACGGGTAACGATGTCATCTGCGGCGACGTGGACGCCGAGAAAGTCGAAGCCCTCAACCGCGGCAAGATTCCAATCTACGAGCCGGGCCTCGAGCCACTCGTCGAGAGGAACATCGCCAGGGGCCGCCTGAGGTTCACCACCGACATACCGCAGGTCGCCACCGAGTCGCGGGTCATATTCATCGCCGTCGGGACGCCGCCCGATGAGGACGGCTCCGCCGATCTGCGCCATGTGCTCGACGTCGCCAGGGTGATCGGCGAAAGCATGAAGGACGAGAAGATCGTCGTCACCAAGAGCACCGTGCCGGTGGGAACCGCAGCCCAGGTCCGTGCCGAGATCGAGATGCGAAGCACCTACCCCGTCCACGTCTGCTCCAACCCCGAGTTCCTCAAGGAGGGAGCCGCGGTGGTGGATTTCATGCGGCCGGACCGCGTCGTGGTGGGCGTCGATTCGCCAGCCGCCCGCGATGCGCTGGTCGAACTGTACGAGCCCTTCGTCCGCACGGGCAATCCGATCATTTTCATGGACATCACCAGCGCCGAGCTGACCAAGTACGCTGCCAACGCCATGCTGGCCACCCGTATCAGCTTCATGAACGAGATGGCGCGCATTAGCGAGCTCACCGGCGCCGATGTCTCGCTGGTCCGGCGCGGTGTAGGCTCGGATCAGCGGATCGGTCCCAAGTTCCTCTTCCCGGGACCCGGCTACGGCGGCTCCTGCTTCCCCAAGGACGTAAAGGCGCTCTTGCGTACGGCAAAGGACCACGGCTACGACTTCAAGATCCTCACGGCGGTCGAGGAGGTGAACGAGGTACAGAAGCGCCTCTTCCTCCAAAAAGTCGTAGACCACTTCGGGGAGGACCTCAGCGGGCGGACGATCGCCATCTGGGGCCTCGCCTTCAAGCCTGGCACCGACGATATGCGGGAGTCACCGTCCATTGTCCTAATCGAAGGGTTGTTGGAACGCGGCGCTGAAGTCCGCGGCCACGATCCAGCGGCGCTCAACAGCGCGCGCCGGATCTTCGGGGACCGCGTCGCGTACTGCGAGCTCGAGTACGAGGCGCTGCAGGGTGCCGACGCCCTCATCGTCATGACCGACTGGCTCGACTATCGCAATCCGAACATGCAGCGTATCCGCGACGACTTGAAGACACCGGTCGTGTTCGACGCCCGTAACCTGTATGAGTCGTCGAAGATGAGGGAACTCGGTTTCAAGTACTACCCGCTGGGACGGGAGGCTGTAGCGTGAGGGTTTTGATCACCGGAGTAGCCGGCTTCCTCGGTTCCCATCTCGCCGAGCGGTTCCTCAACGAGGGACATGAGGTCGTTGGGCTCGACAACTTCATCACCGGATCGCCCGACAACATTAGCCAGCTGCTGGCGAACGAGCGCTTCAGCTTCTACCGCTACGATGTGACCGACTTCATCTACGTGGCAGGTGACTTGGAAGGGGTCCTGCACTTCGCGTCGCCGGCCAGCCCCATCGACTATCTGGAGCTTCCGATCCAGACCCTCAAGGTCGGCTCGCTGGGCACCCATAAGGCGCTGGGACTGGCGAAGGACAAGGAGGCGCGGTTCCTGCTCGCCTCGACCTCGGAGGTCTATGGTGACCCGGCGATTCATCCCCAGCCGGAGTCCTATTGGGGCAACGTCAGTCCGGTAGGGCCGCGCGGGGTCTACGACGAAGCGAAGCGCTTCGCCGAGGCTCTCACCATGGCCTACCACCGCTATCACGGCGTCGATACACGGATCGCTCGCATCTTCAACACCTACGGCCCCCGCATGCGCAAGCACGACGGTCGGGTCGTGTCCAACTTCATCGTCCAAGCACTCCAGGGAGAATCGCTCACCGTCTACGGGGACGGCTCGCAGACGCGCTCGTTCTGCTATGTCGACGACTTGATCGAAGGGATCTACCGGCTCTTCAACACCGACTATTCCGACCCGGTTAACGTCGGCAATCCGGCCGAGTTCACGGTCGCCCAGCTTGCCGAGCTCGTGGTCGAGTTGACCGGTTCAGCGGCCGGCGTCGTGTACGAGCCGCTGCCTGAAGACGATCCCAAGGTCAGGCAGCCGGACATCACACTGGCGCGCGAGTTGTTGGGTTGGGAACCGAAGATCGAACTGCGAGAGGGTCTGAGGAGGACGATCGAATACTTCTCCGGAATCGTCAAAGGCGGCTCCGGAGGCTGAGACAGGCGGGATCTGGTGAAGCTCTCGGTTCTGATACCCATATACAACGAGCGTGAGACGATAGAGGAGGTCGTCCGACGGGTGAAGGAGGTGCCCGTCGACAAGGAGATCATCTGTGTCGACGACTGCTCGTCGGATGGCACCCGCGACATACTCCAGCGTTTGGCGGACGAGGGTCTGATCGATGAGCTCGTCTTGCAGCCGAAGAACCAGGGCAAAGGCGCGGCGATTCGGGCCGGCGTGGACAAGGCCACCGGAGAAGCCGCGATCATCCAGGATGCCGACCTCGAATACGACCCCAGAGAGTACACGCGTTTGATGGGGCCGATCGAGCAGGGCAAAGCCGACGCGGTCTACGGCTCACGGTTCGCCGGCGAAGGGCCGCATCGTGTCCTCTACTTCTGGCACTACGTTGGTAACAAGCTCCTGACCCTGGTCTCCAACATGATGACGAACCTTAACCTCACCGACATGGAAACATGCTACAAGATGTTCCGCCGGGAGGTGTTGGAGAGCTTGGAGATCGAGGAGAATCGCTTTGGCCTCGAGCCCGAGATGACGGCCAAGCTTGCCTTGGGCGGCTGGCGGATCTACGAGGTCGGGATCTCCTATAGTGGCCGTACCTACGCCGAAGGGAAGAAGATCAACTGGAAAGACGGTGTCTCGGCTTTCCGCTGCATTCTCAAATACGGCCTCTGGCGGCGCATCTTCCGCCGCCGCCGCCGCCGTTCGCTTGCCCAAGCGGCTGACAAAAAGTAGGTTTCGGCTCGATGAATACGGACCAGATCATCGCTAAGGGTAAGGAGTGCCTGGCGCAGAACGACTACGTCGGCGCCATCTCGGCTCTCCGAGAGGCCGCCGACCGTGAGCCAGGCTACGCCGACGTCCGCCATCTGCTGGGCCTGGCGCTCGGCTTGGCGGGGCAGCCTGAGGCGGCGCTCGAGGAATTCGACCGCGCGCTCGCCCTCAACCCTTCCTATGTGGAGGCCACCTGAACCGGGCGATCACGCTGAATGACCTGGGCCGTTACGAAGAGGCGCGGGAAGCGTTCAGACTCGCGTGGGATAGCGACCATTCCGCCGGCCGGCCATTCTCCCGCTCGGTGTCGGCGCGCCTTTCGAATTTGCACATGGAGCTCGGCGATCTGTACGCCGACCTTGGCTCCTATAAGGAGGCAGTGGAGCAGTACCAGAGTGCTACGAATCTGAGGCCGGACTTCCTCGACATCCGCACCAAACTGGCTCGCGCCCTCATGGAGCGGGGAGATCTCAGGAGCGCCTTGCATGAGCTCAACGGCGTTCTCGGCGAGAACCCCGAGTATGTAGAGGCGCGGGTTGCCCTCGGTTTGGTGTACTACCGAGCCGGCCAGTACGACTCCGCGGCTGCAGAGTGGAGAACCTGCCTCAGGCAGGTTCCCGACCATCCCAAGGCCCGAGCATTCCTCAATATGCCTCGCACCCAGCTGGCCGGCGAGGAGGGAGCGGGCTGAGACCTCCGGTCAATCTCATCGCAGTAGCTGCCCTGGCCTGGTCCGCGACCGCGGCTTGTCGCGGTGACGTGCGCGACCATCTGGCACTGGGTGACCGGCTGCTCGGTGCGGGACGAGCCGAGGACGCGATGGCCGAGTACCAGGTCGCGTTGCGCCAGCGAGGCGACCAACCCGAGGTCCTCTTGCGACTCGCTCACGGCTATTCGCATCTCGATCGGCTCGACGAGACGAACGACTACTACTCGCGTCTGCTGGCCGTCGATTCTTCTTATGTCGACCAAGCGGTCGCCGACTACCTGGCGATGGCGAGGCGGGCACTCGTGGGTAACGACAGGGCGCGTTTTGCCCGCGCCCTCGAACAGCTGGAAACGGTCCGACCGGGAGCCGTACCGGATGAGCTGGCACTGCCCTTCGCCCGCTACTACTACGAGCTCGGTGAGCACACCAGCGCTCTGCCGCTGTACCTTGCCGCCCTGGCGGTCCAGCCGGAGGTCGTGGAGCCGACGGTCGATTACGAGCTGGGCCGCATATATTACGAGCTGAATGAGTGTGGCCGGGCGCTCGACCACTTCAGGGCCTTTCTGGCCACCCGCCCGAGCGGCGAAGTGAGGCGCGACTCGCGCTGGCACGCCGGTCAATGCGCCTTTCGCCTGGCGCAGAAAGACCGCTTGGCTGGCAGACCGACGGAGGCGCTGGCCGGCTTCGAGGAGGTTATCGGCCTCGGTGCTCCCCAGACGCTGCTCGATGACGCCTGGTTCGAGCGCGGCGAAATCCTCTTCTCACTCGGCGAGTACGACGAAGCAGTACGATCGTATCAGCGGGTTCTCGAGCTGAACCCGAGCCGGGTCGGCCGCAAAGTCCGACAGGCGGAGGACCGAATCCGCAGCATCCGCTACAGAAGTACTGAGGAGGAGAGAGAGTGAGGCAGTTGGCCTACCTGTCGCTTCTGCTGCTGGCGGCGTCGGCGGTCCTGGGATGTCCCAAGGAGCTGCCACCCGAGCTGCCGGCCGATGAGCTCTACCGTATCGGGCTCGAGAAGTTCGAGAGGCGGGATTGGAACGGCACCATCGAGGCGATGCAGCGGTTCGTGATGACGGATCCCGGGGCCGCGAGAGTCGACAGCGCCCAGCTGCTCACCGGTGAAGCGTATTTCAACCAGAAGCAGTACTTGACCGCCGCAGCCGAGTTCCTGCGACTGGCGCAGGACCGCCCGGCCGGGCGGCTCGCCGACCTGGCCCGCTACCGGGCCTGTGAGTCCTACTACGAGCTGTCACCGCGTCCGGAGCTCGACCAGGAATTCACCGAGCAGGCGATCAACGAGTGTCGCGCCGTTGTGCTGCTCTATCCGGGTAGCCCGTACGCCGAGTCTGCCGTTCAGCGGGTTTTGGAACTCACGAACAGGATCGCGCGTAAGTACTACCTAAATGGCGTCTACTATTACAGGCGAAAAGCCTATGACTCGGCTATCGTCTACCTCGAATACATGCTGGAGACGTATCGGGGCTCGGAGGTGGAGCCCGAGGCTTTACTGAAGCTCTACGAGGCCTACGTCAAGCTCGGCTACACGGACGAAGCCGATCGGACGCGGAACCGGCTACTTCGGGACTACCCGGATAGCCCTGAAGCGCGCGAGCTTCGTGGGAATTCGCCGGTAAGATGAGGCTTGGCATCTTCGGTGGGTCGTTCGATCCACCTCACGTTGGTCACCTGATCGTAGCAGACGACGCCGTGGCGGCTTTGGGCCTCGACCGCCTGCTCTTCGTCCCGACGGGCCATCACCCGCTCAAGCAAGCCCGCGTCGAAGCGCCTGGCGACCTGCGTCTGGAGATGGTCGAAGCGGCTACGGCAACCAGCGAGGCGTTCGAGCCTGATGGTCGCGAGATCCGCCGCCCCGGTCCCTCCTATACTGTCGATACGATGGCTGAGCTGCAGGCGGAGAACCCGGGTGCCGACCTGGTTTTACTCGTCGGCGCGGATATACTTGGCGAGTTGCACCACTGGCAGCGGGTCGAGGAGATAGCAAGGCGCGCCCGGATCGCGGTCATGTCCCGGCCCGACGCGCCGGCCGTCGAGCCGAAGGTCGACGTCGACTTCGTCAGCGTCGAGGTGACCTACATCGCCATCTCCTCCAGCGATGTGCGCGAGCGGGTCAGGGCCGGAAAGCCCTATCGTTACCTGGTACCGGACCCGGTTTACGACGTAATCGAAGGACATTCGTTGTACCGGAACCAAATAGACGAAGAATGATCAAGCAAGCAGTCACAGATTTCCTAGGCACCAAGTTCGAGCGCGACGTTCGCAAGATCCAGCCGATAGTCGACGAGATCCACCGGCACGAGGATCGCCTCAAGGACTTCAGCGAAGAGGAATTGAAGGCCCAGACGGAGAAATTCCGCCGCATAATCCACGCGCGCACGCACGAGCTCGATGAGAAGATTGTCGAGCTCAAAGAGACGAAAAAGCGGACCGAGTCCGCCAGTGAGCGCGAGCGCATGGCGATGCAGATCGGACAACTCGAGCCCGAGCTGCACGCCGCCATCCAGGAAGTCCTGGATGAGATACTGCCGGAAGCGTACGCCACCGTCCGCGAGGCATGCCGCCGTCTGATGAACGTCGACATCATCGTCCGCGGTCACGACATGCAGTGGGACATGGTGCCGTACGACGTGCAGCTAATCGGCGGTATCGTCCTGCATCAGGGCAAAATCGCCGAGATGGCGACGGGCGAAGGCAAGACTCTCGTCGCCACCATGCCGCTTTACCTGAACGCTCTCCCCGGCAGGGGCGCCCATCTCGTCACCGTCAACGACTACCTGGCGAAGCGCGACTCGGAGTGGATGGGGACGGTGTTCAAGTACCTCGGCCTCACCGTCGGCTGTCTCGACGCCACCGAGCCGGGCACCCCGGAGCGCCGCGCCGCCTACGAATGCGAGATCACGTACGGTACCAACAACGAGTTCGGCTTCGACTATCTCCGCGACAACATGGTCCACGGGCTGGCCGACCGCGTCCAGCGCACTCACAACTACGCGATCATCGATGAGGTGGATTCAGTGCTCATCGATGAGGCCCGAACGCCACTCATCATCAGCGGCCCGGTCGGCCGGGAAGACAACAAGCGGTACGGCGAGTTCAATGCCCAGGTCTCGGGCCTCGCCCGAAAGCAGGCCCGCATCGTGAACGCCCTGCTGGCCGAGGCGGACGAACTGCTCGGACGGGCGGAAGGTGAAGAGGGCGATCAGGAGGCGTGGTACCGGTTGGGCGAGAAGGTGCTGCTCGCGCATCGCGGGATGCCGAAGAACAAGAAGCTCGCGAAGCTGCTCCAGGAGCCCGGCGTCCGCAAGATCATGCAGCGCGTGGAAGCCGACTACATGCGGGAGAAGCGGCTGCACGAGCTGGAGGAAGACCTTCTCTACTCGATGGACGAGAAGGGCCACCAGGTCCACCTGACCGATCAGGGACTCGACACCCTGTCGCCCAAGGACCACGAGGCGTTCGTGGTGCCCGACCTCTCCCAGGTCTTCCACGAGATCGAGAAGGACGAATCGCTCTCCACCGACGAGAAGCGGGCGAAGATCGCCGTCGAGGAGCGCGAGTACGCCGAGAAGTCGGAGAAGATCCACATCATCCACCAGCTGCTCAAGGCTCACACCCTGTTCGAGCGCGATACGGATTATGTGGTCGAGACCGGCCAGGTGATCATCGTTGACGAGTTCACCGGCCGGAAGATGGCAGGCCGGCGCTGGAGCGACGGGCTGCACCAGGCCGTGGAAGCGAAAGAGGCCGTGACCGTGCGGGGCGAAACGCAGACCCTCGCCACCATCACGATCCAGAACTACTTCCGCATGTACGAGAAGCTGGCCGGTATGACGGGGACCGCCGAGACGGAAGAGGGCGAGTTCCACCAGATCTACGGTCTCGAGGTGGTCGTCATCCCCACCAACCGGCCGGTACGCCGCATCGATCAGGACGACGTCGTCTACAAGACGAAGCGGGAGAAGTACGCCGCCCTGCTCGACGAGATCGAGCGCAACCACAGCCGGGGCCTACCGATTCTCGTTGGAACGACCAGCGTCGACACCTCGGAAACCGTTTCTCGCATGCTCCGCCGTCGCGGTATCAAGCACAACGTGCTGAACGCGAAGTACCACGAGCGTGAGGCGGAAATCGTCCTACAGGCTGGACAGCCCGGCGCGGTGACGATCGCCACGAACATGGCGGGCCGTGGCACCGACATCAAGCTGGCACCGGGTGTCGTGAAGTGCAGCGTCTGTGCGATCGATGCCCAGCAGCCGTCCTTCGGCCGCTTCCGCGAGGAAGCCGATCTCGACCCGGCGCAGGCCAAAGAGTTCGGCTGCAATGATGATCCTCCCTGCGGCCTGGTGATCCTCGGCACCGAGCGGCACGACTCGCGACGGATCGACCGCCAGTTGCGTGGTCGGTCGGGGCGCCAGGGCGACGCGGGGGGGTCGCTCTTCTTCCTGTCGCTCGAAGACGACCTGATGCGCCTGTTCATGGCCGAGCGACTGGCCAAGATCATGGACAAGCTGGGCGCCGAGGAGGGCGAAGTCATCACTCACCCCTGGGTGACCAAGGCGATCGAGCGCGCCCAGTCACGTGTCGAGCTGACGAACTTCGATGCCCGCAAACGGCTGCTGGAGTACGACGATGTAATGAACCAGCAGCGCGAGGTCATCTACGATCTCCGACTGTTCGCCCTTGAAGGCGGTGAAGATCTGAAGGGCGAGATCTGGGACATGATCCGCGATGCGGTGCTCACCCGCTTCGACGAGTACGTGCCGGAGACCGAGCACGAGGAGAAATGGGACCTGGCCGGACTCAAGAACCGGCTGCTGCTAGAGTTCTTCCTGCATTGCCCCGAGCTACCGGACGAGAGCTCGCTCGACACGGCGCTCGAGTGGGAAGATCGTGATGCGCTGACCGACTACGTAGTCGAGAAAGCCGAGGCCGTCTTCAAGAAGAAGGTCGAGGACTTCGGCGAAGAGGCGGAGCGCATACTCTCCTACATCTTCCTTTACACCATCGACGAGAAGTGGAAGGACCACCTCTACGACCTCGACCAGCTCAAGGCCGGCATCTATTTCCGCGCCTGGGGCCAGAAGGATCCTCTCATCGAGTACAAGAAGGAAGCCTACGAGATGTTCGTGGACTTGATGGGCGACATCCGCACGACCCTGGCCGATCGCCTGTTCAAGGCTCAGATGATGCCGCCGCAGCCGATGCGCGCCCCGCGGATCACCCGCGTTAGCGGCCCCACCCTCGATACCACGGACGACGGTTTCGCGCCGGGCGCTGCGGCCGCCGCGGCTCGCGGCTTTGCCCCCACCGGCGTGGCGGCCTCGGCCCAGGCCGGCCCACCCACCGGCGTGTCCGATTCGGCCGCAGCGGCTGCCGGCCTTCCGGCACCGGCCCGCCGTCCGAGCACGGTGGTCACCAACCGGGCGGAGGGGGCGGCCCCGGCCAAGCCCGTCTCCACGGGTGACAAGGTGGGACGCAACGATCCGTGCCCTTGTGGCTCAGGCCGCAAGTACAAGAAGTGCCACGGACGGCCCGGCGCCCCGCCATTGTAGAATCCCCAATCTAGGGAAGGCCGAGTTTCCAGGTCGTCTGGGAATCCGTGGAATCCGTGGCATTCGGCATTCCCGGATTTGGATTCCGGGAGTCGCAATTCGGGATTCCGGGATTCGGAATCCGGCACTCCCCGATTCCCGCATACCACGGATTCCACGCATACCTCGGATTCTCAATCCGCAAATCCCCGAATCCCCGAATCCCATGCTGATCTGTTGATCCACCTGCTCAGATTGGACCCAGTATGGTGTCCGACCCACGATCACCCGCTATCAAGGAGTGGCCATCCAATGAGCGGCCGCGGGAGCGTTTCACAGCTCTGGGGCCGGCGGCACTGCGCACGGCCGAGCTGCTCGCCATTTTGGCGTCGAGCGGTACGGGTGGAAGAAGCGCGCTCGAGGTGGCGGAAGGTCTCTACGAGCATTTCGGGCGCTCGCTGCGTCGCCTAGGAAACGCGTCCGGCTCGCAGCTCATGGCGGTGCCCGGGATCGGGGAGGCGCGGGCCGTGGCCATCCTGGCGGCGCTCGAGCTGGGGCGGCGCGCCGCCGAGGAAGAACGCCGCGAGGACGACCGGGTCGCAGCGCCGCGCGACGTATATCGGCGCTTCGAACTCCGGCTGCGCGATCTGCGCCAGGAGGAGTTCCACGTGCTGCTCCTCAACACGCAGAACGCCGTGATGCGGGAGGTCATGGTGACGCGCGGCATACTCGACGCTTCGGTAGTCCACCCGCGCGAGGTCTTCGCACCGGCGCTGACCGAGGCAGCGGCGGCGGTGATCCTGGTCCACAACCACCCCAGCGGTGACCCGACCCCCTCGCCGGCCGACCGCGAGGTGACCCGGCAGCTGGTCGAGGCCGGCCGGGTTCTCGGCATACCAGTCCGCGACCACGTCATCGTGGGCAACGGGCGGTACGCCAGCTTCCTTGATCTGGGCCAGATCCCGGCCCTCGACCGCTAGCGGTGGGCCGGCTAACGGTTCCAAAGCGATCGCTCCGGCGTGGCGGTCGCCGGTGTAACTTGCGGCGCGGCATAAATCTAGCGAATGTATCCTCTGTGAGCCTCGCGGAGGCAGAAACTGGCTCCCCACTTCTGTGTAGGAGTTAAAGGTGGGGTGTGCCCTGTTTCCTTTTGCCTCCCGCAACTCGCTGCAACCAGAGATCGATATGGCGTCGGAACGCACCACCGACATGGTCGAGCAGCCCAGCACAGGAAGGACGCCGTCTGGCGACGGTCCCCTGTTGCCGCCTGATTTCGTCGACGCCATCGCCGAGACCCGGGAACGCTTGGACCTCGAGCTCCTCGCCAAGGCCTTCGAGTACAGCCAGCGCGCCCACCAGGGCCAGAAACGCAAGTCGGGTGAAGACTACATCAGCCACTGCGTCGAGGTCGGGAAGATTCTAGCCGACCTCTACCTCGATACCGCGTCGATCTGCGCCGCCTTCCTCCATGACGTGGTCGAAGACACGGACACGCCGGCCGAAGAGATCGAGCAACTGTTCGGGCATGAGATTGCCACGATCGTCGACGGCCTCACCAAGATCGGCCGGGTCGAGTTCAGCTCGAGCACCGAACAGCAGGCGGAGAACTTCCGCAAACTGCTACTTTCCATGGCTCGTGATGCCCGGGTGATCATCGTCAAGCTTGCCGATCGCCTACACAACATGCGTACGCTCGAGGCACTACCGCCGGGTACGCAGCGTCGCATCGCGCGTGAGACGCGTGAGATCTACGCGCCGCTCGCCCATCGCTTGGGGATGGCGAGGGTGAAGTGGGAGCTCGAGGATCTCGCATTCAAGTATCTCGAGGGTCAGGCGTACAAGCAGCTGGCCAAAAAGGTGCAGGAGCGGCGCAAGCAGCGCGAGGCGTGGATCCGGCAACTCGCTGAGCCGCTCGCCGAAGAGCTCGAGGCGGCGGGCATCGAGTGCGAGGTCGTCGGACGCCCGAAGCATCTGTGGTCGATCTACAACAAGATGCGCAGGCGGGGGAAGCCGTACGATGAGATCTATGACTTGATGGCTATCCGCGTGATTGCCCATAGCATCAAGGACTGCTATCACGCTCTCGGTGCGATCCACAACAAGTGGACACCTCTCACCGAGCGCTTTCACGACTACATCGCCACGCCAAAGTCGAACATGTACAGGTCGCTCCACACGACGATCTTCGGACCGGGCGGCCGTCTGTACGAGATCCAGATCCGTACCCACGATATGCACCACACTGCCGAGTTCGGAATCGCGGCCCACTGGCGCTACAAGGAGGGCTATAAGGGTGCGCCCGACGAGGTCGACGAGAAGCTCGCCTGGTTCCGCCAGGTCCTCGAGTGGCAGCAGGAGACCAGAGAGCCGGAGGAGTTTCTGGAGTTCCTGCGTATCGACTTGTACCAGGACGAGATATTCGTCTTCACGCCGGCGGGCGACGTGAAGCAGTTGCCCAAGGGCGCCACACCAATCGATTTCGCCTTCGCGGTGCACACCGAGGTGGGCTACCACTGCGCCGGTGCGCGGGTCAACGGACGCATCGCTCCGTTGACTCGTCAGCTGACCAGCGGTGACACGGTCGAGATCATCACCAATCCCAAGCAGAGTCCGTCCCCCGATTGGCTCAACTTCGTCTGCACCGCTCGGGCCCGGAACAAGATCCGCCAGTTTATCCGCCAAGAGGAGCAGAGTACTGCGGTCAAGATCGGCAAGGAGTTCCTGGAACGTGAGCTGCGCAAGCTTCGCAAGAAGGCGTCGGAAGCCGAGCTCGGCGAGGCCAGCTCGAGGGCCGGGTTTACGAACCTCGACGGACTATACGCAGCCTTAGGCCGCGGCGATGTAGCTCTCTCGACCGTCTTGAGACACCTCTGGCCAGACGCAGAAGTGCCGACCGAGGTGGAGAAGCCGGGGCGAATCGGTCGTCTGGTCGAGCAAATACGCGGTGGCCCCCGCGGTGTGAAGATCCAGGGGATCGACAACGTAGCGGTCCGCTATTCGCAATGCTGCCAGCCGGTGCCGGGCGATGAAGTCATTGGATACATCACGCGCGGCCGCGGGATCTCGATCCACCGCAGCGACTGCCCGAACATTCTCAAATTCAGCGAGCACCCCGAGCGGCGCATCGAGATCGACTGGCGAACCGACAAGGCACATTTGTACTTCGTGCGCATTCGCGTCGAGGGTACCGATCGACGCGGTCTACTTTCGGATATCGCTAAGGCGATCAGCAACACGGGAACGAACATCCAGAGTGCCGTCACGGAGGCCGTCGAGGGTGGGATGCGCGGTGAGTTCGTCGTCGAGATCGAGAACTTGACGCACTTGATGAAGGTTACCAAGGCGGTGCGCAAGGTGAAGGGCGTCGTCAGCGTCGAGCGACGCGAGAGACTGATCGAGTCGGAGCTGCAGGCGGAGGTGGAGTAGTGCCGGCCTACTGGCTATTGAAGAGCGAGCCGGGTGACTATTCATTCGAAGATCTGGAGCGTGAAGGACGCGCGGTCTGGGACGGGGTCAAGAACCCCGCGGCTCTCAAGCACATGCGACGGGCGCGGCCCGGCGACCGGGCGTTCTTCTATCACACGGGCAAGGAAAAGGCGATCGTCGGAATTGCCCGTCTGGAGACCGAGGCCTACCCGGACCCGGATCGGACGGACGACCGATTCCTGGTGTTCGAGGTCAGCCCGCAGGAGCGGCTGCCTCGGCCCGTGACCTTGGCGCGCATCAAGTCAGAGGCGAGTTTTCAGCAGTGGGAGCTGGTGCGTGTGCCGCGCCTCTCCGTGATGCCCGTCCCTCGGGATACCTGGAAGCGGATCCTCGAGATTTCGCGGCCCTAGGACTCAATTATGAGGCCGCGCTGACCACTCGAGCGGAATGGGAGCGAGCGAGCACGAAGACGCAGGTCGCCTGGTAGCGCGGGCCACCGAGCTTACCCAGCTCGACCGGATGGTGCGAGATCTCCGGGCTGAGCCGGACGCTCGGGGACGGCTGGTCGTGCTGAGCGGCCCTGCCGGGGTCGGCAAGACGGCGCTGGCCAGTGCATTCATCGGCCGGCTCAGGGACGGGGATCCCTCCGCAGTCGCTCTCGGAGCGGGCTGTGTCGAGGGTGTGACGTCCTATCGACCCTACGGGCCGTTCCGAGACCTGCTCGCCCAGCTCATGGGCATGACCGGCGACGCCACGCTCACCGCGATCGTGCGCAGAGAGGTACCCGGTTGGATGCCCGGCGCGGTGCCATCCGCCGGTCGCAACGCCCTGTTCGACCAGTTCATCGCTCTCTGCCGTGCCATCGCGCGCCAGCGGATTTTGATTCTCTTCATCGATGACTTGCAGTGGAGCGATCGCTCGTCCCTTGACTTGCTGGCGCGCCTCGGTGGCGTACTCGGCTCGCTGCCGGTCCTCGTGCTGGCGACCTACGAGCCCTCCGAGTCGCCCGGCTCGGTTACGATCAAACCGCTTCAGCACCGGCTCGGTCCGGCGATGGTCGAGCTGGCGGTCCGTGAGCTGGAAAACGACGCGATCCTCAAGTTGGCGGAGGAACTTCTGGAAGGATCGTTCGGCGATGACCTGGAAGCTTGGCTGCCCGGCGCTGCCCGAGGCAACGGGCTGCGGGCGGAACAGTTGCTGCGCGCGCTGCTGGAGCGTCAGGTCCTCCGCAAGCGTCTGTTCAAGTACTCGGTTCGCGAAGGCGAGCTGCCCAGTCCGGAGGCGAAGATCGACAGCGTCGTTGCCGGTCGGCTCGATTCGCTGGAGCCCAATGTCCGCTGGACCCTCGAGGCGGCAGCGCTCTGTGGATCCGTAGTCGACTCGGCCGTCGTCGCCGCGCAAGCAGGCAAGAAGCAGGAAGAGGTGCTGGGCGAACTGCGGACGGCAGAAGAGCGGCACGGGCTGATTCGAAAGGTCGGCGAGCGTCGCTGGGCGACCGGAAGCCACTCGGTGCGCTACCACTTCTGTCATCCGCTGGTGCGCCGCGTGATCCGCGCGCGGATCTCGGGGAAACGTCGCGCTCACCTGCTCAGCCGCGCCGCCGAGACGCTCGAGAAGCTGGCGAGCGGCGGCTCGAAGGAGATTGCCGACGAGATCGCCGTCCTTTACTTGGTCTCCGAAGCGGAGGACAAGAAACTCGAATGGTCCCTCAAGGCGGCCGACCTCGCCGAACGCCTCTACGCGCTCTACGAGGTAGACGACTTCTTGCGCGCCGCGGCGAAGGCCTGCGAAGACGAGCTCGCGCGTCTCAAGATCCAGAACCGCCTGGCCAGAATCTACGCCGCTACCGACAGAGAGCCCGAGGCGGAGGCGTTGCTCCAGAACGTCTACGAGCGTACCCACGAGCTGGGGGATCTCGAGACCGAAGTAGCCGCCGGCGTAATGCTCGGCTGGCTGCAACTCGAGCGCGGTGTCGAGCCCCTCGAAGTCTCCATGGTGGCCGGCAGCCTGGTCGATCGCGCTCGCACGGCGGAGATGAGCGAGGAGCTGGTGATGGCCCTCGATCTGTCGTGTGTGGTGGCCGAGCGGGTCGGAAGGGCCGAAGAGGCGTTGCTGATGGCCGAGGAGGCCCTTCACGTGGCCGAGCAGAGCGGCAACGCAGAGACGGTGGCGCAGGCCGCCTACCGGTTGGCCCGCGTCCACGTCTCCTGGGGTAGTCCGGAGGACGGTCGCAAGCTTGCTCAGCGCGCTCTTGAGGTGTTCGGCCAGGTCGATGAGTTGGGCGGCGTTGCGGTCTGCCACGACCTGCTGGGGCTGGCCAACTTCCGGGCCGGCGAATGGGACGGTGCGTTCCACCACTGGCAGTCGGCGCTGGAGAGCATGGAAGTCGCCGGCGTGGCCGACCAGAAGATCGCCATGCAGGCCAACATCGCAGAATTGCTGACGCTGCGCGGCGAATTCGACCGGGCTAAGCACCTGTTCAACTCGGGGCTGCAGCTGGCCGAGGAGCTGGAAGACCCTTCCCTCGCCCTGCGTTGTAGGATCGGTATCGCGCGGCTCGAGTTCGAGCGCGGCGAGTACACCTCCGTGCTGAAGATGACCGAAGAGATTCGAGAGATCCTGCCCCCGAGCGGAGCCTGGAAGGCCGATTTCCAGACCACCGCAATCCGCGCGCTGGCCTACCTGGAGACGGGCGATGAGCTGCAAGCGTGGCAGGAAGCGGCGCGGCTAGAGCAGCTCTACCAGGGCAAGGAAGGCTGGTTCGAGCGCCGCGCCGAAGGCGACGCCGTCCGCATCCGGGTCATCGATCTCGACAGCGACGCCTGGCTGGCCGGCATGGTCGCACAGCAGGGAATCGGCGAAACGACCGAGACCGATCCCTACGGTGAAGGCTTCCTGCAGTACCACCAGGCTCAGGTCCTGGCTCGGGCCAAACCGGCCGAGGCGCGGGTCGCGGCAGAACGCGCGGTCGTTTTGTTCGAGCAGCTCGGCGCCGCCCCGATGCTGGCTCGCGCTCGGCAGCTGGCGGAAGAGCTGCCCGAGGTCGATTCTGCCGCCGAGCCGGAGGGCGACCAGGACGTGTCCGATGACAAGATCGACGCCTGGTTCGACAGCCTCGAGGGTTGATGTCGCAGGAATAACTTCGAACTTCGTACTTCGAATATCGAACTTCGAATTTCGGAAATCCCCGAGCGGGTACCCTAACATCTAACCCTGGACTCTGAGCGTCGGTCATTGATTCGTAAGACGGCGCAGCGCGCCCATTTCGATCTGCGTTCGCCCTTCCAGCCTACGGGCGACCAGCCGACGGCCATCGGCGAGCTGATCGGCGGCCTCGAGCGCCGGGAGCGCTGGCAGACGCTGATGGGTGTCACAGGCTCGGGCAAGACACTGACGATGGCGCACGTAATTGCGCGCTGGGGTCGCCCGACCCTCGTGATGAGTCACAACAAGACGCTTGCCGCACAGCTCTACGGCGAGCTCAAGCAGTTCTTCCCGGCGAACGCCGTCGAGTACTTCATCTCCTATTACGATTACTACCAGCCCGAGGCCTACGTCCCGCAGACGGATACCTACATCGAAAAGGATGCCTCGATTAACGAGGACATCGACCGACTGCGCCTGCGCGCGACCTCCAGCCTGATGGAACGCGATGACGTCGTCGTCGTCGCCTCGGTCTCGGCCATCTATGGTCTGGGTGACCCGGCAGAGTACAAGGACCTGCTGGTGATTCTCGAGCGGGGCGAGGAAATTCGTCGCGACGATATACTCGCGGCATTGGTCGATGTACAGTACAGCCGCAACGATCTCGATTTCCGGCGCGGGACCTTCCGGGTGCGCGGCGACGTCGTCGAAATCTTCCCGGCCTACGAGGAACAGGCCGTCCGAATCGAGCTCTGGGGCGACGAGATCGAGCGGCTGACGAAGATCGACCCGCTGACCGGCGACGTGATCGCCGAGCTCGACCGTGCCGCGATCTACCCCGCCACCCACTACGCCATAGGACAGCGGTCACTCAGCCAGGCCGGGAAGTTGATCCGGACCGAGCTCGACGATCGCCTGCTCGAGCTGCGCCGGGATGGGCGTTTGCTCGAGGCGCAGAGACTCGAGCAAAGGACCCGCTACGACCTCGAGATGCTACGCGAGGTCGGGTACTGTGCCGGAATCGAGAACTACGCGCGCCACCTCTCGGGACGTGCCGAGGGCGAACGTCCGGCCTGCCTGATCGACTACTTCCCAGAGGATTTCCTGGCCATCGTCGACGAGTCGCACGCGACCGTCCCGCAGATCGGTGGGATGTACGAGGGCGACCGCTCGCGCAAGCGGACGCTGGTCGACTACGGTTTCCGCCTTCCCAGCGCACTCGACAACCGGCCGCTCAGGTTCGAGGAATGGGAAGCGCTGGTCCCGCAGGCGATCTTCGTCTCGGCGACCCCGGGCGACTACGAACTGGAACGCTCCGGCGGCGTCGTGGTCGAACAGGTCATCCGACCGACAGGGCTCATCGACCCCGCCGTCGAGGTCAGGCCGGTGCGCGGCCAGGTGGACGACCTGATGGGCGAGGTCCGGGAGCGCGCGGCGCGCGGCGAGCGGGTGCTGGTCACCACCCTGACCAAGCGGATGGCTGAGGACCTCACCGAGTACCTGCTGGGGATGGGGATCAGGGTTCGTTACATGCACTCGGATATAGCCGCCATCGAGCGGGTCGAGATCCTGCGTGGTCTGCGGCTGGGGCTCTTCGATGTACTCGTTGGAATCAACCTGCTGCGGGAAGGTCTCGACCTGCCGGAGGTGTCGCTCGTCGCGATACTCGACGCGGACAAAGAGGGTTTCTTGCGCTCTGACAAGAGCCTAATTCAGACGATCGGTCGGGCGGCGCGTAACGAGCGCGGCAAGGCGATCATGTATGCCGACACGCTGACGGGCTCCATGCAGCGGTGCATCGAGGAGACCAACCGACGGCGCGAGATACAGAACAGCTACAACGTGGAGCACGGGATCATACCCCGCTCGATACGCAAATCGCCCGATGAGGTGCGGCGCGCCACTGCAGTCGCCGACTCACGCCTCGACCCCGGGACCCGGGCTGTGGAGACGCTGGCCGGGCTACCCGATCTGGAGCCTGAAGAGCTCGTCGAGCGCCTGACACTTGAGATGGAGCGGGCGGCCGAAGAGCTCGACTTCGAGTTGGCGTCAGAGCTGCGGGATCACATCTTCCAGATTAAAGCGGAGATGGAAACGCAAGATCGTAGCGGCACGAAGGACCGCGGCTGACAATCATGGATCCCCGAATCCCCACCCTGGGCCCCAGCGACTTGTCCGAGCCCGAGTTGGCAAGCTGGGGCGAGCGCGTCGGTGCGACCATCCAGCCGCCGTTGTGGATCGCGCTGCAAGGACCGCTCGGGGCGGGGAAGAGCGTCCTGGCTCGGGCCATCTGTCGCGGTGCTGGGATCACCGGTCATATCCCGTCACCGAGCTTCACCCTCGTCCAGGGTTACTCGAGCCCGAGGAGCTTCCCGGTTCATCATGTCGACCTATTCCGTCTGCAGCCGGGCGACCCGATCGAACCCTTGGGCTGGGAGGAACTGCTGGGCGGTTCGGGCCTCGTACTTTTGGAGTGGGCGGAGCGCGCCGGGGACAGGCAGCCGGCGGACCGTTGGGAGGTCGACATCGATTACGGGCCGACGTCCGAGCAGCGCGTCGTCCGGGTGAGACGCCTGGGTTCGGCGCCGGAGCTGGTGGAATGGTGAATAGCGGTCGCCAGGAAAACGATTCTGGAGGGCCCGAGCCGCAGATCTGGCTCGCGCTTGAGACCGCTACGTCCGTCGGTTCCGTCGCTGTCTGGCGTGACGGGCTGGCCATCGAGTGCAGCTTCAACATCCGGGGCTCGCATTCGGAGCGTGTGCTGCCCGCCGTCGATCACGCCCTCCAGGTCACGGGGACCGCCCCGGAAGAGGTCGCCGCCCTCGTCGTCGGTAGTGGGCCGGGCTCGTTCACCGGTGTGCGCATCGCCGCCTCGATGGCCAAGGGCTGGACGATGGCGCGCGGCACGCCTCTCTTCGCCTATTCCAGCCTTCTGGCACTCGCCGCCGGGACCGGGGTGAACGGACCCATCTGCGCAGCTTTCGATGCCCGCCGCGCCGAGGTCTACGCGGCCTGCTACGAGCTGTCGGAGCAGGGAGCTTCAGAGCGACTGGCTCCCGCCGCCTGGCGGCTAGAGGATCTCCTCGACGAGCTGGCCCGGCTCGATCTCAGGCCGACCTTCGTAGGTGATGGGGCGACTGCTCACCGCGAGAGGATCGCCGAGGCCTTGGCCGGCGCGGTCGTGCTGCCGGAGCACCTGGCCCTCCCTCGCGCAGCCAGCCTCCTCTGGTTGCGCTCCGTCGCCCCTCAGCTGGGGCACGTCGCGCAGCCAGCTGACTGGGAGCCGTTCTACGTCCGTGATTGGCGGGTTCCAGAGGAGCGGCGTCGAGAATGAGCACGGCTGAGCGGCTAACGGTGCCCGACATCCGCCGTATGGAGGAATCGGACCTCGACTCGGTGATGGAGATCGAGTGCACGTCGTTTTCCACACCCTGGAGCCGCGCCAGCTTCTCCAATCTGCTCGGCCGCGACGATGCCTCCCTCTGGGTCGCCGCCGTAGACGGGAACGTGGTGGGCTACGCCGTGGTATGGTACGTTCTAAGGGAGGCCGAGCTGGGGAACCTGGCGGTGGCCTCCGGCTGGCGTCGCCACGGCTTCGGTCGCTACCTGCTCGACTGGGTGCTCGATAAGGCCCGCAGGCGCGGTACAGAGCGGATCTATCTCGAGGTCCGGGTCAGCAACAGGGGCGCCCAGGAGTTGTATGAGCGGGGTGGATTCCAGCATGTGGGCTTCCGGCGGCGTTACTATCGGGCGCCGGTCGAGGACGCCCGTGTAATGTGCTTCGACCTGGGCTCCGGCGAGTAGATTTTGCTGTAAGCCGGGGCCAGCAAGCGACGCGTTGACAATAAGTTGACGGGCGGGTATAATCTTGGCTGGCGTCAGTTTAGGCCGTACCGACGCCAACCGCCCCAGTGGAGGAGCCATGTCACGCAGTGTCAACAAAGCGATCATAATCGGCAATCTGGGCAGCGATCCGGAGATCCGTACCACGCCGCAGGGGAGCCGTGTAACCACGCTCTCGGTGGCCACGAATCGCCGCTGGCAGAACCGCCAGGGCGAGATGCAGGAGGATACCCAGTGGCACCGGGTCGTCGCCTGGAACAAGCTGGCCGAGATCGTCGAGCAGTACCTGAAGAAGGGTGACCGCGTATATATCGAGGGGCGGATCCAGTATCGCCAGTGGGAAGACCAAAACGGCCAGAAGCGCTACACGACCGAGATCGTGGCCAACGATATGGTGATGTTGGGTGGCCGCGGAGAGGGTGCCCTCGAGATGCAGAGGGCGCCGACCTATGGGGGTGAGGACTATGATGACTTCCCGGCGGAATCGCTGGAGGAGGGTGACGACCTGCCCTTCTAAGAACCTCTTGTCCGTTGCCGCAATCGCACTAGCGGCGCTACTGCCTGAAGCCCTCCCCCTACACGCTCAAGAAAGGCAGGAACCGACGACGCCCCAAGAGGGTCGTCGTGTGCACGTCGTTCGCACAGGAGACACGCTCTGGGACCTGGCTGAGTTCTACCTCAGCGATCCCTTCCTCTGGCCTGAGATCTACCGGATCAACACGCTCGTTGTCGAGGACCCGCACTGGATCTATCCGGCCGAGGAACTGCTGGTCCCGGGAGTTGGTGAGGTCGTGCGGCCGCCGATTCCTACCGAGGTCCCTGGCGAGGAGCGGATTCCCGGCGAAGAGGTCGTCGAGCGGGTGCCCACGCCGGAGATCCCCACACCGGAGGTCGGGGAGATCCCTGAACAAATCCAGATCGAGGAACGACCCACGATATTCGTCGAGCGTGACATCGCGGAGACGACTCTGACCTATCAGCCCATCGCGGCGGTGCCGCCGAGCGCCGTTACCGCTACCGACTTCCACAGGGCCGGTATGCTCTTGCCGCTCTCCGAGCTCGGCCCGCGCGGCGAAGTCGTCGACCCGACTGCGCCTCGCGGGTTTCCCGTACCGCCTATCACGACGATACACAGATACGGTCGGTTCTACATGAGCCATCCTGGCGGCGAGCCGCCTGACCCCGGGGACCGTATGATTCTGTTCCGGATCGAACGGCTCGTGAACCCGTGGGGCCGAGTGATCCGGCCGACGGGGCTGGCCACCATCGCGGCGGTTCACGAGGACGTCTCGGTGGCCGTCCTGGTGGAGGTGTACGACCGCGTCGTTCTCGGAGACCAGGCGATCGAGGCCGAGACCTTCGACTTGGAGCCGGGTATCTTCGCCGAGCCCGTGTCGACCGGGCCGGGTGGTGAGCTGATTGCGCTCATGGATATGCAGCTGGTCGCCAGCACCGAGGACTTCGTGTTCATCGACATCGGACGCTCACAAGGCATCCAGGTCGGCGACGAGTTCGAGCTCTACGTAGGGCCTCGGCGTAGCCGGGAGGGACTGAGGCTGCCGGAAGAGTTCGTCGGTTTGGGCCGCGTTATCCGGGTTACCGAGGAGACGGCGACCCTCCGCCTGCTCAGCATGCAGCATCCCACGGTCAACGTCGGCCTACCGGTGCGGTTGGTTGCCAGGATGCCGTCCTAGGCGGCAACGACATGGGTTGCCCGTCACGGGCGACACTCTACCGGCCGGCTCTCGGAGCCGGCCGGTCTAGTTTCTGACCTATCGATTCGTATATTCCCCTTCGCATGCACCTAGTAGCTTACGCGATCGCTGCGGCCCTCTATCTGGCTGCGTCCGTTAGATATACGATGCGGTTTGCCCGGGCCCACCCTGGCGCCACCGTTCTTGTGGCCATCATAGTCTATGCCGCGGTGGCGAGCCATCTGCTGGGCGTGGGCCTCTATTGGGCCAGCTACGGGGAGCCGCCGCTCGTCGGGCTCGGACCTTCACTGGCCAGCCTGGCGTTGCTCGTCGGCCTCGCCATAGCCGGCCTTGCACGTTTCAGCTCCGCCAGGCCGCTCGGGCTGTTCCTCGCTCCCGTAGCCACGCTCCTCCTCGCAGTCGCTTTGATCGTCGGAATCGAGCCTACCGGCTCGGTCCTCGCCTTTCGCGGCACCTGGCTCGTGATTCACATCTCCGCCGGCTTCATCGGTTACGCCGGCTGGCTGGTCTCGGCGGCGGCCGCGCTGATGTACCTGCTTCAGTTTCGCCAACTCAAGCACAAGCAGCTGGGTGCCGTCTTCGAGTTCTTCCCGCCCCTCGAGACGCTCGACAAGCTCGCCGAGTGGGCTCTCATAACGGGCTTCTGCACACTGACCCTGGCTATCGCCATCGGCTGGGCCTGGACGATTCGCTTCGAGGGCGGGTTCCGCTGGTCAGATGCCAAGGTCATCTGGGGCGTCCTGGCCTGGCTGGCGATGCTGCTGGCGATTTGGATTCGCTTTAGCCGCGTACGGACCCCGCGCCAGGCCGCGGCATGGAACGTAGTGGGATTCGCCGTGGTATTTGTGGCATATCTCGTGGCCAGAATGATCATCCCGGAGACGCAGTTCTTCCTGTAGCGGGGAGCTGAGCGAAGGAGGTCCCGGAGCCGTGTCCACGATCAAACCCGTCGAGAACGGACCAGAGGTCGCAGCATGCCGTTCGCAGTAGTCGGGCTGAACCACCGCACGGCGCCAGTCGAGGTACGGGAAAAGTTCGCCTTCGCCTCTACCGAGATGACCGATGCGCTCAGCCATGTCCTCGACGGCAACGGTGTCTCGGAAGCGGCGTTGATCTCGACCTGCAATCGGACCGAGTTCTATCTTCACGTCACCGATTTCGACTTGGCCATCCCCGGCGTGATCGATACGCTCGCCGCTCAGGCCGGCGAACTTCCCAAGCCCGCCGAGCGCTACGTCTATGTCCAACGCGGTGCCGACGCCGTCCGCCATCTCTATCGAGTCGTCTCCGGCCTCGACTCGATGGTGCTCGGTGAGGTCCAGGTCCAGGGGCAGGTCCGCGATGCCTATGAGACCGCCCGCAGCCTGACCGGCCAACGCCAGGCGGTCCGCGCCGTTTTCAACCGCCTGTTCCAGAGCGCCCTGTCGGTCGGCGGCCGCGTGCGCCACGAGACGCGCCTCGCCGAGGGGGCGGCTTCGATTCCTTCCGCGGCGGTAGAGCTGGCCCGCAAAATCTTCGGTTCCCTGCGCGGACGGCACGGCATGGTGATCGGCGCCGGCGATATGGGTGAGCTGACCCTGGAATGCTTGGTGGACGAAGGCGTGTCGAGCGTCCTCGTCGCGAGCCGCAACATGGTGCGTGCCAAGAAGGTGGCAGAGCAGTTCGGCGGGTCCGCGGTAGCCTTCTCCGATTTCTGGGACGATCTCCCGCAGATGGACATCGTCATCACTTCCACGGCAGCGCCCCATGCGATGATCACGCTGGAAGATTTCCAGCGTCGGATGCCCCGCAAGCTCAAGTCGCCGCTCTTCATAGTCGATATCGCCATACCGCGAGACGTACAGCCCGAGATCGGCGAACTGCCGAACGTCTTTCTTTATAGCGTCGATGACCTGGAGGGGATCGTCACGGCCAACCACGAGCGCCGCAAGGCAGAGGTGCCCAAAGCCGAGGCGATCGTCGAGGACGAGGTGGACAGATTCTGGCGTTGGTACTCAGGCCTGCAGGCCGTCCCCTTCATTCGGCGGTTGCGCGAACGGGCCGAAGACATGCGGCAATCGGAGCTGGACCGCGCGCTGGCCCAGCTTGATCACCTCTCGGAATCGGACCAGCAGCGCGTCGAGCGGCTGACGCGCGACCTATTACAGAAGGTCCTCCATCAGCCGACCGCACGCATGCGCGCCGCGGCAGAGGACGGTCACGAGCACGACATCCTGGAAGCGGCGAGGTATTTGTTCGGGATCGAGGAAGAGGATGGGCTCGGGAAGAAAAGCTCAGAGTAAGTCGGTTCTTGTCACGGGCGGCGCTGGCTTCATCGGTTCTCACGTGGCCGATGCCTATCTGGCGCGCGGTTGGTCGGTAACGGTCGTCGACAACCTCTCGTCGGGCAGACGCGAGAACGTACCGGCCGGCGTTGACTTCGTCGAGCTCGACGTACGGGATGATCGGCTCCACGAACTGTTCGGGCGCAAGGGCGGTTTCGAGCTCATCAACCATCACGCGGCCCAGATCGACGTTCGCCTTTCGGTCGAGCGCCCACGCTTCGACGCCGAGGTCAACATCTCGGGTACCCTCAACCTTCTGGAAGCGGCACGCGAGTGGCCGAGCCGCAGGATCGTGTTCATTTCCTCGGGCGGTGTCGTCTACGGCGATGCCGACAGCCGTCCGATCCCGGAGAACGCACCCAAGAAGCCGGAGTCGCCCTACGGGGTCGCCAAGCTCGTCGGCGAGTACTATCTGCGCTGTTACCGGCTGCTCCACGGCCTCGACTATGTGGCACTCCGTTACTCGAACGTCTATGGGCCGCGCCAGGACCCTCACGGCGAAGCCGGCGTCGTGGCAATCTTCTGCAACCGTCTGATCGCGAACGAGCCGCTCACCGTCTTCGGTAGCGGTGAGCAGACCCGCGACTATGTGTACGTTGGCGACGTTGTACAGGCCAACATGATCGTTTCGGAGGCCGAGCTCGACGAAGGCACGGAGCTGGACGATCGCGCCTTCAACGTCGGCACGGGGGTGGAGACGAGCGTGAACGAGCTTGCCGCCGCGCTAATGGACGCCGCCGGACGGGAGGTCCCGATCGAGCGAGCGCCCGCGCGGCCCGGTGAGCTGGAATGGAACAGCCTGGTCAATGGCAGGCTGAGGGCACTTGGCTGGGAGGCGGCGGTGGACCTATCGGATGGCTTGCGGCGCACCTATCGGTGGATCGCCGGGGAAAAAGGATGAGCGTGTTCACGACGGTCTTCGCGGCCCAGGCTCCGCTACCGGCGAATGCCTGGGATATGGTCGCTACAGCTACGATCACGACCCGGGTGATCCTCGTTGTGCTGCTCGGCTTCTCGCTGGCGTCGTGGATTCTGATCATATGGAAGTGGATCCAGTTTCGCCGGATCCGGCTACTCGAAGAGGAGTTCCTGAGCCAGGTGGCTAAGGCTCAGCACCTCGACGAGGCCTACAAGGCGGTCATCACACTTCCCGATTCACCCTACCTGCGCGTCTTTCGGCACGGGATGAACTTCTTCACGGGCCTGCATCCGCGCAGCGAGAGTTCGGGCCTCTCGGCGGCGCAGGTGGAAACGCTCAGACTGGTGATGGAGAAGGAGCAGGTCGGCGAGCGCGATGCCATGGCGCACGGGCTCCCCTGGTTAGCGATCATCGCTACCGTCAGTCCGTTGCTCGGGCTGATGGGCACGGTCGTGGGCGTGATGGACGCGTTCGTCGGGATCTCGGCGATGGGCACCGCGAACATCACGGCCGTCGCTCCCGGGATTGCCGAAGCGTTGATCACGACGGTCACGGGACTCGGCGTGGCGATCCCTGCGGTGATCGGCTACAACCACTTTGCCAGCCGCCTCGGTCTCTTTGCGGGCGAGCTACAGGGGTTCGCCCATGAGTTCATCGGCGCGCTGGCGCGGGAAGGCAAGATCTGATGGCACGCTACGGCGGGCTCTATGAGGATCGGTCGCTGCCGCTGACGGCGGACATCAACCTGATCAACCTCGTCGATGTCGCCTTCACGCTGCTGGTGATATTCATGATTACCGCACCGATACTTCAGGGCGGCGTCGAGGTACAGCTACCCCAGGCGGAGGTCGCGCCGCTGCCGGCGAGCGAGGCGATCGTTGTGACGGTTGACGATGAAGGTGTCATCTATATCGGCGACGCGACGGTCTCCCTCGACGAGTTCAAGGCGGTGATCCGAGACGTGTGGAACCAGAGGGGCAGTCCACCGGTCTACGTGCGGGGCGACGAACGTGCCAACTTCGGGGTCGTGCTGAAGGTGATCGCCGCGCTCAAGGCCGCGGACATCGCCGCGGTGGGACTGGTGGCCGAACTCGAGCCGCAGAGGAGGCGCTGACTCGATGGCGCGGCTGATCCTGCGGAGCGAGACTCGCGGTGCCGGCGAAGGATTGCCGCCCAGTGCGGTCGTGGGATCGATGAGCCTCCACGCCGTCGCTCTGGTCTTCATGGTCTGGGGCGCTCAGCGCATCGACCTGCCGGACCCGCCTCAGGTTTACCAGGTAGAGCTCGTTTCCGTGCCGCGCCCCGCGCCGGTCCGCACCGTCCCCGTGCCCGAGCCGCAGCGCACCGCTCCCACGGAGGAGCCCGAGGTGAGGCCGCTGGACAGGCAGCCCGAGCCGGAGGCCGAGCAACAACAGGTACCGGCACCCGTCGAGGCCGAGCCGGAGGAAGGCGCCGAGGAAGAGGAACCGCAGCCCGTGCTGGAAGAGCGCCCGGCGGCCACGGCGGAGCAGTCCCCTGAGGGCGCCGACGTGCCGGTACGCCTGGAAGGCGCCCCATTCCCTTATCCCGAGTATGCGGCGAATATTATCTTGCAGATAAAGCGACACTGGAGACCGCCGACTGGGAACACGCATTTAAGGGCGGAGCTCGCATTCACGATCTTGAGGAACGGGTCGATCGCCGATATCGCCTGGGTGCGACGGTCGGGTAATCCGGCGTTCGATCTCGAAGCCCGCGGCGCCATCGAGGCGGCGGCCCGTCGAGGCGTCTTCGGGGCGTTGCCCGAGGGCTACCCGGCCGACGAACTGCGGGTCTCGTTCTTCTTCGACCCGACGAGCTACTAGCGACACGGGCGCCGTGGTTTGGCCGCCCCAATGACTGTGACGAGATGAAGCTCTTGAACCATAGACTCGCCAAGAAGGTGTCGGCCTTCGTAGCCGCGCTTTCGCTGGTTCCGGCGATCGCCTCGGCGCAGGTGCCGGTCCGTGACAGCATCCCCACCGACGTCCGACTCGGCATCGTCTATCAGCCGTCCTATCGGCCCGGTGTCGTCATGCCGTTGATGCCCGCGGCCGAGGGCCTCCGCGAGCTCGCCGATACGGCACGTCGCATGATACTTCGCGACCTCGATTACAGCGATCGGCTCCAGATCATGCCGGTCTCCGAGGATGTCCCCGTCGAAGGACCGGTCAACTATGGGCTCTGGGACGAGTTGGGCGCCGTCTGGCTCGTCGTCGGCGCCGTGGAAGGCACGCCCGATGAGCCGGTCCTGAGATTGTCGCTCCACGATGTGGTATACAGACTGCTCCAGGAGGTTCGCGCCTTCGAGCTTCCGCCGCTCCGGCACCCGGAATTCCGCTACGCGATCCACGCCGCCGCCGATGAGGTGCTCCGCTGGGCGACCAGCGGCACAGGGATCGCTGCGACCCGCATCGCCTTTGTCGCCGACGGACCGGGCGGCTCGGAGATCTTCGTCGTCGATAGCGACGGTTTTGGGGCACACAGCGTATCGCGCGACAGCTCGATCGCGCTGTCTCCCGCCTGGTCACCGGCCGGTGATCGTATCGCCTACATGTCCTATAAGCGTGGCGATCCGGCCATCTACGAGATCGATTTGGCGAACGGACGGTCGACGGTTAGGGTCGACCTGCCCGGCATGGACCTCACCCCGAGCTACATGCCCGACGGCACACACCTCGGGTTCGCCGCCACCATAGACGGGCGGACCGAGGTCTACACCTACGATTTGATCAGGAGCTGCTGCCCGGAACGCGCGACCTTCGCCCGCTACGCGAATTCGTTGTCACCCACCTTCGCGCCCGACGGCCGCCGCTTCGCCTTTAACTCCGATCGGCTCGGCCAGCTACACATATTCGTCAAAGACATGAACAACGGCTCGGCTGAGTTGATCACGCCCTACATTTACGACCGCAGCGTTCACAATGCCGGGCCCGATTGGTCACCAATGGGTGACCGCATCGCGTTCCACGGCTGGGTCGGGGGCACGCCACAGATATTCACCGTCGCACCCGACAGCCGCGGGCTGCGCCAGCTCACTCAACGGGGACGCAACGAGGACCCGAGCTGGGCACCGGACGGCCGACACATCGTCTTCGCCTCGACCCGAGACGGCACCACCGGCCTCTGGGTGCTCGACGTGGTCAGCGGCCGTATCCGCAGGGTCATGACCGCTGCCGGAGCCCGCTTGCCTGACTGGTCCGGCCGCTTAGATTCAGCCTCTCACCTCACAAGCGGAGCGGCTGTTGGCTCCGAGAGCAATAACCCGTAGGGAGTGGTCTTATGTCTAACAGCTGGAAGAACACGGCGGGTTGGTTGGTGGCCCTGGGCCTGGTTGCCGTGATGGCGGCTTGTGGCGGCGGTGCTCCCGAGCCCGAACCCGAGCCCGAGCCCGAGCCCCAGGTCGAAGAGCCGACCGTGGACGAGGCAGCGGAGCGCGCCCGCCTAGAGGAGGAAGCGCGACTCCGCCGCGAGGAGGAGGAACGACGTCGTGCCGAGGCGGAGCGCAACCGTGTGTTGGCGGTTATCGCCGAGCGCGTCCACTTCGACTTCGACAAGTCCGATATCCGGCCCGACGCGGCTGAGGTCCTGCAGCGTAAGGTCACCGTCCTGCGCGAGTACCCCGGTGTCGAGCTGCGCATTGAGGGTCACTGTGACGAGCGCGGCTCCAACGAGTACAACCTGGCGCTCGGCCAGCGTCGCGCCGAGGCGGTGCGCCGCTACCTGGTGAGTTACGGCGTCGATGTGGGCCGCTTCGCAACCATCAGCTACGGCGAAGAGCGGCCGGTAGCGCGTGCCTCGAACGAGGACGCTTGGGCGCAGAACCGTCGCGCAGAGTTCAATGTCACGGATCACGGCCAACTCGCTAACTAGAAGAACGAGCAGCTCCCATGAAGGCCGCCGCAAAATCGCTCCTCGTCTTCGCTGTGACAGGCCTTGCTGCCTGTGCATCGAAGAAGGACGTCGACAGGATTCGTGAGGACCTGGCCAGCGTCCGCGCTCGCCAGGACTCGATCGCCAGCAGCGTCACACAGCTGGAGAGCTCCGTGTCCGAGGCGCTCGAAAACCAGGGAGCGCTCGTCGTCACAGTTCGCGGCGATCTCCTGCAACAGTTGGATGATATGGAACGCCAGCTGGTCGAGATCCAGGAGCTGCTGGGCCAGAGCCAGATCGTGCTCAGTGGCCTGCGAGATCGTATGGAACGGCGGCAGCTTGATCGACAGACTGCGGCTGAGGAGTTTGCCGAGCTCGATAGCGTCGGCGATGCGGCGGCCCTCGGGCTGGATCGGGGAGCGGGGGGTGAGCCCCGCTCCCTCTACTCGGCAGCGATCGAACAATTCCGTCGCGGAGCCTACGAAACCGCGCGCACCGGGTTCCAGGAATTCCTGGTCGAGTACCCCGCGGACGAACTGGCCCCCGACGCACAGTACTACCTTGCGGAGACCTACCGGGAAGAGGGCGACGCCGGGCGGGCGATTCGTGAATACAACCGCGTGGTTGAGCTGTACCCCAACTCGAGTGCGGCGCCGACAGCACTCTACAAGGCGGGACTCCTTCAGATCGACCAGGGAAACAAAGACACGGCTTGTGAGTATTTCCAACGTGTGATAGCTGGTTACCCAAGGAGCGATGAGTCCCGGCTGGCCCGCGACCAGGCGGAACGTCTGAGCTGCCGCTAACGGCGCGCTCGGCAGGCTGCCGGGCTGACCATCCCTTCCCAAATGCGCTGTCCATACTGCGGTCACACGAAGAACCGGGTCGTTGACTCGCGCACCAGTCGCGAGGGCCGTGCCGTCCGTCGCCGCCGCGAGTGCGAGAGCTGTGATGCGCGGTTCACGACCTACGAGGTCGTCGAAGAAAGGCCGCTCGCCGTCAAGAAGCGCGATGGCAGCTCCGAGCCCTTCGATCGCAGCAAACTGATCCGCGGCATCCAGTTCGCCTGCACCAAACGTCCCGTCACGCTCCGCCAAATCGAGGGGATCGCCGACGCGATCGAAGAGAGCCTCGAGCGCAGCGAGTCGGGCGAAGTGGAAAGCTGGCAGATCGGCGAGCTCGTGATGCAGCACCTGCGCGACCTCGACCAGGTCGCCTACGTACGGTTCGCCTCGGTCTACACCAACTTCCAGGATCCCGAGGAGTTCCTGGAGACTATCCGGGAACTGGCCGAGCGCGAGGGTTATGACGCCGCGCAGCTCGACTTCCTCGAATCGGTACTGGCGGAGGAACCGTCACCCAAGCGGCCCAAGGACAAGGACAGGGAACAGTGAAGCGGGCAAAGGGCTCGGGCGAAATGCCTTTCCTCGAACATCTCGATGAGTTGCGCTCGCGTCTCATCTGGATGGGCGTGACGGTGCTGACGCTCTCCGTGGCCGGCTTCTTCATCGTCACCGAGCTGGACGTCATCGGCTTGCTCAAGCGGCCCATAGTGCCGCTCGTGCCTGATGGCATGCTGCTCTTCACCAGCCCCACAGAACCGATGACCGTCACGCTCAAGCTGGCGTTCGTCGTGGGGATCATCCTGTCGGTCCCCATCCTCGTCTATCACACCTGGGGCTTTCTGGCGCCGGCGTTGTTCGAGCACGAGAAGAAGGCCGTGGTGCCGGCGGTCATAGGCGGCTTTCTGCTGTTTCTGCTGGGCGTTGCGATGGCCTACTTCCTGGTACTCCCCCTCGCCCTGCGGTTTCTGCTCAACTTCCAGACGCAGGCACTAGCGCCCATCATTACGATTGGCGAGTACTTGCGCTTCGCTACGAGGCTGATTCTGGCGTTCGGGATCATATTCGAGCTGCCGTTGGTATGCCTTATGCTCTCTGTGCTCGGCCTGATCGACGCCGGCAGCCTGAGACGATTCCGGCGCCACGCGATCGTCGCCGTCTCGGTGCTCTCGGCTCTCCTGACACCGGCCGACGTCGGCACGATGCTTATGATGATGGTGCCACTGCTTGTTTTGTATGAGATTTCGGTCCTCCTCGTCGCCATCGTGGATCGCCGGCGACTCGCGGGACGTGAGAGCCCGGAAGCGATCGCCGACTGACCCCGCCCCGGGGCGGGCGCTGGCCGCCCTCACCGCGGTCGCGCTGGCAGGGCTGCCCCCATCCGTCCCCGAACTGCCGGCCGCGCCCCTGCCGCCCGCCGCTGTTCCGCAGGACACGACTCGAGCCGCACAAGACACGACCCGGGCTCGCAGGCCGGATAGGGTGCCCGACCTGGAGGGGGCTGCTCAAGATTCAGTAGCCGCCGACTCGCTGCGCGATCTCGGCGAGCCGTTCCCTGATCCCGATTCGCTGATGCGGGCCCTAATGGAACGTCCCGGCTACCGCCCCGTGATCTATCGCGGAGACACGCTGCAGTTCTACACGGGCGACCAGAGGATCCACCTCAATCAGCGGGCGCACATCGAGCGCGTGCAAGAGAACGAGAACCTGTACGCCGACTCGGTCATCTTCGACGGCCAGACCCAGTACATAATTGCCTTCGGCAAGTCCAAGCTGATCAACAACAAGGGTGAGGAGGTGGACAGCGAGGAGGGCCCCTTCTTTTATCACACGGAGTCGAAGATCGGAACGGTCGTCGGCGGGCGAACGCGCTGGGAGATCTGGAACGTCGAGGGCGATTTCACCCTCGAGGGCAGCGACACGCTATGGGTGGAGGGGGGCCACTTTACCTCCTGTGACCTGCCGGAACCGCACTACCGCTTCGAATCGGACAAGATCAAGCTCGTGCTCGGGCACATCGTCGTCGCCTGGCCAGTACGCGTCTACTTTGGGGACGTGCCCGTCTTCTGGTTCCCGTTCATGGCGCAGGACATCCGCAGAGGCAGGCACAGTGGGATTCTGACGCTACAGTTCGGGGTCAACGACATCGTTCGCCAATCCGCCGGCTACCAACGGCACATCTCAAACGTTGGATACTACTGGGCGATCAGCGACTATATGGACGCCCAGTTCAGTGTCGATTGGTGGTCCGATACTTGGACGCGCTTCGATGGATTCTACCGCTACCGCTGGCGCGAGAAGTTCCTTTCAGGACGGCTTGGTACCTCCTATTTCATTCTGCCCGACGGCGGCCGGGAACTGTCGCTGGCCTGGAATCACAGCCAGCAGTTCGGTGAGCGGGCCAACCTTCGTGCCTCGGTCAGTTTCGTCTCGAGTCAACAGTTCCAGCGCGAGAACGAATTCAACCCCGAGCGGCTGGTACAGCAGCTGCGTTCGAACATCTCCTATTCGCGCCGATTCGATTGGGGGACACTGAATATCGGCGCCCAGCGGGTCCAACCTCTGTCGAATCCGACGGAGTCGCCGCAAGCTACGACCATGACGCTGCCGTCGTTCTCGCTCACCCTGTCGCCCATCGTCATAACGCCCTCGCCCTCGCCGATCAACCGAAGCT
Organism: Gemmatimonadota bacterium; assembly: GCA_020344015.1. GTDB lineage: Bacteria > Gemmatimonadota > Gemmatimonadetes > Palauibacterales > KS3-K002. The sequence goes on from CP070812.1 coordinate 3,512,607, forward strand.
GGTACCACGGGCTGACCTGGACCGGCAGCACCAACCTGACCCGCTCGACTTCGGAGACGCCGGGTCGCCCCGGACAATCGAACTTGAACGGTGGGCTGACATCGAATCTGAGTCTTGGAAATATCCGTTGGAACTCGAGTGCGACATACAGAGAACAGGTCACCGACACGCTCGATGTGGTGGAGGACACAATCGTGATCGGGGACAAGAAGCGGCAGGGCGACATCAATTGGCGAACTTCGCTGGGTTACCAGCAGCGCCTGATCGGCTCCACGACATTGACCCCGGCGGTAAACTTCAGCGGCCAGCTCCGACGCAACAACCAGACGAACCTCAGGTTCATCTCAGCGCCGACCCGCGTATCCGTCGGTGCTGGCCTCAACAGCGACATCTACGGCTTCTTCCCGGGCGTCGGGCCGGTGGAGCGAATCCGTCACAAGATTTCGCCGGTCATCAGCTGGAGCTATAGTCCGGCAGTGACCCCATCGCAGCGAGCCCGTGAGGTTTTCGGGGTCGACGACCTTCGTGAGAACCATGTCATCACGTTGGGGCTGCAGCAGACCTTCGAAGCTAAACTCAAGCCACGTAACGATTTACAGGAGGACTCGCTCCCCGGCACGCCCCAGGACAGTCTCGCGGCGAGCCCGCAGCAGGAGGAGGCGCGCAAGATAATGCTGCTCGCCATCAGGACCTCGGCGCTGACCTACGACGTCGTGGAAGGGAAGGTGACGACCGGGTCGATCTCGAACTCGATCACCTCCGAGTTGTTGCGAGGGTTGACGCTGCGTTTCACTCACGATCTGTTCGAGGAAAGCGAGACGGGGCGTCGGTTCGCTCCGTTCCTGACTCAGCTCAACCTCGGTTTCTCGCTGGGCGCGCGCACGTTTGAAGGGCTCTTTGGGGGGGCAGATGACGTGAGGTCGGGCAGCGGGATCGTGCCGCAGGCGGAGGAGGTCAGCGATGCGGAGTTGGAGAGTCTAAGGGAAGACGAGGTCCCCGAGCGAGATGAGCGGGGGCGCGGGGCGCGGCAGCCGTGGACGCTGAGCATCGACTACAGCCTGTTGCGGACGCGGCCGACGCCGGGTCAGGATCCGCCGAGTAATCGTCAATCGGTACGGGCGAACTTTGGTTTCCAGCCCACCGAGAACTGGAGGCTTTCCTGGCGCACTCAGTACGATATCGAGGGGGGGCAGTTCGTGGACCATTCGCTAAGCCTGCGACGCAGCCTGCACCGCTGGTCTGCGACCTTCTCCTTCATGAAGGCATCCAACGGCAATTTTGTGTTCACTTTTAGGGTCAACCTGGACGACTTGCAAGACGTGAAGTTTGACTACCGCCAGGAAACACGGGGTTAGGAAACAAGCCTCAAGAACTGCTGGGCCGGGCGGCGGGAAGACAGCGCATGGATTGGAGGAGCCGATGTCCACGGTGATGAAGGGGCCGCGCGAAGTGCGGGCTCCGCGGGGAGCGGAGATCTCCTGCAAAGGCTGGGGACAGGAAGCTGCGCTCAGGATGTTGATGAATAACCTCGATCCGGCGGTGGCCGAGAAACCCGCCGAACTGATTATCTACGGTGGATCGGGCAAAGCCGCACGTTCTTGGGAGGCGTACGAGGCAATAGTGCGGGCGCTACGCGAGCTCGGCGATGACGAGACGCTTCTCGTGCAGAGTGGCAAGCCCGTCGGTGTGTTCACAACGCACCGCGACGCTCCGCGCGTACTGATCGCCAACGCCAACTTGGTGGGTCGCTGGGCGAACTGGGACTACTTCAGGGACCTGGAGCGGAAGGGCCTGATCATGTTCGGCCAGATGACCGCCGGTTCCTGGATCTATATCGGTACGCAGGGGATCCTGCAGGGGACGTTCGAGACGTTCGCGGCGGCAGCCGGCGAGCATTTCGGCGGCTCGCTCGCAGGGCGCCTCTTGCTCACGGGCGGTCTGGGAGGCATGGGCGGTGCCCAACCGCTTGCGGCGACTATGAACGGGGCGGCGTTCCTCGGCGTCGAAGTCGACCCGGCCCGGATCGAGCGTCGCCTGGAAACGCGCTATCTGGACCGCGCCACGGATGATCTAGATGAGGCGCTGGAGTCTGTGCTGGGCGCCCGCGATCGGAAGGAAGCGCTGTCGGTGGGTCTCGTGGGTAACTGCGCCGACGTCGTCCCCGAGATCGCCAGGCGCGGGATCGTGCCGGACCTTGTCACCGACCAGACGAGCGCCCACGATGCGCTGAACGGCTACGTACCGAAGGGCCTTTCCCTTGAAGAAGCGGCGGACCTGAGGTCTCGCGATCCCGAGGAATACGTGAAGCGGGCGATGGACTCCATGGCGGTGCATGTCCGCGGTATGCTCGATCTGAAGCGCCGGGGCGCGATCGTGTTCGACTACGGAAACAACATCCGGGCACAGGCCCGGGATGCCGGCGTCGAGGACGCCTTCGACTTCCCTGGCTTCGTGCAGGCCTACGTCCGTCCGCTCTTCTGCCTTGGCAAGGGGCCGTTCCGTTGGGCAGCGCTCTCGGGCGAGCCGTCCGACATCCATCGCACCGACGAGTTAGTCCTCGAGTTGTTTCCTGAAGACGAGGCGCTGGGACGCTGGATCAGGATGGCCAGCGAGCGGGTCGCGTTTCAGGGTCTCCCGTCGCGGATCTGCTGGCTCGGGCAGGGTGAGCGCGCCAAATTCGGCCTGGCCATCAACGAGCTCGTGGCCCGCGGCGACGTCAAGGCGCCTATCGTCATCGGGCGTGACCATCTCGACACCGGTTCGGTGGCGAGCCCCTTCCGTGAGACCGAAGGGATGAGAGACGGTAGCGACGCAATCGCCGACTGGCCGGTACTCAACGCCATGCTCAACGTGGCGAGCGGTGCGACCTGGGTCAGCTTCCACCACGGAGGTGGCGTGGGTATCGGTGACTCGCTGCACGCCGGTATGGTAGTCGTCGCCGATGGTACTCCCGAAGCCGCAAGGCGGCTGCAGCGCGTGCTTACCAACGATCCGGGCAGCGGTGTGGCGCGGCACGCCGATGCCGGCTATGAGAGCGCCGTAGAGACCGCCCGCAAGCATGGGATTAAGATCCCTATGCCGGGATAGACTGAAGATTCGACAGTCGACAATCGATTGCCCAGTATCGGCTCGTTCTCGACTGTCGACCTCCGACGCCCTACGTTCGGCCGTGCGACACTTGAGCGTCGAGCGTCGAGCGCCGAACGTCGGTCGTTGAAAAGAAGCTGAAAAATCGGCAGTCGTATGTCGGCTGTCGAATATTGAACTTCAACATCACTATGCCGGACCACGACACTCTCATAATCGAGGCGTCGCAGATTCTGACCTGCCCGGGCGGCAGCGAACCGCGCAGGCGTGGATCGATGTCCGACATCGGCCTGGTGGAGGACGGGGCGATCGCGATCCGGGCTGGCAAGGTCGAAGCCGTCGGCTCACGTGAGGGAATAGGCGAGCGCTTCCCGGACGCCGAGCGGCTCGATCTCAGCGGTCATGTGCTCGCTCCGGGGTTGGTCGACTCCCACACGCACGCTGTATTCGGGCGTTATCGCCTCGACGAGTACGAGCAGCGCTGCCGCGGTGTACCGTACATGGAGATCGCCCGCCGCGGTGGCGGCATCAACGCGTCGGTGCGCGACTTGCGGCAGCGCTCGGAAGCGGAGCTGGTCGACCTCGGCCGGGCCCGGCTACGTCGAATGATGGAGCACGGGACGACGACGGCGGAGGTGAAGAGCGGGTACGGCCTGACGACCGAGGACGAGCTGAAGATGCTCCGGGTCGTTCGGACGCTGGCGGCGGAGGAGTGGATCGACCTGGTGCCCACTTTCTTGGGCGCCCATGCCTTTCCGCCGGAATTCCGCGAGCGCCGCGCTGAGTACCTGGATCTCGTGGTCGACGAGATGATCCCAGCCGTCGCCGAGGAGGGTCTGGCGGTCTTCTGCGACGTCTTCATGGAGCCCGGTGTGTACACGCCCGAAGAGACCCGGCGCGTGCTCGAGGCCGCCGTGACGAACGGGCTGGTACCGAGGCTACACGCCGACGAGTTCGAATCGAGTGGTGGCGCCGAGCTCGCCGCGGAGTTCGACGCCGCCTCGGCCGACCACCTGGGCGCGATTTCCGAGCCCGGTATCGCGGCCCTGGCAGGGTCGCGGACCGTCGCCACGCTTCTGCCGGGGACGCTGCTCTTCCTGGGCAAGTCGTACTATCCGCCGGCCCGGCAGCTGATCGATGCTGGGGCGGCCGTCGCCCTGGCGACCGACTACAACCCCGGATCGTCGCCGACCGTAAACCTCCAGGTGGTGATGAGTATCGCCTGCAGCCAGCTGGGGATGGTGCCCGCCGAGGCCTTCGTCGCGGTCACCGCCAACGGTGCGGCGGCCCTGCGGCTGGGGGATGGGCGCGGCACGCTGGAGCCCGGGGCGCCAGCCGATGTAGCGGCCTTCGGCGTTCCCGACTACCGGCTCGTGCCGTACCTTTATGGCTGCAATCACTGCGCTGCGGTCTGGAAGCGGGGGGTGCGGGTCCACTGATCTGCAACATAGCTTGCTTTTCGGGGTACATTGCCCGCAGCCGCCTCTAACCTGGCCGCGCCCGCAGCGGGCGCCCGTTCGCTCGGGGCCCGCCGGGCTGCCGAAAAGTCACGGGGATTGTATATCTTTACAGGTTATGCCGAAGCTTGCCGGGGCTCCCGGCGGCATTGGCGGCTCACGGGGACAACCCGATAGATAGTCAGGACACGGATGAGCGCAGCAGCTAGGCACAGGCAGCGGGCGAGAGCCTTCGAGCAGCGCGAGAATTGGAAGCGCGCGATCGAGGAGTACGAGGCTGCGCTCGAGGCCGACAAGCTGGAGCGGGGCAAGGACGTCGACCTCGCGCTCTACAACCGGATCGGGGACCTCTACCGGCGCGTCGGCAACGTCAACAGGGCCGTCCACTACTACGAGCTCGCCGCCGACGGGCACCTCGCCGCCGGCTTCTACAACAACGCGATCGCCCTCTGCAACAAGATCCTCCGCAATCAGCCGAACCGGCACTCGGCCTACTTGAAGCTGGGCAAGATCGGTGCGGCCAAGGGCTTCCTTTCCGACGCGCGCAGGCACTTCCTCGAGTACGCCGAGCGTATGCAGCGGTCGGGTCAGCTCGATGCCGCCTTCTCGGCGCTCATGGAGTTCGCCGATCTGTCGCCGGACCCCGAGGTCCGGTTGATGATCGCGGACCAGCTGATCGAACACAATCACACGCAGAACGCGGTCGAGCAGCTGCGGCTGGCCTGGCGCGATCTGAACCAGGAAGGCCGCGAGGCGGACGCCCAGGAGACCAGGGACCGCATTATGGAGCTCGCACCCGACCGGGATCCAGAGGTCCACCCACCCGAGGAAGAGTCGACCTCCAGTGCAACAGATGCGGTGGGTGTCATCGATCTGCCCGAGATCCTGCCTTGGGGTGACGAGCCCGAACCCGAACCCGAACCTGAGCCTCCGCGACGACCGGAACCGGTTGTGGCCGACGAGCCTGTCATGGCCGACGAGCCGGACTTGGGCGATGAGCCACTCTTGGTCGAAGAACCCGGCTTGGGCGACGAGCCCGGTCTGGGCGATGAGCCCGGTCTGGGCGATGAGCCGGTCTTCGGCGACGAACCGTTCGTTGAGCCGCCGCAAAGCCTGGAGATGACGAGCGACGTGGATGCTGAGGCCGCCATCGATCTAGGGCCGGGTGGCCTCGATATGGAAGGCGTGGACATCGATGCCGACTCGCTGCAGGAGCTGGAGCAGGAGCTATTCGGACCCGAGGAGCTGGCCGAGCCGCCGCTTGACATCACGCCCACCTCACTAGGTGACGATGTGCCGGTGGAGCCCGAGTTCGGGCACGAGCCGCCGTCGATCGACCTCGAGGAGCCGCCCGCCACCGAGTGGGTCGAGCCGACCCCGGTTACGCCAGCCCCCGAAGAATTGCTGGAGCCGGTGGTACCGCCGCTCGAGGAACCGGTCACGACTCCGGAAGATCGGATCGCCGAGCTCGAGGCCAGAATACGGACCGAGGAAGGCCAGGCCGACACCCTGTTCGATCTCGCCGAGGCGCTGCTCGAGACCGGCGATCGTGAGAAGGCGTCCGTCTGCTTGGGTCAGGCGCTTCAAGGGTACGAGCAGCAGGGTCGCTTCGCGGACGCCGGCCGCGTGCTCGATGAGATGCTCCGACTCGACGTTAACGATGTACAAGCCTACCAGAAGCGGGTCGAGCTTGCCCTGAGGGCGGGCGACGGCCCAGCCCTGGTCGATGCCTACCTGGCGTTGGCCGACTGTCTCGACCGGAGCGACGCCTCGAACAAAGCTCGCGCCGTCTACGCGCGCGTCCTGGAGCTCGACCCAAAAAACGGGCGGGCTGCGGCGGCACTCGAGATGTTCGTCGAGGAGGAAGCGGCTCCTGCGGCGCCGGCGGCGCCGGGCCAGGCGGCAGGGGATTACGTCGATCTAGGCTTGCTGGTCGAGGAGGAGAAGGCGGCGCGCAAGAGCACGCGCTTCAAGATCGCCGCGGCGGATCCGCAGAGCGAGTCGGACGTCAACTTCGCCGACATGCTGAGCCAGTTCAGGTCGAAGGTGGCGGAGGCGATCGAGGAAGAAGACGCGGCCAGCCACTACGATCTCGGCTGTGCCTTCAGGGACATGGGGTTGCTGGACGAAGCGATCGCCGAGTTTCAGATCGCCGCGCGCGGTCTCGAATTCCGGCTGCGCGCGATCGAGATGCTCGGCGCCTGCTTCACCGAGAAGGGCGACCAGCGCATCGCGCTCAAGGTTCTCAACCGGGCCTTGCAGGTACCCGGCCACAAAGATGAGGAGCTTGTCGGCATCTTCTACGCCATGGGCCGCTCCTACGAGGACCTCGGCGAAACGCAGCACGCGCTGGAATGGTACGAGCGCGTCATGGGCTGTGACATGAATTTCATGGATGTTGGCCGGCGCGTGTCTGCCCTACGGCCGTAATCGCACCCCCCCTTTGACAAATCCGCTTACTCCTCGCTAAAGTGTCGCCAAGTTGTGCGCCCGGGCGTACATGGTGTTCTCCTGAAATATCGGTCATGCCGCCTACTGCACTGGCAGGACTAGCCCGCATTCAAGAGCCGGTCAGCGATCGACTCGCAGAGCTCGACGATCTGATGCGTCGACTCGTCGTCGACGAATTCGAGCTTATCGAAGAAGTCAACGACTATCTGCTACTGAAGCGCGGAAAGCTCTTCCGACCTACCTTGTTGCTGCTGAGCAACGAGATTGGCGACAAGCCGAGCCGTGAGGCCCTGCTGCTGGCTGCCGTAGTCGAAGCGGTTCATTTAGCGACCCTCGTTCACGATGACGCCGTCGATCACTCGGCGTTGCGTCGCGGGATGCCGACCGTCAACTCGGTCTGGGGCTATCAGACGGCTATCATCATGGGCGACTATCTGTATTCGCGCTCGGTCATGGAGATGGCCCGATTGCAGCGGGTCGACGTCATCGCCGTGCTGGCCGCAGCGGCGAACGCCATGACAATCGGCGAGATGAGGCAGCTCGCCACGCACGATTCCCTCTCGTTTACCGAAGACGACTACTACCGCTTGATCGAGGCGAAAACCGCCTCGCTGATGTCAGCCGCCTGCGAGCTGGGTGCCATGGTTGGCGATCCAACATATAGGAATAGGCTGAAGAGTTACGGGCACGCTCTGGGCATGGCTTTTCAGGTCGCCGACGACATTCTCGACTATATCGGCAGCGAAGACGTCACCGGAAAGCCCGCGGGTCACGATCTACGCGAGCACAAAGTCACACTACCGCTCATCATGGCGCTGCGCGAATTCGATGGCGAGCAGCGGCTCGCTGTGAACGCGCTGTTCGCCGACCCCGAGCCCGATGACGATCTGATCGTGCGCGTCGTCGAGGCCACCGAGGCATGCGGCGGCATCTCGTTTGCCAGGGCGAAGGCAAGGGAATTCGCGGACCGGGCGCTGAGCGCTATCGAAGGTCTGCCGGAGAGCCGGGCGGCAAGCGCACTGGCTGGAGCGGTCAACTACACAGTCGAGCGGCGACAGTGACAAGGGGAGACGGACTACTCGTGCGGCCCTCGGGCCGCTCGCCGTGGCGGATCGCGGCGATCCTGGCGCTCGGCCTGCTGCTGGGTGCGATTCTGACCAAGCTATCGGTGCTCTTCATTCCCGAAGGTCCGTTCCGGGAATTCTTCACGACGACGATCTCGGCGAGCCTCGGCCCGCTCAGCGTTGACCTGTTGGTGATCGCCTTCACGCTGGGGCCGATCGTCCTCAACGTGAACCTGTTCAGCGTCGCTGGCGTGTTGGTGGTGGCCTACGTGGCACGTATGATGCTCTGAGTAGAGGCGGCTGACTGCTCAGGATCACGGTACGAAGATGTCCCTCCGGTAGTCCTCAATCGTCGCAGATTCTCTCAGGCCCGCCAGCCATTCATCCATAGCCGTCTGCTGCCGCCGGAGCATGAGACGCGCCCGCAGCTCCTCTTTGCCCTGCTCGAACTGTTCGCGGCTCGGCTCGATGCGCTCGATCAGCTGGACGAAGTAGAACCGGTCGTCGGACTCTATTGGGCCTGCCACCTGGTAGGGGTCCAGCCCGAAGGCGGTACCGACGACATGGCTGCCTTGGCCGAGGCCGGGAACGTAGTCGTAGCGGGTGAACAGCGTGGTCGTCTGGTACGCCAGTCCGTGATCGGCGCCGACCTCGTCCAAAGTCTTACCTTCGCTCAACTCGACAGCGATCTGCTCGGCGATACCGCGGGCCAGCACCTTCTTCTTCTCCAGTACCAAGCGGCGGCGGACCGACGGCTCCGCGTCGGCAAACGGGACATAGCCCTCGGGATTAAGTGCCCTGAGGTCCAGGAAGTACCACCCCTGATCGGTTTCGTAGACCGGGCTCAGGTCGCCGATCACTGTGGAGTCGTGGAAAGCCCAGTGGTGGGCCGGAGCGAACACCCCGATACCCGGCACGAAATCGCTCCCCTCGGCCAGTGTGACCGTGCGCGACTCGACCCCCAACGAGTCGATCGCCTCGTCCATCCCCGCGGCCAGCGCAATCCGCTCGAAGCGATCGACGCTCCCCAGCAACTGGTCCTCCGTCGCGCCTGCCAGCCGGACCGTGATCAGGATGTGCGAGGCACGAACGCGTTCCTCCTCCCTCTCCTCCAGCTTGATGATGTGATATCCGTAGCTGGAGAGCACCGGCCCCGAGATCTCGCCCACATTCAGCTCGAAGACCACCGAGTCAAATGCCGGGGTCATGTCGCCGCGCCCGAACCAGCCCAATTCTCCACCTTGCGACGCTGAGCCCGGATCGCGACTGTTGGCCTGGGCCAGCTCCGCGAAGTCTGCACCCGCCTGCAAGTCCTCGTAGATTTGCCGTGCCGCCTCCAAGGCTGCGGCACTGTCCGCCGGCCCAGGGAGCCGCGAGAACTGCACCAGCATGACTTCCGCGACTGCCGCCCTCGCGTAGTCTTCCAGGTTCTCTTCGTACGAGCGGATGAGCTCCTCCTCTGTCACCTCGACGGCGGAGCCCGCCACCGCCAGCTCCGGATCCAGCACCAGGTAGCCGACGCTGCCCCGCTCGTTCTGGTCCCGGTACCCATACCACAGCTCCGAGTCGGAGATGTAGATGCCGGTCCCGATCTGCTCCATCAGGCGGGCGCGTGGCAGAACCGCCCGGTAGTAGCTTTCGATCTGCAGAAGCAACCCCGGGTCGACTCCCGGCGAGGAGAAGAAACCTTGGTACTTTTCGTAATCGAATTGACCACCCGTCTGAAACAGTTCGTTCTCCATCAGCCAGGGCGGCGGCGTCGTCTGGAACGCCAGCCGGACCTCCTCGTCGGTCACAGAGATGTCCCGGCGCTCCAGTTCCTGCTCGATCAAGATCTGATTGACCAGCTGGGTCCAGGTCTGCTCCTCGATGAAGTCCAGCTCGCGGTCATCCAGGGCCGAACCCTTCTGCAAGCGCGCCTGGTCAGTCAAGCTACGGTAAGTACTCGTCCAGACCTGATAGCTGATCGGAGTACCGTTGATTCGCCCGACCTCGCCGACCGCGCGGGGGTTGCTTCTCCCCGAGATGTCCATGCCCCACTGGAAGACCATGAGGCCGACGAAGGCCAGGACCACCACCAGCATTATGATCTTCGTGTTCCGACGCATTGAGCGCAGCATATAGCCAGTCCTTGATATTCTGTGGAATGTGTGGACTGAATCTATTCGGGGCGTGCGAAAATGCTACCGGCGCCCGGCCCTGGTCTCGGCGACTGCGGCGCGTCTGAACGTAAGAAACGCTACAGTCAGCGTTGACACTAACGCATTGGAACAAATATATTTGCACGATCCCCCCGCCTCCTTGCGTGGGAACGCAGCCGCCCCAAGGAGTACAGGACATGCCTCCGGACAACGACGTCCAGCAGGAGATCGAACAACTCGAGAAGCGCTACGCCGAGCACTCTCAGGGCTTGGTGTTTGCCCATCTGGCAGACGCCTATCGCCGGGCGGGGGAGTACGGGAAAGCGGAGGGCCTGATCCTCCACGGGTTGAAGAACCATCCCCAGTACATCAGCGCCTATAACGTCTTGGGACGCATCTACATCGACAGCGAGCGCTACGCGGATGCACACGAGCAGTTCTCGAAAGTCCTCGAGCTCGATCCTCAGAACATGATAGCCATGAAGGCTCTCGGCGATCTGGCGCTCCGGGGTGGCCGGGTCGAGGACGCGCGCTCGTGGTTCGAGCGGATACTGCAGGTCGACCCGCGCAACGAGGAGGTGCAGGAGGAGCTGCAGAAGCTGATCGAGAGTGGCGTATCGGCGCCGGCCGAGCCGGTCGCAACTCCGGAGGCTCCGCCGGCAGCCGGGCCCGAGCCTACGGAGCCGGCGGAGATCGCCGAGCCCGAGGTCCCGGCCGCGGAACAGGGGAGACCCTGGGAGATGGGCGGCATGGCCGAGGGTCCGGAAGAGGAAGCGGTGGAGTTCTCGGCGGAGCCAGTCGAGGGGTTGGTCGGCAAAGGACAGCAGGTAGAGCTGGGCGACGAGGCCGAGTACGCTGAGGTGTCCCCGTTGGAGGCGCCGGAGGAGCCGCCGGAGCTCGAGGGCCTGGACGCTTTCGACGATCTGGCGGCCGCCGAACCGCGTCGTCCCGAGATCGACCTCGGAGAAATGGATGAGTGGACTCCCGGGTTCCTGCGCGAGGAGGACATGGAGGGGCAGGCGGGAGACGACCTCGGTGTCGGCAGTCTGCGGGATGAATTCGGCGGTGAGGAAGCCGAGGCGCCCACAGCCGAATTGGTCGGCGACGAGGGCGTCGAGGACGAACTCGAGGGCGCGGGCCCGGCAGTCGAGGGCATGCTGACGGAGACGATGGCCGAGCTGTACGCCGACCAGGGGCTCTACGAAGACGCGCTGGGCGTGTACCGCGAGCTTGCCATGAGGCAACCGGCAGACGAGCGTCTGCAGGCACGGATCGCCGAGTTGGAGCAGCAGCTCGCTGAGGCCCGGGAAGAGCCCGAGGCCGATGATCTGGCCGCGCTGTTGGAGCTGACCGACATCGCACCGCCCGACGAGGAGGCGTTTCTCGAGGCACCGGCGTTCCCCGAGGAACAGGCGTTTGCCGATGCGCCGGCGTTTCCCGACGGGTTGGAGGTTTCCGAGGAGCCGCCGTCCTTCGAAGCGCCGCCGTCGTTCGAGGAGATCGCGCCTCCCGGAGAGGAGGCGCAGCCGCCCGCTGAGATCTTGGGCGCCCCAGGCGTCGGGACCGCTGAACCCGCTGCCTCCTCGCTCGACGCGGCAGCGGCGACGCCCGAGGAAGCGCCCCCGACTGGCGAGTTCAACTTCGAAGACGAGGCGCCGGTGGCCGGGATGGACCATCTCGACCCGTTCGCCGCCTCGTTCGACGCGATGGTAAGGCGTGGTGACGCTGCGCCGATGCCGGCGGGAGTCGGCGGCCTCGCTGATCTCGCCCGGGGCGAACCGGCGGAAGCGCTGCCCGAGACGCCTGAGCCTGAGCTCGAGATCGTTCCGACCATCGACGAAACGCCGCCTGATCTCGACGTGGCACCCGCACCCGATGTCCTGCCGCCAGGAGCCGACGTGGCGCCGGCCCCCGAGGTGCTGCCCCCCGAGCCCGAGCTGCCCGTACCCGAAGCTCCCGCACCAGTGGCTGAAGCTCCGACCCCCGTGGCCGAGCCCGCGGCGCCTGCGCCACCCGCAGCACAGCCTTCGGGAGCGCCGACGATCGAGGAATATCTCTCAGGGCTGCTGGCTTATGACCGGGAGGGGCAGAACGCAGACCCAGCGGCTGGCTCCCAGGCCACGGGACCGCCGGCCGACCCTGGCGGCACGGATAGCGCGGCGGAGGCCGCCGAATCGAGCTCCGAAGACCTGGAACAGTTTCAGGAGTGGCTGAGAGGCCTGAAGGAATAAGGGTCGGCGTCCTCCACGGCCCTAATCTCAACCTCCTGGGGCGCCGGGAACCCGAGAGGTACGGATCCGAGGAGCTCGATAGCATCAACCGGCGTCTGGCGGCCCGGGGCACGGAACTGGGTGTCGAGGTCGATTTCTTCCAATCGAACATCGAAGGCGAGCTGGTCGACTGGATCCAGCGTACGGGGTCTGACTTCGGCGGCCTGCTTGTGAATGCCGCCGGCTACACCCATACGAGCGTGGCGATCCGCGACGCGCTGAAGGCTATCGGTACCCCGTTCGTCGAGGTGCACCTCACGAACATATACGCACGCGAGTCCTTTCGTCATCACTCGTACCTCTCGGACATCGCCGTCGCGCTGGTCGCGGGCTTCGGCGGCGACAGTTACTTGCTCGCCTTGGAAGGATTGGTCGCTTACCTTCGTCGCGAATGAGAAGTCCCGATAATCCTGCTGCTCGGCGCCTCGCACGCGTCCGTGCCGGCCTCGCAGAACGCCAACTCGACGGCTTGTTGGTTTCCCACATCCCGAACCTTCGCTACCTGACGGGGTTCAGCGGCTCCAGCGGTTGGCTGTTGCTCGATGGGGAACGCGCGATACTCATCACCGACGGACGCTACGAAACGCAGGCTCAGCAGGAACTGCCCGACGATGCCGGCTTCGAGCTGCTCGTTCTGCACGACAAGGTACTCGCCGGGCTGGCGGACAAAGCGGCCCACGAGTTCGCCGGTCGCCGCCTGGGCCTCGAGGCGAATCACGTCGCCGTCGACCAGTGGCAGCGTCTGCGCGATGACGACGGAGCCGTCGACTGGCGTTCGATTAGCGGACTCGTTGAGGAGGTTCGGGCGCAGAAGGATGAAGGTGAGATCGAGCTGGTCCGCAAGGCGGCCGAGACCGCGGCCGCCGCCCTCGCCGACACGCTCCCGCTCGTCCAGCCCGGCACCCGAGAGGTTGACATCGCCGCCGAGCTTGAGTATCGCATGCGCCGGCATGGCGCCGAGGGAGCTGCGTTCGAGACGATCGTCGCCTCGGGCGAGCGGTCGGCTCTCCCTCACGCGGCAACCAGCGAGTGCCCGATCCAGGAAGGCGACCTGCTGCTCATCGATTTCGGAGCACGCTGGCGTGGATACTGTTCCGATCTGACCCGCACTTTCGTCGTCGGCCAGGCGGACGCCCGACAGCGCGAGGTCTACGATCTCGTCCTGGCTGCCCATGAAGCGGCGTGCTCGGCTCTGCGGGTCGGGGCGCTGGGCTCTGAAGTCGATGCGCAGGCCCGCCGTAGCTTCGAGGCGGCGGGGCTCGAGGAACGGTTCCCCCACAGCACCGGCCACGGGCTCGGGCTCGAGGTGCACGAGGGACCGCGCCTGGGACGGCATAGTGAGGAGCGGCTTCGACCGGGCACGGTTGTAACAGTGGAGCCTGGCCTCTACTTTCCAGGGTGGGGCGGGATCCGAATAGAGGACGACCTATTGGTTACCGCGGAGGGTGCCACCGCGCTGGTAATGCTGGAAAAAGGTTGGTTGCGGTCTTTGCCCCTCTAGTCACGGGCCGCAGGTCCCAGCGCTGATAACGGGAGATCTACCACAACCTGATAGTAGCAAGGAAAATGGCATCGACGGCAGATTTCCGTAACGGGATGACGATAGAATTCGAGGGTGAACTCTTCTCGATCACCTATTTCCAGCACGTTAAGCCGGGGAAGGGTGGCGCCTTCGTCCGCACCAAGCTGAAGAATGTTCTGACCGGCGCGGTCATCGAAAGGACTTTCCGCGCCGGTGAAAAAGTCGACGAGGTCCGGTTGGTGCGCCGACCCGTCCAATACAGCTACACCGACGGACAGTTCTATTATTTTATGGACAACGAAACGTACGAGCAGATCCCGCTACCGGCGCAGACGATCGGCGAAAATCAGCTCGTCTATCTGAAAGAGAACATGGTCTGCGAGGCCCTGACCCGTGATGGAGAACCCATCTCCGTCGAGGTCCCCTTCTTCGTCGAGCTGGAGGTGGCCGATACGGAGCCCGGAGTTAAGGGCGACACGGCGCAGGGCGGAACCAAGCGAGCGAAGCTCGAGACCGGCGCCGTCGTTCAGGTGCCGCTCTTTATCGATGTCGGCGACGTGATCAAAGTCGACCGCCGCGAGAACAAGTACTTGGAGCGCGTCTCCTCATGATCGACCTGGCATTTCTGAAGCGTCTAATCGAGACCGTCGAGTCCAGCGACATCGACACGCTCGAGATCTCTCGCTGGGCCACGAAGATCCGTATCTCGAAGAGCCCATCGGTCATGATCGGGGGCAACGCGGTGGGCTCCGTGCCGATGCAGGTCGGCGCCGGGCACAACGCCGGCGGCAGCCCGACACCCGCGGCTCCGCCGACCGGTCCGTCCGAGGCGCCGGCCGCGGAACCGGCCGAGGCGCCGGCGGCGGCCTACCACGAGGTGACCTCGCCGATGGTTGGAACCTTCTATCGTGCGCCGGCTCCCGATGCCGATCCGTATGTTGAGGTCGGTGGTCACGTGAAGGTCGGCCAGACACTCTGTATTCTCGAGGCGATGAAGTTGATGAACGAGTTGGAGGCGGAGGTCGCGGGAACGATAGTCGAGATCGCCGTGGAGAACGCCGAGCCTGTCGAGTACGGTCAGGTCCTTTTCCGCGTTAAGCCCGACTGAGTAACGGCATTGTTCCAGAAAATCCTGATCGCCAATCGTGGCGAAATCGCCCTCCGCATCATACGCGCCTGCCGCGAGCTCGGGATCCCGACTGTAGTTGTGCATTCCGAGGCCGACCGCGAGTCGCTGCACGTGCGGTTCGCCGACGAAGACATCTGCATCGGGCCGCCCCCGGCCCAGGATAGCTACCTCAACATCCCGCGCATCATAGCGGCGGCTGAGATCACCGGCGCCGATGCGATTCACCCCGGTTACGGGTTCTTGGCCGAGAACGCCGAGTTCGCCGAAATCTGCGAGGCCTCCGATCTGGTGTTCATCGGACCGACCGCCGAACAGATACGCCAGATGGGCGACAAGGTCGCCGCGCGCCGTACGATGGCC
Organism: Gemmatimonadota bacterium; assembly: GCA_020344015.1. Taxonomy (GTDB): domain Bacteria; phylum Gemmatimonadota; class Gemmatimonadetes; order Palauibacterales; family KS3-K002. Next base: position 3,528,088 of record CP070812.1, read on the forward strand.
AAAGCCGGCGTCCCGGTGATACCCGGAAGCGAAGATGCGATTAGCGACCCGCGCGCCGCTCGCAAAGCGGCCGAGGAGATCGGCTTCCCGGTCATGATCAAGGCGGCCGCCGGCGGCGGCGGCAAAGGCATGCGCGTCGCTCGTTTGGCCGACGAGTTCGACAGACTCTTCACCATGGCCCGAGCCGAGGCTGAGGCGGCATTCGGCAACGGCGCTCTTTACATCGAGCGGCTGCTCGAGAGCGCCCGCCACGTCGAGATCCAGGTCTTGGGCGATCGCCACGGCAGGGGCGTCCACCTCAACGAGCGCGACTGCTCGGTCCAGCGTCGCCATCAGAAGCTCATCGAAGAAACCCCCAGCCCGGCGGTGACCGAGGAGCTTCGGGCACAGATGGGAGAGGCCGCCCTGCGCGGCGTCGAGGCGATCGGCTACGTCGGCGCCGGCACGGTCGAGTTCCTGCTCGACAGCGACGGCAAGTTCTACTTCCTCGAGATGAACACGCGGATCCAGGTCGAGCATCCGGTTACCGAGGAAGCGACCGGCTACGATCTGCTCAAGGAACAGCTCAGTGTGGCTGCCGGCGAGCCACTGGCTATCCCCGATGGTGTGCGCCTTCTCAGCCACGCACTCGAGTGCCGGATCAACGCAGAGGATCCTGAGAACGATTTCCGGCCGTCGCCGGGTCGGATCACGACCTTCCATCCGCCCGGTGGGCCCGGTGTCCGCGTCGACACGCACGTCTATACCGACTACGTCGTACCACCGTTCTACGACTCACTGATCGCGAAGCTGATCGTGCGCGCGCCGACGCGTGAAGAGGCGATCCACCGAGCGGACCTGGCGCTCGACATGTTCGTCATCGAGGGTGTACACACGACGATTCCGTTCCTGCGCAGGGTGCTCGAGCATCCCGATTTCCGTGCCGGCAACATCGACACGCATTTCCTCGATCGATTCCCGGCGCCGAAGCTGGAGGGCGCCGCGAGATGAAGATCGACGTACTCTGGACGCCGTCCGAGCTCGAACGTGTCCCGGTGCACAACCGCAATGTGGTCGTGGTTGACGTGCTTCGTTCTGCGACGACCGTCGCGACGGCCATACACAATGGCGCGAAGGCGGTAGTGCCGGCCGCATCGATCGAAGAAGCCTTGCGAATTGCCAACTCGATCGGCCGTCGTGATGTCGTGCTCTGTGGCGAACGGCAGGGAATACGGATCGAGGGGTTCGATCTGGGGAACTCGCCCGCCGAGTTCACCAGAGAAGCTGTGGGCGACCGCACCATCGTGATGACGACGACGAACGGAACCCACGTGCTGACATCGCTGTCGGCAGCCGGGTCCGTCTACGTCGGTGCCTTGGTCAACCTGAGCGCCGTGGCCAAACAACTGAAAGCGGACGAGGGCGAGCCGCTTGTAGTCTGCGCGGGGCGCGGTGGCCGAGTGAGCGTCGAGGACGCGCTCTGTGCCGGGCTCTTGGTCGAAACGTACCTGAAGCGGAATCGTGGAAAGAAGGCGTCCAAGACGGTGGCAGAGCTCGGGGATGGGGCCGTGGCCGCCCTAGCTCTCGCACGGGAGCACGGGCCAGTGAGCACTCGCTTTCTCCGCGAGACCGCGGCCGGCCGGGCCCTCGATAAGATCGGCCAGGGCAGCGACGTCAAACTCTGCGGTGCCGTCGACTCGATCCCCGAGGTCCCGGTCCTCCGCGATCGCCAGATCACCGGCGTCGAGCCGGCGAGCGGCCAGTCGATGGGTGGAGGGAAGAAGACGCGGTGAGGAGGTGAGCCATGGGTGACCGGGAGGATGACCGTACCCAACGCATCCTGATCGGCATCGGCCTGATCGCCGTTGGCCTATTCACCCTGCTCAGCCTGATCCCGGTGGAGTTGTTCGGCGAGGGCGCGCGAGGCCTATTCCCGTCGGGCAACATCGCGGGGCGGGTAGGTGCTGAGGTAGCGGGCACCTTGGTCGGGTCGTTTGGGGTGAGCGCGGCGGTGGTCCCGCTTTTTCCTATCATCTGGGGTGTCTGGAGTCTGGGAAGGATCGAGCGATCCGAGACTGGCCGCTGGACCCTCTTCTTCGCCACCCTGCTCGCTCTCGTTCCGCCACTCCTCGCCTCGTTCGCCTATCCGGCCGACGGTGGCGCGCCCTGGCTCGCCGGCAGCTACGGATCTTGGGCCGGCGGTCTGATGGCACGGCTGCTGGGTTGGGTCGGCAGCGCACTCGTGCTCCTCGTCCTCCTCACCGTCGGCGTCATCCTCATCCTCGGACTGGAACCGTTCCGCGCCCTGGCGCGAGGTACCGTCCGGGGCGCCGAGATTACCAGACGGGCCTCGGCTGCACTGGTCCGCGCCGGCGGGGTGCTGCTGAATTGGTCAAAGGCAGGCGGCCGTCGAATCGGTGCCGGCTGGGAATGGCTGAACGTGCGCCTGGTCCGGCGTGAGTCACGCGGCCTCCTCTCCAGGATCAGTGACCGTAAGGAACGGGAAGAGCCCGAGCCGCCCGCCCTCGAACCCCCGCCCCCCGCCGCACCGCCACGCGAGAAGAAGAAGAAACGAGATCCACAGACCTGGCTGTTCGGTGATGGCGCTGGGGAATTGCCGCCAGTCGAGCTGTTGCAACCGCCGCCCGACCAGGAGTACCGGGTTAGCGCGCAGACGCTCGACGAGCTCGGCGCGACGCTGGTCGACACGCTGAGGACCTTCAAGGTCGAGGGGCACATCACCGGGCGCACCACGGGCCCCGTGGTTACCCAATTCGAGGTCGTCCCCGCATCCGGGGTGAAGGTCGGCAGGATAGCGGCGCTAGCCGATGATCTCGCCTTGGCGCTCAAGGCACCGTCCATCCGGATCATCGCCCCCATACCGGGTAAGGGAGCGGTGGGAGTCGAGGTACCGAACCCGCAGCGCAAGATCGTCTACCTGCGCGAGATCCTCGAGTCGAACGCCTACGCGTCGAGCCGCGCCGAGCTGCCGCTGGCGTTGGGTGAGGACGTCAGAGGGCGCTCCGATGTCTACGATCTTGCAAAGATGCCGCACCTGTTGATCGCGGGTGTCACCGGTTCCGGCAAGTCGGTCTGCATCAATGCCATCATTTCCAGTCTGATCTATCGCTACCAGCCTGAAGAGCTGCGGCTGCTGCTTATCGATCCCAAGATGGTCGAGCTGGGTGGCTATAATGTGCTTCCTCACCTCCGCCACCCGGTCGTCACCGACAACCGGGACGCGGCTACGGTCCTCAAGTGGCTGGTCTACGAGATGGAGCGGCGCTACGAGTGGCTTTCTTCCAACGGTTGCCGCAACCTGCGGGAGTACAACCGGCGTGTCACCAAAGGTGTGCCGATCACGGCGCCGGAATCGGAGGGCTGTGAGCCGGTCGACGAGCCCGAGACCAAGCCCTATGTCGTGCTCTTCATCGACGAGCTCGCCGACCTGATGATGACCGTGCAGAACGAAGTCGAGCGGCCGCTGGCATACCTGGCGCAGAAGGCGCGGGCCACGGGGATCCATCTCGTCGTCGCCACCCAGCGGCCTTCGGTCAACGTCATCACTGGCCTCATCAAGGCCAACTTCCCCTGCCGCATCGCCTTCCGCGTCGCCTCCAAGGTCGACAGTCGCACGATCATCGATCAGAATGGCGCTGAGACCCTCCTCGGCAACGGCGACATGCTCTTTATGCCGCCGGGCGGCTCGGAGCCGGTGCGCATTCAGGGCACCTTCGTCTCGACCGAGGATACCGAGCGGCTGACGGACTGGTACCGGGCGCGTGCCGAGGCGGCGGCGCTCGCCGCCGAGGAGGAGAACATCCTCGACGCTATGCACCAGATCGAGCTTGAGGAGGCCGAGGCCGAGGTCGGATCCGACGAGCTCGAGGACCGCGACCCATTGTTCAAGCGTGCTGCCGAAGTCGTTATCCAGCACCAGCAGGGTTCGACCAGCCTGCTGCAGAGACGTCTGAAGATCGGCTACGGGCGCGCAGCACGTATCGTCGACCAGCTCGAGCACGCCGGGATCGTCGGGCCGCCCGAGGGGTCGAAACCACGCGACGTATTGGTTACACTTCAAGATCTGGATAGAATCTGCTCCACTAGTGGCGGGTGAAACGGGTAGGGTGAGACTATGAAAGCGCTTGCAGCTGTCACGATTCTAATGTCGGTGCTGTTCGGTCCGGCTCAGGTCGCCCAGGAACAGGCGGAGGAGATCCTCGCCCAGGCGGCGCGGGCATACGAGGGCGTCGTGACGCTGCGCTCCGAGTTCGTGCAGAAGATCGACATCCCGGCGCTCGAACGGCAGAAGGAGGGAAGGGGCGTCGTCTTCCAGAAGAAGCCTAACTACTTCATGATGAAGTTCGATGAGCCACAGGGTGATGTCGTCGTCGCCGACGGCGAGTGGTTCTGGATGTACTATCCCAGCGCACAGCCGGATCAGGTCGTGCGCACGCCGATCCATCAAACCACCGAGAACGCCACGCTCGGCGGCCAGTTTTTGGTCAATCCTACCGAGCGCTACGTGGCCACCTATGTAGCGCGCGAGAGCTTGGACGACCGACAGGCCCATCTACTGGCCCTCGTGCCTAAGTTCGATGCGCCCTACACGTTGGTGCGCGTCTGGATCGATGCGAGCGATTACCTCGTGCGCCAGTTCGAGGTCCACGAGGAGAACGAGACCGTCCGCACGATCACGCTCAGCAACCTGGAAGCGGGCATCGAGCTACCCAACGAGCTGTTCACCTTCTCAGTGCCGCCCGGCGTCGAGGTGTTCACCCGGTGAAGTTCTCTCTCGTCACGCTCGGGTGCGATAAGAACACAGTCGATTCGGAACGCATGCTGGCCACGCTTGTCGGCCATGGGGCGGAGCACACACCGGAGCCTGCCGACGCCGACGTGCTGATCGTCAACACCTGTGGCTTCATCGATGCCGCCAAAGAGGAGTCCATCGACACGTTGCTCGAGGCGGCGCGTCTTAAGGACAACGGCCGACTTCTGGCCCTCGTCGCCGTCGGCTGCTTGGTCGAGCACTACCGGGACGAGCTCGCTCGCTCGATTCCAGAGGTCGATCTATTCCTCGGGCTCCGCGACCTGCCTCAGCTCGTCCCCCAGCTCGTGATGCGCGGCCTGCTCGACGAGCGACCCCGCAGGCACCCCGGCGCCCGCCTGCCGGTGGGCGGCCTGCGTCACGTCTCCTACCTCAAGGTCAGCGAGGGGTGCGACCACGGCTGCTCGTTCTGCGCGATACCGCTGTGGCGCGGCCGCCACCGCTCCTTCGACCCGGCGGCGCTGGTCGACGAGGCGCGAGCCCTCGAGGCCAGAGGCGTCGTCGAGCTCAACCTCGTCGCCCAGGACCTCGCCCACTACGGTCGCGACCTGGCCGGCGGCGCGGGCCTTCACGGCCTGCTCGAGCGACTGCTCCAGGAGACCGAGATCCCTTGGTTCCGCCTCCTCTATATCTACTCGGCCGGGCTACGACCGGCGCTGATCGAGCTGATGGCTCGGGAGGACCGGCTCCTCTCCTACATCGACATGCCGATCCAGCACGCCAGCACCCGCATGCTCGAGCTCATGCGCCGGCCCGAGCGGCCCGACGTGCTGCGCGAGAAGATCGGCTGGCTTCGTTCCCAGGTACCCGACCTCACGATCCGCACAACGGTGCTGGTGGGATTCCCCGGCGAAAGCGAGGAAGACTTCGAGGCGCTGCTCGACTTCATCGGCGAGGTCGAGTTCGATCATCTGGGAGCGTTCGCCTACTCGCCGCAGCCGGGTACCCCGGGCGCCGAGATGTCCGACCCGCTTCCCGAGTCGGTCAAGCTGGAACGCCTCGCGCTGGTCGGCGAGCTGCAGCGTTCAATCGTCGCGGCCCGCAACTCGAGATGCATCGGCACGACCGTCGAAGTGCTGGTCGACCGCTTGGCGAAAGCCGGAGACGCAGAGCCGCAGATCGAGGCGCGCATTCGCAGTCAGGCTATCGAGATCGATGGTTTGACATACCTTACCGGTTCCGACGTCGCGCTGGCGCCGGGTGACCTGGCTCTGGCCACCGTCACCAACGCCGATGACGCCGACGTCTGGGCTGAAGCCCAGTCGGTCGTCAGACCAGCGAGCCGACCGTTCGAGCGCGATGAAGCCGTCGTACTTGACCTGCAAACGGCATGGGGGAGATGAGCCCGCAGGAACGATCGCAGGAGCTCTTTGACCGGGCCCGCAGAGTATCGCCGGGCGGAGTGCACTCTCCCGTCCGCGCCTTCGGCGCCGTCGGTGCCGAGCCGTTCTTCACGGCGAGCGGCGCCGGCTCGCGCCTGCGCGATGTGGACGGCAAAGAGTACATAGACTACGTGCTGTCGTGGGGGCCGCTGGTCTTGGGCCACGCACACCCGCACGTCACCGAGGCCGTCGAGCGTGCCGTCCGCAAAGGGACGCACTACGGTACGCCTACGCCGGAAGAGGTCGAGCTGGCCGAAAAGGTCATAGCCCTCGTTCCTTCCGTCGAGGTCGTCCGCTTCGTCAATAGCGGTACCGAGGCCACCATGTCCGCCGTTCGCCTCGCCCGTGCTTTCAGCGGCCGCGATCTCATACTCAAGTTCGAGGGCTGCTACCACGGTCACGGTGACAGCTTCATGTCGAAGGCCGGATCGGGGCTAGCTACGCTCGGCCTGCCCAGCTCGCCGGGGGTGCCGAAGGAGATCACCCAGCTCACCCTCACCGTGCCGTTCAACGACGGCGCGGCCGTCCAGGAGGCGATCGCCGAGTACGGCGACCGGCTGGCCGCGGTGATCACCGAGCCCGTCGTCGGTAACTCCGGGCTCATTCTGCCGGAAGCTGGGTTCCTGGAGCTCTTGAGAGAAGAGACGCGGCGCGTCGGCGCACTGCTGATATTCGACGAGGTGATGACGGGCTTCCGCGTCGCCCTGGGCGGCGCCCAGCAGCGCTTCGCCATCGAGCCCGACCTGACCACGCTCGGCAAGGTCATCGGGGGTGGCTTTCCCGTCGGTGCCTACGGCGGCAGGCGCGAGATCATGTCGCGGGTGGCCCCGCAGGGCGACGTCTATCAGGCGGGCACCCTGTCCGGAAACCCGGTGGCGATGGCGGCGGGCCTGGCGCAGCTCGAGATCCTCGAGCGAGAGGACCCCTATGCGGCGCTGGAGGAGCGGGCGACGAGGCTCGTCGCGGGGATCGTCGCAGCCGCCGATCGCTTAGACGTCCCTGCCAGCGGAACGACGGCCGGCTCGATGTGGGGCGTCTACTTCTGTGACGGCCCGGTGCGCAACTTCGACGACGCGCTGAAGGTGGACCGCGACTTCTTCAACGCGTACTATCGCGAGTGCCTCGCGGGCGGTGTCTTCTTCGCGCCGTCTCCGTTCGAGGCGGGCTTTATGTCAACCGCGCACAGCGACGCCGATATCGATGAGACGCTCTCGGTCGTGGGGCGGGCACTCGCGACGGCCGCGTGGCGTTAGTGTTGGGAGTTGTGATGTAGGGAGGTCGGAGCAAGTGAGCAGTTGATCAATCGAGCATTCGATCTTGGAAATTCCCGGATCGGCTCTTACCTCGAATGCTCTATTGTTCAATTACTCAATTGCTCCCATAATGCTCCCTACCTCTTAGTTCAGAGAAACGAACATAGACGATGCAACGGTCAATAGATACCGATCCCCCCCACCGTCTACGCACCCGCCGCGTAATGGTTGGTGACGTCCCGATCGGTGGCGGCGCGCCGGTTTCGATCCAGTCGATGACGCTCGCTAGCCCGGTGGACCTGGCCGCCACGCGGGCCGAGATTGAGAAGCTCGCCGACGCCGGCGTCGAGATCGTCCGCACCGCCGTGCCCAACGAGGCGGCGGCCGATAATCTGGCTGCGCTCGTCGAGGGCGCGCCGGTACCGCTCGTCGCCGACATACACTTCAACTTCCAGTTGGCCGTCAAAGCCGCCGAGGCGGGTGTGGCGAAGCTGCGGCTCAATCCAGGCAACATCGGTGACGCGAAACGCGTACGTTCGGTAGTCGAAGCGGCGCGCGACCGGGGGATCCCGATCCGCATCGGCGTCAACGCCGGTTCGCTCGAGCGCGAGCTACTGGCGGAGTTCGGACGCCCGACGGCGGAGGCGATGGTCAAGAGCGCCCGCCGCCACGTCCGGATTCTGGAGGACGAGCGCTTCGAGGACATAGTCATCTCGCTGAAGGCGTCCCACGTGCCGCTGATGATCGACGCCTACCGGCTGGCGGCGCAGGAATTCGACTACCCGCTCCACCTCGGCGTTACCGAGGCGGGCACACCGCGGGCTGGAAACATCAAGTCAGCGATCGGAATCGGCACACTGCTGGCGGAAGGGATCGGCGACACGATCCGCGTCTCGCTGTCCGCCGACCCGGTGGAGGAGGTGCACGCCGCGCGCACGATCCTCGAGGCCCTCGACCTACGACGTGAGAGCATCAGGATCGTCGCCTGCCCCGGCTGTGGCCGGTTGCAGGTCGACCTGATCCGACTGGCCGAAGCGGTCGATGAGCGGACGCGCGACATCCGCAAGCCGCTCACTGTAGCGGTAATGGGTTGTGCGGTGAACGGGCCGGGCGAAGCGCGTGAGGCCGACATCGGGATCGCCGGCGGCAAAGGTGAGGGCCTGCTCTACGTACGCGGCGAAATGGTGCGCAAGGTACCTGAAGACAGGATCGTCGACGCGCTCATCGAGCTAATCGATGAGGTCGAGCCCGATCCCGATCCGGCTGCGCGCGACGCCGCCGCGATGACCTGGACTCCGGACTGGGAAGACGGGGCGCAGCCCTCCTAGTCCACGACCTTCCGGGGTGTTCGAGATGGTCAAGAAGGAATCGGTACAGGTTGGTGTCGTCGGTTGCGGCGCTATCGCGCAACTCGTCCACATACCGTTACTCGGCGGAAAGGAGAGCGTGCAGGTCGTCGCCGTCTGCGATGACAACCTGCCCAAGGCCAAGCTGGTGGCCGAGCGCTTCGAGATCGGGTCCGTCTATTCTTCCATCGAGAGCCTGCTCGAGCACAAGGGCCTCGATGCCGTCCTCGTCTGCACCCCCAACCACATGCACGCCGAGCACACCGAGGCGGCCCTCAAGGCAGGGGCCCATGTACTCTGCGAGCGGCCCCTCGGCGTCAGCCGCGAACAGGTCGTGGGTACGCTGGCGGTGGCCAAGCAGGCCGGCCGCACCCTCATGGTCGCCAACAACCACCGCTTCAGGCCTGACGCTTGGGCCCTGCGCCGCTTCATCAGCGCCGGCGAGCTCGGCGATATCTACCACATCCACTCGAGCTGGCAGCGCCGGCGTGCCAGACGGCCGCGCATCAGCGAGTGGCGATTGAGCCGGGAGGGCGGTGGCGGGGTGCTCATGGACCTCGGTGTCACAAACATCGATGCCTGCCTCTGGTTGCTCGACTACCCCGTGGCCGAACGGCTGACGGCCTATCTCCTCGACCGGGACGAGGACGGCGTTGATGATTCGGCGGTGGTGCTCATGCGGCTCGAGGGTAACCTGACTTGTAGCGTCGAGGTGAGCTGGGACCTCGCCGCGATCAAGGACCGCCACGGTTTGGTTGCTTTGGGCGAGCTAGGGACGGGATCACTAGCGCCCTTCGTCGTGCAGAGGGAGACGGACGGGAAGGTCATCGACGTGACGCCGCGCCTAGCGCCGGGTATCGAGAACATGTACACGGCGTCCTATCGCCGCGAGCTCGACTACTTCCTCGGCGTCGTTCGCGGCGAGCGTGAAGAGCCGCTGCCCACCGAGCAGGAGAAGTTGATGGGTATCGTCGACGCCTGCTATCGGTCGTCCAGCGAGGGACGCGAGATCGTTCTGTGAAGCACCCCATCCTGCCGCGTGGGGCGGAGCTTGGCCTTCCGATCGTCAGCGGGATACTGCTCACCCTGTCGTTCCCCCCCTTTCATCTGCTGATCCCGCCATTCGTCGCACTGGTTCCCTACCTGGTGTTCGTGGCCGGTGCCCCGAACGACCGCGAAGGCAGCGCATCGGTCAGGCGCGCCACCTTCTGGATGGGCATCGTCTACTTCGGCACGCTCCTCTACTGGCTCTTCGCCGCCCTGGTCTTCTACACCTGGCTCGCGCTGCTCGGCTACATCATTACTATCGTCATCCTGTCGGGCATCCTCGCGCTCGGCGGCTGGGGGATCCACTTGATGCGCCGGCGTCACGCGGTTCCCTTCTGGATCTCGTTACCCGTCTTCTGGACGGCGGCGGAATGGGGGCACGCCCACCTCGGTGACATAGCGTTCCCCTGGCTGGGGCTTGGGCACTCGCTCACCGGCTACCCGGCCTTGGTCGGCTTCGCCGAGCTCACCGGTGTACGCGGCGTGGCCGTCTGGCTGGCGGCGATCAACGGCTTGGCCGCCGAATGGTGGCTGGCGGGGCTACGGGCCCGCTGGCGGCCGCGCGCCGTAGCCCTCCTGTTGACCCTCGCTGTCCCGCTCGGATACTCGGCGCTGCGTTGGAGCACCCTCGAAACACGGCCTGCTGCCCGGGTCCTGGTCGTGCAGCCGAACATCCCCGAGGATCTCAAGCTCGAGCGCGAAGTGGCCTCCGACACGAGCCGCGCAGCCATCGAGAGTCTGATGCGCTCCGCCCTCGCCGACGGTCCCGATCTCGACCTCATCGTCTGGCCCGAGACCGCGATCCCTTACTTCTACGACCGCGAGCCGCAGTTCGTCGCGCTGGCGGTGAATACGGCGCAATCGAACGGGGTCGGACTGCTAACCGGCGTCCTCGACTACGAGCTCTTCGAGGACGAGAGTTGGGAGTACTACAACGCAGCACTCTATCTGAACCCGCAGGGGCAGCTCGACGGATTCTATCACAAGCACCAGCTGGTCCCCATCGTCGAGCGCGTGCCGTTCGTACCAATCTCTTGGATCCGCGCCTTACGTCGGAAGGCGGCGGAGGGCGGCGTGCCGCTGATCGGAGGCTTCCTACAATGGTTCGGCGGCTTCGGCCGCGGCACCGAAGAGCCGGTCTTTCGGGTGGACGGCGCCGGCTTCGGCGTGCTCATCTGTTACGAGTCGATCTTCCCCGGCCTCTCCCGGACGTATCGCCGCGGCGGCGCCGACTTCCTCGTCAATATCACCAACGACGCCTGGTTCGGGCGCGAGCGTCCCTGGTGGAGTCGCACCGCCGCACTCTATCAGCACCCAGCGCACATGGTCATGCGGGCGATCGAGAACCGAGTCGGCGTCGCTCGCTCGGCTAACACCGGGATCTCGCTCTTCGTCGATCCCCGGGGCCGCGTCCATCAGGCGACTCGCCTCTTTACACCCGACGCCCGCATCGCCACGGTCGAAACGACCGACGGCCTCACCCTCTACACGCGGCTCGGCGACTGGCCCGGCACCCTGGCGATCCTGGCCGCGGTTCTTCTGCCGTTCGGGTCCTGGTGGAAGAGACGGCGCTCGGATTCGGGGATTCGGGGGTTCGGGGATTCGGGGAGGTAGGGCTCCCCGATTCCCGAATCCCACGGATACCACGGATACCACGGATTCTCGGATCCCATTCCCAGAATCCCCGATTCCGGGATTCCCCGATTCCCCAACCCCCAATCTTGCCTCCCTATTGGCCCTTGCTAAATTCCACCCTGGGACGCGGCCCCGAGTGGGGCCGTTATTTTCGCACATCTAAAGGACTTTGGGCCGTTCGGCGCTCACCGTCGGCGTTCGATGTTGGATATTCGATGTTCGGTGCTCACAACGAACATCAAGGCTAAAAGGGTAGTACGATGAAACAGGGAATTCACCCCGAGTACAAGGAAGCGCTGGTGACCTGCGCCTGCGGGAACACCTTCAAGACGCGTTCCACGCTCGAGACGATCCATGTCGAGATCTGCTCTCGCTGCCACCCCTTCTTCACGGGGCGGCAGAAGCTCGTCGATACCGCGGGCCGCGTCGAGCGGTTCCGCAGGAAGTACGGTGAGCCGGGAGTGAAGAAGAAGGCGAAGAAGGGCAAGAAGGGCACGGCGCCCGAGGGCCCGGCCGAACCCGCGGCGACGCCCTCCGGCGAAGAGCAGACCGAATAACCTCTACGAAGCTGTCGCCCCATAGCGGTTGTCGACATGACGAGTTCCGACCGGCTGAGAGAGAAGGTTCGGGCCGCCGTCGCGCGCCGGGAAGAGCTCGGGCGGCAACTGGCCAGCCCTGCGGTCATAGGCGACCCGGAGCGGCTGAAGGAGCTTGCCCGTGAGCACTCCGGGCTCGAGCGGCTCGCCGAGGTCGGCGCCGAGCTGGCGAAGCTCGACGACGAGCTCGAGGGCGCCCGCGAGTTGAGCGCCTCGGCGGAAGACCCCGATCTGCGTGAACTGGCGCGGGCCGAGGCAGTCGAGCTGGAGGAGAGGGTCGGCCGGCTGGAGGCCGAGGCCCGTGATTTGTTGACGCCGAAGGATCCGCTCGACGACCGCGCGGCTGTCATCGAGATCCGCGCCGGCACCGGCGGCGACGAGGCCGGACTGTTTGCCGCCGACCTCCACCGCATGTACACCCGCTACGCCGAGAAGCACGGCTGGAAGATCGAGCTCCTCTCCACCAGCGAGGGCACGCTCGGTGGTGTCAAAGAGGTCGCCTTCGTCGTGCGCGGCAAGAACGCCTACGGCACGCTTCGCTACGAGTCGGGGGTCCACCGCGTCCAGCGGGTGCCCGAGACCGAGAGCCAGGGCCGCATCCACACTTCGGCGGCTACCGTCGCTGTCCTCCCCGAGGCGGAGGATGTCGACGTCGAGATCAAGCCTGACGATATAAAGGTCGATGTCTACCGCTCGTCGGGACCCGGCGGCCAGAGCGTCAATACCACCGATTCGGCCGTGCGGATCACCCATGTCGCCACCGGTTTGGTCGTCACCTGCCAGGACGAGAAGTCCCAGCACAAGAACAAGGCCCGAGCCCTCAAGGTCCTGCGTAGCCGGCTCCTCGACCTCAGAATCGCCGAACAGGAGGCCGAACGCGCTGCCCAGCGCCGTACCCAGGTCGGCACCGGTGACCGCTCGGCCAAGATCCGCACCTACAACTTCCCGCAGAGTCGCGTCACCGATCACCGCATCGGACTCACCCTCCATCGGCTGCCTGAGATCATGGACGGTGACCTCGATCACCTACTGCGCGAGCTGCGGCTAGCCCGCCGCGAGGAACGCCTCAGCGCATGAGCGGGCGGCGGCCGGAGAAGCCTTCCCCGTCTAGCGCTGATCATGCAACGCCCACTGTAAAGGAGGCGCTCGAGAGAGGTGGCCGGACCCTGGCCGCGCATTCAGGCGACGAAGCATCCCGCGAGGCCCTCTTCCTGCTCGCCGGCCTCCTGGATTCATCGCCGGGTCGGCTCGCCTTGGAGCGCGATCGCTCGCTCTCCCAGGACGAGTGGGGCGTATACCAGAGCTGGCTCGACCGCCGCGCCGCCGGCGAGCCGATGCAGTACATCGAAGGGCGGGCCGCCTTCCGCGAGCTCTCGCTGCGCGTCGACCGCTCGGTCTTGATCCCGCGGCCGGAGACCGAGCAGCTCGTCGAGCACGTGCTTGAGTGGTGCCGCGGCGGCGAGGGGCTGGTCGGTCTCGATCTCGGCACCGGCTCCGGCGCCATCGCCATAAGCCTGCTACTGGAGGGGCCGTTCCGCGCCTTCGTCGCCGTTGACATATCCGGCGGGGCTCTAAATGTTGCCCGGGTTAACGCAAGCGAAACGCGCGTGGCCGAGAGGCTCGATCTGCGCCAGGGCTCGCTGTTCGAGGCCCTGCGCCCGGGGGAACGCTTCCACGTCATAGTCTCCAACCCGCCCTACATAGCGGATGGCGAGGCCGGGTCGTTGCCCGAGGAGGTCCGCGACTGGGAGCCGGCTGTGGCGCTCTACTCGGGCCCCACCGGCGTGGAGGTGATCTCGCAGATCGTGGAGTCGGCGCCGCGTTTTCTCGAGCCCGGAGGCCTCCTGGCACTCGAGGTGGCCCCGACCGTTGCCGACGCCGCGGTCCAGTGTATCCGGGATTCGGCGCTCTACCGCGAGCCGCGCCTCGCGCACGACCTTGCCGGCCAGCGACGCCTGCTGCTGGCCGAGCTCGGCGGCTGACGGTGAGAAGCGTGCTGCCGCAGTCCAAGTAACAGAGAGCGGATGAGAAAGGAGTCATGGAGACCGTAAGGAGAGCGGTCGAGAAGCGTCTGGTCGCGATCTTCAGCCCGATCATCGATTGGATGGTCAGGAAGCGCGTCCACCCTAACGTCCTCAGTACCATCGGCTTCTTGGTCACGATGAGCTCCGCCTTCGCCTTCGGCTATAATCATATCCGCACGGCGGGTGTGCTCATCCTTCTCGGTGGCGTCTTCGACCTGTTCGATGGCCGCGTCGCTCGCGCTACCGGTCTCGCGTCCAAGTTCGGCGCGTTCTACGACTCGACCCTCGACCGTATCTCCGAGATCGCCGTCTACATCGGGCTGCTCTCACTCTATAACACTTACCATCCGCAGCTCGGCGATGTCGGAACGATCTACGCCATCATGCTGGCCATGGCGGGCTCGCTGATGATCAGCTACACCCGTGCCCGGGCCGAAGGGCTCGGCATCGATTGCAAGGTTGGCTTTATGCAGCGCGGCGAGCGGGTCGTGATGATCGGGCTGGCGGCGCTGTTGTTCGGCGGCGAGTCGTCCGGCCTGGCGCTTCGCGTAGTCATCATCACGGTGGCGATCCTGACGAACCTCACCGCGTTCCACAGAATCATCTGGATCTACCGGCACACGCGGGAGCCCAAAGGTGCGCGGGTCAGTAGCCAAGCCGGAGCAGCCGCGACCTCCGATCCGGAATCGAGCGCTGGAAGTAAGGACTGAACCGCATAGAGGACTCGATAATGGCAAAATACGAACCGAAGATTGCACCTCCCACAGGCAGGCTTGGCGTGCTGCTGCCCGGTCTGGGCGCCGTGGCGACGACCTTCATTGCCGGGGTCGAGGCCGTCAGGCGCGGCGCCGGTTTACCGATCGGTTCGCTCACGCAGATGGGCACGATCCGGTTGGGCAAGCGGACCGACAGCCGCATGCCTCTGATCAACGAGTTCGTACCGCTGGCCGAGCTCGACGATCTGGTATTCGGTGCCTGGGACCCGATCCCGGACGACGCGCTCAAATCGGCGCAGACCTGCGGCGTCCTGAAAGATTCCGATCTGCGGGAGGTCGGCGATTTCCTCTCCGAGATCAAGCCGATGTCCGCGGTCTTCTCCAGCGACTATGTAAAGAAGCTCGATGGGCCCAACGTCAAGAAGGGGAGCAAGAAAGAGCTGGCCGAGCAGCTGCGCGACGACATCCGGCGCTTCAAGGACGAAAACAAATGCGACCGGCTTGTCATGGTCTGGTGTGCCTCCACCGAGGTGTTTTTGAGACCGGGCCCGGTGCACGAATCGATCGAGGCGTTCGAGAAAGGCCTCGAGAACGATGACCCCGGCATCGCGCCCTCGATGATCTACGCCTACGCCGCCATCATGGAGGGTGTTCCCTTCGCCAACGGTGCGCCGAACCTGACCGCCGATATCCCGGCCCTCTACACCCTCGCTAAGGAGGTGCAGGTACCCATCGGCGGCAAGGACTTCAAGACCGGCCAGACGCTGATGAAGACGATCCTCGCTCCCGGCTTCAAGGCGCGCATGCTCGGGCTCAGTGGTTGGTTCTCCACCAACATTCTGGGTAACCGGGACGGCGAGGTGTTGGACGATCCCGAGAGCTTCAAGACCAAGGAGGAGTCGAAGCTCGGCGTGCTCGAGTACATACTGCAGCCGGACCTCTATCCCGAGCTCTACGGCAACCTCTTCCACAAGGTCAGGATCAACTACTACCCTCCGCGTGGCGACAACAAGGAGGGTTGGGACAACATCGACGTCGTCGGTTGGCTCGGCTACCCAATGCAGATCAAGATCGACTTCCTTTGCCGCGACTCGATACTCGCCGCGCCCATCGTTCTCGACCTGGCGCTGTTCTTCGACCTGGCGCAGCGCGCCGGCATGAGCGGCGTCCAGGAGTGGCTATCGTTCTACTTCAAGAGCCCGATGACCGCGCCCGAGCTCTATCCCGAGCACGACATCTTCATCCAGTTGACGAAGCTCAAGAACACGCTCCGTTGGCTGATGGGCGAAGCGCCCATCACCCACCTCGGTACGGAGTACTACGACGACTACTACAGGGACGCCTGAGCCGGTGGAAGATCGCTCCGCTCCCGGCGCCCTCTTCATCGCCTTCGAAGGTGTCGAGGGCGCTGGGAAGAGCACTCAGATCAAACTCGTCGCCAACGAACTTCGAGGAGTAGGGATCGAGCCCGTCGTTACCCGTGAGCCCGGCGGCACCCGGGCCGGTGAAGCGATCCGTGCCGTCGCCCTCAACCGCGAGATCGACCTCGACCCCATGGCAGAACTCCTGCTCATGCTCGCCGCACGCTCCGTCTTCGTACGCGAAGTCGTTCGCCCGGCGTACGACGCGGGGCGCATCGTCCTCACCGACCGCTACGAGCTTTCTACCTTCGCATACCAGGGCGGTGGACGCGGCCTCTCCCTCGATTCGATTCGCGAGCTCAACCACTTGGCGACCGGTGGCCTGAGGCCCGATCTCAGCCTCATACTCGACGTCGACGTCGATCAGGGGCGCGCACGCCAGGCACGGGGCGCCGCCGACCGCATCGAGGGCGAAGGGTTGGACTTCCACCGTCGCGTGGCCCAGGCATATCGTGAACTGGCCTACAGCCAGCCCGATGTTGCGCTGGTGGACGGTCGCGAAGAGATTGAACGGGTGTTCGCTGCGGTCTGGGGGGTCCTAAACAGCCGTTTCCCCGAAACTTTCCCGCCGCGCGAGGGTTAGTAGAAGGTGCGGGTTATCCTGTCTTTTCTAGAGAGCAAGCTGGAGGAGCCATGCAGTTGAAGAGGTCGTTCTGGAAGCCGGCGGCCGTCGGCCTGGTTGCAATTGTCAGCGGCGGTTGGCTGCTTCAGCAGGGTGCGCAGGGGAATGTCTATCTGAACCAGAAGATGCTCCAGGATGTCATCCGGGTGGTCTCCGATCGGTTCGTGGAGCCGGTAGACCCGGCGGATCTGTACGACATGGCGGTCGAGGGACTGATCGAGCAGCTGGGCGATCCCCATACGACACTGTTGAGGCCTGAGGACTACTCGCAGCTGCGGCTCACGACGACGGGCAACTACGGTGGCCTGGGGATCCGCATCGACGAGAAAGACGGGTGGATCACGGTCGTGCAGACGCTGCCCAACACCCCTGCCGAGCGGGCGGGTTTGAGGCCCGGCGATAGACTGATCGAAGCGGATGGCGTGTCGATGGCCGACTGGACGCCTGACGATGCCGTCCGCGTCCTGCGGGGCCCGAAGGGTTCACCGGTAGATCTGAAGATCGTGCGGGCCGGTGTGCCGGAGCCGTTCCCGGTGCGGATCGTTCGCGATGAGATCCACGTCGAGTACGTGACTAGCTTCATGCTGGACGACGAGGTCGGCTACGTCCTGCAGACGCAGTTCAGCAACAACTCCGCTGAAGAGATCCATGCCGAGATTCGCGAGCTCAGGGACCAGGGTATGAGAGGCCTGATCCTCGACCTGCGTGACAACCCGGGTGGCCTGCTCGAGGAAGGTGTGGCCGTCTCTGACCTTTTCCTCGACGGCGGATCTGAGGTCGTGGAGACTCGCTCGCGCATAACGAACCAGAACGAGACCTACTTCGCGGAGCGGCGGCCCGTCGAGCCCGAGCTGCCGGTGGTGGTGCTGGTGAACTGGTATTCGGCCAGCGCCTCCGAGATCGTCGCCGGCGCCCTTCAGGATCACGACCGCGCCCTCGTGCTTGGGACGCCGACCTTCGGTAAGGGATCGGTGCAGACCCTATATCCAGTGGCTGGCGGCAACTACCTGAAGATCACGACGGCCAAGTGGTACACGCCGAGCGGTCGCTCCATCCATCGCGAACGCGACGTTAGGCCCGAGGCACTCGTCGCTGCCGGCCACGCGCCTGTGTCGGAGACCGG
Source organism: Gemmatimonadota bacterium (assembly GCA_020344015.1). Classification (GTDB taxonomy): domain Bacteria; phylum Gemmatimonadota; class Gemmatimonadetes; order Palauibacterales; family KS3-K002. The sequence continues at coordinate 3,546,063 of CP070812.1, forward strand.
CTCGTCCGCCGGACTCGATGCCGAGGTCTTTTACACTGACGCCGGTCGCGAGGTGTACGGCGGTGGCGGGATCAGGCCGGACTTGGTCATTATCGCCGACACTCTCTACACCCCCGAGGCTGAATTCCGCCGGTCTTTGGGTGAGCAGCTGAGCCAGTACTACGACGCGCTGTTCCGCTACGCCGTCGAATACGTCAACGATCATCCGGACCTGTATACCGACTTCGAGGTCTCCACGGCGATGCTCGATAGGCTGTATCAGCGGATCGTCGATGCCGGGATCGAGCTCGATCGTCAGGTCTTCGACGGCGCGAACCGACTCAACTCCCGCGACCTCGCGATTCAGATCGCTACCGTGGCTTTTGACGAGGTCGTCGCGCAGCGTCGCCGTCTCTTGATCGATCGTCAGCTCGCGACTGCAGCCGAGTTGTTGCGGGGTGCCGGGTCGCAAGAGCAGCTGTTCGTTCTGGCGGCTGAGCGTGAGGGTGATGAGATAGCGGCAGCAATCGAACGCTAAGGAGCCCTAATGACCATACCCGGCTGGCTGGCCGCGCTGGCGGTCGGGCTACTGGCCGGTGCAGTCTCCGGACTCGTAGGCATAGGGGGAGGGGCCGTAATGGTCCCCTTCCTCTATTTTTTTCTCGCTCTCCCCGACTTGAGTGGTGTCCATACTCCCGCCGCGCAGCAGGCGGTGGTCGCCCACGCTACCAGCCTGCTGGTCATCGTGCCCGTCAGCCTGCGTGGCGCCTGGCTCTACCACCGGGCCGGGCTCGTCGAATGGCGAGCCATCTGGCGCATGGGGCTGGCCAGCGTGGTGACCGCGTCGCTCGGCGCGCGCGCGGCCGTGGCGTTGCCGGGTGCGCTGCTCAAATTGGCCTTCGGGACCTTTCTGCTGGTTATCGCGGCACGACTGTTCATCGGGAAGCGCTCGACCCAGCCGACAGGCGATTGGGCGGAGAACCACATGCACACCGGCCGGGCGCTGGCCGGCGGCGCCGCCGTAGGCTTCTTTTCCGCGCTGCTCGGTGTGGGTGGCGGTCTGGTGGCGATCCCCGTGCTCATCTACGGTCTCCACCTGCCAATCAGGAAGGTCACTGGCACCTCGCTGGCGCTCATCACCTTTACCGCGCTGGTCGGCGTCGCCGCCTACGCCGTCAGCGGCTGGGCCGCTCCCGACGGAGCCGGAGCGACGACCTACTTTCATCTGCCTGCGGCTCTGGCTCTGGCGATCGGCGCGCTACTCGCTGTGCCTCTCGGTACGGGCCTCCAGATGCGCATGCCGAGCCATGCGCTCCGCAAGATGTTTGCTGTCGTCTTCCTCGTGCTGGGCGCGCGCATCGTTATCGTCAACCTGCTCAACCTGCTGGGCCGCTGATGAAACGTGACGAGCTGATCATCGTCTTCACCAAGCCCGCCGAGCCCGGCAAAGTGATGACCGGTCTGCATCCCATTCTGACTCCCGAAGAGGCCGCCGAATTCCACCTCGCCGCACTCGCCGACACGCTGGCCGCTGCCAAGCGGACGCTGCGCGGGCCCGTGGAGCTCTACGTCGCAGGTGACCAAGATGATGTGGCCGAGCTGCGCGCCCTGCATCCCGCGCACAAGGTGCGGCAGCAGTGCGAGGGTGACCTCGGCGATCGGCTGATCCACGCGTTCGCTGAATCTTTCGCTCGCGGGGTACAGCGCACGCTGATCCTCGGTAGCGATCACCCGACGCTGCCGCCGAGCTACATCGCCGATGCGCTGCAGCAGCTCGAGGAAGCTGACGTGGTCATCGGGCCTGCCCGTGACGGCGGCCACTACGCTGTTGCCATCCGTCGCACGAGCTGGCCCGAGGCGCGTATCATATTTCGGCGCATCCCCTGGTCCACTGAGGGCGTATTGCGCACCAGCCTCGAGCGCGCCGACCTTGTAGACCTCGACGTCGTCCTAATGCCCGACTGGTACGACGTCGACTCGCCGGACGATCTCCAGGTTCTGCGTGGCGACGCGCGTGCCGACTCCTCTTGCGCACGCTTCCTCCACGAGGTCGACAGGAGGCGCAGCTGACCGGCGAAGCCGATGGACCGTCGCGGCCGGCGGTGCCGCCGGCGCTTGTCATCGCCCTCGCCGCTGTCGGGATCTCGTGGGCGGCGATCTTCGTTCGCTGGTCCGACGTCTCTGCCTACGTCCTAGCCTTCTGGCGACTGGCCCTGTCGCTCGTCGTCATCGCCGCGGCCCTCACCTTCAGCCGCGGCTGGACGCGAGTCCTGGACGTTCGGCGCTCGGATGGCATGTTACTCACGCTTGCCGGGATACTGCTCGCTTATCACTTCGTCGCCTGGTTCATCTCCCTCGACTACACGACCGTCGCCAGTTCGACTCTATTCGTCAGCCTGCACCCGATCTTCGCCGCCGGGCTCTCCGCCGTCTGGCTGCACGAGCGGCCGACACGCGGCGAGTGGTCGGGTATAGCGATTGCGATGATCGGTGCGGCGGTGATCGGGGGCGCTGGCCTGGCGCTCGGCGCCGCAGCGATGAAAGGGAACATGCTGGCCCTCTCGGCGGGCGTCGCCGATGCTGGCTATTTCGTGATCGGCCGGGCGCTGCGCCGGCGCTTGGGGATATGGCCCTACGTCGCCTGGGTCTACCTGATCGCCGCGCTCGTCCTGGTGCCGTTCATCTTCGTCCGCGGCGAAGCCTTTTTCGACTACCCGGCCCGCGAATGGTGGATCTTCGTCGGGCTCGCCGTCGGGCCTATGCTTCTCGGCCACACCGGGTTTAATTGGGTGCTGCGCTACGTCCGCGCCTATATTGTCAACCTGGCAGTTCTCAGCGAGCCCATAGGCGCGAGTCTCCTCGCCTGGTGGCTGCTCGGCGGCGAGGAGGTGCCGGGGCTGACCACCCTGGTCGGTGGCGTCCTCATTCTCACGGGCCTCGCCGTATCCATTTGGTCGAGACGGGGAGCGAACGCTTGAGTAGCGCCGACGCTTTCATCGAGGTGACCCGCGGCGGGCGCGTCGAGTCACGGCATCGAGTGTCAGCTGCGCTGATCGATGATCACGGCCGCCTACGCGCCTGGGTGGGTGACCCGGATACCCTCACGTTCTTTCGCTCCGCGGCAAAACCGCTGCAAGCACTTCCCATCGTCGCGGACGGCGCCGCCGACGCATTCGAGCTCAGCGACGCCGAGCTCGCCGTCTGCTGTGCGTCTCACTCGGGCGAGCCGGCGCATGTCGACGCGGTGTGCTCGATATTGAGCAAGATCGGCTGCTCCGAGGACGACCTGATCTGCGGGCCACACTGGCCATTCCACAAGCCGGCGGCCGAAGCGCTGCGCGAACGGGGCGGGTCACCTGGTCGCATCCACAACAACTGCTCGGGCAAACACGCCGGCATGCTCGCCTGGTCCCGGCACGCGGGTGTCGATACGAACGGCTATTACCAGGCCGACCACCCCGTGCAGCGGCGGATCTGCGCAGAGATCGCCGGCTGGGCAGGCTCGCGCTGCGAGGCGATGCCGGTGGGCGTCGACGGCTGCGGCGTTCCCTCGTTCGCCCAGCCGCTGAACGTGATGGCCGGCATCTACGCGAACATAATCGCCACCGCCGAGCGCGAGCCGGAGAGTCCCGCGGGGCGGTTGACCCGGGCGATGACGGAGGAACCGTACTATGTAGGTGGTACTCGTCGGCTGACCAGCCGGCTCATGGAGGTCACCGGCGGCCGGCTAGTCGCGAAGTTCGGCGCCGAAGCCATCTATTGTCTCGGCGATCGAGACCGAGGTTGGGGCGTCGCCGTCAAGGTCGAAGACGGCGGCCGGCGCGCCGTCGGGCCCGCCGTGATCGAATTCATCGCCCAGATGGACATGCTGACGGCCGACGAGCTCGAGGCGCTGGAGGACCGCCACACCTTGCCGGTGAGAAACACGCGGGATGAGATCGTCGGAGAGATCCGATCCAACTTCCTCGTCGAGCGAAGCGCATAGACGTGACAGCGGCAGACTGGGTGTGGGACCTCGTTGACCTCGCCGCGGCACAGGCAGCCGGGGATGCTGGCGGCCTCGACGCCGCGTTCGAGAGTCTACACGCTGCGGGCCGCGAGTCCGAAGTCGAGGAAGCGATCCTCCAATCGTATCTGTTTCTCGGGTTCCCCTCCGCCATCGAGGCCTTCCGTCGCTGGCGAACCCATGGGGTGGCCGCTCCTGAGGCGGCGGCCGAGGGCTCCGAGGCTTGGGTCGAGCGCGGCGAAGCGACGTGTGCTACGGTGTACGGCGACCATTACGAGAGCCTGCGCGAGAACATCGCCCGCTTCCACCCCGAGCTCGACCGCTGGATGGTTATGGAAGGTTATGGCAAGGTGTTGAGCCGCCCCGCTCTGAGCCTCGAAGTACGCGAGATGTTAATCGTCGCTATGCTGGTGGTGCAGGGTGAGAGCGGCCGCCGCCAGCTCCGCTCCCACCTGCAGGGCGCCCTCAACGCCGGCGTCGCGCCCGCCGACGTCGAGAGGACCGTCCGGCGTGCCGCCACCTTCGCGCCACCTGAGAACCGCGAGCTCGCCCTCATGTTGTGGGCTGCCGTCCGGGACGCGTAGCGATGCTCATCGATCAGGCGATCATCCACGTTCAGAGTGGCGACGGTGGGAACGGCTGCCTGTCGTTCCGCCGCGAGAAGTACGTGCCCCGCGGTGGCCCCGATGGCGGCGACGGTGGCGACGGCGGCGACGTCGTGCTGATCGCCGATTCCCACCTTACCACCCTGCTCGACTACCAGTACAAGCAACAGTACCGGGCGAAGCGTGGCCAGCATGGTCAGGGGAAGAACAAGAAGGGCGCTGCCGGCGATGACATGGTGCTGCGCGTTCCGCTGGGCACTGTGGTGAGGGATGCCGACACGCGCGAGTTCCTGGGCGAGCTGTTGAAGACGGGCGACCGCTGCGTGGTCGCGGAGGGTGGTCGCGGCGGCCGGGGCAATGCCGCCTTCGCCACCGCCACCCACCAGGTACCGCGCGAGCACGAGCCCGGCCGGCCCGGCGTCGAGCGTCGCATCGAACTTGAGCTCAAGCTGATCGCCGACGTCGGCCTCGTCGGCCAGCCGAACGCAGGCAAGAGCACGCTGCTCGCCGCCATGTCGGCGGCGCGACCCAAGATCGCCGACTATCCCTTCACCACCCTCGAGCCACACCTCGGCGTCGTCCAACTCTCCGAAGGGCGATCGATGGTGATGGCGGATATCCCCGGGATCATCGAGGGCGCTCATGAAGGGAAGGGGCTCGGCCTCAAGTTCCTCCGCCACATCGAGCGTACCCGCACCCTCGCCTACCTGATACCCGTCGATATCGGCGGTCCTCAGGCCGAGTACGAGCTGCTGCGCCGCGAGCTCGCCGCGTACAGCACAGAGCTGGCCTCCAAGCCGCACTGCGTTGTCATCTCGAAGGCAGACCTGCTGGCACCCGACGACGAGCGGCCCGCTATCGTTGCACCGGATTCGTTCGAGACGTACGTCGTCTCCGGCGTCACACATGCGGGACTCGAGGAGTTGGCCGAAGGGCTGTGGGCGACGGTTCAGCAGCAGCGAGACGTTGACGACAATGCGGACGACGATGGCGCTGGAGAGCTAAGCGACACCAGGCCCTGACATGGCTGAACTAGGCGCGCCGATGAGGACTCGATTTCGCGGGCCTCGAGTCCCAGGCGCCCAAGGAACGCTAAACTCGAGGAACCGGCCCTTTGCAGATTGAACGTTAGGAAGTGACTCGGCGAACGTGACCCGGCGAACGTGACGGCAGACGCCCTCAGAGGAGACGGAATCAAATGTGGCACGAGGACATTCTCGGGACGATAGGGAACACCCCTCTGGTGCGGGTCAACCGTTTGGCGGCGGACGTGCCGTGCACGGTCCTGGCCAAGCTAGAGTACTTCAGCCCCGGGAGCTCGGTAAAGGACCGTATCGGGATCGCCATGATCGGAGCTGCCGAGCAGAGCGGCGAGCTCGAGCCGGGCGGCACGATTATCGAGGCCACGAGCGGCAACACCGGCGCCGGTCTGGCCCTCGCCGCCATCGTCCGCGGCTACAAGTGCGTGTTCACGACCACCGACAAGCAGAGCACGGAGAAGATAGCGGTGCTCAGGGCGCTGGGCGCCGAGGTCATCGTCTGCCCCACCGCTGTGGCGCCGGACGACCCGCGCTCGTACTACTCGGTGGCCAGCCGCTTGGCCCGCGAGATCCCCAACTCGGTATTCGTCAACCAGTATGACAACCCGGCGAACACGGCGGCGCATGTTGACACCACCGGCCCGGAGATCTGGGAGGGTACCGACGGGAAGGTGACCCACTTCATGGCCGGTGCAGGTACGGGCGGGACCCTATCCGGCGTGGCGAAGTACCTGAAGGGCAAGAACCCGAACGTCCAGGTCGTCGGGGTGGACCCGCATGGCTCGGTCTATTGGAAGTACTTCCACACCGGGGAGTTCGACGCGACGGAGATCCACCCCTACATCACCGAGGGTGTCGGTGAGGACATGCTCGCGGGGAACATGGACTTCGATGTGGTGGACGACTTCGTTCGCGTAACCGACAAAGAGGCGATGATTATGACCCGCCGGCTGTGCCGTGAGGAGGGCATGTTCGTCGGCGGTTCGTGCGGCATGGTGATGGGCGGTGCCCTTCAGTT
>CP070812.1:3552810-3579124 GCA_020344015.1 Gemmatimonadota bacterium
GGGGAGGTCTTCCGCCAGCATCGGCGTATCGGAGATGACGGCGACATCGCAGGCGAGGCGCTCGGCGTTATCTCTGATATGGTCCTCGAGGTTGACGCTGCCCACCTCCTCCTCGCCTTCGAAAAGGAACTTGAGGTTGACTGGCGGCGTGCCCTTCGCCTCCCGGTAAGCCTGCAGCGCCTTCATGTGGACGTGGATCTGGCCCTTGTCGTCGGCGGTGCCGCGGGCATACATGCGGCCCTCTCGCACAGAGGGCTCGAACGGCGGTGTCTCCCACTCGTCCAGCGGTTCCACCGGCTGCACGTCGTAGTGGCCGTAGACCAGAACGGTGGGTGCCTTCGCCCCCGCATCCATCAGCTCGCCGTAGACGACGGGATGGCCCTTCGTGGGGATCACCTCCGCCGCCATACCAACATCGCTCAACTTCCCCTTCACCCATTCGGCGCAGCGGACCATGTCGTCCTTGTGCTCCGATCGGGCGCTGACGCTTGGGATAGCGAGGAACTCCTTCAGCTCGTCCTCGTATTCTTGGCGGCTCTCCTTGAGGGTCGTCTCCAGAGACATTGGGATCCCTTCCTTCTTCTGAGTGTCGCGGCTTGTCCGGGGGAGCCAAAGATAAGGCGCCGCCCGGCGCCCGGCTACACGGCCGGAGCCGCATATTGCCGCTCTTTAGGCCTTCCCGGCAGTCTCTTGCCGGAGCCGACGACATTCCCGAGTTTGCCCACACCCCAGCCAACGCCGGTTGACGCTTATCAGACTCGGAGGAAACGATGCTGCGATATGCTCGCGCTTGGTTCGCTTCGGCTCTCGCCCTGGCGATCGCCGCGGCGGCGGCCTGCTCGGCATCCCGGGCACCGTCTACGACGACCCCGACACCTAGTCAGGAGGGCACGGGCGTCGCCGCCGTTCAGGAAGCGGCTCCCCTGCTCACCGGGGTTGAGGCCGTCAAGGCGGCGGGCCTCGGCAAGATGTGGACGTTCGACAACCCGCCGCTCGACTATCTCGAGGAACGCTACGGCTTCAGGCCAACGCCCGAATGGCTCGAGCATGTGCGGCTGTCATCTTTGCGAATCGGCGGCTGCTCCGCCTCGTTCGTTTCGCCGGATGGGCTCGTGATGACCAACCACCACTGCGTGCGCGGCTGCATCGCTGCTATTTCGGACGACGAGCACGACTACTACGTGGAGGGTTTCTATGCGCCGACCCGTGAGGACGAGCGGGTCTGCCCCGGCGTGTACCTCGACCAGCTGCTCGAGATCGAGGATGTCACGCAGCGTGTGGACGCGGCGGCGCCGGCCGGTGTCTCCGCCGAGGAGACGACTCGACTCAAGGCGGCGGAAAGGGCGCGCATCCAGGAGGAATGCACGAGCGCCACCGGCTATCGCTGCCAGGTCGTCTCGCTCTATCATGGCGGCATCTATTCTCTCTACAAGTTCAGGCGCTATAACGACGTCCGCATGGTGTTCGCCCCGGAGGCCCAGATCGCTGCCTTCGGCGGCGACCCGGACAACTTCACCTATCCGCGCCACGATCTGGACGTTGCCTTCTACCACGTCTACGAGAACGGCGAACCGGTGCACCCGGAACACTACTTCACCTGGAGCGAGGCCGGCGCGGCGGAAGGCGAGTTGATCTTCATCACCGGCAACCCAGCTACGACGCTCCGCCTCCGGACCGTGGCGCAGCTCGAGTACCTGAGGGACGCCGACTACCCGGCGCGGCTTCGCTCCTACGATGAACGTCTCACACTGTACCGGGAGCTAGCAGCCCGAGGCGAAGCAGTGGCGCGCAGGTACCGGAACACCATTCTGGGATTGGAGAATTCCTTCAAGCAGTTCGTCGGGTATGTCGAAGGGCTTAACGACCCCGAGCTCATCGGGAGCAAGCAGGCGTTCGAGAGGAGCTTCCGGGCGGCGGTGGCGGCGGATGAGCGGCTGCAGGGGGAGTACGGCAGCGCCTGGGACGAGATCGCCCGAATCAATCGCGAGTTGACCCGGCTCGATCCGGAGCGGCGGCACGCCTCGTTCGCGAACTTCAGGACCCTGGGTCTGGCGCGAGACATCATTCGCTATACCGCCGAGATGGCGAAGCCGGCGGCCGATCGGTTGCTCAGCGAGGAAGACCTGGCTGCGGCCGAGCGGAGGATAAACTCCGAGCGGCCCATCGATCAGGACTTCGAGGAGAAGCTCCTGGCCCTGCGATTGGCCGCCGCACGTGACGCTCTGGGCGCTGAGCATCCCTATGTACAGGCTGCACTGCAGGGGCGGGAGCCGGCGGATGCTGCGCGTGTCCTGATTCGCGAGTGCGGGATAGCAGATGTAGAGGTGCGCCGCGCGCTGGTGGAGGGCGGCGTATCGGCCGTCGAGGCCTCCGGCGACCCGGCCATCGTGCTCGCTCGAACTGTTGATGCGCGGGCGCTGGAGCTGGCAAGGCAGCTGGAGGAGCTGAGGGCCGTCGAGGCGGTTCACGTGGGTCGAGTGGCGAGGGCGCTCTTCGAAGTGTACGGCACGATGTTACCGCCGGACGCTACCTTCACGCTGAGGCTGCAGGACGGGGTGGTCAGCCGGTACCCGTATAACGGCACGTTCGCTCCGTATAAGACGACGTTGTACGGCCTCTACGACCGGGCGGAAGCGTTCGACTACAGTGAGCCGTGGAGGCTCACAGCGCGGTGGATCGAGCGGAAGGACGAGCTGGATCTGTCGACGCCGCTCAATTTCGTCGCCACAGCTGACATCATAGGCGGTAACTCGGGCAGCCCGGCCATCAACACCGATCTCGAGGTCGTCGGCGTGGCGTTCGACGGCAATATCGAGTTCTTCCCCAATAGGTTCCTCTATCGGGAAGATGCAGCGGGCCGCACTGTGTCGGTGCACTCGATGGCGATCATCGAGGCGCTGCGTAAGATCTACGACGCCGGCGCGTTGGCCGACGAGATTCAGGGCATGAACTGAACCTTGAGGACGAGACATGGCTGAGACGATCGGACGACGCGGGCTCTCGCCGAAGGCGTACGAGGAGATCCCGGGCGACCAGTACGAGCCGTACATCGCACCTGAGACTCGACTCGTCGAGTTCAGTTGGCGGGCGGTTCTTTTGGGTGCGCTGTTCGGGATCATGTTCGGTGCGGCTAACGCGTACCTCGGACTACGCGTGGGGCTCACCGTTTCGACGTCGATCCCCATCGCCGTGATGACGGTGGCAGTCTATCGAGCGTTCGTGCGTGGGGGCACCATCCTCGAGCACAACATCTCACAGACTGTTGGGTCGGCGTCGTCGAGTCAGGCGTCGGGACTGATCTTTACCATCCCGGCCCTATTCCTTTGGGGGTTCAGTCCCGGAGTGATGAAGCTGTTGGTCATCGCGCTAGCTGGCGGCATGCTCGGCGTCCTGTTCATGATCCCGCTCAGGCGGTTCCTGATTCGCAACGAGCACGGCAAGCTGCCGTACCCGGAGGGTACTGCGTGCGCCGAGGTGCTTGTGGCGGCGGACGCCGGGGGTAGTCAGGCGCGCAACGTGTTCATGGGCCTTGGCGTGGGTGCAGCCTACACGTGGCTGATGCGCGGGCTCAACCTCTGGCCGCGGGATGCTTGGGCGAAGGTGCCGCTCTTGCCCAAGGGACAGGTCGGTGTGGACGTGGCGCCGGCGCTCATCGGAGTGGGCTATATACTGGGTGCCAAGATCGGCCTGGTGATGGTGGGTGGGGCCGCGATCTCCTGGCTCATCCTCATACCGGCAATCGAGATCATCGGTCGCAGCATGACCGAGCCCCTCTTCCCGGAAACCGTCCAGTTGATCGTCGACATGGATCCGGAGCGGATCTGGACGCGGTACATCCGCTACGTAGGGGCGGGTGCGGTGGCGACCGCTGGGATCGCCACGCTGATCCGCTCGACTCCCATGATCATCGCGTCGTTCAAGGAGGGGGTGCGCGGGCTGCGCAGCCGCTTCGACAATACGGCGGTGGCGCAGGTCATCAAGCGGACCGATCACGACTTACCCTTCAACGTCGTGCTCATCGGTGTCGGCCTGATCGTGCTCTTCCTGGCGGTCGTGCCACACGTGTTCGGGTTCATCGAGTCGTTCACCGTGCGGATCCTCGCCGCGTTGCTGGTCGCCATCTTTGCGTTCTTCTTCGTCACCGTGTCGAGCCGGATCGTCGGACTGGTCGGCGTTACCTCGAATCCGACGTCGGGGATGACGATCGCCACGCTGCTGGGTACCAGCTTGATCTTCGCGGGGCTCGGCTGGACGGATGACATGGGACGCGTGGCGGCGTTATCGATCGGCGCCGTCGTTGCCATCGCCGCGTCGATCGCCGGCGACACCTCACAGGACCTCAAGACCGGGTTCCTGTTGGGCGCCACGCCGCGCCGCCAACAGACCGGCGAGCTGATCGGCGTCCTCACCGCAGGGTTCTTCGTCTGCTTCAGTATCCTCAAACTTCACGAAGCCTACGCCTTCGGCTCCTCAGAGCTGCCGGCACCCCAGGCCAACATGATGATGCTGGTCATCGATGGGGTGCTGCAGGCCGAGATCCCCTGGCGCTTCGTTCTGATCGGTGTGGGGCTTGCGTTAGCGGCCGAGGCCTTCCGGCTCCCATCGCTGGCCTTCGCCGTTGGCATCTATCTGCCGATCACCACCATGATGCCGATCTTCATCGGCGGCATGATCAGGAAGATTCTGGAAGGCAGACAGCGGACCAAACAGGCGAAGGAAGAGGTACGGGAGCAGGGCGTGTTGTACGCATCGGGGCTCATCGGCGGCGACGGCATAATGGGTGTAGGGATTGCCTTCTGGGCCGGCTGGAAGGGGATCCCGGCAGGGTTCGGCCACGAGTGGATGGGCTCGTTCGCCGGCGGTCTCGCGCTGGCCATGCTGGCGCTGCTGGCCTACTTGATCGTGCGGGCAGCGTTGTGGGCAAACAAGTCGCGGGGGTGAGTGCGGTAAGGGTCGGCTAGACTGGCCGATCTGATGGAGGCGACTTAAGTTTTCGGCATGAGCGGTGAGGGGAAGGACCCGGCAGGTCAGAGGCCCTCCAAGCCGCCGGCCGACGTAGAGCGCGTCGGGACGCTGACACGCCTGTCGGATGGCCGGCAATACTCGCTGGGCTTCGGCAGCCTGCGTGTGGGTCGCCAGAAGCGTGCCGACCTCGTCGTCACCGACAAAACCGTCTCCCGCCATCACGCCGACGTCTGCTACGAGAGCGGTCGTTACGTCCTCTACGATCACAGCACGAACGGCACCTGGATCAACGGCACGTTGGTGGCCGTCGCCCAGCCGCTGCGCAACGGCGATACGATCAAGTTCGGGAAGATCGAGTTCCGCTTCGGCTTGAGGGAAGTGCCGGCCGACGAGGCCGCCGCGCTGGTTGGGGCGGAGACCTCGCCCAAGCGGATACCCAAGACGGCCACCCTCATAATGAAGGGCGGCAAAGGGAAGCGGCGCACCGGCCGTAGCATCCTGAGGATCGCGCTCGCGGTCGTCGGGATCGTCGTAATCGCGCTCGTTTTGGTCTACCTCCTGTTGCCCGACGTGGCGGCGAGCATCATCGAGAAGCTGCCGCCCGGCCTGCAAAGTCTCCTGGGCGGCGATTCGGGATAAGGCACGTACTGGGGCGAGGCGGGGGAAAGACAACGGCGGGCGGTCCAATGGGACCGCCCGCCGCTTTATGGTGCTGCAGGTCCGGGGTTAGAGTCCGCCGAGGCAGATCGAGGTAGCTGGCCCGAGCAGTGGGAACAGGTGCTCTACGAATGCGCCTGCAGCATTGAAGAGCTCGCCCAGCGCCGCTATCGCCTCCGGGTTGAGCACGTTCCCCTGGGCGTCCGTGATAACCGGCTGCGCGAACGTCCCGCTGATTAACGCTGCGTTTGCGCAGTTTTCGGCCGCATCGCAGAACTGCACGAGGCCGTCCAGGTTGCCCAAATCCGCATCGAGGCTGAAGCGGATGGTGTTGTTACGGGTCACCCAGAAATTGGCGCTGAAGGTGCCGGTCTCGCTCTCGAACTCGTCGGGACTGGCGGCTACGGCGTCGAAGTGGATCGCCAGGTTCGCGCTCGGAACCTCGAGGTCGAAGTCTAAGGTGACCTGGTCGGTCCCGAAGTTCAGTTCCGCGAGGAGATCGAGGTTCACCTGGGTCTGGCCGTCAGTTATGTACCCCGACGCGGTCAGGGTTCCGGTGAAGCCTTCAATCGCGCAGCCGACCGCGTAATCGACGACCGGCGCGCCCCCCGTGGGCGTAACGACGATCCGCAGCGCGAAGGTCGGATCCACGCTCTCGTCGACGAGATCGACGTAGCCGACAGGCTGGTCGACCAGGACTTCCCAGCCGCCGAACGGGTCGAACGCGATTCTGTAGAGCATGAACCGAACGTTGTCGAAGGTCGGGTATGGGTCCTCCTCGAGCAGGCCGCCCGGCACATAGCCAGGGGTTGGTGTCGCCTGCGGATCCCAGACGAATAGCGTGTTGTTCAACTCGGTTGGGATGAGCGGGCCAGCCATTACCGCGCCGGGCTCGACCGAGCACGACCCGAGCAGCTGCGAGTACTTGCCGAGAGCCTGCGCCAGGTTCTGAGGCTCGATGTCGAGTGTCGGCGGTGCCAGGACGCCGCCACCGAGCGCAGCGCCGATGGCCGCGCCCACGGTGGAGTAGCTCTCCAACGGCTCGTTGTCGTCCAGCGACCCCACAATGGCGCCAACGGCGGCGGCCGTTCCGCTGGGATCGACGTCGTCCACGCTGGGCCCGGGCCCGGTCGAGTCGTCGTCACACGCGACCGCTAACGACAGCACGACCGCTGCCGCAGCGAAGCGCGTGAGCCAGTAGTACGTCGGCTTCTTCACGTCTACCTCCCTGTGAAACACAACGTCATTCGGTAGGCCCGAAACCGGGGCCCACAACTGAGAGAGAGAATCGACGAAAGTGAGGACAGGGTTTCCGCGTTTCCTGCCCGCGGCGTCGCTGAGGGGGTCAGCTCAATCCCAAAATACAAAGAAATCGGCCTGACGCAACAATGCTACGGTATCCCTCGGGTCCCACCGCTTGCCAGCTGGTTCTGGTCAGCTTGGCTTCGAGGCGGAGATCCGGAAGGCGAGGTAGCCCGCCAGGAACAGCGAGAATAGGTCGAGGGCACCATAGCGACTGGTGAAGGCGGCCAGTACGGCGCCTTGGTCCGAGAGTATCTCCATGACGCCGGCGAGCTTAGTTCCGGCCTCCATGGCGCTGAGCGCCACAGCCGCGCCAACCGACCCTATCGCCGACCCGAACAGGGTCCCCAGGATCCCCACGACCCGGAACGGCATCGTGTGGCCGGCTCCTCGCAGGCGCACGTTGAAGCCGACCATGACGGCCACAGCCAGCGCCAGGGGGCTGGCGCCGGTAGCCGCCGGTATCGCCAGCAGAATCCATACGATAGCGCCGGCGATCGCCCCCAGGAACGCTGCGCCGACGGCGCGGAGCAGGCTGGGGCCTTGCTCCGCCGGGATGGGCGTGGCGATCGCCTCGTCCAGAGCGCTGGGCGAATCGAGTCTGATTTGCCGGCCGGCGGCGGTCTCGATGACGGCGGTGGTCGCCTCTGCGTCGACCCCCATGGCGACCTCATCCACGTCGGGCAGGGCCCGGCCGAACTCCTCCTCAGGGAAGAACGGAGGGTAGGTCGCCTCTCCCTCGGCCTGAGGCCCGGGCGGCCGCCCAGCCGCTGCTGGCGCGGGCTCCTCTGAGGCGCCGATGAACTCGATCCCTCCCTCGTCGCCCTCGATCAGCTGTTCGAGCTCACTGGCGGGCCCAACGGCATCGGCATCGAGGTTGTTGGGCCCGCCAGGGAGAGCGGGCTCGAACTCGAGGCGGTCTGGCTCTCCGGATGCCGCCGGCTCGGCGTCTAGGTCGCCTGCCGCACCGGGGAATGTCGGCTCGAATTCGAGGCCTGCAGGTTGGGCGGGCTCGCTGGGCCCCGCCGAGGGTGCCTCCTCCGCCCACGGGTCCGGTGGTGGGCTCGGTTGTGCGGGTGGCTCCTCGGCCCATGGGTCCGGCGGCGGGGCCGGTTCCGGGGGCACCTCCTCGGCCCACGGGTCCGGCGGCGCCTTTGGTGTGGGCGGTGTTTCTAGAAACGGAGGCTCGGCGGCCACCGGCTGTTGTGGCTGCCGTGGCTCAGGCGGAGGTGGAGGTGGAGACGGGGGCGCTATCGGCGGCCCCGGCTCCGGAGCTGCCGGTGTTGGGGCCGCTGGAGGTGGTGGCGGCCCGGCCGCCGGTGGCGGTGTCGGCCGCGCCGAGGGCGCCGTGTTGGGTGCCTGCGACGGTACGGTCGTATCGGCGCTGGGTGTCACGACTTCGGGGAAGCCGTCTTCGCCGAGCTGCTGCTCGAACACCAGGCCGTGCTTACGCAGCTCGTGCGCGACGCGCTGGAAGAATCCCTGGGAGACCGCGCCGGGCGGCTCGGCGGTAACGATCCGTACGATCGTGCCTTGCGCCGGTCGGCCATGATCGGCGGTGAATTTCGGGCTGCGTGCGTAGCGGACGTAGGTCTTGACCTTTGCGGCGAGTTGCCGATGCATGAGGTCGGTCTCCCGCCACGCTCGGGCTTCCTCGATGACAAGCACGAGCTTTCCAGTCAGTTCATCCACCGTGGTCTTATCGACCGAGGTGGGATCGGACATCATCCTCCCACGTCTCCTGCTTCGTGGTGCAGCGAAGGCATCACAGCTAGATGAAGGCGGGGGAAAGGAGTTTCACTTAATCTCTTCGATGTCGGGTGTCGAGTCCACCTCCACGGCAACTCTGAGGTCCGCCGTGCTGAGGTGTCACGAGCCGCCGCTGCCCTCGGTAGCCGCGTCTATGCGGTAGACTATGCCACCCGATTCGCTAGGTTCCGCCACTGCCCGCCCCTCCGATACCAGGGCCATGAGGGCCATCTCCGCGTCCCCCTCGCTTAAACCCGACTGAGCGGCGGCCTCGGCAGCGGTGATTCGATTCCCCTGGCCCAGGGCCCGCCAGATGATCTGGTCCTTGAGGCTATCTATCCGCTCCGCCTCCGGGTCGCGGCGGCTCACAGCCGATCTGCGGAAGAGGGCTAGCAGTATGGCGCCACCAATAATCACGATGGCGAGGCCCAACAGGAGGTATCCCATAAGAGCCAGGCCGCCCAACGAGTCTTGGACCACGTACCATGTCCCCAGCATTCCGCCCCCCAGCACTGAGCCACCCGCTCGAGGAAACCTCTCGACACGCTGACAAGCTAATATTGATTGGTAAGCGAGGCCAGTTAGGGTCTTAGCCGATCAGTATTTGCGACCTGCCGCAGGCCGTCACGGCATGGGTGGCGTCACGCTCCATAACCCCTGCGGTTTGAAGGCCATATAAGTCGCGAATGCGGCCGCACAGGCCAGGACGAACCAGGCGAGTCGGGCGGGCGCGACGATCGGTTGCCCCGACTCCTGACGCCGCCAGATCTCCGGGAACGTAAGGGCGAACTGCAGCAGCAGGACGAGGAGCGTCCCCGGCCGCAGGTACTCGCCCCACGGATGGCCCAGGATGAGGCCTGCCACCAGCACACCCAGATCCTCACCGATTATCAGGTTGATTGCGACGTGGAAGCCCTCGCCCTTGCTTGCCAGCCGGGCTGCGTAGGCGTAGCCGGCGCCGAGCAGCACCGCGAGGGCAAGTGCGGGCGGAAGTATGGGCATCTCGCGCAGCTCGGCGAGGGGCACATAGGCAAGGTGTGTTATCGAGAGAGCCAGCAGGATGATTGTGACGGCGAGGGAACGCCGGACTGGATGGGCTTGGTCGGCTCGGTTCATACAATAGTGCGGTTCATTCGAGCGGGACGCATCTGCCGTTGGATGCTACCTACGCTGCGAAGCGGACACAAGGCGAATGCCGGGGAGGGCCGCGCTGGCCTGCCCTGCCGGCGTCGGATAGTTTCACGGACCATGAATTACGCTGGTTCGTTGCGCGGGCGCGGTTCCGGGTGCTCCAGTATAGCGGTCCGAGAACGGCTGTTCGTGCTGTCCCTCGCCGGTCTACTTATGCTCCCGGCCTCCGCCGCTGCGCAGGGAGCCGTGGATCCCCAGCAGGGGGTCGTCGGCGTCGCGCGGGCGCTACGCGGTCTGGGGAGCGTAAAGCGGGTCCTTGTGATCGGCGCCCATCCGGACGACGAGGATACCGCGCTTCTGACCTGGCTGGTGCGCGGTGTTGGGGCAAAGGCGGCCTACCTGGCGTTGAACCGGGGTGAAGGCGGCCAGAATCTGATTGGCCCCGAGCTCGGCGTCGGGCTCGGTCTCGTGAGGACCGGTGAGCTAGTCGCCGCTCGCGAACTGGACGGCGCCGACCAGTTCTTCACACGTGCCTACGACTTCGGTTACTCGAAGTCGGCTGAAGAGACGTTCACCTTCTGGCCAAGAGACTCTTTGCTCGCCGACGTCGTCGCGGTCGTCCGCCGGTTCCAACCGCAGATCATAGTCTCGATCTTCAGCGGGACACCGCGCGACGGCCACGGCCAGCACCAGGTGGCAGGGATACTGGCGCGGGAAGCCTATGAGGCCGCCGGAGATCCGCAGCGCTTTCCTGGCCAGCTGGCTGAGGGTTTGCAGCCGTGGACCCCGCTGAAGCTCTATCGCTCGGCGCGCTTCGATAGAACGGCGGCCACTCTGGAGGTCGAGACTGGCGCTCTCGATCCGCTCTACGGCCGTTCCTACCACCAGATCGCGATGGCCAGTCGCAGCCGCCACCGCTCACAGGACATGGGCCGCATCGAGGCGCTCGGCCCGCAGCGCACGGCCGTGCGACTGTTGGAATCAAAGGCGCCGGCAGAGTCGGGCACGGGCGAGACATCCTTGTTCGACGGTGTCGACACGACGCTCGCGGGCACGCTGGCAGTGATCCGCCCCGGCGAGCTGCGTGACGAGCTCGCCGCATCGCTCGGCGCCTACGCGCAGCTCCTGGAGCGAGCGCGAACTGCTTCGAGCGGAGCCCAGACGGCAGGGGTCGTCCCCGTTCTGAGCGAGGCACTCAGTCAGCTGCGGAGCGCCGCCGATCTAGCGGAAACAGGGGGACCCGAAGCGGAGCAGCTTCGCACCACGCTGGGCGATCAAGAACGACAACTGGGGGCAGCGCTCTTAGCTGCAGCAGGCGTCATCGTCGAGGTGTTCACCGATGACGATCTGGTTGTCGCCGGCCAGAGCCTCGAGATCAACGTCGAGATCTGGAACGGGGGAGAGGGCGCAGCAGAAGTTCGTCGTATCACTCTGCACTCGCCGGCGGGCACGCAGGGCGCTTCGCCTGTTAGCGTGCCGGCGGCGACTCTCACGCGCCAGCGGTTTAGTGTGACCATCCCCGCTGCGGCCGCGCCTTCCCAACTCTACTTCCTTCGCGCTCCCTTGGACCGTGGGTTCTACAGCTGGCCGGCGGCCTCGGCTGAGCGTGGCACTCCGCTGGGCAGACCCGTCGCGAGCGTGATGATCGAGGTCGACGTCGCCGGTCAAACGGTCACCCGCGAGGTCGAAGCGGTCTATCGGTTCGCCGACCAGGCCAGGGGTGAAGTCCGGCGGCCGTTGTTCGTCGTGCCCGCTGTCGGCGTGCACCTCGAGCCGGCCACTACGGTCTGGCCGCTGGACAGGGATGGCGGTGCGAGCTTCACGGTACGAGTCCGTGGTGAGGGACCCGATGGAGTCAACGGTCGAGTGCGACTCGAGGTGCCCGACGGTTGGAGCGTCGCGCCGGCTGAAGCAGACTTCGCGCTCAGTGCGCCGGGGTCCGCTGCGACCGTCGACTTCGACGTGAGCATCCCCGCGGGAGTGGAGCCAGGGCCCTACTTCGTGTCGGCGGTTGCAGAGACGGATGACGGGCGCAGCTATCGCGAGGGCTATTCGATAATCGACTACCCTCACGTTCGCCGCAGCTTGTGGTTCAGCCAGGCGCGGGCACGCGTCGAAGCGTTCGAGCTGACCGTCAAACGGGATCTGAAAGTCGGCTATGTGCCGGGAGCCGGCGACGCAGTCGCCGACGCGATAGCGGCCATGGGCGTCCCCGTTGAGGTCCTGGATGACCGCGCCGTGGCTGCCGGCGACCTTGCTGCCTACGACGTCATCGTTTTGGGTATCCGGACCTATGAAACGAATCCGACATTGCTGGCGAACAACGAACGGTTCCTCGACTGGGCGCGCGCCGGCGGAACGCTGATCTCACAATACCAGCAGTACACATATTTCAACGGTGACTACGCGCCCTACCCGCTGCGGGCGCGCCGGCCGCACGATCGCGTGAGCGACGAGCTCGCGCCGATGACGATACTGGTCGCGGATCACCCGGTCTTCAATCGCCCCAACCGGATCGGGGCACACGATTTCCAAGGTTGGGTGCAAGAGCGCGGCCTGTACTTCCCGTACGAGTGGGATGCACGTTATCAGCCGCTGCTGGAGAGCGCCGATCCAGGCGAAGAACCGAAGCGCGGCGGCTTGCTCGTGGCACCGTTGGGCGACGGCCTGTACGTGTACACAGGCCTGTCGCTGTTCCGGCAGCTGCCGGCCGGGGTCCCCGGCGCTTATCGTCTGCTTGCCAACCTGCTCAGCCTAGGGGGATGATGCGTCGTCTTGCGCTGACCGTACCGCTTATCGCGTCACTGTGGGTTTCGGGCTGCTCAGAGCCCGGCAGCGTGCTGACGGTCTACTCGCCGCACGGCCGGGATCAGTTGGAGCTGTTCAAGGAGGCGTTCGAGCGTGCGAACCCCGGCGCCGAAGTCCAGTGGGTGGACATGGGCTCGCAGGAGGTGCTCGACCGAATCCGTTCGGAGAGGGCGAACCCGCAGGCGGATGTGTGGTACGGTGGCACCGAGGAGCTTTTCGGTCGGGCGGCGGCCGAGGGCTTACTGGAGCCGTATCGTCCACGGTGGGCCGACTCGGTCTTACCCGAGGCGCGCGGGCCGAACGACCTGTACTTCGGGGTCTATCTCACGCCGGCTGTCATCACGTTCAACAGCGATGCGGTTGCCAGAGAAGAAGCGCCACAGGACTGGGATGACGTGCTCGATTCCCGCTGGGAGGGGAGCGTGCTCGTTCGGGATCCGATGCCGAGCGGGACGATGCGCATGATCTTCCAGATGATCATGTATCGGGGGCTCGAAGCGACCGGAGATACGGCGGCCGGTTACGAGTGGCTGCGCCGACTGGACGCGCAGACCAAGGAGTACGTGCTCAACCCGGCGATCCTCTACCAGAAACTCGCGAGGCAGGAGGGCCTGCTGACTCTGTGGAATCTGCCGGACGTGCTACGCGTGCAGGCGCAGGGTTTCCCGCTCGACTATATCGTCCCGACGAGCGGGACCCCGGTCTCGGTAGATGCGATCGCTGTCGTGAATGGAGCCGAGAGCCGAGAGTTGGCCGAGGCCTTCATCGAGTTCGTCGGTTCTGTGGAGGGGCAGCTACTCGCTGTAAGAAGCGCATACCGCAACCCGACCCGGACGGACCTGCCGATCGACTCGCTTCCGGATTGGCTGATCCGAGTCAACCAGGAGCTCCGACCGATGGAGCTCGATTGGGATCTGCTCGAGGCGCGCGGCCGCGAGTGGATGAGGTACTGGGACGCGAACATCCGCGGTGGCGGTTGATGCAGGCCTTCCTCGAGCTGGACCATCTGACCCGCACGTTCGCAGGAACGCCCGCAGTACACGAGCTGTCGCTGTCGGTCGGCGAGCACGAGATCGTCACCCTGTTGGGCCCCAGCGGGTGCGGCAAGACGACGACGCTCCGTATGATCGCGGGCTTCGAAACACCGAACTCGGGGCGGATAGTGTTGGACGGGCGCGACGTTACTCAGTTGCCGCCCCAGAAGCGCGGCTTCGGGATGGTCTTCCAGCACTACGCGCTGTTCCCGCACATGAGCGTTGGGGCGAACGTCGCGTTCGGCCTCGAAACCGCGGGTCTCACGCGAGCGGAGGTCGACGAGCGTGTGACGGGCGCTCTGGAGCTCGTGCAACTACCGGGCGCCGGAGATCGGTCGATCGGCTCGTTGTCCGGCGGACAGCAGCAGCGGGTGGCGTTGGCGCGGGCGCTCGCCCCACAGCCTAAGGTGCTGCTGCTGGACGAACCGCTCTCGAACCTAGACGCGGCTCTACGCGAGCAGACGCGGCGCGAGCTGCGGACCCTGGTAAAAGAGATCGGGATTACGACGGTATACGTCACACACGATCAGGAAGAGGCGTTCGACCTGAGCGATCGCATCGCGGTGATGCGGGAGGGGCGACTCGAGCAGCTCGGCCCGGCGGAGGACCTGTACCACGGCCCGGCCAGCGAGTTCGTCGCCACGTTCCTCGGTCGGGCAGGCGCGGTGACGGGACGGGTAGAGACAATTGACCGGGGTAGGATAGCCACCTGTCGCTTGGCCGGCGGTGCGAAGTGGAAAGCGCTGACGCCGGCCGCCGGTGGGCCGCCGCAGCCGGGGGCTGAGGTAAAGTTGTTGGCGCGACCCGAGGCTCTCGCGTTCGCCGACCGCGCCGATCAGGGAACGCTACGCGGTGAGTTGAAGGACCTGCGTTTCGCGGGGTCTGTGTATGTCTACACGGTGGCGGTGGAGGGCGGCGAGCTGGAGGTCCAGGGGGGCGCCGATGAGGCGCGACTCGGGGACGTCGTCGCGGTGGTGCCGCGTTCCGCGCCTACGGGTATCTTCGCCTTCACGGTGCGGAGCTTGGGACAGGACCCATGAGCGCCTGGAGCGGCGACGCCGGCCGGCGGCTCGGACCGAGGGACCGGCTCCTGATGATCGCGGTCTTTGCGATCCTTTTCTGGGCGGTCGTCTACCCGAACCTCGTCGTACTGCTAGGGAGCCTGCGTGGCGAAGAGGGCTTCACGCTTAGGCACTATGCCGCCTTTCTGGGCACCGCGTCGGAGTTGCGCGCCCTCTGGTCGAGCTTCTGGATCTCGGCACTCACCGTGCTCCTCTCTGCGCTCATCGGTGTTCCCCTCGCCCTGTTGTTCGCCCGCTATGAGTTCCCCGGCCGTCGCCTGCTGGGTGCCCTGGCGGCCATGCCGGTCCTCTTGCCGCCGCTCGTCGGCGTGATCGCGATTCTCTTCTTGTACGGCGAAAGCGGGATCGCGACCCGACTCGTGCAGGACATACTCGGTTTGGAGTCGCCGCCCTGGCGCTTGCGCGGCTCGGGGGCGATCCTCGCTGTTCACGCCTACTCGATGTACGTCTACTTCTACCTGTTCACCCTGGCGGGACTAGCGCGGTTCGATCCGGCTGTGTTCGAGGCTGCGGCCTCCTTGGGCGCGGGGCGCTTCCGTACGTTCGCCCGCGTGACTGTGCCGCTGCTTACGCCGACCCTGGCGGGTGCAGCACTGCTCACCTTCATGACGTCCATGGCGTCGTTCAGTGCGCCCTACGTACTCGGCGGCGGCTTTCGGGTGATGACCACGCAGATCTTCAACAGCAAGCTCCAGGGTGAAACCGGCATGGCGATGGTCGAGACGGTGATGCTGGCAGCTGTCTCGCTGCTCGTACTCTGGCCGTTGGCCCGCTGGGAGGGAGCGCGCGAGTACGTGTCGCCCGGCAAAGGCACTGCACCGCTGCGCGTGCCGGTGAAGTCGCGTTGGGCGGCGATCGGTGTGCCGGCGGTGGCGGGGGCTGGCGTGTTACTGCTCGTCCTGCCTCACCTCACACTGCTACTCGTCTCACTGGTACCCGATGGCAGTTGGACGGTGCAGACGTTGCCGCCCCGTTACTCGCTGGAGAACTACGCCCAGTTGTTCGCCGAGGCCCGCACGTTCCGGCCGATTCTGAACTCGCTGTTCATGGCCGGCGGAGCGACGATCATCGCGGTCGTCGTCGCGATCGTCGTCGGCCGGCTGGTTGTGAGCTGGCGCGTCCCGGGTCGCCGCCTGCTGGAGGGTATGCTGGCTCTGCCCTGGGCGCTGCCCGGTACGGTCCTCGCCATCGCGCTGGCGACTACCTTCAGCGTGAACCAGCCCTGGGTAGGACGATTCGTGATGGTGGGCACCGCGTCGATCCTGGTCATGGCCTACACACTACGAGTGCTGCCCCTGACCGGACGGGCGGTGCTCGCCGGCTTCCGGCAGCTCGACCCGAGCCTCGAAGAAGCGGCCGCGTCTTTGGGCGCTGGCCGCTGGCGCACGCTGCGGCGCATAACCGTTCCAGGCCTATTACCCGCTATCGCGGCGGGCGCTTCCCTCGCTTTCGTCACCGGGCTCGGCGAGTTCGTGGCATCGATCGTACTCTATACACACCGGACCCGGCCCATATCGATCGAGATCCTCTCTCAGCTCAGAGACTTCGATCTCGGTGCCGCAGCCGCTTACGGTGTTCTGCTGATGGTGCTCGTCGCCGGCGCCTTCGGGTTGGGTCAGCGCTGGATTCAGGGACAGCGGGTCGAAACCGGCTAGGGAAAGCAAAAGCCGCCGCGCTGGGGAAGCGCGGCGGCCGTGCCGAAGGAACCGCCTTCAGCGGCGGTCGCCCCAGATGTTCGTCTTCTCGACCTCCTTGTTGCCGGAGGCTACACCTCCGGCTACGCTCGCTCCGAATGCCGCAGCGGTGAAGCCGGTTAGCAGTGGAAGAGCCGCGACCACGGGGGCGGCCAGGATGAGCGCACCGGCTCCGGCCAGCCAGGGCGCGGCTCCGCGCCGGGCCTTCGGCACAAAGCGTAACTTCTTGACCACAAACTTCTTCGTGTACTTGTAACCGCCGTAGGCAACCCCACCGGCGAGGATAAGCTCAAGCATGAACATCGGCTCCGGTCCTTACAGAATAGTATACTGCCCGTCTCCATAGAGCACTACGGCCCCTCCAGCCCCGAGGATTCAAGCCTGCCCCCCATCGCTGATCGAACTCGGAAACCGCCGCCGGCGTTCCCTTTATAGGATTGGGGAATTCCGGAATTTGGAAGAATCGGGAATTCGGGATTGCGAGAGTTGGGGACTGGGAAGTGGAACGCCGGCAATCCGTGGCATCCGTGGTATCGGGGAGTTGGGGAATCCCGAAAGCCCGAATGCCGCGGATTCCACGGATGCCACGGATCGCTATTCCCCCTGGGGGATTTTTGAGTTCGGGAATCCAGATTCTCCGAATCCCCGGTTCCCCAAATCCCCGAAAGGATGGTATCTTGAAAATCGGCGCCGAGGGCGCAGCTTCTCGGCCCGAGCCCACCTAAAGCTCCGTAGTACCGTGAGGGTGATATGGATCTCCTTAACAAAGACGAAATCGGGTCCCTCATCGATGAGCGCGGGGAGCTGTGTGTCTCGATGTATCTCCCGACCCATCGCGTCGGCCCCGAAACACAACAAGACCCGATCCGCCTCAAAAACTTGCTCAAGCAAGCTGAAGAACGACTGCGAAACAACGGACTCCGTCGTGCCGACGCGGACAGAATCCTCGAGCCTGGGCGAAAGCTTCTGAACGATAGAGTGTTCTGGCAGCATCAGAGTGACGGGCTCGCCGTTTTCGCGTCGCCAAACACGTTTCATAGCTATCGGCTACCGTTCAGCTTCACGGAACTCGTCGTGGTCACCGATCGCTTTCACGTCAAGCCACTGCTGCCGCTGCTCAGCGGCGACGGGCGCTTCTACGTTCTGGCGTTGAGTCAGAAGCAGGTTCGCCTGCTGCAGGGGACGCGGCACAGCGTCGGCGAGGTGAACCTGGAGGATGTGCCGACGAGTCTTGCCGAGGCCTTGGGCGACGAAGAGCGGGAGCGGCAACTGCAACTCCACACGGCTGCGCGAGGAGGGTCGGCGATATTTCACGGTCACGGCTCGGCGGGCGACGAGTCGGAGCACAAGAAGGACCTGCTCCGTTATTTCAAGCGGCTCGATAAAGGCCTGCAGGACCTGGTGTGCGCCGAGCGTATCCCTCTCGTACTGGCCGGCGTCGACTATCTACTGCCCATCTACCGCGAGGCGAACTCCTGTGCCCAGCTGATGGATGAAGGGATCGTCGGGAACCCTGACGGGCTTTCCGCTCAGGAGCTCCATGACAAGGCATGGTCTATCCTGGAACCACACTTCGCGAGGGCGCAGGCGCGTGCGTCGGCGAAGTACAGGGAATTGGCCGGGACGGGCAAGACGTCGGGCGATCTGAACCGGATCATCCCATCCGCGCTCCAGGGACGCGTCGACTCCCTGTTCGTCGCGGTTGGGGTCCAGCAGTGGGGCGCGTTCGATGCCGGTGAGCTGGAGGTGCATGAGAGTCGGCAGCCGGGCGACCAGGACCTCCTCGACCTTGCCGCGGTGCAAACTCTGGCGCACGCGGGGGACGTCTACGCCGTGGCGCCGGACGAGGTCCCGGACGCTCGGAGCCCGGTTGCGGCCGTATTTCGGTACTGAGCTGCCCGACCCGGCCCGGAACCCGGCGCCCCCTGAGGCGTAACAGCTACCCGAGGCCTGCCCCGCCGAGGCCGCCGCCTGTCGGCGGTCCAATCGTAGCTCGGCGACCATGATCCCGTACCTCGGTATAACAGTCCTCCTCAGCGCTCTGATCAGCGTACTCACCCTGCACTTTATGGTGGACCTGCTCGTAGCGGTGTTGGGCGAGGAGAAGTCCGTCTCGTCCGGCTCCGTCAACGGATGTGACGTCTGGCCTTGGGCAGTAATAATCTCGACCGGCGTCTGTTTCGTCGCCTGGAGTCGCATCGGATACCTTGGTCTTTCCTTCGCGCCCAGTGGAACACTTTTCGCGGCCCTGCTCGTCGCTCTGCGATTGCGATTCGGCGACCGTGCAGGTCGACGGAGGCAATTCTCGGTCGAGGGAGGAAGAATACTCAGCACGAAGGATGGTAGACAGCTTTTCCCACAGTATCTCGTTGACGAGTCGTCCTACTACTGCACGGGCCCCGCGTCTGGCTACTGCCTGTACTCGATCGAGCTGAAGAGCGCCCAGGGCACTCTGGCGTCAAATGGGTACGTCGATGAGCAGGAGATGCAGAGAGACCTGAAGGCACTGATCGAAGAGGTTGGCGTCAAGCACCTCGGCCTTACTTTCGTGACGCAAGAGGGCCCGGCTTTCCGTACCCACAATTTGAATGACGAATTGGCGCGCCTCGTGCTGATCCGGGGGAGCGAGTTGCCCGGCGATGAATACGGTTGGTGGCGGCAGTTCATTCAGCCGGGATCCGAGAAGGATGTCGTCGTGGAGGTGTCGCCGAGGACCCTTCAGGCTCGTCTCAAGGCACTCGCCTCGAGTTTCGCCAGGGACATCGCCAGGAGTGACCGGATACAGCGCGAGGTCGAGGCCTTGCTCGCTTTTGCCGGCGAGGCGCGCTCGAGCATCTGGGCGATGTCGTCGGAGAAGTTCTCCGAGTTCGTCAAGGACTACCCGGTGGAGATCCGACTTGCGGCGCCCCGCTCGGCTCAGGCTGTCGAGCCGGAGTGAGTCCCGCCGCCGCACTCATCTCAGGCGGCCGACCCTGCCTTTTCCACCTTCACCGCGCAGAACTTGAACTCCGGGATCTTACCGAAGGGGTCCAGCACGTCGTTCGTCAGTATGTTGGCGGACGCCTCGCGGAAGTGGAACGGCACGAAGACATTCCCTCGCGCCACACCCGGCGTCCCCCGTGCCCTCAACGTTATGGTCCCGCGCCTCGTGCTCAATTTGACGTAGCCGTCCGGATCCACACCGAGCTCGGTCAGGTCGTCCGGGTTCATCTGGCATGCCGCTTCCGGTTCGATGGCGTCGAGCGCCTTGGACCTGCGGGTCATCGTACCGGTGTGCCAGTGCTCGAGTATTCTGCCGGTGTTCAGGATGAAGGGATACTCATCGTCTGGCAGCTCGGCCGCCGGCTGGTAGTCGACGGGAACGAACTTGCCGCGGCCGCTCTCGGTGGGGAAACCGTCACCGAAGAGTAGCTGCACTCCATCGCTCGTCGCCGGATCGGGGCAGGGCCACAGTTTGCCGGCAGGTTTGAGGTTTTCGTAGTCGAGACCCGAGTAACTGGGTGCCAGCGAGGTGAACTCGGCGAAGATCTCCTCGGCGCTCTTGTAGCTCATCGAGTAACCCATGCGCGTCGCGATCTCGCAGACCAGCTCCCAGTCAAAGCGCGCCTGACCCGGCGGCTCGATCGCTTTCTGTCCGACCTGGACACGGCGGTCCGAGTTCGTGTAGGTGCCGTATTTCTCGAAGAAAGAGGTCGCGGGCAGGATCACGTCCGCGAACTCGGCCGTCTCGGTGAGGAAAATGTCCTGCACGCAAAGGAACTCGAGGTTGGCGAGGGCCTTCCGGACTTTGTTCCCGTTGGGGTCCGACAGGAACGGGTTCTCGCCCATCATGTACATGCCCTTGATGCTTCCGACCAGGGCTCCGTTGATGATCTCGACGACGGTGAGCCCCGGGTTCGGATCGAGCGACACACCCCACGCCTCCTCGAACTTCTTCTGTGATTCAGGGCTCGCCACCTTCTGATAGTCCGGGTAGACCATCGGAATCAGCCCGGCGTCCGAGGCGCCCTGCACATTGTTCTGACCGCGCAACGGGTGCAGGCCCGTTCCGGGCCGGCCCACGTTGCCGGTGAGCAGGACCAGGGAGATCAGGCAGCGGGCGTTGTCGGTGCCGGTTGTATGCTGAGAGATGCCCATGCCCCAGAAGACCAGTGCGGAGCCCGCGCGTCCGAACACGCGGGCGACCTCTCTGATGCGGTCCGCCGGGATGCCGCAGATCTCCTGCGCCATCTCCGGGGTATACTTCTTCACCAACTCGCGAAGCCCGTCGAAGCCCTCGGTGAAATCGCGCATGTAGTCGTGATCCACGAGGTCTTCCTCGATCAGCACGTGCATCATCGCGTTGTAGAGTGCTACATCCGATCCCGCTTTTATGTGCAGGAAGTGGTGTGCGTGTCTGGCGATCCCGGTCTCGCGCGAGTCGATCACGATGAGCGTCGTGCCGTCCGCGGCAGCGTCCTTGATGAAGGTCGCAGCGACAGGGTGGTTCTCCGTCGTATTGCTGCCCGTCACCACGGCGACATCGGCGTTGTGTACGTCGGCGAACACGTTTGTAACGGCGCCGGACCCGATCGTCTCGAGCAGAGCGGCCACCGACGAGGCATGACAAAGGCGCGTGCAATGGTCCACGTTGTTGGTCCCAAAGACGGCGCGCACGAGCTTCTGGAACAGGTAGGCCTCCTCGTTGCTGCACTTCGCCGAGCCGAACCCGGCCAGCGCCGAGGGGCCATCCTTCTCCTTGATCTCCTTGAGACGGTTGGCGGCCAGGTCCAGGGCCTCCTCCCATGTCGCCTCGCGGAACGCCGGCATCACCTCGTCGTAGTCGACCAGGCCGCCCGGCTTCTTGCGCCGCTCGCCCTTAACGGCGGAGGAGAGTGGGCCCTTCGGATAGGAGTCGTCCCTACGGATGAGCGGGACGGTCAGTCGTTGCGGATGTTTCGCGTAATCGAAGCCGTAGCGTCCCTTAACACAGAGTCGCGAGTCGCTGGCGGGGCTCTCGCGCCCTTCGGCGAACACCACGGCGTTGGCGTCTCTGTCTACGTGGTAAGTGATGGCGCAGCCAACCCCACAGTACGGGCAGACCGATTGCACACTATCCAACTCGTTACGCGGTTGGATCGGCACGATGAGCCTCTTGTCAGTCAGCGCCCCGGTGGGGCAAACGGCGGCGCACTCGCCACACGCGACACAGGTGCTGTCACCCATAGGCACGTTGAAGTCGAACGAGACCCGCGACCCGTAGCCCTTGCCGGTACGCCCGATGACGTTGTTGTGCTGAACCTCGTCGCAGGCCCGGATACAGCGGTCGCAGAGGATACAGGCGGCGTGATCCACGTCGATGACCGGTGATGAGAGATCTTGGGGTCGCCCGTCGCCGGCGGGCAGCTCGATCGCCGACCGTTCGATTCCGTAGTCGCGGGCGAGCGCCAGGAGGGCATCATCGCCGGTCTTCTGCTCGCGTAGCGATTCCGTGGCGTAATCGGACAACAGAAGCTCAGTCAGCGTCCTGCGGCAACGTTCAAGCTTTTCCGAATTGGTCTGAACGGTCATGCCGTCGGCTACCTCGCGCACGCACGCCGCCGCCAATACCCGCTCGCCGACATCGACGACACACATGCGGCAGACGCCGACTGGCCGCAGGCGCGGGTCGTGGCAGAGGCCCGGGATCTCGATCCCAAGCTCTTTCGCCGCATCCCAGATCGTCGTGCCTGCCGGTACAGTGACCTCGCGGCCGTCGATCGTCAGGGTGATGGTCTGAGTGGTCTTTGCCCTCTTGATCATCGCTCTCCTCGCCGGTCAACGATCCTGCGATTTCGCAAGGTAGGCGTCGAGTTCGTCGCCCCAGTACTTGAGCGCAGAAGTAACTGGTCCGAGTGCCACCTGGCCCAGCCCGCAGATAGATGTCTCAGCCAGCGTCTCCTCGAGAGCCGGCAGGATGTCGCGCAACGCGCCGTCTCCCTTGCCGGCCGTTATGCTCTCCAGCATGGCAACGACCTTCTCGGTTCCGGTACGGCACGGCACGCACTTGCCGCACGACTCGTTACGGAAGAACCGCGTCACGTTCGTCGCGGTTTCGATCATGTCGGTGCCCTCGGCCATGACCACCAGAGCGGCGGCGCCGAGCATGCTACCTGCCGCCGCCATCGTTTCGAAACCTATTTCCGTGTCCACCGCCGCGGCGGGCAAGAAGTTCGAGCTGGCACCGCCCGGCGCGAAGGCCTTCAGTGCCTTACCGTCCTTTACTCCTCCGGCCCGCTCGATCAGCTCCGCCACCGTCGTCCCCAGGCGGATCTCGAAGACTCCCGGGTTCTCCACGTGACCCGAGACGCCGATGACTTTGAGACCGGAATGACCTCGGACACCCTGCGCCTTCCACCAATCGGCGCCGTTCCTCAGGATGGCCGGGACCAGGGCCAGCGTCTCGACGTTGTTGACCACTGTGGGTTGGCCCCGCAGTCCTTTCTGGCCGGGGTAGGGTGGCTTGTTGCGCGGTTCGCCGCGCCGGTCCTCCAGCGCCTCGAGCAGCGCTGTCTCCTCGCCGAGGATATATCCACCGGGCGAAACGAAGATCTCGATGTCGAAGTGCTCACCCAGTACACCGCGCGCCCGTGCGTCATCGAGTGCCAGCTGCATCGCGCGCCGCTCGGGCTCGTACTCGTTGCGCACGTAGACGTATCCCTGCTTCGCTCCGGTCACCAGAGAAGCGAGACACATCCCCTCGATCACCAGGTGGGGCAGCTCGTCCAGGATCACGCGATCCTTGAACGCGCCCGGCTCGCTCTCATCCGCGTTGCAGATGACATACTTGGGTGTGGCGGTTTCCTTGCTAACCAGATCCCACTTGAGGCCTGTCGGAAAGCCGGCGCCACCCATCCCGCGGAGGTCGGCTTGCTTGAGCGTTTCGATGATCTCGGCGGCGGCGCCCGCGCCGCGCTCTCGGTAGCTCTCGTTGACCGAATACTTTTGGCCGCTTTCGCCGCAGTAGTCGATGCGCCAGCGACGGGTGTGTACACCTCGCGCCGGCGGCAGTCGCTCCGGTGCACGCGCGTAGTACGCCAGCTCCTCAGGGCTAACGCGGCCGACGGGAACGTCATTCACCAGGGCGGCTGGGGCGAACTCACAACGCCCCAGACACGAGACCTCATGCACATCCACATCGCCATCGCCGCTCAGCAACTCTCTGACCTTCGAGCAGTAGTCCCGGCACTCCAGCAGGTGACATGAAAGGTCGCGGCAAATGGCTACTTCCGTCCTCAGTGGCGGCGTGGTGCGGAAGTGCGTGTAGAACGACACAACTTCTTCGATGCGGTAGAGAGGAACGCGCAGTCGCTCGGCCAGCGCCGCAAGGTCGTCGGCACGGAGGTAACCCCGCTCCTCCTGCAGCCGGTACAGCTCTCCGATAAGTCCCATTGCTCGTGCCCCCCCTGGAGTCAGGGATCAGCTCGGGTCGGTGTTTTCCTTCGCACCATCCGACGGGCCGACTACGGCCACGACTCGCTGGCCCCGGCTGGGCTCGGGTGGATCCTTTACCGTGAAGATTCTCAGGCGACCACCCTCGCCGATGAGGAATAAGGGGATCGCGTGACGGTAACGTTCTCTGAATGTTTGGTAATCGAAGGTTTCCGTCAAATTCGTCGTCTTGACGTCGGCGCCGGCGTCGAAACGTGCCGTCAGCTGCCAGTAGGAGGCGCTCGGGTCGAAGAGGAAGCGGCCCCGGAGATGCTGTGATACGACCCGCTTCATAGTGGAAGTCAGCTGTTCCGGCGGAAGCTGGTAGACCCGGTTGCTGCCGAACACCTCGCTGAAATGGAGGGCGGTCAGCGAGTTCACCTCGTCGTTGGAGGTCATCGCCAGTAGGTGGCCGATCCCTTCGAGCTCGATGTTGTCCAGGGTACCCTCGGTCAGCGCGCTCCCGTAGTAGACCGGCAGGCCTGCCATGCGGGCTTCCGCAATGTTCGCGTAGTTGGTGTCCACCAGGCGGATCGGGATGCCCTCGTCCTTGAGCTCTCTGGCAATCTCGCGAGCCCAGGGATGCGCGCCGACGATAAGCACTCCCTGTGGGTCTGTCTGAGCGACGCCGAGCCAGCGGGCCACCGGCGCAGCGGTCAGGCCGTAGATGGCCACCGTGCCAATGATCACCATGAAAGTGATCGCCACCAACCGATCCGCGCCTGCATAACCGGCTTCGGCGAGCTCGAGGGCGAAGATCGAGGAGACGGCGGCCGCCACGATCCCTCGGGGCGCGATCCACGACAGCAGGGCACGTTCCCGCTGACTGAATTCCGACCTGAAGGACGAGAGCGCGACGGCAGCGGGGCGAACGACTAGGACGAGTGCCGCGAGGAAGCCCAGCTCGCGCAACCCGATCTGTCTCAGTGCCTCCATCTGCAGACGTGCCGCCAGCAGGATGAACAGACCCGAGATCAGTAGAACCCGCAGGTTCTCTTTGAACTCCAGAATGTGCCGAACCCCAACGACCTTCTGGTTGGCCACGGCGACACCCATCAGGGTGGCGGTGAGGAGGCCCGATTCCGGCTGCAGGATGTTCGAGACGGCGAAGCTCGCCACCACCACCATCAGTGCTAGGGGACTCTCCAGAAACTCGGGCACCCATTGACGGTGCATGAGCAGGACGAGTAACCCTCCGCCCAGCGCCGCCAGCACGACGCCGATGACGATGGTCTTCGATAGTGCCAGCAGCACCACCGTGGTTGCCGCCTCAACGCCGCCGGCCAGCACCGCCTCGAACACGAGAACCGCGAGCACCGCTCCGATAGGATCGATGAGGATGCCTTCCCACTTCAGCGTCGACCCGACCTGATGCACAGGTCGTACGTGCCGCAGCAGCGGCACGATCACCGTCGGCCCCGTCACCACCAGGATCGCCCCCAGCAGCAACGCCGGCTGCAGATCCAGCCCGATCACGTAATGCGCCGCGGCCGCCGACAGCATCCAGGTCAGCAGCGCCCCCACCGTCACCAGGTTGCGAACCACGTGGCCGATCTCGCGCAGCTCCCGCAATCGAAGGCTCATTCCCCCCTCGAACAGGATGATCGCTACCGAGATCGACACGATGGGGAAGAGCAGCTCGCCTAACATGGCGTCCGGATCCAGGAATCCGGTCGCCGGCCCGGCCGCGAAGCCGAACACCAGAAGCACCAGGATCGAGGGCAGATGAATGCGCCACGCCAGCCACTCGGCCGCGATCCCCAGGGTGACGATACTGGCCAAACCGATGAGTAGTTGCTGGCTCAAGGTTCCTGTGCACTCCCTAGCTTCAGTTGGACAGCTAGCGTACGGCTGCGCCACACCGGCCGTCAAGGTGGCTGTCGCGCTGCTGACGGGGCAGTCTGTGGAGAAGCGTCGGCGCTGCCATTTTGGCATTACGACCTCGAGCTCGGTGCGCCGACGGGAGGCACCATTCGTAACCGTATACTATATAAGGGGTTACGGACAGGATCTCAGTACGGCTGTGGATGGTACATGGCTTGCCCTTGAGGGAAACGAGTGTTTCAAGAGGACCTGGCGGTGCCCGAACCCTGGAAGTGGGCCCGCCGAGCTGAGAACCCAGAGTCGCAACTGGAGGCGTAGATCGATGGTTAGCAACGGATGGTTGGTGAGGAGAAGGCGTCCCGTGGGGCAGGTGAGAACTGAGCTCGACCGCGTGTTTGAGGAAACCTTTGGTGACTTTTTCCCGAGGCGGTGGCTTGGTGTGCAGTGGGCGAAGGGCTGGGTGCCGTCGCTGGATGTGAGCGAGAGCGATGACGCGATCATGGTGGAGGCCGAGTTGCCAGGTGTGGACCCTGAGAGTGTGGAGGTCTCGATCACGGACGATGTGCTCTTCATCTCGGGAGAGAAGAGAGAGGAGCGAGAGGAGGAGCGTGAGGGCTAC
>CP070812.1:3579224-3673667 GCA_020344015.1 Gemmatimonadota bacterium
GATCTTCAGGACCAGCATGTCGAGGGTCCCCTGCAGCAAGTCGGACCTGACGATCGTCATGGCGTCTCCTCTAGATGTTCAACAGAAGATAGGGCGACTCCTGTAGATGGTCAAGAGGAAGAGTGAAAATCACGGCCCGGCCCCCGAATCGCTGGGGCCGGGCCGGGTCGCGCACTAGTGCCGGAACAGTCTACGGCCGGTGAAGACCATGGCGAGCTTGTGTTCGTCGGCGGCGGCGATGACCTCATCGTCGCGGATCGAGCCGCCGGGCTCGACGATCGCCGTGACGCCTGCCTCGGCGGCGGCGTCGACACCATCTCGGAAGGGGAAGAAGGCGTCGGAGGCGAGGACGCAGCCTTTCTCGGGGCTGTGTCCGGCCTCCTGGGCTTTGAAGCCGGCCAACTTGGAGGCGTCGACGCGGCTCATCTGGCCGGCGCCGATACCGATGGCCATCTCGTCACGGGCGAGGAGAATGGCGTTCGACTTGACGCCCCAGATGGCAGCCCAGGCGAATCGGAGATCGCGCATCTCGTCGGCTGTCGGCTTGCGGCTGGTCACGACATGCCAGCCCTCGTCCTCGCCGGGCCAGGGCGGGTCGCAGCGAGTTTGGAGGAGCGCGGCGCCGGGGACGCCACGCAGTTCGAGGTTGCCCTCGAGGTGGCCGCGGTCGGCGAGGTAGGCTGCGACGTCATCGGGGTAGCTGAGGATGCGAAGGTTCTTCTTCGCGGTCAGCCGCTCCATCGCGGCGTCGCTGAAGCCGGGCGCGACGACACACTCGACGAACAGCTCGGCCAGCGTCTCGGCGGCCTCGCCGTCGACCTCGTGGGTAAAGGCGATGACCGAACCGAAGGCGCTGGTGGGGTCGGTGGAAAGCGCCCGCTGATAGGCCTGGAGTACGGTATCACCGACGGCGATGCCGCAGGGCGTGGTATGCTTGATGACGGCACAGGCGGGGCGCTGTGAGCGCGCGAACGGCGCGACTGACATCAGCGCGCCGTCCAGGTCGAGGATGTTGTTGTACGACAGCTCTTTGCCGTGGTGCTGTACGAGGGAAGCGACGCCCCTGCTTCCCGGCGTGTCGGCGATGCGATAGAAAGCCGCCGCCTGGTCCGGGTTCTCGCCGTAACGCAGATCTTGGATCTTCTGTAACCTGACCGAGAAGTCGGGCGGAAATTCGCCGGCGCCCTTCGACAGGTAGTGCGATATCGCCGAGTCGTATCCACTGGTGTGGCGGAAGACTTTGACGGCGAGTTCGCGCCGCCACTCGAGATCGACGTCGCCGGCCTTGAGTTTGGCCAGCGCGTCATCGTAGTCGGCGGGATCGCAGATCACAGTCACATCGGGGTGATTCTTCGCGGCCTCGCGGAGCATTGTCGGTCCGCCGATGTCTATCTGCTCGAGCGCATTGCCGAGTGTGACGTCCGGCTTGGCGATCGTCTCCTCGAACGGATAGAGGTTGACGGCGACGACATCGATGGGCTCGATCTTCTGCTTCGCGAGCTCCTTCATGTCGCTCTTGTTGCCGCGGCGCGCCAGAATGCCGCCGGCGATTACCGGGTGCAGGGTCTTCACCCGCCCGTCCATGATCTCGGGGAAGCCGGTGACATCGCTGACCCCCGTGACCTCGACCCCGGCGTCGCGCAGCTTTCGCGCGGTGCCGCCGGTGGAAACGATCTGATAGCCGAGTTCCGATAGCCCGCGGGCGAACTCGACGATGCCCGTCTTGTCGTAGACACTCAGCACGGCGCGTGGCAAAGCTCCCTCCCCTTTGTTTAGCGTTTCCAGGCCGGCCCCACGCTGTCGAGACATGCCCTCTCCTCGGTCAACTGGAATCCGATGTCACCTGTGGCGAAGCCGCTCTTTCGCACCCGTCCGTCGGGCAGCTGCTCGATCTCGCCGCGGGCCAGTGCACCGAGCACGGCCGGATAGAGCCGATGCTCGTACTTGAGGACGCGGGCGGCGAGCGAGTCCGCGGTGTCGCTCGGTAGCACGGGGACGGGCCACTGTGCGATGATGGGCCCGGTATCGTAGCGCTCGTCAACGAAGTGGATCGTAGGGCCCGACACGGCGACACCGGAGTCGAGCACCGCATCGTGCACGTGGTGGCCCCACATCCCGGAGCCGCCGAAGGTCGGCAGCGGTCCCGGGTGGATGTTGATGATCTTGCCGCGGTAAGCGCCGACCACGTTCTCCGGCACGAGCTTCAGGTAGCCGGCGAGCGCGACGATATCGATCTCGTGCGTCCCCAGAACATCGAGCAGCGCCTGCCCGAACGCTTCCCGGCTCTCGTACTCCTTGGGACGAATCGTCGCCGTCGGCACACCGGCTTTATCCGCCCGATCCAGCGCCCCGATGTCGGGCCGGTCGCTCACGACGAGAGCTATACGGCAGGCGGGATCGGGGCCGCCGTCGGGACCGCCGAAGGTGTCGAGTAAAGACTGCAGGTTGGACCCGCCGCCGGACGCGAAGACTGCTACTAGCGGGATTGTGGACACAACACGCCTCCGATGTTCATCTCCGTACCCAATATCCGACAGTCAATGTCCCTGTAGCTAAGTGGGATTCAAGCGTCAAGTGCCAAGCACCAAGACTTCACCGGCGTTGCCCGTCAAGACCCGCCACGATCCTATCGGCCGCCTCGGCCAGGTCTCTTGTCCTCTCAAACCCGTCCGGCGCGCCCTGCCCGCCCGCACCGGTGGCCAGCAGGAACGGTGTTCCTCCCACCTCTTCCGTGACCGCTACGTCACGCCAGCGATCGCCGACGTAGAAGGAGCGGGCAAGGTCGATGGACAGCCGTTCTGCCGCCCGGCGGTACATGCCGGCGGCCGGTTTGCGGCAATCGCAAGGACCCGTCACATCGGGATGATGCGGGCAATAGAACACGTCATCCAGGTGGGCGTCGGCCGCGCCGAGTAGCTCGAGCATGCGCTCCTGCACCTCCTCAAACTGCTGCTGCGTGAACACGCCACGAGCGATTCCCGACTGGTTGGTCACCAGCACGACGGCGAGGCCCGCATCCTTGAGTTTGCGTACCGCGTCGGCGGCACCGGGCATCAGAGCAACGCCGTCCGGGTCCCCCAAATCGCCGCGCTCCTCGATAATCGTGCCGTCCCGATCGAGAAACGCGGCGCGGCGCATAATCGGTTCTTTATCCATCTCCCCTCACCGCTTGGCTCACTGAATCGATGAACTCGGTTTCCTCGCCTGGCAGTACCGTCCGCGGGTCGAGGCAGAGCGCGCCGTCCCGCACGCGCCCGACGACCGCGGGTTGCACTCTGCGGCAGGCCGCCTCGAGCGCTCGCTCGGATCGACCGGGCACGGTGACCCGTAGGACCCAGGTCTCGAGCTGGAGCCCCGGGTACGAGCCGCCGCCGACCTCGGCGACGTCGGCCGCGACCTCGATCTCGGCGTCCGGACAGCGTTCGCGCAGGGCCCCCGCCAGACGCTCCGCCCGCTCGCGCAAGGCAACCGGGTCGGCGCCGATCATAGCCAGCGCTGGGACCTCGGTTCTCGCAGCTTCCAGATCGCGCCATAGCCTGAGTGTCGCCTCGAGCGCGGCGATGGTCAACTTACCGACCCGCACTGCACGGAGCAGCGAATTGCGGCGCAAACGTGCCACGAGATCGGCACTTCCGAGGACCACCCCAGCCTGGGGTCCGCCGAGCAGCTTATCGCCGCTGAAGGTCACGAGGTCGGCCCCGGCGTCGAGCGAGGCGCGAACGTTGGGCTCCCAGGGGAACCCGAAGGCGCGCTCGGCGTCGGGCAGCATCCCGGAGCCGAGATCGTGAACCACCGGCACATCGTGGCGGCGCCCCACTGCGGTCAGCTCCTCGATGGAGACCTCGCTGACGAAGCCCGCCTGTTGGAAGTTGGAGCGGTGCACCTTCAGTAGAGCGCCGGTCTCCGGCCCTATGGCTTTCTCGTAGTCGCGAGCGTGCGTCCGGTTCGTGGCACCGACCTCTATGACCCGCGCCCCGCTCTTCGCCACGATCTCCGCCACACGGAACGTCTCGCCGATCTCGACCAGTTCGCCGCGTGAGACGATGACCTCGCGACTTTCAGCCAGCTCGTTGAGAGCGAGCACGACCGCGGCGGCGTTGTTGTTCACCACCAGCGACGCGTCTGCACCCGTGAGCTCGGCGATGATCGCTGCGCAGTGATCGTGTCGCGAGCCGCGCGAACCAGCCTCTAGATCGTACTCGAGATTGCTATAGCCGCGCGAGACGGCATCCAGCGCCGCCCGGGCAGCGTCCGGGAGTGGTGCCCGGCCCAGGTTCGTGTGCAAGGGGACGCCGGTCGCGTTG
Source organism: Gemmatimonadota bacterium (assembly GCA_020344015.1). Taxonomy (GTDB): domain Bacteria; phylum Gemmatimonadota; class Gemmatimonadetes; order Palauibacterales; family KS3-K002. Next base: position 3,583,529 of record CP070812.1, read on the forward strand.
ATCAAGTGGCGAAGCGAGGGCGTCGCCCCAGCCACCAGCTCGCGGCGCGTCGCTTCCACGATCTCGCAGGCTTCCGGCGCGACCGCCCGATCGCCGGCCACAAGTTCATCGCGGAACCCGTCGAGTGTGCGCCTCAGCGAGGTAACGACCAGCGAGCGGGGCCACGCGTCGAGTAGCTCGCCGAACTCCGGCGAACCGAGCAGCGCATCTACGCCCGGCAACCCGCGCCGCGCGTCGTTCACCGTCCCCTCCCTTCGGCGCCCGCCGTGTCGGGCGGAATCTCGGCTGGCTCTTCCGGCTCCAGCGGCTCCGGCTCGGGCTGCTCGAACGTCACCTCGCTGTCGCCCTGCAGACCGGTCAGATTGAGCAGCCGGTAAACGCGCACCAGATACGAGCCCGGCGGGATGGGCGCGGCGGCTATCACATAGAGGCGCCGGTCCGGCAGGACGGCTGGCTCCTGGGCTTCCTCCGTCGTCCCTTCCTCTTCCTCGGCGGGTGGCGTCGGCGGTACGGCAGCCGGCGGCTCCTGCTCGGCCGCCTCTTCCTCGGCCACTTCCTCTTCGACCGCTGCCTGCTCAGCCGCCTGGGCCGCTGCCGCGGAATCGCGCGCGGCGGCTTCGGCCTCGCTCCGAACCTGCTCGATGGAATCGCTCCAGATCGTGTAGCGCCAGGCGTGGTACACCGTGTCGAGGGCGACCGGCGAGCTATCGGCGAGTGCGAGAACCTCGATGGCCTCAGTGCTCGTGGGCACGTCGGGATCGAGGTAGCTGTCGAAGCCCAGCTGGAGGACGAGCGAATCGATGGGAGTAACCTCCACGAGCGCGGGGCCCAGGGTATCGTGCTTGAAGACCCGGAACTCCAGGGCGAGCGTGTCGGCCTGTCCCACGCTGACGATAAGCGTGTCCGACCGATCGAAGTCGTCGGCCCGCATGTTGTTGTTGAGGTCCTCGTAGCCGATGGCGTAGTAATCGCCGACCGGCAGCGTGCCGATGGTGAAGGCGCCGGAGCTATCGGCGATCGCGCCGTAACGGAGCGTGTCGGGCAGCAAGACCATGTCCACGCGGCCGTTCGGCAGTCGTTCCCCTCTTATCCGATCGATGACCGAACCGCTCGCCTCGTTCTCCGAGATGGGCATCCCGGTGGAGAGGATGTGATAGATCGGTTCTTCGATCCGATTGCGGAAAAGGTCCTGCACGACCGGCTCGATGCGCACGTGGTAAAGCCGGTCGGGGACCCAGCCGGCCCGAGGGCGGACGCGCAGCTCGCGCTTCCCCTTGTCGACGTTGGGGCGCGGCTCGAACGGGTAGAGGATCGCGGCGATCTGCACGTTCTGCTCCGAGATCGACTCGTCGAACTCGAACTGGACCTTTTCCCTCTTGCCGGTCCAGGCAACGACCGCGTAGCTGTCCGGGTACACGGCGATCAGCATCGGAGGGATCGAGTCCGGTGGGCCGCCCGGAGGTACCTGGACATTGGCGCAACTCTCCAGGTTGGCCAGGGCCAGCGCCGACAGGATGAGCCCTCCCGCGAGCAGGCTGGCGTGCGCCGCGCCGGTCCGCGGGAACCTAATCACGGTCTAGTCACCCTCCAGGATCCTGCGCTTTTCGTTGACCTTCGCCAGCTGTTCCTCGAGGCCCCGCAGCTTCTGGCGGGCTTGCTCGACCACCTGGTCGGGCGCCTTCTTGACGAAATCCGCGCTACCGAGTCGCTTGCGCGAGCGTTCGACCACTGCTTCGAGCTCCGCGGCCTGCTTCTCGAGTCGCGCCCGCTCGCGCGCGAGATCGATGAGGCCTTCCAGCGGCACGTGTACCTCGGCCCCCGTCGAGAGAACAGCCATCGCCTCGGCACCACCGGTCTCGCCGTCGAAGGAGATAGTACTGATCCCAGCCAGCTTGACCGTCGCCTCGCCCTCAGCAGCGATCGCGCCACGCAGCGCGTCATCCGCGGCCAATATCCGGACCTCGATCTGCCGGCCATGGGCGACGTTGTACTCGCTACGGATGTTGCGGACCGCGCCGAGCATCTCGCGCAGCACGTCGAGCTGGGCCTCGGCCTCTGGATCGTTCCAAGCGGGCCGGGGCTCGGGCCAGGAGGAGACCATGATGCTGGCGCCGGCGCGGTTCGGCAGCCTCAACCAGAGTTCCTCAGTGATGAACGGCATGATCGGATGCAGTAGTCTGAGACTGGTGTCGAGGACCTCGCGCAGCACCGAGCGCGCCACGACGCGCGCCTCGGGGTCCGATTCGTTGTAGAGTCGCGGCTTCACCAGCTCGAGGTACCAATCGCACAGCTCGCTCCAGAAGAAGCGGTAGAGCTCGGCCGCCGCTTCATGAAGACGGAAGCGCTCGAGGTCGTGGGTCACCTCGCGGATCGCGCTGTTCAGCCGCGAGAGGATCCAACGATCGGAGAGCTCCAGCCGGCCGTGCTCCGGTATCGGGTCGACATCACCTTCCAGATGCGGCAGGGCCAGCCGGGCCGCGTTCCAAATCTTGTTGCCGAAGTTGCGGCCGACGTGGAAGGACTCTTCCAGGTCCTCGTAGTTGAGCTGCAGGTCGGCGCCGATGCCGAGCCCGTTCATCAAAGTGAAGCGGAGTGCGTCGGCGCCGAATATGCCGACGACCTCGAGCGGATCGATCCCGTTACCCAGCGACTTGGACATGCGGCGGCCGACGTGGTCACGGACCGTGCCGTGCAGGTAGACATCGTTGAACGGCACCGTGCCCATGAACTCGAGGCCGGCCATGATCATGCGGGCGACCCAGAAGAAGATGATCTCGGGCGCGGTGACCAGCGTGTGGCCCGGGTAGAAGGTGGCGAGATCATCGGTCTCGTCGGGCCAGCCCAGTGTACTGAAGGGCCAGAGCCACGACGAGAACCAGGTATCGAGGACGTCGGGGTCCTGCTCGATATCGTCGCTACCGCACTCGCTGCACGCCGTCGGATCGTCGTGCAGCACGAGCATCGCATCGCAGGAACGGCAGTACCAGACCGGGATGCGGTGACCCCACCAGAGCTGCCTCGAGATGCACCAGTCGCGGACGTTCTCGAGCCAGCCGACGTAGACGCCGCCCCAGTGCTCCGGCGTGAAGCGGATCTCGCCCTTGCGGAAGGCTTCCAGCGCCGGCTCGGCCAGCGGAGCCATCTTGACGTACCACTGCTCGGAGACCCGAGGCTCGATCATCGTGTGGCAGCGGTAGCAGTGGCCCACGGAGTGCATGTGCTTTTCGGTCTTCTCGAGCAGACCGGCTTCCTGCAACTCCTTGATCACGGCTTCGCGGGCGGCGAAGCGGTCCATGCCACGGAAGCGCTCGGGTACCGCATCGCTGAGCGAGGAATCGGGGTTGAATATGTCGACCTGATCGAGGTCGTGTCGTAGGCCAATCTCGAAGTCGTTGGGATCGTGCGCCGGCGTTACCTTGACGATCCCGGTGCCGAATTCGGGGTCGACGAAATCGTCAGCGATGACCGGAATCTCTCGCTCGGCCAACGGCAGCAGGGCTTTCTTGCCGAGCAGATCTTGGTGACGGTGGTCTTCAGGATGGATCGCCACTGCGGTGTCGCCCAGCATCGTCTCGGGACGCGTGGTGGCGACGACCAGGTACTTCCCTCCCTCGCCGATGATCGGATAGCGCTGGTAGTAAAGGGCGCCCTCGACCTCCTCGTGCTCCACCTCTTCGTTCGCCAGCGCCGTGGCGCAACGCGGGCACCAGTTGACGATGTACTCGCCGCGATAGACCAGACCCTTCTCGTACAGGCGGACGAATACTTCACGGACCGCCCTGCTCAGACCCGGATCGAGCGTGAAGGCAGTACGATCCCAATCGGCCGAGCTACCGATCGCCTTCAGCTGCTCGAGGATCGTCCCGCCGGTCTCGCGCACCCATCCCCAGACGCGCTCGACGAACGCCTCACGACCCAGATCCCAGCGCGTCCTACCGTCGGCGGCGAGCTGGCGCTCGACAACGTTCTGTGTCGCAATGCCGGCATGGTCGGTACCAGGCACCCAGAGCGCCTCGCGACCCTGCATCCGGCGCCAGCGGATCAAGACGTCCTGGATCGTGTTGTTGAGGCCGTGCCCCATGTGGAGCTCGGCAGTCACGTTGGGCGGCGGCATGACGATGACATAGGTCTCCCGCGCGCTGCCCGGGTCGGCGCCGAAGTAGCCGCCCTCCGACCAGCGTCGATACGTCGGGTCCTCGAAAGACCGCGGATCGAATCGCGGAGGAAGCTCCGTGTTCTGCTTCTTGCCCTTTGCCATTGCCTGCAGATCCGTCCCCTGCCCGTCATCACACCGCGCCACCAAGACCGCACCGGGTCCGGTGGCATGTGCCGCGAGGGCGCTCGTCAGTGATGCAGGTAACTTATCTTGAAAGGACGGTGTGGCAATTGCTGCAGGGCCCTAGGAACCGCTCAGTTCGCGCCGGTGGTGTCCCTCTTGGCCGCTCGCTCCGCCTCCTCGCGAGCCTTCCGCTCGCGAATCGCCCGGATCCGCTCGTCGAATTGGTCGTCGATCGCGCCCTGGCCCGCCTGCCGCTGGATCGCGTTCCAGTCGTCGATGCTTCCCTGGCGGCGGCGCGCCTCGGCCGGGTCGAGGCCGAAGTAGAGGGGGAGCGGCAACGTGATGCCGCCCAGGTGGATCTTGCCCGGCGAGATCCCCCACTCCTCACCCTCCTCGCCGATAGTCCAGTCGAGGCTTTCCAACTCGCGGGCCAGTTCGGCGGCCATGCTGTCGTCGTAGGCCTCCAGAACGGCATAGAGGCGGGCGCGGACCAACGCCACTCGCTCCGCCTCCGTCAGATCGGTGCGTCGCATGATCGGCGGCACGAGCCACAACCTCCAATCGCCCACCCGCGGGCGCAGTCGTTCGGCGGCGCTCACGTATGGCGTCGGTTCGACCTCCGCTACCGTCGGTGTCTCCTCGGGCTCGGGCTCGGGCACCGGCTCGACCACTGGCCCCTCGACCACGACGACGTCGATGACGCGCATCCCCTGCTCGGGCACGACGATCGGAGTCGGCACATAGTAGGCGACATTCGGCTCGAGGTACCTGATGATCAGCGGCGATAGTCGGATGAATAGGATGTGGATCAGTACCGAGGCGATCAGGCCGACGGCGACGGCGCGTTCGTGACGCCGCACCCGCGAGCGCATCCGGGGCATCACGCGGCGATCGGGTCCAGCGGCGCGTCCGGCCTCTTCCTCGGGTGGCGCGCCCGGTGGTCGCAGCAAAGTCGTGAGAATCACTGTGGTTGATACTCCAGACGCGCCATCCTGTTCCGGTTACAGCACTTTGGCGACGCGCTGCGCCGCCTCCCTCAGCCGCTCCGCCGGCACGGTGAGCGCGACACGGAAGAACCCCTCACCGCCGCCGCCCATGCCGGTGCCCGGAAACAGAACCACTCCGGACTCCAGGAGGATCCGGCGCGCGAACTCTACCGCCGGCTCACCGCCAGGGATGGGGACCCAGAGGTAGAGGGTCGCCTTCGGCGAATCGACCTCGAACCCGGCCTCGCGGAATGCCTCTACCGCGGCGTCGCGACGTTCCTGGAAGATGGCCACCTGCTTTGGCACGAACTCCTCCCAGACATCCAGGCTGGCGACTCCTGCAGCCTGGCAGGCGAGGAATACGCCGGTGTCGTAGTAGACCTTTACCTTCGCTAGCGCCTGCACCGCCTCATTTTGCCCGGCCACCCAGCCGATCCGCCATCCGGTCATATTGAACGTCTTCGACAGCGAGTGGAACTCCACCGCTACCTCGCGCGCACCTTCATACTCAAGGACACTCGGCGGGCGATAACCGTCAAAGGCGATTTCAGAGTAGGCGTTGTCGTTGATCAGCAGCAGGCCGTGCTGGTGGCAGAACTCGATCGCACGCTTGAAGTAGTCGTCGGACGCGACACCGCCGGTCGGGTTGTTCGGGTAGTTCAGGTAGAGCAGCTTTGCCTTCTTCAGCTTGTTCGCCGGCACCTCGTTCCAGTCGAGCAGATACCCGTTATCGCGCCGCAACGGCACCTCGATCACATCGGCGCCGAGCATGTGCGTGCCGCCGAAGTACGGATAGTAGCCGGGGTTCGGAATGATGGCGGCGTCGCCCGGATCGAGATAAACGAGCGGCAGGTGCGCGATGCCTTCCTTGGTCCCGATCAGAGGCAGCACTTCGTCGAACGGATCCACGTCGACCCCGAAGCGCAGCTTGGTCCACTCGGCGATCTTGGTACGGAACTCGGGCAGTCCCCGCTGAAAGGGATAGCGGCTGAAGCGTTCTTTGGTTACCGCATCCTGTATTGCCCTTATCGTCTGGGGCGGTGGCATCTGGTCGGCGTCGCCCGCCCCCAGGTCGATGACGTCCACGCCCTTGTCGATCAGCTCTGCCTTGATCTTCGGGACATCGGCGAGCGCATAGGGCGGAAGGCTGGAAAACTGTTTCGAGTAGCTGGGCATCTGTGTCCTCTTCGATCCGGTTGATGCCGCAGCGAACGGTCCGCGGCGGCATGACTTGGTGCGGGACGGCTGGAGCTTCCTGCAATCTTTAAAGCTAGCCAGCACCCTGAACGCGTGCCAGTCAGGTCTTCAGGTGCCTCTTCTTGGCCGCCGGGAACAGCACGTTGTTGAGGATCAGACGGTAGCCCGGCGAATGGGGGTAGAGATCGAGATCGGTCGGCGGGTCCCCGATCACGTGCTGGGGGTCTTCGGGGTCGTGGCCGCCCAGAAAGGTCCAGGTCCCGTCCCCGTGATTGCCGTGCAGGTACTTTACCCAGGGCGCGCCGGGCTCTTCGGCGAGCACGGTGACGGAAGGCTTGAGGTGCGAGCGACGGTAGCTCGTCGTCAGCCCGTAGAAGTCACGGATCACGCGCTCGTGGTTCTGGGTCAGCATGGTGGCGACCGGGTCGATCGTCGCGCTGAAATCGAACAGGCGGAAGGTGCCCAGTGGTTGCCGCATGGGAGTATTCACCAGGTGGCCATCGATATCACTGAAGGCCGAGAGGGCCGGTTCCGCGAAGACTGCGGCGCCCTCGAAGGCGAACGTACTCTCCCAGTTGAGGCGGGCGCTCGCGTCCACTTCGACCGCATCGCCGTCCGCATAGCTCGCCGCTATGTCGACTCCCAGCGCCGCCAGCGCCAGGTCGATCGTCTCGGTCGCCGTGCACATGGCGAAGAGGAAGCCGCCGCCATCGACATACTCCCGAATCTTCACGGCTACCGCCTTCTTGAGACTCGGCGAGTCGGGTAGCCCGAACGCCCTCGCTACCCGGCGGTTGCGGGACACCTCCTCCTGCAGCCAGGCGGCGCCCGCGTACGTCAAGTAGAACTTCGAGTACTGGCCGGTGAAATCTTCGTGGTGCAGATGCAACCAATCGTAGCGGCCCAGTTCGCCGCCCAGCACTTCCGGGTCCCACAGTTCCTCGTACTCGATACCCGCGTAGCTGAGTGCCAGCGTCACCGCATCATCCCACGGCTGCGACCCGGGCGGCGTGTAGACGGCGATCCGCGGTGCCTTTTCCAGGACGACGGCCTCCATGTTCGAGCCGTCGATCTCAGCGCGTATCGCCGCCAACCGTGACGCCCCGACCGGCTCGACCGACACACCGCGGAGCGCCGCCTCGCGCCGGACCTCGGCCGCATCCGGTAGCAGGAAGGAGCCGGCACGGTAGTTGAGCAACCACTCGACGCGCTCGCCGCGACCCAAGACCCAGTAGGCGAGGCCATAAGCGCGCAAGTGATTCGATTGCTCGCCGTCCATCGGGGCCAGCAGATACTGGGCCTGCGCGGTCCCGGCGCTGGCCAGAACGACGACGATCACCAATGCCAGCCGCCGACTCACGACCTGGGGACCTCCTCTCGCAGTTCCGCCAGCCGGCGACGCCCGATGGGCGTCAGCGCGCTCTCCGGGTACTCGATGATCAGCTCTTCCAGCAGGGCTATCGCCTCGGCGCGCCGTCCGTTCAGCGCCAGAGCCTCGGCCAGCATCATCATCGCAACCGGCGCCTCGCCGGATTCCGGGTAACGCTCGCCGAGGCGCCCCAGGACAGTTTCCGCACCGTCCAGCGCGTTGCCGGCAATCGCCAACTCGCCGGCCCAGAGGAGGAGCGCCGGGCGAGCGGGCGAAGGTGTGGCCCGCTGGAGGCCGCGAACCAGTTCGTCGTGGGCTTCCAGCGGGCCTTCCTCTAGGTTCCGCCGGTGAGCCGCCGCCGCCGCCCGAAGCTCCGCCGCGCTGCCGTGTCGCAGGAACCCGAGGGTGCGCAGCGCCTCGGCGCGCGCCGCTCCACTCAGACGAGCCGCGGCCACCTCGAATCCGAGGCGCGCCTCCTCGTAGTCGCCGCCGTAGAAGGCCAGAAGGGCGCCCGTCAGCATGAAGGTAGTCGCGACCGTGGGATCTGCACCGGCATCGCTTACGAGCTCTAGAACCCTAGCTGCTTCCTCCGGCTGGCCGCGCTGTAGGCTCGCATGGGCGACGACGGAGACCAGCGAGGGAAACTCGTCGTCGTCTTCGTAGATCCGGGCATAATCCTCGAGCATGTCTCGTGCGTCGGCGTGACCGGCCGCTGCGCGGATGCGGATCAGCAGAGCACTCGCCCAGCGGTGGGTCGGCGTGCCCGCATCGGCTCGCTCCACGAAGTCGTCGAGCGTACCCTCAGCCGCTGCGGTATCCCCGACGCTCAGATCGTACTCGACGATGCGGCGTGCGACTTCCCAGCGGGAAGTGTCGGCCGCCAGTGAGCCCAGCATCTCACGGTAGGCCCAGTCCAGAAGTGCCGGCTGCGCCAGATCGGTGGCGACCTCCGAGAAGCGTGCCAAGAACTCCTGGCGCTCGCGACCTTCGAGTTCATCGGCCAGGGCCTGTGCCTTTCGGCGCGCGACCTCAGGTAGCCCTGCGTAAAGCGCGGCGATTGCTGCCAACTCGCGTTGCTCGGCTGGTCCCCCGTCGGCCAGCCGCGCCAGCAGCGCTCCAGCGGCGGGGCGCGCGGCGGGTCCCAAGGTGTCGAGCTTGTAGCCGACCACATCGCGGCCGACGCGCGGAGAGAAGTCGAGGATGACGATCCAGAGGTCGGCAGCCAGGGCCCAGCGGCGCTGCTGCAGGTAGATGTCGGCGAGCTCTGAAGCAAGCGTTGTGGGGTCCTCGACCGAGTCGAGCCCGCGCCGCAGCACGCGCTCGGTCTCCACAAGTGACCCCTCACGCCGAAGCGCTATCCCATACTCGCGGTAGGCGGCCTCGGATCGCGGTGCCTCAGCCAGCCAGGCCTCCCCAGCCTCCCTGAGCTGCGCCTTCGCGCCGAGATCGACCAGCACACCGAACTGCAACTGCCGCAGTGCCGGCGACGTCGGAGCGACTTTCACCGCGCGCTCCAGGACCGGGAGCACGTTGCGCAGGGTACCCTGTCGGCGATAGATGCGGACGGCAGTGGCCACCGCGCTTGGCTCGGCCGGCCATTCAAGGAGCAGCTCGTCCAGCGCTGCCTGGGCGTCCGACAACTGGCCCACCCGTTCGAGCGACTCGATCCGCCGCATCTCCTCCCGGAACTGCTGCCGCTGCTCATCGGTCTGCGCCGCGGCGCCAGGCGCGAGTAGCAGCCAGGCGGTCATCCCGAGGGCGAGCCTACGAGCCACCGGTGCCCTCCCGAGCGTTGAGCCGGTCGAAGTACTCGAGGATGAGACGACGGATCGCCGGCGGGTAGCGACTCAGCACGTCGCTCGCCGGATGTGGATATGCCCGGCCACGCAATAGCCCGGGCGGTAACTCGCCCGGTCGCAGCACCTCGACGTCGGTAGGTCGCTCAGCACGTCGCTCCCGCTCGAACTCGTCCCGCTCGAGGGTGCGACCCGCATCGAGCAGTCGCTGAAAGAGCCTGTTCTGCCGCTCGAGGATCTCTTCGTCCAGCCTTCCCTGCTCGAGCTGCTGCGCCAGATCCTCTGCCTCCCTCTCCAACGCGTCGAGCTGGCCGAGCACCTGGCCACGCGGGCCGAGCGACTGGTTTATTGCGCCCAGGTCCTGCGCTATCGCCCGTTGTTGGTTTGCCAGGCGCTGCAGTTCACGTAGTAATGCGTCGCCCAACGAGCCCGGCGTGATGCCCCCCAACTCCTGGTTCAGAGCGCCCTGCTGCTCGGCCAGCTGGCCGAGTCGCGCCAGCGCTTCCTGGAGCCCGGTACCCGACTGAGCCATCGCCGCCGCATCGCCGGCCTGCATCAAGCGGTACGCCAGCTCGGCCAGCCCTTCGCTGGCGCCGTCGCCCAGGCGCCAGTCCGGGGGCCCGGCACGACTGGCGTCGGCCATCTGGCCCACCAGTTCCTCCATCGCCGCGCCTATCTCGGCCGCCGCCTGCGCCAACCTGGGATCGACGAGCAACGACGACTCCGCGGCATCAGTGAGCTGGTTCTCGACCTGCTGCACCGCGCTGCGCATCGCGACCTGGTCGGACATGGCGTCCGAGTCTCCTCGCTCAGCCGCCGAGCTCAGCCGCTCATTCAGCTCGCGCTGCCGCCGCGCGAGCTCGAGCGCCTCCGCCTGGGCCCGCCCCATCGCAGCGACCACATCCTGGCGCCAAGCCTCCTGCATCTCCTGGCGGCCCTCCCGCAGCCCCGAGGCCGCTCGCTGCATCTGCGCCAGCGCCCGCAGCGAAGCTCCCCGCGCCTCGCGAGGCCGGCTCGGCAGACGGCCGGCCACCTGCTCGTCGGATCCGGCCGCCTCCGACGCCGCGCTCTGCGCCGCGCTCGCTCGCTCGGCCGCCCGCTCCTCCAGCATGGTCGCCAGCTCTTCAGCCAGCTCGTTCACCGCACGCGCTAGCTCGCCCGCCCGCGCCCCGAGCTCCGCGGCTTGCCGCGACAGCGGCCCCGCCAGCGAGTCGGCGACCTCCCGACCGCCCGCTGCGGCTGCCGCGTCGGAAACAGCATCGGCGAGCTCTTCCTGCGCCTCGACCAACTCCTCCGCCTGCGTCTCTAGAGTCAGGAACTGCTGCTCCAGCGCGGCGCGGCGCAGTAACTCGACGGCGCGCTCGACGCGTGCCCTGAAATCGACGCTACCCTCGCTCAGTTGGCGAATCGCCTCGCGGATCTGATCCGGATCGAGCTGTACCAAGGCCTCGCGCAATTCCTCGAACCGCTCCTGCAGTTCGGGCGTGAGCAGGCGCTCGAACAGCGACTCGATCTCGGCCAACCGCTCCAGGACGCTCTCGTCATTCAATCCGGCGCGTTCGATGCTCTCCTGTAGCTCGCGGAGCGACTGCGAGATCTTGCGTGAGGTCTCCAGCAGACTCTCAGCCTCCTCCAAGGCACGACGCGCTTCTTCCGTCTCTCGGAACTCGACGCCACTCTCAGCGCGCTCCGGCGCCAGATTCGTCCCGGGTGGCGGCTGGATCTCGGTCGAGCGCTCCAGTGCCTCGATCGACTCCTGATGCTCCCGCGCCCGCTCCGCCAGGCTCTCGGCATCCTCCACGAGGTCGCGGGCGTCGCTGATGGCACGCTCGCGGACTTCGTCCAGGCTCGGCAGCCGCAGGACGTACTCACGACTCATCCCGATCTGAGGATCGGGAGCGTTGTCGTAGGCGCGGACGAAGTAGCGCAGGGTATCACCGGGCAGGAATCCGCGTCCGCGTGCATCGATCAACGCAGCCAGATTGGCTCGCGGCATATCGGAGCCGATGGGCAGCGCTTCGACCTGTTCAGGCCAGCGCTCGCCCCAGGCCGAGACACGCCAGCTCACGAGCTCGACGAGAGCGAGACCGTAATCGTCGCCGACCTCGACGAGCAGCGGTTGCGTCATGTCGATGCTGAGAAGCGTATCGACGCCTGGGTACGTTATCCGGACCCGCGGCGCGCTGTCCGCTACGGCCAGAAAACGGAGGGAGTCGGGATTGCCTTCGAGCGCTTCTCCCTGCGAGCCGACTATGTCCCAGCCCCAGGTCCCCGACGTCACGGCAAACGAGGAGCGGAAACGACGGGCATCACTGACCACGAACGGGATCGTGCGGCCGCGGGAGGAGGTCAGTGCCGCGCGCTCCACCGGTCGGGTCACGACGCCGCCGACGGTGGCCCGAGTGCCGTCGGGCACCGTAATCACGGCCGGCAGGTCGGAGAACACCTCCGTCTCACGGCGTGTGTGAGGCGGAAAATGGAGATCGATCCGCAGATCGATGAGCAGAAGCGGATCGATGGTCGCCACGCGCAACGTGTCGCTGAGCGCGCCGTCCGGCGCCATCGCCCAGATCGCTAGCGGCGCTTCGACCCGCGGCACCACGGCCTCGGCACGTCCTTCGCTAATCCCCAACCAGCGCCGCTGGGCCACCGCGCCGCGCGGCCGCCAGGCCAACTGGACCGAGTCGCGCAACGGCGCTTCGACGCGCACCCGCAGGTCGCGCCCGCGGCGGATCTCTCGGTCGGCATCCAGACGCACGGGAGGGAACGGTGGCGCAGAGAGGTGACGAACGGGGTGCAGCACGGCAGCCCACGCCGTGACCGCCTGCTCCCGCGCGCTCAGCCAGATAGCGAGGGACGCGACGAGCGCGACGAGCGCGAGCGTCGCCGCGACCGCTGCGTGGGCACGTGCGGCACGGGCGACGGCACTGCCCAGCTCGGCCGGGCCAAAACCCTCCAGCGCCTTCGCCAGGCGCGACCGGTGCAACTCGACAAGCGAGCGCGAGGTACCCGGCCTTTCCAACCCGGGCTCCAGAGCGCCGCGCACCGACCCGCGCGGCAGCCCGACCCGCTCTTCGATCTCCGCTGCCGCCGCTTCCCGGTTCCAGCGCGATGCCCTGACGGCGAGGCGCCACACCCATGCGGCCGCCACGGCGACCGCCGAGGTCGAGAGCACCAGCGGTAGGACGGAAGGCCTCTGCCAGAGCGGGCTGGCTCCGGCCAGCCAACTGAACAGCAGCAGGCCACCAGCGGCCGTCAGGGCGCCGCCCACGGCGGCCTGGGCAAGCTGCAGGGCTACGCGCCGCCACAAAGCGCGGACGCGGCTCTCGGGAGAAGGCGCGGTGTGCGTCATAAGGGCTTGCGCTGCGCCACGGCATAGGCAAACAGGTTCACACCCATCCGCAGCGCCTGTTCACGGATCTCAACCGGATCGTCGTGTACCTGTGGGTCCTCCCAGCCATCGCCCAAGTCGGACTGATAGCTGTAGAAGACCATGAGCCGGCCCTCATGGAACAGTCCCAAGCCCTCCGCCGGCAAGCCATCGTGTTCGTGGACCTTGGGCAACCCGTCGGGGAGCGGGTGAACGATTCGGTAGACGGGATGGTCGAGCGGGACGGCAACGAGCTCCACCTCCGGGAACAGGAGCCGCAGTTCCCGGCGGAGCGACTCATCCATCCCGTAGTTGTCGTCCGCGTGTAGGAAACCACCCGCCAACAGGTACGCCCGAAGTGCGGAGAGCTCCGCCTCGTTGAACCGTACGTTACCGTGACCCGTCATGTAGACATACGGGTAGTCGTGCAGGTCCGGACTCAACGGCGTGACCACGGCCTCACGCTCGGCCACCGGCAGGCGCGTGTCTCGTGCGATACGCTGCAACAGGTTCGGCAACGACGATGGGTTCGCGTACCAATCGCCGCCCCCGTCGTAGTGGAGCCGCGCTATGGTGGGCTGGGTACGGTCCGCCGCCGCCGGCGACTGTGCGCGGCCCGCCTCCGGGTGGAACAGCAGCGCGATGAAGGCACCCCAGGCCAGTCTGCTCAGCCTCAGTTTCAACCCTCCTGCGTCACCTCGAGCGCGATCGCGTAGGCGCGGTTGCGCTCGAGGCCATGACGCTCGCGCAGTGCGCGCACTATTTCCTTCGACGTGGCACCTCGTTCGGCCAAGACACGTGCATCTGCGCGGGCTGCATCCTCGAGTTCCTCCGCCGATGCCTCGGGTGCCGCCGCCAGACAAACAACCACCTCTCCTAGCGGTGTGTGCTCGTTGTAGTATGCCGCAACCTCACGCAGCGTCCCCCTCACGAACTCCTCGTGGATCTTCGTCAGTTCCCGGGCGACCACGACGCCGCGTTCCGGACCTAGCTGCCCAGCGAGCTCCTCTAGCGTGCCGACTAGGCGCTGCGGTGACTCGAAGAGCACCGCCGTGTGACGCAGTGTGGCGAGTTGGGCGAGGGTTTCGCGGCGACGGCGCCCGCTGCGCGGCAGGAACCCGAAGAAAGTGAACGGCTGGACATCGAGGCCCGAGCCCACCAAAGCCGCCAGGGCGGCGGACGGGCCCGGGACAGGCACGACTCGGGCGCCGACCTCGATCGCTGCCCGTACGAGACGCAGACCGGGATCGGAGATCAGCGGCGTACCCGAGTCGGCAACCAGCGACACCGTCTGGCCTGCTTCAAGGGCGACACGCGTCTCGGACGTCCGGGCAGCCTCGTTATGCTTATGAAAGGACTTCAGGGAGCGAGGCTCGATCGCATAGTGGGCGAGCAAGACGCGGGTCCGTCGGGTATCCTCGGCCAGAATGATGTCGCTCTCGCGCAGCGACTGCTCCGCCCTGTGCGTCATGTCGCCGAGATGGCCGATAGGCGTGCTGATGAGATAGAGAGTGCCTATCCTTGTCATGGTCCTCGCGCCGTTCAGAGCAACATCTAAACTTAACAGATAGGCTAGAGAACATCGAACATCGAACGTCGCACGTCCAACGCAAGATTATCCAGAACTCGACGTTCGACGTTTAATGTTCAATGTTCTATGTTCGGTGGCCCATAAAGCGAACGCCCCCGCAATGTCTGCGGGGGCGTTATGATCGGGCCGACAGTACCGGCCGTCTCAGTCCAAGTGCTGCTTGAGCCTCTGTTCCAGGGCCTGCTTGGGGACATAGCCGATCACCGTGTCCACGTGCTCCCCGTCCTTGAAGAACAAGATGCTAGGGATCGACCGTATGTTGAACCGAAACGCCGTCCGCTGACTCGCATCGACATCGAGCTTCGCCACCTTGACCTGGCCCTCGTACTCTTGTGCCAGATCCTCGACGATCGGCGCCACGAGGCGACAGGGCCCGCACCAGGCGGCCCAGAAGTCGACCATCGCCACGCCCTCGATCTGCTCGACCTCCTCAGCGAACGTCTCGTCGGTGACCTCTTTCACCAGCCCCATTACTCTCTCCATTCCGACGCTCCTAGGTTGCCGACCGGCGTCCTACGCCAGCCCCTTTCATATGGCAGGTATTATATCATAATCTTCCGGCTCGCGCCGCCGAGGCCAGCAGCGGCTGGCCTCGCATCGGCTCTGTAACGTATACCTTCCTCAAGGGGTTCCCGATGGGACTAGAGGCACGTCTCGAGCACGTAGCGATCGCCGTAACGGATCTCGATGCGGCGGTGGCCGTCTACAACGCGGTCCTGGGCAGGCCCGCCACGGGCCGCGAGGTCGTCGAGTCGGAACAGGTGCGGATCGCCTTCTTCGACCTCGGTGACTCCAGGCTGGAACTCCTCGAGCCGACCGTCGCCGATTCGCCCGTGGGACGTTTCCTGGCAAGGCGCGGCCCCGGCCTGCACCACATAGCTCTCGAGGTAGGGGACATAGAAGCAGCGCTCGAGCGTTGCCAGGCGGCCGGTCTGGCTCCCATCGGTGAGGCTCCGAGGCGCGGGGCCGGCGGCCGGCGGATAGCCTTTCTCCACCCAGCCGGTACCGGAGGAGTGCTTCTCGAACTCTCCGCTCGGACGGGCTAGGCGGCCGCCGCCCGCGCCGCGCTGGCAGCGGCTCAGCACTCGAACGTTTGCAGCGTGAGAATGATCTGCTCGATGTACCAGTGGTCGTCTCTGGCGAGGACGACCCGGAACGGCAGGGTAACGTTCGTCGGCGTGCGGGCGATCTCGGCCGTGACGAGCGATTCGCCTCGCTCGCGGGCGGAGAAGTCCGGCTGCGACGTAATACGGAAACTGACGGGGCGCAGACAGGCCGCGAGAACGATCATCCGATCCGTGACTTCCTGTTCCGGGTAAGCCCTGGAGATCGAGCCCTGGTCCGTGCCGAACACGGCAGCCATCCTTTGGTACGCTACTCGCACCTGCTCGAACTCACCCGCCGCTTTCGCCTCCTGCGCTTGCTTGGCCGCGCTAAGGAACGCTTCGACTGCCTCTTCCGGAGTCGCCGCACCCACCGGCACGTCGAGGGAAGAGGTACTGCCACCGCCGCCACAGCCAACCAGCCCTACGAGGACCGCGGCCAACACCGCCACTCGATCAGCCTTACGCACCTTTGACCCCCAGTAAAGGGAATGATGGAAGTTCGATCAAGGACACTTAGAAGAATAGAGTAAATCGGGCCGGTTGTCGACCACACAGGTCCTAGCCAACAGAATCAAAATGGCCAACAGCTCGACGTTCGACGTCCGACATTCGATGTTCGGCGCTGCCCGTCGGTTATCGGACGTCCAGAGTCGGTGATTGAAGTGCAGCTGGAGAATCGATTATCGGCTGAAGGCTGTCCAGCGTCGAGCCTTTTTCCCGGACAGCTGGAGCTCACCCGGCTTTCCGGAACGACAGCCGATCCTCATCAGACTGGCGATCGACAATAACCGTGTCGCCCTCGCTAAAGCGACCCTCGAGGACCGCCGTAGACAGCGGGTTGAAGAGCAGCTGCTGGAGCGCGCGCTTCAACGGCCGAGCGCCGAAGGCGGGCTCGTAACCTTCCGTCGATATCAGGTCACGCGCCGCGTCCGTGACCTCGAGCATCAAATTCTGATCGGCCAGTAGCGAGCCGGCACGTTCGAGTTGCAGGTCGACGATCCGTCTCAGCTCATCACGGCCCAGCATCTGGTAGATGATGATGTCATCTACACGGTTCAGGAATTCGGGTCTGAAGGTGGCGCGCAGACCGTCCCAAACACGCTTTTCGACCTCTTCCCAGTCGCCCTCGGCCTCCGGTTCGAGGATCCACTGGCCACCGATGTTGGAGGTCATGATCAGGACCGCGTTGCGGAAGTCCACTGTCCGGCCGTGACTATCGGTGAGTCTCCCGTCCTCGAGCACCTGCAGCAGGATATTGAAGACGTCGGGGTGTGCCTTCTCGATCTCGTCGAACAGAACGACGCTGTAAGGACGGCGGCGAAGGCGCTCGGTCAGCTGACCGCCCTCCTCGTAGCCGATGTAGCCGGGCGGCGCTCCGATGAGCCGGGCCACCGAGTGGCGCTCCATGTACTCCGACATGTCGAGCCGCACCATCGCCGCCTCGTCATCGAACAGAAACTCGGCCAGCGCCCTGGCGGTCTCGGTCTTACCGACGCCAGTCGGACCTAGGAATATGAAGCTGCCGACCGGACGATTCGGATCTTGCAGACCTGCGCGGTTACGACGCACGGCGTTGGCCACCGCCTCAACGGCCTGGCTTTGATTGACGACGCGCCGGTGCAGGTGCTCCTCGAGCTGGACGAGCCGCTCGCGCTCGCTCTCCATCATCTTGGAAACCGGAATACCCGTCCAACGCGAGACGACCGCCGCGATATCTTCCTCGGTCACCTCTTCTTTGAGATAGCGCGACTCTTGCTGGAGCCCGGCGAGCTTCTCGGTCGCCCCCTCCAGCTCCTTCTCCAAGGCCGGGATCTTGCCGTGCACCATCTCCGCCACCTTGCCGTGCTCGCCGGCCCGCGTCGCCTGCTCGGCATCGACCCGTAGGTTCTCGATCAGGCTCTTTAGGGTGCGGATGTTCTCGATTGCCTCCTTCTCGGCCTGCCACTTCGCTTTCATGCCGCTGGACCCCTCGCGCAGCTCGGCCAACTCCTTCTCGAGGCGCTCCAACCGCTTGACGCTCTCCTTGTCCTCTTCCTTCTGCAACGCCTGCTTCTCGATCTCGAGCTGTACTATCCGCCGTTCGACTTCGTCGATCTCAAGCGGCATCGAATCGATCTCGATCCTCAGCATCGAGGCCGCTTCATCGATCAAGTCGATGGCTTTGTCGGGCAGAAAGCGATCGGCGATGTAGCGATTGGAAAGCCGTGCCGCCGAGACGATGGCGCCATCGGTGATCCTTACGCCGTGATGAACTTCGTAGCGCTCCTTGAGGCCGCGTAGGATCCCGACCGTATCCTCGACACTCGGCTCGGAGGTGAAGATCGGCTGGAAACGCCGCTCGAGGGCCGTGTCGGTTTCGACGTGCTCGCGATACTCATTGAGCGTCGTCGCACCGACGACGCGCAACTGCCCGCGGGCGAGCAACGGCTTCATCATATTGCCCGCATCTACGGCGCCCTCCGCCGCGCCGGCACCGACGATCGTATGCAGCTCGTCTATGAATACAACGTACAGGCCCTCGCTCTCCGTGATCTCCTTCAGCAGCGCCTTGAAACGTTCCTCGAATTGGCCGCGATACTTGGTACCCGCGATCATGCTCGCGATATCGACCTGGATGAGCTGCTTGTTGCGCAACGACTCGGGCACATCCCCGTTCACGATACGCTGGGCGAGCCCCTCCACGATCGCCGTCTTGCCGACGCCGGGCTCACCGATCAGCACCGGGTTGTTCTTCGTGCGTCTTGACAGCACCTGCATCACGCGACGGATCTCCTCGTCGCGCCCGATCACCGGGTCGAGTTTGCCACGCCGCGCCATGTCGGTCAGGTCAATCGTGAACTTCTGAATCGTCTGATATTTCTCCTCCGCATCCCGGTCGGTCACACGGTGCGGCCCGCGCATGTCCTGGATCGCCTGCAATAGACCCTCACGCGTCGAGCCCAAACCCTTGAGCAGCGGTCCCGCGGTGCTCGCCGTCTTCGAATGCAGCGCCAGCAGCAGATGCTCGCTCGAGACGAACTGGTCGCCGAGCTCCCGCGCCTCCTTCTCGGCCTCATCCAGTACCTGGGCCAGTTCCCGCGACGGCATGGCGCCGGACGCACCCTCCTGGCGCGCCAGTCGCTCCAACGCCTCGCTCACCTTCTGCCCCAGCTGTTCGTAGCGGACGCCCACACGCCCAAGCAAAGGCCCGGCCACACCACCCTCCTGGTCCAGCAACGCCTGCAGCAGATGGATGTCCTCCACCGCAGGGTTTCCTCGCCCCGTAGCCAGGGCGATCGAAGCCTGCAGTGCTTCTCCGGCCTTCACCGTCAGTCGGTCAAACGAGATCATCTACCCCTCTGCCCTCCTGCTGGTCGCACTGCGCCGCCCTTCGCTCCCGGCTCAGGTGCAGCGCGACGTCTTAGAGACCCAAAACCGTTGAGTAAGGGGCAACTCGCGTGCCACGGAAAGCTGCCATAACGGCAGTGTGGCACCGCTCGGCGATGGCGAAGAAGGAAGCGGCCTGGCGCGGGCAGCCGGCCGGGCTACGGTGCTCTTCGTCAGTCGACCTCGACCTTGCGCGCCTGTTCGCTGGCGGCCTTGGGCAGGGTGATGCGTACAATGCCATCCTCGAGGCCGGCGGAGATGCGCTCGCGATCGAAGGCGGTCTTGAGCCTGAACCGGCGGTAGTAGCCCCAGGGCAGAGTGCTCTCCTCCGCGGCACGGCGGGCGGCCTTAGCCTCGATGACGAGCTCGTCGCGCTCAACCGTTATATCGAGGTCGCCCTTCTGGACGCCCGGCATGTCGGCGACGACGACCATCTCCGACGCAGTCGAATAGATGTCGACGGGCGGTCGCACGTAGCGGCGACGGCGGGCCCGGGCCTCTCGCACTTCTCGGGTGGCCTCGCTCTGCTGCGCCTCGCGCAGCTCATCCTTGTCGATTCTATCCATCGGCCTGAGCTCCTGGTTCGCCGTACTCGTTCTCGGATCCCTCTTCGACATCGACGCTACGACCGCGTGCCCCTTTGGATCCGGGCAAGCGGACGTCCAGAACGCCGTCTCGCATCTGGGCGGCCACAGCGATTGCGTCCACCTCGGAGGGGAGTCGGACGGTCAGCTCGAACTCACCGGAGGGTCGCTCACTGCGTAGCATCCGGCCGCCGGCCGGCGGCTCGAAGCGCGCTCGCTGGCCGGAGACGGTGAGGGTGCGGCCGACCACAGACACGTCGATCTCCTCGCGCTTGAAGCCGGGGAGCTCGATCAAGACTCGGTAGCCGTCGTCTTCGACGCGCAGCTCATGCCTGGGAAACTCGCGCCCGAAGCCGAGGTCAGGGATCAGGCTGGTCACCTGGCTGCTCACCTGATCGAACAGGTTGGTGACGGCGTCCCTAAATTCAGCCAGCGCACCGCGTCCGGACGCGTTCGAACCCGATTCGTTTTCCACTGTTCCTCCTGAACTTCCAGTTATCGGTGATCAGCAAGTCAGTGATCAGTAGTCACTGCCAGTCTTTCGCGAGCCCGGCAGACCGGGCGCCACCCAAACTTACGAGGTTTCCTACTGCTCTGGTTTCGCGGTCTCAGCCGGACGATCGGCCGCGGCCGCCGTCTCCAGCACGACCACCGTGGCGGCGATCCGGTCCTGCATGGCCTGCCGGTTGTCGTCCCAGAACATCTCGAAGAAACCGAGCAGGCCGGTGAAGATCGAAGCGGCGTAGCCGCCGAAACGGTTCAGAGCGGACCACCAGCCGAGTGGCCTGCCATCCAGCCGCACGATTCGCATCCGCAATAGGCGCTTGCCCGGCGTCCGTCCGCGCCAGATCACCGGGAAGAATGTGAAGTATAGAGCCGACCAGCCGAACTCGATGCCGACCTCGTCTAAGATACTCCTGATCAGGCTTATGAGCCCGCGGTCCCTTTCCTGCTCGAGTCGTTGTTCCAGATCTTCGTTACTCGCAACCAGCTGTTCATTCCGCTCCTCCAGGGCTGCGATCCGGTCAGCGCCGATCGCATCGACCAGCGGCTCATGCAGCGCGCCCATGGCAGCCGAATCGCCCGCTTGCAGGGCGGCGGCGTAAGCGAAAACGAGCGAGTCGGGTGCGACCGGCTCCCTGACCGTCTCCGCCTCGAGGCCCAGGTTCGCCAGCGCGGCCGCCATCGCATCCTGCGCCCAGGGTTCCTCCCTGCCCTCCGCGAGTGCGTCCAACGTCGTCCGGATCTCGCCGCGCTCGACCCCCAAGCTCTGTAACCGTACGCCGAGCCGGGTCGCCGCAGCCGTCAGCTCGGTCTCCGAGCTGGCCGTCTGGACCGCCAGGACATCCCGCGCCGTCCCGAGGGCATCCATGACGCCCGGTTCCTCTACCGCCTCGCCCTCGACCGGAGCGTCGCCGGTGGAAGCGAGCCAGGCCAGCGGGCTGAAGCCGGCGAACACCTCGTATCCGGCGATCAGCGTCCCGACCAGTGCCATCGCCGCGAGCGCACCGAAGACGGCGCGGCGGGTACCCTTGCGGAGCGCGCCGACGGACGGCCGAATGGCTGCCCGGAAGAAGAGGATCGTGACGGCAAGAAAGAGCAGGAACCACGAGATGCGCAGCCCGGCGATGACGGCGATGAGCAGCAGGTCGAGCCCCATCGCAACGCCTCTGCGCCACGGTCGGGCTAACGGCGTACCGAGCAGGTCGGGCGCCACCGAGAAGGCGTCAGGGGTGATGATTTCGCGTGGATCGCGAGCTTTGCTCGACATGATCCTTTGGCCCTACTGCAGGAAGCTCAGATTCAGGTGCGCACCTGGACGACGGACTGTTCTTTCGCACTAGAATACGGGAGCAACCGCCCCGAAACCAGCGCCGCCGGTGCCCGGCCCCTGCGCTTGACACGCCGCCGACGGGGTCCTACCCTGTCGCGGCTTCACAATCCCTTAACCAGACCGCGCGCTCGGTGGCGCGGGCCCGAAAGCAGGCCAACACCGCCGAGACGACCGGAATCCCACACCTCGAGGAGGATCTCGATGGATCCGAAACCCTACGAGCCCTACGTACCGGCAGACACGCGGATGAAGGAGTTCACGCTGCGCGCGGTGCTGCTCGGCGTAGTGATGGCGGTCATCCTGGGCGCGGCCAACGCCTACATCGGCATGGTGGCCGGGCTGACGATCGCGGCGACGTTCCCGGCGGCGGTCGTGGCCATGGCCATGCTGCGACCGATGGGCGGGTCGATCCTCGAAGAGAACGTCGCACGGACCACCGCCTCGGTCGGTGAGGCGCTGGTCGCCGGAGCGATCTTCACGATCCCGGCTTTCGTGATCGCCGGCGTCTGGGAGAGCGTAAACATCGGGCTCTCCGTCGTGATCATGCTGATCGGCGGCATGCTCGGCGTGTTCTTCGTCATCATCCTGCGCCGCACGCTGGTTGAAGATGCAGGGTTGCCGTTCCCCGAATCGGTGGCCGCAGGTGAGATCCACAAGGCGGGTCAGAAGGGAGCGACAGGGGGTAGGTATCTGGTCATCGCCGGCCTCACCGCCGCGTTCCTCGAGGTCATCAGAAACGCTTCCGGCATCCGAGTGCTGCTCAGGAACATGACGGGCTTCTGGTCATGGGGCCAGGCCCGCGTCGCTGGAGGCAACCTACCCGAGGCGTACACGGGTGGCATCTATCTCTCCACGCCCTCGGCTTCACCCGCCCTGTTGGGGGTCGGCTACATCATCGGCCCGCGCCTGGCGGCGGTGGTCTTCGCCGGCGGCGTGCTCGGTTGGTGGTGCCTGGCGCCGGTGATGGGCTTTGTGAACCGCGACCTGGTGGCCCTGGCGACGGACCCGACCTGGTGCGAGGCCAACCAGGCCGCCGCGCCATGCTGGGCCGCTGTGGCTCAGAACGTGGTGTGGCAGACGATGGTACGCCCGCTGGCGGTTGGGACGATGGTCGTCGGCGCCTTCTGGACACTATGGAGCATGCGTAAGAGCCTGCTCACCGGCATGGGCCGCGTCTTGGCGGACGTCAAACAGGTCAAGGGAGTTCAAGCCGATAATCGCCTGGAGCAGGACCTCAGGTACCGCTGGGTCGTGTTCGGGATCCTCGGCCTGCTCGTCCCGATCTGGGTCCTCTACTACTACTTCAGCGAGAGCTTCGGCGGTTCGTTCGTCGCCGCTGTCGTGATGGTGGTAGCGGGGATCCTATTCGCCGCCGTCGCCGGCTACCTGGTGGGCGTGATCGGGAGCAGTAACAACCCGATCAGCGGCCTCACCCTTACGACCCTGATCCTAGCGGCGCTGCTCATGGTGGCCATCGGTCTGACCGGTGACCAGGGCGTGATGGCGGTGCTCGGTGTGGCGGCCGTCGTTTGCTGCGCAATGGGAATCGCCGGCGACATGATGCAGGACCTGAAGGTCGGTCACATCTTGGGCGGCACACCGTCATCGATGCAGAAGGGCGAGCTCATCGCGGTGGTCTTCGCTGCACCGGCTCTCGGCGTCGCACTCTGGCTGCTGGGCCGCGCCTACGGATTCGCCGGTGCTCCGGGCGCCGATCCCAGCCTGGCGCTCCCAGCACCGCAGGCGGGCCTCATGGCGCTGGTCAGCCAGGGCATCGTAGGTGGCGAGATGGTCTGGCCGCTCTTCCTGGCGGGCATGCTGTTCGGCCTCATGCTCATCCTGGTCAGGGCACCGTCCCCGATGCTGGTCGCCGTCGGCATGTACCTGCCGATCTACAGCACGTTCGCGATCTTCGTCGGCGGTGTGTTCAAGTGGATTATCGACAGGATCTTGATGGCGAAGAAGTACCCGGATCACGCTATGGAGCGTGCCTCGAACACGGGTATCCTAGTGGCTTCAGGATTCGTGGCCGGCGAGGCGTTGATGGGGGTGATCATCGCCGGCTTGATCGTCGCCAACATCACGCTCCCGACGATAGTCAGTAACCCACTAGTCCAGGGCCTGCTTGGGCTCCTGGTGTTCCCGCTGGTCCTGTGGTTCTTCTACCGCTACTCGAACGCCGACGCCAAGGCGGCGTCGCGCTGAGGCGTACGCGGGTTCGTGGCGAGCGCAGGGCGCTCGGGGCTGTGATGGCCCTGGGCGCCCTGCTGTCCTTTGCCGCCTGTCGGAACGGCGAGGACGATCAGCAGATCGGTATCGGCCGCCAGGAGTACGTCGACACGTACGTGGAGATCCTCCAGGCAGCGGAGGTCGCCGAGGACTCCGTCGCTGCCACGGAAGCCGCCCGCGCGATCCTCGCACGGCGCGGGCTGACCGAGGACGACTTGCTAGAGTTCGGCCGCCGCTACAGCGAAGACCCCGAATACCTCGCCGAGGTCTGGGAGGAGATCGAGGAGCGGCTCAGGGAACCTCGACAGCCGGATTCGGCCGGGGAGCAACGGAGATAGCGGTAGGGGGAATTCGGATTCCCTCCTCAGAGCCCCGTCGGATGGTCGATAAACTCCCACTCTAGCCCGAACTTCTCCGCGACGTGGCGGGCGAGGGCTTTGACGCCCAGCGTCTCCGTCGCGTAGTGGCCGGCGAATAGGACGTTGAGTCCCCATTCCTGAGCATCGAAGTAGCTGTGATGGGGTCCTTCACCGGTGACGAATGTGTCGAGCCCAGCGTCACGCGCCTGCGAGATCATCGACGCGCCTCCCCCTGTTACAACGCCGACCCGCCGCACCTCCTCGGGCCCCGCCGCGATCAGGAAGGGCTCCGTTCCGAGCAACTTCTCGAGCCGCGCGCTCAGTTCGCCGCGGGTCACCTGCAGCTCGCCCCAGAATCCGATCGCCTGACCCTCGTACTCGCCGAAGCGGCCTTCGACGTTCAGTCCTATCCCGCGGGCCAGCTCGATGTTGTTACCGATCTCGGGGTGCGCATCGAGCGGCAGGTGCGCCGAGTAGAGGGCGATATCCGCCGTGATCAGCTGCCGCACCCGCTGGTAACGGCGGTCGGTAAGCGGCGTGACGCCTTTACCCCAAAAGAGACCATGGTGCACGAGCAGCAGGTCGGCGCCGAGACCGGCGGCCGCCTCGAAGGTTGCCTGACAGGCATCGGTGCAGGCGGCGATTCTCTCCACCGTCCCACCGTTCTCCACTTGCAACCCGTTCCAGGCATCGGGGTAGTCGGGAACATTGGCGAGGTCGAGGTAGTCGTCGAGGTAGGCGACCAGATCGGTGAGTGCGACAGCGGCCACGCTCACTCCCACTCGATGGTCGCCGGCGGCTTCGAGCTCACGTCGTAACAGACGCGATTGATGCCGGCGACCTCATTGATGATGCGCGTGGCGATCCGGCCCAGCACCTCGTGAGGGAACTGGTACCAGTCGGCGGTCATACCGTCACGGCTGGTTACCGCGCGCAACGCGATGACGTTCTCATATGTACGGCCGTCGCCCATGACGCCGACCGATTGCACGGGCAGCAGGACGGCGAACGCCTGCCAGATCTCGTCGTAGAGTCCCGCGGCGCGGATCTCCTCCAGATAGATCGCATCCGAAGCACGCAGCACGGCCAGCCGTTCGCGCGTGACAGCGCCCACGACGCGCACGGCGAGTCCGGGGCCTGGGAAGGGGTGCCGGCCGACAAGTTCTTCGGGCAGCCCGAGCTCGCGCCCGACCTGGCGAACCTCATCCTTGAAAAGCTCGCGCAGTGGCTCGATCAGCTCGAACGGCAGCTTCTCGGGCAGGCCGCCGACATTGTGGTGAGTCTTGATCGTGTCGGAGGGGCCACGCACCGAGAGTGACTCGATGACATCGGGATAGAGCGTGCCCTGGACGAGGAATCGGACGTCGTGGCCGATCGAACGGGCTTCCTGTTCGAACGCCTCGATGAAAGTGTGGCCGATGATCCGACGCTTCTCCTCAGGGTCCTCGACGCCCGCCAGCCGGCTAACGAACGTGTCGGACGCGTCTACGACCCGCAGGTCGATGCCGAGGTGCTGACGGAAGGTGCGGGTGACCCAATCGCGCTCGCCCTTACGCAGCAGTCCGGTATCGACGAAGATGCACGTCAATCTGTCTCCGACTGCACGGTGAACGAGGACGGTGGCCACCGACGAATCGACGCCACCCGATAGCCCCGAGATCACGTGCCCGCGATCGTCGACCTGCTCGCGAATCCTTTCCAGCTGATTCTCGATGAACGAGCCCGCGGTCCAGCTTGGCTCGCAATGACACACGCGGAAGAGGAAGTTCGAGATGATTTCTCCGCCACGCGCCGTGTGGGCGACCTCGGGGTGGAACTGGACGCCGAAGATGGGACGGTCCACGCTGCGGAACGCCGCCACCGGTACCGTGTCGGTCGCAGCCAACACCTCGAAGCCGGTCGGCGTCGCCTCAACTCGGTCACCGTGGCTCATCCAGACTGTGGAGCGCTCGCCAGCCTCGAACCCGTCGAACAGATCGTTGGGTTCGATGACCTCGAGCTCTGCGCGCCCGTACTCGCGCCGGGTCGCGCTCTCGACCACACCGCCGACCAGCTGCGCTATGAGCTGCATGCCGTAGCAGATACCTAGCAGCGGAACGCCGAGCTCGAGCAACTCGGCATCCGCAGTGGGCACATCCTCACCGTAGACGCTCGCCGGGCCACCCGACAGGACCACACCGCTGGGCCCCCACTCCCGCACCCAAGCCGTCTGGTGCGTCGGCGGGTGGATCTCGCAGTAGACCCGTTCCTCCCGGATGCGCCGAGCGATCAGCTGGGTGTACTGGCTCCCATAGTCGAGGATCAGGATTCGGTCTTCAGGTAGTGTGCCGCTTCTCATTCCTTCTCTTCGTTCAGTGAGGTGACCGGTGGCCGGTACGGAATACACTGGCTACCGGCTACCGCATACCGGCTACCGGTCAGTACGCCCTTGCCCATACGACCTCGTACTCAGCCGGTCCACCGCAGATGCATTTGTCCGGCACCTCATCGCTGGCGAAATCTTCATCGGGAATCACCCGAACGGTGGCCTTCGTATCATCCTTGACTTTCGTTTCGCACTCCTCGGCGCCGCAATAGCCGGTGTGGATGAATCCGCCACCGCCGGAGATGATGCTCTTGAACTCGTCGTAGTCCGAGACACCACGGTAAGAGTTTTCCTCGCGCCGCCGCAGCGCTGACTCGAGCAGCGCGGCCTGCATCTCATCGAGCAGGGCGGGGATCCGGGCGGTCACCTCGCCGTCGGGGATCGGTGTCTTCCGTGCCTTGGGATCCTCTGAGACGCGCAGCACCGCCATGACCTGTTTCTTCTCCAGGTCTTTGGGCCCGATCTCGATGCGGATCGGTACGCCCTTACCTTCCCACTCGTAGTACTTGGCGCCGGGGTTCAGCGTGTCGCGATCGTCGAACCTGACACGCAAATCACCATTGAGCGTCTTCTCCAGCCGCGCCCCGGCCTCCAGCACTCGCGTCTTTTCGTCATCCGACTTCCAGATCGGCACTATGACTACCTGGATCGGAGCCAGCTTCGGCGGTAGAACGAGACCGGTGTCATCGCTGTGCGTCATCACGAGACCGCCGACCAGGCGCGTCGAGACCCCCCAAGACGTGCTCCAGACGTAGTCGTGCTCGCCATCTTCCGTCTGGTACTTCACGTCGAAGGCGCGGGCGAAGTTCTGGCCGAGGTTGTGCGACGTGCCCGCCTGCAGCGCCCAATTGTCCTGCATCATCGCTTCGCAGGCGTAGGTTCGGTCGGCGCCGGCGAACTTGTCCCACTCCGTCTTGATCCCGGTCACCGGAGGCATGGCCATATACTCCTCCATGAACTGCCGGTATAAGCCAAGGATCAGCAGCGTCTCGCGCTGTGCATCGTCCCAGGTGGCGTGGGCTGTATGCCCCTCCTGCCAGAGGAACTCGAGCGTCCGCAGGAACGGCCGGGTCCGCATCTCCCAGCGGACGATGTTCGCCCACTGGTTGATCAACATCGGCAGGTCACGGTAGCTCTGGATCCAATCGGCCATGATCGGCCAGATGATGGCTTCCGACGTCGGGCGTATGACGAGCGGCTCCTCGAGCTCCTTGCCACCCCCGTGTGTGACCAGGGCGATCTCCGGTGCGAACCCCTCGACGTGCTCGGCCTCTTTCTGCAAGAAGCTCTGGGGCAGGAAAAGCGGGAAGTAGGCGTTCTGGTGACCGGTGGCCTTGAACATCCCGTCCAGCGCTTGCTGCATGAGCTCCCAGATCGCGTAGCCGTGCGGGCGGATCACCATGCAGCCGCGCACCGGCGAATAGCCGGCCAGCTCGGCGCGCTGGACGACTCCGTTATACCAAGCGGAGAAATCTTCACTCCGCGGGGTTAGCACTTTGTCTTCAGCCATCGAGTATCTCTCGGTCTCCTTCGCGCAGGCCAGCGTCATCATCGTCGGCCTGCGGCTTCAAGTCACTCGCTCTTTGATTTCCAGACAGCAGCCAGAGGGCCACCGGCACCAAAGCAACGGCACCCACCCAACTAATGATCCTGCCGTAGCGCCGGCCCAAGAGTCTGCGCAGCAACCCCCTCGCGCTTACGATAGCTACGCTGCCCGCAACCGCACCGGCGCTCAACGGACCGAGCCGATCCCAGGCGGGGCCTACCACTCGGTCCATCAGCTCATCGGTCATCGCCTCCAGCGCCGTATCCTCATCGACCGCTGTCGCTTCCCAGCGCTCGCGCACACTCGGTCTGCGGGCCGCGCGCCGTGGTGTCTGCCGCTCGCCGCTAACCATCACCCAACTCCGCGGCCAGCGTTGGGCCCAGTTCGTCAAAGGGAACAACGCGTTCCTCGCCAGTCGACATGTCACGTATCCGAGCCTGGCTCGCCTCTATCTCTTGAGGCCCGACGATCACGGCCCGGCGGGCGCCGAGCTGGTCGGCGCTCTTCAACTGGTTGCCGAGCCGGCGATCACGGAACTCGAATATCGCCGACAGGCCGAGGGCCCTGATGGCTCGAGCGGCGCGGAGCGCCTGGCGGCGGCCGTCGGCGCCGAGCCAGCAGACAAAACAGTCGAGCGCGCGACCGGGCTCGGGCAGCAACCCGTGGTCGCGCAGCAACTCGGTGAGCACGACGTCGCCCATTCCGAACCCGATCGCCGGCATGTCGATTCCGGCTATCAGACCGAGGAGATCATCGTATCGGCCGCCACCACATATGGCGCGCAGCTTTCGACCTGCGTCCCAGAGCTCGAAGACGATACCGGTGTAGTAGGCCAGCCCGCGGACCACCGAGAGATCGACATCGACGAACTCGACGACACCCAGATTTTCGAGGTGCTCGAGATACGTAGCGAGTTCCGCGACGCGCTCCGCGACGCTCGGGACGTCACCGAAGCGGGCTCGAAGCTCCTCGATGCCCCGAAGTTCAGTAGCATCGAACACCCCGGCAATCGCGTCCGGCTCGAGGCCGAGCTCGGCGAGTCTGGCCTCTAGACGGTCGCGAGGCTCGCGATCTAGCTTGTCGACGACCTCGTAGACGGACTCGAGTTTCGTCTCCGGCACGCCGATGTGCAGAAAGATCGCCGCCAGGACCCGACGGTCCGAGACCCGTGCCCTAACTTGAGTCGAATCGAGCCCGGTGGCGCGCATGATGTCGATCGCAGCGGCGAGCAAGTCGGCGTCGGCCAGAACATCTTCCTCCCCAAGGATGTCCAGGTTGAGTTGGAAATGCTCCCGCAGGCGACCGCGCTGTTTGCGCTCGTAACGGAAGAGCTGCGGCGTCGAGAACCAGCGGACGGGCTTCCGAAGCGCCGCCGCCCGAACTCCAACCATGCGGGCCAGGCTCGGCGTCATCTCAGGCCGCAGCGCGACCCTGCGCCCACCCTTGTCCTCGAACTCGTAGAGCTGCTGGACAATCTCCTCGCCCGACTTGCGAGTATAAAGCTCCAGCGCCTCGAGCGGCGGCCCGTCGTACTCCTCGAACCCGTAGCGGCGTGCAACATCCCGCCACACGCCCATCAGGTACGAGCGAGCGGCCAATTCCTCAGGATAGAAATCCCTAAACCCAGGCAACCCTTTGAGTTCCACCATCGCGAATCTATCCGACCTTGTTCGTGTCGAGCAAGGAGATCGGCATGCCCAGCTCACGCATCGCGTCGCCCACCGTATGGTTCGACCCGGTCACTACTATGGTCGATGCGACCTGCGACGCGTGCTGCAGGGCCGCCGCGAAATCCTCGATCACCTCCACCGGATAACTCGATATAGTCGCTGCCACTGCTTCTGCGTCCCAACGTCTCTCGGGCGGTGAGCTCGGAGCCACTGTAAAGATCGAGACGTCCGCCAGCGCCAATAGCGGCGGCAGCATCTCGGGCCACGGTTTGTCGCCCAAGATCGCGACGACCAGCGCCAGGGGACCTCGCAGGTCGAGACTCGTAAGCGCCTGTGCGAGCGCTTCGACACCTACGACGTTGTGCGCGACGTCGAACACCCAAGTCCGATCGCCGCGTTCCTCGATCTGCAACCTGCCGGGCCATTGGACATCGGCGATCCCCCGCTGCAGCGCTGCCGGCGGCGGCCGCCACGGCCGGGGGAGATTCTGCACCGCGAGTGCGGCGAGCCCGACGTTCCATGCCTGATGGTAGCCGACCAACGGACAACGTAGAGAGACCGCTTCATCCGAGTCGGGCCCAACGTACTCCAGATCGGTGTGGTCGCGATGGATTCTGATGCGCCGCACACCTGCGTCGTAGCCGATCTGCGAAAGCGGTGCGCCCACTCGCTCCGCTGTCTGTCTTATGATCCTGCCCGCCTCTGGCTCGAGACGGCCCAGGACCAACGGGACTCCGGGCTTGGCGATCCCCACCTTCTCCCCGGCGATGGCCGAGAGGGTGTTACCCAGGTACTCGGAATGGTCCCAAGCGACGTTGGTAATCGCCGCCACCTCGGGCAGCAGCACGTTCGTCGCGTCCAGCCGCCCACCCAAGCCGACCTCCGCGACCGCGAAATCGACCTCCGCTTCCGCGAAACAAAGCAACGCCAGCGCAGTGGCCGTCTCGAAGAACGTCGCGCCTTCCTTCACGAACGGGCGCAGCCGACCGGCACACGCGGCGAGCGTTTCATCGTCGACCGGGCGCCCATCTACCTGTATCCGCTCCGCGAACTCAACGAGATGCGGAGATGTGTACAGGCCGACCCGCCGTCCGGCGGCACTCAAGATGCTCGCGACCATCGCCGCCACCGAGCCCTTGCCATTAGTCCCACCGATGTGAACAGATCGGTAGGCCATGTGCGGCCGGCCCACGCCGTGAAGCATGGCACGGGTCCGCCGAAGACCCCAGTGGATCTGCCCGGTAGGCTGCAGCCCGAGCAGCTCCGAGAGATCAGAGCTCGTCACGGCACGACCCTGGATACATGGCGCCTAATAATACGAGACAGCGGGACCGTGGGTAGGTTTCAGCCCACCATATGCTGGAGAAGTCTCGATACCGTAGGCTTCAGCTCCGGTCTCGCCACGACGATGTCCACCATGCCGTGCTCGAGCAGGAACTCGGCGCGCTGGAACCCGTCGGGCAACTCCTGGCCGATGGTCTGCTCGATGACCCGCGGGCCGGCGAAGCCAATCAGCGCGCCGGGCTCGGCGATGATGACGTCACCGAGCATAGCGAAGGAGGCCGTGACGCCACCCGTGGTCGGGTGGGTCAGGATGGAGATGTACGGCAACCGTGATCTATGCATCCGTCCCAAGGCGCTCGATGTCTTTGCCATCTGCATTAGCGAGAGCACACCCTCCATCATACGGGCACCGCCCGAGGCCGAGACGATTATCAAAGGGTTCTTCTCATCGAGGGCGCGTTCCGCGACCCGCGCAATCTTCTCGCCGACAACGGAGCCCATCGAGCCGCCGATGAATCCGAAATCCATGACTCCGAACTGGACAGGCATGCCCTCGACATGGCCAGCGCCCGTGAGAACCGCCTCCTTCGTGCCGCCCTTCTTGATCGCGCGCTCGTAGCGCTCCGCGTACGGCGTCGGTCCGACAAATTCCAGCGGGTCGACCGACCGCAGTTCGGAATCGTACTCCTTTTCCAGCGCGTCATCGAGCAGCAGGCGGGCGTAGTCCGCAGGCCCAATGCGGAAATGGTATCCGCACTTGCCGCAGACGCCGGCGTTCTCGTTCAGCTTCTCACGGTAGATGATCTCGCCGCAGCCGTCGCACTTCTTCCACACGTCCGCCGGCAATTCCCGCTTCTGCTTGACCAGCTTCTTCTTTTCTTTCCGAAACCAAGCCATGTGTTGGGGCTCCATCCTGTGGAGAAGACAGGCTTTGTAAGATCTCACACCTCCGCTTCGCCCGCAATGCCCCGCCCGACCTGGCCGCTGCCGGAGTCGACTTCGGCGATTCTAGCCGCGCGACTGTTGGGGGGAACTCTGCCCCGTGCGACTATGCTCCCGTCCTGGTGTCCACCGCCACGCGCTGGACGATCGCCAGCATGACGAACGACATCAGCAGGAAGCTACCACCGTAGCTCAGGAAGGGCAGAGGCAGACCGGTGATGGGAAACAGTCCCACCGTCATCCCGACGTTGGCGAAGAGGTGCGCGAACCAGAGCGCGATCACGCCAAACACGACGGTCGACGCGAAGGCGTCATCGGAGCGTTCGGCGATCAGCAGCACACGCCAGAGCACGATGGCGAAACAGAGCAAGACGAGGCAAATACCGATGAACCCGAATTCCTCTCCCAGGACTGCCACGATGAAGTCGGTGTGTTGTTCAGGAAGGAAGGCTAGCCGCTTCTGAGTTCCCAGGGTAAACCCCTTCCCCAGCCAGCCACCCGAACCGATGGCGACCTGGGACTGGATCAAGTGCCAACCGGCGCCCTGTGGGTCGGCCTCCGGCTGCAGGAAAGCTAGGATGCGGGTCTTCTGGTATTCGGCGAGGCTTCGCCAGGCGGGCCGCACGAGCACACCCATCGCCACGTTGGCGAAGATGACCGCGAGCGACTCGGTCAAGTATGCGCGAGTCCAGTAGAGGAAGCCGACCAGCAGCAAGAACCAGACACCCCAGAGCGGGGTCGAGAACGCCAGGGCGAGGCTGACCAGCGGGCTGAGGAACAGCGCGAGCTTCGAGAACGGGAGTCCCGACCAGTAGAGGGCTGCGACCAGGATGGCGACGAACACCGAAGCGGTCCCGAGATCGGGCTCCGCCATGATCAAGGCGAACGGTACGAGAACGACCACCAGGTACGGCCAGAGATCCCAGAGTGTTTCGGGGGACCGCTCGCGGCCGGCATTCAGCTTTGCGAGCATGAGAATGGTGGCGAGCTTGGCGAACTCGGACGGCTGGAACCCGACGGCGCCGAAGCGAATCCAACTGCGCGGCCCGTCACCGGTCCCCACGATGAGCACGGCGATCAACAGCAGCACAGCGACGCCGTAGGCAATCGGGGCGACCCACTCGAGCCAGCGGACCGCGACCCGCAGCGTCAAAGCGAAAGCGATCAGAGAGATGGCGAGCCAGATCGCCTGCTTTCGCCAGATGCCGGTCACCGACGACGGGACCTCGAGTTCCCCGGCCGAGAAGATCATCGCCACGCCAAAAGCGGCGAGGCCGACAACCAGGGCGAGGACGACGCCGTCCCCTATGCTAAGCGTCACCCTCTCTCTCATCCGCCTGCTGCCTCGCTGCTGTCGGGACGCACGATGCGTTCTCTCAGATAGAAGTCGATGAGCCGCGACACGATGGGCGCCGCGGCCGACGAGCCGTGGCCGCCGGCCTCGACCAACGCAGCAGCCACAATCTGCGGGTCCTCCGCCGGCGCAAAGCCGATGAACCAGGCGTGATCCTCGCCGTGCGGATTCTGCGCCGTGCCCGTCTTTCCTGCCAACGTCCAGTCACGCAAACGCGAACCGCGTGCCGTCCCCGTCGGCTCGTTCAGCACAGCGACGAGGGCGCTGTCCAAGACCGCCAGCTGGTCGGCGTCCAGTGGGAACGACCCGGCAGGTTCCGGAGCCGCCCCGGTCCTCGCCACCCTAGGCGTCGGGAGAGTGCCGCCGTTCGCCAAGGCGGCGAAGATCTGCGCCATCTTCAAAGGACTCTGTGCGTTTTCGCCCTGCCCGATCGCCAGATTGAGCACGACCGAGTTCGTCCAGCCGCTGCGACCGTAGCGCTCGTCGTACCATACAGTGTCGGGCGGGTAGGAACCGGCAATGTCAGACGGCAGATCGATACCCGTGGGCTGACCGATCCCGAATTCGCTCACGCCAGCCAGCACAACCGGCAGGCTCATCTTGAGGCCGAGCTGATAGAAGTACACATCGCAGCTCTGGCGGATCGCGCCGTGGAGGTCGAGCGAACCGTGGCCGATCGGCGTCCAGTCGTGGAAGACCCGGTTGCCGTACCTGAGCGCTCCCCTGCAGGGGATCTGCATCTTCGTGTCGACCACCGCGTGACCTTCCTTCAACGCGATCCCCGCCATGATGAGCTTGAAGGTCGAGCCCGGCGCGTAGGCGGCGGTGACAGCACGATTGAAGAGCGGCTGACCCGGGTCCGTGTTGAGAACTCGCCAGGCGGCCGGCTCGAACCCACCGACGAACAAGTTCGGATCGTAGCTCGGCGCGCTGTACATGGCGAGCACGGCGCCGGTCCTCGGCTCCATGGCGACGATCGCTCCGGCCATGGTGTCGGGAAACAGCTCGGCCGCACGCTCCTGCAGCGCGAGGTCGATATTCAGGTAGAGATCGCGGCCGGGAACCGGCTCTACCGTCGGGCGGCCCCTGAACTCGCCTACCACTCGGCCGAGCGCGCTCACCTCCACGTAGCGCACACCCGGAGTACCGGCGAGCAGCCGATCGTAGACGCGCTCTACGCCCGTCTGCCCGACGATTCGTCCCGGTTCGTAGCCCTCGAACTCGGGGAGCCTGAGGTCGGCATCGCTGATCTCTGCCACGTAGCCAACGACGTGA
This sequence comes from Gemmatimonadota bacterium, assembly GCA_020344015.1. GTDB lineage: Bacteria > Gemmatimonadota > Gemmatimonadetes > Palauibacterales > KS3-K002. Next base: position 3,618,031 of record CP070812.1, read on the forward strand.
GCGAGCAGTGAGTTACGCGTGTAGAGCCGTTTGGGAGCCGCCTCGATCACAATACCGCCGGGCAGGTGGGCACGTCGCTCTTCGATAGCAGAGACCTCGGCGAAGCTGGCGTTCCGCGCCACGGTGACCGGGCGGTTGGGATGTCGACGATAGTTCTCGACCATGCGATCGAACTGTTCGCCGGACAGCTCGAGTATCGGCGCCAGTTCATCGAGCACGACGCGCAGCGAGTCTATGGAGAGCGGCAGAAAGGCTATCGAGTAGCCGGGCACGTTCTCCGCGATGACCTCGCCGTTGCGATCGTAGATCGTACCGCGCGCCGCCGGGACGGGGAGCTGACGGACTCGATTGCCCTCCGACTGCAGCGCGTAGGTGGTGTGTTTGAGGATCTGGACCCTGAAGAACTGGACGCCCAGACCGACGATGACCAACAGTGCCAGCCAGCGTGCCAGGCGTCCGCGCCCGCGAATGTACACCTGATGCGACCGTGAGATAGTTCTCATCGGGCCCTCACGAACGGCAAGGTCAGGTACCCGATGACAGCAGTGGCGAGTCCGTCGAGTGGAGCCCGCAAGAAGATGTAAGACAGCGGGTCACCGCTGGCACCGAGGATCAGGAAGATCGCGGTCTCGTACACCCACGTTCCGACAAACAGGTAGGTGCCGATGAACAGGGGCTCCTCACCCACGAACGTGTCGCGTGTCATCGACCCGAGGTAGGCCACCAGAACGAGCAGCAGCGTCGCCAGACCGAAGTGGCTGACGGCCATAGCATCCTCGAGGATACCGAGGGCGAAGCCGACCGCCGCAGCCGCGCCTGGACGCAGCTGGCGAGCCGAGACGAGAACCGCGCAGAGCAATAGGTTCGGGCTGGCGAACCACGAACCGAAGAGCGGGGCCAGCACGAAGTGCAGGAAAGTCAGCACCAATATGGCGCCGAGCAATCCGAACCGAGATCCCGTTCGCCCAGCCACGATCAGCGCCCGTCGCCCATCTCGGACCGCTCCCAGAAGTCCGTCAGGTCTAGGGTATCGGCACGCTCGACCAGCACCATCACCTCGCGCACGGCGTCCGGGTGAACCGCCGGCTCGACCAGGTAGCTCTTCGCCCAACCGGCCTCTTCCGCCGTCTGCCGGGTGACCCAGCCGATCGGGATACCGCGCGGGAAGATCCCTCCCAGCCCGGACGTCAGCAGCTCGGTGCCGGCGGGAAGCTCTGCCTGGAACGGGGCACCCTCGAGCAACATGGCCAGGGGCGTGCCAGCGAGCGGTCTGATGATCCCGAATACGCTGCCGTCCGTCGTCATCACGCTGACTCGGAAATCCGGGTGGGTCCAGAAGTCGCCGGCCGCCTGGGCCGGGAAGACAGATCGCACGATGCCTACCAGTCCGCCGGGCGCAACAACCGGTGCATCGGTCGCGACACCCACGCCCGACCCCGCATCCAGCACGAACGAGCGCTTCACGCCTTCACCGGCCCGACCTGCCGGTGTCAGGTTGGCCGGTCGGAAGCGGTCTCTCCCGCGCTCGGCCAGCTCGAGCAGCGCCCGCAGCCGCAGGTTCTCCTCCTCGACCCCCTGCAGCGCCAGCACCCGCGCGGCCAGGGAATCGCGATCCGCCGCCAGTTGCTGGAAACTCGCGCGAGCTGTCCGTGTGTCCGCCAACCAGGTGTGGAGGTGGAGGACCGGTGCCAGAACCGTCGAACGCAACGCCGTCGCCAAGGTAAGCTGACGCTCGTGTGGCAAGGTCATGAGGACGACCGCCCCGAGCAGTAAGAGGAGGAGGGCCAAGAGGTCACGGCGCGCCTGCCGTTTCGCCCCAGGCTCCGGAGTCCCGCCCAATTGACTCAGCTGGACAGCACCCCTCTGTATCTGTGAAGGTCGTCGAGGATGCGTCCGCCGCCACGGACTACGCACGTCAGTGGTTCCTCGTCCACGTGGATCGGTAAGTTGGTTTCTTCCTGCAGAAGTCGATCCAGCCCGCGGATCAGCGAGCCGCCGCCGGTCATGACGATCCCGCGATCAACTATGTCGCTGGCCAGTTCGGGCGGCGTGATCTCCAGCGCCCGACGGACCGCCTCGACCACCTGCTGGATCGGTTCCTGGATGTGTTCCCTGACCTCCTCGGAATGGATGCGCACCGTCTTCGGGATGCCGGAGACGAGATCGCGCCCCTTCACATCCATCTCACGCTCGTCGCCTACCGGGGCGGCCGAGCCGATCTGGATCTTGATCGCCTCTGCAGTCGGCTCGCCGACAAGCAGATTGTAATTCTTGCGCAAGAATGTGACGATCGCCGCATCGATCTCGTCACCACCCACCCGGATGGACGTGTCCGAAACGATGCCGCCCAGCGCGATCACGGCGATCTCGGTCGTACCACCACCGATGTCGATCACCATGTTGCCGGTCGGCGTCTCAACCGGTAGACCTACACCGATCGCGGCGGCCATCGGCTCCGCCACCATGTAGACTTCCTTGGCACCCGCCGCCTGCGCACCCGCCCGCACAGCCCGGCGCTCCAGCTCGGTGATGCCCGACGGCACTCCGATCACCACACGCGGCTTCAGCCGAAAGACGCGCTTGGCGGTCACCATCCTCAGGAAGTGCCTGAGCATGAGCTCGCTGACGTCAACGTCGGCGATTACACCATCCTTCAGAGGGCGGACCGCCTCTATCCCACCGGGGGTCCGGCCAAGCATACCCTTCGCCTCCAGCCCGACGCCGAGCACCTTCCCGTTCGACTTGTCGATGGCCACTACCGACGGCTCGTTCAGGACGATACCCTCGCCCTTCACGTAGATCAGCGTGTTGGCCGTTCCCAGGTCGACAGCTATATCGTTGACAGGGAGCAGCCTGCCAGTATCGAACCAACCGAAACCCATGAGATCAGCTCATCCTCCCGGCGGTGGGCGGGAGCCCACGGCTTTCCAGATCCTCACAACCCCCAGGTTGGGCGGACAGGGTAGTCTAGCCTCCAATACTAGACAGAGAGGGCACGGCGGCGCAATGATTCGGCGATTTGGGGATTTGGGGATTCGGGGATCCGGGGGCCGGAGAGGGACTCTCCAAACCCCCGACTCCCCGACTCCCCGATTCTCTTACCCGAGGATCTCCCCGATCGGCGTGTAATCCAAGCCGAAGGCCTCCGCAACGCCGGGGCAGGTAACCTTCGACTCGACCGTGTTCACACCCAACGCCAGCGCCCCATCCTCGCGGCAGGCCTTATCCCAGCCGTCGTCCGCCAGCTTGAGCGCGTAAGGGAAGGTCGCGTTGGTCAGCGCGAGAGTCGACGTGCGCGGCACGGCACCGGGCATGTTCGCCACGCAGTAATGGATGACCCCTTCGACCACGTAGGTCGGGTCTTCGTGGGTCGTAGGCTTCACGGTCTCGACGCATCCACCCTGGTCGACGGCAACGTCAACGATCACCGACCCGTTCTTCATGAGCTTCAGATCCGCCTTCGATACCAGGTGCGGTGCTTTCGCGCCGGGCAGCAGTACCGCCCCCACGACGAGATCGGAACGCTTGATCGCGTCCAGAATGTTGTGCCGGTTCGAGTACTCCCCTACGACGTTCTTGGGCATCACGTCATCCAGGTAGCGCAGCCGCTCCAGGCTGACGTCGAGGACCGTGACGCGAGCGCCCAGTCCGGCAGCCATCCATGCGGCCTGAGTGCCGACCACGCCACCGCCGAGAATCGCGACCTCTGCAGGATGCACGCCGGGCACTCCGCCCAGCAGGATGCCGAGGCCGCCGAAGGTCTTCTCCAGGTATTTCGCGCCTTCCTGGATCGCCATGCGGCCCGCGACCTCGCTCATCGGCGTGAGCAATGGCAGTTCGCCGGTCTCGAGCTGGACGGTCTCGTAGGCAATGGTCACGGCGCCGGTCTCGAGCATCGCCATCGTCAGCACTTCGTCCGCCGCGTAGTGGAAGTAGGTGAAAATCACATGATCCCGTTTTACGCGTGGGTACTCCTCAGCAATCGGCTCTTTCACCTTCACGATCATCTCCGAACCTGCCCAGACATCGTCGGCGCTGTCGATCATTGCCGCACCGGCAGCCTTGTACGCGGCATCATCGAAGCCGCTGCCGACTCCGGCGTTCTTTTCGACAAGCACCTTGTGACCGTGGGCGATCAGGGTCTCAACCCCCGCTGGCACCATCGCCACACGGTTCTCCGCCGTTTTGATCTCCTTCGGTACTCCGACGATCATCTCCCTAGCCTCGCTCGTTAAGGGCCAGATATCTCTAACCGCACAAGACGGACAAATCTCTAGTCGGTTGGCTCGGCAGCTTGGGGCTCGGGGCCGAGGCGGATCACTGCCTGCTGCTCAGGAGCATAGTATTTCCGGCAAAGGTCGGCCACCTCCTTCTCGCCGACCGCATCGATTCGCCCACAGATCTCGTCCAACGTCAGGTACGGTTCGTCGTAAAGTGCCACACCGGCGAGACGCTGTAGCCGTGCCGATGTCGACTCCAACGAAAGCAGCACCTGGCCTTTCGTCTGGTTCTTGACCGCCCGCAGCTCTTCACTTGCGAGGCCGGTGCCAGACAGCAGGCCCAGTTCCTCGCGGACCTCCTCGACCGCTCGCTCGGCGCTGTCGGGCCCGGTCGCCATGTACACGCCGGCCAGGCCACCGCGGGCGTAGAATGATTGGAAGGTGTAGATCGTGTACGCCAGGCCCAGTTCCTCCCTGACACGCTGGAACAGTCGGCTGCTCATTCCGCCGCCGAGGGCGGTGGAGACGAGAATCGACGCGTAGCGGCGCCGGTCGCTGCGCGGGAAGGTGGGGGCACCCAGACAGATGTGTGTCTGTGCCGTGTCGCGCTCGACCAGTTTCTTCTCCGGCCCAGCCAGCGCGGGCTCGGGAACGCTCGGCACCTCAACCTGCTCACGAGTCTGTGGGAAGTACCGCGCCACCAACTCGAGCAGCTCCTCGTGCTCGATGTTCCCCGCGGCGGCAACCACACAGGCGCCCGGCCGATAAGCGGCCTGCCAGAGCCGGTGCAGGTCGTCATGCGTAATCGCGCCCACCGTCTCTGCCGTTCCGAGTACCGGGTTGCCATAGGGATGCTGGCCCCACGTGGCACGCGCGTGCAGATCAAAGACGAGCTCTTCCGGCGTATCCTCGACCCCAGCGATCTCTTCGAGGATTACCCGGCGCTCGATCTCGAGGTCTTGCTCACGCAGTAGCGGCCTGAAGACTAGGTCCGTCAGTACGTCGGCGGCGATGGGCAGGTGCTCATCCAGGACTTTGGCGTAGCAGGCCGTGTGCTCACGTGACGTGTAAGCATCGAGTGACCCACCGATCCCCTCCACTTCGAGCGCGATCTGGCGAGCCGTCCGCCCCTCGGTCCCCTTGAAGATCATATGCTCCAACAGGTGAGACGACCCCATCCTCTCCGCCGCATCGTGGCTGGCGCCCCAACGGACCCAAATGCCGACTGCCGCAGAGCGCACGGTGGAGATATGCTCGGAAAGCACAACCGGCCCGCCATCGATTAGGGTTTGGAAGACGGCCTCGTCGAGCTGGACGGTCTGGTCAGCAGCAGCGCTTCTCATGGGCCACCACGCAGAGCAAAAAGGCCCGCCCCGTTACAGGCGGGACGGGCCTCCTGTACAGCGAGCGGAATCGGCCTCACGAGCGCTCGGCCGTTTCCGGTTCTGTCTCCGACGACATCGCCGCCCGGCGCGAGAGGCGCATGCGGCCGCGGTCGTCGATCGAGATCAGCTTGACCTTGACCGTGTCGCCGCGCTTAACGACATCCTCGGTCTTTTCGACCCGCCCCTCCTCGAGCTCGGAGATATGGCAGAGTGCCTCGACGCCGGGTAAGATTTCGACGAAGGCGCCGAACGAGGTCGTATTCTTGACGACACCTTCGTAAACGCGGCCGATCTCCGGCTCCTGTACGATCGCCTCGACAATCTCACGCGCCTTTTCGCCGGCCTCTCCCGACACCGAGGAGATCGTGATCAGCCCGCTGTCCTCTATGTTGACCTCGGCACCGGTCTGCTCCTCGATTCCACGGATCGTCTTACCCTTCGGGCCGATCACCTCACCAATCTTCTCCGGGTTCACCTGCAGTGTGATGATCCGCGGCGCGGTGGGCGACAGGTCGGAGCGCGGCTCGGCCAGCGTCTTGTCCATGATATCCAGAATGTGATTGCGGGCCTCACGCGCGCGCGCCATCGCCTCGCGCAACAGTTGCGTCGAGATGCCTTCGACCTTGATGTCCATCTGGACCGAGGTGATCCCCTGGCGGGTCCCGGCCACCTTGAAGTCCATGTCTCCAAGGTGATCCTCGATGCCCATGATGTCGGTCAGGATTTCGACCCTGTCACCTTCCTTTATCATGCCCATCGCCACCCCGGCGCAGGCAGCGCGCACCGGCACGCCAGCCTGCATCAGGGCGAGCGAGCCGCCGCACACCGTCGCCATGGACGAGGAGCCATTCGACTCGAGGATGTCGCTCACGACGCGTATCGTGTAGGGGAAGTCCTCGTAGGCCGGCAGCAGCGGCTGCAGGGCACGTTCTGCCAGGGCGCCGTGGCCGATCTCGCGCCGCGAGGTGCCACGGAACATACGGACCTCGCCGACCGAGAACGGCGGGAAGTTGTAGTGGAGCATGAACGACTTCGACGTCTCCTGCAGGACATCGATCGTGTCGATCCGCTGTTCATCGCGGCTGGTCCCGAGAGTCACAACCGACAGCGATTGTGTGCTGCCGCGCGTAAAGAGCGCCGAGCCATGGGTGCGCGGCAACAGACCTATCTCGCAGGAGATCGAGCGCACCTCCTCAGGCGTGCGGCCGTCGACTCGCTCCCGCTTCCCGAGGATCTGAGCGCGCAAGGTCTCGTACTCGATCTGGTCGACGACCTTGTTGACCTGCTCCTCGTAGTTCTCGATCTCCTCGAAGTCGTCGGCTAGCTCATCTATGATGTCCTTGCGCAGAGCGGAGAGTGCCTCGCTGCGCTCTTCCTTGTTGGGAAGGTTTAGCGCTTCATCCACACGCTGCGACGCGAGATCCTGGACACGCGATACGAGAGCTTCTTTCAAATCGAGCGGGGTCCACTCCATCTTCGGCTTTGCCAGCGGCTCGACCAGCTCCTTCTGGATCGCCACCAATTCGCGAATCCCCTGGTGCGCGAACTCGAGGGCATCGACGAGCTCATCATCCGAGATCTCGAGGGCACCGCCCTCGACCATCACTATCGACTCTGCCGAGCCAGCCACGATTAAGTCGACGTCGGAAAATTCGAGTTGCTGGAATGTGGGATTGAGCACCCACTCGCCCTCCAGCCGGCCAACCCGCACACCTGCGATCGGGTATGGGAACGGCACGTTCGACAAGTTGAGCGCCGCCGACGCACCGAGCAGGCCGAGGACGTCGGCATCGTTTTCCTGGTCGGCGGATAAGATGGTTATGACGACCTGAGTCTCGTTGTTGAAGCCCTTGGGGAAGAGCGGCCGAATCGACCGATCGATCTGACGGGCCGAGAGAACCTCCTTCTCACCCGGCCGGCCTTCACGCTTGAAGAAACCGCCCGGGATCTTGCCCGCCGCGTAACTCTTCTCGCGGTACTCCACGGTCAGAGGGAAGAAGGGCAGTTGCGTCGGCTTCTTCTCAGCGACGACAGTTGCGAGTATTGTCGTCTCGCCGAACTGCACGAGGACCGCGCCGTCCGCCTGTCGGGCCATGCGGCCTGCCTCCATTATCAGAGTGCGGCCGGCGAATTTGCGTTCAATCAGTGTTGCCATGGTAACCGTTGTTTCCTTACTGCTAAAGAATTGAATAGGAAACGCCCCCGAAGGTCATCGGGGGCTTCTCTGTCTATCCGCGCAGGCCAAGATCCTTGACTAGCTGCCTGTAAGCCTCGGGGTCAGTCCGGTTGAGATAGCGAAGCAGGCGGCGGCGCCTGCCAACCCACTTGAGGAGTCCCTGGCGGCTGTGGTGATCCTTCGGGTGCTCGCGTAGGTGCTCCGTGAGATCGGTGATCCGCCGGGTGAGCAGTGCGATCTGAACCGGCGTCGAACCGCAATCGTTGGGACTTTGCCGGTACTTCTCAATGAGCGCTTCGCGCTCTTGCTTGGTCATTACCATCCTGTAGCGACTCTCTGGCTAGAACAGCCCGGCCGAAGCCGGTTTCCAGTGTCTAGATAGACCGACAAAGTTATTCCGACCCCCTGTCTATGTAAAGGCGGCCCGAGCGGAAGAATTCCACCGCTTCCTCCCGGTCGCGCCTCATCTGCTCGACCAGCTCGGCGGCCGAGGCAAAAGGCTGAATGTCCCGCAGCCGGGCCAGGAACTCGACCTGCACCAGCTCGCCGTAAAGGTCGCCGTCGAAATCGAGCAGGTGTAGCTCGATCGACGGCGGCGAGCCACGGAACGTCGGTCGCGGGCCCAAATGCAAGAGGCCGGGTCCCTGATGGGACCTTGAAGCGGCGCTCACCGCGTAGATCCCGTCCCGCGGCAGAAGTTTATCGCTATGGCCGACGGTAACGTTTGCCGTGGCAAAGCCCAAAGTCCGGCCGCGCCCCTCACCATGAACGACAACCCCGGTCAGCGAGTACGGACGACCCAACCCCTTGGCAGCCCGCTCGACATCGCCTGCCTGTAGGGCGCTACGGATGCGGCTGGATGAGATGGTCTCGTCGTTCATCAGCGCTGCTCCCAGGACCTCTACGTCGAAGCCCAAGCGTGCCCCGACCTCGCGGATCGTCTCGGCATCTCCGCTACGATCCCGACCGAAGCCGTGATCATAGCCCACGACCAGTCGTTTCATGCGGAAGCGCTCGAGCAGGACGTCGCGAACGAATTCCTCTGGCAGATATTGGGAGAGCGATCGAGTGAAGCCCAGGAACACGGCGTAATCGATCCCCGAGAGCGATAGAATCCCCTTCTTCTCGTTCGGCGTGGTGAGTAAGCGAGGCGCGATCTCGGGACGCACGATCTTCAGCGGGTGAGGATCGAACGTGATCAGCACACTGTGTAGGTCGTCCTCGCGAGCCGCCTCGCACAGGCGCTGCAGCACAGCCCAGTGCCCGCGGTGCACCCCATCGAACGTACCGACCGTGATTGCGGCGCCCCGCGCATGGGGCGGCAGTCCGTGATTCTCGAGCGTGCGCTCCAACTAGTTCATCCCCCTCGCACTCAATCGACCGGACCTCCGAACACTTTCCTCGGCCATATTCGAGACTGTCGCTGCTCGACGATGGCTATCAGGGAGCCAGCCACAAATGCGGCGGCCGGGCCAGCGAGCCGTTCCCTGCCCCAACTCGCTGGCCGACCGTGACGGACGGCCTCGGCGGTCTCGACGTCGAGATCCAATCGTCTGAGGCCCGCGACCGCCTCTTCGGGCGGCCGGAGCTGGGCACGCAGCTCGTCCGCTGGCGTGTCACGTTCCAGTTGAAGCGCGTCTTCGACACTGAATGCGCCTATTTGCAGCCTGCGTAACTCCACGAGATGCCCTCCGACGCCCAGCGCCTCGCCCACGTCGCGGGCTATCGCTCGTACATAGGTGCCGCTGGAACACGCGACCTCGAAGCGCACATCGGGCAGTGACAGGTCCCGAAGCTCGATGTTCTCAACCTTCACCCGCCGCGGCTCGAGCTCGACGTCCCCGCCCGCACGCGCCAGCGAGTAGGCTCGCCGGCCCGAGAGTTTCCTGGCCGAAAACGCCGGTGGGAGCTGCTCGATTTCACCGACCTGGGCCGCCAGTGCTCGCCGTACCGCCGCCGCGTCGAGTTCGCCCCAGTCGTCGCTTCGCCCGATCACCGTTCCTGTCCGATCGTCGCTGTCGGTGGTCTCACCCAAGCGAATGACACCGCGGTAGACCTTGGGCAACGGGATCAGGTATTCGGCCAGGCGGGTCGCCCAGCCGACGCAGAGCACGAGTAGCCCGCTGGCGAACGGGTCGAGTGTCCCGGTGTGACCGACGCGCCGCACCCCGGTGGTTCGACGCACGAGCGCGGCCATATCGTGCGATGTGGGGCCTTCCGGTTTGTCGACCAAGAGCAGGCCGGCTGCTTCAGCCCCCATCCTCTTCCTCTTGCGGCTCATCCGGCAGATCGATCTCGGCCAGCAACTCGTGGATGCGCGCCGCGCGTTCCTGGGTTCGGTCGATCTCGAAATGCAGCTCGGGGGTCCGGCGAATTCTCAACCCGCGCCCGATGCGGGAGCGGATGAAGCCGGCGGCGCTGTCCAGACCTGCAATCGCCTCCGCTTTCCGGGTCTCGTCACCATGCACCTGGACGTAGACGGTAGCTTCCTTCAGGTCGGGCGTGACTACGACGTCGCTGACGGTGACCTCTCCGATGCGAACGTCTTTGACCTCGCGCTGCAGTAAGCGCGATATCTCTTCCCTCAGCAGAGGACCCAATCTCTGAGTACGCGAGTACTCTTTTTTCATCAGATCACCGATGAGACGACTGCAGCCATCCCCGGAATCCGGACAAGTCGTCGGACTCAATAGAAGTAGGTGGCGCTGTCGATGATGCGTACCCGGGGCTCCGAGGCGACGACCGAGTCGACGCGGCTCAGTACTTCGTTCGCCCGTCGCCGATCGGCGGACACGGTAGCGGCGCAGATTTCGGCTCTCTGCCACGTGTCCTGATGGTCTGTCTCGGCCACCGCGACGTTGTGGCGGCCCCGGAGCCGATCTTTGAGGCTCCGCAGTATCGCCCGTTTCTGCTTCAGGGAAGAACACCCGTCGAGGTGTAGTTCCCATGCTATAACGCCTGTGACCACCGCAGTCCGAGGGTCAGGCCGTGCGCGTCGCGCACAGCTAGCTATGGCTATTTCTCCGCGCCCGATTCACCCTTGCTGGTTACGCCGGCCTGTGCCACACCGCCGTCCAGCGTGCGTGCTATCTGCTCTACCCGGAATGCCTCGAGGATGTCGCCGACCTTTACATCGTTGAAGTTCTCGACCGACATCCCGCACTCATAGCCGGCTCTCACCTCTTTGACGTCGTCCTTGAATCGCTTTAAGCTGGCGAGCTTGCCCTCGTAGACGACGACGTGCTCGCGCAGTACCCGTATACGAGCGTTCCGATCGATGACGCCCTCGCTGACATAGCAACCGGCGACCGTTCCGACCTTGGGCACCTTGAACAATTGCCGGACCTCCGCCGCGCCGACGATGATCTCTTTCTCCTCCGGGGCGAGCATCCCCTCGAGCGCCGCTTTCACCTCCTCGGCGGCTTCGTAGATGACACGGTAGGAGCGGATATCGACGCCCTCGCGCTCGGCCAACTCGCGGGCCCCACGGTCCGGTCGCACGTGGAAGCCAATGATGATGGCCCCGCTCGTCTGTGCCAGCAGCACGTCGCTCTCGTTGACCGCCCCGACGCCTCGGTGGATGACCTGCACCTCAACCTCGTCGGTGGACAGACCCTCCAGTTCGTCTGACAGCGCCTGGACCGAGCCGTCGGTGTCCCCTTTGATGATGAGTGCGAGCTGTGTCCGTTCGCCTGCCTGGACGGCCTCGAATATGTCCTCGAGGCGGCCGACCTGACTGCGGCGCCGGAAATCCCGCTCGCGCTCGATCTGCTGCCGCTTACCTGTGATCTCGCGGGCGCGTTCGTACTCGAGGACGATCAGGCTGTCACCGGCCTGCGGGACACCCTCGAATCCGAGCACGCGGGCGGGCATCCCCGGTGTGGCGGACTCCACATTGTGGCCACGCTCATCGAGTAGCGCCCGAACGCGGCCCGCGTGGATACCGCAGACGAAGCCGTCGCCGACTGCGAGCGTTCCCTCGCCGATCAGAACAGTGGCCACCGGTCCCATGCCCTTATCGAGCTCGGCTTCGATGACGGTACCGCGGGCGGCGAGGCCCGGATCGGCGCTGAGCTCGAGCATCTCGGACTGCAGCAAGACTTTTTCGAGCAGGTCATCGATCCCCTGGCCCGTCTTAGCGGAGATCTCGGCGCTCAGCGCTTCGCCGCCGAAGTCCTCGATCACGACCTCGTGCTCGAGCAGTTCTCGTTTGACCTTGGTCGGGTCCGCCGCCGGCAGGTCGATCTTATTGACTGCAACGACGATCGGCTTGCCAGCGTTCTTGGCATGGCTGATTGCCTCTCTGGTCTGAGGCATCACGCCGTCGTCGGCGGCGACGACGAGAATCACGACGTCGGTGACATCGGCACCGCGGGCACGCATCGCAGAGAACGCGGCGTGGCCCGGAGTGTCGAGGAAGGTGATGCTGCGATCTTCATCCACTTCGACGTGATAGGCACCGACATGCTGCGTGATGCCGCCGGCTTCTCCGGCAATCACGTTCGTTTTGCGAATGTGATCGAGCAGTAACGTCTTACCGTGGTCGACGTGACCCATAACGGTCACGACAGGCGGCCTCGGGGCAAGCCGCTCGGGATCTGCTACCTGTACGTCGGCGATGACGTCGGCGTCGTACTCGTCCTCGCGAGCTGCGGTGAACCCCAGCTCCTCGGTGATCAGCTCGATCTGATCGAAGTCGAGTCGCTGGTTGATGGTGACCATCATCCCGAGATTCTTGAAGGCCGAGGTGATGATCTCGTTGGGCGGGACCCCCATGAGATCCGCCAGCTCGGCGACGGTCAGGAATTCCGGCACGCGTACCGTCGTCCGTTCCTCTTCCGCCCGCTGGGCTGCCTCGGCCGCTTCGCGCTCGAGTTTCTCCGAGACATCGCGGCGCCGGCGGCGCGTCGGCGCCGGGCCCTCCATCTTGGCCAGCGTTCGCCGGATGTTCTGCGCCACGGCAGCCTGATCGACTCTCGGCTGCTTTTTCTTCTTGCGGCCGCGCCGGCGGCGGCGCCCGTCGAGCGTATAGCCCTCAGCCTGGATGCGAACCACACCTGCCGGTGTCTTCGGCGCCTCCGGCGGCTCCCTAAAGACCGGGGTCGGAGGCGGCGGTCGTGGCGCCGCTGGCTCGGGCGCGGCTTCGGCAGCAAACTCGGGCATCTCCTCGTCGGCAGGCGCGGCCTCGGGGACGAAGTCTTCCGCCGCAAGCTCCTCCTCCACGGCCGGTTCCGGCTCTTCCTCGGCCGGTTCTGCCTCGCGGTCACCGGGCCAGCGTTTGATCTCAGGCGCCTTTGCAGCGATCTTGACCTCCGGCACTTCCTCGAGCTCATCCGGCTCCTCTACACCGATCGCCTGCTCCGGCACCTCGGTCAGTTCCTCGGCCGCGACTTCGACCAGCTCCGTCTTCTCCACGACGCGCCGACGGCGACGACGACGTGTCGAGCCCTCCGACTTCCCGTCCTTCTTGTCCGGCCGACGTTTGTCCCGCTCTAGCCGCGTGCGGGCGCGGGCGACCTGCCCCTCATCCAACGCGGACATATGGCTGCGGACGGGGATGTCCATCTCCCTGAGCAGGTGGATCAGGCTTTCGCTCCTGATCTCGAATTCCTTCGCCAGCTCGTAGACCCGCATCTTCGCCAAGGGTGAAACCCTCCTGTCCCCTAAACTCCTACAGCCTCTGCCAACTCCACTACACGGTCACCGAGCGACCTGTCGGTTACCGCCATCACGACGACCCGCTCCCGTCCTACCGCACGTCCCAGACGTTCACCGTCCAGCACGACGACCTTGGGCGGTGCATCCCCGGTGACAAGCCGCTCCAGCTTGCGCCTGACATTCTCCGGTGCATCGCCGGCGATCACGACGGCCGCAGCGTCACCGCGGCTCACCGACTGCGCCACAGCATCGATCCCGACCCGCAGGCGGCCCGCCCGTGCAGCCAGACCAAGACTACCCAACAGGCGGCCCGCCGCCTCAGACTCGCTCGTCGGACTCACCTTCTGCGACCGCCTCGACATCCACCTCACCCGCCGGCCCGGCCTCCTCGACCGCCGTAACCGCTTCTTCAGCTGTTACTTCCGCCTGCTCGGTCGGCTCGCCGTTACCGGTAGCGGCAGCAGCCGCTTCACCAGCCTCCGCTGCCTCCAACTCAAGCGCATCGGACTCGGCCACCGGTGTTACCTCGACTTCCTCCTCGACTTCCTCCTCGATCTCCGGGAACGGCCCGCCCGTCGCCACCGGCTTGGCATCCGCCGGTACCTCCTCCGCCAGTTCGGCCGGTTCCTCGACGATCGTGAGCTCCTCAATCAGCTTCTCCAGGAGCTCGGCATCCTCGGCGCCCAGTCCGGCTATCCTCAGGAAGTCGTCGCGCTCTAGGTCGATGATGTTGAGGAACGTCTCGTGGCCCACTGCCTGCAGCGCCGCCAACACGGCCGGCGGAATGTCGAGCTCGGCGAGCGGGAAGTCGGCCGCCCGTTCGTCCTCTTCGCTGCCGCCGAACAGCGCGACCTGAGCGCCACGCTCCATCCACTCACGACTCGAGTAGAGATCGATCTGCCAGCCGATGAGCTGAGAGGCGAGCCGCACGTTCTGACCGTTCCGTCCGATAGCGAGCGAGAGCTGGTCCTCGTCGACGATCGCGGTGATGACCTTTTGCTCGGTCTCAGAGATGACCTTGGCCACCTTGGCCGGAGCGAGCGCGCGTTTCGCGTAGATCTCCGGATCCGGGTGCCAGGGGACGATGTCGATCCGCTCGCCGCTCATCTCCGAGACGACGGCTTGGACGCGTGAGCCCTTGAGCCCAACACAGGCACCGACCGGATCGATCGAGTCGTCATTCGAGACAACGGCGATCTTCGTACGGCCGCCGGCCTCCCGGGCGATGTCGATGATCTTGACGACGCCCTGGTAGATCTCCGGCACCTCTAGCTTGAAGAGCGAGGCCACGAATTCCGGATCGGCGCGCGAGAGAATCAGGCGCGGGCCCTTCGGGGTCTCCTCCAGCTTCTTGAGAACTGCTCGGATCGGCTCACCCTGGCGGAATCGCTCGCGCGGGTTCTGCTCGCGCCATGGGATGATCGCTTCGGCTTCGCGCAGAACGTTGAGCATTACCACCAGCTTGCCCCGCTCGATGGCCTGCACTTCGCCGGACAACAGTTCGCCGATCTTGTCGGCAAACTCCTCACGTATACGGTTGCGCTCGCCCTCGCGGACGCGCTGAATTATCCGCTGCTTCGCGGCGAGGACCGCCGTGCGCCCGAACTCGGAGAACTCAACAGGGATCTCGAGCAGGTCACCGACCTGGAAATCGGGATCATCCCAGCGTGCTTCCTCGACACTGACCTCGCGGGAGGGATCGATCACATCGGCGACCACTTCCTTGAGAACGATGATATCGATCTTGCCCTTTTCTTCATCGATGATGATCTCGGCCTGCACGTTAGGACCGTATCGCTTCGCGAGAGCTGCGTGAATCCCATCTTTGATCAAGTCGTGCAGTTCGTCGCGAGACAGCGACTTGTGCGCCGTCATCACCCGAAAGGCTTCTAGAACCTGTGACGCGTTGGCCATCCGTTCGATACTCCCTTGCTTTCCATCATGCCCCGACCCATCGGGACTCTAACTACAGCTCAGTCTCGGCTCGCGCGCTGCGGCCGACGCTCCCCGGGCTTACCCCGCTCGTCCCAACGAAAGACCAGCTTCGCCTTGGCGATCGCAGAACGGAGGATCGCCACCTCGCTCTGGTCCGGCAGCCGTACCCGCAGCCGCTCGGCGCCGCCCGAGCCCTCCAAGCCAAGCAGGACCCCCTCCAGCCGCTTGGCGCCTCGTGCCAGCGGCTCATAGCCGCGCAAGGCGATCTCACGGCCCACAGCGCGCTCGAAATCGCGCCGCTTGCGAAGCGGCCGTTCGACGCCGGGCGAGGAGACCTCCAGGATGTAACCGGAGGCCAGGCCCTGCCAAGCATCAAGAACTTCCTCTAGTTGACGACTGACTCGCGCGCAGTCGTCGACGCTGACGCCGTGGCCCGGCTGCGAACCCGCCCGGTCGATCCGAAGACGCAGGATCGGGCGGCTTGTACGGCCGGCGGTCTCCAACTCGACCAGTTCGAACCCCAGCGCTTCGAGCGTGGCCTCGACCGTTCGCTCGAGCGCCTCATCGATCCGGCCGAACCTCTGATCCATCCCGTCTGCAGTCCCGTGGCCGGGTAGGCCCCGGCAATAAAAAAGTGGGGTAGGTACTGCGTCCCCACTGCTCAAATGACCTTGCGGCCGTAGCTTAGCGCCTCATCCCACCAGCGGCGGTAATATAGACAGGGTACAACGGGAAATCAACCGGCGGGCCATCCCAGGAAGGCGCACATCCGCCGTCCCCGATCGCCCCCGCGGTAGGAGAAGAAAGACCCAGAATCGCAGCGTGTACAGGCCGCCGAGGCCGTCAGCCGTTCTTCATCGACCCCGACTTCTGCGAGCCCCCGCGCTATATGGGCGCGCAGGTCGACCTGCCCAGCCTCACGCGAGCCACCTAGGGCGGATTGTACCTCAGACCCCACTTCGTAACATCCCCCACATATGGCCGGCCCCAGGTGGACGTACAGCGATTCCGCGCTCGCCCCCAGACGGCGCATCGCCTCCAAGGTCGCTCCGACAACGCCCGCCGCGATTCCCCGCCACCCCGCGTGCGCCAGCCCCAGCAGCCGCCGCTGGGGATCCACCATGAAGACGGGTACGCAGTCAGCGACCGTTATCGTTAAGAGCACTCCTGCCCGGTCTGTGACGATGGCGTCGCCCTGGCCGAGCACCGCAACGCCTGAGCGGCGCAATCGCTCACAGGTGATCACTTCGGCGCCGTGCACCTGGCTACAGCGGGCGACAGAGTCTACACCGGAGAAGTCCTGTAGGAGTGCCCAGCCGTCGGAGGACCTGCGATCCGTGTCGGCCGGGTACTGCTCCCGCGTGCCGAAATCGAAATCGCCGGCACGGCCGGTAATCCCCTGTGCCAGATCTGGGAAGCGGGCGGTCCACCCGGCGTGTTTAAAGACCCGCAGCTTACCCAGCCGGGTCTCGATCTCGGTGGTGGACGTCACTCGATACGCTCGATAGCGGCACCGAGCGCCCGCAGCCGCTCGTCGATTCGCTCGTAGCCGCGCTCGATCTGACCGATGTTGTTGATCCTGCTATGCCCTTCGGCGCCAAGCGCAGCGATCAGGATGGCCATGCCGGCGCGGATGTCGGGGCTCTCCACGATCGAACCGCGCAGCGTTGCTGGCCCGACTACGACGGCACGGTGCGGGTCGCAGATGATGATCCGGGCACCCATCGCAGTCAGCTTGTCGGCGAAGAACATCCGTGATTCGTACATCTTTTCGTGGATCAGGACAGTGCCCCGACACTGCGTGGCCAGGACGAGGGCGATACTGATCAGGTCCGCCGGGAAGAGCGGCCACGGCCCGTCGTCGATCTTCGGGATCTGCTGGCCGATGTCCATGCGGACTTCCAACGACTGCTCCGCCGGTACGCGCAGCGTCCGCCCCTCGAGCTCGCAGAAGACACCGAGCCGCTCCAACATGATCCGGATGCTCGACAGGTGGCTTGGCTCGACATCGCCGATCGTCAGCTCGCTGCGCGTGACCGCCGCCAGTCCAATGAATGAGCCTACCTCGATGTGGTCGGGGCTCACCTCGGCGCTCGCTCCACCCAGTCGTTCGACACCCTCTATACGCAGCTCGCCCGTCCCGATTCCCGATATCTGGGCACCCATGGCGTTCAGCAGCCTGCAGAGGTCCTGGACGTGCGGTTCCGACGCGGCATTGCGCAGCACGGTCGTCCCCTCGGCCAAGGCGGCCGCCATGATGGCGTTCTCGGTGCCGGTAACACTCGGCTCGTCCAGGAAGATCTCGGCGCCGCGGAGTCTGCCGCGAAGCATGAACTCGTCGCCTACCTCGACTTCACCGCCGAGTTTCTGCAGCGTGTCAAAATGCGTGTCGAGGCGCCGCCGCCCGATAACGTCACCGCCCGGCGGCGGCAGCCGCAACTGGCCGCAGCGGGCAAGCATCGGGCCCGCCAAGAGGATCGAGGCGCGGATGCGGGCGGCGAGCTCAGGCTCCAATGCGGCGGACCGGACCTCCGCAGCACGTAGCGTCAACGCGCCGGGGGCCGTCCACTCGAACTCGACGCCCAGTGCACCCAGCAGCTCGAGCATCGTCTGGACGTCCCGTATGTCCGGCAGGTTGGCTAGACGAACCGGCTCGTCGGTGAGCAGCGCCGCCGCCATCATCGGCAGCGCCGCGTTCTTGTTGCCCGCCGGCCGCACATGACCGCGGAGCCCGTGACCGCCTTCAACCATGAAACTGCTCATCGCTGGCCAAGTTAGGCCAAGATGCTCACAGCCGTCAATCGCAGCTTGACACCGTCGCCCGCCGGTAGCTATGTGAAGGGCGGCTCGCAAATGGTGGACGGACATGAAGCTGCATAATCTACTCAGATCCGACCTGGTCATTCTCGACCTGCAGAGCGATGGCGTCGAGAACACCCTGCGTGACATGGTGCACAACCTGGCCGAGCAGGGATATGTGAAAGACGAACACCCGGTTCTCGAAGCACTGCTCAAGCGCGAGGCAGATCAATCGACCGGCGTCGGCGGCGGCGTCGCGATCCCGCACTGCGTCTATCCCGAACTCGGCTCAACGATCATCGAATTGGCGTTTTCCAGAAAGGGCATAGACTTTCTCTCGGTCGACGAGAAGCCGGTCCACACTGTCTTCCTTCTCCTGTCGCCGCCAGCCAACAGCGGGACACACATCAAGCTGCTGGCGCGCATTGCGCGCCTGATGCGGCAACCGGACATCCTGGGCGAACTCCTGAGCGCCAACAGCGCCGATGAAGTGATCGACCGGATCCGGCAATTCGATGAGCAACACCCGTAGGCACTGGCGATAACCGGACAGGTCCATGCAACTTCTCGTGGCAGTGATCAACCAGCCGGAAGCACTCGACGACATTCTGTCGGGCTTCCTCGAACTGGGTATCACCGGCGCCACGATCATCAACAGCGAGGGGATGGCACGCGTCCTCACCCACGACATCCCTCTGTTCGCCGGCATCCAGATGCTAATATCGAGATCGCGAGCGCAGAATTACACGATCTTCAGCGTGATCGACGAGCCGGAGAAGGTCGATGCAGCGTTCGCAGTGATCGAAGACGTGTGTGGTAGCCTGGATGAGCCAGGCACGGGCATCATGTTCACCATCCCGGTGACTCGTGCAGTCGGCGTCGCGCCCGAGCTGGGGGAAGAATCGGAACTGTGAACCCGTTTGTCGTTGTACTGCTCCTGGCGCTAATCGGCCTGCTGGGGGCCCAGCTGACGTTCGCCAAGCGCGACGTGCCGCTCGGTCCGCGTATCTCGGTAGCAATCGGGCTGCCGTTCCTCTTCGTTGGATTTGCCCTCGGCCCGCACCTGCTGGAAGTCCTTTCGCCAGATATCGTCGAGCGACTCAACCCAATGCTGGCGCTCGGGCTGGGGTGGATCGGGTTGCTCTTTGGTCTGCAGCTCGACCGGGATCACCTGCGCCAGTTCCCAGGCCGCTACCTAGCAATCGCCTGGGTGCAAGCGGGCATCGCATTCGGGATCGTCTTCCTGTTCGGCTATGTGATCGCCGATGCCTGGTTCTCGCTCAGACTGGAGGCGGTTGTACTGGTGGCGGCCGCGACGGCCTGTGTATCGACGCCAGCCGCGGTCGCGCTCATATCAAACACCTACAGGACTCGGGGACGGGTCTCACGGCTCCTGTTCTACATCGCCAGCCTGGACGCGGCGGTGGGGATCGTCGCCCTCGGGCTCACACATTCGGCCCATCACAGCGGAGTGCTCGGGGGCCGTGATGCGCTGTCACTGTTCGAGTGGTTCGCCTTCTCGGTTCTGCTAGGGATGTTCTTCGGAATACTGTTCCTATCGCTGACGCGGATCCGACCCCGCACTCAAGAGCTGTTGCTTTTGCTTATCGGCCTGGTCTTGTTTGCGGCAGGCACAGCTTTCTATCTATCGCTATCCCCCCTCTTCATCTGCATGATCGCGGGAGTAGTGATCGGCAATATGTCGCCGATGCGGCGGCGGGTTTACACGGCGTTGTCGGATTGGGAACAGCCCATCTACATAATCATGCTCGTGCTGGCGGGAGCGCTTCTCGAGTTCTCATCCTGGTGGATCCCCCCACTGGTCGCCGCATACGTCGGCCTCCGCATACTCGCCAAGTGGATGGGCGGCCTGTTGGCCTCGAAGCTGCGTCCCCGAGGGATGACTCTACCTGGCACCTTCGGGCTCGCGCTCACGCCGCAGGGGGGCATCTCGCTGGCCATGGCAATTTCGTTCGTCCTTATCTACAATCCATCAGGGCCTGAACTGTCGACCGCGATCAGTGTCTTCTTCGCCACCGTGGTAATCGCCGTCGGTATCAGCGATCTGATCGGGCCGTTCCTGGTTCGGGCGGTGCTCGAGCGGGCCGGTGAACTCGACCGTGGCCTGGCGAGCGCCGGTGCTGCAGCTGTCGACTAGCGCGGGAGGGGTGACGTGGAGGATTGGCTGGGCATAACGATTCAGATCGTCGGAATCGTGGCGGTCGTGGTCTTGGGCGTCGGGATGATCATCCTGGCCTGGTCCATCAACAGAATAACGCGCCGCCTGCGCAGCGTGGACAAAGCGCTGAACGAGATCGGCCGCGACGCGCGACCCGTACTCGATCGCGCCCGCGCAGTCGGCGAGAACCTAAACTTCCTCGTCATGTCGGTCCGCAAAGAGGTCGAGCGAGTGAGCGAGACGATATCCATCGCCAACGACCGTCTCGAAGACGCATTGGAATCGGCGGACGAGCGCGTTCAAGAACTGGGTGCGCTAATCGATGTCGTTCAAGGCGAGGTCGAAGACACTCTGCTGACAGCCACGTCGGCACTGCGCGGAATCCGTACCGGCGCACGGATGCTGCGTCGCAGCGGCCGGAACGATGAAGAGGCCGCCGAGGTAGAAGAAGACGAGGAGGAGTGATCGGGGATGGCCGCTGAGGCACAGCCCGCGGACGACGGCTCCCAGACGATCGGCCGAGGCGAACCCACCAGATACCTCCTCGCCCTCACGATAGGCGCCCTGGTGGGCGCCGGACTGGCCGCAATCTGGATCCCGGAGCGCCAACGGCGCAGGCTGCCCGCTGTGGCGGCGAAACGCTATCGCCGCGTCAGGCGCGCCGGATCGGCGGCCCTGGAAGAGATTCGCGAGGCCGGCCGCGAGCTGAGCGGCGAGTTCCGGGAGGAACTCGGCGCCACTCTGGAGGCTGCCCGAGAGGAGTTCAGAGACATGGTTCGTCAGCAGCTCGAACATGCACGGAAGGCTCTACGCCGGGAGCGTAGGGTGCGGGAGGGCTGAGCCTCCGTATGGGCTGGCTGAGAATTCTTGTCCTGGCAGGTCTTGCCATCCTGCTCGTGCCCGAGCCGGCCTGGGCCTGGGGCCCCGGGATGCACATCCTGGTCGGCACGGAACTGCTCGGCGCGCTGGCGCTGTTCCCGACGGCGATCGCTGAGATCCTTCGCTGGTACCCTCTCGATTTCCTCTACGGGTCCATCGCGGCCGACATAACCTTCGGCAAGAAATACGCGCCCGTCGGTCGCAACTGCCATCATTGGCACGTAGGCGAAGAACTCTTCGAGGCCGCCGACACCGATGCGACGCGCGCCTGCGCACTGGGCTACCTGACGCACCTGGCAGGTGACACGATCGCCCATAACTACTTCCTGCCACGCAAGCTGCTCACTTCGGCGAACACCCAAGCAATCGGGCATTCGTATTGGGAACACCGGATGGACATCCACCTGGG
Organism: Gemmatimonadota bacterium; assembly: GCA_020344015.1. Classification (GTDB taxonomy): domain Bacteria; phylum Gemmatimonadota; class Gemmatimonadetes; order Palauibacterales; family KS3-K002. The sequence goes on from CP070812.1 coordinate 3,639,671, forward strand.
TCAGGCCTACCTGCGAGCGGCGTTCCATCTACTTCAGGACTTCGACCACGCTCATAACGACCGGCTGATGGACCGCGTACTAGATCGTACCGTGTTCAGCTTCCAGACGAATCGCCTGATCTTCAAGGGAATGATCACGCTCGCCGACCACGACGGCTGGCGCGCCATGTTCGACCGCGTGCTCGATTACTCCCGCTGGGACGTCGACGACGGCGAGGTCGCAACCTGGCTGCGGTACACCTTCGACTTCGCAGCCGAGTACCTGATAAACCGCAAGGAATCAGCCGCCATTTTTCTAGATCCGACCGGTGAACGCGCGCTGGGCAAAGCTAAGATGTTGAACCGCACGCACGGCGGTCGAAAGACGAGCCGGAAGGATGAACTAGAGGGCCTGGCTGATGAGTGGTTCGGGCTGCCAGAGTTTCCTGGATGGTGGGAGCAGCGGCTGGCTGCGGAAGGAATGTGGATCGATCTCGTCCACCTGAAGGCGATCTTGATGAGACCCAAGCAGAGCGCTTTGATGAGACGGGCAAGGAACGGCGTCGAGAGGATTAGAAAGAAGGTGCCTCTGCAGGGCTAGCCCTTTCCCAAGCGCTCGACTAGTGCCTCACGTGCCCTTGCCGGGTCCGCCTTGCCCTCTGACTTCCGCATAACCTGACCGATGAAGAACGCCAGCAGCTTCTCTTCTCCAGCGCGGTAGCGCTCGACCTCCGCCGGGTTCCCGTCGATTGCCTCTCTGACCCAGGCCTCGAGCTCAGCGCTGCCCGCCAACCGCAGATCCTCTTCCTCCATCACGCGCTCGGCCGACTTCCCCGTCTCGAGCATCTTGCGGAACACCTGCCGGCCCAGGTTATGTGATAGTCTCCCCTCCGCCACCAGACCTATGACCTCGGCGAGACCCTTCGGGTCCACGCCAAGCCGCTCGACGGTGAGGCCCAGATCGTTGGCGGCCGCCAGGACCTCGCCCATCACCCAGTTCGATGCCTCCTTGGCATCCGGCCTCAACCGCGCGACGGCTTCAAATAGATCGGCGAGGGCGCGCGAAGAGCTGAGGACCCGAGCGTCGTAGCCAGGCAAACCGTAGTCAGCGACGAACCGCCGCTCCTTCTGCCACGGCATCTCGGGCAAGCCACCGCCGAGTCGCTCGACCAATTCCTCGGGCACAACCAGCGTCGGAAGGTCGGGCTCCGGAAAGTAACGGTAGTCGTGTACCTCTTCCTTGCCGCGCATCGGCCGCGCTTCGCCCCGCGCCGGGTCCCAGAGCATGGTCTGGTGCTCGACCTGATCCCCGGATCGGAGGATACGCAGGTGCCGGGCCGCCTCGTACGCTAGTGCTTTCTCCAGTTGGCTGAATGAGTTCATGTTCTTCACTTCGGTCTTCGTCATGAACTCGCTGTCACCCGCCGGGCGGACCGAGACGTTCGCGTCGACCCGCAGGCTACCCTCTTCCATGTTGCAGTCGCTGACCTCCAGATACTCGAGCGCAAGCTTGAGTTGTCCGAGAAACGCTCGGGCGGCTGCCGGCGAGCGGAGGTCCGGCTCCGTAACGATCTCAACCAGTGGGACACCTGCCCGATTGAGGTCGACCGCCGTCTTGGCTGCAAACCTATCGTGCAGCGACTTCCCGGAATCCTCTTCGACGTGCAGCCTCCGAATGCGTACGCGGCCCACGCCGCCTCCCTCATTCTCCTGGAAGTCCAGCCAGCCGTCGGTCGCCAGCGGCCGATCGTACTGGCTGATCTGATAGCCCTTGGGAAGGTCAGGATAGAAGTAGTTCTTCCGCGCAAAGACGCTGCTCAAGTGCAGTTGGCAGTTCAGCGCCAGCGCGGCACGCACGGCAAGCTCGATCGCGCGCTGATTGACGACCGGAAGGGCGCCGGGTAGACCGAGGCACACGGGACAAACGTTGGTGTTAGGCGCCGCGCCGAACTCGACTCGGCAACCACAGAACATCTTGCTGAACGTATTGAGCTGGATGTGGATCTCCAGCCCAATAATCGTATCGTGCGCCGACGTCGCCGAAACCGTCATCTACTCTTACTCCAACGCCGCCTCGCCGACCGCCTGCTCCAGCGCCCGGGCTGCCGTGAGCAGCTTCAGCTCGTCGAATTCTCGTCCGAGGAGCTGGCCGCCCACCGGCAGGCCGTATACCCGACCGACGGGGATAGATATTGCGGGCAAGCGTGCCAGGTTGGCCGTCACGGTGAACACATCCGACAGGTACATCAGCACGGGGTCATCGATCCGCTCGCCGAGACGGAACGCTACCGTGGGAGCAGTCGGAGTGAAGATCACATCCACGCCTTCTGCGAACGCTCGCTCGAAGTCCTCGGCGATCAGACGGCGCACCCGCTGCCCGGTGCCATAGTACGCGTCGTAGTAACCAGCCGAGAGACCATAGGTGCCCAGCACTATCCGCCGCTTGACCTCACGGCCAAAGCCAGCCCCGCGCGTCTCGCGGTACACAGCGATGGTGCTCTCCGCTCCCGACGACCGCAGGCCGTAGCGCACACCGTCGTAGCGCGCCAGGTTGCTCGACGCTTCCGCGTTCGCCACCAGGTAGTAGGCGGGGACCGCGTAGCGGGTATGTGGGAGAGAGATCTCCCGGACTTCTGCGCCGAGCCGCTCGAACCGCTCGATCGCGGCGCGACAGGCAGCCGCTACCCTCGGATCGAGATCGTCCGGGAAGTACTCGCTGGGTACGCCCACTACCAAACCCTCGGGCCCAGCGTCAAGTGAATCTTGGAAGGCGGGCACCGGAAGATCGACGGAGGTGGAGTCGAATCGATCGACCCCGGCGATAACGCTCAGCAGCATCGCGATGTCCTCGACGTTGCGAGCCAGGGGGCCTATCTGGTCCAGGCTCGACGCGAAGGCGACGAGTCCGTAGCGGCTGACCCGGCCGTAGCTGGGCTTCAGCCCGACAACGCCGCAAAACGATGCAGGCTGCCGAACCGAGCCACCGGTATCGGAACCGAGGGCCAGCGGCACGAGACCCGCCGCCACCGCCGCCGCCGAACCACCGGAGCTGCCGCCGGGCACTCGCTCCGGGTCCACAGGATTCCGGGTTGGACCGAAACCGCTGTTCTCGGTAGACGAGCCCATGGCAAACTCGTCGAGGTTGGTCTTACCGACGATCAGCGCTCCCGCCGCTCTCAGCCTGCGCACCACCGTTGCCTCGTAGGGCGCCATGTAGCCTTCCAGGATCCGCGATCCACAGCTTGTTGGCAGGGACGTGGTGCAGATGTTGTCCTTAACCGCAACGGGTATTCCCGCGAGTGGGCCGACCTCATCGCCGTTCTCGAAGGCACGATCCAGGTCGGCTACCTGCGTCAGCAGATCCTCTTCGCCCGCCACCGACAAGAAAGCACCCAGCGGCGGCTCCTTAGCATCTGAACCCGCGATGGTCTGCAGCACAGACCCCAGAAGCTCGTCGACCCGCAGACGTCGCGATCGCAACGCCTCTCGCAGCTCGCGGACGCCGGGTATCATCGTCCCAGACACTGAGATTCGTCTCGCGTTTTACGCCTCGCCGTCGGCGGCGTCGTCCCCGCCGTCGAGCGCCGGTAACCGCGGTAGCACGAAGTAGCCTTCCCTCCAATCCGGCGCCATCTCCGCCGGCTGTCGCTCGAGGTGATCGTGATCGACCCGATCCTCCCGGGCCGGCGCCGGGTGCTCCAGTGCGCCCGTGGGTGTTGCTCCTTTCACGTCTACGTCGCGGATCGCTTCGAAGAATTCGAGGATCGATCGGCAGTCGCGGCTCAAAGCCTCGAGCTCGTCGTCGCCCAGTTCGAGCCGGGCGAGCTCGGCGACCTTTGCAACATCTTCGCGCTTGATCGTCATCTTCCTATCTCATGTCCAACATCCGACATCCACTGACCAGATATTCAACCTAACCTCAACTGGCCGGTGTCAAGTCTCAATACCCGTCGGGACGAGGGTGCTGTCAACCGGTGTTAACCGTTATTCGGCCTCTTCAAGCGACAGATTCGCATAACGCACAACCACCTTTTTTCTGCCCACCGACTCGAAGTCGATAACCGCCTTGAGCTCCACACCGCAGCCATCGAGCGCCGCCACGGTGCCGGCGCCGAAGCGTGGGTGCCTGACTCGAACGCCCTCGGCAAGCTCGGGCAGCTCGCTAACCTCTTGCGAGACCGAGTAATCGTACGTCAGATCCCCCGGCACGATCTCACGCTCCAGACGCCAGGGACGCTCCCACCATCCGCCGCGCTCACGGCGGCTCGATACACGATCGATGTAACGGTCGGTTTCCCGTTCATCGAGCAGTTCCTCGGGCACAGGTTGCAGGAAACTGGATGGGCTCGAGATCATCCAGTCGCCGGCTCGGCGTCGCCGCTTCGCGTACGTCAGGTAGAGTTTCTTCTGGGCCCGGGTGATCCCGACGTAGAACAGCCGCCGTTCCTCCTCGAGTTCTTCCAAGCTGTCGTACGAGCGGGAGAGTGGGAACAGGCCTTCCTCAAGCCCGGAGATCAGCACCACAGGGAACTCGAGGCCCTTGGCGTTGTGCAGAGTCATGAGGGTAACGGCGTCCGCCTCGGGGTCGAGGTTGTCCACATCAGCGACGAGCGAAACCTTCTGCAGAAAGAGATCTAACTCGGTGACCGTGCCGACCTCCTCTAGGTCCTCCGCCTCCAGCGCCGATGCGGCATCGAACTCGGAGGCCGCTGCGACCAGCTCTTCAACGTTCTGGGCCCGGTCGATCCCCTCGTAGCCTTCCTCGCGCAGGTGCTCAAGCAGACGCAGCTCTTCGATCAGCCCCCCCAGCAGCTCGTGCACGCGTAGCTGAGATGCGAGCGCTCGGTAACGGTCGATCATTTGGAAGAACGACTCCAGCGTCGCCGCGCGCGCCGCCGCGATGCCCCGGATCGAGCGCGCTGTGCCCGCTGCCTCCAGAGGGCTGCAATCCGCCTCGTGGGCGGCAGCAAGCAGTGCGCTGAGAGTAGCATCGCCGATCCCCCGGCGTGGGTAGTTCACAACGCGCAGAAACGAGGCCGTGTCCTTGAAGTTGGAAATGAGCCGCAGGTAGGCGAGCACATCCTTGATCTCGCGGCGCTCGTAGAAGCGGACGCCTCCGATAATCCTATACGGCAGGTCGACGTCTCGGAAGGCTTCCTCCAAGGCGCGACTCTGGGCGTTGGTCCTGTAGAGAACCACGAAGCTCCGATGTTCGAGGTCCGACCCATCGGAGATATGTGCCAAGATCTCTCCCGCTATCCACTCGGCCTCATCGATCTCATCCGCTGTCCTGATCAGCGTGATCGACTCGCCCAGCTCGTTGTCGGTGTAGAGATTCTTTCCTTTGCGGTTGACGTTCTCCGCGATCACCCTATTAGCTGCCCGAAGGATTATCTGCGTGGAGCGATAGTTGCGTTCCAAGCGGATCGTGCGCGCGGCCGGAAAATCGCGTTCGAACTCGAGAATGTTACGGATATCTGCACCACGCCAACCGTAGATCGACTGGTCGTCGTCACCTACCACACACAGGTTCCCGTGCACTCTAGCGAGGAGCTCGAGAAAGCGGTACTGAGCGTGGTTGGTGTCCTGATACTCATCTACCAAGATGAACCTGAACCGCCGCTGGAAGCGGTCGAGCACCTCGGGGAACGACTCGAACAGTTCCACCGGTTTCACCAAGAGATCGTCGAAATCGAAGGCGTTCCCGGCAAGCAGACGTGCCTGGTATACGGGATAAACGTCGGCCACCATTCTGGTGAATGGATCCGAGGCTGTATCCCGAAATCCGTCTGGCGTGACTAGGTAGTTCTTGGCACTCGAGATCACACCTTGCACGGCCTGCGGCTTCCAGCGCTTGGGGACGTTACGGTCCTCCATCACGCGCTTGATCTCGCGCAGACTGTCGTCGGCGTCGAGTATCGTGAAGCCGGGCCCGAACCCGAGGCGCGCGGCGTGGCGTCGCAGGATTCGCGCTCCCATCGAGTGGAAAGTCCCGATCCACATACCCGACGGCTCGGTGTCGAGCAGTCGCTGAACGCGATTCCGCATCTCCTCAGCCGCCTTGTTGGTGAAGGTGACGGCCATGATCACGTTGGGGTCGACCCCGTTATGTTCGATGAGATGTGCGATGCGACAGGTGAGAACCCGCGTCTTGCCGGAGCCAGCGCCGGCGAGCACGAGGAGTGGTCCCTCGACATGCTCGACGGCCTCTCGCTGCTCCGGATTCAGCGATTCGAAGTTGGCCCCCGTCCTCACGTCACCCGGCGGCACAACTCACGTCGTCCGGTCGGGCCGCACTACGGGCAAGGTCACGATGAACTCGGCCCCTTCTCGACGCTTGCCAAGCACGATAGACCCGCCGTGCGTGTCCTCAACGATACGGCGCGTCAGGGTCAGGCCGACGCCCCAGCCACCCTCCTTGCTCGACACACCCGGCTCGAAGATACGCTTGCGTAGCTCGGCCGGCACACCGGGCCCGTCATCGACGACGCGGATCATGACGCAGCGGCCGTCGTCGTCGGGCATGGCGTTCACCGCGATCCGACCTCCGCGACCAGCCAGTACATCGACCGCGTTCTTGATCAGGTTCTCGAAAGCCCATTCGAGAAGCACCGGGTTGCCAGCTACCGGCCGCAGCTGAGGCGTGAGGTTCACTGTGAGCTCGATCGAGCGATCGAGGCGCGGGAGTCGAGCTGCGAAGTAACCCTCGAGCCGCTGGAGGACCTCCCCGACGTCCACCGTGTCCATCCGGGGCCGTCGACCGATGAGCTCGAAACGCTGAGCTACCTTATTGAGGCGCTCGACATCGACCTCGACCTCCTCGGCGATCCGATCCTGTGAGGCCACAGCGGACCGCTCGCCGGCCGGCATTCTCAGGATCTCGACCCAGCCGCTCAGCGAGCTCAACGGCGTGCTGAGCTGGTGCGCCGACTCCCGCGCCATTGTGGCCCAGATACGCTCCTGTTCGGCACGGATCGTCGAGCGGAAGATCCAGGTAGCCACCAGCACAATGACGATAAGCGTTGCCGCCTGGGTCCACGGCACCCAGCGAAGTCGTTCAACGACCGCCGGCATCCCGAAATGGATCACACCGATCCCCTCTTCGACCAGCGGATCGTTTCGCTCATCGAGCCGCGCGGCATACTCGAGCACGCGCCGTGTGCTGCTGGGATCGCTCGGGTCGTGCACGAACGGCAGATTGCGCGCGGCGTGTATCTGCCCGTCCTCGGCGATCACCACGACCGGCACACCCAGCGACTCGATCTCCTGGAGCATGTCGAACAGGACCAAGAAGCTCTCCCGATCGGGATCACTCACACCCTCCAGAACCTGGGCGTACATGCGCGACAGCGCCGCGGCGTCGGCATTGACGGCGTTCACGAGTTGACGGGTGTAGACCAAGTACCAGGCTAGAACAGCCCCGAAGAGCAGAATCAGTCCCGAAGCCCAAAGACGAGCTTTCACACCGGCTCGATTCGCGTGCCGCCCACGTACGGGTGCAGCACTTCAGGAAGCTCCACGCTCCCGTCCTGGTTCTGAAAGTTCTCGAGGATAGCGATCACCGTCCGTGGAAGCGCGAGGCCCGAGCCGTTGAGCGTATGCACGAACTCCGGCTTGGCACCTCGCTCGCGCCGGAATCGGATACCGGCGCGTCGCGCCTGGTAGTCGGTGCAGTTCGAGCACGAGGAGACCTCGAGCCAGCGCTCGACACCAGGCGACCATACTTCGAGATCATAGGTCATCGAACTCGAACTAGCCATGTCGCCGGCCGCCAGGAGCACAACTCTGTAAGGCACGTCGAGCAGTTGCAGGATCTTCTCGGCGTGGCGGGTCAAGTCCTCCAGGGCCGTCTCCGAGTCCTCGGGTCGCTCGAAGCGGACGAGTTCGACCTTGTCGAACTGGTGAATGCGAAGCACGCCGCGCGTATCACGGCCGGCGGCGCCCGCCTCGCGCCGGAAGCAGGCGGTGTACGCAACGTAGTGGCGCGGCAGGTCTCCTGGGCCCAGCAACTCACCGCCGTGGAGGTTCGTCAGAGGAACTTCAGCGGTCGGTATCAACCAAAGATCATCACCACCGATGTGATAGGCATCGTCGGCGAGCTTCGGCAGCTGGCCCGTTCCCCTCATCGTCTCGCTGCGCACCAGGTATGGAGGTTGGACCTCGACGTACCCGTGCTCCTTCCGGTGCACGTCGATCATCAGGTTGATCAGCGCTCGCAGCAGGACGGCGCCGGCGCCCATGTATACAGGGAACCCGCTGCCGGAAAGCTTCGCACCGCGCTCGAGATCGAGGATCCCTAGGGCGGCACCGATCTCCCAGTGTGGCTTCCGCCAATCGCTCGGTTCGATCGGCTCGCCCCAAGACCGGATAAAGCGGTTGGCTGATTCATCGCCGGCGGGCACGGGAGGCAAAGGTGTATTGGGGATCTCGAGCAGTAGCTCTTCGATCCTGGAGGCGCCGGCGTCGAGCTGCGTGTCCAACTCTGCTATGCTCGCCGCGACATCGCGCATCTCCGCGATCAGCGCGGAAGCGTCCTCACCCGCCTTTTTCCGCTCAGCGATGACTTTGGAAGCCTCGTTGCGACGTGCTTTCAGCTCCTCTACGGTCTGGATGATTCGGCGCCGCTCCTCATCGAGCTGCAATGCTTCTTCGATGTAGCCAGCCAGATCGGGATCGGCGCGCTTGGCGAGCGCATCCTTCACCGTATCGGTCTCGAAACGGATCCGCTTGAGGTCGAGCATGCTTGGATCGACCGGCTAGTTGGTGACGCCGGGGGTGACGTTCGCGTCGTCGCAGTTGGGGTTCCAGAGCACGCGGAACCACACACGTTGCGGGTCGCCCGCGATGGAGTCCACGACCATTTTCGCGAAAACGTGGCAGGGCAACGAGAGCGTCGGGTCGGTCCGACTGCGGATACCGTAAGTAGTTCCGACCGTGGCGGGCAGCGGCTGCTCGAGCTCGTAGGACTCCTCATCGCGCGGCAGCAGCTCGACGTCCTCGAAGTCCGCCTGCATCACCCTGATGCCGGCCGACAGCTCGATGCCATCGAAGAAGCCGCGCGGCAACCATTTCGGCTCGCCGTCTACAACGGCGAAGGTGATATCCCACTGATCGGTGTCGTCGACACGCGCGACGCGAGGGGCGCTGAACCCGCGGCCGGCCACGACGTTGAGAGCGTTGGCGCGGTTTAGCGGGCCGTCAACGAGATCGACGAGCTCTACCTCGATGGGGGAGCTTGGACGTGAGATATTCCCCAGCTCATCGCCGCAGGCGACGAGCCCCAACGCTACTGTCAGGAGCAGCGCGACGTGGCTACGTGGATGATCACAGTTCACCATGGTAACGGGCGAACCTTACGCGAGGGGAGGTTGACTGTCAAGCTGCAAACCCTAACCTACGCTTGACTTTGTAGGGCCCGGCAGGTACAATCCCCGCACTCCCCCGTACCCACCAGACCGTAGGTACCGGATGCCAACGCTAAAAGATCTTCTCGGTCGTCTGTTGAGCCGCTCTGAGGTGGAAGCCGTATTCGCCGTCGGCCAGGACGGGCTGTTGATCGACCGGATCGGGCCTATGCACACCGATGCCGACGCCGTGGCTGCCATGGCGCCGAACCTGCTGCAGAGCGCGCGCGAGTTGGGCTCCGCCGCAGACCACAACGGGCTGGTCACCGCGGTGGTGGAGTACGCCGACGGAGTGGCGATCGTCACCGATGTACCCCCTGAGATGATTCTCGTGACTTTCGTCAAAGGGGGTGTTCCGTTCGGCGGCCTCTTGTACGAACTGCGGCACAACCGCGAGCAGATCGCGAAACTCGTCTGACGGCCGCCTCAAACGCTCAACCCATCGCGATAGGTTCCGGCGTGAGCGAGGAATCCCGCTTCGAACGCTGGGTCGTCCTGCTGGCGGGCGGCATCGGGTCTCGGTTCTGGCCGGCCAGTACGCCGCGCCGCCCGAAACAATTCCTGCCACTCGCCACCAACCACCCACTGATCGTAGACACGGTGGAACGCGCCCGGGCGCTGACTGACGCGTCGCGGGTGCTGATCGTAGCCGGCGAGCAGCTGCGGCTAGAGCTGGAAAGCCACCTGCCCGAGCTCGGACGCGACCAGCTGCTCCTCGAGCCGCAGGCCAGAGGCACGGCTCCAGCTTTGGCCTGGGCGGCCAGCGAGATCATCGCCCGCGCCGAGCAGCCCGACCGCGCCGTGATGGTGTCGCTAAACACCGACCACGTGATCCGGCCACTCGAGGATTTCGTCTCGACCCTCGATATCGCGATCGCTGCGGCCGGCGATGCGGGTCGCCTGCTCACTCTGGGCATTCAACCTGTGCGGCCGGAGACCGGCTACGGCTACATCGAGGTGGGCGATCCGTTGACACCGGGGGTGTTTGAAGTGAGACGGTTCGTCGAGAAGCCCGATGAGGACACCGCGACGGATTACCTGAGACAGGGCGGGTTCCTATGGAACTCGGGGATGTTCGTTTGGCGACCGCAGGTGCTGCTCGCCGAACTCGACGCCCACACGCCTGAGCTGTCCGGCAAGCTGGAGAGTCTGGCTCGAGGTGATGTGGCCGATTTCTTCGCGGGCGTCCCCGCGCTGAGCGTGGACCACGGCCTCATGGAGCGCAGCCCGAACGTCGCGGTCGTAGAAGCCGGGTTCGAGTGGGACGACGTCGGTGCCTGGGCAGCGCTGCTGCGCGTACGCGAGAGCGATGCGCAGGGCAACCTGTTGACCGGTGACGCCCACGCGGTTGACTGTCAGGACAGTCTGATCTGGGCAGAGGATGGCCCGGTGGTGGCCTACGGTGCCTCGGGTCTGGTCATCGTACGTGCTTCGGGGATCACGTTCGTCGCACCGCGCGAGCGGGCGCTCGAGCTCAAGCAGCTGCTCGCCGAGCTGCCCGAGGACCTCCGCTCGGGAGACGACTGAGCCGTGGCACGCCCCAAACTCATCCTGTTCGACGATCTCCAAGCCCAACGCTGGGCGCCTTTCGCCCTCACGCGCCCGACGGGCGAGCTGCTGTATGGCGCCGAGAAGCTGGCCGAACGCGCGGGGCGCGTCCTCGGCCTCGAGGCGGCCGGCTACCTGACCTCCGAACACCTGCTCGAGTTCAGCGAGGCCGGCGTTCCGGACGTCCTGAGGCTCGACCAGCTGCCGGGGGAGGGGCTGCTCTTCTGGTGCTCGCGGGCGGTTCCCGAGAGCAGCCCGGAGACGAGTCTGGAGAAGGGCCCAGCGGTCTACCTGATCGACGAGCGGCCTGTGGGCCTCCACCTACCGGCCGGGCAGTGGCCCGATCCCGAGTTCCTCAGCGAGTTGAGCCTCGGCGCCGAGCCGGAAACGCGGATCACCGTCCAGGGGCGGCTCCTGGAGTGGCCGTGGCACCTGCTCGCTGATTGCCCCGAGCAGCTGGCCCGCGACCTGGCGGGAGCGGAGCCGGCGACCGCGGTCCCCGACGGCGTCTATCGCGAGGGAAAGCACGAGGTAATCCTGGCCGCCGACGTTCGCGTCGAACCAGGGGTATTCTTCGATACACGGGAGGGACCGATCCGGCTCGGCGGCGGAGTCGAGGTCCGCACGGGCACACGCCTGGCGGGCCCAACGGCAATCGGCGCCGGTTCGCGCCTGCTGGGTGGCTCGTTCGAACGCGTCGTCGCCGGGCCCTTTTCATACCTGCAGGGCGAGATAGCTGACTGCGTGATCCTCGGTTACACAAACAAGGCTCACCAGGGGTATCTCGGCCACTCCTACGTCGGGAAGTGGGTCAACTTGGGGGCCCTGACGACCAACAGCGACCTCAAGAACAACTACCGCCCTGTCCGAGTGTGGACGCCCGCCGGTGTACTGGACAGCGGCAGCCTCAAGATCGGCTGTTTCCTTGGCGATCACGTGAAGACCGGGATCGGCCTGCTCCTGGGTACTGGCACCGTGGTGGGTGCCGGCAGTAATCTGTATGGCACTGCAATGCCGCCCCCCTACGTGGAGCCGTTCAGCTGGGGCGAAGGCGCAGAACTGGGTGAGTATCGTCTGGCCGAGTTCCTGGATACGGCAGAGCGTTCGATGGCCAGGCGCGGAGTTGAACTGGGCGAGCGCGGGCGGCGGTACTTGGAGAGCTGCTGGCGCAAAGGGCGGGGTGGATGACCTTCCGGGTACACGTACTGGGTAGCGGTAGTCGCGGCAACTCAATCCTTCTCGAGACTTCTGAAACACGCATAATCGTCGACGCCGGCTTCAGCGGTAGGCAATTAGAGCGGCGCCTCGCCGCGGTCGAGGTCGCGCCCGACAGCATCGCGGCACTGTTCATCACGCACGAGCACCGGGATCATACGCAGGGTATGGGTGTGGTCGCGCGCCGCTGGAAGATTCCCGTATACGTGGCTCGCGCCACAGCGGCCTCGTGCTCCGCCTTACTCGGCGGTGACGAGGATCTCCGCTTCTACCGCGCCGGTCAAGCGGTGGACCTGGGCGAGCTGCGCGTCGAGCCGTTTCTCACCTGCCACGATGCCATCGATCCGGTAGCGGTAACGGTGAAGCAGCGCTCGAGCGGCCTGAAGGTCGGTATCGCCACCGACCTGGGCACACCGACGGTATCCGTGCGTCACGCCCTCAAACGCTGTGACCTGCTCATCCTCGAGGCCAACCATGACGAGCTGATGCTCAGGACCGGCCCCTACCCCTGGTCGCTGAAGAGCCGCATAGCAGGGCGGCACGGGCATCTATCGAACCGCGCCGCGGCTCTCCTCGGCACCGAGCTCCACCACCCCGAGTTGGCAGGTGTCGTCCTGGCACACCTCAGCCAGGAGTGCAACAAGCCCGAACTGGCTGCCGAGGTCGTCGGTGAGGCTTTGGAGAGGAAGGGTTACGCCGCTCCGCTACGCGTCGCGACCCAGGATGAGCCGCTGGCCGGGCTAAACGTCACTGCGATGGCCGCCGCCGTCCGCTCACCACAGCTGACGCTCTGGGAGTCGGGGATTCGGGGATTCGGGGATTCGGGGAATTGAGAGACTCTGTCTATACTTCCCCACCTCCTCGAATCCCCGAATCCCCAACTCCCTCAGTTCCCAACCGCCCGCAGGACGTCGCTGGTAATCGCCCAGACCATTATTGCCAGGATGAAGAGGAATCCGACCTGGCTCAGACGAGCACGCGTCTGTAGCGACAGAGCGCGCCCGCGTACCGCCTCGACGGCCAGGAACACGAGGTGCCCCCCGTCGAGTATAGGTATCGGCAGCAGGTTGAGCACCGCGAGGTTCACGCTCAAAAAAGCCATGAAAGAGATAAAGTAGAATACACCGGCGCGCGCTGCCTGACCCGACAGCTGCCCGATGAGTATGGGGCCGCCGATGTCGCGCGCAGATTCCGCGCCCGTGATCAGCCGCCCAACGAACCTCAGGATGAGCCACGTTAGCTCGAACGTGCGCCCCGTGCCGGCAACCAGCGATCCGCCCAGCCCCAGAGCGCGGCCCGCATTGATCGTGTCTTGGTAGACCCCGATCTGTCCGTAGACCAGGGAGTCGCCACTGGCCGAGTCGACCATGACAGCCCGTCCGATCCGGCTCAGTAACTCGAGCTCCTGGTCGTCCCGCAGCACGCCCAAAGTGACTTCTTCTCCGGGCCGCTGGTTCACGTGGTTGCGGAACTCCATCCACATGTCGACCTTCTCGCCGTCCACCGCGGTGACCAGATCGCCCGCCCGCAGGCCAGCTTCCTCGGCCGGGCTGCCTTCGACCACCGAGCCGATCAGCGGCACCCACGATTGGTAATAGGCGATCCCGGCGTAGGCGAAGATTGCGAACACGAAGTTCATCACCACGCCGGCCGAGATGACCACGGAGCGCGTCGCCACCGACTTCGACTCGAAGCGCCGCTCACGTGGGACCTCGAGATCCGACTTGCCTCCTTCCAGCACTTCCAGCGCCTCATCCTCGCCCATGCCCGCCATTTTCACATAGCCGCCCAGCGGCAGAGCCGAGATGACGTATTCCGTCTCGCCGATCGTGAACCCCCACACCCTGGGTCCGAGCCCGATGGAAAAACGCGGAACCGCGATCCCGGCAAGCTTGGCCGTGATGAAATGGCCCAGCTCGTGGATCACGATCAGGACGCCCAGTACGATGATGAATGCAATGATCGAGTTCATTTATTCCGACCGCGGTGCTTGGTTTCCGATCTCGTCGACTCTGGCACGCGCCGTCTCACGCGCCCACCGGTCAACGCGCCGCACACCCTCTAGCTCCGTCACATCCTCGACCCTGTGCGCGTCGAGTACACCGTGAATCACCTCAGGGATCCCCGTAAAACGGAGCCGCTCCTGTAAGAACGCGGCGACGGCCTCCTCGCTGGCGGCGTTGAACACGGCCGGCGCCGTACCACCGTGCAACGCCGCCGCGCGCCCCAGATCGAACGCAGGAAAGCGACCGTCGGGCACCGGCTCGAACTCCAGCGCGCCGATCTCCGCTAGATCGAGCGACGGCGCATCGACCTCCACCCTCTCCGGATACCCCAGCGCGTACAGCACCGGTAACGCCATCGTCGGGTATCCCAGCTGGGCGAGCACCGATCCGTCCCGGAACTCGACGAGCGAGTGGACGATCGACTGGGGATGGATCACGACCGCCACCTGGTCGTACTCGAGCCCGAACAGGAAATGGGCCTCGACAACCTCGAGAGCCTTGTTGACCAGGGTGGCGGAGTCGATTGTGATCTTCGCCCCCATATCCCAGGTCGGGTGACGGAGTGCCTCATCCGGCGTTACCCCTGACAGATCCAGCGGATCGCGGTCCCGAAAAGGTCCACCAGAAGCAGTGAGGACTACACGCCGCACGCTCTCCCGGGTCGCACCCTCGAGGCATTGGAAGACGGCGCTATGCTCGCTGTCCACCGGTATCAATTCGCCGCCCCCCTCCTCCAACGCCTGCATGACCAGCGGCCCGCCCACCACCAGCGACTCCTTGTTCGCCAGCGCCAGGCGCTTGCCGCCCTGCAAGGCCAGCAGCGACGGCTCGAGGCCGGCTGCGCCGACCAGTCCGTTCACCACGATCTCTGCATCGCGGTGCGCCGCCGCCTCCAGTACCGCGTCCCAACCCGCAGCCAGCCTGGTGCTCGAGGGCCCGCCGCCGGGCGGTGAGCCGTCGGCGAGCACCGCCAGCTCCGGTTGGAACCGCTCGACCTGGCCGAGCAGCGCGTCGGCGTTCCGATTCGCGGTCAGCGCGACCACACGGTAGCGGTCCGGGTAGGAGCTGATGACCTCCAGCGTCGTTCTGCCGATCGAGCCAGTCGAGCCCAGAATCGCAACGGTCCGCACGCCCATTAGACTCCCAAAACGGCGATGTAAGCGTAAGCGAACGGAAAAACAAAGAACACGGCGTCAAGCCGGTCAAGTATGCCGCCATGCCCGGGTAACAGCCCGGAGCTATCCTTCACGCCGCACTCCCGCTTGAACCGCGACTCGACCAGATCGCCGGCCTGCCCCACCACGGCGACCATCGCGCCCAGCCCGAGCAGCTCGCCGGCGCTCATCGTCCACGGCACCAGCGATCGCGTCAGGGCCACGTATAGTAGGGCGCCGCCGGCCGTGGCGAAGAACCCGGCGATCGCACCCTCCCACGTCTTCTTGGGGCTGATGACCGGCGCCAGCTCGTGCCGCCCGATCGCCTTTCCCACAAAGTAGGCCACGGTATCACCGAGCCAGGTAATCGCCACCGGCAGCATCAGCACGGCAGCTCCCGCGAGCCCCGGCGCCGTACCGCCCTCTGCCCTCAACCGGAGTGCAAAGCCGAGGGTCGCCCCAGTGTAAAGCGCGCCAAACACGCTGGTCATCACCAGCGCCCCGGGCCGCGCTTCTGCTGCGGCAACTATCGCCAGCGATGCGATCACCACCAGAGTAACGAGCGTAACCGATACCAGGTAGGTCTCCAGGGAGAGGTTGGCAGCCAAGAGCACATACGCCGCTGCCAGGCCGGCCGCGACCGGCGGCGCCGCCGGCACACCGCTCGCACGATGCATGACGGCAAACTCCCAGGCCGCGGCCATGGCCAGCAACGTCACGAACCCAGCCAACCAGTAGCCACCCAAGAAGACCAGCCCCACAGCAACCGGTATGCCGATAAGAGCGACGCCGACCCGCTTCCCGAGTTCGCCGCCGGAACGCGTCATCACGTTACCTTGCCGAACCTGCGTTCCCGTCTCTGGTAGTCGAGAATCGCTTCGAAGAGATGCTCGCGGGTGAAGTCCGGCCACAGCACCGGTGTCGTGTACAGCTCGGCGTAGGCCAACTGCCACAACAGGAAGTTCGATATCCGATACTCGCCGGACGTCCGAATCATAAGATCCGGGTCAGGCCACGGCGCCGTGTAGAGCTCGGCGGCAAACGTGGGTTCGTCGATCGCCGCTGCCTCCAGGTCGCCGGAGGCACTTCGTTCGGCGAGCCTGCGTGCTGCCCGCACGATCTCGCCGCGGCTCCCGTAGCTTATCGCCAGCACGAGCTGCAGCCGCTCACCGCCGCGGGTCATATCGAGGATCGTATCGATCGCCTTGCGCTCTGCGGCTTCAAAGCGGTCGATATCGCCCACCACGTGGACCTCGACGCCGTTGTCGACAAGGTCCTGGACTTCCGACTTCGCATAGCTCTTCAGCAGTGACATCAGGAAGGCGACTTCCGGCCTCGGTCGCTGCCAGTTCTCCTGTGAGAACGCGTACAGCGTGACTACTTCGATCCCTGCCTCGATCGCGCCCTCCACGACGTCACGCACGGACCTCATCCCCGCTCGGTGGCCCTCGCGCCGGGGCAGCCCCCGCTCGTTCGCCCACCGGCCATTACCATCCATGATGATGGCAACGTGCTTTGGCACGCTCCACTCAGTCTCTTTTATTCGCTTGAGAAGCTCTGAAGGCATTGACCCTTGCTGCGTCGGCGGCCGGCTCTGCGGACGGGGACGACGCTCCGGCTAGACCTCGAGTACCTCCGCCTCTTTGGCTTTCAGAAGAGCTTCTATCTTCTCTCCATACTCGTCGGTCAACTTCTGCACCTCTTCGAGCATCCGATGGCCCTCATCCTCGGACAGCTCACCGTCCTTCATCTTAGCTTTGATATCGTCGTTCGCTACGCGGCGCGCGGCACGGAGGGAGACGCGACCTTCTTCGGTCATCTTGTGCAGAATCTTGACGAGCTCCTGGCGGCGCTCCTCGTTGAGCTGTGGGATGGGTACGTGAATGACGGTCCCGTCGTTCGAAGGATTCAGTCCCAGATCCGAACTCTGGATAGCCTTCTCAATCACGCCCATCAGATTCTTGTCCCACGGCTGCACTACCAAGAGACGCGGCTCCGGGGCGCTTATCGTAGCCAGCTGCTCGAGCGGCATGTGCGTCTCGTAGGCCTCGACCCGCACGTGTTCCAATAGCGCCGGCGAAGCCTTGCCGGTTCGAACCGATGCGAACTCCCGCCTCACCGCCTCGATGGAGCTTTCCATCCGACTCCGGGTTTCCTTTAGCGACGTCACGAACTCACCTCCCCGGAAATGAGCGTGCCGACCTGCTCACCGCGAGCCGCGGCCAGCACTGCGCCCGGCCGCTCGATGTTCAGCACAACCACAGGCAGGTTGTTGTCTTTGCACAGCGAGATCGCCGTGGCGTCCATCACCCCCAGCTCTCGCGTCATGACTTCCAGAAACGAGATCTCCGGTATCAACTCGGCGCTCGGCTCGGTCATCGGATCGGCGGAGTATACCCCCTCGACCTTGGTCGCCTTGACGATCAACTCTGCTTCCATCTCGATCGCCCTCAACACCGCAGCCGTGTCGGTTGAAAAGTACGGGTTGCCGGTGCCGCCAGCAAAGAGCACAACCCGCCCCTTCTCGAGATGGCGAAGCGCCCGTCTACGGATGTAAGGCTCGGCCAATTCCTCCATCCGGATGGCGGTCAGCACACGGTTCTCAACGCCCTTCTTCTCCAACATGTCCTGGACGGCGAGCGCATTGATCACCGTGGCCAGCATGCCCATGTAATCGGCGGACACCCTGTCCATCCCACCTTCCGCGGCCGCCGCACCGCGCACGATATT
The DNA here is from genome assembly GCA_020344015.1 of Gemmatimonadota bacterium. Taxonomy (GTDB): domain Bacteria; phylum Gemmatimonadota; class Gemmatimonadetes; order Palauibacterales; family KS3-K002. The sequence goes on from CP070812.1 coordinate 3,657,707, forward strand.
GCCGCCGCCGACGACCAGGCCGAGAGCGACGCCGGCCTCTTGGACGGCACGTATCTCTTCTGTAAGGCGATCGATGGCGGGAAGCGATATGCCGAACCCCTCGCTGCCCGCCAGCGATTCGCCTGACAGTTTCAGCAGAACTCGCCGATAACGCAGCTTCGATTCCGACGCCACCTAGTCGCCTACCTTGAAGCGCACGAATTGACCGACGGCGATCTTCTCGCCGAGCTGCGCCTGCGTATCCGAGATCCGGTCAGCCACCGTGACCTCGGGGTCCTTAACGTACTTCTGCTCGAGGAGCGTGCTCTCCTCGAAGAACTTGCGCAGCTTGCCTTCCACGATCTTGTCAGCAACGTGCTCGGGCTTCCCCTGCTCCTTGACCTGTGCCAGGAAGATAGCGCGCTCGCGCTCGACGATCTCCTCGGGCACATCCTCGCGAGCCACAGCAATCGGGTCGGCCGCTGCGATGTGCATGGCCAAATCGCGGGCGAGCAGCTGAAACTGCTCCGTCCGGGCAACGAAGTCGGTCTCACAGTTCAGCTCCACAAGTACGCCGACCTTGTGCGAGTGATGAATGTATGACTCTACGACACCCTCTCTCGCTTCCTTCGCGACACGCTTTTCCGCCGAAGCTGCTCCCTTCTTGCGCAGCCACTCGACGGCGGCTTCCGTGTCGCCGCCCGTCTCCTGAAGTGCGCGCTTGCAGTCCATCATTCCAGCGCCAGTACGCTCTCTCAACTTTTTTACGTCTGCTGCCTTGATCTCACTCATCTCTTGTACGTTCACGGTTCGGTGATCCAAAAAAGCGGGCCACCGAAGTGGCCCTGCCAGCGCTCATGCGTCGCCGGTGTCCTCACCGGTGACTTCCTCCGACTCCGCCGCTCCTCCCCCCTCGTGCTCCTCTGGCGGGCTCTCCCCCTCGCCGGCCTCCGCCTCGCCGGGCGGTCGGTGGGCGGCGATGACCTCGGGGCGAGGCCGCCTTCGCTTGCGCGATCGCCGGCCGCCGGCTTCGCGCTCGCTGACCGCACCCACAGCCCCGTCGCTCGAGTAGGTGAAAACCTCCTCCTCTTCGGCGGCCGCTGCCTTCCGCAGCTCCTCGGGCACCTCCGCCATGGCAGCCTCAACGGTATCGGCGATCTCTTTCGTGATCAGCGAGACCGAGCGGATCGCGTCGTCGTTGCCCGCGATCGGCACCGTCAACAGATCCGGGTCGGCGTTCGTGTCCGCGATCGCGACGACCGGAATGCCTAGCTTGTTCGCTTCCGCTATGGCAATCGTCTCCCTGCGGGCGTCGACGACGAAGAGGCAGCCAGGCACCCGGGACATATCCTTTATGCCGGAGAGGTAACGGTCGAGCTTCTCGCGCTCTCTATCCAGCAGCAGTCGCTCTTTCTTCGTGTAGAACTCGAACGCGCCTTCCTCGGCGCCGCGTTCCAGTTCCTTAAGCCGCCGGATGTTCTTTTTGATCGTCTGGTAGTTGGTGAGCATGCCACCCAGCCAACGGACCGTCACGTAGAACGCTCCGCAACGTTCCGCCTCGCCACGCACGGTCTCGCTCAGCTGCGGCTTCGTGCAGACGAAGAGGACGGAGTCGCCGCGGTGGACGACTTCGCGGATCAGTGCTTTAGCTCGCTCCAGCTCTCGAAGCGTTTTTCTGAGATCGATGATGTAGATGCCACCGCGCTCGGCGAAAATGTAGCGCCGCATCTTGGGATTCCAGCGACGGGTCTGGTGACCGAAATGGACACCTGCTTGTAGAAGATCTTCAAGTCCTACTGCCATATTCTCCCTACCCTGGCTGGCGGCCGGCTATCGCTTGCTGAATTGGAAGCGCTTGCGGGCCTTCGGCTGACCGTACTTCTTGCGTTCCACGCGACGCGGGTCGCGAGTCAGCAACCCCTCACGGCGCAAGGTTGTGCGTCGGTCCTCGTCCTCGACAAGTAGGGCGCGGGCGATTCCCAGCTGGATGGCGCCTGCCTGACCGGTGAGGCCACCACCCCGCACATTGGCGGTGACGTCGTACTCGCCGACCGTTTCGGTAGCCTGGAACGGCTTCTCGAGAACCGTTTGATAAGCACTGCGCGGGAAGTAATCGGCAAGCGAGCGGCCGTTGATCTGCCACTCGCCCTTCCCTCGCTTGAGGTAAACGCGTGCGACCGACGTCTTTCTGCGACCAACCGCGTGGAACCGCCCGTCTTCTAGCTTCTTTCCGACCATGCTCCGACCTATTAGCGCGTCGTTAACTCTTGATCTTCAAGGGCTGCGTCTCGAGGCCTTGGTGCGGGTGCTCGGGCCCCGGATAGACACGGAGCTTCTTGAGCATCTGGCGCCCTAGGGTCGTCTTCGGCAGCATGCCCTGCACCGCCCGCCTGATAATCCACTCGGGACGCCGTTCCTGCATCCGTTTGAACGGTATGAGCTTGGCACCGCCAACGTAACCACTGTGGCGGAAGTAGGTCTTCTGCTCCGCCTTCTTACCGGTGAGGCGGACGCGTTCAGCGTTCACCACGATGACGCCGTCACCGCAGTCTACGTGGGGGGTGTAGTTCGGCTTGTGCTTGCCGCGCAGCACCTTGGCCACCTCAGCGGCCAAGCGGCCCAAGACGAGGCCTTCGGCGTCCACAAAGTACCACTGCCGGGCAACCTCCTCAGGCTTCGCCACCGGGGTCTTCATCGAATTCGTCAGCAGTCCTGCCATCTTGTCGTCGAATTAGCACCGGTTCCGCGCCGGCGCGGATTTCCGTAGCGGGGTTCACCGCTTTTGGGTACAGCGTGGTAGGATATCCGGAGGATGCAGCTATGTCAAGGAAGATTACGGATTTCTCACTGAGTGAAGTCGTATATCCATTGGGAATTCTCGAACGTCGAGCAAGGGACCAGTAGAACAGGGGAGGTAGGGAAGTTAAGACCGGCTCTACACCTCCCTACCTCCCTTGTTGCACTGGTCCCCGAATCGTAATTCGAGAATTCCCAACCCATTCCCGATCTGTTCAATTGACAATTCTAACCGAGGAAGGACTCCAGAGACCGGGCCCGCGACACGTGGCGGAGGCGAGCCAGGGCCCGCTCCTTTATCTGGCGGACCCGCTCGCGGGTGACCCCCAGCTGCTGCCCGATCTCCTCCAGGGTCATGGCCTCCTCACCGTCCAGGCCGTAGTAGAGGCGCAGGATCTTGGCCTCTCTGGGCTTGAGCGTCGAGAGTGCGGCCTCGACATTGATCTTCAGCGCCTTCTCGAACGCCTCCTGCTCGGGGCCCGGGCGGACGTCGTCCGGCAGGTAATCGAGCAGCTTGTTGTCTTCGCCGGGCACGAGGGGCGCATCGAGCGAGAGGTGGGCCATCGCGATGGACATCGTCTTGTACAGCTCGTCGGCCTCGACCTCGAGGCCCTCGGCCAGCTCGCCAACGGTGGGCTCGCGCCCTAGCTCCTGGACGAGAGCGCTGGATCGCTTGCCGATCCGGTGCAGTTCACCGGCCCGGTTTAGCGGGACGCGCACGATTCGCGACTGTTCCGCCAGCGCCTGCAGGATCGCCTGGCGAATCCACCAGACGGCATAACTGATGAACTTGACGCCGCGTGTCTCGTCGAACTTCTCAGCGGCCCGGATCAGGCCGAGGTTGCCCTCGTTGATCAGGTCGGCGAGCGCGACACCCTGGTTCTGGTACTTCTTCGCGATGGAGACGACGAAGCGCAGGTTCGAGTTGACCAGCTTCTCCAGGGCCCCCCGGTCACCGCGCCGGATCTTGCGCGCCAGGAGCCCCTCCTCATCCCGGTCGATGAGCGGGTAGGCGCTGATCTCTCTCAGATACTGGTCCAGGGAGCCCGGGGGCGTAGCGGCGCGGTGTGCGGGCTCGAACGCCGGCAGGAAAGGCACCCGCTCCTCGCGACGGTCGTCGTTGCTTCCGCCGTCAGATGTGAACTGCTTCCCCTCTCGACTCAATCGCGAAACTCCGCCCCCCGATTGGTGCTCTGCAGTGCGCCTAGACTAGCGCCAAGCGATCTATCGGACCAGGTCTCCGACCCGGCTCCATCTGACTTCGGTCAGCCACGGCAGCGGCCGCAGCTTGCTGCGATCGAACGAGTAGTAGATGAACAAAGGCCGCCCTTTGATCAGATTCCGATCGACGAAGCCCCAATATCGAGAGTCCTGCGAGTTGTCGCGATTGTCGCCCATGACGAAGTACTTGCCGACCGGCACCAGGATGGGGCCCCAGTCGTCGCGAGTCGGGCGATAGTTGTCACCGTCCACATCGGGCGCGACGTAGCCTCTCTGCCACTCGAACTGAGAATCGTAGTAGTCGCCGCCAGGCTGAGTGTGCTGAACGTAGTCCTCGTCCAGTCGTTCACCGTTCACGTACAACTGACCGCCACGCATGGCGACCTTGTCGCCCGGTAGACCGACAACACGCTTTACGTAGTTCTTCGACTGGTCGAGTGGGTATTCGAAGACCACGATGTCACCCCGTTCGGGGTTCTCTATCGCTGGCAAGCGGACTCTGGTGAACGGTACCTGGGCACCGTAGACCGCCTTGTTCACCAAGAGAAAGTCACCGACCAGCAGTGTCTTCTCCATCGATCCTGTCGGGATCTTGAACGCCTCTACCGCGAAAGTCCTGATGACGAGGAACAGCAGGATCGCTACAGATATCGACTTAACCCATTCCCAGAGCCAACGACCGGTGCCTTCCTCCGCCCGCCGCCGCCTCGCGCCCAGCCTCTCGTGCTCCAGCGCTTCCTGCTTCTTCTTTGTCTGTCGTTTCTTCTTAGCCATTACCTGTGATTCCCATCAACTGCCCCGGCCCTCGGGCAACAAGCCGTGGGCGCTTGTCTATCCTACCTCCCAAGGCGCCTCAAGATCCGCCGCGTTCCACCCCTCGTCACGCGCGCCATCAGTCGGAAGCTATCTCGGCACCCTCCGGTTTCGCTAGCTCTCCACTCACGTTACTTGCTGACTGCTGAACTTAGCACGACCGCGGCGCAGCACCAAGTCGTCTAACGACCCCTGTCGATCGAGCTTCTCAGGTAGATCAGATCTTCGCGCACGCCGACATCCGTGACGAACTCCGGCAATTCGAAGGCGACAGCGTTCGCCGGCAGTCCGCCGTTCGACCCACCCTTCAACTGCGCCAACAGTTGGTCGCGCATCGCGCTCGGCAGCGGCAGCGCTCCCACCGTTACGTCGTCGACAAAGTAGACCCCCGCGCCCGGCCGGAGGCCGTCCAGCCGCCCGCTGAACGAGACGCTGGCCGTGTCGCCAAGGAACGCGACCCAGGGACCCCACCCCTCGATCCCCGGCACCTCCTGCAGCACCACACGGCCCGCCAGTACCAGCCTTTCCTCCTCGATCGTGGCAGCGACATCGCTGACGTACGACGGGAAGTAACCTCGCAATCCGTAGTCTATCCAGGCGTTGAGCTCATCGGCGTTTAGCGTGGCTTCATCGAACTCGCCCTGTCCTAGCGCCACAATCTTCTCCTCTGCCCGCCGCGCTAGATCGGGAAGGTCCGATGACGCTGCCTCGAACGGGGCATCACTTCGGCCGACGACAGCCGACACGTAGGACGCTATCTCGTCGCGGGCGATCCAAGCGGCCACTAGGCCAGCCACGAGCAGCGTCCCGAATCCGATCAGTTTTAGGCAGCTTCGCATATTCTCACTACGTGGGGTAAGAGAATCACGATTCGAGTCTCGCGGTGTGAACGACGTCGTAGATGGCTCCCGTCGGCATGAGCTGGCTCCGCACAACATCCACCGATCGAACCTGGAACGCATCGCGGTACTCGAGGCGTTCCACCAGATCGGCCAATCCCCTGAACTCGTTGGGGGACACATGCTTACGAGCTCGGCCCAACGTCAGGTGCGGTCGGAACGCTCGCTCTTCGCGCGGGAAGCCGAGCGCCGCCAGCTCTTCCTCCAGCGACTGTTGCAGCACTTGCAGCGTCGACTCGAGCTCCACACCGACCCAGACGACTTCCGGCCGGCGAAGCGAGGGGAAGGCGCCGAACCGAGCGACGGCCATCTCGAACGGCGCCACTCCGTTGGCAGCGCCGTCGACGGCGGCGCACACCTCACGCACCCGTTCCTCTGACACCTCTCCCAGGAACTTGAGGGTGAGGTGGACGTTCTCCGGTCGGACCCAACGGATGGGGAAGCCGGAGTTGCGCAAGCCGGCGGCCGCGCTTGCGAGCCGCGCCTGCTCCGCGTCGGACGGGATGAGGGCGACAAATGTGCGCATCTAGAATAGCCCCAAGGCGGCGTAGCGAAAGCCAGCCGCCCGACAGTTCTCGACTACCGCCTCGCGGGCCCCGACCAGCAGTGTGGCCAGACAATCGCCGTCGCCGACCAGCACCGCTATCTCGCCGTCTGTGCCGGCACCCTCGACCCGGGCATCGATGCCCAATTCGATCAGGCCGCCCTCTGCCTCCCCTGCACGGCCACCCTCTCGGTCCAGGCCTACCCGGGGAGCTCCACCCTGCCCCTCGTTGAGCGCGCCGCGCCGGTAACCGCCCAGATCCAGGCAGGCGCGTGAGAACCCGGCATCTCGCAGCGCCTCGATGACCTGACCGCGCAGTCCCGGCTCGACCAGCCCGGCCAGTCCGTCGGGATCGATCTCGAGCCGCGCCAACGCGCCGTGATGTCGCACCCGGAGATCACGCCAACCCACTAGCGACCGCAATCGCGACTCCGCCTCTTCTATGCGGCGCAGGCGGAGGGGCGTCACAGGCGTACCGTAGCTTATGCGACTGGCCAAACACGGCGAGGCCGGCATGTCCCACGTCGGCAAGCCGGCGCGCCGCGAGAGGGCACGGATCTCCTCCTTCCCTAAACCCACCTCCTGCAGCGGAGATCGGACACCCAACTCCCGCGCCGCGATCAGGCCGGGCCGGTGGTCGTCGAGGTCATCGGCGTTGGATCCGTCGAGCACGGCGGCGCAGCCTTGTTCTTGGGCAAGCGCCACGAGCCGGCCGTAGAGGTCGGCCTTGCAGAAGTAGCAGCGGTCCCGCGGGTTGGCTGCGTAGCTGGGATCGTCGAGCTCGCCGGTATCGATCTCGACCCGAGGCAGCCCGATGGAATCGGCGACGGCCTCCGCGACCTCTCGTTGCGCTTCCGGATAGCTGGGCGAACGGCCGGTGACGGCGAGCACCTGGCCAGGGCCCAGCGCGTCCAGCGCCGCCTTTGCCAGGTAGGCGGAGTCGACACCTCCGCTGTAGGCGACCAGTACGGAGCCACACTCGTGGAGCAAGGCATGCAGCGCCCGCTCTTTCTCTTGGAGGACGTCTCTCTCCGGATCCATGAGCCAGTCGTCGGCAATAGTCTCGTCGGCGAATACTCAGGATACCGGTCGGTGATTGTCAAGTTGTCGGCCGCGATTCAACCGCACGATCCAGCCCTCGATACTGAATCGCTTCCCCGACGTGTGCCGCCCGGACCGTCTCGCTCGCTTCCAGGTCGGCAATCGTTCGGGCGATCTTGAGCACCTTGTGAAAAGAGCGCGCCGAGAGGTTGAACCGACCCATCGCCGCGCGCAACAGAGACATCGCCGTTTCATCCGCCCGGCAGAACGAGCGGACGTCCCGCGCCTCCATCTGCCCGTTCGCGAACACACGCTCGCGCACCCTGAAGCGCTCCTGCTGGATTCGGCGGGCGCTCTCGACGCGCGCCAGTACATCCTCTGAGGTGTCTCCGTTACCGGCCGCCAGCAGGTCCGGACAGGTGACCGGCGGCACCTCGATATGCAGGTCGATTCGGTCGAGCAGCGGGCCGGATACCCTGGCGCGGTAGCGACGAACGATCGCAGGTGTACAGCGGCAGGGTCGGCGCCTGTCGCCGCGGTAGCCACAGGCGCAAGGGTTCATCGCCGCAGCGAGAACGAAGCGTGCCGGATAGGTAAGGGACCGCGAAGCGCGACTGATAGTCACCTCGCCGTCTTCCAGAGGCTGCCGCAGCACCTCCAGGACGTTGCGGCGGAACTCGGTGAGCTCGTCGAGGAAGAGCACGCCGTGATGGGCCAGCGATGCCTCACCCGGCCGTGGTACGGCTCCGCCGCCGATGAGGCCGGCGTCGCTGATCGTGTGGTGCGGTGCGCGAAACGGCCGCTGACCGACGAGCCCCCGGTCCGGCGCGAGCTGACCGGCGACCGAGTGGACCCTGGTGACCTCGATCGCTTCCGCCAGATTCAGACGCGGCAGGATGCCGGGTAGCCTACGGGCCAGCATCGTTTTGCCGCCGCCCGGTGGCCCCACCAACAGAATGTTGTGGCCGCCGGCGGCGGCGATCTCGAGGGCGCGCTTCGCGTGCTCCTGGCCGCGCACGTCGGCCAGATCGAGGGTCGCTCCTGCCCGCCGACCGAGTGTGGCGGCAACATCGAAGTGGATCGCTGGAAGCTCCGAGCCACCGCTTAGAAAAGCGACCACATCGCTCAGCGAACCCGCGCCCCGGACATCCAGACCCTCGATTACCGAGGCCTCGGAGAGGTTGGCGGCCGGCACGATGAAGCCGGTGAGACCGGACTGCGCTACCGCCTGAGCCATGGAGAGCGCACCGCGTATTGGCCTCAGGGCGCCGTCGAGGCCAAGCTCGCCGGCCAAGGCGTAGCGTTGGAAGGAATCGGTAGACAACTGCCCGCTGGCCGCCAACAGGCCACAGGCGATCGGCAAGTCGAAGTGACTTCCCTCTTTCTTCACATCGGCGGGGGCCAGGTTGACGGTGATACGCCGGGGCGGCATCTCGAAACCCGAGTTTTGAAGCGCGGAGAGAACCCGATCCTTTCCCTCCTTCACGGCGCTCTGCGCGAGCCCCACCGTCGCGATCGCCGGCAACCCGGCCGCGGAGTCTACTTCGACGACGACGATGTAAGCATCGATGCCCAGTATCGCAGCACTGCGGACGAACGCGAGCAATCGCTGACCTCCCTTCCAGCACCCCGCGCCCACTGTGTCGGGGTCGGATCAAAGGAAGATCAACGGCCGGGCTCGGCCAAGCCTTGACTCCGCCCGACCCCAAGCGCAACGTGGCGACGAAGTCGAGGCCACCCACAATGCTTCACCCTGGAGGCCGCGTGGCCAACTCGCGCAAAGCCGGAGAGCCGCTGCTGCTCGAGGACATGTCGTGGCCGGAGGTCGCAGATTACCTGGAACACGATCGCCGGCTGATCATCCCGATCGGGACCTGCGAGCAACACGGCAGACACCTCCCGCTCGGGACCGACTCACTGCTCGCCGAACGGCTCGCCAATGACTTGTCGGCCGAGTTTGGCGTACTCGTCGCCCCGACCCTCGCGTACGGGGTGAACGTAGACACCGAGCAGGGATACGCCGGCACCGCCTCACTGCGCCGCAAGACGCTGCACCGGGCCCTGAACGACCTGCTGGCCGCCTGGGAGGGGCACGGCTTCGAGGAGTTCATCCTGATCACGGCGCACTTCCACGACCCACACCTCGATGCGGTTACCACTGTCGTGACGGAGCATGCCCGGGTGCGGGTCGTTGATCTGCAAAGTGTGCGGATCGGGCAGTTCCTCGAGAAGCAGCAGCAGCCGGAACATGCAGGTGAGGCAGAGACTTCCGTAATGATGCACCTCTTCCCCAACCTCGTGCGTAGAGAAGAGATCCACGACTACCCGCTCGACGCGAAAGAGCTGCGGCGTTACCTTCGTGGCCGGATGCCGAAGCCTCCGCCGGGCTGCGAGGGCGCAATCGGCCATCCGTCCGCTGCCACTGCCAAAAAAGGTGAAGAGATCTACGAGTACGTCCTCGATAAGGTCAGGACGAGGCTGTTTCTGGAGCCCGCCGATTAGAAGGATCGGCCGCGCCGGCAGCGGCTCGCTCTTGCTGCCAATCATCTTGGGGGCGGCTACCGGTCCGCCAACGGGTGAGCGGCCCGACGTGGTCGACAGCGGCATCTTCACCCTCTATCTGGAGGGTGCGCGCATCGGAGAAGAACGGTTCATCATCCGCCGCGAGCGAGCGGGCTCCGCCGGCTTCGTTCTCCGAGCGGGGGCGGAACTCAACCTCAAGCTCGACGGCAGCACGATGCGCGTCAGCGTGGCGCTCGAGACGGTGGGCCCAAGTTATCGTCCGCTGCGCTACGAGTCCGAGATCAACGGCGCGGCGGCGACAACGATCGTCGGGACACTGTCTCGTGACCGAATCCGGCTCGATGTCCGATCGCCGCGCGGCGATGAAATGAAGGAATTCCTGGTGCCAGAAGAGGTAGTGCTGCTCGACAAGTACGTAGCGCACCATTACTTCTTCGCCAGCAAGCTGCTGGCGGCCGAGCGCTCCGTCGCGGCGAGCGTTATCGTGCCCCGCGATCGAAACCAGCAGGCGGTGCGTATCGTAGACCAGGGCGTAGAGCCGGTAAGCATCGGCTCCGCCGAACTCGAGCTTGGTCATATCACAATCGTTTCACAGACCGGGCCAACCCACCATGTATGGTTGGACGGCGACAGGGTAATGAAAGTCGAAGTCCCCGAGCACGCGTTCCTCGCCGTCCGTTCCGAGAACGGCGATTCGACTAACTGAACAGGGGGATCTATGAACTTCGAACCCGGACCCGCAGAGTCCACCGGTGTCGAAGCGACACCCAATCTCGTACAGCGTGTTATCATGGTGTTCACCGCGCCGACCGGCCTGGGTACGGCTCTCCGCCGTTCAGCGCCCTGGTTCTGGACGCTGGCGATCCTGGCTGTAATCAGTGCCGTCGCGTACTTCCTGCTCCCGGAACAGCTCCTGCAAAGCACACTGGAGGCGCAGGCGCGGGCGCGCCCGCAGGGACAGGAGGCACCCGATCCGGAGCAGATGCTCAGGATGGCGCGCATCTTTGGCCCCATCGGAGCACTGGTCGGGTCGTTCGTCGCAGCCGCGGTCGTGGCCGGCGTGTTGTACCTCGCCTTCAACGTCATGTTCGGCCAGGACACGACCTATAAGCAGCACCTGAGCGCGACGGCCCACGCTTACTGGATCGGCCTTTTGGGCTTCTTCGTTGTGCTGCCCGTCTGGATCTCCAAGGGCGAGATGACGACACAGCTAGGACTCGGGCTCCTGCTCGCCGAGGCGCCGCAGACGTTTGTCGGCTACCTGCTGAACAGCGTCACGCTCTTCGGACTCTGGAGCTCGGCGGCCCTCGGCGCGGTGGAAGCCGGCCTCTCGGGCGGACGCGTATCGACGGGCAAGGGCATAGGGACCGTTCTCGCACTCTATGGCGTCTGGGTACTGTTCAGCGCGGCACGCCAGACGCTGTTCGGCGCCTGACCGACTCGGGGCTGGGCAGCTGGAAAGCGCCGTAGGCCAGTGAGCTGAGGCGGCGGCCGGGGTCTCGGCCCCGGCCGCCGCTTCGGTGCTTTTCGGGTCACATCAGATCCGGGCCGGGCGACCCGGTCGCGGCCGGGATGAGCGACGGATGCCGCGAAACTCTTGACTGAACGGCCTCGTACGAGTAAGCAAAAGCGCTGCAGACAACCGGATGGCGCCGGAAGCGGCCTCGCGTGCCGGTGCTCGGGCGTTGGCGTGCAGCATGTATCTTGTTGGCCGGTGCGGAATTCGCAGCGGCAGACTGCAGCAAGCTGTTTACTGTATTCGAAGAGCCCTAGCTAACCCAAGCGTGGAGTTGGTTATGAAGTGGACAGCGGTCCCGAGCGCGCTTCTCGCGTGCCTCCTAGTTGGCGTAACGGGCCTCGATGCCCAGCAGATAACACAGATGACGCTGGAGGAGGCGATCGAGCTGGCCAGGCAGAACAACCCACTGTTCCAGCAGACGCTGACCGACCTGGCGCCCGCCCAATGGAACGTGAGGGCGGCGAACGCCAACCTGTTCCTGCCGGACGCCAGCCTGTTCTTCGGCGCTTCTTGGCAGGACGCCGGACAGGAGCAGTTCGGCGGCTTCACCAGCGCCCAGCCGGAGGTGCTGATCTCGAACTACTCGTTCAGCCTCAGCTACGCGCTCAACGGCAATACGTTGTTCGCGCCGGGCCAGCGCCGAGCCGAGCGCACGGCGGTGGAGCGTCGGATCGACGACGCCGAGCTTCAGCTACGCAACTCGGTGACGAGCTTCTATATCGAGGTCCTGAGGCTGGAGGCCCGGGCCGACCAGGCGGAGCGCGAATTGCGACGTTCGGAGGAGCACCTGCGCTTGGCCGAGGCACGCGAGGAGGTGGGTGCCGGGACGCGGCTGGAGACTATGCAGGCCGACGTGGCGCGTGGCCAAGCCGAGGTCGCACTGCTCCAGGCCCGAAACACGGCCCGAGTTGCCAAGCTCCGACTGATCCAGGCGTTGGGCGTCCAGATGCCTGCGGAGCAGATCGAGCTGGTGAGCGAGTTCGAGATCTTCGAGCCCATCCTCGAGATGGAGTCCTGGGTCGCCGAGGCAATGGCGGCTCACCCGACCCTCATCGCTGCTCGCGCCGACCGGGAGGCGGCGAACTCGAGCATCAAGGTAGCGAAGGCATCGTACTTCCCCACCCTCTCGCTGCGCGCCGGCTGGAGCGGCTTCACCCGTGAGGAGAGGAACCCAGCCTTCGCGATCGAGAACGCGGTGAGTAGCGCCCGACTCCAGGCGGAGGGAACGGTCGCTCTTTGCAACACGTTCGCCGAGCTCTACGACGCATCCACTGGCTCGATACCTCCCGAGTTCAGTAGCTGCTCGTCCTTCGCGTTCGACGAGCCGCAGGACTCGATCGACATTGACAACAGGATCAGACGGCGGAACGACGTCTTCCCCTTCGACTTCTCGAACTCGCCCGTTTCGGTGAGCGCCTCCTTCTCGCTGCCCATCTTCTCCGGATTCGACCGTCAGGTCCAGGTCGAGTCGGCGATCGCGCGGCGCAACGACATGGACTACCAGGTGCGCGGCCTCGAACTGCAGATACGGGCCGACGTCACCGAGGCGGTCCACAACATGGAGACGGCTTACCAGACGGTCCTGCTTCAGGAGGAGAACACGGCGACGGCGCGCGAGGAGATGCGCCTGGCACAGGAACGCTATCAACTAGGTGCCGGCACCTTCCTCGAGCTGCTCGACTCGCAGACGCTGACTGCCCAGGCCGAGGTCGACCAGATCGACGCTGTGTTCAGCTTTTACCAGTCTCTGACCCAGCTCGAGGCGGCGGTTGGGCGCCCGCTCGACCTGCGGCGAGGCGAATAAACCAGGAGCGTAAGGTGTACTACCTTAAGAGGTAGTCCCAGGGAGCCATGTCGTGAATAGAAAGAAACTCTTCATCGCAGCCATCGGCGCAGTGATACTTCTGGTCTTCGTCGTGCTGGCCATGCGACAGGGTCGCCGCGGAGGGACCGAGGTCCGCACCGAGGAAGTGCAGCGACGCGACCTAGTGTCGGTTGTGACGGCCAGTGGCCGGATCCGCCCCTATCGAAGGGTGGAAATCCAAGCCGACGTCTCCGGCCGCATCATCGATCTGCGCATTCTCGAAGGCGCGTGGGTGACCGAAGGGGATACGCTGCTGATCATCGATCAGTCCACCTACCTGGCCGCGGAACAGCGCGCCCAGGCGGCACTCAGTTCCACCCAAGCGACGGCGGCACAAGCCCGGGCTAACCGGGATCAAGCCCGCCGGATGCTCGACCGTACGTTGCGGATCCGCAACCAGAACCCGGAGCTGATATCGGACCAGCAGCTTGAAGACGCCGAGACCAGCTTCGAAGTGCAGGAGGCGCTCTACCAGGCAGCCGAGCACTCGGTGGATCAGGCCCGCGCCAACCTGCGCGAGGCGCGCGATCGACTCTCCAAGACGGTGATCACCGCGCCGCTCACCGGCCGCGTGACGCGTCTCAACGTCGAGCAGGGCGAGACGGCGATCATCGGTACGATGAACAACCCGGGTACGGTGCTGGCGACCGTCGCTGACCTGTCCGAGATGGAGGCGGTGGTCGAGGTCGATGAGACCGACGTCCCGCAGATCGAGCTGGGTGATAGCGCGGACATCGAGATCGACGCCTTCCCCGATGAAACCTTCACCGGCGTGGTCACCGAGATCGCCCACAGCTCGATCCAGGGCGGTGCGCTCGGCTTCAGCGGCACCACCTCCGATCAGTCGGTGGACTTCGAGGTCGTAATCCGGATAGACGACCCGCCGGAATCTCTACGCACCGACCTCTCGTGCACGTCCGATATCGTGGCGGAGGTGCGGGACAGTGTGCTCAGCATCCCGATCATCGCCCTCACGCTTCGCACGCCGGAGCCCGAAGACGAAGAGACCGCCGGCGACACGGGCAACGAGGAGATCGAGTTGGTCGAACAAGAAGAGCCGGAGGAACTGGAAGGAGTCTTCGTCTTGAACGAGGACAACACGGTCAGCTTCCGACCGGTGACCGTCGGCGTCGCCGGGCGCGAGCACTTCGAGGTGATAGAGGGAATCGAGGAAGGCGAGGTGATCGTGGCCGGCAGCTACCAAGCCATCCGTATGCTCGAGGAAGGCGACCTGGTCAGGCCCAGTGACGAAAATGGCAACAGCCCAAGAGGGGAGCGGTAATAAATGATGATGCCTCCGGCTAACAACACCGTAATCCTGACGCGCGACCTCAAGAAGGAGTATGAACTGGGCGCCGAGACGGTCCGCGCGCTGCGTGGCGTCGACATGCAGATCGAAAAGAACGAGTTCGTCGCCATCATGGGGCCGTCAGGCTCGGGCAAGTCGACGCTGCTCAACCTGATCGGTTGCCTCGATACGCCGACCTCCGGCCAGTACTGGCTGGGTGGCGAAGAGGTCTCGCAGCTCGATGACAACGAGCTCGCCAGGATCCGCAACCGCCAGATCGGCTTCGTCTTCCAGACGTTCAACCTGCTGCCGCGGACGACGGCGCTGCATAACGTCGAGTTGCCATTGATCTACGCTGGCCTCCCGGCGAAGCAGCGTCACGAGCAGGCGAAGGCGGCGCTAGACGCCGTCGGGCTCGCCGACCGCATGACCCACCACCCGAACGAATTGTCGGGCGGCGAGCGCCAGCGAGTTGCCATGGCCAGGGCCCTGGTCAACCAGCCATCGCTGCTGCTGGCGGACGAACCGACGGGCAACCTCGACTCGGCAACCTCAAGGGAGATCATGGATGTCCTCGTTGGCCTGCACGATCGCGGCGAGACGATCCTGCTGGTTACACACGAGCGCGACATCGCCGCCTACTCGGACAGGCTGATCACGCTGCGGGACGGTGTGATCGAGACCGACCAGCGGCATACGATAGGAGAGCCGGTGGCTTGAAGATCCTCGATGCGGTCATCCTGGCGCTGAGGACCGTTTGGGCTCAAAAGCTCAAGTCCTTTTTCACGCTCCTCGGCGTGATAGTCGGCGTCACCTTCCTGATCTCGGTGTTCGCCGTGGTCGAAGGGATGAACCGCTACGTGCAGGATGATTTCGCCGGCTCGATCTTCGGAATCAACACGATAACCATCGAACGGATCTGGTCGGGACGCGGCGGCCGTCAGGACGCTCAGACACGCCGCCAACAGTCGCGTAACCCGGACATCACCACCGCGGATGCCGCGGCGCTCAGGGAAGAGATCCCCGACATCTGGTACATGGCGTACAGCGTAGACCGGTTCATGCCGGAGGTTCGCAGCGGCCAGAACAAGCGGAAGAACGTGCGGCTGATCGGTGTGACCGACGAATATCTGGAGCTGCAGGGCTGGGAGATCGTGGATGGCCGTGGCCTGACCCGTATCGACGATGTGCGGGCGATTCGGGTGGCGGTGATCGGCGACGCCATAGCCCAGAAGCTGTTCCCTGACGAATCGTCGATCGGGCACGATATCCGGCTGGGGCCGTTCCGCTACCGGATCGTTGGCGTGCTGAAGCGGCAGGGCGGTTTCATCGGTGTCATTCGCGACGCAGCCGTGGTCGTGCCCTGGGGTGCTTATCAGGCCGATTTCTCACGTCGCCGCAACGTGGTAGACGGGATCCAGATCAAGTTCAGGACGGAAGTAGCGATGGTAGCGGGCCAGGCGGCAGCCGAGGA
>CP070812.1:3673767-3692005 GCA_020344015.1 Gemmatimonadota bacterium
CGCCGCTCGCCAGTCGGTGCCGGAGATCGACATCGAGCCGTCGCCGCCGCCCAAGAAACCTGCTCCGCCCAAGCCTGCGGCGCCCGAGCCACCGGCGCCGAAGACTGGAGGTGCCGCGGTGGCCGGCTTCGAGGCCGGCGCAGCGCCGCCCATGCCTGAGGAGGCGTCGGCCGGGGCCGGCAAGTCGGCGGAGCCCAAGGAAGCCTGGGACGAGATCGTCGATATCACCTCCACCGAGGAGTTCGAGATCGACATCGAGCCGGCGCCTGCGGTAACGCCGCCGCCCATGCCCAGGCCGCCGGACATCGATACCCGCGCAAAGGGTCCGCCGGACAAAGACGCGCCGCCGAAACCCAAGCCGAAACCCACGCCTAAGCCCTCGCCGCCGCCGACGCGCCGCAGGTTGGACGAGGACGATGCGCTCAAGCAGGCACGCGAGGCAGCCAAGGAGTTCCAGCACACCGAGCACGGATTCGTGCGCCACAAGGTCACCTCGGTCCGCAAGCCGTGGGGGCCGATGATCCGCGAGTGGTGGGACGATCTAGCCCCGCTGCGCGCCCATCTCGCCCAGGTGGGACTCGAGGTGTTGCAATGGCTGGCTGCCGTCCTCGTGTTCGGCTTACAGGTTGCCGGCCGCGGGCTGAAAGCTCTGGGGCTGAAGACGGGGGCTTCGTTGACCGCGATGGGCACCCGGGTCAAGGCGAGGCGCCGGCGGGCGGCAGAGATCCGAACCCAGCGTGCACAGGTCAAGAGCGAGCAGAGGGCGCAGCGGGCGGCGGATAGAAAAGCCCAGAGGGAGGCGAAGAAGGAGACGAAGCAGTCGCAGCAGGATGCGAAAAAAGAGGCGAAGCGAGCGGAGAAGGATGCGAAACGGGAGGCGAAGCGGGCGGAGAAAGAAGCGATGCAGGCCGTGCTGGAGGCGCCGCTGAAGGCGTCACCCGAGCCCGAGATTGATGAGGCCGCTCCCTGGGGCGACCACCCGGTTGGCGCCCCATGGGACGAAGAGCTCGTCGAGCCGCCGCCCGTTCCGCAACCTGCTCGGTCCGCAGCCGCGACGTTCGAGCCTTCGGTCGAGGAGGTCGGGGCCCTCGATTTCGCTGCGCCTGCTGCAGAGGTACCCCTCGTCGAGGTAACGCCGCCGCCAGTGAGACGCCGGCGCCGCCGTCTCGGCCCGCTTCTGCGTCGCTTCCGCTACGTCCCGGTGGTTCTCCTACTCGTTGGGCTCGCCGTCGTTTACGGGCCCGGGCTTATAGGGATGATCGGCGGCCTCACCGAGGAGTTGCCATCGCAGTTGCCCGAGGTGCAGGCGCCCTCCCTCCCGAGGGTCTCGCTGCCCCGGGTAACGATTCGCACTCCGTCATTTGTCGAGACCGGTGTCTCGAGAATCGCCGAGATGTTCTCCGGACCGCTGTTCGAGGAGAGCGGTGAGTGGCTGCTCCTGGCCGACGTCGAAATCGTGGGCCCCGAGGGGGAGAGCGTTCCGGCCACCGCCGACGGCGCGACGGTCGCGACGCTCGGAGTATTGCTCGAGGCCGACCTGATCCAGGCACGCTATTTCCACGTCGTCCCACGCGAGCGGGCGCTCATCGCCCAACGCAGAACGGCGGGCTCGAGGTCGGAGGCCCTACCTCTGGCGAACGCGCTGAGCCTGGCCGGCGCGGCAGGCTATACCGGGGTCCTTGGCAGCAGAATCACGCGTTACGAGGCGGTCGACAGCGTGAGTGTACAGGTGTTCAACGCGGCAGGGGATACGCTGTACGGAGTCGCTGCGGAAGTGTCGGAGGAGTCGAGCACATTGGAAACGCTGGCGGGCCTTACCCGAGAGGTTCGCCGTCGTCTGGGTGAGCCTCGTGATGATGTCGAGGCCAGCCTGCCCCCCAGGCAGGCGCTCTCCACGTCTGAATCGGCGCTCGACGCATACGCCCAGGCGCGCCTGCACTACTACGCCGGACGCTACCCGCAGGCGATCGCCGCGGCAAGACAAGCCGTCGCCCGGGATTCGACCTTCGCCCTCGCCTATCGTCTGCTCGCTGTAGCTCACGCGCTCAACGGCCAGCGAACGAGTGCCCGCAACGCTCTGGAAACTGCCTGGCGCTTCAGCGAGAGACTTACGGAGCGCGAGCGCCTGCGCGTTCTCGCCGATCGACACGCGTGGGACGGCCGTGACAGCGAGGCGGCACTCACCTACGATGATCTCTTTTACAGCCATCGGGATGATGTAGGCGCCCTCAAGAGCCAGGCCCTGTTACAGCGCACGATCGGTGTCCGCGGTGGCGGTGAAGGGAACCTGCGCGTCGCTTACACGATCGATCCCTACGACTGGCCGCCGCTCTCCCGGATCGCTCGCTACCTCGGCTACCGCGGCGCCCTGCCAGACGTCGACTCGCTCGTCGCCGCCCTTCAGGAACAGCCTCAGTAGACGCTCCTCGACCCGGCTGCGGCCGGGAGCCGGCGGCTTGGTTGTAGTCGGCCGCGGAACGCCCTAGTTTCAAACATGGATCTTCGGAGAGGAGCGACGTTCGTACTGGCTGGCTTGCTGATCGCGGGGACCGCTCGGGTCGCCAGCGCCCAGCAGACGGCGCAGAGCTCGCAGGGTCAGCGCGAGTGCGTTCTGCGCAAGGACGCCAACGGTCTGATCCGCGGCCGCAGCCAACCGAAGGGCTGCGTCCTGGTGCTGGAGGAGGACGTGACCAGCCAACAGGCGCTGGCCAGACCTGCGATCGCCCGTGAGGAGAGGATCATCCACACCCCGACGGCGACGAGGACGGTGCTCGTAAACTGCGCGCGTCTGTCCGGCGGTCGGATGGTGATCCCCACGGTGCCGCCCAGCGAAAAGGTCGTGGAAGCGAGGCACTTCGGGCCCCTGTTCAGGCACTTCGGCCCGATCCAGAGCAGCTTCGGCCCTCTCGAACGCCACTTCGGTCTGCTGGAACGCCATTTCGGCCCGCTGCAGCGCAACTTCGGGTCCTCTTCCCGGCCGAAGAGCGGTGGCAAGCGCCCGTAAGAAGCTGATTGCACCCCGGAGCCCGCCCCAATGGAGGTAGACCTCGCCGTCGTTGCTGACGCAGCCAACGTCAGCCAGGAGGGGAAGCTCAATATCCTCGGGGTCTTCGATACAATCTGGGCTCGCGAGTTCCCCTTCCGACACGCCGCCATGGTCTTCGTCCTGCGCGTCCGCGCAGACTTCACCGATCAGGGCTCCCACCAGCTGGAGATCCGCCTCATGGACGCCGACGGCGCCCAGCTCTTCAAGGCCGAAGGACCCCTCAAGGTCCCCGGCGGACCCCCGGGTAGACCCATCAAGCCCCACGTCATTATGGGCCTCAGCGGAATCAGCTTTCCGAAGCCCGGCGACTACTCCTTCGAGGTCATGATCGACGAGCACCACCTCAAGAGCGTGCCCCTCTGGGTCATGGAGGCCCCCAGCCCCAGAAGTGACCTGGCTTAAAGGCTAGCGTTTCCCCTTTGTTGCGATTCGGCCGCCGGTGTCGTAAATTCGTAACGCTGGATCCACTTAAAACTGTAATGTAACCGCCCTTTTTTGGGCCCGGGAACGAGTCTCTTCGACACTTCCGGCAAGGAAGGCTGATGGCTAGATCGATCACGGTCGACCCAGACGGTACCTTCCTCGTGGGCAACCGTCGCCACCAGATCCCCAAGAAGTTCTCAGATCGACAGATCCACAGTTTTCGGACTCTGCTCGAGCCGATCCCAGATACCCCGAGCGGGCCTGCCATGTCCGCCACGCTGCGTAAGAAGCAGCGGGACTATCTGCTACGGCGTTCGCTGGCCGCTGTGATCCCGGGATTGCCCCTCCCGGTGCTGCAGAAGCTCTCGATGGTCCAGGTGAAGCTGTTGCACGAGTGGATCGCCCGTCACCGTCCGGAGCTGGTCGCCGACCTCGAGCTCCAGCTCGATTAGCCAGGCGTCAAACCACCGAAGGCCGAAGATGATGAGTGAGCGCACGCTGGCGGTGCGCGCGGGTCTGATCCGCACGCTGGATCCCGAGCGCCCCGAAGTCGAGTGCCTTGCGGTTCGGGCGGGGCGGATTGTAGGCCTCGGCTCCGAGGACGAGATCCGCTCGTTGGTCGGTAGTGGCGGCGAGTGGCTCGACCTACGCCTGGCGACGGTCGTGCCCGGACTGACTGACTCGCACATACACCTGGTCGAGTGGGCGCTCGGCCGGACGGCGCCGGACCTGTCGGGTACCGGGGCGATGGCCGATGTGCTGGCATCGGTCAGGAGCCGGGCCGGATCTGTTCCGCCGGAAGCGTGGCTCGAGTTCAAGGGTTGGGATCCTGCGACCCGGCCCGAAGCCGGGCTGGCTGATCTTGATGCGGCGTCGCAAGGTCGAGCCGTCGCCTTGGTGGCCCACGATCTTCATTCCGGCTGGCTGAACACGGAGGCTATGCGCCGGTTGGGCATCCTCGCGGACTGTAGCGACCCACCCGGCGGCACGCTGGAGCGGGATCCCGACGGCCGGCCTACCGGTCTGCTGAAGGAACGTGCCCTCGACTGGTGGTATGAAGGACGGCCACGCCCCAGCGATGCGGAGCGCAGAGCGGCTCTCCTGCAGGCGCAGGCGGCGCTCCACCGCGTCGGAGTGACAGGCGTACACTCGGTGGAAGCACCGGACTCCTTCCGTATGTTGGAAGAACTCGAGCTCGCCGGCGAGCTCGACCTCCGCGTTCTCCACCACTTCCCGCAGCGTTTCATAGACAAATTGATCGAGTGCGGCATCGCTAGCGGCTTCGGTAGTGAGCGGCTCCGGGTAGGCGGTATCAAATACTTCAGTGATGGCGCCCTAGGATCGCGCACCGCCTGGATGCTCGAGCCTTACGAGGATTGGGAGGGGCGTGGCATCCTGCGCCTCGAGCCGGAAGAGCTTGCGGCGGACGTCGAGCGTGCGCTGGCCGCCGGCCTATCGGCAACGGTCCACGCCATCGGTGACGCCGCTGTGAGTATGGTGCTGGACACCCTGGAGCGCGCTGGCTGCGCCGGCCTGGCCATCCCTCATCGGATCGAACACCTGCAATGCGTCCGGCGGAGCGATATCGAGCGGGCGGCGCGAGCGGGCATCGTCGCCTCGATGCAACCGTCGCATCTGCTCACCGACATACGGCTGGCCGAAGAGCGTTGGGGGCCCGAACGCTGCCGAGGGACCATGGCTCTGCGTAGCTTGCTCAGCGCCGGAACCGTCCTGGCGTTCGGCTCCGACGCGCCGGTCGAGGACCCGGACCCGCGCGAGGGCTTCTTCGCGGCGCTGGAACGACGCGATAGATCCGGCTACCCGTCCGACGGCTGGTATCCGGAAGAGCGGCTGACCGGTCTCGAGGTGCTGAGTGCCTACACCGAAGGTCCTGCGATCGCGGCGGGTGACGCGGACCGCCGCGGCCGCCTCTCGCCGGGGTACCATGCTGATCTTTGCGCCTGGGACATCGATCCTGGGACGGCGTCGGGGCAAGAGATCCTTGCGGGAAACGTGCTGGCGACGGTCGTCGGCGGTGAGGTGGTTTACGGAGAAGGGTCGACGTGAGGAATGAAGACCCGACATCCCAACCGACAGCCGGCTATCGGTTCTCGGCTTCTCCTCAACTGCCGACTGCCGACGTCCGGCATCCGGCGTCCGATGTCGTACGTCGAGCGTCGGACATCGCGCGCTGGGTATCTCGCCGAGCGTCGATAGTCGGCTGCAACGCTGTTGAATGTCGACGAAGTCCCGGGCAAATTGCTAGGTTCCAGCATGCTTACTGACCCGGCGAAAGGTCTGCCGAGATGGATGAGCTAGACACGGTCGTCGACGCCCTCGCCGAGGCGCAACTCGTCGTCGCCGCTACCGGCGCCGGGATGTCGAGGGAGAGCGGCATCCACACGTTCCGGGAGGCTCAGGAGGGGCTCTGGGAGCGCTACAACCCCGAGGAGCTGGCCACGCGCCAGGGGTTCCAGGAGCATCCAGCGCGGGTCTGGGGATGGTACAACTACCGGCGCGGCCTCATAGCGCAGAGGGCCCCACACGCGGGGCATCGGGCGCTCGCCGAGCTCGAGGAGCTGGTCCCCAAGGTCGTCGTCGTCACCCAGAACATCGACGGCTTCCACCGCGACGCCGGTTCGAGCAACGTCCTGGAGGTTCACGGCAACATTCATCGCTTCAAGTGCTTCGAGCAGGATCACCCGGTGGAGCTCGACGAGCCGGTAAGCGATAGCAACGGCGATCTCGAGCCCCCGAGATGCCCTCGTTGCGGATCGCTCATCCGACCCGACGTCGTCTGGTTCGGCGAAATGCTGCCGCCAGGCGTTTTCCAAGATGCTGAGGCGGCCAGTAGCGCTTGCGACGTCATGCTTGTCGTTGGAACCTCCGGGATGGTTCAGCCGGCGGCCAACCTCCCGCTCGTCGCGTCGGCGTCGGGCGCCATGGTGGTCGAGGTGAACGTCGAACCTTCTCAACTCACCCACTATGTGGACGTCTTTCTCGAGGGGCCCGCGGGCCAGATCCTGCCCGCACTGGTGGCTCGCCTCGCGGCCAGGCACTCGTGATGAACGCGCCCGCACAGTCGTTTCTCAAGACGAAGATCGTCTGCACGGTTGGGCCCGCCTCGTCCGACCCGGCGATGTTGGAGGCGCTGTGCGAAGCTGGGATGGACGTCGCGCGCCTCAACATGTCCCACAGTTCAGCGGAACAGGCACGGACGGCCGCGCGCCACATCCGCGACTGCTCGGCGCGACTCGGAAGGCCGGTAGCGCTGCTCGTCGATCTGCAGGGACCGAAGATCCGGATAGGCAGTCTGGCGCAACCCGTCATGCTGAGTGCGGGTGATCGCGTCGTGCTGGCGCCGGAAGGCTCGGGGGCGGCGGGCGAGATACCGGTGACCTACGCAGGCCTAGCGGCGGATCTCTCGGCTGGCGATCGCGTGCTGATGCACGACGGCAGGATCGAGCTCCGGGTTCTGGATGTCAGCCCACCGCGGGTCGAGGCCGAGGTCGTTGTGGGCGGCGAAGTGAAGGGCGGTAGGGGGCTGAACCTGCCGGGTGTGCATGTGAGGGCGCCGGCTTTGACAGAAAGAGATCGTGCGGATGTGGAACTGGCCCACGAGTTGGGGGCGGAGTACCTAGCGCTCTCCTTGGTGCGCTCGGCCGACAACCTGCGAGAGCTTCGCGACCTGGTCGGCGAGGATGTCCTGGTGCTGGCGAAGATCGAGAAGGACATGGCTCTGCAGGAGCTCGAGCCGATACTCGAAGCGAGCGACGCGGTGATGGTAGCACGGGGCGACCTCGGTACCGAGCTACCGTTCGAGCAAGTTCCGCTGGCTCAGAAGCGCATCGTTCGTCGAGCGAATGCGCGCTATCGCCCGGTGATCATTGCCACGGAGATGCTCGAGTCGATGATCGAGCGGCCACGGCCAACTCGAGCCGAGGTCTCCGACGTGGCGAACGCGATCCTCGACGGCACCGACGCCGTCATGCTGTCGGCCGAGACGGCGATCGGGCGTCACCCGGTCGAGGCGGTCCGGGCACTGACGCGGGTCATCCGGGAGGTCGAGTTGAAGAGCGCGCTGCTGGAGAGCGGGCCGCCGTATGATGTTCCGGGGACGCCCGAGTACGGGGAGCCGTCAAGCACCGAGCTCGCCGTGGCCTGCGCCACCCTGGAGGCGGTGAGGGCGATCAACGCCCCTGCCATCGTCACCCACACGCGGAGCGGCTTCACGGCACGGGTGATCTCGTCCCGCCGACCGCCTGTGCCAGTGCTCGCCGTGACCGACACCGAGCTTGTCCTGCGCCAACTGGCCTTGGTCTGGGGTGTACTGCCGGCGCTCTGTCCCTCGGAGCCGAACGATGAGGCGATGTGGGAGACGGCGCGCGCTGAGCTACTTCGGCGAGGGCTCGCCGCGGTGGGCGACCGGGTAGTGGTTACGGCCGGCGTCCCCTTCCACGTGCGCGGGACGACCAACATGGTCCGCATCCAGACGCTCTGACCCGTGCGGATGCGTTTCCTGGGTACCGGCACCAGCTTCGGCGTCCCCGTCGTCGGGTGCCGCTGCGCGGTCTGCAACTCGAGCGACCCGCGCAATCGCCGCTCGCGCCACTGCCTATCGCTGGAAGGCGATGGCCCTGCGTTGCTCGTCGATACGCCACCGGAACTGCGTTTGCAGCTGTTGAAAGCTGGGATCTCAGAGGTGGGCGCCGTGTTCCTGACTCACATGCACGCCGACCACCTGCACGGCATCGACGATCTGCGAATCTTCAGCCTGCGTGCTGGAAGGCCGGTCCCGCTGTACGTCGCCGACGAGTTCGCCGGCACGCTGCGCGCCCGCTTCGACTACATCTTCGATGAAGATGTCAAGCAGGACCCCGGCAGCAGCGCGCCCGAGATCGACCTGCAAACCTTCGCCCTCGGAGATGAGCTCGACATCGCTGGCCTCAGACTAACGCCCTTGGTCTTCCCCCATGGACTGATGAACTCCTACGGCTTCCGCTGCGGCAGCCTGGGTGTGATCGTCGACGGGAAGAGCATCCCGGACGCGGCACTCGCCGTTCTTCAGGGGATCGACACACTGGTGATCAATGCGCTGTGGTGGGGCGACCCGCATCCGACGCACTTCAATGTAGAGGAGGCGATCGCCGCAGCGCGGAGCGTCGCAGCGCGGCAGACCTATCTGACCCATCTGACTCACCGGCTCGATTACGAAGAGCTGAAAGCTAAGCTGCCCCCGGGGATCGAGCCGGCCTACGATGGGCTCGTGGTGGATGTATGATTGGGGATTCGGCAGTCCATGACTAATTGACTGATTGAACAACAGACTACTCGAATTCAGAACCGCGGCGCCGCTGCCAAAGGGTCATTCCAAAGTCGAGCATTCTATTGGTTTAGTAGTCCAGTAGTCATGGAATCCCGAATCCCTGAATCCCCGAATCCCTGATTCCCCGATTCCCAATGTTGAATTAGGGAACCCGCCTCCCTATCTTCAAGTGCAGAAACGCGGTTCGCATAAGGGATCTCTCCCCCCTGCCTTGGCTTCGCGAGGTGGTTCATGGCCGCCCGGCGCATCCTCCTAATCGATGGCGCAGGTCCCCACCGAGACGCGCTGGCGCGGGCACTTACCTGCGAAGGACACGAGGTTCGGGTGGCTGATTCCGCGGACCAGCCGGACCGGGTGAACGATTTTGCCCCTGATACCGTAGTATATAGAGAGGGGCTGTCGCGCGGCCCCGAGGAGGGCGATACCGCCCATTGGATCGCGCTGACCAGACCGGTGAACATGGAAGAGTTACGCCGCGCCCTGCGCGATTAGCCAGGACTCGCGGTCGACAGGGCGGATTTGTGAAAGGATAGACTCATGCGTGATTATGACGACGACGGCGTCCCCTACGTGGTGATCGAGCGCACGGGCTCCGGGCTGATCCCCTTCGTCTGGGGCGCGCTCATCGGCGCCGCCGCTGCACTGCTGCTTGCACCGAAGTCGGGTGCCGAGACACAGCAAGAGCTGAAGGAGCGGGCACGCCGTCTGCGCGACCGGGCCGAGGAGAAGGCGGGCGAGCTTCAGGATACGCTGCAGGACGCGTTTAGCCAGGGGCGCCGCCAGGTCGAGGAGAAGTATGAGGTGGCGAAGGGCAAGGTCCAGGAGGGCCGTGAGCGCGCCCAGCACGCCGTGGACGCCGGCAAGAAAGCCGCGCGGGCGGCCCGCAGCGAGCTGGATAGTCGATTGACCGAAGCGCGCGGCGACGGCGGCGAAAGCGACGAGTCTACCGCCGACTGATCCGCGCAACGGCTGAACGCCTTCGACAGTTCCGCCATTGGCTGCACACGAACCCGCGAGTGCGCCCTCCCGAACACGCAAGTGGTTGGCGAGGGCGCAATACGCTGCTGTTCAGTCGTGGGCCACGCTCAAAGACTACGTGGTTCGGGTCTTCGAGAAGGCCGACGACGATAACGTGTTCGTGCTGGCAAGCGGCCTCACCTTCAGCGTCGTCGCCGCCGCAGTACCCTTCCTTTTCATCCTGGTCTCCTTGATCAGCCTCACCCTGGAAGCCGCAGCGGAGGCGGCGGGCGTCCAGCCGATCGAACAGTTGCGCAACTACCTCGAGGTCATCGTGCCCGTGCTGGAAGGGGGGGCGGAGACAGGCGCCGAGCGTAATCTCCCCGAGGAAGTCATTGAGGGCGTCGTCAACAGCGGTCGGGCGATCGGGCTCATCGGCTTCGTCGCCTTCGTCTGGCTCTCGACGCGCCTCTTCGGCTCGGTGAGAGCGATCCTGAGGGAGATCTTCGATCTGCGTCAGAGCCGCGGCGTCATCCAGGGCAAGATTTTCGATGCGCAGATGGTCCTGGTCTCCAGTGTTCTGGTGATCCTCAACATCGGCATCACGATCGTCTTCAACCTGGTGAAGGCTAGGGGCTTCGACTTCGTGGGCCTTTCGGCCGAGCAGATGGGCTTCGTCGAACGCGTCTCCGCCTGGTTCACCGCTCTGGCCTTCATCTTCCTGCTCTTCCTGCTCCTCTATAAGTACGTGCCCGCCCGGCGCGTACCCTGGCGCATGGCGCTGACCGCCGCCGCCTTCACTGCGGTCTGCTGGGAGTTCCTCAAGGTCGGATTCGCTTTCTACCTGACCAGGGTCGCCAGCTTTCAGTCGATCTACGGCGGCATCGCAACCCTGGTGGTGGTCGTCGTCTGGTTTTACTACCTGTCGATCGTCTTCGTGCTCGGCGCCGAGGTCGCTCAGGTCTACGAGATGCGCCGCGTGCGGCGCCGACAGATCGAAGTGCTTGAATAACTTCACTTGCGCGGTCGGGCTTAAAGTGACATAATAAGGGCACCCCCCACGGTCTCCAGCCGTAACTCCCTATGTCCAAGGAGAGCATCAAACTAGTCACCCGGAACCGGAAAGCGCGTCACCAGTATCACATCCTAGAGACCTGGGAAGTGGGATTGGTGTTGACGGGCAGTGAGGTCAAGGCGTTGCGGGAGGGGAACGCGAGTCTCTCCGACGCCTACGCCCGTGTCGAGGGCGGTGAGGCCTGGCTGTTCAACATGCATATCGGGCCTTACGGACCATCGGGTCCGGACGCACACGAGCACAAGCGGCGCCGCAAGCTGCTGCTTCACAAGCAGGAGATCCGCCGTCTGATCGGCAAGGTCGAACAGGCGGGGCTGACCCTGATACCCCTAGAGGTCTACTTCCGGAGCGGGGTGGCCAAGCTGAAGCTGGCGCTTGCGAAAGGGAAGAGGTTCAAGGACCGGCGGGAGGATATCAAGCGGCGTGAGGCGGATCGGGAGATCGGACGTGCGCGGAAGAATCGTTAGCGCGGCTCTGGCGGCGTTGCTGGCTTGCACCCTCGGCTGGGCGGCGCCTCTGCTGGACAACCTCGTCGTGGTCAGGGACGGGTCGTCGTTCTCGGTCCTCGTGGAAGAATCACGCGGCTACCCCGCCGCTCGGGCGAGCGCGTTGGCAGATGCCCTCGGCTACGCTCACGCTGGGAACCTCATTCAGATGGACGGCGAGTCGGTCCGCTTCATTGCCGGTTCGCCGTTCTTCGCCGTCGGCGGGCAGATCTACCAGCTGGCGAACCCCACTTACACCAGCGGTCCTCACCTGATGATCCCGGCCAGCTGGGCGCTCGAATGGCTGCCCGCGGCGCGGCCCCGGCAATGGACCTACATGGACGGCCGCTTGGTCGAGCGACCCAGTGTGACGGTCCGGCCACCCGAACGGGACCACTGGCTGGTGGTCATCGATCCCGGGCACGGCGGCAGGGACCCGGGGACGACCGGCGTGGGTGGCACCAGAGAGAAGGATGTGACGCTAGCCATTGGGAAGCGACTGGCGGACCGGTTGCGCCGCGAGAGCGACATCGAGGTCGCGCTGAGCCGCAATCGCGACACGCTCGTCTCGTTTGCCGATCGGCCGCGAGCCTTCGAGCAGCGCGGGCGCGACGAGGTGCCTGATCTCTTCATCTCGATCCACGCGAACTCCATGCCCCGCAAACCGCATTCCGCACGCGGTTTCGAGACATACTTCCTGGCGATTGCCAGGACCGACGAGGCGCTGCAGGTCGCTTTGCGAGAGAACGCGTCGCTTCAGTTCGAGGATGGGGGGTCGGCGGCGGCGCTCGATCCGCTGAATTACATGCTCACCGACCTGCAATCGGCCGCCAATCTGCAGGAATCGAGGCTGCTCGCCACCTCGATCAATCGCAGCATGGCGGCGACCCTGAACGGCCCCGATCTCGGGGTGAAACAGGGCCCGTTCCAGGTTCTGGTCGGCGCGACGATGCCGGCCGTCCTCGTCGAGGTGGGTTACCTCTCAAACCGCTCTGAAGAAAGGCTGTTGCGATCCTCTTCCTATCAGGCGAAGATAGCGGATGCGTTGGCCGACGCGGTGGTGAACTACTTGGCGGACTATGGTCAGCGGGTCTGGTCTTCTTACGGCTCTGGCGGATAGGATCGATGCTCGAATCCTGATCTTCGCCGCCGGTCTGACCGGCGCATCCGCCTGCGTCTACTTCAACTCCTACTACAACGCCAGCAAGCTTTTCGACCAGGGTCGCCAGGACGTCGAGCAGGGCAGCGAATCGACCGGTCGCGCTACCTTGGCCGCCAGTATCGAGAAGGCGGAAGCGATCGTCGACGCCAACCCCGACAGTCGATGGGCCGACGACGCGCTGCGTATCATCGTACAGGCGCGGCTACTCCGCGAGGAGTGGCAGGAAGCGGTGGAGGCGAGCGATCGTCTGCGGGGCTATGCACTGACTCGCGAGGACACCGCCGAGGCGGCGGGGTACCTGGGGATTGCCCGGCTGCACCTCGGTGACCCGGCCGCCGCCGATACACTGCTCTCCTTCTCGCTCGCTGAAGAGGAGAATAACCAGCGGCGCTCGCTGCTACTCTACAATCGTGCTCTGGCCCAGGCGCGGTTGGGTCGCGTCGCCGAGGCTGATGGCAACCTGGAGCGCGTCTCCAAGCTCAGCCCCGATTGGGTCCGGCCGCGCATCGAGCGCGTGGGGCTGCTCGTCGACGCCGGCTATGACACCGCGGCGGCGACGGTGCTCGCGGCGATCATGACGCGCAACTTGGCGGATGCGGAGGAGCGGACCGTGGTTGAGATGGTACAGCGTCTGGCCGAGACGAGTCCGGGGATGGCCCTGCTCGGCCTGGTCGAGGTCGAGTCGTCCGCCCTGGGCCGTGATAGTCGGGCGACCTTGGTGAAATTCCGAGGTGATCTGTACCTGGCGCGCGGCGATGTTGAGCAGGCGCTCGCCGACTTCGAGGCGGTGCCAAGCATCGCTCCCCAGGCACGGACGGCCGTGGAGGCGCAGGTCGCGGCCGCACGACTGACGCTGGCCCGCTCCACGTCCGCGGAGGAGATCGCACCGATCAGTGAGCGGCTCGAACTTCTCATGCGGCAGCGGGCGCGTCGGCTGCCCGATGTCATGAACCTATGGCATACGCTGGTGCGAATGCAGTACTGGGCCGAGCGGGGCGGACTGGCATACCTGCTGGCGGCCGAGGTAGCACGAGACGTGTTGGGTGCTCCCGGCCTGGCGCGTACCCTGCTGCTGAGCTACGCGGAGGAGGAGCCTGACTCGGCATGGGCGCCCAAGGCACTGCTGGCGGCCCTGGAGCTAAGCGATCTAGATTCCGCATCGACGGCCACGGCGCTCGACCCGGGCCCGGAGGAGCTGCGCCGGCGACTCCGGGTGGACTACCGGACATCGCCTTACGTGCAAGCGGTCCTCGGTGAGCGACCCAGTGACGGTACCACCTTCGAGGAGCTCGAGCTGGAGCTGCGACGGCGGCTGGCTCGGTTGGAGACGCTGGCCGATGAAGCATTGATGGCGCGGCGAGCTGAAGTGTTGCGCTGACGAGGTCACGCTCTGCGAGCCACCGGAGCCGAACCACAGAACTGACAGGTCTTGATGAGAGCTCAGCAAATCTTCCGGGCCTGGAGCCCGGTCCGCGCCCGCCAGCAGGTCGCCGAGGACACGTACTGGCTAGAGCTGGAGGCGGCAGAGATCGCTGCTGCTGCGGCGCCCGGCCAGTTCGTGATGGTCGGCTTCGGGATGCGCGGGTGGGGCGTTCCGTTCCTGCCGCGTCCCAATAGTGTGGCGGCTGTGCTCGGCGAGCGCATCGGTCTGCTCATCCGCGTCTTCGGCGGCGGATCGCGCCGCTTAGCGGGACTGCGGCCCGAAGATGAGGTGCTGCTGCTGGGCCCGCTCGGCACGCGCTTCCAGCTGGGCGGGGCGAAGGCGGTCCTCTGCGTGGCCGGCGGGGTCGGCCTGGCACCCTTCCTGCTGCTCCCGCGCTGGGAACCCCTGAAGCGCAGCGGAGCAGAGGTTCGCCTGCTGTACGGCGAGCGCGGGGCGGCGGCGGTGTTCGATCCCGATAAGATCCGAGAACTGACTGGGCTCGATCCAGAGATCTGGACCGAAGACGGCAGCTTGGGCCGTCAGGGTCGCGTGACCGCAGGCCTCGATCTGAAGGGGGTCGATCTCGTCCTCGCCTGCGGTCCCCCACCGATGCTCAAGGCCGTCCGCGCCCTGGCCCTGGAGGCCGGCGTGCCGTGCCAGCTTGCCGTGGAGGAACACATGGCCTGCGGGGTGGGAACCTGTATCGGTTGCGCCATTGAGACGGTTGACCCGGAGACGGGGGAAGCCGGATACAGCCTCGTCTGCTCGGACGGGCCCGTCTTCGCGGCGGAGCGACTCAG
Organism: Gemmatimonadota bacterium; assembly: GCA_020344015.1. Lineage (GTDB taxonomy): Bacteria > Gemmatimonadota > Gemmatimonadetes > Palauibacterales > KS3-K002. The sequence continues at coordinate 3,688,465 of CP070812.1, forward strand.
ATGGTAGATCTTTCGATGGACGTCTTCGGCGTCGAGTTCCAGAACCCCGTGATGCTGGCCTCTGGTACGTGCGGTTACGGTGAGGAGTACGCCGACCTCATCGCCGTCGACGAGCTGGGTGGGATAGTAACGAAGGCGGTCACGCCCGAGGCGCGGGCCGGGAACCCGCCCGTTCGCATCACTGAGACGCCGGGCGGGATGATCAATGCCATCGGCTTGGCGAACGTCGGGCTCGAGGGCTTCAAGCGGGAGAAGCTCCCCTGGCTGCGCGATAACCTGCGCCGGGCGCACGTTCTGGTGAACGTCGCCGGCTGGAGCGTTGATGACTTCGTCAAGGTCGTCGCAGGGCTGGACGAACAGGATGGCTTCCTGGGCTACGAGATCAACGTCTCCTGTCCGAACGTCGAAGGCGGTACCATGTTCGGCACAGACGAGTTGGCGCTCGCTCAGCTCGTCGGCGCCCTCCGGGCGGCCACGCAGCGACCTCTCGTGATCAAGCTGACCCCGAACGTCGCCGATATCGGTCTCTTCGCCCAGATCTGCGAGGACAACGGAGCCGACGGCTTGAGCGCGATCAACACGTTCCCCGGGATGGTGATCGACGTCGAAGCGCGCAGGCCGGTGATCGGTAACGTCACCGGCGGGATCAGCGGCCCGGCGATACGACCGATGGGCGTCTACGCGACTTGGAAAGTCGCCTCCCGGGTCGAGCTGCCGGTTATTGGCATAGGCGGGATCTGCAACGCCCGCGATACGTTGGAGTATATCCTTGCCGGCGCAGCACTCGTACAGATCGGGACCGCCATGTTCGTCGACCCCTACACGGCGCCCGAGACGATCGAGGGACTAAGAGAGATCTGCGCTCGCCAGGGAGTGGACAAGCTGGCTCATCTGGTTGGAGCTTTGGAGGCCTGATGACTGACCCTGTTAAGGACCGAATCATTGTCGCGCTCGACCTGCCGACGCGTAAAGACGCACTGCAGATCGTTGATGCGCTGGGAGATGACGCCCAGATCGTCAAGGTAGGCGCCATTCTGTTCACCGAGGCGGGGCCCAGCCTGCTCGACGAACTGAAGAAGCGGGGCAAGCGCATATTCCTCGATCTCAAGTTCCACGACATCCCCAACACTGTGGCGGGGGCCGTACGGGCGGCCGCGCGCCGCGGCGTTCACATGCTGACCGTCCACGCCGCCGGTGGCCAGGCGATGCTTGAAGCCGCCCGCGAGGCCGCGGGCCCGGACGGCCCCGATGTCGTGGCCGTCACGCTGCTGACCTCCCTGGTCAGCGAGGACGTCGAGCAGGTATTCGGCCGCTCACCCGTCTCGCTGGTCGACGAGGTGGTCCGCCTCGCTTCGCTGGCGGTGAGCGCCGGCTTGCCGGGCGTGGTGGCCTCACCGACTGAGGTCAAGCCGATCAAGCGAAGCCATGGTGACGTCCTCAAGGTCGTTACCCCCGGCATCCGCTTGCCTGGTGACGATCCGGCGGACCAGAGCCGCTACGCGACTCCCGAGGACGCCGCCCGGGCAGGTGCCGACTTTATCGTCGTCGGCCGCTCCGTCACCGGGGCGAAGGACCCGGCGGCCGCCTTCGATGCAGTGGCCCGGTCGTTCGCCTCGGGCGAGCGAGCTTGACAGATTTCGGTACATGACGCTGCGGCTCCACAACACGCTGACACGACGGATCGAGGAATTCCACCCGCTCGAAGAGGGACGGGTCCGCATCTACACCTGCGGCCCCACCGTCTACGACACCGCTCATGTCGGCAACTTCCGCACCTTCCTGTTCGAGGACATCCTGCGACGCTACCTGAAATGGAAGCGCTACCAGGTCGTGCAGGTGCGGAACCTCACCGACGTCGATGACAGGACGATCCATGCTGCGGTGGCCCAGGGCGTGACCCTGCGCGAGCTGACCCTGCCGTTCATCGACGCGTTCTTCAGAGATCACGATCGTCTGGGGCTCGAACGGGCCGAGCACTACCCGCGGGCGACTGACTATGTGCCTCAGATGGTGGAGATGGTGCAGAGGCTGGTCGAACGCGGGCTCGCCTATGAGGCGGATGGCTCTGTGTACTTCGATATCTCTGAGTTCCCGAGCTACGGCGAGCTGGCCCAGCTAGATCGAGCGTCACTGCGTGAGGGGCGAGAGACCGGCGACGCTGCCTACGACAAGGGCGATGCCCGTGACTTCGTTCTCTGGAAGGGCGGCGAGCGACCGGAGGAAGGAGACGTGGCGATCTGGGACTCGCCGTGGGGAGCCGGACGGCCCGGCTGGCACCTCGAATGTTCGGTCATGGCGATCGAGCACCTCGGGCAACCGTTCGACATCCACTCCGGCGGCGTCGATCTCGTCTTTCCTCACCACACGAACGAGATCGCCCAGGCGGAGGGCGCAACGGGCGAACCGTTCGCTCGCCTCTGGCTCCACGCCAAGCACGCGCTGCTCGACGGTCGCAAGATGTCCAAGTCGCAGAACCACTACTACACCGTGGACGACCTGGTCGACCAAGGGTATCAGCCGTCTGCCATTCGACGCCTCCTCATCTCGGCCCACTACCGAGGCGAGCTCAATTTCACGCTCGCCGGACTCGACGACGCCTCCCGCTCCGTCGAGCGGCTGATCGACTTCCGGCGCCGTCTACGGGCCAGCCGCTCGGACGATCGGGGCCTCGAAGCGACCCGCCTGCCCGAGCTCGCCGACCAGGCGCTCAGGGACTTCGAGACGGCGCTCGACGATGACCTCAACGTCGCCGAGGCGTGGGGCGCCCTCTTCGTCTTCGTGCGCGAGGCCAACGCCACCCTCGATCGGGCCGGCGAACGCGTGCCGGCCGCCGACGCCGATGCCGCCCTCACCGCCGTTGATTCCATCGACCAGGTCTTCGGCGTGCTCGCCCTCGCCGAGGGGGAGGCCGGGGCCGTCTCCGAGGAGCTCCGCTCTTGGGTCGAGGCGAAACTGGCCGAGCGCGCAGCTGCCCGCGCCGCAAAGGATTACGGCCGAGCCGACGCCATCCGCGGCGAGCTGGCCGAGCGGGGCATAGAGGTCGAGGACTCGCCGGCGGGAAGCCGCTGGCGCCTGGTCCGATAATCTTGACACTATCTGATATCTGAAGTACAATTCTCGGCTAACTGTTAACGCTGACGTAGCTCAATTTGGAAGAGCGGCTGATTTGTAATCAGCAGGTTGCGGGTTCAAGTCCCGCCGTCAGCTCCAGAAAGCAACGGCTAGACGCTTTGGCAGCAGTAAACAGGCGATCCGGCGACGAGGCGAGGCTCCCCGGGTTCGTCGTGTCTCTATGTCCAGGGCCTGGCCGCAAGGTGGGAGGCTCGGAGGCCAGCCGGACCACCGGCTCGCATGGCCTGGTCTTTCCATCCATTGATATCCAGTGGTGGGGTGCCCGAGCGGCCAAAGGGAGCAGACTGTAAATCTGCCGGCTGATGCCTACGAAGGTTCGAATCCTTCCCCCACCATCGCGACATGACCCGGCACTCGCCCCTCTTGTTGGAAGGGCTGCGAGGCGCGGCTTGAACCGTTCCGGAAGGAG
>CP070812.1:3692105-3703692 GCA_020344015.1 Gemmatimonadota bacterium
GGGACGATCGTCTACATACCGAAAGGACTCAACTGGTTCTGGAGCATCATCATGGCGGTCGTCATGACGCCGGTCGAATTGGTGGCCAAGCTGGCGCGCATCTTCGCGCTGGCTATCCGTCTCTTCGCCAACATGACGGCGGGGCACCTCGTAATTCTGTCGTTCGTCGGGTTGATCTTCATGGCGGGCGCGGCCGAGGGTTTCACCAGGTACCTGATCTGGCCGGCGCCGGTGCTCATGGCCGTTGCGATCATGCTGATGGAAATATTCATCGCGTTCCTGCAGGCGTATATCTTCGCGATGCTTACGTCGGTGTTCATCGGGTTGGTGAGACACCCGCATTAGGGGGATCAGTGCTGTTCGGAACTACAGCTCCTCATAGGAGGGGGAAATGATCGAGACAATCTTCGGTGCACTTCAGGCTGTCACACCCGGCATAGAGGCGGAGTCGGCACTCAGGCTCTATGGCACCATGGGTGCGACCATCGGGGCTGGCCTCGCCGTGATCGGTGCCGGACTCGGCATCGGCCGGATCGGTGGCTCGGCGACCGAGAGCATCGCGCGGCAGCCGGATGCCGCCGGCAGCATCCAGACGGCGATGATCATCACGGCGGCGCTGATCGAAGGCGTCTGCCTGTTCGCTCTGGTGATCGCGCTGCTCAAAGGGTAAACCGAGCTCGGATGAGTTCTCTCATGTCTAAGCGGTCGAAGAATCGGCGCCGCCCGGGGGCGGCAGCCAGGCATCTATGTGCCCTCGCAGCCGCCCTGGGTCTATCTCTCGTCACGGCGATCCCGCTGCTGGCACAGGAAGAGCACGGGGGCAGCGGTGGCGGCCTGTTCGATATCAACTGGCCGGGCCTAATGTTCTGGACCTGGCTGATATTCCTGCTGCTCCTGTTCGTCCTGCGCAAATGGGCCTGGGGCCCGATCCTCGGCGCCCTGGAATCCCGCGAGAAACGAATTCAGGAAACGCTGGATGGAGCGGCCCGCGACCGGGAGGAAGCGAACAGGCTGCTCGATGAGCACCGGCGGATCCTCGATGAGTCGCGGGACCAGGCGCAGAGCATCCTCGCCGATAACCGCAAGGCGGCGGAGGCGCTTCGAGCCGAGATGCTCGATGCGGCCCGCAGCCAGAAGGATCAGATCGTTGCCAGCGCGCGTGAAGACATCGAGCGCGAGCGCGACGAGGCGCTGGACGCGCTGCGGCGCGAGGCGGTGGACCTTTCCATCTCCGCGGCCGGTCGTGTGCTGCACAAGGAGCTGGACTCGGAGGAGAACCGCCGGATCGTCGAGGAGTACCTGGAAGGCTTGGTGTCCGACGAAAAGGGCGGCGAGGCAGGCTGATGCAGGAGACCACGGTCGCACGAAGTTACGCGGAAGCCCTATTCGAGCTAGCCCAGGCAGACGACGCCGCGGAGCTCTACGCGGTGGAATTGGGGCAAATCGTGCAGCTGATCGAATCAGAAGCCGATTTCCGCTCTTTCCTCGCGACTCCACGCGTCGAGCCACGGGACAAGAAGCGGGTCCTGCGCGAGGTCCTCGAGGGGAAAATCCCCGAGCGGCTTTTGCGGTTCCTGCTCGTCGTGGTCGACAAGCGTCGTCAGCGTGTGCTGCCGGAGATCGCAGCGGAGTTCGACAAGCTGGTCGATGAACAGCTCGGGCGACTGCAGGTCGACGTGACAATGGTGGAGGAGCCCGACGCCAAGGCCCGGGCGAACATCAAGAAGCATCTGGACACGTTGTTCGGGGTGGAAGTGCTCCCGCGCTTCATCGCAGACCCGCGGATCATCGGCGGGGTGGTCGTGAGGGTGGGAGACCGCATTATGGACGGCTCGATACGGTACCGGCTTCAGGGTCTGCGGCGCAGCCTTCTGAGGCCGGAGACCGGCTGAACGGTGCCCGGCGCTCGGCGTCGCAGTGAGCGAGAGCGGGCGCGGATAGAAGGTGAGATCGGAATCTATGGCTAAGACGGGAACGCAGCTCAGCGCCAGCGAGATCAAGAAGGCGCTGGTACGGCAGATCGAGCGCTACGAGGAGGAGCTTCACGCCGAGCAGATCGGTGAAGTCCTCCAGGTCAGCGACGGTGTGGCACGCATCTGGGGTCTCGGCTCCGCTATGTACAACGAGATGCTCGAGATCGAGTCACGTGAGACAGGTGACACCGTCACTGCCCTGGCGGCGAACCTCGAAGAGGACAACATCGGCGCCATCGTCCTCGGTGACTACCTCCACCTGAAGGAGGGCGACTCCGTTCGGCGGACCGGCCAGGTGCTCTCCATCCCTGTGGGCCCCGAGCTCACCGGGCGCGTCGTCAACCCGTTGGGCGAACCTCTCGATGGCAAGGGACCCGTCGCCTGCAAGCATCGGATGCGGGTCGAGCGCAAGGCGCCGGGCATCGTCTACCGGCGCCCGGTTAAAGAGCCGCTGCAGACCGGCCTCAAGGCGATCGACTCGATGACGCCCATCGGGCGCGGCCAGCGCGAGCTGATCATCGGCGACCGCAGCACCGGCAAGACGGCCATCGCCGTCGATACGATCATCAACCAGAGGGGCGGCGACGTCATCTGCGTCTACGTCGGTATCGGCCAGAAGGCGTCGACGATCGCCGCACTGATCGACCGGTTGGAGCGCGAGGGCGCGATGGAGCACAGCATCGTCGTTGCAGCAAATGCCAGCGACCCGGCGACGCTCCAGTTCGTGGCGCCTTACTGCGGCTGCACGATGGCCGAGTACTTCATGTACAAGGAGGGTCGCCACACGCTCTGCGTCTACGACGACCTCTCCAAGCAGGCGCAGGCCTACCGCCAGCTGTCGCTGGTACTGCGGCGGCCTCCCGGTCGTGAGGCGTATCCCGGGGACATCTTCTATAACCACTCCAGACTGCTGGAACGCGCCGCCAAGGTCACCGAGGATGAGGAGATCATCAAGGGCCACGCGGAGATAGAGAAGGCAGGCGGCTCGCTCACGGCGCTGCCGATCATTGAGACGCAGGCGGGCGACGTCGCCGCCTACATCCCGACCAACGTAATCTCGATTACCGACGGTCAGATCTACCTCGAGAACGACCTCTTCTACGCCGGTGTCAGGCCCGCGATGAACGTGGGAATCTCGGTGTCCCGCGTCGGCGGCTCGGCTCAGCTCAGGGCGATGCGCCAGGTCGCAGGCCGGCTGCGCCTCGATCTGGCTCAGTATCGGGAGCTCGAGGCCTTCGCCCAGTTCGCCGCCGAGCTCGACACAGCCACTCAGAAGCAGCTCGCCCGCGGCGAGCGGATGGTGGAGGTGTTGAAGCAAGGTCAGTACGTGCCACTGCCGGTCGAGCATCAGGTGATGATCATCTATGCCGGCACCAACGGCCATCTCGACGACGTCGACGTCGCCGACATCAAGGCGTGGGAGGCCGGGTTCCACAGCTTCATGGGGGCCAGCCACCCGGACGTCGGTAAGGCGATCCGCGCCGAGGGCCGGATCTCGGAAGAGAACGAGGAGTCCTTGAAGGCGGCGATCGAAGAGTTCAAGGAACAGTTCTTCGCCAGCAAGCGTCGCGAGACGGGGCCGGCGGCCGCCGCGCAGCCGGCGGAGCCCCAGGCTGCCGGCGAGTAGGAGCGCATGTCGAAGACACGTGACATCCGGCGACGGATCCGCTCGATTCAGAGCACACGCCAGATCACGCACACCATGGAGATGGTCGCGGCGTCGAAATTACGCCGTGCCCAGGATCGTGTGCGGGCGGCGCGTCCCTATGCCGCGAAGCTGGCAGAGGTAATCTCGAGTCTCTTCGCGCCCGAACTGGCGGAGAAGTACCCGATTCTCAGACAGCCCGCTAAGCTGCGCCGCTCGGCGCTGGTTCTGATCACGAGCAATCGGGGATTGGCCGGCGGCTTCAACGTCAACCTGATTCGGATGGCCCGCAGCCTGCTCGGCGAGCTGCGTGATGACGGGGTCGATGTCGAGTTCCACGTAATCGGAAGAAAAGGGATCAACTTCTTCCAGTTCCGACGTGAGCCGATGGCGTCGAGACGACAGGACATCACGGATCGCCCAAGCATGGAGGATGCGCGCTCGGTCATCGATCCGCTCATCCCGCGCTTCGAGTCGGGCGAGCTCGATGCGATCGATGTCGTATACGCGCATTTCAAGAACGCGCTTTCAACACCGCCGACCCGGATGCGCGTGCTTCCGGTCAGTCCACCCGGCGAAGGGCGCGGAGCGCGTGCCCACAACTATTTGTTCGAGCCGTCGGCCGAGGAGATCCTCACTACCGTGCTGCCGCTTTACGTCCGCAACGCCGTCTACCGCGCGCTGGTCGAGTCGGCGGCGGCCGAGCAGGGAGCGCGAATGACGGCGATGAAGAACGCGACCGACAACGCAGACGAACTAATCAAGACGCTGACCCTTCAGTACAACAAGGCGCGCCAGGCGCAGATCACCCAGGAGCTCACAGAGATCACCGGTGGCTCCGAGGCGTTGAGAGGCTAGTAGAGAAACGAAGCGAGCGACAATGGCTGACAACATTGGTAAGGTAGTACAGGTCATCGGACCGGTCGTCGACATCGAGTTCGAGCCCGAGAAACTGCCCGAGATACACACTGCCGTACGGGTAAGTGGTGACGGCGAAACGCCGATCGACGTCATCTGCGAGGTCCAGCAGCACCTGGGACGGAGCCAGGTCCGCACCGTAGCGATGGACATCACCGACGGCATCGTCCGCGGCATGAAGGTCATCGATACCGGTGGCCCCATCACGACGCCCGTCGGTCACTCGGTGCTGGGTCGGATCATCAACGTGATGGGTGAGCCGGTGGACGAGCAGGGGCCGGTGCATGCCGAGGAGCGGTGGCCGATCCATCGGCCACCGGTCGAGCTGGAGAACCTGGTTCCGAGCAGCGAGATCTTCGAGACCGGCATCAAGGTCGTCGACCTCATCGCGCCGTATCTGCAGGGTGGTAAGACAGGTCTCTTCGGGGGTGCCGGCGTCGGCAAGACGGTTGTTATCATGGAGCTCATTCACAACATCGCCACCGAGCACGGCGGCCGCTCCGTGTTCTGCGGTGTGGGTGAGCGAACCCGTGAGGGCAACGACCTATGGCTTGAGATGACCGAAGCCGGTGTGATAACGCCCGGCGACCCGGACAAAAGCAGTGCGGCGCTCATCTACGGCCAGATGAACGAGCCGCCGGGCGCCCGCTTCCGGGTCGGCCTGACCGGCCTCACCGTCGCCGAGTACTTCCGCGACGTGGAAGGTCAGGACGTGCTCGTCTTCATCGACAACATCTACCGCTTCATCCAGGCCGGTAACGAGGTATCGGCGCTGCTCGGCCGGATGCCTTCGGCGGTGGGTTACCAGCCGACCCTCGGCACAGACGTCGGTGAGCTGATGGAGCGGATTACCTCGACACGCAAAGGCTCCATCACTTCGGTTCAGGCGATCTATGTGCCCGCCGACGACCTGACGGACCCGGGCCCGGCCACGACGTTCGCGCACCTCGATGCAACGACAGTGCTCTCGCGCCGGATCGTCGAGTTGGGTATTTACCCGGCCGTCGACCCGCTCGACTCTACCAGCCGCATCCTCGACCCACAGTACGTTGGCGAACGCCATTACTCCGTAGCGACGCGCGTACAGGAGATCCTTCAGCGGTACAAGGACCTGCAGGACATCATCGCGATCCTTGGTATGGATGAGCTGTCGGAGGAGGACAAGCTGATAGTGAACCGGGCGCGCCGGATCGAGCGCTTCCTCTCGCAGCCGTTCTTCGTTGCCGAGGCGTTCACGGGCACGCAGGGCCGCTATGTGCGGCGCGAGGATACAGTCGAGTCGTTCGAGCGGGTGGTGAACGGCGAGTTCGACGAGCTTCCCGAGCAGGCGTTCTACATGGTCGGCGACATCAACGAGGTGGTCGACAAAGCCAAAGCGATGGGTAACTGAGTATGGCGGTTCCCGGAAGCGGCCGGCCGTTCAACCTCTCGGTGATAACACCGGAGCACAATGTCTTCGAGGGCCCTGTCAAGTTCCTCGTCGTTCCCGCCTTCGACGGCGAGATCGGTATCCTCCGTGATCACGCGCCGCTCATGGCGCTGCTCGGCGAGGGCACGCTCCGCCTTGTCACCGAGCAAGGGACGCGACGCTTCCGTGTATCGGGAGGCTTCGTCCAGGTCCTCGACAACGAGGTGTCGGTGCTGAGTGAGTCAGCGGCGGAGGCGTAGTTATTGGGAATTCGGGAATCCATGACTAATTGACTAATAGAGCAATAGAGCATCTGAATTGAGAAGGGCCGCCTGGCTAGCCAAGCGGCCCTTCATATTTCGATTGTTCTATGGTTCAAGTAGTCAACTGGTCATGGATTCCCGAATTCCCCTCTCAAGAAGGTCTCTCGAGACCGTACGTCCTGATCTTCCGGTACAGCGTCTTCGCCGAGATCCCCAGCGTGTCCGCCGCCCGCCCCTGGTGCCAGTTCTCTCTCCTCAGCACGGCCTCGATGTGGGCTCGTTCCAGGTCCTCCAGCGATACATCTTGCCCGACCAACTGACCGCCGCCGTCGCCGCGCCGACTCTGAGACAGGTCGCGCGGCAGGTCCTGGGGCTGGATCTCCTGGCCGGCGCGCAGGATCGCCAGGCGCTCCATGATATTCCGCAACTCGCGAACGTTGCCCGGCCACCCGTAGGCGATCAAAGCGTCGAGGGCCTCATCGGTAAGCTCCGGCGGGTTCGCGGTGAGCTGTTTCTTTAGAAAATGCCGCGCCAGGACTGGAATGTCTTCGAGACGTTCACGGAGCGGCGGGATGAATATGGTCAGCGTGTTGATCCTATAATAGAGGTCATCCCGGAAGTTGCCCTCCGCCACCTCGATGTCGAGCTCGCGGTTGGTCGCCGCCAGCAGCCGGATGTCGGTGCCCACCTTCTGGGTGCCGCCGACGCGGAAGAACTCGCCCATCTCCAGTGCCCGCAATAACTTGGACTGAAGGCGCGGTGCCAACTCGGCGATCTCGTCCATGAACAGAGTGCCGCCGTCAGCCAGTTCGAACAGTCCCAGCTTACGCGTCATAGCGCCGGTGAAGGCGCCCCGCTCGTGGCCGAACAGCTCCGACTCGAGCAGGTTCTCCTGGATGGCGGCGCAGTTAATGTCTGTCAGCGGGCCGTCGGCCCGCGGTGACAGCCGGTGTATCGCCCGCGCGATCAGTTCCTTGCCGGTCCCGCTTTCCCCGCAGATCAGCACAGCGCTGTCGGACGCGGCGACCTTACGGGCCAGCTCGAGGACCTCTTCCATGGCAGCGCTGGCGGTTACGATCTCCGGGAACTCCTCATGTCTCGACAGCCGCGTCTGTAGTCGTACGTTCTCGACTGCCAACTGTCGCTTCTCGAAGGCACGTCGCACGAGCATCTCGAGCTCAGCCACGCGGCAAGGTTTCGTCACGTAGTCGTAGGCGCCCAGCTTCATCGCCGCGATCGCCGTCTCTACCGTGCCGTTACCTGTAACGATCACCACCTCGGGCGGCGCGTCGAGGTCTACCGCTTCGCGTAGCACCCCGATCCCGTCCAGTTCGGGCATCACGAGGTCTACCAGCGCGACATCGAACTCGCTGTCCCTCAGCAATTCCACCGCCTGACGGCCGTCGTAGGCCACCTCGACCTCGAATCCCTTCTTGCGGAGCTGAGTCTCGAGGATCCGCGAGAGGTTGCGTTCGTCCTCCGCCAGGAGAATCCGGATCGACGTTTCAGCCACTTTCTAACCCCCCGATTACGATGCTTCTTCGTCCGAGATCTCCCCCCGATACGACGGGAGAACGACCCTGAAATTGCTGCCGGCGCCGATCGTCGAATCGACTTCGATACGGCCGCCGTGTTCCTGGATGATCCCGTAGCAGATCGATAGCCCGAGACCCGTCCCTTTGCCGGGCATCTTCGAGGTGTAGAAGGGCTCGAAGATCTTCGGGATATCCAGCTCTGGTATGCCGCAGCCCGTGTCGATGAACGAGATCCCGACTTCTTCTCTGCCCGCCTCGTCCAGGACTTCGGTCCGTACTCTCAGCTCGCCGTCGTCTTCCATCGCGTCCAAGGAGTTCAGCGCCAACGCCACGAATACCTGGACCAGTCGCTCTGAGTTCGCCCAGACCAACGGCAGGTCGTACACATATTCGCGCTGCACACGGATCGTCTTGAAGCGGTCGTGGTGCATCAGGAGCTTGAGGGTCTCTTCGACCGTCTCCTGAACGTCGACCGGACCCTTCTCGCTGGGAGGCGGCCGGCTGAAGGCGAGCAGGTCACGGGCGATACGCTTGCAGCGGTCCACCTCGGTGTCGATCATCGAGAGAAATTCGGCGTGTTCCGAGTGGTCCTCGGCGAACTCGCGGACTGCCTCAACGCACGCCGCGATCGTAGCCAGCGGGTTGTTGATCTCGTGCATCACGCCCGCCGCCATCTGCCCCAACGCTGCCAGCTTCTCGGCGTGCGAGATCCGCTCGCTTATCCGCTTCTGCTCCGTCACGTCTTCGCCGACCGTGATCACGTGCGTGACCTCATCGGTGCCGGAAACGTGCATCGGCACCTTCGTCAGTCGGAAAAAGCGGCGCTCACCCGACGCGCTCGACTCCACCTCGTAGCGCCGGATCTCGTCCGTCGCGAATACCTCCTGCAACTCCTCGCTCAGTCGCTCCTTCGGCTGCCGGTACAGAACCTCGAACACCGTCTTGCCGATCGCGTCCTCGCGCGCAACACCCTGTGTCCCCGTCTCGCGCTTGCGGTTCCACGCCACGATCCGATAGTCCTTGTCCACCACATACAGACCGACAGGAAGCGCGTCGACGATATGACCCATCAACTCCTGCGCCGAGCGCAGGTCACGTAGCTGGACCTCGTGGTCGGCCTGTAGCTGTCGAGCTCGCGTCAGCGTCAGCGCCACGCGCAGCAGCGGCGCCAGCGCCGCCACATCCGGCGGCTCCGCCGCCTCCGACTCCACAACCCAGATCGCTCGTTCCTCGCCCTCGAGGTCGAGCGGCCAGATCACCTGCGAACGGCTGCTCGGCCACAGGCTCTCTCCCTCCTGCAGATGCTCACGGCGCAGCAGCGGCTCCGTCAGCGATTCGGCCCACTCCGCCGGCCTCTCTCCCAGGCGCGCTAGCTCGAGCCCTCCGGCCGGGTGGGCACACAGCAGTTCGGTCACCCCTTCGGCCTTCAGCCAAAGGGCGGATCGAACGCCGAGGTCCTCGGCACAGGCGACCAAAATGTCAGACACATCACACTTGGCCGACCCCATGACCAGATCGCCGATACGGCGCAGCAGCTCTGCTGTCCCTGAATCCGTGCCTATGAGAGAACGGTGCTCCATTCGAAAGTGCGTGGGGAGGGACGAGGGGAGTGAGGGTAAGTTAAGCCGCAGACTGGTCGCTGACAAGGGGTTTCGGTCAAAATGTCCTTGGGGACGAGGTCAAGCTGACCGAAAGGGGGGGCCGCGGGAGCGGTGGTGTCAAGGGCTCCAGCGGACCCAATCCTATGGTGTACATGCTCTTATGCGGTTCGAGGCTGTTAGGCACACGGCTTGCCCCTAGGATCTGCTGGCCGGGCCGGACGGGCGGCGCAGGGAAGGGCGCCTGGCTTTGACAATCGAGACGACGTGTGTGAGCAGTACTGGAGCTTGAGAGAATGGAGCCGGTGGTCGTTCGATCGCAGGTCAGTCCGCTTTTTTAACAATAGGCAAGGACATAGGGGGGAGGTCAGCGGGCGCTGTGATTGAATGACCCCGGCTCACGATAGATGCCCCGGGGTAGGCTTGTGTACCTGAGCTTTTGGAAGCGTCTGACTTGGCGGGAGTCGGCGCCAGCCTGGTACACGGCCTCCCGGGGTTTTTTTGGTTGGGAATTCTCGAATGTCGAGCAAGGGACCAGTGGAACAGGGGAGGCAGGGAGGTATAGAACGGTTTCTAGCTTCCCCACCTCCCCTGTTCCACTGGTCCCCTGATGATCATTCGAGAATTCCCGTAATATTTGACGATTGGTAGGTGACGCGGTGTCGCTTGCGTAATATGATAGTGTGGGCGGATCGCCTATCACTGCACGGTGCTGGGTCGGCTGCGACGACGGACGGCGACATCGATGCCAGAGGAAGAGAAACAGCCTTGGAGAGTAGGGGCCTTACGGCGGCTCGGTGACGGCGAGCTGTGGCGGCGTGTGGCCGCCGTCGTGGGTCTCGTGGTTCTCAGCCTTGCGGTGGCGACGGCTTACGTCGTGGAACCTCAGAGCCCGAGAGATTTCGTTGACCGCCTGGTGCTGGTTGTGGAAGCGCAAGCGTTCGGGCCGAACCTGAGGCACGGTGAGCGCCTGTACGCTCGGGCGGGGCGGGCGCTGGAGATCGGCGCCGATAGCCTTGCCGACGACCTGCTGCGAAGAAGCCAGCGGGCCTACGGGCGGGCCAGCGCGAGCGCGCCCGGCCCCAGGGAGGAGCTGGCGGCCAACGATGGCCTGGCGGACACCTACCTGGAGCTGGGTTGGAGGTACTTGGCGCGGGGGCGCGGCGGCCGCTTCGGACTGGGGCGCCGACCCGAGAGCTTGGACTCGGCGGAGCGGGTGGGCACCTGCGTTGTCGGCATCGCGCCCACGCGCCGCCGGGCCCAGATCAACGAGTACATAGAGGAACTGGAAGCGGTGCTCGAGCGGCCGATCGCCGGGAGGTGTCCCGAATGAGCGCTCGCAGCTCGCGGGACTGGACCCCAGCGGCCGCCTTCGGCGTCGGCGCCTTATTCGTACTCACCTTCTTCTTCGCCGGACTCAGGGTCACTGCGACCGGTGTGGAGTATCAGCTCTTCGGGGTCGTCGACGGGCTGTCGGCTCTCCTCATCTTATATGTGCTGCTGGGGACCGGTGCGCTCTCCTGGCCGCGGGACGCCTGGGGAATTGCCGTACTCGTCTACGGGGCCGCGGCCACGGCCCAGCTGGTCTCGCTGCTGCTGCCACCGCCGGGCGTCCTTGAGTGGGTCGTCGTCGGTCTGCTGCTTTACGCCGCCTGGAACGCCGGCTACGCCGTCCACCGGACGCGGGTGATGTTGGTCCTCGGCCTTGTCTCCCTCGCCCTGGCGGCCCTCAAGTACTCGGTCCTGCCCTTCGTCTGGGTGCGGACCGAGCTACCGCATACCCCGATCATCGATCTGCGACCGCTGGGCGAAGGGCTCAAGGGACTGGTGGCGGCCTACGTCCCCAGCCGGCCTGTCACCCAGGCCCTCGCCTTCCTGGCCATCCTCTGCTGGGTCCTGGCCGTCTGGCTTCAGTGGCCGCCCGCCGGCGAAGACGATTGGCTGCGCCGCCTGCCCCGACACGAGCGCGACCGGTTGCTTTTCTCACTGCTCAAGCGCGGGCCGGAGGGACGAGCGCTTGGCCAGGAGGAAGTCCGCGCTTTACTTGACCGACCTGAGGACGAATAATACTATAGATAGCTACCTATTAAGTAGGAGTATCGCGGCTCGTCGCGGGCCGCATCCGCTGTTTGACAATTGAAGGACGAGTTGGGTGAGTGTAGCCGGGTGTGAGCGAGCGTAGAGGTTTAGGCCTGTGGGCGTGGTAGTGGGGCGTTTGCGGGTCGAGCTCGTAGTAGAGAGGGTTTC
>CP070812.1:3703792-3710369 GCA_020344015.1 Gemmatimonadota bacterium
AATCGCTGGCAGCCGTCGGCGAGTTCGCCGCTTCGCTCGCCCACGAGATACGGAATCCGCTCACCGCCGTGCGCGTCGACCTGCAAACGGTGGAAGAGCAGCTGCCTGATGACTCCAGTCTGCGCGAACCGCTGGAGAGCGCACTGGCCGAAATCGAACGACTCAACCTGACGGTGAAGGACACGCTCGAGGTCGCACGCCGCGGGCGGATAGGCTCGCAGCCGGTCGAGCTGTCGGATCCGCTGAACGCCGCCGCGCGCGCTGCCCGACCCGCGTTCGAGGCGCGCGGCGCGACCCTGACGGTAGAGGCCGCTCCGCAGCAGCCGCTGACCGTGCGGGGGGATACCGGAGCCCTGGAACAGCTCTTCCTCAACGTCATACAGAACGCGGCCCAGGCCCTCGAGGCCGGCGGCGCGGCCGTAGTCCGGGTCGGCCGCGAGGGCGAGTCGGCCGTCGTCACAGTCCACGACGACGGCATGGGAATTCCGGCAGAGGCACTCGAGCGAATCTTCGATCCGCTGTTCTCCACCAAGGAAGGCGGGACCGGCCTCGGTCTCACTATCGCCCGCCGCATAGCCCGAGCCGCCGGCGGCGACATCCGCGTCGAGAGCCCCAGCGGCAAAGGGACCACCGTCGAGATTCGCCTGCCGCTTGCCGGCGCACCAGAGGGCAGAGCGCTGTAACACTGAGGCCCAGTTTGTAACAGCCTGATACAGAGATCCACCTCCTGCCCCATCGCCCGATCAGGCGAAATCGCCCAAGCCAAGCCGAATAACGCTGCTCCCTCCGCTGCGGTACGCTCCTTGACTGGTGGCCGGGTGATTAACTGGAACGATGCCCCACCCGGAGGAGGAGCCATGAAACGCACGACCGCAGCACTGGCAACCGCCCTGCTCGCCGTCGCCCCTCAGGGCTGCGGACCCGACTCGGCGGGATTCGCCTGGGTCCTGACGGCAGCTGCTGCCGTGCAGGCCCAGTCTGCCGCAGCACAGGAGGAGGAGGGTCTAATACTCCGGCGTGTCTGGACGGGGACGGAGCCCGACTTTTGGGCATCATCTCCGTCGCCTGACGGCCGCTACCTGACCGAGATCCATTGGCTCACAGGGAACCTCGCGGTCCTCGATCTGCTGTCCGGTGAGTTGCGTGACGTGACGAAGGGCGGATCGTGGACGGACTCACTGGCCTGGGCCGAAACCTCCGTGTTCTCCCCCGACGGTTCCCAGATTGCGTACAGCTGGTTCAGCTCAGCCAAGACCGGGTACGAGATCTGGGTTATAAACACCGACGGAACGGATCCGCACGTCCTCCTGCCCAAGCACGAGAGTTACTACTACTTCCTAATCGCCGATTGGTCATCCGACGGTAGACAGCTGCTCGTGCAGGCCCTCGGCCCGGAAGGGATTGAGCTAGTGCTCGTCTCAACGACTGACGGCTCGATCCGTGTGCTCAAGAGTCTCGGATCTGAATACACAGCGCTGGCCGCATTTTCGGCGGATGGCCGCTACGTGGCCTACACGCACCCGTCCCGAGAGGGATCCAAGGATAGCGATATCCTCGCGATCTCGGTGGCCGATGGGCGTGAACTCAAGGTGCTGAGCGGTCCGAGCGACGACCGACTCATGGGCTTCACGCCCGACGGCACGAGCATCCTCTTCTACAGCGATCGCGAGGTCACCCAGGGCATCTGGCGGCTACCCATTGGACCGGACCTGGCCGGTGGTGAGCCCGAGCTGCTGCGAGGCGATGTGTGGAGGCTTCAGCCGCTTGGGTTCTCCCGCGATGCGTACTTCTACGGCGTGCCCATCGAGCAACCGCAGGTCTACACGGGTGCGGTCGACCTCGCAGCCGGCCGCTTGATAAGGCAGCCAACCCCGGTTCAGGACGTTTCCGAAGGTATGAGCATGGCCGGCGAGTGGTCGCCCGACGGAAAGTACCTGGCGTACGTGACCAGCGACCCAATGGTCCAGAACCAGCGGCTGGTCATCAGGCCCGTCACGGGTGACGATGCGCGCGAGATTCCGGTCGAGCTGCGCAGTGTAAGACTGCTTCGGTGGGGGCCCGACAGCAACAGTATGATGATTGTCGCGCTGGACCTCCAGCTACGCAACATGCTGTTTCGCATCGATCTTGCCACGGGCAGGCTCGAGGGTCTGGCATGCTTCGGGTTCGGACTGACCGGTTCGAGCAACTGCTCAGTGGCCACCATAGAAGCGGATATTGGGGCCCTGGAATTCTCCCCCGACGCAGGAACGATGTACTTCGCGCGCATGGACCCTAACAATATGAGTGAGGCGCGGATCCTCGCACGCGATATGAATAGCGGCGTCGAGAGGCAGATCGCTGCCATCGCGGGGCTGTCCAGCCTCTCCCTCTCACCCGACGGACGCACCCTGGCGATCGTCGATGCAAGCTTCACCGGAGTAAGCCGGCTGCTGACCGTTCCCACCTCGGGTGGTGAGCTGCGGGAGTTGTACCGCCTCGATTCCGCACCGAATTTCGAGTTCCGCTCTGGGCTCCCCTGGACTCCGGATGGCCGCCACATCCTGTTCATCACCGATGATGGGGCGGCATGGAAGATCTCGAGCTCGGGAGGAGAGCCGCAACGACTGTTCGAGCTTCCCGGTGCCTACGACACCAGATTCTTGCGCCTGCACCCTGACGGCTCGCGCATCGCCTACTATTCCGGCGACACGAAGGGCGAGATCTGGATGATCCAGAACATCCCGGGCACGGGCGCGACGAACGGAAGTCGGTGAGCACGCGCGCCACCAGGTGGCTCGCGCGCCAACAATGTTGAGGAGATATACCATGACCAAGTCGCGAATCAACCTCGTGCTCAGTTGTTCCACGGGAATGGTTCTGTGCCTTGCATCGGTCGCCTGCGATGACCCAGGCCGTTCGATCACCTCGCCGACCCCTGCCGCTGCAAAGGTCAAACCTCCGGCACCGCAGCGACAGAAGTTTACTATCTACGCAATGGCTATAACGCTCGAAAACCGAGCAGGCGACGCGATGCTCAGCGACGGGGCCGGGCCCTACCTGGACGGTGAAGGTGCCATTGTCCACTTGGCGGACTTGAAAGATGAGCACGATCAGATTGCCATCAAGAGTGGGCCAGGTCCCAACTCGCGTAACGGTCGGATCCGGATCGCGCTGGCCGGGCTCGACGAGCAATGCGGGGGCTTTCAGCTGAGGGTGCACTCCTCGAGCGAACTCCTCGACCTACCGGTGGGCAACTCGCTGCTCGGCACCGGATCTGTGCTGTGTGTTCCTGGCAACAACAAGAAGGATGTCTACCAGATCGAAATCGATGAGTGCGTTGTGGTCCACCGGGTCGCAGCAGACGCGTGGCATGTTGCCTCGGACGCCGACTGTATCGGTCGGCTCGACCATTCAAAGGATACGATGGGAAGATACGGGGTGCCGTTCGCCTTCCAAGCCGTCCTGAAGTGAGGCGGATCGCGGAGGGTCGCGGCGGTCCTTGACGGCCACGGCCCCCGCGCCGCGAAAAGAACGAGCGCGTCAAGGTTTGGAGGAATTGGTATGTTTCAGTCTGAGCCGCTCTATCTCTTGCCCCTTCCCGATATGCTCGCGGGCGTGGTCGCCGTGGTCGTGCTCGCCGCTCTGCTGGTGATCCTGGTCGAGATCGCTTGCCTTTTCTTTGCCCTCCTCTTCGGCCGGCTTGACGACTCCGGGCGCCGCCGAAACCGTGGGATCGTGTAGAGCCGACCGCCGATATCTGTTCCCACTTGACTCTCTAGCACTACCAACACGATTGTCACCGCCGGGATCCTCGCGGGACTACCCGCTGAAACGTCTGGCCGACCTGACGCGTCTATAGAAGTGACGACCGCCCGCTGGGATGGTCCCGCGGTCCGAAGGAACAAAAGGCACAGGATACTCATACACGGTGGCATGAGAAGCTACTTCGCTGGCAAATGGCTCTGGCTGTGCAGCGTGACTCTGCTACTCGGCGTCTCAGCGTGTAGCAGAGAGTCGCTACGTGAGTTCTTCGCCGGGTACACCCCGCACGAGCGCTACGAGCGGGCGCTGCTCGCGGCGGGGCTCGACCAGACGGCGTTGGGGAGTGACTGGCTGGCCGCGGCGCGTACGGCACTGGAGAATCCCGTAGCCGTTGCAAGTCCGTATCTCGAGGAGAGCTACCTCGACCCGCGTGAGGCGATGGCGACCGCGTATCGCGTGTCGGCACAGCGCGGTCAGCGGATAGAGGCAACCTTCGAGAGCGAGCCCGACACCGCTTACCAGGTCTTCATCGATCTCTTCTTTTTATCCAATCGGCCCGGCGCCGCGCCGCGGCGCGTGGCGAGCGCCGATAGCCTGGAGCGCGAGCTGGATTATCTGGCGCGACGCGACGGCGACTATCTGATCCGCGTTCAGCCTGAGCTTCTACGCGGCGGCAGATACTCGATCACCGTCGTGGTCGGGCCATCGCTACAGTTTCCGGTCTCCGAGGGCGGTGCCACGGATATCGGCAGCTGGTACGGCGACCCCCGCGACGCGGGGCGTCGCAGGCATGAGGGGCTCGACATCTTCGCGCGCCGAGGGACGCCGGTGCTCGCTGCCGCGGACGGTGTTGTGCGCAGCACCCGTAGCAACGGGCTCGGCGGCAACGTGATCTGGCTGCGCGACCGGTTCGGGCAGACCCACTATTACGCCCACCTCGATAGACAGGCGGTTAGCCGCGGTCAGCGGGTCCTCGCCGGCGACACCATCGGGTTCGTCGGAAACACGGGTAACGCTCGCACTACCCCGCCCCACCTGCACTTCGGCCTATACTCGAGCGGCTCGTTCGATCCGTACCCGGCGCTGCGGCAGCTGCCGACGACGCCCGCAGACTTCAGCGGCGATCCGAATCTGATCGGTGGACTCGCCCGCGTGACGCTCGACGGCGCCCGCGTCCGGGCGCTCCCCACTACCCGCTCGAACATGCTCGCCGAATTGCCACTCCACACACCTATGCGGGTCGAAGGGGGGAGCGGCGCGTGGTATCGCGTGGTCACTCCGGACGGCACCATCGGGTACGTGGCGGCGCGGCTCACCGAACCGGCGGACAGCCCGATACGCAGCACGGTCGTCACCGACGGTGCGCTACTGTTGACCGACCCGTCGTCCACGGCGCTCGCTTTCGAGGCGGTCGCCCCGGGCACAGAGGTCCCCGTCCTCGGAGCACACGAGGAGTTCCTCTTCGTAGAGGGGCCCGGCGGCAAGGTGGGCTGGCTGTCGTCGTATTAGTGTTCGGATCCGGCGGCTCGCGTCCCACAGGCGCACGCCTGTCCGGTGGGGGCAGCCGACGAATCGCACACCTAAGTTGATATTCCGTAATCAATTAGCGTCTAGAACACTTCTGGCACAGCCCCTGCCTTGACCCTACGACGGAGTAAATCATCCGTGGGAGGAGTGACCATGGCTCGTTGGCTGGCGATACTCGTGAGTGCACTGGACGATCTGAGCTACGCCGCTCGGGGGCTTCGGAGGTCGCCCGGGTTCACAGCGGCGGTGGTGGTGACGCTGGCCCTGGGGATCGGCGTCAACGCCACCATGTTCGGCATCGTGGACCGGCTGCTGTTGAGCGAGCCGGCGCAGGTGAGGGACGCCGACCAGGTGCGGCGCCTGTACGCGCACATGCAGATCCGTCGGAGCGGAGAGCTGGTCCATCAGCGAGCGTTTGCGTACCTCGACTTCACGGACTGGCAGGAGGCGAGCAGCTTCTCGGAGGTCGGGGCTTACTGGCCCAACGACGTGACGTTGGGTCGTGGCGTAAACGCGGTCCGCCTAAACGGGGGTCTGGCCTCGGCGTCGTTCTTCAGGGTGCTAGGGCTCGAGCCGGCGCTGGGTCGGTTCTTCGACGAGTCGGAAGACCAGGCCGGGGCGGCCGGCGTCACGGTCCTGAGCTACGGCCTGTGGCAGAGACGGTTCGGGGGCGACCCAACGGTGCTGGGCCGCACGCTCGACATTGGAAGAGGGGCGTACACGGTCATCGGTGTCGCACCCCAAGGCTTCACTGGACTGGATTTGGAGGGTGTCGAACTTTGGGCACCTCTCCACGCCTACACCACCGAGAGACAGACCGATCGCTGGAAGCGCACCCGCAACTACTACTGGATCAAGGTCGTCGCGCGGCTGGCCGACGGCGTGAGCGTGGCGGCGGCGGAGAGCGAGGCGACGCATCTGCATCGCAATGGCCGGCGCGAACATATCGAACGGGGATACTACGACGAGAACGTACGCGTGGTCGTCGCCCCTCTGGTGGAGGCCCGGGGGCCCAACGCGTCCGAAGAGTCGAAGGTCTCGGTTCTACGGGCCGGTGTCTCGCTCATCGTTCTGCTGATCGCCTGCGCCAACGTGGCGAACCTACTGCTGGCCCGCAGCCTGCGCCGCAGGAAGGAGATCGCCGTCCGCCTCGCCCTGGGGATCTCGCGCGGTAGGCTCACCGGAATGCTGCTCACCGAGAGCATAGCCTTGGCAGCCGTCGGCGCCGTGGTGGCTGTGCTGGTGGCGTCCTGGGGCGGCGACTTCATCCGCCACACGCTGCTGCCGGATGTGACCTGGACGGATT
>CP070812.1:3710469-3746235 GCA_020344015.1 Gemmatimonadota bacterium
CGGGCTCGTACGAGAGCACGATCATCGATCTGAAGGAAGAAGACGGTGCCACGTCGAGCGTGCTGATCCGCGAGGTGCAGGTGCATCCCTACCGATCCGAAGTGTTGCACATCGATTTCCTGGTCGTTCGTAAGGGTGAGAAGGTGAAGCTCGAGGTGCCCGTGCGGTTGGTGGGTGTCGCGCCCGGGGTCAAGGAAGGCGGGATCATGGAGCACCTGCGGCACGACGTCGAGATCCGCTGTATCCCGTCGAAGATCCCCGAGGCGCTAGACCTCGAGATCTCCCAGATGGACATCGGCGACAGTGTCACGGTCGCCGATCTGCAAGTACCTGAGGACATCGAGATACTGACCGACGCTGCGGCGACGATCGCATCGGTCGTGCCGCCGGCCGTCATCAAGGTCGAAGAAGAGGTTGTCGAGGAAGTGGAGGAAGAGGGCGTCGTCGAAGAGAAGGCCGAGCCCGAGGTGGTCGGTCGTGGCAGGCCTGCCGAGGAGGAGGCTACGGAAGAGGGGCAATAACTCTGAAAGCCTTGATCGGACTGGGCAACCCGGGAGCCCGGTACGATGCCACGCGCCACAATGTTGGCTGGTGGCTCGTGGACCTGCTGAAGCGCCGCTGGTCCGCAACTCCGTTTCAAGAAGAGGATCTATGGCTCCGGTCCAGGGCCGAGCTGTCGGAGGTCGGCGAGGTCTGGTTGATCAAACCGCTGACCTACATGAACCGGAGCGGGATAGCGGTTCGCGCCCTACTCGAGTACGCGCCTCTCGACCTCGAGCACGACGTGCTGATCGTCGTGGACGATGTAGCGCTCGAGCCGGGACGACCGCGCTTTCGTGCGCGGGGCTCGGCGGGTAGTCACAACGGGCTCCAATCCATCGAGGACGTGCTCGGCACTCGGGAGTATGCACGCTTGAGGATTGGAGTCGGTGCTGCGCCGGCTGGCGTCGAGCTGGCAGATTGGGTGCTCTCCGAGTTCGACGACCCGGAGGACGAGGACGCCGTGCTCGAAGTTCTTCCGCGCTTGAGCGAAGCGGTGGAGTTGTGGGCGCGCGAGGGCGTGGAAGCGGCGATGAATCGGTACAATGCGCCGTTGAGCGATGACGAATAATAGACAGCCAACACCCAACCATCGCGGTTTGCCAAGCGTCAACGATCGAGACCCATATCCAATCCTCGGGTGGACGGATCTGGGTGTTGGATGTTGACAACAAAAAGACCTGAGGAGGGATAATGACGAACGTTGCGGTGACGTTTTCGGCGCCCCTGGGACTCTTGGGGCTGGTGGTTGCCGCGCTCATCTATGTCCACCTGAAACGACAGCCCGTCGGCACTGAACTGATGGACGAGCTCGCCTCGCGGATCCGGGAAGGCGCAAGGACATTCCTGAAGCGCGAATATTCGGTGCTCATCCCGTTCATCGTTGTCGTGGCGTTCCTGTTGTACGTGGCGCTGGGCTCGCTTGAGACGTCCATGGCATACGTCGGGGGCGCGTTTTGCTCGCTGTTTGCAGGGTTCTTCGGCATGAACGCCGCGACGGAGGCGAACGTTCGCACCTCGGAGGCAGCGCGCGACTCGGGTCAGGGTAAGGCATTGCGCGTCGCCTTCAACGGTGGTGCCGTGATGGGCCTGTCGGTGGGCAGCCTGGGCCTACTCGGCATCGGCGTGGTGCTCTTCATTTTCGCGGGTGGTCTGACCGACGACTCGTCCTTCAAAACGTTCAGCGAGGTGATCGCCGGTTTCGCGATGGGCGCGAGCTCGATCGCTCTCTTCGCTCGTGTCGGTGGCGGCATCTACACGAAGGCCGCCGACGTCGGCGCCGACCTGGTAGGCAAGGTCGAGGCGGGAATCCCCGAGGACGATCCTCGTAACCCGGCGACGATCGCCGACAACGTGGGTGACAACGTCGGCGACGTGGCGGGTATGGGCGCCGACATATTCGAATCGTACGTCGGGTCGATCATCGCTACCATAGCGATCGGTGCGACGTCCGTACAGATCATGTCCGATCACCGTCTCGCGGCGGTCACCCTGCCGGTCCTCTTCGTGGGATTCGGCCTGATAGCCAGCGTGATCGGGGTCTTCTCGCTGAAGCTGATGGAGAAGATGAATCCCGCGGCGGCGCTCCGGAATAGCACCTACATCGCAGCGATCCTGTTCTGGATCGCCGCTTGGTGGTTGACCGCCGAGCTCGACGTGTTTGCGGGCAACCCGGACTTCGGCACGATGGGGCCGTTCTGGGCGATGTTCGGAGGTTCGTTGGTCGGAATATTCATCGGTCTCTCCACCGAGTACTATACGGCGGCGAAGCCGATCAAGAAGATCGCCCAGGCGTCGGAGACGGGTGCGGCCACCAATATCATCGCCGGCCAGGCGGTCGGGATGATCTCGACCGCGGTGCCGGTGCTGCTCATCTGTGCCGCCATCTGGCTGGCTTACCACTTCGCCGGCCTCTACGGGATCGGTATCGCAGCCGTCGGCATGCTGGCCACGGTGGGCGTGACGATGTCGGTGGACGCCTACGGTCCGGTTGCCGATAACGCCGGCGGAATAAGCGAGATGAGCGGGTTGGGTCCGGCGGTACGCAGCATCACCGATAGCCTCGATGCCATCGGCAACACCACGGCGGCCATCGGCAAGGGCTTCGCCATCGGCTCCGCCGCCCTGACGGCGCTGGCGCTGTTCAGCGCTTACTCGTCGGCAGTGGGCCTTCAGGAAACGGGAATCAACCTGGTGAGCCCGGTCGTAGTCATCGGGCTCTTTATCGGTGGCACGTTGCCCTTCGTTATCGCCGCGCTGACCATGACCGCGGTCGGGCGCGCCGCGTCGGGGATGGTGACGGAGGTGCGCCGCCAGTTCAAGGAGATTCCGGGTCTCATGGAAGGCGAGGCCAGGCCGGACAGCGCGCGCTGCGTTGACATTTCGACCCGTGCGGCGCTGCGGGAGATGATCGTGCCCGGCCTGACGGCGATCATCGCGCCGGTGCTGGTGGGCTCGTTCCTCGGCGTAGAAGCGTTGGGCGGTCTGCTGGCCGGTGCGACGCTGGCCGGCGTCCTGCTGGCACTTTACATGGCCAATGCCGGTGGTGCCTGGGACAACGCCAAGAAGTGGATCGAGGCGGGCAACATGGGTGGCAAGGGCTCGGATCCGCACAAGGCAGCGGTAGTCGGGGATACGGTCGGCGACCCGTTCAAAGATACGTCGGGCCCGTCGATGAACATCCTTATCAAGTTGATGAGTGTGGTAAGCCTGGTGCTGGCTCCGTTTTTCGTCGCGCTTGGGTAGAACAGAGGGGACATTCAACAGCGGACAGCCGACGACCGATTATCGAGTTTAGCTGCAACGCTCGCCGTCCGACGTTCAATGTTCGGCGAGGATGTCGAAATTCGAAAGTCGAACATCGATCGCCGCAGCTAAACTCGATAGTCGGCAACCGAATGTCGGTTGTTCAATGTCGAAGTAGTCACACATCTTGCGTTTCTAGATGAGCCGTGCTTTGCGCGCCGGAATTGTGGGATTGCCCAACGCCGGCAAATCCACGCTCTTCAACGCGCTCACCGCCTCGAGCGTACCCGCCGAAGCTTATCCGTTCACCACGATCGACCCCAACGTGGGAGTGGTCGAGGTTCCCGATCCGCGGCTCGACAGTATCTACGATCTGGTGCGACCGCCCCGAAAGGTCGCTGCGGTGGTCGAGTTCGTCGACATCGCGGGCCTGGTGGAGGGCGCGCACCGCGGGGAAGGGCTGGGCAACCGGTTCCTCGCGCACATTCGGGAGGTCGAGGCACTGGTCCACGTCGTGCGCTGTTTCGATGATCCCAACGTCGCCCACCCCGCGGCCAGCGTCGACCCGGTGCGCGACGTCGAGACGGTTGAGACGGAGCTGTTGCTGGCCGACCTGGAGACGGTCGAGAAGCGACTCGACCGCGTGGACCGAGTGGCGCGCAGCGGCGACCGGGAAGCCAAGGGAGAGGCGGAATTCCTGCACAAGGTTCAGGATTGGCTGGGCGAAGGGCACCCGGCTCGTGGGATGGAGTGCAGCAGGGAGGAATGCGACGTCCTCGCCTCGCTCTTCCTCCTTACGGGCAAGGCAGTTCTCTACGTCGCCAACGTGTCGGAGTCCGCCGCCACCGCTGGCGACGAACGGGTGACGGCGCTGGCTGGCGCCGTGGGCGCCGACGCGGTGCTGCCTCTGTGCTGCCAACTCGAGGCGGAACTGCTCGGCCTCGCGGCCGACGAACGGATGGAATATCTAGAGGCGCTGGGGCTGGAACGGCCCGGTGTCCAACGACTTGTCCAGGCGACCTACGAGCTTCTAAGGGTCATCACGTTCTTCACGTACAACGAGAAGGAAGTGCGGGCCTGGACGATCCGACGCGGGAGCCTCGCCGCCCAGGCGGCGGGGGTCGTTCATAGCGATTTCGAGAAGGGCTTCATCCGGGCCGAGACGGTCGGCTACGAGGCATTCGTCAGCGCCGGCTCGCTGAAGGCGGCACGCGAAGAAGGGCTCGTGCGGGCGGAGGGCCGCGAGCACGTAGTCGAGGACGGTGACATCCTGCTGTTTCGTGCCCAGACGTAAGGCGAGGCCCGCCAGCGGCCTAGAGCTTGAAGTGAGAGGCCGCTTCGGGTAGTTTTGGCGAGTTCAAGGTTCTACCTGCCGCGATCGACAACCTGCTCCGCCCACAGTCACCGGGCGGGGCCGCACCGGGCTCGGGCCTCGAGCCCCGACCAAAGGGAGGTGACGATGCGCGACTACGAGATCGTCTACATCTTCGATTCCGTCCTCGATCGGTCCGTCATCGATCAGAAGCTAGAGCGTTTTAACCAACTTGCGACGGGCAACGGCGGGGGCGAGATCCTGGCCGTCGAGCACTGGGGCAAGAGGCAGCTTGCCTATCCCATCAAAAAGCACGACAAGGGGTACTACGTGGTGGTCCAGTTTCGGACAGATCCGACGAACCTGCCGGAATTCGAGCGGGCGATAAAGCTCGACGAGGAGGTGCTGAGGCACTTGGTGGTCCTCTCGGAAGGCGAGCTACCTATGCCGCGCTCGGCCGTGGAGGCGCCGGCCAGGTACCGTGACGATGAGGATGACGAAGACGGCGACGATGACGGTTAACGGGCTACAGCGAATTCGGATTGAGATAAGGCGGTAAATGATGAAGAGAAGAAGGAAACCCTGCCACCTCTGTGAGTCGAAGATAACCGTTATCGATTACAAGGATGAGCAGCTGCTCACCCGCTTTGTAACCGAGCGTGGCAAGATTGTACCGAGCCGCATTACGGGTACCTGTGCACCGCACCAGCGGCAACTGACGCGCGCCATCAAGCGGGGTCGCTACCTGGCGCTGTTGCCGTACGTGGAAGACTACCGCCACTAGGTCGGCTGAGATGTCTGACCGCAGGGCGCTGGCCCGGGTCATAGGCTTCGGGTTGGTCACTCTGGTCTTCGCGCCGGTACCGCCGCTCATCCTTGTAGGTTTGCCGCTGGCGTTGCTGCTGGTTTCGACCGGACCACGCGGTGTATGGTCCGCAGTCGTGGTAGCGGCCGTCGTCGGATTGGCGCTCATCGGCGAACGAACCGGTCTGTGGTGGTTCGCCCGGGGCTGGCCGCTTTTGCTGGGCGGAGCCTATGTGATGGTCGCCGCCTGGCGGCCGGGTTGGAACTTCTCGGCGACCGCCCTGGCCTCACTCGGCTTGGCCGTGCTGGTAGCAGTTGCGGCCTTCGCGCTGAGTCCCGGCGCCTGGCTCGAGGTCGACACGCTAATGGCCACGCAGGTTGCCGGCGAGACGGAGGCATGGAGCACCCGACTCGGCTTGGCCAGCGAGGAGAGCGCTCAGAGCTTGTTACGCCAGGCCGCGGGACTGCAGGTGGCCCTGTTCCCCGCGTTCCTTGGTGTCGCCTCGCTCGGTGCCATCGGCCTGGCGGTGACCGTGCGTGATCGGCTGTCCGGCGAGGCCGGCCGGGGCTTCGGTCGGCTGCGTGGCTTCAGCTTCAACGACCACCTGGTGTGGGTGTGGTTGCTGGGCCTCGCTTTGGTCGTCGCGCCGGTTGGGGCCATCGCCGACCGGGTTGGCGGTAACGCGGTGCTTTTCATGGGGCTGCTCTACGTGCTCCGAGGGTTCGCCGTGATGCTGAGCCTGGTGGGAGGCATCTCAGTCCTGGCCGGGGTCGTGGGTGGGCTGGTAGCGCTATTGCTTTACCCGCTGCTTGCCTTCGCTACGGCGGTAGCGCTGATTGTCGGGCTCGGTGACACGTGGCTGAACATACGGGCTCGGGTCCGCTCCCGAGACACCGGGCGTTGACGCGCTGACTTGTTGATTTGATTTCCGACGCACTACCTGGAGAGATACCGTGGCGAGAAACCAAGAGGTGATCCTGAGAAGAAAGGTCGACAACCTCGGGGATGTTGGCGATGTTGTCACAGTGAAAAGCGGCTACGCCCGCAACTACCTGTTGCCCCAGGGGCTCGCCTATCCGGCGACTGACCAGAGCCGCAGGCTCCTGGAGCAAGAGCGAACGACCGCGCTGTTGGCTGAGGAGAAAGACCGCAGCAACGCCAAGGAATTGGCAGGACGGCTGGAGGGTAGCTCGATTACCTTCTCGATGCTGGCGGCCGACGAAGGAAAGCTTTACGGCTCGGTCGGGCCGCGAGACATAGCGTCGAAACTCGGCGAAGAGGGCTACGGTGTCCACGCTAAGCACGTAATGCTGGTAGAGCCGATCAAGGCCCTCGGCGTCTACTCCGTGCCGATCCGGCTGTATCCAGAAGTAGAGGCGTCGGTGAAAGTCTGGGTGATCAAGGAGGAAGACGAATAGGATCGGGCATCTCGTACTGCGACGGGCGGCGCCTGAAACGTTTGTTTCTGGCCGGCTCGGAGCATGTCTACATGCACCGCGCCGAGCTCGATCGCATTAATGTCTTCCCGATTCCCGACGGCGACACCGGAACCAACCTCGCGCTCAGTCTTCGCGCGATCGCCGCTGCACTAGACGGCGTCGAGGACGCGAGCGTCTCGGGCATGGCGGGGCGGATCGCCGAGGCTGGTGTGCTGGGCGCACGTGGCAACTCCGGCATGATGCTGTCGCACTATTTCCTCGGCTTCGCCGACGGTCTGGGTAGCCGGAGCCGGGCAGGTCCGGAGGAACTGACGGCAGCGATGTGTTCGGCTTCCAGCTCCCTCTACCAAGCTGTCGACCAGCCTGTCGAAGGAACGATCCTCACCGTCGTGCGCGAAGCCACCGAAGAAGTGGAGCGGCTCGCACGCCAACTGCCCGATCTGCGAGATCTGGCCAGACGACTGTTGCAGGCGGCACACGCGTCGCTGAAACGCACACCCGACCTGCTGCCGATGCTGCGGCAGGCGAAGGTAGTCGATGCTGGCGGCAAAGGTTTCGTCTGCTTCGTCGAGGGGATGGTCTCGCTTATCGAGGGCCACACGCGGCCCACCTTCGCTCACGTGGTTGCACCGCAAGTGCCGGATGCCGCTGCGGCTGCTGAGTATCCCGAGGAGATCGATCGCAACTACCGCTTCTGTGCCGAATTCCTTGTCCGGGGGCAAACGCTTCCCGAACGGCGGCAACTTGCCGATGCGGTCAGGAAGTTGGGTGGCTCGCTGATCGTCAATCGCGCCTCGTCGGTTGCCAAGATCCATATCCACACCGACGAACCCACGGAGGTCGAGCGCGCGCTTGGCGTGCTGGGTGGCATCGTCGAGTGTGTGAAAGCCGAGGACATGCGGGCGCAGCATCGCGGTAGACGCCTGAGACCGACGCGGCAGGTGACGGTCTTGACCGACACAACGTGTGATCTGCCACCCGAGCTGGTCATCCAGCACGACATAACCATCGTGCCGCTGACGGTCATGTTCGGCGACGAGGCGTTTCTCGATCAGGTCGACATCACCCAGGAGGAATTCCTGGCGCGGCTCACGGACCCAGGACAACCCCTGGCGACAACCTCACAGCCGGCCCCGGCCCATTTCGATGAAGCCTATGGTCGCGCAGCCGAGCAGGCAGACGAGGTGCTCGGTGTGATGCTTTCCGGGGCCCTGTCGGGGACCCTAGGTCAGGCGCAGGTCGCCGCCGGGAGGTTCGAGGACGCCAAAGTCAGCATATACGATTCTTGCACGGCCTCTCTTGGTCTGGGCATGCAGGTGCTGCGGGCCGCCGAGCTGGCGAAGCAGGGCCGCAGCGTGGCAGAGATCATTGAGGAACTGGAACGACTAAAGGGCCGTTCAGGCCTGTACATCACCGTAGACAAGCTCGACTACCTCAAGCGCTCGGGTCGCCTGGGCAAGGCGCATGCTTTCGTAGGCAACCTGCTCGATCTCAAGCCCATCCTGAGCGTCGATCGAGAAGGCCGCGTCGTGCCGGTCGATCGGGTTCGCCATCGCGAGGCGCTGATCCCGCGTGTTCTGGATCTGTTCGCGGAGCGTATTCCGGTCGAGCGAACACGGCTGCGGATGGGCGTCGTGCACGTGCTCTGTCGTGATGTGGCGGACCAACTGGCGAGCGAACTGGATCGCCGCTTCGCGCCGGACGAGATCCTCGTGCGCCCTGCGACGAGTGTGATAGCCGCGCATACCGGGCCGGGCGCCTGGGGCGTTTTCTATCAAGCGGAGTAACCACGGGAGCTCGATGTCCAGACCCGAGTCGAAGGTTTCCGGTGCAGGCCTCCGACCTGCCGACCTGCCAACGGATGTCCGCCGGGCGTTGGGACTTTGTCAGGAGCGAAATGCTCGCGAGTTAATGATCCTGGACCTGCGCGGGCTATCCGACGCGACCGATTTCTTCATCATCACTTCGGGTGACTCGGAGGTGCATGTCCGGGCGATCGCCGATCACCTGGTGGACGGAATGTCGCGCGGCGGTGTACGACACTCGGGGGTAGAGGGTGAACGAGCGGCCCGCTGGGTGCTGATTGACTATATTGACCTCGTAGTGCACGTTTTTCACCCCGTGGTTCGGGAGTTCTATCAGCTGGAACGGCTGTGGGGTGACGCTCCTATGGCCTTGATCGAAGACACCGGCACGCGATGAGAGGACCTCCCTGGCGCACTGCCGTTCTGCCGGCGCGGGCGGCCCTGCGGATCGCGTCGTTCATGGCGCTACTGCTCGTCGCAGTCGCCGAGCAGGGAACCGCCCAATTCGGGCGCAACAAGCTCCAGTATCAAGTCTTCGATTTCCAGGTCCTGCGCACGACTCACTTCGATATCTACTACTATCCGCGGGAGCGCGAGGCCGCGCTCGACGCCGCCCGCATGGCGGAAAGGTCCTACAGCCGACTGAGCCGCATCCTCGGGCACGAGTTCGAGGAGCGGAAGCCGATCATCCTCTACGCATCGCACAGCGAGTTCCAGCAGACCAATGCGCTGCCCGGAATGATCTCCGAGGGGACGGGCGGCGTGACGGAGTTCGGAAAACGGCGCGTGATCCTGCCGTTCACCGGCTCGTACGCAGACTTCGAGCACGTGTTGACGCACGAGCTGGTACACGCGTTCCAATTCGATGTTATCGCGCGTGGGCTGACGAACCAGCTCAATCCGCTTCTTTTCGAGCCGCCGCTCTGGTTCATGGAGGGGATGGCTGAGTACCTGGCGATCGGAAAGCTGGACACGCACACGCACGCATGGCTCCGTGATGCAGTACTGTCTGGCTACTTGCGCACGATACCCGAGATGTCGCTGTACAGCGACTACCTGTCGTACCGTTTTGGCCAGTCGTTGTGGGCGTTCGTCGGTGCGAAGTACGGCGACCACACCATCGGCCTGTTGCTGGGACGAGCGATGCGGCTGGGACTCGAGAGTGCGGTCCAGATCACGCTGGGCGTAACGGTCGAAGAGCTCTCGGCAGAGTGGGTTGAGACGTTGAGGACGACGTACTTACCGGACGTCGCCAGGTTCGCTGGTCCCGAGGAGGTTGGCCGGCGGCTGACCCGCCATTCGTTCAAGCCGGGCTCGAGTGAGTTCGCATCGTACCTGGCCCCGGCTCTCTCTCCGGACGGCCGCCAGATGGTGTTCTTTTCCGACCGCGGCAACGACCTCTATTCGTTCTTCGATCTCTGGCTGGCGTCGGCGGAGGACGGCAAGATTACCGCTCGGCTGGTTCAGGCGGCGCGCCAGGCCGATTTCGAGTCGCTGCGCTTCATGAACTCGTCCGCCGCTTGGTCACCCGACGGCCGTCAGCTGGCGTTCGTCGCGCAGGCGGGTGGCCGCGACGCGCTCTACATTTACGATGTCCCCCGGCGGCGCGTTGTGCACCGGATCAAACCGGATCTCGATGGACTACAGAACCCGACGTTCTCTCCTGACGGCCAGCAGATTGCAGTCACCGGTCTGCTGGGTGGGATCAGCGACCTGTACGTCGTCGGTGTATCGGGAGAACGCCTGCAACAGCTTACGGACGACAAGTACGCCGATCTTCACCCATCCTGGTCGCCGGACGGTCGTCACATAGCCATCGCCACCGATCGTGGAGACGGGACTGATTTCGATGACCTCGTCTTCGGCGGTTATCGCATTGCGCTTTACAGCGTGACGGATGGCAGTGTCGAGGTTCTCCCGCAGCAGGAGGCTGGCAAGAACACGAATCCCGTCTGGTCGCCGGACGGCCAAGCCATCGGGTTCATCTCCGATCGCACCGGGACGAACAACGTATTCATCTGGTCGCTGTTGGAAGGCCGATTGTACCAGGCCACTGACCTTCTCTCGGGTGTGACCGGGATTATCCCGCTTAGCCCGGCGATATCGTGGTCGGCTGGGTCGGATCGGTTGGCCTTTACCTACTTCGAGGGTGCGGGCTACAACATCTATGCGATTGACGACCCGCGCGAGTCGGCATGGCCGGTCGAGAGGTCCGTGGAGCCGCCGATCGTTGTCCGGGCCGAGGCGGACGAGGGGATTCGCGCCGAGGAGTCTGTCCGCGGACTGCTCTCTTCCGATCCGCCGACCGCCAGAAGGCGAACGCAGTCATACTACAGGGTCCTGGACGGTTTCCGTCCGTCGGCGGCGCAGCCCGAATCGGGGGAAGTCGTCGTTCGCCGCGAAATCACGGTAGCTGACCTGCTGGCCGATGCCCACGGCGGGCTTCCGGATACGACGTCGTTCGAGAAGCGGGACTACGAGCTCAAGCTGACACCGGACATCATCGGTCAGCCGGTAATCGGCGCGCAGGTGGGCGGCCATTTCGGTAATGGAGTGTACGGCGGCTCGTACATTCTGCTGTCGGATATCCTGGGCGATCATAACGTCTTGCTTTGGGGGCAGGTGGCGGGCTCGTTCGACGACGCCTACATCCTGACTCAATACACCTACCTGCGCGAGCGGGCAAACGTGTCGATGGCGTACCAGCAGTTTCCGCTCTATCGGTTCCGGGGAACGGTCCCTGCGCTAGACGAATACAACCAGCCGTACTACGAGGATCGCTTTGTACGAGATGTCTATAGGACGCTGAGCACCGATCTTCACTACCCGTTGGACATCTTCCAGCGGCTCGAGCTCTCAGCCGTGGGCGTCTATATCAGCCGGGACAGCGTGATCGATCGGGTCGTGCCGGGCTCGACCGGCGGTTCTGAGCGGTTCACCGTGCGGTTGGAGAACCTGATGTTCGCGGGGCCGTCGATCGCGCTGGTCTTCGACAATGCTTTGTACGGCTATACCGGCCCCATCGCCGGCCGTCGGTTCCGGATCGGGGTCGGCCGCTATTTCGGCGATGTGGGCATCTACGACCTGACGTTCGACGTACGCAATTATTTCAATTTGGGCGGCCAGTTCACGTTGGCGGCAAGGCTGACTACCTACTCGCGTTCGGGGCAGGGTGAGCACCAGTTCCGGCTCTACTGGGGGGGACCCTATTACCTGCGCGGCTATGACGGCGGCTCGTACTCCGAGGCGGAATGTGCGAGGTCGATCGCTGGAGTGGCCGATCCTGTCACGACCCTGTGCCCGGTTCGCGATCAGCTCATCGGTAGCAGCATTGTGCTGAGTAGCGCGGAGTTTCGTTTCCCGATCTTCAATTTCCTGGACCTTGGGATTGTGCCGCTGGGCCTGCCGCCTATCGATGGGGCCGTCTTCTTCGACATGGGTGTCGCCTTTAACCGGTTCAGCCAGCTGGCCTGGTCGCGGCCGCCGGGAGCGGATCCCGTCGATGTGAGGTCGCCGCTGGCCTCAGTTGGCGCATCGCTCAGAATCAACATTCTCTACAACGTCTTCCGGGTCGACTACTCGTATCCACTGGATCGCCCCGCGCGGAAGGGCGGTGTCTGGTCGTTGTCGTTCGGACCGACCTTCTGACGCGGGGCGAAGGCACGTCCTGCCTTGCATATTCGGCACAGCCCCGGCTATTTTGAGCTATGCCCACAGTACTCCAGCCCCTCCGTAACGAGATCCGAAAACCACGGATACCGATCTGAAGTTGCACCTGTCGAAACGCTCTCTAACCCTGATCGCGCTGGCTTTAGCGCTGGCTGGGAGCCCGTCCTGCGGTGACCGGGAGGGATCGCCGGCCGCTGGGGCGGCGAACCTGGACCGGACCGCCTGGTTGGGCAGCGCCGAGGGTTGGGGGCTCCTGGGATTCCCGCTCGACGGGGGACCGCTGACGTATCGGAGCGCCGAGACGCTGGAGTCTCCGACGTGGGCGCCGCCCGAGCTGGAGCAGCTGACCCAGGCGTGGCCGGGTGAAAGAGCGGTTTGGCTGCAACTGAGCGACTCGCGCATCGCCCGCTACGAATACCGTACCGGCCATCTGCTCGGTTTCGAGGGGTTCGAGGGGACGGAGACCGCCGCTGCCCTGGGCAGGCGCGGGCTGCTGATGACCCCCGACCCGAGTTCGCTCGAACTGGTCTCGGAAGGCGAGCCGTGGCAGCTCACTCTGGAAGGCTCGGTGCAGCGGCTGGTCCCGGACGGCGAAGAGCGGGTCGTCGTTGTGGTCGACGCCGGGTCGGGGAACGAGCTGCTGGTTGTCGAGCCGCCGGTTGAAGAGCCTGTTGGGCGGCGTAGCGTCGCTGGAGTCGGCGATCTCGTTCTCGCTCCGGCGGGCGATCGGCTTTACTACCTGACGCGGGATGGCAGCGACTTGAGGCTGCACGGCCTCAGCGTGCCAGAACTGGAGGACGCGGAGGAGCTTGACTTGCCGCAGCCGGGCCGTGCCGTAGCCGTGACGCCGTCCGGGCACCGGCTGTACGTGTCGGCCGGCGACAGTCTCCATGTGTTCGACCGGGTAAGAGCGACCAAGGTGAGGAGTGTCCCGCTGCCCGGTGCGGCCATCGCACTGCGCTTCAGCAAGAACGGCACGCACCTGATGGCGCTGCTCGACACGCAGGACCAGGCCATCGTGTTGCAGGTCGGTATCGATTCAATTCTGGGCTCTGTGCCGCTGGGGTGGGACGAGAATTTGCCGGTCGCAGTACCCGGCGGTCGCTTGATAGCGTTGGAGGGGGACGAGCTGGTCCTTTACGATGTGCTGCGGTTGGTCGAGGTTGCCCGGGCTGAACTGGATGAACGCCGGCTATGGCTGGCGGTAGAGTGGCGACCGCCGCGACCGCGCATGGAACTGGCGCAACGTACCGTTCGACGCGCCTCCGAAACCGTGGTGGCTGAGCCGCAGGTTGGAGCGGAGGCCGCCGAGCCTCGTGACCCCGATGCCGGTGCGGAGCCCGGTGTATACGCTGTGGTTTCGGCAGCACGCGAGCGGGCGGGTGTCGACAATCTAGTCTCCTGGCTCCGCAGCGTTGGTTACCCCGGGACCGTGGACCGCCACGAGGACGTGATGGGCGTCGTCTGGTATCGGGCGATGGTCGGCCCGTATCCGGAGCGCGAGCTTGCGGAGGAGGCAGCGCGTTCCCTCACCGCTCGCTACGGCTACAAGCCGTGGATCCTTACGGTGACGGAGTCCGCTGACACTACGGCGGGCCTCGATGAGTCGGACCGGCCGGGTGAAAACGAAGGCGCAGGTGCGGCCGCAGAAGCCGAGGCCGAAGGCGGGTAGCAAGATCCGCATCTCTTGGGAGTTGGGGAGGTGGTGAGCGTGGAGTCATCGGCGCCTAACACTAACGTAAACTGGCCACACGCCGCGACGCTGGTCCTGGCGGCTGACAACCCGCGCCAGCGCCGCTGGGCCGTCAACACGGCGGTCGAGGTCGTCCGTCGACTGGCAGGCCAGCGTCACAAAGTCGTGTTGGCCGACCTCCAGACGAAAAGGCCGTCCGCCCTAGCCGCGGCCCTGGGGGTCGAGGACGGGCCGGGGATCTCCGACGTGTTGTTCGGAAATGCCGCCTTCTCCAAGGTTGCAGGCCGACCGGAGGGCGAGGCCTTCTTTTTCCTGAACCTGGGCGAGTCTCCGCCGCCACTGCAGATCCTGTTTCGCCATCCACGTTGGGCCAAAATCGCGACCCGCCTCAAAGAGACCGACGCTCATCTCCTGCCTTGTGTGTCCGCCGCGGACTGGCTCGAGGCCGGCCCCATCCCCGGGTTCGAAGCCTGCATCGTACTGAACGCCGCCGCCCTCGAGGTCGAGTTGCCCGGCGAAGCGCGCAGGCTGGCCGAGTTCCTGGCGCCGCCGGAGATCCGCGAAGAGGAGACCGACGCCGTCGACTTGCCTTGGTACGCGTCGGCCGAGCCTGAGACCCAACCGATGCACGGGGCAGCGCAGTCGGGAGGCGCACCGACCGACCGCGCCGACACGCCGGAGGAGCCGACACCGAGGCCGAAGGCCGTGACACCACCGTCTCCGGCTCCCATGGCGGCCCAAGAGCCGCTGACGCCTCCGCCGGCGGCCGCCCCCATCTTCCGTCGATCCCGCCGACGCCGCATCGCGCCGTTCGCCGTCGCCGCTGCCACTGCCGCTCTGGTCTTCGCCTTGTGGCAGACGGTTGGGAGCCGGCTGATTCCGGAGGGTCCCGAAGAACTGGAGGCCGCCGCCGAGTTGACGACTCCGGAAGAGCCGATAGCAGAGGCGGCCGAGACGGCGGGACCGACGTCCGAGGCGGAGGAGCGGCCCGAGGAACCGGCGGCTACCGGGACTCGCCTCCCGGAGGTCGGTCTGCCATATTCCGTGGCCATCGCTGCCTACAGCTCGCTGGACGACGCCGTGTCGCG
This sequence comes from Gemmatimonadota bacterium, assembly GCA_020344015.1. GTDB lineage: Bacteria > Gemmatimonadota > Gemmatimonadetes > Palauibacterales > KS3-K002. Next base: position 3,725,566 of record CP070812.1, read on the forward strand.
ACAGCGGCAGTGGACGCGGGCCGATCTGCCGTTCTACGTGGCGCCCACGGTCGTGAGAGGCGTTGTATACTACCGTGTATTTGCCGGCATGCTGCCCGAGCGCGAGAACGCTGAGCAGTTGATGGCTCAGCTGGTGCGCGAGGGGATAAAAGACACGATCCGTGGCTGGGACGTAAGGCAGGCAGGTCTAGCGTTCAACTTTGGAACGTACGCGAGCTCGCCGGAGGCGCGAGCCGTTCTCGAGACCTTGTTCGGTCGTGGCATACCCGCTTACATGGTGCCAGCCGCTGGTGGCGGGGGCGCCGACAGTATAGCGTACCGTGTTTACGCGGGTGGTTATGAGAAACCGGAGGACGCGGGCCCGCTCCGGGAGCGCATCGAGGGTGCGGGATTCGACGTTGAACTTGTCGAAAGGGTGGGATTGCTGCTGAAATGAAGCTAGTTGGCATCGAGTTCCACGGCTTCAAGTCGTTCGCCGATTCTGCGGACATTCGGTTCCACGACGGCATCACGGCGATCGTTGGTCCCAATGGCTGCGGCAAGTCGAACGTCGCCGACGGCCTGCGTTGGGTGCTGGGCGAGCAACGGCCCACCGCGATCCGCGGCTCGCGGATGGAAGAGGCGATCTTCCAGGGCACGGCACGGCGAAAAGCGATTCATCGTGCCGAGGTGATGCTGCGTCTGTCTAACGAAGACCACCTGCTGCCCGTCCCCTACACGGAAGTCGAGATCGGCCGAACCGTTTACACCGGCGGCGAAAGCGAGTATCGGCTGAACGGCACACTTTGCCGGCTGCGCGATATCCAAGATCTGTGTCGCGATACCGGACTGGGCACCAACGCCTACGCGATCATCGAGGGTCGCATGGTCGATGCGATTCTCAGTGACAAGGCGGAGGAGCGGCGCGCGATGTTCGAGGAAGCCGCCGGTATCGGCCGCTACAAGGAGCGACGGCGGATCGCCGCACGTCGGCTCGATGAGGCGGATGCGGACCTGGCACGCGTCGACGACCTGATCTCTGAGGTGGCGACGAAAGTCCGCAGCCTGGCGCGTCAGCGCGGGCGCGCCAAGCGCTACCTGGACATGAGGGAGCGCAAGCTCGCCCTCGAGCTCGCCCTCGCCCATGCAGAACTGACGAGGCTGCAAGGCCGTCACAGCGAGATCGACATCGAGTTGGAATCGCTTTCCGAAGCCCGTGTCAGGGATGCCACGCAGATCCGCACCGCTGAGGCTGAGCACGAGTCGCTGAAAGCGCGGCTGGCCGACCTGGAGCGCGAGCGCGCCGACAGCGCCAGGCAGCTGATGGCAGTGCGCGACCGGTTGGCGGAACGGGAGCGGCAGCGGCTCTTGGCGGAGGAGCGGGGTCGCAATGCGAGCGCCCGTCTCGACCAGCTGTCGGCCGAGCGGCGCGAGCTGGAAGAGCAGCAGGGTTCGTTGCGAACGGAGATCGACCGTTTGCGGGAAGTCGTCGCCGAACGCAAGTCGGCGCTCGGCGAGTTACGCGATGAACTCGGTCGGCAAGAGATCGAGCTGGCGGAGCTGAGCGAACGCCGACAGGCGATGGAGTCGGCCGAGGCGGCCGTCGAGTCGGAGCGGCAGGCCTACAGGGAGCGACGTGCAGAGCTTCAAGCGCGCGGGGAAGCTGCGCGCGCCGAGGCCGAAGAGCTGACCCGACGCCTCGAGGGTGCCGAACGCAGGTCGGCAGCGGCGTCGGCGGCGCTCGATGAAGCCAAGCAGGCGGAGGAGGAGGTGCGCCGGGAGGCCGGGCGAGCGGAAGAACGGCACGAGCAGCTTTCCCGCGAGCTGGAACGTGCACGCGAGCGCCTGACCGGCACCCAGGCGCTGCAGGAGGAGCTGCGCGGGCGCCGGGCGGCGCTGGCCGAGCGGATCCAGGCTACGGCAGCGCTGATCGAAGATCTGACGCCGTTGACGACGGGCGATGAGGGGCTGAACCCGGCGGTACAGGCGGCGCTGACGTCCGCCGACGAGCTCGGCGTACTCGGGATTTTGGGCCGTGGGATCGAGGTGCCGGAGGCGTACGCAGACGGCCTGGAGGCCTATCTGGGCGCCTACATGGAAGGTTTGATCGTGAACGATGCCGGCGTCGCCCAGCGCGTCCGGCGTTGGTTCCTCGACGAGTACGACGGCCCCGGAGGACTGGTAATCCTCCCGCTCGATCGGCTCGACCGCGATGCGGATAAGGGTGTCGAGCTGCCGCCCGACTTTAAGGTGAGCGGCCCGGGCGCGCCGTGGATTCGGCACCTGCTGCGCGAGGTCTCGCTGCGCGGTGACATGCCCGAGGGCAGCGAGGCGTGGATCGGGCGGCGTGAGAGCCTGGATTCTCATGGCGTGCTCCGCCTCGGCCGACCTTATGCCGGTGGAGGACTTCTCGCCCGACGCGCCGAGCTTGAGCGGCTGCGCACCCAGCTGGCCGAACTGGAGTCGGAGAGCGAAAGCATTGCGACCCAGCTACGGAGCTGCGAGGACCATGTCGCGACGGCGGGCAGCGAGGTGGACCGCCTGACGGCGGAGCACCGTGTAGCCGAAGAGGATGCGGGACGACTCGCAGCCCGGGCCGAGGCGGCGGCCGAGCGGATCGCCAGGGCCCGGGACGAGTCAGGAAACGCCCGTGAGACCGTCGACCGCCTGCGCCGGGAACGGGCAGCGACGCTGCAGAGGCGAACGGCCGAGCAGGACGCCCTTCGGACCCTCAGGCCTTCTGGCGACGAGACGGCGCCCGACCCCGAGGAACTGACGGCCGTCAGATCCGAGTGGGAAGGGCAGCGCGAGCGGGTAACCGAGATCCAGTTGAACGAGGCACGTGCGGCGGCAGCGCTCGATCGAGCCGAGCGCGAGCTGAGGTCGCAGCAGGGGTCGCTGAAGGATGCCGGTGTGCGCTTACAGCGGCTGGGCCGCGAGTCGGAGGAGCTGAGCGGCACGCTGACCAGGTCCCAAGACGATATCGAGGATGCCGCGGCCGAGCTGGAGACGCTGTTCGAGGAACGGGAGGTTTCAGAACGCGGGGCGCGCGAGATGGAGGAGCGGGCTGAAGAGATGCGGCTCAAGGTCAACGAGCTGGAATCGCTGCTCCGTCGGGCGCAGCAGGAGGAGCGCGGTCACGCCGAGCGGCGCCATGAGGTCGAGCTCGAGCGCATGCAGATCGATGCCGACCTCAAACGCACGCGCGAGCGGTTGGAGGACGAGTGGGGTCGGCCCTTCGAGCAGCTCGAACAGGAGGTCGAGCCGGCGGATGGCGATCCCGCGGCGCTGCGCGCCGAGCTAACCGAGATCGCCGGTTGGCTTGGCGGTATCGGCCTCGTAAACATGCTTGCCGAGGAGGAGTACCGGGAAGAGAAAGAGCGGCTCGAGTTCCTCGAGGGGCAGCGGGCCGACCTCGCCAAGGCGCGCGACGATCTGCGCAGCACGATCCGTCAGATCAACGAGACCGCGTCGGCTGCGTTCCTCGAGACGCTGAAGCAGATCAGGGCGAACTTCACCCGCACATTCGCCACGCTGTTCCAGGGCGGCGAGTGCGACGTCTGGCTCGAATCTCCGGACGATCCGCTCGATTCGCCGGTCGAGATATCGGCCAGCCCCGGTGGCAAGCGTACCCAGCGTATTCACCTGCTCTCCGGCGGCGAGCGCGCACTTACGGCGCTGGCGCTGCTCTTCGCCATATATCTGGTGAAGCCGAGCCCCTTCTGCGTACTCGACGAAGTCGACGCACCGCTCGACGAGACGAATATCCGCCGCTTCGTCGCCATGCTCGAGGAATTCAAGTCGAGCGTGCAGTTCATAGTCATCACCCACAACCCGGTGACGATCGAGGCGGCCGACTGGATCTACGGGGTTACGATGGAGGAGCCCGGGGTGTCAAAGGTCGTCGGCGTCGAGTTCAGCGAATACGCCCGCGGGGCCGTGGCCTGACCGGCGATGCGGCTCGTCACCGTTGGGACGGGCACAGTCGTCCCCGATCCCGAACGTGCATCGGCCTGTCACTGGATCGAGGACGGCGAAGCGCGTCTTCTGGTAGACTGCGGCGCCGGTGCCCTCCAGGGTCTGGCACGGTGCGGCCTCGCCTGGGCTGACTTCGGCCATCTTATCATCAGCCACTTCCACACAGACCATATCGGCGAGATCCCGTCGCTGATCTTCGCGCTTCGGCACGCGCTAGAGACGCCACGCCGGGCCCCGCTCGAGGTCTGGGGACCTGCGGGCACCGGTCGCCTGTTCGCTGCCTGGGCCGACGCCCTGGGTTCGTGGCTCGTCGAGCCGGGGTTCGAGGTGTCGATCCACGAGCTGCGGCCCGGGCCCGCTGTCGACGTGGGCGGCGTGCAGGTGTCGGCCGCGCAGACGCCGCACACCGATGAGAGCCTCGCCCTGCGCTTCGAGGCGGGTGGCTCGGCGCTGGGTTACACCGGAGACACGGGGCCATCCGAGGAGTTGGGAGAATTCTTCCGGGGTGCCGATCTTCTACTGGCCGAGTGTTCGCTGCCCGAAGAGCTCGTTGTGGACATCCATCTCTCACCGATAAGCCTCGCGCGCCTGGCGAACGATGCCGGAGTGAGGCGCGTCGCCGTTACCCACGTGTATCCGCAACTGCGGCGGCTCGACGTGCCGGGATTGATTCGGCAGGCGGGGTATTCGGGAGAGATCATCATGGCGGCCGACGGGTCCGAGCTTCACGTCTGAACATAGGCGTCGGGGCGCGTCGCCTCGCTCCGGCCTCCCCCGTGCCCCCGGCTCTCCCTCGACGCTCATCGAATCCTTGTTGAGATTCCTTTGATGGGGCGCTGCTAGTAGTGGCCGAGCGATGCTGGGACTCCACACGCACGCCGGGGGCCTTGCCCCGGCAACTGCCTGATCCGTGGTCGCGGCCCACGACTTGGGCGTCTTGGGCGAGCGGCTCGCGGCGCGATACTTTCGCGAGCACGGCTACACGATCCTGGCGCGGAACTTCCGCTTCGGTCGCCGCGAGATCGATCTCATCGTGGCGCGCGACGGTCTCGTCGCGTTCGTCGAGGTCAAGTCCCGCGCCGGGACAGGCTACGGCCACCCGCTGGAGGCGATCACCGCCCAGAAACGCCGCGAGATCGAGCGGGTCGCTCGCTTCTGGCTCCACCGTCAGGGCCGCCCCACCACCCGCTGCCGCTTCGATGCCGTGGGGGTCGTCGTCCGGCGCGGCCAGGAGCCCATCATCGAGCACCTGCCGGACGCCTGGCGGCTCGGCGAGTAGGGCCACTCCACGTCGCTGCCCGGCACTTGCCTCCCTGTAGAAATGCCCGAATAGTACAACGCGGTTCACAGTGTGCGGACCGCGTCGGGCAGATCCCTTGAGCCATGAGAGAGGTGAACGTCGTGTTGTACGCAAACCGCCTTCTTTCTGTCACGTCGGCAGCTCTCTGTGTCTTCGTGCTGGGAGCGCCGCATCGCGCCGAGGCCCAGGCGGGCCGCTCGCTCTTCGAACTGCTAGATCCCGAGGGAGAGCTGACGGTCGGCGCGGAAGTGTGGGGCGCCCTTTCCACCGCCGACGTCCGGGACCCCAGAGACAGCTACCTGGAGGCGTGGCTGCTGGAGGGCCGGGCCGGTGAATCGGTAACCGTCGACATGATCTCGGACGAATTCGACTCGTACCTTTATGTGGTCGGGCCGGGTCTCGGGGAGACACTGAACGATGACGATAGCGGCGGCGCTTGTCATGCGCGGATCACCTTCACGTTCCTTGAGAACGGCACGTTCCGTGTGATTGCCAGTTCGACGTCTTCGCAACAGACGGGCCCGTATGTCTTGCGGGTGTCGGATACTCCGGGACCTGCCGCCGGCTACTCCTGCGGCGGGATGAACCCGGCACTGCTAACCGATCTACCTACAGACGGGCGGCGGCTCGCGCTGGGTGACGTCGTCTCGGGCAGTCTGAGCGGTGGGAGTCCGACGATCGGCGACGGCCGCAGAGCAGAGGCCTGGCTGCTGGGGGGACGTGCCGGCGAGTCCGTTGTGGTGACCCTGGAATCGGATGCCTTCGACGCCTACCTGTATGCCACGGGGCCTGGGCTCGCCGACGTACTGTCCGATGACGACGGAGCGGGCGAACTGAACTCGAGGTTGACTATCACGTTTCCTGTCGATGGTGACTATCTGGTTGTGGCGAGTCAGCTGAGCGGTGGGGGCGCGGGGGCGTATACGATCCGGGTGGATGAGCCGGTCGACCTGGCCGAGCTTCCCACCGAGGGTCGATCCATCGTGGTCGGCGGCGCCGTGGACGGTTACCTGACACAAGACGATCCGCTTACCCCCGACGGGCGGCACGGCCAAGCTTGGGCGCTCGAAGGCCGTGCGGGTGAGATCTATGTCATCGACCTGATCAGCGACGATTTCGACGCCTATCTCTACTTCGCGGGACCGGGGCTTTCGGAGCCGCTGACCGATGACGACGGCGCCGGTGACCTAGACTCCCGTATCACTGTCACCTTGCCCGAGGACGGCACCTATCGGGTCGTCGCGTCGGCTCTCGATGCTAGTGCCTCTGGCAAGTTCCAGTTGCTGGTGAATCGCGGGGAGCCGTAGAGCCGAGTCGATCGGGTGGCGCCGTGGCCAAAGCGCCGCGGCACCATTCGGCGGTCCGCAACCTCAGGGTTCCGTTGCTGGCCTGCAGCCCAGGGGATAGATTCCTGCGAACGTAGCCCTCAGGTATGGCGCCGGTGCGGATGGCGGGAGGGAGGGCTGACTCCTCCGCGCAGCGGCTAACCCTTTTGACCCACGAAGATGCATCGTCCCGCACTCGCACGTGTCTACCGGCCACGCAACTTCTCCGAGATCATCGGGCAGGACCACGTATCGGCGACTTTGAGGACGGCGGTAGAGAGGGGCCGAGTCGCGCATGCCTATCTGTTCTGCGGGCCGCGCGGCATAGGGAAGACGACGGCCGCCCGAGTTCTGGCCATGGCACTCAACTGCGAGGCCCGCGAGAATGGCGAGCCGTGCGGGAAATGCGAGAGCTGCGAGCGGATCTGGGCCGGTCGCACCTCTCTCGATGTCGTAGAGATCGACGCGGCGTCCAATCGCGGGGTCGATGACGCCCGCGATCTGCGCGAGCGAGCGATGTATGCCCCCTCGGAGGAGTCACGCTACAAGGTCTACATCATCGACGAGGCTCACATGCTCACGCGCGAAGCGTGGAACGCGTTCCTCAAGATCCTCGAGGAGCCGCCGCCGCGCGTGATCTTCGTACTCGCTACCACAGAGCCGGGTAAAATCTTTCAGTCGGCGCCCCCCATCCTCTCGCGCTGCCAGCGGTTCGACTTCCGGCGCATAACCCTCGACCAGATCCGCGGGCGCTTGATCGAGGTGCTACGAGCAGAGGGCGTAGAGGCCGAGGAGGCCGCACTGTCGCCGATCGCGCGAAAGGCGGACGGCGCGCTGCGCGATGCCCTGTCGGCGCTGGATCAGGTCCTCGCCTTCAGCGGCGACCGCATCACCGCCGAAGACGTCCACCTCGTGCTCGGCCTGATCGAGGAAGAGCTGTATCTCGAGCTATTCGAGATTCTCCGTGAGAGGCGGGCCGCCGACGTCTTTGCCTACGTGCAGCGACTGGTCGACGGTGGCTACGACTTGGAAGAGTTCTACAGGGGGCTCGGAGATGCACTGCGGCTCCTGCTTCGCGTACGGCTCGAGGACGGCGACGCGATCGCCGGCGTGTCGGAGCAGCTCTCCCAGCGCTACGTGGAGCTGGCCCGGCACTTCGCACCGGGTGACCTACTACGCATGCTCTCGGCGCTCGCCGAGTTGGATACCGACGGGCGTTTCCGCAAGAGCGAGCAGCAGCGCATCCTTGTGGAAGTCACGTTGCTCAAGTTCGCGATGCTGGACCGCACCGTCGAGCTCGAGCAGCTGATGGAAGCAGTCCGCGGCGAACCGCCCTCGAACCCGAATCCCGGCCTACAGGGTTCGGCTGCGCCGCCTCGGAGACGAGATCCCGCGCCCGAACGTAAGCGCGGGAGGGGTCCGGAGTCTGCCGGGGCAGCGCCGGATCTGGCGCTCGGCGGCGGCGAAGAATCGGCGGACCCACTTCGTTCTGTCTGGCTGGAGATGATCGCCGACGCCAAAGTCCTGCGACCCGGGCAGGGAATCGCGCTCAGGGCGGTGCAGATCAGCGATCTGGACGCCGACGGCGAACTCAGCGTGGTGGCAGCCAATGGCACGCCCGCCGCGGAAGTCCTCGACGACAAAGTCACCCGGCGGCGGATCGAGGAGGAACTTACACGGCGGCTCGGACGTCCTATACGGATAAGAAAAGAGGTACAGGGCGAGTCGTTGCCGCCAAGGGTAAGCCAGGAGACATCTAAGCAGCAGAGGCTGGCCCGGTTGGTGGAGGGCGACGAGGGGCTGCAGCGGCTCGTGGACAAGCTGGATCTCGAGTTGATGGACTGAGGCGGAACGCCCCGAACGTCCTGAAAGGGCTGGCCTTGCGTGGTTTTGGGCGATTCGTAAACTTCAAGCCTGATGATGGGTGAGCGGGAGTAGCCAGGATGAACAGTCTCCACCAGTTGTTCCAGCTGGTCCAGCAAGGTCAGGCAAAACTGACCGAGATCCAGACGCAACTGGCATCTAAGACGGTCACGGCCAGCAGCGGGGGCGGCTTGGTCAAGGTGGTGGCGGACGGCCAGGGCCGGATTCGTGAGATCAAGATCGATCCGTCCGTGGTAGATCCCTCTGACATCGAGATGCTGGAGGACCTAGTGCAGGCGGCCGTGTCCGACGCGCAGGCTCGCGCTAGGCAGCTGTACGAGGAGGAGATCGGTCGCATGGCTGGCGGGCTCGGCCCGTTCAACCTGGGCAATCTCTTCGGGGGTCCGTAGGCCCAGGCATGTCGGTGATCGATGATCTGGCCAGAGAGTTCACACGTCTCCCTGGCATCGGTCGCAAGACCGCCTATCGGCTCACCCACTTCTTGCTAAAGATCCCGCCGGAGGAGGCTTGCCGGCTAGCCCATGCCATAGAGGCGGTGGCCGAGCGAGTGAAGCACTGCTCGATCTGCAGTAACTTGAGTGAGTCCGATCCGTGTGAGTATTGCACGGATTCGGGTCGCGATCGAACCGCGATCTGTGTTGTCGAGGAGGCCTCGGACATAGCGGCGATCGACGCGTCAGGCGCTTTCAGGGGGCTCTATCATGTTTTGGGGGGTTGCCTCTCGCCGCTTGACGGAGTCGGTCCCGACGAGTTGAACATCGAGTCGCTGATCGCTCGGCTGAACGGTGGAGTCAGTGAAGTGATCGTGGCGACTAACCCCAGCGTGGAAGGCGAAGCGACGGCAACGTATCTGCACAAAGTGCTGGTGCCGCGCGGAGTGGCGGTAACGCGCCTGGCGCGCGGGCTGCCGGTGGGCGGCGACCTCGAATATGCAGACGGCGTGACCATTGCCCAGGCGTTAGCCGGACGCAGGGGAATGTAGCGAGTACTCGAGATGGGTAAGAGGACGATCACCGCGAACAGGCTACTGCGGACCTTGGGTCTCACGGCCGCGGGGGTAGTGGCAGTTAGTGCGCTGGGCGTGCTGCTCGTCCGTGATCAGGTTCACCGTCACCGGCGCGATCTATTCAGCCCGAGGCCGCTTCGCCGGCTCGCGGCGCTAACGTACATCGGCAAGCACCCGGACGTTGAGAACGCTCATCTGCTACGCGATTTCCTGAGCTGGGAGCAAGAGCCGATGCTGCGTCGACGCGCGGCATCGATTCTCGGGCGAATGGAACGCCGCTTGGCCGGCTCCGAGGAGGCGGGAGGTAACAGCGGGAACGGGCAGGCGGCGGATTGGTAACCGGTGGCGCGCCTAGTTGGTCGTTTGGACCCAGCGATTCCCAGCGGATCGAGGAGATCCTCAACAATCTCCTTTACGAGTCGAACGCCCGCTGTGCGCTGCTTGTCGACCGCACCGGCCAGTTGGTGACCACGGTCGGTGAGCAACCGAATTTTGATTCCGCTGCATTCGCCAGCCTGACGGCAGCGGATTTCTCAGCCAACGATCAATTGGCCTCGCTGATAGGGGAAGAAGAGTTCAGTTCGCTCTTCCACCAGGGTCGGACCGAGTCGATGTACCTCGCCGATGTCGGCAAGCGCCTAATCCTGGTGGTGCTGTTTAATCAGCAGACGACGTTGGGCCTCGTGCGGATCAAGATAAAAGACGCAGTCGCTGGCTTGAACAAGGCGTTCGAGGAAGTGTTCGGGCGAGGAGAAGATGAAGAGAGTCCGGCCCTCGAGCGCGGCTTTGTCGACGAAGCTGAGGATGAAATTGACCGACTGTTCCGGGAATAGGGGATCTCGACCATGTCGATGATCAACTATGCGTCCCGGGAAATAAACTGCAAGATCGTATATTATGGACCCGGGCTCGGCGGCAAGACGACGAACCTGGAATACATCTATAACAAGGTCGCACCGACGACTCGTGGTAAGCTCATCAGCCTAGCCACTGAGACTGAGCGCACTTTGTTCTTCGACTTCTTGCCGGTCGATTTGGGCACGATCCGGGGGTTCAAGACTCGCTTCCATCTGTACACGGTACCTGGGCAGGTCTACTACAACGCGAGTCGCAAGTTGATCCTGAAGGGTGTCGACGGCGTTGTGTTCGTTGCCGACAGCCAGGTAGAACGTCTCGACGCGAACATCGAGTCGATGCACAATCTCTATGAGAACCTGGCGGAGTATGGGTATGACCTGCGGCAGATACCCTTCGTGATCCAGTACAACAAGCGGGACCTGCCGAACGTATCGCCGGTCGAGGAATTGGAGCGACATCTCAACCCCGACCGCGTGCCCGCTTACGAGGGGGTGGCGACGAAGGGCATCGGCGTGTTCGACACGCTCAAGGCTGTTGCGAAACTCGTAATCAAGTCGCTGGGCTGAGCGGGGGATCCCTCCCGTGAATCTACCGAACGTTATTACGGTCGCGCGTACTCTGGCAGCGCCCGTAATCTTCGTGCTCATTCTGAGCGAGGGGTTCGGCTCGCTCCTGGTGGCGTTCATCCTCTTCCTCGCCGCCGCGATCTCCGACATCTGGGATGGCTACCTGGCTCGCCGGCGCGGCCAGATCACCGACTTCGGCAAGTTGGCCGATCCGATCGCCGACAAGCTTCTCGTCGTCAGTACCTTCGTTCCTTTCTACATTGTGTCGCTACGCGCTCCAGCGTCGGCGGTTCCGGTCGTTTTTGGCTGGGATGTCCTACCACTGTGGGTGTTGATCGTGGTCCTGGGTCGGGAGCTGCTGATAACGGTCTTCCGCGGCCTGGCGAAGCGGAGGGGTGTGGTCATCGCCGCCGGCAAGGAAGGCAAGTTCAAGGCGGTATTCCAGAACATGTTCATCGGTGGCGAGATACTCTGGCTGGCGCTGCGTTCCTGCGCCCTGGAACGCGCCTGGGACACGCCGTTTTGGTCGTTCTGGAAGGTCTTCCATGGCTCCTACGTGATGATCACGCTCACTATCGCAGTCGTGTTGACCGCCTACTCGCTTGCGGTCTACCTCTGGCGCTACCGGGCGTTGGTCGCGCGGCTCGCCGAGTGATGGGGCGCGAGCTCAGGGGCGTCGAGATTGTTGCTATCGGCGACGAGCTGCTCAGCGGTGCCACTCTCGACTCGAACGCAGCAACAATCGCCGGGCGACTAGAATCGCTCGGGCTACGCGTCTTGCGGAAGACGACGGTCCCCGATGCGGAAGCGCAAATCGAGGAGGCGGTGAGATCAGCGCTGGCACGCAGCGGCGCGGTAATCACGACTGGAGGGTTGGGACCGACGAGGGACGATGTCACGCGGGCCGCGGTTGCGGGCGTCTTCGGCCGTGGGCTAGAGTTTCGTGAAGATTTATGGCGCGCTTTGGAGGCGCGCTGGACGCGCCTGGGCAGGATACCGGAGACGAATCGGGTCCAAGCCGAGGTGCCGGCGGGTGCGGAGGTCTTCCCGAACCGGCGCGGCACGGCGCCCGGCCTAGCGGTCGAGGATGACTCGCTGGGTCTCTGCGTCATGCTGCCGGGGCCGCCGCACGAGATGGAGGCGATCCTCAGCGAGCAGGTCGTCCCTTACCTCGAGGGTCGTACCGGGGTGCGGGGGCGCCGATCATTTCGCCGCACTCTGCGCACGGTGGGAATAGCCGAGTCGGCGATCGCCGAGCGGCTTGGGAATCGGCTCGACGATCTACCGCTCGATGTCGCACATCTCCCGGAGATCGACGGCAACGACATCCGAATGACCGCCTGGGCGGCTGACGAGTCGGATGCCGCCGCCGCGCTCGACGAGGCGGTGAGCCGTCTGCGTGAGCTTCTCGGTGTGCACGTCTATGGAGAGGGGGAGGCGGACCTGGCACAGGTTGTCGGCGACCTGCTCCGCGGGCGGGGGCTGAAAGTCGGTGTGGCCGAGAGCTGTACCGCCGGCCTGATCGGCAAGCGGCTGACCGAATCCCCGGGCTCCTCAGATTACTTCTGGGGTGGTATGATCGTGTACGACGACCGAGCCAAGGTTGAGCTGCTCGGCGTCTTGGAGCAGACGCTGCAGCGGCACGGCGCGGTCTCGGAGCAGGTCGCGCGCGAGATGGCCGTAGGCGTCTGTCGCCGGTCGGGTGCCGAGACAGCGATCGCCGTGACGGGGATAGCCGGCCCGGCGGGCGGGAGTGAGGACAAGCCTGTGGGCACTGTCTGGCTGGCGGTAATGGTCAGGGAGGTGGCGGTGACCGAGCGGCGGTTTTACCCGGGTACACGAGACATGGTCCGGGCGCGGGCGGCGCAGGGTGGCCTCGATCTGCTTCGTCGCACACTGCTGGAGGAGCTACGGTGAGAGGAGCGCACGCTTATTTCTCGGGTTCCGGTAACATCCGGCTCCACTATCGGTGCTGGGACGTGCCGACGCCGCGGGCGGTGGTCATTATCTGCCACGGACTGGGCGAGCATTCGGGGCGCTACGAGGAGCTAGCGCAAGACTTCGCCCGTGCGGGCCTGAGTAGCTACGCTCTTGATCACCGGGGCCACGGCCGCTCGGACGGTCGTCGAGGGCATGTGCGGCGGTTCACCCGCTACGTGCACGATTTGGAGAAATTCCGGCGGCGCGTGTTCGGAGCCGTAGGACCCGACGTTCCGCTGATCTTCCTCGGCCACTCGCTCGGTGGTCTGATCATGATCCGCTACCTGCAGGAATATCCGGCGGTGCCTGCGCACGGGGTGGTGCTCTCCGCGCCACTTCTCGGTATGGCGATGGAGGTTCCGCAGTGGAAGGAGCGTTTGTCCGGCCTCCTCTACTACGCGATGCCGGCGTTGCCCATGAGTACGGGGCTAGATCCGGAACACCTCAGCCACGACCCAGAGGTGGTAGCGGCCTACAGGCGTGACGCGCTCGTCCACGACCGAATCACGCCGCGCCTCTACGGAGAGATCGTCGGCGAAATCGAGCAGGCGTTCGCTAAGGTCTCACAACTGCGGTTACCGGTCTTGGTGCTGATACCGAGCGCTGACAAGATCGTTCGCCCGGATCTGATGCAGCAGTTCGCGGCGGAACTGCGGAAAGTGAGCCCGGTCCAGGTCAGGACCTTCGCTGGTCTTTACCACGAGGTCTTGAACGAGACAACGCGTTCGAGCGCGGTGGCCGATATCCTCGGCTGGATCGAGCGCCGCATACCGCAATACTCCGGCTCGCCGACGACCGCCGAATCGGCCAGCTAAGGCGGCGGCCACGGCTGCCAACTCGCGCCGGCCGGACTTGACGGCGGACGGGAAAGCGATGACTCTCAGAAGCAACTTTGTGACGCGCTAACGAGACTGAGATATGGGGCCACGAAAGAGAGCAAAGAAAACCAGGGACAAGGCCGTCGATGATGCCCGCGAGACTGCGGTCCCGGAATCAGAGGCTGAAGTCCTCGCGGCGGAAGAGCGGGACGAGCCGGCGATACTCGAGGAGAGCGAAGAGACAGCGGCGCCGACCCCCGACGAGGTGATCGCGACGCTGAGCTCGGAATTGGAGGCGCTCGAGGACCGCCACCTGAGGCTTGTTGCGGAGTTTGACAATTTCCGCAAACGGACCGTCAAGGAGCGCTCGGAGCAGGCGCAGCGTGCCCAGGGTGACCTGGCGCGTCAGCTCCTCGAGTCGCTCGATGACCTGGCCCGGGTCTCCGAGCTCGGATCGTCCGATCACGACGCGGCGGCCATACTGGAGGGTGTCCAACTCGTGGAGAAGAAGCTCCAACGGGCACTGGAGCAACTGGGGCTCAAGCGCATCGAAGCCGTGGGTCAGCGATTCGACCCCGAGCTGCACGAGGCGATGGTGACCGTTGCCACTGAGGACCCGGAGGAGGACGAGACCGTCTCACAGGAGTTCGCCAAGGGGTACACCTTCGGGAATACGCTGCTACGGCCTTCGAGGGTCGCGGTGAAGATGTACCGGCCGGCCGAGGAGGGCGGAGCTGTGGAGCCCGGAGAGAGCGAGGACGGGTCCTAAGACATGCCGCGCGCGACGACAAAGGATTACTACCAGATATTGGGGGTTTCGGAAAACGCCGACGAGGCCGCGATCAAGAAGGCCTACCGCAAGCTGGCCAAGCGGTATCACCCCGACGCCAACCCGGACAACCCGAGCGCAGCAGAACGCTTTAAGGAGGTCTCCGAGGCGTATTCGGTGTTGTCGGACTCGGGCAAGCGGAGACAGTACGACCGCATGCGCCGGTTTACCCCGTTCGATGATTTCGCGGCGACGGCGGGCGACGAGGAGCGGCGCGGCTTCTCGTTCGACGACCTCGGCGGCATCGGCGACATCTTCAGTTCGATCTTCGACTTCGGCCGCGGCCGCAAGAAGCAGGCGGCCACGCGCGGTCGTGACGTCGAGCACTCGGTTGAAGTCGACTTTAGGACCGCTGCCCGTGGCGGCCACATCACCATCAACGTGCCGGTAACCGAGGAATGCGCAACCTGCGACGGCAGCGGTGCCAGGACGGGAACTAGCACGACGCGGTGCCCGGAGTGCGGCGGCACGGGTGCAAAGAGTTTCGGCCAGGGTGACTTCGCTATCAACCGGCCGTGCCCAGCATGCTTTGGTCGCGGCGAGATCGCCACCGACCCATGCCCGAGCTGCCGTGGCACGGGCCAGGTCACCAGTCAGCGGAGCGTCAACCTACGTGTGCCGGCCGGAGTCGAGACGGGGTCTCGCGTCCGCATGTCGGGTATGGGTGAACGGGGCCCCGGAGGCGGCCCACCTGGCGACCTGGACATCAAGTTCGAGGTGAAAAAGGACCGGTTCTTCCGCCGCCGCGGCCTCGACGTCTACTGCACGGTGCCGATCAACATCGCCCAGGCAACGCTTGGCTCCAAGCTGCGCGTGCGAACGGTGGACGGGAAGCGTGTCGTTCTTCGCATACCGCCGGGTACGAGCAGCGGTACCAAGTTCCGCATCCCCAAGATGGGGGTGGAGAAGGATGGACGGATCGGCGATCAGTATGTCGAGGTGAAGATCGTCGTGCCGGAGGTGCTGGACGAGAGATCGCGGGAGCTGATTAGGGAACTAGCCGAGAAGCAGGGCATCAAATACTGAAGCCGGTACCGATCACCCCGCCCCCCAGCAGCGTCTCTCCAGCATAGATCGCCGCGGATTGACCGGGTGTAACCGCCCTATGCGCCACATGGAGTCGGATCAGGGCGCGCTCGCCGTCCAGTTCGTCGATCGTGCCCGTGACCACTTGCCCGCGGTGACGGATCTGGACCCCCACCTCGTCGCCCGCCGCCGGCGGATCGCCCAGCCAGTTCATCCCAGCGAGCGTGATCTCCGTCGAATCGAGAGCACTCGAGGGACCGATGATCACTGACCGGGTGCCCGGCTCGATCCTCACCACATACATTGGGGCCGTAAAGCCGCCGGGCAGACGCTTGCGCTGACCGATCGTGTAGCGGCAATAGCCGTCGTGCTGGCCGACCTCGTCCCCGTCCACGGTGAGAATCGGGCCCGGCCGGAAAGCCGGGTGCTCGCCGTCCAGGCGCGTGGCCAGGAAGCCGGCGTAGTCGCCGTCGGGGACGAAACATATGTCGAAACTCTCCGGCTTGTCCGCCGTCGCTAAGCCGAGCTGGCGGGCACGTCGCCGGACCTCGCTCTTGCCGAGCTCACCCACCGGCAGCTCGAGCCGCTCCAGTACGTCACGGTCGATTCCCCAGAGGAAGTATGTCTGGTCCTTCGCTCTGTCGGTTGCTCGCATGAGCTGAGTGCCGAGGCCGGAGCGGACGCAGCGGGCGTAGTGGCCGGTGGCGATACGCTCGCAGCCCAGCATACGGGCTCTACGCAACAGGTCGCTGAACTTGGTGTACGAGTTGCAGAGAACGCACGGATTGGGTGTTCGTCCGGCGGCGTACTCGGTGACGAAATCATCGATGACGTCGTGGGTGAACTCGTCCTCGAGATCGAAGACGTAGTGAGGGATGCCGAGCTTTTGGGCTACGGCGCGTGCGTCGGCGATTCCCTCCAGCCCGCAGCAGGTCTTCGACGAGCCTGGGACGTCGGCGTAGCAGAAGGTCTTGATCGTGGCACCTACTACATCGTAGCCGCGCTCGACGAGCATTGCAGCGGCAAGCGACGAGTCGACGCCGCCGCTCATCGCGACGAGGACTCTTTGACGATCTCGGTTCTTTTCAGGCACAGTCGACGCTAATCGGTTGACGCGGCCCTCGACGTCAGTGTCCGGAAAATTCCCTGACTCGTTGCACGACCTTGGGGAACACCTCCAATGCGTACTCTATATCCTCCGCTCGAGTTCCCCAGCCGAGACTCAAGCGGATGGCGTTGCTGGCGAGCTCACCCTCACGACCCATCGCCGCGATGACGTGGGACGGTTCCACGCTACCTGTGCTGCACGCCGAGCCGGAGGAAACACAAATTCCTTCCAGATCGAGGGCGGTGAGCACGCCTTCCAGGTCAATATTCGGCACCGATATGTTGAGCACGTTGGGTAGCCGCTGGAGCGCGTCGCCGCCGTTCACAACGATCCCAGGCAGAGTCTTGTGCAGACCGACGCTCAGCCGATCCCTGAGGGCGCTCAGCCGTTCCGTCTCCGGCTCGAGCTCCGAGATCGAGGCGGCCACCGCCGCGGCGAAGCCCACGATTCCGGCCACATTCTCTGTCCCAGAGCGGAGTCCGCTCTCCTGGCCGCCGCCGTAGACGATGGGCTCGAGCTCGACGGCACCGCTGACGTAGAGCGCGCCGACCCCCTTCGGGCCGCCCAGCTTGTGAGCGGAGAAGGCCACGAGATCGACGCCCACCGCATCCACCTCGAGCGGTATTTTGCCAAGCGCCTGCACTGCGTCCGAATGGAAAGTCGCTCCGCGATCGCGGCAGAGCTCCGCCAGCGCCTTCAGCGGCTGTATGACCCCGGTCTCGTTGTTTGCCCACATCACCGATACTAGCGTCGGACGGCCATCGTCCGGCAATAGCCCGACCAACCGCTCGAGATCGACGGTCCCGTCGGCCTTGACGGGCGCCACGCGCACATCATAGCCGCCGGAAGCAAGCACCTTCGTCGACTCGATAACGGCCTTGTGTTCGATGCTCGAACGAATCACACAGCCACCAGGGTGCCGCCTCGCGAAGCCAATAACGGCAAGGCAGTCCGCCTCGCTGCCAGAGCCGGTATAGACCAGACGGCCGTCCCCGGCGCCGAGCGCGGCCAGCGTCTGCCGCCGCGCTTCCTCCACGGCCAGGCGTGCGTCGCGGCCGTACGAGTGCACGCTGGACGGATTCCCGAACTCATCATCCAGGTAGTGTGCCATTGCCCTTGCCGCCTCGGGGCGGAGCGGTGTCGTCGCGGAGTAATCTAGGTAGACGCGCTTCATCATCCCTGTTCTGACTCCCTCTCCATCTCTATCTGTATCTCCATCCCCATCGCCATCCCCATCGAGTTCGATGGCGATGGCGATGGCGATGGAGATGGAGACGCTAGGAAACTATCCACGCCGGACTTGGAGGGAAGTCGTCCGTCCTAGAAACTGCTTACGGGCAGGCTTACAACGTCGTCTACCAGCATCGTCTCGCGCGTGTAAAACGGCTCGCCGTAGGCCACCCGGATCAGCGACCCGTAGTGTGCGTCTTGGATTCTCACCAGGTCGTAGAGCGGCACCTCGGCGGGATAGAGTTCGCCCAGCGCCTTTATGCCGTCGAACTGGGAGGCATAGCAGCGAATTGCCTCGAGCTTCCGCTCGAAGGCATCGCTGATGTCGACAACGAACGTCGGTTTGAGCGCATGTTCGCGGTAGGCGAGCGTGTAGAGGATCTTGGAGGGACGGTGTGGGTCGCCGGCGGCGGGGAAGTTCTTCAAACCCGCCAGATAGCAGGCGTCGTAGCCCAACTGGGACGCGACGCGATGATCGGGGTGCCGGCCCTCGAAATAGGGGAGGATCACCGTACGCGGGCGCAGCTCGCGGATCGCCTCGACCAGTTGGGTCCGGCTCTCCTCGTCGTTACGGATCCGTGCGTCGGGCAGGTCGAGCGCCATCCGCGCGGTTAGCCCGAGAATCTCGGCTGCTCGTTCCGCTTCCGCTCTGCGCCCCTCTGGTGTCCCGTACGTTCCGAGCTCGCCGGCGCTCAGATCGAGAATTCCGGTCTTGTGGCCGAACGCGGCGGCGCGGATCAACGTGCCCCCGCAGAGGAGCTCGGCGTCGTCAGGGTGCGGCGTAATAGCGAGTAGATCGACCATGGGTTGAAGAATGTCGGTCCCCGGACCCCGCCCGCAAGTCGGAGCTCCGAACTCCTGCTCGAAATCGTAATCGTCATCGTCATCGTAATCGTACTCGTAATCGATCCGGTGCTCGCCCCTATGACCGCACGACGGCTGGGATACCGAGTACGAGTACGATCACGAGTACGATTAGGAGCACGTTTACGTGCAGGAGTCCTGACCTACTCGTAGCGGAGCGCGGCGACGGGATCGAGCCGCGAGGCGCGCACGGCCGGGAAGAGGCCGAACACGATGCCGGTGAAAGATGCCGCTGCGATGGCCAGGAATATCGACCATAGCGGGATGACCGCCGGAACCGGGGTGAAGGAGTTGAGCAGCCAAGCGATGAGGCCGCCGACGCCCAATCCGAAGGCGCCGCCGATGGTGGTGAGGGTTACCGCCTCGACCAGGAACTGCCAGAGGATATCGCGGCGCGTGGCACCCAGCGCCTTGCGGATCCCGATCTCCTTGGTGCGCTCCGTCACCGAGACGACCATGACCGCGATGACCCCGATGCCGCCCACCATGAGGCCGACGCTGGAAAGTGCGAACATCACGGTGAAGAGAGCGGCGGTGAGCTGGTTCCAGACGTCCTGCATCGATTCCTGGGTAACGATGTCGAAGTTGTCTTCGTCACCGGGCCCGAGCCCGCGCAGGCTGCGCAGCCGGCCGGTGACCTGGTCGATCGCCGACGTGACATCGACCACCGGCTTGGCCACGACCGTTATCCAGACGAGCTCGTCGAACGAAATCCAGCGGACGTCCTTCATCAGGTACTTCTGGCCGGTGTTGAACGGGACGAACACGCGGCTGTCGCCCAGGGCGGCGAAGAGGTTCGGTGGGTGCTTGTAAACGCCGACCACGAGGAAGCCCTGGTTCCCGATCCGAAACGTTCTTCCCACGGCGTCGGCCGGTGCGAAGAGATCGCGGGCCGCAGAGCTGTCTATGACGGCCACCGGCCGGCCTGCCTCCTCCTCCGTCTTGGTGTAGAAACGACCGGCTACGATGTCGCCGGCATCGGTCTGCATGAAATCCGAGGGCACGGCCAGGATGCTGGCATCCGTCTCGTTGCCCCTGGCGGTCAACGACACGTTCAGCCAGGATATATCGGCGGACGCGTAGGAGTTTGCCACGGTGGAGAGAGCCTCCAGCGAGCGAGCGAAGCGGGCCGGTATCGGCGGCCGCCGCCGCCAGGTCGGCTCTTCTTCGTCGAGGCCGGTGCTCATCTCGACGCCGTAAGATCGGGTGACGTAGAACGTATTGGCGCCGGAGGCTTCGACGAGCACGTTGAAGCTCTCGTTGACCCCCTGAATGACCGCGGCCATCGCCACGACCACCAGGACGCCGATGCCGACTCCGAGAATGGTCAGGCCGGTACGCACCTTGCTCTGTTTGAGCGCCTGCAGCGCGATAGTGACGCCTTCCTGGAGTGCTCTAGCCCTCATGATCTCTCTCGCTCACTCGTATCGCAGGGCGACTATCGGGTCGAGCCGCGATGCGCGCAGCGCGGGGTAGACGCCGAATACGATCCCAACCAGAAGCCCCAACGCGACGCCCATGACGATCGCGTAGAGCGGTACCGACGCGGGCAGTGGAGCCACGATATCCACGAGCTTGGCCAGGCCCGTACCGACGCCAACGCCGATCGCCGCACCCAAGGTGGAAAGTGTCGCCGATTCCGCCAGGAACTGCCGCGTGATGTCGATGCGTCGTGCGCCCAGCGCTTTGCGGACGCCGATCTCGCGAGTCCGCTCCAGCACCGACATCAGCATGATATTCATGATCACGATGCCACCCACGACCAGGGCCACCGCGACCAGGCCGGGACCCGCGGCCAGCAGTACGTTCTTGATCGTGTTCCAGGCGTCCAGCACCTCGCTGGCCGTCTCGATGTCGAAGTCGTTCTCCTGGCCGGGCCGCAGACGGTGCCGCGCTCGCAGTGTTTCCTCGGCTGCCGC
>CP070812.1:3746335-3749552 GCA_020344015.1 Gemmatimonadota bacterium
CGCATCTTCCACGTTCGACTCGCTCCAGTACCCGTCGTCCGCGAGCGCCGTGCCCACCCTCTCCTCGACGCCGGCCGCCTCCAGGTTCTCGGCCGTCTTCTCAATCGTCGAGTGGAGTTGCTTCACGTCGTTCGCCTCCTGCGTGACCTCGGCGGCGACGATGATCTGCCCCTCGGTCACGGCGGCCTGCGCGTTGTAGCCCTGCACGTATCCCTTCCGGGTCTTCATGATGCGGCTCTCGGTGTCGGTCACATTCGCCTTCGTCTTGCGCGACGGCGTCGGGTCCGGTTCCTTGGGCTTCCGGCCGCGGAGCTTCTTGCCCGTGGCCTTCTCCTTGACGGCCCGCGCGTCGATCTTCTTCTGCTGCTCGGCGGCCCGTCCCTGCGCTTCCTGCTCCAGCCGCTCCTTGCACTCGCGGAGCCTCTCGATTCTCGTCTTCCGAACGCGCATATCCTCCGGAAGCTCGTCCCCGCGCTTCTTCCCGTGCCTCCCGTCCTCCTCGCGGTCGACCGTCTCCGCCTCCGAGAGCATCTTCGTGACCTCGCGTTTGATCTCCTTCTCGATGGCCTCGTGGGTCCGGTTCGCCGCGAGCGCCGCGTTCGCTTCCACCTTCGTCCCGTCGATGGCGACGACGCCGACCTTGACCAGCCCCGCCTCGGCGCAGAGCCTCAGTATCTGCGTGAAGAGCCCTTCGAGCTCGCTCAAGTTCTTCCTGCGGAAGCGGGCGATGGTGGCGTGGTCGGGCTTCTTGTTCGCGGCCACGACCTTGAAGGCCACGTCCGTCTCGCAGAGCCTCTCGATCTTGCGGCTCGAACGCTCACCGACGCAGTAGGCGTAGAGCAGGAGCGAGACCATCATGTCGGGCGCGAAAGCCGCCGCGCCCCAGCCGTCCGAGCGGTACTTGGCATAGAACGCCGAGAGGTCCATCTGGGAGACGGCGTCCACGACGAACCAGGCGAGGTGGTCCTCGCCGACCCAGTCCTGCAGGCTCGGCGGCATCAGGAACGCCTGGTCGCGGTCGCAGGGGATGAAATTGTGGGCCACGTTCGCATCCCTCTCCACCCCCCCCGAGCGCGGTCATACCACCTCTGGTTCTACGCTTCAAGAACTGTTTTCGGGGTTTGTGCGACAGGCTCAAATCCACCTATGAACTCAGCCTTCAGCGCAAAACGGAGGTCTTCCGGTCCGTCGGCAATCAATGGGGTGTTGTCAGGAACCTCTCCGATGTCCCCATGTTTGTTGACTCACAGGCGTGCCGTTGCGTTCAGCTCGCCGACCACATCGCCTACGCTACGTTCAGATACTACGAACACGGAGACAGTGACTTGTTCAAGATCATATGTTCCGAGTTTGACCGTGGTGAAGACGGCGTAGTCCACGGCTTGGTGCATCTTCACAAGACAGGGGCTAGGTGCAATGCCAGGGACTTTAGGCACGGCGCCGCCTCCTTTTGAGCGGGTAGCATGACATCTTGATCTTCACTGCCCGGGGGAAGCGCCTGCCCGGACGTTTCGGGACCACCACCCGCGCTGTCGCGATGAGCATCCGTTCGTATCGCCCGGCCAGCCGCGCCGTCGGCAGACGCATCATCTCGTAGGTTGCCTCCCGCACGCGTTCGGTGGCCGAGGTGAAACTCACGCGTCGCGGGTCCAGCTCTTTCCGCCGCGCGGCCTCCTGCATGGTCTTCCGGATCGCGTTGTACGCTATGAGCATGCCCCACAGTTCCTGCACGACTCGGTCGGGGGTCTTGCTGCGGAAGACGACCGGGCGGTTCACCGTAGCGCACTCGCACAGGTGGGTCTTCATCTCATCGAAGATCGTCTCGTCTTCCCAACGGTCGTGATACAGGTCCGCGAGTTCCTCGTGCGTGAACCCCGACTCCGGCATGAGGTCGGTGAGAAGCCTGATTTCCTCGTCGGCGCCCTCGGGCCGGTAGGTGATCATGCGGAGCGTCCACTTCCGCGGCATGTCGCGATGACGCTTTCGGTGGTAGCTCCTGAGCGTGACCTCGACGATGGCATCGCCGGGACCGAGCTCGCGCAGGACCTTCGGCTTCGCCTGCGCACCGATCCGGGCGACGAAGTTCGCCCCCCGCGAGCGTATGCCCCACAGGAGATCGTACGCAAACAGGCCGGAATCGACCAGAATGAGGCATCCTGGCGCCACCTCGGAGACGAGGTCCCTGGCCAGGTCGATCTCGGCCTTTCGGTATCTCGACCAGCGCGCGGCCACGATGATCCTGGTCCCCACGTCCGCGAGCGCGACGATCCTGAGCTGCGGGTACGCCGCGCGTCCGCGGCTCGATCCCGGACGACCGAAGCGGCGCGAGTTCTTCGGTGTGTCCGGCGTCTTCATCGTCGAGCCGTCGAAGGACTGTACCCGCAAGCCCCTGACGACCAGGCCCTCGGTCCCCGCGAGCCATTCAGACGCGGCGCGCTTGAAGAGCGTCTCCATCGGCTCGACGCCGATCCTGTCACGCGCCTTGGTCACTGCGCGCGAGCACGGCGGCTTCTCGCTCGACCAGCGCTCGTGCGTCCACCACGTCCCGTGCAGCTTCTCGAGCAGGTTCACGTACGACGTCCTTCGGAACACCCCCATCAGGATCACGAACCACACCGTGAGCGTCGCCGGCAGGAGCCGCACTCGGACGGACTCCCGTTTCGTCGCGCGCAGCGCCTCTTCGATCCATTCCTGCCGGAGCTCCTTCGCCAACGACTCGACCGTGAATCCCGCACCGCGCCTCTCAAGACCCGACGTCGCATCGCCGATAGGACACATGACAGATCCCTTCTCCGTGCCGGATTGTCTTGGCGGACAATCCCTGTATCGGCACTTGGAAGGGGTCTGTCTTTGTGTATGCTAAGTCCCTGGCATTGCGGCTAGGCTGTGTCTGGCAGCTGCGCTGCGGCCCGGCCAGGCTGCCTGTGGCAGCGGGCGGGGAATCGTCCTGAGGCTCTGTGCATATCTGCGTTCATCTGTGGTCGCCTCTTCTCAACGAAACGCCCGTCAGCCCGGAAGCACCCAGAAGCCCTTCGCGGGCGTCCCCGTCGCGAAGTAGTAGGTGGTGCCCACAATCGTGAGGACGATCCCCGCGAGCATGTCGCCCGCGATGAGGCCGAACATGAGGGGCCTCAGCTTCTGGTAAGTCCTCTCGCCGCCGTACTTGCAGATCATGACCTTGACGAACCAGCCGAGGAGGAATGAGACCGCGAGCATC
>CP070812.1:3749652-3753041 GCA_020344015.1 Gemmatimonadota bacterium
CAGGCCATCCACGAGATCCACCGCCGCTCGCTCTGGCAGGTGCTGCTGGTCTATCTGGGCGTCTCGTGGGGCATCCTTGAGGCGGTGGCCCTTTTCAGAGATGAATTCGGCCTACCTGATTGGCTCTTCACGGGGGCGTTCGTGCTCGTTGTTGCGGGGCTTCCGGTCGTGGCGCTGACCGCGCTGCTGCACTTTTCTGACGATCCGACGGGCAAAGCTCCAGACGCTGAGCCTGGACAGCTCAGCGCCAGGAGCCTCTTCACCTGGCGCCGAGTGCTGTTGGGCGGCGCGCTCGCGTTGGCCCTGCTGGCAGCGGTCGCGTCCGGCTACACGGCGATGCGGGTCCTCGGAATCGGGCCCGGGGGATCCCTGATCGGCAAAGGCGTTCTCGAGGAGCGCGAGCGGATCGTGCTCGCCGACTTCGAGAACCGCACGCCTGACTCCTTGGTCGCTCATGGAGCGACGGAGTGGTTCCGCACGGCTCTGTCCCACTCCGAGCTGGTCACACTCGCCGGCGGAGACTATCTGGCGGGCGTGCTGCAACGGATGGGTAAGGACCCGAGCGTGCCCTTGGACTACGATTTGGCGCGTGAGGTAGCGGTTCGACAGGGGCTCAAGGCGGTCATCGCAGGCGAGGTCATCGCGGTCGGTGGCAGCTATGTGGTGTCGGCCCGGTTGGTCGCTGCTGAGACAGGCGAGATGTTGTGGACCGACAGCGAGTCGGCGGAGATCATCGAGGCCGTTGATCGGTTATCCAGGCACCTGCGCGAGCGAATTGGCGAGTCGCTCAAGACGATCCGATCAAACGAGCCGCTGGCTCAGGTCACCACGACCTCGCTTGAGGCACTGCGGTTCTATACGGAAGCCCGGCTGGCCAACATAATGGGCGACTATCCCCGTTCCATAGAGCTTTCTGGCCGCGCCATCGAGCTCGACTCGACGTTCGCCAGTGCGTACAGCATGCGTGGGTTTGCACTGGGAAACATGGGGTTCGAGTACGGGCAAAGTGCTGCCGATGTTGCGAGGGCTTCTGAAATCGATGTCAGGAGGGCTTATGAGCTCCGTGACCGGTTACCTCTGTCGGAGAGGTACTGGGTAGAGGCGCAGTACCACCAGTCTGTAACGGAGGATTGGGAGAAATGGTTTAGCGCCCTGAGGATGGTGCTCGAGTTGAGGCCGGATGACGACGGTGCGCTTATTCAAACTGGCTTGTACCACTTCCTCACACGCGACTACGCCCGCGCCGCGGAATTCTACCGTAGGGCCACAACGTTGGCAGCTTCTGCTACGTTCCTGGTCTTTGAGAATCAAGTCGCCCTGGGAAAGTACGACGAGGCCGAAGCAACCCTCCGTGCTTGGGAGGACACCATACCGGACGATCCCCGGATCCCTGAGCACAGAATGCGGTTCGCGACCATCCGTGGTGACTATGTGGAGGCTGAGGCTGGGATCCGTACGCTGAGAGAACAGCACCGCGGAGAGCCGAGATGGCGAGCGGAGACGAGCGCTAATCTTGCCACCCTCGCACGGCTACAAGGCAGACTGGCCGAGGCCGAGCTCCACCTGGACGACGTTATCAGCGTCCAAGTTGAACAAGGTTGGACAGCGCTCGCACTGGCTAACGCGCTCGTGCATGGCTCTACGGACCTCCGGCTCAGGGGCGATACGGCGGCGGCGTTGAGGAGGGTCGAGGCGGCGCTCGATCGCTGGTCCGACAGACCCTATGGGTCGCTTGTCTCGTTCTATGCTTCGGCCGGTCAAACCGAACAGGCGAGGGCCTATCTCGCGGAGTTTGAGGAGCGCGCCGAGTACGAGGGCCGCAGCTTCCGGCGCGCGCGCCACGCCTATCTTGGCCACATCGCTGTGAGCGATGGACGGCCGCACGACGCGATCGCGGAGTACCGGAGTTGGGACCGACTTGGATGGAATCCCGTGCGTGCGCTTCCTTCGCTGGCTTTTGCCTACGACCAGGCTGGCGAGCCCGATTCGGCGCTCGCCGTATACGAGCGGTACGTAACGACGCCCTGGCTCTACCGAGACTGGGACGACTCGTGGTGGCTCGCTTGGGCCTACGAACGCCTGGGCGCCCTCTACGAACAGCGCGGCGACACGGCGAAGGCGGTCTACTACTACGGCAAGTTCGTGGAACTCTGGCACGACGCCGACCCCGAGTTGCGGCCCCGAGTCGAGGCAGCACGCCGGGCAATCGAGGCGCTATTACCTGACAGGTAGGCCATGAACCGTCTAAAGCTGCTTATCACGGAGATCCACAGACGTAGCCTCTGGCAGGTGCTGTTGATCTACTGCGGCGCCGCCCTCGTGGCGTATCAAGCGGTGCAGGCCCTGACGGAGGGACTGGGGCTACCGCAGTGGTTTCCCGCTTTCGCGATCGTGCTGTTCATCGTCGGACTACCCATCGTCCTGGCGACGGCATTTGTCCACGAGGTAGCTCCGCCGACGGTGACACCAGCTGAACCGAGTCCTCTGACGGAAGCCGAGGCAGCCGGTGTCGAGGCAGAGACTGCTGGTGCCCGCCTCGAAGCAAGACGACGGCATCGCTTTCTGACGTGGCGGAGCGCTGGCCTGGCTTTCCTCAGCGCGTTCGCTTTGTGGGGCGTCGTCGCCGCCGGCTGGCTGCTTCTCGGTCCGTCCGGCGATGGCGTCGATGAAGTGTTCGCCGACGCCCCACCGGGAATCGCCGTGCTGCCCTTCAGCATCCACGGCGAGGGCTTGGATGTGTGGCGCGAGGGGATGGTGAACCTGCTCTCCACCGATATGAACGGCGTGGGTGGACTGCGGGCCATTGACAGCCGTACGGTACTGGCCCGCTGGCGCGAACAGGTGCCAGAAGAGGGTGAGGCTGACCGGGCGACGGCCATAGAGGTCGCGAAGGCCACGGGGGCCCGCTATGCGCTCCTCGGCTCGGCTGTGGCTATCGGTCAGGAGGTGCGGCTGTCGGCCGACATCTACGACACCGAGAACGGGGCCCAGATGGGCGCCGTCCAGGTGGAGGGCACACCCGACAGCGTGCTGGCGCTGGTAGACCGTTTAGCCGTCCAGTCGCTTGTCGTCGTCCTGGAGGTGGAAGCGAGCGAGCTACCTCCGTTCGATCTGGCGAGTGTGACGACGGCCTCGATTCCAGCGCTCACGGCATGGTTGGAGGCCGAGGCGCTACTCCGCCGCGGCGACTTCGAGGCTGCCGTCCCGGCGTACGAGCGGGCCGTGGCCATCGACTCGACCTTCGCCCTAGCCTACTACGGGCTAGGCCAGGCCTACAGCTGGTCTGAGGGCGTAGGTAGCGACCGTAATCGCGAACCCTTCGAGCAGGCCATGCGCTGGGTTGACAGATTGCCGGCTCGCGAGGCGGCTCTCGTGCGGGCAATGCACGC
>CP070812.1:3753141-3774793 GCA_020344015.1 Gemmatimonadota bacterium
GCCGTCACAGCCGAACCCGGTCTGCAGATTCGTCCGGGCAGGGATGCCACACTTGCGCCGCTGGACACGGCCCGGGTGCGGAACCTCTTCCTCGAAGTCGACGGCGACGTCGAGGCCTACCTCGCCGGCTTGCTCAGCCTCGACGGCGCTTCGCGCCAGCGGGGTTGACGAAACGTTGATCCCCCATTCTTACGTTTCGCCTCGACCCTTGCCGGAACGGTCCGGGCGAGGCGAATATACCGAAGCGCGGGTGAGGCATGATCGTGACCATCCCCGAGGTGCTCCGCGACAAGCTCGGCGCCGACGGCGCCGAGGCACTGGCGCAGCTCCTCAACCAGAGCGCACTCAGCATGCAGGACGCGACGCTCAGCCTGGCGGAAGAGAGATTCGAGCGCCGGCTTGCCGATGAGCTCGGGAAGTTTCGGGCCGAGATGTGGTCGGCGATGGGATCACTCGAAACGCGGGTGACCGAACGCATGGCCGGCCTGGAGACGCGGCTGCTGCGCTGGGCGTTCGCCTTCTGGGTGGGTCAGTTCGCCGTCCTGCTGGGGATCCTCTTCGCCTTCTTCCGCACCTGACGCGCCCACGGCGAGCCTTCAGACCCTGCCCCGGGAAATCTCTCTCAGCACCGCGCTAGTCGTCCCGTGGACGCCCCAGCACCAGCGGGATCTTGACCAGGCCGCCCCGGGTCGACAGAACCTGTACCTCGCCTTCGATGCCTGGCACACCGTACGTGTGGAGCACGAAGCTCACAGACTTCCGTTCGCCCGGCTGGGTCAAGCCGGCACGGATGACCTTGTCCCGGGTCGACGGATCGACGATGCGGACGGTCGGCGCCTCGCGGCGGACCAGCGTCGAGTCGAACTCCAGCTCTACGCGATCCTCCTGAACGATCTTCACCAAGAGCGCCTGCCGGAGCGCCGTGGGTAGCCTGCCGCTGTTGGTCCAGCTCACGGTCACCTGGTACGCCGTGCTATCGTCCCAGCTATCGAGCCGCCGGACGTCGGCCTCCACGTCATCAATCTGCGGCAGGTGCTTCGCCATCTCGAGGTTGAACAGCGCCTGCACGCTGATCCACTGTTCGAGGACCTCAGGCGGCCCATTCTGCGAGAAGAACTTGGGATGGAAGCCGCCGATCTCTACCGACCCGAGCTCGGGATGCTCGATGGGTTCCCACTCGCGGAAGCCGCGGCCGCCGTTCTCCTCGTCATCCCAGATCAGCGCGTCGACCTCGTCGTAGAGACCGTCTTCGTTGTAGTCCTTCATCCGGCCACCGTTCCATAGCTCGTCGCCGTACCAGATGGCGCCGTAGTAGAAGTAGCCGAAGTCGGGGCTGTGGCCGAAGAGCGGGCCGGGCCGCGCCGAATCGCCCGTCACCGGATTAACCGGGACCCGCGTTCTGTAGGTATCGTACACATCGCCGGCCCACGGATAGCCGGTGATCTCCATGCCGAGGCTGTCGAAGTACTCGTAGTAGGCGAGGTCCTCGGGGTACATGCGCTCGGCGCTCTTCGAGGTGGACGGCGGCCGCAGGTGCATCGGCACGCGTGTATCCATCGAGTTGGCTACCGACACATGCGGATGCGTCAGCAGCCACATCACGGTTGCCCGCGTCTCGGGCTCGCTGAGCGGGAACGCGCCCGCCCCGAACTGGGTCCAACCGCGCCGCGTCGCATCTTCGCCACGATCGGGCCGCCAATTCTCCGGGTAGTTGCGGTGCAAGTCGAGGCCGCCGATCCCGTCCTCGTTGAAGTCGCCGTCGCCGTCGTTGTCGACGCCCTCGCTCGCCATCATCCACTCGCCTTCGCCTGCCGGGACGCGCTTCATCAACCGACCGGTCGGATCGCGCTCGTCGAGGACCAGGTTCGCCTCTTCCTGCTCTTCCGGTCGGGCACGCCAGCGCAGCGAATAGATCACGCCGTCGCCGTCCAGGTCCTCGTTGGGATCCTCGTCCAGCAGCCCGTCGCGGTCCGAGTCGTGAGGACGTACCGAGCTGCGATTCCGTTGCGCGGTGTGCAGGTACAGGTTCGAGCCGTCGGGGTTGTTCTGCGGCTTCAGATAGATCGTCTTGGTGTCGAGCAGCGCCGTGATCTCATCGTCACGACCGTAATTCTGCAGCAAGTGCTGCATCAGCCAGAGGACCGACTCCGAGCTCGTCACCTCGCCGCTGTGACGGCCGCCCTCGAAGAATGCGGCCGGCTTGTCGGTCGCCGGACCGGTCTCCTTGTTGGTCAGCGTCACCTGGAGGATGGCACGCCCCTCGAAGCTGCGACCGACCTCATAGAGCTCAATCAGGTTCGGGTATTCCTCCGCCCAGCGCTTTAGCCAGGTGTACATGACTTCCTGGGTGTGGTAGCGGTCGAAGCTGAGGACGTCGCCGGCCTCGTACTCGACCTCGGGGTGCTGGTGCCGCGCGAAGTAGCTGACGCCGTGCCGTTCCCCAGCTACCGTGTACCATTCCACCCCGCGCTCCGCCTCACCCTCCTGCGACAGGAGCGGCGCCGCGCAAAGACACACCAGACCTATCGCGATCAAAGCACACCTGTGACTGATCACCGTCGTTCCCTCCGATTGTGTGGATACGGCGGGCGACCCGAACGGGCATGGCCGCTCTCTCACCGGGGGACTATAGTACCGCGTCCGCCGACGTTTCGCACACCTGGTAACGGGAGCTCGATGTGAGGAAACCGCACGTAGGATCCTTGCGGCGCGTGCTGGTCGCAGCCTGCCTGGCCTGTACCGCATCGGTCTCATCGGAGGAGCGCAGCCAATACCCAGTGATCCCGGCACCGGCATACCTGAGGCCGGGTATCGGCGCTTTTGTGATTACACCTTCGACGACGATCACAGTCTCCAACCCAGACGACGCCGAGCTCCTCGCGCTGGCGTATTTCGCCGTCGACCTGCTGAAAGAGTCGACCGGAATGGAGTTGCAGGCGACGAGCGAAACGGCAAGCTCGGGAGCGAACGGCGCGATCGCGCTGACCCTGTCCCCCCAGGTCGAGGCTGAAGAGGGCTACCGCCTCCGTGCCACGGCCCGCTCGGTCCAGATAACCGCTTCGACGCACGCCGGGCTGTTCTACGGCCTACAAACGCTTCGCCAGCTACTGCGGCACGACGGTGGCTCGGGGGCGGCGGGCACGTGGGAAGTGCCCGCGCTCACGATCGAGGACGAGCCCCGCTTCGCCTATCGTGGCATGCACCTCGACGTCGGCCGGCATTTCTTCCCCGTCTCGTTCATCAGGCGGTACATCGACCTCATGGCGATGTACAAGATGAACACCTTCCACTGGCATCTGACCGAGGACCAGGGTTGGCGGATCGAGATCGAGAAGTACCCGCGCCTCACCGAGGTGGGCAGCCGGCGCGCCGAGACGATACTCGAGAAGAACTTCGACCCCTACATCGGAGACGGCATACCCTACGGCGGCTACTACACGCAGGATGAGGTTCGCGAGGTGGTGGCGTACGCGCGAAGTCGCTACGTGAATGTCATACCCGAGATCGAGCTGCCCGGTCATTCGACCGCCGCACTGGCCGCCTACCCCGAACTGGCCTGCACCGAGGGACCCTTCGAGGTCTCGACGCGCTGGGGCGTCCATGAAGACATCTACTGCCCCAAAGAAGAGACGTTCGCCTTTCTGGAAGATGTGCTGACCGAGGTCATGGAGCTCTTCCCCAGCCGCTACATCCACATCGGCGGTGATGAGGCGCCGAAACGGCGCTGGGAGGAGAGCGAGGTGGCGCAGGAAGTGATTCGCCGCGAGGGGCTGGCCGACGAACACGAGCTGCAGAGTTACTTCATCAAGCGGATCGAAAGCTTCTTGCTGGCCCACGACCGCCGGCTGATCGGCTGGGACGAGATCCTGGAGGGCGGGCTGGCGCCGCAGGCGACGGTCATGTCGTGGCGGGGCATGGCGGGCGGAATCGAGGCGGCCAAAAAGGGCCACGATGTCGTCATGACACCGACCAGTCACGTCTACTTCGACTACTACCAGGGCCCTCGCGCGTACGAGCCGCTGGCGATCGGCGGCTTTACACCGCTCGAGAAGGTCTACGACTTCGAGCCGGTACCTGAGGAATTGACGCCCCAGGAGGCCGACCATGTCCTGGGCGCGCAGGGCAACGTCTGGACCGAGTACATCAAGACCACGGATTACGTCGAATACATGGCTGTGCCACGCATGCTCGCCCTGGCAGAGGTCGTCTGGTCGCCCAAAGCCATCCGGGACTGGGACCGCTTCGCGGCGGCGTTACCCGCCCAGCTGGAACGACTCGATGGCTTGGGCGTGAATTATCGAGTACCGAACGTCACCGGACTGGAGCGTGATCTGATCACGCTGGGCGACAGCGTTGTGATCACTCTGGGGGCACTGCTCTCCGATGCTGAGATCCGCTATACAACGGACGACAGCGATCCTACCCGCGAATCGACCCTGTACACCCACCCGGTTCAGCTACCGGTCGACGAGGCCGGCATCGCCGTGACCGCCCGCGCCTTTCTATCGAACGGTAGGGCGAGCACGCCTAGTGCGGCCCGGTTCGCGAAGACTTCACTGCGGCCGTCGGTTCAGATCGACTCGGCCGATCTGGCCACCGGGTTGCGGTACTCGTACTTCGAGGCCGACGTGCGATCGGTGGACGGGTTGGCCGGACGGGCACCGAGCTACGAGGGCATCGCCCGGGCGATCTCGCTCGAGTACGCCGAACGAGACGAGTACTACGGCCTGATCTTCGACGGCTACATCCGCATACCGAGCGACGCGGTCTACACCTTCACGCTCACGTCGGATGACGGCAGCCAGCTGCTCATCGGCGACGCGACGATCATCGATCACGACGGCCCCCACGCCGCCAGCGAGCGGTCCGGCATGATCGCCCTCGAGGCCGGATACCACCCGATAACGGTGCTGTTCTTCCAGGCCGCTGGTGGGAAGGCGCTCGCTCTGGAAATGCGCACTGCGGAGGACAACGAGACGCTCGACTTAGAGAGCCGGCTGTTCCGCCACATACGCCAAGCCCGGAGGAGATCCTCCGGGCTTTCCCGCGGCGAAACTGCTCGTCTGCGACACGACAATCAAGCTATGCTCGCCGGTAGCGCATGGTCAAGGGTCGGTGACCATTGGGAATGGCGTGCCCCCGGTGGGACTCGAACCCACATGACCTCGCGGTCACTCGTGTCGCAAACGAGCGCGTCTTCCAATTCCGCCACGGGGGCACCTTCGCTTCCGGATGACGGTTAGGACCCGACAGCGCACTGCAGCGACACGACCCTTCAGACCGAGTCGAGTATGACGGCGGGGCATCATCAGAACGTCAATTTCGGCCGCATCTCTATCAGAGGTCGCAGCCGCGTGCTTCGTGCACAGGGAGGAGGCCAAGGACGACGTCGCAGGGGTCGCGAGCACACCGCTGAGGCGAGAGATCAGGCCTTGAGCATCGGAGCGCGAGACATAATAGAAGAAGTAGCAGGGCCACCGCACACGATCGCGAGGAGAGGGTGATCACATGGATTCTGGAGCAAGTTCCAGCGATCGAGCCGAAGAGAACAAGGCGACGGTGAGACGGATGCTTGGACGCCTGAGCGCGGGGGACATCAGCGGATTCACCGATGCCCTGGCCAGGGACTATGTCCGTCACTGTCAAGCGATGCCGCCGGACCTCCAGGAGATCCGCGGCCGGGACGCCATGCGCCAATGGCTCGAGTCGAACCAGGCGACCTTCCCGGACTACAGCGAAGAGCTCGAGTGCCTGATTGCCGAAGGTGACTTCGTGGCGTGGCGCTCGAGAGGAACGGGCACACAGCGCGGCGCGCTTGGGGCCTTCCCTGCCACGAATAAGCGCATTGACCTGACGATCATAGGCATGCATCGCTTCGACGAGGAGGGCCTGGTCGCCGAGACGTGGACTTCGTGGGATAACCTGGCGGCTCTGACGCAGCTGGGGCTGCTGCCGGGCGTGTGAGGTCCTACAAAACGCGCCACTACCATTGGAAGTACCACGATCCGGCCACGTGCTGTAGCTCACTAGCCGAACCGCGATCAACGCCACTCGTATCACTCACGAACACCAGCCAGTAAGACCCGGCCTGGTTTGGAATCGTTAGCCTGACTTGACCTTCCTCGACCTCCACGTGGCCGATCCCCAGTCGGTTCAAACGCGTGGTGAACTCCTCATATCGTTCTCGCTCGATGCCGTCCCGCTCCAACACCTTCTGGAGCGAAGTCCAGACCGGATATGGGCCAGGCTCTAACGTCCCGGCCACGGTGTCTACCGATATGGCGGGATTGAACCGCAAGTACTCTCTGAACAGAACGGTATCGTACTGCCTGATCCCCGGGACCTCCTCGAATATCCCGCTCACTGTGTCGATGACGGCGTTATCCCTTCTATTGTATTCACGGTCGAACGCGAACAGGTCCGCACCGGCCAGTTGTGTCCCATTCAATCTGATGGCTTGCCCGTTCCAACCGATCGCTATCTCGGTTATCCGCCCATACGAAACGACGTCTTCGGCAAAGCTGTTGAGTCCTGCGAAGCGCGACCAGTAGAACACTTGCACGCCTGGCCACCAGCGGAGGAACCCCTCCGCCGCCGCCATAGCGATCACCAACAGGACAGCACCCGCCACCCGGTGCCACTTGACCCGCACCGACTTTCGCAGACCGCCGATCACCAGGCCAAGCGTGGAGAGGGCGAGCGCCGGGACTGCGAGCAGTTGTATGATCATCGACACGAAGTCGCCGATGAGAACCCAGAACAGGCTCGCGCAAAGCAACGCCGCGACTGACAACACGTAGACGCCCCAGAGCTTTCGCATCGGTCATTCCCGCGTAATAGGCCCTTACTCACTCGATGTAGCATTCTCGGAGGGCGCCACGGATCGCCAAAGGTAGGAAGCGGTGATGGGGCGCCTGACTTGGGGACGGGGCGCGGCCCAGAGCGCCCCACGCCACTCACGCCGTCGAGAACTCGCCCTCCTCGATCGCCTGCAGCTCCTCCGGGCTCAACTCGAGCTCCGCGGCGCCGGCGGAATCCAGAACGTGCTCCACGGTCCGCGCACCAGGGATCACGATAACGTTCGGCGCCCGAGCCACCGCCCAGGCGAGCACCACCGCGTGGGTGGAGGCGCTGTGGGCTTCGGCGATCGGCCCGACCACGGGATGGCCGGGCAGCTTTTTGTTAAGTCGGCCACCCCCGACGGGACTGTAGGCCAGGTAGCCTATCTTATTGTCAGTACAATACTTAATTACACCGTCATGAGGTAATTCGTGAAAGAACGGACTGAACCGATTCTGGACCGCCGCCACCTCGACGATGCCCTGCGCCGTCTCAATCTCGTTGACGGAGACGTTTGAGAGCCCTACCCAGCGGAGCTTCCCCTCCTGTCGCAGCTCGGCGAACGCGCCCACGCTATCGGCGAACGGGACGGCCGGGTCCGGGGCGTGGAACTGGTAGAGGTCGATCGTATCGACGCGGAGCGCTTTGAGCGAGCGCTCGCAGGCTGCCCTGATGTGTGCCGGGCGACCGTCGGTTTCCCAGCGACCGCCGGGTCGTGTAAGCCCACCCTTGGTGGCGACGAGGATCGAGTCACGGTCACCGGACCAGGCGGCCAGTGCTTTGGCGACGAGGCGCTCGTTGTGGCCGATGTCATTGTCATCGAGGCAGTAGACGTCAGCCGTATCGATCAGCGTCATGCCGGCATCGAGGGCCGAG
This sequence comes from Gemmatimonadota bacterium, assembly GCA_020344015.1. Taxonomy (GTDB): domain Bacteria; phylum Gemmatimonadota; class Gemmatimonadetes; order Palauibacterales; family KS3-K002. The sequence goes on from CP070812.1 coordinate 3,760,858, forward strand.
TGGATGACCTTCACGCCCTGCGCCTCGTCGGGGCGACCGGAGGTAGAAAGCGGCATTGCGCCGAAGCCGACGGCCGTCACGGCCGGAGCTCCGGCGCCGAGCAAGCGCGTTTTCACTGTCGAGGGTCCCCGTTACCTGTGGCGAGCACCTGCCGGATCTTCTCCAGCAGCTTTTCCTGCGTGAAAGGCTTGGCGATGAACTCCATGTCCGAACTCACCATCCCGTGATGCAATACGGTGTTGTCGCTATAGCCGGACATGTAGAGCACCTTGATGCCGGGGCGCAACGCCGAGATCGTCTGGGCAAGATCGCGACCACTAGTCTCCGGCATGATCAGGTCGGTTATCAGGAAATCGATCACGCCGCCGTATTCCTCAGCCAGACGGACGGCGTCGCCGGCGTTGCCGGCCTCGACAACGTTGTAGCCGTTGCTGACAAGCGTTCTGCGTACGACGGCCCTGACAGAAGCGTCGTCTTCGACCAGCAGAGCCGTCTCGTGCCATCCGCGTATCGACGACCTACGGTCAGCGTCGACCACATCCGCATCACCCTGCCGGTCCTCCGGCACCTGCACCCGCGGCAGATAGATCTTGAAGGTCGTTCCGTGCCCCGGCTCGCTGTAGACCCAGATGTAGCCGTTGCTCTGCTTGACGATCCCGTACACCGTGGAGAGGCCGAGGCCGGTACCCTTGCCCGCCTCCTTCGTGGTAAAGAAGGGTTCGAAGATCCGCGATGTCGTCGCCTCGTCCATCCCCGCCCCGGTATCGCTGACGGCCAACATGACGTAGGCACCCGATTCGACCGGCGCGTGCGAGCTGACGTACTCCGCGTCGAGATCCGCATTCGAAGTCTCGATCAGCATACGGCCGCCCTGGGGCATCGCGTCGCGTGCATTCACCGCCAGGTTGAGTATTACCTGCTCGATTTGACCGGGATCGGCGTTCACCAGCCCCAGGTCTTGAGACAGCTTGGTGGCCAGCTCGACATGCTCGCCGATCAAGCGCACGATCATCGTGCTGACGCTGGCAACGACCTCATTCAGGTCGAGCACGACGGGCTCGAGCACCTGCCGGCGGCTGAACGCCAAGAGCTGGCGCGTCAGTCCCGCCGCCCGCATCCCGGCCTGTCTGATCTCCTCCAGGTCCATACGACGCGGATCGTCGGACGCAACCCTGTTCAATAGCAGCTCGCTGTTGCCGAGGATGGCCGTCAACAGGTTGTTGAAGTCGTGTGCGATGCCGCCGGCCAACTGGCCGATCGCTTCCATCTTCTGCGATTGCTGCAGCTGTTCCTCGAGCTCTCGCTCGCGGGTTATGTCGCGGGCCACGCTCACGTAGTTGACGATCGCGCCGGAGGCATCCCTGACCGGCGAGATCGTGGCGTCTTGGCGGTAGAGCGTCCCGTCCTCTTTCCGATTAATGAAATGCCCTGTCCATACGTCGCCGCGCTCCAGCGTCTCCCACATCTCGCGGTAGAACTCGGAGTCGTGTTTCCCGCTCTTCAGAATCGCCGGCGTCTTGCCGACGGCATCCTCGCGGGAGTACCCCGTGACCCGCTCGAATGACGGGTTGACGTACTGGATGGTGCCATCGAGGTCTGTGATGATGATCGCCTCGGCGCCCTGCTCGACCGCGGTCGCCAGCAGCTTGCTCGCCTGCTCGGCGCGCCGGCGCTCGCTCATGTCGATGATCAGCCCTTCCAGAGCTACGATCTCACCGTCGGGGCTACGGACGCCGACACCTTGCTCCCAAACCCACTTCTCTTCCCCGGTGGCGGTACGGATGCGGTAGGTGAGCTGGAACGGCCGGTTCTCCTTCAAAGCCAGCTGAACATCATCCCAACCGTCACGCCGATCATCGGGATGGATCAACTCCCCATAGGAAGTCAGCTTGTCGTTGATGAGATCCCCGGGCTGGTACCCGGTGAGCTCGTGGCAGCCGCTGCTGACGAACTCCATCGACCAGTTCTCGTTGTTCCGGCAGCGGTAGGCCATCCCCGGGAGGTTGCCCATCAGTGTGGCGAGGGCGCGCTGGCTCTCGTTCAACGCCGCCTCGGCCCGGGCACGCTCGATGGCGTAGCGTACCGTACGACCAAGGGTGTGGGCGTCCATGCGCCCTTTGACGACGTAGTCCTGGGCGCCGCGGCGCGCCGCCTCTATCGCCGGTGCCTCGTCATCGCCGTGGCCCAGCACCACGATCGGGACGCCCGGGGCATCGGCGTGGACCCGGTCGAACGTCGCGAGCCCGCTGCTGTCGGGCAGCCCCAAATCGAGGAGGATCAGGTCGATACCGCCGGCGGCCAGGCGCGCCAGGCCTGCGGACAGGCAGTTGGCGTGCTCGACAGTGAACTCGCCGCCCACCGAGCCCAGCATCCCCTGCACGAGCCGAGTGGTGCCGGGATCGTCCTCAATCAACAGGACACGTGTCGCTGGCTCCGTCATCGGGGGTTCTGGCGTTGCTTGCGTACCAGTGTCGGCGTTCTGTCTTGGAATTAGGGAACTCGCAGCCAGACCGGATCAGGGACGACGCGAGAGCCCGTACGGGTAGGGGGAGGACAGGCTTTGCGTTGCTGCTAAGGGCCTAATATGTGCAAATCCCAACGATTTAGGAAGGCCCCGCGATTTCGCCCGTATTCTGGAGGGCCTCGACCGCCGCCTGCAGCACCCTTTCCAGCAGGGCCGGGTCCCGCGAGCTGATGTGTCCCTCCTCCAGCCAGATGAGTTGCTTCGGCTGGCGCGCCAACGCGAACAGCGTGTCCACCGAAACCCGCGGTATCCGCGAGTCCAGCGAGCCGTTGATGATGATCATGGGACGCGGCGACACGTGAGTCGCGTAGTGAAGCGGTTCGATGGGATCGAGCAGCCAGGCACCGGCCCGGGCTATCGCCGACCTGAACCAGCGTGGCCTGAGGTTCAGATTCGCTTCCAGCAGTGTTCTGTAGTCGCCCCCGCCGTAAATCACCAGCACCGGCCCCGCCCGCTCCTCCAGCGCCCCCGCCACCGTGATCAGTTGGGCACCGAAGCTCGCGCCCACCAGCACGACACCCGTCGAGTCTACCTCGGGCCGCGTCTCCAGGTAATCGACGCCAAGCATGACCGCCGAAGGGGTGAGCAGCATCGCGCGCCGCACGGCAAGCACACGAACCAGGAATTGCGACCAGGAGAGCTGGGTCGGCCCGTCCCAGGGATAGTCGAGGCCGAGGATGACGTAGGGCGGTTCGGGATTGACCAGCTCCGCAGCCATACGGCCGGTATTGGTGCCGCCGATGACGATCAGCCCCGGCCAGGGCCCCGGCGCACGCGGGACCCGCAGGTGCCCTCGCACGCCGTAGCCGGCGCTGCTAACCAGCCTGACCCGGAATGCTTCGTAGAGTGAGTCACCCTCGGCGGCTTCGACCTCCACCGATTGAAGCTCACCTTTTTGCCTCAGAAACTCCTCCGGCGCATCGAACGCTAGAGCGTACTTCAACCAGATGACCGCGACGATGGCGAGTACCAATAACAGGCCGCCTGCCCACAGAACGTATTTCCGCAGCCGCCCCACGTCACCTACTTCCGCGTCGCGACGAAAGTACCGTTCGGCTGGTAGAGCACCACTTCGGCCACCGCCCCCGAACCATCCTTCTTGAACTCCAGGCTGTAGCCGTTCAGGCCCTTCAGGTCGAACGTCGTACCCCTGCTCGGCGCCAACTCGTAGGTCGGCTGGCCGGGCACGGTCAGCGTGAGCGTATCGTCTCCCCTCAGCTCCACCGTAAGAACGGTCGTCGCCAGATCGTATTCGCCCTCGAACTGTTCGAGGAAGTCGCGTTGCATCATCGTCTCATCGGGAACGCGCATGAAAACGATGTCGTCGACGTTCGGCTCCAACGGCACCAGCAACTGATCGACCTCGCCTTTAGCATTGTATCGGAACATCACTTTCAGCTCGCCAAGTGGAACGAGCGGGTCTTCCGGAACGCTGAACACATCGTAGTGGAAGTGCTCGAGCGGCGTGGTCGCGTCGTTGAAGCTGGCCGTGAGCCCAGCTCCCTCGAGCTGCACCGCTATGACCCCATAGCCCGCGTGCTCATAGCTGCCGACGTAGTCTTCCAGGGGGTGAGAAGGCGTCGTGCCTTCCACCTGGAAGCTGCGCCCGGCCTCCTCCGCCTTCTCTTCCGCCGCCGCCTCCTCCTCCTCCTGCTCTCTGACCCGCGCCGCCCAGTCGACGGGGTCGAGCCCCAGGATCCGATCGTACACTCCTCGCTCGACGATCGTCGGCACCGGGTTGTTGCCAGACAGGTTGGTCAGCACGATCAGGCCGACCCGTTTCCGCGGCATGAAGGAGAGCCGCGAGATGAACCCGTCGATCCCGCCGCCATGCTGCACCACCTTATGCCCGCGATACGTTCCGACGAAGAGGCCCATGCCGTAAGCGCCGTGGCCCAACTCGTCGTACTGGATGCTGCTCTGGATTGCCATCTGCGGCGTTTGCATCTGCAGCGCGTTGCTCTCCGAGAGTAGCTGCTCCTCGCCGTACTTCCCCGCGTCGATATGGAACTGGACGTAGCGGATCATCTCCTCGACGCTCGAGTTGATCGAGCCAGCGGGCCCGATCTCATCGAGGTTGCGGAAGTCCACCTGGCGGACATCTTCGCCGATCTGCACGTATGGGTATGCGAAGTCATCCGACCTCTGAGACTCGTCCACCGAGAAGTTCGAGCGCGCCATCCCGAGCGGCTCGAAGATCCGCCCGCTGACCAACTCCTCCCAGGTCATGCCGGCCAGCCGGCCGGCGAGATAGCCGGCGGTCATGAACATGAGGTTCTGGTACTGGTAGGCGGCCCGGAAGTCCCGGCTCGGTTCCAGGTAGCGAAGGCGCTCATACAACTCTTGGCGCGTAAAGTCCGAGCCGTACCAAACGAGGTCGTGACGCGGAAGCCCGGACCGGTGGGTGACCAGGTCGCGGGGGGTCATCCGCTCGCTGGCGACGTCATCGTAGAGCTCGAAATCGGGCAGGTAGGTGCGCACCGGCTCGTCCCAATCGAGCCGGCCTTCGTCGACATGCATGCCGAGGGCGGTGACGGTGAAGGACTTTGTGATCGAGCCGATGGCGAACAGTGTCCGCGCCGTCACCGGGAGCTCCTCGTCGATGTCGCGGTACCCATAGCCCTTCGACACTATGACCTCGCCGTCCTCGACGACTGCTATGGCCAGGCCGGGCACCTTCCATTCCGCCATGACCTCGGTGATAAAAGCGTCGAGACCGTTCAGCCGCGCCGCGACGTCGGTGAGCTCGACCGTCGCCGCGCTCTGCGGCTGGGCTAGCACGTAAGTCGGGCACGACAACAGCGCGAAAAACAACAGCGCGTGCATAATACTCCTACGCATGTCGCCTCCTCGGTCGATCACGCAGCTTGTTCATTCCACTTGTCTGGATCGTTCGACCAGCTCCGCCACATCAATCGGGGGTCACCTTGTAGACCTCGTCGCCCTTCCTGACGCGTTCCTTCACCTTGAAGGCAACCTCTGTGCCTCCAGCGGCGGTCTCGACCACGGCGTGATCCACCTCCATCGATGTGAGCTCCTGCTCGACATCGGTTGTGTGGCCGCGGATGTGGAGCACATCGCCGATCTTGATGTCGGCGACGAGCTTCACGACCCCGACTTCGGGTTTGGCGAAGTAGTGGGTAATGCTGCCGACAAGTTCCTCTGCCATGATGCTACCTCCACGGGAGCGCGGGAATGCGAGCGGTTAGCCGCCCGGTGCTATTAGCCTGAGGCTCGGTTGTCCAACGTAAAGCCGGCAAGTCTCTTGGGAAAGTAGCGGAACGGCCGCCGCCCCTGCTATACTGAGAAGCGGGAGGCAACCCGCGCTCCCTCGCCCGCACCTCCGGCGCGATATTATCGACAGCGAATCCCGGGGCATGTTGGCCCGGCAGCAGCGAACTGTGGACGGTCAGGGAGGCATCCACGAATGGCCGGCAGCAAAGGAACGATCGGCATTCTCACGGGCGGAGGCGACGTGCCGGGACTCAACCCGGCGATCCGCGCCGTCACGATCCGCGCCCTCCGCGAGGGCTACCGGGTCCTGGGCATCAAGCGTGGCTGGGCGGGTTTGGTGGACGTGATCCCGGACAAGGAGGCCGACAACTCGGACTCTGTTACTCCGTTGACGCAGGAGGTGGTGAACCGCGCCGGGCGGACAGGCGGCACGTTCTTGCACACCTCGCGAACGCGGCCGAGCCATCTTCCCAAGGTACTCGTACCCGGGCACCTCGCCGACCGCTACAGCGACGAGATCAACGACGTCACGCCGGACGTCCTGAAGAACCTCGAGTTCCTGGGCATCGACACGCTGATCCCGATTGGCGGCGATGACACGCTGAGCTACGGCCTACGCCTGCATCAGGAGGGCGTCAAAGTCGTGGCGATTCCGAAGACGATGGACAATGACGTGCCGGGGACGGACTATTGTATCGGCTTCAGTACCTGTGTCACCCGCACGATCGAACTGACACACAGCCTGCGGACGACTGCTGGATCGCACGAGCGGTTCCTGGTCATCGAGGTCTTCGGGCGCTACGCCGGCTACACTGCACTCTTGCCGACGATGGCGGGCGCCGCCGACCGCTGTTGTATACCCGAGCACCCCTTCGACATCGAGCACCTGCTCCAGCTTCTCGTCGAAGACCGCAATATGAACCCCAGCAGATACGCCGTCGTACTCGTCTCCGAAGGCGCCATGATGAAGCACCAGCAGGAGATGTCGTTCGAGACGGAGGAGACGGATCAGTATGGGCACCGTAAGCTGGGCGGGATCGGCGACACAGTCTCTGCGCTGCTCAAGGACCTGTCGCCCAGCAAGAACAACGGACAGCGCGTCAACGTCGTCAATCAGCGGCTGGGTTACTTAGTCCGCTGCGGAGATCCGGATGCGCTGGACTCGATCGTCCCCATGGCCTTCGGAAACTTGGCGCTCGATCTGATTCTGTCCGGCAGCGCCGGCCGGCTGGTCAGCCTGCGTAACGGCGTTTACGACAGCGTGCCCATCGACGTTATCACCGGGCGCAAGAAGATGATCGACCTACACAAGTACTATGATCCGATGCGGCTGCGCCCGCTGTACAAGACGCTTTTGCGGCAGCCACTGTTCATCATGACCTCTGACGTGTAGAAACTGCTTCGACATTCGACAGTCGACAGCCGATCATCGAGTCCCGGCTCTTTTTCAACTAACGACGCCCGACGTCCCACGATCAGTTGAGGACGTCGGGCGTCGAGCGTAGAAAGTCGGCCGTCGGTAGTAGCACATGACCTCAAGCGTCGATAGTCGAATGTCGACTGTCCAATGTCCAAATAGACTCAGTCCTTTTCAAGCAACCTCCGAAGAGCCATCAAGGCAGCGCCGCGCGCGGCATCGACCTCTCCGGCTAATGGAACGCAGGGATAATCGGCCGTCGCGACGACCAGCGCATCGCGTAGCGGGCCGCCCGGGGATATGAGTCCTCCGCCGAGCGCGAAGCCCGGCGGCGCGTTCCAGGGAGCGAGGCGCGCGAGGAGAGCCGCCAGGTGGTTCGTGAGGGACGCCAGGGCGGCGTCGACGATCGTCGCCGCGATCGCGTCACCGGTCCGCGCCAAGTCGCAGACGAGCGGCGCCAGCCCGGCGATCTCGGACTTCGCGGCGCTCGTTGTCCATGTCACCAGATCTTCCGGCTCGGCCGTTCCCAACTGTGCAGCTAGCTGCGGGAGCAATTCGGTCTCGCCTCCCCGACCGTCGGCGGCCCGCACCGCCGCCCGCAGGCCGCGCAGGCCGATGTGGTAGCCGCTCCCCTCGTCGCCGATCAGCGACCCCCAGCCGCCGGCCCGGGCCTCACGCCCGTCCTCGGCCCGGCCCCAGGCAATCGATCCCGTCCCCGCTATGAGCAGGATGCCGGGGCCATCGGAGAAGGCATCGAATAAAGCGGCCTCGGCGTCGGTCACGACCCGCGACGTCGACGCGATGCCGCGCCCCGCGAGGGCCGCCTGCACCGCGGTCCGCTCCGCCTCGCGCCCCACGCCGGCCACCCCGGCGCAGAGCGCGGCTACCGGCAGCGGCACGCCCGCGTTCTCGGCTGCGCGCTCGGCGGCCGCCGCCAGCGCATCGATCTCGATCGTGCCACCGTCTGCATCGGTCAAGGCCGGGCCGGCCTGGCCGCGCCCGAGCTCGCCCGCCCGATCGTCGAGGACCACGGCCCGCGTCGTCGTGCCGCCGCCATCGACTCCTATCACGCTTCGCGATTTCATCTTCGCCCACCAATGGCCGCCGAGATGCGACCGATACCGAACGTCAGTAGTGTGCCGATGAAGACGTACCACGGCCAGGCGACGTGGGCGCGACCGAAAATCCAGAGCGCGACCATCGCCAGGACCCCGGCCGTGATGGCAACCACGGCATCACGGCCGCGCGCCGCAGGCACAAACAGCGCCAGCGCAAACGCGCCCAGCAACCCGCCGTAGACCAGCGAGGCGATGCCCAGTGCCACCTCTACCGCCGTCGTCCCCCGGCTCAGCGGGATGAACATTAGAGCACCGGCGACCAGCAGGGTCGACCACACGAGCGTGAAGGCTTTGCCTACCCGCAACGTAGCGGCGTCGTCGGCCGCCTTTCCTCGAGCCGGCGCCCAAAAGTCGTAAGCGCTGGCCGACGCCAGCGAGTTGATCGACGACGAGAGGCTCGACATCGCCGCCGCGAAGATGCCCGCCACCAGCAGACCGGTCAGCCCCGGCGGTAGCTCTTCCACTATGAATTTGGCGAAGATCTCGTCCGCCCGGTCGAACGTTTGCCCTCCGTACAACATCCAGAGCCCCAGTCCGAGGCCCAAGAACAGCGCGAACTGGACGATGACGGCGACGCCACTCGCCACCAGCGCCCGCTGGCTCGCACGCAAGTCCTTACAGGTCAGCAGCCGCTGCACTATCAGTTGATCCGTCCCGTGGGACGCCGCCGAGAGGAAGGCGCCACCGAAGAGACCGGCCCAGAACGTGTACGGCACGCTCGCATCGAGCGAGAAGTCGAAGAGTGCCAGCTTACCCGCTTCGCCCGCGGCGGAGAACACGGCGGCCCAACCGCCGGGCACGAGGTTTTGGAGCGCGACCGCCGCGGCTACAGCGCCGACCAGGTAGAGCCCCATCTGAACGGCGTCCACCCAGATCACTGCCTTGATCCCGCCGAGGTACGTATAGACGACCGTCAGCACGCCGATCACCGCGATGGAGACCGGGTACGGCCAACCGGTGACCAGCGCCAGCGGGATCGCGGTCGCGAACAGACGTACCGAGTCAGCCAGCAGACGCGTCACCATGAAGATGCCGGAGGTGAAACGCCGCGCCCCCAAGCCGAAACGCGACTCGAGCAGCTGATACGCCGTAGCCAGCTCGCCGCGGTAATAGGCCGGCAGCAGCGCCGCGGCGACGCCGATGCGCCCGATCAGGTAGCCGAATGTCAGTTGCAGGAAACCCAGGCCGCCGAGGTACGCGACGCCGGGTATGCTGAGGAACGTCAACGTGCTTGTCTCGGTGGCGACCACCGAGAGCATGACCGCCCCCCAGGGAAGCGAGCGGCGCCCTAGAAAGTAGTCGCGTCCGCCGGTCTGACCTCGACCCAGCCAGGCGCCCCACAGGGTCACGGCCACCAGGTAGACGACGATGACTGCTAGATCGAGCGCCCTCGGAGCCCCGCTCAACCGTCACCTCCCAGCCGATTCCAACGTTACGCGCGCTCGGCGCACGAGCCCTTCCCCCGCCTGGTGGTAGGGTGGCAACGAGATGGGAAGCGTACCGGTGATCGACGTCTCTCCCAGCAGCGCCCGCGCCGCCGCCCGCTGCGACACATCCCTGCCACCCCAGGCTATGAGATACGTCCCGACATCGGGGAAGTCGGTGAGCAGGTAAGGATTGCCGAACGAGAGCACAGCAGTGCGGTGGCCCGCCGCGACGAGACCGCCCACGAACGCAGCGAATGACTCCGGGACGGCAACGGTTCCCTCACCGGCCGACGGGGAAACGTAGACCGAGACGAGCACTAGATCGACCGAATCTGCAATCGCGGCCAACGAATCGTAGGCTGCGGAGTGCGTGCCGTAATCCAGCCAAGCGGCTTCGAGGCTGTCCGCCGCTCCGGCGATGATCCCGTTGAAGGCGCGCCCCGCGACCGGATCGTTGCGACGCGCGAAGACCACGCTCAGCACGCGGCCGACCCCCGTGGCATCGAGCGGCACGATTCCGTCGCGATCGCGCGGCATGGTGATCGACAGTTCGGCGACGCTGTCGGCGAACGCGACGTGCTCTCGACTACCTACGACCTCGCTCAACGCTTCCGGGTCGACCAGACGCCCTTTGTAGAGCCCGGCCCGCGCCTTTACCTCGAGCACGCGCCGCACCGCCCCATCGACGCATTCCTCAGCCAGTCGTCCATCGAGGACGGCGGCGGTCACGGCATCGATCGTCTCGGTCACGTCCACGGGCATCAGGATGATGTCGGCGCCGGCGTGTAGAGCCTGAACCGCGGCCTCACCCGTGCCATATTCGCTGACGATCGCGCCCATCCTGATAGCGTCGGTGACGATCAAACCTTCGAAGCCGAGCTCGCCCCTCAGCAATTCGTCGAGGAAATACGCTGACAACGTGGCGGGCGGCGAATCGGGGCCGAGTATACGCGGCGCTGCGATGTGCGCGGTCATTATCGCATCGACCCCTACCTCGACGGCACGCTCGAACGGTACGAGCTCCAGCGTGTCGAGCCGCTCCCGGCTCGCAGCGGTCTGCGGTAGATCGATGTGTGAATCGACGTGCGTGTCACCGTGGCCCGGATAATGTTTGGCGGTCGTCATCAGACCCGCCGCGCGAGCGCCGCGAATGAAGGCGGCCCCCAGCCGCGCCACCAACTCCGGATCCTCGCCGAAAGAGCGCGTGTTGATGATCGGGTTCTCCGGGTTGCTGTTCACGTCCAGCACGGGCCCGAAATTCAAGTGCACCCCCACAGCTCGCCCCTCCACACCCGTTATCCTGCCCAGCTCGTAAGCGTAGCGCTCGTCGCCGATGGCGCCGAACGCCATCAGCGGCGGGAACATAGTGCCCCCGCCCAGCGACAGGAGATGGGGCAGCGCATAGATGCCGCCCAACCTCGTACCCGGCCCGTACTCGAAGTCGGACGCGACGAGCAGCGGTACCGGCGCGAGCCGCTGTAACGCGTTCAGCTTCGCAACAAACTCGTGTGGGGTCCCCACCGAGACCACCACACCGCCGATCCCCTCGCCGACGATCAGGCCGGTCAGCTCTTCGAACTCGGGGCTGCTCCTCGGTACGTAGTTGCCCAGAGTCCAGACGACGATTAGCTGGCCGACTTTCTCGCGCAGCGTCAGCGAAGCCAGCGTCTCGTCGACCCAACGTCCGGCGTCGGCGTCCAGCGCGGCACCGGCACTGGGGACGGAAGGCTCCGAAGGGCCGGCGGTCGGCCTGGGACCGCAGCTCGCGAGAGCCGCCAACAGAGTGAGGCAACCGGTGACAACGATTCTTCTTGTCATAGAGCGTGGGTCGGACGCCGGGCGTTGACGTGGTCCCCGCATTAGGAAACGTTTAGCGTACGCTCCTCGCGGCAAATAGACTGCCCGATGCTAAACCGTGCAACCTGACTTGCAGATGCTTAGACAACGAGTGTACCCGGTCGCGATCGTTCTGCTGGGATTGGCCGGATGCACGCGGCCCGCGGTCGAGTACCGCAGCGTGCGCCCGGGAAACGAGGTGCTGATGGCCGACTCGAGCCACCTCGTCGCCGGACGCAGCGTCGGCCTGATAACGAACCACACCGGCCTGACGCGGGATCAGACGCATGCGGTCGATCTTCTGCGCACCAAGGGGGTCGAGATCGTGGCGCTCTTCGCGCCGGAGCATGGAATCCGTGGCACGGTAGCGGAACCGGTAAGCGGCGGTACGGGCGACCAGACCGTCTGGGTCGAGAGCGGAGTAGACGAGATCACCGGCCTGCCGGTGCGCTCGCTCTACGGTGAGGTCCTCAGGCCGACGCCGGAGATGCTGGCGGACATCGAAGTGCTTCTCTTCGACATCCAGGACATCGGAGCTCGCTATTACACCTATGTCTCGACGATGGCGCTGGCCATGCAGGCCGCGGCCGAGAACGGCATACCCTTCGTCGTCCTCGACCGTCCCAACCCAATCGGCGGCGCCCTGGTCCACGGGAACGTACTGGAGCCCGAGCACTCTTCGTTCGTCGGGCTTTACCCGGTCCCCATGCGACACGGCATGACGGCCGGCGAGCTGGCCCGCATGATCAACGACCAGTTCGAGGTCGAGGCGCAACTGCACGTCGTCCCCGTCGCCGGCTGGGAGCGGGAAGCGTGGTTCGACCAGACCGGTCTTCCCTGGGTGAACCCGTCGCCCAACATGCCATCGCTGGAGAGCGCCACACACTACCCGGGCACCTGTCTCTTCGAGGGCACGAACCTGTCGGTGGGGCGTGGCACGCCCCACGCCTTCCAGCAGATCGGCGCGCCGTGGCTGGACGGCGCCGCGCTGGCCGAGCGCCTCAACGCCTATCAGTTAACCGGCGTACGTTTCGAGGCCGTGACCTTTACCCCAAATGCGCCTCACGATCGCAAGTACGACGGTGAGCTCGTAAACGGCGTTCGATTCGTCGCTACCGATCGGGATGTGTACGATCCGACGCTAGCGGCTGTGGCAGCGCTCATCGAGACCAGGCGCCTCGCCGGTGAGTCCTGGGAATGGAAGGTCGGACACTTCGATCGGTTGGCCGGTACGACGCGCCTGCGCGAGCAGATAGAAGCGGGCGCGCAACTGGCCGACGTGACGAGCGGGTGGAACGACCAGCTCGCCGCGTTCGAACAGATACGCGCCCGCTACCTCCTCTACCGCTAACTCAGAAGCGCGGCTCTTCCAGCCAGCGCGCCAACCAGTCCAGTACCGTCTCGTGCCACTGGATGCTGTTGGCAGGACTCAGCACCCAGTGGTTCTCGTCGGGGAAGTAGAGGAACCGACCGGGAACACCCTTCCGCTGCAACGCCGTAAACGCGGCGATCCCTTGCTCGAGCGGCACGCGGTAGTCGAGCGCGCCGTGGATCACGAGCATCGGCGTCTGCCAGTTCTCGACGAAGCGCGCGGGATTGTGCCGCTCGTAGCCCTCGGGGTTCGCCCAGTAGGTGCCGCCGTGCTCCCACTCGGGGAACCACAGCTCTTCCGTCGCATAGTACATCATCCGCTGATCGAACACGCCGTCGTGGTTCACCAGGCAGCGGAAGCCGTCGTTCCAGTTACCGGCGATCCAGTTGATCATATAGCCGCCGTAGGAAGCGCCGAGCGCGCACGCCCGGTCACCATCTAGCCAATCGTACCTCTCGAGCGCTGCGGCCAGCCCCTTCTGCAGGTCCTCCAACGGCTTGCCGCCCCAGTCGCCCCCGATCGCGTCGGTGAACGCCTGGCCGTAGCCGGTCGAGCCGTGAAAGTCGACCATAATCGCTGCGTAGCCGGCCGCGGCATAGATCTGCGGGTTCCAGCGGTAGTGAAAGTCGTTGTCGAACGAACCCTGCGGCCCGCCGTGGATCAAGAAGGCGATGGGATACTTGCTTCCGGGAGCGAAGCCGGCCGGCTTCACCATCCAGGCGTAGACCGTCTCGCCATTCCAGCCCCTGAACGAGAACTGCTCGGGCTCACCGAACTCGATGCGCGCCAACCGCTCGTAGTTGATCCGCGTGATTGCGCGCATGTCGGATCCATCGGCCCGCGCTGAGTACAGCTCCACCGGCGAGCGGAGATGATCCATTCCGAAAACGATTCGGTCATCGGCGAACGACGGCGATCGAATGTGCCCCTCGCGGACCAGCACGCGGGCGTCACCGCTTCCCACATCGATGGCGAACAGCGAGACGTTACCGATGTTGCCGGCCGTAG
>CP070812.1:3774893-3780956 GCA_020344015.1 Gemmatimonadota bacterium
CGTTTCCTGCGCGAGGCGCCGCGACTACTTAAGTCGGACGGTCAGATCGTTCTCGACTCTGGGCCGGCGCGCGTGGTGGGCGAACCGGAAGACGCCGCAGTCGAGGTGGCCATCGCGGGCGACGAGACGTATCACGGCGAGGCGTGGATAACGCTCGAGTACAAGGGACAGAAAGGCCCTCCCTTCCGCGAGCTGTACGCGGATTCGGAGACTCTGACGCGGCACGCAGCAGCTGCCGGCTTCGAGAGCGAGGTCGTCTGCCGGGACGACCTTGGCGGTTTTGTGGCGCGGCTCTGGCGTTAGAAATACCAGCGAATCAGCACCGCCGTGTCGGTCGTGAAGATCTTCCGTCTGAGATCGACGATGTCACCGATCTCGACGTCCGGCTCACCCAGATCGATGTAGTTGAACTGTGCTTCTCCGCCCAGGCTGAAGTGGGAGGAGAAGAAGTACTCACCGCCTGCTGCGGCCCCGATGGATATGTCGGTCTCGGCGAACTCGGTTCTCTCGGTCCCGTCGTCCTCGAAGGCCGTCGTTCGGATCCACTTGAAGCGGGGCCCTAGGTAGACCCGCAGGTCCTCGGTCGCCGGGAATCGGTAGAATACTCCGATTCCGAGGCGCCATACCGTGGCCTTGAACTCCTGTTCCACGCCCAGAACCTTGACCGTCTGCTTGCCGGTAGTAAAGCCCACCTCGGGCTCCAGCAGCAGGCGTTGGCCGAAGGCCACCGGGAAGTGGAGGTTATTGATCGGTATGGCGAAGGTGGACTCCTCATCGAGATCGGCAAACAGCTGATTGAGGCTGATTCCGATCCCGAGCTTCCAGGGGCTCTGTGCTTGTGCTGGCACGGCCAGGGCGACGAGCAGCAGAGTGGCTAGACAGAGCTTAGACTTCACGGCTCCCTCCTCGTGACAGGAACGGAAGGGTGGATGAGACCACCGGGCGTTGGAGCGGCGTGGCGGGTCACTCGCGCAGGAGCGCAGGGTACCCCGGCTCCATATGTATTAGGCGTCGGAGGTTGTGCGAACGTTAAGTGGTGGCATGCAGGCGGTATCGCCTCCTCAGTACTTGAGTCCCGCCAGCTGGATGCCCCGCACGAAATAGCGCTGGGTGAAGAGGAATAGCAGGAGGATAGGGACGACGGCGACGACCGCAGCGGCCATCTGGTAGGGCCAGTTGCTCAGGTACAAGCTGTGAAAGGCGGCGATTCCAACCTCGACCGGCCGCATGGCCATCGAGCGGGTCACGATGAGCGGCCAGAGGAAGCTCTTCCAGGTCTCGACGAACGAGAAGAGCGCTACGGTCGCCAGTGCCGGCCTCGATAACGGCAGCGCCACCTTCCAGAACACCTGCCACTCGCCGGCCCCGTCGATGCGGGCGGCGTCCTCGAGTTCCCGGGGGATCGAGAGGAAATACTGGCGCATCAGGAATATGCCCCAGACGCCCACCAGCTCGGTAATGATAAGCCCCATGTAGGTGTCCACCCAACCCAGCGCGTTCACCAGCAGGAAGCGCGGGATCAAAAGCACGATAACCGGGACCATCAGGTTGGCGAGAAAGAGGATGAAGACCTTGTCGCGGCCGGGGAAGCGCAGGCGCGCGAAGGCGTAGCCGGCTGTCGCGGCGGTGAACAGGTGCCCGGTCACGATGAACAGCGACATGATCGCCGAGTTCAGGAAAAAACGCGCGAACGGCGCGGCGGTGAGGGCGTTCGAGTAGTTGCTCCAGGCCGGGTCGGCGGGCCACAGGCGCGGCGGAAACTGGAACACCTCGAACTCGTCCATCAACGATGTGGAGAGCATCCAGACGAACGGGACGAGCATGGTGATGCCGAGGGCCGCGGCGAGGATGTATACGAGAGTGTTACCGGCGCGCCTGTTCATCAGCTTGGCGTCATCCTCCGGCCCAGCAGCCTGAACTGGATGAGCGTGATCGCGAAGATGACGGCGAACAGCACCCAGCTCATCGCCGATGCGTAGCCCATGCGTAAGAACTGCCAGGCGTTCTGATAAATGTGGTAGACGATGACATCGGTCGCGTGCAGTGGTCCGCCCTCCGTCATCACGTAGACGAACGTGAAGACCTGGAAGGACCCGATGATCGACGTCACCAGCACGAAGAACGTGGTCGGCCTGAGCATCGGTAGCGTGATTCTCCAGAAGCGCCGCCACGCTCCGGCACCGTCGATCATCGCCGCCTCGTAGAGTTCGTTCGGTATCGCCTGTAAGCCGGCGAGGAAGATGACCATCTGGAAACCGATGTGGATCCAGACGGCCATGATGATCAGGGCGAGTAATGCTGTGCTCGGGCTGTTGAGCCACGGGAAGGGCCCGAGCCCAAACAGGCCCAGGATCCAGTTGAAGATTCCGAAGTTGGGATCGTACATCCACTGCCAGACGATAGAGATCGCAACGAAGCTGGTGATGTAGGGCAGGAAGAAGATCGCCCTAAGTAGCGCCACGCCCTTGATGCTGCGGTTGAGCAGTATCGCAACGCCCAGCGCGCACGCCATCGTCAGCGGCACGTAGAGCGAGTATATCGCCGTGTTCTTCGCCGCGTTCCAGAAGAGCCCGTCGCCCGCCAGTTCGATGTAGTGCCCCAGCCCTACGAACGGCTTCGCTGGCTCGAGCAGATTCCAGCCGTGGAAGCTCAGGTAAAAGGCGAAAAGCAACGGCGCCGCGGAAAAAACGAGCAGCAGGACGAGCGAAGGCGCGATGAAGCTCCAAGCCGCCATCGTCTCGCGCAATTCCATTCGGCTGCCGGCAGAGAGGGCAAGGCTGGCGTAGATCAGCGCGCCGACGGCCAGGAGGCCGTACAGCCCGGCCAGCCAGAAAAGGGCCGTCTTCCGCGAATCTTCCAGCGGGTCGGTCAGAAGAAAGATCTGCTGGCCGGCTTCCGATGCGACGGCCCGGTAAGCGAACCTGCGTCCGCCGATCCGGATCCGACCTGTTTCCGAATGAAGCTCAGCCAGGGCTTCGGCCGGGGCATCGATGGTCGCGGCGGCCAGCGTGTCGGCGGTGAGCCGGGCGGCGTCGGCACCCGCCAGCCTGGCGAGCCGATCGATGGGGATGGCATCCAGGTTGCCTAGATCGGAGACGACGCGACCGCTCAATGCCAGCAGCGAGTCGGTGCCCCGGGCCGACACCCGGGCGTCGCCGGCGGCGAGCACGGCGGCGGCCAGTGCGGGGGTTACGAGCGCCAGGGCGAATTTGCGTCGCAGCCGGCGCGGCTCGGCCCGGCCACCTGCCTCGAAGGTCACACGGGCGACGAAGAAAGCCGCGAGGCCTGCAGCGAGCGCCAGCGCCAGCATCCCGACGAAGGGCGGCGCAGGCATAAGCGGGTCCATGCCTGCTCGCCGAATGACGACCGCGCCGGTGACGTCCCACTCGTCGAAGTCCTTGAACGGAGCTGCGGCGACCCGTTCTTCGCCGATCTCGACGCTAAGGGCCCGATCGAATCCGGCCAGCGAGTCGATCAGCGTGCGTGACAGCTCACTCGGCCAGTCATCTCTAGAAGCCAGGGCGCGCGCCGTCCCGAGATAGAGCGCCATGTCGTAGGCCACAGCTTCTCCGAATGCGTCGGTCGGTCCCGTCTCCGCTCGGACGGTGGCAGCCGTCAGAGATCCTTCATCCGGTAGGTAGGCCAGCCAGGTGGCACGGTCGTCGATCATTACGAGATCGACAACGGCGTTCCCCCGGCGCGCAGCGGCCAGCAACGCCTCGCCACCTTCGTCGCCGAGAGCTAGGGGAAGCGGCGTGGCGTCAGGGAAGGTAACGACCACCTGGTCCCGCGCGCCGTAGACGGTAAACCGCTCGAGGCCGAGCTCCGCGGCCTGCGCGGCCAGTCGCTCGGGCGACGCGCGAAGTCGTTCGCCCAGGTCATCGCGGTAGAACCGCATGTACTCCACGGCGCGGGCCGCCGCGTGTCGGTCGAGTTCCGGGCCAAGTGCTGCCCAGCTTCGATACGCTGAGTAGATGCCGCCCAGCGCCAGTATGACCGCCGGCGCGACCACCAGCAGAACGAAGGGGATGCGCAGTCGGTTCATCGCGGAGTTCCACTCCCCGACGTGCCGGCCAAGATCGCGTCTATCCGCGCCGCGATGTCTGCTGTGACTTCATCGAGCGGCTCGCCGGAGAAGATCACGCGATCGAAGATGTCGGGCATCTGCACTTCGACCTGCGCCCACTCCTCGACGGTGGAGCCCCACGACATGCGGCCGTGACGCGCCGCGAAGAGGAACGTCTCTTCCAAGTCGTAGCGGTCGTCCGCTGCGACGGCCTCGTGCACGGCACGCAGCGACGGAAGCGCGAGCCCATACTCGGCACGCATCCGTTGCGCCTCGGCCGACGACAGGTGTGCCGCCAGTTCGACTGCGAGCTTCTTGTGACGCGTGTTGTGGGGGACGGCCCAGCCGGCGGCGTAAAGCACCGTCACCGGTTCGCTCTCTTCGTCGTAGCGCGGCAATGGTAGGACGGCGACGTTAACCCTGCCCTCGTCGATGTAGCGCCTGATCTGCGGCAGCCACCAGTGCCCGCTGGTCACCATGCCGATCCGGCCGGTTAGAAAGTAGTTGCGCTCCATCCCCGTCGGCTGACGCTGCACGTCCACCGACGGAACGACCCGGTGGACGGTGACGAGGTCGGTGAGGAAGCGGATGGCGCTCTCGGTCTCTGGGCTGTCCAGGTAGCCGCTGGCGCGACGACCGTCGGAGCTCAGCACGTCGCCGCCCGCCGCCCAGACCCAGGGCTGCCAGAGATAGAAGACGCGCCGGACCAGCGTGCCGTATGTGTCGGTACGTCCGTCGCCGTTCACGTCGCGGGTCAACCGCTGGGCTACGGAGAGAAAGTCCGACCAGGTCCAGTCTCGCTCCGGCAGCGCTACGCCCACTTCGTCGAACAGATCGAGGTTGCAGTAGACGACGATCGGGTTGAAGTCCTTGGGAAAGGCATAAAGGCCGCCGGGCCGGCGGAAGATCTCCAGGACCTCGGGATAGTAGGCGCTGGTGTCGACGCCGATCCGCTCGAGATACGCCGCGACGTTGACCAGCAGGTCTCTGCCGATGAAGGGCGCTGCGCCATAAGAACCGTTGTCTAGCAACGCGACGTCGGGCGGCGAGCCGGCGACGATCGACGTGAGGAGACGCTCCCGGTAGTTCGATGAGATAGACTCGTACTCGATGCGGACCTCGGGGTGGCGCGCGCGAAAGATGTTGAGGATCTGCCCTTCGATGGCGCGCTCCTCAGGGCCGGCCCAGGCCATCACGCGGAGGACGGTGACATCGCGCTCGTTGCCTCTGCACGCGGAGACGAGGGCGATGGGGATGGCGATGGAGATGGAGAGGGCTACGGCGAAGGGTGAGCGACCACCGCGGCGTGGTGTCATGGGCCGATCCGCTCGCCGGTGTCGTCGCGGAAGAGGTGGACTTTGTCAGGCGCGATCTGCACGCCGACGCGCTCGTCCACCGCGACGCGGGTGTCGGCGGATGCCCGGGCCACGAGGCGCGTGCCGTTTTCGCTCAACAGGTGGATGTACATCTCGCTGCCGACGGGCTCGACGACGCGGACGACGGCGCGGAAGGTACCCGAGTCGCCGATCCTCAGGTCTTCGGGTCGTGCACCCAGTGTTGCAGGACCGGCAGGCGGCGTTCCCGAGCACGGGACGTCCAGGTGGAAGTCCTTACCATTGAATGACCAGCCCCCCTTCGAGCTTTCGAGCGCGCCGTCGAAGAAGTTGATCGACGGCGAACCGATGAAGCCGGCGACGAACCGGTTGGCTGGCGTGCAGTATACCTCGAGCGGCTCGGCATATTGCTGGAGCCGTCCCTCGTTCATGATGGCGATGCGCTGCCCCATGGTCATCGCCTCGACCTGATCGTGCGTGACGTAGAGGATGGTGGCGTCAAGGCGCCGGTGGAGCTGGGAGAGTTCGGCGCGCATCTCCACCCTGAGGCTGGCGTCGAGGTTCGACAGCGGCTCATCGAACAGGAAGGCTTGCGGGTGCCGCACGATGGCGCGGCCCACCGCGGTGCGCTGACGTTGGCCGCCGGAGAGTTGTCCGGGACGC
>CP070812.1:3781056-3789091 GCA_020344015.1 Gemmatimonadota bacterium
ATACGGGATCGGGCATCGCTTCTCTGGGAACTGCTCGCTGTCTTCTCGCCATCGCTCTTGCTGCCTACCTTCGCCCGCTCGCTGGTGCCTGGCGCTAGGCCTTGGGCCGCTTGGCCCCGTACTTACTCCGACTCCTCTTGCGATCCGCCACCCCCGCGGCGTCCAGCTTGCCGCGGATTATGTGATAGCGCACGCCGGGCAAGTCCTTCACTCGCCCACCACGGATCAGCACTATCGAGTGCTCCTGCAGGTTGTGTCCCTCACCGGGGATATAGGCCGTGACCTCGTATCCATTCGTCAGGCGAACGCGTGCAACCTTGCGCAGCGCCGAGTTCGGCTTCTTCGGCGTCGTCGTGTATACCCGCGTGCACACGCCCCGCTTCTGAGGGTTCCGCTCCAGAGCGGGAGCTTTGTCCGCTTTGGCCGCCTTCTTCCGGCCCTGTCGGACCAGTTGGTTGATCGTCGGCATACCTGTCTCTTGTGGTTTACGTTCGCCCCAACCGCGCTCGGTTAGCCACGAAAGAAATGCCGGAGGACGTACGCCGCCTCCGACGCGTTTAGGGTGATAGGGACCGGATCGTTGACAGACCAACGAACCTACGGAGACCGGGATTTTGCGTCAAGCCTCGATCCCCGTTCCACCGCTGCTCTTCCGCAGCTGTCTGGGGCGCCAGAAAAGTATCCGCGAGGCCAGATATGTCAACGCCTTTCGGCGGATTTGCGAGGTCCTGAGGGGGGCGGGCCGCGAAGCTCGAGCGGGTGACCGAAGAAAGGCCGAAAGGTCGGCCTCGACATTCGACAGCCGACATTCATCGACCGGCGTTCTGCTCACTTCTCAAGTCTCGATGTCCGACGCCCGACGTTCGATGTCCGGCGTGGCCCATGAACATCGGGCGTTGGCAGTCGAGAAGTGAGCCCAACGTCGAGAGTCGGGTGTGGGCTGTTGAATGTCCTAATCGCCCGTTCCCGCTCCCGACTCCGTTGTGGGGTTGCCGGCCCCCCTGACCAGGTCGGCCAGACTGACCTCGGCCTCCTCCTCCTGCTGCGGCTCGCTCTTGGTGTCGGCGAGCTCCTCGATCTGCCGTTCGATCGGCGCGCCTTCAACGAGGAACTCAACGTCCGAGTAGCGGTGGATGCCGGTGCCAGCAGGTACGAGGTGTCCGATGATGATATTCTCCTTGAGACCGAGCAGGTTGTCCTTGGCGCCCCTAACGGCAGCGTCGGTGAGGACCCGCGTCGTCTCCTGGAACGAGGCGGCGCTGACGAACGACCGGGTAGTCAGGCTCGCCTTGGTGATGCCGAGCAGGAGCGGCTCAGCGCGAGCTGGCTTCCTGCCGGCCTGGCGCATCTTGGCGTTGGTGTCGAGGAACTCGACCCGGTCCACGTGCTCGCCTTCGAGGAACTCGGTGTTACCGGGATCGACGATGCGCACCTTCTGCAGCATCTGGCGCACGATGACACCGATGTGCTTGTCGCTGATCCTCACACCCTGAAGGCGATAGACCTCCTGGATCTCGTTCAGTAGGTACTCCTGCACGGCGCGCGGGCCTTTGATGCGCAGAATGTCGTGCGGGTTCACCGGGCCTTCCGACAGCCGGTCGCCGGCCTGGACTCGGTCGCCCTCGTGGACCCTCAAGTGCTTGCCGACGGGGATCTCGTAGACCTTCTCCTCTCCGGAGTCGGAAGCGACAACGACCTCGCGCTTGCCACGCTTGATTGAACGGAAGGAGACAGTGCCGTCGACCTCGGCGATCGTGGCCGGGTCCTTCGGCCTGCGGGCCTCGAACAGTTCGGCGACGCGCGGCAGGCCGCCGGTAATATCCCGGGTCTTGTAGACCTCGCGGCTGATCTTGGCGAGGGTCATGCCGGCCTCGACCTCTTCGCCGTTATGGATCACGAGCTGGGCACCCACCGGCACGATGAACTCTCTGACCTTCTTGCCGTTCGCTTTGATGCTGATCTGCGGGTGCAGCTTCTTCTCGCGATCTTCGATGATCGTCAGCTGGCGTCGTCCTGTGGACTCGTCGAGCTCTTCGCGAACCGTTTCCTCTTCGACAATGTCCTGGAATTCGACCGTGCCACCGACATCGGCGACGATCGGCTCGGAGTAGGGGTCCCAGCTGAACAGCAGTTCCCCTGTGCGTACCTCTTGTTCGTCCGCAACGTGCAGGGTAGCCCCGTAGGGCACGGTGAGACGCGAGCGCACCTGCTCGTCCAAGGTCAGCATTTGAATCTCACCTTCGCGGCTGGTGACGATCTGCTCGTCGTCCTTGCCGATCACGAAGTTGATGCGATCGAACTTGACCTTGCCGTCGACCTTCGATTTGCGCTGCGTCTGCGCGGCGATGCGCGCGGCGGTTCCACCGATGTGGAAGGTACGCAGCGTGAGCTGAGTGCCTGGCTCGCCGATCGACTGTGCAGCGATGATGCCTACAGCCTCTCCCAGGTCGACCATGTTCATCGTTGCGGGGTTTCGGCCGTAGCACTGCAAGCAGATCCCGCGGCGCGACTCGCACGTAAGTACGGAGCGAATGCGCGCCGACTGAATTCCGGCCTCCTCGATCGCCTCGGCGGCTTCCTCGTCTATCAGGTCGCCGGCCTTGACCAGGCGCTGGCCATCGATCGGGTCAACCATCTCCTCGAGCGCGACGGTCCCAACGATGCGGTCGCGCAGCGGTTCGATGATATCCTCACCTTCCTTCAACGCCGACATCTCGAGTCCGAGGATCGTCCCGCAGTCTTCCTCGCAGACGGTCACGTCCTGGGCCACGTCGACCAACCGACGCGTGAGGTATCCGGCATCTGCGGTCTTCAGCGCCGTGTCCGCCAATCCTTTGCGGGCTCCGTGTGTCGAGATGAAGTACTCCAACACGGTTAGCCCCTCACGGAAGTTGGAGAGGATTGGGCTCTCGATGATCTCGCCGACCCCGCCGGTCAGTTTTTTCTGCGGCTTCGCCATGAGTCCGCGCATCCCAGCAAGCTGTCGGATCTGGTCGCGTGAGCCTCGCGAGCCCGAGTCGAACATCATATAGACCGGGTTGAAGCCATGACGCGACTCCTTCAGAGCGTTGACCATGGCGTCGGCTACATCGTTGTTGGCATGCGTCCAGGCGTCGATCACCCGGTTGTAACGCTCGCCGTTGGAGATAACGCCTCGCTCGTAAGCTTTGGTAAAGCGCTCGGTGTCGGCGCGCGCCGAGCTTATGATGTCGCCCTTGCGCGGCGGTATCTCCAGGTCCTCGATCCCGATCGATGTTCCGCCGATCGTAGCGAACCTGAACCCGAAGTCCTTCAAATCGTCCAAGAAGTCGGTTGTTCGCTTGAGTCCGACCTGGCGGTAGCAATGGAAGACGAGGTCGGACAGTGCACTCTTGTTGATGCCCCGATTCACGAACCCGAGTTCCGCGGGGATGATGTCACTGAACAGCGCGCGTCCGACCGTCGTCTTGTGCCAAGTGCCCTCGTGGCGGAAGTGGATAGGCGCGTGGTAGTCGAGCGCGCTGTCCTCCCTGGTGAAGCAATCGTTGGCCAGGGCCAACTCGACCTCGTGGATCGTCGCGTAGCGCGGTGCATTATCGATTCGCTGGTCGAAGTCGTCGGGCAGTTTCATCAGGTAGTGGATACCGAGCACCATATCCTGACTGGGCGTTGCGATCGGCTTGCCGTCCGACGGCTTCAAGACGTTGTTAGACGACAGCATGAGGACGCGACATTCGAGCTGCGCCTCAAAGGAGAGCGGTACGTGTACCGCCATCTGGTCGCCGTCGAAGTCGGCGTTGAAAGCCGCGCAAACGAGCGGGTGGATGCGGATCGCCTTACCCTCGACGAGGACCGGCTCGAATGCCTGGATCCCCAGTCGGTGCAGGGTCGGCGCCCGGTTGAGTAGCACGGGATGGTCACTGATGATGTCCTCGAGGACCTCGTAGACCCGCGGGTCGTCGCCGCGCTCGACGATCTTCTTGGCGCGCTTGACCGTCTCGGCCTCGCCGCGTCGCTCGAGCTCGTGAATTATGAACGGGCGGAAGAGCTCGACGGCCATCACTTTGGGCAGGCCGCACTGGTGCAGCTTGAGCTCCGGGCCCACGACGATCACCGAGCGACCGGAGTAGTCGACTCGCTTACCGAGTAGGTTCTGGCGGAAGCGGCCTTGCTTGCCCTTCAGCATATCGGAGAGGGCCTTGAGCGGCCGCTTGCCGCGCCCGCGGATCGCCTTACCGCGACGTCCGTTGTCGAACAGGGCATCGACTGCCTCCTGCAACATCCGCTTTTCGTTCCGCAGGATGACCTCTGGCGCTCTCATCTCCATCAGCTTCTTCAACCGGTTGTTGCGGTTGATGACGCGTCGATAGAGATCGTTGAGGTCGGAGGTCGCGAAGCGGCCGCCGTCGAGCGGCACCAAGGGCCGCAGGTCGGGCGGTAGCACCGGGATCACGTCCATAACCATCCACTCTGGATGGTTGCGGCGTTCCGGGTCGTCATCGCTGTTGCGGAAGGCGTCCACCACCTTCAGTCGCTTGAGGTGCTGCTTCTTGCGGTGCTGGCTGGTCTCAGTTGCCACTTTGCGGCGAAGGTCCTTTGCAACCTCGTCCACGCCGACCTGCCTCAGGAGATGGCGTACCCCTTCGGCACCGATCTCAGCGTGGAATTCTCCGTCGCCACTTTCTTTCGCCTGTGTTTTGAGCTCGAAGTACTCCTCCTCGTCGAGGAGCTGCTTGGCCTTGACCTTCTGCTTACCCGGCTTCACCACTACGTAGTTCGCGTAGTAGATGATCTTTTCCAGGTCGCGCAGCGTCATGCCGAGCAAGTAGCCCATCTGCGATGGCAGGGTTTTGAAGAACCAGATGTGCGCTACCGGGACTGCAAGCTCGATGTGCCCCATCCGCTCGCGGCGCACTTTGGAAAGCGTCACTTCTACGCCACACTTGTCGCAGATATGGCCGCGGTAGCGAATACGCTTGAACTTTCCGCAGTGGCACTCCCAGTCCTTCACCGGACCGAAGATGCGCTCGCAGAACAGGCCATCACGCTCCGGTTTGAACGACCGGTAGTTGATGGTCTCCGGCTTCGTCACCTCGCCGTAGCTCATCGATCTGATCTGCTCCGGCGAAGCGATCTTCAGCTGGATGAAGTCGAACTCCGTAGGACGAGTCTCGCGGTGCCTTGGGAAGTCGATCATGTCTATCCTCGAGAGTCCAGGGCTCACCTAAATACCATCGTCACTTTCACCGAGCTCTACGCTGAGACCCAGCGACTGCAGCTCCTTCACCAACACGTTGAAGCTCTCCGGAATGCCGGGGTCGGGTAGGTTGTCGCCTTTCACGATCGCCTCGTAGGCACGCGAACGGCCGGACACGTCGTCCGACTTGACCGTCAGCATCTCCTGGAGCGTGTGGGCCGCCCCATAGGCTTCCAGAGCCCAGACCTCCATCTCGCCGAACCTCTGGCCGCCGAACTGGGCCTTTCCGGCCAGCGGCTGCTGCGTGACGAGCGAGTACGGCCCGATGGAACGTGCGTGAATCTTGTCATCGACCAGGTGAGCCAGCTTCATCATGTAGATGTTGCCGACAGTCACCTCCATAGTGAAGAACTCGCCCGTCCGCCCATCGCGCAGCCTCATCTTACCGGCCGGTGTCAGTCCGGCCCGCGCGATGAACTCCGAGAGTGACTCGTCGAGTCCTTCCTTCGCCGATCTCCTTTTCGCCAGCTTGGCTGCCGCCGCGAAACCCGCCTTCTCCAGGTTCGGCTCGGCCGAGCGCTGCGCCACCTCGGTGCAAGCGTCGACGACGTAATCGCGCAGCTCCTGCAGGTAGTCGTTAACCAACCTCGAACTCGTCTCCGCTCCCAGCGAGTCGAGGGTGCGGCCCAAGCCCAGGCTCGAGCCCGAGGGACGCGTGCCGTCACCGTGGCGGGTGCGAGCCCGCGTCGCCTCACCGCGCAGGGCGTTGATGAACTCACGGATGTGGGTGTCGGTCAGCAGAGGCGGCTGAGCGGAACCGATGTTCAGGCAGTCGTGTGCCCAGCGAACACCAGCCAGCTTGAGTAGCATGCCGACTTCGTCCTCGGTGGCGCCGTGGAAGACCGGCGTCTTTGCCTCGAACCCGAAGATCCTTGCGCACCAGCCGAGGTGCGTCTCGAGGATCTGGCCGACGTTCATTCGCGACGGCACACCGAGGGGGTTGAGGACGATGTCGACCGCCGTGCCATCGGGCTGGAATGGCATATCCTCCTCGGGCACGATCCGAGCGATCACGCCCTTGTTACCGTGGCGGCCGGCGACCTTGTCCCCCACGGCGACCTTGCGCCGCTCGGCGATGTACACCTTGACCAGCTGCACGACGCCCGGCGAAAGCTCGTCCGGCTGCAGGACCTTGTCGATCGACTCCTCGGTCTTTTCCCGAATCCGTTCGATTCGCTGGCGCGATTCCTCTATCACGCGCCGCACTTTCTCGTTCGCCCCGGCGCTCTTCACCTTGAGCGCAGTCAGGTCGAGCTTGGAGAAGTCGAGCTCCTCGACGACACGGTCGCCGAGTTTCTTGCCCTCCTTGAAGTAGGGCTCGATGGTCCCGCGCTTCAGGAACAGCTGCACCGTCTGCCCCGTGAGCAGCTCGCGCAACTCCTCATCGCGCACTTCCGTCACACGAGTGATCTCATCGCGCTCCTGCTCGCGCAGCAGTCCGATCCGTTCGCCGTGTTCCTTCTCGAGCAGTGCATCGTCGATGCGTCGCGAGAAGATCTTCACGTCGATCACCGTGCCTGCCATTCCGGGCGGCACCCTCAGCGAGCTATCTTTTACGTCCTTTGCCTTTTCGCCGAAGATCGCCGTCAGCAGCTTCTCCTCTGGCGACAGCTCGGTCTCGCCCTTGGGCGTGATCTTGCCGACCAAGATGTCGTTTGGCTTGACGGAGGCGCCGATACGGACGATGCCACGCTCGTCGAGGTCCTTCAGCGCCTCCTCAGAGACGTTGGGGATCTCGCGGGTGATTTCTTCCATGCCGCGCTTTGTGTCGCGCACGTGCAGCTCGAGCTCCTGGATGTGGATGGACGTGTACTCGTCATCCTTCACCAGACGCTCGCTGATCACGATGGCGTCCTCGAAGTTGTGGCCGTACCAAGGCATGAACGCGACCGTCAGGTTGCGGCCCAAGGCCAGCTCGCCGCGGTCGGTGGAGGCGCCGTCGGCGATGATGTCGCCCTGCTCGACCTGGTCGCCGACGTTGACCAGCGGCCGCTGGTTGATCGCCGTATCCTGATTGGTGCGCCAGAACTTCTTGAGCTTGTAGCGGTCGAACTGGCTCAACTTGGCGAGCGGCTCGTCGCCACCTGGCCTGCTGATACCGGTGTCGATCATGATCTCGTCGGCCCTCACCTGGGTGACGAGACCGCCGCGCCTGGCGACGACCATCGCACCCGAGTCGCGGGCGATCTTGTCCTCGAGACCCGTCCCGACGAACGGCCGCGCCGGGAAGAGGAGCGGAACTGCCTGGCGCTGCATGTTCGAGCCCATGAGCGCGCGGTTCGCGTCGTCGTGCTCGAGGAAGGGGATCAGGGCCGCGGAGACGCCCACGAGCTGCATCGGCGAGATGTCGATGAACTCCACCTTCTCGCGAGGCACATTCTTCAGATCGCCGTCCACGCGGACCATGATCGTGGCGTCGGCCAGCTGTGAGCCGTCGAGGACGGTGTACGCCGTGGCGAGGATCGTGTTCTCCTCCTCGTCGGCGCGCAGGAAACGGATCTTCCCGGTGAGCTTCCCCCTCTTCACCTCCCGGTACGGGGTCGTGAGGAAGCCGTAGTCGTCCGCGGCGGCGAAGATGCTGAGGGAGGAGATGAGCCCGATGTTGGTCCCCTCCGGCGTCTCGATCGGGCAGATCCGCCCGTAGTGGCTGATGTGGACGTCACGGACCTCGAAGCCCGCCCGCTTGCGGTTGAGCCCGCCGGGCCCGAGGGCGGAGAGCCGCCTCTCGTGCGTGAGCTGGGCCAGGGCGTTCGTCTGGTCCACGACCTGGGAGAGCTCGCCGCGTCCGAAGAAGAACTC
>CP070812.1:3789191-3802596 GCA_020344015.1 Gemmatimonadota bacterium
ACCCAGACCTTCTACAAGGACGTCTTTGGCCGACTGGTGCGGGAGAGCGGCGCAAAGCACCTCCTGCAGGGAACGATCCTCACCGATGTGGACGAGACCGTGGCCGGCATCAAGCGCCAGCACAACGTGTTCGAGCAACTGGGGATCGACCCCGAACAGGCCTTCGGCTACAAGATCATCGAGCCGCTCGTCCAGATCCGTAAGGACGGCGTTCGCCGGGTCGCCGACGCGCTCGGGCTACCCGAGTCGGTCTGGAACCGCATGCCCTTCCCCGGCCCCGCGCTCGCCGCGCGCGTGATCGGCGAGGTGACGCCGGAACGGATCGAGACGGTCCGCTTCGCCACGGCGATCACCGAGGAAGAGCTGGCCAACGTGGACGCCTTCCTGAAGCTGGCGATCCTGCACGAAGACCGTGTGACGGGTATGCGCGAGGGCGCGCGCGACTTCGGCCTGCAGCTCGAGCTGCGTTGCTGGGACAGCGTCGATGCCCGTGAAGGCACACCTACCGAGCTGCCGTGGCCGACGCTGCGGCGACTGGCCGACCGGTTGGTAAACGAGGTGCCCGGTGTGGTGAGTGTAACTTATAACCTCGGGACGAAGCCGCCCTCGACCATGGAGGCTGTCTAGGCGCTGTACAGAATCAGGTCGAGTTCCGCCAGCACGCCGACGTGGTCCGAGAGATGTTCGCCGGCCCCGTCTAGTACCGTGCGGGCGGTTCCCACGCTCCACACATTTGACGCCCCAGCTCTCACCATCACGTAGTCGTAGCGCTCGTCGGTCTTCGTCTCCTGGTAGGGGAGTGCGGCGAAGCGGTTGCGACTTGGCACCCAGGTCGCGGTCAGTCCGGCCGGCGTGGGGTTCGGAGGTAGCGAATCGACGAACCCCGCCCCATCGAGGGCCGCATACTCCGGGGTGTACGGGTTCCCCAGCCCCGGCAGCTCGGGGTAGCCGACCGTCGGCGAGGTGTTGATGTCGCCAGCCAGAAGGACGGGGTTGGTGCCAGCCTCGGAGTCCAGGGCCTCCAAGAGCGGCGCCAGCTGAGCGCTCCGTATACGCGTGTCTTTCGGCTTCGTCCCCGCGTAGAGATGGACCGCGAATACGGTCAGAGCCCCAACCGGCGTCTCCAGGTGGACGAACATCGCGCCCTTACGGCCCAGCCGCTCGTCCACCTTCGTCCCGCTCCCCAACGAGTGCGAAACGAAGCGGCTGCCGGTGATGGGGAGGCGCGAGAGGACGAGCAATCCGCCGGTCGTGTCGGCAGGGGCGAGCCCCAGGATGCGACGGCTCTCCATCGCATCGGGCGTGCTCAGGTACGGTGGGCACAGCTCGCTCAGCAGTCGACGCCGGCCCTGCACGTCGAACAGCTCCTGCAGGACTATGACATCGGCATCGAGCGCCGCCAGCGCTTCGGGCAGTCGGCTCAGCCGGCGTCGCTTCTCCTGCGACGGTATCGTAACCGGGAGCGCCCACGCATTGAAGGTGACGACCCGGAGCGGAAAGGTCTCGGACATAGGCCCCGAAAGCGCCCCGATTACCCGGCGCCCACCTCCGACACGATGCGGCGGTCGGCGCGCAGCGACGACCTCAGGTAGTCGCGGTTCAGCTGGGCGATGTGATCCAGGCTGATCGCCTTCGGGCAAGCCGCGCTGCACTCGCCGTGATTCGTGCAGTTACCAAAGCCCTCGAAGTCCATCTGGCGTACCATCGCCTTCACACGTCGGTAACGCTCCGGCTGTCCCTGCGGCAACTTCGCAAACTGCGACACCTTGGCCGCCGTGAACAGCATCGCCGAGGCGTTGGGACAGGCGGCGACGCAGGCGCCACAGCCGATGCAGGCCGCCGCGTCCATCGCCAGGTCGGCATCTTCCTTGGGGATCGGGATCGCGTTGGCGTCGGGAGCCGAACCGGTGGGCGCACCGATGAAGCCACCCGCCGCGATGATGCGGTCGAGCGCGCTACGGTCGACGATCAGATCCCTGAGGACCGGGAACGCCTTGGCACGCCAGGGCTCGATCCACAGGGTGTCGCCGTCCTTGAACTCGCGCATGTGGAGTTGGCACATCGTCGTGCGGTCGCGGGGCCCATGCGCCCTGCCGCTGACCACGACCCCACACGTACCACAGATGCCCTCACGGCAATCGTGGTCGAAGGCGACCGGCTCCTGGCCTTCCGCGATGAGCTTCTCGTTGAGCACGTCCAGCATCTCGAGGAAGGACATGTCGGGGCTCACGTCGTCGAGGTCGTACTTGACGAAACGACCCTTCGACTTCGCGTTCTGCTGACGCCAGATATGAAGAGTGAGTTTCATCACTTATAGCTCCGTGTCGCGAGTTCGACGTACTCGAAATTCAGCTGCTCGACGTTACGGATCGGCTTCTTCCCTTCGCCGGCGTATTCCCAGGCGGCGACGTGGGAGTAGTCCTCATCATCCCGTACCGCCTCGCCGTCCTCAGTCTGGTACTCCTCCCGCAAGTGCGCCCCACACGATTCCTCGCGCTCCAGCGCATCGAGACACATCAGCTCGCCGATCTCGAGGAAATCGGCGACCCGGCCGGCGTACTCCAAAGATTGATTGAGCTCCATGGCTTCGCCGGGGACGGTCACGTTCTCCCAGAACTCCTCACGCAGCGCCGGGATCTTGCCCAACGCCTCGTTCAGTCCCTCGCGCGTCCGCGCCATGCCGCAGTATTCCCACATGATCTGGCCCAGCTCGCGGTGGAAGGACGTCGGTGTGCGCTTGCCATCCACCGAGAGCAGCCGCTTGACCCGCCCCTCGACCTCCGCCACGGTGGCCACCGCCTCGGGGTGGTCCGCACCGAGCGGTTCGAATTTCGTCCGCGCCAGGTAGTCGCCGATCGTGTAGGGGATGACGAAGTAGCCGTCGGCCAGCCCCTGCATGAGCGCGCTGGCCCCCAGCCGGTTGGCTCCGTGATCGGAGAAGTTTGCCTCGCCGATCACGAACAGGCCGGGGATGGTGCTCTCGAGGTTGTAGTCGACCCAGAGGCCGCCCATGGTATAGTGGGTGGCCGGGTAGATCCGCATCGGCACCGTGTAGGGATCCTCGTCGGTGATCCGCTCGTACATCTCGAACAGGTTGCCGTAGCGCTCGGCTATCACGTCCTCACCCAACCGCTCGATCGCGTCGGCGAAATCGAGATAGACGCCGACGCCGGTGGGCCCGACGCCGCGCCCCTCATCCACCACCCGCTTGGCCGCCCGCGAGGAGACGTCCCGCGGCGCCAGGTTGCCGAAGCTGGGATAGATGCGCTCGAGGTAGTAGTCGCGGTCTTCCTCCGGGATCGCGCCGGGCGGTCGCTTGTCATCGGCCCGCTTCGGAACCCAGATACGCCCGTCGTTGCGCAGCGACTCGCTCATCAGAGTTAGCTTCGACTGGTAATCGCCGTGCACCGGTATGCAGGTCGGGTGAATCTGTGTGAAGCATGGGTTGGCGAAGCAGGCGCCTTTCTTGTACGACCGCCAGGCTGCCGTCCCGTTACAGCCCTTCGCGTAGGTGGCGAGGAAGAAGACGTTGCCGTAACCGCCGGTGGCCAGGACCACCGCATCGGCCAGGTGTGTCTCCAGTTCGCCGGTCACCATGTCGCGCACGACGATGCCGCGGGCGCGTCCGTCGATCAGGATGGGCTCGAGCATCTCGTGACGCGGGTACATCTCGACCTTGCCCAGACCGATCTGACGCTCCAGCGCCTGGTACGCCCCCAGCAGTAGCTGCTGGCCAGTCTGACCGCGCGCGTAGAAGGTGCGCGAGACCTGCGCGCCACCGAACGAGCGGTTGGCCAGCAGGCCCCCATACTCACGCGCGAACGGAACGCCCTGCGCGACACACTGGTCGATGATGTTGACGCTCAGCTCGGCCAGCCTGTGCACGTTCGCTTCGCGCGACCGGAAGTCACCGCCCTTGACCGTGTCGTAGAACAGGCGGTACACGCTGTCGCCGTCGTTCTGGTAGTTCTTGGCGGCGTTGATACCGCCCTGGGCCGCGATCGAGTGGGCGCGCCGCGGGCTATCCTGATAGCAGAAGCACTTCACGTTGTAGCCCAACTCGGCCATCGAGGCGGCGCCCGAGGCGCCCGCCAGTCCGGAGCCGACGACGATGACGCTGTATTTCCGCTTGTTCGCCGGGTTCACCAGCTTCATATCGAAGCGGTGCTTCTCCCACTTCTTCTCTATCGGTCCGTCTGGGATCTTCGCATTGAGTTCCATGAGTAATCTCCGTTCGCTCTCAGCTTACGAAACCGGCCAATACGGCGACCGGGATCGAGATGTTGCCGATAGCGATCACCAGAGCGATCAGCAGCGCGATGACCGTCCGCAGGCGATTGTAGCTCGCGTGGCTCAGTCCCAAGGTTTGCAGCATGCTCCACACCCCGTGGTAGAGGTGCAGGCCGAGCGCGAGTTGCGCGAGGATGTAGAAGCCAGAGACCCACCAGACACTGAACCCCGCCACCACGTTGTGGTAGACATCGCCGACCACGAAGCTCCCGTGCGCCTGCCCGGTGGTGAGATGTAGCAGATGGTAGATGATGAAGATCAGCAGTAGCGGGCCACCCCACCGCATCGTCCGCGACGCGTACGTCGACTCTACATACTGCTGGCGACGGCGATAACCGGTGGGTCGCGCCGCCCAACTGCCCAGCGTCAGCGCCGTAGCCGCCCAGACGTGAAGCGCCACCGCGCCCAACATCGTCCCACGAAAGACCCAGATGAGTCCCCCGTGCCCGAGCTCGCGGAGCAACTCCGCATAGTGGTTCAGTGACTCCGGCCCCAGGTAGACCTGAAGATTGCCGATCATGTGACCGATGACGAAAAGCACCAGGAAAACCCCGGTCACCGCCATCACCATCTTCCTGCCCACCGTCGACCCGAAGAAAGCGGCAATCCGGCTCCGTGGTGCGGCCACGGCTACATCGATTGCGATACCTGCCATTGGTCGACTCTCTCCCCTGCCTTGAATTCGGACTTCTGCGGATGCCTCATCACCATAGTTCGTGCAAACCCCGCGCCAGCTGCCCGCGATACCTAAGTCATTGCAAAATAATAACTTCAGGCGAACGACTGGACACGGGCTGCGCCCGTGAGTCACGCCACGTCCCGAAACGACTTACGCTGGTACCCCACCTGGCTCCGACCCCAGAAGTCGGTACACCAGTTCGGCGTGGCGCTCGCTCGCACCCTGGCGAGCACGAATCACGTTCCTCCCCCGCTCCGCCATCTCGCTAGCCCGCTCCGGATCACGGAGCAAATCTGCGGCGGCCGCCATGGGCGTATCCGAGACGGTTATGCCGTCTGCCTCGCGGAACGCCGTGACGACGTCGGAGAAGTTCTTGTGGTGTGGGCCGATGACCGTCGGTTTCCCCAACGAGATGGGCTCGATGGGGTCGGAGCCGCCGCGCGCGGCGAAGCTGCGGCCGACGATCGCGACGTCGGCCAGCGAGTATGCCTTCGCCAGCTCGCCCATGGTGTCCAGCAGAAAGAGCTCGGCACCGTCCACCGCGCGCCCGGGCCCGTCCGGGTGCTCGGTCCGGCGGACGAAACCGACGAGCCGAGCGACAGACTCGAAGCGCTCCGGCTTCCGCGGAACTACCAGCAATTGAACGCCGGGCGGTCGCGTCGCTATGAGCCGCTCTTCCTCGCCAGGGCCCGTCGAGCCCGCAACGACCAGCGGCTTCGACCGATCGATACCCATCGCGACCGCCAGCTCTTCGGCGCCCGGCACGCTCTCCGCCATCCGGACCGTGTCCCACTTCATGTTGTCGGTGACGCTCACCCGCTCGGCCGGAACGCCAAGGTCGGCGAACCGCTCGGCATACACCTCCGTCTGGGCGGCAGCCGCTGCCAGATTCCGGAAAATCGGGCGGACCAGGGGCGCCACCAACCGATAGTTCCTGTAGCTCGAATCACTGAGCCGACCGTTGATGACGCAGAGCGGGATCTCCCTTCGCCGGCACTCCTGGGACAGGTTCGGCCATACCTCGAGCTCCACGAGGACGATGAGGTCCGGACTTACCGCGTCCAGAAAGCGACGGACCATCCACGAGAAATCGAAGGGGAAGCGGACTACGGTATGGTCAGACCCGTAGAGCTGGCGAGCCCGCTCGATCCCGGTGTTCGTCGTGGCACTGACCACTGGGCGCACGGGCGGAGCGTCTTCACGAGTCAGATGCCGCACCAGTTCCCGAGTGGCGTTGATCTCTCCTACGCTGACTCCGTGTATCAGGACCGTGGGACGCGGATCACCTGGCAGGGCCTCACGTTTACCGAAACGCCCCCGCCAATCGGTGCGCCACTTACCGGTCCTCAGCAGGTTGAACCCCCAGACCGGGCTGCCAAGTAGCGCAGCAGTGGCATAGAGAAGATCGTAGCCGCGAGCCATGGACCCCTGACCGGCTCCCGTGGTTGCGTGTCTGGTACAGAATCCGTATTCCTAGTCGCCCAGTAGCGTGTACTATTTGACCCGGCGCGCAAGAAATCAACAGGACGCGTCTCAGCCCAACGGACATGTCGCGGATCGCACTTGCAAAACCACCCAGCTCGATCCTCATCGTGCGGCTCACGGCCCGCGGAGATGTCGTCTTCGCGACGCCCCTGATCAAGGCCTTTCGTCGCACATATCCCGACGCACGGATCACCTGGCTGGCGGAATCGCACACGGCGGACCTCGTCCTCCATAACCCCCACCTCGACGAGGTCATCGTCTGGAACCGCAAAGAATGGAAACGACTCCTGCGGCGCGGCAGACTGCTGGCCCTCGGCCGCTTGGCCCTCGACTTCGTACGCGAACTGCGCAGTCGTGAGTTCGACCTGGCAGTCGATGTGCACGGATTGCTGCGCGCCGGAGCGATGACGTATCTATCGGGCGCGCCGACGCGGATCGGACTGGGCTCGACAGAGGGGAGCTCGCTGTTGATGACCCACGTCGTCCCCCGGGACTCGAGCGACCTTCCCCAGGTCGCCTCGGAGTACCGCTACGTAGCGGAAGAGCTCGGCCTCGACGTCTCCGACTTTCGTCTGGACGTCGTGCTCAGCCGGGAAGACGAAGATTCCGCTCGGCGGATAATCAAGGAAGAGAGGCTGACCGACGGGTACGCCGTCATTTGCCCCTTCACTACGCGCGACTGGAAACACTGGTTCGAGGACCGCTGGGCGAATCTGGTCGACCGCATTAAGGCGGACCTGGGACTCACCACGGTGATCCTGGGAGGCCCGGACGATCTGGAAGCGGATCGGCGGATCCGCGCGGCGGTCCGCGGCGGGGTGGTGAGCCTGGTCGGCAAGACCTCGCTGTCCGAGGCGGCCGCCCTGGTCAAATCCGCCAGACTGCTGGTAGGCGTGGACACCGGACTCACCCACATCGCCACCGCATTCGAGCGGCCCACGGTGGCCCTCTTCGGCTCGAACATCCCCTACAGCGAACCGCCGGCGGAGCGGACTCGCATCATCCTCCATCGCCTGGAGTGTACCCCCTGCAAGCACAATCCGACCTGCGATGGCGACTACACCTGTATGCGGTTGATCACCGTAGATGAGGTGCTGGATGAGGCTCGAGAAGCTCTTAAGGTCGGGGATCCGGGGTAAGCCAGATCCGCACTGTTAGCCGGGAGCGCCGACTCGTCTTCAGCCGGCGGCCTTCAGCAGTCCGTCAACGAGGCGCTCCAGGCTCTGGAAGGCAGAAAGAATTTCGCCCGGCACGACCCGGACGGGCGGGGGCGATCGGAACAGCCGGTTGCGGTACGCCGCCAGCAGCAGCAACCGCTCCTGGTCATCGGCTGACAGCGTGACGCCGACCGCACCCTGGGCGGCGGCTCGCGAACGGCGGCAGGAGAAACGTCGATCCTCCCAGCCCCGGTGCAAGCCGGGGCTAACGCACTCCAACTCCTCGTCGCTCAACAGATCGATGATGTCGGTGAAGTCCAGCGTCTTGGGTACGGTGATGCCGTCGCGATGCGGATCGACCTCGGGCGTTGGCATGTTCAGTTGCAGTCCGATGGTCGCAGGAAACTGGTCCTTTATTTGCTGCAGCAACTGAATCACCAGAATCTCGGCGGCGTGCAGTCCGAGATCGAGCGACTCGCAAAGCTGCACCACGTCATCGGCAGCAGCCTTGCGCGCCTCGAGCGCGCCGCTCCACAGGCGCCTTGCTTCTTCCTCAGCGCCCAGCTCTATGCTGTCGGGCGTCCGAACCATTGCGCCACCTCTTTTCGACATTCAACAGACTACTCCGCGCCCGTAAGCCCCTCTCCCAGCGAGCTCTGAAAGACTCCCCGAGTGCTGACCGGGACATGGCACTGTCTGCATCGCCAGCGCTCGGGATGACTCGTCCGAATCTCCTCGCGGGCGCCGGGGCCGGCGTGGCAGGCCACGCAGTTCTCGCGCAACAGGATCCGGTGCGGGATCGTCGGCGGCGCGCCCGGCGTCGCTCGAGCCCCTGCGCGCAGGTCCTGCTCCAGTCCGACGAACTCGCTGGCCACGAACAGCCCGTCGTCGGTCACGAAGACATGACACTGCCGGCAGCGGGTCGTGGCACCGGCCCTCGCGGTACCCTCATGCGGCGACGCGGGCGCGAAACCCACGCCGGGCACCGAAGCCCCGCGCTCGTTGTGACAGGCCTCACAGCGCGCGCCGAAAGGCTGGTGCGGGATGGTCGGCGGAGCACCGTCGTAGGCGCGCCGCGCGGCGCGCACGTGGGCCGCCGACTTCACTGCACCCTCCCTGCTGGGTACGGGAACCGTGTCGCCCCCGCAACCGTAAGCGGCAAAAGCCAGTGCGGCCCCAGCCAGGGCGCAGAAGGTCAGACGCGTTCGATGCGGACAGCGCATTTCTTGAAATCCGGTTCCTTGCTGATGTTGTCCATGGCGTCGAGCGTCAGCAGGTTGGGCAGTCGGTTCTCGTCGAAGAACGGTATAAAAACCGATCCCTGAGGCGGCTTGCCGCGCCCATCTATCATGGCCGGCAGCTCGAGGCTACCGCGGCGGCTCATTACGCGCACCATCTGGCCCGAGCCTACGCCGAGTCTTTGCGCGTCGGCGCGATTGATCTCCACGTAGCTTTCCGTGACCGCCTGGTGCAGCTGCTTGACGCGTCGCGTCATCGAGCCGGTGTGCCAGTGCTCCAGTATTCGGCCCGTGCACAACCAAAACGGGTACTCATCGTCCGGCGACTCGGCCGGCGGATGCCAGGGCCGCAGCCAGAACGCCGCACGCTCGCCGTAGCCCTTCGCCTTGTAGAAGTGCACGCCCCGTTCTTTCTCTACGTACGGGTCGTGCTCGGCGCTGTATCGGTACCGGGTCTCCACCCCGTCGACCACCGGCCAAAGCAGACCCCGCGTCTCCTTGAGCTGCTGGTAGCTCGCCACGTCTTTACCGATGCCCAGCGTGAAGCTCCGGTACTCCTCGTACATCGGCTCGTGCCAGTCGTCGTCAGGCCATGGGAACAGGTGCTCCATCCCCATGCGCTTGGCAACCTGAATGATCTGCCACGCGTCCTCGGTGGCTTCGCCGGGCGGGTCGACCGCCTTCTCCCAGTGCTGCGTGCGACGCTCGGAGTTGCCGAACACGCCTTCTCGCTCGACCCAGGCCGCCGTCGGCAGCACCAAGTCGGCCACTTCGGTGGTCGGTGTCGGGTAGATGTCGCTCACGATGAGGAAACGGCCGTCGCCGGGCTCACGCTGGATGCGGTTCAGGTTCGGGATGCTGACCCACGGGTTCGTCGTCTGCGTCCACATCACCTTCACGTCGCCGCGCATGAAGGCCCGGAACATATCCATCGTGTGGTAGCCCGGCCGCTCGGGGATGGTACCGGCCGGAAGACCCCAGACCTCCTCCGCTCGCGCCCGGTGCTCCGGGTTCATCACGACCATGTCGGCAGGTAGCCGGTGCGCTAGCGTGCCCACCTCGCGCACCGTCCCGCAGGCCGACGGCTGGCCCGTGAGGCTGAACGGGTTGGAGCCCGGGCGACTGATCTTGCCCGTGAGTAAATGCAGGTCGGTGATCAGGTTGTTCATCCAGGTGCCGCGCGTGTGCTGGTTGACGCCCATGCACCAGAGGCTCACGGTGCCACGGCCGGGATCGCCGTAGATCTCGGCCAGTGCGTGGATCTGTCCGACCGGCACCCCGGAGATCTCGCTCACCCGCTCCGGCGTGTAGTCGGCCAGGAACTCCTCCAGCTCCGCCAGCGACGAGTCGCGACCCTGGTCACGGAACAGGTAGCGCTCGGCGGGCCCGGCCGAAGGTTCCAGCGCCATGCCGTCCTCACCCCAGCACCCGTAACCGATACGATCCAGATCCTCGATCCCGCGCTTGAAGATCACGTTCTCGCGGACGAAGGCCTCATTTACCCTTCCGCCACGCACCAGCAGATGAAGTATGCCGTTGGCGATGGCGAGGTCGCTGCCGGGCACGAACTCGACGTACATGTCGGCGTAGTCGGTGCTCGGTGTGCGCCGGGTGGCGATGTCGATGATGCGGACGCCGGGGTTATCGCGCTTGTTTGCCAGGATGCGCGAGAACAGCACCGGGTGCATCTCAGCCATGTTGTTGCCCCAGAGGACGAAGTCGTCACCGGCCTCGAAGTCCTCGTAGCAACCCATCGGCTCGTCGCTCTGGAACTGCGTCATAAAACCGGTCACGGCCGAGGCCATGCACAGACGCGCATTGGGCTCGACGTTGTTGCTGCGCAGGCCGCCGCGGAACCACTTCGACGCCGCGTAGCCGTCGAACACCGTCCACTGCCCCGACCCGTAGATCGCTACCGACTCTGGGCCACTCTCGTCCAGCGCCTGCTGATATTTCTGAGCTATGAGATCCAGCGCCTCGTCCCAGGAGATCCGCCGCCAGCCGTCACCGTCGCCAACCATCGGGTACTTCAGCCGATCCTCGCCGTACAGCATGCCGGGCAGGTGGAAGCCCTTCACACACATCAGGCCCCGGCTCACGGGACTCAACTCGTCTCCGCGCACCGCTACTACGCGACCGTCCTTCACACCCACCTCGACGCCGCACCCGGTACCGCAGTAACGACAGGGCGCCTTCGTCCACCTCACGTCCGCGTCCGTTGCAGAGTCCCCGGCTATGCGCAGCGCCTGCTCGCGGTCGGCACACGAGAACGCAGCGATTCCTGCGGTAGAGGCACCGAGGGTCTTGAGGAACTTCCTCCGTTTCATCACGACTCTTCCTTGTTAGTTCTGCTGCCCGCGCCCGTAGCGGCGCTCCATCTCCTCGCGGATCCTGGCGGCTTGTGCCTCGGCTCCTTCCTCGAACCACACGTGTTCCGGCCGCGAGAGGATCTCATCGATGACTGCCGCCACTGCCCGCGCCTGACTGCGCTGGCCTACCTGCATCGCGTGATCGACTATCTCGCGCGCTTGCGGGATGAGCTCCATGTAGAAGCGCTCCGCGACCTCGTACATCCCGTGCCAGTGCGTGTAGTCCGGCGCCATCATCGAGGCCCCGTGTCGCGCCCGGCGACCTTCGTGGTGCCACAGGTAGAACCACGTCCATTCGACCTCTTCGTCGAAGTTCGTCGGCGTGCGCAGTCCGTTGGATACGAGGGCGCCCACGATCGCCAGGCCCGGCTTGGCGAACTTCTCGTTGTACAGAATCACCAGGTCATCGTACTGCCTGTAGAACGAGTTCACGTAGTCGTCGGTGTGGCAGTGCGAGCAGACCTCTTTCATCCGATCCCGTTTCTGCTCGGCAGTGTCGTGGATCAAGGATCGACGGGTCTGCGGGTCAGTCTCCGTGACGATGCCGTGGTTGATGTCCGTATCCATCACGAGGCTGACAGCCGGGCGGTTCGTCCACGAGATACGCTCGCCGGGATCGTGCGTCACCCGGCCACCGTTCCGGATGTTGCCGGACATGTGGCAGGTGGCACACGTCGGGGCGGCCGCGTAGTCGACACCCAGGACCCAGTCAGTCGCGTCCAGGTTCATGTCGTCCTTGAGATCCCTGAACGCGATGCCGTGCTTCGACTCCTCGTAGATCTCCTTCTGCGGGTGGTCCGGACCCAGGTGACACTTGCCGCAGTTCTCAGGTTGGCGGGCGCGGCGCGGCGAAAAGTCGTGCCGGCTGTGACAGGCGGTGCACGAGCCACGTGAGCCATCCAGATTGAGACGCCCGATCCCCGTGTTGGGCCACGTGCCGGTGTGCATCAGCGGACGGCCGTCTTCGTTGCGAACGATGCGGCCCACCGCATCAAGGTCCGTCGGGCGGCCGTCCGCGTCCGGCTGCAGATGGTCGACCGTGATCCTGCCGCCGTCGGTCGACTGCAGTGCCACCTTCGAGCCGTGACACTGCTGGCATCCCGAGAAAGCACTGGCGAAACCGTTGACCGACTCGACCACTTTGCCCGGCGTCGGCGAGTGGGGATCGAACGCCATCCGCGCTCCCTCGACCGTCTCCGCCAGGAAGTTGTCCAGCGAGGCGAGGATGTTACCGCCCGCCGCGTGGTGACTCTGGGCGAACTCGCTGGCTTCATGGTCGTGACAGCGCGCGCAGTCGCGCGGCGTGACGATCGTCGCGATCTGTTCCCCGTGGTGCAGGTAGCTGTCGGCCTCCTCGAGCTCGGCCTGGTGGCACTCGACACAACCCACACCCTTCTCGGCATGCGTGCTTCCCTCCCAGTGCGCGACGATGCCCGGGTTCTCCTCAGCGTGGCACTCGACGCATTCCCGCGACGACGCGGGCACCGAGATGTGCGGAGCTCGAATTCCCGCCTCCTCCGCCTTGCGCGCGGTCTCCATCCACTGCACGAAGACGAGCGACAACATGAACAGGCCGCCCAGTCCGGCGATCACGATTCTTTTCGTCTCGAGAGTCATGTCTGTCCTCTGTACGTACGATCTACAGAACGCGCGGCTATTTCTCCCTCAATCCCCGAATCCCCGAATCCCCTAATCTCCTAGTGTCTGGCCACGGCCTCCCACACCGTCATGGCGATGATGGCAAGGGCGCCGACTATACCCACCCACACGCTGGCTTCCTGGAACTTCGTGTGCCTGCGAATCCAACCATCTATGAACGGCCAGACGAACATAGCGAACACGATGAAGCCCATGCTGAGAACGGCCGCAGTGCCGCTGAACAGCTTCAGCCAACGGAAGGCCACATAGAAGAACCACTCCGGCTTGATGACCTCGGGCGTCTGTAGCGGATCGGCCTG
Organism: Gemmatimonadota bacterium; assembly: GCA_020344015.1. Lineage (GTDB taxonomy): Bacteria > Gemmatimonadota > Gemmatimonadetes > Palauibacterales > KS3-K002. The sequence goes on from CP070812.1 coordinate 3,802,368, forward strand.
CGGCCCCAGCGTGGCCGGCAGGATCGTGGCCAGCGCGCTGAGCAGGACCATCAGAACCAAACCGATGATCAGCTCGGTGTACAGGTGGTCCGGGAAGAAGTTGAACGTCTTCGGCGCGCCTTCCTCCTCGTCCTTGAATCGGAACTCGGTTACGCCCTGCAAACGGATCACTGTGATGTGTACCGCGATCAGCAGCAGGATCGTCACCGGCAGGACCGCGGCGTGCAGG
>CP070812.1:3802696-3853221 GCA_020344015.1 Gemmatimonadota bacterium
TAGAACCTGACCATATCGGCGAGCCCCGCTACCGATACACGTTCGTCCGTGCCATGTATCCGTCGTAGGTCCTCGCTGCCGACCTCGAGCGGGCCGAACCGGTAGACGTTCCTACTCAGCTCGACGTAGTAGCGACTGTCGGTCCCGACGACGGCGAGATACGGCGCGACGATCGCATGCGGGAAAACCTGGCCGATCGTCCGCTGCAGGCGCGCGAACGCGTCCGATTCGACATCCGAGACGGGCGACGGCTCGGTGAAATCACCCAGCAGCTTCACCTCGACCCGGGAATCGTCCACTGTACGGCGCACGTGCTCGACGACCGAGTCCTTACTGTCACCGGGCATGACGCGGAAATTGACAACTGCCCGGGCCGACGCCGGCAAGACGGTGTACTTGACGCCGGCCTGGAAGATCGTCGCGGCCGTGGTGGTGCGTAGCATCGCGGCGCCCTCGCGCGACGCACCGAACTGCCGCTCGATCAACGGGCCGAACAGCCAGCGGTTGGCGACGAACAGTCTTTGCCCGAACGACATCTCCGGCCCCAAGAAATCGAACATCGCGGCTGTCGCGCCTCTGATCCCTCCCGGGACGGGGTGCGCCTCGAGCTCTCGAATAGCTGCGCTCAGGATGCCCACCGCGGTTTGCGGGGGTGGCATCGACGAATGGCCACCCTCGGTGTGCACGGTGAGCTCGACGCTGAGGAAGCCCTTCTCCGCAATCCCGACTACCGCGACGCTCCGATCGACACCCGGCACAACGTCGGTGACCACCCCACCCTCGTCGAGAACTAGCTCGAGTTCGACACCTCTCGATGCGAGAAGCTCTGCGATCGCCGCGGCGCCTGTCCCTCCGATCTCCTCGTTGTGCCCGAAGGCTAGGTAGACTGTGCGCTGCGGCCATCCACCTCCCTCGATCAGCAACTCCGCCGCTTCGAGAATTGCGATGAGCAATCCTTTGTCGTCCATCGCCCCTCTGCCCCACACGTAGCCGTCGGCGATCTCCCCGGCGTAGGGCGGGTACGTCCAATCCGCTTCGGTGCCCGGCTGCACCGGCACGACGTCTATGTGAGCCATGAGCAGGACCGCGCTCAAGCTCGGGTCGACACCCGAGCAGCGGAAGAGATTGCTGTAATCGGCTACGACCTCACGCCCGCACACCCGATGCACACCCGGGTACGTCTCCTCCAGGTAGGCGTGGAAATCGCGGAAAGCGCCGCCGTCAAACTGAGTCGAGTCCTGGTGGGAGATCGTACGGAAACGTAGCGCACCGGCCAGATGCTCGGCCACCACCCCCTCATCGACCTCTATTCCCGTGACCGGCTCGACCTCGATCTGTCGCGTGGTGAGGCGAGCCGTACGCGCGATTAGAACGCCAACCAGTACAACAAGTCCGGCCAGGACGAACAGCAGTATCTTCTTCATTCGGAGCCCACAACCCTCCCACTGGAGTAGACGATCCTCCCGCCTACAATAGTCATCTCGATAGAACCATCCAGAAGTTCGCCGGGTCTCGTACTGCCGACGACCAGCGGATCGATGTCAATCACCGTGACGTCCGCCCACTTGCCCACCTCCAGAACACCGGTCTCGTTTTCGAGGAAAGCGCTGCCCGCCGCCCATACGGTGTAGCCTCGCAGCGCCTCCTCAGCGGTCACGGTCTCTTCCGGGTACCAGCCGCCATCGGGCTGTAGGTCCCGATCGCGGCGCGTGATCGCTGCATGCAGGCCATAAAAGATGTCGTGATCGGAACCCGGCAGGTCGGAATTGAACGTCAACGGAACGCCGTTCTGGCGCATCGTGCGCCAAGCGTAGGCACCCTTGATGCGCTGCGGACCGACTCGATCCTCGGCCCAGGTTTTGTCCTCGACCGCGTGAGGAGGTTCCATTGATGCGATGAGGTCGAGCGACGCGAAACGCGCGAAGTCGTCTGGGTGGACGATCTGAGCGTGCTCGATGCGGTGGCGGTAGTCCCGCGCACCCGGATGAGCCTCGTAAACCGCTTCGACGAAATCGAGCGACGCACGGTTCCCCCCGTCACCGATGGCGTGTATGCAGATCTGGAAGCCGGCGCCCATCACCTCTGCGAAGAGTTCCTCGTTGAAGCCGTAGCGATCGCCACCCACACCGCGGTGACCGGGAGTGTCCGAGTAGTCCTCGAGCATCTCCGCCCCCCGCGAACCGAGGGCCCCATCGTAGAAGGCCTTGACCGAACGGGTGATGAGCATGCGCTCGTTGTCGCGGTCGGGACCGTGCTCGAGCCACTCGCGCAGCAGTGGCTCGTCCCTTCCTGCCAGCATGGCGTAGACGCGGATCGGCAGACCGTCCATGGCCTCGAGGTTCTCGAAGGCATCCATTAGCTCGGCAGCGGCTCCTGCCTCATGCACTGCCACGTAGCCCGAGATCGCCATCGCCTCCAAGCCGGCAAGCACGCGCGATTCCAGCTGTTCCTGTGTCAGTTCCGGAAGCGCGGCCTCGAGCAGCCGGGTCGCGTTGTTGACGAGAATGCCGGTGGGCTCCCCGTCGGCGTCCTTCAGTATCTCGCCGCCTGTCGGCGCTTGGGTCTCCGCAGTGATGCCGGCGAGCTCGAAGGCTAGCTTGTTCCCCCAGACGGCGAAGCCGTGAAGCCCCCGCAGCATGACGGGGTGGTTCGGTACCCGCTCGCTAAGCAGCCGGTTATCCGGATAGTTGTTCGCCCACGCTCCTTCGTCCCAACCCCAGCCGATGATCCACTCTCCCACCGGGACCTCTACCGCTGCAGCGGCGACCAACTCGATCGCCCGCTCAGCCGAGCCGACGCCCATCAAGTCGATGCGCTCGAGCTTAGCCCCCAAGCCCGCGATATGAACGTGCGAGTCGACCAGGCCGGGCAGCACGGTCGAGCCGTCCAGGTCGAGCACCTCGGTGTCAGCTCCGCGGTAGGCACTCGCGCCATCGTTGCTACCGACGAAGACTAATTTGCCGTCGCGGATGGCGACGGCCTCCGCGTCTGGGCGCCAGCCCTCGGTGCCGAACGGCGCGTTGGCCGCCGGCGTTCCGTCGGGCGCCGGGTCGTCCCAGCTGAACGTGTAGACGCGTCCGTCCAGCAGCAGCAGATCAGCAGACTCGACTCCCGGCTCGCCGCAGGCGACAGTAGAGAGAGCCAAGCCGGCCGCCGCCACTCTGATCCGCGAGCGCCGACTGGGTGAACTGGAGCTCTTCATTTCTCAGACCTCCATCGTCAGTTCGCGTCCTTGAGGACGAGCTCGACCCGCCCGGTCTTGACGTTGAACCGCAGGTCCGCGCTGAGCCCGAAGGTGACCGCCGCGGCTTTGATCAGGGTGACCTCGTTCTCATGCAACTTCTTGTCGGCGCCAGCGATGTCCACGAGATCGCGGATGATTGAGCGCAGCTTGTCCTTGCTTGCGCCGAACGAGTGGAGCACGTTTATCGTGGACTGCAGGTAAAGTCCGTAGCGACGTTCGGTCGATTCCAGGGATCGATGCAACGCCATCACCTGGCCCCAAACCTTCTCGAAATCCTCCAGCGCAACGTTCGGCATCCACTGCCCGAACTTCCGCATGAAGGTACGTTGCTCCTCCGGGTCCAGGTCGTTATCGGCGAGCAGAGCGATCCCCAGGTAGAGATTGACCAGGTCGTGGGCGGAGGTCCACTCAGGGCCCAGCCGCACCCCGGCGGAGGCGGGGTGACCGGGGTGTGGGATGTCGAAGTCGTTCATTGGACCTCCGCGTCCGTGGTCGAGGTCTCTTCTTCCGGCCTCGGCCTGGCCGGCCAGCCCACCCGTAGGTCATTCCAGTGGAGGAGCGTGTTGAATACGAGAGCATGGCTGCCGTGCGTCTGCCAACGCCAAAACGGCCGGTTGGCGAACAGCACGACGTGCCCGTCGCCGACCGGTACGTCAATAACCGCCGGTGTTCCGGCGATCTCCCGCTCCCCACGCAGCATTCCACTCATCAGAACGCCTTCCTCGGCGAAGCTCAAAACGACGCGTGGAACCTCTTTCTCCCATATCTCGTCCTTGAGCCAATCGGGCATGAAGGGGCTGGTGAGCTCAGCGCTGACGCTAAACACGGGCGCCTGGCTGAAATACACGGCCAGTTCGTCCGGGTACCCATAGGCGATCGGGCTCGACTCGTCCTTCACCACCGCCTTGAGAACCGTGCCACGGGCCAGCAACTCGCTGGTCCGCCGAATGCTGACCCGTCGGGTGATCGCCATATCGATCGGGAACGCTGCGGTTGTACCTTCGGTGATGAATACGCCACCTGCGTCGATAAAGGCCTTGAGGTTCTTCAATCCATCGTAGCCCATGCCGCGTCGCACGTCATCTGTCTCATCGATTATCCCGATGCTCGAATACTCCTCGCCTCGCATCCAAGGAATCGGATCGCCGGCCCCGCTCGTGCCCGCAACCAAGGTCTGCGGGTTCGCCCTGGCCCGCGGCATGATGATCACGTCAAGGCTCGCCGGATCGAGCGTGGCCAGGTCCTGCTCCGATAGGTAAGTGTAGGGAATCCCGATCCGGTCGAAGGCGAGCCTCCACCAGCCGGCATCCTGCGGCGTAGACACCCAGGTATGGACCAACGCGACACGCGGCAGTTCGACCTCGTGAGTCGCGACATCCGGCTCACCGCGAACGCCATGCACGCTGAGGCCCAGATCTCGCGCCGCAGACTCGAGACGATCGGCCAGGTCCTCCGGGTTCCCTTCCCTGGGGATCACGAAGCTCCCCGCCGTGTAATCGCGGCCACCCGCCTCGAACTCCGACTCCGCAGCCGACATCCGCACGTCACCTAGCCTGAAGCGGAAGAGGGCAAAGTTGTCGTCGGTGGTATTGTTGACCAGGTAGAAGCTACGCCCCCTACCCTCGAGTTCGCCGTCGACGCCCAGAGCTTCGCCGGCCGGCGTCATCCTAGCCGAGAGGATGGCCGGGTCATCGACCCGATACGCATCCACTTGGTGCAGGTAAGGCAGCGTCCAGCCGGTGTCGTCGTACGGCGGGTCCTCGTCGCGCGGGAACTGCTGTACACCGAGCAAAACGAGTGCAAGAGTCCGGTAGGGCTGATCGAGCCGGACTATATAGGAGCCCTCCGGTGCCGACCCTTCCGTCCCCCCGTCCGGTTCGCCGGCAGACCAGGTGAGGTCCTGGTCCGCGATATGGATCTCGAGACCCTGGGTCATTAGCAGTTCGACGAGTCCCTCAGTCGCTAGCGGGCGACGCTGGTCTCGAGGGATTACCCAAGCGTAGGGGGCCTCCGTCGCACCGCGCTCGATCGCCCTCCTGCCGCGCAGGTAGAAGTTATCCAGGAACTCATCACCGTTGTCGGCCACATACTTGAGAGCGACAAGTACTCCGCTCTGCATGTAGTTGGTGTTGTTCAGCATCGACCAGAGCACCTTCTCGAGCGGCGGGTTCGGCCGGTACCACCGCCTCGCGGTCGAGGAGGGGCGGAGCGTGCGCTCCACCGTGTCTGCGCCCCTATTTCCCAGGGTCTCGTAGAAGCGGCCGATGCTGTTGCGGGTGTTGGCGATCCAGAACAGATAGTTGGCCGCCCAACCGGTGTAGAATGCGTGCGTCCAGACGCCCGGCATGCCACGCTTGGTCAGCTGAGTGACCTCCTCGTGAGACAGATTGTGCCACTCGTCGATCGTCAAGGCGTCGAGCTCGGCGTTGTACGGCCCCGTCCCGGTCGAGACGTATAGGTAGTTGGCCGACTCGTGAAGGTCGTGCATGACGGTCGGCTTCCAGTACTTGAAGCCACCGAGCACGTTGCGTGTCAGCGCCAGGGCGAGCCCGTATCCATCTCGGTTGTTGTCGTGGGCGACGTATTTGCCCCAGTATGTGAGCCCCGGTCCCACATCTCCGTGAGCCTTCCTGTAGTTGTAGGTATCCACCATCCGATCGCGGCCGTCCGGCTCCAGCACCGGCACGATCACCGTGATCACGTTGTCCCGGATCGCGCTCACAAATGGCGTCTCCTCGACGGCGAGCCGATAGGCCAATTCCATCAACATCTCGGGCGCACCCGTCTCACCCGAGTGCAGACCTCCGCCGACGTAGTAGACCGGCTTCGCCTGCCCCATGATCTCGTGCGCTTCCTCCTCGGACAGCGTACGCGGGTCGGACAGCCGATTCAGATACCCACGATAACGTTCCAGGTCGAGGATCGTCGCCTCGTCGGCGACTATGACCTCGATCATGTCACGGCCTTCCTCGGTCGTACCCATGTGCCGGAGCTGGACGCGCGGTGACGCCGCCGCCAGCGCCCGCATATATCCGTAGATCTCCTGCGTATTGTGGAGAACGTTCGGGGCGCCGATCACCTCGCCCAGGTACTCGAGCGGCGACGGCACCGTCGCCGAGCTGGGCAGGTGATCCACCAGCTCGTTAAGAAAACGCGGATCGGTAGTGTATTCCCGAATCCGCTCACCGTACTCTTCATCGTTCTGCTGGGCGCGGGCCAGCGGCGGCAGGGCCGCGGCAAGCAGCCCCAGGGCGACGATCAACACGTCCCTGCGGCACATGGTATCCTCCGTGAGCTGGGTGCAGGCACCTCGAGAGGCTAGGGCTTTAAGATGGACGGCGGAAATGTAGCGCGCCGCGGCCACGGTGGCTATCCGAGCGCCGGCTGGGAATCGGGCTCGCTTGATAACCTCGAAGACGGGGCTACTTTACGATCCTCTCACCAATGTTGAGGCCACAGCAGGCTGGAGAACGCATGACATACAAGATCGGATCGATCCCAGGTGACGGCATCGGGCCCGAGGTGGCCCGCGAGGGTCTGAAGGTCCTGGCGGCTGCTGCGGAGCTCGACGGGTTCAGGTACGAGCTGGTGGACTATCCCTATAGCGGGGAATACTACCTGAAGACGAAAGAGCTGGTGCCCGACAGCGTGATCGACGAGTGGCGCACCCTAGACGCCGTCCTGCTGGGCGCGATCGGCCACCCCGACGTCGAGCCTGGGCTGGTTGAGCGCTCGGTGATCCTCGGTCTCCGCTTCGGCCTCGACATGTACATCAACCTCCGTCCCATCAAGCTCTACTCTGAACACCTCTGCCCGATCAAGGACAAGAAGCCTGAAGACGTCGAGTTCGTCGTGGTGCGCGAGAACACCGAAGGACTCTATTCTCAGATCGGCGGCCACCTGAAGAAGGGGACGGCAGACGAAGTAGCGTTGATCAACGGAGTGTATACCTGGAAGGGTTGTGAGCGCGCCTGCCGCTACGCCTTCGAAGTGGCCCGCAAGCGCGCTGCGGCCAGGGGCGGTGGTGGTCGAGCGCCGCAGGTCACGCTGGTCGACAAAGACAACGCCATCCGACCACACGACATCTGGGACCGCGCATTAGCGCACGTCGCGAAAGACTACCCGGACGTCCAAACCGACCACGCCTATGTGGATGCCTGCTGCATGTGGATGGTCAAGAACCCGGAGTGGTTCGATGTCATCGTCACGACGAACATGTTCGGCGACATCATCACCGACCTGGGGGCGATGATTCAGGGCGGCATGGGGATCGCCGCGTCCGGGAACATACACCCGGGTCAGACATCGATGTTCGAACCGATTCACGGCTCGGCGCCGAAGCACGCAGGTAAGAACGTCGCCTGCCCGCTCGGCATGATCTCGGCCGTTTCCATGATGCTCGACTTCCTGGGTGAGGAGAAAAGCGCCGCGCGGATCGAGGGCGCCGTCGCCCACCTGCTGGGCAGCGGTCAGATCACGTCGGCCGACACGCGGAGCGGCATCTCCACATCGGACATGGGCGACATGGTCGTCGGGGAGATCCGCGCGAAAGCTTGACCTCCCGGACTCACTCGCGACGCAGAGCGACCATGGCATCGAGCCGGGCCGCGCGCACGGCGGGCACCAGCGTCGCCAGGAACGCCACGCCGACGAGGAGCAGCGTCACTCCCAGGTACGTCGTCGGGTCCGATACGTCGACCCCGTAGAGGAAACTTCCCAGCGGCCGCGAGGCCGCGAAACCCAGCGCCAGGCCGACAGCAGCACCCACCGCCACCAGTATCATCCCCTGTCCGGTCACGAGGCGGATCACATCGCCCGGTCGAGCTCCCAGAGCGACCCGGATCCCGACCTCGCGGGTGCGTTGCGCAGCCGAATACGAGACGACCCCGTACAGCCCGATCGTCGCCAGCAGGATCGCCAACCCACCGAAGACGCTCAGCAGTATACCTCCCATTCTCGGTGCGAAGAGCATGATGCCGAGGTGCTGGCTCATCGTCTTCAGCTCCATGATCGGCAGGCTCTCGTCGAGCAGTAGTGCCTCGCGCCGCAGCACCGGAACCACACCTTGCGGATCGCCGCTCGTCCGCACGACCAGCGAAACGATAGAGGCGTAATCCTGACTCAAGGGCCGATAGAGGAAGGGGCGCGGCTCTTCACCCAGCGTCCGCACCTTGGTATCCCGGGCGACGGCGATGATCTCGCGCAGTTCCTGATCGGGGCCGCCGAGCCGCAGTCGTTTACCGACGGCGTTCGCGCCGGGCCAGAACCGCCGGGCCGCGGCCTCGCTCACGATGACGACGGGCGGCGCCGATACATCATCCTGGTCTCGGAAGTCGCGCCCCTGAAGCAACGGGATGCCCATCGTCTCGAAATAGCCCGGACTGACGACGGTAACGTCGATCGAAGGCGCATCATCCGGCTGTGTACCCGCGCCTTCTACATAAAGAGCGTGAATCTGGACCGACACGCCGAGCGGCATTCGGCTGACAAGCGCGACACTCTCGACACCGGGGATAGTCCGGGTCCGTTCACGCAGGTCGGAGTACAGGTTCTCCGCTCGCGTTTGTTCGTAGCCGGCCAACTCGGGGGCGACGAGCATGATCGCCGCCCGTTCGCGCTCGAAGCCGGGATCGATAGCCTGCGCTCCGATCAGGCTGCGCAGGAACAGCCCGGCACCGGCGAGCAGCACCAGCGAGACCGCGACCTGGACGATGACCAGCGTGCCACGCAGGCCGAAGCGCCGGAAGCGCTGCGCCACGGTGTCCAGCTCATCCTTGAGCGCCGGAACGAGCTGCGGCCGCGTGGCCTGCAGGGCCGGCGCCAGGCCGAAGAGCACCCCTGCGAGCAGTGAAACGAAGAACGTGAACGCCAGGACCCGACCGTCGATGGCGAGATCGAGGGAGAGCTTGAAGAGCAGGGGCGGCTGGAAGCTGACCAGGAGCTTCGCCGTCCACCAGGCGACGCCCAGGCCGAGTACCCCGCCCAACAGACCCAGCAGCACGCTCTCGGTCAGCAGCTGCCTGATGAGGCGTCCACGACCGGCGCCCACGGCCAACCGGATGGCGATCTCTTTGCGCCGGGCGAGCGCCCGAGCGAGGAGCAGGTTCGCCAGGTTCGTACAGACGATCAGCAAGAGCAGGCCGACAACGGTCATCAGAAGCGCCGCGACGGGGACCAGTGCACGATCGACCATCGGATGCAGCCTGACATCGTTCGTCGGGATGACCGGGAAGCGTCGGCCCTCGTTGCTCTCCGCATAGGTCTCGGCCAGCTGAGCGGCCAGCACGTCGAGCCCGGCCTGCGCCTGCTCGGTCGTCACACCGGGTCGTAGGCGTCCTTTGACCAACAAGTACCGTGAGCCGCGGTCAACTAGCATCTCATCAGCCGCAGCGAACGAGGCGTTCGCATTGAGCGGGATCCAGAGCTCCGCAGAAAAGCCCATCAAGAGCCCCTTGAACTCCGGAGGCAACACACCGACGATCTCGAACGGCCGGCCCCTTACCCGCAACGTCTGCCCAAGCACCCGCGGATCGGAGGCGAAGCGGCGCCTCCACAGGCCGTGACTGATCACGACCACCGGCGGCGCGCCCAGCGCATCGTCTTCCCCGGCGATGAAGACACGACCGAGGGCCGCGGGCACACCGAGCACGTCGAAGTAGTCGCCCGTCACCGACTCCCCGAACATGACCTCAGAACGCCGCCCCATGTTGACGCTGAAGAAGTCCGCCGTGTAGGCGGTAACCCCCGAGAACAGATCGTCTCGAGCCCGGATATCGAGGTAATCCGGATAGGCCTGGGTGACCGGCACGTCATCGTCTTCCTCCTGAGAGTAGATCTCCACCAACCGATCGGGGGACTCGACCGGCAGCGGACGGAGCAGGACGGCGTTGACGATGCTGAAGATCGCACTGTTGGCGCCGATCCCCAGCGCCATGGTCAAGAGCGCGATGGCGGCGAATCCCGGTCGCTGGGACAGCCGGCGCACGGCGTAACGCAGGTCGGCGAGCAAGGTATCCATGGTCGAGAGAGTCTCCCTTACCGGTTCGGTGCACTGGAGAAGTCTCACCCACACAGTCCCGTACGGAGCCAAGACCGGAAGGGTGTCAGACCGGCACGCCCGGCCTCCGCCGCGGCAACGTCCAGGAACCTGAGGCCGCCGGACTTTGTTCTATGCCACGGAATGGCCTTCCGACGTCCAGCCGGGGGAGACAGGAATGAGGGCCGTCGACTCGCTGGGAGTCGACTCGCTAGAAGAGGAGGAAGGATGAGCAGACGCAAACAGCTGGCCTCGCGCCATGCTCGGATCCTCGCCGCCGGACTGGGAATCTCCCTCGTTGTACACGGCGTGGTGCTGGGTCTGGGAAGCTTGAAGACCTGGGAAATCGAGGGCGCGGGCCCCTTACAGATCGTAGACATCGTCGACCCGGAACGCATACCCGAGCCGCCCGAGCGCTCATCGGAGAGCGCCTCAGCGGAGGCAGCGGCCGGCGGCTCGTGGTTGGCCGCCGAGTACGTCGTCGTTGCAGTCGACGTGCCCGTACCGAGCCTGAGCGAGCACGAGGCGGTCCTGGCAGCGGCAACCTCGAGCGCGCTTACCCTACCGGTCGTCCCGCGCCCACGCATCAGCACCGCAACACTCGACTCGGATTTCACTCCGATCCACCTGACGTCGATAGCCACACTGGCCTCGAGGAGCGGCGGAAAGGGCAAGCGGGTCGGTGGTAGCGGCGGCGGCGGCGGCGGCGTGACCGTGACGCTGGGCGGCGCCGGTGTCTGCGGGCCCGGACAAGCAGGCGTCTTGGGGAGAGGCCCGAGCGGTCGTCTTCCCATCGCCGGTCGCATCCCATCCAGATAGGCAGCTAGTCCGACCATCGGGATTCTGGGAGTCCCAGACGGAGCTAAGGACTCCCAGAATCCCCGAATCCCCGAATCCCCGAATCCCCGAATCTTCAACTCCCATCCCCCGACTCCCATCCCTCTCCTTGACCTAACAAACGGATGTCGCGAAGATAGAGGAGGAGGGACGCGCGCTTACCAATCGGGAAGTCCGGCAAAGCCGGCAGTACCTCAGTTGTTGGGAGGAAGAAGATGGAACGCCGCGCCCGCAATAGGCTATACGCCCGCATTCTCGCCGTCGGCCTCGGCATATCGGTTCTAGTTCACGCCGCGGTGCTGGGGTTCGGACGACTGAATTTCCTGAAACGTAGCCCAAGTAACACACCACTCAGCGCAATCACGCTGCCAGAGCCGGAGCAGCCTCGGGACGAGAGCTCGGGCGGAGAGGCGGAACCTTGGCAGCTAGCCCTCGAGCTGAGCGAGAGCCAGCTGGAGGAGGTTCTGGACCTGAGCGAGTACGACGACGTACTGGCGGAGGCGACCTCGAGGGACCCGCTGACGCCGGTGGTGCCGCGGCCGCGGCTGACCGTGCACCTGATGGAGTCCGGCTTCACGCCACTCCGGGTGCCACGACCGGATCGTCTCACCCGTAGAGGCGGGACAGTGAGCACGAGCGGGCCGAGCGGTGGCATGGGCGGAGTGATTATCGTGGTCGGTGGCGGTGGTATGGGGCCGATAGATGATTGTACGCCGTCGGGCATCGGCGGCCGCAGACCGCCAGGCGGCAGGCGGCCGATCGGAGGGCGAAGGTAGAGTTCCTACCGGGTCAAAGCTGTAGTACAGCGGGCAGGTAGGAATAAGGCGGCCATCCGGAAGGATGGCCGCCTTGTTTTCTGCGAACAGCCGCGACACCTCAGTGCCGGTCCTTGAACTGCTCGTAGAGGCGCGTGTGCTTGTTGTCCGTTAGTGAGACCTCGACGCCGTTGATGAACGCCCGTTCAACGTTAGTGACGATCTGCAGCGGGTCGCCGTCGGTGACGATCAGGTCGGCACGCTTACCCACCTCGATGCTGCCCATCTCGGACCCGAGGCCGAGGATCTCCGCCGTGTTCAGCGTGACGGCGCGCAGTCCGACCTCCTGAGGCAAGCCGAACGCCACCGCCTTCGCCGCATGGTACGGCAGGTTGCGGACGTTGGCATAGTCGCCCGTACCGAAGGCGATCTTGACGCCCGCGGCGTGAAGGATGCCGGCGTTGGCATAGTTGGCGCTGACGGGATCGGCGCGATCGTTGGTGCGGCTCAAGGCCGATCCGATGATGACGGGGATCCCTCGCTCCGCCAACTCGTCCGCCACGCGGTACGCCTGGTCGGCGCCACCCAATACCGCGTCCACCTCGGGGAACTTGTCCAGGAACAAGAAGAGCGTCTTGATATTCCGTTCACTGGCCGCCGCGAAGAAGACAGGCATCTGGCCGGTAACGGCGGGGACCATGGCCTCCAGCATGGCCCGCTCACGCATGCGGTCGTTGCCATCGAACGGTGCTGTCGGGTCGTCGTTGTGCGAGGGAGCAGCGGCGTAGGCGACAGCCCGCTCAAACAGATCGATTAGCTCCTCCAGCCGCTCGCCCTCCAGCTTCGGATCCTCCCACGCTTTCCCCGACGGCGACGGGAAGTCGATCACCATGGCAGCACGCTCGGCGATCGCCATCCGTTCGGGTGTGTCACCACTCAACTGAATCACCGCAGCGGCACCCCAGATGACTCCACTGCCCGGGGCGCTGACCACAGCTGTGATCCCGTTGGCGCGGGTCACGTTGACCTCGGCGCTGTGCGGGTGGACACCCCAAAGAGCGTTGACGTGGGGGTTGTAGCGTCCCGTTTCTTGGTCGTCGCGGCTCGCAGCGACCTGGCCGACCTCGATCATACCGACCTGAGTCATAGGGTCGATCATGCCGGGATAGATGTGCTTTCCGGCGACGTTGATGACCTCGGCGCCGGCGGGAATATCGGCGCCGGCCCGCGGTCCGACGTAGCTGATGCGGTCGTCAGCGAGCATCACCACAGCGTCGGCGATCTCGGGACCCGAGACGGGGTGCACTGTCGCGCCGACCAGTGCCAGCGTAGCCTCGGAGCCGTTCGACCCGGCGGTCCCCGCCGACGCGGCCATCGCCGTGGTCGGCGCGGCTGTGACGGGCGGGGGTGATACTTCGGGCAGCGCGCGAATCGGCGCGCCCCGCGTCTCCGCTTCGCGGGAGAGGTCGAAGTAGACGATGCCGTCGATGATCGTCTTTTCAACCCGGGAGTACGTGTTGAACGGATCGCCGTTCAGCAGAGCGATGTCGGCCTCCTTGCCGACCTCGAGACTGCCGACCCTGTCATCGATGTGGAGCGACTGGGCGGCGTAGAGCGTCAGCATCCGCAACGCCTCTTCACGCGACACGCCCCCGTACTTCACCGGCTTGTTGAACTCGTAGACCATGAACGGCTGGATGCCCGGGCCGTCCGAGTTCAGCATGGTGAGCACGCCGTGCTCGTGCATGATCGCCGCGTTGTGCGGGATCGCGTCGTAGGCCTCCAGTTTGTAGGCCCACCAGTCGGAGAACGTGCCGGCCGACGCGCCGTGCTCGGCCAGCTCATCGGCCACCTTGTAGCCCTCGAGCACGTGTGTGAAGTTGTCGATCCTAAAGCCGTAACGCTCGGCGACCCGCATCAGCATCACGATCTCGTCGCTGCGATACGAGTGGCAACGCACAAGGATACGCCCCTCCAGCACGCCGACCACGGTCTCGAGCCGCAGATCGCGCCGCGGCGGTACCGGGTAGGCGCGGCGATTGGCGTTGTACTCGTCCCACGCCTGCTTGTACTCTGATGCCGCGGTAAAGACCTGATCGTAGAACGACTCCACACCGGCGCGCGAGCGCGGGAATCGGGCCCGGCCCTCGGGGCTCCAGTTCTTGCCGGTAACGTTTTCGCCCAGAGCGAACTTGATCATCAAGGGCGCGCCCTCGAACAGCAGCTGTTCGGGGTCGTCCATGCCCCAGCGCATCTTGATGACAGCGGTCTGTCCACCGATCGGGTTGGCGCTGCCGTGCATGATGAGCGACGTGGTGACGCCGCCGGAGAGCGCGCGGTAGATGTCGTAGCTCGTGGGGTCGAGGGCGTCGATCACCCGCACTTCGGCCGACACCGGCGTAGTGCCCTCGTTGGTGGCCCGATCCATAGCGGTGTGGGCGTGCTCGTCGATGATCCCAGGGATCGCGGTCAGTCCGGTCCCGTCGATCAGTTCGGCGTTCCGCGGTATCGACACGTCGGTGCCGATCTCGCGGATGATCCCATCGCGAACCACGATCGAGACGTTCTCCAACACTTCGCCCGTAGCGGTCCAAACGGCGTCAAGGTTCTGGATCACGAGCGTGCCACGCAGCACGTCGATGGCTCCTCGCTCGATCTGTACGTCCCACTGTGCGCGGGCCGGCGATACCAGCAGGCCGGCAACGAGAGCGACAACTGAAATGAACATCCCTAGCTTTTTCATCGTTCAGTTCTCCTCTCCGGGACCGCCGGTCCGCTTTGCCGTCCAGGTGAACGAGCCATCGGGCGATTCGCCGCTGCCCGATCCCCTGTCGCCCTCCACCGTTCCTGTCATTTCTACTTCCATGCTCTCGCCGCCGGCCGAGATGACGATCGTGAAGCTCACATCGTTGCCAGAGACGAGGCCGTCTTGGACTTTCGCTTCGCCGAACGGGGTCGTCATCGTCCCTTCGAACTCAGCGCCCTCTTGTGTGACCGTCATCTTGGCGGCGATCGCTTGACCTTCGGCATCGATATCGACGTCCCAGGTGCCGGTCATGTCGACGGCCGGCTCCTCACCCGCCGCCCTCGCCTCTCTGCCCTTCTCCATAGCGCCTTCGACGAAGACGTAGCGAATCTCCATCTCTTCGTCGAAGATCGGCGCGTCGGTCACAACGAAGGTCGCCGGGCCACGCGCACGGACCCGCGCCAGGTAATCGAAGCCAAAGAGCGACGCCGGTGTGGCGGTCAGAGCATTCAGCGCATCCTGCTCGGAGAGGCCGTACTCGATCGCCTTACGGGCGCCCTCGAGAACGTCGGCCTTGCCGCCGCCGCTGGTCAGCGCGAAGCGAACACCTGCGGCGGCTAGGCGGCCGGCGTTGGAGTAGATATCCTCGATGCGCTGTTTCTCGCGCAGCGCCGCCGCATCGAGCTCCTCCTCTTCGTCACCGTTGTCGTTCCCCGGCTCCCAGCGCTCAGGTTCCGGGAAATCGAGTGAGACGAGTACGGGCACGTCGGCCGCGACGAGCTCGTCGGCGACCTTCCAGGCTTCCTCCCCGCCGACGATGATGGGCCGGAAGTCATATTCCGCGGCGAGCTTCAGGACACGCTGGATGTCGCGGCCGAAGTCGACAGCGAAGAAGGCGGGTGAACCGCCTCCCATCAGCGAGCGAACGACCTCCATATCGGCATCCCAAGTAGGAGGTGGCACGCTGGCCGGGTCTCGATTGAAGGCCCTCATGTGCGCCGCCTGATGCCCGGCGTCTTCGAACATCTGGCGATAGAAGGCGATCACCGAGAAGAGCACCGACGGGTAGACGCCCACTGCCCCCCGAAACGTCATGAGGGGGCCGAGCTCGGGCTGGGCCACGAGCTCGCCCGGGGTATCGGCGTCCGCGCGGAAAACCAGTACCGTGCCACGTCCGGGCGTCAGCCTGCCTTCCGGATGGACCGCCGCAGCGACGACGCCGGCCTTCCTCTGGTCGGCCAGATCGCCGCCGGTGGCTGTGAGATAGTCGGCGACGCGGCGGTGTGGCATAAAGCTCTGCACGTGCCGCGGCGGGTTCCAGGAGGCGATCCCGCTGCGATCGACCTCGATCTCGGGGAACTCGTAATCGGCCTCACCGTGGGCGTCGATTATACCCGGGTACACATACAGCGTGTCGCCCTCCAGAAGCTTGGCGTCTTGCGGGACCTGGACCTCGGCGCCCATTGCCTCGATCCGGCCACCGCGGACCACCAGCGTGACCCCCGCGAGCGTGCTACCGTCGGCCTGCACGACCGTTACGCCCTGCAGGGCGTAGGCGGCCGGGGCCGGCGGATCGTTGAACTGCGCCGCAAGGCCGCCCGGCCGCGCCAGCGCGAAGGCCAGTAGGGCCAACGGCCACAAGGAAACGCGCGATCGTATCATCGTGCTCGATCCTGTTGAGAGGTGTTTCTTGGCAAGCGAAGTTGGGTAAGGTTGGCGGTGGCTCAGAGCCTGTCAAGCCGGCCCGGGCCCGGCGGAACGGGAACCGTCCCGCTGTCCTTGGTGTTCTTCCTGCGACAACGCACGCAACAGCGGTCGAGTCGACCGGGAAAGGTAGAAAAGGGGAGCCGAGGTGCTTATCAGACGTCCCCCGGACATACGGGAGTCCGAGGTCACAGACGAGGGCCTCTATATCAGCCGCCGCCAGTTCATCAGGCGCGCCGCAGCGGCCGGCGCCGGACTTGGCCTGGCAGCCACGGCCTCGCCACTTGCCGCCTGCGGCAGCGACGCCGGCGCGTCGTCTTTGGCAGTGCAGGACGATGAGCTTACGCCGTACGACGTCGTTACGGGCTACAACAACTTCTACGAGTTCGGAACCGGCAAGGACGACCCGGCGCAGAACGCGCACACGCTGAAGACGCGTCCTTGGGCGGTTACGGTAGAAGGCGAGTGCAACAAGCCGGGCGTTTACGATATCGAAGACCTGTTGAAGCGCTACCCGGGGGAGGAGCGAATCTACCGTCTGCGCTGCGTCGAGGCCTGGTCGATGGTCATACCGTGGTTGGGCTTCCCGCTGAGTGATTTCATCAATGACCTCGAGCCGACGTCACGCGCGCGGTTCGTCGAGTTCAGAACGCTGTACGATCCCGAGCAGATGCCGGGACAGCGCCGGGCGGTGCTCGACTGGCCGTACGTCGAGGGGTTGAGGATGGACGAGGCGATGCACCCGCTGACCCTCCTTTCGGTGGGGCTCTACGGGGAGATGCTGCCCAACCAGAACGGCGCGCCGATCCGGCTGGTCGTACCCTGGAAGTACGGGTTCAAGAGCATTAAGTCGATCGTGTCCTTGCGGTTCACGCGCGAGATGCCCCGCACCAGCTGGGCGCAGCAAGCCCCGAACGAGTACGGCTTCTACGCCAACGTGAACCCCGAGGTCGAACACCCGCGCTGGAGCCAGGCCCGCGAGCGGCGACTGGGCGAGTTTCGGCGCCGCGAGACGCTCATGTTCAACGGTTACGCCGAGCAGGTCGCCCATCTGTACGAGGGGATGGACCTGCGAACCAACTACTAGGACGAACTTTGAACGTCGAACGTCGAACGTCGAACGCTGAGCGTCGGAGGGCGCGGCGCTGGGTCGAGCGGAGCGTGCGCGGTTCCATCTTTCTACTGGCGCTCGTTCCACTCGTACGCATCGCCGTGCAAGGGTTCACCGGCGGTTTGGGCGGTAACCCCATCGAAGAGATGCTGCACCGCACGGGATGGTGGGCGCTGGCGTTCCTCATCTTGACGCTGAGCGTCACGCCGGCCCGCCGGCTCACGCGTATCGGCTGGTTGGTCAAGTTGCGGCGCATGCTCGGTCTCTACGCGTTCTTCTACGCGACCGTGCACTTCGCAGTCTACGTCGGGGTCGACCAGTTCTTCGCCTGGGACTACATCCTCGAGGACATCGGCGAGCGCCCCTACATCACCGTAGGGTTCACCGCGCTGTTGATCCTCGCGCCGCTGGCTGCGACTTCGACCAAACGGATGATCAAGCGGCTGGGCGGCAGGCGCTGGAACCGGTTGCACCGGCTGGTCTATATCGCCGCGGCGCTCGGCGTCCTCCACTTCCTCTGGCTGGTGAAGGCCGATATCCGCGAGCCCGTGATCTTCGGCGCGATCCTGGCCACACTGCTCGGCTATCGCCTGGCGGCGGGGCCCTACAAAAGGCTGGCACGTCTAAAGTGGTTTGGGAATTCTAGATTGTCGATCCGGGAAGCAGAGGAACAGGGGAGGTAGGGAGTCTTGTCTGAGCCGAAAGTGCGTAAGAGCGACGCCGAGTGGCGGGTATCGCTGACGCCCGAGCAGTACCGGGTCACGCGTAAGAAGGGCACGGAGCGAGCGTTCAGCGGCGAGTACCACGACTGCAAGGAGAGCGGCGTTTACCGCTGCGTGTGTTGCGGGAACGCGCTATTCGAGTCGGACGCTAAGTACGACTCGGGAACGGGCTGGCCGAGCTTCTACCAGCCGACCTCGGCGGATGTCGTGACCACCGAGCCCGACGACAGGTTGGGGATGCGGCGAACCGAGGTGCTGTGCTCCGTTTGCGACGCGCACCTGGGTCATGTCTTCGAAGATGGCCCACAGCCTACAGGTCAGCGTTACTGCATCAACTCGGCAGCGTTGAGATTGGATACGGAAGGATAAGAGCTAGATATAATCCGTCTTCTATAACAACCCCGCAGTCGAGTCTCCAGCAGATCATAATCAGTAGGGGTATCTGTTGCGCTCTCGGAGCTACACCGGCATAGTGCGCTCATTCGGGACGCGCTGAGGAGCCAGCGAAGTAATCTTGCAGGCCCGGGAGACCTCAGCCGTGGCAGCTCGCAGCACCCCTGTTTCAGTGAGTCCAGCTCACACTCAGAGCCGGCCATTCCACGTGTTTGCCGGATTCCTGCCTCTAAATATCCGAAAGATCTGGCTTTGCATGCTCCTGAGGGAGAACATTGCCGCTCGACTGGCCGTGTCGGTGGCGCTCCGCATCTGACCTGGAGGGTTCAAAAGTGGATATGTTTAAGCGCGCTGTCTCGACCGTTCTCATTGTCTCACTCGTCCTCTACGTCACCGGTTGTACGTCCGTGAAGTCGGTCAACCTCACCGACGTCGAGCGTCCAGTATCAGAGTGGGTCTTCGGTGTGGTCACCGTGACAGGCGAGCAGGTGGATTTCGACGAACCCTCGAACGATATCCGCAACGACACGATCTATGCCACCGTTGCCGAGAGCCCCTATGCAATCGGCATGGACCAGGTGGAAAAACTGCGACTATATAGAACCGACGCCTTGCCTACCGTGTTGATCGTCGTCGGGATCGTGGTGGCCGCGGTGGCAGTTGTGGCTGTGGTGGCGCTTGCCAGTTGGTCTGAGGGTTCTTAGCCAAGGCGCGCCGGCCCAGGCATATCCCGGGAGCTAAGGGAGGTTGCCGTATGACCGCGCCACGGATCAGGACGACCCTGCCCTTCGGGTTAGTGCTGCTCACTACCCTACTGTTGGCATGCGCATCGACTGGGCCGCTGGGTCATTGGATCGAGCCAGTCGTGCTCGGTGATCGGGTCCGGGTATGGGCGCCCAGCGTCGGTATTGAGGGCTTGGTGGGCACTGTACTGGCCCTGCAACCGGATACAATCGTAATCGATAACGATGAACCCCTGGTGCTAGCGGTAAGTTTGTTGACCAAACTCGAAGTAAGTCGGGGTAGGCAGTCCTCAGCTCGTACAGGAGGTATAGTCGGGTTGATCGGCGGTGCTGTCGCGGGCGCTGTGATTTGCATTGCCTCAAAGTGCTCATTGACGGCGGATTCAGACGAGAGCAACTCACGTTCTGCAGTTTTCGTAGACGAAGATCTCCAAAGTGTCGCCCTTGCTGCCGTTCTAGGCGCGGCTGCGGGCTATGGTGTCGGCGTGCTCATTGGCTCGACCATCAAGGTCGACCGCTGGGAAGAGATACCGTTGGACATGCTTCGCGTGACGCGAGCGCCGCGGCCTGGAGGCGGGCCGTGAGTCGGCCCGAGAGCCAGGTTGCAAGGGGACTCCGCTATCCTGGAGCGACGCGAGCTTGAAGTGTGATCGCTTCACGGGACGTCTTACCCGTTCCAGAGTGTTCGGCCGGGTGTAGAGGTTCGCAACGAGGTGTCCCCCGGCCGGGGCGAATGGACGAGAGCGAGCCTTCCACGTTACTATGTCCCTAAGAAGAATCGCCCAAGAGGGGCGTTCGGGTTCGCCAGCCACCAGCCGGGAGAACGGCTCGATGCTGAAGCTCAAGGACCTGATGAACTCAGACGTGGTGTCGGTCTCCCCCGATCTCACCTTACGGGAGCTACTCGAGGTGTTCACCGAGTTGGAAGTGAGTGGCGCCCCGGTGGTGACGGGCGGCCAGGTCGTCGGGGTAATCTCGATGACCGACGTCTTCGACCTGCAGGAGGAAAACGGGGAACTAATGCTGCGGCCGGGCTTCGATGAGCCGGAGGCCTCGGGTAGGAAGCGGAGCGGCTCTCAGGATAGCTGGGATCCGTCTGAGGAGGCGCTGGATTGGGCGCGAGCCGCCCGGTCGCGGGACCTAGACCTGCTGGACCAGTACACGGTGGCGGACGTGATGACGCGCGAGGTCCTGAGCCGACCGTCGAACACGCCGGTGAAGAAGGCGGCCCACCACATGCTGGGGCTGGGGATCAGCCGGATCCTGGTCATCGACAAGGGCGAGCTACAAGGCATCGTAACCACCACCGACATCGTGCGGGCCGTCGCCGAGGGCAAGCTCAAGGGTTGAGCCCCTGCGGCCGCAAGCGCGAACGGAAGGGACAACCGCGTGACTATCACAACACCCAACCCCCTGAAATCCGACCAACTGCGCAGAGCCTGCGACTCTGGCGCACTGAAGTTCAATACGACGGCAGAGCTGGAGCCGCTGCGTGAAGCGATAGGCCAGGACCTCGCGATGCGCGCCGTGCGCTTCGGCCTCGAGGTCGATCATCCGGGCTACAACATCTTCGCCATCGGGCTGCCCGGCTCGGGCCGCGCCACCATCATCCGCCAGCTGCTCGAAGATCGGGCCCGAGAAGAGCCGACGCCCTCCGACTGGTGCTACGTGTACAACTTCGACCAGCCGCGCGAGCCGTGCGCTGTGGCGCTGCCGGCCAGTCGCGGGCCGGATCTGCGTACCGATGTGGAGGGGCTGCTGGAAGAGTTACAGGAGTCACTTCCCAGAGCGCTGCAGACCGAGGAGGTGCGTAAGGAGCGCGACAAAATCGCCGAGCGCGTCAACCGGATCCAGAGGCAGTTGATCGAGGGTTTCCAGAAGGAGGTCGAGGACGAGCGCTACGTCGCTCTCGTCCAGACGCCCACCGGCTGGGTCGTCGCCCCGGCGCTGGGCAACGAGCCACTGGACGAGAAACAGTTCCAGACCCTATCCGAGGACCAGCGCGAGGAGATCCTCGACCGGCGGCGCGAGATGGAGAAAAAGTTCGCCGACGTCCAACTCAAGGTGCGGGAGACGGAACGAGATGCCAGGCGCCTGTTGATCGAGCTACAGCAGATGGTGGCGGAGGCGGAGGTGGAGAGCTGTGTGAAAGGAGTCAAAGGCCGTTGGGAAGGGGTTCCCGACGCGATAGCGTACTTGGATCGCTTGGCGAAGGCGATTGTCGAGAACGCGGGTCAGTTCGCCGACGGTGGCGACGAGTCGGAGTCGAGCTCCGAGGCGACGCCCAGCGAGGAGGACCCGCTGGCCAACTATCGGGTGAACGTCATCGTCTGCCACAAACCGGACAGCGGTACGCCGGTGGTTCAGGAGGAGAGTCCCACCTATCACAACCTGATCGGGCGAATCGAGCACCGAGTCGAGTTCGGCACTATGATCGCCGACTTCGCCCAGATCACGGCCGGCGCCATTCATAAAGCCAACGGCGGTTATCTGATCCTCGAGGCCGACCACGTTCTTCGGCAGCCGATCGCCTGGGTCGCGCTGAAAAACGCGCTTCGCACCCAGTCGATACGACTGGAAGAGATTATCGAGTACACGAGCCTGATCGCCACGACAACACTCAAGCCGCAGCCGGTACCACTGAAGGTCCGAGTGATTTTGCTGGGCGACCCCTACACTTACCAGCTGCTGCACGCCTACGACGAGGACTTCCGCGAGCTGTTCAAGGTGAAGGCAGATTTCAGCCCTTACATGGAAAGGGACGTCGAGGCGGAGCGCGGCTACGGCGAGTTCATCGCTGCGCGTGGAGAGGAAGAGTCGCTACCGCCGTTCGACGCCGCGGCCGTCGCCCGGGTCGCGGAGTTCGGCTCGCGCCTCGCGGGTCACCAGGACCGTCTGTCGACACAGTTCGGCGCCATCGGCGATCTCGTCCGTGAGTCCGGCTTCTTCGCCAAAGCCGAAGGTCGGATGGTCGTAACGGTGGACGATGTACGGCAGGCGATCCGTGAACGCGAGGTAAGAGTGAACCGCCCGGAGCGTGAGCTGCTAAATCTCATCGAGGAAGACACGCTCACCGTCGACCCAACCGGTGAGAAGGTCGGGCAGCTCTACGGCCTCGCCGTTTTGTCGGCAGGCGACCACGCGTTCGCGCGGCCGATCAAGGTAGAAGCAAGCACCTTCATGGGTACGAGCGGCGTGGTCGACATCGAGCGTGAGGTACGCCTCGGTGGCCCGATCCACAACAAGGGTGTGCTCGTGCTCTCCGGCTACCTGGGTGACCTTTTCGCCCAGGACCACCCGCTCATCATGTCCGCCACCCTCTCGTTCGACCAGTTGTACGAGGAGGTGGAAGGGGACAGCGCCTCCGCGGCGGAACTCTACACCCTTATCTCATCGATCGCCGAGATACCGCTCCGTCAGGGGATCGCCATCACCGGGGCGCTCAACCAGAAGGGTGATATCCAACCGATAGGCGGCGTCTCTACGAAGATCGAGGGGTTCTTCCGGGCCTGTACGCGCCGCGGCCTCACCGGCAAACAGGGCGTCATCATCCCGGCCCGCAACATGCCGAACCTGGTGCTCAACGACGAGGTCATCGATGCGGTCCGCGAGGGCCAGTTCCACATCTGGCCGATAAGGCTGTTCGAGGAAGGCTGGGAGATCCTCGCGGGCACTCCGGCGGGCGAACGGGACGCCGAAGGTGGCTTCCCGTCTGACTCGATCTACGGGCGTGCCGCGGCGCGACTCTCCAGGTGGGCGCGTGGCTGGCGCGACTTCGGCAAGCCGGTCCGCGAAGGACGGCGGGCCGAGCCGGAGGAGGCGGCAGCCAGCGAGGGCGCAGCGGAAGCGCCGGACGACGACGAGGAAGAGGAAGGACAGGCCGAGAGAGGAGTGGAGGCATAGAGCGTGGCCGGTACGAGTGGCCAGGCTGCGGCACGCCGGCGGGCTGAGGACCTGCGAGACGCGATCCGACATCACGACCACCTCTACCACGTCCTCGACCAACCGGAGATCTCCGACGCCGAGTACGACAAGCTCTACCGGGAGCTGAAAGGGCTCGAGGAAAAGTTCCCCGAACTCGTCACACCGGACTCCCCGACCCAGCGGGTAGGCGCCGAACCTCGACCGGGCTTCAGCGAGGTCGAGCACGTGGCCCCGATGCTCAGCCTCGACTCGGGCGATGACGAGGAAGACGCACGCCGCTTCGACACGCGCGTCCGCTCGGCGCTCGGCGACGGCGACGTAGAGTACGTCGCCGAACCGAAACTCGACGGCCTCTCGCTGGAGCTGGTGTACGAGGACGGCAGCCTGACCCGGGCGGCGACCCGCGGGGACGGCCGCGTCGGCGAGGACGTGACGCCGAACGCCAGGACGATCGGCTCGCTACCACTCAGGCTTAGAGACACGGACCGGGGAACACCCACCCTACTGGCGCTGCGCGGCGAAGCGGTCATGCTGATCGACGAGTTCGAGCGCTTGAACGCCCGCCTCACCCAAGATGACAAGCCGGTCTTCGCCAACCCGCGAAACGCTGCTGCCGGATCGATGAGACAAATCGACCCGAGCGTGACGGCGGCACGCCCGCTCGTCTTCTACGCCTACGAGGTGATGAGCGTCGAAGGTCTCACACTTGTCACGCAGGCGGAAGTGCTCGACGCGCTACGCGATTGGGGCTTCCGAGTCAGCGGAGAGACGAAGACGGGTCTACGGATCGATGAAGCCTTAGAGCTCCATCACGTGCTCGAGCGAAGGCGCGACGAGCTGGCCTACGAGATCGACGGCATAGTCATCAAGCTAGACGACCTGGCTACACGTGAAAGGTTGGGTGCTACCGCGCATCACCCGCGCTGGGCCTTCGCCTACAAGTTCGAGCCGCGACGCGAGATTTCAGATATCCTGGACATTGTCGTTCAGGTCGGGCGCACCGGCAAGTTGACACCCGTGGCGATGCTACGGCCGGTCGACGTCGGCGGTGTGACCGTCTCCCGGGCATCGCTCCACAACCGCGAGGAAATAGAGCGCAAGGACGTCCGCGTCGGCGACAAGGTACGCATCCAGCGGGCCGGCGACGTCATCCCTCAGGTGCTAGAACGCATCGACGAGCACGGAAAGAAGCGGCGCCCGCGATTTCGCATGCCGGAAACCTGTCCTGCCTGCAGCGCTCCGGTGGTTAGCCACGGCCCGCTGGACTTCTGTACGAACGGGCTCGCCTGCCGCGCGCAGCTCAAAGCTCGCATCCAGCACTTCGCCTCGAGACAGGCGCTCGACATCCAAGGGCTCGGCGAGCGTACCGTCGAACAGTTACTGGAAGCGAAACTCGTGTCCAGCGTTGCAGACCTCCTGACGCTGCGAGAGGAGGACCTGGTGACCCTGGAAGGTTTCGCCGACCTATCAGCGAGGAACCTGGTCGAGGCGATCCGGACCTCCGTCGAGGTAACGCTCGACCGCTTCCTCTATGCGCTCGGCATCCCCGAGGTGGGTACCCAGACGGCCCGGGACCTGGCCGGGCACTTCGGCTCGTTGGACGCGTTGCTGGCCGCCGAGCGGGAAGAGCTGGAGGCGGTGCCGGGGATCGGCCCGAAAGTGGCGGAAGCGGTCTCCGACTTCCTCGAGAGCCGCGGCACGCGTCAGACCATCGAAGAGCTTAGAAGACGGGGGGTGAAACTCGTTGAGCCCGAGGCGCCGGCAGCCGCCGACTTCGCCGGCCTGACCTTCGTCTTCACCGGCGGCCTCGAATCGATGTCACGCGGCGACGCGCAAGATCTGGTGCGCTCGCTGGGCGGCCGGACATCGTCCAGCGTGAGCGCCAAGACCGACTACGTGGTGGCCGGGGTCGACCCGGGAAGCAAGTACGAGAAGGCGAAACAGCTGGGCGTCACCGTCCTATCGGAGGACGAGTTCCTGAAGATGCTCCCGCCAGGGGCCCGCTGAAGTGGAGAATATCGATTACGCGCGGGTCTTCGAAGAGATAGCCGACCTGCTGGAGATCCAGGGCGCCAACCCGTTCCGCATCCGCGCCTACCGAAACGGTGCCCGCACCATCGAAACGCTCTCGCAACCGCTGGAGTCGCTACTGGCCGACGAGGAGGCGCGACTCGAGGACCTTCCGGGCATCGGCAAGGACCTGGCCGGTAAGATCCGCGAGCTGTACGAGACCGGCGAAGTCGGGCGCCTGACGGAGCTGCGACAAGAGGTCCCCGGATCGCTCGTGCAGATCATGCACATACCGGGTCTGGGCCCGAAGCGCGCCCGCCAGCTCTGGCAGGGTCTGGAGATCACCAGCGTCGAGGAGCTGGAAGAGGCAGCGCGTGAGGGAACGCTCGAAGGCCTGTCCGGGTTCGGACCGACCCTGCAGAAGAGGATCATCAGGGGCATCGAGGAGCTGAAGGCACGCGCCGGCCGCTTCAAGCTCGCCGACGCCGACATCTATGTCGGGCCGCTGCTCGAGTATCTGAAGCGGGCCGAGGGCGTGGACGATCTCGAGGTGGCGGGCAGTTACCGCCGCCGCTGTGAGACCGTCGGTGACATCGACATCCTGGCGACGACGTCCGGCGACTCACCGCTCATGGATCACTTCGTCGCCTATCGCGACGTGCAGGAGGTTTTGGCGAAAGGGCCAACCAAGAGCTCGATCCGCCTGAAGGGCGGTCTTCAGGTCGATCTGCGGCTCGTGCCTCGGGAGAGCTACGGGGCGGCTATGGCCTACTTCACCGGCTCGAAAGCTCACAACATCGTGATCCGCGGAATCGGGCGCGAGCGCGGTGTAAAGATCAACGAATATGGTGTCTTCGAGGGCGAGCGGCTTGTGGGTGGAAAAACGGAGGAAGAGGTCTATGCCGCCATCGACTTACCGTGGATTCAGCCGGAACTGCGCGAGGACCGCGGTGAATTCGCTGCGGCGCGTGAAGGCAGGCTACCGGAGCTCGTCGCCCCCGAGGACATCCGCGGCGATCTCCAGATGCATACGCAATACAGCGATGGGAAGCACAGCGTAGCGGAGATGATCGAGGCATGCCGGGCTAGTAGCTACGAGTACATGGCGATCACCGACCACAGCCCGTCGCTGGCGATGACGGGCATCAAACTGGAGGACTTCGCCAGGCAATACGCGGAGATCGACGAGCTTCAGACACAGCACGACGACATTCGGGTCCTCAAGTCGGCGGAGGTCGACATCCTGGAGGACGGGACGCTGGACCTCCCTGACGACATCCTCGCGATGATGGATCTCGTGGTGATCGCCGTGCACTCGAAGTTCAACATGCGCCGCGCCGACATGACAAGGCGGATCACGCGGGCAATGGCCCATCCCAAGGTGAACATCCTCGCCCACCCCACCGGCCGCTTGATCAATCGGCGTGAGCCCTACCCCGTTGACGTCGAGGAGCTGGTAAAGGTCGCAGCGCAGCAGGGCCTGATGCTGGAGCTCAACGCCCAACCCGACCGCCTCGACCTGCGCGACTTCCATCTGCAGATGGCCCGCGAGGCGGGCGTCAAGATCGTCATCAGCACCGACGCGCACCGGACGGCCGAGCTCGACTACATGAGCTTCGGGGTGGATCAGGCGCGCCGTGGCTGGCTCGAAGCGGCGGACGTGGCCAACACCTACCCACTGGAAGGATTCGTCGAGCTGCTAGAGAAGTAGTACCCTATGGGAATTCGGCAATCCATGGATTGCCGAATTCCCAACCCGCCCTTCTCCTTGATTATCACCCACAGGGTATCGGATATTGGTGGTGATCCCAGACAACTGGAGGTGGAGTACAATGTCAGTCGCGCCGGAAGTCGAGAAGCTGCTGAAGGACGAGGGCGTGGACTACGAGGTGATCAAACACCCCACGGCCTACACGGCAGCGGAGGAGGCGGCGGTCTCCCACATCTCTGGGTACGAGTGGGCGAAGACGGTCATCTTCTTCACGAAGAAAGACGAGCCGATCATGGCGGTCCTCGCCGCCTCGCACCACGTGAACGCCAAGCAGCTCGAGGATCTCGTCGGATCGGGCAAGTTGCGGCTGGCGGCCGAGTCGGAGTTCTCCGGCCTCTACCCGAACTGCGAACCCGGCGCCATGCCGCCGTTGGGCAACCTCTACGGGCAGCGTGTGTTCGTCGACGAGCGGCTGGCCGAGGACGAGAGCATAGTCTTCAACGCCGGCAACCACACGGAGGCCGTTCGCCTGCGCTACGCCGATTTCGAGAGATTGGCAAAGCCGGTGGTGGGCAGCTTCGGGGAATCTTAGGAAGAAACCCGCGCTCGATCGGGCGCGGGCCTCCCTGGCTGACGGCCAGCACCCGACGCGCCCCTAAGCCCTGGCGAACTGGGGCGTGAGCGCTGAGTGCCGGCAACCATTAGCTGGTCGTCTCTTCTTTCTTCTCGACGCGGGCTGCGTCACCCTCGCCGGAGCCGATCTGCGGCTCCTCATCCGCGCTGGTGAGCGACTTCTTGAACTCCCGGATACCCTTACCCAGCGACTGCCCGATCTCCGGCAAGCGGCGGGCACCGAACAGCAGCATGACGAGGATGGCGATGAGTACGATTTCTGGCCAACCCATGTTGCCAATGCCGATGACAGCGACTGCAAAGTACTGCATACGATGACCTTCTCTCGTGTTGAGCTTCACAGCGAGTTGGCTCAGGCCAACCCGTACGGTTTCGGCGCGTCGCCTGAGGAACGCTTGCGGCCCTCGTCCAGCACACCCGCCCTCTGAAGCGCCTCCTGACCCAGATGGCCTAACAGTTCATGCTCGCGATCGAGCGTCTCGAGGGCCACATCCCGGGCCTTCTCCTCGCCGACCCAAGCGTCCTCGATCACTCGCCAACCGATATCGCGGGCGATCCGGTCCAGCACGTAGGCGCTCACCAAGTTGTCGTCCAGGTAGCCGGCGGGACCGAATTCCTCCTCGGGCATGGCGTCGTTCGGGCCGACGTAGTACGCGAGCGCGGCGTTGACCATCGTGCGATGGCGTTGCTGGAGACGCGGATCCTGCGAGAGCACCATGAGCGTTGCCACGAAGATCGGCGCCCACCTGACGAACTTGCAGAAGATGCCTCTGTACTCGCCGGCGTTCTCTCTAACCACCTGGGTGAAATCCCGCACCGCGATCCTCACTCTCCGGCCGGGGCGGCGAATCCGCAGCCGGCCGTTAACGTCCCCCACCGACCGAGCGCTCACCCACGCCTCGGTAGGAGACCCTCCAGATACGACCACTGCCCACATCGCTAACATATAGTGCACCGTCCGGGCCCACCAGCGCCACGACCGGCCGGCCCCAGGCGCGGCCGTCCCTTGGCAGCCAGCCGGTCACGAAGTCCTCGAATCCGACGGGGCGCCCCGCGGCCACCCGGACGCGGACCACCTTGAAGCCGGAGAGCGCCGGGCCGCCGTCAGCCGACCCGCTGAGCGCCACGAACGCATCGCCGTGGTATTCCGCGGGGAACATGTCAGCCGTATAGAAGGCGATCCCACCCGGTGCCGAGTGCGCCGGGAAGCTCAGGACAGGGGGCGTTGTGACATCACAGCGCTGCAGGCTTCCGTACTCCGGGTTGGGGACACGCTGACCGTAGCAGTAGGGCCAGCCGTAGTGGCGGCCACGGCGGATCACGTTGAGCTCGTCCGGCGGCAACCGGTCACCCAGTCCGAGCCGCCCCAGATCCGTCGCCCACAACTCGCCCGTCTCGGGGTGGAAGGCTAAGCCGGCGGTGAAACGCAGCCCCCGCGCCCATGTCTCCTGCTCGCCGCCTCGGATGCCGAAGCGGAGCACCGTCGCCCGGCGTGGGTCGTCCTCGCGACAAACGTCGCAGGACGCGGGGATTGAGAGGTAGAAGGCCCGGCCCGCCGGCTCGATCAGCAAGGCGCGGCCCGCGGGCCCGTCGGTGGGTAGCGAATCGACGACGACCGTGTACTTGACTGCGGAATCGGCCTCGGGATCATGCAGGGAGATGACCCGGCCCATCTCCGCTAGCCAGAGCCCATCACCGTTCCAGCTGACGGCGCTCGGTCGATCGAGGTCATCGATCAATGTCACGGGCTGCTCGGCGCGACCGTCGCCGTCGGCGTCGGTGAGCCGCACCAGCAGGCCCGCGTGGGAGAGCGCGACGTACAGTTCTCCGCCGGGTCCGAACGCCATGCCCCAGGGGCCAGCCAACCCCTCGGCATACGCCTCGACCACAAACCCATCCGGCACGTTGAGGCGCTCGGCCGATTGCGCGTGGACCGCCTCCGCCCACGCGTGGACAGCCACTGCGACGCCCGACACCAGACCGATGACCTGCCGCCACTGTCGATCCTTCTGATCCATGCACACTACGCTATACGCCGGGCGGGGCAGCGTGCAATAGCGGGCGCGCCATTGCGGCGCCGCTACGCCTGACCCAACATCGTATCCAGGCCCCGACTCAGACGAGAATGCCCCAGGAGGGAGGTCTCCCGATGCTGTACCGACGCCTGGTTCCGCTCGGAGTAGCCGCGCTCGTCCTCTCTACGCCGGCCGTCGATGCGGTGGCGCAGGAACCCTTCACTATCGAGCAGGTCCTGAGCTCGCCCTTCCCAACTGACCTGACCGCTGCACCGGTAGGCGCGGCTGTCGCCTGGGTGTTCAACGCCCAGGGGCTGCGCAACATCTGGGTGGCGGTAGGGCCGGACTACGCGGCCCGTCGATTGACGAGCTACGGTGAGGACGACGGACAGGCGATCGGGGGTCTGACCTGGACGCCCGACGCGGCCTCGATCGTCTACGTCCGTGGCGGCGGTGCGAACCGCCAGGGCGAGTATCCCAACCCGTGGAGCTTGCCGGAGGGAGTGTCCCAAGAGATGTGGATCGTTGACCTGGCCGGCGGCGAGCCGCGACTGCTGACCGAAGGCTCCAGCCCGACCGTCGCGCCGACCGGCGACGTGGTCGCTTTCCTCAGGCGGGGAGACATCTTCGTTGTGCCGCTGGAGGGCGGTGACGCAGAGCCGCTGATCGAGGCGCGCGGCAGCAGCGGCTCGTTGCGCTGGTCGCCGGACGGTTCGCAGCTGGCCTTCACCAGCAGCCGCGGTGACCACAGCTTCATCGGCGTCTACGACCGCGAGCGCGACAGCATCCGCTGGCTCGACCCCAGCGTCGATCGCGATGGGGCCCCGGTATGGTCGCCGGATGGCCGGAGGATCGCGTTCAGACGGATCCCGGCCGTTGGGGCTCCGCTGCCGTTCGGGCCGCAGCGCAGTGCGCAACCGTGGTCGATCCGCGTCGCCGAAGTGGCGGGTGTAACGAGTCGTGAGGTGTGGCAGGCCGATGAGGGGGACGGCAGCGTGTTCCGAGGGGTGGACGCGCGGGATCAGCTCCTTTGGGGCGAAGGCGACCGCATCGTTTTCCCCTGGGAAAAGGACGGTTGGACACACCTCTACTCGGTCCCGGTCCGCGGCGGCGAAGCGACACTCCTCACACCGGGCGAGTTCGAGGTGCAGCACGTCGCCTTGAGCCCAAGCCGCAGCCGGGTCATCTACAGTTCCAACCAGGGCGACATCGACCGCCGCCACCTGTGGAGCGTCCCGGTGGACGGCGGCAGACCCACCGCCCTGACCCCAGGCAACGGCATAGAGTGGTCGCCGGCGCCGACGGCCGACGGCGGTGCCCTGGCCTTCCTGCGGTCTGACGCCCGCGGGCCGGCGCGCCCGGCAATCATGTTGGAACCGGGTCGCCCACGCGACCTGGCCCCGGAAACGCTGCCGGCCGACTTCCCCGCCGACGACCTGGTCGAGCCGCAGCCGGTGATCTTCGCGGCCGCCGATGGCATGCCGATACACGGACAGTTGTTCATGCCCAGGGGCGCGAGCACCCGCGACCGCCGACCGGCCGTGCTGTTCTTCCACGGCGGCTCGCGCCGTCAGATGCTGCTCGGCTGGCACTACCGGGGTTACTACCACAACGCCTACGCGCTGAACCAGTACCTCGCCAGCCGCGGCTATGTCGTACTGTCGGTGAACTATCGGAGCGGCATCGGCTACGGCATGGAGTTCAGGGAGGCGCTCAACTACGGGGCGACCGGAGCCAGCGAGTTCAACGACGTGCTGGGAGGCGGCCTCTACCTGCGAAGTCTCCGCGAGGTTGACCCCGACAAGATCGGGCTCTGGGGCGGCTCGTACGGCGGCTACCTGACGGCGCTCGGACTGGCGCGAGCGTCCGACCTGTTCGCCGCCGGAGTCGATCTACACGGCGTCCACGACTGGAACGTGGTGATCAGAAACTTCGTGCCGAGCTACGATCCCGAGACGCGGCTCGACGCCGCGCGCCTCGCCTTCGAGTCTTCGCCGATGGCGTCGATCAACACCTGGCGATCGCCGGTCCTGTTGATACATGGCGACGATGACCGCAACGTCCCGTTCAGCGAGACGGTCGATCTGGTCGCAGCACTTCGGAAGCAAGGAGTCGAGTTCGAGCAGTTGGTCTTCCCGGATGAAGTGCACGGGTTCGCGACGCACGCGCGTTGGCTGCAAGCCTATCGCGCGGCGGCCGAGTTCTTTGACAAGCACTTGAGCGGTAGCCGGTAAGAGGCAACGATGACGCAATCGGGCGACATTCCGGTCGAAGACTTCAAGCGCGCCGCAACCCGCGCCATCGACTGGATCGCGAGCTACCTCACACATCCTGAGGAGTACCCGGTGCTCGCACAGGTCAGACCGGGTGAGATGAAGACGGCGCTACCCGCCAGCGCTCCGAAAAGCGCTGAGCCGTTGGACGGTGTCCTGGACGACTTCGAGGAGATCGTCGTACCAGGGATCACCCACTGGAATCACCCGTGCTTCTTCGCCTACTTCGGCATAACGGGGTCGGCGCCGGGAATCCTCGGCGAACTCTTGTCGGCGGCGCTCAATGTGAACGGTATGTTGTGGCAGACGTCGCCAGCGGCGACCGAGCTGGAGGAAGTCGCGCTCGATTGGCTGCGCCAAATGCTGGGGCTGCCCGAGCATTTCGACGGCGTGATTATGGATACCGCCTCGGTTTCCACCCTCTGCGCCATCGCCGCCGCCCGGCACGCGCTCTCCGACCTCGAGATCCGCGAGCGCGGCATGTCAGGCCGCAGCGATCTGCCGCTGCTGCGCCTTTATACCTCGGAGCAGGCTCACTCGTCGGTTGAGAAAGCGGCGCTCGTGCTGGGACTCGGCAAGGCGGGCGTGCGGAAGGTCCCGACCGACGACGCGTTCCGCCTGGATGCCGGCGCTCTGGAGTCGGCGATCACCGAGGACCGAGAGGCCGGACATCGGCCGTTTTGCGTGACCGCGACTGTCGGGACGACATCGACCACCAGCATCGATCCGATCCCGGCAATCGCCGAGATCTGCCGGCGCGAAGGGCTCTGGTTGCACGTCGATGCGGCGTACGCCGGTTCTGCCGCAGTCATACCGGAGTATCGCCACGTCCTCGATGGCTGCGAAGCGGCAACATCCGTTGTAGTCAACCCGCACAAGTGGCTGTTCACTCCCATCGACTGCAGCGCGCTCTACACGACACGGCCCGACGTACTCACCGGTGCCTTCAGTCTGGTGCCGGAGTATCTGCGTACCGGGGTGGACGGCGAGATCCGCAACTACATGGACTGGGGCGTTTCGCTGGGCCGGCGCTTCCGCGCCCTCAAACTGTGGATGGTCTTGCGCTGCTTCGGTACGGAAGGAATAGCGCTACGGCTCAGAGAGCACATCCGGTTGGCACAGCAGTTCGCAGGTCGGATAGACGAGCATCCCGAGTTCGAACGGCTGGCCCCCACACCGTTGAGCGTCGTCTGCTTCCGCGCCCGCCCGGCACACATCGACAGCGACGAGGAGGCTCTGAACGCGTTCAACGAGACGCTGCTGCAGCGCCTGAACGCGGGCGGTCAGGTCTACCTGTCACACACCACACTGGACGGCCGTTACACGCTGCGGCTCGCCATCGGCAACGTGCGCACCGAGGAGAGGCACGTCGCCCGGGCCTGGGAACTCATCTGCGCCGAAGGCAAGCGACTGGCGTCCGAGTAGCCGACCTGGGTCAGAAGCGGATCAAGTAGGTGATCTTTACGACGGCACCGCGGTCGCTGAATTCCCACAGCGAGTCGTCGGTGCCACGCTGTTCGTTGAACACGACGTATAGATCGCTGCCCGGGGAATGGATGAAGTTGAGGCGGATCTGGGCCGACGCGGCGTTGTCGGCGTCGTTGTACTGGAGGAGCGCGTTGGCCACGAGCCTGGTGGTGAACGCGTAGGAGAGCCGCAGCGATCCGACATTGGCGGTGAAGGCGCCACCGGGCAGATCGATCCAACTACGGGAGTACCGCAGACTCGTCGACAAGTTCGCGTTGGGATTGAAGGTCAGACTGGGTGCTACCGTGTGTATGTGACCGCCGAATGTGCCTGAGAGAGCGCCGTTGAGGCCGAGCACGACGCGACGGTTGCGACTCGTGCCGGCGAACCAGCCGAATTGCCAGAGGTCGTAGTCGCCCGGCGGCACCAAGACCTTGTCCGATATGTCGAACTCCTCGTCCACGCGGTTGAAACCGATCTGATAGAACAGCGTGAAGCTGTCCCCCGAGTTCCACTCGGGTCCAAAGACGGGCCCGAGGGACCAATCCTGGAGCAGGCCATCGACGCGGGTGACGAGCCCCGCGAACAGGTAGAGGTCGATCTTGCGTAGGCCGAGCGCGTCGGGTCGGGGGGTGAAGCGCATGAATACGTCGGCGCGCCGGATGTCTTCCCGCGTGATGAACCCGACATCCGCGTTCGCTTCGGGGCCGATCATCAGGTATTGGGTGCTGAGCCCGAAGCGGTCTTGCTGGTAGTCCACGGCAATGCGGTAGGCGTAGTCGTCCCCGCCGGGCCCCGACGTGCCGGTGGCGGCTACGAAGCCTTGCACGTTCAGCGCGGCAGCGGGCCAAAATGACCAATCTAGGCCGCCCGCGGTGTTCCATCCGTTTGCCCAGCGGCGATCGGTGACCATCGCACCTATGAAATGACGGCCGCCGACGTCCCGCTTCACCCTAGCGACCGCGAAGTTCGAACGTGGCTCGTCGTACGCCGAATCGGTAACGACGTCGAGGAAGCCGATCGTCTGCGCGCCGACGCGCCCTGTGAGGCGAAGTCCACCCAGCAGCGGCACTTCGCCGTCCTCGGCGATCCCGATGCGTCGCGAGAAGAAGAGCAAGAACGGCGGGGGCTCAAAGCCGCCCCGGGTCCCGAACTCGAAGATCCCGGCGTTCTCGAGGAAGAACTCACGCTTCTCGGGGAAGAAGAGGCTGAACCTCGTCAGATTGACCTGCTCGTCGTCGACCTCGACCTGCGCGAAGTCGGTGTTCAGGGTCACATCGAGCACGAGCCCGGGGCGCACCTCGTATTTGGCGTCCAGCCCCACATCGAAGCGCGGATCGCTGTCGATTTCACCCGCCTCCTGCTCCTGGGTCCCGCCCCCGAGCACGTAGGGCTTCATCTCCAGGTTGAGGCCGGTCTGCGGCAGATCGTCCAACCCCTCGAGGTTCCCCGCTGCGCTGACTCTATGGAAGCCCTCGTTGGCTCTCGACCAACCACTCCATAGCACCTCTTCGTTCTTGCGACGGATCACGCGGTAGACGTTAAAGCCCCAAGTCCCGCGCTCGACCCCGCGCGGGTAGCGGAGGGTCCGGAACGGAATTTCCAATTCGGCGGACCAACCGTCCGCGGTTCGCTGCGCCCGCACTTCCCACACCCCGCGCCAGTCGACGTTGAATTCGCGGCCTTCATCAGTGATCAGTGCGTCGAACTCGGCGCCGTTCGGGTTTGTCGCAAAGACGACGGCGTTGCGGTGGTCGTGGAAAGTATCGAGCAAGATCGCGACCGCATCATCGCCGGCAAACCGGGGAACGCCCTCGAAGGGATGCGCTTCCATGACGCGGTCGCGCTGGAGAATTCGTGCGATGACAGCATCGGGCTCGCCGTCTCGGGCGCGAATGCCGATATAAATGCTGCGCTCGTCGTACACCACCCGCACTTCCGTAACCTCGGTTGCCACTTCACCCTCAAGCGGTTCCCGCTGACGGAGATCCGTCGCAACAGGCGCACGCGTCCAGAATGGCTCGTCGAGCGTACCGTCCAAGACCACAGGCTCAGAATCGCTGTCGATGCGAAGGCCGGAGAAGGATGGCCGTTCCGTATCCTGAGCAGCCAACGGCTGGCTACCCAGCAGCGTCAGTAGACTGCCCGCGAAAAACCAGGGGGCCCTCAGGCCCAGCGTTCCGTTACTCACCGCCGAGACACTCGAACTCTCTACGCCCTGTGGCGCCGACTATGCGAATAGGGTGAAAGCGGTTGGGGCGTCCGCCGGATGAATCGTCCATGCACTCCAGACGCCAGACATTCTAAGAGAGCCGTCCACTGCAGGGAATGGTAGTGTCTATTCGACGCTTACGGTTCGCCCACCGTCCCGAACGCCATTGCGTGTACCCAGTTCAGATACTCGAACGGCAGTCCGTGTATGCGAGCTCCGCGGAGCAACAGGTTCAGATACTCCTTGTCGGGCTGGCCCTGCTCAACGACCCATCTCGGCTGAGCGACGTACGCTACGGCAGCCTGTCGGGCTCGGCGGCCCAACGGTTCGACCCAGAGGTTGGCCCGCCGATAGTGGAGGGGCACTTCCTCGAAGGCGTCAAGTGAGGTCAGCGCCTCCTGAGGCAGGCGATACACGACACCGAGCGTGTGGCAACCGTCATCCTGCACCAGGTTCGCGACGACTAACCGGCCGTCTTCCTCTTCACCAGCCTTATTGAAGGCGAGACGCCAGCCATCGACGCGCGCCGGCCACCCTCTCCCCAGCGGTATGCGGAGCAGCTCGGCCATGAATTCGGGATCCATGTTGCAGCCGTAGGCGAAGTAGAGAAGGCCGGGTCTCAGCATGTGTGCAAGCCAGTTTCCCTTGCGATCGATCGCATTAGCCAGCGGGGTTCCGCCCTCAGGACCCCCGGGGCTATTATCGTAACCATATGGACACTCTCCCCGAGCGCCCGGAATCGATCGGCCGGGGCTTCCTCCCCGAAGTCCGGACAGAGCTGCGCTGGCAGGAGTCGGCGCTCTGGCCGGTCCGGCGGCCCTACCCGATCGAGATCCCCTGCCCCGTCTGCGGTACCTATGCGCGCTGTGACTTCCTCGGCCGGCAGCGCTGCCCGCACGGCCACGTGTTCGGCCAGCGCGCTTTCTGGAGCGGTCGTGCCTCCTCCTGCTGGTTGCTCCTCGAAGACGTAAGCGGCGGGCAGACGTATGTGTTCCCGGCGGGGCTCAGCTGGCGCGACGATTCACGGTTGGTGGTCGGGCCGGAGCCGGGGCACGCCCGCCTTCCGATATCACTACCTCAGCCGGGCACCTACCCGAAACATCACGCCGGCTGAGGCGCCGGCGCCCGGAACACCTCGCCGATCGCGGCGAGTGCCTCCTCCAGGATCTCTCTCGTAATCACCAGCGGCGGCGCGAAGCGGACCACCTGGTAGTGGGTCTCCTTCGCCAGGATACCGCGCTCCATTAGCGCCTCGCAGAAAGGACGCGCGGTGCCCGAGGATTCCTTGACGACGACGCCGATCATTAGCCCCCTGCCGCGGATCTCCTCGACGTGCGGCGAGCCGATGGCGCTGAGCTCGCCCATGAACCAGTCGCCCAGCTCGGCGGCACGCTCCGGCAGCTTCTCGTCGACCAGTACGTCGAGTGCCGCGCTACCAACGGCCGCGGCCAGCGGGTTACCTCCAAAGGTGGAACCGTGATCGCCTGGCGCGAAGACGTCCATGACATCTTCGTCGGCGAGGCAGGCCGATACGGGATAGACTCCGCCGCCCAACGCTTTGCCGAGCATCACCACGTCCGGCGTGACGCCATCCCAGTGGCAACAGAGCATGCGGCCGGTGCGTCCCAGTCCGGTCTGAATCTCATCGGCCATCAGCTTGGCGTTTGCCTCCCGGCAGATCGCCTGCGCCTCTTTCATGTAGCCTTCCGGGGGTACGATCACACCTCCCTCGCCCTGCAGTGGCTCGACGAGAAAACCGACGGTGTTCTCGGTGACCGCAGCGCGCAGCGCGTCGATGTCACCGTAGGGGATGAGCTTGAAGCCGGGCGTGAAGGGCCCGAAGCCGTGGCGGTACTGTTCCTCGCTGGAGAAGCCGACGATGGTCGTCGTGCGGCCGTGGAAGTTGTTCTCGCAGACGATGATCTCGCCGGCCTCCGGAGCGACGCCTTTCACCATGTAGCCCCACTTGCGGACCGCCTTAATCGCGGTCTCAACCGCCTCAGCGCCGGTGTTCATCGGTAGCGCCTTGTGGTAGCCGACCAGCTCGCAGAGCTGATGCAGGAAGGCACCCATCTGGTCGTTATGGAACGCTCGTGATGTCAGCGTCAGACGCTCCGCCTGATCGACTAAGGCCGCGATGATCCGGGGATGCCGGTGTCCCTGGTTGACCGCCGAGTAGGCGCTGAGCATATCCAGGTACTTGTTCCCCTCCACATCCCAAACCCAACAGCCTTCACCGCGCTCGATTACTACCGGTAACGGGTGGTAGTTGTGCGCGCTCCAGCGATCGACCTCGCGGATCAACTCTTCTGTTCGCCCCATCCTCGATCTCCGTCTCCGTCCTCACATCATCGTAATCGTTATCGTGATCGTTATCGTCGTCGATCATCGATTGCGGTCACCACAACGACAGGGATATCGATAAAGACAACGACGAAGATAGCCTGTCAACCCGAGCGGGCTACTTCCAGGTCCCGTTTGTAGAGCTTCATCCCCTGGCGGGTCAACTCGCCGGGCACACCGGTGCTTACCTGCTCGCCGTCGATGCGGACTACCGGCATCACCTCGGTCGTGGTCCCAACAATCCACACTTCGTCGGCACCCCTGAACTCATCGAGCGGCACGCCGACCTCCTCGACCGCGATACCTTCGCCCCGCAGGGCGTCGATCAGGAACTTGCGGGTGATCGACGGCAGAATGTTGTCTACGGGGTGCGTATACGCGGTGCCGTTCATAACGCAGAAGGCGCTGCTGTGCGCTCCCTCGGTGACTATGCCGTCGCGGACCATGATCGCCTCGGTGCATCCTTCGGAACGCGCGTGCTGATAGACGATGACGTTGGGCAACAGCCCGATGGTCTTGACTTCGCAGTAGCCCCAGCGCAGGTCGGGCGCCGTCACTACGGACACCCCCTTCTCCAGCTTCTCGGCGGGCGGTCCCTCGAACGGTCGCGCGATCATCACCAGCGTAGGGCGAGCCCCTTCGGGGAACGCATGGCTGCGCGGAGCCACGCCGCGGGTCAACTGCACGTAGACGGTGCCTTCGGTGACCCCGTTGGCGCTCGCCGTCTCGCGAACCGCTTCGTGCACGCCGTCGCGTGTCAGAGGTAGCTCGATTTCGAGGGCGCGGGCGCCACCCTCGAAGCGGTCGAGGTGGGCCTCGATCCGAAAGGCGTTACCGCCAACGATCCGCACGACCTCGTAGATACCATCGGCGAAGTTGAAGCCACGATCCTCGACCGAGATCTTCGCCTCGGCGTGGGGCACTAGCTCACCGTTCAGATAAACCATCAACTCGTTAGACATACGCGACCTCTGTCCAGGGGACGGTGTTGTTACGGGGCCGAAGCTACAACGAGGCCCAGCACTGGGAAAGGCCCTCATTCTCGGACTGGGAACTCGGGAATCCACGACTAATTGACTAGTAGGGCCATAGAATACTCGATATCAGAATTACAGCGGTTCTCAGATCGAGTAGTCTATGGTTCAATTACTCTGTTAGTCATGGACTGCCGAATTCCCTGAATTCCCTATAGAAAAGCGCCCACCAGGGCGAATCCGACGGTCGCGACGGCAGCGGCGATCATCGCGTACGGAATCTGGGTGCGGACGTGGTCGATCACATCGGTCGCCGAGGCGAGGGAAGCCACGATCGTGGTGTCGCTGATCGGGCTCGAGTGGTCACCGAAGATCCCGCCCGACAGCGAGGCCGCGAGGAAGGGCGCCAGCGGCAGGCCCAGCGCCTGGGCGGCGGGCACCGCGATGGGGATCATGATGGCGAAGGTGCCCCAACTTGTACCGGTGGCGAAAGCGATGAGCGCAGCGGTAACGAACGTCGCCGGCACCAACAGCACCGGCCAGGCGATGTTGCGAACGACCTCGGCCACGTAGGGTCCGGTCCCCAGCCTGACGCAGACGTCGCCCAGCGTTATGGCGAGGAGGAGGATGAGCACCAACCCGAGGAGTGCCTCGACCCCCTTGAGCCCGAGACGAACCAGCTCGTCCAGGGAGGCGAAGCGCTGGACGAGCATGAGGATCCAGGCGGCGATGTTGCCGGCGATCACGGCCCAGAGGGCGCTGGTCGAGCCGGAGCCCTGGCCCAGGACACCGTTACCCGTGATGTAGAGGCCGACGGGCATCGTCACAACCATCGTCAGGATCGGAACCACCATGTTGAAGGCACGGGGCGGCACCTGGCGCGAGAGCCGGACCTCGAACGCCGCCTCGTCGACCGTGAGCTCGCCTTCCGGGCTCAGCACGACGCCCTCAGCGGCGCGTGCCTCGGCCTTCTTCATCGCTCCCAGATTCAGTCCTCTCCAGGCGGTGAACCCGGCGAGGGTCACCGCTGCGATGGCGTAAAGGTTGAGCGGCATCGAGCGGACGAATACCTGCAATGGCTGGGCGACACCGAGGCCTCCCAGTATACCGAGCACGAGCGCGCCCCAGGCGTTGAACGGGATCAGGATGCAGATGGGTGCCGAGGTCGAGTCGGCGATGTAAGCCAGCTTCTCACGCGCCGCACGGTAACGGTCGAACAGAGGACGGCAGACAGCCCCGGTGACGAGCAGCGTGATGTTCGACTCGATAAAGATGGCGATGCCGATCAGCCAGGCCAGCACGCCGGCGCCGCGCACGTCGCTCACCAAGCGGCGCCCTTCCAGCCAGCGCACGAAGCCCTCGACGCCACCCGACGCCTGCACGTAGACGACCAGCGACCCGATCAGCAGACTGAACAGCAAGACCCGCGTGTTACCCGGCTCGCCGAGCACCGTCACCGTCCCCTCTATCGCACCGGCCAGCCCGGAGACCGGGTTGAAGCCGCTGAGGATCGTCCAGCCCAGCCATATCCCGGCAGCCAGAGACACGTAGACCTGCCGGGTCCAGACGGCGAGCCCGATAGCGACTATGGGCGGTAGCAGCGACAGCAGTGACGGTTCGAACTCGGTTCCGTTCATCCGGACTCCGCGGTGATAGACCCCGTTGCGGCTAGGGATGGCGCGATCGCCCCCGATCATCCATCATGTTGGGCAAGCGATCAGGGATTCACTATTACGACTGCGCGGACGGCGACACAACCCACGGAGGGGCCCGGCATCGAGCTCGCGCGAGGCGGCCCCAGCCGCCGCCCGACACGAAGAAGGAGGGACTTTTGATCCTCAGCAGACGAACGACTACGACGCTGGCCCTGGCACTGCTCCTCGTAGGGTGCGGGGGGGACGCGGAAACGGGAGGAGAGGAGATGGAGACAGGCGGGGCCGCACTACCACCTGACATAGGCAACCCAACGCCGCGCGTTGTGCTCGAGACGAACATGGGCCGGATCGTCATGGAGCTGGACCGAGAGAGTGCACCGCAGACCGTCGAGAGCATCGTGAACCACGTGCAGAACCAGTTCTACAACGGACTGATATTCCAGCGGGTGAGACCGGGGTTCATGATCCAGGCCGGCGCATTCACCGTCGACGGCCAAATGCGGCAGTCCTCCAGCCCCATGCTACCGAACGAATCGGACAACGGGCTCAGCAACGTGCGTGGGACGGTGGCCATGGCACGGCGCGACGATCCCAACAGCGCGTCGACGCAGTTCTTCATCAACCTGGTTGACAACACTTACCTCGACTACCAGCCGGAGACGGCAGAAACGCCAGTACGTTGGGGCTATACTGTGTTCGGCCAGGTCGTCGAGGGGATGGATGTCGTGGACGCCATCGCGCGGGTGCCGACCCAGCGTGGTACGCTGAGCGAGGCGGTACCGCTGCAACCGATCATCATCGAGCGCGCCTACGTGGAGGGTGGTTGATGCAGCTGCTCTCGCAGGTCGACGAGAGCCGGCTGGAGCGAACGGTAAGGGAGCTCGAGGGACCGCGACACCCGCAGGCGAGCCCGGAAGCCTTGGCTCGCGCTGAGTCACTGGTGGCTGACGAACTGAGTACGGTAGGGCTGGCGGTGGAACGCCAGCCCTTCGACTTTCGCGGCGCGACCTACAGAAACGTCGTCGGCAGGTTGGCGGGCTCCGACCCAGACCTCCCCACCTTGCTGGTCGGCGCTCACTTCGACACGGTGTCGAACACGCCGGGCGCCGACGACAACGCCAGCGGCGTGGCCGTGCTGCTCGAAGTCGCGCGCCATGCCGTCGGGCTGGAACCGCAGCGTAGCCTGGAGTTCGTCGGCTTCAACCTCGAGGAGCCGCAGGACTTCGTGGGCACCTACCGGGTGGGTAGCTCGCGCTTCGCCCGGGAAGCGCGACGCCGCAAGCAGCGGTACGCAGGGGCGCTGGTCCTCGAGATGGTGGGATACACCGACCGTCGGTCCGGCAGTCAGAAGGTGCCGCCGCTCGTCTTCAAGCGCGTGCCCGACTCGGGGACCTTTCTGACCGCCGTCGGTGATGGCCGCTCGCGCCGGCTGCTGCGGTCCTTCCAGCGCTCGAGCGAGCGGCACGTACCTGGGCTGACGCTGGTGACCTATCGGACAATCCTGCGCGGTTTCGCGCTTCCCCTTACGCGGCTCAGCGACAACGCCTCCTTCTGGGACCGGGGCTACCCGTCGCTGATGATTACCGATACGGCCTTCTTGCGTAACCCGCACTACCACATGGCGACGGACAGCGCCGACACGCTCGACTACCGGTTCATGGGCCAGGTGGCTCGCGCCGTGCTGGCCGCGGTGGTCGATCTCGCAGGAACTCAGATAGCGGGTCTCGTGGTTTAGGTGAGCGGTAGTCGGTGGTCGGTTGTGGTGCTTGCGAGGAGGACCTTCGCGAGACACCGACTACTGACGAACCGACTACTGACCACCGACTACCGAGTACCCAAGGAGGTCACATGGCCCCCAGGAATGGCAACCAACCGGACGTGTACTTCTGCGCCGGGCCGCGCACACCCTTCGCCAGGATCGACGGGCCACTGGCACGGCTCGACGCCGTGAGAGTCTCGGTCCCGGTAGCGCACGCAGCACAAGCGATGCTCAAAGGCGGTGAAGTTCCGGACTGCGTCGTTTGGGGTGCCGTGGTCCCGTCGCTTTCGGTGAGCCACATCGCGCGCGAGGTCTGGCTCGACGCGGGTCTCGAGCCCCACGTACCCGCCCTGACGGTGGTCCAGCAGTGTGCCACCAGCCTGGCGGGTGCGACGGCCGCCGCCGCACAGATGAAGGCAGGCCGTATCGAGCTGGCGCTGTGCGGAGGCTCGGAGGCGATGAGCCAGACGCAGGTGGGACTGACACGAGGCATGAGCCAGACGATCCGGCGCGTCGCTCAGGCCAAGGGGCCTGCGGCTGCGTTGAAGGCATTAGGCCGGCTGCGGCTGCGTCACCTGAAGCTGAGTGTGCCGAGCGTCAAGGAACGGACCTCCGGACTGACGATGGGAGACCACGCCGAGATCACCGCCAAGGAGTGGAGGCTGGAGAGGGAGATGCAGGACCGCTTCGCCCTGGCGAGTCACGAGAACGCCGTGGCGGCGTGGGAACGCGGCTTCTTCGACGATCTGGTGATCGGCTCGGATGCGTACAGAATCACGCGCGACGGCATCCCGCGGGCCGACACCTCACTGGAGAAGCTGGCGAAGCTGCCACCGGTCTTCGACCGGGAGGGCGGGACCCTGACCGCCGGCAATTCGTCGCCGCTCACCGACGGCGCGGCGGCCTGCTGGGTGGCCACGGAACGCGGACTCGAGAGGTTCGAAGAGCCGCCCTACCGCGCGCGGCTGCTGGACTGGGAGGTGGCAGGAGTCGACATCGAGCGTGACGGCCTGCTGATGGCGCCGACTCTGGCAATCCCGCGCCTGTTGGCCCGCAACGGCCTCGGCTACGCCGACATCGCGCTCTGGGAAATCCACGAGGCGTTCGCCGCGCAGGTGCTCTGCACGATCGAAGCGCTGAACAGTCGGGAATGGCTAAGGGAGCGGGCCGGCGTCGATGTAGACCTCGGCAGGGTACCTGAAGAACGGATCAACCCGAACGGCGGCAGCGTCGCTCTCGGTCACCCGTTTGGCGCAACCGGGGCACGGATCGTCTCACAGACGGTGAAG
This sequence comes from Gemmatimonadota bacterium, assembly GCA_020344015.1. Lineage (GTDB taxonomy): Bacteria > Gemmatimonadota > Gemmatimonadetes > Palauibacterales > KS3-K002. The sequence goes on from CP070812.1 coordinate 3,846,253, forward strand.
CAGCTTCAGACGACAGGTGGGCTGGCGTTGATCAGCATCTGCGCAGCCGGCGGGTTGGGCCACGTCGCCCTGCTGGAGGCCGTATAAGGCGCCCGTCCGATCAGAGGTCGGTCAGCTTGGGCTAGCGTTCGACGCCCTCGGCCGCCTCCTCGACGGCGCTTGCGGGCTCGCCCACGGTCCGCTCGGCGAAGCTCTGGACGCGATGGATCATGCGAACGAAGATCATGTGTTCGTTGTTGTTCGCGTCCCTGAAGCCGGTACAGTAGCCGAGGCTGACGCCGAGTAGGAACATGAAGATGCGGCGAATTGCGTGTTCCATGCGGTCCCCTCCTCCCCGATTACCTAGCCGCCGGGGTTGCCACCCCCCAGCGCTACACTAATATAGCCACCGCAGCGTAGGAAAGCCTACGGTCGGCAGCCGGCAGGGGACTCACCACCCCCGTGAGCGTCCTTTGTCAGGAGCCCTACGAAAGGAAGGGACGGGGCAAGACATCCGCGCAAGGCCCGGGAGAAAAGGGAAGTGAGTCAACCTTACGCGGCGCCGTTAGGCTCGTCTGCCCCGTCACCCTCATTAAACCACCGAAACTACCCGAAAGTTCCGTAATCCGGTGAGCGCCGGACATCTACGGTCTCAGGGCTACGGGATGAGCCCAACCATGATGTCGAGGCCAATCGCGAAGCCACCGACATCCTGTGTCCCTGCCACGTAGCCGAGTTGGAGGCCAACGTTGACGAATGCCGCCGGATTGTAGCCGACGCGTACCCAGGGATAACCGACGAACATCGACTCCTTGCGGCGCCGCAGGTCCTCAACCTCACCACTGACACTGACGATCTCCTCGATCGTCAGAACACCACCCCCCGCCATGCCTCCGATTACCAGTTCCAGGTTCTGCTGCACGACGAGGTACTCCGCGGTGAAGCCGCCGGCCGAGAACCCGCCCTGCACGCGGTTGCCAGCGGTGTTGAGCCCCTCGTCGACAAATCCGCCGCCGAAGGCACCGCCGCCGAGACGCACCTTGCCGGTCTGCAGGAAGCCGCGGCCACCGAGCGTTACGGCGCCGCCGACATCGCGCCCGAAGCTGCGATCGACATCAACCCCGACATCCACATAAACGAGCCAGAAGCCGCCGCCGCCGCCGAAATCACCGCCAAACCGCTGAGCGCTTGCCGGCTCCGGCAGAAGCAAAAGCACGACGCCCACCAGCACCAGCGCGATCGCTTTGTTCACCCGCCCTCCTCGTGAGCCGCCTTCGAATTACTCGGGAGCGCCGCTGAGACTGGCGCGGGCTGCCTCGAGCATGGCCCGAATGCGAGGCGAACCCTGATCCGGGGGAACCACCTCGAGATAGTGTTCCCAGGCCTCGACCGCCGTGGCGTAGTCCCCCCTCATGAACGAGACCATCTCCTTGAACTGCAGTGCCTCGGCAAAGTCCGGATCGATGGCCAACGCCTGATCGAACATGGGGAGCACACCCTCAGGGTGATCCATGGAAAACAGCAACATGCCGAGATGCGTGAGCACCTCGGGGTGGTTGGGATCGATGGCCAGAGCCGCCTGAGTCACGAAATTCAGTTCGTCGTATCGCTGCAGCCGCAGATACATGTGCCCCAGCTCGACCAGAGCCTCCAGGTTCTGGGGCTCGCCCGCGACGATCTCCTCGAGGGATCGCAGCCGCTCCATGTCGACGTCGGCCACCGGCACACCCATCGACGCGCCCATCTCCTGACCGGGAATCGAACCGGTGATCGAATCGTCACCTACCCGGGGGCGAAGCGCCGTCGACAGCACCAGATAGGCAAGCGCTGCGAAAGCGATGCCGGCAGCGCTCCAGCCGACCGCCGCCGGCACCCACGAACGCTCGGGCACTGCCACCGCGCTATTCACAGTCTCGCCGCGAGGGGCGCCGGCGCGGCCTGCAGCAAGGCCGAGCTCCCTCTCGAGGTGCGCGATCTCGGTTTCGTAGCGCCGGCGTAGCTCTCCGTAATCCGCGTCGGAGAGGTTGCCGGAGTCGTGGTCGGCCTCGATCTCCTCCAGCGAGCGCACCGCCGCCTCGTATCGCTCGTCCAACTCGGTTCGCGCGCCGTCACTCGACACTCGGTCAGCAGTCTTCGCCGGACGCGCGTCGGCGTCACCCGCCGCTCCTTTGAAGGTCGCGAACAGGACCGCGATGATACCGCCACCTACCGCAACGACGAGCAGAAACTCCGTCGGACCCATCGCCTAGAGCTCCTCCTCCGGCGCGTCCGCCACGATCGCCGCCGCCCGCGCCTGTCCCTGCTCTACCCACCGCCGAGCGGTGACGAGCACGAACGCCAGACCGCCGAGCAACAGAAAGACGGGCAGCAGCCAGACCGCCCAGTTGAAACCCTCCGCCTTCGGTTCCAACAGAATCCACTCGCCGTACCGTTCGACGAAGTAGGCCGTCACCTCATCCGGCGTCTTGCCGGCCCGTAACTGGTCGCGGATCAGCGAGCGCATCTCCTGCGCCATCCCGGACGGCGAGTCCTGGACCGAAAGAGCGCGGCAGGTAGGGCAGCGCAGCTTCGCGGCTAGCTCGCGGACCTGTGCCTCGAGCTCCGGATCCTCCGCCTGTACGGTGACCGTACCGGCGGTCTCCTGAGCCAACACAGCTCCGCCCGCCGTCAGCGCCGGTGCAGAGACGAATAGAATCAGCAATGCTGCAAGCAGAACGCGCATTTACTACTGGCCTCCCTGCGTCTGCGGAATGGGGGTCGCTCTGCTGCGGTCGCCCGTGTGACCCTCGCTGCGACCCGTGGGCACTTCGCCCTCGAGGGCTTCGGCTGCCGCGGCCCCGGCGTCCGTCGATTCGGCGAGCAGCCGATCCACCCAGTACACCATGACCTGCGGGTACACCGGCCCGATCTGCTTGTAGGCGATCCGCCCGTCCCTGGCGATGAAGTAAGTTTCCGGCACGCCGTAGACCCCGTAGTCGATCGCGATACGCGAGCTCGGGTCGATGACGCTTGGCCAGCTGCCGCCCATGCGCGCCATCCAGCGACGGGCGTTCTCCGGCGAATCCTGATAGACGACGCCGAGCATCTGGAAGTCCTGGCCGGCATAGTAGCGCTCGGCCTCGACGAAGACCCGATGCTCATCGATGCAGGCTATGCACCAGGACGCCCAGAAGTTGAGGACTACGACCTTACCCTCGAGGTCGCCGAGGCTAAGGGTATCACCGTCCAGCGTCGGCGAGGTGAACTCGAAGGCCGCACGTCCCGGCAGCGGCGACTCGACTATATTCGGATCGCGCGTCAAACCGTAGGCGAGCAAAGCCACGATCGGGATCGCGCTGGCGGGAATCAGCACTTTCTTCCAACTCATCAGTCGGCACCTCCGACGCCGGCTTTCATTGGTCTCGCACGGCCCGCCACGTCCTCAGCGCCGCGAGGTCGGTCCGTCCCGATAATGCCGACGCTGGATATGGCGAATAGCGCACCCAGCGCCGTGAAAGCGCCGCCGATCCAGATCCAGACGACCATCGGATTCACGATGACGTTCACCGTGGCGCTCGACCCACTCTGGTCATAAGCCATGAGGCTGAGATAGAGATCCGCCGTCGGGCGCGTTCGCACCTTCGGCGTGCCGATCGGCTGCTGCGACATTGGGTAGTAGTTGAGGCGCGGCCGCATCGTCTCTGAGACTTCCCCGCCCTTCCCGACGCTGAACGCGGCTTCTACAAAGTCGCGGTGCGGCTCGCGTCCCGCGTACAGCGAGTCGAGTCGAACGGTATAGCCCTCGTACGCTACCGCCTGACCGATGCCCAGGGTCACCTCGCGCTCCCGGCGGTACGTCGACGAGAGAGCGATGCCGACCGCCATGATGACGATCCCCAGGTGGACGACGTAGCCGCCGTAGCGCCGCCGGTTCTTGGACATGACGTTAAGCAGCGCGCGGCCCAAGCCCTCGTCATGCGCCAGCCGGCGCGCCCGGGCCGGCCGCCAGAACTCGCCAACCAGTAACCCCACGCTCAGCACCGAAAGGAACAACGTCAGCCAAGTCATGAAGTGCCGCACGCCGATCAGCCCGAACACGATCCCCGAGGCCAGGGCAACGACCGTCGGCCAGAGGAACTTCCTAGCCAACAGGTCGGGCGACCCACGCCGCCAAGGCAGCGCCGGACCGATCCCGGCGAGCAGGACCAGGCCGAGTGCGATGGGGATGCTCATGCGATTGAAGTAGGGCGCACCGACGCTGACCTTCACTCCGCGAATCGCCTCGGCGAGCAAGGGATAGACGGTCCCCAACAGCACGGTGAAGGTGAACGCGACCAGCAAAAGATTGTTGAGCAGAAACGCGGTCTCCCGCGACGCCACGGCGTCGAGAGCCGGCTCGCTCTTGAGCTCCTCGCTGCGCCAAGCGACGAGCCCCAGCGATATGAACAGAACCAGGGTGATGAACCCGAGGAAGAACGGACCGATCAGGCCTTCGGTGAAAGCGTGAACGCTGGCCAGGATGCCGGAGCGCGTCAAGAACGTTCCGAACAGGGTGAGCAGAAACGTTGCGACGACCAGGAGAATGTTCCACATCTTCAGCGTCTGCCGTCGCTCCTGCACCATGATCGAATGCAGAAACGCCGTGGCCGTGAGCCACGGCAGGAAGCTAGCGTTCTCCACCGGGTCCCAGGCCCAATAGCCGCCCCAACCGAGCACCTCGTACGACCACCAGGCGCCTGAAACGATGCCGGCGGTCAGGAAAATCCACGGCGCCATGGTCCAGCGTCGCACCGCCCGCACCCAGTCTCCGCCGACCTCACCGGTCAGCAGCGCCGCCACGCCGAAAGCGAAGGGCACGGCCAGCCCGACGTAACCCAGGTACAAGAGCGGCGGGTGCAGCCCCATGAACGGGTGGTTCTGTAGCAACGGGTTGGGCCCCGGGCCGTCCGCCGGAACCGGGAAAACGGGGACGAACGGGTTGGCCGGCCAGGCCAGCAGCAGCCAGAAAAAGACGTTCACCACCAGCAGCGTCCCGGTGACGGCCGGCATCAAATCGGGGTAGCGGTCGCGATATATATAGACCACCGCCGCCGTGTACCCGGCGAGGATCCACCCCCAGAAGAGGATCGATCCGTCCAGCGACGACCACAGCGAGATCACCGTGTAGAAGAGCGGCGTCGACCGGCTACCGACCTGCGCCACGTAGCCCACGCTGAAGTCGTGCGCCACCAGCGCCACGACCATGAGAAAGATCGCCAGCGTCGCCAGCCAGAAGACGCCATATGCCGATCGCTTGCCCCAGATCGCCAGCTGCGGCCTGCCGGCCACTGCGGCGTACGACAGTACCGCCCCCACCACCGAGAGCAGCAGCGCGCCGCCGACCGCCAGATACCCTAGACTACTTATCATGTCCCGCTCTCTGCTCCCTGCTCCGCTCCCTGCTCCTTGAACAGCTCACGGTAGTATTCCTGTCGGCCCTCTTCGTGCTGCGGCGCCCGATACTCCTCCGAGTGCCGGACCATCAGGTTGGTCGCCCGGAAGACACCGTTGCGAGCCAGGCTGCCCTCGACCACTGCCCCGATCGCTTCCTGCCGCTCCGCCGCCTCCAGGAACATCTGCGGCGGTACGCCCGAGCTCTCCACATCGATGATCCCACCCTCGTCCGCCAGACGGAACTTCAGCTCCTGCGTGTCCGCGTCCCAGCTGACGCTGCCCGGCTCCACCATCCCGCCCAGTCGCACCGAGGTACCGTACGCCGCGTCACCCTCTGCCAAGAGCTCCGCCGGCGTCCAGAAGTAGACCAGGCTGCTGCCCAGACCGCCAAAGGCGAAGTATCCGAACACGACCAGGACCACAGCGACGCCAACCGCCAACGTGAGCTTCTTGTTCACGATAGACCCGCCTATTCGTTAGCCTGGGTGCGGGCAACACGCTCGGCCCGGCGGCCCAGGCTGGTCAACTACAACTCTCGCCCCAACGGCTGTTTGTGAGCCGCTATAAGTTACTAGTATCCGATCAACTTTCTAGGTTCCCGACGGTTCCCACCAGCTCCAGCCATCCATCCCACTCCGGAAACAGGACTTAGGGTTCCCAGCCGCAATTTTTGCCAAAACTGTGCAAAAAGTATCCAGATCCGGCGGTTTTCCCGGCGCGGGGCGGATTACGTAACTTCATGTTTTGCAATACGTTATGTCCTACGGCACCGCTTGGGTATGGCCCTTGCGAATTGCAAGGCGTGAAGAGCGGAGTCTCGAGCGTCTTAGCCGGACAGGGAAAACGGCGGGGGAGGGCGACTCAGGGGCTCCGTTCTTTATTGAGGCTTTACTTCCGGCCCGTCCAGAACCCTGCGAGCCCCACGTCGGAAAGAGGCCCTCAGCAACTAGTCGCACATTCTCGCCTTAGCGAACGCCCCGTGGGCCCGGGGCGTTTCGCTTTATGTTGTGATGGGAATCCGGGATTCCAGGAATTCGGAACTCGGCAATCCAGGACCATTTGAACCATAGACCAAGTGAGCCGTAGAATTGTGAACCGGATGCTGTACTCGGTTCCGAATTCGAATGGTCTATTGTTCAAGAATTCAACTAGTCAAGGATTGCCGAATTCCCATGAACATGCCCCCCGCCCCACCGCGAATACTCCTCACGGGAAGGCCCGGCTGCGGCAAGACCACGGTCATCAAGCGTGCGGTGGAGCTCATAGGACCAGACCGCTGTGCCGGGTTCTACACCGAGGACGTGCGGGAGAAGGGACGGCGGATCGGGTTCGACGTGGTGACGCTTGATGGCCGGCGCGGGCCGCTGGCGCGTGCCGGGGCCCGTGGTCCCCGGGTGAGCCGCTACGGGGTGGAGCTGGCGTCGTTCGAGGGGTTGGGCGTGGGGGGGGGGGGGGGGGGGGGGGGGGTGGGGGCCGCCCGGGGGTGGTTGTGGGGGTTGTGTTGCGGGTGGGGTGGGGGGGGGGGTTTGGGGTGGCGTCTGGGCACACCGCCCCCCTGCGGTGTTGCTTGGCCCCCCC
>CP070812.1:3853321-3860413 GCA_020344015.1 Gemmatimonadota bacterium
ACTACGTACCATGGGATCTTTCCTAGGTGAGCTGAAGCGCCGCAAGGTCGTTCGTGTGGCCATCGTCTATGTAGTTGTGGGCCTGGTGGTGGTCGAGGCAGCGAACAACCTGTTTCCGGCACTCAATCTCCCCGACTGGTCAGTCACCCTGGTAGTGGCCCTAGCCCTCCTTGGCTTCCCGGTCGCCGTCGCTCTCGCCTGGGCGTTCGACATTACGCCGACAGGCGTCCAGCGCACACCCGACTTGGACGTCAGTACCGACCGACGCTCCATCGCCGTCCTGCCCTTCGCCGACATGAGCCCCGATCACGATCAGGAATATTTCGGTGACGGGGTGGCGGAAGAAGTGCTAAATGTCCTGACGCGCATTCCGGATCTACAGGTCGCCGCCAGAACATCTTCGTTCTCCTTCAAAGACAAAGGCTGCACGGTCCAAGAGATCGGCCGGGAGCTCGGCGTGGCGACGGTGCTGGAAGGGAGCGTGCGCAAAGCAGGCGACCGTCTGCGGATCACCGCCCAGCTCACAGAGGTCGCGAACGGCTTCCATCTCTGGTCCGAGACGTATGAGCGCGAGCTCGAGGACATCTTCGCCATCCAAGACGAGATCGCCCGGGCCATAGCGCATACCCTGCGGGTCACGCTACTGGGAGAGGGGGGTGAGCCGCTGGTCAAAGTCGCGACGAGGAACCCGGAGGCTTACGACCTCTACTTGAAGGGCCGGCATTGCTGGATCCGACGCTACAAGGTAGGCCTTCAGACAGCCCTGGAGTATTTCGAGAAGGCCGTCTTAAAGGACCCCGACTACGCTCTTCCCTATACCGGCATCGCCGACGTCCACACGATCTTCGCGATCTACGGGCTTCTCGACCCCGCCGAAGCCCAAGCCGTAGCTGAGAAGGCGGCCGAGCGGGCGATGGCCCTCGATCCCGATCTGCCCGAGGCCCATTTCTCCAAAGGCCTGATCCGAAACAGCTTCCACTATGACTGGGAGACCGGCGAGGATTTGCTCAAGCGAGCCATCGAGCTCGACCCCAACTTCGCCGCAGCACACGCTTGGAGGGGCATAGCGCTGGTCGTTGTCGGTGTGCGAGTGGACGAAGGCTGCGAGTACACTCGCCAAGCCTGCGCCCTGGATCCGCACTCGTCCTACATCTGGGGGCTCGCCGGCTTGGCGAACCTCTTGGGCAGGCGGTACGAAGAGGCGCTCGAGTACCTGGAACAGGCGCTCGAGCTGGAGCCGGAAGACATCCTGGCTTTGTGGGTCACCGGAACCTACTACAGCGCGGTGGGAAGGCATGCGGAGGCTATCGCCACCCTGGAGAAGGCGGCCGCTCTCTCCCACAGGATGGCGGCCGTCATCGGACTGCTCGGTGCCGCGTACGGGCGCGCAGGGATGGTGGCCGAGGCTCAGGCCACGCTCGAGGAACTGCGGGAGCGCGCGGGCCGAGAGTACGTAAGCCGAGTGCAATTGGGCTACGCCTCGGCCAACGTCGGACTACCGGAGGACGCGCTCCGCTATCTGGAGCAGGCGCTGGCTGAAGACAAACCCTCGCTCTGCTACTCCATCCGCTTCCCCATCTGGGACGCGATTCTATCCGACCCCAGGTTCACCGCCGTTGTGACCGGCATCAACTTCGAGCCATGGGATCTTTCCTAGGCGAGCTGACGCGCCGTCGCGTCTACCGCGTCGCGATCGTCTACGCCGCCGTCGCCTTCGTCATCTGGCAGGCGGCGGAGATCGCCTTCCCCGCCCTGCGACTACCGGACTGGACGCTCACCTTGGTCGTCGTGCTGACGATCTTGGGCTTCCCCATCGCCCTGATCCTCGCCTGGGCGTTCGACATCACGCCGGAAGGGGTGAGGCGGGCCCAGCCGCTCGAGCCAGGCGAGGCCAGGGTGAGACAGCGCTGGCCCGTGGTCGCGACCCTCGCGATCATCGCGCTCCTGATCGCCGGCGGCATCTTCTGGTGGATTCGTCCTCGCGTCCTCGGTCCTGTGGACCCAAGCGCGCAGGTGATCGCCGTGCTCCCCTTCAACACGTCGGGGCCCGGAGTCGAGCTGCTCGGCGAGGGGATGGTTGACCTCTTCTCGGCCAATCTCAACGACGTGGGTGGCATCCGGACCGTTGACGCCCGAACCGTGATGCACCGCTGGCAGCAGCGGGCCGACGAGGGGAGGATCGATCTGGAGGGAGCGCTCACCCTGGGCCGCGACGTGAATGCCGGCTCTGTCCTGCTGGGGAGCGTGGTCTCTACCGGCCCCGAGGTCCGCATGACCGCCGAGCTGTACTCGGTGAGCGACGGCGAGCTGGCACGCGCCCAGGTGGACGGCCCCGCCGACAGCGTCCTGGCGCTGGTGGACGGTTTGGGGATCGACTTGCTGAGAGAGATCTGGCTGGCGCGCGAGCCGCTGCCCCACCTGCGTGTGAGCGCCATCACCACGGCCTCCGTCGATGCGATCCGCGCCTACCTGAAGGGTATGCAGCACTACCGGCGCTCGGTTTGGGATTCGGCGATCGTCGCCCTCCAGACGGCCGTGGCAGAAGACTCCACCTTCGCCCTCGCCCACCACAAGCTCGCAAGCGCCTACGGCTGGAGCTGGCGCCACGGAACGGGCTCGTTGGAGACGCTCAGACACGGCGAGGCGGCGCTCCGCCACGCCGACCGCTTGCCGACCCGCGAGCGCACCCTGATCGCGGGTCACTTACTTCACGAGCAGAATAAACCGGCGGCGCTTGATACGCTGGAGGCCTACGTCGCCAGCTACCCCGACGACCCCGAGGGCAGGTTCCTGCTGGCCGACGTCCGGTTCCACATGCAGCACATCCGCGGGTTCGATCTCGAGGAGCTCTACTCGGGCTTCGAACGGGTACTGGAGCTTGACCCCTCGCTGACTCCCGCGATGCTCCACCTGCTCCAGTTGAGCCTGGCGTATAACGACAGCGCCCGCTATTACCGCTACCTCGACGCATACGAGGCGGGCAAGGCCGATCCGTCGGAGGTCGAGCTCTTCAGGTTGGCGACCGCGCTGTGGACCCAGCCCGACTCCCTGCCCTCGGAGTTTGCGGCGGTGATGGAAAGTCACCCCGGGCACCTGAGCCTCTGGATCACCCAGGCCACGTATACATCGGATCAGTTGACGCCCGACGTTCTGCTCAAGTTCGTCGATTCTGCGGGGGAAACGATCGAAATGCCGGACGACTTCGGCCGTTTTCCAGGTTTTCTACACTTCTGGAAGGGAACGTGTCTCTCCAGCCTCGGCCGGCTCGCCGAAGCCAAGGCGTCGTACGAGAGCATACCGGCGAACCCGCCGGTGGACGGCTCGATCTTCAGCCTGCTGCCGGTCTATGCCGGGCTTGCCGACTCGGCCTTCGCGGCGCAAGCGCTCGAGTCGATCTCGAGACCGTCGCCGGTGCCGGGATTCGACCAGTTCTTCGCGTACTTCCGCATGCTCTACGCCCTGAGCCAGGGCGACGCCCCGGCGGCCAGGAGTGCGGCGGAAGAGGCGCTGGCACCGAATCCCGCCATCGATACGGTCGTCATCCGCGGACTGGTCGAGGCGGGACTGGGCTGGGCCGACCTGATCGACGGCGACACGCTCTCCGGCTTGCGAAAGCTCGATGACGGGATCGAGCAAGCCGGCTATGGCCTGACAGCGTCTTTGTCCTTCGCCGCACCACTTCGCTTCGTCAGGGCCGCGACGTTGGCGGCGCGCCCAGAGACCCGCGACCGCGGGATCCGACTGTTGCGCTACGGCCTCTATCCTTGGGATACTGATTACCTCGCGCTCCGCTATCTGCCCCTGGGGCGAGCGCTGGAAGAGTCGGGTGACATCGCCGGCGCTGCCCGCGCCTACTCCCGGTTCGTCCGCCTCTGGGAGAACGCCGACCCCGAGCTGCAGCCGCGGGTCGAGACCGCGCGGCGTGCTCTGGAACGTTTGACAGCCGAAGGGACCTCACCATGAGTGACGGGCCTTCCGCTCTGCGCCACTTCCTCTCCGAACTCAGACGACGGCGCGTCTATCGTGTTGCCGTCGTTTACGCCGTCGTCGCATTCGTCATCTGGCAGGCGGCGGAAATCTCCTTCCCGGCTCTCGGTTTCCCGGAGTGGACACTCGCCTTCGTTATCGTCCTGACCTTCCTCGGCCTTCCCATCGCCCTAGTCCTCGCCTGGGCGTTCGAGATCACTCCCGAGGGCGTGAAACGAACCGGGGCGCTCGGCGAGGGCGCGCTTCGCCGTGAATCGGGCAACCGGGCGATAGCGACGACAGCCATCATCGTTGTGGTGGTTCTGGCCGTTGCAGCCGCCTGGCTCGCGATTCGATACGGTGAGCAGGGTCCGTCTACCGATGAACCGTCGATCGCCGTCCTGCCGTTCGACAACCAGAGTCCCGACCCCGAGGCCGACGAATACTTCGTGGAAGGGGTCCACGACGAGATCCGCACTTATCTCTCGAAGTTCAGCGATCTCAAGGTGACCTCCCGTACGTCGGTGATGCGCTACAAGGACACCGACATGAGTTCGCCCGAGATCGCCGCCGAGCTAAGCGTGGCTACGATTCTCGAAGGGACCGTGCGCCGCGCGGAAGGCAGGGTCCGTATCACGGCGCAGCTGATCGACGCACAGACGGACGAGCTCCTGTGGGCCGACACCTACCAGCGAGACTACGCCGACATCTTCGCGATCCAGGTGGACGTTGCCCGAGAAGTCGCAGCGGCGTTGAGAGCCACCCTCTCTCCAGAACTGGAGCAGCGGATCCAACAGAGACCCACCGAAAGCCTGACTGCCTACGATCTCTACTTGCGCGGACGCTACTTCTGGAACCGCAGGAGCAAGGACGGCTTCTACAGAGCCATCGAGCACTTCGAGGGTGCGATCGAGGAAGATCCGGGCTACGCACAGGCCTACGCCGGTCTCGCCGACACGTACGATCTGCTCGCCGTCTACTGGATGCTGCCGCCCGACCAGACCGTGCCACTGGCGCGGGCGGCGGCGGAGAGGGCTCTCGAGCTCGACCCCAACCTGGCTGAAGCCCACACCTGCCTCGCCCACATCCACACGTGGTACGATTGGGACTGGCCTGAAGCCGAGGCCCGGTTCGAGCGGGCGCTGAGCCTCGACCCCAACTACGCGACGGCCCGACAATGGTATGGCATGTACCTGATGGCGCAGGGTCGACCGGACGAGGGCCTGGCTGAAGCGCGCCGAGCCGTCGAGCTCGATCCGCACTCGGTCTTTCTGCGAAATCACCTGGCCCGCTTTCTGTTCATCGAGCGCCGCTACAGCGAGGCCATCGACGCGCTGAAAGCGGCGGCCGAGATGGATCCCAACATCGGCAACCCGCACGGCTGGCTCGTCCGCGTCTACACTCTGTTAGGGCGGCACGATGAGGCGATCGAGGCACTCAAGCTCTCACGGAGGGGATCCGGGGCGAGCCCTGCGGAGATCGACTCGATCGATCGGGCCTACGCCCGCTCCGGATGGCAGGGCGTGTTCGAGCTGGAGACCGAGCGCCTGACAGAGGAATACAGAGCTGAGCTCGAGACCGGGGAGATTCTGGGAACCGAGGAGTTGGGCGCCGATGAGGGCAAGCCCATCCTCATCGCTCGTCTTTACGCGATGCTCGGCCGAACCGATCAGGCCTTCGAATGGCTCGATATCGCTCTTCAAGAGCGCAGGATCGGACTAATGTCGCTGCCCGTCCATCCGATCTGGGATGACCTCCGGGCCGACCCCAGGTACACGGCGGCGCTCAGGAGAATGGGGTTGAACGACTAGGTGGTTTGCGCCATGAAGGCATTCCTCGCCGAACTGAAGCGCCGCAGGGTCTACCGCGTCGCCATCGTCTACGCCGCCGTCGCCTTCGTCATCTGGCAGGCGGCCGAGATCGCGGTACCCGCGCTGCGGCTGCCGGGGTGGGCACTGACGCTCGTCGTCATGCTGACCATCGCCGGCTTCCCCATCGCACTGGTTCTCGCCTGGGCGTTCGACATCACGCCCGAAGGCGTGAAGGCAGCAGAGCCAGGCAACAGGGCCGTTGCGATGACCGCCAGCGTCGTAGTCCTGGCCGTGGTGATAGGCGCCGCATGGCTCGCGCTCTACGATAGAGCCTCGACCCCCTCACCCGACGGCAAGTGGATAGCGGTCTTGCCCTTCACGAACATGAGCGCCGATCCCGACAACGAATACTTCAGCGACGGGATCACCGACGACATCATCCTTCACCTCTCGAAGATCGCCGACCTCAACGTGATCTCGCGCACCTCCGTCATGCGATACAAGGACACCGAGCTCAACCTGCGCCAGATCGGCGAGCAGCTCGGCGTCGCCACAATCCTCGAGGGAGGGGTCCAGCGTGCCGGCGAGCGCGTGCGGATAAACGCGCAGCTCATCGATGCAGCGACTGACAGGCATCTCTGGGCGGAGACCTACGATCGAGAACTCACCGACATCTTCGCCATCCAGAGCGATGTGGCCGAGCGGATCGCAGCCGCCCTTGAGGCGACGCTGACAACCGATCAGAGGGCGCGGATCGAGAGCGCGCCGACCGCAAACCTGGAAGCGTACGACCTGTACCTGAGGGGCCGCTTCTTCTTGAGCCAGCGAGGAGAGGGAATCCGGCGAGGCCTAGAGTATTTCCAGCAGGCGCTGGAGCGGGACCCGAACTATGCCCGCGCCCACGCCGGGGTCGCCGACTGCTACAATCTGCTCGGCTTCTACGCCTACCTTCCGCCCAGCCAGGCCTTCCCTGCCGCCAGAGATGCGGCGCTCAGTGCGCTGGAAATCGACGCAAACCTCGACGAAGCGCATACATCTCTAGGGTTCGTCAAGCTGTACTACGACTGGGATGCGCGCGGAGCAGCCGCCGAGTACCGGCGAGCCCTCGAACTCAACCCCAATTCGCCTCAAGCAAACCACTGGTACTCATCCGCGCTGCATGCGTTGGGCCGGTCCGACGAGGCCATCGCACATGTCGAGCGCGCAGTCGCAATCGCCCCCCTATCTGTGATGGAAAATGCAGGTCTCGCCTGGTCACTGATCAGTGCGCGCCGCTATGCCGAGGCGCGAGAGCGACTACAGAGGGTGATCGAAC
>CP070812.1:3860513-3917127 GCA_020344015.1 Gemmatimonadota bacterium
CTCGATACCGCCGCCGGATACGATATAGTTACTGAACCCGTTTGCCCTTAAATAGGCCAGTAGTTCGAGCATCGGTTGGTAGACGAGGTCGGTGTATGGCCGATTGAAGCGCGGATGTTTGGCGGTAGCCAGCCAGTTCGTCACTATCTGGGCGAAGGCGTCGGTGGTCATGCCGGCATGCGTTGCCATGACCAGTTCCAGCAGCGCGTGCTCACCCCCGGCAGCAACGGTTTTCAGGTCGCCTTCAAGTGCCGCCTTAAAGGGCTGTTTGTCTTTCCATTCGGGGTGGCTCGGCGCCAGCGCTTTCACCCGATCGAGGGCGAAAGCCAGCTGAACATACATTGGTTTTTCGATCCACAGCGTGCCGTCGTTGTCGAAAACGGCAATGCGCTCCGGCACCGGCACGAAATCCGCGCCGCCGTCTTCGGTAACACGCTGCACAAAGTTGACGATGGCGCGTTTCGCCTGCCCCTCGTTCCAGGAAGGCAGGGGTTCAACCGCAGCTGCAAGCGACGTCAGCGCCAGTGCGGCGGCCAGGGTGATGGCTACCAAGAGATGACGTCTCATATCTTCTTCCTTTCTCTGGTTTCATCTAATATCGAAAATCCGGGCGACGGGCGTGCCTAGGAAGTCCACCCCTGCGCCATTCCTTCACAATGATTATCGGGTTCCCGCAGTACTTGTCATCTTTTCCATCACTTGGTCCAAGCTGAAGCTTGCCGGCTTCATGCGCGGCGGGTATTCTTTAAAGGTTGCAAGGAACCTCCCCACAAAGGCCTGGGCCGGAACCAGCAGGAAGGCGCGATCCAGCAGCCAATCGAAATAGGTGTTGGAGGTGACGGTGGCCCGCTCGTAGGGATCGCGGCGCAGATTAAAAATCAGCGGCACCCGCAGCGGTACGAATGGCTCCATCCAGACGCGGAAGGTGCCTGGCGACTTCTGCTCCATGAAGATCAGCTTCCAGTCGTCGTAGCGCAGCGCCGTCAGGTCGCCGTCGTCCGAGAAGTAGAAGATCTCGTGGCGGCCGCTGCTGTCGGACGAGCCGGTGAGATGCGGCAAGATGTTGTAGCCGTCGAGGTGGATCCGGTACTCACGGCCGAGGGCGCGTGAGCGGTATCCGTCCAGCAGGTCCTCCTTGATGTCGTCCTTGCCTGCGGCGGCGACGAAAGTGGGGAACCAGTCCATGTGGTGGACGATCTGGTTGGAGACGGAGCCGGCCTCGATGTGCCCGGGCCAACGCACCATGGCGGGTACGCGCCAGCCGCCCTCCCAGTTGGTGTTCTTCTCGCCTAGGAATGGCGTGGCAGCCGCGTCCGGCCACGTGTTGTAATGCGGCCCGTTGTCTGTCGAGTAGAAGACGATGGTGTTGTCAGCGATGCCGAGCTCGTCGAGCAGGTCGAGGAACCTCCCGATGTGCATGTCGTGCTCGACCATGCCGTCGGCGTACTCGTCCTGACCCGAGATGCCCCGCAACTCTTCTTTGACGTGCGTGCGGAAGTGCATGCGCGTACCACTCCACCAAACGTACCAAGGCTGGCCGCGCTGGTGGGCCTCCCGGATGAACCGGATGGCTGCGTCCGATGTCTCGTCGTCCACTGTTTCCATGCGCTTCTTGGTCAGCGGGCCCGTGTCCTCGATGCGTCCGTCGGCCCAGCTGTGGATCACGCCCCGCGGGCCGAACGTCTCGTGGAAGGTACGACCGTCCGGCAACACCATATCGCCCGGGTAGTCCTCGTTCTCCGGCTCCTCCTCCGCGTTCAGGTGGTAGAGGTTGCCGAAGAACTCGTCGAACCCGTGGTTTGTCGGCAGGAACTCGTCGCGGTCGCCGAGGTGGTTCTTGCCGAACTGCCCCGTGGTGTAGCCCAGCTCTTTCAGGACCACCGCAATCGTCGGATCCTCCTCGCGGAGGCCCAGGTCGGCCCCGGGCAGCCCCACCTTGCTGAGGCCCGTGCGGAAAACGCTCTGGCCGGTGATGAACGAGGATCGCCCCGCCGTGCAGCTCTGTTCACCGTAGTAGTCGGTGAAGATCATCCCCTCGTTGGCGATGCGATCGATGTTGGGCGTCCGATAGCCCACCATACCCATGGTGTAGGCGCTGATGTTGGATTGGCCGATGTCGTCGCCCCATACGACCAGGATGTTAGGCCGGTCCTGGGCTGTGGCCGGTGTCGCGGTCCAGCCCAGCACGGCGACCAGAGCGATCGCCGCGAGTGCAACGCGACCTGTGACAGTGAACCTATACATGTGCATTCTCCCGCGGTTGAAGTTTGCAGCGCTACTTCGGTGCCTTCGTTTTGTTGTCAGCGTTAGTCGCAATCGACGCACCAGGTGCGGCCCGATCGTAGCAGGTTGTTCAGGTCGCCGCAACAGGCGGCGTCGAGCCGCGACTCGACCTGGTCCTCGTAGGCTGGCGCCGGGTCGCAGTAGACAACGCCCAGGGCGACCGGGAGCTCCGGCGGCTCCATGGCGACGAGCAACTGGGCTAGCCCGCGGTCCTTCTCGTCGTGGATCATGATGTCGTCCTCGGTCACGCCGTCCTCGCCGATCGTCACGGCCTCGAGCTGCAGGGTGCCGGGTTTGAGCCGCAGGCCCTTCTCCCTGTCCTTGCCGAACAGCAGAGGTTTACCGTGCTCGACGTGGACCTGGCGGTCGGAGGCTATGCTCTTCTCGGTGAAGTCGGCGAACGCCTTGTCGTTGAAGACGATGCAGTTCTGGAAGATCTCGGTGAACGAGGCGCCGTGATGCTCGTGGGCGCGCTTGAGTACTTGCATCAAGTGCTTCTGCATGGTGTCGACGGAGCGGGCGACGAAGCGGGCGCCGGCGCCGAGTGCGAAGGCGCAGGCCGACAGCGGCTGTTCGAGTGAGCCGCGCGGGCTGGACGGCGACATCGTCCCCTGTCGCGAGGTCGGCGAGTATTGGCCCTTGGTGAGCCCGTAGATCTCGTTGTTGAAGAGGCAGATCTGCAGGTTCACGTTGCGGCGCAGGGTGTGGAGCGTGTGGTTGCCGCCGATGCTCAGGCCATCGCCGTCGCCGGTGACGACCCAGACGTCGAGCTCGGGGTTCGCCAACTTGATACCGGTGGCGAACGCCGGGGCGCGCCCGTGGATCGTGTGGAAACCGTAGCTCGACATATAGTAGGGGAAGCGTGCGGCGCAGCCGATCCCCGAGACGAAGACCGTGTCCTCGCGCTTCACGCCCAACTCGGCCAGCGTCTTCTGGATCGCCTTGATGATCGCGTAGTCACCACAGCCGGGACACCACCGCACCTCCTGGTCCGAGGCGAAGTCGGCGGGCTTTGGCTGATCTACATCCTTCGTCGCAGTGCTCATATCACTTCTCCAGCGGGACCAGGTCTATGGTATCGGTCCGAGGCTCGGCATGAACGTGTGGAGCACCGCCCGGCTCACGCGACCGCTGCTCACGCGATAGCGATTCAAGAACACGATGACCGCGGCTTCTTGTTCCGGGTATCGGGAGAAGTTCGCTACGAAGCCCGCGACCTGGCCGCCGTGAGCTTGTGTCGTGAGACCCTCGTACTCGCCGACCCCCCATCCGAAGCCGTATCCAACGCTCTCTCCATCGGGGAGCACGACCGGCGTCCACATTGCTTCCTTCGATTCGGCGCTCAAGAGCTCGTCGCCGTAGAGAGCCTCGTCCCATTTCGCCAGGTCGTAGGCCGAGCTCAGGATTCCGCCGGCTCCGAGAGTCGATGAGGTCTCCGTAGGACGCCGGTTGATCAGCTCGCCGACCTTGTTAACCCAGTAGCCGGAAGCACGGTGCGGAATGATCGCCTCGGGATCCGCCAAGCGGGTCTGGGTCATCCCCAGCGGTCCGAAGATGCGGGCCTCGAGGACCTGACCCAGAGGACGGCCGTCGATCCGCTCCACGATCATGCTCGCCAAGAAATAGCCTGTGTTGCTGTAGTACCATCCCGTACCCGGAGTGAAATCCATGGGTCGGGAATGTGCGGCCTGGATGACCTGTTCCGGCGTGAGGCGAAAGCCGTACACGTCGTAGGTCATGATCTCCTCGTAGTCGGGAATGCCGGACGTGTGGTTCAGCAGGTGCCGTACCGTCACGCCGAGCCACTCGCTCGGGAGATCCGACAGGTACTGATGAATCGGGTCGTCCAGGGCGAGCCTGTCCTCCTGGACGAGGAGCATGACGGCGGCGGAGACGAACTGTTTGCTTATAGAGCCGATCTCGAACACGGTGCTATCGGTGACCGGCACCGAAAGCTCCACGTTGGCCATGCCGTAGGGCTTCAGATGGACGATCCGCCCTCTCGAGGCCACCGCCACGAGGCCCCCCGGGATGTTGTTTTCGTCCATATAGGTCTCAACCCGGCGGTCCAGTTCGGCGAGCGCGTCGGGAGACGGCTGGACGAGTTGGGCGGAGGCGGTCGCGGCACCGCAGACCAGGAACGTGGAGATCAGCGCCGATCCGATCCTGCCCAAGGATCCGGTTCTCCGAAGAGAGGTGGCACCCATGCATCTCTCCAAGTGGCGGGCGTGCAGCTCGGCGGGCTTGAGCTGCGTGTCGGTCGCGGTCGTCATAACGTTAGCCCAGTCTGTTGCGGATCGCTTCGTATATCTCTGTGATCTTGAAGGGCTGGCCCTTCACTTTGGTGAGTGACTCGCCCTGGATCAGGTACCTGTCACGCAGGACGCTCACGAGCTGGCCATGGTTCATCTCGGGCACCAGGATCCTGTCGTAGCTCTTCAGTAGCTCGCCGAGGTTGCGAGGGAATGGTGACAGGTAGCGGAGATGAATGTGAGCCACGTGGCACCCTTCCTCGCGGGCCTTCCCCACGCCTTGGTAGATCGGGCCGTAGGTGGAACCCCAACCGACCACCGCCAGCGTGGCATTCTCTGGACCCAACTCCGGCTTCTGGAGTGGGATGTCGTTGGCGATCCCGGCGATCTTGGCGGCGCGCGCTTCGGTCATGCGTGCGTGGTTCTCAGGATCGTAGGAGATGTCGCCGGTCTCGTAGTCGCGCTCGATGCCACCGACCCGGTGCTCGAGGCCCGGGGTGCCGGGCCGCGCCCACGGCCGGGCCAGCGTCTTCGGGTCGCGCAGGAACGGGTGAAAGCCCTCGGGATCGGTTCTGAACTCCACCGGGAACCTGGGCAGCCTATCGACGTCCGGTATCGCCCAGGGCTCCGCCGCGTTCATCAGGTACGCATCGGTGAGCAGGATGACCGGCGTCATGTACTTCGTCGCCAGGCGTACCGCCTCCATCGCGACCTCGAACGAGTCGCCCGGTGTCGCCGCCGCCACAACCGCCAGCGGCGCGTCGCCGTGCCGGCCGTACAGCGCCTGCAGCAGGTCGGCCTGTTCCGCCTTGGTTGGCATCCCCGTCGACGGCCCGGCCCGTTGGGCGTTGACTATGATGAGCGGCAGTTCGGCTGCCACGGCGAGTCCGGCCGGCTCGGTCTTGAGTGCGACGCCGGCGCCGGAGCTCGAGGTCACTCCCAGCGCGCCGCTGTACGAAGCGCCGATGGCCGAGCAGATGGCGGCTATCTCGTCCTCCGCCTGGAAGGTGACGACCCCGTACTCGGCGAGCTGCGCCATGGCGTGGAGCAGCGGCGAAGCCGGAGTAATGGGATACGAACCTAAGACGATGCGGCCCAGCCCGGCGGCGCGGGCGCCGGCGAGCAGGCCGTAGGCGGTGGCTTCGGTGCCGGTGATCGTGCGGTAGAGGCCGGGCTCGACGTCCGCAGCCGCAACCGTGTAACCCACTACATCGCTGGGCATCTCCGCAGTCTCGCCGAAGGCGTGGCCGGCGTTCAGGGCGGCGATGTTGGCGTTCATGATGTCGGGTTTCTTAGAAAATTTGCCCTTCAACCACTCTATCGTCGCCGAGCGATCGCGCCCGTACATCCAGAGCATCAGGCCCAGCGCCCACAGGTTGCGGGAACGTCGCGCGTCCTTGGCGCTGACACCGAACTCCTTCACGGCCTCCTCGGTGAGGCGCGTGATGTCGAGCTTGATCAACTGGTAGCGCGCCAGCGTGTCGTCTTCCAGCGGGCTCGACTCGTAATCCGCCTTCTTGAGGTTGCGGTCGGTGAACGAGCTCTCGTCGGCGATCACCATCCCGCCGATCCGCAGGTCATCGAGGTTCACTTTCAGTGCCGCCGGGTTGAACGCGACCAGCACGTCCAGCTCGTCGCCGGATGTCCTGATGTCGACGGACCCGAAGTGGACCTGGAAGGCCGAGACGCCGTAGGTGGTGCCGGCGGGTGCCCTGATCTCTGCTGGGTAATCGGGGAAGGTGGCGATGTCGCTGCCGGCCAGCGCGCTCTCGATGGCAAACTGGGTGCCGGTCAGCTGGATGCCGTCGCCGGAGTCGCCGGCGAACCGGATGACGATCTCGTCGCGGATCTCACGGGGTCGCAAGCCGGCGCGCGCTGGCGCGCCGCTGGAGCCGCTCGCCTCGGCACCGCCGCCGTCGGGGCTGTTCGCACTCATGGTACTACCTGCTCGTCAGTCCTTATATGCGGTAAAGTCTTCCGCAATACTATCAGAATTGTCCACGGTGACCAGTAGCCGGTGACCGGTGGCCGGTGGCTGGTAGCCGGTGGCAGGTGGTCTCCCGGGTCCACCGATCACCCGTTACCCATTGCTGATTACCGGTTGCCTCTCACCTTTCGCACAAGCTCGAAGAACCGCCCGATCTCGTCCTCGGTGTTGTAGACGTTGGGCGAGATCCTGACCGTGTTCAGCTCCTGAGTGTGAAACGGCCGTAATACGAAGCCGTGTTCCCGGCACATGTAATCGAAAAGGCCCTGGCTGTCGGCCCCGCGGATCTCGAGGGCGAAGAGGGATGCCGAGCCGTCCCACGACCGCGGTGACCGCCAGACGACGCGGTCGGATTCTTCGGCCATGAGGCGGAACCGATGCCAGAGCGCTTCGTAGCGGCCCTCCTTCCGCGGCGATGGGTCATGGCTCTTCCCGGCTATGGGCGATTGACAGCGAGAGAGGTGTGCCTGCAACGTAGGGCGCGACCCGTCTGCCATCAAACCGCCAAGGGATCTGGCTCATGCAGCGGACCATTATGGTCTACGACCTAGTCCGGGGTGGGGGCGGGTTGAACGCCCACGCTTGGCTCGTTGTACTAATAATGCTCGCCGCAGCGTGCGGGCGCGGCGAGCGACCGCCAGCGCCCCGCATCGCAATAACCGTGGACGACTTGCCCTGGAACGGTCCGGCGCCTCCCGAGGGGCGCGAGGTGGCTACGCAGCGACTCCTCGCCACGCTGGAGGCGCACGGTGCCCCGGCGGCCGGCTTCGTGACTTGCGGACGCGTGCCCACCGATGCCCCGGTCCTGAGGCTCTGGCTCGAGCGCGGCATGACCCTGGGCAATCACAGCCAAGCACACTGGGATCTCAACAGCGCGCCCCTGGATCTCTGGCTAGAGGACGTTCGCGCCTGCGACGCGCTATTGCAGGAGGTCACGGGTGGAACGGTGCGCTTCTTCCGCTACCCGATGTTGCACCAGGGGCCGACCGACGAGCGGCAGCAGGCGGCGCTGGCGCTCCTGCGCGAGCTGGACTACCGGATCGCGCACGTTACGGTGGACAACTCCGAGTTCATGCTGTCGCGGCCCTACGAAGAGGCGCTGCGCAGCGGCGACGAAGCGAATGCCGAACGCATCGGCCGCTTGCTGGTCGAGCACATCGTCTCGGTCGTGCACCACGCGCGCGACGTGGCGCGCAGAAAGGTCGGACGTGATGTCGACCAAGTGCTCCTGCTGCACGCGACCGAGCTGGTCGCCGACCACATGGACGCACTGCTCGATGCCCTCGCCGCCGAGGGCTTCCTCTTTATCTCGTTGGAGGAGGCGCTTGCCGATCCCGTCTTCCAACTACCCGACGCCTATACAGGGCCCAAAGGTCTTTCTTGGCTCTACCGTATCGAGCCTTTGGATCCCCAGGATGTCGCTTGGGATGACGCTCAAGCGGAGGCGCTGCGCGAGGCTCTGCAGGCGCTTCGAAACTAGATCGTCTCTTCAGGCGAGGCCGACGAGCAATGCGGCCAAGACCAGTACGTTGCTCGCCACCAGCGACCAACCCAGGCGGCGCAGGTTGCGTGGATGAACGCCTAGTAGTCCGAAGATGAGGGCGGCGAACGCGGTTGGTACGATGGCCACGGCGGCGAGTGCGGGGACGTCGCCCCCGATGGCGATTGCAATGGCGATGGCGATGGCGGCGGCGCTGAGCAGGGGAGGCAGGTGAACGGCCCGGCTCGGCACCGCCGTCTTCTTTGCCCGGGCGATGATGGCCCGCACCGTTATCGTGCCGAGCAAGAAGACGACCGCCCAGACGACAAAGGCGACCACGGTCTCGCGAACGCCAGAGCCTCCGGCGAGCGCAACCGGGATCATCGTGCTCGAGAGGGCGACCGAAACGAGCGACTCGCCGATCAGTGTCTTCTCCTGACGCTTGATAGTCAGCGGGGCGAGGGATGCGCCCAGCGCCAGGGGGATGACGGTTGAAAAGCGCGCGGTCGGCGGCGCCAGCCACAGCCCTGCAGCCCCGGCAATTGCAGCGACGGCCAACAGCATGACGCCGCGCCGGCGAGCCCGGTCGCCCTGCTCGCGTCTCGCACGGCCCCCGCGTCCGCCACTTAAGACCATGACCGGCTCGTGGACCAGGAAGACGGCGACGATGCCGACGACGAGCAAGACAGGTGCGAAGCTCAGGTCGCCGAGCGCGAGCGCCGTCAGCAGCGGGAAGCCCAGCTGAGCGTAGGCACCATGCTCTCGCGGTAGAAGCGAAAGCCCGCGGCTCGCCCGCTCCTGCGTCATCGGTCCAGTCCCCGCCTCTCGTAGTAGCACTGGTGGTAGTCCTCGGCGGGATAGAACTCTGATGCCTGCACGATCTCCGTCACGATCGGATGGTTGAAGTGACCGCTCTCCTCGAGCCTCTCCTTCGAAGCAAGTGCCGCAGCCTGCTGCTCCGCTGAGTGAAAGAAGACGGCTGACCGATACTGCGATCCCACATCGGGACCCTGCCGGTTCGGTGTCGTCGGGTCGTGGATGTTCCAGAATATCTCGAGCAGCTGCTCGTAAGAGATTCTCGACGGGTCGTACTCTATCTGAACCGCCTCAGCGTGCCCCGTGGTGTCCGAGCACACTTCTTCATAACTGGGGGCAGCGACATGCCCTCCGGTGTAACCCACTAGCGTCGATTCAACTCCCTCGACCTTGCGAAAGGCGGCCTCGATTCCCCAGAAGCAGCCTGCAGCTAACGTGGCCTTCTCCATCCTGCTCCTTACGCTCCCTGGTTGTCGGTATCCGTCTGCGCTGCGGGTCCAGCGGACGGCGTTGCGATCGCAATCTAAACGACTACGAGCCGTCCTAAGTTCGCTTCCACCCGAAACGTAAATCCGGTGCCAGGCGAGCCGCGGCCTGAAACATTCCGCTGCGGGGCAGATGGCGGGCTCCCGGAGCAGTCGCTCCGGGAGTCCATCTCATTTCGATATCGTAAGTCCGAACCCGTGTCAGCGGTTCAGCTGCCGAGCGTCATTATGTAGCCGGCCGAGAAATACCAGGTGCGTGTCTTGATCGAGTCGATAGTCTCGCTCGACTCGCTGATGTCGGTTAGACCGTGGTTGTACCGGACATCGCCGGTCAGCGTCCCGGGACCGAAGTCGAAGCCTAAGCTGGCGCCGAAGATGATGCCGGAATCGGCGCCCTTGGTGCGCGGCGCTCCTTGCCTAGCCTTCTCGCAGCTGTCCGTCTCGCCCTCGAACGTCACGTCACAACCGGACTCGAGGCCGAGCACGGGGCCGGTTAAGAGACGCGGCGACAGTGGTAGTGGAAGCTTGATCACCGCCAGTACGGGGATCTCGAAGTACGCCAGGTCGAGGGCGACACCACTCGCGCCTTCCGAGAAGCCCTTCTTTGAATACAAAAACTCGGTCTGTAGAGCGAACCAGCTGGAGATGTCTACCAGCCCGATTAGACCAAAGTGGTAGCCGGTCCGGGTGCCGGTCTCGGCGTTGAAGGTGGTTCCCTTGGTCTCTGCGTCGGCGACGTTGACGCCGCCCTTCAAGCCGAAGTGTATCCGCTGAGCCTGGGCCGGTGCGGCGGCCAGGAGAGACGCCGCGAGTATGGCTAGTGTGAGTCGCTTCATCGGGATTGCTGCTCCTATCCGTATGGCCACCTCGGCCGGATGTCCATCGTCCTATATCGAGGCGGTGGTCTTAATAAGGGGCGCGTAGGTGGAGCGCAAGCGCTTCTCCCGCCAGCCCTAACACCTGAGACGTCTGCATCGCTGGAAGGCGGGTCGTCCCCACACTCCTTACGAGGCCGGGGATGAGGAGTTTCGGGGCCCGAACAAGGAAAAGAAGCCCTGCCGGGGTGCGCCCGGCAGGGCCCTGGTGGTCGGCGGTCCCCCCGGGTCTCTGGCCCTACACCTCCCAGCCGCCGACCAGGCGCCGCAGGTCCTCGGCGGCGGCTACGAGTTGTGTCACCGAGGCGCTGATCTGTTGGGTCGTCGCCGACTGTTCCTGCACGGCGGCGCTCACGTCCTGGCTGCGGGAGGCGTGCGCTGTGGCCGTCGCCGTCACCGACTCGACGTGCCCGGCCACCTGCTCGAGCAGGGTCCTGCTCCGCTCCACGGTGGCCAATGCCTGATCGGAGGCCTGAGCGACCTTCGCCAGGCCGCCGGCGATGGCGTCGAGGGCATCCTCGGCGCCACGCGCCACGCCCTCGACCTGGACGACTTGGCCTTCGCCCTCTTGCATCTTGACGACCGCGGCGCCGACTCGATCGCGGAGTCTGGCGACGACCTCCTCCACCTCGGTCGCCGCGCCGTCGGCCTCCGCAGCCAGCTTACCGACCTCGTCGGCGACGACGGCGAAGCCACGCCCTTCGTGGCCGGCGTGCGCCGCCTCGATGGCCGCGTTCAGCGAAAGTAGGTGTGTCTGCTCGGCGATCGAAGCGATCCGCCGGACGAAGCCGGTGATGTGGTCGGTGGCGTCCTGCAGCCCCCCGAATTCCAGGGCGGAGTCGTGCACGAACTCCTTGAGGCTCAGTAGGAGGGAGACCGCGTTACGCACCGAGTCCTGGCTCTGGCCGGTCTGCTCCTGGATCGAGTGACTCAGTTGGCGGTTGCGATCGGCTTCCGATTCGATCTTCAGTGCCCCATCCCGTAGCTCGACTACTGCGGCGGCCGTTTCGTTCAACGAGTCGGCCTGCCTGTCGGCCCCTTCCGATATCTCGCCCATCGCCAGCGCGACCTCGTGGGTCGAGGAGGCGACTTGCTCCGAGATCGACGAGAAGTCGGCTGCGGAAGACGAGATCTGGGAGGCCGTCGCGACCACCTGCCCGGCGACGTCGGTCATGCTCGAGGCCATCGCGTTGAACGAGAATCCGAGGTCGGCGAACTCCTTCGGCATACCCGATGTCCCGACCCGGGTGCGCAGCTGACCATCACCGAACCTCTTGGCCGCGCTGACCAGCTCGGCCAGCGGGCGATCGAGCGAGCGGACGGCCAGGTAGGCCAAGCCTCCGCCGATCAGCAGGGCGATCAGCAGGATGCCGAGCACGTACCTGGATCGCTCTCTGGCGCCCTCCTCCAAAGCAGCGGTTGATAGCTCGAGGAGCCGTGCCTGCTGTGCACCGAGTACCGAGATCAAGCCAACGACGTCTCCCGCCAGCGGCTGCAGCTCGTCGGCCAGCCGGCTCGCCTCCGCGCGCCGGCCGATATCGTACAGCGCATGAGCGCGGGCGTACTCCACTTCCAGGCTTGTGAGGGCTTCGGTCAGGCGCTCGATCAGGCGTGCGTCCTGGGCGGTTAGACCCTGCGACTCTCGGTAGAGCTGCGCCGTACTCTGGGTGCGGCCAGCCAGCTGGGCGAACCGCTCCTTTTGACTGCGCTCGCCGCTTGCCAGGTACCCTTCGGCGGCGAAGATCAACTCGAGGACGTCCCGCTGCAGGTTGCCGGCCATCGTGGTAACCCGAGCGACCTGCTTCATACCGGTGTCGAACTCCTCGGCCAGCCCGTTGAGCGATCTGACGCCGATCAACCCGCTGGCGAGCATGCCGAGGAGCAATACGAGGAGAGCGCCGGCCTGTCGGGCTTTAATAGTCTGAATCACGAGCCACCCTCTACGCTAACGAATTCGATTGCATCCCCGGATACACGTCCTACGGCGAAACTCTTGCCGATCGGGTCGCCATTCTCGTCGAAAGCGATACGCCCGCTCACACCGGAGAATTCCCCGCGCTCCCTACCGACCTGCTCGAGGTAGTCGCGTATCCTCGTTCGGTTAAGGCCGACCTCGCTGGCCGCCTCTGCCAGGAGCATCAAGGCGTCGTAGCCGAGAGCTGCGAAGTGGTCGGGCGGCTCGCGGTACCGGGTCTGATACGCGTCGACGAACTCTTCGCCCCCTCCACCGGGAGCGTCGGGGTGGTACAGCAATCCGATGTACGTCCCCTCGAAGGCAGAGCCCCGGCCGGCGAGCCCGAGGATCCCGTCTCCACCCACGAACGGTGCGTCGATGCCCATCTCGCGCGCCTGGCGGATCACCGGCTCGGCGCCAATGTCGGTGCTGCCGATGAATATCAGGTCGGGTCCCGCTGCACGGATCCCCATCAGATAGGCTTCGAAGTCCGTGGTGCTCCCCTCGATGAATGGGTACTCCTCCACGAGGGCACCGCCGCCGGCCGTGTAGGTCCTGCCGAACCCCTCTCGGAGGCCGCGGCCATAAGGGTCGTTGGCATAGATGATCGCCGCCCTCATGCCCAACTCGCGCAGCGCGAACTCGGCTAGCCCGGCGGCATTGACCACGTCGCTCGAGCAAACGCGGAAGATCCACTCGCCGGCACGGCTGATCTCAGGGCTCGTGGCGACGGGGGACACGATTGGAAGGCCGCGGTTGTAGATCGGAGCAGCGGCAAGCGTTGCCCCAGAGTTCACGTGGCCGACCACCGCCAGCACCGTCGCGTCACTGTACAGCCTGTCCGCCACTGCCACCGCCAGGCGCGTGCTGGCGCTGTCGGTCAGCGCCACGAGCTCGATCGCTCTCCCCTCGATACCGCCCGCCGCGTTGAGCTGGTCACGGGCCAGCTCGGCGCCGCGCAGTGTGTGCGAACCGATGAACTGCTCGAGAGGGGCCGCGACGCCGAAGCGGACGGTGTCGCTGGAGCCGCTGTCGCCGCAGGCTGCCGCCGCGAGGATGAAGGCCGCCAGCCCGGAGAGCGACGCGCGTGTGCGCACATATCGCATGAGCATGGTCAGAAACGGGTATGGGGAAGCGGGTGGGGGAGATGCGGTAAACTACAA
This sequence comes from Gemmatimonadota bacterium, assembly GCA_020344015.1. Lineage (GTDB taxonomy): Bacteria > Gemmatimonadota > Gemmatimonadetes > Palauibacterales > KS3-K002. The sequence continues at coordinate 3,873,809 of CP070812.1, forward strand.
TAATCGAATGGCTTACATGGCGTCAAGGATGCAGGTGCCTCGCCGCCGCCCGGCGCTGAGTGCGCCGCCGACACATCGGAGGCGCCTGTCTCGTACAGAAGGGCGGGGCTCCCGGCCCCGCGGGCACTACTCCGAAGATCCGACAAGGAGGCAAAATGGGCGGTATCGGCGGCCTTTTCGGCCTGATCGTGCTGATCGCCGATATCTGGGCTCTCCTGAACATCTGGGAGAGCGGTGAGTCCACAGGCAGCAAGCTTCTCTGGACAGTAGCGGTTATCGTATTCCCGGTTGCCGGGTTCATCGCCTGGCTTCTCTTTGGGCCGAAGAAGTAGCGGGGTTCCGCCGGCGCCGCGTATTGGGTGGCCGGCGGGCTCAGCTTGCCGCCGGTCGGACCGGCTGCGCTGATGTGATTTCGGCGACGGCGGCCTCAGGGATCCTTACGATCAGGAAGTAGACGAATAGCAAGCTGGGCCAGCCGTGGAACGCGAGTCGGTACATAGAGGTGTCCACGTGCCAGGCGAGATCGTAAGGCGTTACGACGTACACAGAGAGGTAGGCCGCCAGGACCAGGCCCAGCGTGACCAGCATCGTGCCCAGACTCTCGCGCTCCGCCCCCTTTTCACTCCAGCCGACCACCAGAAGGTAGATCAGCAGCACTAGCGGCGCCGCGGCCAGCCAGCCGCTGAGTGCCAGGAATCGCTCGCCGAACGACTGTAGCACGAACCAGAGCCTCCAGGGGTTCGTCAGCCGATCGATGATGTCGGCGGGTTGCAGCGATGCCAGCAGATCGTTGGCGGGTGCGACCCCCCACTTGAACCCGATGATCAGGAGCAGCATCGGTGCCAGCCCGAGCAGCATGATGCTCTGGCGTCGTACGGCCTGTTTCCAACCTCGCAGGTGGGCAATCACAAGCAGTTGGGCGATGAACAGGGCGAGCACGAAAAGTAGGCCTTCGTTCTTCGTCCAGGCGGCGAGGCCGGCGGTCAGTCCTGCCAGTGCGACGAACCCACTACCTCTTTCCTCGAGCGTTCCAGCGAGCGCCAGCGCGACGAACGTGGCGAGCATGAAGAAGGCCAAGGGGACGTCGGCGTACTGATTCGCGCCCTCGTATATCAGCGAGTTGCAGCAGAGCAGCACGATCCCGGCTAACAGTCCCTGGGCACGGCTGCGGAGCGACGTGAGCGCTCCCCAAAGCAGGAAGGCCGTCGCGAGGGTGAAGAGCAGGCCAAGCATAATCGGCGCGGCCTGCGGCTCAGAGGCGATGAAACTCCACGCGCGTGCAACGGCACCGGGCACGAGTAATGGATAGTCGGCGTGTGTCCAGGTTCCCAGCAGATCCGAGAAGGCATCCCTCCAATGATCTGCCCCGCGGAACAGGAAACGGGCGCGCAGGTTCCAGATAGTCGGCGCGTCCCAGCCGCCGTGTGGGTAGGTGGCCGATCGGTAACCGAACGTCACAAGCGCTGCGATGAGCGAGACCGCGAACCCTGGGCCAAGGAGCCGTGAGACGAACTGTCCGCGGGTCGGGCGGTCGAGGGCCCCTTGGGAGTCGGTCGTCGCTTCGGACCGGACGCGACGAACCATCAGGCCGAGCAGGGCCGCCAGGCCCATGACCTCAACGACGAAATACGCTTTCGAGGCGCCGAAGCCGACCAGCCAGACGAAGAAGCCCGCCGAAGACAGACCCAGCCCCAGACCGGCCCCCAGCGCCAGGATCAACGGCAGGTCTCCTCTCGAGGCCCGTTCCCGTGGCCAGAACGTGTAGAGAAGCAGACAGCCACCGATGACGGGAATCGATAACGCGAGCGCCAGCGCCGGCATCATCGTTCCCCGCCCTCGAGCAGTAGGACGCCGTTACCCAGATCGCGCCGTAGGACAAGTCCCGCAGGATACGTTCTTCTGACTGCCGGCTCGGCTGCCGAGTCGGCGGGATAGTTGCCGACCACGATCGGAAGACCCGCCCCCCTCAAAACGATGACCGGGGCAACCGCGTACTGGGTGAGGAAATAGTCCTGCAGCGCCTCGACCGTTGTGAACGCGCTGCCACTCCAACCGTCGCTCGCGTAGCCCACGACCCCGCGCGGCGGCAGATGCTCTCTCAACGGCCGGAGCCGCTCGTCTTGAACGCCCGTCCGCTGGACGCCGACCGCCGGGTTCGCGACACGCGAGTCGCGATGCAGCGCGACGGTTTGGTAGAGCGCCTCAACGCTACCGGCCAGCGCCAGGAAGACGGTAGCTGCCAGCGTGGCTCGGGCCAGCAGAGGCCGGTGGGTCCGCATACCCGCCAAGATACCGGCCGAACCGCGTTTCAGCCACGAAAGGAGCGGGGTGGAACCCGGCGCTGCGGCGCGGCGTTGACTTCGGGTGGGCCAGGACGCATGCTGATGTAGTTGTGGCCCAACCCTGGAGGGACTCCAATGAAAGCTCAGACTTTGCCCTGGAAGCGGCGGCTCGTTCGTCCGGCGCAGAGAGTGGCTCGACGGAGGGGATGTCGTCGCGTCGTCCCGCTTGCCGTCCTCCCGGTGCTCCTCAGCACGCCACCGGACTGCCTCGGCCAGCGCGAGAACATCTTCTTGCCTGTGGACACGATCGAGTACCTGTTCCGCTACGAGGAGATACGCGTCCTACAATTCAGGGACACGCGCTTCGAGGGGGACAGGACGCAGATCGCCGTGCTGGCCTTTCCCGATCATATGGCGTTACGCGCCAAGTGGGCGGCGGCTCCTCGGGGCGCCGACTCGTTCAACAACCGTCCGCGATTCGAGCTCGCGGTCTACGAGCTGCAGAAGCTGTTCCTGGACGAGGAGGACTACGTTGTGCCGCCGACGGTATGCCGCGCCGTGCCGATGGCCGAGTACCCCGTGAGCGATGACGTGCGAACGACATTCGGCGGCATCGAGTCCGTGGTGGTACTCATGCAGTACTGGCTGAGCAACGTCACCCCTCAGGATGTCTACGACAAGGACCGAGCCAAGGACGATTCGCTGTACGCCCGGCACATGGCCGACCTGAACATCGTGACGTATCTGGTCAGGCACGCGGACGCCAACCCGGGCAACTTCTTGATCTCGACGGCGGGGAACGCGCGGCTCTTCGCGGTAGACAACGGCGTGTCCTTCGGTGACATTAGCGATCGGCCCGATGACTGGCGGAAGATGCGCACCGACCGTTTGCCGCGGGGTACGGTCGAGAGGTTGCGCGCCATTAGCGAAGAAGATCTCCAGCAGGCACTGGGCGTGCTGGCCCAGTTCGAGGTGCGGGATGAGTTACTGGTGCAGGTGGAGCCCACGGAGAACCTGAACCCGGGGAGGGGCGTGCGCCGGGAGGACGACGTGGTTCAGTTTGGACTCACCAGCCGTGAGATCGGGAGAGTCCATGGACGCCTGGAGGATCTGCTGGAGGATATAGACGAGGGTAAGTACGAGATCTTTTGAATGCGATGCGCGTTAGCGGAAAGAGCCTGACGACGATAGGTGTCGCCGCCTTGGCCGTCCCACTGCTGGCGGCCGCCGCGTCGGCCGTGATGTTCGATTGCGGGCCGGTGCTGCCCGCTCCCCAGGAAGATGCCGGGCAGGCGGAGCTCCGTCTCGACGGCGAGTACGGCCTCTGGGTGCGGGAGAGCGGTGACTCACTGGAGGCGCGATGGCTGACCCGGGAAGCTGGTGCAGGTTATTTGGAGGTGATCGTCGATGGCGGCGCGGTTTTCGAGGTCGAGACCGAGCCCGGCACAGCCCACGCCGCGTCCTTTTCCAGGCCGGCAGCCCCGGAGCTGATGCTGCGTTACGGTGGCCGCGGCGATCCACAGGACGCGCACGAGACGGTCATCTACTTCGACCTGCAGCGGCGCCCGATCCAGACCGAGTTCGCAGGCGTCGACACGTTGTTCATAGTCGGCGATGTCCACGGCAAGTACGCCGAGCTCAGCGAGCTGTTCCGCAACGCGGGCCTCATAGACGAAGATGATCGCTGGACTGGCGGCCACAAATGGATTGTGTTGCTCGGTGACCTGGTGGATCGCGGGCCCGACGTCCATAAGACCTTGTGGTTCTTGTATGAGTTGGAGCGCGACGCAGCGCGGCACGGCGGCCGCGTCCAGGTCCTGCTGGGCAATCACGAGATCATGGCGATGACCGACGACCCCCGCTACGTGTCGGCGAAGGAGCAGCTCATCGCCGTCACGCATGGGGCCGCCTACTGGCAGCTGTTCGACCCCCGCAGCTCGATTCTCGGCAAGTGGCTTGCCGCGAAGCCTGCACTGATCAGAATCGACCGGGTGCTCTTGGCCCACGGTGGCGTCGGTCCCGAGTACATGCACTATACAATCCCCGAGTTCGACGACTCGCTGGCCACCTTCATGAGCGAGCAGTGGTTCTCCCGCATGGCCGATACCACAGCCGCTTACACCCCGCTCGACTCGGTCACGCTCTTCCGGCGCCTCGACTTCTTCTTTGACGATAACAGCGTCTTCTGGTACCGGGATTACGTGTATTCCGATACGCTTGGGCACATGCTCCAGCAGGTTCTCGAGCGGCACGACAGCGACATCCACGTGGTCGGCCACACGCCACTCGAGTCCATTCAACAGATGTACGATGGTGCTTTGATCGCTGTGGACCTGGAGGACGCAGCGATAGAGATGCTCCTGTTGGTCCGCAGCTCGGCAAGTTACCAGCGGTTTCGCTACACTCTCTCGGGACCGCCGCAGCCGCTGGAGATCGCCGTCCCGACCGGCGGGGGGTAGCTCTCCTACTCCGGCCGACCCGCTCACCGTCTGGGAGCCGAGTAGTGAACGGGAAGGGTCACTGGGAGCGGATTTACACGACGAATGCACCGAATGAGGTCTCCTGGTTTCAAGCCAAGCCGGAGACCTCGCTGCGGATGATCGAGGCATCGGGCGTCGGACGCGACGGGCTGATAATAGATGTCGGCGGCGGCGCCTCGACCCTCGTCGACTATCTTCTCGACGCCGGCTACAAGAACGTGAGCGTCCTCGATTGGGCACGTGGCGGCACGGAGCAGGCCCGGGCACGGCTGGGGTCACGCGCCGACGAGGTGGAGTGGTTTGAGGCCGACATCACCCGCTTCGAAGCGCCACACAGGTGGGATCTCTGGCACGACCGGGCGGTCTTTCATTTTCTCACGGACGCCGCCGACCGGGCAGCCTATCGTGCAAACTTGTTCCGCTGTGTGGCGTCGGGTGGTCAGGTGGTTATCGCGACGTTCGGGCCGGAGGGACCGAGGCGCTGCTCCGGGCTCGACGTAGTACGTTACAGCCCGGACTCTCTGGCGGCCGAGTTCGGTGCCGGGCTCACGCTGGTCGAGAGCGCGGCCGAGCTACACCGAACACCCAAGGGCGCGGTCCAGGCCTTCAACTACTGCCGCTTCCGGCTGACGTAGGTTGGGCGTCGGGATGGGTCGCCTCGCTCCGGCCTCCCCCGCGCTCGCGGCTGCGCCGCGATCGCGTGGTCGCTAACCCCAGCTCCGCTCGACGACCCGTCCCGACGCCGGCAGCCCTTGGGTGAGCGCCGGCGGTCACCAGCCTCGATCCAACCCGTAGCGAGCACGGTCTAGCCGCCAACCCTGGCCCAGGGACGGACTATCCAAAGGTGTGGGAGGGCCCGGCGAGCGGCTGGGCCGGGGCCGTCAGCAGGCAGCTTGACCCACAGTTCCGGGTGTCCGATTTTGGGACAGACAGATCCCACAGGCAGACACCGGGCGGCGAGTCCGGGGCCCCGATATCCCGGTATCTCTTGCGCTCCCGGGCGCTGCGGGGCGGCCCCGTCGTGGCACGGATCTTCCCCCTACGAATCCGAGCGAGGGTTTGATCCGTATAAGGGACTGAGGGCATAAGTCTCACCTCACAGGGGTGATTTCATTGGATATCAAGCGGGAGCCGCGGCCGAAAGCCAAGCGGTGGGTTTACCTCGGCGTCGGGATCGCCGCGGTCGTCGCGATCACGGTAGCACTGGGCCGGTTGGGACCCGCCGCCCCTGGCGTTGACCGGTCGAACGTCTGGACCGACGTGGTCAAGCGGGGCGAGATGGTGCGTCAGGTCCGTGGCCCGGGGAACCTGGTCTCGGAACAGGTGCGCTATATCGCATCGCTGACGGCTGGGCGCGTCGAGCGCCGGCTGGTGGAGCCCGGAGCCGAGGTGGATAGCGCCACCGTGCTGCTGGAGCTCAGTAACCCCGACGTCGAGATCCAGGCGCTGGACGCGCAGCGCCAGCTGACGGCGGAAGAGGCGCGCCTCGTCGATCTGAGGACCCAGCTGGAAAACCAGCGATTGAGCCAAGAAGGGCTGGTGGCGACGGTACGCACCCAGTACTTGGAGGCGATGCGGAACGTCTCCCGGGATGAAGAGCTGGCGGAACGCGGCCTGCTCTCGGACATCGACCTGCAGAACTCGCGCGACAGGGCAGAGGAACTGGAGAAGCGGCTGGAGGTCGAGCGGCAGCGGCTGGCCGTGATGACGGACGCCCGGGAGACCCAGCTGGCGGCGCAGCGCGCTCAGGTCGAGCGACTGCGCTCCATCGCCGTGTTCAAAGAGAACCTCGTCGAATCGATGAAGGTAGTGGCCGGCGTATCGGGCGTGCTGGCCGACCTCCCGTTGGAACCCGGCCAGTGGGTGAGGCCTGGGGACGAACTCGCCCGAATCGTCCAGCCGGGCCGGCTGCGGGCGGAAGTGCGGATCCCGGAGACCCAGGCACGCGACGTGGCGATCGGGCAGCTGGCGCTGATCGACACGCGGCCCGACACCATTCGGGGGCGAGTGATCCGCATCGATCCCGCGGTGGCGGGCGGTAGTGTGACCGTCGATGTGCGCCTTGAGGGCGAGTTGCCGAAAGAAGCACGTCCGGACTTGAGCATTGACGGGACTATCGAGATCGAGCGACTGACCGACGTGCTTTACGTGTCGCGCCCGACCTATGGGCAGCCGAACAGCTTGGTTGGGCTGTTCAAGGTCGTCGAGGATGGAGACGCCGCCGTGCGCGTCCCGGTGCGGTTGGGCCGCGCATCGGTGAATACGATAGAGATCATTGAGGGCTTGTTGGAGGGTGACGAAGTAATCGTGAGCGACATGTCCAATTGGGACGAGTACGACCGCGTACGGCTCCGGGGATGAACTCGAAACGAGAGTGGAAACAGAACAATGGCTAGTCAGAATGGCAGTTCCCTGATCCGGCTGGACGGAGTGGGCAAAGTCTTCTATACCGAAGAGCTGGAGACGCACGCACTGGACGACATTCACCTGGAAATCCAGAATGGGGAGTACGTGGCCATCGCGGGCCCTTCGGGCTGCGGCAAGACCACGTTGCTATCGATCCTCGGACTGCTGGATACACCGACGTCCGGTGACTACACGCTCGACGGCGAGCCGGTGGCGAGCCTAACAGCATCGCAGCGCGCACGGATCCGCAACCAGCACATCGGTTTCATCTTCCAGGCATTTAACCTGATCGGCGATCTGACGGTGTACGAGAACGTCGAGCTGCCGCTGACCTATCGTGGCATGCCGTCGGCCGAGCGAAAGCAGCGGGTCCACGATGCGTTGGAGCGCGTCGGGATGGCGCACCGGATCAATCACTACCCAGCTCAGCTCTCAGGCGGCCAGCAGCAGCGCGTTGCGGTCGCGCGGGCGCTAGTCGGCCAGCCCTCCATTCTGCTTGCCGACGAGCCGACCGGTAACCTGGACTCGAAGAATGGCAACGCGGTGATGGATCTGCTCCGCGAGCTCCACGGTGAAGGCTCGACGATCTGCATGGTGACGCACGACCCGCGCTACGCACACTATGCCGATCGCACCCTCAACCTCTTCGACGGGCAGATCGTCAGCGAGGCGAACGGCGAGAAGCTGAGGGAGCTGGAAGAGAGCGGCTTTGACGTTTGAAGAGCTCGGCATTCGACAGACTACAATCGTCGGCCGATGTCCGGCTTTCTTTCAAGGATCGACCCTCGATGCCCGACGCTCAAAAGACAGCGCCGAACATCGGGGGTCGATTGTCGAACGTCGAACGCTGAGAGGTGAGCCGACCATCGAGAGTCGGCTGTTGCCTGTCCAATGTCGAAATCTCCCGAGAGAGTATGTCACCCATCACTGAACCATTGGCCAGCTACCGCGTACTCATCGCCGACGACCAGCCCGACGTGCTGCAGGCTCTCCGCCTGCTGCTGAAAGGTGAAGGTTTCGAGATCGAGACCGCCAGCTCGCCGGCCGGCGTCCTCTCGGCAGTTGAGGCGCAGGACTTCGACGCCGTACTCCTCGACCTCAACTACAGCCGCGATACGACTTCGGGCCGCGAGGGTCTCGATCTGCTGGCCTCGATCCAACTGCTCGACGACACTTTACCTGTAATCGTGATGACCGCCTGGGCCAGTGTGGAAACGGCGGTGGAGGCGATGCAACGCGGCGCCCGCGACTACGTGCAGAAGCCGTGGGACAACGCGCGGTTGCTCGCCACACTACGTACGCAGGTGGAGCTGGGGCGGGCGCTGCGCAAAGGTCAACGTCTGGAGCACGAGAACCTGCGGCTACGAGAGCAGGAACTGCCCGGGCTGATCGCCGAGTCGCGGGTCATGGAGCCGGTGCTGGAAATCATGGAGCGGGTCGCCGCCTCGGATGCCAACGTTCTGATCAGCGGCGAACATGGGACCGGCAAGGATGTGGTGGCGCGTTGCCTGCACGCCGCCTCCGATCGGGCGGCCAAGCCGCTGGTTACGGTAAACGCCGGCGGCATCTCGGAGACGCTATTCGCGAGCGAATTGTTCGGGCATGTAAAGGGTGCGTTTACCGACGCCAAGTCCGACCGCATCGGCTGTTTCGAGCTGGCACATAGCGGAACGCTCTTTCTGGATGAAATCGCCAACGTACCCGTCCAGCAGCAGGCTAAGCTGTTGCGTGTGCTCGAGACCGGCGAACTACAGCGCGTCGGTTCATCGAAGACACGACAGGTAGATGTCCGGCTCCTATCAGCCACGAACGCGAACATTTTCGAAGAGGTCGCCGAGGGGCGGTTCCGAGAGGACCTTCTATACCGGCTCAACACGGTGGAGATCGAGCTACCACCGCTGCGCGATCGGCGCGAGGATATTCCCCTGCTGGCCAGGAACTTCCTCCTGCGGATGGCCGAGCGGTATCGCAAGCCCGTCGAGCGCTTCGAGGCCGACGCGATGCAGGCGTTGCTGGAGCATACGTGGCCGGGCAACGTGCGTGAGCTCGAGCACGTGATCGAGCGTGCCGTCCTGATGGCACGCGGAGCGTCGATCCGTGCTGCGGATCTGGGGCTGCGGTCGAGAAGCGATGGCGCCGCGCCGCTCGAGGAGATGAAATTGGAGGAAGCGGAGCGTTATCTTATCCAGAGGGCGCTCGAGCGTCACGGCGGCAATGTGAGCCAGGCGGCGGCGGCGCTCGGACTCAGCCGCAGCGCCCTATACCGGCGCCTTCAGCGCTACGACCTGCCACACTAGAGTAGAAACTGCGGATGATCAGATTGCGCCACGAACAGCGCATACTCGTTATGACGCTGATCGCCGGGCTGCCCGGTACGCTCGTGGCGACGATTCTGCTCTGGATCGGTGACTTCTCGACCAAGGTCCAGTGGACCTTCACGCTGTTGGTGGCATCGATCTGGCTGGGCTACGCGTTCGCGGTGAGGGAGCGCGTCATCCGGCCTCTGCAGACGCTGTCGAACATGCTCGCCGGTTTGCGCGAGGGTGACTACTCCATCAGGGCGAGACGCAGTAATCCAAGAGGACCGCTTGGGCTTGCCATGCTGGAGGCGAACATCCTAGGCGAAACGCTTCGCGAGCAACGGCTCGGGGCCTTGGAGGCGACGGCGCTCTTGCGCCGCGTGATGGAGGAGATCGATGTCGCGGTCTTCGCTTTCGATGCAGCAGGCCGACTGAGGCTCGCGAATCGAGCCGCCGAGCGTCTGCTGGACCAGCCGCTGGAAAGGCTGATCGGCCGCGACGCGGGTTCGCTCGGCCTCTCGCGACCTCTGGAAGAGAGTCCCGGGACCATGGACCTGACCTTCCAAGGCCGCCTGGGGCGCTGGGACGTGCGGCAGACGACGTTCCGTCAGGGCGGTGTGCCTCACCGGCTGTTGGTGCTGGCCGACCTCAGCCAGGCGCTGCGCCAGGAGGAGCGCCAGGCTTGGAAGCGCCTGATCCGCGTGTTGAGCCACGAGATCAATAACTCGCTGGCCCCGATCAAGTCGACGGCGGAGAGCCTGCTGAACCTGACGCGGCGCCGGCCGCGACCCGCCGACCTGGACGAGGACGTGGAGCAGGGCCTCAAGGTGATCGCCGGCCGCTCCGAGGCGTTGAGCCGCTTCATGGCCTCGTACGCCGACCTGGCGCGGCTGCCGCCGCCGGTGCCCGGTCCGGTGGAGGTTGGGGCCTGGGTGCGACGAGTCGCCGAGCTGGAGACGCGCCTGCCAGTAGCCGTCTGTGGCGGCCCCGACGTGACGGTCGTCGCCGATGGAGATCAGCTAGACCAGCTGCTCATCAACCTCGTTCGCAACGGGGTCGATGCGGCGCTCGAGACGGGTGGCAGCGTGGAGGTCGGCTGGCAACGCGACGATGGCAAGCTGGAGGTATGGGTGCGGGATGAGGGTCCCGGGCTCTCCGACACCAAGAACCTCTTCGTCCCCTTCTACAGCACGCGGCCCGGTGGCTCGGGGATCGGCCTCGTGCTCAGCCGTCAGATCGCCGAGGGCCATGGCGGCACCCTGGAGTTGCGGAACCGTAGCGACCGCAGCGGCTGCGTCGCCACACTGACGTTGCCGGACCGCAGCTAGCCCGTCAGTACTTCCTCCCCGTCCAGCTTGGCGACGATAACCGAACCGCAAGAATCGCTGAGCACGTTCACCGTGGTGCGGAACATGTCGAGGATCCGGTCCACCGCGAGGATGATCGCCACGCCCTCCAGCGGCAGTCCCACTGCGGCCAAAATGATCGACATCATCACAAGTCCGGACATCGGCACACTGGCAGCGCCGATCGACGCCAGCAGCGCCGTGACGACGATGATGAGCTGCTGGTCGAAGGAGAGTGCGAAACCGTAGACCTGCGCGATGAAGATTACGGCGACGCATTCGTAGAGCGCCGTACCATCCATGTTGACGGTCGCGCCAATCGGGAGTACGAAAGAGGCGATCTTTTCTGATACCTTCGAGTTATCGGTTACCGCCTCCATCGTGAGCGGCAGCGTCACGATGGTCGAGCAAGTGGAGAAGGCGGTCACCAGCGGCGGTGGCATCCCCTTGTAGTGTCGCCAGGGATTCTTACGCGTCACGAGATATACGAGCAGTGGCAGGGTGACGCTGGCGTGGATGAACAGTCCGATCAGGACGACGACGAAGTAGAAGCCGAGCGATCGGAAAGCCTCGAAGCCCGTCGTCGCCACTATCGTGGCATTGATTCCGAACACGCCCAGCGGAGCCGACCAGATCACCAGCCGGGTCATCTTCATCATCGCCTGGAATGCCGCCTGGAAGAAGTCGCCCAGCTGCGTTTTGTGTGGCTCTTTGAGCTGCGTGATGAAGTAGCCGAACAGAATGCAGAAGAAGATGACCGGGAGAACGTCACCCTCGGCCAGCGACTGGAACGGGTTTTCCGGGATGATCCGCAGTATGAGGTCCTTGACGCTCTGTTGCGCCGCCGGGATCTCAGTGACGGCCTCATCGAGCTGTATGGCCGACCCGACCCCGGGCCTGAAGATGTTCACCAGGATTTGGCCGGTCAGTATCGCCATCAGGCTGCTGGTGATGTAGTATGCGAAAGTCCTGGCGCCGAGCAGGCCCAGGTTCTTCCGCTCGCCGACGCTGACCACGGCCGCGGTCAGGGAAGTGATGATCAGCGGCATGATCGCCATGCGGAGGAGCCTGAGAAACACGTCGGACAGGGGCTCGGCGAGCGGCACGATCGCTTCGCCGAAGAGCTTGCCGGCGAGCATCCCGGCGAACAGGCCGACGAATATCCAGAAGGTCAGCGATCTGTAGGGGATCCTCATAGCCGGGTAATCTGCAGCGCCGTGGCCGGTAAGGAAAGCACCGGCGCTTCGAACCCACCGGGAGGTGAGCCATGCGCAACGCGGGTGTCGCTATCGCCTCGTTCTTTGTCACCTGGACCGCCATCGGGACGGCTGCGGGCCTCGCGCAGCAGGGCGAACCTGACAGTGCCGCGATCGCGCCGCGTGTGGACAGCGTCTTCAGCGAGTACGACCGGACGAATTCGCCGGGTTGCGCGTTGGGCGTGATCCGTGACGGCGAGCTGATCTACGCCCGCGGCTACGGGATGGCGAACCTCGATCTCGGCGTCGCGATAACGCGGGCAAGTGTGTTCAGGATCGGGTCGACGTCCAAGCAGTTCACGGCGGCGTCCGTCGTGCTTGCGGCGCAGAACGGCGAAATGTCGCTGGACGACGACATCCGAGAGTACCTGCCCGAGGTGCCCGAATACGGTAGGACTATCACGATCCGTGACCTGCTGCACCACACGAGCGGCATCCGCGACTACTTAGGACTGATGCGCCTGACGGGGCTTCGTGGCGACGACTGGTTCACCGACGATGAAGTCGTAGGGATGGTGGCGCGGCAGCGAGCGACGAACTTCGAGCCGGGCTCCGAGTATCTCTACAGCAATTCGGGGTACTTCTTTATCTCGCAGATCATCAAGCGCGCCACCGGGATGACGCTTCGCGAGTACGCGCAGCAACACATATTCCGGCCGCTGGGAATGACCCATACCCACTTCCACGACGACCACAACGAGATCGTCCTCAACCGTGCCAGCGGCTACGCGCCGGCAGCCGGCGGCGGCTTCCGCATCAGCATGACGACCCTCGACATGGTGGGCGACGGCGGCGTTTTCACGACTGTCGAGGACCTGCTGCTGTGGGACAGGAACTTCTACGAGCCGCGGGTCGGCGGTGAAGAGTTCCTGCGGACGATGCTTCAGCGCGGTGTGCTGACAGGCGGTGAAACGCTGGACTACGCGCTGGGCCTGAGGCACGCGTCATACCGGGGACTCCCGGCCGTGAGACACAGTGGAGCCTTCGTCGGCTTCCGCGCCGAAATCATCCGCTTCCCCGAACAACGCTTCTCGGTGATCTGCCTGTGCAATCTGGCCACGGCGAGCCCCTCTCGGCTGGCGGAGCGGGTGGCCGACGTCTACCTGGCGGACCTGCTGGAGCCCGTGGAGGAGCGCGAGGAAGCTGGCGGCCGGAGGCGTGAGTCCGAGGCGGCGGAGGCGCTTGAGTACAGCGTGGACGAGCTGGTGGCGTTCGCCGGCACGTATCACAGTGAGGAGCTCGACTCGGACTACCGGATCAGCCTGGAGGAGGGGGAACTGATGGTCCAGCGGGGCCGCGGCGAACCGATATCGCTCCGACCCACGGGTGCCGATGAGTTCAGAGTGGAGGGTGCTCGTGTAAAGTTCGAGCGAGACGATCGCGGCCGACCCGCGAGCTTCGTTCTCGATGCGGGGCGCGTCCGGGGCATCCGCTTTGTGCGGGTGGATGGGGAGTGAAGGCGGCGGCGGGCAAGAAGAAACCCATGTGGACCTGCCCGGAGTGCGAGGAGATCGTGCCGCGCACTTACGCCCACAGCTTCCGGTCCGAGGGTCCGGCAGAGACGGATGAGGATTTCGCAGCGATCCTTGGCGATGCTTACGCGGTCGGGTGCCAGGAGCATCTGGACGATTCGGCAACCAGGAGATCCCATGTCTCTCAGTAGAATACAAGGCATCGAGTGGCATGTGGATCGGAAGGCCGAAGAGCACGGCGAACCCGGGATCTACCATTCGTACATGACGAGCCTGGCGACGGCCATCAATCACGTCGCCGGGTCGCTCGACCCCGCGTGGCTGATGGGGAGTAGCGGCTTCGCGTTCAGGAGCTTCGTCAACGAGGTGTTCTGCCCCAGCGCTACGAGCATCTTCAAGTGGTCGGACGTCCTGCCGGAGGCGATGGAGCAGGCGGGCTATGAGTGCAGGTACATCAGTCGTATGTGGGATGACGGCGACCTGGAAGAGCAGAGGAGGGAAGAGGCTCACGCGGCGATAGTCGAGGGGATCGGACGGGGTGCCCCCGCGGTCGTCTGGGACGTCGCCGATGTGGAGTGGGGACTGATCGTCGGGTACGACGACGAGGGCGAGTCGTACGATGTGCTTTCGTATGTGGGCGAGTCGTCATCGCTCCCTTACACCAGGTTGGGGAAGAACGGCATCGACGTTCTGTCGGTGGCTATCCCGGGAGACCCGAATCGTAGAAGTCGTGAGGAGGTCGTGCTCAACTCGTTGAGGCTTGCCATCGCCCACGCGGATGGGGAGGAATGGACCGAGCGGCCCAAGTACCAGAATGGGCTCGCCGGGCTCGACCTGTGGGCGACGATCTACGACCGCTGGGCGACCCTCGTCGCGGCCGGCAAAGGCGAGAATCTACCGTTGGACCTGGTCGATTGGGCCGCCTACTACGCCGGGCATCACTACTCGGCCCGCTGCTATGCACGGGATTACCTCGAGGCCGTCGCCGCTGACAGCGAGCCGCTGCGGCAGGCGGCGTCCTCGTACGCGGCGGTCGCCTGCCACTTGCGGCCGGTTTGGGAACACGCCTGCGAGAAACGGCCTCCCGAGGGCGTCGTTCTGTCTTCTCTGGCAGATCATACAAGAGAAGCGAAGCTCTCCGAGGCGCGGGCGATCGACTGCATCAGGGAGCACGTCGAGGGACGTTAGAGGCTCAGCCAGTAGTTGATCTTTAGCAGAAAGGTGTTTTGGGCCGGGTCGTCGAACAGCCTGTCGAACTCCTTTAGGCCCCGGAAGGTGGGGTCGCTCATCCAGTTCCAGCGGTCGTGGTTCCAGACCAGGAACAGCGTCGAGCCGGGCATGTACTCCCAGCGCAGCACCAGGTTGGTGCGCAGCGAGCGAGTGGAGAAATCAGGGTTAAGGAAGTCGAAAGACTCAGCCGGGCCGCCGCCGTCCGGATCCACCGTGAAGGTGTTGGATTCCTCGTCGTGTGAGATCGTCGAGCCGCCGTCCACCCCGTAAACAAGGTGGTTGAACGTGCCAGGCTCGGCCAGTTCCTTGAAGCCGATGTAGTCGCCGCTGGCGATGAATGGCTGTGCCCAGAGCTGCAGCGACAGGTTGGGCGTAACCGCCATGTCCATCCGCACGGTAAGGTCGAAACTAGTCTGAACGAGCTCGCTGAACACGTAACGCCCGCCGAACGTCGCCGTCGCGAGAGAATCCTGTCGCTGCGTGACGTAAAAGCCCATCGCGTGCGTCTTGTCGAAGCCAGGCGAAAGCGCTAGGCTCAACGACCCGGTCGGTCGGATACGGATGGAGACGCCGCTACCTACGCCCCAGCCGCCATATTCATTCCCGGCGTAGTACGTGAACAAGCTAAGCGACACGGGCTTGCGGCCGTCGGTGCTGACGAAGCCCTCGGTGTTCCAGACCTGCGGCCTCTCTCTCAGTGGGCCCCCGCGTGTCGCTTTGTCGTCCTGGCCTCTAAAGCTGTAACTGAAGCCGACGTTGAAGTTCCAGTAGTTGAGGAACTGACCTCCGACTCCGAAGTAGGGAGTACGGGACAGGTTCGTGCCACCGAAGTTCCACGATTGAGCGAAGGTCGCGTTTACATGGAAGTTGCGGAACACCGTTCCGGGATCGAGCCAGCGACGCTGCAACCGTACCCCCCAAAAGATCCGGTCGACGACGCTCTCGAACCCGGCGTCGTTGATCTCGAACCCCGGCGAGTAGGCAAAGAAGTCGGTCCCGTAGGTCCAGTTGCCGCTTACCTTGCCCGCCTGCATCGAGGCGGAGTAACCCGACAGGGCCGTGGCCGTCGTGTCGACCGAGACGTAGTCCTGGTCGGGCCGCTGGTAGTAGCGGGCCGATGAGCGCTGCGTGCGAGTGATCGCCAGCTGATCACCCTGGACGTGCGATGCGGCGACCGAGCCGTTCACCACGAACCGGTCGTCGCGAAAGCGGTGGAAGAAGTCGACTCCGCCCGAAAAGGCTGAGGAGCGCAAGTAGTCGAAGGCCGGGTCGTTGATATCGCGCAACACGCTCGTGCCGAGCAGGCCGACGCCGCTGGCGCCGTCGCGGAAATCTCTCCTGAGGCTGAGGACGGCGTAGTTGGCCAGTGGTTCGACCTGGGTGGTGCTCCTGCTGCCGCCTTCGCTCGCGACCTGCGCGTATTCCCGGGAAGTCAGCGCGTCCATCACGCCGATCGACCAACGGCCCTTCTTCCCTGACAGCTTCGCCGCGCCGATGATCTTGGTTGCGTTAGGGTAATCGACGTACCCGCCGGGCTCGAACACGGGTCGGGTGGGGCTGCGGCCGACGCGGCGCGAGTAGAATAGCTGCGGCGCTCCGAAGACGAAGCCGCCGCTACCGGCGCCGAACCGGAAGAGGTCCGCCCCTTCGACGAAGAATGGCCGACGCTCCTCGAAGTAGGTCTCGAAGGCGCTCAGGTTCACGACCGCCGGGTCCGCCTCGACCTGACCGAAGTCGGGGTTAACGGTGGCATCGAGCGTGAGACCGCTGGTCACGCCGTACTTCAGGTCGAAGCCCGCAGACAGGTCGTAGATGCCCCCTTGGGTGAACGGGTTGTCCGGATCGATGCCTTCCTTGTAGTCAGCCGTGCCGACGGTGTACGGTAGCAGCTCGAGCCGTCGCGGCACCGGGATGTCCTGCAGCCCAACAAGATGCCCGAAGTTGGAAGCGTAGCCCTGCTCGGTGTTCGGGACCCAGCTCCAGCGCACCCTCTCGTTCTTGCGGAAGATCCTTCGCGCGAAGTTGATCCCCCAGACCTGCTCTTCGCCGCCCGGGAATCGGAGCTGCGAGAAGGGGATCCGCATCTCCACGGCCCAGCCCAACGAGTCCACCCGCGCCGCCACGGCCCAGACCGGCTCCCAGGAATTGTCGCCGTGCATGTCGTCGTTCGTCGCCACTTCATCGCCCCGTACGCCAGCGGGGTTGGCCGAGAAGCGGAAGGCCGTGCGGTGATCGTGGTACGAGTCGATCATGACCCAGAACTCATCGCTCGATGTATGGGTGTCGCGTCGGCCGAGGCGGCGGACGATCGCCTCGGGCTCGCTGTCGTACAAGTGGGCACCGATATAGAGGGCGCTCCCGTCGTAGACTACGCAGACTTCGGTCCGCTCGCTCGGTGCCGTTCCGTCCTCCGGTTCGACCTGAGTGAAGTCCGAAACGATCAAAGCGCCTTGCCACGCCGCGTCGTCCAGTCGCCCATCCAGGTCGGGTGCCTGGTCCACGAAGGTTGCGGTGATCTGTGGCGGTACACGCCCGTCCCCGTGCGTCAGCATCGACGCCAGGGCCGGAGTGGTCGCCCCGGTCTGTGGTGCTGTCGCCTGAATGGCGAGCGCGAAGGCGAGTATGGTCATGGGAGAGCGCGTCCCCTAGGGTGCCACCAACCCTAAGATGCAGAATACCGTCAGATGGTTGCGGGCAAGGGACCACTAACGTGGGGGCACCAGACTACAGTATTGGACGTATTGTCGGGTGCAGATGGTTTGCCAGAGTTTTCCCTGACATTCGACAGGCTACAGCCGACTACCGGTTCGCGGCTTGTCTTCAGCTACCGACGTCGGACGCCCCACCCTCGACGTCGAACGTTGTGAGTCGGGCGTCGTTAGTAGAAAGAAAGCTGAAGAATCGGCTGTCGAATGTCCGCTGTCGAATGTCAAGTTTCTTACCCCACCCGCGTACTAGTAAGTCGCCTGTGCCAGGAGTTCCAGCGAATTGACCGCTTCGACCAGCCGGATGAACTCGGCTCGGTAGCCTTCAGTATCTTCGCCGGTCGAGCCGCGTGCTAATTCGAGAGCATCGGCGAGCGTCCAGTCGTCGCCGCAGTATACGGACTCTCTGAGAATCATCCCGAACCCGGCCACCGCGGCGGCGAACCGCAGGTCGATGGACGGCTCGTCGGATGAGTCGAGCACCGGCTGCTGTATGAGCCGACTCTCGTCTCGGTCGGGCTCCTTGTAGCGGAGTTTGACGAACATGAGCTCGTGGGAGTCCGAGGTCGAGGTCGTCGTCGGCGGTGTCTGATAGCGCAGGGGGTCGACGCCACGGATCTCGAAGGGACTGTCGACGCCCACCGGGATCACCTCGTAGAGGGCGGTCACCGAGTGACCGGCACCCAGCTCGCCGGCGTCCTTCGTGTCGTCGTTGAAGTCCTCGTCCGCAAGCAGGCGGTTCTCGTAGCCGATCAGGCGGTAGGCGGCCACGCGGGTCGGGTTGAACTCGACCTGGATCTTCACGTCCTTGGCGATGGCGAGCAGCGTGCCGCCCATCTCGGTCACCAGGACCTTGCGAGCCTCCATCAGGTTATCGATGTAGGCGAAGTTGCCGTTACCGTGATCGGCCAGTTGCTCCATCTTCGAGTCTTTCAGGTTACCCGTACCGAAACCGAGCACGGTGAGGAAGGTACCCTGCTGGCGTTTCTCCTCGATGAGCCGGACCATCTCGGCATCGCTCGAGGCGCCGACGTTGAAGTCGCCGTCGGTCGCGAGGATGACACGGTTGTTGCCGCCCTCGATGTGGTTCTCGTGCGCGATCCTGTAGGCGAGGATGATCCCTTCGCCGCCTGCGGTCGAGCCGCCCGCCTCGAGCGCCTCGATCGCGCCGAGGATCGTGTCCTTCTCGTCGCCGGGTGTCGACGGGAGCACCAGCCCAGCCGCGCCGGCGTAGACCACGATCGCGACCCGGTCCTGTGGTCGTAGCTCGTTCACCAGCATTCGGAACGATGCCTTCAACAGGGGCAGCTTGTCCGGCGACTGCATGGAGCCCGAAACGTCGAGCAGGAATACGAGGTTGCTGGGCGGCAGGTTCTCCGTATCGACCCGTTCTCCCTGGATGCCGATTCGCACCAGCTTGTGGATCGGGTTCCAGGGCGCGTCCGTCACCTCGGTCGTGATCGAGAACGGGTGCTCGCCGTCGGGGTCAGGGTAGTCGTAGTGGAAGTAGTTGATCAGCTCCTCGATGCGCACGGCGTCGATCGGCGGCCGCTGACCGTGGTTGATGAACCGCCGCACGTTGCTGTACGACGCTCGGTCGACGTCGATGGAGAAGGTCGACAGCGGGTTGGCCGCGGTGCTGAGAAAGACGTTCTCGAAGATCTGAGCGTACGACTCGGTATTGAAGTTGGGGTTGTAGCGACCCTGCAGCTCGTAGCTCACGCCGCCTACCGCGTCGGCGGCGGCCTTGCCGCGCTCCCGCAGCTCGGTGGCCGAGATCGGCACGGCCTGCGGCGTGACGACTGCGGGATCCTGCTCGGCCTCATCCGTCCTCGCCTCTTGCTTGAGGGCGGTTGCCGTGCAGGCGTAGACGGTCAGCACGAAAAGGGCAATCAGTGTAGTCGTTCGGTGCTTCATGATTATCGCTCCCTATCTAGCCCGGGCCGGGCCCGGTACCGGTTGGCATAGCCTCTCCTTCCAAGTAGGGAGACGATCCAGGCCCCGAAGCTTGCACATGTCGGCCGCAGGGCCTGTTGCGGCGTAGAGAGCCGCGGCCCCTCTGGTCCGTGAATCGGCGGGCGCACATACTGCGTAGTGTACCCTATAGCCAAATACCGTCCGGAGGGCGTTATGAGACGACCGACCGAAGACCCCGAACCCCCTAGCCGGGAGATCAGTCGTAGGGACTTCGTACGCCTGTCGGCTATGGCGGTGGGGAGTGCTGCGGTAGGAGGGTGCGGAGGTGCCGGCTCGCAGGGGCCGACCACACCGGAGCCGGAGGTCCCGGTGGATCCGACGGCCAGCGTGGGCGCGGTTCGTGGCACCGATCTTTACAGCATGACCCGCGAGGTCCTAGAGCGGGTCGGTGGGATCGAGAGCGTCGTCCACGAAGGCGAGACTGTCTTCATCAAGCCGAACATGGTGACGCTGCCATGGGCGTCGAACGGCAGCGTCTTCCACAACGGGGAATGCACGAAACCGGAGATCCTCATTGCGACGGCCGAGGAATGCCTGAGGGTCGGCGCCGCCGAAGTCGTCATCGGCGACGGCTCCCAGATGGCGTCGTTCGACTGGGCGGAAGCCACGACCCTGGACGGCTCGACGAACCTCGTCGTGGAGGCGGCGCGCTTGAGCTCGGAGTACGCCGGGAACTGCAGGTTGGTGTGTCTTGAGGTCGACTCGCCCGAGTGGGATGAGGTCCCCTCCCGCACTTACCTGGGCACGATCGCGACTTCCAGCCTCGTTACCCGGGCGGACCGCGTAATCACGATTCCGGTCGCCAAGACTCATTGCTGGGCCCAGCTGACGTTGGGACTGAAGAATTTCGTCGGTGTCACGTCGCTGGCTCGCTACGCTGGAGGGGGCAATGATCGCGGCGTGATGTTCGATCACAGCAGCACGCGGTCGATCGCCGAGATCTATCTCGACGTCGTCAACGGTGCGCCGGTCGACCTCTCGATCGTCGACTTTTCCATCGGGATCGAGGGCGATGGCCCGACCACGAGCCACGGCGGCCGGACGGTGAACATGAGGAGCCGCCTCGGTTCCTGGCTGCTGCTCGCCAGTACCGATGTGGTGGCCGCCGACGCGATGGCGGCCCAGGTCATGAGCCACAATCCCCACTCGATAACGCAGCTCTACATGGCGAGGTCGCTGGGGTTGGGCGAGTATCGTCCGGAGTACATCGAGCTCGTCGGGGCGGACCTCGATGATCTACAGGTTGCCTGGGCACCGGCCGTACTCAGGAACCGGATCGCCAGTTGTCCCTTCTCGGGCCCGCACTACGCGGCAAGGTCTCTCAAAAACAGCGGGCGCGCGGTCTAGGATGACCGCGTGCCCCAACCGAATCGGAGGACGCAGATGATTCGCAAGATTCTCCCGGCTGTGGTTCTCTTCCTCTGTTCATCTCAGGCCGCATACGCACAGCGGCCCGGCGAAATCAGCTATCACGATGAGTCGGTGATGCCCACAGGGGTCATCGGCGAAAGGATAAGCTCGGTTATCAGCACCTTGAACGCCGGTGATCCGGAGGCTGTACGCCGTTTCATAGAGGAGGAGTGCAGCGAGCAGTTCGCGAACTTCGCGCCGATGGAGGAGCACATCAGCGTGTTCCTTAGCGTGCGGCGCCGGACGGGCGGGGTAGACTTTCACAGCATTCGCTCCTACGTGCCGGAGCGAACCGGTGAGACGGTCGTTATCCTCAAAGACCGTAACTTCGGCGCCTGGCGGGCGTTCACATTACAGCTCGACGACGCCGGACGCGTGGACGGGCTCGGCTTCAACGACGCCCGTACTCCGTCGAACGTCGAGGAGCCGCCGCTCGGCGAGGCGCAGCTCGTCGAGATAATCGAGGAAACCGTCGATCGGGTCTGTGCCAACGATGCGTTCTCCGGCACGGTTCTGCTTGCCAAGGACGATGAAGTCCTCTTCTCGCACGCCTGCGGCGAGGCCAGCAAGCGCTTCCATGTGCCGAACAACATCGACACGAGGTTCAACCTCGGGTCGATGAACAAGATGTTCACGGCGACGGCGATTGCGCAGCTGGTCGAGCGCGGTGAGGTGTCGTACGACGAGACCATCGACAACTACGTCGACGAATCGTGGCTACCGGCCGAGATTACCAGCAAGATCACCATTCACCATCTGCTATCCCACACCTCGGGACTCGGCAGCTACTTCAGCGAGAAGTTCTTCAACGAGTCACGCCGCCTGTACCGAGAGATCGATGACTTCAAGCCCCTGGTGCAGGAGGAGGAACTTGCGTTCGAGCCTGGTGAACGGTTCCGCTACAGCAATACGGGGATGCTGCTCCTTGGCGCGGTGATCGAGAGCGCCACCGGCGTCGGCTACTTCGATTACATCCGTCAACACATCTACGGACCCGCCGGCATGGAGAGCTCGGACAGTTACGAGATGGACTATCCCGTCGAGAACGTCGCCATCGGTTACGACCCGCAGCCGCGACACGAGCCTGCCTGGATGAACAACCTGTTCCTACACTCCATCAAGGGTGGCCCGGCGGGCGGCGGGTTCTCGACCGTCGGCGACCTACACCGCTTCGCCCGGGCGTTGGTCGCGGGGGTGCTCGTCTCGCAGGGCTCGTTGGAGGTCATGTGGACCGCCAAGTCGGATGCGGGCTACGGCTATGGGTTTGTCACCCAGGTGGGGCCGAAGGGCCGGGTCGTCGGACACGGTGGTGGCTTCACCGGAATCAACGGCGATCTTGCGATCTTCGTCGACGCCGGATACGTCGTCGCCGTCCTCTCCAACTACAGCAATGGGGCCAGCCCGCTATCCGGGAGGATTCAGAACCTCATCGGACGGGTGCAGCCGTGAGGGTAAGCTAGCGAGCGACGTCGGATGTCTGAGGGTGCAGCCGGTGTAAGCGACTCATATCGTGAAGTGGCCCTGCCGGGCCGCTGGGGGCCTGTGTCCGGGGCGGAGCGGATCGTCACACTGGACGTGCTGCGCGGCGTCGCGATCTGCGGTATGCTCCTGGCCAACATCATCATCTTCGCACTCCCGGCCGATTCCAGGAACGTGATGGTCGAAGGAGCCGCCGCAGCCGATCAAGCGGTGGCCCTGTTTCTTGGGCTGCTGGTCGAGGGCAAGTTCTACACGCTCTTCTCCATCCTGTTTGGGATGGGTCTGGCGCTGCAAAGCCTGCGCGCCGAGGAAAGTCGCATAGCGTTTACCGGCCTCTATGTCCGCCGGTTGATCGTGCTGCTGGTCATCGGTCTTGTCCACGGTCTGCTCCTTTCCGCCGTTGACATCCTGGCCTTTTACGCTCTGATCGCTTTCATCGCTCTCCCTTTTCGGAAACTCGAGGCGCGGCCCCTTCTCGTGACCGCCGTCGCGCTGTATCTCGGCAATGTTATCGCGCTCGGAGTGTACGCCCAACGCGCGCCCGGCGGTGCGCTGCCGGGCGAACCGAACTGGCAGCAGCTGGTTGACGAACGTAGTGGACCGTCGGGGCAGGTTGAGGAGGACTTTCGTGCCGGGAGCTCGAGCGGGTCGGAGATGGTGACGGGGGTGACGCTCATACCTCTGGTCACGAAGATCCTCCGGGTATCCGAGCTCGAGCTTTATGAGTTCATGGCGGACGAGGAGCGCATCTTCCGGGAGGGCACTTGGGCAGAGCAGGTCCGGCATCGGGCCGTGAGCTATCTGGTTGTGGCGATGTCCCTCAGGCTCGTGTTCCTGACCTGGCGTGTGCTCGCCCTGTTCATCCTCGGTATGTACTTCGTCAAGCGCTCGCTCTTCCTCGAGCGCGATCGAAATCTCGGGCACTACAAAACGATCGTCTTCTCGGGTCTGGTACTTGGACTGCTGCTCGAGCTGACGGGGGGAGCGGCGCAGCAGTTGAGCGGCGAGTACGTGGTGGCGATCTGGGTCTTCTTGATAGGCATCAACCTCGGGATTCCGGCGCTGAGCCTAAGCTATGCCGGCGCGGTGGCGCTGGCCTGCGCGAGAAACGCCGGGTCGAGCGTCGTCCGCTCGCTTGCCGCGTTGGGACGCGCGGCGCTCACCAACTATGTGGGCCAGTCCGTCATCTGCGGTCTCATCTTCTACTCGTACGGACTGGGCCTGTTCGGTCGGTTGAGCGGTACCGAGGCGTTGCTGCTCGCCGTCCCGAATCTGGCCGGCCAGCTCGTTCTCAGCGTAGTCTGGCTCCGGTTCTTCCGGTTCGGCCCGTTGGAGTGGGCCTGGCGGTCTCTGAGTTATTGGCAGGTTCAGCCAATGCGCCGGCGGGAGGCTTGGTGAATCGGCGTTCGGCTCGACATCGTAAGGTGGCTTAGAGGCTTACGATACTGGCTCGAGGTGGACAACCGTATGGCTGCCGGGCCCGTCCAAATGATGGGAGAGGGTAGTCCGACAGCCTAACCGGTTTGATAGCTAGCGTTAACTGGAGGGCGCCCGTGAAGGCGATCTGGGTCTGGGCGCGAGGAAGGTCCAGGTTCGAAGCTCTAGCCGCATCGGCCGTAGCGCTGGTAGTCATCGCTGCGGGGCTCGTAGCGCTGGAGGCCGTTACGGTGGCCCGCCTCGAGGATTCGACCGTGCAGGCCCCCACGAGGATATACGCCCGCCCCCTGGTACTTCACTTGGGCATGCAAGCGAGCCGCTCGCTGGTCGAGGACGAGCTCGAGTGGTTGGGCTACACGCGTGCCGCCGGCCGCGATGTCGGGATCGGCGAGTACCGCTTCGAGTCACGGGTCTGGACTATCGGTCGCCGGCCGTTCCGCCACCACGAGAGGATCAGCCAAGGCGGCACCGCCAGAGTCCGCTTCGACTACAGAGGTCGCATAGCGAGAATCGAGGATGGGGGCGGTGAACGGCTGACCCATATCACGCTCGAGCCGGAGCTGATCGGCAGCTTCCAGGGCACGTCGTCCAAGGATCGCGTGCCGGTCCGGCTGTCGGACGTGCCGGACCACCTGGTGGACGCGGTTCTCACCATCGAGGACCAGCGGTTCTTCGAGCACGACGGGCTCGATCTGCGACGGATCGTTGCCGCGTCGCTCGCTAACCTTCGCGCCGGACAGGTCAGGCAGGGCGCCAGCACGCTCACCCAGCAGCTCGCCAAGAACCTGTTCCTGAATCCGCGGCGCACAATAATCCGCAAGGTGCGTGAGGCGGCCATAGCGGCCGTTCTCGAGCGACGCTACAGCAAGGAACAGATCCTCGAAGCGTACCTGAACGAGGTCTACCTCGGGCAGGACGGTGGGCTCGCGATCCACGGTGTGGGTCGCGCGGCACAGTATTACTTCGGTAAGGATGTGAGCGCGCTCGACCTCGGCGAAGCCGCGACCCTCGCCGGCCTGATACGCGGTCCGGGCCTCTACAGTCCATTCCGGCGACTCGAAGCGGCGAGGATGCGTCGCGACTTCGTGTTGCGACGGATGGAAGGGGTAGGAGCCGTCGATCAGAAGACTTACGAAGAAGCGGTAAACTCGCCACTCATCGTAAGGGTGGAGGCCCGCCCGGCACGCAGCGCTCGCTACTTCATCGACTACGTGAGAGAGCAGTTGAGGTCCAACGGTCAGGACGGCCTCGCCGGCGAGGGCCTGGCGGTGTTCACTACGCTGGACACGCGGCTTCAGCGTGCCGCCGAGCGGGCGCTGGGCCAGGGCCTACTCCAGCTCGAGTCACAGTACCCGAACCTGACGCGCGATGATTCGCCGATACAGGCGGCCCTGGTCGCTCTCGAACCGCAGACCGGGGACATCCTAGCGATGGTGGGAGGTCGCGATTACGGTGCCTCGCAGTTCAATCGCGCGGTCCATGCGCGCCGGCAGCCGGGCAGCGCCTTCAAGCCGGTCGTGACGCTCGCCGCGCTATCGCGCCGGGATGAAGGCGCGGATGATGAGGAGCAGTTGACCCTTGCCACCGTTCTACACGACGAACGGTTCGTGGTGCAGACGCGGCAGGGACCCTGGGAGCCGGTGAACTACGACCGTCGTTTCCGCGGGCCGATCACGTTGCGCGAGGCGCTGGAGAAATCGCTCAACGTGCCGTTCGCCAGGCTCGGGATGAAGGTAGGGCCGGAGCGAATCGTCGAGACCGCTCGGAGCTTGGGGATCGAAGGCCGGCTCATCGCCGTGCCCAGCATAGCCCTCGGCTCGAACGAGGTTACCCCCTTGGAGCTGACGCGGGCCTACGGGGTGCTGGCGGCGGGCGGATACCGCGCGGACACGCGCGCGGTGTTCGGCGTCCTCGATCGTGAGGGCGAACTGATCGCCCGCAACGACAGGACTGGCGAGCAGGTCTACGAGCTGGCCGAGACATATCTCGTTACTTCGGCGCTGCGCGGAGCTGTCGAGCGCGGCACCGGTCGTGGCCTGCGCTCGCTCGGTTACCGCGGCGAGGTGGCAGCGAAGTCGGGTACGACGAACGACTTCCGCGACGGCTGGTTCATCGGGTACACACCGTCGCTGACGGTCGGCGTCTGGGTCGGATTCGATGATGGGCGGAGCATCGGCTTGCCTGGGGCGAGGGCCGCGCTGCCGATCTTCACGGGCTTTCTTGTCGAAGCCGTCGGCGCCTACGGCGACAGAGGCCCGTACGGTGGGGGCCGATTCAGTATTCCGCCGGGAATAGAGGTAGTGGAGGTGGATCCGCGCACCGGGTTGCGCGCCGGCCTCGGCTGCCGCGGCGAACGCGAGCTCTTCCTGCGGGGCACGGCGCCGCGCCGCAGCTGCTCGCCTTATGCGGTCGTGCGTTGGCTGCGTGATGGCGAGGAGTGGGTCAGCGAGCAGACCCATCGCCTGCGTCTCGAGCTGCAGCGACTGCTGGAGCGGGATTCGCGTCGCCGGCGCGGGGGAGGCCGCTAGCCTTTATAGTGAGCGCCGTCACCACGGCGCTTTTCCCTGTCGGTCTTCTCAGAGCATGGCAATCACAGATTCGGGTCCGTTTGACGCGTCTCGCTGATGAGCGTAGCGTGAAGGACCCGATTCGTACTCTACAACCGAGGGCCGGGACATGTCGCTGACGCCGAAGGAGAAAGAGCTCATATCTGTGGGCGCATCGTTGGCCTCTGGGTGCAAGCTCTGCGCCAACTACCACTTCAAGAAAGTGCGAAAGGCCGGCGCCACAGATGAAGAGATCGAGCGGGCTATGGCCGACGCCATAGCTGTGCGCGATAGCGCCCAGAAAATAATGGAATGGCACGGACTGAAGCTTCTGAGGCGCAAGCTGCTCGGTCAGGAAAGTGAGCCCTCTGTTGGTGATGGTGGCACGACACGTATGACGGAGTTGGTGTCCATTGCGGCCGCTTTCGCGGTCAACTGCACCTCGAGCTTGGAGAAGCATATCGAGGCGGCTCGCAGGCTGGGCGTCGCTGATGATGACATACAGTCGGTGGTGGACATAGGAAGGTTCATCAAAGGAAAGGCAGACTCCTACTGCTGCAAGCTCATCTAGCTACCCCATCAGGAGGTATCTGACGATGATTTCCCCCGAAAGGTGCATTTCGGTCAAGCCTGACTTTGGACGGTTTGTTTACTACAAGCTCCTAACGGCGATCCCTGTGTCTGTCGCCTTGATCGCCATCATTCGGTACTCGGAAGCAGTCTACTGGCCATTCATATACGTCGGACTTTGCCTGCTGCACGCCGGGATCATGTACAGCATCAAGTGCCCGCATTGCGCCTACTACAAAATGGGTGGAAAGATCCACCACTGTTTCATGATCTGGGGCGCCCCCAAGATATGGAAGCCCAGGTCGACTCCGGAGAGCCGGATCGTCGGGATCTACGCTCCTATCGGGATGCTGGTCCTAACGCTCTTTCCCGTGTACTGGCTGCTGTCGCAATGGGAGCTACTGCTCGTCTACGTCCTCTCCATCGTGGTCCTCGTCATCTCGATCGGAGCGCATGATTGTCCTCGGTGCCTCAACTTCGAGTGTGGGCACAACAAGGTGCCCGACGAAGTGAAGAGGGCATACCTGGAATCGATCGTAACGGACTGACTCTCTACCCTGGGAGCGTGGCGGTGATGCGTGTCTCGCTGGACACCTGACCCTCCCCAGCCCGTGTCCGGCAGGACACGAAACGGCGCTCTGAGGCGAAGGACCAGTTAGCCTCAAACCGCGCAACTCAATATCCCACAACAGTATGGCATGGCCGTGCGGCGCCCGGGTCGGTCTGGCCCCCGGCCTGCCTCTCTGATTCCGTGAAGCCTCCGCGACGGGCGGGGCGCGGAACCAGGAGGCTTGGCGTGATGGCGCTTAAAGTCCGAACCGAGGTGGTGCAGACAGCGGTGGCCGTCGCCCTCTGGGTGCTGCTGACCCTCCTCCTGGCCTGCTAGGCCGCGAGCCACTCTCGACACCTTCCGCCTGAAACACTCGTAGGGCTCATAGGGGATGACCCCGTCCCCGAGCGGTAGCCCCATCCAGCCCCTCTGCCAGGGCTTCTGACCGAGAACGCTTGACAGTGCCGCGGAGGGGGCTTAGTATGGGGCATATGAAAAGATTTTTTCATCAAACCGCAGCCGGGGGACCGCCTTGACGAAAGCCGAGCAGGCCAAGCTGAGCCGCAGGGAACGGGAGATCATGGAGATCCTCTACCGACTGGGGGAGGCGAGCGCGGCCGACGTCGTCGGTCGCATGGATCCCGATCCCGGCTACGACTCGGTTCGGGTGACGCTGGGGATTCTGGAGAAGAAAGGCCACGTGAAGCACCGTCAGGAAGGGCGTCGCTACGTATACACGCCGACGGTTCCGCACGAGACGGCCTCGCGGTCGGCGATTCGTAACGTGTTGCTGACGTTCTTCCGCGGGTCGCCATCGCGGGCGATCCTGGCGCTGCTCGGCATGTCGAGGCTGTCGCGGGAGGAGCTGGACGTGATCGCCAAATGGATCGAAGAAGAGAGAAAGTCCCATGAGTCAGATGCTGGCTAATCCATACATGGCCTTCTTGGTCGACCTGGCAGTCGACGTTCTGCTCAAAGGCACGATAGTACTGGGAGCTGCCGGCGTGGCGGCGTGGTATCTGCGCGGGGCTTCGGCTGCGGTTCGCCATGCTGTATGGACTGTTGCGCTCGGCTGTCTGCTTTTCCTTCCGATCCTGTCGTCGTCGCTGCCGGCATGGAAGCTGGAACCGCTATATGTGTCTGTGGAGACACCTGCAATCGCCTACGACGATGTGACAAGCGCAGGCGATGAAGAGTACTGCGATTGCGAATGCGATTGCGAGCTCGAGGAGGCTGGAGAGTCCACAGTGATGTTCGCTTCGGGCGACGATAACCGCTCGTCGCCGGGCCCGGCATCAGGAGCGGGGCGGGCGAGTGTCGGTGCAGCGAGACCGGCGGGGCCCTCCGCCGCCGCCGTCGCCTTGTTGATCTGGGCGTTGGGTGTTCTCGCACTCCTCGCCCGCCTCGGTCTCGACACGTTGCAGGTGCGCGGTATCACGCGGCGCGCGAGAGATTGCCGTTCGGCCGACGTCTGCGAGCTCGCCGAGCGACTCGTCGACAGCCTGGGGATTCGGCGGCCGGTCCGGGTGGTTGTGAGCGATGAGGTGTCGGTACCGCTGACGTGGGGCGTTTTGTTGCCGGTCGTGATTCTCCCCGAGAGTGTGGTGACGTGGACGATGGAGCGGAAGCGGATCGTCTTGCTGCACGAGCTGGCGCACGTGATACGCTGGGATTACGCGATTCTCCTGATGGTCGAGATCGTTTGCGCGGTCTATTGGTTCAATCCGTTGGTCTGGATCGCCGCACGGCAGGGTGCCGTGGAGCGCGAGCGCGCCTGCGACGACCTGGCGTTGCACATCGGGATACGATCGGACATCTATGCCACGCACCTGTACGAGATCGCTCGTGCCCAGGTGGTGGATGATACTCCACGCGGCGCCTTCGCGATGGCACACGCCTCCAGTCTGGCGCGACGCGTCCGAAGCATCTTGGCCCGCGGCCTAGATCGGTCGCCTTTGTCTCATAGTCAATTGGCATCCGCGACCGTCGGTGCTCTGCTGGTGGCCTTCCCGCTGGCGAGCGTCGAGATATGGGGTACGGCCACCGCCGAGCTGCTCAGAACCATCCAGCAGAGCAGCGATCCCGTGGAGCGACGCATCGGCCAGCTCGAGGACGATGATCCCCGGGTAAGACGGTACGCGGCCTGGGCACTCGGCGAGCTCGAGAGCGACAGGTCGGTGATGCCTCTCATCGAGAGTCTCGGTGACGGGGATGCCGATGTGCGACTCGTCGCCGCCTGGGCGCTGGGCGAGATCAAAGACGACATGGCGGTCTATCCGCTCATCCAGGTGCTCGAGGACGACGATCCACTGGTTCGCGAGATGGCGGTTCTCGCCCTCGGAGAGATCGAACACCAATCCGCCGTCCAGCCGTTGACAGAGGCGCTCCGCCGCGAGGAGCGACTCAGAGAGCCGGTGATCTGGGCGCTCGGCGAGATCGACACCAGAGATGCCATCCGAGCGCGCAACGCTGTCTTCGCCGATTGGGAGCGCGGCTCCTGGGGGAACGATGAGGTCTGGACGGGCCGGCTCGGCTCCCGCGAGGCACGGTCTTTCGCCAACGACCTGGGCGCGTTGACTACGGCCTTGAGCGACCACGATCCCAGGATGCGACGCTCGGCCGCCGAGTGGCTGGGGATTCGCGGTGACGAGCGCGCCGTCGAGCCGCTGCTCGACGCGCTCCGCGATCCGCAGCCCGCGGTTCGCGCCATGGCGATCTGGGCGCTCGACGAGATCAACCCGTCACGTCACGAGTTCTCGCACTAACGACGTAAGACCACAAAGGAAGGGTCGGATTACTATGTCGCTACATGAAAATTTATTTTCAACAGGCGCCGCACGCTTTATCTTCTTAGCTGCAGTGGCCGGCGCTCTGGCGACGGCGTTCCCGGATGCCCTGCCGCAGCTGACGGCCGAGATACGGGGAGCGCTACAGGAGGGCGACGCGGTGGCGCAGCGCATTCGCGAGCTGCAGGACGACGATCCTCTGGTCAGGCGCTACGCGGCGTGGGCGTTGGGGGAGCTGGAGGACACGCGGGGCGTGAGACCGTTGATCGAGGCACTGGAAGACAGGAACGCCGACGTGCGTCTGGTGGCCGCCTGGGCGCTGGGCGAGATCAAGGACAACATGGCGATCCCGCCGTTGATCGAGTCTCTCGAGGACGATAATCCGCTGGTGCGGGAGATGGCCGTCCTGGCGTTGGGTGAGATCGAGCATCCGGCGGCGGTGGAGCCGCTGATCTCGGTATACAGGAGCGAAGTCGAACTGCGTGAGCCGGTGATCTGGGCGCTGGGCGAGATTGGCGGCAGGGAAGCGGAGGCGGAGCGCGCGGCGATATTCGCCGACTGGGGACGTGGTTCGTGGGATAACGATGAGGTCTGGACGGGCCGACTCGGCTCGACGGAGGCGAGTGCTCTTAGCGACGACGTGAACACCTTGCTCGTCGCGCTGGCCGACGAGGATCCGTGGATGCGACGCTCGGCGGCGGAATGCCTGGGGTGTCTGGGCGACGAGCGGGCGGTGGATGGACTGCTGGACGCGCTGCGCGATCCGGAGCCTTCGGTGCGGGCGATGGCGGTTTGGGCACTGGATGAGATCAACCCATCGCGTCACCACGACCACAAGCTCGATGATTGCTGTGAGCACTAACAGAATCACCAGTGTCCTGGCGGTCGCGGCCGCCGTGAGTTGCGCGACGGCATTGCCCCAGGGAGCGTCGAAGCTACTGGCCCAGACGCGGGGTGCCGCGTCGGGACAGGATGATGCCTATCTCAGGCTCACCCGACTGAGCGGACCGGTGGTCCTGGACGGGGTGAGCGACGAGCTGGCTTGGCAGGAGGTGGAACCGTTCCCGCTCACGATGTACACTCCGACCGGTGGTGGCGCGCTGACCGAGCGGACGGAGATCCGCGTCGCTTACGACGAAGGGCACCTGTATGTCGCGGGTCGCTTCTTCGACTCCGATCCGGCGAGGATAAGGGTAAACTCGCTATACCGTGACCGCCTGAGCGGCGACGACTGCTTCGGCATAGTAGTCGATCCCTTCAACGACAACGACATCGGGCTCTGGTTCTGGACGACGCCGGCCGGGATCCGCGGTGACGTTTCGATCAGCGGTGACGGGCAGGGTGCGTGGAATGGTAGTTGGGACACGCACTGGGATGTCTCGGCCGTGCAGACCTCTGAGGGTTGGTTCGCCGAGCTGCGCATTCCCTTCTCGAGCCTCGGCTTCCAGGCCGTGGGCGGCCGCGTGGAGATGGGCATCTCAGCATACCGCTACATCCCGCGCAAGAACGAAACACAGGTCTTTCCAGAAATCGCGCCCGAGTTCGATTACCATAGACCGTCGCTCGCCCAGGACGCGGTCCTCGTAGGCGTCGCCACCCACCGGCCGGTCTACCTGACGCCGTACGTGCTCAGCGGTGTCGGGCAGACGCCAGAGCTCAACGAGCTCGAGAACGGTTATGACCTGAACAGCGAAGGCGAGTTTCAGGCGGGCGGCGATCTGCGCTACAACGTGACCAGCAACCTGACGCTCGACTTCACGGTGAATACCGATTTCGCCCAGGTCGAGGCCGACGACTATCAGGTCAACCTCACCCGTTTTCACCTGTTCTTCCCGGAGAAGCGCCGCTTCTTCCAGGAACGGTCGGGTGTCTTCGACTTGTTCACCGGCGGCCCGACCCGGCTGTTCTACAGCAGGCAGATTGGGCTCTACGCCGGCGAGGCGATTCCGATCATCGCGGGCGCGCGGCTGGTAGGGCGAGCGGGTGAGTGGGACCTGGGCATCTTGAACATGCAGACGAAGAGCAGCACCTACCTGCCGTCGGAGAACTTCGGCGTCGCGCGGGTTCGTCGTCGGGTGTTCAACCAGTACTCAAATGCGGGCGCGATGCTCACGACACGCTTCGGTGATGACGGGTCGTACAACGTCGCTTACGGTCTCGACGGCACGTTCCGGGTCGCGGGCGACGATTACCTTGGGATCCGTTGGGCGCAGACGTTCGATGATGACATCATCGACCAACACGGTTTCCGCTTCGCGGAAGCGAACGCGGTGCGTGTCTACGTCAATCGGGCGCGCGAGCGCGGGTTCTCGTATTTTTTCTCCGCTCGCAGGTTCGGTGCTGATTACCGTCCCGAGATGGGGTTCATCGCTCGCCAGAACTTCAGCGACTTCGAGTACTCGCTCGCCTACTTTCACTACCCGGAAAGTGGGCCTCTGAGGAGGATCGATCCGTTCCAGTTGTTCGGCGCGCTGGCCCTGCGCAACCCCGACGGCAGCGTCGAGTCGTTCTTCATCGAGCACGATGTCGATCTGCTGTGGAGATCGGGCTCGCGTATAGGGCTGGATCTGGAGCTGTACTACGAGGATCTCCGCGAACAGCTCGACTTTCCGCGCGACACGTACGTCCCACCCGGGAGCTACTGGTTCCCCCGCTTCGAGTTCGACTACAGCCTGCCGCCGGGCCGGGCGTTCCGAACCTTCCTGGGTGGCGGTGTGCAGCAGTTCTACGACGGGTGGCGGGCGAACCTCTGGTTGGTGCCGGTCTGGTATGCGTCGTCGCATCTTGAGCTGAGCTTGGAGTATAATCTCGATGTCGTCCGCTTCCCCGATCGTGATCAGGGCTTCGACTCGCATCTGGCGCGCCTCAGAATAGGGTCGGCGTTGGATACGAAACTCTCGATGAACGCCTTCATCCAGTACAGCAACGTGGGTGACCAGGCGGCGGCCAACGTCCGTTTCCGTTACAACTTCGCCGAAGGAAACGATCTGTGGTTGGTCTACAACGAGGGTGTGAACCTGAATCGCGATCGCGTGGATCCTGCGCTGCCTATTACCGACAACCGGACGGTGTTGATCAAGTATACCTACACGTTCGCCTGGTAAGCTACCGAGCCATCGTGCTGCCTCATTGACCTGCGTTCGGGCGGATTGCTCGTCGATACCCTAGCGCCCATCTTGCGACTGGAATCTCTTCACGCTCCGCTCTAGGAAGCCAGCACGGAGGTGCATCGATGGGACCGCGTACGCTATTCCGTCCACTCCCGCTGATCGTCTTGACTACTGCTCTAGCCGGGCTCGCTGCCTCGCCCGCCACGGCCGTCGCACAGGAGCCCGAGGTCGCAGCGGACTCCCAGCAGCGACCGATCGAGATCACCGACGCACTTGCCTGGAAGCGAATCGGCTCGGCCGCGGTTGCTAAGGACGGGCGGTGGTTGGCCTACGGCCTGGACCCTATCGAGGGCGACGGAGAATACGTTCTGCGTAGCACGACCGACGATACCGAGTACCGGTTCCCCTTCGGCGAGGCGCCGGGCTCTGCTGGCTCGCTGGCGTTTTCGGAGGACTCGCGCTGGCTTGCTTTCGTGATCTATCCAGACCGCGCGGCGGCAAGGCGGCTGGAAAAGGAGAAAGAGCCGGCGCGTAACAAGGTAGGGCTGGTCGAGCTGGCCAGCGGCGAGCTTACCGAGTTCGAGGACGTTCGTGCTTTCCAGTTCGCCGGTGAGGCCGGTGGCTGGATCGCGCTCCACCGCTATGCACCCCAGGGACTTCTGGGAGGTCGAAACAGCGGCGAGCGGGCGCGGGGCTCCGACTTGCTGCTCTACGAACTGGAGAGCGGGGCGCAGCTCAGCATCGGCAACGTGTCGGAGTTCGCGTTCGACGAGTCGGGCCGCTGGCTGGCCTGGCTGATCGACACCGACGGTAAGGCTGGCAACGGAGTACAACTGAGAGACATGCAGACCGGTGTGGTTCGCGTCCTGGAGAGCGATGAGGCGGCGTACCGGCAATTGAATTGGACGGACGAGGGCGATGGCCTCGCAGCGCTGAAGGGCGTTGAGGACGAGGACTACGAGGATCCGCTCTACAGTCTGGTCGCCTTCAAGGACTTCGGTTCCCGCGGGCCCACGAAGGTCATCTACGACCCACATGAGGATCCGAACTTCCCCGAGGGCATGACGATCTCACCCAATCGGACCCCCGAATGGACCGAGCCGCGGGACGCCATCCTGTTCGGGATCCACGAGGTGGAGTTGAAGGAGAGTGCCGAGGAGAAGGAAGAGGAAGAGGAAGAGGAAGAGGGTGAGGAAGAGGAAGAAGGAGAAGGAGAAGAGGAGGAGGGTCCCGCGCGGCGCGGACGCGATGAAGAGGATGAAGAGGAGAAGCCGGACTTGGTGATCTGGCATTGGCAGGACGAAAGGCTGCAGTCGATGCAGCAGGTCCAGGAGGGGCGCGACAAAGACTTCAGCTATCTGTCGCTCTACCGGGTGGCCGAAGACCGTTTTATCCGCCTGGCCGACGAGGATGTCCGGCAGGTGACGGCTTCGCCCAAAGGGCGCTGGGCCATCGGGTACGACGATGACGACTACGAGCTGATGGGCAATCTGGACGGCCGTCGCTACCGCGATGTCTATGCCATCGACATGCGCAGCGGCGAACGCTCGCTGGCCCTGGAGGGTAACCGCTGGGCGTTTGGGCTCGCGCCCGATGGAGGCCACCTCCTCTACTATGGGGACGGACAATTCCACACCTACGAGATGGCCGGGGGCCGTCACTTCACGATAACGCAGGAGGTACCCACGTCGTTCATCAACACGGAGAACGACCGCCCCGTCGTCGATCCACCGATCTATCCGATCGGTTGGACAAGCGATAGCCGGGCGGTGCTGCTGTACGACAACTGGGACATCTGGCGGGTGGCCGTTCATGGTGACCGGGGCACCAACCTGACCGTGAACGGCAAAACAGACGGCATCCGGTATCGTCGGCGCTTCGTCCTCGACCCGGACGAGGAAGGGATCGACCTGTCGGAGCCGATCTACCTCGCTCCCTACGGCGAGTGGACTAAGAAGGCGGGTCTTGGAAGGATCAACCGCGGTAGGCCGGGTGTCGAGATGCTGGCGTGGGACGACGCGGGCTACGGCTCGTTGATCAAGGCGGAGGACGCCGACACCCACCTGTTTACGCGGGACACCTACGAGGACTTCCCGAACTACCACGTCACCGACGCGTCTTTCAGGCAGCCGCGGCAGATTACCGACGCCAACCCGCAGCAGTCGGAGTTCAATTGGACCGCGGGCTCCATGCTGCTCGACTATGAGAGCGAGCATGGTGATCGGCTACAGGCGGCTCTCCACCTGCCGGCGGACTACCAGGAAGGGGAGAGCTATCCGACCATCGTCTATATATATGAGAGAATGTCCCAGACCCTGAACCGCTACACCACGCCCAGCGCTCGCGGCTTCAACAAGTCGGTCTATACCAGCAACGGCTACGCGGTGCTGATGCCCGACATCACGTATCGGGTGGACGACCCCGGGATGTCGGCGGTCTGGTGTGTGCTGCCGGCGTTGGAGACGGCAATCGCGACCGGCATCGTCGACCCGGAACGGGTGGGACTGCAGGGCCATTCCTGGGGCGGCTATCAGACGGCGTTTCTGATTACGCAGACCGATGCCTTCGCCGCGGCACTGGCCGGAGCGCCGCTCACCAACATGATCAGCATGTACAGCTCGATCTATTGGAACACTGGTAGCGCGAACCAGCCGATCTTCGAGAGCAGCCAGGGGCGCTTCAGCGGCGGCTACTGGGAGGCGCCGGAGGCCTACATGCGGAACTCGCCGGTATACTTCGCCGAGAATGTGTCGACGCCGCTCCTGCTGCTGCACAACGATGAGGATGGCGCCGTCGACTGGAACCAGGGGATCGAGTACTTCAACACTCTCCGCCGGCTGGAAAAACCAGTGGTTATGCTCCAGTACGTGGGCGAGAACCACGGCGTGCGGAAGCCGGCGAACCAGAAGGACTACACGGTTCGTATGCGTGAGTTCTTCAACCACTATCTCAAGGGTGAGCCGGCACCCGATTGGTGGACGGAGGGTGTGCCGCATCTGGAGATGGAGGAGCACCTCGAGGAGCGGGCGAAGCTGGTGAAGGAGAGGGAGGAAGAAGGATCCTGAGACGACCCGCTATTCTACTCGCGGCTGCTTCGGCTGCTCGGCGAGAGCGGATACCCTGACTAGGTGACGGCGTTCGACGATGGCGCGCTGCTCGTGGCCGCCGCGTGCAGCGTCTACAGCAGTGCTTCCAGTCCCAGCGAATCGGCGTAGGCGAACAGCGCCGGCAGTCCGCCCGTGTGGAGGAAGACGATCGTGTGGTCTGGGGCGACCAGGCCGCGTCGCACGTGGTCTATCAAACCAGCCATCGCCTTCGACGTATACACGGGGTCGAGCAACAGCGCATCACAGCGGCCGGCCAGCTGCATGGCGGTGCGGGCCGCGTCAGTCAGCACCCCGTAGCCCGGCCCGACGTAGTCGACGATGCTGGTGATATCGTCAGGCTCGAGTCGCGTCGGCAGGCCGA
The DNA here is from genome assembly GCA_020344015.1 of Gemmatimonadota bacterium. GTDB lineage: Bacteria > Gemmatimonadota > Gemmatimonadetes > Palauibacterales > KS3-K002. The sequence goes on from CP070812.1 coordinate 3,910,619, forward strand.
GTATCTCCGCGCACTCGTTCCCGAACGACGAGATGCATTCGGCAAAAGTCCAGCCCGGCGCAATCGGCTGTGGCAGGGAGGGCAGACCGACCAGGCGCACCGGGGATTCGCAGTGCTTCGCCGCGATCGCCAACCCTGCCTGTGTGGCGTCCGACGAGCTCATCCAGACCTCATCGATCGTCAACTGCGCCTCTTCGGCCTGTTCGATGAGTTCGACGAAAGCCTGCGTGTAGGCGACGGCGTAGCGCCCCAGCCGCGACTCGTCACCGACACGCCCGATGTAGACACGCTTTCCTCGCGCCTCGAGCTCCTGCGCCCGCTTGCGAATGCGCTCCCCGTGTTCAGCCCAACTGACCCCTTCGATCGTCTCGACCTTTGCACCCACCAGCAGATCGAGCAGCAGACCGCCCTGGATTTCGTCGTCGCGTTCAGCGCGGACCTTGCGGAGCAGCAGGTGACAATCCAAGCCCAGCTTCGCACATGCAGCCGCCAGCTGCCGGCAGTAATTCGACTGCACTGCCGCACCCCCCACCACCGTGTCGACTCCGTCCTCGATTGCCTGACCGAGCACATACTCGAACATCCGCGTCTTGTTGCCGCCCGTGGCGAGCCCCGTGAGATCGTCGCGCTTGACCCAGATTTGAGGGCCGCCCAGCTCGCGGGTGAGCCCCGGGCAGGGCTCCAGCGGCGTGGGCAGGTTGGCGAGCGAGACGCGCGGCCGCGCCTGCAGGGCTTCCCGCAGCTCGGCCAGTCGGCTCTCGTTGGAGTTTCTCATCAGCGCTGCTCCACCAAAAGAACCTCGAGGTGCGAAGGGAAGTCAGGCGCCCGGTAGACCCTGTGCGTTGCGTTTTGATAATCTTCCTCGGTAGCGTGATAGATGTCGACGAACGTTTGCGGGTTGCGGTCGATCACCGGGAACCACGTGCTCTGAACCTGCACCATGATTCGGTGATCTTTCTTGAACGTGTGGCATTTGTCACCGAGGTCGAAACTGATCTCCGTCACTTGATTCGGAAGCACGGGCTCGGGGTTCTCGAAGCTGTTGCGGTACTTGCTGCGAAACACCTCGCCAGCGAGCAGCATCTGAAAGCCGCCCATCCGCATGCCGGAGTCGGCGCCGCGTTGCCAGCTCCCGTCCGGGTATACATCGATCAGCTTGACGATCCAGTCGGCATCGGTACCGGTCGTCGAGACGAAGAGCTTGGCGATGATTGGGCCGGCGATGGTGATGTCCTCGGTCAATACGTCGGATTGGTAGACCAATACGTCCGGCCGGCGCGCCGCGAACCGCTGGTCCTCGATCATCCAGAGGTGCCCCTGCCGCGTGGCGATCCCCGCCGACCACGGTACGGGTTTGTCCAAATCGCTGAAATAGGAGTCGTGGGCGTCGCTTGCATCGCCGGAAGGTGGCCCGAACGAAAGCCCGCCTCCGGCGTGGAAATAGAGCGACTTCTTTGTCGCCTCCTCTGGAGGCCAGTGGTCGTAAGACCGCCATTCGTTGGATCCGGTCTCGAAGACCAGCGCCTCGGGTAGATCGAGTGGCCCCTCGTCCTTCAGGTAGTAGTTGAAGAACGGAAACTCTACATTCTCGCGGAAGTACTCGCCGGTCTTCTGCACGAAGTTGATTTCGCCCAGCGCATCCCCATCCATCGACGCCCAGCCGCCGTGCCGCCAGGGCCCGATGACGATCGTGCTCTTGTTGTCGGGATCATTCGCCTCCATGGTGTAGTAGATGTCCATCGGGCCACGAAAGTCCTCTGCATCGAACCAGCCGGCGACGTGCAGCACACCGAGGTCGATATCCTGAAGGTGTGGCAGAACGCTTTGTCGTTTCCAGTAGTCATCGTAGTTGCCGTGCTCCATGTACTCGTTCCAGGTCGGAACACGGCCGTGCAGGTACTGCGCATCCACGTTCGATAGGACGCCGAGGTTTAGAAAGAACTGGTACCCGTCCGGGGTGCCGTAGCTGAAGCGCGTCGGACCGGCGGTGGACGGGTCGGTCCTCTGACTGGCGCTGCGGACCAGCCAGTCGAAGGTGTACATAAGGCGGAAGGCGCCGTTGTGGTGGAAGTCGTCTCCGATCCACATGTCGGCTGGCGATGCCTGCGGGGAAGACGCCACCAGCGCCGGGTGGGCATCGATCATCCCCATCACCGCCTGGAAACCGGGGTAGGAGATGCCGTAGATGCCAACGCGGCCGTTGTTGTTCGGAACGTTTTCGAGCAGCCACTTGATGGTGTCGTAGGTGTCGCTGCTCTCGTCGGTGTCCTGAGGACCCCGTTTGTCCGGCTTGTGGGGCCGCATAACGACGAAGTCGCCCTCCGACATGTACTTTCCGCGAACGTCCTGATAGACGAAGATGAAGCCCTCTCTCGGGTAGAGGTCGTTCGGACCCAGAAGCTGGTGGAAGTACGTGGGCCCGTAGTAGCCGACCGAATATGGTGTGCGCCTTAGCAATACGGGGTACGTCTTTCTCCGGTCGTTCGGAATGTAGACCTGCGTGAACAGCCTGACGCCGTCGCGCATCGTGATGTAGTGCTCTTGCTTCGTGTAGTGCTGGAGTAGGTATATATACCGGACACCGCGGATATTGTCGGGCTCCAACTCGACCGATATCTCGTAGTTCTCTATCGCCGCGTCGAAGTCGCCCTGGATCATGTACGCTTCGGCCAGACTGTCGTATGTGTTGAAAGCCTCGGGGTACGCCAAGACGTTGAGCTTTAGCAGCTCGATCGCCTCTTCCACTCGGCCTCCGTACAGGTACCGTAGGCCGAAACTGTTCATCGGGTACTCAGAGAAGATCACCGCGTCGGGGTGTCGCAGCCGCACGGCGTGGAACAGCTCGACCGCCTCCGCCACGCCCTCTGTACGTACGAACTCAAAGAACTCCTCCTGCGTCGGCACACGCTCCTGCGCCGCTGCCTGCGGCGCGAAGAGCAAACCGCACAGCAAGACGACCAGAGTCGGTCGATGGGCCCGCATTGCGCTCCCTCCGTCTCGATTTACTGAGGCTGGATCTCGTTTCCTTAGATTGTGCCGGGGCAGGTAAAGTTGCAATGGCGGATCGGGTCTTTGCCCGACCAGAGCTGAAGCGCCGCGGGGAGCTACTTTTCGGTCGCGGGCGGCGGTCCGGGCTCGGGGTCTGCAGGCGGCGTCTCGATCTTCGGGAAGAGCCCTAGATCCTCGCCCGGTCTCCTTTCACCCGGCACCTCGGCCGGCGGCACGAGCGCCGGGCGCCGTTCGCCGGCAAGCTCGACGATTTGCGCCAGCGCCGCGTCGAACGAGTAGCCGGCCTGCTCGGCGGAGTCCATAAACGAGACGCCTTCCGTCAGGTCCGGGTTCGGGTTGACCTCCAACACGTAGGGCTTGTCGCCTTTGAGGCGAATGTCGAGCCTGGCGTAGTCGCGGCACTCCGTTGCCCGGTAAGCGCGGATCGCGACATCCTCGACCCGTCTCAGTAGCCGCTCGGGGAGCGGCGCCGGGCAGATCGTGTGGACCTTGTGGTAAACCTCGGATAGCGGGTTCCACTTCGCTGAGTAGGTGATGATCGGCGGGTACTCCGGTGGTAGCTCGGAAAAGTCGAACTCGACCGGTGGCAAGACCTCGGGCGGGTCGTTACCCCAAACCGAGACGTGGAGCTCACGACCTTCGATGAACTCCTCGATGATGATCGCGCCGTACTCGCGATACACGTGCCCGACACGTTCCTCCAGGCGCTCGGGCTCGTAGAATACCGAGTCCCTGCTCACACCCGCACTGGCGTCTTCCCAGACCGGCTTGACTATGATCGGGTAGCGGAGGCCCAGCCGCTTCGGCAGCTTCGGTTCGTAGAAGACCTTGAATCGTGGCGTCGGTACTCGGTGGTCCTGGAGGACGCGCTTCGTCAGCCCTTTGTCCTGGCAGAGCGACAGAGCGAAAGGCGCGGCTCCGGTGTAGGCGATCCGATATACGTCGTACATCCCGGCGATCGCTGCCTCCAAGCCGGCGTCGTCGTGAAAGAACTCCACCAGATTGAAGATGACGTCGGGCCGGTTGCGCTTGAGCACACGCTCCAGACGGCGGAGGTCGTTCTCGAGGTTGACGGCACGCGCCCGGTAGCCGGACCGCCGCAAGGCGCGGGCGACTTCACCGTACTCCTCCCTGACCGTGGGTACGTGGACCGGGTACTCGGGCTCGAACGGCAGGGTTGAGGGATCGACCTGCTGCAGCTTCTCGTACCAGTCCTCACCGACCTGATTGTAGAGGACGATGACAGACTTGGGCTTAGCCGGGGGCGTGGGCTCGTGCGCCGCGGTCGGCGCTGCGGTCTCGTCAGTCATATCTTATGGATTCTACTACCGGCAGACCGTAATGGGGAGTCAGCCCCATTTGCCAGTCGCGATCGCGGCCACCGCCTTGATCGCGTTCTCGATGTGCTCCTCAGTGTTGAACGGCCCCACCGAGAAGCGGACCGTGCCGCGCGGCGCCGTGCCGTGGTGTTCGTGGATCAGCGGAGCGCAGTGCAGCCCCGTGCGTGTCTGGATCCCGTAGTCTACGTCGAGAATGGTCCCGATGTCCTCGGCGTCGCGGTCACCGACCGTCACCGACATGGTGGCTACGCGCCGCTCCAGCTTCATCGTCCCCCATACCCTGACGCCCTCGATCGCTGCCAGACCCTCCTGCAGCATGCCGAGCAGTCCAATCTCGTGCTGGTGGATGTTCTCGGGGCCCTTAGCCTCGATCCACTCGAGGCCGGCCGAGAGCCCGGCGATCCCGGCCAGGTTCAGCGTACCGGCTTCGAGTCTGAAGGGGTAATCCTCGAGGTGGTAGGGTACGGCGCTACGCACACCGGTGCCGCCGTAGATAGTCCCCTCAATCTCCGCGTTGTCCGCCACGCAGATCCCGCCGGTTCCGGTAGGCGCCAGCAGGCCCTTGTGACCGGTGAACGACAGGAAGCTGATGTTGCACTCGGCCATGTCGATGGGCAGGACGCCGGCCGTCTGAGCGGCGTCGACGGCGAAACGGACGCCCTCATCCTTGCACACAGTTCCGATGGCCTGCAGATCCTGAACGACGCCGGTGACGTTCGATGCGTGGTTCACGATGACGAGCTTGGTGTTCTTGCGGATCGCCTTGCGGAATTCCTCGGGGTCGAGGTAACCCTCGCCGTCCGGCACGACGTACGTGGCTTCCGCGCCGTCCTTCACCTTGTGGTTGACCGGTCGGATGACGGAGTTGTGCTCGAGCATCGTAGTAACGACGTGATCGCCGGGTTTGATCATGCCGTTGATGATCAGGTTGAGGCTCATGGTCGCGTTCATCGTGAAGACCAGCCGGTTCGGGTCCTTCTCGATGCCCGCATCGACCATGCTCTTGTTGAAGAGCGCGGACAGACGCTGCCGCGTACCGTGGATCATGTGCTCGGCGTTGAGGGCGAGGTCGCAGCCGGTACGGCCCGGGTTGACCCCGTTCTGGCGGTAAAAGTCCCGAACTGTGTCGTGCACGACATCCGGCTTCGGGAAGCTGGTAGCAGCATTATCCAGGTAGACAAGCTGTTCCATCCTAGACTCCTTGGTAGGCGAGCGGCTGGGGACTGCGGTTGGGAGGGCAAAAATAGTGCCTGGCTCCGCTCCACAAAACCGCGTTGGCCGGACCGCGGTTCATCGCGTGTGGCGCCTTTCGGGCGGGGCTGGCAAATTGCTCCCTGGTGGCAGGCCTCCCGGCAACCGCATCAAGCGTCAAAGATATGGGCACATGAGGCGTTCTCTACTCTCCGCAGATCTCGGTTACGGCCTGCGCAGACTGCTGCGGGCGCGTGCCTTCACGTTACCGGCAGCCGGTGCCTTGGCGTTGGGTACCGGCCTCGGCCTGGCGCTTTTCGGTCTCGTGCGATTCGCCTCGCTGCGGCCGCTGCTGCTGGAGAGCGTTCTCGGCCTCGATCCCGTGCGAAATGCCGGGTGGGAATCGAGTTGGACCGCGCCACTGCGGTCGGCGGCACAGATCCAGAGCGAGGGCCTCGGCGATATGCTGTTCGTTCTCGTGGTCGTCGCCGGTCTCGGCCTGGTCATCGCACTCGTCGGGCTCATCGGCCTGGTTCTGGCGCGCGCGTCGGGCCGCCGCGGCAACCTGGCGATCGAATCGGCGCTTGGCGCGTCGCCCTCGCGCCTGCGATCGCGGCTGCTCAGCGAAGGGCTCTGGCTGGCGCTACTAGGATGCGGGATCGGAGCACTGCTGGGACTGGCCGGCGCGGTCCTGCTGCGCTCGACCTGGCCTCACACGGTCTTGCCAGGACGCTCCATGGTCGAGTGGTGGGGGCTGGTCGTTGGCCTGCTTGTCCCCGCATGTGCGACATTTCTCCTGCCGATCGTTGGATCGGTGAAGCTATTGCGGTCCGTGAATCTCGGGTCACTCGCCGTCGGTACACGTACCGCCGGCGAGCCCGGCGAGCGACTGCTGCGCGACAGCCTGGTGGTCCTTCAGCTGGCGGTCTCGGTGGCGCTGCTCATCGGAGCCGGCTTGTTGATGCGGAG
>CP070812.1:3917227-3933720 GCA_020344015.1 Gemmatimonadota bacterium
AGGCTGGCCTGTCGTTCCTCGGCCTCAGCGTGCAACCGCCGACACCTTCTTGGGGCGCGATCATCAACGACGGTCGCGAGTTCCTACTGCAGGCCTGGTGGGTATCAACTTTCCCCGGACTGGCCATCGTGTTCACCGTCGTCGCCTTCAACTTGATCGGCGATGGACTGCGGGACGCCCTCGATCCGCGACTGAGGATGTAGCGGTGAGTGCGCCCGTCCTCCAGGTCGCCGACCTCCGCACGTACTTCCACACAGCCGATGAGCCGCTGCGGGCGGTGGACGGCGTCAGCTTCAGCCTGGAGCGCGGCACGACGCTGGGGATCGTCGGCGAGTCGGGCTGCGGCAAGTCGATCACCTGCCTGTCGATCCTGCGGCTGATCGACCGGCCCGGCCGGGTCGAGCCGGAGTCGTCGATCAAGTTAGGCGACCGAGATCTGATGGAGCTCTCCGAGGCGCAGATGCGGGCCGTCCGGGGGAACGAGATCTCGATGATCTTCCAGGAGCCGATGACCAGTCTCAACCCCGTGTGGACGATCGGGGATCAGATCGCGGAAGCGGTGCGGCTACACCGCGGCGTCGGTCGGGCCGCGGCGCGCCAGCGGGCGGCGGAGATGCTCGGCTTGGTGGGTATCCCCAAGCCGGAGGGCCGGCTGAACGATTACCCGCACGAGTTCTCCGGCGGAATGCGACAGCGGGCGATGATCGCCATGGCGCTGGCCTGTGACCCGGACGTGCTGCTCGCTGACGAACCGACCACGGCTCTCGACGTGACGATCCAGGCGGAGATCCTCGACCTGCTGGCGAGCCTCCAGGACCGGCTGGGGATGGCAATCGTATTCGTCAGCCACGATCTGGGCGTCGTCGCACAGATCGCCGACCGGGTGATCGTCATGTACGCCGGGCAGATCGTGGAGCAGGGCGACACGGGACGAGTCTTCAGTCAGCCCCGTCACCCCTATACCGAAGGGCTGCTTCGATCCATCCCCCGGGTGACTGGAAAGGCGGCACGCCTGACGGCCATCGCCGGTAGCGTGCCCAGCGCCCGGCGCTGGCCGCGCGGCTGCCGGTTCCACCCGCGCTGCCCCCATGCCTGGGAGCGCTGCCGGGAAGAACCCCCGCTCTTGCTGGCCGCGGACGCGACGAGCCGCTGCTGGTTGGAAGAGGAACCACAGCGCCGCGCGGTGCGCGAGGAAGCCGGACCATGACCGCTCGGACCGGCGCGCCGCTGCTCGAGGTGCGAGAGCTAGTCAAGCACTTCCCGATCCGCTCGGGGATCCTGGGCCGAAGGCGCGGACATCTGCGTGCGGTGGACGGTGTGTCGTTCGAGGTCCGGCGCGGCGAGTCGGTCGCCCTGGTCGGGGAGTCGGGCTGCGGGAAGAGCACGACGGCACGCTTGATACTAGGGCTGCTGAAACCGACAGCCGGACGTGTGACCTTCGACGGCCAGAACACGGACGAGCTCGATCGGGCCGGGCTGATGGGTTTCCGGCGCCGAGCGCAGATCATCTTTCAGGATCCGTACGGGTCGCTGAACCCTCGCATGACGGTGGGCGGGATGCTGCGCGAGGCGCTTCGCGTCCACGGGCTCGCCCGGGGCCGGGGCGCGGAACAGCGCATCGGCGAGCTGCTGGAGGCCGTGGGGCTGCACTCCGACGACGCGGGCAGATACCCTCATGAGTTCTCCGGCGGCCAACGCCAGCGGATCGGCATCGCGCGTGCACTGGCGGTGGAGCCGGAATTCGTCGTCGCGGACGAGCCGGTCTCGGCCCTCGACGTGTCGGTCCAGGCCCAGGTCCTCAATCTGCTTGCCGATCTGCGCGAGCGCTTCCGGCTGACCTACCTGTTCATCACCCACGATCTGTCCGTGGTCCGACATATCGCCGACCGGGTAGCGGTGATGTATCTGGGCCGAGTCGTGGAGCTAGCCGACTGCGAGTCGCTGTTCGCGAACCCGCTTCATCCGTACACTCAAGCTCTGCTATCGGCAGTCCCAGCCGTCGACGCGCGCGGGTGGCCCGAGCGTATCGCGCTGTCGGGCGAACTGGGGAACCCGGCCGACCCACCCCCCGGTTGCCCCTTCCATCCCCGCTGCCCACACCCGGCGAAGGACGAACGGTGCCGCAGTGAGCTACCGGAGCTGGAGGGCGGCGCGGCGTGCCACCATGGGAGTTAGGGATTCGGGGATTCAGGGATTCGGGGATTGAGGGGCTCGCGAATCTGCGAAGGCGAATGGCAATCCGAGGCATCCGTGGAATCCGTGGAATTCGGGAATTCGGGAATTCGGGAATTCGGGAATTCGGGAATTCGGGAATCCCAACCAGTCTTGACACCCCGTAATCGGCTGTCTAGCTTAGCCTCCGCATTTTCCCCGACCGCAAGACCTAAATCATCTCTGCAGTGGTACAGGTGTGGCCGCTGCAAGCTCAGGAGGTTCAAGTTGGGCGGAGTCATGATGTCCACGCTCATGGCGGCCCAGGCCCTGGGGCAGGGCCAGAGGCTAGACCTGGTGCAGACGTTCAGGGACGGCGGGTTCATGATGTACCCGCTGGCCTTCTTCGCGATAGCCGGCGCTATCATCATCGTCTGGAAGTTCATCGACCTGCAGATCAAGGGTGCCCGGACCCGCGCGATACTGGCGGAGACGGACCAGCTGCTGGCCGAGCACCGGATCCAGGACGCGATCCGCCAGTGCCAGGAGTCCAAGGCCCCGGCGGCGGCGATCCTCCTGGCCGGGCTGCGGCGTCATCAGGAGGGGACCGACCGGGTCATGAAGGCGATCGAGAACGCCGGTTTAATCGAGCTCGCCTCGCTGGAGCGTGGTCTGGTCTGGCTGGCGACGCTGGCGAACGTAGCGCCGCTCACCGGGTTCTTGGGTACGGTGATCGGGATGATCCAGGCGTTCCAGGCGATCGAGCTGGCCGGCGAGGTGGAGGCGACGACGGTGGCTGGTGGTATTAAGGTCGCCCTGATCACGACGGCGAGCGGCCTGACGATCGCGATCCCGATCAACATCGCGCACAACTACTTCGTGACGCAGATCGACCGCCAGGTGATCGAGATGGAGGAGAGCGCACAGAAGATGATCGACGCCCTCCACGAGATCGGGGCCAAGGCACGGACCGTGTGATCCCCGTAACGGGCACCGCCTCGAGATCAAGAGGCCACCCCCGGGGTGGCCTCTTTCTCTTCTGGCTGCTGTCCGCGGCCTGTGGGCCGGCGACATCGAGCCCGGAGATGAGCATCGGCCCGACCCCGGCGGCGGAGCGGATCCCGAACCCACTCCGTGTCTACGAGGGACTCGGCTTCCTCACCGGTGACGAGCGCTTCGCTGTCGTCGGGCGGTTCGTCTTCGTCCCGGGCCCGGCCGACAGCTCGTACGCCATCCTCACTCTCTCGCTGCCGAACAACGCCCTGAGGTTCCGTCGCGCGCCGCCCGGCTTCGTCGCCCGCTACGAGGTCGACGTGTCCGTCGGAGACAGCGCCGCGGCCGTCGCCCACCTGAACGAGACCCAGGAGGTCCGGATCCGAACTTTCCGGGAGACGGCGCGCAGAGATGAGAGCGTGGTCTCGCAGAGCTTCCTGACTTTGCCGCCGGGCGACTATCCGGCACACGTCCGGGTGAGTGACGTCGCGTCCGGCGTCGGACTCAACGCCGACCTGGAGCTGAGCGTGCCCCGTTTCACGGTGCCGGCGATTACCGCACCGATCGTCGTATACAGGGCCCGACCCCGATCGACCCGCGACCTGCCACCGAGATTCATTCTGAGCCCCCGGGCGACCATCGACTTCGGGCGCGAGGAGGACTCAAAGATCTACATCGAGCTGCTCTCCGAGGGAGAGCAGAGCGTCGTCCTCGAGGTTTTACAGGGCGGCGATACGGTTTGGTCGGATACGCTGGCGCCGGAACCGGGCCAGGGGCCGCTACGCTCACTGAGCGCCGCCCTCGATACCGTCAGCTTGCCACCCGGGGCGCTGAGCCTCCACGCCAGGTTGGCTGGCACGGAGATCGCCGACTCGACCACCCTATTAGTCGCCCTGGCGCCCGATTGGCTGGCCGCCGATTACGACGAAGCGCTGGGCTACCTGCGCTACGCCGGCCCTCCCCAAGCGTTGGAGGGGCTGCGGGATGCCCTGCCCAGGGACCGGGCCCGACTATTGCATGCGTTCTGGAGTAGTAAGGATCCCGACCCGGAGACGGTCGAGAATGAGTTCTTTCAGGGTTACTTCCGCAGGATCCAGGAAGCGAACGCACGTTTCGGCGAGACGGAGACTGCGGGATGGCTCACAGATCGCGGTGCGGTGTATGTAACACTGGGTCCTCCCGACGAGGTTCTCCGCGACCTCGATGCCCGGGGTGGACCGGAACGGAGCCAGGTCTGGCTTTACGAGGAGTCTCTCGGCTTCGAGCTGCGGTTGGTGTTCACCGACCCCAGCGGAACCGGCGCTTTCAGCCTGACGGCCGACTCGCGCCGCGCCCTCGCCGCCGCCGTCGAGACGCTTAACCGCTGAGCCGCCGCGCTGCGTCCTGAGTCGAGTTAGCCCGCCGAAACAAGTACGACGGTATGCACCTGTCACGGCTGTACGTCTCGTGCCTTTTGATAGTCGTGGCCCCGGCCGCCCTGGGCCTCAGGGCGGAAGTGGGCGACGACCCGCTGGCCGAGGTGGCCGAGGCGCTCAATCAGGGCCGCCATTGGTACGCCACGCGCTTGTTGCGAGGCCTGAATGGTAACGACAGCGCGACGCCCGAGGCGGCTCTGCTCTACGCCCGGGCCGACGCGGGCCGCGGTGCCTGGGACGGTGTGGTGGCTCGCCTCGAATCGGCAAGCTGGCTCGACTCGATCGGCTACGGGGGCGGGCGTGCTCTGCTCGCCCGCGCCTGGCTCGAGACGGGTGAAGCCGAGCGGGCCGTCGAGGGCTACCGGATCTTCCTGAGATACTCGCTGGAACGCACACCCCGGGCGGTCGCCGAGGTCGGGCTGGCTCGCTCGCTGGAAGAGCTCGGCCGCCCGCTGGAGGCAGCGGCAGCCTATGGCCGAGCCGCCGAAATCGCCCCCGAGCTGGCGCCCTGGTCCTCGATTCGGGCAGCCGAAGTCTTGGCCCAGCTGGGCGACACGGCGGCGGTAAACGAGCTGCTGAGGGCCGCGGTCACCGTACCGCTCTACCGACTCACCAGTGCAGCGGTCGATGCCCACCTGGCGGCCGGCAACCGCCAGGCTGCCCTGCGGCTGTTGCTGGACGCGGCACCGAGCGTCGGACGCAGGTCGGCCGAGCTGCGGACCCGCGCTGCACAGCTACTACTGGAAGAAGAGGACAGCGCCACCGCAGCCACCACTTTGCGTGCCGCGATCCGATCCAGTCCTCGCTGGGCTCGAGAGGCAGCCAGCCTGCTCTCTCAGTTTCCCGATCTCAGCGCAGCCGACCACCTGTCGCTGGCTCGCACCTTCGAGCGCTCCGGCGCGCCCGGGTCAGCGGCGCGTGAGTACCAGGAGTATCTCGAGCGCCAGCAACTGCCGGCGGGTGAGTGGCAGGCGATACAGCTGCGGATCGGCGAGCTGCTATTCCGAGCGGGTAGCTACTACGCCGCCGTGGACGAGCTGGAGCGGCTGGCGGCGGCGGGGCCAAGCGCCGCGACCCTAGCCCGCGCCGAGTATTACATCGCACGCGCCACTTATCGCCGCGGCTGGCGGCGCGAGGGTCGGGCGCGCCTGAGAGAGGTGGCCGACCGTTTCCCCGGCACCGGGTCCGCGCTCAACGCCCTCTCGCTTCTCGGCGACCTCTACGAAGGTGCCGGGAACACGCCGCGCGCGGTGGCAGTCTACGAAGAGCTCGTCAGGGACTACTCGGGCTCCCGCGCTGAGCGCACCGCGCGCTACCGGCTTGGAATAATCGCCTACCGAGAAGACGACTTCGCCGACGCGCGCCGACACTTCGATCGCTTGCGCCGCGCGGAACGCAGTGGCGACTTGCGGATCAGCGCCACCTACTGGGCGGCCCGCGCTCGACTCGCCGAGGGCGACGCGGCTCAAGTTGCCGAGGCCGAACGGTTATTCCGCGAGGTCCACAACCGCGCGCCCTTCGGCTACTATGGCTTCCTGGCCGCCGATCGTTTGGGCATCGATCCGTGGGCGACGCTCGCCCCCGGGCCCGAGCCGGCACCCATCGATGCCGAGACCGAACGCAAGCTCAGGGTGATCGATCTCTTGAGCCAGGCGGGTCTCCACGAAGAGGCGAAGGCAGTGCTGGCGACGATCACCAACTCGCCGCCCGAAAGCCCCGAAGAGCTGATCGGGATCTCGGTAGCGCTCGCCGAGCACGGGTTCGGGCAGCAGGCCGTCCTCTTCGGCTGGCGAGCACACTCGGCGCTGCGCGGCCGCTGGAGCACTAACGTGCTGCGCGCGATCTATCCCCTCGCCTACGAACAGATCATCCTCGCCGAGGCCGACTCGCGGAGGCTCGACCCTCATCTCGTCGCCGCCATCGCCCGCCAGGAATCGGCCTTCGCCCCGGATGTCACATCACACGCCGGTGCGCGCGGGCTGCTCCAGATCATGCCGGAGACCGGCCGCTGGTGGGCCAACCGACTCGGCATCCGCGACTACAGCGACGAACTGCTCTACCATCCGGAGATCAACGTCCACCTCGGCGCCGCCTACTTCGCCGACTTGCAACGCCGCTACAGCGAGCTGCAGCTCTCGCTGATCGCCTACAACGCAGGCCCGACTCGCGCCCGCCGTTGGCGCCAGCGACCCGAGTACCGCATCGACCCCGAGCTGTTCGCAGAGCGGATACCTTTCAGGGAGACAAGGACTTACGTGAGGAACGTGCAGGCTCATTTCCGCATCTACAGCCAGCTCTATTCCGGGTTCGGAGAGGTTCAGCCGGCTGAGTGAGCGACCCGAAAGATACCCGAAAATCGTACGTTGACAGGCCGGGACGCGGCTAATATCATGGGCGCGTTGGTCGTAGTAATAATCACCCAATGCAGGAGGAAGTGCTCGATGGCCAAAGGGCGGATCAAGTGGTTCAATGACGCCAAAGGTTACGGATTCATTGAACAGCCTGAAGGTGGAGAGGATGTTTTTGTCCACTTCTCGGCTATCAACATGGAGGGATTCAAGACGCTTGCAGAAGGCCAGGAAGTGGAGTTCGAGATTCGGCAGGGCGAAAAGGGGCTGCAGGCAGCCAATGTGACCCGCGTGTAGCTCCAGACTGATATCGAACATCCCGCTCGCCCGGACAGGCCCGCCTGATCCGGGCGAGTTCTTTTTGATTTGGGGATTCGGGGATTCGGGGAGTTGAGGGATTCCTTCTATACTTCCCCACCTCCCCGATTCCCCGAATCCCCGAATCCCCGAATCCCCGAATGAACCTCCCCTAGGCGTGAGACCGGGTCGGACTCATATTCACCTCGATGCCTGAACCGAAAACGGTCTTTCTCGTTGACGGGCACGCTCTCGTTTATCGGGCGTTCTATGCGATGATCAGCCGACCGCTGCGGACGTCGCGTGGCGAAAACACGTCGGCGCCCTGGGGTATCGCCCAGTTCATCCGGAAGATCTTGGGCGAGCGGCGGCCCGACTACATCGGCTTCGTCTTCGATGCGGGCGGCGATGAGACTTTCAGGCACGAGATCTTCGAGGACTATAAGGCCACGCGCGAGAAGCTGGACGAGACACTGCAGCAAGATTTCGACACCGCGATGCGGCGGATCCGCCAGATGCTCGAGGCCTTCCACATCCCCACCATTGAGCTCGCCGGCTTCGAGGCGGACGATGTCATCGGCACGCTGGCCAGGCAGGTCGCCGATCAGGGCCTGCAGGCGGTGATCGTCTCGGGCGACAAGGATTTCTATCAGCTGATCGGAGAGAAGATCGCGCTGCTCAACCCCGGTCGAGGTGGCCCGGCAGCGGTCGAGGAGGAACTGATCGACGAATCGAACGCGGCGGAGCGGCTGGGCGTGCCGCCGGAGCGAGTGACCGACTACCTGGCGCTGGTCGGCGACTCGTCGGACAACGTTCCCGGGGTGCGGGGCGTGGGTCCCAAGACTGCGGTCCAGTTGATCGCGCGTTTCGGAGCGCTGGAGGACATCCTGGCGGGCGTCGACGAAGTGGCACAGAAGCGAGCGCGAGAGGCGTTGAAGCGGCATGCCGATGATGCGCGGCTATCGAAGGACCTCGTGACCATACGCACCGACGTGCCGATCGCGCTCGAGCTCGAAGAGCTGCAGGCCGGAGAGCCGGATCGCGACCGGCTGCGCGAGCTGTTTCTCGAGCTGGAGTTCCACTCGCTGGTGCGGGAGTACGCAGCGGATGAGCGGCCGGCACCGCGGGTCGCGCGGGCGCCCGGGTACGAGTTGGTCGCGGACGTCGGAGGGCTGGGCGGGATCGCCACAGCTGCGCGTCAGGCGGGCAGGATAGGCCTCGACGTGCGCTCGGCGAGCGACGGCCCGGCTAGCACGAAGCTCGTGGGCCTGGCCATCGCCACTTCCGAGGGACGCTCCTACTACCTGCCGTTCGGCCATATCGCCACGAGCCGGCCGGGCGAGTTGAAGCTTGGCGACGTACAGGAGGCGTCATCGGAGAACCTGCCGCGGCTGGGCTCGGAGGCGTTGCGGTCCATCGTCGAGCTACTAGAGGACGAAACGATCCAGCTGGTCGGTCACGATCTCAAGCGGTGCCGGCTGATACTCGGCGCCGCCGGGATCGAGCCGCGGGGGCCGATGAGCGATGTCATGATCGCCTCTTACTGCCTAGACCCGGGCCGACGTCAGCACGGTTTGGAGACCCTGGTCCTGGAGGAGATGGACCGGAAGATCGCGTCCTACGCAGACCTCTGCGGAAAGGGGAAAGCGGAGATCCCCTTCCCCGAGCTCGAGCTGGCGCGCGCCGCCGCATTCTCCGCCGAGCGCGCCGACATGGCCCTGCAGATCGACGCACGACTGACGCGGCAGTTAGATGACTTCGGCCTGAGGAAGCTGTTCGAGGAAGTCGAGATGCCGCTGATGCCGGTGCTGGCCGACATGGAGCGAGTGGGCGTCGCCATCGACGGCGAATTTTTCGATGAGATGAGCGAGCGGCTGGATGGAGAACTGAAGCTGGTGGAAGAGGAGATCTACAAGCTGGCGGGCCGCGAGCTGAACATCAATTCACCCGTGCAGCTGCGCGAGGTCCTGTTCGAGCAGCTGAAGCTGCCGGTGAAGAAGCGAACCAAGACAGGCCCCTCGACAGACGCCGAGGTCTTGGAAGAGTTAGCGGCGGAAGGTCACCAGTTGCCTCGTCTGATAATCGAGTTCCGCGAGTTGGCGAAGCTCAAGTCGACGTACGTGGACGCACTCCCGGCGCTGATCGACCCGCGGACGAATCGCATCCACACATCGTTCAACCAAACGGTGACCTCGACCGGCCGCTTATCCAGCTCCGACCCTAACCTGCAGAACATCCCGATTCGCACGCCGCTGGGTGCCGAGATCCGCAAGGGCTTCGTCCCCGCCGAAGGTCTCACGTTCCTGGGAGCCGACTACTCTCAGGTCGAGTTGCGGATTCTGGCACACTTGTCGGTAGACCCCGCGTTTGTGGAAGCCTTCCGGAAAGGGCGCGATGTCCATCGGGATACGGCAGCGCTTATCTTCGGCGTCGGGCAGGACGCGGTGACACCGGCGATGCGTGCGCAGGCGAAGACCGTGAACTTCGCTACGATCTACGGCCAGGGACCGTTCGCGCTGGGCCGCCAGCTCGGCATAAGCATGGCCGAGGCCCGGAAGTTCATTGAAGACTACTTCGAGCGGTTCCCCGCGATACGCGAGTATCTCGACCGCCAGGTCGAGACGGCCCGCGAACAGGGCTACGTGGAGACGCTGTTCGGACGCCGCCGCTATATCCCGGAGCTCAACTCGAAGAACCCGAACATCCGTGGCTTCGGCGAGCGTGTCGCCACCAACTCACCGATTCAGGGTACAGCCGCCGACCTCATCAAGCTGGCGATGATCAACATCCACGCCGCCCTCGCCGAGCGCGCGAGCGGCGCGCGGATGATCCTGCAGGTGCACGACGAGCTCCTGTTCGAAGTGCCCCCGGCCGAGCTGGGCGAAGTAGAGGCGCTGGTCCGCTCGGAGATGGAGGGCGCACTTCACCTCGACGTCCCCATCGCGGTCGATGTTGGCGTGGGCTCCACCTGGTATGAGACCAAGGGCGGCTCTTAGAGAGCCGCGCTACTAAGTCGTCTCGGGCGGCTCCGGCGCCGGAAAGCTCTCGGAGGCCAGCGCGATTTTCCAGACGCCGTCACGCTTACGCAGGACCACCGTCCAGGTGCCCTGCGAATCCTCGGTCTCCCCCGTCGTTCTTATGGCGTGCCACTCCCAGGTGGACGTCACGGCGGCGATGTCGGGGGCCAGGACGTAGATGTAGTGATCATCCCCCCAGGCGAACTCCGCCGACTCATACTGCCAATTGGCTCGGGTCTCCTCGGCCATCGCTGCGAAGCCGACTGACACCTCGCCGCTCACGGCGATCGTGAAGTCCTCGCTGTCCTCGAACTGGGCGAGCCAACCCTCGACGTCCGCGGCGTTGAGGATGGCCGCCTGGTCCGCGTAGAGCTGTTCGATCTCGCCCTCAATCGCGACTCGCTGCGCGTCGGTGAGGGCGGCCGGTTGGCAGGCGAGCAGCAGGACAGACACACAAAGGACCGCGAGAGCGCGGATAAGCATAGCCCCTCCTTGTAGTGGTGTAACCGGAACCTATTGCGCCTGGGAAGGTGGAGCTAGAGCCGGACGAGCGGGAGGTCAGAGCCAGTCCCAGAAGTCGGGCCGCACCCGTACGACCAGCTCCCAGATTCCGTCCTGCCTCAGTCCCCGGGCCAGCTCGAACCGGAGGATATCGTAGACGATGCCGAGGCCTGCGCCGACTCCGATCAGCGCGCCATGGGCGGCACCGGCCGGCCGCCCAACCCGATTCCAGCGGTCCACTGCCCTGGCAGCTCCGGCGCCCTCGATGCCCACCCAGCCAATGTCGGCGAACAGCGCGATTGAGATGAACGGGTGATAGATCGGCCGGCTGAGCTCGAGGCCGGCAGCCCCGTACAGGTTGCCGACGAAGCGGTGAAAGGAATAGCCTCGTACCGTGCCGCGGCCGCCGGCGGGAAAGAGACGCTGCGCCGGGATGCCGCCGCCCCAGACCCCACCTGCAGCGCCCGAGATACGGACGCCTGTACCGAGCGCGACGTCGGGCCACAGCAGCTCGCCGCGCGCCACCGCCTGCACGTACTCGAAGTCGCCGGCGATCGAATGACTGGCCCCTTCTACGCGCACGTCCCAGCTGGCGCCACCTACCGCCTCGATGGCCATCACCGGCCTCTTCTCGAACTCGACGGCGAGGGCGGCGTTCTCACCGTCGTCGAGCTCGCGGACCTCGCGGTAGCTGTGGTCTACGAGGCCGTCCGACGCCAGGGCCGCCGCCTGCCAATCCTCCCAGCTGATCGAGACGCTGCCCCGCGCCGGGCCGAACGCTTTCCCAAGAGTCAGCCTGCCGCCGCTCGCCCAGTAAGGCTCGCGGTAGTCCTCGCCATCGATCAAAGCGGCCAGAGTAGATATGACACCCGAGCTGGCCGGCCAGGCCGACACGTCTGCCACATCTCGGTAGAAGCCACCCAACTCGATGAAGTAAGGCGCGGCCGGCGCGAACCGCACCCACCCCTGTACCTGACCGCGTTCCGCACCGAAGGCATAACCGCCGAGGACGAGCGTGCTGGCAGGCGGCACAGTACGGCTTAGCGCCGGTCCGGCGTACAATCCCTCCGCCCGGCGGAAGCGGAAGATCGAAGAGACGCCGGGCACAGCTAGACGCAGGCGTTCGGCTCGCTGCAGATACGATTCGGAGACTATGCGGGTCGCCTGATCCCGGATCTCCTCCATCGAGGGCGGCGAGGTGGCCACCGCCGGATCGAGCGCATCCAAGAGGCCTTCATCGAACTCGTACGCTTCACGCGCAGCTTCCGGCAGAGCGACCACGCTCGGTCCCCGGAAGAACGTCTCGGCGATCCCCGTATTGAACCGATAGTCGCTGATCTTGAACTCGGCGCGGATGATGCCGCCGGCGGGGAATTTCACGAACTTGACCTCACGGCGCAGCTCGATCCCCTGGCGGTACGGCAACCAGTAGCGCCCTTCCCAGAGCGCGTTCTCCAACCGGATGTTGAAGTAGTCGAGGGTCTCGTCGAGATACGAGGCGGCCGTGAACGTGAAGTCCATGCGCACGATGTCCGCCGTCGCCCGGTCGAGGAACAGCGAGCCGACGAGCCCGGGCCCGTTCGGGTTCTGGGGTCTCACATCCAACTGGTAGACCCGCACCTCCCGGTCCGGCAGCACAAGCGTCAAGGAGTCGGCGAGCCGATAGTCGTAGAAATCTAGCGCTCCGGGCGCCGCGGGATGTGTAGCATCCCTCACCTCAGAGCCTTCGCCCAACCGAATCCGGTCGCCGAGGTTGTCCATGACGACTGTCAGGTGGTCGAGATGGTAGCGGATGTTGGTGGGCAGGACTTTCTCATCGCGCCGCCCGACGATCAGCTGCCGCGTCCGATCGGGAGCATGCCAGTACAGATCGAGCGCCAGTTGGTCCGCCTTGATCAGGTGACGCTCAGTGCCGCGCCCCAGATCGTAGAGGAAGTAAATATGACCGCGGGCGTGCGCCCGGTAATCGACGAGCAAACCGTCAGCCGCCCAAGCTGTCCGGCGCTCGATGGCACGCCGGACCAGGTCGCGAACGCGGGGCGAGTTCCAATCGTACTCCGACACCGCGCCTTGTGCCGCTCGACCAAAGGGCGGCACCTGTGGCGCCGGCGCGGCGCTGGCGCTGGATGCGATAGCGGCTGCGAGAGCGATGGCGGCCAGTCGGACGGCCGCCGGTGAGGTCAGCGGATGCTGGCGGCTACTGCCTGATCGTTCAACGTCCAATCGTAGCTCTCGAACTGCACTTTGTATTCCTCGCTCTCGAGAAACTCGGTCACTCGGCCGATAAGATAACGCGAGACGAAGTTCAGGACGCCATCGATCTTCCTGTCGCGCTCGTAGCCCGACTCGCCGGCGAACTGCTCGAAATCTTCTCCGTGCCAATCGAAGATCTTCGACAGGTAGACCCGCCGCCGCTCGACCTCGAAGCGGTTCTTCCGGGGGTCGTTGAGAAACCGGCGGCCCTGTTCATCGAGCTGTTCGTCCAGCCGGTCGCCGCGGTACGCCTCTTCCCGCAGCGGCGGTCCGCTGACGGCCGACCCGACGAGCGCGAAGTGGATGCGCGGCTCGTTGTACTTCGTACCCAGGGCCGCACGCTTGATCTCGTCCAGCGTCATCTCGGCGCCGGCAGCCCCGTGGCGAATACGATTGAAGACGCCGTCGATATGGCGGATCGAGTTCGGCGGTAAGCCGAACCTTCTCGGTGATGTGAGCTTCTTGAAGAAACCGCTGCCTTCGATCGGGTAGTTGTCGATAACCGTCTCGAGAACGTAGGCGTTGTAGGCGTTGATCAGATAGGCGATCTGCTCTGCCTCGGGCCAGCCGGCGAACTCGTCCGCGTCTACGGCGGCGAGCCGATCCAAATAGCGGTCGAGGGTAGCGCGTCCATACTTGAGGGCAGTGTAGTCGACTCTGCTGTCCTGCACATAGAGCGCCAGCACGGTGTCGAGGGCCGCGTGATCGAAGGCCTGTCCCCGCGCCGGCTCGCCGCTCCCGCCCAGCGCCGCCACTGCCAGGACGAGCGATACTGGGTTCGACTTCATCAGCCGTGTCCTAGTCTGCAGGAATCGATTGTCTCTAAGGTTGGGGCCGGCCACCGGTTCCCGCAATCACCACTTCGCCGGGCGCTTCACCCGGTCGGCGCTGCACCGGCGGACCGCTTGCTCACTTCAAATGCCGAGCGGCGGTGGGAAGGGCAATGTCGCGGCTACGCAGAAGCTGGGGATCGACTGCCGCACTCTCGAGTCGCAGCGGCCCCTCGATTTGCAACGAGATGACGAGGTCATCGAGGCGCGATCTGCTATCGATGGGGAGCGCGGCCTGCAGCCGATAGGCGAAACGAGAGCCGGCCGGCGTGGCGATCAGCAGACCGAGACCGCCGGAGCCACGCAGCCCCGAATTCACGCCAAACAGGGCCTCGTTGGCCCACATTTGGCCACCGTCGACGAAGGCGGTCAAGCCTAGATCCATTAGCCGGCCGATCGACCCCAGGAAGTGCCTATTCTCGAGCCGCACTACCGCTCGAGCACCGCCGGGGTAGCGGTGGGGCGCGAAGCCCGCTAGACCCCAGGGGCCGCCGAGTGTGAGCTGGAAAGGAACGGTCGTTTCCCAGCCGGCGCTCCAACGCCCCTCGAGGGTGATCGTCCGCCCAGGTCCCAATAGCCACAGATTGGTCCACTGCAGCGCGCCGAATATGTCACGCCACCTGCGCTCACGATAATCGCGCCGCGCCTCCACGTTGGCGCGCACCAGAGAGAACCAGTTGCCCCTCACTCGCGCGCCGCCATAGAGGTCGAGGGCCGCCAACACGTGATCGTCGCTGGAGCCGAACGCACTGCTCGCCAACCCGAGTACCAGGTCGGCCGTCGCTCCAATCGCGATATCCTCCGTCGCCCGCAACGTGCTCGCGCCGCGCCTGCGGATGAAGTCGAGACCGCGGATCCCCACCACCAGGTTCAGCCGTATATCCTCACGCGGACGCAGCGCCAGATCGGCAAGCGCCGCAATAGCCTCGTCAGAGAGCGCGAAGCGTGCAGCGGTTGCAGAGTCTCGGGGGAACGCATCACCGTAGCTCAGTCGCTCGTAGGATACCGTCAGGCCGTACGACCCGAGCTTCGTTGCGCGTCCGCGCGGTGCCGCAACCACGCGCAACGCGCCACCGACCTGGGTCGCCACCTGAGTTATAGGTAGAGCCAACTCGTAGCGGTCCTTCGAGTCCCCCACGAAGTAGCCGAACCAGCGCTCTCCGTACAGGACATCCTGAAACGCCGCCCAGCGCCCTACCAGGCCAACGAACGGATAGCCCAGCGTCTCACGCAACACCCAGCCTGGTTCGGTACGTATTGCCAAGAGCCC
Organism: Gemmatimonadota bacterium; assembly: GCA_020344015.1. Taxonomy (GTDB): domain Bacteria; phylum Gemmatimonadota; class Gemmatimonadetes; order Palauibacterales; family KS3-K002. The sequence goes on from CP070812.1 coordinate 3,932,303, forward strand.
AGCATTCCAGCGGCTGCCTAGGAACTGCGGGTTGAAATAGCTGCCACCGATGTCCGCGCGACCGGGCCGGCTGACGTACAAGAACTCGATCGCGTTACCGGTACCGGCGATGTTCCACTCGGTGACGCTTATCCCGGCGACCGTAGGGCCACTGCCCAGCTCAAGACGCGGAACGATGCGCAGCGACCACTCGTCCTGAGTGGTAACCTTAACGTCGTAGTCACCGTTCGACCGGCGCGTCGCCTCCACCTCTGCCGCACGGACAAACACGGACTCGCGCAGTAGACGCTCGCTCTCCGTTATGCGGAGCCGTTCGAAGCAGTCGCCCTCGCCGAACAGCAACTCGCGGCGGATGACACTCTCCCGCGTATCGACATGAAGCCAATTCGCCGCATCGTAGAACTTCGACATCACACCGTTGTCGCTGTCCCCGAAGACGCTGCGACTCTCTATCCCGACGCTGGCGACCCGGCCCGCCTCGCACACGCCACCCACCTGCGCCCACACGTCGACTGTGAGGGCCGGTAGAGCGGCGATAACCAGTAGCCGGTGGACGGTAGTCAGTTTTCGGTGTTCGGTTAGTCGGTCCGTCGGTGCTCAGGAGCCGGTAGCCGGTGGCTGGTGCGCCGGTGGCCGGTAAACTTGCAAGCACTCAGTACAGAATTACCGGCTACTGGCGTACTGGCTACCGGTCACTGGCTCGCGTCAGTCCGCCGAACCAAACAGATCTTCCTGGTCGGGTTGGTCGGTCTCGTACGTCACCAGTGCGCGGAAGCGATCCTCCCAGCGGCCCAAGTCCAGGCCCCCCTCATGGAGTAGCATCCGCCGCAGGACGGGGGATAGTGCAGACAGGTCTTCGACTAGATCGGCAACCGCCGAGCGCAACTCCCCGGCCCTGAACTCCTCTTCGCTGCCACCGGCCATCTCGCGCCGAATCGACTCCTCCGAGCGCGATGCCACAATCGGTTCATCGAGCGTCGTCACGTGCACGTAGGTACGACGGCCCGGGCCGCGCTCGTCTTCGATGGGCACGAGACCAACGATCTGATCCGACCGCCAGTATTTCCCATACCCCAGATAGACCAGCCGGTTCGCCTTGATCTCCACGGTCGCCTCCAGTTTCCACTCGGTTCGCGGCAACTCGTAATCTTAGCCGCCGGTAGCCGGTGTGCCAGTAGACGGTGGGCGGTAGCCGGTAACCGGTACGCCGGTGGTCGGTGTGTTCCATCGGCCCAGCTGAGAATTTACCGGCCAACGGCTACCGCCACCGACCGCCGTTTGGGGGGGTTGACATATTCATATATAGATATATATTGCTCCCTCAACCACGGAGCCGCTTATGACGATCAGATCCAAAAAACTCAAGGTTGAAGCCGTTCGACAGGCCGCCACCATGCTCAAGTGCATCGGCCACCCGA
>CP070812.1:3933820-3940181 GCA_020344015.1 Gemmatimonadota bacterium
CGGGGTTCCCTGGCGGATGTGGGACGCCCACGATATGGGCGGTGGCGATGTACTCGCTCGTGTCCCAGAACGCCGTGGTCGGCGCCAGCGTGATCACGTAGAGCAAGAAGATCGCGAATCCGGCGATGCCCGCGTGGCGGTAAGGCGGTGCGTAGGCCGCCAACGTCGCCGCGCCGACATCGTTCGGCTTGCGCTCGCCTGTTTGGTGTGAGTCCATGGGTTTCCGCTAGTCTGACGATTCGCCCAACCAGGTCTGCCGCGGGCTCTATATATAAGATTGAGCGCTGACCGCGCTAGGTCGTCGCCCTGCCGCTCTCACGAACCCGCTGCCAGCAAAAGGTCTCCGTAGGCCGCCACCTCGGCGTGCCAGGCCGGGGGCAACCAGGTGGTTGCGCTGTACTCAGCGATGACCGCGGGGCCGTCGAGTCGCTGCCCGGCCCGAAGCGTCGCGCGTCTGTAGAGCGGCACTTGGCGCCACTCCGCATCTACATAGACGCGTATCTCGTGCTCGGCGGCGGCAGCAGTCTCCGCCTCCTCGATCGGCGAGGGACCGGGGTGTGCCACGCGGGCGCGGGCCGTTACCCGGAGGGTGACGGCCTCAACGACGGCGTCCTCACGCTTGAAGCCGAAGCGACCCATGTGAGCGGCGTGGAATACCTCGGGCCAGTCGGCGGTTGCCGGCACACCCAGCTCGTAGCTTTGCCCTCCGTAGCGGGCGTCGATGGCTCGATCCACCGACACGCCCTCGCCCTGGAAGCCCTCGGTCGCCAGCTCGGCCCGGGCTGTCCGCTCCAGCTCGGCGAATACCGGACCCAGAGCGGCGAGTTCCGCGTCGTCGCCGCTGCGTAGCACGCTTCGCGAAACGTCCTTACGTACGTCAGCGACGAGAATGCCGTTGGCCGATAGCGTCCCGGGGTCGGGCGGCACGAGGACATGCGGTACGCCGAGGTGTCCCGCCAGCTCGACCGCGTGCAACGGCGCGGCCCCGCCGAAGGCGACCAGCACCAGGTCAGCCGGATCGTGGCCCCGCTCGACGCTGATCAGGCGAAGCGCTCCCTCCATCCGGGTGTTTGCAACCTCGAGGACGCCCTGGGCCGCGCCCTCCGGCGACTCACTGAGCTCGGCGGCCAACTCGCTCAGCGGCCCCTCGATCGCCGCCCGATCTAGGGGCTGCTCGCCGCCCAGAAACAGCTCGGCCGGGATGCGGCCGAGCCAGACGTGCGCGTCGGTCACCGTGACTGCGGCGCCGCCCTGGCCGTAACAGATGGGGCCGGGCACCGCGCCGGCACTCTCGGGCCCCACCTTGAGGGCGCCGCCCGGGTCGCGGTCGGCGATGGAGCCGCCGCCGGCACCCACGGTGTGGATGTCGATGACCGGTATCGCTACTGCGGACCCGGAGATCTCGTACTCCTTGGTGTGCAGTGGCCGGCCGGGGCAGAGCGACACGTCGGTGGAAGTACCGCCCATGTCGAAGGACAACACGCGCTCGAAGCCACAGCGCCGCGCTGCCTCCAGCGCCGCCACCACCCCGCCCGCCGGCCCCGAGAGTATCGTGTGGACCGGCTCGCGGGCCGCCCGCTCGACCGAGAACGCCCCGCCGCCCGAGGCCATGATTCGCACCCGACGGGCGCCACTCTCGCGATCCAGCGCCTCCAGGTAGCGGTGAACCAGCGGCGCCACGTATGCGTTGACCAGCGCCGTCGAGAAGCGCTCGTACTCCCGATACTCGGGGAGCAAGCGGGCCGAGCAGGTGACCGGGACCTCGAGCCCATCGAGGGCCTCCGCGACACACTCCTCGTGCGCTGGGTTCGCGTAGCTGTGCAAGAGCCCGACGGCCACCGATTCCGCCTCGCTAACTCGCGCGGCCAGCTCGCGCAGCTCGTCTGGGTCGAGCGGGCTCTCTTCGCTGCCGTCCTGCAGGACGCGGCCGGCGATGCCGATTCGGTCGTCAGGGGCCACCAGCGGCGCCGCTCGCTCGCTCACCAGGGCGTAGAGTTGCGGGCGCGCCTGGCGGCCGATCTCGACCAGATCCTCGAAGCCCCAGTTGGTGATCCAAGCCGTGCGGGCGCCGCGTCTCTCTAGCAGCGCGTTCGTGGCGACCGTCGAGCCGTGGGCGAGCACGAACTCCTCGCCGGGCCCGATCAGCTCGCGCAGCCCTTCGAGGACCGCCTGCGCTGGGTTCGTCGGCGTGGAGGCCCGCTTGTGCACCGCGACGCTCGCGCCGCGAAGCACGACGAAGTCGGTAAAGGTGCCGCCGGTATCGACAGCTACAACGGTCGGTTTTTGCGTCATCGGCGTGACAAGCTACCGGCCCGCGCGCTCCGCGGCCAGCCGCTCCAGCGCTCTGCCCAACAGACGCGGGCTGGGCTGCGTGGCCGCGATTAGTCCTCGCCGGCGTAGCGCGTCACGGCGGCCTCGAGATCTTGGCCGGAGGGTGTTTGGAATATCCTCAGCCCGAACTCCGGGACGATGGCTATGATATGGTCGAAGATGTCCGACTGGATCCCCTCGTACGACACCCAGTCGGTGTCGTTCGAGAACATGTAGATCTCGAGTGGCAGGCCCTGGGGAGTGGGATTGAGCTGCCGGACCATCATCGTCATCCCTTTGTGGGTCTTCGGGTGGTCGCGGAGGTAGCGGACCACGTAGGCCCGGAAGGTGCCGATGTTGGTGAGCCGGCGGGCGTTTGCCACGCGGTCGGTGTCACCGACACGGGCGTTGTACTCGTCGATCTCCTTCTTCTTCTCCCGCATGTAGTCCTTGAGGAGGAGAAAACTCTCGAACCGCTCGATATCGGCGACCTCGAGGAAGCGAATCGAGTTCATGTCGATATTGATGGCCCTCTTGATGCGGCGGCCTCCCGACTGCGACATCGACCTCCAGTTCTTGAACGAATCGCTTAGGAACTTGTGCGTCGGGATGGATATGACGGTCTTGTCCCAGTTCTGCACCTTAATGGTGTGGAGACCGATGTCCACTACATCACCGTCGACGCCGTGCTGCGGCATCTCTATCCAGTCGCCCTCACGCATCATGTCGTAAGTGGCTATCTGCATGCTGGCTACGAACGAAAGGATCGTATCTCGGAAAACCACCAAAAGCACAGCGCTCAGAGCGGCGAAGCCGCTGAGCAGGATCAGCGGTGATTGACCCGTCAGTGCGGAGATCGCGATGATCCCGCCGACGATGTAGAGGATGATCTTGCCCCCCTGGATGTAACCCTTGATGGGGCGGCCGCGAGCCAGAGCACTAGCGGCGTAGATCTCGCCGGCGGTAGATAGCAGCGCGTCGCCCGCCAGCACGGCCACCAGGACCGCAGTGGCCAGTGCAGCGTGCTGAACCAGGCTGGCGAACGCCTCTGGCAGCCCGGGCACCAGCGCGATTCCGTAGTAGATCGCCAGCACCGGCGCCAGGTGGGCGAGGCGCTCGAAGAAGCCGTGCCGAAGTAGAAGGTTGTCCCAGGTGACGCTCGTTCGGTGGACCAGCCTGCCGATCGTCCTGGCCAGAATCGCCTTCGTGATTCTGTCGGACAGGTAGGCGAGAAAGATTAGGACGACCGTCGCGGCTATGGAGACTATGACCGGACGGTCTCTGAGCCAGGCGACGATCTCGGCCAGCCAACCCTGGTCGATCCCCGATGCCGGCTCCTGCAAGATTGACAGAAGTGGGCTCATGTCCCGGCCTGTCCCATCGTAACCACTCGTTATCGCATGCTCGCGTATCCCCAAACTAACCGCCCCTCGCGGTCGCTGTCTATCGCGTCAAACGTGCCGATCCACGAGAATCGGGTTTCCATCGAGATCCACCACGACAAAACTGGCTGGGCCGGTCGTGCTTATATGCCTCGCTTGTTAGCTCCACTCCCTGCGCCTTGAGTTGATGTTGAAGCTCGCGCACGTCGGTGAATGTATCTAGGGCTCGTGCATCACTGTCCCAGCCAGGATTGAAAGTCAGCGTGTTTCTTTGAGCATCCCTTGAAAAAGACCGATCACGTGGATAGGCGGGCACTTTCTTCGGATGCGATCGAGGCAGTCACCCCGAAATAGCCCCCGAGAGCTACTGCGGCAGACCCGAATAGAACCTCACCGAGCCAGACGAGCGCCACCCCGCTCAGCATCAAGAGCACAAACCGAACAAAGTTAACCTGCCGCTGCGTCATCGAGAGTGCCTGAACTCTGTTGGGGCGCAGGCTAGTAGATCAGAGCCGCCGCTCTCATGAGGCCCGCATCGCCGGCCTTGCCAGTCATCTTCAGCGGGAATCCGACGAACACCACGTCTTCCTCACCGACAATCGCGTCCAGATTCACGAGCCCTTCGACCACCGGGATCTCGCGCGACAAAAAGGCGTGGTGCACAGGTAGGAGATTCGCGAGTCCCGTTACGCCCTGAGCCCAGAGGTCCATCAAGCGCGGCACGTCATCCACTCCGGGAACATCCGTGGCGAACGCCTTGACAGCCAACTCGGCGAGATACTCTGCCGCTGCGGCGGAGAGCACAGGATATACTGGCAACTCCTCTGGATCTGTCGGGACTTGGTACCCCACATAAAGGATGACGATATCGCCCGGCTGAATATTGTGCTCTTGAATCTCGGCGATAGACACTGTGTCGGTTCTCGCGAGCGATCTGTAGTCCAAGACTCGAGCCGGGCCAAAAAAGCTTGCAAGCTCTAGCTGGTCAATTGCCTTGCCCTGGGGAATGAGATGAAGAGGCGCATCAGCGTGCGGTCCCGCGTGATTGAAGAGGGTGATGTACGAGTCCAGGTAGTAAAGTGATTCGTCGCCTTCAAGGTGCTCGAACTCAGTGGAATCACGGGCTCCGATACCGCTGAGCAAGGCGTGTCCCACCATCCGCACGGGTAGGTCTGCGGTGATCGTTGGACTGAGGTCCACAATCCTCTCGGGCGGCTGGAGGTCGTCCTCACTACAGGAGACCAGTGAGAGGCATGCCAGGCAACACAAATATCTGGGCCACATTGTCGACCTCCACTTGGGATGAACTGGTGCTCCTCTCTGGGGGTTATGACGTCAGCGGCAGCTGCACACGCTCGTCAGACTCAAGCGCTGTCGCCCCGTGCATTCCAAATGTCGACTACACAGCGCAAGAACTAAGTGATGGTCGATCTCGGGGAGGTATCCTTCGTACGTATATGTGATCTCGGTTTCGCTGACAACATAGTCCAGGCGGACTGTATCAAGGTTGGCGAGGGGCAACAGTAGAGCAGAATCAGTACGCAGCGTAGCAGGTTCCTGAGGCGCCGGACACCGAACTTGCGCCGAGGCCACGCCAAACGGCCAGAGCAGGAGTGCCAGAACTCGTATGTGGAACATACCCGTGCTGTGAGTGCGCTGACGCCTAACGGATTAGCGTTTCACCTGCGCGGCAAGGACCACGCGGAATCACGGCTGCGGCCGGACCACTGTACACGATCAGAAAAAATCTGAGGCAAACATCGCGAACGGTGCCCGCGTCAGGTGCAAAGGCTGGTTAGGCGGCGCTCGAAGAACGCTAGCCTCCAGACCTGGACCGTTGCTTTCCCAAAGCCAGCATGATGATGCCTCCGGTCAGTGCGCCGAAACCGGTTCCGAGCAGGGGGTATCTCACCTCTGTCTGACCTCGGAGCATCAGTATGCCTGCGAGCACAAGATTAAGCGCGCCGACCGCCACGCAGACATAGCCCAGGATGCGCGCTATCTTCGCCTTTCGGTCAGGGTCCATCGGAGCTTCTCCAAGCTGAGGTGGCGCACGCGCCGCCTAACTACTTCTTCACCTGCGGGCGCCCCCATAGCGGTTTGCAGCGCTCGCAGCCTAATACCCGGAATTGTTCTTGGATTGTACAGACCATCAAACACCAAGATACTACCCCGACCCGGCTGATTACCAGCAGTCCAGCTCGGGACAAACGCTGCGAAAGACGCAGCCTAATACGCGTGGGCTCTCAACTGGGTTGCTGGAGTAGAACGCCAGTCGCCAGCCCCACTTATAGCGTGTCGGCCGGACTCCGGACCCCGAACCCACCACGGTTGAGCACGTGCGTGTAGATCATCGTGACGCGCACGTCCCGGTGGCCCAGCAGCTCCTGAACAGTACGGATGTCGTAGCCGTCTTCCAGAAGATGGGTCGCGAAGGAGTGCCGGAAGGTGTGACAGGTCGCGCGCTTGGTGATGCCCGAGCGGCGCACCGCATCCTTCACGGCTCGCTGCACTGCAGTCTCGTGTAGGTGGCGACGACGGCGCCGCCCGGTCCCGGGGTCGTTCCACAACCGCGCGGCCGGGAAGACGAACTGCCAGGCCCACTCACGATTCGCCCCCGTGTATTTCCGCTCCAGCGCATCGGGTAACTCGACGTACCCTGCACCAGA
>CP070812.1:3940281-3949619 GCA_020344015.1 Gemmatimonadota bacterium
GGAACCCGGCCCGACCCCCCGCTAGCCAACCCTTAGGAGCCCGCCCTATATTCCCCCCTCGTCCACGAAAAAGCCCGAAATCCAAGCTCCATGGATGAGACCGCCCGTATCGCCCGGAAGCTGTCTGCCCTTGCCGAATTGGGCCTGGAGCGCGTCGAGGATCACGCCGTAGCCAGCGACGCGGTCCGCGTCGACCGCCGGACCCATAAGGTCACAGGGGGCCGGCCGGCCATGGGTACATATGTTTCCATCTCGGCCCTGGCACGCTCCCGCGAGCGGGCGGAGCAGGCGATCGGGAGCGCCTTCCAGGAGATGGATCGGCTGGTCAAGCTTCTCAACCGCTTCGACGGAGCCTCCGCGGTCACCTGCCTCAACCAGCAGGGCCGGCTGCGGGACGCACCGCCGGAGGTCTCGACGGTCATCGAGCGCTCGCTGCACTACCACGAGATCTGCGCCGGTGCCTTCGACATCTCGGTGAAACCGCTGCTCGATCTCTTCCAGAAAGATCCGAGTGGGGCGACGGGCGACGAGCCGGACCGGCGCGAGCTGGCCTCAGCGCTGGAGCTTGTCGGCTCACGTGATATCGAGATGACGGGCCGAACGATCGGTTTCAGGAAGGCGGGGATGGGGATCACGCTGGATGGCATCGCCAAGGGCTACATCGTCGATCGGATGGCTGCCGTGCTCTCGAAGCATCGCGTGACGGATTATCTGATCAATGCGGGCGGTGATATCCGGGCGGCTGGCACGAAGGAGAAGAGGCGGCCGTGGACGGTGGCGGTCCAGGATCCGGCGAAGGCCGGCGATTTCCCCGACGTTGTCCACCTGCGCGATGCGTGCGTGGCGACCTCGGGCAGCTACGAGATCTACTTCGACCGTGAGCGACTCTTCCACCACTTGGTCAGCTCGAGAACGGGGCGGTCACCCAACCTGAACACGAGCGTGTCGGTCATCGCGCCCACGACCATGGCGGCCGACGCGCTGGCGACCAGTGTCTTCGTGATGGACCCGCACGAAGCGGTGGGGTTCGTGGAATCGCTGCCGCGCTGCGAGTGTCTGATCATCGACAAGGACGGGTACCAGCGCCGCTCAAGCGGCTGGAGGAGCGCACGCTATCTTAACGAAGACGAGGCATGGTCATGACGCAAGGCGGATCGGCAGCCGCAGCCGCTCGTTCACCGGATTACAGCAACGTCCAACTGACGGCTCTTGTAGCGCTCAGGATGCTCATCGGTTGGCACTTCTTCTACGAAGGCCTCGCCAAGTTGCTAAACCCGTATTGGACGTCGGCCGGCTATCTGTCGGAATCGAAGTGGTGGTTTTCCGAGCTGTTCGTCTCGCTGGCGGCCAGTCCGGGAACGCTGAGCGTAGTTGACTTTCTAAACAGCTGGGGGCTCGTCGCCATCGGGCTGGGCCTGATGCTCGGTTGCTTGACTAGGGCTGCGACGATCGCCGGGATGGTCCTGCTCTTTCTCTACTACATCGCGGCTCCCCCGTTCGTCGGCTACGTCTACGCGATGCCTGCTGAGGGGGCGTATCTAATCGTCAACAAGGTCCTGATCGAGCTGGCGGCGATGTTCGTGCTGCTGGTCTTCCCGACCAGTATGATCTTTGGGTTGGATAGACTGATCTTCTGGAAGCGCATCGCCGGGGGCAGGTCCCGCGAAGTGCTGACTGCTGCGGAGGGAGTACGATGAGCGACGAGCGCACAAACGACGTCGTCGGTCAGGCGGGGCAGGAGCCCGAGGCGACGGAGATGACGGGGAAGGGGATCGGGCGCCGGGACGTCATCAAGGCGCTGGCGTCGATCCCGATCTTCGGTGTCTTCTTCTACAGCTTCTTCAAGAAGAAGGCGGGGGATGACTTCAGGAGGTCGGAGATTCTCGCCGAGCTGGGGGTGAGCGAGGGCGCGCCGGCCTATATCCCGGAGGCGATCTCGAGAAGCCCGGGGGAGCACGTGCGCGTGGGGATCATCGGGTTCGGCGGCGAAGGCGAATCGCTGGTCCGGAACGCCGGCTTCGCGCATCCCGAGTGGATCGCCGAGCGACAGGAGGAGATGAAGGAGGACCCGCGCAACGATTGGTACCAGAGCTACATCGACCAGGAAGACCTGAACATCTCGATCACCGGGGTCTGCGATGTCTTCGACGTGCGGGCTGAACGCGGGCTGGCCGCGTCGAAGGTCGACCTCCGTCCGGGCGGCGGCCGTGTGATGCCGGAGGCGACGCGGTTCCTTCGTTACACCGATATGCTCGAGAGCCCCGACGTCGATGCCGTGATCATCGCCACGCCGGACCACTGGCATTCGCAGATGACGATAGATGCCGCGGCCGCCGGGAAGCACGTCTACTGCGAGAAGGCCATGACGCGGACCGAAGAAGAGACCCGCGCCATGTACGAGGCGGTAAAGAGCTCGGATATCGTCTTCCAGTTGGGCCACCAGAACCGCCAGGTCGAGAGCCACATGAAGGCTCGCGAGATCATCGAGAAGGACATCCTGGGACCCATCTGCCTGATCGAGACGACGACCAACCGCAACAGCCCCAACGGCGCCTGGGTCTACGACATCCACGAGGAGGGGAGCCCGGAGACTATCGATTGGGAGCAGTTCGAGGGTCCGGCACCCAACAAAGTGCCGTTCAGCCTCGAGCGCTTCTTCCGCTGGCGCTGCTGGTTCGACTACGGGACCGGCCTGTCGGGCGACCTCTTGTCCCACGAGTACGACGCGGTGAACCAGATCCTCGATGTGGGGATCCCGCACAGCGCGGTGGCGTCGGGCGGTGTCTACTTCTATAAGGACGGCCGCGACGTACCGGACATTTTTCAGGCCGTGTTCGAGTATCCGGACCGCGATCTGACCTTCATGTACAGCGCCACGCTGGCGAACGGTAAGAGGCGCGGCAAGATGTTCATGGGCCACGACGCCACGATGGAGGTGGGCAGCGGCTTGACGGTCAGGGCCGAGCGCGAGTCGACGCGCTTCGAGCAGAAGATCGACGACGATATCATCGATCCCTCGTTGCCGCTCTTCACCTACCGGCCGGGCTTCAAGGGTATCGATGCGGTTACATCGGCGACCGAGGAATACTTCGCCAGCCGGGGGCTGCTCTACACGTACCGCGGCGGCAAGCGTGTGAGCGCCTATCACCTGCACATCAAAGAATGGCTGGATGTCATCCGCAACGGCGGCGACCCCAGCTGCAACATAGAGCGCGGGTTCGAAGAGGCGATGACCTGCCACATGGCGACCCGCGCCTACCAGCTCGGCCGCAAAGTCGAGTGGGATCCGGTCCGCAGGAGGATTGTCTGAGGCCTGTTGTCGGTAGTCGGTAGTCAGTAGTCAGTGATCAGGTGCTAGCGTCCGGTCGTAGCTCGAGACTCGTCGTTCGCTAGTTGCCGGTTACTGGCTACTGGCTGCCGGCTAAAGATACCGACCACTGACCACCGACCACCGATCACCGCACGCGTTGTCGGCGATTCGTCAGAACACAAGGAGCGAACAGTGAGCGCCAAGCTACGCTTAGGCATAATGATGTTCCTCCAGTACGCGATCTGGGGCGCTTGGGCCCCGGTGCTCTCGGTCTACTTGATCAACGAGCTCGGCTTCAGCGGTTTCCAGGCCGGCGTCATCTACGCGCTCCTGCCTCTGGCGACGATCGTCTCGCCGTTCATCGGCGGCCAGGTCGCCGACCGCTACTTCTCATCCGAGAAGGTGATCGCGTTCCTGGCGTTCACGGGCGGCCTGCTGCTGCTCGTCGTGTCGCGCACGACCGACTACACCGTGATGACGGTGCTGATGCTCGTCTACTGCCTGATCTACGCGCCGACGCTCGCGCTGACGAACTCGATCGCGATGATCAACCTGCGGGATTCGGAGGAGGAGTTCGGGCCGATACGCGTCGGCGGCACGCTGGGCTGGATAGCGGCGGGTTGGCTGCTCACCGGCTGGCGCTGGGCGGCGGGCAGTGATGCGATTCCCAACCTGCAGGGCGACATGCTCTTCCTCGCCGGGCTATTCTCGATCATCATGGCGCTGCAGTCGCTGACGTTGCCACACACGCCGCCCCAAAAGGAGGGCGTGAAGCCGTGGGCGTTCCTCGAGTCGATGAAGATGTTGAAGGCCAAAGATTTCGCGATCTTCGTCGGGATCACCTTCGTCGTGGCGACGGAGCTCGAGTTCTACTACATCCTGACCGCCCCGTTCCTCGAGTCGGAACAGATCGGTGTGGTGACCGCTAACACGCCGCTGGTGATGACGATCGCGCAGGTGGCGGAGATCTTCGTGATGGCCTTCCTGCTCTCGTACTTTCTGAAGAAGTACGGGATGCGGAGAACGCTGGCGATCGGCGTAATCGCCTGGCCGATCCGCTACATCATCTTCGCCATCGGCACACCCGCCTGGCTGGTGATCGCGTCGCTGGCACTGCACGGCTTCTGCTACGTGTTCTTCTTCGTCGCTGCGTTTATCTACGTGGACAAGGTGGCGCCGCCCGATATCCGAGCCTCGGCGCAGAGCCTCATCGCCATAGTGGCGCTCGGGTTCGGGCGCTTCCTCGGCAGCCTGTTCGCCGGCTGGATAAAGGACGTCTTCACTACCGAGGCCGGTACCAACTGGACGAACGTGTTCCTGGTCCCCTGCGCCTTGACGGTCCTGTGTGCCGTGGCCTTCCTGCTCTTCTTCCGCGAGGAGGGCGGCGGGGCGCCGTCCGAGGCGCCGGCGCAGGCGTAGTCGCACGGTTTCACTGAGGGAACGGAAAGGCGAGACACAGAATGGCTGGTAAGAGACTCGGTGTCGGACTGATCGGTGGCGGGTTCGTAGGCAAGTTTCACATCCGCTCCTGGGTCGGTGTCCGCGACTCCGACATCCTCGGCGTGACCGGCCGGCCCGACGGGACGCCCGAGGAAGCGGCGGCGCTGGCGAAGAAACTCGGCGTCGGCGATGCGAAGGTGTTCAACTCGGTGACCGAGATGGTCGCCGATCCGGGAATCGACGCGCTTTGGATTTGTGCGCCGAACTTCACCCGCGTCGAGATCATGGAAGAGATTGTCGACGCCGTCGAATCGGGCAGAGGCGAGCTGGTCGGCGTCGCCTGCGAGAAGCCGCTGGGCCGCAACGCGGCCGAGGCCCGCAGGATGCTCGAGCTGGTTCAGAAAGTCGGACTCCTGGACGGCTACCTGGAGAACCAGCTCTTCTCACCGGCCGTGGTCAGAGGCAAAGAAATCCTCTGGACGCGCGGCGCGGCGCTGACCGGACCGCCCTACCTGGCCCGGGCCGCGGAAGAGCACAGCGGCCCCCACATGCCCTGGTTCTGGGAGGGATCGCTGCAGGGCGGCGGCGTGCTCAACGACATGATGTGCCACTCGGTCGAGGTCGCCCGCTTCCTGCTCACGCCGCCGGGCGCGCCGCGCGACGCGCTGATGCCGGTCAAGGTTTCGGCGCACACGTCCTGCCTGAAGTGGCAGCAGCCGGGCTACGCGAAGATCCTCTCGGAGAACAGCGACGGTGCCACCGACTACTTGACGCGGCCGGCCGAGGACTTCGCCCGGGCCCTGGTGGAATACCGGGGAGAGGACGGGAACGAGCGGATTGTCGAGGTCACCACCTCGTGGTGCTTCGTCGGGGCGGGGCTGCGATTGACCATGGAGTTGCTCGGCCCCGAGTATTCGCTAGCGGTCAACTCGCTCGATGCGGGCCCGAAGATCTTCTTCTCCCGTATGGTACAGGGCGATGTCGGCGAGGACCTGGTGGAAAAGCAAAACGCCGAGATGGGGCTGATGCCGGTCGTGAGCGACGAGGAGAGCGAGTACGGCTATACCGGCGAGAACCGGCACATGGTTAGATCCTTCCTCGCCGGCCAGCGACCGGCAGAAAACTTCAGCGATGGGGTCAACGTCGCAGAGCTGCTGATGACGGCGTACATGAGCGCCGAACAGGAGAAGACGATCCCGTTCCCGCCGCCGGGGCTGGAAGATTTCGTGCCGGCGGTGGCTCGCGGTGAGTGGAATCCGCGGAGGTGATTGAGGAGTGAAGGTCGAAGGTTGAACATCGAAAGTTGAAGTTCGAGCGTTTTGAATTGAATGGGAGACGATATGAGGCGCGTGCTGGTAGTTCTGATTATCGCGTTGGCGCCGCTAGCGCTTTACGCGGGATGTGAGAAGTCACCGAGAGAGCAGGAGAGCAGCATGGAGCCGGGCTACGAGCAGATCCTCAAGGAGCAAGACGGCACATACACGACGGACGGCTGGGAGCATTTCGGGCCTGGCTACTTCGAGCTCGACCCCGAGACCGGAGTGCTTACGTCGCACGGCGGCATGGGGCTCTTCTATTACGCCGTCCAGGAGTATGGCGACTTCGTCCTCGAGCTCGACTTCAAGTGCTCCGATCTGACGACCAACTCCGGCGTCTTCGTGCGCGTGCCGGGCGTTCCGACGAGCGACGACTACATCTACCACAGCTTCGAGATCCAGATCAACGACGCCGGCGAAGCCATTCACCACACCGGCGCCGTCTACGACGCCGAAGCGCCCAGTGACGCCGCCTCCAGTCCGCCCGGCGAGTGGAACCACTTCAAGATCACCTTCCAGGGGAACCACATCGAGGTCGAGCTGAACGGCACCAAGGTGATCGATTGGGACGCGGAGCCCCGGGGCAAGGTCGAGGACTTCGCCGAACGCGGATACATCGGCCTGCAGAACCATCACGATGAGAATCCCGTCTATTTCAGGAGTATCTATGTGAGAGAGCTGTAGGTGGGAACGCGGCAATCCATGACTAATTGACTAATTGAACAACTCAATACTCGAAATTAGAATGGGCCGCTTGGCTTGCCTCGCGGCCCGTTCTGCTTTCGAAGGCTCAAGTATTCAATTCATTCAAGTAGTCATGGATTGCCGAATTCCCAACGCCCTCCCCCTGTAAGCTACGTGACGCTTTCAGGAGATCCTGGCGCCGGAGCCGGCGGTATGCGATAATAAGAATCGTTCTGAAAACCAGCGTGCGGTGTCCGCTGCCCTAGCGGCACCTGCCGGAAAGGAGCCCCAACCATGCGGATCAAGGACATCCTTCGTGAGAAGGGGGCCGACGTCGTTACGATCGGTGGGACGGCGACGGTCCATGACGCCATTATGCGATTGAACAAGCACAACATCGGCAGTCTGGTGGTAGCGACAGAGAACGGCATTGTGACTGGGATCATCACGGAGCGCGACATACTGCGGGAGGCAGCGGAGCGCTGCGAGGAGATAAAAGACAGGCTGGTGGCCGATGTGATGACGCGAGACGTGATCATCGGCGTCCCCGAGGATGATCTTTCCTATGTCATGGGTGTCATGGTGAAGAACCGGATCCGTCACCTGCCGGTTATGGATGAGAGTGGGCTGGTGGGGATTATCTCGATCGGTGACGTGGTGAGCGCCAGCCTGCGAAAGGCGAAGTTCGAGAATCGGATGTTGAAGGACTACATCCACGGGGTGGCGAGTTCGACACCGGTGAGCTAATGCGGTTCGGGCCACCGCGCGGACGGACCGCGGCGGGTCCGCGGGGCTGGCCGGGGCCGGGGCGCTGCGGGGGACCTATTCTTCCGTCTGCTGGGCGGACTTCCAGATGACCATCTGTCGCTGCCCGTCCGGGCTCTCCTCGACCCGGAGGGTCAACGTGTTGCCGTCCTCGAGCCCCAGATCCTCTCGGATCTCCTGGGGGATGGTCAGCCTGCCCCCGCTGCCCACCGTGACGTCGGCGTAGTAGAGCGAACGATAAATGCCGGCCATGTCCTTTTCCCTCCTCGATGTCGGGCGGCCGCGCAGCCGCTGGCCGCATGCTCCCGTCATCCTGTTCCGGCTGGGTCCCCGCGTGAAAGGCGCATAAACATGGGACGCTAGTGGCCCTCCGGCAAGCGGGAGGGCTCGCTTTGCCCTCGCCGGTGGGTCGGAGGCGGAGGACCACTCGCTTCGGGCTCGCGGGTCGGCTTGGGGGCCCTCTCGCTTCACCGCTCGCGTGCACCGGCGGGCGGCGCAGCAGCGTCTTGCTCGCTCGCGAGTTTCGCTCGTAGGACCCCCAGCACCTCCCTCACTGGCTCGCGACCTCCGCGAGGTATGCGCCCAACGGCATGCCCTGGCGGCATCGGGCCACTCGCCGCCTCTTAGCTTTCGGACAGCAGGCGCAGGGCGTATTCCGGCGAGCTCCCCTCCTCGTCGTGCTTCAGGTAGGCGAAGACGTCGCGGCCCGCCGCGGCCTGCTCGGCCATCCAGTCGTGCCAGGCGGCCAGCTCCTCATCGCTGTATTCGTCGCGGCGCAGGCGTGCGTAGACGAAGCGGCCGGTGGCAATCCGCGGCGTGTCGAGCTTATGGCCCTCCGAGACGCAGAGCGCTACCCCCGAGTCGGAGAGCAGTCTGAACACTGCATCTTCGAACCAGCTCTGGTGGCGGAACTCGAAGGCGTAGCGCAGCCGCGGGCCCAGGTGGTCGAGGAAATTGGCCAGTCGCTCGTCGTCGCGCTTGAAGTAGGGCGGTAGCTGGAAGAGGATGGGGCCCAGCTTGTCGTCGAGCAGCCGGCAGCGCTCGACGAAGTCGCGGGTCAGCTCCTCGACGTCTTGGAGCCGGCCCTTGTGGGTGATCCCCTGGTTCGCCTTAACCGCGAAGCGGAAGCCCTCGGGCGTGCCGTCGCGCCACCCCTCCAGCAGGCTCGCCTTTGGGAAGCGGTAGAACGTGTTGTTGATCTCGACGGTGGAGAACTTCCCGGCGTAGAACTCCAGGAACCCCTTCTGGGGCAGCTTCTCCGGATAAAACGAGCCCTTCCAATCGGGATACGAGTAGCCGGAGGTGCCCGCATAGATCTGGCCTTCGTTCATAGGTCGGCAAAGCTACCAGGCAGGACCCAGCCGGACAATGTCGCCTTGCCGCCCTAGCAGCCGAAGGGGCATCTTTGTGGCGGGATTCACAAGTACCGTTTGCCCTAATCCTGCTGGAGACAGCGAGGAGCACACCCGTGAGCGGGCCAGCCTCGAAGCTGGGCAGCTTTCTCGCCGAGTTGAAGCGACGCAAAGTCTATCGCGTTGCGGTGGTCTATGCCGTCGTCGCCTTCGTGGTCTGGCAGGCCGCAGAAATCGCCTTCCCGTCCCTACATCTCCCAGACTGGACGCTGACGTTCGTTGTCGCGATGGCGCTGATCGGCTTTCCCATTGCGTTGGTCCTCGCCTGGGCGTACGACATCACGCCGCACGGTGTGCGGCGCACCGAGCCGCCGGGACCCGAAACGGCTGAGGCGCCATCGAGCCCGCCGCCTGCCGTCGCGCCTGATATCGAGCGAAAATCGATCGCTGTGCTGCCGTTCGCCAACATGA
>CP070812.1:3949719-3961483 GCA_020344015.1 Gemmatimonadota bacterium
CCAACCAAGCGCTCGCCGATCGCCTGCATGACCTCCCGATCCGTGGCGGTGGTGTAGCTTTTATCGTACATTATGCCCCAATCTAGTCTGTCTGTCGCTTTTATCATACAGCCTCAAGATAGGGAAAGAGCCGCCCTCGCGCAAGGGGCATGTCGCTTTTATGACACTAGAACAGCCTAATATCGATTCATTGTACCATATATGCAACATGGCCCGCCCCTCCTATGGCTTGGGGCTTACCCTGGGGCAGAGAGCTATCGTTCTGGGGTCACCGATCTTCACAACGGGCTGGGCTTTGGCTGCAGGCGGCTCGGGTGGGGGCAAAGCGGCG
This sequence comes from Gemmatimonadota bacterium, assembly GCA_020344015.1. Lineage (GTDB taxonomy): Bacteria > Gemmatimonadota > Gemmatimonadetes > Palauibacterales > KS3-K002. The sequence continues at coordinate 3,950,051 of CP070812.1, forward strand.
CAGCGCGCCTCTTCCAACCCTGCCGGCGATTCCAACGTCTAACGTACTAGCAATTATAGTGGTGACCCGGCCCAGGAGACCCACAATGACCAGAACGGCGCTCGGCCATCTCGAGCACCAAGTGCTGCTGGCCACACTCCGCCTTCGGGGTGAAGCCTACTCGGTCTCGGTGCTCCTGGAGATCGAGAGGCGCACCCAGCGCTCACCAGCCCAATCGGCCGTCTTCATCGCCCTGCGCCGCCTGGAGGAGAAGGGGCTCCTCACCTCCCGGCTCTCTGATGGGGCCGATGGTTCGGGACACAAGAGGCGCTATTTCGATCCCACGCCCGCAGGCCTGGAACGGCTCCGGGAGATGCGGCGCTCCCTACTCGGGCTGTGGGATGGAATCACCGCGGAGCTGGGGGGCATTGGATGAGAGCGATCATCGGGTGGCTTTTCGGCAGGCGGTTCGGCGAGACGGACGCCCGCATCTTCCTGGACGAGCTGGATGAGCTGCACCGCTCGAGGTTGGAGGCCGACGGGAGGCAAGCGTCAGACCGGTGGCTTCGGAAAGAGAGGCGACGCGCACTCTTGCTGGGGGTGATCGGCCTGTTCAGGGGGAGGCCCCGGCGAGCCCCCTTTCGGAAGGAGGGCCGCCGCCGTCCTTCATACCTGGGTGGGAGCAACGTGGAGTACTTCGTCCATGACCTTCGCTTCGGCCTCCGCACCCTTCGGAAACGCCCCCTCTTTGCCGCTCTGGTGATTGGGACCCTGGGCCTGGGCATTGGGGCCTCGACAACGGTCTTCAGCCTGGTGAACGGGATCCTGCTCCAGAACATGTCGTACGCGCGACCGGGTGAGTTGCTGACCATCTGGCAGACGTATCCCGCATGGAGGGACGACGCGCTGCTCAGCGAGGCCTGGGACAAGATCGGCCTCTCCTGGCCGCAGTTCCTCGACTTCCGGGATCGCGCGCGAGCCTTCCGCGAGGTGGCCGTGCATCGGACCCGCACCATGACCCTCACGGGCGCGGGGACTCCGAAGACGCTGGATGTGGGTGAAGCCAGCGCCGGGTTCTTCTCCATGCTGGGCATCAGTCCAGTCCTGGGTCGAGCCTTTCTCCCCGGTGAAGAGGGACCGGGCGCGCCGCGCCTGGTCCTGCTCAGCTACGCTCTGTGGTCCGCCCGTTTCGGATCCGACCCGGACATCGTCGGACGATCGGTGACCCTGGACGGAGGGTCCTTTGAGGTCATCGGTGTGCTGCCTCCCGAGGTTCGTGTGCACAGCACCCTGTTCAACCTCTTCAGGTCCTCTATCGATGGCGGTGAACGAGCCGTCTGGGTTCCGGTCTTCTTCGACCGACGCGCTTCACCCGGCAGCCGCGATCTCGAGGCCATGGGCCGCCTTGCCCCTGGGGTCTCTCGGGCGCAGGCCCTGAGCGAGCTGGATGTCATTCTCCGGGGCGAGCTGAGCCCTGCCGAGCTGGCGTTTCGCCTGACCAGCCCCAGGGATGAGGTGGTGTCACGATACCGCGAACCGCTCCTCCTGTTCCTGGCCGCCGCGGGGCTCCTCCTGGTCATCGCCTGTGCGAACGTCGCGACGCTGCTTTTGGGCGAGGCCATCGACCGAAAGGGTGAGATCGCGACGCGAATCGCGCTGGGGGCGGGGCGGCTCCGCATCGCCCAGCAGCTCCTCGCCGAGAGTCTCATGCTGGGGGCGCTGGGCAGCGTGGTGGGAATGGTGCTGACGCCTCTCGGAGTTCGGGGCTTTGTGTCCTTGGGCCCGACGCTGCCGCGCCTTTCGGAGGTGGCCGTGGACTGGAACGTCCTTTTTGCCGCCGTCGCCATAGGCGTAAGCGCAGCCGTTCTATTTGGATTCGCTCCCGCTTTCCTGCAGCATCGGGACTCGCTTCGCTCGTCCTCGATGGGAGACGGCCGGTGGCATTCGGGTAGTGGCGCCAAGCTGCAGGCGACCCTGGTCTCGGGGGAGCTGGCTTTGACCATGCTCTTGTTGGTGACGGCAGGGCTCTTGAGCAAGAGCCTGATGAATCTGAGCCTCGTCGATCCCGGCTTCCGGGGAGATCGGGTGGCGACGGTCCGGGTCGAGGTTCCGAGGTCCCACTTTCCGGACCGGGCTGCCCTGCGGCGGTTCTCCTCGGCAGCCCTGCAAAGCGTCGAGCGGATACCGGGCGTGCTTCATGCCGGCGCGATCGACGGTCTACCGTTCCCCGGGCGGATATCGGGCACCACCTACTCAATCGAGGGACGAGCCCCCGACGACGGCAGCGCGATCACCGCTCGGAGCCACCGCGCGTCCTCCGGCTACTTCGAGACCATGGGGATCCCCCTTCTTGCCGGCCAGCTCTACTCCGACAGCGACCCGGGACAGGAGGCCGAGCGCCCCGCGCTCGTCAACGCAACCATGGCGCGGCGATACTGGGGCTGGCCCGAGGCGTCTCCTCTGGGGGCCACGATGGTGGAGGGTCGCAAGCGCTACCGGATCATCGGAATCGTGGGAGATGTGAGGGAGAGGCACCTGCTGGAAGAGCCTCTTCCCATGGTGTATCGCCACCTCTCAGAACTCTCTGTGTCCAGCGATTTCAGCATCGTGGCACGTTCGCCGGGCGCACCCGAGACCCTCGTACCTTTGATGCGGGGGGCCGTCCGGGCCGTCGACCCGGGTATTCCCCTGAGCCAGGAGACCACCATCGCTGCCCTGCAAGCGAGCTCGACCGGGGCCGAGCGCTTTAGAGCGGTCCTGGTCGCCGCGTTCGGCAGTCTGGCGACGCTCCTCGCGTTGGTGGGCGTATTCGGGGTTACGGCTCGCACCGTCTCCCAGCGGACCCGTGAGATGGGTATTCGCATGGCCCTTGGGGCTCAGACCCGACGCCTGATCCAGATGGTGGCCTTGGGGACACTCCGAGCCGGGGGAATCGGGATCGCGTTCGGCTTCCTGGGAGCGTTGGCTGTGAACCGCCTCCTCACCGCCTTCTTCTACGGAACGGCTCCCTGGGATGCCTGGGTCTACACCTCGGCGTCCCTTCTCTTGGGCCTCCTCTGTGTCGTGGCCGCGCTGGTCGCGGCGGCGCGGGTCGCCCGGGTAGAACCGATGCAGGTCTTGAATGAGCTGTGACCGGGATGACACGCGAATGTACTTCGCGGACATTCCGGCCGGGGCTCCCACCTGCAAGTGGTCATCCTGACCGAACATCGCTGGCGCCCCTCCCTCTCTCTCGAGAGCCCTTCCGGTCTTTCTGCTTGTAAACATTAGCGTTACGCGAACGGCTCGGCTGGGGCACGGAAGTTGACTAGACGATACAGCCTGCGAGCCGCTCGCCAAGCGCGGCCCGGGGATAAACAACACAGTTGGGACTCAATGAATAAGGAGAACACCTGAACATGGACCTCAATCCTCGACTCAACACCGCCGTGACCGCAATCGCTGTTCTGGCGCTAACGGCTCTTGCTCTGGTGGCTGATGGCCTCGTCAGCGCCGAGCCTGCGACTCGGGACCTGGCCTCGGTTCTGGAGCAGGGCGATATGCTCACGCGTCACGGTCGCTTCGATGCAGCTCGCGCGGTCTACGCATCGGCGGCCGAGATCGTCCGCAGCGAGGGCCGGCTGCCGGACCGCGAACTACGCCGTATAGCCAACGCCTATTACTTCGAGGGGCGGTACAGAGAGGCTTCTGCCACACTCGAGCAGCTCGCCCGTGAGGCGCAGGCTCATAACGACTCGAACGCCCAGGCGCTGGCCATAGCGGACGCAGTCTATGTGAGCGCCCTGGCAGGTAGCGCGAAAGTGGGACACCTGAGACAGCAGTTGCGGGAGATCGCAGATGCGTCTGTTCTCTCCCCAGCCGTACGAGATGCTATCGGCTCAGATCCGGCCGGAGATTTGCGGGTCTTCGCGCCACACATCACGGCAAGTTGAGCGAGCAGGGCCCTGGGGCCCTCAGCTCACCGGAAGACCAAGAAGGGCTCGCTGCATATCAGCGAGCCCTTTCCGCACCCCTATAGACAGGCAACCCTCCGCAGTGCAATGTGCGTCAGAAGAGCAGCCCGCCGTGCTAGCCCCGGCCGTCGCGATCCATGGAGAGGAACCCGATGAAGTGCGGACCGCAGGCGATTCGACTCGCTACCCTGTTCCTCCTATTAGTCGCCCCACTCTCACTCCAAGCACAGTCGGTGTTCGAGGCGGCGGCGGAAGGCGATGCCGTCACCGTGCGTGCGTCACTGGTGGACGAACCCGATCTCATCAACCAGGTCGATGAACGCGGACGCACCCTTCTCCAGGTCGCCGCGGCTTACGGTCACGTCGAGGTCTGCGCGGCGCTCATCGATGCCGGTGCCGAGGTGAACGTAGCGGACGAGGACGGCGAGACGCCGCTCCACGGGGCGATCCGGCGCAATCGGTCCGCCGTCGCCAGCTTCCTGCTCGAGCACGGCGCCGACACGGAAGTGCGAAACGCCAGGGGCCGCACGCCGCTCCTCCTGGTGGCGAGAGAGACCGGGAATATCGAGATGGCGCGGCTCCTCATCGGCGCCGGCGCCGATGTCAACACTGTGAGCCGCTACAATGAAACCCCCCTCGACCTAGCTGCTTGGAGGGGCTTTCGCGGCCTGGTGAACTTGTTCCTCGACTCGGGAGCAAGGTTGCCCGCCGCCGGAACCTGGGCCGCGCAGTCTCTCATCATGCTGAGCGCCGAGAAGGGGCTCGACCGCCTCTTCGTGCTACTCGACGACTCGGGTGCCGACCTCACCATGCGCAACGACAACGACGGCTCGCTACTGCACTCGGCAAGCCAGGGTGGGTCGGCGATGATCGTGGCGCGTCTTCTGGAAGCGGGCTTCGACGTGAACGAGCGGGACCGCTATGGTCGTGTCCCGCTCCACTACGCGGCGGAGCTGGGGCGAGAGGACGTGGCGCAGACACTCCTCGATCGCGGGGCCGAAATCGACGCCCGCAGCCTGTCCGGCGCCTCAGCCTACAACACGGCCGAGACCGTTGGCCGCGAGTCGATGGCCCGTCTTCTGGCGGCGGCGGGAGCGAGCACCGAGCCCCGTACTTTCCCGATACTTAAGGGGCCCTATATGGGGCAAACGCCACCCGCCGAGGGTGCGGAGCCGGCTTTGTTTGCCCTGGATATCGTTTCCACCCATCGCTTCCAGCACGGGACCGTCGCCTTCTCTCCCGACGGCACGGAAGCCTATTGGTCGACGGAGATGGCTCTCCCCGACTCGGGCTACTCGACCGGGATGATGGTCTTCTCACAAATCGTGAACGATCGCTGGACGGAGCCGGCTCCGGCACCCTTCTCGCGCCTCGGCTGGAGCGACGATGTGCCGATCTTCGCTCCCGACGGCGAGCGGTTGTACTTCCTCTCAACGCGCCCGACGGGCGCCGAGGAAGGTCGAGGGGCCGAGCGGATCTGGTACGTGACCCGCGCTCCGCACGGCTGGTCCGAGCCCAAGATCATCGAGGGCGGCCCCAACACGCTCGATCTCCATTGGGAGTTCTCGGTGGCGGCCGACGGCAGCATTTACGCGCCGGGCGACGGCGAGATCTGGGTGTCCCGGCTGGTGGACGGCGTCTACCAGGCACCGGAGAATCTGGGCGCGCCGGTCAACAGCGACGCCGGCGAGGGCGCTCCGTTCATCGCTCCCGACCAGAGCTACCTCATCTTTATGCGCGTCCGACACGAGGAGAACATCGGCTTTATCGACCTGTGGATAAGCTTCCGAGACGAATCCGGTGGCTGGACCGTGCCGGTGAACCTCGGGGAGCCGGTGACCAGCCGGGGCAACGAGATCTGCCCGATCGTCTCACCCGACGGGCGGTACCTGTTCTTCAACAGCAACCGCGTCGGTAACGACGACAACTACTGGGTGGATGCGAGCTTTATCGAGGAGTTGAGGCGCGAGGTCCTTCGCTGATCGTCCTAACCGTACGGACTACCCAGCGCTTGAGAGCATGGAATGAGCTCGGTTGAACGGACACTGATCCACTCGACACCGCTTGCAGAAGCGAAAGAACTGCCCCCCGTACCACGTCCCGACTGCGATCAAGAACGCAACCAGCAGGACCGGGCGTGCCAGCAGCCAATATACTGGGAACACCGGAACGAAAGTGAAATACGTGTAGAACAGCAGCTTCTCTAAGGTGCTTAGCGGGGTTGTCTTTCGTTCCCGAACGAGCCACCGCGTCAATCCGGGTGGTGCCTGCAGGCAATCGTGGTATACGTGTAGATGGGGACAGCGCGGGCACACGAGGTGTCTCATCACAACGCCCAGGATCCCGTATAGATAGATGAAGACGTAGGCGAGAGCCCATCGCCAGTCGACGAGTGCCACACCAACAGTACCGATCGTGCCAATCGCGATGAACGACACCTGAGCGTAGAACTTCTCCCAAGTCTCGAAACCTTCTGCAAGTGTGCACTCACGTTCGACCTTCATTTCGCTACCTTCTGCTCAAGGCTCCGCGTCCGTTCCCGAGCTGCATGAGCTCGGCCCGCTGAATCCGGCGGTGGCACGGGCCCGATGGCCTCAGGGCATGGCGATCACCAGCGGGTTGCTGGGGTCCGCGGCCCATTCCTGGAGCGAGGCGGTGTAGACGGCGACGTCGGTGAAGCCCAGTCGGGTCAGGATGAAAGCGTTGGATGACGCCGATATCCCGCCGCCGCAGTAGGTGATGACGCGAGCGCTGCGGTCGCGATCGTGCATCGCGGCCAGCTCGTCGAGCGGACGGTAGCGGCCCGATTCGTCGAGCAGTGCGGAGGCCGGGATGTTCGAGGCGCCGGGGATATGACCGGGCCGGTCGTAGAGGGCCATGTCGCCTCGATAATGGGCCTCAGGCATTGCGTCGATGAGCCAGACCGCGCTGTCGTCGATGGCGGCGAGCACCTCGTCCCGGTCGGCGATCAGTTCCGGGCGAGGGGCAGGGGTCAGCTGTTTCGCAGGTCGGCTGGCCGGCTCGGTCGACAGCGGTCGACCCTCGGCAATCCAGGCATCCAGCCCACCGTCGAGCAGCGCCGCCCGGTCGAATCCGACCCAGCGCAGCATCCACCAGACTCTGGCGGCCCAGGCCGAGCCGCTCCGGTCGTAAAGCACGACTCGGGAATCGTTGCCGACACCCAGTGCGCCAAGGGCGGCACTGAACTGCTCCGGTGTCGGCATGGCGAACTGGAGTGGACTGTCGGCGTCTGACAGATCACCCATGAGATCGGCGAACCCGGCAGACGGGATGTGGCCGCCTTCGTAGTCCGCCCGGCCACTCACAATCCGGAAGCCGCCGCCTTCGTCCATATCCACCCGGACCGTGCAGTCGAGCACCACCAGATCCGGGTCGTCGAGGTGCTGGCTGAGCCACTCCGGGGTCACAAGTGTTTCGATGGTGAGGTCGGTCTGCGATTCCGGACTCGCACAGGCGGTGATGAGTGCCAGTGCTGCGATCAGGATGAGGGGTCGTCGCGAGCAATGATGCATCTGCGTGTTCCTTCCGTCTGTAAAAGGCTACGCTACGCCGAAGGCGGCGCTGATGCTCTTTGGTGAACCCGTATGGGGTGTGGAATTGAGCGGTCCAGCCCGCGGTCTCGTCTGAGCGTGTGATCACATGTTATCGTCGTAACCCACTCGACGGCAAGAAGTAAGTGCGTGGTGGCCGCATCGGCTGCCACTAACAGATGCCTAGTCGTTTACGAAGCCCTCGGATCCACACTCCGTGGGCCGGTCTGACGGTGAGGCGTGGTCACCAGAAGGGTTGATTTCCGCTACCGGCCCGAACCGGTTTTCTCGAACCACTCGATCAGCTTCTCAGCGAACAGCTCCGGCTCCTCGAATTGAGGAGAATGCCCGCTCTTCTCGAAGAGATGGAAGGTCGCATTCAGGAGCTTCGGTAGCTCATCGTACCAGAGCGTGTGGGGCACCACGTAATCATAGACGCCCTCAGCGACAAAGACAGGGGTCTCGATCTGACCCGGACCTTGGCCAAGATCGTACTCGTAGAGGAGCCCGAAGAGACGCTCGCGCACCTCCCTATTTTGCAGTGGCGTGCCTTCCCACAAAGGTGCCGAGTCGAACGTCGGGTCATACCACCACTGAGGGACGTTGGCAGCCTGCACCGCGCGCCAAGCTTCTTCGGGTGCCAGCTTGCTGAGCGAATCCTCGCTCAGTTCTGCATAGTTCCGTTCCAGGATGGCCTTTCTCTCATCCGAAGCGTGCGACTCCCAGTACTCATCTTGAGCAGCAAGAAAACCCTGCATGAAGCCAATAGGGGGAGCCCCGACTACCACGACGTGGGTGACCCGGTCCGGGTATCTTCTCGCATACTCGAGCGCAAAATTGCCAAATATCGAATGGCCAAGCACCGCAACCGTCTCGAAACCGAAAGCCTGACGGATCTCATCCAACTCCTGGGCAACGCTTTCGATCGTGATCGTCTCGACGTCGAACCCCGAGTCCGAAGGAAGAAAGAGCCTCGAATCCACGCAGTATATCCTGAAATGGTCCAGGATCGGTCCGGTGAACAGTCGTGAACCGTAATGGGCGCTGGCGATCGCCAGCAACGGCGTACCCTTCCCTTTGACTACATAGGGTCGATCGAGGCCACCCGCGCTCACGACACCTTCAGTTGGGCCAGCGTCGTCGACGGTTCCGCTTTCACCCTGGCAACCGGCGGCCATCAGGACGGCAGTGACCGCGGCGAGATGGGTTCTCAATGCGCGATTCATGATGTGACTCCGGTTTGCGGTCTCGAGGAGCTGCGCCGACCAAGTGGCGCAGCAAGACTTCGGCTGGTCGAGAGAGAATGCCCAGGACAGAGCATTGCAGGGTTACTGCGGTAAGTCACGGCTGAGGTCCTGGTAGTGGGAAGCGACTTCACTATCTCAGCCCATCACCCGGTGCGCGCATAATTGGGCTGACCGGCCGGTCGGTCAACGCCTTGCCCTTATCACGAACGATTCTTGATCCGCGCACGCTGCGAGCAGCCTAGAGCACGCGCCCCGAGTGCCGGCCAGCGGACAGTCAGTCCGTGGGTCGCACCCTGAGGAATATTGGCAGGCTAGACCTGCGGCGTCCCAAGCCGCAGCTCTCCCAGCGTACCTAACGGCCGTCTCCATCGCGGTGCCCGGACCGGTGACAGGACTTGTCACCGCTTGCGTCACCGCGAGAGCCGCACACTGCGAGGGGAATCGGAAGGCCAGCGAGGTAACTAGCTGTATCGCAGAATGCTGGGGAATGACCGGGCTGGGATTCGAACCCAGGGCCTGCGGATTAAAAGTACAAGAAGACCCGAGGACCATTGGGGTCCATCGGACTCGAAACAAGACAGGAAGCGGCCTTCCAGCCTGTTGAAGATCTCGATAGTCCCGATCGAGACGAATGGTCTGTCTACAATTTGTCTACAGTGCAGCTACTCGTATTTCTCCACCAGCGCCTGGAAGCGCGGGTGGTCGCGGAGGGGGTCGTAAGTTGGATCGATGCGCAACAGTGGTGCCGTGATCAAAGAAGGAATCGACAGCAGATGGTCCAGCTCGTCTATCGCCGCATCGTACTCGCCTACCAGAATGTAGATCTCGGTCAGCTCTGTGAGGCGCCTTGGACCTTGCCAGGCCGCCTCCTTCTCCAGTGGCATCAGGTCCACTCCGATCTGGCCTTCCCGGATCGCATCTTCTTTCCGCCCGAGCCCAGCGTAGGCGAGCCCGAGGGCGCTGTGCAGTCGCTCGTCATTCGGTCGTTCGAGCAACTCGGCCTCCAGAATGACTCTCGCCGAATCGCAGTAGGTAAGTGCCTGTTCGGGGCGATCTAGCAGCCTGTACACCTCTGCATAGCTCAGCGCTTTCGGTTCGAAATAGTCCGGACCGGCGAAGACGTCTGACGGGTACGACGATAGCCACTCCAGCACCTCGGAGTACCTACGTGCAAAGAGGAGGTCTATTGCATAGTGTTGATAGGTTGAGTCGGATCTCTCCCGCCATTCGTCCAGCACAGCCCACGCCTTCTCCAAGTCACCTTGCCAGTACACGTATAGCATCGCCTTACTCGCGTACGGCCTGGACCAGTCGAGATTAAGCAGGATCGCGCGATCGTAGTACCGTTCGGCTTCTGCGTAGTTGCGCACGAGCCTGTACGTGTCACCGATGTTCAACGCGAGCACCGCAGAGCGTGGGTTCAGTTCGAAGGCCTTCGTGAGGTTGTTGATAGCCTCATCAAACTCGCCCTGTCGCCTTCGCACCCAGCCAATCCCGGCCCACACATCGGCATCGTTGGGCAGAACGCTGCGCGCCAGCTCATACTGTTCCAGGGCACGGTCGTAGTCCAGGAATTGATAGTAGTAATCGCCCAGAGCGAGGTACGCCTCACCCATGCCCGGCTGAAGTTCGAGCGCCCTATCTGCCGCGCTCCTCGCCTGCGCCAGCCGCTCCTCTGACCGGTCCCAGTAGTACCAGTGTAGCAGTGCATGTAAACTCGACGAAAAGGCCCACGCCTGCGCGAACTCGGGGTCAAGCTCTAAGGCCGCCTCGACCATTTGCATGGCCGATCGTGTGTCCTCCTCCCTTTCACTTCGGTGGTAATACTCTTTGGCCTGAAGGTAGTACCCGTATGCCTCCATGTTGTCCGTTGGCTTGCGCTCGATCACTTCTTTCTCCGCAGGCGTAAGCGTCGCCTGTAGGGCTGCAACGATCTGCTGCGCAATGTCACTCTGGACAGCAAAGATGTCCGTGAGATCGCGGTCGTAGATCTCTGCCCAAAGATGCTCATCCGTTTGAGCGTCAATCAGCTGAGCGTTGACACGGACCCGATCACCGGTTTGCTGAACACTCCCTTCGACGATTGTGGTGACGCCTAGCTCCGCTGCTATGTCGAGAAGGCTCTTGTCAGCGCCCTTGTACTGCATACTTGACGTCCGCGAAGTCACCTTGAGGTCAGCAATCTTCGTGAGGTGTGTGATAATCGCGTCCGTGATCCCGTCGCTGAAGTATTCGTTCTCAGGGTCGGCGCTCATGTTGACAAAGGGGAGAACTGCCACTGACTTGCCAGCTGGCGGCGTTGCGCCCGGCTCATGCAACACCAGCCAGCCCGTCGCCACGATCCCCCAAGCCGCCAGCATAATCACGAAGGTCGCCGCCGCATTGCGCCAGGTGAGGAAACGATGTCGACGTCTGGCTTCGAGGTGAACAGCGGCGGCCTCAACCTCGACTCTGGCTGCCTCGGCTTCCGTCAGCGGAGTCGGTTCTGCTGGTGTTACCGTCGGCGGGGCTACCTCGTGGACAAACGCCGTCGCCAGTACGATGGGCAGGCCAACGATGAACAGGACTATCGCGAAGGCGGGAAACCACTGCGGCAGCCCCAGTCCCTCCGTCAGGGCCTGGACAGCCTGATACGCCACGAGCGCGGCGCCGCAGTAGATCAGCAGCACCTGCCAGAGCGAACGGCGGTGGATCTCGACGATC
>CP070812.1:3961583-4001677 GCA_020344015.1 Gemmatimonadota bacterium
GCGACTCACGGGCCCGGAACTGATGGCCGCCCGCGGGAGGCCCTGCCAGTGGATGCCCGGCTCCGAGGCGCTGCTCTGCCAGTTGATCCCGGAGGACCGAGGCCCGGCGCCGCAGGCGTCGCGCGCGCCGAAGGGTCCGACGATCCAGGAGGCTGCCGGTGGCCGCAGGGCTCCGGTTCGTACGTACCAGAACCTCCTCACGTCCCCGTTCGACGAGGTCCTGTTCGACTACTACTTCACCGCGCAGCTGGCGCTCATCGACCTGAACGGCGAGCGCCGTGCGATGGGCGAGCCGGCGATCTTCGCCGATATCGACCCGGCGCCCGACGGCATGCACATCCTCGTCGCCCGTGTCCAGCGTCCCTATTCCTATCTCGTGCCGATCTACAGCTTCCCCCGGGAGGTCGAGGTTTGGGGTCATGGCGGTGAAGAAGTACACAAGATCGCATCGCTGCCGCTGGCCGAGAACGTGCCGGCCGGCGGCGTCCCCGAGGGCCCGCGCAGCATACGGTGGCGTGTCGGCGACTCGCATACCCTCGTCTGGGCCGAGGCGCTGGACGGCGGCGACCCGAAGGCCGAGGTGGAGCATCGCGACCGAATCGTCATCAAGATGCCGCCCTTCGACGGCGACGCCGTGGAGGTCGCGCGCACCGAGCTGCGCTACCGGTCGCTCACCTGGACCGCGAGTGGCAGCGCGGCACTCGTCTTTACGTACGACCGACCGACAAGGTGGTCGAAGACCCTACTCGTCGATTTCGCACCCGCCTTCACCACGCCACGCGTCATCTGGGATCGCAACTCCGAAGACTCCTACGGCGACCCCGGCAGGCCGGTGCTGACCAGCAACGAGGGGGGCGAGACCGTGATGCTCGCGGCCGCCGACCGCCGCTCGATCTACCTGACAGGCTCCGGCGCGTCGCCCCAGGGCGATCACCCCTTCATCGATCGCTTCGATATGATGTCCGGCGCGACGGAGCGCATCTGGCAGGCCGAAGACCCGTACTACGAGGTGCCGGTCGAATTGCTCGACAACGAAGGCCATCGCATCATCACACGACGCGAATCGAAGACCGAGCCGCCCAACTACTTCGTTCGCGATCTCGAGAGCGGCGAGTTCACCGCCCTCACGCACTTCGAGGATCCGGCGCCCCAACTGACCGGGATAACAAAGCAGCGTATCCAGTACAAGCGGGCCGACGGTCTCGATCTGAACGGCACGCTCTACCTGCCACCGGACTATCGTGAAGGTACGCGACTACCCACCGTCGTCTGGGCGTACCCGCGTGAGTTCAAGTCGGCCGCCGCCGGTCAGGTCCGCGGCTCCGAGCACCGCTTCACCTACTACCGCGGCTACTCGCACCTCTTCTTCCTCACCCAGGGCTACGCCGTACTCGACGGCGCCAGCATGCCGGTAGTCGGGGAGGGTGACGTGGAGCCCAACGACGCCTTCCGCGAGCAGCTGGTGATGAACGCGCAGGCAGCGGTCGATGCCCTGGTCGAGATGGGCGTCACCGATCCAGACCGGGTCGGCGTCGGCGGTCACTCCTACGGCGCCTTCATGACCGCGAACCTGCTCGCCCACTCCGACATATTCCGGGCGGGCATCGCACGCAGCGGCGCCTACAACCGAACGCTCACACCCTTCGGCTTCCAGAACGAGGAACGCACGTTCTGGGAGGCACCCGAGATCTACTTCGCCATGTCGCCGTTCATGCACGCCGAGAAGGTCGACGAGCCCATTCTCCTCTTGCACGGCGAGGCGGACACCAATTCCGGGACCTTCCCGATCCAGTCGCGGCGCTTCTACCACGCCGTCAAGGGATTGGGTGGCACGATCAAGCTCGTCATGTACCCGCACGAGCAGCACGGCTACCGGGGCCGTGAGACGATCCTCGACGCGCTATACCAGCAGTTCACCTGGTTCGATCGCTGGGTGAAGAACGCACCGCCGCGCGACGAGACGGCTACAGACGCCTCCGGCATGTAGCGGGTGTGAGACGAACCTTGAACTTCAATCACTGAGACACCGAACGTCGAACCGATAGGCACCACAGGTTCGACGTTCGGCGTTCAGTCTTCGATGCTCAGCGCAGCGGACCGCGTGCGGAGGAGCGATCCAGGGACAGGTAATCCACTACTCCGCCTGTAGGACGCCACTGAAGGCGGGAGGATCGGACCGTTCCGCCAGTGTGACGATCAGCCCTGCCGCCATTTCACCGATCGTCATCATGCCATCAAAGTCGATCAGCTCGATATCATCCTGGGGCTGGTGATATTCGTCGTGGGTACCCGTGTGGAAGAAGAGGACGGGCCGCTGGTTACCGTAGAAACAGGCCTGGTCGCTGCGGTTCAGACCCATGTCGCTCGTGCGGAACTCCGGCAATTCACCGTCCACCTCCGACAGTATCTCGAGCCAGTCCGGCGACGAACTGTAACCGATCAGTATCAGGCCGTTCTGACTGAAACGGCCGACCATGTCGAAGTTCAGCATGGCCACGATGTCGCCCAACGGTACAGTCGGGTTATCGCAGAAGTAGCGCGAACCGACCAGCCCGACCTCCTCCGCACCGTAGGTGTGGACCATGATCGAGCGCCGGCCCTCCGGGCCACCGCCGCCCATCGCCTCCCACTCAGCCAGCGCGCGCGCAAGCTCCAGCACCAGCGCCGTGCCCGATGCGTTGTCGTCGGCGCCGTTCATGACGAGACCGGTCCCGGCCTGCGTGCCCACGTGATCGTAGTGGGCGCCCAGCACCAGCCATTCGCCCGCCAGACTGCCTTCGCCGGGTATCACAGCCAGCACGTTCTGCGAGGTGTAGGGCCCGGGCTCGCCGACGAACGTCTGCATGTACATGTCGATGCCGGGCGCGAGGCCGTACCCGATAAACTCACCCCGGATGTACTCCGCCGCCATCAGCTCGTAGTCCGAGCCAGACGCCCGACCGAACATGCTGTCGTGCGCCAGCACGCTCAGATGCTCCTCGACGTTCTCCAGGCTGAGAGTCGGCTCGACCTCCGACCCGGGCGAGGAAGGCGACGATTCACACGCCACCAGCGCCAGTGTAACGAGTCCTAACAAAATACGTTTCATAGCTCCCCTCACCTTTCTTTGGGCCTGTCCCCATCGGCAGCGGGCTGCAAAATCAAATATAACACCCCCCATTGCCTCACCGGGGTCCAGCGTCCGATCTTGTCCGTCACCATCCGACCCAGAACCCGACAGAAAGGCTCTGCGATGAAGGCAGCAGTCTTCTGGCAGCACGGCGGCCCCGAGGTCGTCGAAATAGCCGACGTTCCCCGCCCCCAGGTGGGACCCGGACTGGTCCTCATAGCTGTGCGCGCCGCGGCGCTCAACCACCTGGACCTCTGGGCGCGGCGCGGCCTGCCCGGTCTGCAACTCGAGTTCCCCCACATCGGCGGCTCCGATATCGCCGGGGTCGTCGAGGAGGTCGGAGACGGCGTCGCGGGGTTCGGCCCGGGAACCCGCGCCCTCGTGAACCCCAGCCTCTGGTGCGGCAGCTGCGACTGGTGCCTCAAGGGCGAGGAGAGCCTCTGCACGTCCTACAAGATCATCGGCGAGCACATCCGCGGTGGTCTCGCCGAGTTCGCCGCTGTACCCGCGGCCAACGTGCTCCCCATCCCCGACGACCTGTCGTTCGAGGAGGCCGCCGCGGTGCCCCTCGTCTATCAGACCGCTTGGCGCGGCCTGGTGAGCCGCGGCCGGCTCCAAGCCGGCGAATACCTGCTGGTCACCGGCGCCTCGGGCGGCGTCTCGACAGCGGCTATCCAGATCGCCAAACACCTCGGCGCCACCGTCTTCGCGGTAACGGCCGGACCGGAAAAGGTTGCCCGCGTGCGGGAGCTGGGCGCCGATCACGTGATCGACCGCTTGGAGTCGGACTTCTCGAAGGAAGTGTGGAAGGCGACCGACAAGCAAGGCGTCGACATAGCCTTCGACAGCGTCGGCGAAGCCGTCTGGCCCGACCTGCTCCGCGCCCTCGCCCGCGACGGCCGACTCGTCACTTACGGCGCTACCACTGGAGCGGCCGGCCAGGTGGAGATCCGCCTAACCTTCTGGAAACAGCTGCAGATCATTGGGACCACCATGTCGAGCGCGTCCGAGTTCAACGAAGTGATGTCACTGGTTTTCGAGAAGAAGCTGAAGCCCGTGATCGATGTCGTATGGCCACTCGAGGATGCACGCGAGGCGCACCACAGACTCGAGGCCGGCCAACAGTTCGGCAAGATAGTCCTGACGCCCTAGCGCGATGGTACCACGCAAGCTCCCGACCGATAACCCGACCGCAGCGGTCAAGGCGCGTGCCCACGAGCTCGGCTTCGAGCTCGTCGGTATCGCACCGGCCGAGCCACCCGAGCACAGCGATTTCTACCTCGAGTGGCTCGAGCGCGAGTACAACGGCGAGATGGGATACCTCGCCCGCGACGATGCCGTGGCCAGGCGTTTGAACCCCACCGAGGCACTACCCGGCGCCCGCTCCCTTATCGTGGTCGCGATGAACTACGCCGGCGGCGAAAACGGCCAGCCCGACGATCCCCGCCTCCCGGTTATCGCCCGCTACGCCCGCGGTATCGATTACCACACCGTCTTCGAGGAGAAGCTCGAGCAGCTGGCGGACGCGATCCGCGAGGACTCCGGCGACACGGGGGACACGCGCTGCTATGTCGACTACGGACCGGTCCTAGAGCGGGACCACGCCCAGCGGGCCGGCATCGGCTGGATCGGGAAGAACACTTGCCTGATCCACCCCGACTTCGGCTCGTACATCTTTATAGGAGAGATCCTCACGACCGCCGAGCTGAAGACCGACGATCCCTTCCTCCCGGACCACTGTGGCACGTGCGACCGCTGCATCTGGGCGTGTCCTACGGGGGCGATCGAAGGGCCGCGGGTACTCGATGCCCGCCTCTGCATCTCCTATCTCACCATCGAGCTCAGGGGCCCGATCCCCATCGAGCTGCGACCCACGATCGGCAACCGCGTCTTCGGCTGCGACA
This sequence comes from Gemmatimonadota bacterium, assembly GCA_020344015.1. Taxonomy (GTDB): domain Bacteria; phylum Gemmatimonadota; class Gemmatimonadetes; order Palauibacterales; family KS3-K002. Next base: position 3,966,597 of record CP070812.1, read on the forward strand.
TATGCCAAGAAGTCTGTCCCTGGAACAAGGAAGCGCCGCAGACGAGTGAGCCGAGATTCCGGCCCCGCGACGATGTCGAGGGGGCGGAGCTAGTCGAGCTCATGGGACTTAGCGAGCAGGAGTTCGCAGCGCGCTTCAACGACACGCCCCTGGCGCGCGCTAAGCGCCGCGGCCTGCTGCGCAACGTCGCCGTCGCCCTCGGCAACTGGTCCGACCCCGCGGCCATCCCGGCGCTGGTCGACGCGCTCAACGACGACGACCCTCTCGTTCGCGGTCACGCCGCCTGGGCACTCGGCCGCATCGACCGCCCGGAAACGGCCAGAGCACTCGAGTTTCGCTTGCCGCTCGAGGAGGACGGCTGGGTTAGAACGGAGATTGGGCTCGCACTGGCCGGGGAATGACATCGTGGATGGGAATTCGGCAATCCATGACTACTTGACTAATTGAACCATAGAATACTCGAAATCAGAATCACGGCGGTTCCTGATTCGAGTAGTCTATGGTTCGATTGGCCCTCTTGATCATGGATTGCCGATTTCCCAGTCAACATCTTCCCCCGAATCAACCACGTGGATGGCAAAACCCGTCGGCACCTTCGGCCAGAAATACGTCGTCTTCGCCGGCGTTCGCTCTCCCGCCGCCGCCGCCTCCCGCACCTGAGATATACGCGGCGCAGCGAGCAACGCCGCCGCCTGCACCGCTCCCGATCTCACAGCCTCCAATGCCGCACTCACCTCCTTCACGTAGCTGACGCGGCCAAACTGTTCCTCTGCGGAGAGCCCCAGGCAACCCGAGAGGAAGGCGTCGTGAAGTGCTACCGCCGAGATGCCCCGCACCGCCTCCGGATTCCGTAGGCGCATGAGCCAGCCGCCCGGTTCACTCTGCGCCACCAGCACGAACGTCGGCCGGCCTGCTTCCTCCTCCAGCACCTGCTGCGCCGATTCGCCGTTCATATCGGTCAGCTTGGTGACCTCGAAGTCCGACGCGGCGTCCAGCGACGCACCGCTCCAATTCAGCGGTTCGCCTCCGATTGTCCGGTGCGTCGGCAGCAACAGCAGGCCCGGGTCGCCCTCGGGGACGATGTAGGCCAGCAGGAAGTCGTGGGCTGCCCGACCGGAGCCACCAGTGTCAGCGGAACCGACCTCGTCACGGTAGGCGAGCGCCGTTTCGTATCGGTGATGGCCGTCGGCGATGAGGAAGTTCTGCTCGTTCAGCGCGCCGGCCAATCCATCGAGCCCCTCTCGCTCCTCGACGGTCCACACCTCGTGTGCCTGACCGGCGGGAAACTCCGCCCGCTCCGTCGGCTCTCCCTCGGTCAAATCACTAAGCAGCCCCGCGATCCGAGTATCGGCGTCCGAACAGATGAAGAAGACGGGAGAGAGATGCGCTCGGCAGGCCCGCATGAGGGCGAGGCGATCGGCTTTGGGACCTCTCATCGTGCCCTCGTGTGGGAGGACGATCCCCTCGTCGTACCCGGCTAGCTTAAGTACTGCCCAGACGCCGGTACGCTGAAAGGACTCACCCCCTGAGCTGAAGTGGTGCCTGTGGACGTAGAACGCAGGCCGGTCGGTTCGGACGAGCACGCCGTCGTCCACCCACGACTCCAGTGTGCGCGCTGCGCGCTCGTATCGCTCCGGCGCGTCACCGGTAGGATTCGTGATGTGTACTATGTTGTGGGAGCTGCGCCCTCTCAGCTGTGCCGCTTGCTCGAGGTCGATCACGTCGTAGGGTGGCGCCAAGACCGCGTCCAGTCCGTCGACACGGTCCGACCGATAACGGAGGGCGCGGAACGGCGCGGCCCTCACCGTCACTTGGCAGCGCTCCTGATCGCGTTGAAGATCAGCGGGTAAGAGGCGATAGTCTGGCCCCGGTACTGCGGTCTGAAGCCGAATAGTACCACTCGACCTCGACCGTGGCGCACGACCGCAATCGCGCCATGCCCCCCGATGTGCTCGGCCCCGTTCACCCAGCCGCTCAACAGCAGCTCGCCGGCCTCACCGTAACGTCCCACGATGTCTACGTTGTCACCCGCCTCCTCGGTGGGCTCGAAGGCGAGCCCACGCTGGAACCAGGCCGTCGTACGCGCCGGCATGCCCTGGGCGAGCGGATGACCGCGCTCGAGGTGCAGGCGCAGTATCGAGCCCGGAATGTAGAAGTCGCGCCGGTCGATTTCGCCGACCACGTCTTTCACCGGCAGCGCGAACTGCCTGATCGGTAGCAGCGACGCGCGGTTGAAGGCGATCAGCGTGCCGCCCTCTCTGACGAATTCTTCCAGCCCGCGCACTCCTGTCTCGCCGAGGCCGCCTACGTACTCGGGTGGCATCTCGCCCTCCTCGTGCCCCTCGATCATCGAGCGCGGCGAAAAGTCGGGCAGCAGGATGGCGTCGAACCGGGACCGCAGGCCTCCGGCGCGAGCATCAGCATCGCGAAGCTGCTCGTACTCGATGCCGTATTCGTCGAACACCCAGCGGGTCCAGCCCGCATCCATCGACGACATCCACGGCTCGTAGATCGCGACGCGCGGGCCACGACTGCCGGAGAGGCCTGGCGCCTGCTTTTCGTATGACGGCGCCTCGATGGGCTCCGACAGCGCCACATCCGGAAGCTCATCCAACGCCAGCGCATCGACGCCCATCATCAACGGCAACGTGTGCGCTGTCACATCGTACGGCTGACGCAAAGGGCCACCCGGGAACTCGGGTAGCGACGGATATTCCTGCACCTCCAGCAGCGTCTTGGCGAAGCCCGAATACGGCTGCGCCAGCGGGATTACGTAGGTGCCTTCGGTGTAGACTCGACTGTCGGCCACGAACGACTCCAGTGCGCGGTGCACCTCGACACCGCCCGTCACCAGTATGCGCAACATGTCGGCCAGCCCATCCGCGTTCTGGCCCTCGAGCGGGATCACGAATGCCTGGGGCCAGCCTTCGCGCCCGCCAATGCTGCGCAGCCCAATCCGGTAGAAGTTGTTAAGCCAGCGCTCACGGTAGAGCGCCGCCTGCTTGAGCAGCGCCGTTGCCCCGGCCTCCTGGTAGTCAACGATGTCGGCGAGTCGCCATTCGCCGCCCGGCCAGGGCTCGGGAAACCGCCACGAAGACGTTTGAGCGTTCACCCCCCTGCGGCCGCCCAGCGAATCGAACGGAACCGTGATCGGCGTAGCCAGGCGTGTGCTCGCCGTCTCCGTCAGTACCCGCACGCCACCGTGGTAGTGCTGGTAGGCACGCGCCGGCGTCCAGGCATCGTAGATCGCGTTTATCACGATCCCCGTCTTCCCCTGCCCGTACATCTCCCACGCCATAGCCGTACCGATGGCGTTGGACCCGGCGATGAGCAGCGGGTCGACGTTCGGCTCGACCGGATCAATCCACGGCGGGGCGAACAAGCGCGCGCCTCGCGAGCCCATCTGGTGGATGTCGTGCACGATCTGCGGGTGCCATACGTTGTGCAGCTTGGTAACGGTCAGCTGCGTCTCTTTCTGTGTAAATGCGTACCAATCGCGGTTGTTGTCGTGCCCGACGTAGTGGTGGTAGAGGAACGGCGGCCCCGCCCCTTCCCACGGTCGACCCAGAGTGCTCTCGTACCAGTCCACCACCATCTGGCTGCCGTCGGGGTTGAGCGACGGCACCAGCAGCAGGATCACGTTGGCGAGGATCGTGCGGGTCTCCTCGTCGTCTTGCGACGCCAGGTGGTAGGCCAACCGCATCGGCATCTGGTAACCGCCCACCTCGGTCGAGTGGATCCCACCCGTGATCAGAACGATCGCGCGGCCTGCCGCGATCAGCTCCTCCGCCTCGAGCTCTGATTCGAGCAGCCGCGGGTCCGCCAGCTTCCGCTGCACCTCCAGGTAGTAGTCCAGCCGCCGCAGGTTCTCTGCGCTGGAGATCGTCAGAGCGACGAACGGCCGCCCCAAGGTCGTCATCCCCAGCGTGTCGAGCAGGATCCGGTCGCTGGCGTCGGCCAGGACGTTCAGATAGCCGGTTATCTCGTTCCAGTCCGCCAGCCTGCGGTCCGCACCCACCTCGAAGCCAAGGAACGAGGCGGGCGTCGGGATGTTCTCAGCCGTCCGCTGGGCCAGCAACAAGTTCGGCAGCAGGGCCACCATCACCAGCGTAACACACGCGTATCGCAGTCTCATCTCAGACCTCTCCACCGGTGTACCGTTAAGCTGATGGTCGTTGGGATTGGGCTTGACTGCTCACTCTAGAGGAGGCTTGGCACCCACGCAAGACGTGCACGCCGCCACCGAATCCGGGGGCCGCCTGCCCGACCGGTCACTTGACTGCCACCTGACCGCCCCCCGCCAGCTTGCATATCAGGAGGAAGCGATTTTTCTGCCGCAATTCGGGAGGAAGGTGCGCACCAAACGCGCACCGGGTGAACCCCAACCGAGGGGAGGCTCAAAGGTGAACGGCCGGAATCGGCCCGGCGCTGCGGAGATCTATCAGACAGACCTCGAGCGGCATCTATTCGCCCCGGCGTCACGCCGCAACGGTCAGCTCTCAAGTTGGCTGACACTCGACCCCATCGCCGGATGGCTCCGCGATTGGCTCGCTAGCAGCCGCTCTCGTTGGAAGGCCCTCGCCGAGGCCTGGAATCTCTCCTAGCATCGATCACATCCAGCGCCTCGCCGGCGCGACGGCGTCCTAAGTCCTTACATCCCTCGTCCTGGATAGCTTGCCAATCGTCATGGCCATCGTCAGCGCCGTGCGTAGCGCCGCCTTCCTGACCTGCCCACGAGGCTGGGCCCGGACAAACGGCTCGGGGAGCGCCCCGGCGTCGGACGCCCCCCGCTGCTGAGAGCAGTGCTGAGGATCGGTATCGGTGGGGTTGCCGCGATGGACTGCACCCTCCACCGCGGTGGTAGGGTCTTCCTGCCCGCCGTGCCGCCTTGCTAGGGCGCTCCGGCTTGAGCTGAGCTCAGCACCGTGTACGTGAGCGCCGCGGTCAAGGCCAAATAGAACAGACCGAGCCCAACGGACTTCGCTAGCCTCGCCGTCTTCCTTAGCCTCTTCAGCCTCTTCCTGATAACCATTATTGCTACCTCCAATTGCCACGTCTCCGCTCCCTGCCTGTCCTCCAGGTCTCGCCGGCAGTATACGGGTCCCACTTCAGCGGGCTCTCAACGGCACGTCATCTCGCCTATCACGCGAATCATCTAGCTATCATCCGGCCGCGTCGGGCATCTCAACTTGCAGTAGTGCAGCCAGTTATGACGTCGAGCCGGAACGCCGGCGCGCCGAGGATCGGTAGCTTGCGGCGATATCGCTCTTACGTGCACTATGTACCCCACGCAGCAGTTTGCACTTGTGCCTCGCGGCCACCGCTACCCTCGCATGGGCGTTCCGGCCGCGAGGACGCGGTCAACTCGTGATTGGGAGAACGCGATGAGTCGCCGGGCCCCATCGACTCGTTCGCCATTCCGCTCACCCGACCAGCCAGCTTGCGCCTCATGATCGAATTGCGGACGCTCGGCCGCGGCGCAGTCCGCCGCGACGGCGAGGAAGTAACCGGGATCAAGGCTCAGAAGCAGAGGTTCGCCCTGCTCGCCTACCTGGCCGTCGAGGGGCGAGCCTCGCGCGGTCATCTGCTGGCGCTCTTCTGGCCGGAACGGGAGGAAGAGAAAGCGCGCCACTCACTGTCCCAAGCGATCTACGCTCTGAAGCGCGAGCTGGGCGAGGAGTGTCTGCGGGTGGAAGGCGACTCGGTCGAGACCACCGGCGAGGCCTGCGACGTTGACGCGACTGCGTTGCAGGAAGCGGCCGAGGCTGAGCGTTGGGAGGAGGTGGCGGAGTTGTACCGCGGGCCGTTCCTCGACCAGTTCCAGCTGCCGGGAGCGCCAGAGTTCGAGGAATGGCAGTCGAGCACCCGGACACGACTGGCCCGCCTGGCACGACGTGCCTTCCGCCATCTGGTCGAGGAGCGCGTCAATGAGGGCGAGCTGCCCACCGCCCTCACGCTCGCGACCCGCTGGGCGACACTCGAGCCAACAGAGGACGAGGCGCAGCACACCTTCATCGCTCTGCTCGCCCGTTCCGGTCAGCGGTCAGCGGCCCTCAAGCACTACGAGACCTACCGTTCTCGGCTCGCCAGCGAGCTGGAGGTCGAACCACTGGACGAGACGGTGGCGCTGGTCGAGCGTATCCGGGCGGGCGACGTCGTGGAGTTCAGCCCGCTCGCTGAAGCCGAGCGACCCGTGGCGGCACCCGAACCGGCCCAGCCTCCGGGCGTCGCCGAGGCGCCGCCGACCCGCGCCGAGGAGCCTACGCCGGCGAAGACCGGCTGGGCCGGTCTGATGGCCGAGTTCCGCGAGCACCGGGTCTTCCACGTCGGCGCCTTCTACCTAGCGGTCGCCTGGCTGGCGATCCAGTTCACCGGCACCCTGGTCGAGCACGAGATCCTCCCCAACTCGGTCTTCCGCTTCGTACTGTTCATCCTGGCCTTCGGCCTGCCGTTTGCCCTGATCCTCGCCTGGGCTCACGAGCTAAAGCCCGAGGGCGAGCCGGGCGAGCGACCGGCGCGCAGCCGGTTTTGGCCGCAGTGGGCCGAGCGAGTGCGCGGTGTGCACGTGCTCTGGTTCCTGGGTGCGCTGTTCGTAGCACTGCTGGCCGCAACCCAGGTGCTGACGACTTTCATCCGCTTGGGCAAACTCGACAGGAGTCGAGTGGTCGTCTTTCCGCTCTACGTAACGCCCGAGGGAAATGAGAGCGCCGGCGAGTACATCGCTACCTGGGTGCAGGTTGCAGTCGAGGCGGCCGGGCTCAGGTCGATCGACGGCTGGTACGGCCTAGACGATCTCCAGCAGGCCGGCCTGCAGCCGGTCGCTCGTCAGACCGCCCGCGACGAAGCGCGCGCCCGCGGCGCCGCCTACTACATACAGGGACGAGCCACGCTGCGCACCGATTCCGCTTTCATACTCCTCGAGCTTCACGACGTGTCCGGCGATTCGATTCTGACCCGTGGCGATGCGGCCGGTCCGATCGAACCAGACTGGGAACGCCTACAGGCCTACCGCGCGATGAGGACCCTGCTGCTGGTGCTGGCTCCTGACGAGCCGCCGATCCAGTTGGGCACCACGAGTCCGCCCTCACAAGGCGCGGCCCAGTTCCAGGAGGGTGATCGCGCCTATCGCCGCGCTCAATTCGCCGAAGCCTTCCAGCACTACCGTAGCGCCGTGGAGGCAGACTCGAGCTTCTACTACGCCGGGCTGCGTGGCGCCCAGGCCGCCGTTTGGATCCAAGAGTTCTCTCACGCGGACCGCCTGCTCGATCTGGTCTTGCGCCAGCCGGCCTTCATGCCACTCCACCGAGCGGAGCTCGCCCGCGGTCTCGAGGACTACCTCGCTGGCGCCGCCGACTCGGCCATCGCGCACTTCCGGCGGGCTATCACATCCGCGCCCGAGTGGTGGGACGCTTGGGCGCGCCTCGGCGAGGTCTACTACCACCTCATGCCCAGCGAGTCGCCCCTCGATTCACTCGCCGAGGCAGCATTCCTGGAGGTGTATAGCCGGGACCCAGGCTACAGTCCCGTCGTCTTTCACCTGATCGAGATCGCTCTGCGGAAAGGTGAGGTCGCTCGGGCCGAAGGCCTGATGGAACAGTTCCGTGCCGCCGAGCCCGATTCGGCCAGGCTAGCCCATGTCGGACTCATGCTCGACTGCGCGAGAGAGTCCCCCGACCTTGTGGATTGGCGGGAGGCCACCCTTGAGCGCCCCAACTCCGTCCTCGCTGTCGGCGAGTCCCTCGCCGTCGGCGGTTTCCAGGCCCAGTGCGCCCGAGCTGCCTGGTCCGCTGTCCTGACCCACGATACCGCGACCGACGCCTGGGCAGAGTCTCGGCTGTTCGATGCCGCACTGTCCTTGCAGAGCCTGCTGGTCGCGGAAGGCCGGACCGAGGACCTGGTGAACTTCCTCGAGTCGGATACGGCGATCAGCTTCTATGCCGGTGACTTCTATCTCCTCGACGCCGATGCCGGCGTGGACGTAGGTACCCCTGCCAGCACGTACGCCGAGCGACTCTGGGATCGCTACCGCGAAGGCTCGGCGGAAGCCTTCGGAGTATGGTTCCTCGGCCTATGGGAAACGAGCCGAGGCCGTGCCGCAGAACTGAACGAGCTCGCCAGCTCGCTTGCAGATATGGCCGAGAGAAGTGGGTATCGCGCCGACGACTTGATGGCCCGCAGCCTGCAGGCCCGCGCCGCCCTGGTCAGCGGCGACTCCGTAGTAGCGCTGGGCCTCCTGGAATCCCTTGAGCCGACCCGGAGACGGGAGGATCCCGACTACCCGTGGGAGGCGTTGGGCGGCGAGAGGATCATGCTAGGCGAACTGTTATATGCACGCGGCGAGTACGACAGAGCACTGCGCATCGCGGCCGACTTCGACGCGCCCGCTCAGCCGCCCTCAAACTTGATCTACCTCCCCAGGAGCCTCGCCCTGCGGGTGCGTGTCGCGCAGAAGCTCGGCGACCGCGAGCTGGAGCAGCGCTCGCGGGAACGCCTCGCCGCCTTGGGTCGACATGATCTCTTGGCCGAACTCTCGAACTAGAAGAGTAGCGACCACACTAGCCATCCCAAACAAACTCAGAGGAGGCCGTATGCAGAACGATCCATGTAGAGATTTCCAAACGCGGGACGCGACGGACGGCGTCGTCCTGACCGTTGAGGACTTCAACCACCTGGTCCAGTGGACCGAGTGCCTCTACGAGTGGGGCAGGAGGGTACGCAACGATATCATCGAGCTGGAAGAGCGCGTCGGTAAGTCGGGCGGCGATCCGGAGGACCCACCGCTGCCGCCTTGGCGGAAGAAGTTGGATTAGGAGAGATCCGATGGTGGCCGCCGCCCTACGGCGGCGGCCGCCCGACTCAGTTGCCGCTGCCCGCAGGTCGGCCCGTCGAGTCGGACGCCGCCTGCACTTCCTCGGTCAGCGAGGCGGCGAGCTCGTCGAGCAAGGCGAAAAGGCTGTCCCGCGGCCCGCGCACGTCGGCCTGCGCCAGTACTGCGCCGGTACGGCCCCCCACCAACTCGGCCACGATCCGCAGCTCGTCTCCGCTGCCGTGGATGTCGCCCAAGACCAGCAACGTGGCCTGCACGTGACCGGCGAGCACGCCCAGCGATTCAGCGGTGAACGCCGTCATCCCGCCGAAGCCGTCGCGCTCCCAGGTCTCGACGACCCTGTGGTGAGGAACCACTTCCAGCGAGCCCAGCCCCTCGAGGTTGAGGGCGAGGAGCTGCGCCACACCCACCGATAGGCCGTCGTCATCTTCTCCCAGCCCGTGCGGTGTAAACGGGAGCACGGCCACCCGCATCGCCTCCGCCGTCAGCACCTCGTCCCCAGCACCCCCCGGCCCATCGGCTCGCCAGGGCCAGAACACGACAGCCAGTACGGCCACGACCGCCATCGCGCCCGCCACCAGCCAGCTACGGCGAAGAGGCGGCCCCTGCAACCTTCTCGGCGGTCGCGCACCGACGTCCCTTCCGGTATCCACGGCCGGCCGACTCCGCCTATCATCCTTTACCTCCACTGGCTCCTCAGAAGCCTGTGGCTCACCGCGGATCCGCTCCACCAGTTGGCGCGTATGCTCCAGCGGCTCGACCTCCAGTTCCCGCGCCAGCAGGTCCCGGTAGACATCGTATTGCCGCAACGCTGCCACTCGGTCGCCCCGCAGGTAGAGCGACTCGATCAGCAGGTGCTGAGCCTCGTCGTCCAGTGTGTCTGAGTCGACGAGCCGCCGGCAGTGGGTCACCGCCCCATCCAGGTCGCCCGATTCGCGTGCCTGACCCGCTAGCTCCAGGGCCGCCTTGCGAAACTTCCTCTGCAGGTCCGCCCGCTGCCGGTCCGCCCAGTGGTCGAAGTCCGGCTCGTTGACCGCCAGGTCCGCCAGGAACGGCCCCTCGTACAGCGCCACCGCGCCCTCGGGATCATCGGCCTCCAGCCGGCGCTCGAATTCCTCAACGTCCAGCCAGACCTCACGGCCGAAATCCACCGCGTCCTCGACGCTCTCTAAGGTTAGCTGCGGGCTGGTCTTGCGAAGTGTGTATAGCAGTTGGTTCAGGGCGCGCCGCGCACGCTTCTCGTCCCGGTCCGGCCACAGCACCCCCAGGATCTCGTCACGCCGATCCGGTCCCGGCTCCCGCGCCATGTAGACCAGCAACGCCAGCGACTTCGGCCAGGCCGCCTCGCCGCTCAGCGGCTCGCCATCCACCGCCACCGATGTCCGTCCCAGTGTCCGTATCTCGATCATATGCCCTCAGGGCGCGGGAATCCCCTGAAATCTGACCATCCAGCCCGTCCGCCACAACCCAGCCGTCCCGCGGCGGCCGAAAAACATATGTTTAACCCTCCGCATGATCGCTAAACGCCCATTTTCCCTTCACATGACAGCTGCCTGATAGATGCCTGATAGTCGAGGGCTCCAACCTGATAGCCGCCTGATAGGAAGACCGCTGACCTGATCGTCACCTGATCGCTACCTGATTAGCCGAGTCTATAATTGGCGTCGACTGTACGATTCACCTCCTTTGCCCTGTCAGGAAGATGGCAGCATGAGCACAAAAGCGAAGGTGCATCCGCTACCTGAGCGTTGCGAAGCTTGCATCGGTTTGCTGGTGATCCTGACCACAGTGATTTGTTTGATCGTCGGGATCCTCTGATCGGCAGGATCGGGGAGAATCGAGAGAACGAAAGGCTTTTTGACAATTCTTCACGGGGGCTCGTTCGGGAGCTGGCGCTTCCAAACTGTCTTGAACCGACGAAGACTACCTCAGCTGTCCCACCTGCCCGCTGTGGGAGCGGTCGCAGCCGATAACGAGCGGGCCTCCGTTTCTAAAACCGAGCGCCGCCGGGGTTTTCCCCCGACGGCGCTTTTTTGTGTCGGTCGTGCTCGGCGGCGGCGCGATCTAGCCTCCCGACGGCCGCTCCGTCGCTAATTCACCTAGCGCGATCGGGGCGCCGAGCAGTTCGTCCGGGATCGCAAAGGAGTTGACCAGCGGCAGGGCCTGCAGGCGCACTTCGTGACACAGTCGGTTCACCACTGTGCGGATCTTACGCGCCTTGACCCCCTCGATGTAACCTTGCTCGAGAAACCACCCGCGATCGGCCTCGATTCGCGACAGGGCGAACAGGTCGCGGAGTGTTTTGAGGATCGAACTCAACTGAGCATTCGGCACGTCCTCGATCGCGTCGTGGAACTGCTCGAGGATTTCCCGCTCGACGTGGGCGTGCGCCAACGCGAGAAGATGATCCTGACAATCGTTCATCGCGGCGAATGCGTCCATGCCCTTGTCGACTCGCTTCTTCAGTCGGCGAGCTGCGCTGACCAGTAACTGGTTCTCGCGGTAGCGTAGCGCGCCGAGCTGGAATTCGGGATCGCGTAGGTGCGACTCGTCGGTCATGCGCGTGACTATTGGGTTCAACTCGGCAATCGCCCGTGCGGCTTTCCCGGTCACGTGCTTGACGATCCCCAGGAATCGAGCTTCTTCGAACTGCTCCTGGAAGTCGCCCAGTAGCGCCTTGGCGACCAGCTGCATCAGAACGGTGTTGTCACCCTCGAACGTGGTGAAGACGTCGCTATCGGCTCGCAGCGAGGCGAAGCGATTGACCGCCATGTAGCCGGAGCCGCCACACGCCTCACGGCACGTCTGCAGGGTGTGAACGGCGTGCCACGACGAGTACGCCTTCAGGCCTGCCGCCAGCACCTCGACCTCCCGCGACATCATCCCGCGCCGCGCCAAGTATGTCCGCACTAGGTGCTTGATAGCGAAGTCGATGGCGAACGTCGTTGCCAGAGGCGGCATCAGACGCCGCTGATGGCTACGGTAATCGAGGATGCGAACCTCGGGCTCGCCCACCGGTCCGAACTGCCTGCGCCGCGCGCCGTACCGCACGGCTATCGTCAGTCCGCTCTTCACCGCGCTCAAGGCCGCGGTGGCTATGCTGATTCGGCCGCCGACCAGCGTACTGAGCATGGTGAAGAAACGCTTGGCGTCACCGGGGATCGTCGTGGTGTAGACGCCATCCGCGCTGACGTAGGCAAATCGGTTCAGCAAGTTCTCACGAGGTATACGGACGTGATCGAACCAGATGGATCCGTTGTCCACGCCGCCGAGGCCGAGCTTCTCGCCGTGGTCACGGATGCGGATCCCCGGACGAAGTTTGCCTTCCCGATCGCGAATCGGCACGAGAAAGGCGTGTACGCCGTAACGCGCGTCATCGATCTGCAATTGAGCAAACACCGCGGCCATCCGGCCGTGACGCACAGCGTTGCCGATGTAGACCTTACGTGCCCGACCGGTCGGTGTATTGATCACGAACTCACGCGATTTCTTGTCGTAGCGCGCCAGCGTCTCGATGTCCCGAACGTTGGAGCCGTGCGCCGCCTCGGTCATCGCGTAGCAACCGGGGAGCTCCAGTGTGCCGATATCGGGCAGGTATTTCTCGTGATGGCGCTGAGTGCCGAGGCTGGCTACGCTGCCACCGAACAACCCAAACTGGACACCGAACTTCACCGCCAGACTCAAGTCGTGGTAGCCCAACATCTCTGACGCGGCGAGGAAGCGGCCAATGTCACCCTTGCCGCCGTAATCGGGCGGAAAAGCCAGAGCGCCGAAGCCGTGCCGCGCCAGTTCACGGCACCAATCCATGACGCGCTCCCGATAGGTCGTTCGGTCGAGCCCGTACTCGTAACGGAATTTCGGATCGCGCAGAACCTTGAGGACCGCTTCGCGTGTCTCGCGATAGACGCCGCCCAAAAGTCGCGCCATCGATGCAGGCTCGAACGCCGGCGCCGTTTCGTCGTCCGCGCCGGTTGGTCGCGCCCCTTCCGGGCTCAGCAGCTCCCGGCAAACCTGGGAGGCGTCCACCCCCAGGGCGCCCTCGATATCCGCCAGCGCTTCGGTAACCTCGGGACGCAGCCAGTACTGCGCATCGTCACCGCCCCCCGCCTGCGCCAACTCGACGCCGAGATCGGCCAGCGATCGCCGAGTCGCTTCCGGCAACCCGGCCGCCATGCGCCGGATCACGCTGAGCAGCGTGCGCAGCTCACCCGGGTCCGGCGGCGCGTCCGGGTTCAGCCAGCGCTCCAGCACCGGCAGCTTGGTTCCCTCTGGCAGGTCGAGCTTTTCTACCTGGTCGGCGATCGCACGCCACTCTGCTAACGTGAGGTCGCTATCCGACCACGCCACGTAGATCAGGGGAAGCAGCGAGAGTAGCCGCGGATCGTCGGTCGGGAAACCCGACTCGTGCGGGCCGCTGGTGGAGGCACCCATGTTGGGTAAGCTAAAGCCGAGGGCTATGGCGAGGCTAGTGGTCGGGAATTCGGTAATCCATGACTAATAGACTAATTGAACATTTGAATACTCGACTTGAGATCCGCCGTCGTTCTGCATTCGAGTAGTCTATTGTTCAATTAGTCAAGTAGTCATGGAATCTCTAATCCCTCCTAACGAACTGTCGGCCCAATGAGGATCGCGTTCAAGAACAGCCGGTTCAGCGATGGCCAAAGGTGCCGGTAGTTCGGATCGTCGGCGAACAGAACGACACGACCCCGGCCTAGCGGCTCATCGATCATCCAGGCCGTGCCCTCCAGATACTTCTGCGTGTTCTCGGGCCAGGTGAAGCCGGCTACGGCCAGATCGCCACCCACGAAGGCGACCGGGCTCGAGCCGCTTTCCGACGGCTGATAGAAATCGCTGCCCGAGACCAGCACAGCGATGGACTCCGACTCGTAGCCGAAGGTCAGCGGGTGGGTGAGGTCGAGCGCCGCTCGCATGATCGCCCCCGGCACCCCCAGCGGGCCATCCTCCCCAGCTTCCGAGCTCACCAACGGCGGCATCATCTCCCCAGCCGCCGGCGGCAGGTATTTCTCGCCATCCCCATCGCCGTCGCCATCCTCCCGCCCCACCAACTTCGCCGTCGTGAACCCGAGGTCGGGATCCGCCAGGTACTGCGCCGCGCTGCCCAGCCCGACCAGCACGCCACCGCCGCGCACCCACTCCTGCAGCGTCTCGGCCCCGCGCTCGCCGAACCCACGCCCGTAGCCCCGGCCCGGCGGCAGGATGAGGACGTCGAAGTCCTCTAAGCGGCCCGTGATCGTCTCGACGCGGAGGCCGGTGAACTGAAGGCCATATTCTCTTTCCAGCAGGTACCAGGTATGGCCGTAGCTGCTCGTACCCACTCCTTCGCCGGCTGCGACCGCGACCCGCGGAAACCGCAGCGTCACCACTGGGTTCGATCCCACGCCGGTGGGTCCCTCGTCATAGTAGGCGGTGTGAACCGCGTCGACCGGGACACCGAAGCGGCGCGCCAGCTCGTCGATCCGTTCGTGGATCGACTCCGGGTTGCGGGTCACCCGCACCACCAGCGCACCGCGCGGGTAGGAAACACCTCCTGCCCGCAGCGGTCGGGCCGACACTGCCACCTTGAACCCCTCATTCATCAGCGCGATCGCAAGGCGCAGCGCCGCGTCCCGGTCGTAGCGGAAGACGTACGCCGTGACCGCCCGGCCACCGCTTACGCCGCCGTCGATGCCGGCACGCAGCGCCTCCGGCAGCTTCCCGAGATCGCGGGCCCCGAGGTAGGCCGGCGGCCGCCAGCCCGCGTTCGCCTCGTCGAACTCGACCTCGAGCGGCCGGGCCGCAATGCGGCCCGCGTCCTCCAGCCAGTACGCCTCGACGCCGAACGACAGCGGCAGGCTCCAGGCCGTGATGTCATAGAACTGGAACCGCTCACGCGCGGCCCGCGAACCGCGCCGCGCATTGAGCGCCCTTCTGCGCAGCTGCTCGTTGACGAAGGCCGAATCCATCTCTGCATCCGGGGCGAGTACCGCATCGACCAGACGCGCCTGGGGCTGCGCCAGGTCGATGACGTAGCTGCCGACCGGGAACTCGCGCCGCCCCGAACGGCCCGACAGGTATTCGTGGGCGGCGCCTGTGCTGAACGACTCGCTCGCGACACCGACCTCGACGCCGTCGCGCAGTAGAATCTCCGCCAGCCGTGCTGCCCGTTCAGGATCATTACCGGGAACGATCACGAAACGCTTCCAAGCTCGGCCGCCGGCGAACTCGTCCATCCCGGAGCGGAAAAACTCGTAGTAATCACGCAGCCGTGCCTCGCTATGCTCAGCCGTCGTTCGCAGCGTCGCCAGCGACGCCGTGAAGTGTTTGGCAATCCCGTCCCTGAAGGTGAGGACGGTCCCGTCGTCGCGCGACCAGCGATAACCTTTCGAGCCGCCGCCGTCGGTCTCGTAGGTCATACCCGTGGCGCCGTTTAGTGCCGGCCAGCTGTCCCAGTAGCCCGGATAGTGGAGGTCGAAGACGTCGCGTACGTAGTAGTTCCAGCCGTAGCGATCGAAGGCCGCCCCGTTGCCGCGCCCGTAGATCTCCGTCCAGCGAACGATCTGCTCCTTCGGCAGGCTCGGGTTGATGGGAAGCACCGGCGGCGGCATGAAAAACTGGGTCGTCTGGCCATGATGATCGACGAACACCTGGGGGTTCCACTCATGATGCGCAGCGATGATCGCGCGCGTCTCGCGCTGTATCATCCCCAGCGCATCGCGGTTCATGTCGAACTGGTAGTGGTTGTTATTCGTACTCATGCCCCACGGAGCATCGTGCTCCAGACTGCTGTGCGATGAGTCGCCCACGGCGAAAGCGTTGTACCACTCGACGAACCGGTCGTGGCTCTCCGGGTTGTGCGCCGGGTTGATCACCGTCACCACGTTCTCCAGGATCGCCAGCGTCATCGAGTCTTCGCCGGCGGCCAGCTGGTATGCGACCTGTAGCGCCGCCTCCAGCGCCGCCGTCTCGTTCCCATCGTTCGCGTAGTTCATCCAGCCGATCGCCGGTGTCGATTGCGCGATGGCCGCGGCTTCCTGTCGGCTCGTGCTGCGCGGATCGCGCAGCCGCCGGATGTTCGCCCTTATTTCATCCAGTCGCACGATGTTCTCTGGTGAACTGACCACCACCAGGATGAGCTGTCGGCCCTCCACCGACCGGCCGTAGCGAAAGACCCGCACCCGGTCGTCCGCCGTGCTCGCGATGGCCTCGACGACCCGCAGCATGTTGCCGTGGTCCGTGTGGAACTCGCCCGGCTCGTAGTCGAGGATCGTCGCCGGCCGCGGTACGTCTGGCCGGTGCGGTCCGTTGGCGTAGAAATCGAACTCCTGGGCTTCGACACTCGAAGCCGATAGCAGCGCGATGGCTGCGAGGGCGACCGTTCGCATCGTCTCGTCCTTTTTGGGCAGCTGTTGCGTGGTTTGGTGGGGCCGTGCTCCCGTCCGCCGCAATATGCGGCGCCCGGACTCGGGTGTCCACACGGCCGGGCTCGCGTTGCAGCCACCGATCTCATCATTGTCTCAGACGGGGAAGCGTTGCACTTTTTACTCGATGGGGATCGTCGAGGTCGGCGTTTTGGCAGTGCTCGCAGCCGTCTGCGCGGCTCTGGGCCAGTTCATCAGCGGCTACTCTCGCGGCGGCTGCCCCGTTTCCTTTGTCGTCGCTTTCTTCGGCACCGTGGTCGGGCCACGCATCTTCCGCAACTTCGGCTGGCCAGAGCCGCTCGTCGTCCCGATCGGGCCGATGGAGCTCAACCTGGTCTCCTCGGCGGTCGCTGCCCTATTCCTCGTCGTGGTCGTAAACCTGATTACGAGTCGGCGGAAGTTTTAAGTACCCCCGAAGGGCCACAGGCTCGACGCTGGCGCGACATCCTCCTATTCCTTGATATTCTCCGGCGCTCTACGCATTTTTGGCGACCTTTTTCCGAACACACCGAGAGGTAATAAGGAACACATTCCTATGCGATTCCTAGCGACTGCACTCTTGGCCCTCTGCCTTCTGGCCCCCACGGGTCCAACCTCCGAGGCGCTTGCCCAGTTCAACCGTACCGAGTCCATCGCCGACTCCTACCGCGAAGTCGCCCAGCAATTGATCAACGCAGCGCTGGCAGACAGCGCCGCCTATGGGCGGTTGACCGAGCTCACCGACGGTTTCGGCCACCGGTTCAGCGGCTCGGAGAATCTGGAGCGGGCCCTCGACTGGATCATCGAGGAGATGGAAGAAGACGGTCTGGAGAACGTGCGTGGCGAGTCGGTGCCGGTGCCCCACTGGGTGCGGGGAGCGGAATCGCTAGAGCTGATCGCACCACGTCGTGTAAAGCTGCCGATGCTGGGATTGGGCGGCAGCGTCGGCACGCCGCAGGAGGGGATCCGCGCCGAGCTGTTGGTGGTGAGCAGCTTCGACGAGCTGGAGGCCCGCAGCGATGAGGCGCGTGGAAAGATCGTACTGCTCAACGCTCCGTTCGTCAGCTACGGCCAGACGGTGACCTACCGGGTGCACGGTGCGATCGCTGCCGCTAAAGCCGGTGCCGTGGCCAGCCTGATCCGGTCGGTGACGCCCTTCTCGATGCGGACGCCGCACACCGGCCAGATGTTGTACGACCCGTCGGCGCCACAAATCCCGCATGCGGCTATAACCGTCGAGGACGCCGTCATGCTGCAGCGCATGCAGGAGCGCGGTGAACGGATCGAAGTCCTGCTCAAGATGGAGGCGCAGACGCTGCCAGAAACCACGTCGCGCAACGTCATCGCCGAGATCGCCGGCTGGGAGCACCCCGATGAGGTCGTCGTGATGGGCGGACACATCGATTCCTGGGACGTCGGTACCGGCGCGATGGACGACGGCGGCGGCAGCGTCGCCGCTTGGGAGGCGCTGCGGCTAATGCGCGAACTCGGCCTGCGACCGCGACGCACCGTGCGCGTTGTGCTCTGGACGAACGAGGAGAACGGCCTGCGCGGCGCCCTCGCCTATCGCGACTATCACGTAGACGAGCTAGACGATCACGTACTCGCTATCGAATCGGACGCCGGTGTCTTCAAGCCACTGGGCTTCGGCTTCACCGGTTCCACCGCCGCTTACGTGATCATCCGCGAGATCGGCTCACTGCTCGAGCCGATCGGCGCCGATGACGTCAGGCGTGGCGGCGGCGGTGCCGATATCGGGCCTATCATGCGCGAGGGCGTGCCGGGGATGGGGCTTCGGGTGGACGGCGAGAAGTACTTCTGGTACCATCACACCGAAGCCGACACAATCGAGGTGCTCGACCCCCGCGAGATGGCGGAGTGCGTGGCGGCCATGGCGGTGATGGCTTACGTGGTGGCGGACCTGCCCCAGCGTCTGCCGCGCTAGGATTCGCCGCCTAATCGGCGCTGAAGCCGATCTGTTTGTGCGTGCCGTCGCAGAACGGCTTCTTGCTCGAGCCGCCGCAGCGGCAAAGCGCCGCCTGGGTATCGTGATAGCTGCTCGTCTCACCGTCGGCGCTGCGCACCTCCAGCGAACCCTTCACCAGAAGCGGTCCGTTCGCCAGCGGCGTTACCGTCAGCCTTCCCCCGGGCACGAACTCATCCGGCCTGGCCTTGGCTTCCGCTAGGTCGCCCGCGTCCTCGAAGCCCACCTGCGAGTGGCTGCCGTCGCAGAACGGCTTGTTAGCCGACGCGCCACACCGACATAGCGAGATCCGCTTCGCCTCCGCGAGTGCCTCGCCCGTCGCCGAGGCGACTTCGATGTCCCCGCTAACGTTGATCGGACCGTCGCGCGAGATCTCCGCCGTGTTCTTATCCGCTACCGGCTCAGCCATACCTCCATCCTTCCGTTCGTACCACAGCGCACCCGTCGGGCAGCGCACGACGACCTCCGCGACCTCGTCGGCCGCAGCCGCATCGGGGTCGATCCAAGGACGCCGACCCTTCACGAAGACACCCGGCAGCCCCTTCACACACTCCTCGGCGTGGATGCACCGCTTGACATCGTAATTGACGACGATGTCCCTGCCCTCATACTCGCGAATCTTGCCGCTCATCCTCACGCCCTTCTCTATGCCTCGCCCGCATACGCCATCCCCTCCAAGCCGAAATACTTCCGCAACAGCGCCAGCTGGCCGATATGGAATGACTCATGCTGGACGAGGAACGCGACCGCTCCACGCACGGTTCCGTCGTCCACCGGGAACTCCTGACCCGAAGCGCGGCCCAGCTCCGCCTCCGTAACCTCGGGCAAGCGATCGACCAGCAGAGCGGACAATTCACTCCAAGCGGACCTCAGCTCATCCAGCGGCGGCACCTCGAGATCATTGACGTCGTGCGCCGAATCGAACAGCTCCTGAAACGGGTTCACCGCTTCGAGCCCAACGTGAGAGCCCAAGTAATAGCGGGCATGAAGGACGTGGCAGGCGAGAAATCCGATGCTGTTGGTGCCATCGCTCGGCCGTTCCCGTGCCATTGCGTCATCGACCCCATCCAGACAGTTCAGGAAGAGTCGCGTGTTAAGCTTGAGTAGCTCACAGAGTGGAGCGATCGCCTCGAGCATGGCGTCCTCCGTAAGGCTTGAGAGGCTGTATAGGATTCAGTGCACAATCAGATCAAACAAACGTCGCGATCTCATCCAGTCCTTTCCTGCCGATGTCCGGCACTACTGCATCCTCCGCCGGATACCCGACCACGAGCATCAGGAACGGGCGCTCGTGCGCCGGCCGGCCGAGGATCTCGCCCAAGAAACCCATGGGGCTCGGAGTGTGCGTGAGCGAGGCCAGGCCGGCGTTGTGGACCGCCGCGACCAGCATGCCGGTGGCGATACCCACCGATTCCGTAGCGTAGTAGTGCTTGAACTTCTTCCCTCCCGGCGTCACGCCGTAGCTCTGCGCGAAGATGACGATCAGATGGGGGGCGGTCTCGAGAAACGGTTTGTGCTCGTCGGTACCCAAAGGTGCCAGCGCATCCAGCCATTCCTGCGGCGCCCGCTCCCTATAGAACTTCTCTTCCTCGCCCTCTGCCGCCTCCCTGATCCGCCGCTTCACCTCCGGATCGGAGACGACCACGAAGTGCCAGGGCTGCATGTTGGCGCCGCTAGGTGCGCTGCCGGCGGCGAGCAGGCACTCCTCGATCACCTCGGGCGGGACCGGCCGGTCGGAGAACTGCCTGACGCTACGGCGGCGCGATAACTCGACACGGAATTCTGCTGCCCGCCGCTTCATCTCCTCGACCGGGTACTCACGATAGTCGGACAACGGAACGAATTTCGGATCCGGCATCGTCAACTCCGTGGCTTCACAGTGTCGCTCCGCAGTACTTGCAGAACTGCGCATCCGCATCGTGGCCTTCAGCCGCGCACTGGTTGCACGCCCGTGTACTGATAGGCCGCTTGCGAGCACCGGCCAGCTCGACCGTCACGATTCCGGTGGGCACCGCGATGATCCCATAACCCATGATCATCACCATAGAGGCGAGGATCCGGCCGAGCACGGTCGCCGGGGCGATATCGCCGTAGCCGACCGTCGTCATCGTCACGATCGTCCAGTAGATGCTCTCCGGGATGTTTGTGAATCCGTGCTCCTCGCCCTCGATCAAGTACATGAGTGCCCCGATGATCAGCATCAGCGTGAGTACGGTGCCGAGGAATACGACGACCTTGCGAATGCTCGCGCGCAGTGCCGCTCGCAGCATCCGCGCCTCACCGACGAAATGAACCAGCTTCATCACACGAAAGACACGCAGCAGGCGCAGCGCCCGGATCACAATCAGCGACTGTGCGCCGGGCAGCAGCACGCTCAGATAGGTGGGAACGATGGCGAGGAAGTCGACGATACCGAAGAAACTCAGGGCGTAGCGCATCGGCTTGCCGACGCAAATCAACCTGAGGAGATACTCGACCGTGAAGAGCGCGGTGAACAGCCACTCCGCGGCGCGAAGTTGCGGGCCGTAGCGGGCCCGGACCCCGGCAACGCTCTCCAGCATTACGGCGACGACACTAAGCACGATCGCCAGTAGCAGCGCGACATCGAAGACCTTACCACCGGGCGTCTCGGCCTCGAAGATGATCTCGCGCAGCTTCTCACGCCAAGGCGCCATCTTGGAATTCATCTCGGCCATGGCATACTCTCAGTCGGATTCCAGCAGACCTGCCAGGAGTTCGATCGGATGGATGGCTTGTACAGGGATGTGGTGAACGAGCGCGCCCGCGCCGATCTGCATCAGGCAGCCCGGGTTGCCCGTCGCCACTACGTCGACGTCCGTCTCCAGCACTTCGCCCAGTTTGCGCAACAGAATATCCTCGCTCAGCCGACGACGTAACAGGCCGTAGAGCCCGGCGGCGCCGCAGCAGCGCTCGGAGCGTGGCAGCTTCACCACCTCGAGATCGGGGACCTGCGCGAGCAGCTCGACCGGAGGCTCGTCGATCCGCTGCGCGTGTAGCAGATGACAGGGCGCATCGTAGCCCAAACGCGCCGACAGCGATCGATAGCCCAGCTGCGGTCGCTCGACCAGCCATTCGCTAGCGTTGCGCACCAGGCGTCCGACACGTTCGGCCCGCTCACGGTATATCGGATCATCGCGCAGCCATTCGCCGTAGTCCTTTATCGCCGCCGAGCATCCCGCCGAGTTGGTGACGAGTAACCTGGCGCCCGAATTCTCGATCGCCGCGATCATGCGGCGGGCAAGCTCGCGCGCCATCTCCAACCGGCCGGCGTGCGCGTGCAGCGCCCCGCAGCAGAGACCTGGGGGGAGCCTCACCGTCCGCACGCCTTGCGCATGGACTAGGCGCTCCGTCGCGTGATTCACGTGCCGGAACAGGCCCCACATCACGCACCCCTCGAGCAGCGCCACCAGCTCCCCGTCGGGCGGTCCGCCAACCGCGTCGGCCGACCGCCACGTCCCTTCGCGCCGCCGCCGCCGTCGCACACCGCGCAGGGCTCCCCTGGCCCGCGGCGCCGTGGCAGCGAGCATCGCCATGGCGAAACGCAGGTGCCCCGGCATCCGGCCCGCCCGGCCGGCCCTGGCGATGAGCCGCGGGATACCGCTGGCCCGCAAAAGGCGTAGGGCCAGCCAACCGAGAAGACCAAGCCAGCGGTTCCCGAAAAACAGGTCAATCGGGATCCCTGCCGCGCGGACCAGCGGCCCCGACGCCGTCACTCGTTCGCCACGGGCGTGCTCGAGCAACGACCCGTAGCGCACACCTGACGGGCAAACCGGCTCGCAAGCGCGGCAACCGAGACAGCGATCCAGATGACGTCCGAACGACCGGTCGTCGACCTCGAGTCGCCCCTCCGCCACTGCACGCATCAGGTAGAGACGCCCACGCGGTGAGTCGTTCTCGCTGCCCAGTATCTCGTAGGTAGGACATGCGGGTAGACAGAACCCACAATGAACGCATGTGAGCAGGTCGTCGATCTGCGGGGCGAGCGGCTTCGACGGCACGCTGCTCGTGGTCATCGCCTCAAGTCACGCAGCATTCGCAGCGCGGCGCCGGCGCGACGTACGAGGCCGCGTCCGTGCCGGAACTTGAGCAGCGACCGAACCAGTCCTTCTCCGCTCCCACCTTCCTCGAACCAGTACGGCTCGCGCTTGAAGGCCAACCGGTCCTCGACGCACGCCTTCGGCCGCACGAACTCTCGCAGTCCTTCCAAACCATGCACGCGACCGAACCCGCTGTAACCGACGCCGCCGAACGGGAGATCCGGGATCGCGTAGTTGATCAGATGGTCGTTGATCACGACCGAGCCGACGCGCAGTCGACCCGCAATACGGCGCGCCCTTGCGGCATCCCGCGTCCATACGCTCGCGTCGAGCCCGAACGGACTGTCGTTCGCCAGGCGTACCGCTTCTTCGTCGTCCTTCACTCGCATGATCGGCAGAACCGGCCCGAACGTCTCATCCTTCATCAGGTCCATGCTATGGTCCACATCGACCAGCACGGTCGGTTCGTAGAAGTGGCCCGGCCCTTTGATCGGCCTGCCACCGAGTAGCACGCGCGCACCTTGCGACTGTGCGTCGCGGACGTGTTCTTCAACCCGCTCCAGCTGGAACGGCGCGATCAGCGACCCGACCGTCGCCTCCGGCTCATCGCTCGTCCGCACCCGTCGCGCCTCCGCCACCACCGCCTGTACAAACTCATCGTACGCCGACTCTACGACGTAGACCCGCTCCACCGACATACAGACCTGGCCGCACCCGTAAAACGCTCCCCAAACGGCGCCCCGAGCCGCACGCTCGACGTCGGCGTCCGCGCAGACGATCATCGCGTCTTTGCCGCCCAGCTCCAGCACGACCGGCGTCAGCGAGCGCGCCGCCGCCGCCATGATCTTCTTTCCCGTCTCCGCCGAGCCGGTGAACGCGATCTTGTCGACACCCGACTCGATCAGCGCCCCGCCCGTGCGTCCGTCCCCCGTCGCCAAGCTCACCAAATGCTCCAGCCCCGTCCCCTCGCTGTACAGCTCGACGACCAGCTGACCCGTCGCCGGAGTGTACTCCGACGGCTTGAGCACGACCGCGTTGCCCGCTGCGACCGGCGTGCCTACGCTGCTCATGCTGATGGCGAGCGGGTAGTTCCACGGCGTGATCGCGCCGACCACTCCGAACGGCTCGTACAGCACCCGAGCTCGACGGTGCGAGAGCCAGCCGGTACCTGCCTGCCGCGCCAGCAGGCCTTTGGGGGCCGTGCGCGTCAGATACGCCAGGTAGTCGCAGGCAACGGCGACCTCGTACAGCGCCTCTCCTGCCACCTTACCCGTCTCCGCCCTGACCACCCGGGCGATCTCCTCCGAGCGGTCGGCCACCAGACGTCGGACCCGGTCCAGCGTCCCCGCTCGCTCCTCCAGTGAGCGCTGCGACCATTCGGCCTGCGCCTCGCGCGCCGCGTTGACCAGGCCGCGCACCTCTTTGGCGCTCATGATCGGGAAATCGCCAACATCTTCGCCGGTGAGCGGGTTCTGGCTGCTCAACCGATGACGACGGCGCTCGCTCCCCGTTTCCATCGCTACATCCTCAACTTTCACCACTCGAGGTATGCGAGTGCACGAGACGCCAACGTCCCGCGAACTTCCGGAAGACCATCGTCCCGAGACCGTGCGCCGCGATCCGCTCGCCGTCGCGCAACGCCGTCAGTCTGAAGCTACAGGTGACCACTGCGGTGCTACCCGTCAACCTGATCTCGACGTCCTCGAAGTCGAGCTCCCGCTCGCTCAGTCCCTCGATCTCCAGTGCCAGGTGGCCGTCCCGGTAGGCGAGCCAGCCACGGTCGGCCCGTCCGCCTTCGTAGACGGTGACGCCCTCGTGGTAAATGGTGTCGAGTGTGGCCAGGTCGCCTGCCCCGTAGGCCTCGGCGATCAGATCGACCAGGCGGCGGACACGCGCGGTGTCCGCCTCCGGCGGCTCGCCGCTCGGCGTTCGCACATCGGCGCGCTCGACCGTACAGGCGGCGACCGAAATCGCTGCAATTATCAGCCAGGTGTACGAGGTTCGCGGCATGGCGACTAAGAGCTGGTCCAGGCCATCCCGTCCGGCTCCTCACCGGCGGCGATCGTCATCTTCACCTCGAAGCTGTCGAGGTCGATGACCGTCAACATGTTGTCACCGGTATTGGCCACGTAGGCGACCTTGCCGTCGGGCCGGATCTCGATACCGACGGGGAAGGAGCCGATCTCCAGGGTGCGGGCGACCTTCCAGCCATCGAGCTCGATCTCGATCACCGCACGGGCCCGCGCCTGGCTCACCAGCGCCCGCCTGCCGTCCGGCGTCACCTCCACGCGGATCGGGAAACCGCCCACTTGCATGCTGTGCACGATTTCGTCGGTCGCGACTTCGACCACCGTGAACGTGCCCGCTGCACGGTTAGTCACCAGCAGATACTCCTGGTCGGTTGTCACCGCGATACCCTCGGCGCCGGCGCCAGTTTCGATGTGACGGATCACCTCGCCGCTGCTGATGTCGATCGCCGTCACATTGCCCGATCCGATGTTCGCCGTATACGCTTTGCCTCTATCCTCGGCCAAGGCCACCATGTGCGTGACCTCCTGACCGGTCCGGACGGCACGCTTCACGGTCAACGAGCCGACGTCGACCTCCACGAGATGCTTCGAGCCTTCCGTCGTCACCCACACAGAGGCCCCGTCCTTCGATACCACCAGGCCGTGCGGGCGGCTGTGTTCTCCAAGATCGACGGTACCCACCACCATCTGCTGCGGCACATCGACCACCGTCAGGCTGTTCGAACCGTAGTCGGCCACGAACGCCAACCTCCCGTCGGGTGTGACGGCTACCTCGTGGGGGCTGGGGCCGGTCTCGAGGCGGTTCAACTCCTGGCCCGTCGCGGGGTCGATAATCGAGAGCGTGTTGCCGCTCTTGTTGGTGACCAGCAGCAGGCCGCCTTCCGCCGTGGGATCGACCTGCTGCTGGTTACCGAAAGCCGTAATGGCGACAAGGGTCGCGCTGAGTACGAGTGGGGCTAGACGCATGCGCATCCTCCCGTTCAGTACGCCAAGTCACCGCACCACATGGTAGTACCGGGCGGCGCGGCGCTGCGAGGTCCTGATTTGGTTGTTCGACGCGTACCGGAAGATACAGAGCGCTCGAGTGGCAAAAAAGAGCACGCCCGCTTCAGCTCAGATCGCGGCGAACCCGATCGCCTCGCTCGACCATTCGGGCGCCGAGCGGAATGCCCCCAGCACCTCTTCGGGCTCCGCCACCACCTGCCACATCGCACGGTGCCGCGCATCCATGAACCGCTCGGCGATGCAGCGCTCCAGCAACTCGATACACGGATCGAAGAAGCCACTCGTGTTCACCATCACTATCGGGCCGAGGAAGGTGCCGAGTCGCTTCAGCGAGATCGCCTCCAGCAGTTCGTCCAGCGTGCCGGAGCCGCCCGGCAGTGCTACCACAGCGTCGACGCCCTCCAGCAGCGCACGCTTCCGCTCGTGCAGGTCCCCCACTTCTACGATCTCACCGATCCCTTTGTGGTACCACTCCAACTCTTTCATGAACCGCGGAATCACGCCGACGACACACCCGCCCTCCGACAGGGCACCGTCAGCGAGCCGGCCCATCGAGCCGAGTCCGCCGGCGCCGTAGACGACCGTCATCGAGTTCCTGGCGAGCAGCCGGCCCAGCCGTTCGGCGGCGTCGAGGTAAACAGGATCGGCCTGGGTGCTCGACCCGCAGTACACGGTGACCTTGCCTATCGTCATGTCTGATTGGGAATGAGGGAACTTGAATTCGGGAATTGCGGAGTATCGGGAATTATCCAGTCTCGAGCAAGGGAATAGGATCCGCGAATCCGTGGAATCCGTGGTATCCGGGAGGTCGGGAGGTCAAAGGGCGTCGCGCTGGCACCAAACACCTGTGATTTCCCCACCTCCCTTGTTGCACTGGTCCCCTGATCGACATTCGGGAATTCCCGAACGACTTGCCGATTGGGAAGTCCCAGCCACGTTACATGCCGTACACCGGAGTAGTTGGTTCGAATGCGGCCCACGCGAACCAGAACGGTATGTAGTGTACCGCCGCTTCCAGCTTCGTCCCGGTCAGCGGCCCGTCGATCGCTTCGCCGAAGAAGGTCCAGCGCGTGCCGGTCTCTCGGTCGCGGAAGCCATCGCCGGCGGCGCGGAAGGTGAGCGTACGGCCGTCGACCGTGCGGTGATAGGCGGCCGCAGCGCCCACGTCGCGCCCCGCCTCGATCTGCCGAGCGTCGACCGCCGACGCCGTGCCCGCCCGATAGAATACCGCCACCGCCGCCTCACCCACCTCATGGTTGATCGCCCTCTCCCGCGCCAGAGCCTCCATCGGGTAGACCACGGCGGCGGCGCCGCTCTTAACTACCACCACCCGGGCCATCGTTGGCAGGCGGCTGTCGCCGCGACCGCGGAACAGCCAGGGGCTGCCCGTATCGTAGCCGTCGTATGGGCTCGTCCCGTAGGGGCGCCGGTGCCCGGTGTCACGGTTCAGCACCCGGGTGTCGGGGTACTCGCGCTTGAAGTCCGACCAGCTGACCGTGGGCGCCGGGAGGAAGGTCAGTACGGTGCCCGTTAGCTCGCCGACGATCGCCTCGCCCGTCGCCTGCTGCCACCACGTTTCCGTCTGCCGGTCGTACATCACCAGGTCGCTGTGCCGCAGTTTGCCCGTAGTGCCGAAGTCGAGCACCATGCTGCCGACCCGGCGGTCAAAGGCGATCGCGGTGTTACACAGCGGGCAGTACGTGATAGAGACCGGGAGACCGCCCACTTCGTCGTTGACGATCTCGTGCCAGATCAGGACCTGCCACGGATAGCCGCGTACCTCGCCGTCCTGCTCAAAGACGACAATCGGTTCGCGATCGCCCAGCCAGCGATCCGCCTCCCGCACCGAATCGAACCTCGGCCGGTCGATCGGCGGGATCCCATCCTTCGGCGGGCCGCCGGAGATGATCTCGTCCAGCGGGACCGAGTGCTTCGTAAAATCGGTCCTCCAACCGTCGGTGACGAACGGCACTCTCACCCCGCCGCCGTCCGCCTGCCCCACCTGGGACTCCGCCGTGCCGCAGGCCGACAGCGACACGAGCACCATGGGGACCAGCCCCGAGAAAGATCTACGCATTATCATCGACATCCCCGGTTCGTAGCCATGCTCCTGCGACTCATGCCCTAGGAACAGCAGCGCCGCTGGCTCGGTTTCCCTGGTGGCGGCGGCTTGCATCTGACGCCGCCCACGGTAACCTTCACGGATTGCCGTCAAGCTCGATGATCCAGGCCCAAACACTGGGAGAGCTGTTGAGTAAACCCGCGGTGCCTATCGCGACATCCGCCCACAGGGACGGCGCGCCCCGCCCCGAGCAGACACAGGCCCCGAGAGACCGGCTGGACCGGCCACTCCGCAGCCTGCGCGTGTCGCTGATCGACATGTGCAACCTGCGCTGCAACTACTGCATGCCGGGCGAAGAATACGCCTGGCTGCCACGGGACGACATCCTGGACGTCGAGGAGACCGGCCGCCTTGTGGAGGCGTTCACCGGACTCGGTGTCGAGAAGGTCCGGTTAACGGGCGGCGAGCCGCTGATGCGCCGAGAAGTCCGCCAGGTGGTCGAGCGATTGGCGGGAATCCCTCAGATTAGAGACATCAGCTTGACCACCAACGGCGTTCTGCTGGCCCGGCACGCCGAGGGGCTGGCCGAGGCAGGCCTCCACCGCCTGACCGTGAGCCTCGACACGCTGCAGGCCGATCGCTTTCGCCGGCTCACGCGCCGCGACGACCTACACCACGTGCTGAAGGGGATCGAAGCCGCCCACTCAGCGGGGCTCGAGAACCTGAAGATCAACACGGTGGTAATGCGTGGCTTCAACGACGACGAATTGGCCGACCTCATCGAGTTCGGCACCGAGTCAGGAGCCGAGGTCCGCTTTATCGAGTACATGGACGTCGGCGGCGCGACGCAGTGGTCGCTCGATCGAGTCGTCTCCAAGCAGCAAATGCTCGAATCGCTGCGCCAGCGCTTCGGGCCGATCCAGGAGCTGAGCAGGAACGGCACCGCGCCGGCCGACCGCTATGCCCTGCCCGACGGCACCGTATTCGGGGTCATCGCCTCCACCACCGACCCGTTCTGCCGGACCTGTGACCGCAGTCGTCTGACGGCCGACGGCGTCTGGTTCCTCTGTCTCTACGCCGCCGACGGTCTCGACCTGCGCTCGCCGCTGCGCGGTGGCGCATCGATCGACGAAATCAAAGACCTGATTGCCGAGAAGTGGATGCAGCGCAGCGACCGCGGCGCCGAAGAACGCGCCGAACTCAACTCACTGCGCGGTCCGCTATATCAGATTGAAGACCTGCGAAAAGACCCACACCGGGAGATGCATACGAGAGGCGGCTAGATTGGCTGTTGGGAATTCGCGAATTCCCACTACTATATTGCCTCGGAAAGCCTCTCCATAGCCCGACGCGCCGCTTCCACCCGCGGCTGCAGGTCGGGATCGGCGTCCTCCCAAAGCTCCACGAAACGACCGTAGTACAGCGCTGCCTTCTCCGAGTCGCCACGCAGCTCGTACAGTCCGCCCAACCGCTCGTAGATGGTGGCGAGCGCGAACCAGTCGCCGGCGGCCAGGCGATTCATCCAGGGCGTCGTTACGTAGCGCTCGTAGATAGCCACAACCGAATCGGTCTCGCCGGCCTGATCGTACGCCTGCCCCAGGATCGGCAGAGCACAGATCGTACACGGTCCGATATCGATCGCCCGTAGCTCGCGGATCGCATCATCTACGCGACCCTCGGCCAGCGCCAGGACCCCCTTCGATGCGTCCGCGCCGTCCTCAGGGTTCGCTGTTACCACGCCGTCCTCAATTGCCGCCTCGTACTCTGCCAGGTATACGCTCGCACGGTCGGTGAGACCGGCAAGGGCGTAGAAGGTCGCGAGCAGACCGTAGGGGCGCTCCGCCGGCTCGATCGATTCGAGCGGGTAGCGCGCCAACACCCCGTCGACTCTCCGCACGGCGGCCTCCGCTTGACCCCGGAACCAGAGGTCGTAGAACGCGAGCCGCACGGTGCTTCCCATGTAAGTCGCAAGGTCGTCCTCCGCCTCCGATGCGGTCATCACCTCAAGGATGAGCCTCTCCGCCTCGCGGAGCTGCCCGCGTACTTCCGCCAGCTGAGCCAGGCTGAAGCTCACGTACCGCTGCATCAGCGGGCTCGCCAGCTGTGCTTCCCTGAGTTCCAGCACGTGCTGTTCAGCCGTTTCGTAGTCGAACTTCGACGCGGCGAGCCCCGTCGCCTGCATCGACACGGAAGGATGCCCCGGAAACAGCTCGGCCATCCGATCGAGCGTGTACTCGGCGTCAGCGTACCTGCCCTGGGCGACCTGCGCACCGATCGCGTTGCCGTAGTAGAGTGCACCGGCCGAGTCGAGCTCGATGGCCCGCGTGTACAACTGCTCGGCGCGCCGGAAGTCGCGGGCCTCGTTGTAGATGATGGCCAGGTTGTTCATCGCCCACGGGTCATCAGGATAGATATCCAGCAGCGACTCGTAGGCCGTCCTCGCCGCATCGTTGTCGCCGGCGACTCCCCAGTAGTAGCTACCCTCGGTGAGGTAGCGCTCGCGCTCGGTGAGCCGGTCGCGGTGCTCAAAAGCTTGAGTCAACGCCTCCCTTCCCCGTCCCGGGTCTTGTCCGATGTTCCTGAGAGTCACACCGAGCTTCCGGTACGCCATGGCGAAGGCCGTGTCGAGCGCCACCGCCTCCTCCAGCAGGGCGATGCCCCGCTCGTTGTCGCCCTGCTCGATGACACGCACCGCCTGCGAGTACTTGCGCAGCGCCTCGAGCGACGTGGTGCTCACTCGGTCGAGCGGTTCGCTGGCGCGGATCGTCTTCAGCGATTCGCCGATCCGCTCCCTCAAACTACTGGACAGCCTGTCGATGGCGTCGATGATCTCGGTGGAATCGCTCGCAGTCTCGCGGAATGGGACTAGCACACTGCCGTCCTGGGCGGACACAAGTTGTGCCGCCAGCTGGAAGCCGCCGCCCACCCGCGTGATGTCGCCGGCGACCACCGCTTTGATTCCCTCGCGGATCGCGACCTCACGTGCGAGATCGAGATCCAGCTCGCGCTCCTGGTCGATCCCCATGCGCCGCAGCACCTGCCCGACGAACGCGGGATCGACGACCGTTACGATAGTCGACTGACTGAGATCGATGCGGAACGCCTCGGCCGCCGCCTGTCCCAGAAGTGGGTCGTCGGTGTTGTTCTCGAAGTCGGCCACGATGAGGCGCTCCCGCTCATCGAGCACACCGGCGGCAACCAACGAGCCGACGGGTCCGATTCCCAAAGCGCGAGTCCCCATGTAGACCGAAACGATGAGACCCCAGGCCGCGAACGCACCCACGAATCCCAAAACGGCGTTCCGCCAGTTCAGCCAGTGGTGAGGCGCGGTCGCCGGTCGCGTGGCGGCTTCGGCGGAATCCGCATCGTCTGGCACCTCAGGCCCGGCGCCCGGCGCACTCGGCTTGCCGGCGACGGACGGGCGCCGCCGCCCCTGCACGACCGCCGTGGCAATGACGATCGGTAGGCCGATCAGCAGCAGGATCAGCGCGCCGCGGAAGAACCAGTCGGGCAGGCCCAGCTGGTCGGTGAAAATATCCATGATTTCCAGCAGCGCGTACGATCCGCCCAGGTACACGGCGAGTACCCGGGTCAGCCGCGCCCGCAGGAAGATATTCTTCACGCTGTGAGAACCTGACTCACCCATCGTAACACGGTCTCCGCTCGGAATGTGGCTGCCGAGCTAAAGATACTAGCACACCCCGGTAGCGTTGCCAACAACCCGGCGGGGCTCACACCTGTTCCAACGCCATTTCTACACCGTACGAAACGCCCCGGCTCGGCGTTTCCAATCTGCGGGGTCGCCAAGCTACCAGAGAGGAGGCGGATGGCTACCTCGCGGAGGTCGCGAGCACACCAGTGAGGGTTAGGCCGCTCTTTGGAGGTGGCGCGAGCCCGGAGCGAGTGGCCTTCCGCCTCCGACCCCGGTTTGTCAGCGCCCAACCAGGCTGGTAGTGTAATGTTCTCGCTCCAGACTGAAACCTAGCCGGGAGGTTCCCATGCAAATCCCGCTCATGCTCACCTTGCTGGTGACCGTGCAGGCCGGTGGCCAGGCGCCGACGGACACCGTGTACTTCGAGCCCCAGGTCGGGCATCGGACCTTCGCGGTGCGTGAGCCCGTGCTTCGGATCGAGCCCGGCACTGTGCTCGTCTCGCGGACGATGTTCGGCGGCTACTACACCGAGGAGGGCGGCGCCTTCCCCGGCGAGGTCGGCCCGTTCTACATCGAGGGCGCGACGGAGAACGACGTGCTGGTCGTGAAGATCCTCGAGCTCCGGCTCAACCACGACATCGCCGCGGCTCGCCACTACTCGGATTTTGGAGGGCTGGCGACCGACGCGCGAGTTCGTATGCTCAACGATCCCATCCCCGAGGGCCGCTACGTTTGGCGTCTCGACCGCGAGAGCATGACCGCGACAACCGACCTGCCGAACAGCCGCGTGCGCCAGGTGACCATCGATCTCCAACCGATGCTGGGCCGTGTTGCGGTAGCGCCCGCCGGTGATGAAGCCTTCTCCGGACTGTGGCCCGGTAACTTCGGTGGCAACATGGACGCGCCCGAAATTCGTCAAGGCGCCACCGTCTACCTGCCGGTCTTCCATGAGGGCGCCTATTTCTATTTCGGCGACGTCCACGCACGGCAGGGTCACGGCGAAGTGTCGGGGACCGGACTCGAAACCTCAGCCGACGTGGTGCTCCAGTTCGAGCTGATCAAGGACGCGAGTATCGCCTGGCCGCGCATCGAGGACGATGACTACATCATGGTCGCCGGCAGCGCTCGTCCGCTGATCGATGCGTTTCGGCTGGCACACGTCGAGCTGATCGAGTGGCTCGAAACCGACTATGGGTTCGGCCGCTGGGACGCCTACCAACTCGTGAGCCAGGTGTGCGAGAGTACCGTCGCCAACATCGTCGACCCGGTCTACACGGTGGTAGCCAAGTTCCCGAAACGCTTCCTGCCGAACTAATCGGAGGCGGAGGACCACATCGCCTACGATTTTCGTATCGAGGGAGGAGGCGGAGGACCACCTCGCGGAGGTCGCGAGCACACCACCGACGGTCAGGGCGCTGTCTGGAGGTGGCGCGAGCCCGGAGCGAGTGGTCTTCCGCCTCCGACCTGAACACCGGTGCGAGCAATCCTCCCGTCTCCCTCCAATCCCACGTGCGCACGCTGCCTAGACCAGCGTATATTGTGCCGATGGCAATCAAGGCGAGGATGCCAGCCGGGTGGATGGGGGGAAGGGATGGCGCCTTCTAAGAGCCCACTCGAGCGCGTGCGCGAAGCGGTGAAGCGCGCGGATTACCGCGGTGCGATCAGCGCCGCTTCCGCCGTCCCCACAACCGACCTGGGCCGCGAGCAGATTAGTCAACTGATGGACGCCATGCTCACCGCGGCCGCCGGCCTCTCCGACGGCTCGATCGACGAGCTAGCCGCCTACGACCTGGTCGTCCGCTTGGGCGACCGAATACCTGGCGATGACACCTTCCGACCCGCCGTCGATCTGCGAGTCAACGCCGCGCTGTTCAACAAAGGCGTCGTGCTGGCGCAGATGGGCCGGGCGGACGAAGCGATCGCAATTTACGACGAGCTGGTGGATCGGACCGGCGGTTCCCGGCAGCTGGGGCTGCGGGAGAACGCCGTCCGGGCGCTCTTCAACAAAGGAGCGAGCCTGGCCGCACTGCACCGGCATGAGGAAGCGGTCGGCGTCTACGACGAACTGATCGGCAGTTTCTCCGGTGAACCTGCGGCAGGCATGCGCGAAGCCGTGGGGAAGGCCATGGTCAACAAGGGCATCGCCCTGGCCGAACTCAACCGGCTGCCCGAAGCCGTCGGCGTGCTCGACGAAGTGGTCAAGCGCTGGAGCGAATCAACGGACCCGGTCCTGCGCGAAAGGGCGGCAAAGGCACTGCTCAACAAGGCGGCGGCGTTGCTCCAGATGGGACAAGAGGCAATGGCGCTGAACGTCTACGAGACCATCGAGAACCTTTACGGCCGCGACAGAGCACCCAACATCCGCGAGCAGGTCGCCATCGCCAGAGTCAGGCGCGAAGTCCTCGAAGAGTCCTTCGGCTAGTCGGTCTCGTTGCTGTGGTCGTGGATTATCCGCCAGCCCTCAGTCGTCCTCTCCAGTACTAGCGTGAAGACACCCTGCGAGGTGATCGAATCACCCTGGAAGAGCACGTAGCGCGCCGTGGCCAGTCCGAGCCACGGGGCAAGCGGGCGTGTCTGCAGACCCTCGAAGCGTAGAGAGTCGCGGTCGGCATCCGGACCGAAGCGCGGAGCGTAGCGGCTGCGGATCGTCTCCCAACCGTAGATCGGGCCCCCCGCTCCCATGAAGCTCGTCTCCTCACCCCGCTTGTACCAATAAAGGAAGCCGTCCAGGTCACCGCCGTTCCACGAGTACTCCGACTCGGTCAGCAGGCTGTCGACCGCGGCGTGGAACGCCGCCGGATCGGTCGCCTCGCTCCGCCCGCCGGACGGCGCGCACGCCACGGCTATCCCGACCAAAGCGATCGTCGCTCTGTGCACCAACATACTCACCGACCTCCGACAAAAGCGCTCGATCCCCACCCTCACTCCTCGAGATAAACCACGTACCAGCCGGCACTCAGATCGATGGCCCGATCGAGCTGCTCGGTGGTCCCGGCGAACGGGTGAACGGCGCCGAAGGTGTGGCTCCCATTCTTGATGCGCTCGAAGCGCGTACTCTCCGCAGGCGCCGCCGCCGCCAGCCGCTCGCCGTCCGCTATGCTCACCGATTCGTCGTCCTCGCCGTGGACGATCAGGTAGGGGACCTCGAGCCGCGCCGCCGCCCGCTCCAGGTCCAGGCGCTCGGCGTTGTGCTCGGCATCTTCCAGCAGGGCCACGCCAACCGGCATCATCTGGCCGGTCCGCGTGTTGAGGATCTCCATCCGACCGCGATTGCGCCACTCTTGCTTCTGCTCGTCCGACCAGCGGTCGATACTGGCGATGGCGTTCCAAGTAACCAACGCGGCCACTCGCGGGTCCTCGGCAGCAGTCACGATCGTGCTGATGCCGCCGCGGCTGTGGCCCAGAAGTCCGAAGCGCTCACGCGACAGCAGCCCCGGCAGCTCGCCCGCTTCCGCCGCGTCGAGTACCAGTTTCAACTCTTCTAGTTCCTTACTGAACGTGTTACCCTCGAACTTGTCCAGTTCGGTGAAGTTCTCCAGGTCCGGGCCGATCCCACTACCCGAGAAATTGAACTGCACCACGGGGTAGCCCGCCCCCTCGACGAGCTGCTGGGCTGCATAAGGGAAAAAGCCCCAGTTCTTGAACCCCTTGAACCCGTGGCAGATGACGATGGCCGCCTTACCTCTGGCTTCCCCCCCGCCCCACACGTCGCCGCGGATCGGATCGCCGTCCTTATTATAGAGCTCGAACTCCGTATGTCTGATCGTCATGTCTCCGCTTCCGGGTGCCACTCCACGTCGGCCACACCCTGCCGCGCGTTCACCGCCCGGGCGAACGTGAACAGGAAATCCGAGAGCCGGTTCAGGTACTTGATGACGACCGGCTCGACTTCCTCCTGGTTCGCCAGCCTCACTACCCGGCGCTCCGCTCGCCGGCAGACACTCCGCGCCAGGTGGAGCGTCGCCGCCACCTCACTCCCGCCCGGCAGCACGAACGCCTTCAAGGGCGTCAGCTCCTCATCCAGCTTGTCGATCCAGCCCTCCAACACTTCGACCCGTGCCTC
>CP070812.1:4001777-4078304 GCA_020344015.1 Gemmatimonadota bacterium
CTTGGGCAGGTTTGCCGCCTGTACCGCGGAGCGCGCCGGGAACGGCTCGGAGAAATAGCCGGCGTAGATCTCGTTGACCGTGGCGAAGTCGCCCATATCGGCCAGGTAGAGGGTCGTCTTCACCACGTTCTTCGTGCTCGTGCCCGCCGCCTCGAGCACCGCCGACAGGTTCTCCAGAGCGCGCTCAGCCTGCTCTGCCACGCCGCCCTCGACGAACTCGCCGGTGCCGGGATCGAGCCCGATCTGGCCTGCCGTGAAGAGGAAGCCGGCGCTTACGATCGCCTGTGAGTAGGGCCCGATGGCTGCCGGGGCCCCGTCGGTGTGAATGCGCTTGCGTTCCGTCATTAGAACAGTCCCTCGATCTGGCCTTTCTCGTTGACCCGCATGTTGACTGCGGCCGGCTTCTTCCCGAGCCCCGGCATCGTCATGATGTCGCCGGTCAGGACGACGACGAAGCCGGCGCCGGCGGAGACCCTGGCCTCACGCACCGTGATGTCGAAGCCCTCGGGCCTCGCACGCTTGGCGGGATCGTCGCTCAGCGAGTACTGGGTCTTGGCCATGCAGATGGGCAGGTCGCCAAAGCCCAGCTTCTCGAGCTGAGTTAACTGCTTCTCGGCCTGAGGCGTGTAGTTGACGTCGCCCGCTCCGTAGACCTTGGTGGCGACGGTCTGGACCTTTTCTTTTATCGACAGCTCGAGGGGGTAGAGCGGTTTGTAACTCGCCTCGCCCTTCTCGACGGTCTCGAGCACGGCGTCGGCCAGTTCGAGACCGCCTTCGCCGCCCTTCGCCCAGATCTCTGTCTTGACGCAGGGTACGCCGAGGCCGGCGCAGCGATCCATGATCGCCTTGTGCTCGTCGTCCGAGTCGCCGTCGAAGACGTTGAGGGAAACGACGGGCGGCACGCCGTGCTGCTTGACGTTGTGGATGTGAGCATCGAGGTTGGCCAACCCGCGGTCGACGGCGGCGGGGTCGGCCTTGGTGAGATCTTCCTTGGCCGCACCGCCATGATGACGCAGGGCGCGGGTCGTCGCGACGATCACGGCCGCCTTGGGATCGAAGCCGCCGGCGCGACATTTGATGTTGAAGAACTTCTCGGCGCCCAGATCCGATCCGAAGCCCGCTTCGGTGACCACCAGGTCGGCCAGCGCCAGTCCGGTCCGCGTGGCGATGATCGAGTTGCAGCCGTGCGCGATGTTGCCGAACGGCCCGCCGTGTACGAAGGCCGGGCCACCCTCCAGCGTCTGTACCAGGTTCGGGGACAGGGCGTCCTTCAGCAAGACGGTCATGGCACCCGGCGCGTCGAGCTGCGCGGCCCGAACCGGCTCGCCGGCGGCGGTGTAGCCGACGACGATCCTGCCCAGCCGCTCGGTGAGGTCATCGATGTCCTGCGCCAGGCAGAAGATCGCCATGATCTCGCTGGCGGCGGTGATCACGAAACCGTCTTGCCTGGGCACTCCGTGGACGGCACCGCCCAGGCCTATCACCATGTTGCGAAGCGCCCGGTCGTTCATGTCCACCGAGCGCGGCCAGGTGATACGGCGCACATCAATGCCGGCTGCATTGCCGTGGTGGACGTGAGCGTCGAGCATGGCCGAGAGTAGCATGTGAGCGCTGGTAATGGCGTGGAAATCACCGGTGAAGTGGAGGTTGATGTCCTCCATCGGCACGACCTGCGCGTAGCCGCCGCAGGCGGCGCCGCCATTGATCCCGAACACCGGTCCCAGCGAGGGCTCGCGTAGCGCCAGCACGTGGTGCACCTTCTTCCTGGTCAACGCCTGGGCGAGCCCAACGGAGACGGTGCTCTTCCCCTCCCCGGCGGGTGTGGGGGTGATCGCCGTCACCAAAACCAGTTTCGCCTTGGGAGGCCGCTGTGAGAGCTCGAGCGAGACCTTGGCCTTGTACTGGCCGTACTGCTCGTAGTCGTGCGCTCCGAGGCCCAGTCCGCCGGCAATCTCAGTGATGGGCCTCAGCTTGGCCGCTTGCGCGATCTCGATGTCTTGCGGTATAGAACGTGGCATTTTTTCCCGTGGGGTTCGTACTGCCTCTGCAGTCTAAATGGGGCACCGCCGGCCCCCGCGGCGTATCATTATGCGTGGCCCTGGGCCCTGGCTCGGTCTCCGTGGCACAGCTTGCGCCCACAGCCGTTCAAACTCCATGCCATCGGCGGCTGTGGGGCCGGCTGAACTGAGCGGTTGGGGCTGATTCGGCGGCCGGGAGTTGGGGCTTTCCTTACGTCAGCTGGGGCGCGAAGATAAGACATGGCGAACATGGCTGTCAAAGGCAGGGCGAGGCGCGGCATCCGCGAGGGAGGACGCTGATTTGGCCGGAGTCTGGAACCTGGTAGAGGGCTACCTCAAGCGAGCGGTGCTGGGCATTCAGGAGTACAGCGTCCTGACGGCGAAAGCGCTGCGCGCCATCTTCGCACGGCCCTTCTACTGGCGGGACACGCTGCAGCAGATGGACACGATCGGCGTCGGCTCGCTGGGAATCGTACTGCTCACCGGGCTGTTCACCGGGATGGTGCTCGCCCTGCAGAGCTCGATCGAGATGCGCCGTTTCGGGGCCACCATATACATCGGGCGGCTGGTGGGAGCGAGCGCCGTGCGCGAGCTGGGGCCGGTGCTCACGGCTCTGATGGTCGCCGGCCGGGTGGGCGCCGGGATGGCCGCCCAGCTGGGCTCGATGAAGGTCACCGAGCAGATCGACGCGCTCAACGTGATCGGCACAGACCCGATCAAGAAGCTGGTGACCCCGAGGCTGTTGGCCGCGCTGATCATGCTGCCGGTGCTCACGATCATTACGGACGCGGTGGCGATCTTCGGCGGCATGCTGATCGCCGTAGTCAAGCTGGACCTCACTGCCGACCTGTACATGCGATCGGTATACCAGACGCTTGCCGCCTCGGGTTTCGTGTTCGGCTGGGTTCCGAAGGACGTGCTACAGGGCCTGATCAAGCCGATCTTCTTCGGCGCAATCATCGCCATGACGGGATGCTATTTTGGGCTCCAGACGCGGGGTGGCACAGAAGGCGTCGGCGTAAGCACGACACGGGCCGTCGTCACCGCCTCGATCTTGATCCTGGCTGTCGACTATTTCCTTACCCAGCTATTGATCTCTATTCTATTCGAGTGATGGACGAGCGCCCTTTCACGACGCACGCAGAGGACGTACAGCCCCGGCTTGGCCGCCCGACCGCCGTCGATACGCCCGTCGTCATCGAGGCGCGCAACCTGGATCTGGCGTTCGCAGACAACCATGTACTCCGCGACATCTCGTTCAGGGTCCGGGAGGGTGAATCACTGGCGATCGTCGGCCCATCGGGTGTCGGCAAGTCGACGATCCTCAAGATCATCCTGCGGCTGCTGGTGCCGAACGCGGGTCAGATCCTGATCGACGGCGAAGACATTAACCAGCTGTCATTCGAGGAGGTGTTGGAGGTCCGTCAGAAGATGGGCATGGTCTTCCAGGCGTCGGCTCTATTCGACTCGCTGAGCGTCTTCGAGAATGTCGCCTTCCCACTGCGAGAGCACATGCGGCTCCCCGAGAGCGAAGTCGTCCAGCGAGCCGGCAACGCCCTCAACCTGGTTGACATGACGCTGGAAGAGTTTGGCGACCGACTGCCGGCCGAACTGTCCGGAGGGCAGAAGAAGCGCGTGGGCATCGCCCGGGGCATAGTGCATGAGCCGAAGATCCTGCTGTACGATGAGCCTACAACTGGCCTAGACCCCCTCACCGGTCGCACGATCGTGAGGTTGATCAAGCGCCTGCAGGCGGAGCTCGAGGTCACCTCTGTGGTCGTCAGCCATGACGTGCGCGCCGTGCTGGAAACGGCGACTCATATCGCAATGCTCCGTGATTCGCGTATCATCTTCTATGGGCCGCCGGAGGAGTTCGTGGAAGCGGATGACCCGTACATACGGGAGTTCATAGACTGAGCGTCAGGAGGTGGCGGGCAGCATGAACGGTGGATCGAGGATCAGCTGGAGCCAGATACGCGTCGGCCTTGCAGTGTTCGTCGCACTGAGCGTGCTCGCCGTCGCCGTCTTCTTCATTGGCGAAACGGGAGCGATCTTCGGCGAGCGCTACCAGCTCACCACCCTGATGCCCAGCGCCAGCGGGCTCATCGAGGGGGCCAGCGTGCGCCTGGCGGGGCAGGACGTCGGGAAAGTCGAGGAGATTAGCTTCGTTCCGGTAGCTGAGCGCCGCCATCCCGATCATGTCCTGCAAATCACCCTGGCTATCAACCGCACGGTCGCGGAACAGATCCGCCAGGATTCGGAGGCCCGCGTTCGCACTCAGGGGCTGCTGGGTGACAAGATCATTGACGTAACGCCGGGCACGCCCGAGGTACCCGCTCTCGTGGAGGGTGATACGTTGCCCAGCTCGGTTGCCGTCGACTACGAGCAGATGCTCGCCTCGGCATCCGCGCTGGTAGACGACCTGGCCGTGATGCTCAGGAACTTTCGCTCTATCGCCGACACGATACTCGCCGGCCGCGGCACGGCGGGCCGCCTGCTGATGGACACCACGCTGTACGTCGAACTGCTCAACACATCACGGTCGCTGAACAGCTTCCTCGGCGCCGTGGGCCGCGGTGAGGGCGCGCTGGCACAGCTCGCCCAGGACGAAGCGCTCTACGAAGATCTGCGCTCGGTGATCGCCGGACTCGATACGCTGACGGCGGCACTGGTCAGCGGGGACGGCACGCTCTCGCGCCTGCTGACCGACGAGAGCCTCTACGTCGAACTCAGCTCGACATCGGCGCGCGCCGACTCCCTGCTCGCCGCCCTGGCATCGGGCGAGGGCACGATGGGCCAGTTGCTGACGGACCAGGAACTGTACGAGAGCCTGCTGAAGCTGTTGGTGGATATGCAGGCGGTGGTTCAGGAACTGCGTGAGGACCCGAGGAAGTACGTGCCGCCGATAAAGATCTTCTGAAAAACGAACTTCGAACATCGGACTCCGAACTTCGACTGGATACTTGGACTTCGAAGTTTGAAGTTCGACGTTCGAAGCTCA
The DNA here is from genome assembly GCA_020344015.1 of Gemmatimonadota bacterium. GTDB lineage: Bacteria > Gemmatimonadota > Gemmatimonadetes > Palauibacterales > KS3-K002. The sequence continues at coordinate 4,006,797 of CP070812.1, forward strand.
ATCCGGCCTACCCCACCCTCGCCTCAGCATAAGCGCGCAGGGCCCGCACCCCACCCTTGAACGAAGACGCCTCATACCCGGCCCGCTGCAGCTTCTCTGCAAGCTGCGCCGTTTTGAGGCCTAGGTCGCAGTAGAGGACGTAGGTCAGTTCCTTTTCGAGAGACTGCACGCCGCGGAACAGATCCCAGAATTCGCAGTGCCTGGCGCCGGGATAGTGCCAGGCGTCGAACTGGGCCGCAGAGCGGGTATCGACCACGACCGCCTCGGCTGCGATCTCGGATGTGTAGAGGTAGGGCAGCACGAGCTCGCTGGGATCGAGCTCGCGCAGCGCGAGCACCCTGCGCCCCTCGACCGCAGAATCGAGAATCGAAAGGTCGAGCCGCGCCTCTTCTGCTGCGACGTCCTCCGGTACCGCTTCGGTCACCGGCCGCATTTTGGTGAGCGCGCAATACTCGCGAACCTTCTCGGACAGCGGATACGTGCCGATCTTGCGGGATCGATCGATGATCTCGCCCTTGTCGAAGCCTAATAGTGGACGCACGACTGGGGTCGTGGCGGCGGGATCGATGGCAGCCAGGTTGGCCAGGGTCTGCGATGACACCTGACCCACTGCTTCGCCGGTGACGATGGCGTGGGCGCCGCTTTGCCTGGCGATAAGATCGCCCGTCCTATACATGAGGCGCTTGAGGATCACCTGCCAATAGCTCTCGCGCACGCATTCTTTCAGCTGCAGCAGCGGCTCCTCGAAATCGACGACGTGGATCTGCGGACGAAGCCCGTAGCTCCATTCATCGGCCAGCAGCTTGGCCACGGCCAGCACGGCGCGCTCGTACGCGCCGCCGGCAAGGTTGCAGAAGACGTAGTCGAGGGCGACGCCCCGCCTGAGCATCATCGAGGCTGCGACGGCCGAGTCGTAGCCACCCGAGATGAGGGCGACGGCCGGACCCTCGACCCCGGCCGGCAGGCCAGCAGCGCCTGGTATCTGGTCGCTGAAGAAGTAGGTCGTCTCGTCACGCACCTCGACTCGGACCGCAACGTCCGGGTTATCGAGGTCGACCTCGGCGTAGCGATTGAGGGCGGCGCCCAGCTCGTAGTTGATGTCGCGGGATGAGAACGAATGAGTCCCGGAGCGCCTCGTCTTCACTCCGAACGTACCGCCCCGCACGCGCTCGGCGTAGACACGCTCCCCCACCTCGACTATCGAGTCGAGGCTGGCCTCCGTCGTGGCCTCGATCTCCGAGAAGGACGCGATGCCGTACACGCGGGCCACCACGTCGAGGGCGGTACGGCTCGACGCCCGCACGTACAGCCGGCCCCAGTCGTCTTGCACCTCATATTCGGCCCCGATAGAGGCAAGCGCATCTTCCAGCGCCTCGACCAGGGACCGCTGGAACCTCCGCCGCGTGTGCCGCGACTTAGTCGCCAGCTCGCCGGAGGGGCGGATGAGGATCAGGTGCTCGAGGCTAGTTCCGTTCACAGTTGAGAAATATCGTGCCCGTGGCAGAAAGTGAACAGTAGCCGGTGGCCGTTTCTAGCGGCAACGAACAAAGAAGCGCCCGGAGCTTGCAACGCTTCGGGCGCTTCCGCCACCGATGGAGGCGGGGGGAATCGAACCCCCGTCCGAGAGTAGATCCGGCAGAGCCGCTACGTGCGTAGCCTACCGTTTATTGTCTTACTCCGGCTCGGCCGATAGGCGGCCTCACCAGAGCCAGCCGCTGTTGGTTCTCGCCGCCCGTGCCGCGGCCGCACGGACTAGCCAGCCCGATTTATCGACGCCTCAAGACCGGCCTCGGGCCCGGTCGATCAGGAGGCGGGCAGCCTTGTTAGGCGGCCAGTGCCAAGTTGTCGTTGGCAGTTGATAGTGTGCCCAGTTGATTTGCGAGGGTCCAGGCGCCCTCGGCACGCTGCTCCACTTTCACTAAACCCGTCGAAACCTGTTCGCCCCCACGAGTATCTATACAACAAATTTAAGCCCGCGGTTTCTCAGGGGAAGTCCTCCCCATTCTCCTGCTCGTGCTCGTGATCGTACTCGTACTCCTACTCTAGTCGCACTTCGCGTTCCCAAACGATTGCGAGTACGAGCACGAGTAGGAGTCTGAAGACTAGACAGGGCCACGCATCTCGGCGACGGCGACCGTGTTGCGGCCGGCGCGCTTTGCCTTGTAGAGGGCGGCGTCCGCGGAAGCGACGGCGGCAGCGGCGTTGCGGATGAGCTCGGGATAGGCGGTGAGACCGGCGGAGATCGTCACGGTCAGTGGCCGACCCTCCCAATCGATCTGGAGCAGCTCGACATTGCGGCGGAGCCGCTCGACGGCACGCGCTGCGTCCTCGAGGGCGGTGGCGGGGAGGACGACCAGGTACTCTTCACCGCCCCAGCGGCCGGCGTGGTCGCCGGGCCGGATCGTTTCTCGCATTACGCGAGCGACAGCCTGCAGCACTGTATCGCCGGCCTCGTGGCCGTAGCGGTCGTTGATGCGCTTGAAGTGGTCGACATCGGCCACTGCCACGGCGAAGGGACTGCCGGTCCGTTCGGCGACGGCGATGGTGGAGGCGAGCACGCGCTCCGTGCTGCGGCGATTTGGCAGGCCGGTGAGCGTGTCGGTGAGCGAGAGCTGCTTCACCTCTCCGAACTCGACGGCGTTGCGAAAGGCGGGCCCGACGAAGAGAGCCAAGACCTTGAGCCGCTCGAGGTCCCGCTCGATGTAGCCGCGTGGCGCCTCGTACTCTACCGCCAGAGCTCCGATCGCGTCGCCATCGACGATCATCGGCACGATGATCGCCGAGCCGGCCATCGAGGCGACACCATCGACGTAGAGTGGGAACCTCTGCCCACCGGTCAGGTCGTCGCGCGGCAACACGGTGGCGTTGCTGACCGCTAGGCCGAGGAAGGACGACTCGCCATCCAGGCGGGCGCCGGACAGCTTACGTGGTACGTCGCCCTCGGTGGCAACTATCTCCCCTTGCTTCGCCGTCGGGTCCCACGACGCGACCACCGCGCCCCGCGCACCTGCAACGCTCCGCGCGCGCCGCGCCACCCCGGCGGCCAGCTCGCCGAGGTCGAGTTCCCGGTCGAGATCGTGGATCGCGCCGTAAAGCTCCTCGTACTTCTGGACGTCGCCCAGCGCCGCTTCCGTCGCTCGGACATCGCCCAGCAGACGGCCCGTAAGCTCGGCCGCCAGCTCGAGGGCGCGCGGCGCATCGAGGCGCGGCACACCGCCGAACTCCATCGCGACGCAACCCACTCGCTCGCCGCGGCGCTCGGACACCGGCGCGGCCACGACCCAACCGTCTGGCGCTTCGCGGAAGATGTCCCGGCGCGAGGCCCTCAGTGACACACCCTCGACAACCACCCAGCCCAACGCGTGGCCGTGCAGCAGCACCTCGAGCGGTGTGCCCTCCGACTCCGGCGTGCAGAGCGCGGCTTGCAGCCGGTCGGCTGCCTCCGACAGGACCCACAGGCACGCCCGCTCGCCGCCGAGTGCCAGACGCAGCGACTCCAGCCAGGCCCGGAGCTCCACAGCTACCCTTTCCAGACCCGGGGTGGTCTCGCTCATCGAGCTGCTCAGGTGAGGCGGTTGATGCGGGTGGCGGCAGCCGCCGCGCCGAACCCGTTGTCGATGTTGACCACGGTGACGCCGGGGGCACAACTGTTGAGCAGCCCAAGCAGAGCGGCTAGTCCGCCGAAAGAGGCGCCGTAGCCCACACTGGTCGGCACGGCGATCAACGGGACCGGGACGAGACCCCCCACCACCGACGCGAGTGCGGCCTCCATCCCCGCGACCACGATGATAACGGCAGCCTGTCTCAGCTCGTCCCGTCCGGCGAGCACCCGGTGGATTCCGGCAACTCCAACGTCATCGAGGCGCCGGACCGGGTTACCCATAGCGCGGGCGGAAACCGCCGCTTCCTCGGCCACCGGCAGATCGGACGTCCCAGCAGTCACGATGAGAACCGCCCCACGCACCTTTACCTCGAGCGGTTCATCGGGCGGCAAGTAAGCGGTGCCGGCGAGTTCGTTGATTTCGATTCGTGGGTGCTCCTGGGCGAGCCTGCGGCGGACCTCTTCGTCGGCACGCGTGGCGAGCAGGCCGTCGCCTTGGGCGCTCAGGCGGGCGCAGATCTCGGATACCTGATCGGCAGTCTTGCCCGGACAGTAGACGACCTCGGGGTAGCCGTGGCGCACGGCGCGGTGATGATCGACGCGGGCGAACCCTAGGTCCTCAAACGGTGCCTGCTCGAGCTGTGCGAGGACCTCGTCGGCCGAAGCCTCGCCTCGCTGAAAGCGTTCCAGAATGTCCTTCAGTCGTTCCGGTCTCATCTCAGGGTGTCTTGGCAGCAGGGTTGGCGCTCGGCGGCAGAATATACGCGGGCGCCGAGGGCAGTCAAACTTGGTACAGCCGATCCCTGTGCCGAGCCTTTTGACACGTGGGGGCCCTTGCGATATCTATAGGCCGTGACCGTGAGCGGAAGCGGTTAACTCAGTCGCCGCTTCCTGTCTCACCCGCCCGGTGGACCCGGAGGTACCGCATGGAATTGAGAGAGTTCTTCAACGAAGATGTGATCAACCTCGATCTCGCAGGTGAGAGCAAGGACGATATCCTCAAGGAACTGATCTCGCTTCTCCAACTGCCCGGCAAGTCGGAGGGCATCCTGTTCAAGATGTTGAAGCGACGTGAGAACCTTGGCTCGACGGGCATAGGCCGAGGGATCGCGATCCCCCACTGCCGGTCCCTAGTCGTCAATCGCCTGCGTGTCGCCTTCGGTAGAAAGCCGAAGGCGATCGACTTTAAGGCGATCGATGAGAAGCCGGTCTCTTTCTTCTTCCTCATCGTCGCCCCTCCCCTCGAGGTCTCGAACCAGTACCTCCCGGTACTCGGTAGAATCGCTCAGCTATGCCGGGAGCCCGACGTGCCGGAGCGGCTGACCGAGCTCGAAACACCGGCCGAGTTCCTCGAGCTACTCGGCGATAAGCAGGTCTGACGGAGGTAGAGTCCCGTATGCACCCCCAGCTTGAGATCCTTCTGGAGCTGCAGGACCTGAAGGCCCAGAAGCGGGAGATGGAAGAGGTGGCGGAGGAACACAGCCGCGAGATCGAGAGCGAGGTCTTCCAGGTCAAGCCAGAGGAAGCGGTCGTGCACCTCCAGGAAAAGATCGCCGAGATGGAGGCGGCGCTGGAGCCCGAGGTCCTGAAGCGCTACCGCCTGGTCTCCGGCCGACGCCCGCGCGCTGTCGTACCCGTGCTAAGTGGTATGTGCTACGGCTGCTTCATGGACATGCCTACTTCTGTGTCACGGACAAACGACGAGATCAGCTGGTGCGAGCACTGCGGGTCGTTCGTCTATTTTGTGGCTTGAATTAGCAGAGGTCAGGACCTCAGCGCGTGACTGCTATCCGGCTGACCGCCCGCGCCCGATTGGCCACTATCTCGCAAAAATAGACGCCGGAAGACACCCGCCGCCCGCTCTGGTCTGTGCCATCCCAGTGCGCCTCGTAGCGGCCAGGCACCTCATATCGGAGCTCCTGGAGTGGCTGTCCCGCCGATGTGGGGTGATCGAGTGCTGTCGGAATCGCGATTGGCTGGTGAAGCAGGTTGTAGATGCGAACCGTCACGACGACCGGACGCCCATCCTCGAACAGGTCGGCACCGAGAATGAATGGGATCCGGGTCTCTTGCGCAAACGGGTTGGGGTAATTCGGCTCCAACTGCACACCACGGGCCTCACCCTGACGGGTGGGCTCTTGACCCGCGGCGTTGTCAGTTTGTTGCGCTGATACCTCGACTGAGGTCAGGCCTGAACACAGCAGCAGGACGAGGAGCACAGCTGATCTGTGCCTCGACACTCGTCACTCCCTTCTCTAATCGGTAGCTGAATTGCCCGGTCTGCCTCCCGGTAAACCAGTCCTCAAGCACCTGCGTATCCCTGATGCCAAGATAGGAACGCCTGGTTCCCCAGGCAAGAAGATGTTCACCGCGTCACGCCGGGTCTCTGAGAACCCGACCGTCCGGCGTCCGCCGTGTGAAGCCAGAGGCGTCGAGGTATTCAAGAAGTGGGATAAGATACTTTCTTGATACCCCCAGCGCCTCCCGCAGCTGGGATGGCGAAGCGACACCTCCCTGGCCGAGCACCCCCCTCACCCGCTGTTTCGCTTCGCTCAGCGCGTCGGGGGTCAGGTAGAGGTCGGCGGTGACCGCGACCAGCTGCCCGCGCTCCGCCAGGAACTTCAAGGCAGGCAGGAGCTCCTCACCGGGGACGCCAAGCTCCGCCGCCAGTTCCTTGACCGTGGGCGGGGCTAGCCCCGCCTCCCTGATACGGCGTCCTGCGGCATCCGCCGCTGCCTGGCGAGCCGGGGCCAGCTGCGGCACGTGCTCTGCCAGGGCGGCGAGCGAGCCGTCGATGAGGACGAGGCCCAGGCGCTCAAGGTCCGCCAGCGCCGCATCGACGAGGCCACTCGGGCGACCGGCAGCGCTACGCAGCGACTCCAGGCTGAGCCCCCGTGCCCCGGGATCGCGGTCGTGCCCAGCGGCCAGCATGTCGAGCAGCGAGTCGCGCGCGGCCGCCAGGATATCCTCTCCGAACCAGCGGTCGCGAACCCGGCGCAGGGCGCCCTCAGCTTCCAGGTCGCGCAGCTGCACGTCGATGGTCGATGGACTCTCGCCGGCGCGCACGGCAAGTTCGTCAGGTGCGGCGCCCTCATCGAACCCCGAGATCGCCAATCTCAGCCGTTCTCTTCCCTGCGCTTGCGCAAGAGCCTGCAGGTCTGCTTCGGCAGCCCCAGAAAGCCGCCCGCGCCGCCGTCCCCAAGGATCGAGGACGACACCGCCGCCAATGGTCGTCACCGGCGAGTAGAAGCGGATTACGAACCGGTCGCCGGCCCGCGCGGTTATCGGACCCTCCAAGCGGAGCTGAACGAGCGCGCTGCTTCCCGGCTCCAAGCGGTCCCGGCCGTAGAGCACCACCCGTGCCATCGTCTCGGCCGTCCCCAGGTGAAGTCGGACCCTTTGCCAATGCTTGAGCATCCGGGGTGAATCGGGGACGACCTGCAGCCTCGCATCCAGGTACCGGGTCTCGCGCCAGACGGGGTCACACACCAGCGTATGTCCACGGCCGAGCTGCGAGCGTTCGAGCCCCACGAGGGCGAGGGCCGCCCGCTGGCCAGCCCGGGCGACCGCACACTCACGACCGTGCACCTGCAGGCCGCGAACCCGGGCCACGCTGGCGCCGGGCAGGCAGCGGATCTCGGATCCCACCTCCACTCTCCCGCTCCAGATCGTTCCTGTTACAACAGTGCCGACGCCTCGCACGCTGAACGAACGGTCAACGGGCAAACGGAAGAGGTCGTCATCGGCCCGCGCGCGCGTGGCACGCGCACCATCCAGTATCGCCGCGCGGAGTTCGGCCAGCCCCTCGCCGCTGACCGCAGACACCGGCAGCACGGGCCAATCGCTCGCGCCGAGGACCCGCTCGAGCTCCTCAGCCACCGATTCCCGCACCAGCTCGCGCCACTCGGAGTCGACCAGGTCGGATTTGCTGATCGCCGCTACCCCGCGCTCCACGCCTAGCAGCCGGGCGATCCACAAGTGCTCACGCGTCTGGGGCATGGGCCCTTCATCGGCGGCGACGACCAGCAACAGTAGATCCACTCCGCTGGCACCGGCCAGCATGTTCTTAACGAAGTCCTCGTGCCCGGGGACGTCGACGACAGAGATCTCCAGATCGTCGTCCCCCGTATCGAGGCCGGCGAATCCGATATCGATGGTGATGCCGCGCCGCCTCTCTTCCTCCCAACGATCGGTGTTGGTACCGGTCAGAGCTTCAATCAGGGCGGTCTTTCCGTGATCGACGTGTCCGGCGGTGCCGAGGATAACAGATTTCATCCCAACCGTCCCTCGAGGAAACGGAAGGAGTTCAGCGGTCTCTGCTCGGCCAGATGGTAGGCGATGAACTCCCGGAGCAGACGGCGCTGTGTCTGTCCGCCCTCGACCCTTCCCAGATGTCGGCCCACCGCTTCGCTGAGCAACTCGGCGAGCTCGGCCCGTTCTTCCGGCGCGAGCCTCAGCAGATTCGGATGATTCACCTGTGGGCGACAGCGGTTACAGACGACACCACCGTTAGCTAAATCAAAGTGCGTCACCTGATCGGCAGGCGGTGGTTCGTTGCACACCGAACAAGCATCGACGCTCGGTGCGAAGCCGAGGCTCTTAGTCAGTCGCCAGGTTTCCTCAAGGATCGCCCGCTCAAGGTCACCTTGCTCGTCGACCAGGCGATCCAGCCCACGCCGTAACTGTGCGAACAGCCGCTCATCCGCAGTCGAAGCTGCGAAGCGCAAAACGATCTCCGTCAGTAGCCCCGCCCCGGCGTAGCGAACCAGCTGCCCGCCCAGCGTCTGACGCTCGCAACCCAACTCGAACCCGGAAAGCGTGTGAAGCTCACGACCCTCCTTGACGTAGAACGTGGCGACGCCGTCGGTGAACGGCTCCAGCAGACCGCCGAAGCGGCTCTTCGGCCGTCGTGCCCCCTTGGCGATCACCGAGCAGAGTCCCGCGTCACGCGTGAAGAGTCGCAGAATTTTGCTGGTCTCGCTGTACTCGTAGGTCTTGAGGATGGTCGCCTCGGTCGTCAGCAGCGCCATGTCGGTAAGCTAGGCGGTCCCTGACGACGCAGCCAGCTCAGCCGGACCGGCGCCAGGCCCAAACGCCCGCGACGGCAGCAGCGAACAGGGTCGCGATCAGCACCGCGAGTCGCTCACGCCATCCGGTGCGGCGCGATATGATGGTGAGGCGGACGGCGCTGCCCTCTGGAAGATCGCTGGCGACGTAGTTGAGGCTCGGCTGTGAAGCAGGCCCCTTGTCTTCGCGGCGCAGGAGGATGCCTTCGGGTCGCACCGCGATTCTGCCGCGATCGACGAAGACGCTCAGTGTGTCCACAGCTGCTGCGCTACTCAGAACCAAGGCCTCCACGCCCGGCGGTAGCCTGTACGTCACACCGACCTCGAAAGTCGGCCGCGGGATCGCTCCTATGACGGCCACCTGGTTCCCAGCACGTACCACTTGACGCGGCGACACATCGCCGCCCAGACCGCGCGCGTCTACGGCCACCTGCTGTATCACGATGAGAGGCAGCGGCACCGACACGACGAGCGGGTCGGACTGAACCACATCGAGACGGACGCGCATCGCGTCGATCACGCGATAATCGCCGCCCTCGTCCAAGGTGAGCCTGACCTGTCGCTCGAGGATGCGCAGACCCGGCGCTTGCTGGGCACGGAGCGTCGAGCATCCGGGCGCCCCCAACGGTAGAAGCGCGGCCAAAAACAAAAACCGCCGAAGCGTGCAGCGACGGCGGTCGAAAGCGGTGGCCCCTAGCGCCTTCACGGCGTGAAACGACCGAAGTCTTCGGGGTTAAGGTTCTTCAAATGTTCCTTCAACTGGTCGGGGTCCATGCCTTTCGGCTCGGTGGCCTCCCCCTCTTCCGCGCCCTCATCCACCTCGAAATCGGAGGACTGGATCTCGATCGACGCCTGCTCCAGCAGATCGTCGTGCGCGTAGATCGGCGCTTTCGCACGAAGCGCGATGGCGATGCTGTCGCTGGGTCGAGCATCGATCGAAACCATGTCGCCGTCCCGTTTCAGGATTAGCTCGGCATGGTACGTGTTGTCGACGACCTTAGTAATCAGCACCCGCTGCAGCTCAGTGCCCAGGCCCTGCATGAGCGCCGTGAACAGGTCGTGAGTCAGGGGCCGCGAGAACTTCATCCCCGCCAGCTCCATGGCGATGGCGCTCGCCTCACCAGGGCCGATCCAAATGGGCAGCACCCGCTCGCCATCCATCTCCTGCAGGATAACGACAGGTGTGTTCGTGGCTTTATCCAGCCCGAGACTGGCGACTTTGACCTGGTTCATTCAGCCTGGTTTGCCGATCGATCGGCGGGGTAAAAGGTCTGGTATGACCAAGATACCAACCGCTGTTTCCCTGTAAACCCCGCTATTCCAATCAAGTTCCAAGGTCCCAGGAGGAGAGGTACCTCCTCTGCTCCTCGGTCAGCCTGTCGATCCCGATCTCCATCGTCTCCAACTTCAGGCGGGCGATCTCCTGGTCGATCACGGCCGGCGTACGGTGGACCGCGATCTCCAGTTCCCCGGCCTTCTGTACGAGATACTCGGCCGCCAGCGCCTGATTGGCGAACGACATATCCATGACCGCTGCCGGGTGACCTTCCGCTGCGGCCAAGTTTATCAGGCGACCTTCGCCGAGCACGAAAATGCGGCGCCCGTTCACAACGTATTCTTCCACGAAGTCACGCACGGTGCGCGGAGGCCCGTCGGCGATCGCCGCCAGCTTCTCCAGGTCGATTTCGACGTTGAAGTGGCCCGAGTTCGCGACTATCGCGCCGTCCTTCATCAGCCGGAAGTGCTCCTCGCTGATCACGCTCGTATCGCCGGTCACCGTCACGAAGACGTCGCCGACCGTCGCAGCCTCGGCCATCGGCATGACCTCGAAGCCGTCCATAACCGCTTCCAGCGCCTTCAGCGGCTCGACCTCGGTCACGATCACCCGCGCGCCCGCACCACGCGCCCGCGTGGCGACGCCCCGGCCGCACCAGCCGTAGCCGGCCACCACCACTCGCGCCCCAGCGAGCAGAATGTTCGTCGCCCGCAGGATGCCGTCCAAGGTCGACTGCCCAGTCCCGTAGCGGTTGTCGAACAAGTGCTTCGTCAAGCTGTCGTTGACCGCGATAACAGGGAACTGCAAAACGCCGTCCTGCGCCATGGCGCGCAGCCGAATCACGCCGGTCGTCGTCTCCTCGGTCGAGCCGAGCAGCGTTGCTAGGAGTTCCGCTCCCTCATCCTTCGAGAGGCCCGCAACCCACTCACTAACCGGCCCGGCCAGGTCATCGAGACGATCGAGGGCGATCATGTGGAGAGAGCCGACCAGATCGGCGCCATCGTCCATCGTGATCGTCGGCCGGTATGCCAGTGCGGCACGGATGTGGTCGTAGTAGACGTCGTGATCTTCGCCTTTGATCGAGAACACCTTGATGTCGTGATCACGAACGAGATGGGCGGCGACGTCGTCCTGCGTGGAGAGCGGATTGGAGGCGCAAAGCGCTACGTCCGCCCCACCCGCCTTCAGGGTGACCACCAGGTTAGCCGTCTCGGTGGTGACGTGGAGGCACGCCGAAAGGCGTTGGCCTTCCAGCGGTCGTTCCTTCTCGAAACGCTCGCGGATCATGCGAACCACGGGCATCGTTCGCTCCGCCCACTCGACCCTCAACTTACCCTTGTCGGCGAGCTCGATATCACGGATATGGTGATCGACTAGTCCTTTAGACATCGGTTCCCTTTCTACTCGACGGCCGCCTTCAAATCATCGACCCGGTCCGTTCGCTCCCACGAGAAGCCGCCGCCCTGATCGGGCTCGCGACCGAAGTGCCCGTAGGCGGCGGTACGTTTGAACAACGGACGCAACAGATTGAGCGATTCGATAATACCCCGTGGCGTCAGTTCGAAGACGGCCCTGACCGCGGTCTCGAGCCGCTCGTCGGGGACGCGACCTGTCGCGCGGGTGTCCACAAGCACGGAGACCGGATCGGCCACGCCGATCGCGTAGGCGAGCTGCACCTCGCAAACGTCGGCCAGCTCGGCGGCGACTATGTTCTTGGCGATCCAGCGAGCAGCGTAGCTCGCGGAACGGTCGACCTTGGTGGGATCCTTGCCGCTGAACGCGCCACCCCCGTGGCGGCCCATGCCACCGTAAGTATCGACGATGATCTTGCGGCCGGTGAGGCCAGTGTCGCCCTGCGGCCCACCTGTAACAAAACGGCCGGTCGGGTTGATGTGGATCTTGGTGTTCTTCGCATCATAGAGATCAGGCGGAAGAACGGGCTTAATGACTTGCTCAGCGATCCGGTCGCGGATTTCGCCGTTCTCGATCTCATCATCGTGTTGGGCGGACACCACGACCGCCTGTATAGCCACCGGTTTGTCGTCTTCGTACTCCACCGTCACCTGCGACTTGCCGTCCGGCCGCAGCCAGGGGATCTGCCCCGACTTGCGCGATTCCGCCAGGCGTCGCGTCAGTCGGTGGGCCAGAATGATCGGCAGCGGCATGAGCTCCGGGCTCTCTCGGGTCGCGAAACCGAACATCATGCCCTGGTCGCCTGCGCCACCCGTATCGACGCCCATGGCGATATCAGCCGATTGTTGGTCGATCGACGTGACGACGGCGCAGGTCTCATGATCGAGGCCGTAGCGCGAATCGACGTAACCGATACCCTCGATTGTCTTGCGGACGATCTCACGGATATCGACGTACGTCTCGGTGGTTATCTCGCCGGCAACGAAAGCGAGGCCTGTCGTTACCAAGCACTCGGCGGCCACTCGTGCCTTTGAGTCCTTTTCGATGATGGCATCGAGTATGGCATCCGAGATCTGGTCGGCGACCTTGTCCGGATGTCCCTCGGTTACGCTCTCCGATGTGAACAGACGTCTTCTCGCCAAGTCCCTACTCCTGCCATCGGTAGCCGGGTCCCACCGCCCGCAGCGAAAGGCCAGTGGCGACCCACATCAACGAAAACGAACGAAGGTACTTACTTAGTCGCTAGGTGACAAGTTGTTATCGGCGTCCACGGCGGCAAGATCGACAACGTCCCCCAGCTTCATCACCATCTGTTCACGTATCTCGCGCCCCGTCTCGGCGTCCAGCAACCCACTAACGACGCGCTCCACCTGCCCGAGGTCGATCGAGCGAATCAGTCTCTTCTGGCCCAGGATAGCGCTGGGCGTGCAGCTGAGGCTGCGCACGCCAAGCCCGAGCAGCAGGAGCGACCCCAGCGGATCGGAGGCGGCTTCGCCGCAAACGCAGAGCGGCACGCCCGTGGCACTCGCAGCCGCCACGGCGTCTCTGATGTACATGAGTAAGGCGGGGTGGTACAGGTCGAAAAACCGGGACAGCTGGGCGTTGCCACGATCCACGGCGAGCATGTACTGGATGAGATCGTTGGTGCCGAGGCTGAAGAAGTCGACATAGCGGCCCAGCACGGCGGCGATCGCGACAGAGGCAGGGGTCTCGAGCATCACGCCGAGAGGGCAAACAGCGTGCTCAATTCCGTCGCGCTCCAGTTCGCGTCGCGCTTCATCGATGACGGCGCGGATCCTCTGGACCTCATCCACCGTGTTCACCATCGGCACCAGCAGACGGACCTGGCCGTGAGCGGCCGCTCGGAGGGCCGCCCGCACCTGATAGCGAAACAGTTCGGGCATCATCTCGTAGATTCGAATGCCCCGCCAGCCGAGAAACGGGTTCTCTTCCGCGATAGGAGGCAGGAACATCGGGAACTTGTCGCCGCCGAGGTCGAAGGTGCGAATCGTGACCGGGCGGGGCGCCAGCGTGTCGACGACACTCTTGAAGGCCTCGTACTGTTCTTCCTCGGCAGGGACGGCAGTCTTACCGACGACGAGGAACTCTGTCCGGAAGAGTCCGACGCCATCGGCGTTGACCGCGACGGCGGCCCGGGCATCGGCAGGCAGCTCGAGGTTGGCGTAGAGGCCGATCCGCTCGCCGTCGCGTGTCCTGGCTTCCTCTCCGATGGTACCCTCGAGCTGTTTTTCGGCCTGTTTGGCGCGCGCGTCGCGATCGTGGAACCAGCGTTTTTCCGACTCGCTGGGCGCGATCAATACCTTGCCGCGCCGGCCGTCGAGGATGATCTCGACCCCGTTCTCTACCCGATATGAGAGATCACCGAGCCCGACCACACAGGGAAGGCCGATGGACCGCGCCAGAATCGCAGCGTGCGACGTCCGTGTGCCTGCATCGGTGGCTACACCGAGAACCCGGCTGCGATCGAGGTCAACCATGCGACTGGGGGTCAACTCGTGAGCCACGAGTATGACGGGATCGTCAACATCTACTGCGAACTCCGGACCGGGGATATCGATCAGTGTCTCGAGGACGCGCAACTGCACATCGAGCAGGTCAGCCACTCGATCCATCACCCTGGCATGAGTCGCGTCCAGCCAGCGGGAGCGAAACTCAAGAACCCGAAGGCTAAAGGCGCGCTCGGCGGTGAGGAAGCTATCGCAGATGTAAGTGAGGGTTCCCTCGATCAGGTCGGGGTCCTCCAGCATCATGAGCTGGGGGTCGAAGATCTTGGCCTGAACCGAGCCGAGCCGGCTCTCGACCTGCTCGCGCAGCCCTGAGGTACGTTCCTTGGCCAACTGGCGGGCCGCTTGGAAGCGGGCGACCTCCGCCTCGATCTCATCCGGCCCCACGGTTGCGTGTGGGACCTCGAGGCGCGGCCAGCGGGCAACGAAGGCGGGTCCGATAACGATCCCAGGGGCAGCCGGGATCCCCTGCACCATGACGCCCACCAGGCTCACTCCTCTCCGAAGCCGTCTGCGACCAGGCGGACGAGGGCCTCGACGGCCTCGCGGGCATCAGCGCCGCGGGCACGGATCTGGATCGTGGATCCCTTCTCGGCAGCCAGCATCATTACGCCCATGATGCTCTTGCCGTTGACCTCGAGGCCATCTTTGCTCACCAGAATCTCCGACTCGAACTTGCCCGCTAGTTTCACGAACTCGGCCGCCGGCCTGGCGTGCAGACCGTACACGTTCGCCACCGTGACGTCTCTTACGTGCTCCTGTTCGCCCACGCCTACCATATCGAGATACCGAGAATGACGAACGCCAGCGACCCTACGAGGAGGCCGAGGACAGCCAAACGACCCGCGAGCCCAGGACGCCCGTAGCCCGCGATGGCAAGGGCGAGAGCGATGCCAATAGTGAAGAGCGGGCCTATACCTGCGGTACCGCCGAGGGCCAGGGCCAACAGCGGCACTACAGCTCCACTGACAGCAGCCAGAGGAATCGTAAGGCGATCGGGCAGGCGCCGCAAAGGCGAACCCATCAGAGCACGCCCAACCTCGCGCCCTTCCCTCCATCCCAACCGCAGGCCCCAGACCCGTAGCCAGAGGTGGACAGCATTGTAACTGGCCAGGAATACCCCGACAGCGACCCACCAGGGAGCGCCCATCAGAAAGATAAAAAACGCGAGCAGCGAGCACAGGGGTCGCCAGCGCGCCCAGACCAGCCGGTCACCCAAGCTGCCGAGCGGGCTCACTATGGCGCGCTTGAATCGTTCGACCTGCTCGGAGTCCACACCCTCCAATTCCATGCGGGCTAGTGCCGCAATCGCCACGGTGGAGAGGTAGGGGTGCGCATTGAAGAAACCGCAGTGGCGGCGCAGGGATTTGGCCAGCTCCGCTCGATCGTCGCGGCAGAGCCTGGCCAGTGCCGGGATGAGGGCGAACCCGAGACCGGCGCCCTGCATCGTGCGGTAGTTCCACGAGGCCTGCACCAGCAGGCTCCGCAGGAGGAGCCTGAGCCTGAGCGCACGGCTTAGCGCAGCCACAGACCGATCACCACCCCGAGGGCCGCGCCTACCCCGGCCGCCCTCCACACGCGTCGTCCCCGAGCCATCATCCGAACGTCCACGCCCAAGCCCAGGCTCACGACACTCAGAATTACCAGTGCGGCGACCGTCCCGGCCCTTGCGGGCACGGCCACCCCATGGACGCCCTCCAGCAGGACCCAGCAAATCACCGCAGCGCCGGTCAGACCAGCCGCCCGGAGCAGATCGAGGACCAGCGCTGACAGGTGGCGGCCCGTTAATCGCATGGGAGACTCCAGCGCCGCCGCATCACCCGCCACCAGACGCGCGTTGAGGTGGCGCAGCCCGTGCACGCTCCAGCTTCCGACCCAGCCCACCGCGACGCCATAAGCCGCGGCAACCAGCAGCGCTTCGGGGCCCGCCTCCCAACCCAGCGCGGCGGTCGCTGCGGCGACGGCCGCCGGCCCGGTGTCCCAGCCGCGGCTGGCACCGATGGGCAGTTGACGGAGGCTGAGGATTTCGAGGACGGCACCCGCCCACATGCCAGAAATCGGGTCGCCGAGGAGTAGGCCGGCGAGTGGCGCAGCGACGATCGGGCGCGAGATCATCGCCTGGGCAAACGATACCGAATCGACGCCCGTCAGCCCGCCCAGAAGTGCCAGGGCAACAAAGGTTGAGACTTCCAGCGCTAGCTCGCCTTCATCTCGAGTAGCTCATCGAGCTTGACTCTGCGGGCGCTCGGCACGTCCTGCGCGCTGACTCGCACGTCCGCCCGCCGCAGCCGTTTCAGCTCCGCCCGATCCTCGTCGCTGAGGAACAGATAGGGCAGCACTCGCTCCCGGCCGAGCGCGCTGTGCAGACCACCGAGATTTACCTCGATGTCCGCGAGGGCACCGCGCTCTGCCAGCCGCCGCATCGTACCGATGTCGCGAGTCAGGATGATGGCGCCGGCAGCGTTTGACGCCCAGGCCGGAACCAGTTCCACTGCCGTCTCGACGCTGGCAAACAGCGCCTCGACCGCGTCGGGTAGTCCCGCCCGGTAGAGATCCTGCTCCCATTCGCTCTCCGCGAGCTCATCATCGATGACCACGATGATGTCGAGGCCGAGATGAGAGCCCCAACCGACGACCACCTGGCCGTGGATTAGCCGGTCATCGACCCGGCACAGAAGAATCGGCATCTGTCGTGTATTCGATCGAAACGCCAACGTGGGAGCGGAGCCGTTCGACGATCTCTTCTAGCCGTAGACTGCGGTGAAACACGAAATCGAGCAGCAGCGGCAAGTTGACCCCGCAGACTACAGCCATCCCAGGGTGACGGTACTTGAGGCGTCTGGCCGCGTAAGCGCAACTACCGCTCGGCAGGTCCACGAAGACCACACTCGGGCCGTCCCCGATCAGCGACTCCAGGTGCTCTTCGAGTGCCTCCGGCGTCATGCTCGCGTTGTCGACCGGCGTCAGGCCTTCCTTCGAGCCGGTGATCCCGGCCACGGCGTCGAGCATGCCGTCCGCAAGCTTGCCGTGGCCAACGAGGATCCCGCAGACCTCTTTACTCATAATCTTCCTCGAGGTACTCCCGCACAGGTGCCATGACATCTTTCAAACCATCGTTGAACGCTGCGGCCGCATGCACGCCGGCGTAGCGGAGCAAGTGGTCCATGGCGTCCACTTCATTAATGACAGTTATGTTCTTTCCCGGAGTGAGTGGAATGGTGACACGTCGAATGGGCACATCGAGTATATCGGCGTGATCGGTATGCAACCGAGTACGAACGTCCGCCTCTTGCTGCCTCCACTCCACCAACTGCACGACGACTTCGAGGCGCTTCTGCTGTCGCGTTGCCCGGATGCCGAACAACGCCCGCACGTCTACGATCCCCACGCCGCGGATCTCCATATGATGGCGGGACAGCTCGTGCCCGCGGCCAATGAGCACATCGTGACCCTGGCGCGAGATCTGCACGACGTCATCGGCAACCAGGCGATGACCACGTTCGACCAGGTCGAGCACGCACTCGCTCTTGCCGATCCCGCTACGCCCGACGAACAGGAGCCCGACACCGTAGACGTCCGCCAGCGACCCGTGCAGATACGTACGTGGCGCGAAGCGATCGTTCATGAACGGAATCATCCGGCGATAGAACTCAGCCGTCTTGAGTTCGCTTACCACGACCGGCGTGCCTAGCCGCTCGGCCACCTCGAGCAGGACAGGCGGCAGATCCTGACCCTTTGTGGCGATGATACAGGCGATGTCGAAGGACAGCAGTGTCTCTACAGACTCGCGGCGCCGAGCCTCGTCGAGCGAATTGAGGTAGGACACATCGGTCTCCCCCAGCACCTGAATTCTGCCGCCCACGAAGCGTTCGGTGTACCCGGCGAGCGCCAGGCCGGGACTCGATATCTCAGCCCGCTTGACCTCGCGAGCGAGGGCCTGTTCCCCACCGGTGACGAGGCGGAGGCGCAGGCTTTCGCCTCGGATCTCCAAAAGCTCCTGGACCTTGAAGCTCACGATTCGCTTCCCTCTATCGCCTCCTCAGCAGGAATCTCCTCATTCAATCGCGGCGCCTGATGATCTACGCGCTTGTCGCGGAGACGCTTGAGCTGGCGAGCCAGCTTTTCGGACAAGCGATTGACGGCCGTGCGAAAGTCGCCGGCGGTGGCCTCCGCGTGGATATCGTAGTCTCCGTCTACAAAGGCACGGGCCTCCACCCGTCTCTCTCTCTTTTCTTCGGTTAAGGTGACCTCGACCCGCGACGTGCGTTGGTGGTAGCGGTCCAGACGCGACAGTTGGTCTTCGACATGCCGCCTCAGCGCATCGCTGAGCTCGAAATGGCGAGCGGTCAGGTTGATCTTCATTTCGCCTCCGAAGGGTTCTTGTTGAAGTGAGCTCGACCCTGGAGGGGGCCGTCGGCGAGGAAGTCGAGGAGGAGGGCTTCGGTTTCGTCCGCAGTGCGGTCCCAGCTGAACCCGGCAGCGAAGCGGACCGCGCCGGCCTGCAGCCGTGCCCGCAGCTCGCCATCCTGCACGATCCTACGGAGCGCCAGCGCCCAAGCCTCCACGTCATCATGGGGCACCAGGAGCCCGCTTTCGTCATGCGCGACCGATTCCCGTAGGCCTGGCGAATCTGACGCGACGGCCGGTGTGCCGCAGGCTGCGGCCTCGACGTTGGTGATTCCCCAACCCTCCTTAGGGGATGGGTAAAACGTCGCCCAGGCTTTGCGCAATAGGTCCACCTTCTCGTCCTCCGAGATGAACCCAAGGAACTCCACACTGGCGGGCGCCTTGAGTGTCGCATACTCGCGCAGCGCCGACTCGTGATCACCCTTCCCGGCCACCAGAAGCCGCACGTCGATTCCGTCGTCGGCGAGCCGGGCGGCCGCGTCAAACACCGCCTCCAACCCCTTGTAACGCTTCAAGCGCCCCACATAGGCAAAGGTCGGCCGCTCGAATCGGGAGACCGAAGGATCCGGCCTGAAACACGAGTGATCGATCCCTGGACGTACCACCTTCACGCTCGAGCGCGGTAACCCACGGACCACGAGATCGTTCGCCGTCGACTCCGAGATGGCTACGAAGGGCGCGTTCTCGTAGAAATGCGGGAGCGGACGCTCGGCCAGCCAGACCGCCGTGGCGAACGGCAGAGCGGCTTCCTGGAACGCGGTGTTCCCAAACAGGTGCGGTACCAGGGCGACTACGGGCGGCCGCACCCACAGCGGACTGTAGAGCGGGATCTTGTTGATGTCTTCGACCACCAGGTCGAAACCGCCGCCCAGCAGGTGACGTCGGTAGTAGGGCACCGCCTGGAGCGTGAAGGTGTGGCGACCGCCGATGCGGTGGACTTCGATGCCGTCGACTAGATCGCCAGCCGACGCACCCGGCCAACCGGAGCAAAGTAAGGAGACCTCGTGCCCGCGCCGGGCCAGCCTGCCGAAGATCTCGTGCAGGTGCACCTCGGCTCCACCCGCCTGTGGGTTTCTTATGTCCTGCCAGTTGATGACCAGCACCTTGAAGCGGCGGGTGCTCATCGGGCATCGCCGAGTTGCTCGGGCTCCAGTTCGCGAAACAGGGCATCGAGCACACCGTTGACAAAGCGACTGCTCTCCTCGGTGCCGAACCACTCGGCGAGACGGATGGCTTCGTGGAGCGAAACGCGGAGCGGCACATCATCCAGGTAGAGCATCTCAGCCGCAGCGATGCGGAGGATATTACGATCGACCGTGGCCATCCTGGACAGCCGCCAGTGCTCGGCCAAGGCCTCGAGGCGGGAATCGATCTCAGGTAACGCGTCGGCGATCGTCGCCAGAATCTTCTCGGTGTACTCCCGGACCTCGGGCTCGCCGGATCGTTCACCGGGCGCGGAGAGTTCCAGATTCACTCGCGCCAGCGGTTCTTCACCGCCGCGCAGCTCCCAAGCGTAGAGGACCTGCAGCGCCCTAGCTCTGGCTTTGGTCCTACTCCCCATCCAGTTGGTCAATAAGGTCGGCCGTCTCAATGGCCGCCAGCACTGCCTTCCAACCGTGGTTGCCAGCCTTGCTGCCGGCGCGCTCGAGGGCCTGCTCCATAGTATCGGCCGTGAGCAGGCCGAAGGACACATAGGTATCCGAGTGGGTGGCGACGTTCGCCAGTCGTGAGCTGGCGGCACCCGAGAGGTAGTCGAAGTGAGGAGTCGCTCCCCGAATCAGAGCGCCCAGCACGACTATGGCAGCGTAGCGGCCGCCTGGGGCGAGCCGGGCAACGAGCGGCGCCAATTCCCATGCTCCTGGTACCCAGAAGACATCAACTTGTTCGTCGCTTGCGCCGTGCTGGCGGAGGCAATCGATGGCGCCCGCCAGCAGCTGTCGCGTGATCAGCTCGTTAGTCCTGCTGACGACGAGTGCGAAGCGACGGCCCTCGGTTCGAAATCGTCCGTATCTCTCTTGCATGGGCAGAATCCCAGCTGGCCAGCGGGCCCTCGGCCGGTATCATGTGACCCATCTTTTCTCGCTTGGCCCGCAGATAGCTCTCGTTATGGCGATTGGGTTTGACGGTGATCGGCACCTGCTCGGTTACCGAGAGGCCGTAGCCCTGGAGCCCGATGATCTTTTTCGGGTTGTTGGTCATGAGGCGCATCGACTTGATGCCGAGGTCGAGCAAGACCTGGACGCCTATCCCATAATCGCGGAGATCGGCGGGGAACCCGAGCAGTTCATTTGCTTCAACGGTGTCGGCGCCGTTCTCCTGGAGCTGATAGGCGCGGATCTTGTTCAGCAGTCCGATCCCGCGCCCTTCCTGCTTCATATAGACCAAGACGCCCTGCCGCTCTTCTTCTATGCGGCGCAGGCTTGCGTGGAGTTGCTGGCCACAGTCACAACGGTGCGAGTGGAAGACATCGCCGGTAAGACACTCGGAGTGCATGCGCACCAGCACATCTTCTTTGTCGGCCACATCGCCCTTTATCAGGGCGACGTGATCGCGGCCGTCGACGTCATTCGTGTAAGCGATGACCTGGAATTCACCGAATTCGGTGGGCAGCTTCGCCTCGGCAACTCGGTGTACTAGTCGCTCGGTCTTGAGGCGGTGCGAGATGATCTGCGCGACGGTGACGAACTTCAGGCCGTGTTCCTTGGCAAAGGCGTCCAGCTGGGGTCGGCGGGCCATCGTGCCGTCGGCGTTGAGGATCTCACAGATCACGCCCGCCGGTATCAGCCCGGCCATGCGCGCCAGGTCGACCGACGCCTCCGTCTGCCCCACACGCTGCAACACGCCACCGGGCCGCGCCCGCAGTGGGAAGACGTGCCCAGGCCGGCGCAGGTCTTCGGGCGCCGACTGCGGGTCGATAGCTACCTGGATCGTCTTGGCGCGGTCCCAAGCACTGATCCCGGTGGTCACGCCGTGCTTTGTGGTCGCGTCGACCGAGACCATGAATGCCGTGCCCTGCGGCTCGGTGGCCTGGTCGCCCATCGCTGCGAGGACGAGTTGCTCGACGCGTTCCGGCGTGAGGGTCAGGCAGATGAGGCCCCGTCCATGGGTGGCCATGAAGTTGATGGTCTCTGGAGTGATCATCTCCGCCGCACAGACCAGGTCGCCCTCGTTCTCGCGATCCTCGTCGTCGGCCACGATCACCATTTCGCCGCGACGTATTGCCTCTACCGCTTCTGCAACCGAATCGAACTCTATGTCGCTCATCTCTCAGACACTCAATCCGTTTATCGGCAGACCGGTGATCGTTGATCGATCACTCGATGCCCCAATCCGACAGTCGCTCCTGCAGGTCTCCAGCAGTACTTCTCTCACCGCCCGCCAACGTCCAGGCGACGTACTTTCCGATCATATCAGCTTCGAGATTGACCTTGTCGCCGGGAGCCAGGCGCGAGAGGTTCGTGTGTTCATAAGTATAAGGGATCAACGCAACCTCCGCAGTCCCGGCGGCCGGCAGGGCGTTGATCGTCAGCGATACACCGTCCACAGCTATCGAGCCATGCAGGATGGTGAAGGGCTCCACCGTATCCGGCAGACTGAATCTGACGAGCCACATGTCGCCCTGGCGTTGTACCGAGCTCACAGCCCCCACGCCGTCGACGTGGCCCTGGACGAAGTGACCGCCGAAGCGCTGTCCAGCCGCGATGGGTCGCTCCAGGTTCACCTTCCGGCCGCGGCGGAACTCGCCAAACGTCGTCCGCGAGAGCGTCGTGGCGATCGTCTGCACTTTGAAACTGCGCCGACCCAGCTCGACGACCGTCTGGCAGACGCCGTCGACATTTATGCTGTCGCTGGGTTTGAGGTCGGCCAGTACCGTCTCGGCCGCGATTACAAGTTCGCGCCCGCCGCCCTTGTCGGCTGCGGACTCAACTAGACCAAGCTCCTCAACGATACCGCTGAACATCAGCTCCCACTCACGGTCAGGCCGCCGGCTCTTCCGGGGCCAGTACCAGCAGCGTTACCGGGCCCAGCCCGCTGCGGCTAATAGTTCGCCACTCCCGAGCCACCTCGCCGTGGCGCAGCTGGAAGGCGGGCACGCCCGGCTCACCCAAGAGTATGGGCGCCACAAAGGCGTAGATCCTGTCCACGTGACCTGCCGATAGCCAGGCCGAGCCCAATTCACCGCCACCCTCGCAAAGCACTGATCTGACGCTGCTTTCCCATAAGTTTGCAAGAACCGCACCAAGGTCGAGGCCTCCCGAGTGCAGCCGCGGGACACGCCCGACCTGGACACCGGCGTCCTCCAAAGGGCGCGCCCGCTCCTCTGGGGCGTCCTCGGCGCCCAATATGAAGACCGGCACCTCAGACGCGCTCGCCACCAACCTGCTGTCCAGGGGCGTGCGGAGTGCACTATCGAGCACAACACGGCGCGGCGGCACGCGCGGCGCATCCCACTCGCGAACCGTGAGAAGCGGATCATCGGCGAGGACCGTGCCTATGCCGACCATCACGGCGTCATGGCCTGCTCTCAGCCGGTGCGCTTCGACAATCGCATCGCCGTGCGTCAGCCTCGTCGAGCGGCCGGGAGCTTCTGCCAACCGGCCGTCCAGCGACATGGCGTACTTCAGGGCGAGAAACGGCCGCCCCTTCTGATGCCCGCTGAGGTGTACGGCGTTCAAGTCCGCCGCCTCCACCTCACACGGTCCCTGCTCAACAGATATCCCCTGCCCCTGCAGCCAGGCTCCACCCCCCTTCGCGTCCGGGTTGGCCTCCCCCACCCCGTACACGACCCTGGAGATCCCCGCATCCCGGATCGCCTGCGAGCACGGCCCCGTCTTACCACTGTGATGGCACGGCTCCAGCGTCACGTAGAGGGTTCCTCCCCGGGCGCGTTCGCCGGCCACCCTCAGCGCCTCCACCTCGGCGTGAGGCCCTCCCCATTCACGGTGGAAGCCCTCGCCGACAACCTCATCCCCCCGCACCACTACGGCGCCGACCATCGGGTTGGGAGCGACCCGCCCCCAACCTCGCTTGGCAAGCTGGAGGGCGTGCCGCATGAATTGGGTATCTCGATCCTGCATCACAGTGTGAGGCGTATCCCTAGTGATCCGAGGAAGTTACCCGACTCGAACTCATCTTCTCTCGAGGAGGTGAGACCCTCCTCCTCCTGCCAACCCACCTCGGCCACGATGTTGAAATAAAGGACGATGTACGAGAAATCGAGAAAGGCGGACCAGCGCTCCGTCTGCAACCCCACCGTTCCCGCGTCGGCGGGGAGCGCCACGGGCGGCCCGGCGGGAGGCGGGCTGATTACGAAGGCGAGATCGCTCCAGTAACTGTCGTATCCCAGGGTCAGGGCGAGACCGAAGGAGACGAAGCTCTTGCTCAGTCCAGCGCGGAGGCTAAGGGCCTCCATATCCATCTCGAATGAGGCGGCATCTCCCTCAGCGGTGTCGCCATAATCGACCCGACCGTGCCACTTGTACATGCCCGAGATCGAGATCCCGGGAGCGGTAAACGATTCGCGCAGGATGCCGACCCGCGCGCCCAGCCCAACTCCGGTCGCATTGCCCTGGAATCCGGCACCGTCGGGCAACATGATAGCGGCCAGCGATGCGAGAACTTCGACCGAAGCCAGGCCGCCCAGAGTGGTTCCGAGCCGCAGCCCCTCGAACACACCGACAGACAGATCAAGCTGAGCCACCGTTATGGAAAACGAGCGGCTGCCGGTTGGATCGCCTCTGTTTTCCGGATAATCGAGCAGATCGGGGATCGCGGCCCGGCCGAAGCCGACGCGTCCACCGATGTTGAATCTCGGCATGAAGCGGAATTTCGTCCCGATCGGGCTGGCGGTTCCCAACACGGGATTACCGCCGGACAGCAACATCCCCAACTGCGGCTGAAGAAGCTGGGCGGATGCGACCGCATCGTGGCAGAGGTCGTAACCGTTGGTGTCCGGCAAGAAAGCGTCCTGGCACAGGTCGATTAGTCCCGGATCGAGCGATTCCTGACCACGCGCTGGCGCCGGATTCGCGAGTACGAGAGCAGAGACCGCCAGGACCAGTATCGCACGCCTCATCGCTTCGTCTCCAGCCTCCCCACGCTCACATCTGCTCGGGCGCCTCGATGCCCAGAATCTCCAGCCCGTTGCGCAGAACGATTTCCGCCGCTCGAGCGAGGGTGAGTCGGGCGGCGGTTACAGACGGTTCCTGCCCCAGGACGCGCAGCGACTCATCGCGTGTGCCTGCGTGGTACCAGCTGTTAAGCTGGTTGGCAAGTTCTTCGAGATAGGCGACGACCCGGTGCGGCTCGCGATTCTGGGCCGCGGCTTCCACGACCTCCGGGAAGTCGAGGAGTGTCTTGATCATCTCGAAAGCCGCCGGCTCGACGATCGGTGTGAGATCGACATCGTGCTCGATCTTATTCGGATCGATGCCGCCTCGACGGTAGACGCTCCGCAGGCGAGCGTGAGCGTACTGTACTTTGTAGACCGGGTTTTTTTCCGAGCGTTCTTTGGCGAGATCGAGGTCGAAAACCATCTGCTGCTGGGAGCCGCGCTCGAGAAAGAAGTAGCGGGTCACATCGGTGCCGACCTCATCGATCAGATCACGCAGCGTCACGAATTCGCCCGCCCGCTTGCTGAACTTCACCTCCTCGCCGCCGCGCTCGACTCGGACCAGCTGTACGATGACAGCCTCGAAAAAGTCGGTGCCGAGACCCAATGCCTCAATCGCCGCCTTCATGCGCGGCACGTATCCGTGATGGTCGGCACCCCATACGTCGATTGCCGTATTGAACCCGCGGAGCGCCTTGTCGCGGTGGTAAGCGATGTCGGGCAGGAAGTACGTGTAGCTGCCGTCGCTTTTTACTAAGACGCGGTCCTTGTCATCGCCGAACGAACTCGTACCAAGCCAACGGGCCCCTTCCCTCTCATAGAGCAGACCACGCTGGTCGAGGTCGGCGATGGTTGCATCTATCTGGCCCGAGCCGTAGACCGAGCTTTCCGTCCGAAACTCGTCGAACTCTACACGGAAGGCGCGCATATCGTCCCGCTGTTCGGCCTGCATGCGCTCGAGCACGAAGTCGCGCACTTCGCGCTGCTCCTCCGGGCCCCAGGGGCCATCCAGACGCTCGCCGTGCACGTTCTGCAGCTCTCGAGCGAGCTCGGTGACGTACTCGCCGTGGTAGCCGCCCTCCGGTACTTCCGCGTCCTGACCGGAGAGCTGGCGGCAGCGCGCGTGGACCGACTCGACGAGGTTCTCTATTTGGGCGCCGGCATCGTTGACGTAGAACTCGCGCTGTACTCGATGGCCGGTCCACTCGAGCAGCCGAGCGATAGCATCGCCCAGCGCCGCGCCACGACCGTGACCGACGTGGAGTGGGCCGGTGGGGTTCGCCGAAACGAACTCGACATTTACGGCTTTCCCTTCGCCCCAGTCCGCGCGGCCGTAGTCCCGATTCGCGTCGGCGATATCACGGACGCGCCGGCGCAGGTAGTCACGACTAAGCGTGAAGTTGATGAAACCGGGGCCGGCGATCTCTGCACTCTCTACGTCGAGGGAGCCGAGATCGAGGCGCTCGATGAGATTCTGCGCAAGGTCTCGTGGCTTTCGGTTCAACCGCCCAGCCAGGACCATCGCCAGGTTGGTGGCCAGGTCGCCGTGCTCGAGGACGGCGGGGCGTTCCAGCTTCGCCTCGACGGCATCGGCGCCCAGATCAGCGGCGGCCGTCTCGAGCGCCCGGGCCAGTTCGGGATGACGCATCTATTTCGGGTCCTTCTTTGACCCGGATTTCTCCGCGCCCTTGGCGGCATCCGATTTCCCAGACGCCGCAACGCCTGAAGAACTCTCTTTCGTCTCCTTCTTCGTCTCCTTCTTGACCCCCTCTTGGTACGACTTGCTGCGGTAGTCGGTGACGTAGAAGCCCGAGCCCTTGAACAGGAGACCCGCACCTCCAGAGATCAGACGTTCCGCGATGTTCTCACAGCGCGGGCACTCGACCCGCGAGGAGTCGGAGATCTTCTGGATCTTCTCGAACCGGTGTCCGCAGTTGCCGCACTGGTACTCGTACGTCGGCATGCTACCTCAGGTGATGCGACTCAAGTGACTATGCAGCCGAAAGTTATCCGAAGTGGGCGGCGCCTTCAACTCGCCGTCCGGTACTCGCCCCAGACCTGCCGCAACGAGTCACTGATCTCGCCCAGCGTCGCCCGGGCCTTCACCGCCTCAACGATGTGGGGCAGCAGGTTCTCTGCCCCCGAGGCGGCCAACGCCAAGCGTTCCAGGACGCGTTCGACGTCGTCCGCGTTGCGCTCGCTGCGCAGCCTGGCCAGTCGCTCACGCTGCCGCTTTTCGAGCTCCGGGAAGGCGGGACCCTCGATCCGCGGCTCGGCTTCCTCTTCGCGGTAGTCGTTGACGCCGACGACGACACGGTCGCCGCCCTCGATCTCGAGCTGGTAGGCGTACGCGGCGCGCTGTATTTCGTCGACGATGTAAGAGATCGATCCGGCGGCCCCACCTCGTCCTTCGATCTCGCGCAGGTAGGTACGCGCCTCCTCCTCGAGCTGTGCCGTGAGTGTTTCTAGGTAGTAGCTCCCCGCCAGCGGGTCGGCGGTGCTGGCCACACCCGATTCGTAGGCGAGGATCTGCTGGGTGCGGAGGGCCAGCTTCGCAGAATGAGCTGTGGGCAGTGCAAGGGCTTCATCGAAGGCGTTAGTGTGCAGCGATTGTGTTCCGCCGAGAACAGCCGCCAATGCCTGCATCGCCACGCGAACCACGTTGTTCTCCGGCTGCTGTGCCGTCAGGGTCGAACCACCCGTCTGGGTATGGAAGCGGAGCATGCAGGCGCGGTCCGAGGCGCCGTACCGTTCGCGCATCAGGGTTGCCCAGAGGCGCCGCGCTGCACGGAACTTCGCAACCTCTTCGAACAGGTCGTTGTGGGCGGCGAAGAAGAAGGATAGGCGCGGCCCGAAGTCCTCGACGTTCAATCCACGGCCTACCGCGCGCTCGACGTACTCGAGCCCATTGGCCAGTGTGAAGGCTATCTCCTGCACGGCGGTACAACCGGCTTCGCGCATGTGGTAGCCGCTGATCGAGATGCTGTTCCAACGTGGCAGTTCCCGAGCGCAGAAGTCGAAGATATCGGTAACCAGGCGCAGGCTCGGTTCGACAGGATAAATGTACGTGCCGCGTGCGATGAACTCCTTGAGAATGTCGTTCTGAACTGTGCCGGTCAGCGAATCGCGGCTGACGCCCTGCTCGTCGGCCAAGGCGACGTACATCGCTAGCAAGACCGCCGCCGTGGCGTTGATAGTCATCGACGTAGAGACCCGACCCAGGTCGATACCATCGAATAGGATGGCCAGGTCGTCGATCGTGTCGATGGCTACACCCACCCGCCCCACCTCGCCGTCCGCCATGGTCTGGTCCGAATCCATTCCCATCTGCGTCGGCAAATCAAAGGCGACTGACAGACCGGTCTGTCCGGAGTCGAGGAGAAAGCGGAAACGGCGATTGGTGTCTTCGGCGGTGCCGAAGCCGGCGTATTGTCGCATGGTCCATAGCCGGCCACGGTACATCGTGTCGTAAACGCCACGGGTGAACGGAAAGTGGCCCGGCAGGCCCGGATCCGCGGCACCGGCACCATCCGCCTCTTCAGCCGTGTAAGTGGGCTTGACCGGAATGCCGCTGGTGTTTTCGAGCCTGTCCTTCACGCCTAGTCCCCGCCCCCGTCCGGCTCTATGACCAAGAGCGTCTGGCCCTTGTCCACCGCCTGCCCCGACTTGACCTTCACATCCATGACCCGCCCAGCAGTGTTGGCCTTGAGCTCGTTCTCCATCTTCATCGCTTCCATCACCACGAGACCTTGCCCTCGCTCGACGCGGTCTTCCTCGTTCACCTCCACCTTGATGATCAAACCGGGCATCGGGGCCGTCAGCTCGACCGGGCCGTGGCTGGCGGCGGCGCCCCCGGCGAGCTCGCGAATCGCCCGGCTCCGCTCGTCGAGGGCCAGGGCGCGGTGTCGCCGGCCATCGATCTCCAACTCCCAATCGCCGCGGCTGTCGCGGCGCTGGGCCCGCAGGGTGTGCGATCGACCGTCGAGCACCAGGTGCCAGAGGTGCGAGCCGTGGTTCGGCTGCAGGTCGGCCTCGACCGGCCGGCCGTCCACGCTCACGCCCTCGGGGCCGATATCGACCTCGTAGGTGCGGTCTCCGATTTCTACGTAGTACTTCATTCAGCCGGGTCGTTGGAGAGCCAGTAGTGTACCAGCCCGAATCCCCTCATAATCAACGACTTGTCAGCCGTACGCAACAGGGGTGGTAGGCACAGTGAGCGCTTTCGCGGTTACGCCGGCCTCGAGGGCGCGGTGCGCGTCGACGGGTCGAGCACAGTCTACCTCATCACCGAGGCGATGGCCGAGGAATTTCAGGCCGATCATCCACGTGTGCGGGTTACCGTCGGCATCTCAGGTTCCGGCGGCGGCTTCAAGCGGTTCTGCAACGAGGAGACCGACATCTCAGACGCCTCGCGGCCGATAACCGAGCTGGAGCTGGCGACCTGCCGGGCGAACGGAGTCGAGCCGATCGAGATCATGGTGGGGTTCGACGGTATCTCGGTGGTCGTCAACCCACTGAACGATTTCGTCGGCTGCCTGACCGTTGACGAGCTGAAGCGGATCTGGGAGCCCGGGTCCAGCGTCTCGACCTGGAGCGACGTGCGCGCCGCCTGGCCGGAGGAGGACGTCGTACTCTACGGCCCCGGGCCCGATTCGGGCACCTTCGACTGCTTCACCGAGGCGGTGGTCGGTGAAGCGAAGTCTTGCCGTGCCGATTTCACCGCCAGCGAAGACGATAACGTCCTCGTGGCAGGTGTCGCCGGCGACAGGTACGCTCTTGGGTACTTCGGCTACGCGCATTACGTCGAGAACACGGAGAGGCTGAAGCTGGTCGCGATCGACGACGGGGACGGCTGCGTTTTCCCGACCCCGGAGACGATCCAGAGCCGCGAGTACAGCCCACTGGCGCGGCCTCTGTTCATCTACATCAACGACACATCGCTCAAGCGACCCGAGGTTAAGGCTTTTGCCGAATTCTACCTGCGCTTCGCGCCTCAATACCTGCCCCAGGTGGGCTACGTGCCCCTGACACTCGATCGCTACCTGACAGCCACCGACGAGCTCTCCTGGCGATCGGCCCAGTAATCCCCCAGTACCCGGTAGAAGCAGCGGCTGGTGCGCTTGCCAGACCCCTAGCTACCTGCGAGATTCCGGCCCAGATAACGAACCTCTAATTAGGACAGGACGTGTTCTGCTCGGTGCGCATGCTCGGCACGTTCAACATAGAGCGTCCCTTTCCGACGATCTCTACCTCAGTCAGACGCGGCCTCGGCTTGGCACTCGTCGTCCTACCACTCGCCGTTCCATCGCTTTTGGCCCAGAAGACAGACGTCGTCATCCTCGAGAACGGCGATCACATCACGGGCGAGATCAAGGAACTGACGCGCGGCAGGCTGTCCTATTCGACGGACGACATGGGGACGATCTCGATCGAGTGGGAGCACATCCTGCGGATCACCAGCGCAGCTTTCTACGAGGTCGAGATGACCTCGGGCGACAAGTACTTCGGCCAGATCGACCCGGCGGCCGAGGAGCGACAGGTGGTTCTGCGGGTCGCCCAATTCAGTGACACTCTAAGCATGGCCTCAGTGGTGCGCATCATCCCCATCGAGGCGACGTTCTGGCAGCGGCTGAGCGGGTACATCGACCTGAGGTTCAACTTTCAGCAAGCCAACCTGGTGAGGGACCTGACGCTTGAGGGCCAGGTGAGGTACCGAACACGGAAGACCTTCAACGTTCTCGATTTCGAGACCTACTTCCAAAACCAGGAGACTGGCGGCGAGACCTCCCGAAACTCGTTGGGTTACGAGGTCAACCGCTTCGTGGCCAGAAAGTGGACCGCTCTGGCAAGCATTCTCATGGAGCAGGAAGAACAATTCGACCTGGACCGGCGTGTTACCTTGGGTGGGGGCGGCTCACTTATCGTGACCCAGACAAATCACGGCAGCTTAAGGACCACGGCCGAGCTACAGTGGATGAACGAGCAATTCACGGATGAGGAGCAGGCCAGCAATGACCTGGAAGTGAACTTGGGCGCACAGGGAGAATACTATCTCTTCGACAGCCCCAAGACGGACATCACCTCCAGCCTGTCGATCTTGCCGAACCTCACAGATTGGGGGCGAGTGCGGATCGAATTCGATGCTCGGCTGTCCTACGAGCTGCTGAGCGATTTCACCGTCGCGCTTAACGTTCGAGAGAGGTTCGACAGTCGGCCCCCGTCCGAGACCACCACCAACAAGAACAACTTCTCCACGACACTGTCCGTCGGTTGGACGTTCTGAAAAACCGAGCCGCCTAGCTTAGCGTCGCGCCAGGGTCGCGACGGTTTCGACATGCGCAGTCTGAGGGAACATGTCGAAACCACGGCAGGCGACGAGCTCGAAGCTCAGGCTCAGGTCGGCGAGGTCACGGGCGAGCGTCGCCGGGTCGCAGCTCACGTAGACGATGGCCGCTGGAGGTTCAGCAAGCAGCGATTCGACGACCGTGACCGAGATGCCGCGGCGCGGTGGGTTCAGAATCACCAGGTCGGCGGGTAACTCGCGAGGCAGCCGTTCCTCCACGTCACCGGGAATGAAGCGGACCTCGGCGGCCGACTCGACGGCCAAGCCCTGCGCGGCGGTGATCGCGTAGTCGTCCGAGTCCATCGCCGAGACGCGGGCACCGGCGATGGCCAGCTCGATGGCTCTCAGACCGAAGCCGCAGTAGGCATCGACCACGCGGGCTCCCGTGATATCCCCGCATCCCTCGATGACGTACGCGTCAAGCTGCGCCGCGACGGCCCGGTTAACCTGCACGAAGGCCTTCCCAGCCAGCAGCAGCTCGTGGCCACCCCAGCGATCGGGCAGCTCGGCCGGACCTTCGTGCCAATCGATCAGACCATCAGGGCCCAGCGACCAGATCGCCGCCAAATCTTCGATCTGCTCAATCAGGTACTCCGGCTCGCCACGCCCGTCGGCCCCTTCGATCGCCAGGCCCACCTCGCCGTCCGTCGAAGCTCGCAGGGTGAGCCTGAGCTCACGCGCCGGAGGCAACCGTTGGGCCTCTGGACCCCAGGCAGCGCGGAGTCCCTGCCAAGCGCGATTGACGGCCAGCTCCGCCAGCGGGCAACGCTCGACGTCGATGATCTTGCGCGGGTCCTCGAAGGCGTGAAATCCGGCGACCACTCCAGCCCTAGTTCGCTTGAGACGGAACGTGACGCGGTTCCTATACTCGAACTCGGAGAGGGCGGGAACGACCTCGGGGCGCTCGACCTGCTGGCCGCCGAGCCGGCGCAGCGCATCGGCGATGATTCCCGACTTGGCGCTAAGCTGCGCCTCATAGTGCAGATGCTGGAGCTGACAGCCACCGCAGACGTCAAAATACGGGCAGGTAGCCTGGCGACGCTCAGGACTGGCCTCGACAACCCTCAGCGGTCGAGCCCGCGCCCACTGGCGGCGTTCCTCGACGTACTCAACCTCGACCCGCTCGCCGGGTGCAGTTCGCGGGACGAAGACGACGGGCCGGTTGGGCCGCCTGGCGAGGCCATGACCTCCGGCCACGATGGTCTCTATCTGGAGCGTTTCAGATGGGTTCAGCCGCGTAGCCCCCAGTTGCGGCCGCGCCAGCCCCCTACGGGCCAGCGCCAGGCGCTTCGCCCGCCGACGCTCTCGACCCCGTCGTCCATTCGGACCTTACGGCGCTCTCCATCCTCCAGGAGCGCCGCGACGAGGGCGACGGCTCTGAGCTTCTCCTCCTCACCCTCACCCCCCAGCAAGTCGGGGTGCTCCTCCAGATAGCCGGTGTGGAATTCACCGGCGCGAAAGTCCGGTTCGTCCATCACGCGGCGGTGGAAGGGCGCGATCGTCGCCACACCGTCTATCAACAGCTCGTCCAGCGCTCGGGACATGCGGGCGATCGCCGCCTCACGGTTCTCGGCGTGAACAATGAGCTTGGCGACCAGCGGGTCATAGTGCAGTCCGATCTCTGTACCCTGGACGATCCCACCGTCCCAGCGAACGCCGGTACCGCCGGGCAACCTCAGCTGCTCGATCCGGCCTCCTGCCGGGAGGAAATCGTTGAACGGATCCTCGGCGTTGATGCGGCACTCGATGGCGTGACCGTTCGGTTCGACGGTACCGATGTCGATCTGTTCGCCGGCGGCGATCCGCAGCTGCTGGTGCACGAGATCGACGCCTGTGACCATTTCAGTCACCGGATGCTCGACCTGCAGCCGCGTATTCATCTCGAGGAAATAGAACTCGCCAGCCGCCACCATGAACTCGACTGTTCCTGCACCCCGGTATTTCGCGCCGCGCGCAGCGGCCACAGCCGCCTCGCCCATCCGTATTCGAAGCTCCGGCGTCATGGCGGGAGACGGCGACTCCTCGATCAGCTTCTGATGCCGT
Organism: Gemmatimonadota bacterium; assembly: GCA_020344015.1. Taxonomy (GTDB): domain Bacteria; phylum Gemmatimonadota; class Gemmatimonadetes; order Palauibacterales; family KS3-K002. The sequence continues at coordinate 4,039,583 of CP070812.1, forward strand.
CGCTGGATCGAGCATTCGCGTTCGTTCAGGTGGACCACGTTGCCATGGGTGTCGGCGAGGATCTGGAACTCAATGTGACGCGGATTCTCGAGGTACTTCTCCACGTAGACCCGCGCATCCGAGAAGGCCGCCTGAGACTCGCGCTGCGCGGCGCCGAATGCCGACTCGAGATCCGCCTCGCCTTCGACCCGACGCATCCCCTTGCCGCCGCCGCCGGCCGCCGCCTTGAGCAGCACCGGATACCCGATCTGATTACAGGCCTGGCGCACGGCATCGAGGTCGACGAGCGCCTGCTTGCTGCCCGGAACGACGGACACGCCCGCCTCTTCCATGGCGCGCCGCGCCTCTGTCTTGTCACCCATCAGTGCGATGGTCTCGGCAGTCGGGCCGACAAAGGTCAATCCCGCACCTTCGACCGCAGCAGCGAAGTCGGAGTTCTCGGCCAAGAAGCCGTACCCGGGGTGCACGGCCTCTACGCCCGATCTCTCCGCAGCGTTCAGCAGACGCACGATCGACAAGTAGCTCTCGGCAGCCCGTGCCGGCCCGATCTCGTAAGCCTCATCGGCAAGCCAAACATGAGGCGCCAGCCGATCGGCCTCCGAGTAGACAGCGACCGATTCGATGCCCAACTCACGGCAGGCACGGATCACCCGGACTGCGATCTCACCTCGATTGGCGACGAGAAGCTTCTTCAGCATCAGAGCGGGATGTTACCGTGCTTGCGCGGCGGACCGGGCTCGCGCTTGTGTCGCGTCATCCGTAGCGCTTCGATCAGGCGCGGCCGCGTCTCGCGCGGGTCGATAACGTCATCTAAGTAGCCACGCGCTGCCGCGATGTACGGGTGGGCGAACCGGTCCTCGTACTCCGCGATCAACCTATCCGTCTCGGCAGTCGGGTCTTTCGCCTCGGCGATCTGCTTGCGGAACAGAATCTCCACAGCGCCCTTCGGGCCCATAACGGCGATCTCCGCCGTCGGCCAGGCAAAGTTGAAGTCGCCGCGAATGTGCTTGGAGTTCATAACATCGTAGGCGCCGCCGTACGCCTTGCGCAGGATCACGGTCAACTTGGGCACCGTGGCCTCGCAGTAGGCGTAGAGCAGCTTCGCGCCGTGCTTGATAATGCCGCCGTGCTCCTGTGCAACGCCCGGCAGGAAACCCGGTACGTCCTCGAACGTCACGATCGGGATGTTGAAGGCGTCGCAGAAGCGAATGAAGCGAGCACCTTTCATGGAGCTGTCGATGTGGAGCACTCCGGCGAGCACGGCCGGTTGATTGGCGATGATGCCTATCGATTGTCCGCCCAGATGCGCGAAGCCGACGACGATGTTCTTTGCGTAGTCGGCATGCACCTCGTAGAAGCTGCCTTCGTCGACGACCCGCGAGATTACATCGTGAACGTCGTAAGGTTTGTTGGGACTGTCGGGCACGATGCCCAAAAGCGCTTCGTCCATGCGATCGGGCGGGTCGTCCCCCTTCCCCCGCGGAGGATCCTCCATGTTGTTTTGCGGGATGTAGTGGAACAGGTCGCGAACCCTCTCAAGGCACGCCGGTTCCGACTCAGAGACGAAGTGCGCCACCCCCGAAGTGTCAGCGTGGATCTGCGCGCCGCCGAGCTGCTCGAAGTCCACCTCTTCGTGCGTGACGGTCTTCACAACGTCGGGGCCGGTCACGAACATGTAGGACGAGCCGTCCACCATGTAGATGAAGTCGGTGATCGCCGGCGAGTAGACCGCACCGCCGGCGCACGGCCCGAGAACCGCCGTGATCTGCGGAACGACGCCCGAGGCCTGCGTGTTACGCCAGAAGATCTCAGCGTAGCCGCCCAGCGACACGACGCCTTCCTGGATCCGGGCACCGCCCGAGTCATTCAGTCCGATGACGGGACACCCGGCCTTCATGGCCATGTCCATCACCTTGCAGATCTTCTCGGCGTGGGCCTCGGAGAGCGAGCCGCCGAATACTGTGAAGTCCTGAGAGAATACCAGGACCTGGCGCCCGTGGATACGGCCCATCCCGGTGACGACGCCATCTCCCAAGAACTTCTTATCTGCCAGACCGAACTCGGTGGTGCGATGGGTCACGAAGCGATCGAATTCTCGAAATGAACCTTCGTCGAGGAGCAGATCGAGACGCTCACGCGCTGTCAGCTTTCCCTTATCGTGCTGAGCTTTGATCCGCTCTGCGCCGCCACCGAGCTCCGCCTGCGCCCTCAGCTCGGCCAGCTTCTTGAGCTTATCGTCCATCGTCATCGGCCAGGCTCCCGTTCGTTGCCGGCGGCTCCGGCCTGCAACTCCTCGTAGGCCGGAAGCAGTTCACGGTCCTTGAACTGGAGGATGAACGGACGACGAGTTATCGCGCCGCTCTCCACCGAGAAGATGCCCGTAGCACCTGGCAAGCCGCGAATGTCGCGGAAGGATCTAGCGATCGCCGAGCGGCGCGGAAAGCCCCACGGCAGAGCGGCCAAGATCAGGCGCGTAGCGTCATAGGCGAGCGCCGGTACCAGGGAGCCCTGCAGCCCTTTACGATACTCACGCTCGTACATCTCGACGAACTCCTGCCAACGAAGCGACGTGCTCGAGCGGTGAAGGAAGGTCGAGATGACCGTTCCGTTGATGAAGCGGGGCTCCACCAGACGCAGCACCTCGGGCTCCGACCACTCGGCGTCACCCAACACCTGCACGCCTCTCATCCCGTAAAAGGAGAACTGGGGCGCGAGCACGATGACGTCTCTCGCCCTGCTCGCCGGCGCGTAGATCGCCTGCGGGTTGAACATGTCGAGGTAGGCGAGCGGCTCCTGGAACGTGGTAGCCGTATCGTCGTAGGCGACCGAGCCAACGATATCACCACCCCGCGCCCGCACCGCATCGGCAAAAGCGGCGAACTGGCTGCGCCCCTCCTGTGTGCTCGGGTACATCACGCCGAAGTAGTCGATCTGCAGGTCCCGGACCGCGAAGGCGGCCAGAGCTCGCGCGCCGCGCGTGACACGCTCGGTCGTGCTGAAGAGGGAGAAGGTGTTGCGCTCGAAGCTGAGGTTCTCGGGTGCCGTCGGGCTGACGACTACCAGGTCGCGATCGCGGCGGCGGCGCGCCACGACCTCGAGACCCTCGCTGCGCAGCGGCCCCACGATGGCTACTGCACCGAGCCGTTCCAGCTCACGCACCAGATCACCCGCCCGATCGAATTGGTCGGCATCGTCTCTCACGATCAGGGTGACGGCATCGAAGTGGCGCTCGTTGTACTCATCGATCGCCAGCCGGATTCCCTCCTCCGCCATGCGACCGTAGGCGGCTAGCGGCCCACTCAGAGGCAAGATCGCACCGATGATCGGCCGCCACTGCTCGGTCTCGAGCTCGCCGGATGCAATGCTCCGGGCACGGTCCCGCTCTGGCTCCAGCGGCTCTAGCCCCAGGGCACGCTCGGCCACCTCACGCCCCTCCTCGCTGTGACCCGCAGCGAGCAGCAGCGAGGCCCGCTCCACATCGAAGACCGACCGCAGCAAGTGGCCAGCAGGCCAGCGGGCGACCAGAGTATCGATCTCGCCCAGGCCGAGCTCCGAAACGACCTGCCGAGCCAGCTGCGCCGCAGCATCGCGGTCCGCGCCGGGCTCGAGAGAAGTAGCCAACAGGCTGTCGGCCGCCTCCAGCGTCCGCCCCTCGAGATGGAGAACCCGGGCAACGACGATCAGGCCCGGCGCCCGCTGGGGATCGGATGCCCTGTACAGCCTCAGGTAGCGCGACGCCGTTGAGCGGGCGCGCTCGGGCTCGTTCAGCTCGAGCGCGACCTCCGCCGACAGTAGCAGCGCCGGCCCCACCCAGCGGGTGTCCGGGTACTCTTCTGCCAGAGCGCCGGCCAGCGAATCGGCCGTAGCGAAATCCGCCTCGCCGAATGCATCCTCGGCGGCGCCGTAGATCCGTTGAGCCTCGCGCTCCCGAGCCCGGTCTTCAACAGTCGAAGGTCCGGGCGGCGGCCTCCCCGGCGCCGGGGGGCTGCTGGCCCCAGCACAGGTGAGTCCAAAGCCGGCGAGCGCCAGCGTCGCCGCGGTGGCCGCGCGACGCGTCCATTTCTGCAAGCTCTGTTGTCTCATCGACTGAAATCATAGGGAACATTTGAACGGAAGAGCAATAGAGCGGGGTCTTTCCAAACTCAGCGACCCGCGCCGCCCGACCTTGCGCTCTATAATTACCTGCGCCTGCCAGCGCGTTAGAACGAGAGGGGGACGGATTAGATCCGCCCCCCTCAGTTTTCAATAGTCACGCAGCAAGGCTGCCTCAGTCCTGCTTCTCCTCCTCGGCAGCCTCGTCGCCGTCCTCCTGTTCTTCCTCCGCCGAGGCTTCAGGCTCGACAGCGGTATCCTCCGGCTCCGGCTCGGTCTCCGGCTCGGTCTCCGGCTCGGTTTCCGCCTCGACCTCGGATCCTGCCTCGGGCTCGACCTCCGCCTCGAGCTCGGCGACGGTAGCGGTCTTTGCATCCGGCGCCGCCTCGGCTTCGGTCACGGCCTCGGCCATAATCTCCGCCTCGGTCGCCGCCTCGGCCTCGGTCTCCGATTCGGCCTTGGGCTCTGCCTCTGCCTCTGCCTCTGCCTCTGCCTCTTCCTCAGTCTCCGGCGCCACCTCGGTGGTCGCTTCTTCGGCCTCGGGACCGGGCTCGGCTGTTTCCACCGCTACCGGCTCGGCTGCCATAGCCTTCAGTTCTTCCTCAGTGCGCTCGGGCAGCGCGGTGACCTGAAGGACGATCCTGCGGTTGATGGGATCGGACTCCATCACCTTCATCTCGAGCTCATCACCCGTTCTGACGACATCGGACGGGCTGCGGACTTCTTGGTCCTCGGCGAGCTGCGAGACCGGAACGAAGCCCTCGACATCATCACCGAGGTCGACGACCACGCCCTTGTCGAGCAGTCGGACGGCTGTACCCTTCGTCTCGGTCCCAGGCGCAAACTTCTGCGCCAGTGTGTACCAGGGGTCGTCTTCGGTCTGTTTCAAGCCGAGCGAGATTCGCTTCTGATCGACATCGATGCTGAGCGCGATGACCTCGACCTCGTCACCCTTCTTCAGCACTTCCGATGGATGCTGGACTCTCTTGGTCCAGCTCATGTCGGAGACGTGGACGAGCCCATCGATACCGGGCTCTACCTCGACGAAAGCTCCGAAGCTGGTCAGGTTGCGGACCTTGCCGCGGATGCGCGTCCCCGGCGGATACTTGTCGGGCAAAGCGAGCCAGGGATCCTCCTCGGCCTGCTTCATTCCGAGCGAGATCTTCTCATCCTCGGGATCGACACGCAGGACGACCGCCTCGATTTCGTCGCCGATGGAAACGAGCTGCGATGGGTGCCGTACGTTGCGAGTCCAGCTCATCTCGGAGATGTGGACGAGCCCCTCGACGCCACGCTCCAGCTCGACGAATGCGCCGTAATTGGTGATCGAGACGACCTTGCCACGCACCCGTGATCCGACCGGATACTTCTCCTCGACGTCCTTCCACGGATACGGTTGCAGCTGCTTGAGGCCGAGAGAGATTCGCTCGCGCTCCCAATCGATATCGAGGATCTTGACGTCAATCTCATCGCCGATGTTACAGATCTCGCTCGGGCGTCCGACGCGACCCCAGGACATGTCCGTGATGTGCAGCAGGCCGTCCATGCCGCCGAGATCGATGAAGGCGCCGAAGTCGGTGATGTTCTTCACCACACCCTTGCGAACCTGGCCTTGCTCGAGCTCGCCCTTGAGCTCTTCGCGTTTCTCACTGCGCTCATGCTCAAGGATCACACGCCGGGAGACGACTATGTTACGGCGCCGCTTGTTGAGCTTGAGGATCTTGAAATCAAATTCCTGGCCGATCAGCTCGTCGACGTTGGGCACGCGCCGCAGCGCCACCTGCGACCCGGGCAGAAAGGCGTCGACGCCCATTATGTCGACCGTGACGCCACCCTTCACCTTCTTCTTGATCGTGCCGCGGATCGGCTGGTCGCTGTCGTAGGATTCCTTGATCTGCTCCCAGACCCTCAGGAAGTCGGCTTTCTTCTTAGAAAGGACGACAACGCCCTCTTGGTCTTCCAGACGTTCGAGGAAGACGTCGACCTCGGCCCCTGGCTGTGCCTCCTCGGCTGAGCGGAACTCGTCCAATGGAACGGAGCCCTCGGATTTGAAGCCGAGGTCAAGGATCGCCGCGTTCTCCGTTACCCGTAGGATCTTCGCTTTGACGATTTCGCCCTCTTCGATGTTCTTGAGAGTATCCTCGTACATCGAGAGCATCTGCTCGTACTCTTGGGCCGAATACTCACCTTCTTCGAAGAGGTCGGGGCGGACACCCAGGTCCCGAGCCGTCTGCTCGGCTTGTTCCTCTGTCAGTTCGTGCTCGGGCGGCTTGGGTTCAGGCGGCGGTGCGGGAGTCTCGGGCTCGGAGGAGCTGGCTTCGGGCGTAACCTCGCTCTGCTCAGGGCTGGGAATGTCGGACTCCGCGTCGGTCGGTGTGGTGGTCTCGTTGTTTTCGTTTAGCATCAGGTTTGGCATCCTCGCCGGCGTCCGGTGCCGGCGAACCCACAAATGGTAAAAGGTCCCAAATACATGACGGGCGCTGGCTGTGAATCCCGGCGGCGTACCGGACCCGCTCGCTAACTGCTTCCGCCACAGGGACTAAAGCTGCGCCCGGGAAACGACCGTGAAATGTACCCTACGCTTTCGGGCCGTGTCAAGCGCTATGCCGAGCCCGGACGCCGTCGTGCGGCCTCGACGATCTGCGCTACCTGCTCCTCGAAGCTGAGGCGAGTGGTGTCCACCACGGTGGCGTCTTCGGCCTTCCTGAGCGGCGAGGCCGCACGGCGCGAGTCCTGCCGGTCGCGGGCGACGAGGCGAGCCGACTCCCGGCTCACGCTCTCGCGCGACACATCTTCGCCGCGCTGGAGCAGGCGCCGTCTTGCCCGCTCCTCGGGCTGGGCGTCCATGTACACCTTGAGTTCCGCCTCGGGGAACACGGCCGTGCCCATATCACGCCCCTCGCAGACGATTCCCGTCGGGTTCTGCGCCGCGAGGCGGCGCAGTACAGCGTTTACCTGCTCCCGGATCTCGGGATGGGCAGAGACTATCGAGGCACAGGCCGTGACCTCGGGCGTCCGAATCTCCTCAGCGAGGCGTCGCCCTTCGAGTACAGCCATGATGGCTCCCTGCACGACCTCTCCGTCGACATCGAGCGCTGCGAGCTCCACGATCCGTTCCCGGGGGACGTCGCCCGCCGGGCCCACCCAGCCGCGCTCGCAAGCGGCGAGCGCGAAGGCACGATAGAGCGCGCCGGAGTCGAGATGGAGGAAGCCCAGGCGTCGCGCAACCTCCTGAGCCGTCGTAGTCTTGCCGGAGCCGGCCGGCCCGTCGATGGCAATTATCATGGCTCGGGTCCCGAGGCGGTAACCCGGTCTAACTCCTCCCAGAAACCAGGATAGGAAACTCGGGCACAGGCCCGGTCATCCACCGCGATGGAGTTGCCCGGCACGGCGCCGAGTACGCCGAACGCCATGGCGATCCGATGGTCGCCCCGTGTCTCGACGACGCCGGCGACGGCCCGATCGGCGCCCTCGATCTCCAGCCCGTCTGGACGTTCCCGGCTCGAGACGCCGAGCGCCACCAGGTTGGCGTGAAGGGCGGCGATGCGGTCGCTTTCCTTCACTCGAAGTTCCTGGGCGCCGCGGATAATCGTCCTGCCGACCGCGCGGCTGGCGACACAGGCGATGATAGGGATCTCGTCGATAAGCGCTGGTACCCACTCCGGCGGTATCTCCACGCCGCGCATCGCCGAAGGACGCACCACCACATCCCCCACTGGTTCGCCCGCCTCATCGCTCGACGGCATTGCATCCAAGCTCGCACCCATCGCGTCTAAGACACGCAGGAAACCGGTTCGTCCAGGATTGAGTCCCACGCCTTCGATGCGGACTTCACCCCGGCAGCCACCGAGCACCGCCAACCCGAGCCAAAACGCAGCGGAAGAGAAATCACCCGGCACCGCCATGTTGATCGGCTTCAGAGCGCCGGATAGAGGCTCGAGACTCACCCGCATCCCTTTGCCTTGAGGCTCCCCCTCGATCTGAGCGCCCATCGCGCGCAGCATGCGCTCGGTATGATCACGGGAGGCGCCGGGCTCGATCACCCTCACTGGCACGCGCGACACCAGCCCCGCCAGCAGCAGTGCGCTCTTGACCTGGGCGCTGGCCGCCTCGCTCTCGTGCCGGATCGGGCTCAACACGCAGCCCTCGATCTCGAGGGGGAGGTACCCGGGTTCCCTAAGTTCCCGCACCGACGCGCCTGCCCGGCGAAGCGGTTGAACGACCCGGTCCATCGGCCGGCGGCGCAGCGACTCGTCGCCGTCCAGCGTCGCTGCGGCCGAGCTGCCGGCTAGGAGCCCTACCATCAGGCGAGCGGTTGTCCCGCTGTTTCCGCAGTCGATGACCGATCCCGGCGATCGCAACTCGACCGGACCACGGATCTCGATTGGCTGGCCCTCCTCGAGCGACCCAATCGCGGGGGCGCCCAAAGCCCCCATGGCAGCACCCGTGGCTCTCACATCCTCACTGAGCGCCAAGCCGCGAATGTGGCTGGTGCCATCCGCCAGCGGCGCCAGCATCAGGGCGCGGTGGCAGATCGACTTGTCACCGGGTACGTGAATCGTGATCAAGGGTCCGCCGACTCATCCTCCCGAAGCGACACCTCGATCGCCAGCCCATCGTAGGCGACCACGACATCACAGTCACTCGAACAAGCACGCTTCGCCTCACGCTCGAGCACATAGGGTCGATCCGAGTAACGGGCGCTCAGGTGTGTCAGCACCAGCCGACGGACACCGGCACGTCGTGCTAGTTCCCCAGCCTGCGCCGCCGTTGTGTGTCCGGTTCGCTGTGCCCGCTCCGCCTCGTCTTCCGAGAATGTGGCCTCATGGATGAGCAAATCGCAGCCCCGCGCGGCAGCGACCGTCCCCTCGCACGGCCGGGTGTCTCCCGTGTAGACAACGGCGCGGCCGGGTCGCGGCGGCCCCATCACCTGCTCCGGCTTCACCTCCGTACCACCCTCCGAGCGGACCGTTTCGCCACGCTGCAGTCGTCCGAAGAGCGGCCCCACCGGCACGCCGAGCGCAATCGCCCGGTCGGGGTGGAAACGGCCAGGGCGCTCGTCCTCGCGCAACACGTAACCGTTGGCACCACCGGGGTGGTTCGCTCGGTATGCGGAGATCGTGTAGTCGCCGTGCCGGATCGAGACACCCGGCTCGAGCGGCGCGATCTCTAGCGCGAACGGCAGCTCTTCCATCTCGAGCGCCACCGCCTCTTTCAGAAGGCCATCTCCGCCGGGTGGCGTGTAAATCGCCAGAGGCTCTTCCCTGCCCTGCAAACCCATCGTGCGCAGCAGCCCGAACGTTCCCAGGTAGTGATCGGCGTGCAGGTGGGTCAGGTAGATTTCCCGGACGGTGAAACCGACCGTGTAGCGCATCATCTGCCGCTGCGTTCCCTCACCGCAGTCGAACAGGTAGAGGTCGCCCTCCCGCTGAACGGCCAGCGCGCTCGTGTTGCGCGACACAGTCGGCCGCGCCGACGACGTACCCAAGAACACAACCCTAAGCATGGCCCTGATTATGGGCGGACGGCGGATGCCGGGCAATGTCGCGGTGCGCGGCGTGCTGCGGTCGGTGGCCGTTCAATCGGTGGCCGGTGGTCGGTAGCCGGTGGCCGGTAAGTAGGAACGGCCAGTGTTCGAACCTGGAAGGCACCGACAACTGACCACCGACTACTGGCTACCGGTTACCGGTCACCGGCTCCTCATGCTGGCAAACATCTCGTCGACGTCCTCCGGCGGCCGCGTCAAGCGGCTCACGATCAACGTCGCCAGCAGGCCGCCCAGGAAGGCGGGGATCAATTCGTAGAGCTGCGAACTGAGCCAGGGAGTCAGTTCCCAAACAAAGGTGATGGCCGTCCCGGTGAGCAGACCGGCGATGACGCCGGCGCGAGTCGTGCCACGCCAGTAGAGGGCGAGAATCGAAGTGGGGCCGAACGACGCGCCCAGACCCGCCCAAGCGAACAGCACCAACCAGAAGACCAGCGCTTCGGCAAGCAGACCGACGGCGAGCGCTGCCGCTACCAGCAGGGCCACCACGATGCGGCTATAAAGGACGAGTCGCTTCTGGGGGATCTCCTCGCCCCGATGAAGGATCTTCTCGTAGAAATCCCGCACGACGCTCGATGTGGCGACCAGCAACTGCGAGTCCGCGGTGGACATGATGGCGGCGAATATCGAGGCAACTACGATTCCGAAGGCGACCGGGTGGAGGTGCTGCGCTGCAAGGAGCGGGTAAAGCTGCTCGGTGTCGGCATCGGGGAGCATGGCGACGTCGGGAAAGTAGACCCGGCCCGCGAGCCCGATGAAGACCGCGCCCCATGCCATCACCACGTTCCAGACGGTCCCTACGACCGCCGATGTGCGCAGCTGGTCCGGGTCGGCGATCGACATGTAGCGAACGATGATGTGCAGGTTTCCGGGTGAGCCCAGCCCTATTCCCAGGAACCCAATGATCACGCCGACGCTCAAGGCGAACGGATCGATCATCGTCGGGTCGAAGGCTCTCAGCTCGTTCACCACCGCCAGCAGACCACCGTGGTCCAGGATCGCGATGACCGGCACCACCACAAGTGCCACGATCATGAAGCACGCCTGTACGGTGTCGGTGAGGCTCACCGCCAGGAACCCTCCTGCCGCGGTATAAGCCAAGACGATAAGCGCGGTGAGCAGAACCCCGAAGTTGGGGTGTAGGCCGAAGCTCGCGGCGAAGGCCTTGCCGCCGCCGACGAATTGCGCAGACACGTAGCCCACCATGAAGATCAGGATGATCACGATCAGGACCGTTCGCAGCAGGCCGCCGCGATCCCCGAAACGCGCGGCATAGAAATCCGGAACGGTGACGCAATCGTGAGCGGCGCTGAAGTGCCTGAGCCGGCGTGCGTAGAATAGGAACAGGAAGACCTCAACGGTGATGTAGCCGGCCACCGCCCAGACGGCGCCCGCTCCGATTGAGTAGGCCATGCCGGTCACACCGAGCAGCAACCAGGCGCTGCGGCCCGACACGACCGCCGAGAGCGCGACAACGAACCGGTGCATCTTGCGTCCGCCGACGAAGAACTCGCTCACACCGGCAGACGAAAAGCGGGCCGAGAGCACACCGATCGCGAGGATGACGACCAAGTAGCCGAGGAAGGCGACGATCGCCAACGGATTCGCCGAGATCTGAACCGCTGCGCCTTCCTGCATCAGACGCCCCGATCCTTGGTGAGCCAGGCCAGCAGCACCGCGGTCCCAATTATCGCGGCGGGCAGCACGAACATGACGAGGATGAACGAGAGGGTCATGACGTTGCGAATGGGTGTGGTTCAGTCGGTCAGGGCAGCCGCCTGGGCACCTATCTTAGGGCGCGACGCGGGAAACGCCAGGGCAGTACGTCGGTACGTCAGCCGGCCGGTATGTCCCCTGAAACCGCGCCGGATGGACTGGCGTAGGAAGGGATGAGAAGGCAACTTGAGAGCGAGGTAAGAGAGCATGGGACCTTGGGACCCAGCGGTAATCGGACCGATCGCCGGAGCGGTGATGGTCATTGCCATCACGGCGGGTGTGGCCAGCGTGGCGATCTTTCGCCCGTTAACCACGCGATTGGGAGATCTGCTCGAGCAGATGCGGCGTGACCGTCAGCAGGCCGGGCGACTGGACCCCAACCGCACGGCCGAGGTGATGGAGACCATGCTGGACCGGCTGGAGCGGCTCGAGGCACGCCAGGAGTTTACCGAGAGCGTGATCGGGAGCGGCAGCTGGAAGGGGGATGCTGGCATCTCGCTTTCGGCGGGCAAGGAAGGTGAAAGTCGCGGGCGCTCCGGCGGTTAGTGTTCGAGACCCACGAAGCGTCATGGCCGAAGAGCTGATACCGATCGTCCTGTTCCTCAGCATCGCTGCTGTGGCCATCTTCCGGCCGCTCACCACCCGCATCGGCAAGGTGATCGAGCAGTCTCAGGCAAAGAAATCGGTCGGCCAAGATCCACAGATCCAGCGGATAATGCAGCTGATGGAGCGGCTGGTCGACCGCATGGACCGTCTCGAAGATCGCGTCGACTTCACCGAGCGCGTGCTCGAGCGCCAGCGGCTGGAGGCCCGGCGGATCCCCGGCTCGGGAGGCGGCGAAAGCGGGGAGCAGCGGAACGAGGGTCGAGACCGCCGGGAGGATGCTCTCTAGACCCGCCCGCTAAGCGGAGGGACGCTTATGCCTCCTCATGATCTAGCGCCGTTTTTGCTGGGTATGACGTTCATGCTGTGCACCGCAGGCGTTATCATCCTGCGCCCGCTCACCAAGCGCCTCGGAGATCTGATCGAAGCACGGCACCGCGAGCGGGCGGCGCAGTCGCAGCTGCCCGGCCCCGAGATCGCTCGCCTCACCGAAGTCGTGAACCGCCTGACGGACCGAATCGAGTCGCTCGAGGAACGGCAGGAGTTCTCGGAACGGCTCCTGGACTCGCTGGAACGGCCCGAAGCCAGGGCCCGCCTACGGGACCCCACGCAGGGCTCGTAGGAGCCTGGAACTTTCCACACCGCCTTGCTCTTCATTCTGTGACCGGGTCGCCGCAAAAGGCGGGGACCTAGCGTCAGCCGTCAAACGAAGCGAGACTTGTCTGGTCACATCTCAGAACTTGATAGCGATAGGAGAGAGGACATGTTCAACCCGCTCACAATTCTTGCCATGCTCGCGATTCAGGCCGGCACCGTACCGCTAGCCGCGAGCAACGACGTGCCACTGCTCATGCGCAATGTCACGGTGAGCGGCTCACACATAGTCTTTTCGCTTGCCGGCGACTTGTGGCGCGTGGAGCAGACTGGTGGGGCAGCCGAGCGGCTCACCGGCGGACCAGCGGAAGACGATTTCCCGGTCTTTTCACCCGACGGGCAGATCATCGCGTTCTCGCGTCGCAGCGCCGACGACTGGGACGTCTACGTGATTGGGGCAACGGGCGGCGAGCCGCGCCGGCTGACGTACCACCCCGAGCTGGACATCGCGCGCGGCTGGAGCCCCGATGGACTCAACGTCGTTTTCATGTCTCATCGCGATGAGGAAGCGGTGTTCCGGCTGTACAGCATGGCCGTGGACGGGGTCTTCCCCGAGCCGCTCCCTCTGCCCCGGGCATGGTCGGGTTCGTACGCACCGGATGGGGAGCGGATCGCCTACGTCCCCATAGCCCTACCGCTCGATCTGATGACAGTCGATTGGCGCCACTATCGCGGCGGCATGGCCTCGCGAATCTGGATCGCCGAGCTCGAGGATGGCGGCCTGCAGGAGCTGCCGCGTCAGGACTCCAACGACAGTCACCCGATGTGGGTCGATTCGACGGTCTATTTCCTGTCCGACCGGTCGGGGACCTCAAACCTTTATGGTTACAATCCAGAGACGCAGCTCGTCGAGCAACTCACCGAGTACGAGACGTACGGGATCGAATCAGCCTCGGCTGCCGGCGGCGTGATCGCGTTCGTTCAGGACGGGCGGCTCAGCATCTTCAACCGCAGCACTGGCGACGTCCAACCGATCAGCGTTCAGGTCGACCCCGACCAGTCGGAACTGGTGCCGCGCACCGTGAACGGAGCGCGTTGGATCCAGTCGGCTTCGCTTACTGGTTCCGGCGACTTGCTGGCTTTCAGCCTGCGCGGTGAGGTCGTGACGTTCGATCCGAACGCAGGTACCTCGGTCAACCTGACCCAGACGCCGGGCGCGGCGGAGCGTTTCGCCGTGATCTCTCCCGACGGGCAGTGGACCGCCTATATCACCGACGAGCCGGGTAAATATGAGCTACACGTGCGTCCCGTCAGCGGCGACGGCCCAGTGCGGTCGTATGCCATAGAGACACGGCCCAGCTTCTACCGCGAGCTCACATGGTCGCCCGACTCCAAGCACCTCGCCTTCACCGACAAGCGTCTGGCGCTCTGGGTGCTCGACGTCGAGACGGGGGGCACGCGTCGCGTTACAACCTCCAGCTACTCACATCAGGATCGTTACTATCCGGCCTGGTCACCCGACGGTGCCTTCCTCGCATACTCGAGGCACGAGTCGAATCGCCTACGCGCCGTCTATCTATATGACGTGGAGAGCGGTCGGCAGGGCCAGGTCTCCGGCGGCCGCGTTCACGCCGAGCACCCGGTGTTCGACAAGAGCGGCAGATACCTCTTCTTCGTCGCCAGCAACACCGCCGCCCTCGGCGACTTCGGCTGGAGCGTTCTGTCAGGCGAACTGTTCCGGCCGCTGGTCGCCCGCCGACTGCAGATCGTATTGCTGCGTGGCGACGGCCAGATCCCCTTCTTCGCGGTGACCGGTGAGCGCAACCCCGCGGCGTCAGCCGCTGGACAGAGGCCTCCGCCTCCCGCGAGGCCCGAGGAGCAGCCGCGACAGCGGGGCCGGCCGGTCCAACCCACGCTGATCAACCCGCAGGGCATCCAGAGACGGGTCGTGCCGCTGCCGGCGCCGGTCAAGGACTACGCGGCGCTCGCCGCAGGTACGCGAGGCGAACTGTACGCGCTCGTCCGCGAATGGCCGGAGTCGCAGGAGCCCGGGGCCCGGGCACCGCTGACGCTCTATCGCTACGAACTATCGAACCCGCGAGAGCTGACCAAGCTGGTAGAGAACGTCCGCGAGTTCAGCGTGAGTGAGGACGGCACCACCATCCTGTATCGCGACGAAGACGGCTGGGCTCTGGTTCCCGGCAACGAGCCAGTAGAATCCGACACCGGGCGCCTCGACCTCGCGTCCGTCGAGGTCGACGTCTTCCCAGCCGCGGAATGGCAGCAGATCTACCGCGAGTCGTGGCAACTGATGGAGGACTACTTCTACGACCCGGACCACCACGGTCAGAATCTCCTCGAGCTTCAGCGGCACTACGCGGCCTACCTCCCGTCCATCACCCGGCGCAGCGACCTCAACAGGTTGCTGGGGAAGGCGCTCGGACACGTCTCGGTCAGCCATCTCACTGTACGCGGTGGCGACATTCCGCCGGCCGCCGGCGACCGCAGCCGCATCGGCTTGATCGGTGCCGACTACACGATCGAGGAAGGCCGCTACAAGATGGCCCGCATCTTCCCCTCGGGTCACTACAACTGGGGCAACCCCCTTTTCCGATCGCCGCTGGACGAGCCCGGCTTCTACGTCCAGGACGGCGAGTATTTGATCGCCATTGACGGCGAACAGATCACCGCCGACAGGAACCTTTACTCGTACTTCGAGGGCACGGCGCTCAGACCGGTCGAGCTCACCGTCGGCAGGAGCATCGACGGCAGCGACGCACGCAGCTTCACGGTGGTGCCTATCCCCGGCGAAAACACGTTGCGCAGGGTGAACTGGGCGGAGCGCAACCGCCGGGTGGTGGAGGAGGAATCTCAGGGCGCGCTGGGATACGTCTGGGTACCCGGCTACAGCGCCGCGGCCATCGAACTGGTGTTGCAGCAACTGCTCGAGAGCTCTGATAAGCTAGGACTGGTCATCGACCAGCGGTTTGGGGGCGGCGGCGTTACGGCAGACTACTTGATCGAGCTGCTCAGGCGCACGGCGTTCTACTACTACACTTTCCGACACGGCGACGATCTGGGCGTGCCCGTCAATCCGATGCCCCCGGCAAAGGTCCTGCTGACAAACGACGTCAATGCTTCGGCTGCCGAAACGTTTGCTCTGATGTTCAAGCTGGGAAACGTTGGCCGGATCATCGGCACGCGTACGATGGGCGCCGGCATCGGGCCCTACGCGTATATACCGCCGCTCATCGACGGTGGTTACATCAGCATACCGAATCGGGCCGCCTACGATCCCGCCGGCTCGTGGGCAATAGAGAACATGGGCGTCGAACCGCAGATCGAGATCGAATGGTACCCGGTGGACTGGCTCGAGGGACGCGACCCGCAACTGCAGGCGGCGATCAATGCGGCGCTCCAGGAGGTCGTGAATAACCCACCCTACGAGGTCGTGAAGCCCGAATACCCGGTTCATCGATAGCGCCGCAGAGGAACGAAACAGAAGGAGATCAGCGCGATGCCCCAACAGCAGCGTACCTACCTGCTTGCGCCGGCAGCACTTGCTTTGATTGCGATAAGCGGACCGACCCTTGTACCTCAGGGGACCGAAGCCTGCGACTCAGCGATCAGCATACCCGACGGATTCTGTGCCCAAGTGTTCGCCGACTCCTTGGGTCGCGCCCGTCATATCGTCGTTGCAGAGAACGGTGACGTATTCGTGGCACTGCGTGGACGCCGCGGCGGCGGAACGGTCGGCGTGGTCGCGCTGCGCGACACCGACGGCGATGGAAAGGCGGATGTCCGGCAGCAGTTCGGTGACGTCGGCGGTACCGGAATCGCGCTGGCCGCCGGTTACCTTTACTTCGGCGCCAATGACCGAGTGGTGCGCTATCCCCTCCCGGCGGGCGGTCTCGAGCCGTCGGGCGCACCGCAGACGATCGTCTCCGGACTGCCAGCCGACCGCAGCCACCGGGACAAGTCGATCGCCGTCACGGCAGCCGGCGAACTGTTCGTCAACATCGGCTCGCCGTCGAACTCGTGCCAGGAGGAGGATCGCTCACCCAGTTCCCCCGGCATAGACCCCTGTCCCGACCTTGAGCGCCGCGCCGGCATCTGGAGGTTCGACGCCGACCGACAAGGTCAGAATCAGGATGACGGTGAGCGCTTCGCCACCGGACTGAGGAACGTTGTGGCGCTGGCCGCCCACCCGGAGACGGACGATGTCTACGGAGCACAGCACGGGCGTGACCAGCTGAGCCAGAGCTGGCCCGATCTTTTCACAGTCGAGGACAACGCCGAGAAGCCTTCAGAAGAGCTGGTGAAGATCGAGCAGGGCGACGATTTCGGATGGCCGTATTGCTACCACGACCCCGTGGCTAACCGCTTGGTCCTGGCACCCGAGTACGGCGGAGATGGTAACGCCGCGGGGCGGTGCAGCTCAAAGAAGGAGCCGCTCGTCGCGTTCCCAGCGCACTGGGGACCCAACGCCCTGCTGTTCTACACGGGTGACCAGTTCCCCGAGCGCTACCGCGGCGGTGCGTTCATCGCCTTCCACGGGTCCTGGAACCGTGCGCCACTGCCACAGGGCGGGTACAACGTGGTCTTTGTGCCCTTCGTAGCCGAAGAGCCGGCCGGCGACTGGGAGGTGTTCGCCGACGGGTTCGCCGGGGACGAGGTGAGCCCGCGCGGCGCTGCCCACCGGCCTGCCGGGTTGGCTCAAGGACCGGACGGGTCGCTGTATGTTTCGGACGATCGTGGAGGCCGGATCTGGAGAATAGTGTACCTGGGGGGCGGTTCTCGCTGACCACCACCGACCACCGCACATCCCAATTCGAACGCCGACGTCGCACCAGAACACCGACCGTGTGACGACAACGTTCCACGTCGAGCACGGACCCGACGTTGGACCTTCGGCTTCGTGCCTCAGCCTCACTGCCAGGTTGCGCGTCCCGGAGGGATGCCCTATCTCAATGCCGTTAGCACAGAAGCTGATTCTATATAACCGGCGACTAGCAAGGAGGGACGAATGCGACCGCTGTTTCGCGCTGCAACCATCATCGGCGCAGGCCTATTCTCGCTTGCAACTTACGCACCGGCCCAAGTCGCTCAGGAAGCCGTCGACCTCGACGTTGTTCGTCGCATCCGAGAAGAGGGGCTGGAGCGGTCGCAGATCCCCGAGCTAGCAGGCTACCTGACCGACGTCATAGGCCCTCGACTGACCGGCTCGCCGGGGATGCGCCGGGCCAATGACTGGACGGCGGAAACGCTGGAGGGGTTCGGGCTCCAGAACGTCGTCGTCGAGCCGTGGGGAGAGTTCGGGCGCGGCTGGGACAACATGTACTACAGCGGCCGCATCACCGAGCCGTATGTCCAGATCCTTCAGGCCCTGCCGGCCGCCTGGACCGGCAGCACGGATGGGATGGTGAAAGGGCCGGCGAGGATCGTCGAAGCGGGGAGCACGGCAGACCTGGAGCGTTACCGAGCCAAGCTGCGCGGGGCCTTCGTCCTCACCCGCGAGCCTCAGCCGATCGAGCCCGAATGGCAGCCGCGGCCGCTGCGTAGCTCGCTGGAAGATCTGCTGGCGCCGGCTGAAGTCCGCGAGCGCCCACAGGTCGATCCGGCGCAGCGAGAGCAGATGATGCAGAGATGGCGACGCCAGCGCGCCATGCGCGACACCATCGCGTCGTTCATGCAGGATGAGGGCATCGCCGGCACACTGTCGCCCTCGTCCCGCACGTACGGAATCCTTCGTGTCTGGGGTGGCTCAGGCCGCGACCCTGACAACGACATCCCGGCCGCCGAGCTGGTGGTCGCGCACGAGCAGTACGGTCAGATCTATCGAAACCTGGAACGCGGCATCCCGGTGCAGCTCGAGATCGAGGTGGTAAACGAGTTTTACGAGGACGACCTGCAAGCGTACAACACGCTGGGCGACATACCCGGCAGCGACCTGGCGGATGAGTACGTGATGCTCGGCGGCCATCTCGATTCGTGGTACCCCGGCACCGGCGCGACCGACAATGTTGCCGGCTGTGTGGTAATGATGGAGGCGGTGCGGATTCTCAAGGCGCTCGACCTCGAACCGCGGCGGACGATTCGCATCGCGCTGTGGAGCGGCGAGGAGCAGGGGCTACTCGGCTCGCGCTACTGGGTGCAGAACCACGAGGAGCTGTGGCCGAAGATCTCCGCCTACGTAAACGTCGATAACGGCACGGGTCGCATCCGTGGAGTTTGGGACCAGATGAACGAAGGAGCGATCCCGGTATTCGAGCAGATCCTCTGGCCGTTCAGGGATCTGGGCGTGGTGGCCGTGAAGCATGGAAACACCGGCGGGACCGATCACCTCTCGTTCGACCGCGTCGGCATCCCCGGCTTCAACTTCATCCAGGACCCGATCGAATACTCCACGCGGACGCATCACACGTTTGCCGACCGTTACGAGCGCTTGGTGATCGACGATCTCAAGCAGGCGGCGGTGGTAGTGGCAGCAACTGTCTATCACCTCGCGATGCGCGACGAGATGGTGCCGCGCAAACCGAGCGAACAGGATACGGCTACGAACTGACGAGTCGATCGTTAGCAGGAGGGACCGCCGTGTATACCCGTCGCAAGTTTCTGGGCGCCATCGGGCTGCCGGCCGTCGCCGCGGCCGCGGGCGTACCGCTGACGCCGCTCCGCTTCTCTCGTGCAGCGGAGATTGCCGAAGAACTGCGTAAACACCCCGGCTCACCGTCCGAGGTGGCACGGGATGAAGACTTCTGGTTCGAGGTGGCGCAGGCCTTCACTGTCGACCGCAGCCTGATCAACCTCAACAACGGCGGTGTGAGCCCGTCGCCCGCCTGGGTCCAGGAAGCGATGAAGCAACACCTGGACTACTCGAACAAGGCGCCGGTCTACACGATGTGGCGCATACTCGAGCCGCAGCGTGAAGCGGTGCGAGAGCGGCTCGGGCGCGAGTGGGGCGTCGATCCAGAGGAAGTCGCGCTGACGCGCAACGCTTCCGAGAGCCTGCAGATCTGCCAGTTCGGCTACGATCTGCAGCGCGGTGACGAGGTGCTCACCACGACACAGGATTACCCGCGGATGCTCACGACGTTCAAGCAGCGGGAGCGGCGCGAAGGGATCGTGCTCAAGCAGTTCTCGATCCCCGTCCCGTCCGATGATCCGGCGGATATCGTGCGGCGCTTCGAGGAGAACATCACGCCGCGCACGCGACTCATATTGATGTGCCACATGATAAACCTGACCGGCCAGATCTTACCGGTGCGGGACGTGGTGGCGATGGCCCGACGGCACGGGATACCGGTGATCGTGGACGGCGCGCATTCACTCGCCCACCACGATTTCAAGATCTCCGACCTCGAGTGCGACAATTATTCGGTGAGCCTGCATAAGTGGCTCTTCGCACCTCACGGCACGGGGCTGCTCTACGTGCGGCGCGACAAGATTAGGGAGATCTGGCCACTGATGGCGGCGCCCGAGCCGAAGGATGATGATATCCGCAAGTTCGAGGAGATCGGCACGCACCCGGCGGCGAACTACCTGGCCATTGCCGAGGCCCTCACCTTCCACCAGGGCATCGGCGGACCGCGCAAGGAAGCCCGCATGATCTACCTGCGGGATTACTGGGCGAAGCGCCTGCTGGAGCACGATCGGGTGCACCTGCACACGAGCCTCGAGCCGGGCATGGCCTGCGGCCTGGCGAACGTCGAGATCGACGAGGTCGATCCCGGAGCGCTCACCGATTGGCTGTGGCAGGAGCAAAGGATCATCGTCACACCCATCAGGCACGCTGAGTTCCAGGGGATCCGCGTCACGCCCAGCGTCTACACGACGCTCGAGGAGCTCGACCGTTTCATCGACGCCATGGAGCACGTAGCCAATCACGGGCTCCCGGCCTAGCATACTTTTGGGAGAGCATAGAATGCACAGATTACCACTCTTGCTCGTGGCCGCGTTCGCAGCCGCAGTACTCTTGCCATCGCCCGCTGCAGCTCAGCCCGCGCCGCAGGGCTTCGCGGTGGGAGTGCTCGGTGGCGTGGAGACTTGGAGCCTCGAGATCGACGAACGGGAGTACGGGCCCGCAGTCGAGGGCTTCGGCAGGTACACCCTCGAGTCGGGTCTGCAGTTCGCGGTCGGCTTCACCTACAGCTCGATGAACGTCGACGCCGTCTCGGACAACCGCGAGGTGTGGGACATCTGGGGCGACGTGCGTGTGGTCATGACCAATTGGAATGCGGCCAGCGGATACATCGGCGCGCGGGGCGGGTATGTGAACCAATCGCTCAGCACCACGATCAACGCTCAGCCGCTGGACATCAGCGCCAGCGGCTGGATGGGGGCGGCAGAGATCGGCCTCCTGGTAGAGCTCTCACGGACGCTCGCCTTGGATGCCCTGGGACTGTTTGGCTTCTCGGGCACCGGCGACCTCGAGGCCGACGGCGTGTCGGTGGACCGGCCGGTCAACACCGCCTGGATAGGCGGCCTGAAGCTGGGCTTGGTCTTCTCGTTCCCCAGGTAGCGCTTGCGGGGAGGCAGTGGCGGAAAAGAAGCAGAGAGTGGAACCCAGCGACCTTCGCCCCGACTCCCTAGATTTCGTCCGGGCGAAGGTCGCCGAGGATCTTAAGACCGGCAGGTATGGCGGCCGGGTGGTGACACGATTCCCACCCGAGCCTAACGGCTACCCGCACATCGGGCACGCGAAGTCGTGTTGCCTCAACTTCGGCATCGCCCTTGAGAACGAGGGCGGCGTCTGTCACCTGCGCTTCGACGACACGAATCCCGAGACCGAGGACATCAAGTACGTCGAAGCGATCAAGCAGGACGTGCGCTGGCTGGGTTTCGACTGGGGCGAGCATTTGTATCACGCCTCGGACTACTTCGAACAGCTCTACGACTTCGCCGTCACGCTGATCCAGCGAGGGAGAGCATACGTCGACAGCCTGAGCGAAGAGAAGATTCGAGAGTACCGCGGGACGGTGAATAAGCCCGGTCGCGCGAGCCCGTACCGTGACCGCTCGGTCGAAGAGAACCTAGATCTCTTCGAGCGGATGCGTGCCGGCGCCTTCACGGACGGCGAGCACGTACTGCGGGGCAAGATCGACATGGCGCACCCCAACATGCTGATGCGCGACCCAGTGCTCTACCGCATCAGGCATGCGAGCCACTACCGGCGCGGGGAGGAGTGGTGCATCTACCCGCTCTACGACTTCACCCACTGCCTCTCAGATGCGATCGAGAACATCACGCACTCGCTCTGCACGTTGGAGTTCGAGAATAACCGTGCGCTCTACGATTGGGTCCTCGACAGCGTCGGAATCAAGCCGCCACGGCCCGAGCAGACCGAATTCGCCAGACTCGACCTCGACTACACGGTACTGAGCAAGCGCAAGCTCATCCGTCTGGTCGAGGACGGTCACGTGGACGGCTGGGACGACCCGCGCATGCCGACGATCGCCGGCCTGCGGAGGCGCGGGGTGACGCCGGAAGCGATACGGAGCTTCTGCGACATGATCGGCATCGACAAGGTCAACAGCCGGGTTGATATGGCGAAGTTCGAGTACGCCATCCGCAACGACCTGAACCAGCGTGCGCCGCGGGTCCTGTGCGTGCTACGGCCTCTCAAGGTGACGATCACCAACTTCCCGGACGGCGAAGTCGAGATGCTCGACGGGTCATACTGGCCGCATGACGTGCCGAAGCAGGGCTCGAGACAGCTTCCCTTCTCGCGCGAGATCTACATCGAGCGGGACGACTTCATGGAGGATCCTCCGAAGAAGTACTTCCGGCTGGCCCCCGGTCGCGAGGTGAGGTTGCGCCACTCGTACATCATCAAGTGCGAGGAAGCGGTCAAGGACCCCGAGGACGGCGAAGTTGTGGAGCTGCTTTGCACGTACGACCCCGAGACGCTGAGCGGTCCGCCGGTCGACGGCCGTAAGGTCAAAGGCACCATCCACTGGGTCTCGCGGTCCCACGCGCTGCCCTGCCGGGTGCGGTTGTACGACCGACTTTTCAAGACGCCCGACCCGGAAGAGGCCCCGGTAGGCGAGGATTTCACGGCCAACCTGAACCCCGACTCGCTGGTCGTTCTGCAGGGATCGCTCATCGAACCGAGCGTCGCCGCCGACCCACCGGGTACGCGCTACCAGTTCGAGCGGCAGGGTTACTTCATCAGCGATCCGCTGGACTCGGAGCCCGGCGCCCTCGTCTTCAACCGCACGGTGACACTACGGGATAGTTGGGCGAAAATAGCCGCAAGGTCCTCATAGCAAGCCGTAGGCTGTCAGTGGCCGGTGATTCAAGGTTCGTGGGCTCTCACTTCGCCGTTACCGGCTACTGACTACCGGCCACCGACTACTGATCCACCGTCACCGGTCGTACCTCCGGCAGGTACTCCTTGAATGCATGTCCGTAGATATCCCACACCGTCACGAAGAGCGCGGCGACGATGGGCCCGATTACGATACCTACGGCGCCGAAAAGCACGAGGCCACCCAGAGTACTGAGTAGGATTAGCAGATCGGGCATCTTGGTGTCCTTCCCGACCAGCCACGGCCTGAGAAAGTTGTCGACGGTCCCCACGACGACTGCGCACCAGACGAATACAGCTATCGCCGTGCCGATCCTGCCGATGGCGAACAGATAGACGGTCGCCGGGACCCAGACCAGCGCCGTCCCGATACCGGGTATTATCGAGAGAACGACCATAATCGTCCCCCAAAACAACGCTCCCTCGATCCCCGCTACCGCGAGGGCCAGCCCCGCCAATCCGCCCTGAACGATGCCGATCACCAGAGTCCCCTTGATCGTCGCCCGTGCCACGGAGACGAATTTGTCGACCATGCGATTCTCGTCCTCCGGGGCGAGCGGCATATAGTAGAGGACCTTGTCGAGGACCGCGCGTCCGTCGAGCAAGAAGAAGAACATCGCGTACAGCATGATGAACAGCTGGAAGAAGAAGGCGGCGGTGCCGCGCGTTGTCGCGGCCAGGGTAACGACCAGAAAACCGCCGACCCATTCCGCGAACTCACCAAGCTTCTGCACTATCTGATCTCGATAGGGATCGAGCCTGTCGGCGAATGGCAGGCGTGCCAGCAGACGGTCGATCTCGGTGGGCTCGGTCACCAGCCGCTCGATCGTCGGGCGAATCGTCTGGCTCACCTCGACCGCCTCCTTCGCCACGAGGCCCAGGAATCCGACAAACGGGATGACGATCGCCAGCAACACCACCAGCAGTGTCACTCCCGCGGCCGCCGCATTCCGACCCTTAAACCAGCGCAACAGCTGTGTGTAGAGCGGCTGGCTCAGTCCGGCGACGATCGCAGCCAGCAAGACGGACACGAGGAAGCCGCGGACCATCTGGTAGAACAGTATCGAGATCCCGATGGCCAGGAGCAGCAGGAAGGTCATCCGGAACTTCTCCGGCTGGAACGCTTGAGTCATGTCGTGCACTCCGTCTGGTGACGCGTCGGCGTTGCCCATCATGCGTCGGTTCTGGTATCGATCAAGAGGCGACCCTGCCGGTCACGCCGACAGGATTGGGAAATGGACAGCGGGCGTCAACGGGCTCAGGCCGCCTCGGCGGCCCGGGCACGCTCGCCTAGTGTTTCTCGTAGAGCCGAGACCAGACCCGCGGCGCTCCAGGCGAGCAGCGCCGGGAAGATGAGAGTGAGCAAGACCGTGGCGAATCCGGGCAACCCGAAGATCCCGCCCAGCAGTCCGGCGAGTTCGAGTAGCGGTCCACGAGTTCCGCTCACCGCCAGCAGCAGCGCCCAGGCCGCCGCAGCGACCAGCGCGGCACTCCGCCAGGGCTTCCGACTGTAGGCGGTCGCGGCACCCCAGATGGCGGCCACGACCGGCACCGTCCACCACGCCACGAAAGCGGTGCTTAGCACGAACGCCACGAGTAGCAGGGCCCAAGCTACGGTTCGTCTCACGGCTCAGCTCTCCGGGGTGAGTTCGAGTAAGGAGGTAACCCGCGAGTCATCGAGGTCGGACTCCGAACGAGGGAACAGGACCCGGTCGAGCTCGCCCGCCACCCATTTGTCGATGCGGTCCGTATAGCGGGAGCTGAGCGGGTGGCCCGACTGGCCGCCCGGGTAGATGCTCCAGGCCGAGATCTCATCTCCCAGCTCCACCACCATCCGCCAGCTGGCGCCGTGCGTACCGCCGCCGGACGACGGGTTCAGGTTGCCGGGCCCGCCCTGGACCGGGAGGCCGAGCGCCGACAGCGCCGGCAGCTCGAGCAGGTGGTAGATGTTGGCGTGTCGAACGTTCTCCCAGCGCCAAGCGGGACCCTCCGGCTCGCCCAACTCACGCTTGGCGCGCACGAGCGCCGCGGCCAGACCGGCGACGAGGATCGCATCTCGGTCCTCGACGACGTCCTCGGTCCGGCGGTCATCCCACCAGACGCTTTGCGGGTAATGCAGCAAGCTGGCGAGCACTGTGGAAGACGGCGTGTAGACGCGGCGCGACCCCTCCGGGCGCAGCAACTCATCCCAGGTGCGATCTGCCAGCTCGCGCATAGCGTACTCGAAGACTACCGCCCGCCGGTTCTCCTTCGTGTAGCGACGATCCCACTCGGCCAGCAGCTCCGCGGCCTCGACAGCGCTCTCATCAGGCGCACCGATCTCGGCTTGTCGTCGTACCGCTGCGAGGAAGAACGGCAGGAACAAATCGGCTCGGGCATTGCCCGGGTCGGTCTGATAGCGACGCATCGCGTCAGGCGTGACCGCGGAGTCGGAACTCAGCAAAGTGTTGATGCGCATGGCGCGCCACGGCGACGGCCAGTCCGCTCCCATGTAAGTGGAGTCGACCCGGGGATCGATCGGCTGCTGGTTCGCCGACGCCAGGTACCGCTGCTGAGGATCGACGGCAGAGGGGTATCGCTCCAGCGGCCAGAAGCCCACCCAGTCTTCGGCGCTGAACCTCCCATCCCGGATCTCGAGGCCGCTGCCATCGGGATGGATCGGATAAGTACCGGTGGAACGGATCGCGATCGTGCCTTGGCGATCGGCGACGATCATGTTCTGAGCCGGTGCCCCCCACACCTCCATGGCAGTCAGCCACTCCTCGACGCTTTCTGCCCGGGCCGCGTGCCACAGACCGAATTTCTCGCCGACTTCCTCGAGCACCGTCCAGCGCATCGCGAGCGATTCCTTTTCGTAAGCGATCAGCGGCCCACGGTGGGTAGCATAGAGTGTATCCGTCGCGAGAAGGTTGTCGTCATGCCCGCGGTACTGCTCGACACGCACTTCGAGCGGCCGCCATTCGCCGTCGACCAGATAGCGGCTTGGTGACTCGCGATCGTCCAGCTCCTCCTCGTAGTAGTCTATGACATCAGCGCCCGTGTTGGTGAAACTCCAGGCGACATGGCGGTTGAAGCCGATCTGCACGAACGGCGCGCTCGGGATCGTCACGCCGTAGACGTCCAGCTCGCCGGGCACGACCAGGTGAGCTTCGTACCAGATGGCGGGTAGCGTCAGCAGGAGGTGAGGGTCGCCGGCTAGCAGCGCACTTCCCGCCGCCGTTCTCTCCGGGGCCACCGCCCAATTGTTGCTGCCGAGCACGGGTCCGGGCTGCGAAGCACGATCGTCCAAAAGATCGCCGAGGACGGGGCCGAGAGCCGCGGCCAGATCATCGAGACCCTCGAGAGCCAGCAGATCCGGCTCGCCCGGCGGCGCGATCGGCACGAAGTCGAAGCGCGGTCCGGTCGAGCCGTTCGGTTGGATGGGTTGCTGGATGGGACTGTTGACCGGCGAGAGCGCTGCGGCGGCCTCCCTTCCCACCAGAGCCTCCAACCGCCGCCTTCGCAGATCGGTGGTCACGCCGTATGTCAGGTCCCAGCCCATCAATTTCGCCAGGTAGATGGAGTAGACGGGCTCCCAAGGCGAAGGCTCGACGCCCAGCAGGTGGTACTCCAGGGGAATGTCACTTGGGCCCAGTCCGTCGATCCAGGCGTTCACACCTTCGGCGTATGCAGCAATCTCCCGCGCCTCTGGTGATGCAGGGTCGAGAGCGGCGAAATCGCGTTCGGCGCTCCAGGCCAGGCCGAGCCCACGTACGTAGCGGTCGAACCCGAGGGCCGTAGCGCCGGCGAGCTCCGCCATCCGCCCAGCCGCCGTCCGCCACCGCACCTCCAGCTGGAACAGGCGGTCGCGGGCCACGACGTACCCCAACGCCCGCGCCGCATCCTCCGAAGTCGATGCGAAGATATGTGGGACCCCGCGGTCATCGAAGACAACGCGCACGGGCGCTGCGAGACCCGGTAGGACTACTTCGTCCAAGTCTGTCAGCTCGGCCCCGCCGGCGGCCGCCCACACCCCGTGGAGCGGATCGAGGAAGGCACCCAAGGGAGGCAATGGGCCAATACGTCGCGCCCCGAGATGGAGAACGGCCGCCAGGACGGCCGCGGACAATAGAACCCGTGTCAGAGCTGATCGCTGCACCCGCACCACTCCCTTTGTCAGGTCGAGCGCCGCCCCCTCTTGCGGCGAAATCGTGGTCGACGATTAGGCGGGATTCTACGGCCCACCAGCCCACTCGGCCAGCCGTGAGTCAGTCGACGCCGATTCGCTCGCTTCGCCGCTCCAGCAGCAACACGTCCTGCCACGACCCTTTGAGCTTGCCCAAACGCTCGCGGCGGCCCACGACCCTGAAGCCGTGTTTCTCGTGCAGCGTGATGCTCGGCTCGTTCTCTGGGAAGATCCCGGCCTGCAGAGTCCAGACCCCGTGCTCCTCCGACTCGTCGACGAGCCGCTGCATCAGCTCGGAACCGACGCCCATGCCGCGAGCGTCGGCTGCGATGTAAATGCTAATCTCCGCCACGCCGCCGTAGACGCAGCGGTCGGAGACCGGCGAGAGTGCCGCCCACCCGACGACGCGGTCCTCGAGGATCGCAGCCAACCGGCAATACTCCAGATGCTCCTCCGACCAGCGCTCCCAGTCGGACGCAGGCTCGGTCTCGAAGGTCGCCATCCCTGTCTCGATCCCCTCAGCATGGATTCGCCGCACGTCTTCCCAATGTTCGCGCTGCAACGGAATGACCTTGATCATCTGTGGCTCAGCATAAGAGGGCCGTGGCGCACCGAATGTGAAACACTGAATATCCGATTGTCACCCGTGTCCGCCAGTGCCATTGGCCGGCCGGAGGGGGGGAGAGCCGGGCGGCTCACCTAGTGCCAGTTGACCAGCGGGAACCAGCGCCGCCCCGGAGGATTGTTGCCCGCGTAGTTCAGTAAGCCGATCTGGACCCCGTGCAGGTTGTGCGTACGATTGTATATGCCGATGGTCAGTCCGTTTTGGCGCCTTACGTCGTTGTAGACCGCGACCGCCATCCCGTTGAGACGCCAGCTCTTTGTGTAGGCGCCGGCGACTGCCAGGCCTCTGATGTGATCGGCCTCCACCTTCCAGAGGCCGCCGACCGTCACACCCCGGACGTTGTCCCCGGCGTCGACCGCACCAAGGCTCACCGTGAGCCCCGAAATGTCCCTATCGCTCACCACCGCCAGGCCCCCGACGGTGAAGCCCCGTACCTCGTGTTGCGCCACCGCCGCGAGGCCACCCACCGTCACACCCTGGATCGGACCCTGCGCCACAACCGCTAGGCCTCCGGCGTTGATGCCTGTTAGCCCCTCCTGCGAAACCGCGGCCAGCCCGCCAAAGTTGACCCCCAGCATCGCGCCCTGCGCCACAACCGCCAGGCCACCGACGTTCAGGCCCCGCATGCCCGCCTGAGAGACGTTAGCCAGTCCGGCGACGTTGACTCCCCACATCGGACCCTGGGAGACGTTGGCCAGGAGCGAGGCGCTGACCCCACCCAGGCCCTCCTGTGAAACCACGGACAGCCCCCCCACGTTCAGCCCGCGGATCGAGCCCTGCCCTACCAGCGCCAGACCACCGAAGTTTATCCCTTCCATCCGGCCCTGGGTCACCAACGCCAGACCACCCACGTTGATCCCGTACATCGAGCCCTCCGCCACCCCGGCCAGAACCCCCACCGCCAGCCCAGCCGAGTAGTCTCGCGGCATCACCGCCAGACCCAGCGAAATCCCGTGCAGGCGCTCCGCCGCCGGCGCCAGCCCTAGTGCCAAACCGTTGATCGTTCCGCGCACCCTTCTCTTCGGCCGCCAGAAGGTGATGTTGACCCCGTTGACGACATCGAGATCGCCATCGCTCCAATTGAATCGCAGCCCGTTAATGCGGTCGGAATCCCCGAAACCGATGCCGGTGCAGCCGACCGTTAGGTTGAAACCGCCTCCACACCGGCTTTGAGCGTACCCCGTTGAACTCACGGCGAAGATCAGAATCACTGCGAGCGCTGTACGCCGTCGCATGGCAGACCCCTAAGTCTTTAGGATGTGAAGAGTTGTAGCGCTGGCCGAGGGGGGCCATTCGCCTAACCCTACGAGGCGCGCGCGGATGAGGTTTCAGACCGACAGCGTGAGGCTCCAAAGCAGAGGACCTCGAATCCCTCGTGAGGGTATGATGAGTTGACCGTTCCCCGGGGCCTGCAAACGTTCCCACTCTGCTCCCCCCAAGGAAGTAGAACCATGAGACGCCCCCTCCTGTGCACCGCCGCGATCTCGTTTCTCATCGGCAGCGCAAACGCCGCGGTCGCCCAGACCGATTCCGACCTCGCTGAGGTCCAACTCGGGGCTTTCGCCGCCCTGGCACTCGCCGAGAACTGGCAAGACTGGCGACAGGACGGACCTGAAAACGCCGGAGTCTGCTTGGTCGGAGATGTCAAAACCGATGACAGGGGCATTCAGGTCAGCACGATCACCTCGGCCGTCCGTGTTGCCAGGCTCAGCGGTTGCGCCAACGATCGTACGATCGGCGCCGCGATCCTCGCGCCAACCGACCTCTTCGACCACGATCAGCTACAGGAGTTGGCGTGCGCCGCCGTCCGCGGCAACGACGACTGGCTCGTGTTCGGAATCATTACCGGGACCGAGAGTAAGATCCTGAGCTCCGGTGAGGTGATGCGCGTGGCTCAAGGCCTCTGGTGCACGATCGTCCAAGACCAGCTACCCCTTCTGGCGGGCCTCCCGGCCGGTGTCCCCTAGGCACAGGGTAGCCGTCGCGATCCACACGCCCTAACTATTACCGAGGACGCGACTCGGCGTCGCGGGCGTACTGTCCGGCGCCCCGGTGCGATCAGGGAACCCGACCGTCCTGTGGCAGCCGACGACCAGGACGAGGAGCGCGAAATGCTGAGGATCGGGAAGGTACTCTACCCGACAGATTTTTCCCGGTGTGCAGGCCACGCTCTGCCCTACACCCTGCACCTGGCCGAGACCTACAGGGCTGAGCTTCACCTACTCCACGCCCTGGTGCTGCACGAGGCGGATCCTGGCAACCTCTCGCATCGCCTTCCCGATATGGAGGAGCTGTATTTGGCGTTGGAGGAGCACGCGGACGCGCAGCTGAAAGGCGCGATCGAGGCGCACGGGCGAGCTGGCTTCACGATCAAGAGCGCCCAGGTTCGTGCCATCTCGGCCGCCGGCGCGATTCTCGACTACGCGACGGAGAACGAGATCGACCTGGTGGTCATGGGCACTCACGGGCGTCGAGGCCTGAGACGACTGCTGTTAGGGAGCGTGGCGGAGGAGGTCGTGAGGCTCGCCCCCTGCCCCGTACTCACGGTGCCGGAGCGCGAAGACCGTGCATCGCCGAGCCAGATCGAGCGCATCGTAGTGCCCGTGGACTTTTCAGTGCACGCCAAGCTGGCTTTGGCGTACGCAGTACAACTGAGCGATGCCTATGGCGCGCAACTTCACCTGCTCCACGTCGTCGACGAGGTCATCTACCCCGACTTCTACCCTCCGGTAATCCCTTCCGGGGGCTCGATCACCGACGAGTTACGCGACCAGTCGTTGCAGAGGATGAAGACGCTGCTCTCGGGCTTCGAAGGCACAGATGCGGCCGTCCACGTGCGCGCCGGCCGCGCTGCTCCTGAGATCGCCGACTTCGCCCAGGACCGTGACGCCGACCTCATCGTCATAGCCAGCCACGGTCTGACCGGCATCAGCCACGTACTCCTCGGCAGCGTGACCGAGCAGCTCGTTCGCCGGGCACCCTGTCCCGTCTTCACCGTCAAGGGTTTTGGCAGAAAGCTCAACGAGGTCTGAGAGCGGCAGTGCGGCAGGCTACAAATACATGAGCCCGGGCGGGCCTGCCAGTCCTCGTGCGATTAGCCCCAACCATCTTTTTTCCGGCAGGTTACCCGGGCTCACTTTTGCTCTCAACCCCAGGCGCTGTGGCACCGTGTGTTGCGCATGGAGCTTTCGAGCGACTTCTCTAAGAGCACAACACGTACCACACCCAAAGCCGCATCCCGAATTCCTTGCTATTACGTCGCTTAGGCGCCTCGGCCATTGCAGCCAGACCCATAATCGCGTGACACCCTGACACAGACCGGGACAGCGACGCGCCGCCCCCCGGGCACAGAACGCCTCGAAAACCCTTACCCGGCTTGACGATCCCCAGGATCCACTTGCGCGTCGAGAAAAAGGCTAGAAGTTGTCGCTGTGGCACTTTGCCCCGTCCTCGGGAACAGGGACAGCCTCCGGCGTCAACCTCGGCTACGGTAGCCGTGGGTGTCGTTGTCGTAACAATAGCAATATCAACGACTTAGAGTCATCGCCACGCATCGCCTCACGGACGGCCAAGCGCGGCACGGAACCTTCAATAGCAACGAAGGACCAAGCCTGACTTTTGGCCACCGGGGGGTTGTGTTGACGCTGGAACTGACAATCCTGGACGGTTTGCCCGACCCGATCTTCTTCGTGGATCGGCGGGGCGCGCTGGCATACCTGAACCGGGCGTGCGAGACGGCGCTGGGACTTCCGGCCGAGCGCGCTACCGGGCAGCTTCTGGGAGAGCTTGTGGGAGGCGAGTTGGACGAGGGTCTGCGGGCACTGCTCTGTCCGCCGCATGGGGAGGTCACCCCAGCCTCTCTGCCCTCGGTGCGAATCGGGACGTCCTGTTGGGATGCCCGGGTGACGCCCGCCGCAGATGG
The DNA here is from genome assembly GCA_020344015.1 of Gemmatimonadota bacterium. Taxonomy (GTDB): domain Bacteria; phylum Gemmatimonadota; class Gemmatimonadetes; order Palauibacterales; family KS3-K002. The sequence continues at coordinate 4,071,154 of CP070812.1, forward strand.
GCTGACTGCGGTCTACTGCCTGCCGTCGTCTGGGCAGCAGGCTCGCTGGCCCGAGCTGGTCGCCGATTCGGCCGATGCGATCTGGGCTGTGGACAGCGAGGAACGGATCATCGCCTGGAATCGGGGGGCGGAGGAGATCCTCGGGTACACGTCAGAGGAGATCATCGGCGAGCCGGTTACACGACTGATCCCGGCCGACCTGATCGAGCAGCGGGAACCGGAGCGTCTGCGCAAGGCGCTGCGCGAACTGGGCTCGGTGCGGGACTACCAGACGCGCCGGCTGACCAAGGATGGGCGTGAAGTAGAGGTAAGCCTGACCAGCACCGTCCCGCGGAACGGCTCGGCGGAGCACCTGGCGGCTTCGACGATCGTGCGTGATCTATCGTACCGCCGGCAGGTAGAGCGCCAGGTCATCGAATCCGAGAAGATGGTCACGCTGGGCCAGCTGGCGGCCAGCGTCGCTCAGGAGATCGGCGCACCGCTCACGACGATCGGGATCGTCGTGGAGAACCTGCGGAAGTCAGGGCTGGGGGATGGAGACGCCGACAGACAGCTCGAGACAGCGGCCGAGCAGCTGAGCCGTATCGCGCGGCTCACCCACGGGCTTATCGAGCTGGCAAAGCCCGGTGAACTGCAACTGGCCATGGTGCAGCTCTGCGAGATCATCGACCGCGTCGTGGAACTACTAGAGCCGTCGCTGACACGGGCCGGCGTGACCGTTGAAACGCATTGCGAGGCGCCGGTACCGGAGATCTTGGCCGACGCCGGACAACTCCAGCAGGTATTCTTGAACTTGCTGATGAACGCGCAGCGGGCGCTGGAGCCATCGGGCGGAGGTAAGGTCGACATCACGGTGGAGTTGGTCGGTGGTTTCCCCAGAGAAGGGCGGCCGCTGCGCAAGGCGATCAGCATCGAGCTCTGCGACGATGGCCCGGGGATCCACCCGGCGGACCTGCACTACATCTTTGCCCCGTTCTTCTCCCGCTCGGGGGGCTCGGGACTGGGCCTGGCGCTGGCGAAGCAGATCGTTCATGCCCACGGCGGCACCATAGAGGCCCGCTCGGAGCCAGGAAGCGGGGCGACATTCACGATACTTCTACCGGTGGAATCCGATGCATGACGAGGCGGGCACTCTCGAGATGACTGCTAAGGTCCTGGTCGTGGAGGACGATGAGGTTCTTCGGCAGCTTCTCATCAACGTATTGAACGATCAGGGTTACGAGGTCGAAGCAGCCGAGACCGGCGAAGAAGGGTTGCGTGCCATGGAGCAGGATGTCTTCGATGTCATTCTGCTCGACATCAACCTTCCGGGAATGGACGGCATGGAGGTCCTCAGGCTCGCCCCCGCCAGGCAGCCGGATACTCAGGTTGTCATGATGACCGCGTTCGGCACTGTCGACACGGCGGTGGAAGCGATGAAACAGGGCGCCTTCGATTACATCAACAAGCCCTTCAGCACCGAGGAGTTGCTGCTAACGATCTCCCGCGCCCTCGAGGAGCAGGACCTGCGACGCGAAGTGGCTCGCCTACGCCAGAAAGCGCGCGGCGTCGGCGGTGGTGTGCAGATCGTTGGGAAGAGCCCTGGAATTCAGCGAGTCATAGACCTGATCGCTCGCGTCGCTCCCAGTCGCGCCACCGTGCTGGTCACCGGCGAAACCGGTACAGGCAAGGAGCTGGTCGCGCGTGCCATCCATGAGGCGAGCAACCGGGCGAACAAGCCTTTCATGCCGATCAACTGCGCCGCTATCCCTGAGAACCTGCTCGAGTCCGAGTTGTTCGGCCACATGAAGGGCGCTTTCACCGGTGCGATCCAGAACAAGAAGGGACTGTTCGAGGAAGCTTCAGGAGGGACGGTGTTCCTCGACGAGATCAGCACCATGTCGATGTCGCTACAGCCGAAGCTGCTCCGGGTCTTACAGGAGTACGTGATCATGCGGGTGGGTGGCCGGCAGCCGATACCGGTCAATATCCGGCTGGTCGCGGCGACGAACCTCGACTTGAAGAAACGGGTGGCGGAAGGCAACTACAGGGAGGACCTCTACTACAGGCTCAACGTCTTTCCCATCGACGTCCCGCCGTTGAGAGAACGAGCCGAGGACATCCCGCTCCTCTCGAACTACTTCCTGCAGAAGTACTCCGAGCTGTATACGATCGATGCACCCAAGCTGCCGGCCCGAACCCTCGACCGGATGATGAGCTACCAGTGGCCGGGCAACGTGCGTGAGCTGGAGAACTTCATCGAGCGCGCGGTCGTACTGCACGCCAGCGGCGGCAGCGCAACCATCGGGTTCGAGCTGCCGTCGGACGTCGAGGAGCAAGACGGCGGCACCAACATCCTCGACGAGGCCCAGAGAAAGCGCTGGACGTTTGAAGATCTGGAGCGAGAGTATATCTTCCGAGTACTGGAAAGCGTGCGCTGGAAGAAGACCGAGGCGGCTGAGATTCTCGGCATCGACCGGCGGACCCTGTACCGCAAACTCAAGAGGTACGAGACCGAAGGTGCCAGTGGCCCTGAATGAAGAATGCTACTCGCACACAGGAAGATAGACTCCGTGCTCTAGTCGAGGTCAGTCGCGCCGTAAGTGCGTCGCTCGCCCACGAAGAGATCCTCGCACAGATCTGTACGCACGCCGCCCGCTTGCTCAATGCCGAGTCAGCGGTGATGACCGAGATGTGTCACGATTGCGGGCCGGATCCCCGTCCCTGTTTGAAGGTCGTTGCAACGAGCCCCGACGCCAGCATCGGACTCGGCGAGTTCCTTTCCATGAAAGGAAGCCTCAACGGCATCGCGATCACCGAACGGCGGACGTTCTTGATCAACGACGTCATGAGCGACGAGCGGGCCGATCGAGTCATGGCCGCCAAGCTCGGCGTTCTCCAAGAGGTCATCTCGCCGCTTTACTACGGCGATGAGCCCCTAGGCACGATCTTCGCCTTCAACTCCACACAAGAGAGAGACTTCACCGAAGCCGACGCGGAGATCCTGGAGGCGCTGGCGGCTCAGGCGGCAATCGCGCTCCACAACGCCCACATCTTTGAGACCGAGCAGAGGCGTCTCGAGGAGCTCACGGCGCTGCGCGCCGCGCAGGACGACAACATGCGGCGGCTGCAGGCGTTGATCCGGGCTGGTATGGCGCTGAATAGCCGGCTCTCTTTGGACGAGGTCCTGCAAACACTCGTCGACTCGGCCCGCGAAGTCATCAAGGCCCGCTACGCAGCCCTGGGTGTCCTCGACAGCTCCGGAAAGTCGTTGGCCCGCTTCCTCCACTCGGCGATCGACCCGCAGACTGTGATCCGGATCGGGCGCTGGCCGACGGGCGGCGGCACCCTGGGAATCATGCTGCGCGACTCGCAGACCGTCCGCCTGCGTGACGTGCAGCAGCACAAGGACTTCGCAGGTTTCCCCGAGGGGCATCCTTCGATGCGCTCGCTGCTTGGGGTACCGATCCGCATCGGGAACCGCGTGTTCGGCAATCTCTACCTGACGGAGAAGATTGAGGCCGACGGGTTCAGCGCCGAGGATGAGGAGCTGGCCGAGCTCCTGGCCGCCCAGGCAGCGGTGGCCGTGGAAAACGCTCAGTTGGCGGAACAGCGCGGCCAGTTCCTCGCCATCGTCAACCACGAGATCAAGAACGCCGCCGCCGGCGTGGTCGGTTGGACCGACCGACTGCGAAAGCTCACCGGACACGGGGATGAACGACTCCGGGAAGGCGCCAGCTACGCTTCCGAAGGTGCGCAACAGTTGCACCGGCTGGTTGTCGATCTTCTCGACCTCAGCCGCATCGAGGCCCGCCAGCTCGAGCTAGACTTCCGCGGCGCTGACCTCCGGGCGCTGATCCGCGAGGTAGTGGCCACCGTGCGGCCCACCGCGGAGAGGCAGGAGATCGAACTCCGCGTCTCCGGACTCGACAAGCGCACCATCGTGCAGACCGATGGCACACGTGTACGCCAGATTCTGCTCAATCTGCTGTCGAATGCCCTCAAGTTCACAAAGAGCGGCGGTCAAGTCGATCTGGAACTGGCACCCTTCCACAAAGGCTGGGCGATAACCGTCAGCGACACCGGGCCCGGTGTTGACCCCGCCGTCGGCGAGCGAGTCTTCGAGGCTTATCGCGCGGGCACCTTCAAGGTGCCGCAAGCCGGCGCCGGCCTCGGCCTGGCCATCTCGCGCGAGCTCGCCCGACTCCTCGGCGGTGAGCTCTCTCACGTCGACGGCGCCGGTGTCGGTGCCCGCTTCAGACTCTGGCTTCCCTCTCAACCGCCGGCAGCCGCGCAGCACGACACGCAGTCGTAATCCGCACAGCTGGGGCAGAAGCGTGCATCGACTCGACAAGTCGGGGCAGGATGTCCCTTGGCCTTGCCGTGGAGCGGCGCGAGCTCGATGCTGTAATACTTTACAGGACAATTAGTTACATCATACGATCGACCCGGCACGATTCATCCATAGCGGTGGATGGTCCGGGCGGTCTCGGAGTCGAGCGCCCAAGAGAATGTCACAAGCTGGAAGACTCGGCAGTTGATCACGCGAGCGATATTCGTTCTGACCAGCACGGAGGCCGGAGAGCAGTTTCTGAAGATTCTCCCCGACCTGCGTGAGCTCGGCCTCTCGGAAGCAACGGTTCTCCACTTGGTGTCGGCGCAGCCGGGACCGGCGGAACCGATGCCCGAACTGGCGACCTGGGTCCGCCATTTCGAGGCGTCGTTGCCCAAGGTGGAACTGGCGCTAAAGCGCGGCGACCCGGTCAAATGGATATACGAATTGGCCCGGGTGCGCGCGGTAGACATCGTTGTCATCTCGGGCGTCCCGAACGGGACCGATTGGGATTTCGAGCGCGTCTCCTCACCGTTGCGCGTGCTTGGTATCCCGATCCTCTTCCTACCCGAGGAACACGCTGAGGGCCGGCTCTGCGATCAGGTGCTGGTGGCGATCAGGTCGCCTGATACACTCGAGCGCGCAGTCTCGGGACTGCAGGATTGGTTCGGCGCCGAACGATTGCGTGCCGTTCACGTCTCGCCGACTCGCGAAGCCGAGGCAGTACGCGAGTGCGACGGCGTGAGTCTCGAGGTAGTGAACAACGAAGGCGATGTCGCCGGCACGCTGCTCAGTCAAGCCGCGGAATGGGGGGCGACGCTTCTGACGATCCTGGCGGAGGGAGAGGCCGAGGGCACCGAAGAAAGCGGGGTCCCGGTAGTCAAGCCGCTGATCCAGGACTCGGCGCGGCCGATTCTCATCTGGCCGGCGCAAGGAAACGCGCACCTCACACGGTAGCGGGGTTGGTGGTTGGGCCACCTTTTGGTGGGTTCTTTCTCCCACCTGCGCCTTGGGTCTCTAAAACGGCGACAGTCCCCGCGAGCCAAACGTCTCCGCCCCCAGGTGCTGGACGATTGGAATCACATAGGCGGCGATAACCAGCACAACAGCCACCACAACCCACACACGCCAGCGATCCAGAATCGGAGCCCTGTCACCGGGCGACTCCAACGGCTCGGCGAACTCGATCGCCGGCTGTTCGCGTTTTTGACCGGCGAGCCCAGTGCCGAACATCACGGCAACGAAACAGAGCGAGCTGGCGAAGAGCAGCACGCCACCAACCGCCGATATCCCGGTACCGGCAATCCAACTCTCGGCGATCTCGCTCCCACCGTACTCGAACTGGTAGATCCGGCGCGGCATGCCGGCCAGGCCCGTCAGGTGGTTGGCTATCGAGAAGAGCAACATGCCGCCGAACCACAGGTACGGCTGGATGCGCGCGAGCAGAGAGAGTTCCAGGTCACGACCGAGCAGCTTCGGCACCAGGTAGTAAGAGATCCCCATGAAGGTCAAAGCCACGGCCGTCCCCACGGTCGTGTGGAAGTGGCCCTGAACCCACGCCGTGTTGTGGATCATGGCGTTCATGCCGAACGATGCGTTGATCGCGCCGCCGAAGCCGCCGACCGCGAACATCAGCATCGCCAGGGCGACGCTGGAGAAAGCCGGGTTGCCCCAGGGCAGCTCCTCCAGCCAGTCGAACCAGCCCTTCGCCCCTTTCATGCGGCCCGCCACCTCGAACGAGGCAATTACGGTGAACGCTGTAATGAAGCTCGGAAACAGGATCCACATCGTGTTGAAGGTGTGGAAGAGCTTCCAGCCGGCCGATACGCCAGGGTCCATGAACTGATGGTGGAACCCGACCGGCGTCGACAGCACGATGAACAGCACGAATACAAGTCGCGCCAGCGGGTCACTGAACAGCTTACCGCCGGCGATCTTCGGCGCCATCGTGTACCAGACCACGTAGGCCGGCAGCAGCCAGAAGTAGACGAGAGGGTGCCCGAACCACCAGAAAAGTATCCGTGCCAGCACCGGATCGACCTTGTCCACGATCCCCAGCGACCAGGGGATGAGCATCAGGACGACCTCTGCCGCCACGCCGATCGTGGCCAGGATCCAGATGATGACGGTCGCAAGCATGCCGTGCACCGCCAGCGGTAGCCGCTGGCTAGGATTCTCTCGCTTCCACACCCGGTAGCTCCGGATCATCACCCAACACCAGCCCCACGAGCCGATCACGAGGAGAGCCGCCCCGATGTAGAACAGCGGGTGAGCCTTGAGCGGGGGGTAGAAGGTGTAGAGCACCGAAGCCTTGCCCCAAAGGATCGTCCAGGCGGTCAAGGCGGTACCGAGGAGCGCCACCCAGAAGGAACCCCAGGCGAGCCTCTTCAGCTCGATCGGCCGACCCAGGGCACGCTCACCGATCACGTACCCGAGGCCCATGATGAAGAACGTGGTGAAGACAAGCGCCATCAAAACGCCGTGCGCTGTGACCGACAGGTAGTACATCTTGGCAGTGCGCCACGGCAGATCGAGATCCGCCCGCGACAACGCCTGCATCAATGCCATCGCCGCCGCCACCGCGAAGGCCGAGATGGCCACCCAGAAGTTCGCCATAGCGAGTCGTCGGGATGCGATCATCTCGAACCTCCCATCTCCTCCACCACCAGCTTGGCCGACATGGCGTGATGGCCTAAACCACAGTACTCGTTGCAGACGATCAGGTACTCGCCGGCCCGGCTGAACTCCGTCGTGAATTGGCTCACGTAGCCGGGGACGACCATCGTGTTCCCGTTCGTCCCCACGATCTGGAATCCGTGTATCACGTCGGGGCTGGTGA
>CP070812.1:4078404-4096757 GCA_020344015.1 Gemmatimonadota bacterium
ATCCGCCACGTCGGCCAGCAGAAGGCACCCGACAGTCCTGTCGCCGGTCACGCGAACGTGCTTATCTTTCCCGATCTGGGGGCCGGCAACATCGCCTACAAGCTGGTCGAGCGACTCGCTGGCGCCACGGCCATTGGGCCGGTCCTCCACGGCCTCGCCAGGCCGTACAACGACCTGTCGAGGGGAGCGGACCCGGAAGCGATCGCGGCGGTCGCCTATGTGACGGCTCTCATGGCGACCGTCGAGCCGGGCACACTATGCGGGTGACATGTTGGGATGGGAATTCGGCAATCCATGACTAATTGAGCACTTGAACAATTGACTACTCGAAATCAGAATGGAGTCGTAAGGCAGCGTTCTGAAGTCGATTAGTCTATTGGTCTATTATTGAAGTAGTCAGGGATTGCAGAATTCCCAACAAACAAGAACCGGAGGAGTAATGAACTTCGAAGTACAGCGCCAGAGCGATATCACGATCGTCGAGGTCACCGGCCAGCTGATCGTCGGCAACCGCCAGGAGCTCAAAGACAACGTCCTCGGCCTGCTCGATGAGGGCTCGCGCAAGTTCCTCATCGACTTCAGCGACACGGCGTACATCGACTCCTCGGGACTCGGCGTCCTCGTCAGCCTCTCGAAGAAGATCCGCGAGAAGGGCGGTGAGATGCGGCTGTCCAATCTGAACGAAGACCTCCGGACGCTCTTCGAGCTCACAAAGCTGGACACGCTGTTCCTCATCGCCGATTCCCGGGATCAGGCGCTCGAGGGTTTCTGAGCGGACCATGCAGGGGCGGCAGGCAGGAAGCGGTTCCGCCCTCATCGTCACCCAGCAGCCCGACCTGGCTACGGAGTTGACGAGGGCGGTAGAAGGGCTGGGGTTCGCTGCTTCGGTTATCTCAGCCCTGGACCACATCGAGGCCCACGCCGACGCACGCCCGGCTCTTGTCCTCACCGACATCGCCCTCAGGCCCACTTTGGAGCAGTGGACGTCGCTGGCCCAGCTGTTCCCGCGCTCCGCCCTCTGGGCCGTCGCCGACCCGACCGATTCGAACATCCGCGACGTTGCCTACGCTCTGAAGGCCGGCTGCCACGACTGCCTCTCGCTACCGGTCACTTCGGAACAGCTCGGTAAGAAACTCGAGGGCATCGGTCGGCCGCTGGGCGTCAAGCCCGGCGAGCTCGATCGCTACATGTCTAACGAGATCAACCTCGAGCTACCCAGCGATCTCAGCATTATCGAGCACGTCGTCCGACTGCTCGCCGGTTGCTGTCGCGATTATCGGAGCTACGGGCCGCGCAAGCTCGTCAGCCTGCGGATCGCGCTCTCCGAGGCGCTCTCCAACGCCATCCAGTACGGCAACCGGGGCGACCGCAGCAAGTTGGTCAGACTGCGGGCCAGCGTTAACGCCTGGACGTGCAGGGTGCAGGTTACCGACGAAGGGCCCGGCTTCGATCATAGCCGGTTACCCGACCCGACCAGCACTGAGGCGATCGAGTCATCCGGCGGCCGCGGGCTCTTCTTGCTCACACAGCTCGCCGATGACGTGGCGTTCAACGAGACCGGTAATTCCGTCACCGTCACGCTCAACAGTGATTGGGAGGCGGCGGTCGTCGGCGAATCGATCCGTCCGGTGAGCAGCGATGCCGAAGCACTGATCGGGCTGGTCGAGCGCGTGCGCCTCGGTACCGACGCCGACATCCACCTCTGGGCCGAGAACCTCGATGGCTCACTCGAGCATATCGCCCCCGAGGACCAGGCGCTCGCACAGCCGGACGGCACCCTCCACTGGCTGCGCACACCGGGCATCAGGTACGCCGTTCAGGTATGGCCGGCGAACGAAGAGTGTTCCGAGCGCTGGGCCGAGTTCACCCGCGACCTGCTCGACGAGGCGCTCACCTACGAGATGCGCCTCGCCGAGAGCCGCAGAGAACTGGCGGAACGGCAGGAAGAGATCGAACTGCTCCACAGCATCACCGAGACGCTGGGTGCCGTCGACAGGCTGGAGGACGCGACCTCCCAGATATTGAAGGGCGTGCTGCGCGTCACCGGAGCAGAGCGGGCGTCGCTCTGGGTCTACGAGCCGGATACCGAGTCGTTGGTGCTCGCCGCCTCCGAGGGGCCGTCGCGCCGCCCGGCCAACCGCGTGTCAATCTCGTCGCCCTTCTCCGTCTCGGCTCTCGCCTTCCGCGAGAACCGGACGGTGAGGCTGGACGAGCTCGATGCCCTGCCGCCCGAGCTGGCCGCCCGCTTCGGCGAGCGGCCCGAGCCCTGGGTCGCCGTCCCGGTCACCTACACAAGCCCGGATGGCAGCAGCCGTCCGGTCGGCGTGCTGAACCTGATCGGCCGTCGCTCTGGCGCTCTCGTCTCGGGCTTCGGCGAGGCGCGGTTGCTGATGACCCTGGCGCGACAGATCGGAAACTCGCTGGAGAACCTGCGACTGCTCGAGGAGATCCTGTCCCGCGAGCGCGTGATCGGTGAGCTGGAGCTCGCCTACGAACTGCAGATGAAGCTGCTGCCCGACCTGCGCCTGTTCGATGAGGTCGCCGACGTCGCTGCCCGCTGCGTGCCCGCCCGGCCGGTGGGCGGTGATTTCTATCAGCTGTTCAAGCTGTCCGACGGCAAGATCGGGGCGATGCTGGGCGACGTCACGTCGCACGGGTTCGGCGCCTCGCTGATCATGGCGCTCTCGATGAGCGTGATGGGCATCTACGCCCGCGAGACCACTTCGCCCGGTGAGCTGTTGAGGGCGATCCACGGTGCGCTGATCCAGAAGCTCGAGAGCACCGAGATGTTCATGACCGTCTTCTACGGGGTGATCGATCCGGCGCGCAGAATGATGACCTACGCGAACGCTGGCCACGCACATTCTTTTCGTATTCATGGCGACGAGCCGCCGCAGAGACTCAGGGCCACCAGCCCGCCGCTCGGCATCGCCGATTTCGGCGGCTACGACGAGGCCTCCATACCCTGGGAGCCCGGCGATCTGCTTTGCCTGTTCACCGATGGCCTGACGAACCCGACGCTTCGTACCAACGAGAGAGCTGTGCTCGAGGCGATAGAGGCGCACCGCGCGTTGAGCGCACCGCGGATCGTCGACGCCATCTTCGAGGCGCGACAGGAGCAGGGCGGGGAAGCGCCGGACGATCAGACCGCGTTCGTCTTGCGGCTCGAGAGGTCTAGGTGAGCGAACGCGGTCACAGGGCGAAGAAGTCGCTGAGCCAGAACTTCCTCGTCGATCCCAGCCTACAGCGCAAGATCATCTCGTCAATCGATCCGCAGCCCGAAGATCGCGTGCTTGAAATCGGGCCCGGAGGCGGCGCCCTGACCCAGCACCTGGCCGCCTCTGTCGGGCACCTGACGGTAATCGAGCTCGATGACGACCTCGCCGCCGAGTTGCAGGAGTCGTACGGACCCAGAGACGACGTCGAGGTCATCCACGGCGATGCGCTCGAGCTTTCGATACCCGAGATCGCCGGCGACCTGCCCCTCAAGGTGATCGGCAACATACCGTACGGGATCACTACGCCGATCATCTTCCACCTCCTAGATCAGCGACCTCGGCCGACCCTCATCGTGCTGACCGTGCAGAAGGAGGTGGCCCAACGGCTGGCGGCGACGCCCGGCACCAAGGAGTACGGCGCGCTTACCGTAGGCGTGCAGGCGGTGGCCCAGGTCGAGCCGCTCTTCACTATCAACCGAGCCGCCTTCCGCCCGCGTCCCGACGTCGACTCGATGTGTGTTCGCATCGTGCCCCACTCACCGCCGCCCTTGACCGCCGATCAAGAGGCCGCGCTGCGCACGCTCACCCGCGCCGCGTTCCAACGCAGACGGAAACAGTTGCAGAAAGTGCTCAGGCAGGCGCCGGAGTTCGCGCTCTCCGGCGAAGCGGTGACTTCGGTCCTCGAACCCCTTGGCATCGATCCGGCCACCAGGCCGGACGCGCTGCCCGTCGCCGACTACATTCGCCTCGCCGACGCACTCGCCGGGAAGGCTTAGTGGGTCGCTATACGACGGCGCGTGCGAGGGGGGCCCCAGCGCCGACCTGAATCCACAACCTTTTCAGCGACCTGCTAATCCACCAGCCTTCCCGTCGACTGCATCCCCGCGATCGCCCCGGCGCCCGTCACGATGCGCCGGTGGTAGTCGACCTGGCCCAGGTGGAACGCCAGGTGAGCGGCGAGGTGGAGGAGCGTCTGGCCGGTGGAGAGGGTGACACCGCCCAAATCGATAGGGTACTCGTCGTCCAGGGCCCCTTCGTCGATCGCGACGAATCCTGCCTGCAGCGCCGCGCTGGCCCCTTCTACTAGCTCCAGCAATTCCGCCCGCGGCACGTCCCGCGTCGTGAACTCCGCGTCCCGATCGCGTACGTAGCCCGTTCCACCGAGCTGCGCTCCTATGTAGTGCTGGATGTTCCCCGCGAGATGGAGAGCCAAGGTGCCGGCCGAGTTCTCGATCCCCGGTACCAGCTTCCAGATATCTCGCTCGTCCGCGTATGCCTCGATCTGCGCGCCCAGCGCCCCAAGGTCCCGGGCCATCACCCGGCGAATCCAATCAGTGATCATCTGACTTCCAGGTTCAAGTTTTCCAGGATCGGTAAGAACTCGCGGCGCGCCGCTCGCGCGTCCCTCAGTCCACAGAGCGTGCTCTCGCCACCGATCACGTATCTGCCCCAGTTGAAATACACGGCGTAGACGATATAACCGGATTCGCCGGTCTCGACCCGCTCGTACAGGGGCATGTTCCTGATACTCGCCGGCGCCTCCGAGAAGTCCGCGTAGTAGTCTTTGTTCTCCGCGATGTCGGGTGTGAAGGGGACCACCGACTCTGCCGTGTGCTCCCCGTTCAGCAACATCGTCAGCCACTCCTCGGCGTCCGTCGGGTTACACTTGTCTATCACCCAGGCCTTGAACAGGCAAAATTCGCCTTGCTTGTCGTAGACCGCATGGATGTATCCGCGCGGTGCGAACGCCGAGCCCGGGCTCCCGTCACGTTGCCATACTCCAGCGACCTCTTCGGGGAAAATCTCCAGGCTCAGCAGCTCCACGAAGGACATGGGCCGGCACGACCTCGAGCAGTTGTTCACCGACAGAAGCAGGGCCGGAACCAATAGGATCGATAGACGCTTCGTATTCATCATTTGCTACCTCGGCGTTGTCAGGCGTCTACACCCTTCCTTGCCACCCCTATCATGCGACTCGCGTTGTTGTCGTACGAGCTCCCTCCCAGATCGCCATAGATATCGATCTTCGAGAAGCCGGCGGCCGCCAGCATCTCCCGCAGCTCGCGGCCCGAGTAGATCCAGTGCCGCAGTCGGAACAAGCGGACGCTACCACCCTTTAGGATGAACCATTCGTTCTCCATCCGAGACCAATCGTCCACCGGTTCGCGCCGCTGAAAGATCAGCGTTCCGTCGTCCAATTCGTCACAGCTCGTCGGCAGGAAGATCCGCGCCAGAACCTCCTTGCCCATCATGTCCACAATGAAGACACCGCCGGGTCTCAGATTCGTGTACACGTTTTCCAGCACCTGCTGGTTCTCGGCCGGGTCGTCGAAGTAGCCGAACGACGTCAGCATGCTCAGCGCGAGGTCGAACGACTCCGGCCGCCTGAAGCGCCGCATGTCCTCTTCCACGAACTCGACCTCGACCTGCTGCGTGTCCGCAAAGGCGCGCGCGCGATCCAGCAAGTAGCGCGTGCGGTCCACGGCCGTTACCGCGAACCCACGCATGGCGAGCGGGACCGAGTGTCGACCCGGCCCGCAGCACAGGTCCAATACAGCGCCGGAGTCGCACCGCGTCAGGTCGATGATTCTTCCGACCTCTTCCACGCCGGCCTCTACTCGACTCTCCGGGAACATGTACGAGTACGTCTCGATCCACAGGTCCTCGTCCGCATACCAGTCGCTGGGCGCTCGATTCACGGAATCCTCCCGCGCTCGGGTACTATTTGTAGTAGTCGATCTTGCAGCCGCAGCCGTCCCACATCCGCTCGTACGCCTCGAGCCGGTCCTTCACGAAGTGCCCCGCCTCCTCGGCGTCCGACAGCCGCCGAAGCACCCGTTCCACGACCTCACAGGCCTCGGCCAGTTCGGCCCACTCGGCCGCGGCCATGGGCACGATGCGCTCGTCCCGCAGGCGGCGGATCAGCTCCTCGGCGTTCATCGGGTCGGTGGGCCGCCTATATCCAGCGCCTCACTCGCTTCTTGTACTCGAGCCACGCCGGACCGAACCTCTCCTCGAGCATCCGCTCTTCGACGGCGATGTACTTCCTGTCCAGCAGGAGCGCGAGGATCGGCACCACCGCGAGTGGGGTCAGCGATCCCATGATCAGAGCGATACCGAGCACGAGGAGAATCATGCCCAGGTACATAGGATTGCGACTGACTCGAAACACGCCGGTCGTGATTAGCGAGGTCGACTCCTGAAACGGCTTGACCGTCGTTCCAGCACTATGAAAGGCTTTATCGGCAACGATGTTGATGACGATCCCGACTGCTAACGGGATGGCTCCCAGGAGGTTCCACGGTGAGGATATGAGCCGCGCCGCCGGCGCTATGAAGTGCAGCGCAACCATCAACACTATGGATGCCAATAGGTACGCCGGCGGGTGCAGCTTCTTCCTCGTCTCCATTAGCTCTCCTCTGAAACGTGCAAGCTAATGACGACGCGGTGCCCGAGCCAGCTACGCGGTCGCCGCCGCTCCCGCTGTGACTCGCCGGGACCAGAAACGCAGAGCGAACCAGCAAAGCGCCGCGAACGCCAGCACCGCCAGGCCGATCAGGGTCGATGTGAACGAAATCAGGAATCCCATGGCCACGACCCATGGAGCGATCTCTTCAGCCGCCCTGATCGCCATCATCGCCACGTAGATGCCGTAGCACTGGCCCAGAAAACCGAGTACCGCCGCATAGGCGCCCCAGAATAGAATCGTGTTCAGGCTGTTCTCCCACGCCTGTCCCGGCGTCACGTTCCCTCTCGACAACTGGACCGCCTTTATCACGACGAGCGCCAGGACGACCAGCCCTAGGATCGCCGCCAGCTGGCCGAACGGCCCTGAATGCTGCAATAACTCAAACACGGGGTCCTCCTAACATCGTTCAGGTCAAGAGCGCCGCCTCTGCATCCGCGATGCCCGCCACGCGTCGGGCGAGCGCGAACCAGATCATCGCCGTGAGCAGCGCGCCCATCAGGCTCACCGACAACAGTGCCGATGCGCTGACTAGCCAGTTGAAAAGGTGTACGCCTGCATACTCCACATCTTCCGCCATCCGCCGCGCCGTCAGGTAGAGGCTGAACCAGGCGACCAGGAAGCCCAGGATAACTTGCACGCCGGCGAGAATCGCGATGGCGTCAAGCCAGCGCCGCGCCCGCCGCAGCTCGTGATCTTGCTTGATGTGGATCTGGTAGAACTTGATCAGTCCCAGAGTCAGGCCGGCCATCCCGCAGATCAGCGTCGGCCAAACCTGCGTCCCCGCCACCGCCACGACCTCGCCGCGCAGCACCAGATGCACGCAAACGAAGCTCAGCGTTCCCGCCACGATCAGTAGCAGGCCACGCTCCCAGCGCGACTGTGCTTGGGACGACAGCCGGTCCAGTAGCCTCCTGAAAAACGACGTGTGGACCCTCACCAGCTCGGCCAGCGCTTCATCCGAAAGGTCGAATGCCTCCACCGCCTTCAGTCGCGCCTCCTCCTCCGATAGCCCCGAGGCGCGGTAGTGCCGGTACATGTCTTCCAGGTCGGCTGCGATCTCCAGCAGCACCCGCGTCCGCGCCGGCTGCGGCAACGGCAACCGGGCACTCAGGGGCCGCAAAACCTCCGCGAAGCTCGTCATCACTCTTCGGCCTCCACCACCTCGAGGAAATGCTCGATGAACTCGCGCCAGCCGCTTCTCAGGTTCGCCACGTATCGGCGACCCTTCGCCGTCAGCCCATAGCTCTTCCGCTTGCCACGCGGGCCTTCGTCCGACCACGCACCCTTGATCAACCCCTCCTTCTCCAGCTTGTGCAGGATCGGGTACAGCGTACCGTGGTTGAAGCGGAAGTACCCGCCGCCCTTCTCCTCTATGTCGAGGGCGATCTGATATCCGTGCCGCGGCCCCTCCTCCAGGCAGGCCAGGATCAGCGCTTCGTTGCAGCTCTTCGCCAGACTCTGCGGCTCGATCAACGGTCGATCCACTCGCTTCCACCCTCCCTCCCCGGGGCACGCGATTGTATATCGAAGCTCGATATTTAGAATGTCTATATATCGACCGCCGATATAATACCGCAACAGCTCGGCGCCGTCAAGGGGATCTCTTAGGTCGGCCGGCGGTGGGGGGAAGAGACCGCTATTCGCCGGAGCCCTCGAGGTGCTCGGCCAGCGCGCGCAGGTCGTTGGCGCAGGCCTTCTTGTACTGGCCGACAAACAGCCTACCCACGAATGTGCCGAACCTGCCGAGCCCGCGGATCGAACCGTGCAGTGTGACCTCGGTGCCGGCGCCTTTCGGCTGGAGCCGGTAGTCGAACAGGTATTCGCCGCGCCTGGAGGATCCCTTGCTGCCGTCGACGCGGACGGACAGTTCGGTCGGCGACTCGCAGCGGGTGACCTCGAACTGTTCGGTCGCTTCCTTGCCGAAGAACTTGCGGGTCTCGCGCCACTCGGATCCGACGGCGAAGTCGCCATGGCTCAGCTTCTCGATTCGCACGAACCCGGGCATCCAATCGGCGGCGCTGTCCAGGTCGGTGAGCGCGTGGAACACCCGGTCGGGGGCTTGAGCGATGTGTTGTGTCAAGCTGAACTCGATTGGCATGACGTACCCTCTTCTCCGCGTGGTTGGGTTGTGGCGACGGTCGATAAACGGGGTCCACTCACCACAGGTTCCAATCGCCGAACCACCTATTGATCTGATAGAAGAACCCGACGGCGAGGCCGACGGCAATCAGAAGGAGCGTGGTCAGCACTATTTCTCCCGATGTGGCCGTTCTCGACCCTAACCTTCGAGCGACCACTTGAGCTGGAACTCGATCTCCTCTTCCGACGAGCCGCGCTCGTGCTCGATGTTGATCGTCGCCGACGGCGGGATCGAGATGCGCTCGCTGGCGACTTGGATGCGAAAGCGCTCCTCGTCTTCCAGGCAATCGGCCAGTCGCCGCAGTTTCGCGATGAACTGCCGGCGCGGATAGTTCTTCTCGATGTCGCGTTTGCGGCGTCTCTTCCGTTTTGCCATTCGACGTCTCCTCTTTTCGGAGCTATGGTCAGCGCCGCCGAGCGGACCGGCGCTCAGCCGGAGCCCTCCGGCTGGTATCCGTAGACCAGAAACACCCATTCAATGTCCGGCCCCGCCCTTAGCGCGCCAACCCAAACGACGTAGAGCGTCAGGGGGTCGCCGGGGGCCGTGGCGCTCTCGAGTTCCTCGATCACCGTACTCCGCACCGGCAGCCAGAGCTCCAGGTCGTCCTCTCGGAACAGCAGCTCGGTATTGTAGTCTTCCGGGACCTCGACGGGGATCTCGTATGTCTTGATCCATAGTCGGATCAACTCGAGGCGACGGCCCGACGTGGCCCGGCTCGAGTCAAGGTACTCAATGTTGGGAAGAGAAGGGAAGCTGCTGCCACCCAGAAAGACTCGCTGGCCGAGCTCCTCGGTGAAGGTACGCAGCACGACGTCGCGCTGCTGCGAGGCCACCTCCGCCAGACTACGACGCTGATAGTACTCCCAGGGAAGCTGGCCTGCGGCCACACTGGGGCTCAGGAGCCGGCCGGCTGCGACGGCCAGCAGCGAGAAAACCCGTAACGCACTCCTAGCTGTCAAAGCGACCCGTCAGGTGCCCGTCGTGGTTTGCGGCGGCGCGTTGTACGTCCGCCCGTCGTCTATCTCGATCGTCGGGAATCCTCTCCAGAACAGCGCGCTATCGACCGACTCCAGGCACACCACCAGGAAGACATAGAAGATCAATAGGAGGAAGAAGGAGGCCGAGTTTCGCACGCTTGGTCGTGGGCCGCCGGCACGGATCCATACGTAGATACAGATCACCGTTACGATCAGCAACACTACGACGACGGCTCGAAAGTCCAGACCCACAAGGCCGGCGATGCTGTCCAGCTCGCCGCCTTCACCTTTGAGAAGGGCTATGAAGCTTCGGAGAACGACATAGTACACGTTCGCCAGGATGAGTGCCGAGAACACGTCTCGCAGCTTCTCACTGGCCGAGTACTTCCGAAACAGGGCGGTGGCCAGGACCAGCAACCCCAGGCTGGCCAGCGGGCCGCCAATCGAGCCCACCGCGTACTGCGCCGCGGTGATGTCTCGCAGCGGGAACTCTTTCGTCAGCGACATCCCCGCCGGCACACCCTGGATCCAGTAGAAGACACAGTGCCCGAGCTCGTGCAGCAGCGTCGATACGACAGCTGCGAGGGCGAGGAGCGCCAGAAAGCGGAGAGCCTTCATCGTACCTCCGTTGGGGTGGCACTGAGATGCGGCCGGGCCGATCAGCCGGCGACGCCCCCACCGTCCACGACCAGAGCCTCGCCGGTCACAAAGGAGGACTCGTCAGAAGCTAGAAACAGCACAGCGTTGGCAATCTCCTCGACGGTGCCGATGCGGCCGAGCGGCCGTTCAGCGGCGCCGGCGGCGTACTCGTCCCAGGACAAGCCGCGCTTGGCGGCATCGTCGGACAGCATTGGAGTTTTCACATCGCCGGGGCAAACGCAGTTCACGCGAATCCCGTCCGCGCCGTGATCGATTGCCATGGCCTTCGCCATCACTACCAGACCGCCCTTGGCAGCACAGTACGCCGCCGCCTTGTCGCCTCCAAGAATCCCCCAGCCGGAGCTGGTGTGGATAATCGAACCACTGCCGCGTTCGATCATTGATGGCAGTACGTATTTCGACATCAGGAACGCGCCCTTGAGGCTGGAGTCGATGGTTTCGTCCCATTCCTCCTCCGTGCAATCCGGGACGGTCTTGGGATGAAACACCCCGGCGTTGTTGAACAGCACGTCAATCTTGCCGAAGTGCTCGAGGGTACCTTCAACTGCTCGGCGACACTCGTCGGCGAAGCGCACATCGGTGCGGATGAAGAGGGCCTCACCGCCGTTCTCTACGATGGCTTGAACGACCTCGTCCCCGCGCTCGGTATTGCGCCCGGTGATAACGACCGCCGCTCCTTCGCGTGCGAAGCGCTCGGCCGTGGCCCTGCCGATTCCCGATGTCCCTCCTGTTATCAGTGCTACTTTTCCTTCCAGCCTCATTCTCTCCCCCTACCTTTGGAGTGTCAGGCTGCAGAGACCCCCGGAAGGTAGGTGGGCGCTGAGCGTCGAACCAGCCGCGCGAGGCATGGGGTCGCTTCGGCTCCTATTCGGGGGCTTAGGGGCCGCCGCGAGCCGTCGAGCCCAGCCTGGAAGGGCCCACTCCGGTGCGGTTTGCGCCGCCCCTGGGGAGGTCCTATTTTGGCTTCAAATGGTAGCTTGCCTCCAGCCGGGTGCGCCGCTGGTATCCCAACCGCCGCGGCTATACCCGGTGCCGGCGCAGACTCTGACAGCCCCGCTCAGTTCGCGTCCGCCACTAGGCGCTCTCAGCGCCTCGGACCTCAGCTTCTGTCGGGCGGGTCGCCAACGCGGAGCCGGCGCATGAACGGCGCGCTAGGTGTTCGCTGGGACGATCTTCCTCTGCTCCGGGACCGGGCGGTATCCCTATTGTTGTCCGGCCCGGCCCGAACGCCAGCCCTCGCGGAGCGAATCTTCAACATCCGACACGGTCCGCCCAGGCTGGCCGCCTCCCTGGTGCGCGAGGTACTGGGTGCCGACCCACGCTTCCAGATTCGCAGTGACCGCTGGGTGTTGACCGAGGAGCCGCCGTCCTACGGTGAGGTGTCGCTGTGCGACGTCGATTTCGTGGTGGTAGACGTGGAGAGCACCGGCGGCTCGCCTGGGCGCGGCGATCGGGTGACCGAGGTCGCCGCCGTCCGCATGCGAAACGGCGAGCTGGTCGACTGCTTCGAGTCGCTGGTCAACCCGGAGCGCCCGATCCCACCCTCGGTGACGGCACTGACCAACATCACCGAGGAGATGGTGGCCGACGCCCCCAAGTTCAGGGACCTGCTCGAGCCGCTGAAGCAGACGTTGCGCGGCGCCGTATTCGTGGCTCACAACGTCGGCTTCGATTGGCGTTTCCTCGATTCGGAGTTCCGCCGCTCGGGCGGCGGCCGGCTGGAGGGCGAGCGGCTCTGCACGCTGCGCCTCGCCAGGCGACTGCACCCCGAGCTCAGGCGCCGTAGCCTGGGTGTGCTGGCCAACCACTATGCGATCCCGATGGAATCGCATCATCGGGCCGGCGATGACGCGCGAGCTACGGCCGAGCTGCTCGGCCGCTTCCTCGAACGGCTAGGCGAGGAGGGGATCAGCGACTGGGGCGGCCTGCAGCGTTACCTAAAGCCGGCGCGCCGCCGTAAGAAGCCCAAGCGGCGCAAAAAGAAGAACGGCACGGGCACCAGCGGAGCCGCGTGATGAGCAGGGTGAGGTCGCGCCAGCTGGGCCGCTTTCGGCTACACGCCCTCGACGCCGGGCTCCAGCGCCTTGACGGCGGTGCCATGTTCGGTGTCGTCCCCAGGCCGCTGTGGGAGAAGAAGCTGACCCCGGACGAGCGGAACCGGATCGCGCTGCCCATGCGCCCGCTGCTCGTCGAGACCACGGGCGAGCTGGTTCTCATCGACAGCGGAGCTGGCAACAAGGAGAACGCCAAGTTCCGAGACATCTACGGGATCGAGAACGGCGGCCAGCCGACGGCCCTCGAGGACGCGATCCGCGAGGCCGGTTTCCAGCCCTCTGACGTCGGCATCGTGGTGAACACGCACCTCCACTTCGACCATGCCGGCGGCGACACCGTCAAGCGGGAGGACGGGAGCATCGGCCCCGCCTTCCCGGGTGCCCGGCACGTCGTCCAGCTCGAGGAGTGGAACTTCGCACACCAGCGTAACGAGCGGGTTCGGGCAAGCTATCTGCTCCACAACTTCGACCCGGTCCACGAGGCCGGCCTCTTCGCTTTTGCCGACGGCGACGCCGAAATTGTACCGGGGATTACAGTCTGGCCCACCCCGGGGCACACCCCGGGCCACCAGTCGGTTCTCATAAGATCAGAGGGTGAGTCGGCGCTCTTCGTCGGCGACCTCATCCCCACGGCGGCCCACCTGCCGCTACCCTGGATCATGGGTTACGACGTGGAGCCGCTGGTCACTCTGGAGACGAAACGGCGGGTACTGGAGGGGGTGGTTAGGGAACGGACTTTGCTAATATTCGAACACGATCCCGAGATCCCCTGGGGCTACGTGGCGCCCCAGGAAGAGCGACCGACTCTGGTCGACCAGCGACCAGACTAGACAGGTTATAGTGTTATGGCTGATCCAAAAACGACTCCGGTTATCGTAAGTAGCGCCCGCACCCCGATCGGCAGGTTCCTCGGCGGGCTCGCCCCGTTGAAGGCGCCCCAGCTCGGGGCGATCGTGATCAAGGAAGTCGTGGGCCGGGCCGGCATCAAGCCGGACCAGGTCCAGGACGTGATCTTCGGGCAGGTCCTGCAGGGCGGCGTCGGCCAGGCGCCGGCGCGTCAGGCCAGCATCGGCGGCGGCATCCCGGCCAGCGTGCCGGCGGTGACGATCAACAAGGTGTGCGGTTCCGGCCTCAAGTCGGTGATGCTCGCGGCGCAGTCGATCAAGGCGGGGGACGCCGAGGTCATCGTTGCCGGCGGCCAGGAATCGATGTCGAACGCGCCGTACTACCTGTTCGGGTTCCGCGGCGGCGTGAAGTTCGGCACTCAGAACATGGTGGACGGGCTGATCCACGACGGGCTCTGGTGCGGCTTCTACGACTGCCACATGGGCGGCCACGCCGAGTACACGGCGATGAAGGCCGACGTCTCGCGTGCCGACCAGGACGAGTTCGCCTACCAGAGCCAGATGAAGGCGGTGGCGGCGATCGAGGGCGGCAAGTTCGCGGCCGAGATCGTCAAGGTCGAGATCCCCGGCCGTAAGGGGCAGGTCACCGTCGTCGACACCGACGAGAACCCGCGGGCCGACACGACGATCGAAGCGCTGGCGAAGCTCAGGCCGGTTTTCGGCGACAGCGCGCCCAAGGAAGTGACGGAGTACAGCGTGACGGCGGGCAACGCCTCGGCGCTCAACGATGGGGCCGCCGCGCTGCTCGTCACCTCGCAGAAGTTCGCCGAGGACAACGGGCTCGAGATCATGGCCCGGATCAGGAACTACTCCGTCGGCGCCACCGAGCCGCAGGATCTGTTCTTCGCGCCGATCGACGCGATGAAGAAGTTGATGGAGAAGGACGGCACGTCGATAGGCGACTACGATCTCATCGAGGCCAACGAGGCGTTCGCCGTCCAGGCGCTCGCCGACGGCCGCGCCCTCGGCTGGGATTGGGATCGCGTCAACGTGCACGGCGGCGCTGTAGCGCTCGGCCATCCGATCGGCGCTTCCGGCGCACGGATCCTCGTCACGCTGCTCGGCGCCATGCAGGATCGCAACAAGCAGCTCGGTGTGGCGACGCTCTGCCTGGGTGGCGGCAACGCTGTCGCCGTGAGCGTCGAGCGCGTATAGTCAGGATCTAACAGCAGACCAGGAACGGAGCGTGAGACAAGGCAATGCGCAGAGCCGGGCGCCCGCGTACCCCGTCGGGGTGGCGGCGCTCATGCGGCCCAACGGCGCCGGCGTCGGGCCGTTCCTGGTTGTCGGTGTACTGGCGCTTATTAGCGTCCGCATCCGGTCGCGAGCCCTCGAGCTTCAATAGCTGCGAGGGCTTTTTTTCACCCGGGCGGCGGATCGAGTGAGAGCACGAGACCTCTTCTACGGTCCCGAAAAGCTGCGCGCCCTCTGGCGCCTGCTGCTCTTCCTCTTCTGCGCCGCTCTGGCGCTGATGGTCTTCGGGACGGTCGCGTCGCTGATCGTGCCCGAGGACTACGGCGGCATCTGGGCGATCGTCGTGCCGCACGGCGTACTGGGCATGGCCGTGCTGGTGGCCTCGTTCGTCCTGATCCGCGCGGCCGACCGCAAGCCGTTCGCCGCCCTGGGGTTCCCGGCCCGGCGCGAGGCGGCGGTCGACTTCGCCAAGGGCGCCGCGATCGGCGGCGGCATCATCGCCGCTGTCGTGGTCTTGCAGACGCTGCTCGGCTGGCTGAGGCCCGCACCCGATGCGGGGACGCTGGTCGGCTGGCTGGGACAGCTCGCGAGCCTGGCGGTGGCCCTGGCCATCGCCGCCGCAGCCGAGGAGCTGTTGCTGCGCGGCTACCCCTTCCAGGTTCTGGTGGAAGGGGCCGGCGTGGTGCTGGCGGTGGTCCTGAGCTCGGCGGTCTTTGCGGCGATCCACCTGAACAACCCCGAGGTAGGTGCGATCGCCCTCTTGAACATCGGGTTGGCCGGCGTGCTGTTCGCCGCCGCCTACCTGCGCACGCGCTCCCTCTGGGTCCCGATAGGGATGCATTGGGCTTGGAATTTCGTGATGGTCGCGTTCTTCGACCTGCCGGTGAGCGGGATCGTCATCGACATGCCCGGCTACGACACCGTCGAACTGGGGCCCGATCTCTACACCGGCGGCGCCTTCGGTCCGGAGGGCGGCCTGGTGACGACGCTGTTCTTGGTGCCACTCATCTGGTGGGTGGCGCGGACGAAGTGGCTGTCGCAGTCGGAGAAGATGATTGAATTGAAGCCTTTGGTGGATTCGCGGATGAAAGCGAGGTAGGAACGATGCCTAGCAACGGAATGAAGGTCGCGGTCATCGGCGGCGGCACGATGGGCAACGGAATCGCCCACGTCTTCGCCCAGAGTGGTTTCGATGTGGCACTGGTCGACGTCAGCAAGGACATGCTGGAGAAGGCGCTCGCCACGATCGACAAGAATATGAGCCGCCAGGTAAAGAAGGAGATCATCGACGAGGCGACCAAGGACGCGGCGCTCAAACGTATCGATACTTCGACCGACCTCAAAGCCGCCAAGGGCTGCGCCCTCGTCGTCGAGGCCGTGCCTGAGAACGAGGATCTCAAGGCCGACATCTATAAGAAACTCGACGATATCGCCCCCGCCGATGCGATCCTCGCCAGCAACACCAGCTCGATTCCCATCACGCGCCTGGCAGCCAACACCGGCCGCCCGGATAAGGTCATCGGCATGCACTTCATGAACCCCGTGCCGATGATGCAGCTGGTCGAGATCGTCCGAGGGCTCGCTACCTCCGACGCGACCGCCGAGGCAGTCGTAAAGCTGGCCGGCGACCTCGGCAAAACGCCCATCGTCGTCAACGATTCGCCGGGCTTCGTCAGCAACCGCGTGCTCATGCCGATGATCAACGAGGCGATCTACTGCCTCTACGAGGGCGTCGGCGACGCCGAGGCGATCGACGGCGTGATGAAGCTCGGCATGAACCACCCGCTCGGGCCCCTGGCGCTGGCCGACCTGATCGGGCTGGACGTCTGCCTCTTCATCCTCGAGGTGTTGCACAACGATCTCGGCGAAGACAAGTATCGTCCTTGCCCACTATTGCGGAAACACGTGGACGCCGGCTGGCTGGGCCGCAAGTCGGGCCGCGGCTTCTACGATTATTCCAAGTAAGGAGGGGTGGGTGTGCGCACTGGCCACCGGCCACTGGCCACCGGCTACCGAATCCGAGCTACTAGATGAAACGCGACTACACACTTAACGAGGACCAAGAGCAAATCCGGCAGCTCGCCCGCGAGTTTGCCGAGAACGAGCTACGCCCGCGCACGGTGCAGTGGGATCGAGAGCAGGCGTTCCACTCCGAGGTCATGCCGCTGCTGGGTGAACTGGGTTTCTTCGGCATGCTGCTGCCGGAGGAATACGACGGGCTCAACCTCGGCATGCTCGCCTACCTGGTAGCGCTCGAGCAGATCGCCTGGGGCGACGCCTCGGTGGCGATCACCATCTCGGTCCACAACTCGCTGCCCACCCAGATGATCCTCAAGTACGGGACCGGGGAGCAGAAGCAGAGGTGGCTGCCGCCGATGGCACGCGGCGAGGCTCTGGGCGCCTTCGCGCTCAGCGAGGCCGATGCCGGCAGCGACGCGGCGAGCCTGAAGGCGCGGGCGGTCCGCGACGGGGACGACTGGATCTTGAACGGCGAGAAGATGTGGGTGACGAACGGCGGCGCCGCTCAGGTCGTCCTCACCATGGTGCGGACGGACGAGCCCAGCGACCGCCGTGGCCCGCGCGGGATCGGCGCCTTCCTCATCCCCACCGACACGCCCGGCTATGTCGTGGGCAAGAAGGAGGACAAGAGTGGGCTCCGCGGCTCGGAGACCGTCTCCATCGCCTTCAAGGACATGCGCCTCGGACCCGAGGCTCTACTGGGCGAGCCGGATAAGGGATTCATCTATGCCCTCGCAAGCCTCGAGGGCGGCCGGCTGGGTGTCGGTGCCCAGGCGCTGGGCATCGCCCAGGCCGCATTCGACCACACCGTCGAGTACGCCGGCCAGCGCAAGCAGTTCGGCAAGCCGATCAAGGACTTCCAGGGGCTGGGCTTCAAACTCGCCGACATGTCGACGCGTATCGAGGCGTCGCGCGGGCTGCTCTACCGCGCCGCCCGCGCCTGGGACGCCGGCCGCAGCGATATGCGGCTGTCCAGCATGACCAAGCTTTACGCCAGCGAAACCGCGGTTTGGGTGACCTCCCAGGCGATCAACATCTTCGGCGGCTACGGCTTCATGAAGGAGTATCCGGTCGAGCAGCTGTTCCGCGATGCGAAAGTGACGGAGATCTACGAGGGGACCAGCGAGATTCAGCGCCTGGTCATACTGCGAACGCTTTACCAGGAGAAGGCAACAGAGTCGTAGGTTTGGTGACTATCGAGCGTTGAAATAGAAAAGGGGGGCGAAGATGGAAGTCTTCAAGGGCATGGACAAGTACAATCACGAGCAGGTCGTGTTCTACCGCGAGCCCTCGATCGGCTACCTGGGGATCATCGCGATCCACGACACGACCTTGGGCCCGGCGCTGGGCGGCACGCGCTTCTGGAACTACAAGTCGGAGGAAGAAGCGCTGACAGACGTGCTGCGCCTCTCGCTCGGCATGACCTACAAGGCGGCGGTCGCCGGCCTCAACCTGGGCGGCGGCAAGTCGGTGATCATCGGCGACCCGAGCACGCAGCGCCGCGAGATGGTCTTCCGTGCGCACGGCCGCGCCGTCGAGACGCTCAAGGGCCGCTACATCACCGCTGAAGACGTCGGCACCTCCGTCGAGGACATGGACTACGTCCACATGGAGACCCAGCACGTCGTCGGTATCGCCGGCCGCTCCGGTGACCCCTCTCCGGTGACCGCCTACGGGACCTACCGCGGCATGAAGGCCTGTGCCCTCGAGAAATACG
>CP070812.1:4096857-4147940 GCA_020344015.1 Gemmatimonadota bacterium
AATCCACCGGCAAAAGCCGGTCATCGCCTAGGAGGATGACAGCGTCGACTCGGGCGTTGCTGGTAGCATACGTGTACTGCAGGCGGAACCGATCGCGCGGCAACACGTCGGCCAGGGTCTCCTCCAGCATGCGCTCACCGAAGGCGCCCCGCAGCTGCGGCGGCTGCAGGATCTTCTGTAGTTCGCCCAGTCCGTCTCCCAAACTCTCGACGTTCTCCGTCGCCTTCTGCAGCAGGCCGATCCTGCGGCTCAGCTCGCCGGTCTGCTGCACGTGCTCGCGAAGCCGCTCGTCCACTCCCGAGCGCAGCGCCTGGACCTCTCGCTGCAGCAGTTGGAGAGACGCCGGCGGCGCCTCGGCTGCACGCCTGACCTCGCGCTCCACCCTGACCTGGCGCCAGGCCAGCCAGAGGGCAAGGAGTAGTAGGAGGGCCAGAAGGCCAATCGTGAGTTCCATGTGGCTCTCTCCGCGGCTTCGGGCACGGGCCCGGTCGCCTAGGTTGCCGACTGTCAGGGGGTTAGCAGGCTGGAGGGGTACGTCCTCAGTGTAGGAACGGAGACCCCTCACCGCAAGCACTCGCAAATAGGCGCCCGGTTGGCTAGATTGTTAGGCGGATGACCACTTAGGACGCAGCAAGGAACTTCAGATGTCTTCCGACGAGTATTCTTTTAAGGCTTTCAGCGAGCACGCCTTCTATCGCCAGGTCAACGAGGCGCTGATCGACCGGGCGCAGCTGAGGCGCGGCTGGACGGTAGTCGACGTAGCCTGCGGGAGCGGCGCCATCACCGAGCTCATCCTGGAGAAGATCCGAGGGGCCCGAGAAGCGATGGTGATCGGAGTCGACATGTCGACGACGGCTCTGCGGGAAGCAGCGGACAAAGTCGCGGGCGCGCGGGATGCCGTGGTGGAGTTCGTGCAGACCCGGGCGGAGGAGATGTCGGAGAGCATCAAGCGGGCCGTGGACGCCGTCGTTTTCTGTAACGGCATCCATTACATCGAGGACAAACACGGCCTGCTGGAAGAGGTGCACCGCACGCTCAAGCCCGGCGGCGTCTTCGCGTTCAACACCGGGTTCTTCGATGGCGCCCTGCCGCCCGAAACTCTGAAATACTACCGCCGATGGATGATGAAGGCGCTTCGCAAGCTCAAGAAGGAGTACAACCTCAGGCCCGAGCACTCGAAGGTCGAATCGCGAAGGCAGCTAACGGCCGACGAGTATCGGGCGTTGCTCGAATCGGAGGGATTCGAGATCAGGTTTCAGGAGATCTACACTGGCAAGGTTACCGAACAGGGCTGGATCGACCTGAGCCGCTTCTCCGACTTCATCGCTGGAGCGCTGCCCGGCATCCCATTGAAGACGGCGAGCGATGTTCTCGTGGAGTCGCTGCACGAGACCTTCGAAGAGTTCGAGTTGACCGTGTGGCCGCGCAATTGGCTGACCGTAGTCGCCGCCCGGCCATAATACGAAAGCGCAGCCAACTCCAAGGGGCCGCAAGGCCCCTCTTTCTTGCCCCATACCAGGACCGGCCTCCGGAGAACCGCTGAGGCCGCCGCTGTGTTCTAAGGGCAGAGTTCGCTAAGCGAGCTGCCGAGCGCCCGCGCAAGCGGACGGCAGCCATGAAGTCATATATCAAAAACCTATGACTGAACAGAATAGTACAGCACTCATCCTGGGCGGCGGTGGCAGCAAGGGAGCTGTGCAAGCCGGCTTCCTGCGCGCCGTCGAGAAGCTGGACATCGAGGTCGGCCTCGTGGTCGCCGCTTCAGTGGGGGCGGTCAACGGCGCCTTCTTCGCCGCCGGCGTCCCGGCCCGCTACATGGTCGCCGAGTGGAGCCGGCTGCGACGGCGCGATCTTTTCGGGCTCAACTGGGACCTCGTCCGCAAGCGGTCCCGCTCACCAAGTGTCTTCAGCTCGCGGCGGCTGCGCAGGTTCCTCGAGAAGCGGTTGCCCGTGCGCAGGTTCGACGAGCTGGCGGTCCCACTGGTCATCGTGACCACGGACCTAGCCACCGGTGAGCCGTACCTCTGGGATCGCGGCGACCTGATCGAAGCGATCCTCGCGAGCTGCGCGGTCCCGGGGCTGCTGCCACCGGTCCGCGGTCCGCACGGCCGCACCCTGATCGACGGCGCTCTCAGCGACAATGTCCCCGTCGAGGTGGCCTTCCGGCGAGGTGCCGGGAGCGTGCTGGGCATCCTCTGCCGCACCTGCGCGGCATGCCGTCCCCTGGAACTCGGGCTGGCGGCTATGCTGGGCCAGGCGTTCGGGATCGCGGTGGATTGCAAGTGGCGATCCGATGCGAGGCGCTACGCCGAGAGTGACGACGTGCTGATCGTGGCGCCCGAGATCGGCACGCATGTCCAGGCCCTGGATTTCTCGCACGGCAAAGAGTTATGGCAGGCGGGCTATCGGCTCTCGCGCCCGCTCCTCGAACGTTGGAAGAGGGTAAGCGAGGCCGGGGCGTTGGCTAAGAAGCGGGATCACCGGGTATCAGTCGGGTGAGCTTACGCAGCAGTCCCGGGTCAGCGCAGTTCAGCTGGGTGCGCGCGCCTCTATCCAGAACGGTCAGCACGTCTCGATCGGGTCGCCCCATAATCATGTGAGGCACATGGTCGCCACCCCTGAGAAAGAAGGCGGCGGCGACGAGCCCGTCGACAACGGCGTGAAGGCGGAAGCTTCCGGTATCCCCGCCGAGCTCACTGTAGCGGGGACCAGAGCAACGCTCCACGCGGAGGTGCCGGAAAAGGCTGACGCTCAACGGGTCGATGTGCTTGCCGCCCGAGCCAAGCAGCTCATCCTCATCGACGTTGACGACAAAAGAGACTCGATCCACGGCTCTCTCGAAGACGAGCAATGAGACCATCTCATACAGCACGCCCTTGAACTCGGTCTCGCTGAGCTCGAAGATCTGGCCGTCGACATCTATACTAAACACAGACTCGCAAGATCCTTTCGTAGCGTGTGGTCCGCGACGGTCAAAACGCCTGGCCACATGATAGGAAGCCCGGTACCGGCAGGCAACAAACGGGATGTTGCCAGCCGTCGCTTGGCGCGCCAGTTTTTTCGGGAAGAAACGTAACCGAGAGCCGGTGCGACCTTGTAATGCCTGCGAATCTACCACCCGTCTATCACACAGCCGAGAAACGATACCGGCAGGCCAACTCGCCGGAGGAGAAGATCGACGCGCTGCGCGAGATGTACGCCGTCATGCCCAAGCACAAGGGCACCGACAAGCTGCAGGCGGACATCAAGCGGAAGATCGCGCAACTCAAGGAACAGGCGAAGAAGGCGCCGGCGGCCCGGCAGGTGCCACAGTGGGTGATCGAGAAGGTGGGGGCCGGCCAGGTCCCGGTGCTCGGACCGCCCAATGCGGGGAAATCGGCGATTATCGCCAAGGTGACTCATGCCGATGTGCGGGTGGCAGAGTACCCGTTCACAACGCAGGTCCCGGTGCCCGCCATGATGCCGTTCGAGAATATCCAGATCCAGCTCATCGATTCGCCGGCTTGGTCCGAGGAGTTCGACGTCGGTTGGCTACCCGAACTGGCGCGTCGGGCCGACGCCTGCGTGCTGGTGGCCGACCTATCGGACGAACTGGCCGATGAGATGATCGCCTTCATCCTCGACCGAATGGAGGCGCGCGACGTGGTCTTGGTGGGCCGTGTGCCGGACGAGCGGGAGGGTTTCGAGGTCTGCATCCCGACATTGCTGGTCGGCAACAAATCCGATGCTCCCGGCGCCGAAAACGTCTTGCGCGAACTCGAGGCCCGATTCGGCGATCGCTTCCCGCTCTGTAGCATATCGATCGCGCAGGAGGACGGGCTAAGTGAATTCAAGCGCGCGGTTTTTGACGTGATGGCAATCACGCGCGTGTTCACCAAGCAACCGGGCAAGGAAGCCGACCTGGGCGAGCCGTTCGTGCTCCCCAGCGGCAGCACGGTTCACGATCTTGCAGGAAAAATCCACAAGGAGATTCTGGCGAACCTCAAGTACGCGCGACTATGGGGTACGTCGGGGCGCTTCAAGGGTCAGCGGGTGGGAGAGGACCACGTGCTTGCCGACGGGGACATTGTCGAGCTACATACGCGGTAGCCCCGCGGAAGGTAACCGGTGACCGGTAATCTCCAATTGGGAACTGCGACTTCCGAGCACCGGCTACTGGTCACCGGCCACCGACCACCGTATTAGGTGCTGACCCGATTGCGTCCCGCCCGCTTCGCTCTGTAGAGCGCCTTGTCCGCAGCCTTCAGCACCTTGTCCGGCGTCGTGTGCCTGCCGTTGCGTTCTGCGACGCCGATGCTCACCGTGACGGTCAGATTCTTCTTGCCCGGCGACTTGCGTTTTCCGTTCTTCGGTTTGCCGCGCGGTCTGAGGCGGCCGCGGACAGTGAAGGTCGAATCCTCGATGGTGCCGCGCAGTTCCTCCAAGTCGGACATCACTTCATCTCGTGACTTGCCCGGGAACACCACGGCAAACTCCTCGCCGCCGTATCGATAGGCGCGGCCGCCGCCCGTGACACGGCCAAGCTTGGCCGCGACCATGCGGAGCACCTGATCGCCGATGTCGTGTCCATGCTTGTCGTTGAATTTCTTGAAGTGATCGATATCGACCATGGCGATGCTGAAACGGTTGCGCAGCGCGACGAGTGCGTCGGGGAGTGCGCGACGCGAGGGCAGGCCGGTGAGCTCATCCCGGTAGGCCATCCGGTAGCCCGTCTCCATCACGGACAGACCGAGTACCAGACCGCCCGCCATCAGATAGACGGTCGAGACCGGGCTGCCCGATGCCGCGGTCAGGGCCAGGCATGCGGCGACCACCGCCCAGAGGAACCCGTTCTCAACGGTCCTTTTGCGATAGACAGCCACCGCGGCGGCCACAGTAATGCTGACCGCGAAGACGAGCAGCTCCGGGTCGGGGATAGCCGCCCAAACGCTAGAAGCGGGACCTATCAGCTCGCCTTGTTGGGTGACGGCCAGCGCCGCACCCTGAGAGCGAAGAAGCAGAGCAACAGCAGGCGTCGGTACGAGGACCATCGCCAGTTGGGTCAGCCCCCTGGTGGTGAGTACGCCGCGATCGTGGGTCAGCGCCAGCGATGCCAGGATGGGCGGCAGCAGCAGGGTGGAGGCAGTGCGGGCGATCTGGGCGGTCGGCCCGGGATCGAGCCTCAGCAGCCACTCGACGACGGCCAGCGCCAGAACCGCTGCGAGGACGCGGCTGCGATGGAACCGCCAGGCGAGGAGCGCCGCCGCCCCGAAGACGGCATAGGGATACCCACGTGCAAGGCCGGTGAGCGTCTGAGGATCCTTCGCCAGCCGCACGCCGACCACGGCGCCCAGTACGACCAACCCACCGGGCACGACCCACTTGCGTACCTGCCTTAAGTAACTATCCGCCAAGCGGTTACCGCTCAGGATCAGAGCTGCTGGCCAGCAGGACGAGGAGGAGGGTGAGGCCCCGAAGGGAGCCTCCCGCTTAGTTGTTTACCACGAAGCGTACCAGGTCGTTCCGTTCACAGGTGAACTCGCCGAGGGTTCGCGCGATAGAGTACTTCTCCTCCACGCTGGTGATCTCCAGCCGCCCGAGCTTCTCCTCGATTTGCCCCAGGTTGAGCCCGGTCTCCGGATCGATCAGCTCTTCGCCTTCGCGGAATGCCTCGAGCACATCGCCCACCTGCATGCCGGACTCAGAACCGGCGTTGATGTAGACCTGGCCGTCACGAACCGTGACGACCCTGCCGTGCCAAGGCCGGTCGCCGAGCGTGGCCAGGATGTTGGCGACCACCTGCTCGACGGCAGCGCGTGTTGCCTCACCCAGGGGCGTGTCCTCGAAGCCCTCGGTACCGACATCGAGGACATCGGTATCCAGCGCGACGTGTGAAGACGAGCGTTCCGCCGACCCCTCGCCCTGGACAGAGGTCGTGACCTGCGAGGTCTGGACATCGTAGATCCGGCTGTCGATGACCAGCCGCGCCTGAACGGTCTTCTTGCCGCCGCCGATCCTAATGCCTCCGGCGACCGGGACATCGACAGGCACGGTGACCCCAACCTCGCCACCACGTCCCTTCTCACCGTAGCTGAACGTCGTGATCACCGGACGGATGAAGAACTGGGCGCCGACGACGCGGCCGGCCTGTACGGCGGTCTCGGGATTGACGGCGCCGCTGTACTGGAGCTCCTGCTCGGCCAGGACATCGGCGATCGCCTGCCGCTCCACCACCACGAAGCGGTCACTCTCCAACAGTTCGGTGACCATCATCTCCGTGAGCCCCTGGGCAAAGTTCTCGAGGCTCTGATTGTACGAGTAGCCAGCGGCACCGAACGTGCCCGTGGCCTCGAACAAGCCGGGATCCCAGGTCCCGTCCATCACAGCGACACGGAGCTTGGGGCCTTGCTGTGCCTCGGCCGTTTCGAGTCCGGCGAAAACCGCCAGGCCAGACAGCATG
This sequence comes from Gemmatimonadota bacterium, assembly GCA_020344015.1. GTDB lineage: Bacteria > Gemmatimonadota > Gemmatimonadetes > Palauibacterales > KS3-K002. Next base: position 4,103,297 of record CP070812.1, read on the forward strand.
ATGATCGGGATCGCTCGCATCCTTACCTCCCGGCTGCTGTTCTCGGTGGCCCGTTCCTCAGCTGCGGGCCAATCTAGGCAGCCGCCCCCGACACGACAACGAGCGGGGAGACCCGAGATTGACCTGTCTTCCAAGGGGTGTTTAGCTTCATACCATGAGCCAGTGGATCGGTCGCTACGAGGTTCTGGAAACGCTCGGCAAGGGTGGGATGGGTGTCGTTTATCGGGCCCGGGACCCCGAGCTAGACCGTTCGGTCGCGATCAAGGTCGTGCTGGCCTGGGCGCAGTACGACGCCGACGCGATGGAGCGCTTCAATCGGGAAGCGCGGGTCGTCGCCCAAATGCAGCACCCGCATATCGTCACCGTCTTCGACGCCGGCCGTACCGACGAGGGGCTCCCCTACTTCGTGATGGAATATCTCGAGGGCACCGACCTAGGCGAGGTCCTAGGCGTGTCCGGCTCGCTGTCGCCGTCGCGCGCTGTGCGCTACGTGCTGCAGGTCTGCGAGGGCCTGACCTACGCACATGCCCGGGAGATCGTGCACCGTGACATCAAGCCCGCCAACCTGCTGATCACGCCGGACGACAACATCAAGATCGTCGACTTCGGAATAGCCAAGCTGGTGGGCTCGCAGATCACCGGGACCGGAGTCTCGTTGGGGACACCGCTCTACATGGCGCCCGAGCAGGTCGCCGGAAAGCCCGTTGATCACCGCGCCGACATATTCGCGGTGGGCGGAGTGCTGTACACGTTGATCTCCGGCCATTCACCCTTCGAGGCACCAACGCTGGGCGGGATCTGCCACAAGATTGAGACCGAGACACCGACGCCGCTCTCGAAGTTGGGAATAGAGATCCACTCACGGCTCGAGACGATCATCCTGAGAGCACTGGAGAAGAAAGCCGACGACCGCTACCAGAGCTCGCAGGAGTTGGCTGCGGACCTCCGCGCCGTGCAGGCCGCTCTCGAAGCCCAGGCCGAGGCACCGACAGTCATCACTGCGGGCTCGGCTCCCGCCTCGCCGACGACCCTTACCGAACCGGTAACGGTTGAGATGCGCCGCCGGCCTGGGCGTGTCCTCGCCATGCTCGCGGCCGCCGTGATCGCCGCGGTCGCAGCGCTCTGGGCGCTCCCCGAGCTCCGGCCCTGGGCGGACAGGTCACAGCTCGCCGACCTGGACCCCGGTGCGGAGGCGAGCGAAGCCACCGCAGGCGCCCCGGTCGCCGCCACCGACTCGAGCGTCGCCGTCGGCGAGGAGGCGAGCGCGGCAGGTGCAGGCGCGGAGGACCCGGCGAGCGGCGCGGCCGGTTCCGCCGCCACTGCTACTGACGCCGGCGGAACCGGCGCGGCGGCGGTCGTCGCCGAGACGCGCGAGGCCGATGCGGCCGCCGGGGACGAGGCGGCACCGGCCGGCGGGGAGGCCGCCCGGACCAGGGAGGAGACCGTGCCGGCTGGCGAGGAGGTCACGCCGGCCGACGCCGAGCGCGACGCAAGACCAACACTCTACCCGGTTGGGGCGGCTGAGCGGGCGGCGGTCAATCGGGTCGTCGGCAGCCTGATCCGAGCCATCGAGGCACGGGACTCGACGGCGATCGCGCGTCTGTTCGGCGGCCGCGTTCCGGCACGCGAGTGGCGCATGTTCAGCCGGATGTTCGAAGGTCCGCGGGTGCGGATTCGCTACGAGCTCACCGGTGTGGGGACCACCGAAAACGGGATGCTCGTAGCGGAGGTAGAGAACAACATCCTGTTCCAAGGACAGCCGGGTCGCGTGCCGACGCCACGCCGGTCCACCTGGATCGCGCAATTCCAATCCGACAAGACCGGGCTCTATCTGATGAGGGTCCGGCCACGCTAACCGATACTCGCCTTCCCTTTCGACTGACGGCAAACCGCGGATTCGACCGTGGCCGGCCGTACACCGATGTCGAGCGCACTATCCTCAGCCTGTCGCGAAGCGCCGTCGCCACACGGGAGGTCGCATCCTGGCCCGGCTACCGTCGGACGCCACTGAGGACGCTGCCCGGACTCGCACGGAGTCTTGGAATTGCAGCCGTCTACTACAAGGACGAATCGGGCCGCTTCGGCCTGAACAGTTTCAAGACACTCGGCGGCGCCTACGGCGTCCAACGCGTCCTGGCGCGCGAGGTGAGCGAGCGGGCCGGGTGCGATGCGCCGAGCGGAGCTGACCTCATCTCGGGACGTCACGCGGACGTCGTGTCCAGGCTGGTCGTCACCTGCGCCACGGCGGGCAACCACGGCCGTTCCGTCGCCTGGGGTGCCGAGATGTTCGGATGCCGCTGCGCCGTCTACGTGCCGGCCGTGACCAGCGCAGCACGCGTCGCAGCCATCGCATCTCACGGAGCGGTGGTATTGCGGACCTCTGGTAACTACGACCAGGCGGTGCGCCGCTGCGACGCAGACGCCCACCCCCAGGGTCGCCTCGTCGTCTCCGACACCTCCTACGCGGGTTACATGGAGGTCCCACGCGACGTCATGCAGGGCTACTCCGTCATGATGGCCGAAGTCCTTGAGCAACTACCCCACGCTGAACGGCCATCGCACGTCTTCGTGCAAGCTGGGGTTGGCGGTCTGGCGGCGGCCGTATGCGCCCACCTCTGGGAAACCTGGGGTGCGGAGCGCCCGAGGACCGTCGTCGTGGAGCCTCACTCTGCAGATCCGCTGTTCAGGAGCGCGGCCGCCGGAAAACCGACATCCGTCCCCGGCGACTACGAGACGATCATGGCCTGCCTGGCAGCCGGCGAAGTCTCACACCTGGCCTGGAGAATCCTCGAGCACGGGGCCGAGTACTTCATGACAATCCCCGACGCCGCGGCGGAGGAGGCGATGCGAACCCTAGCCGAGGGTGTAGCCGGTGACCCGCCCATCGTCGTCGGCGAATCGGGTGCCGCCGGCCTGGCGGGGGCGCTGGCCGCCCTGCGGGACGCGAAGACGCGAGACAGCCTGCAGCTGCGGTCGGACTCGAGGCTTCTGGTGTTTGGGACCGAAGGCGCGACCGACCCGCACAGCTACTCACGAATCGTCGGCCGCTCCCCCGAGCTAGTCACATCGCCATCGAGCGGCGGAATCTGACGATCGCCAACCACGTAGCGCCGCCCGCCATCACCGTCAGCGCAGCGTACTGGACCCAGAGGTCGGAGATCCCGGCACCTTTCAAGAAGATCGCACGGACGATCTCCAGAAAATGCCGCACCGGGTTCAGCACGGTGATCCACTGGAAGACCTCCGGCATGCTGCTGATCGGATAGAAGAAGCCGGACAGGATGATTGCCGGCAACAGGACGAGGAACATCGTCATAAAGGCTTCCTGTTGCGTCCTAGAGACCGATGATATCAGGAGCCCGAAGGCCAGCCCGCAAAGGATGTATAGCAGAGCTGCGGGTAACAGGTCGAAGAACGAGCCGCGCATCGGCACGTGGAACCAGAGGATCGCGAGCGTGGTGACGAGGATCAGGTCGATGAGCGCGACGAGTGTGGCCGGCACCGTTTTGCCGAGCATCAGCTCCGCCGCCGACAGCGGGCTCACCGTGAGTTGATCGAGCGTTCCCATCTCGCGCTCACGCACCACTGAAAGCGACGTCAGCAGCAACGACATGAGAAGGATGAGCATGCCGATCACTCCCGGCACGTTGTAGACGCGGCTCTCGAGATCCGGGTTGTACCAGGCGCGTACCCGCGCATCGATGCCGCCGCCGGGGAGCAAACCGGCAGCGGCGGCACGGTTCTGGGCATACCCCTGCACGATATATGTCAGGTAACCCTGCGCTACGGTGGCGGTGTTCGAGTTCGTACCGTCGAGTATCACTTGCACCTGAGCGCCGCGTCCGGTCGCCATATCCCGGCTGAAGCCGGCGGGAATCTCGATGCCGACCTCGGCCTTCCCATAGTCTAGCGCGTGCACCAGATCGGCAGGCCGCCCCGAGCTCCCGACGATCCTGAAATAGCCGGTCGCCTCGACGACCTCCAGCAGCTCGCGTGAGGCGGCACTCCGGTCGTGGTCGATGACAAACGTCTTGGTATTCTTGATGTCGGTGTTGACCGCGTAACCGAAGGCGACGAGCTGGATCACCGGAGCGATGAACACGATCCGCTTCATCCGTGGATCGCGGAACATCTGGCGCAGCTCCTTCTTGAGCAGCTGGCGAACACGGACAGGCGAGATGACGCTCATTCCAACTCCTTCCTGAACGAGCGAATCGCCAAAGTCAGGCCAGCGGTCGCGAAGATGATCATGGCCAATCCCTGCACCCAGAGCACCTCGGGGCCCACACCCTTCAGGAAGATGCCCTTCGTTACGGTCACGTAGTAGCGAGCCGGCACGGCATAGGTGACCGCCTGAAGCACTATCGGCATCGTCGAGATCGAAAAGATGAAGCCGGAGAGCAGGATCGCCGGCAGGTAAGTCGTCTGGATGGCTATCTGTGACGCCAATACCTGGCTCTTCACCGCAGCAGAGATGAACATCCCGAAGCTGAGGGCTCCTATCAGGAACAGCAGCGTCAGCCCGGTCAGTAGCAGGACGTTTCCACGCAGCGGCACGCCGAAAATGAGCAGCCCGGCGACTATCGCCAACGCCACATCGAACAGACCGATCCCGATGTACGGTATCAGTTTACCAATGACGACTTCCAGCCGGTGTACGGGAGTCGCCGCCAGCTGTTCCATCGTTCCCCGCTCCCACTCGCGAGCTATGGTGAGCGCAGTGAGCAACGCGGCGATGATGGACATGATCACCGCCACGAGACCGGGGACGATCATGTTGCGGCTTTCCAGCGTCTCGTTGTACCAGACGCGGGTCTCGGCCTGCGCCGGCAAAACGAACCGGCGCGCCTGCAGCAGGACGTCGCTCGAGTAGCGGATCATGATGGCGGCCGCGTAGTTCTGGGCGATGGTCGCTGAATTGGCGTCCGAGCCATCGAGCAGAAGCTGGACCGCCGCATCTCGCCCGGCGGCCAGATCACGGTCGAAGCTGGGCGGGATTACCAGTACGGCCAGGGCCTTCGACCTCTGAAGCAGGTCATCGACATCCTCATAGCGCGCCGGGTATTCGACAATTTCGAAGTATCCGGAGCTCTCGAACGCATGTACCAGCGCGCGGCTCCGCTCGCTGTTACTCTCGTCCAATATCGCCAGCTCGATGTTGTTGACGTCGTAGCTGATGGCGTAGCCGAAGAAGAGAAGGAGTGCTACCGGCAGCAGGAAGGCCATGACCAGGCTGCGTGGATCGCGGTGCAGCTGGATCGCCTCCTTGCGGGCCATCGCCCAAAGCCGGCCCGGGTTCATCCGGCCACCGTTCCACCCGCGCGGTGAACGAAGGACACAAACACATCCTCGAGCGACGGCTCGATCGGCCGGATCGACTCGACGGAATAGCCTGCGGCGGCGAGGATTTCTGGGATCCGCCGCTCTCCGAGGGCCTGATCCTCGACCATAGCGTGCACGGCGCGGCCGAACATGGTGACCTCGAGCACGCCCGGCGCGTCACGGAGCACCTCCACGGCCCGCGGCGCGTCGGCGGTCGTCACCTCGAGGATCGGCTCCCTGATCGCCTGCTTGAGCGAATCCGGCCGGTCGAGCGCGATTATCGAGCCGCGGTTCATGACCGCGATGCGATGGCAGTACTCTGCCTCCTCCATGTAGTGGGTGCTGACGAACACGGTCGTGCCGCCCTCGGCGAACCCGTAGATCAGATCCCAGAAATTGCGGCGCGATATCGGGTCGACCCCCGACGTGGGTTCGTCGAGGAAGAGGATCGGCGGTTCGTGCAACACCGCGCACCCCAAGGCGAGGCGCTGTTTGTGCCCCAGCGGTAGTTCGCCGGTAAGACGATCCTGGTAGTCGCCGAGCCGCGCCATCTCCAGAACCCAGTCCTTGCGCCGCTCGAGACGATCGCCCTCGACGCCGTACAGCCCGGCGAAGAGCTGGATGTTCTCCAGCACGGTCAGGTCGGGGTAGAGGGAGAAGAGCTGGGACATGTAGCCGATGCTGCGCTTGACCTTATCGATCTCCACCCGCACGTCGAACCCGGCGACGCGCGCGTCCCCGGAGGTCGGTCGCAGCAGCCCGTTGAGCATCTTGATGGTCGTGGTCTTGCCGGCGCCGTTCGGCCCGAGGAATCCGAAGATCTCACCCTCGTAAACGTGGAAGCTCACGCGGTCGACGGCGGTAAAGTCGCCGAACTTGCGGGTGAGCTCGAACACCTGAACGGCCTCAGTCATCCGCCGCCTCCCGCCCCTGCACGAGGTCGATGAACACGTCTTCGAGCGACGGCTCGACTGGGCTCTCCTCGAGCACAGCTATCCCCTGTACCGTGAGGTGGTCACGGGCACACGGCCAATCGACGGCGCCCCCGGCCAGGGTCACGTGGACGACATCACCGAACAACACCGCCTGCCGTACCACGGGATGCCCCCGCAGAAGATCGCGGGCGCCGCGCGGCTGATCGGTGCGCACGGCGAGCACTTGATCGTGGAGCCGCCGCTGCAAAGCGTCCGGCCGCTCGATCACCGCCACCTTTCCCTTGTGAAAGAGGGCGACGCGGTCGCAGCGCTCCGCTTCGTCCAAGTAGGCCGTCGACACGATGACGGTAACACCGCTCGCCACCATCTCGTGGATGATCAGCCATAGGTCGCGCCGCGAGATGGGATCCACACCGAAGGTCGGCTCATCGAGCAGCAGGATGTCAGGCTCATGTATGAGAGCGGCGCAGAGCCCCAGCTTCTGCTTCATGCCGCCGGAGAGCTGGCCCGCCAGGCGGTCCTGGAAGGGGCCGAGACCGGAGAAGGCGTAGAGGCGCTCGAGGCGCGGCGGCCGCTCTGGGCGCGGGACCTGGTAGAGGTCGGCGTAGAACTCGATGTTCTCCCTAACCGTGAGGTCGGTGTAGAGACCAAAGCGCTGCGACATATAAGCGATACGGTGCTTGACGCCCTCCGGATCGCGAGCGATGCTGACGCCGGCTACGCTCGCATCGCCCGAGCTGGGCCGCAGTACGCCGGCGAGCATGCGGAGCGTAGTCGTCTTGCCGGCGCCGTCCGGTCCCACGATCCCGAAGAGCTCACCCGGCGCGACGTCGAACGTTAGACCGTCTACGGCGCGCAATTCACCGAAGTCGCGCGTCAGTCCGTCGAGCGAGACGGCCGCTTTCATCGTCGGTCAGTCCTCCTCCGTTTGGAGCCGCACATCGGCGGCCAGCCCCGGCTTGAGATCGAAGCTGGTGTCGCCGACGACCTGCACCTTCACCCGATAGACCAGCTTCACCCGCTCCTCGGTCGTCTGAACGTTCCGCGGTGTGAACTCGGCCTCGTTGGCGATGAAGACGACACGACCCTCGTAGGTGCGATCGGGATAGGCATCGCCGGTGATCGTCGCCGGATGCCCAATGTTGATCCGCCCGACCTCGTCCGCGCGCACGTAAATGCGGACCCAGCGGTCGTCAGGATTCATCAGCGTTAATACCGGCGTGCCGGCGGCGACCGTTTCACCAGGCTCTCTGTGCCGCACCGTTATCAGGCCGTCAAACGGGGCACGGACGACTGCGAAGTCGAGAGTCGCATCGATCTGTGCCACCGTCGCCTCGGCCTGGGCCAGAGCGGCGCGTTGCGCGGCGATGCGTTCCTCCCGCGGTCCAGTCTCCAGGATCCGCAAAGCCTCCTGAACACTCTCGAGGTCGGCCAGCGCCAGTTCGTACGCTGTCTCGGCCCGGTCGAGAGTCTGCTGGCTCACCGCACCACCGTCGAACAGCCGTCGCGCGCGTTCCAGGTCACGCGTCGCATCGCTCACCCGCTGCTCGGCGGCGCGCAACGCGGCGCGACCCTGGGCTATCTCCTCAGCGCGAAAACCTCTTTCCAGCTCGGCCAGCACGGCGCGAGCGGCCTCCGCCTGCGCCTCTGCAGCCTGGCGCCGTGCCTGCAACTCGATGCGATCGAGCCAGGCCAGCTCCTGGCGCGCCACGACCCTGTCGCCTTCGCGCACGGCGATACGCTCGATACGGCCGGGCGCTTGGAAGCCGAGGTCCGCCTCGGTCGCCTCCACGGTACCCGAGGCGACGACGACCTCCGAGCCGTCGTTTCGCAGAACGCCGAACCAGAGCGCCACAGCGATCGCGACTAGACCGAGGACCGCGATAAAGACGCGTCGTCTCTTACTCATTGTGTGGTCTCCACGTTGCTGTTCAGCCATTCCGCAGTCAGCTCACCGACGACCCTCGCCAGCTCTACGCGAGCCGCGATCTCGGCGTGCTGCGCTTCCACAAGTAGCGACCGTGCACGGGCCAGCTCCGCCTCGGCACGCAGGTAATCGGTTTGAGTGCCGGCGCCGGCGTCGAGCGACAGCTGCTCGATGCGAGCCACCTCCGCCTGGAGTTGAACCGCGCGCCGCAGTGCAGATACCAGGGCCCGGGTCTCGAGGGACGCGTTCAGCGCTCTGTCCACTCCCTCTTCGATCCCGAGCTCGGCGAGCCGCAACTCCTCATGTGCCAGCCGCGCCTCGGCCCCCGCCTGGCCCACAGCGTTCGAGCGCGCGCCACCGGTGAACAGCGGATAGCTGACGGCTACCGCGACGTTCCATTCGGTCGTCGTGTTCCAGGCCTCGCTGCTGAACAACTGATAGGCGCCGCCCAGTCTTACCGCAGGGATCCACGCCGCCTTGGCGACCCGGTGACTTGCTTCGGCCGCCTGCACGTTCTGGCGCGAACGTTCTAGCTCCGGGTTGTTCTCCTTGGCCCGCGCGGACAGGGCGACCCGCTCCTCGGGGGGCGTCTCATCCGACAGCCTGACGGGAACCAGTCGCTCGAAGCGCGTCTCGACGGGAGCGATGCCGAGCAGTCGCGCCAACTCGCGTTCCGCCAAGTCGAGGCGCGTGCGAGTCGCTACCTGCTGCGCCTCGGCCTCGGCGAGCTCCGCATCCACCCGCAGCAACTCTACCTGTGCCGCTTGGCCTTCCGTCAGCAGCTGGTCGACGCGCCGGCGCTCGGCGTCCAACGCACCGATGCGCTGTTCCTGCGCATCGAGCACGCCGCGAGCGGTGAGCACCTCCAGATAAGCGCGCGTGACCCGGGCTGTGAGCAGCATCTCGGTCGCAGCCCGGCCCGCCGCCGCACCGGACACACCGGCCCGGGCACCCCTGATACGGTTCACTCGCGCACCGCCGTCGAAGACCGTCCAGGCCAGCGACGCGTTGCCCTGGATCAGCGTCCTCTGGAACTCGATGCGCTCGAACTGTTCCTGAGTGAAGCCATGGATCGGCGCAACGACCATCGGCTCCTCGTAACGCGTCGCACCGGCCTGGCCCCCGAGTTGTGGCCACCACCTCGACTTCGCCTGACCCAGCGCCGCCGTCGCGGCATCCTCGCCGGCACGCGCAGCCCCCAGGCTGGGATGCGTCTCGCGAGCCAAGGCCACGGCCTCACTCAAAGTCAACGCGTCGTCCCCGACCACCTCCTGAGCTCGGCCCGCCGTGGCGAAGCCCGACGCGGTTAGGCCGAGCAGCGTGAGCGCGCGCGCCGACATTCTCCTTAATGTGAATCTCATCTCTCACTCTCCGAATGTGCTGTCAGACCCGCGCGCACGAAACGCACCACGCTGTCCACCAGTTGGCCGCGCGTTCGGGGATCGTCTTGATCGATAGCCACGCCGGCCTCCAACGGTCGCCGCGCCACGGTAATCCAGATGGGCTGCGACCCGATGCTCAGCGCCATCAGCTGCGGATCGCCCGCTCGGATCGAGCCATCCTTCTGCCCCTCCTCAATCAGCGACGCGACGAGTCGGATGTTGCCACGCATTATCCCCAGCGCCGCCTCCGAGATCGGCCGCGAGCTCGTCAGCTGCTGCAGCATCAGGCGCGGCACGTCCGGCTTCTCGTACAAGAAGTCGAAGAAGGCCCGGACGGCCGCCTCCAGCCTGTCCAGCGGCGCCCCCTCTCCCTCGGCGGCCCGGGCCAGACGCTCGCGCGCCGGCCCCATCACCGTCTCGATCACCGCCTCGTGCAGCGCCTCCTTCGAGCCGAAGTGGTAGGTGATCGCCCCCAGGTTCGCCCCGGCCCGCGCCGTGATGGCGCGAACCGAAGCACCCTCATAGCCGTGTAGGGCGAAGAGCTCGCGGGCAGCCTGGATCAGCGCAGCTGCCGTCCCGGTGGCGGCGAAAGTACTCATAGGGAGCCTCCTTCATACGTTTGTATGATGCGTTTGTCAGCGCCCCCGGTCAAGGGGCTCGCCCTCGGATTTCGGCTCCGGGATTATTGCTGGGGTTCGGCCTCGGGGGGCGGCCGGGAGAAGTGGAGCGTCCACCATTCCCTGGCCCGCTCGTGCGTCCAGGGGTGCTGGAAGCGGATGGCGCGCAGCGCGGCGTCGAGCTCGGCGGCGGCCTGGAAGCGGTCGCCCGGATGTTTCTCCAAGCAGCGCATAACGAGCTCGTCCATCTCAGGCGGGATGGCGATTTCGGAGGCGGTGGCGGGGCGCTCGGGATGCGACCTGACGTGCTGGAGGATCAACTCCATGCTGCTGGTAGCGGAGAAGGGTGGCCGACCGACGAGCATCCAGTATGCCACTCCGCCGAGACAGTAGAGGTCGGCCCGCTGGTCGACGGGCCCCATCTCGCTGACCACCTCAGGCGCTATGTACGCCGGGGTGCCGAGCATCGTGCCGGCCTGTGTGATGGCCTCGCCGTCGTCGGCGTGAATTCGTTTTGCGAGGCCGAAGTCGAGGACCTTGACGAAGTCGTAGAGATCGCCGCGATGTGTGAGGAAGATGTTCGAAGGCTTGATGTCGCGGTGGATGATGTCTCTGGCGTGAGCTTCGGCCAGAGAGCCGCACACCTGACTCAGAATGAAGGCGGTACGCTCGGCCGGCACGGGTCCGAAGCGCATGACGAGCTCTTCGAGGCTGAGCCCTTCCAGGTATTCCATGGCGTAGTAGAACGTGTCTTGCTCGGTACGCCCGAAGTCGTAGATAGTGATGGTATTGGGATGCGTCAGCGCCGCCGAGAGGCGGACCTCGCGCTCGAAGCGCGCGATAGCCTCCTCGCCTTCACCGACCGTCGGTTCCATTACCTTGACCGCCGACGGACGACACATCAGCGCGTGCTGGGCGACGTACACGCGACCCATGCCGCCGTGGCCGATCTCGTTCTCGATGACATAGTTGCCGTAGTGCTGCGCCCTGTGCAGAGTCAGGCGCATGTGATAGAGGCCCTTGGTGAACAGGACCGAGATGGCTGCCAGGATGCCGAGCTGGAAAGTCCCCTCGAGAAGCGGGGCTCGAAGGGCGGCGACCCCTCCGTTCGCGTGCCAGTACGCCTGCAATTCCGGTATCGACGAATAGCCCAGCCAACCGATCAGCGGGAAGCCCAGTGCGGCCGTCACGGCTAGCCCCGCCTGTGAGCCGACGGGTACCGGGATGAAAGCGGCATGAACGAAGAGGAGGATTGAGATCGCGAACGTTGGAATCTCGTTCAAGTCGTAGACAACCGCGATGAAGTGTGACAGCAGTATGCAGAAGGTGATGACCGAGTAGTCGATGACCTGGAGGCCGCGCGTGCCCCAGTTGCGAGCGAAGAGCAGCAGCAAGGCCACACCCATGGAAACCAGGTACAGGTCATAGACCACCTCGATCCACGGCGCGAAGACGGTGTCAACCTCGGGGTCGAGGCCCGTCAGGTTGATGTAGAAGAAGTGAACGGCGAGCGCGATGAAAAAGCCGAGGATTACTACGAGCTTCAGCCGGGCCTGCAACAGTCCGTGTAGTGCCTCCTCGAACGACGGGATCATCCCCGAGGAGAAACTGACGGGCCCTTCGGCTGACGGCCCTGCAATCATGCTGGCGGCACCCCTACGGCCGGACTGAGCTCTCTACGACCAGCAAGCCAATATCCCCTCACCACTATGTTGCAGCACCGATGGCGGCGCAAGCGACGAGGTCTAGCGGCGCTGGTCTACCAGCCACTCCTGGAAGCGGCGCGACTCCGGGTCGTCGGTGTCATCCGAGGACGAGCCACGCGCCATGACCCAGAGCAGCCACGTCGCGAAGACGATGGAGGCGATCAAGATTACTGTGCCGAGCCCCTGCACGAGGCCGGCGATGCGGGTGTCGTATCGCAGCCAACCCATGCGGCTAAGCAGGTACCACCAGTCGTGCTCGGCTTCGGGCCCCAGGCTGACGAGAGGGAGCTGCAGGGCGCGGGCGTCGCCGATGTAGCGCGCGAGATCCATGGCGCTGAACCCCAGCCAGGCGCCGCCGACGGCGAACCCGAAGTAGTCTCCCTGCCGCCAGACTAACAGGAGAGCCGCGATGATAGGGATTGCGAGCTGGGTTATGCTTCCGCCGGCGATCATCAGCAGCTCTCCGAACGGTGCAAAAAGCACGTGCCCCATCTCGTGGAAGGCGAGGGTGATACCGGAGAAGATGCTGCCGTAGTCGGAGTCCTTGACCGAACGGAAGGCGGCGTAGATCAGGTAGGCGAGGATGAGAACACGCCAGTGCCAGCTCCGGCCGGTTGCCCACCTTTTGGAGGCATCGAGGAAGCGCGTTGGAGCGGTCACGGGCAGTTCACTTTTCAAACACCCGGGTGGGGTGATCGGTAGCCGGTGACCGGTGGCCGGTAAGTTGGAGCGCTCAACGTTTCAAGTTCGAACTTACCGGCCACCGGCTACTGGCGACCGCTTACCGTCTACCGCCCACCGTCTACAGCTCCAGATGTTGCTCGAGATCGAGCGGCGAAATGTAGAGCCTGAACTTCTCGTCGTCGGCGAGCTTCGTCTCGAGAATCTTGTCGAGCACGTCCTCGCCGATTGTCTTCCTCAAGAGGTCGCTACGCTCCGCCACCTGGACCGCCTCGTAGAGGTCGTGTGGCAACGACTGCACGCCGAGTCTCTCGCGTTCGACGGCCGTCAGTTCGTACAGGTCCTGGGTCATCGGGTCCTGGAGTTGCAACTTGCGATCGAGTCCATCGAGTCCGGCGGTCAACATGACGGCGAATGCCAGATACGGGTTGCAGGCAGCATCGGGGAAGCGAAGCTCGATGCGCGTGGCCACTTCCTTACCCGGTTTGTACATCGGCACGCGGACGAGCGCCGATCGGTTTCGCTCCGCCCAGGCGATGTAGACCGGGGCCTCGAAGCCCACGACCAGGCGCTTGTAGGAGTTGTACCACTGGTTGGTGATCAGTGCCAACTCGCGCGCGTGGTCGAGCACGCCGGCCAGGAACTGCTTGGCGGTAGTTGACAGGTGGTAGCTCTCTTCGGCTGAGTAGAAGGCGTTGGTCTTCTCATCGCTGAAGATCGACAGGTGAGTGTGCATGCCGCTGCCGTTTTCGCCGAATAGAGGCTTCGGCATGAAGGTCGCGTAGACGCCGTTGCGTCGCGCGATCTCCTTCACCAGGTACTTGTACGTCTGGAGGCCGTCGGCCATGCGCAGAGCTTCCTGATACTTCAGGTCGATCTCATGCTGGCTGGGCGCGACCTCGTGGTGCATGTACTCCACCGGAATTCCCATCGACTCCAGCGCGAAGACGGTGGCCTCGCGCAGGTCATCACCGAGGTCGACGGGATTGATGTCGAAGTAGCCTGCCCGGTCGATGGTCGAGGGGCGATCCTCATCGGCGAAGTAGTAGTATTCGGCTTCCGGCCCGATGTTCATGTGTGCGAAGCCGTGATCCTTCAGTCGGGCCAGAGTCCGCTTGAGGACCTCGCGGGGGTCGTTGGTATACGAGCTGCCGTCCGGGTTGCGGATCTCAGCGAACATGCAAATCGACCGTGAGCCGCCGACCTTGAACGGAATGACCTGAGCGGTTGAGGCGATGGGGAACGCCACCATGTCGCTCTCCTGGATCCGCTGGTAACCCTCGATCGAAGACCCGTCGAAGCCCATCCCCTCCTCGAAGGCACCCTCGATCTCGGGCAACGTCACCGCGAACGACTTCAGGAAGCCGAGCAGATCGGTGAACCACAGCCGGATCGAGGTGACTCCGTGGTCGGAGCAGTACTTGATGACGTCAGCGGGGCTTGAGAGATCGAGTCCGCCGTAGCACTCCATCTCATGGACGTACTTGCCCATACCCTCGCGGAATCGCTCGATCTGAGCCAGGAACTCGTTCATTTGCATGGACTTGCGCCTCCGATGGTTTGGGGACAGCCTCATTCTTTCGGGAAGACGGACGCCGGGTGGCGCGCTCGCGCCGAATCTAGTAGGCGCCGGGGAAAATGCGAGGGGGTCTGCAGCGGGCGCCGAAGCCCTGGCAGAACCCGCCGTAGGGTGCCAGATTCGGGCGGCGGACTGGAAAGTAATCGGTGGCCGGTAGTCGGTGATCAGTGGCTCCGGTTCGGCGCAAAGCACCGAGGCCGATCACCGATCACCGACTACTGATCACTGATTACAGACTACTGATTACCGACTACTGACAACCGACTACCGATCCCCATGCTCACGAACACAAAGCGCATTCTTAGCATCGCCGTCTGGGGGCTCCTGCTCGCGTCCTGCAGCGCTCCGCTTCAGGGACAGCGAGACATACCTCCGGTCAAGCTCGTCGTCCTGATCTCAGTGGATCAGCTGCCGCAGTATCTTCTGGAACGTTACGACACGCTGTACAGCGGCGGGCTGCGGCGCCTGCTCGATCAAGGCCGCAGCTACACGCGGGCGGAACACGACCATGCCTTCACCGTGACAGCGCCGGGGCATGCGACGCTGGCCACCGGAATGGTGCCGGCACGTCACGGCATCGTCTACAACGAGTGGTACGAGCGCGAGGGCGGGGAGTGGCGGTATGTGCACAGCGTCAACGATGGCGACGAGCGGATCGTCGGCTTTCCGCACCTCGCGGGGAAGTCACCTAGGAAGTTAGAGGTAGCAGCTCTTCCCGATTGGCTGGCCGCGGCCAACAGCAACTCAAGAGTTTTCACTGCTTCGGGCAAGTCGCGCGCGGCGGTTCTCATGGCCGGCCGGACTCGAGGGCACGTCTATCATTTCGAGGATGACGTCGGCCGCTTCGTGACGTCGACCTACTACCGCGATGCGGACCCCGAATGGGTGGCACGATTCCACGAAGATGTTCTCTCACAGTTCTTCAGCGACTCAACCTGGGAACTGACCGTGCCACAAGCGGCTCACCGGCTGGCCAGGGCCGACTCGGCCGAGTTCGAGTACCGCGGAACACACACAGCCTTCCCTCACAACTACCGGCAAGAAGTGGACGAGGAGGAGGCCGGCGACCCTCAAGAGTTCTACAACTGGTGGGACCACACGCCTGCCCTCGACGCCGCCGTCCTCGCGTTCGGCGAAGCTGCGGTGAACGAGCTCTCGCTCGGCCGGCGCGGCTCGGTCGATTACCTGGCGCTAGGGCTCTCGCAGTTGGACCGGGTCGGTCACCGCTTCGGCCCGCTCAGCCTGGAACAGCTGGACGCGATCCTGCGATTAGACCGTGCGCTGGGCGAGTTCCTCGAGTTTCTCGACAGTACGGTCGGTGAAGGGCGTTACGTGGTCGGATTCTCGTCGGACCACGGGGTGCTGCCGATACCCGAGTACCCGGACGAGCTGGGACTGTCGAAGCGACGGATCACCAGTGACGAGTGGCGGGCCGTGCGCGACGCAGCGGGGAACGCTGCGGCATCGAGCGGTTCGCCGACGGAGGCTGAGGCAGCGCTTGTCGAAGCGCTCGAGGCGGCCGACTTCATCGCCGACGTGATGACGCTCGACGAGCTGGCGAGCGGCGAGCCGGCGGACTCGTTCGTCGCCCTCTACCAGCGGTCGTATTGCCCGGTACGCTTGGCAGGGTCGCTGGCCCGGCAGGGTCTCGTGGTCCGCCTGGTCGAGGGTGCCCACTCGTCGTCCGACGCCACTACCCACGGCACGCCTTACGTCTACGACCGGCACGTTCCTCTTATTCTCATGGGACCCGGCGTCCCGGCCGGCTCGTCGGACGATGCGGTTCGCACCGTGGACATGGCGCCGACGCTGGCCGAGCTGGCAGGTATTCCCTACCCCGACGACCTGGATGGGCGGCCGCTCATCCGAGCCGCCCGATAGGCTCTGCAGTCTAGCTCTGAGAGATCGAGCCGCCCGGCCCACTAGGGGGCGTCAACCTGGGGTCGGACTGGGACGGAAGCGCTCGCTTCTTCGCAACGTCGGCGAAAGCGGCGACAGCCGTCAGAACCAGCAAGGCGATGAAAACGACCGTCAGCACACGGAAGACCGGCCGCTCTCGCTCGGGGCGAACGAGTATGACCCGATAGGAGATGTTGCTCATCGGATTGAAGCCGAATCCACCCTCGTCAGCCGGAATGAAGTTCGGATAGAGCTCGAACCTGAAGAAATCGGATAGCCCGACCTGGGCATCGAATTCGGCGTCCTGGAGAAAGAGGTTCCGCTGAGCGTCCTGCCAGTCGATCCTCCTAACCTTCACAGTGGCATCCCGGGGAATGCTGAAGCCGACGTCACGGATCACGGTGGGCAGCTCCGTCCTGTACGGCCAGACGTAGCGAATACGGTGCACTCTGGAGTGCAGGAGCGCGCCTATTCGCCTGGTGAGGTCCTCGGTATCCTTGAAGCTGATCTGGAACTTCTGGTCGTCGATCGCCGATCCGGCGATCCGGCTCGTGAACTCGATGGCTCCATCGTGGATCGACTCGAGGGTCCACACGTAGTCCTGGTGCTGGTGGAAGTCGTCATCGTAATTGACAAACTCGGTGCCGGAGAGTCGCACCGCCTGTCGCGCCGCTTCCAGGTATTCCTCCGGGACGCGCGACCCTTCGTCCGGCGGCGTTCTCAGACCGACGGTGACCGGCGCCGGGCGCTCCCGCGCCAGCCAGCGTAGGTCGGCCAGCGCCTGCCGCGTGTCCGGCGCCCTGTTGATATCTATCCAGGTCAGGAAATCGCCCTCGTCTATTCCCTCGGGACCCATGGATTGTATCGCTTCCCGGATTCTGGCTCGACTGGCCGAATCCATTGAGGCAGAACCGACCAGCAGGTCGTTTGGCAAAACGGTTGGCAACTGAATGAAGTGGACTCTGCTGCCGTACCTTTCATAGAGGCTGTCCGTCACCTCGAACTTGGTCTTCGTTCCGTCCCAGACCGCCGCGAGCTCGAACTCGCCCCGCGCGACAGCGCGGACGAGGTTTGAACTGCTATCACCCAGCTTCCGGCTGTGAATCGCTGTGTGGTACTCGGTGCGTTCCGGCATGTTGTAGATGCCGTAGCTACGGAAGAAAAGAGCCGGTAGAAAGTAACTCGAGGTACTGAACTTGTTGTGGTAGATGAAGCTCGCCGGGTCGTCGAGGTTCCTGAGATGCTCGACCAGATTGACAAGCTCCGGCCCGTAGGGGAATTGCTCTCGCCCAACGACGAAGTACGAGTGATAGGTGGTACTACCGGTCGCCCTGCTCAAGTAGCTGGCGAAGACTTCCAGTTCCGCGCCCAGCATCTCCGCCGCCACGAAGGCATACGGCGTGACCCGGGCCAGGAAATCACCTCTGTCGGGGTCCCAGTCGGCCAGGCGATCGATGACCACGCTGTACTCCAGGGGCCTCTCCTGAACGAACATCAGATTGGCCTCCCTGCCCAGGTAACGACGGAGCTTGTCGTCGGCGCGCCGGGTCTCTTCGTCGAGCGCGACCTCGATGAAGGTGACCTCGTCCTGGGCGATCGCCTGCGAAACGCATAGCAAGCACGCCAGCCCAAACACAACGAGTCTTGACGATCTTAAACCCATTTCGTTCATCTCAATCGCGTGGCGAGACGCTCATCGCTCAGGCGTCTGGCCCGTGTCCTCGAGCGCGATATCCATGAATTGCCAGACATCCTCGGGGATCCTGTGATCGATGCGCAGTGCGAGCATGACGCTCAGAGCGCCTACGGCCAGTCCGGCGATGATATCGGCGATCCAGTGAATGCCGAGCACGAAAGTCGATAGGACGATCGTCCCTCCCAGGGCGAGTACGCTCCAACGCAGCCGCATCCCGTACAGCATAGCCACGAGTACGATCACCACAGTTAGCGACACGTGAAAGCTCGGGAAGCAGTTGTCGAGCCCGCTAATGGGCCGGAAGGCCTCGATCAACTGCGAGGACCATTTGTCCGACAGCAACATGGCGCCCGACTCCGAGTAGGCCCAGCGCTCGGGAATCGGGAACAGGATGAAGAACGGCAGACACAAGGCGTAGTTGATGAACACGGCCAACGAGAAGACCCTGAACGGCCGGATCTGGGGCCGGCGCGCGAGCGCGATACCGACCGCGATGAGCAGAAGGGGAAACAGGATGAAATACGAGCTCGAGTAGCCGATGGTCGCGATGCTGTTCGTCACATCGTGGTACTCGAAGCTCAGGTTGGCCTCGAGCCAGTGGACGGCGTGCGCCGTCTGATGTCTGATCTCGGTTATGAACGCCGAGTCCCCGCCAAGGCGCGTCTCGAGCGTCGTCTCCAGCCAATTGACGAAGAACGCCAGCGCCAGCAGCGACGTCAGCCCCACCTTGCTGGTGAGCAGCGCCGAGGGCTCCTTGACGACCGGCCCGGCAAGGGGGGCGGGGGGGCCGCCGTACGGCAGCGTCGCCGACACCTCTTCCACACGACCCAGGTCCGGGGTAATGGGGGCCGTGGTTCCGGCCGGGATGTGCTCCAACGTCGAAGGCGGAGGAGACACGACGCCGGTCCCGGGCGGCGACGGGAAGCCGGTACCGATAGTGCCGGGCGGCGAGACCGTTACCCCCCAAGGCGACGTGCGCCTGAACCCTTTGGACGTCAGGTCGTACATCCAGGATATGACCAGCGTGACCGGGAAGCCGAGGAGCGCGACCAGGACGACGAGCGTCATCATCCAGGGCGGCAATCCCAGCTGCGGGAACGTGATGCTGGCCGCCTCGAGGATTCCGAGTCCAATGACGACATACACAACAGCGGTGTGATAGACGCGGCGCCGGCGCAGCTCGGAGAAGAACGAGGCCGCGGACGCGCCGGTCGGCGGCGTAGCCAGATCGGGCCCTATTATTCCCGGCTGCGTTGCCATCGCCTGTATCATCTGTTCGCCCGATGTGAAGCGATCCGCCGGTACCTTGGCCAGCGACTGCGCAACGGCCCGCTCCACCGACTCGGGCACGGTGCCGCGCACCGTGCGCAGCGGCGGCACGGGGTCGAGTGCGTGACGCGCCATGATCACCTGAGGCGTCGCACCGGTGAACGGCGGCTGTCCGGCCAGCATCTCATAGAGGACGCAGCCGAGGCTGTAGAGGTCACTCCGACCGTCGACCTGCGCGCCCTCCCGAACCTGCTCCGGGCTCATGTAGGCGGGCGTGCCGATGGCGACGCCGGTCTGAGTGAGCTTGTCGCCGCCGGCTTCCGTGAGCGCCCTGGCGATACCGAAATCGGCGACGACAGGGTAGCCCTCCGAGATCAGAATGTTCTCCGGCTTTATATCCCGGTGTACGATGCCGCGCTTGTGGGCATAGCTGAGCGCGTTCGCCACGTCGCGGACGATCTGCAGTGACTCGTCGATCGGCAGTTGCGTCTCGCGGTCGAGGCGGTCGCGCAGCGTATGCCCCTCAACGTACGGCATCACGTAGTAAAGAAGACCGGCCGCCTCGCCCGAGTCGTAGATCGGCAAGATGTGAGGGTGTTGAAGGCCGGCGGCGATCTTTACCTCGCGCAGGAATCGCTGCGTGCCCAGCGACGTGGAAAGCTCCGGCAGCAGTACCTTGACGGCCACCTGGCGGTCATGCTTCAGGTCCTGCGCCAGGTAGACTATCGCCATGCCGCCGCGGCCGATCTCACGCTCGACGGCGTACTTGTCGGCGATCTCTTCCCGAAACTGAGCAAACGGATCGGGCATAGCAGTAGCGGACCGGGGGCGAATGGGCCCTCGTTCCAGTGTCAGGCTCGTTCTTGGCTTAGGAGGCTACCCCACACGCCTGAAGATGCGCCCGCCAAAAGGGGAACGCAACAATTCGCGGAGGGAATCTCGGATTCGGGACTCGGGGATTCGCCCCAAGTCCCCCATTCCACGGATTCCACGGATGCCTCGGATTCACAACTCCCATTCCCCAACTCCCTGACTCGCCGAATCCCGGAATCCCCGATTCCCAGACTCCCATCACGCCAAACCCAAAAGATGTCGGTTCCCTATCCGCACGTTCACCAGGCCGGCGGCGCGCGCCGCCGCTTCCGCTTCACGCGCCTGCCGCGCCGATGTGAACGGCAGGTCGCTCATGTAGAAGTTGGGGGCGAAAGCCAGCAGCGAATACGGGATCTCCGGATCGATCGAGGCGATGAACCCCGCGATCCTGCCTACCTGATCCGCATCTACATACTCTGGCACCAAAAGGGTACTGGCCACCACGAGTGGTGCCCCGCGTCGCTCGGCGCTCCGCTCCGCTGCGCGCGCGAAGTTCTCGAGCGTCCGACGGTTCGAGATGCCCGCCAGCGCACGGTGCAGCTCTTCGTCGAAAGCCTTCAGGTCGAACTTGATGCAGCCGCCGGTCTCGAGCGAGTAACGGACCGCCCGATCGAGTAGCTTCGGGTGCATCGTCCCGGCCGTCTCCCAACACACTCGCACTCCGCGCCGGGCGAGTTGCTTCGAAGTCGCCAGCGCGTGCGGCATCTGCGAGGCGGGATCGCCGCCGAAGTAGCAGACGCAGAAGGTGCGAGCGTCGGCGACCGCCGCGAGCTCATCGGCACT
Organism: Gemmatimonadota bacterium; assembly: GCA_020344015.1. Lineage (GTDB taxonomy): Bacteria > Gemmatimonadota > Gemmatimonadetes > Palauibacterales > KS3-K002. The sequence goes on from CP070812.1 coordinate 4,123,966, forward strand.
CATCGTCCCGGCCTCCGTCGGCGAGACCTTCCTGAAGTGCCAGTTCTGACAGAAGAGACAGTCGGCGGTACAGCTGCAGTAGAAGACGGCCAAGTTGTGACAGCCGCGGTGCTCCTGGCCCTCACACACCCAGTCGGCGACGCAGTTGGTCGGCAGCGGATCGCGGTACCAGTGAAGCAGCCCGCGCGACGGCGTTCCCGCCAGATGAACCAACCTGCCAGCGCGAGCCGACCGCAGCCCGCAGAAGCCACGTTCCCCTTCCCCGATCACGCATTCGTTTCCGCATAGCGTACAGCGGATGCCGCCTCTGCTGCGCGGCGGCTGCGCCGGGAGCCCGAACTCGGCGCGCTCCTCGGCGTGAGCCGCCTCCAAACGCGGCCGCACATCGGCGAAGCCAGATCGTACGCAACCGGCACAGACGCCGAGCGCCCGAGACACACCTGGCAAGCTCCGGCGACAGTGCGAGCAACTGGCGACTCTCGAATCATGCACAGACCCAGACCCTTTACCAACGGGAATTGGTGAATCCGGAATTCGGGAATTCGGGAATTCGGGAATTCGGGAATGGGAATTGGGGATTAAGGGATTGGCAATTAGGAATCCGTGGAATCCGTGGTGTCCGTGGTATTGGGGAGTTGGGGAATCGGGGATTGGCAGATCATGTCTACTTCCCTCAGTCCCCTATCCCACGGACTCCACGCATTCCACGGATTCGGGCGATCCGACTCTGGAATCCCGAATTACCGAATCTCAGAATCCCCGAATCCCTCAATTCCCAACTTCCCTCTCCAGCGCCGCGAGCGCGCGGGCGAACTGCTCCTCCAGGACCCGCAGGGCGCGTCTGTGGTCCTGGGTGGGAGGGTAGAGACTCCCCTGCCTCACACCACTGCCGTTGAAGTTACTCGCCAGATTGTTGGCCTGGCGGCGGATTCCGCTCAGTCGGCGCGCCAGGGCCGTTACCGTTTCGGTTCGCGCACTCAGTTCTGCGGGCGCATCCGGGGCGGCGACCCGCTCCCTGAGCGCACTGGCCCGCTGATCGGCGTTCCATGCCCTTCGCTGTAGGTCGAGCACAGCCAGCAGGAAGGTCTCGCGGTCCTCCCACTCTTCCAGCGATATGGGCAGCAACGGGTCGCCCCAGACCTCCACTGACTGCCCTAGGCCAGGCACTCCCTCCGCCCGCAGCTCGACAATGAAGTTACCCGGCGCTACGAATGGGCCTCGTGGAGACAGCGGGTGCGGCAGCTCGGGCTGCGGCTCGCTTTCGCCGGAGGGCGCCTGGAAGGGCGGTGGCTCGTGGCGCAGGTCCCAGAAGACCCGGTGGATCACCCCCGCCGTGCCCGGGCCCTCGAGTCGCCGGACCACCTCGCCGCGCCGGTTCCTAACGGTGAGCGTGACCGCTTCGACGGAGCGGTCGAGGTAGTAGCTGATAATCGCCTCCTCCGGAGGGTTCTCCCCGGCGTATGCGGCCTGCCCTCGGTAGCTCGTGTCCTTCCAGTACTGGAAGATCGTGGCGGGACGGATCGGGTAGAGGTGCGCCCGCGCTGAGGCGCCCTCCGAGGGCCAATTGGCCAGCGCCGAGAGGTCGTCGAGGATCCAGATACTGCGGCCGTGCGTACCGACGACCAGGTCGTCATTCAGGGGGTGGATCGCCAGGTCATCGTAGAGCGTCGTCGGCAGGTTCGGCATGCAGCGCTGCCAGTTGTCGCCTGCGTCGAACGAGATGAAAAGGGCATGCTCCGTACCAAGGAACAGCAGGTTCGGGCTCCTCGGGTGCTCGATGATCACGTTCACCGAACCCTCGGGCGGCAAACCGTCGATCAGCGGCGTCCAGCGGGCGCCGAAGTTTTCCGTCTTGAACACGTAGGGCGCGAAGTCGCCGTCGCGATGAGCGTCGAAGGTCGCGTACGCCACGCCGCGGCCGCCAGCCGACGCTATCACACGGCTTACATAGGTACCGGGCGGCAAGTCGGGCACGTTGTCGGAGACCTCGGTCCAGTTGTAGCCGCCGTCCCGGGAGACCTGCAGGTTCCCGTCGTCGGTGCCGACCCAGAGGACCCTCCGATCGAGCGGTGATTCGGCGATCGTCACGATCTCGCCGTACGACGAGGTCCCATCGTTCTTCGACAGCATTGGCTGCGAGCCGAGTACGCCCATCAGCGTCAGAGTGTCACGGTCGATCTGGCGCGACAGATCTTCGGTGCGCTCCCAACTGACCGCGCGGTCGCGCGAGATGAACAGTCGATCGCCACCCAAGTACACCACCCTCGGGTCGTGCCGGGACACCAAGACCGGCGTCACCCAATCGAAGCGATACGACGGCTCGCCGGCGGGCGGTATCGGTTCGATGTCGAGGTGGTCGCCGGTCTCTGGGTTTAGCCGAACCAGCGTTCCGTTCTGGGCGGCGCCGTAGACGAAGCGGTAATCGCTGGGGTCCGCCTGGTGGTACATGCCATCGCCGAAACCGATCTGCCGCCAATCGTCGTTGATGATACCGATCCAGTGGCGTGTTCGGCTGGGTCCGACCCACGAGTGGTTGTCCTGCATACCGCCGTAGATGTAGTAGGGGTCGCGCGTGTCGACGCCGATCGCATAGAACTGACCGATCGGCAGGTTGTTGATGCGGATGAACGTTTCACCGCGGTCCCAAGTCTCGTACAGTCCGGCATCGCCGACCAGGTAGAAGTGTTCAGAATCGGTCGGGTCGATCCATAGATCATGGAAGTCGCTGTGCACTCCCACATCATAGGTGGGCCGTGTGGGCATCGTGCGGAACGTGCGGCCTCCATCCTCACTCTTATAGAAAGATGTCGCGAGCACGTATATGCGGTCATCGTTCGTCGGGTCGATGTATATGTGGCTGTAGTACATCGGCCGCGGATTGAGATCGTTCACCTTCTCCCACGTCGCGCCGCCGTCCTCGCTGCGATAGACGCCCGAATCCTCTGCATGCTGGACTATGGCGTTCAGGACCTGCGGGTCCGTCCGCGCGATGGCTAGACCGATCCTTCCTTTGTCGCCCGCCGGGAGGCCGTTCTCGAGCTCGCGCCAGGTACCCCCCCCGTCGGTCGTCTTGTAGATACCGCTGCCGGGGCCACCGCCGTTGAACCCCCAGGTCCGGCGAAGCCGTTGATAAGCTGCTGCGTAGAGCGTGTTCGGGTCGGAGGCATCCATCTCCAGATCGACGACGCCCGTCAGCGTGTCGACGAAGAGAACCAGGTTCCAGGTGGCGCCGCCGTCCTCGGTCTTGTAAACGCCGCGCTCCGGACTCGGGGCCCACAGGTTCCCCAGCGCCGCCACGTAGGCGACGTCGGGGTCCTCAGGGTGGACGGCGATGCCGCCGATATGGCGAGTCGCATCGAGGCCCAAATGCGTCCAGGTCGCGCCGGCGTCGAGCGAGCGGTAGACGCCGTTGCCCCAAGACGTGCTCTGGCGGTTGTTCTGCTCGCCGGTGCCGGCCCAGAGGATCTGTGGATTCGACGGCGCGATGGCCACGACCCCGAACGTGCTCACCGGCTGGTCGTCGAAGATAGGCGTCCAAGTGGTGCCCTTGTTCGCCGTCTTCCAGATGCCGCCCGACGCCGTGGCCAGGTACACCGTCGAGGGGTCGTGGGGCAGCGCCTCGACATCGTGGATGCGGCCGCCGGTGACGGCGGGCCCAATCGAGCGAAAGCGTAGCTCCTGCAGGAGCTCGGGCGTACGGGCTGCCTCCTGGGCCGCGGCATCCCTCGAGATCGGGATCAGCAGCGTAACCACGGCAGCGATTACGGTCGTCGATCGGCAGACGGAAGTCATGGGATCGGCTCCTTAGATAGGCCTCGTTGTCCGTGTTGGTTGTTTTCCAGGCACGGTTAAGATAGCGCCGCGAGAGGCCGCGAGACAGCGCGGCAAGAACGGTCAAGGTCCCCCGCGCCGGTGTTGCATTTTGCAACGGGTCGACCGATACTTGAGCCGGGATTCGAGTGCCGGACGGCACCGGATGGCCTAATTCCTCCCCCTGCCCCACCTCCAGGAACCCGCGGTGACGGAGACGAGATGACGAAGGACGGGGTTCCCCTCATCATGGACGTCGACGGGACCCTGATCAGGTCCGACCTGCTCTGGGAGGGTTTCGCCTGGATCCTGACCCGGCGGCCCCGGCGGTTGCTGCCGGCGCTGCTGGCCCTATCGCGTGGCCGACCATCGCTCAAAGCATTCCTCGCGCGTGAGAGCGCTGTCAACATCGATGATTTGCCGCTCGAGCCGGCGGCCCTCGAGCTGATCGACGACGCCAGCGCCGCGGGTGCAAAGGTGATTCTGGCGTCGGCCGCCCACGAATCTCAGGTCGACGACCTAAAGGATCGGGTGGGAGCCGATCTGGCTTGGGGGAGCGATGGAGCCACCAACCTAAAAGGACCGCGTAAGCTTTCGCTTATCCAGGAACACTTCGACGAGTTCGACTACGTCGGTAACAGCATGGCCGACCTGCCGCTGTGGAAGGCGGCGCGGCGCCCGATAGCGGTGAACGCGGGCCCGCTCACGCTGCGAAAGGCGACGCGTTTGAGGCCTGACATCATCATCCACAGTATACGAACTTCGACCTGGCGACTCTGGGTACGACAGCTCCGGCCGCACCATTGGGCGAAGAACGCGCTGCTGTTCGTCCCTGCACTGGCCGCTCATCTAGGTCCCAGCGTCGGGCTCGCCGTTCAACTACTCGCCGGCTTCGCCGCGTTCTCGGCGACAGCTTCGGCCGTCTACCTGTTCAACGACCTGGCGGACCTGGCGAGCGACCGGGCCCACCCACGAAAGCGGCATCGCCCACTCGCCTCGGGTGAGATCTCGATCCCGGCGGCTCTGGTCGTGGGCCTGTTATTGGTCGCCGCGGCGGCCGTCGTGGCCTGGCAACTCTCACCCAGGTTCGCCGGTGTGCTCGGCGCCTATCTCGTCATCACGTACGCCTACTCACTCAGCCTGAAGCAGCACCTGGCCGTCGACGTCATCACGCTGGCGACGCTCTACACCGTACGCATCGTCGCCGGCGCCGTCCTGGTCGAGGTGCCACTCTCCAGGTGGTTCCTCGCGTTCTCGATCTTCCTCTTCCTCTCGCTGGCGCTAGCGAAGCGGGCGGTGGAGCTGCGCGGAGCTGTCGCACGGCACGCGACGAAGATCGCCGGCCGCGGGTATCGGGCCGAGGATCTGCCGACCCTCGGTGCCATGGGAGTCGCGGCGGCCGCCGCCAGCGCGCTCGTCTACTGTCTTTACATCACAGGCGACGACGTGACGCGGCTCTACGCGAATCCCGACCTGCTCTGGATAGGGCTACCGCTGTTTCTCTACTGGAACCTGCGCCTCTGGCTGTTCGCCGATCGCGGCACACTTCAGGAAGACCCGATCGCCTTCGCGCTCAAGGACCCGATCACCTACGTGGTCGCGGCGGTGTTTCTCGCCGTCGTCTTTATAGCTACGTGACCATGACGGGCTCGATAGAACGACAGCTGTCGGGTTGGGGTCGGTATCCTAGCGGAACGACGGAGGTGTGCCGACCTGAGCGACTGAGCGATCTCCGCGAGTGCATGTCGGAGGCCACTTCGCTCGTCGCCCGCGGCCTCGGCAGGAGCTACGGAGACGCCGCGTTCAACAGCGCCGGATTCACGGTCTTGACCGAACGCCTGAATCGGTTCGTCGCCTTCGACGCCGAGAGCGGTATTCTCGACTGCGAGGCCGGAGTGACCGTGGACGAGATACTATCGGTCCTCGTGCCACGGGGTTTCTTCCTGCCGGTAGTGCCCGGCACCAAATACGTCACGATGGGCGGCGCGCTGGCCTGCGACGTACACGGCAAGAACCATCACAAAGACGGCTCGCTGAGTCGACATGTGACGGACTTCCGGCTCCTGACCCCGTCAGGCGATCTGGTGTTCTGTAGCCGCGAGGAGAACTCGGATCTGTTCTGGGCAACGGTCGGTGGCCTGGGGTTGACGGGCATCGTGACCGACCTTCGCATCAAGCTGATCCCCTTAGAGAGCTCGTACGTGTCGGTGGACTATGACCGCGCCGAGAACATCGACAAGGCGCTAGAGCTGTTCCACGAGTCGGACGAGAAGTACAAGTACTCGGTGGCTTGGCTCGACGGCATCGCCAGCGGCCGCTCGCTGGGTCGATCGGTCCTGATGCGAGGCAACCCGGCTGCCGCCGGGCCGGGTACCGACCTGAGCCGACACTCGAGCAGGTCGTTCTCGGTACCCGACGTGTTTCCCGGATTCTTGCTCAACCGAGTGTCAGTACGAGCGTTCAACACGGTCTACTATAGGAAGCACCCGCGAAAGGCGCGGGAAGTGCTTACACACTACGAGTCTTTTTTCTTTCCCCTAGACCGACTGTCCAACTGGAATCGCCTGTACGGAAAGAAGGGATTCCTGCAGTATCAGTTCGCCGTCCCGTATGAGGGCGGCCGCGAGGCGTTGATCAAGGTGCTCGAACTGTTCGCCAAGTCGAGGTACGGGATGTTCCTGGCCGTGCTCAAACGGTTCGGGCCCGGCGAAGCGGCGAGCGCGCTGTCGTTCCCGATGCCGGGTTACACCCTGGCGGCGGACCTTCCGTGTCGGGACGCGGGCATGTTCGATTTCCTCCGGCAAATCGATCGGGTCGTCAGCGCGGCGGGTGGACGGATCTACCTCGGCAAGGACGCCCGGCTGGCGGCGGACGCGGTGCGCGAGATGTACGAGGGGCTGGATGCGTGGCTCGAGCTCAAGGCGCGCGTCGATCCCGACCGCCGTCTGACTTCCGACCTGGCCCGACGACTGGAGCTGGTGCCATGAGCCGCCCGGGGACACCGCCGCAGGAATCGAACGGGTCCGAGGTCGTTCTGATCCTCGGTGCCACATCGATGATCGCCCGGGAGACGGCCGCCACGTTCGCCGGGGCCGGCTACGACCTGACCCTGGCGGGCAGAGACGCGGAGGAGGTGGAGCGCGTCGCGGCGGACATCGCCATCAGACACGGTGTGAGCGCCACGTCGGAGAGATTCGACGCGTTGGATACCGACGACCACAGGCGATTCGCGGAGGCCGTCACAGGTGCCACAGGGGACGCGCTGGCCGGAGTCGTGGTCGCGTTCGGGGTGCTGGGCGATTCGGAGCGCGCGGCGACCGACTTCGATGAGGCGCAAGAGATCATAGCGGCCAACTACGTGGGTGCCGTCAGCGTGCTGACCCACCTCGTCCCCTACTTCGAGCGGAAGAAAAGCGGATTCATCGTCGGGATCTCGTCGGTATCGGGTGACCGGGGCCGGGGGAGCATCTACACGTACGGTTCGGCCAAGGGCGGCTTCTCGCTCTACCTCCAGGGGCTGCGCAACAGGCTACACAAGTCGGGCGTCCACGTGCTTACGGTGAAGCCGGGGTTTATCGATACGCGCATGACGTACGGCGCGGTGAAGCCAGGCATGGCCGCCGACCCTGCGGCCGTCGCGCGCGCCATTATTCGGGGTGTCAGGAAGAAGAAGTCGGTTATCTACGTTCCCCGGATCTGGCGCCTCATCATGTTCGCGATCCGCAACATCCCCGAGCCGATCTTCAAACGCCTCGGACTCTGACGCCGTCCCGGTTCAGCGATTCCTCCGCACGGCGAACCGCAGCCCACCGGCCACCGACCCAGATCCCAGCGGCTCCACGTCGTACCCCGCCCCGTGGATCACTCCCAAGAGTTGTCTCAGCTTTTCGAGAGTATTCCGGTAGCTCACGTGACTTATGTACAGGTTCCGCTCGTCCAGATGCGGTAGCCACACCTCCACGTTGGCCAGTAGAGAGTCCTCCATCGCCGCTATGACTGGCGTCTCATCCTTCAACTGCCAGACGATTCCCGGCAAGATGCCCGCCTCGCTGTTGTCGATGAGAACCAGTTGCGCATCAGCTTCCAACGCCAGCGGCTTCGCGCCGCCGGACCCGAAGCCGAACGGGAGCAGGAACCCGAAGACGAGCGGCATCGAGTAGAGATAGACCGTGAGCGGCGTCCCGACCCACCGGAAGGTGCGCAGGAGGGCGACCGGCGCGAAGGCGAAGAACGGCCACGCCATGCTCAGGTACTTGGGACCCATGGCGTGGACCGGACTCAGGAAGGCCAGATACAGCGCGATCATCGCTCCGCCGATCCCGAGGAAGACGATCAAAGGGAAGGTCCAGCCCGCCGCAGTCTCGCGCTCGTACTCGATCGTCGGGATGTGCTGCACCCGTCGGGCAACCACACTCGCCACGATCAATGCGGCCAGAGCGCCAAAGAGGTAGTGGGTCGGCTCGAATGTCGAGATCACCGCGCGCAGCCGCTCTCCGATCTCCGCCGGATCGAAGGGCTGGGCCTGACGCCTAGCCTGGCCGAAGGCGCCGAACGGTGGGTAGACCAGAAAGCCCAGAAGGTATCCCACGCCCAACGCCCCAAGACCGCGCAGCAACCCTTTCCTCTTCAGCCTTGCGAACAGAAAGACGCAGCAGCCCACCACGACCAGCGCGAAGTGGTAGTGCGTGAGCGACCCCGCGAAAGCGAACGCCGCCAGCATGGCGAGCTCACGGCGGCGACTTCCGGCCGCGTCACCCGCCACTCTCCACGTCTGCCAGACGAGGAGCACAGCGAGCAGGGCCAGCAGGTCGTACTGGCGCGCCTCGATCGATACTGAGGCGATGGCCGGGCTCAACGCGTAGGTGAAGGCCACGAGCACCGCCTCTGCATCGTTCTTCAACACCTGGCGGGCGAAGCCGAACAGAGCCAGGATCGTCAGGACGGCAAGGGTCGAGTTGAGGGACGGGCCGGTCCAGAGCTGCACGCCAAAGAGCAGCGACCAGCTATGCAGCATCCAGAAGTAGAGCGGAGGATGGATATCGTAGGTCGCCAGGTCTGCGCTGATCGTACCATAGCAGAAGCGATCCTCCACCTGCAGGAATCGCTTCCACTCAATCGCGGGGACAGAGCGGAGTCGGAGGTCGGTCTCGTGGAAGGCGCGCTGGTGGCACGTCGCCGCCAGATAGCTGATCCCTTCGTCGTGGGTCAGCGTGTACTTCCAGCCTATCGCCTGAAAGCGTAGCGCCAGCGCCGCTGCGATCGCGAGTATGAGGACCGACGTGACCCAGACCGAGCGTCCCAACAGGACCGATGGCGCTCCCTTCACCTGCTCAGTCTCCTACGTCGTCAGGGGCCAGGGCACTACTCAGTTCCGGAGGCCCCGCGTGTGGTGTAGAGGCCGACGAGTCGCGCGATCAATATCACAAGATAGAGCTGTCCCAGCACGGCTTCGAGCAGAGCCAGCAGGCGCGTTAACTCGGTGGCGGGCGTTATATCGCCGTACCCTAGAGTCGTGATGGTGACGAAGCTGTAGTAGAACATCGGGCCCGAATCGAATCGGCTGCCACCGACAAGGTTCACGGATTCGGGGAGATTGAACGATCCCGGCGCCAACGTCTCCACGAGGGCGAAAATCACCGCCCAAAACGCGGCGAACAGGAAATAGACGCAGACGGCGCCGTAAATGGTCTCGGCATCGACGTGATCCGCCTGAAGAACACGGTTGAGTATTGCCGCAGCGGCGTAGGCCAGGAATGCCGCCAGCAAGATGTCGCCTAAGACCTCGGGCACTCGAGTCCCCAAGCTCGGACCAATCCAGAACAAGAGCAGTGCCGGCGCGGCGATCAGTAACGCGGTGAGAAACGTTCGTTGCGTCTGCGCGATCGCGCCGACGCCCGCCGATACGACCAGGGTGAAGACGATCGACGTCCCGAGCAAATCCAGGCGCTCCGGCAAAAGTGCGGGGGCTGACAACAGCAGGAGCAGCGACATGAAGAGAGTACCGTAGCGGTACTCGAGCGGGGCACGAAGCAGCGCTTTTATCTCTCGCATGGCTCTTACGATTGTTGAGGGCTCAACCTGCTGTCTTGCGCCAAGTTAGGACCCGGTGGCGGGGCGTGCTAGAGCAGCTTGAGAAAGCAGAATCGGTACCACTGCCGTGGGGTTTCCCCGGCCCGACGCACGGCTTAGTTTGTCCGCGGTCCAGGCCCCACTTTCATACTTCATAACGAAAGCCACGCTCCGGCTATGCTCAGAGGCACACCATTCCACGAGCGAACGGCGCCCCTCTGCGAAGGGCAGAACTGGCGGCGCTGGGCAGGCTACCTGTCGGCCAGCTCCTACGAGCTGGTCAACGACCGCGAGTACTTCGCCATCCGCGGCGCCAGTGCGCTAATCGATGTCTCCCCGCTGTACAAGTACCTGATCCGCGGAACGGACGCGGAGCGATTCCTCAACCGTGTCCTGACGCGCGACGTCGCGAAATGCGACGTCCACCAGGTCATGTACGGACCTTGGTGCGACGAGACCGGCAAGGTCATCGACGACGGTACGCTGCAGCGTCTCGGCGAGGACAGTTTCCGGCTCACCGCGGCGGAACCCAACCTGCGTTGGCTCGCCGACAACGCGGGCGGCCTGCGGGTCACGATCGAGGACGACACCGACTCGACAGCGGCACTCGCCCTACAGGGGCCGACGTCGCGAGAGATACTGAAGAGCCTATCGGACGCCGACCTGGATAACCTCAAGTACTTCCGTCTCGCGTTTGCCCGCATCAGAGATATCCCGGTGACGATCACGCGTACCGGATACACAGGCGACCTGGGCTACGAGATCTGGGTCGAGGCCCGCCAGGCGGTCCCGCTCTGGGACGCCCTGATCGACGGCGGGGAACCCTATGGTATCACACCGGCCGGGATACTCGCGCTGGACATGGCACGCGTGGAAGCCGGCCTGATACTGATCGGCGTCGACTACGTCCCGGCGAACCGGGCGCTGATCGAGTCGCGCAAGTCCTCGCCGTTCGAGCTAGGGCTGGGCTGGACGGTCAAACTCGAGAAGGACCACTTCGTCGGACGGCAGGCGCTTCTCGACGAGTGGCGTGGTGGCCCGACCTGGGGTTTCAAAGGGTTGGAAATCGACTGGAATTCGCTGCAGAAGGTGTACAGCGAGTTCGGGTTGCCGCCCGAACTGCCCCAGATGACCTGGCGGACCAGTGTGCCCGTCTACTCGGGAGGCAAGCAGGTCGGCTACGCCACCAGCGGCTGCTGGTCGCCGACGTTGAAAAAGTACATCGCGCTGGCCCACCTGCAGTCGAACTCGGCCGAGCGGGGCACACGAGTCGAAATGGAGGTGACGGTAGAACACCAGCGCAAGAAGGCAGCTGCACGCGTTGTCGAGCTACCCTTCTTCGACCCGGAAAGGAAACGGAGCTGAAGATGGGACAGAATACGCGATACGACGCGGTGATCATCGGCGGCGGCCACAACGGGCTCATCACCGCAGCCTATCTGGCGCGGGCCGGCAAGCGTGCAGTCGTGCTCGAGCGGCGACACCTCGTCGGCGGTTCGGCTGTCACCGAGGAGATCTTCCCCGGCTTCAAGTTCTCTGCCCTCTCGTACGTGGTCAGCCTGTTGCGGCCCGACGTAATTCGTGATCTGCAGCTGGCGCGTCACGGATTGGAACTGCTGCCGCTGGAGAGCACGATCACGCCGTTGCCGAACGGCGACTACCTGATGCGCGGCGCCGACCACGACGAGACTCGTCGCGAGCTTTATCGCCATTCTCCGAAAGACGCCGAAGCTTACGACGACTTCGGCAAGCTGATGTATCACCTCGCCTTCGCGATGAAGCACATCCTGGACGTCGTGCCGCCCAACCCGACGTCCATGAGACCGAGGGACCTGATGGGCCTGCTCCGGTTCGGCAGGCACTTTCTCGACCTGCCGCCCGAGCAGTTCTACGCGCTATGCAAGTTGATGACGATGAGCGCCGCCGACTTTCTCGATGAGTGGTTCGAGACCGAGCCGCTCAAGGCCACCATGTCGGCCAGCGGGATCATCGGCACGTTCCTCGGCGTTCGCTCACCCGGCACCGCGTACGTGCTGCTGCACCACTACATGGGCGAGATCGACGGGGTGTTCAGAGCCTGGGGCTTCGCCAAAGGCGGCACCGGAGCGGTGAGCGAAGCGATCGCTTCGGCGGCCCGAGAGCTCGGCGCCGAGATCCGCACGGAGGCCAGCGTAGAGCAGGTGATCGTGAAGAACGGCAAGGCTGTAGGGGTGGCGCTGGAAAGCGGTGAGGAGATCCATGGGCGGGTAGTCGTCACCGGTGTCGACCCGAAGCTCACGTTCCTGAAACTGGTCGAGCCCCAGCACCTGCCGAGCGACTTTCTGGATGCGATTCGCCGCTTCAAGATTCGTGGCTCGTCAGGCAAGGTTAACCTGGCGCTGGGCGAGTTGCCGAACCTCACGTGCCTGCCGGGCAAGGGTCCGCACCTGCGCGGCGCGATCTCGATAAGCCCGAGCCTCGACTACATGGAACGCGCCTACGACGACGCCAAGTACGGTAACTTCTCGCGGCATCCGTACATGGACATCATCATCCCGTCGATGATCGATCCTGGAATGGCGCCGCCGGGCAAGCACGTGATGTCGATCTTCTGTCAATGGGCGCCGTTCGAGCTGAACGGCGGCTGGAACGACGAGCAACGCGAAGCGTTCGGTGACGCGGTGGTCAACACGATCTCGGAGTTCGCGCCGAACCTTAAGAACGCCATCATCCACCGGCACGTCGTTACGCCGTGGGACATGCAGGAGACATACGGGCTGACGCAAGGGAACATCTTCCACGGCGAACTTTCTCTGCACCAGCTGTTCTTCATGCGACCGACTCACCCGTGGGCGAACTACCGGACGCCGCTCAAGAACCTCTATCAGTGCGGATCGGGCACGCACCCCGGTGGCGGGATCACAGGCGCCTCCGGCCGGCTCGCCGCACTGGAAATATTGAAGGACTGGTAACGATGAACGACAAATACGACGCCATCGTTATCGGCGCCGGGCACAACGGCCTCGTCACCGCCACCTACCTGGCCAAAGCCGGACTGAAGGTCCTGGTCCTCGAGCGGCGCGAGATGGTCGGTGGCGCAGCGGTGACCGAGGACGTGTTCCCGGGTTTCAAGTTCGACACGGGCGCCCATTGCATAAACCGCCTGCACCCCACGGTGATAAGCGACCTGCAGCTGGCGAAGCACGGTCTGGAGCTGCTGCCGCTCGACCCTGCCGTGTTCTCGCCTGGTCTCGACGCTGACCACCTGCTCCTCTGGCGGACGCCAGAGGTCACGGTCGACTCGATCGGGCAGCTCTCCGAGAAGGACGCCAAGCGCTGGAACGGTTTTGCCGCTCTGGTCGCAAAGGCGACCGGGCTTCTCGAGTCGATCTACTCGACCCCTCCAGACGTCCTCTCGAAGAAGAAGAAAGACGTTTGGGAGCTGCTGAAGATGGCCGGCCGCCTGCGACGGTTAGGCAAACAGGACATGACGGAGGTGCTACGGGTTCTACCGATGACGGCGGTCGAGCTACTGGACGAGTGGTTCGAGAACGACCTCTTGAAGGGGACACTGGGAGCGGTCGGGATCACCGGAATCCATCAGGGGCCGATGTCGGCAGGGACCGCCTTCCTGTTCTTGCACCATCAGGTGGGGGCTAAGCAGGGCGTCCTGCGCGCTCCGCTTCGCGCGCGCGGCGGCCTGGGCGGCCTGTCACGTGCGCTGGAGAGCGCCGCCCGCAGCGCCGGCGTCGAGATAAGGACGAACGCCTGGGTGGAGCGGATCATCGCCGAAGCCGGAGCGACGTCTGGCGTCGCGTTGGTGGACGGCGAGGAGATCGCCGGACGACGAGTCATCTCCAACGCCGACCCCAGCCGGACATTTTGCGGCCTGCTGGACCCGTTCAACCTGGACCCCGACTTCGTGCGCCGCGTGCGCAACATCAAGTTCAAGGGCGTTGTCGCCCGAGTAAACCTGGCGCTCGGCGAACTCCCGAATTTCAGTTGCCTGCCGGGGGACGGGCCACACCTGCGAGGCCTGATCTCGATTAGCCCCAGCCTCAAGTACCTAGAGCGTGCCTTCGACGATGCCAAGTACGGCGAGCTGTCACGCGAGCCGTACCTCGAGGCGGTGATCCCGTCGTCGACTGACCCGAGTCTGGCGCCGGACGGTAAGCACGTGATGTCGATCCTCGTCCAGTACGCCCCCTACAATCTAAGGGACGGCGAGTGGGACGACGCGAAGCGCGAAGACCTGGGCGACCGGGTCGTAACGACGCTCGCGGCCTACGCGCCGAACATCGAGTCGGCCATCCTGCACCGGCAGGTGCTGACCCCGCTGGACATCGAGGCCGTCTTCGGTTTGACGGAAGGGAACATCTACCACGGCGAGATGACGCTCGACCAGCTCTTCTTCATGCGGCCGGTGCCCGGCTGGGCACGCTACCGCTCACCGGTCGAGGGCCTGTACCTGTGTGGCGCGGGCACGCACCCGGGCGGCGGCGTCACCGGCACTCCGGGCTACAACGCCGCCCGAGAGATCCTCAAAGACAGCAAATAGAGGCTCTACAGCAGGGAACTTTACGCCTCCCCCCGAGGTTGACGCCGCGGAGGATGGGGCGAGATTAGCATTCCTCCCAGGGACGAGACTCGAGGACAAGATATGGCATACAAGCCCATCGAGGATTACGGCGTCGTCGGCGACATGCACAGCGCGGCCCTGGTCGGCATGGACGGATCGATCGACTGGTTCTGCTATCCGCACTTCGACTCGCCGAGCGTATTCGCGGCTATCCTCGACGAGAAGAAGGGCGGCCATTTCAAGATCTGCCCGCGTGATGTCACGAACGTCACTACCAAGCAGTATTACTGGCCCGATACGAATGTGCTGGTCACGCGCTTCCTGTCGCCGGAAGGTGTCGGCCAGATTGTCGACTATATGCCGGTGGGCGTCCGGCACGGTGAACGAGGGAGCCACTGGCTTGTGCGGCGCGTACAGATCGTGCGCGGTTCGATGGCATTCGGCATGGAGTGCAAGCCGGCATTCAACTACGCCCGGGACAAACACTCGCTGGACGTGAGCCCCGAAGGCGCCTGTTTCCGGGGACCGGGGCTGAGCCTTGGACTCGTCACCGACATCCCCCTTTCGAAGGAGGGTGCAGGAGTAAGGGCCGAGTTCTCCCTCGAGCGCGGCCAGACGGCGATCTTCGTGCTGCGCGAAATCGAGGGTGGAGTCGGCTGTGGCCTGGGTCTCTCCCGTGAAGAGGAGTTCGAGCTGTTCAACGGTACGGTGGAGTGGTGGCGACACTGGCTGAACAAGTGCACTTACACCGGCCGCTGGCGCGAAGCGGTACACCGGTCGGTGCTCGCCTTGAAGCTCATGACCTACGAGCCGACGGGTGCGATCGTCGCGTCCCCAACCTGTAGCCTCCCCGAGGAAATCGGCGGGGTGCGCAACTGGGATTATCGCTACGCGTGGATTCGGGATGCCGCCTTCACGCTCTACGCCTTCATCCGGGTCGGGTTCACCGAGGAGGCCGCCCGCTTCGGGCAGTTTTTGCGCGAGCGGATCCAGGAGCCCGAGCCGGACGGTTCTCTGCAGATCATGTACGGCATCGACGGCCGGCACGAGCTTACAGAGGAAACACTCGATCACCTTGAGGGCTACCGGGGTTCGCGTCCGGTGCGCATCGGCAACGGGGCCTACAACCAACTACAGCTCGACATCTACGGCGAGCTGATGGACTCGGCCTACTTGTTCAACAAGTACGGCGCTCCAATCGCCTACGATGGCTGGGTCTGGCTGCGCCGAATGGTCGATTGGGTTTGCGACAACTGGCAGACGGTGGACGAGGGGATCTGGGAGGTAAGGGGCCCGCGACAGCACTTCGTTTACTCGAAGCTCATGTGCTGGGTCGCGCTCGACCGCGCCATCCGCCTGGCCGACAAACGGTCGCTCCCCGCCGATCGTGTTCGCTGGCTGACGATCCGTGACCAGATCTACGAGGAGATCTTCGAGAAAGGTTGGAGCGAGAAGCGCCAAGCCTTCGTCCAGCATTACGGCAGCGACTCGCTGGACGCCTCTAACCTTATCATGCCGCTCGTCTTCTTCATCTCGCCGAACGACCCACGGATGCTGAGCACGATCGACGCCACGCTTCGGCCACCAGCCGACGGCGGACTGGTCGAGAACAACCTGGTCTTCCGCTACAACGTCTACGAGACCGAGGACGGCCTGGAAGGCGAGGAAGGCTCGTTCAACATGTGCACCTTCTGGCTGGTCGAGGCGCTGGCCCGTGCCGGCAGACGCGACCCGACGCGGCTTCGCGGCGCCCGGCTGATGTTCGAGGAGATGCTGGGCTACGCAAACCACCTTGGCCTTTACGCCGAGGAGACCGGCCCGCAAGGCGAGGCGCTGGGCAACTTCCCCCAGGCGTTCACCCACATCAGCCTGATCAGCGCGGCGTTCAACCTGGACCGGGCGTTGGGAGCGCACGACTAGGACACCACCGTTTGCGCCGGAGGAGGGAGAACCACTCGCTCCGGGCTCGCGCCACCTCCCGAGAAGGGGCCTCACCCTCGGTGGTGAGCTCGCGACCTACGCGAGGCGGTTCTCCCTCCTCCTCCGTGTCTGCAACCCTTGGCATGCGCTGACGACGATGCCTGCACGGAGGTAGTGTGCCGGAACTGCCTGAGGTAACGGTCTACGTCGAGGCGCTGGAGCGCCGGATTCGCGGCGCGACGTTAGAACGCGTTCGGCTGCAATCGCCATCTCTCCTCAAGACATTCGATCCTCCCATCTCGGCGGCAGAAGGCCAGCGTGTTCTTGGTTTGAGGAGGATGGCCAAGCGGATCGTCTGGGAGTTGGACGGCGAGCTCTACATGGTCTTCCACCTGATGATCACGGGCCGCCTGCGCTGGCGTGAGAGAGGGACGGCGGTTCCGAGAAAGCCAGGCCATGCCGCGTTCGATTTCGCCAACGGCTCGGTGCTGCTGACGGAGGCCGGGAGGGCGAAGCAGGCATCGCTGCACCTGGTTCACGGCGCCACCTCACTGGCGTCCTTCGAGCGCGGGGGCATCGACCCGCTCGAGGCGTCGCTCGAGGAGTTTCGAACCGCCCTCGTGCGCGAGAACCGCTCACTCAAACGCGCGTTGACCGACCAGCGGATCCTCGCCGGGATCGGCAACGCCTACTCCGACGAGATACTACTGGTGGCGCGGCTCTCGCCGGTCAAACGGACGCATCAACTGAGCGAAGACGAATTGGTTCGGCTCTACAGGGCCGTTCGCGAGACACTGCAAGGGTGGACCGATCGGCTACGTTCCGAGGTCGGTGACGGGTTCCCGGAGAAGGTGACCGCTTTCCACCCGGCGATGAAGGTGCACGGGAAGTACGGGCAGCCGTGTCCACAGTGCGGCTCGCCGATCCAACGGATCGTCTATGCGGCCAACGAGACGAACTACTGTGCCAGTTGTCAGACTGATGGGAAGCTGCTTCGCGATCGGGCGCTGTCGCGGTTACTGAAGGACGACTGGCCGTCGACGCTGGAAGAACTTGAGGGCGGCTAGTTATTGGGAATTCGGCAATCCATAACTAATTGAATAGTCGACCAATTGAATACTCGAGATCAGAATGGCAGCGGTTCTCAATTCGAGTAGTCTATGGTTCTATTAGTCTATTAGTCATGGATTGCCGAATTCCCAACACCAGAATCTTCAGGCAACGTCGACGTCTTTGCAGAGGTAGACGTCCTGAATAGCGTGGAACATCTCGACGCCCTGCTCCATGGGTCGCTGGAACGTCTTGCGACCTGAAATGAGTCCCATGCCGCCGGCACGTTTGTTGATCACCGCAGTGCGAACGACCGAGCCGAGGTCGCCCGTGCCCTTCGAGGCGCCGCCGGAGTTGATCATGCCGATGCGACCCATGTAGCAGTTGGCGACCTGCCACCGCGTCCAATCCACGGGGTTATCGGCGACCAACTCGTCATAAACGAGCTGGGACGTCTTACCGAAGCTTAGGGCGTTGTAGCCGTCGTTATGGGTGGGAAGCTTCTGCTTGACGATGTCCGCCTCGATGGTAACGCCGAGATGGTTTGCCTGTCCCGTCAGGTCGGCGGCTGTCGAGTGATCCACGCCGTCCTTTTTGAACGCAGCATTGCGCAGGTAGCACCAGAGGAAGGTTGCCATACCCAGCTCGTGCGCCCGCGAAAAGGCCTCGGAGACCTCCTGCAGCTGGCGGTGCGACTCTTCGGCACCCCAGTAGACCGTCGCACCCACCGCGGCGGCACCCAGCTCCCACGCCTGCTCGACCGATGCGAAGGGCACCTGATCGAACGTGTTCGGGTAGGTCAGTAGCTCGTTGTGGTTGAGCTTGACGATGAAGGGGATCTTGTGGGCGTACTTGCGTGACACGACGCCCAGCACACCGAGTGTGGAAGCGACCGCGTTGCAGCCGGCCTCGGACGCCAGTTTGACGATGTTCTCGGGATCGAAGTAGATCGGGTTGGGCGCGAAGGACGCCGCGCCCGAGTGCTCTATGCCCTGATCGACCGGCAAGATCGACAGGTAGCCCGTACCACCCAGTCGGCCGTGGTCGATGATGCGCTGCAGGCTGACCAGCACCTGCGGGTTACGATCGGAAGCCGCGAGTATGCGGTCGATGAAGTCGGGGCCCGGCAGGTGAAGCTGGTCCTTCGTGATCCCCTTGCAGGCAAAACTCAGAAGCGATTCCGCCTCGTCGCCGAGCAGGTCCTCGATCAGCGCCAACGATCCAGCGGTCTTTGTTGCCATGATCCAGCTTCTCCCTTCAGGTCCTAGCGGGTCGAACCGCTACTACCGAGATTCTGGGCCGAGCAGCCGACCTGCCCCTTTGTCTATATACCAGTGCAGCTCTCCGCCCTCGGGGCGGATCAGCTGGACGGGGTAGCGGAGCGGCTCGCCCGGGCCTTCAAGAACCTCGCGCAGCGTCTCCGCCTTCTCCCCGCCCGTCACCAGCAACAGTATACAAGAAGCGTTGTTAAAGGTAGGGTACGTCAATGTGATGCGGTGGGCGCCCAGCCCCTCGACCCAGTGGGCGACGGCCAGGCGGCGCCGCTCTTCCAGCGCCTCACTTCCCGGGAAGAGAGAGGCCGTGTGCCCGTCGGCGCCCATCCCCAGATAGACCAGATCGAAGCGGGGGAACTCGCTATCCGCCAGCCCGAAGTGGCGCCGCAGTTCGGTCTCGTAGTCGAGGGCCGCCTCTTGCGGATCGCGATGCTCGCCGTGGATCCGGTGAACGTTCTCTCGAGGTAGCTCGAGCTTCGAGAGCAGCGCCTCGTTCGCCGCCCCGAAGTTGCTGTCGGCGTGGTCCGGCGGAACGGTGCGCTCGTCGCCCCAGAAGAAGTGAACTCGATTCCAGGGGATGGCGTCGCGGTAGGGCTCGGCGGCGAGCAGCTTGAACAGCCGCAAGGGAGTGCACCCACCCGACAGCACGACATGCAATAGCCGCGCCGATTCGACCACCTGCCGCGCCCTCGCGGCGAATACGTCGGCGGCGGCCTCGGCCACCAGATCGGGATTTTGGAAGACGCGAATCGCCACATCAGCTCCCGCGCGTCGCTACAAACCGCTCGAAGGTCGCCACCTCATCGCTGCTGCCGATCGCCAGCGGGGAACGCTGGTGTGGCGACTCGGCCCGCAGATGGAGCACGCGCCCGCGACCGGTGCTGGCTCGGCCGCCGGCCGCCTCGACGACAAAGGCGAGGGGCGCGCACTCGTAGAGCAGGCGCAGCTTCCCTTCGGGATAGTCTTCGTCCGCCGGATACAGATAGATCCCGCCCTCGAGGAGGACGCGGTGCAAATCGGCGGCGAGGGCGCCGCTATAGCGTAACGAGTAAGGCCTGCCGCTCGCCGGGTCGGGCTCGATCACGTGGTCGGCATAGGCGCGGACGTTCTGATCCCAACCGTGATAGCGACCGAGGTTGGCACTGTAGTATGACCCGCGATCCGGGCAGCGAATCTTCTCGTGCGAGAGAAGGAACTCACCGACATCGTCATCGAGTGTGAACGCATCGACCGCGTCACCCATATTGTAGACGAGAACGGTGCTCGGCCCATAGAGCACGTAGCCCGCCGCAACCAGCTCGGCACTCTCTCGCAGTTCGCCCTCGCAATCGATGCAAGCACCCGAGACGCCGCGGCGATAGAAGCTGAAGATCGTACCCACCGCGCCGTTGATGTCGGTGTTCGATGAGCCGTCGAGCGGGTCGACACACAACAGATACTCGGCCTCTGGGCTGCAGCTGATGATGCGCAGCTCTTCCATCTCTTCGGATACGATGGCCGCTACCAGGCCGGTGTCGGTGAACGCCCTGACCACGACCCCGTTCGAGTAGACGTCCAGCTTTTTCTGCGTGTCACCGCTCGGGTTCTGTTCACCGGCGAGCCCCAGGTTTCCGACCAGGGCGGCCCTGCGGATCTCGCGAGTCAGGATCTTTGCGGCAAGTCCCATCTCGAGGATCAGTGTGGGAAGCTCGTCGGCTCCACCACCGGCCTGCCGACGCTTTTCCGCTAGACTGCGGCCTAGACTGACTGCCTGATCCGGCACGTCGCGCCTGGCCTCGTTACGCCGCCGCTCCGAGGCTGGCCGCGTAGCGGGCGGCGCCCAAGAGCGCGGTGTTCTTGTTGGTGATCACGCGCACCGGTGTGGCTTCGAGGAGTGGTCGCATGCGACCCTTGTCGAGGAACGCGTTCATGAACGGCGGTTCTCTCAACG
This sequence comes from Gemmatimonadota bacterium, assembly GCA_020344015.1. Taxonomy (GTDB): domain Bacteria; phylum Gemmatimonadota; class Gemmatimonadetes; order Palauibacterales; family KS3-K002. The sequence goes on from CP070812.1 coordinate 4,144,577, forward strand.
CATCGATGATCTTGGGAGCGATGCCACCGCCGACGAACACGCCGCCGGTAGCCAGCATCTTGAGGGCGAGGTTGCCAGCCTCGGCACCGTAAAGCTCTGCGAAGAGCTGGAGGGTCTCGACACAGATCTCGCAGCGTTCTCCCAGAGCGGCCTTGGTGATCACCGGAGCCGGGTCCCCGCCCTCACCGACCTCGTCGTCCAGCCAGGCGGGCTTGGCGGCGTCCCGGTACTCGAGCAGAAACTCGAAGATGTTCATGAAGCCGGGGCCGGATAGGATGCGCTCCCAGCTGACCCGGCCGAAGCGCTGGGAGAGAAAATCGAGTAGCGCGACCTGTCGTTCGCCTGTGGGACCGAAGGAGGTGTGGCCTCCCTCGGTGGCAAAGGGGTGGTACGCCTGTCCATCCCAGTAGAGGCCCGCCTGACCCAGGCCCGTGCCCGCGGCGATGAGTGCCGCGTTGCCGCTGGCTGTCTCGCTGCCCGTGTTGAGCACCTCGAGGTCCTGCGGCCCGAGCACGGCGATGCCGTAGGCCTGCGCTTTCAGGTCGTTGATCAATGCGAGGGCCTCGACCTGGGCGGCGCCGGCGAGCTTCGAGGTCTCGACCAGCCAGGGCAGGTTCGTGGTCTGCGCCCGGCCGTCCTTCACAGGCCCGGCCACGCCGAAGCAGGCGCGCTGGCACTCGATGCCGTGGCCCTTCATGAATCCCGATACGATCTCCTCCAGCGTGCCGAATTCGCGGCTTGGAAAGGTCTCGGCGACAAGCGCTTGGTACTGGGTCAGCTGCACGTCGTAGACGGTCAACCTGGCGTTGGTGCCGCCGATGTCGCCGGCGAGAATCTTCATCCGAGGGTCCTCCAGCTGCGACCGTCGCGTCGCAAGAGGTCGTCCGCCGCCTGCGGCCCCCAGGTCCCTGCCGCATAGTTGGGGAACTCGCGCGGCTGCAGCGCGCTCCAGACATCGAGGATCGGGTTCACGACGCTCCAGGCGGCCTCCGCGTTGTCGCCACGCTGGAACAGGTTGGCATCACCGTTCATGCAGTCGTAGAGGAGCGTCTCGTATCCGGTCGTCGGCGTCGCGTGGAAGTAGTCTTCGTTGCAGAAGTCCATATCGACGGCGCCGATCTGCATCAGCGGACCCGGAACCTTGGCGCCGAAGGAGAGCGAGATCCCCTCGTCCGGCTGGATCCTCAGACAAAGCACGTTCGGCTGCAACTGATCGACCGGTGTATTCGCGAACAGCACCAAAGGCACGCTCTTGAATTGGATGGCGATCTCGGTCACCCGCTTTGGCAGGCTCTTTCCAGTCCGCAGGTAGAAGGGCACACCGGCCCAGCGCCAGTTGTCGATCATCAGCTTGAGCGCCACATACGTTTCGGTCGAGGAGTCGGGAGCGACCCGCTCCGCCGAGCGATAGGCGATCACCCGCTCGCCGTCCGGCATCTCACCCTCGCCGTATTGGCCACGCACCGCCTCTTCCAGGACCTCATCGGGCTCGATCGGGTTCACGGCGCGGAAGATCTTGCCCTTCTCGTTGCGGACGGCATCAGCCTCGAACGAGACCGGCGGTTCCATAGCGATGAGTGCCAGGAGCTGGAAGAGATGGTTGGGCACCATGTCGCGGAGCGCGCCTGCATGGTCGTAGTAACCGCCGCGCGTCCCGACATCGACCCGCTCCGCCACTGTAATCTGCACATTGTCTACGTAGCGGCGGTTCCAGATCGGCTCGAAGATCGCGTTGGCGAAACGGAAGACCAGGATGTTCTGGACCGTCTCTTTGCCGAGGTAATGGTCGATGCGGTAGATCTGCGACTCGTCGACGACCTCGAGGAGCTCGCGGTTGAGCATGCGCGCCGATTCGTGGTCGTGGCCGAACGGCTTCTCGACGACGAGGCGCCGCCAGCGGCCGTCCCCTTCGCGGGCGAGGCCGACCTCGTCCAAGCGCCGCGGGATCTCGGAGAAGAAGCTGGGCGGCGTCGACAGATAATAGAGGTAGTTGCCCCTGGTCCCCCGCTCCTTGTCGACCTGCGCCAGCGTCTCCTTCAATCGCACGTAGGCTTCGGGGTCGTTGAGGTCACCCACCACGAAGTAGACCCGCTCGGCCAGCCAGTCCCATATCTCCTGGCGGAACTCCCCCGTCAGGTGGCGGCGCGCCTCGTCCCCCAACCGCTTGCGATACTCATCCTCATCGAGACGGCGTGCGAACCCGACGATGGCGAACTCGTCGGGCAGCAGCCCGGCCTCGGCCAGGTTGAAGAGCGCAGGTATGAGCTTGCGGCGCGTCAAATCGCCGGCGGCGCCGAAGATTACTATCGCGCAGGGCGGGGCGGGTTTGGCGGTGTTGTTGTGCGAATCGCTCATCATTCTCACGTCTGGGTTCTAGTGGCCGGTGGCCGGTAGTCGGTGGCCTGTGGGCACATCGTCAGTTACCGGCTACTGGCTACCGGCTACCGTCTATTTTCCGCCCGGCGGCTCTGTGTGTCCACCGAATCCATGTCTCATCGCGGAGAGAACCTTCTCCGCGAAAGTATGCTCCTGTCGCGAGCGGAAGCGGGCGTAAAGCGAGGCCGAGAGCACGTCGGCGGGGACGGCCTCCTCGACTGCCGTGAGAATCGTCCAGCGCCCTTCGCCCGAGTCCTGGACGAAGCCACTGTAGGCCGACAGCCGCGAGTCGTTGGCCAGCGCGGTGGCGGTGAGGTCGAGGAGCCAGGAGGTTACGACACTGCCGCGACGCCAGACCTCGGCGATCTCGGCCAGGTCGAGGTCGTAGCGGCCGACGCTCTTCAGGATGTCAAAGCCCTCGGCGTACGCCTGCATCATGCCGTACTCGATGCCGTTGTGGATCATCTTGACGAAATGACCGGCACCTGCGGGCCCACAGTGCAGGTAGCCGTGCTCGACGCGGGCCGGTTCACGGTCGCGGCCCGGCGTACGCTCGATTTCGCCGGGGCCGGGCGCCAGCGTCGCAAAGACGGGGTCGAGGCGCTCCACCGCCTCCTGCGGGCCGCCGATCATCATACAGTAGCCGCGCTCGAGGCCCCAGACGCCACCGCTGGTACCCACGTCGACGTAGTGGATCCCCTTCTCCGCCAGCTGCCGCTCGCGGCGCAGGTCGTCCTTGAAGTACGAGTTGCCGCCATCGATGATTATGTCGCCGGGCCCGAACAGCTCGGCCAGCGCCATCACCGTCTGATCGGTGGGCTCGCCGGCGGGCACCATGACCCAAGCGGCGCGCGGCTCGTTCAACTTCTCGGCGAACTCCTCCAGCGACGTCGCTCCGTTGGCGCCTTCACCCTCCAGCTGCCTCACGTTCTCGGGGCTGAGGTCGAAGACGACGGTCTCGTGGCCACCGCGCATCAGGCGGCGGACC
>CP070812.1:4148040-4153053 GCA_020344015.1 Gemmatimonadota bacterium
ATACAAGCAATCGCGATAACGAATTGGCGCCGCCCGTGGCGGTGACGCCGGGACCGGAAGTCACGACGACTCCGGCCGGTGCCCAACTGGCCTATCGGGTGGCGGCAACCGAGCACCTCGTCCGGGCGGAGACGTTCCTGACTTCGTTCCGCACGGATGCTCAGGCCGGTCGTGCCGACGCAGAGTTCTGGTCGGGCGCCGGTGAGCTGCTGGCGAGCACGCGCCTGCTGATCGACTCGCCGGCGGCGGAAGATCCCGTGTTCCGATCGCTGCTCGGGGAGCTGGAGCTGGTGCTCGTCCAGATCGTACGGCTGTCGGCGGAGCGCGGGGATGGTGAACTGGAGCTGGTAACAGAGGGACTAGAACATAGAGGGCTGCTGCCGAAACTGCGGACGGCGATCCCAGCTGGGCCGACGGTGGCTATGGAAGGAGTACTCTGATGCGTTCAAAAGAGCTTTTGAAGGCCATGATGGCCACGGCAATCCTGCTCGCCATCGCTGCGCCGGTCGCGGCGGCGCCGCAGGTGGCTACACCCGATGAGACGATCCCGGAGGTGGGGAGCTTCTATCAGCAGGACCCCGCCGATGAAGCCTACCGTGCCGCGCGCGAGCGACTGAACCGGGGCGAGTACCGGCGCGCCGCCGAGATGTTCGCCGAGGTCTACAGACGCTATCCGACCTCCAGCTACGCGGCGCAGGCGCTCTACTACCAGGCGTTCGCACTCTACCGCAACGGCCGCGAGCGAGACCTGCGGGCGGCTGAGGACGCGCTGCGCCAGCTGCAGGGCCGCTACGCCGATGAAGAGGTAGCGCAGAGGGACGCCGAGGAGCTGCTGGCGCGCGTACAGGGTGAACTCGCTCGCCGCGGCGACGCAGCGGCCGGTGAGGACGTGGCGCGCCGGGCGCAGGGGATCGGCGCCGGCGGCCAGGAAGAGGTATGTGAGGATGAGATCCGCATCGCCGCGCTCAACGCGCTGTTGCAGATGAACTCGGAGCAGGCGTTGCCGATCCTCGAGCGAGTGCTGGCGGATCGCAGCGACGACGCCTGCAGTGTGGAGATGCGACGCAAGGCCGTGTTCCTGCTCTCGCAGCACGTCGATGAGGGGAACGTCGACCTCTTGCTCGACGTCGTGCAGAACGATCCGGATGCCGAGGTGCGCCACCAGGCGGTGTTCTGGCTCTCTCAGGTGCCCGGCGAGCGGACGGTGGACGCGCTGGAGGATATCCTGCAGACATCTGACGATCCGGAATTACAGAACAAGGCGATCTTCTCGCTGTCGCAGGTGCACAGCGACCGTGCGGGACAGATCCTGCGCGACTACGCGATGCGCGAAGATGCGGATCCGGAGCTCAGGGCTCAGGCGATCTTCTGGCTCGGGCAGTCGCATGGAGAAGAGAACGCGGAGTTTCTGCGGGAGATCTACGCGAGCACCGAGGAGTACGAGATCAAGGAGAAAATCATCTTCTCGCTGGCACAGCTTGGCGACGATGAGAGCGCGAGCTGGCTGTTGCGTGTGGCAGCCGATGCGAACGAGCCGCTGGAGATGCGGAAGAAGGCTCTGTTCTGGGCAGGCCAGTCTCATGTCTTGTCGATCGAAGAGATGGGTGAGCTCTACAACCGCATGCCGGAACGCGAGATGAAGGAGCAGATCATCTTCGCGCTGTCACAGCGGCACGAGGAGGGGGCGGTGGATTGGATGCTGGAGATCGCGCGGACCGAAGAGGACGTCGAGCTGAGGAAGAAGGCGATCTTCTGGCTGTCGCAGTCGGACGATCCACGGGTCGCCGAGTTCTTGCTCGAGTTGATTGAGGGTGGGGGATCATGAAGAAGCTAGTCGTGGTCGTCGCCGGGGCCGCAGCGCTGACGCTGGCCCCGGCGGCCTCCGGGCAGTCGATCGCCGACGCCGTGGAGGACCTGCGTGACGGCAAAGTGCGGATGAGCTTCGCGTCGCGGCCCGGTGTCTGTGGCGACGGGTACCATAGCATCTCGATGGACGGTGGACGTGGCTGGCACATGCGCCGCGGCCACAGTGACGATTGGGATGTCGAGTGCGAGCACGGGCCGGTGCGCGTCGTGCTCAGGGTCCGGGACCGCGAGGTCACCGAGGTCGACACCTACGTCGGCGGCCGCTGGCGCGAGCCCGGTTCGAGCACGGTGGATCTGGGTACCGTGCCCGTACGACAGGCAACGGATTACCTGCTGTCGCTGGCTCGCCGGTCCCGCGGCGACGCGGGCCAGGAGGCGATCTTCCCGGCCCTGCTGGCGGACAGCGTGACCGTTTGGCCGGAGCTCCTGGATATGGCGCGTGACGGGTCGATGCGGCGCGATACGCGCAAAAGCGCCGTCTTCTGGCTGGGCCAGACCGCGGCAGAGGCGGCGACCGAGGGGCTGACCGAGATCGTCTACGACGACGAGGCCGAGCTGGAGATCCGCAAGATGGCTGTCTTCGCCCTGTCGCAGCGCCCCGCCGACGAAGGAGTGCCGGCGCTGATCGAGGTCGTACGAACCACGCACGACCCCGCTCTGGTGAAGAACGCGCTATTCTGGCTAGGACAGTCCGAGGATCCGCGGGCGATCGAACTGTTCGAGGAGATCCTCTTGCGGGGTGGGGATTAGGGAATTCATGACTAACTGACTGATTGAATACTTGAGTACTCGAGCCTTCGAGTTGAGAATCCATCGGTTTGCCGCTCCGCTCTCAATTCGAAGGCTCTATTGTTCAAGTACTCTATTAGTCATGGATTCACGAATTCCCGACCACCTCTACTTCGGGTACTCCCCGTAGCACTTGCGAACGTGTTCTCCGGGCCAAGTGCCCACCCAAGCTCGGTTGAAACCCGAAATCGCCGCGTGCGTAGTGAGTAGCAACCTACCATTGCGAAGGCCTGTCAGCGGCCGGAGTACAGGAGGAAACGATGAGAAGGGAAGTCGTATTGTTCGCTCTTGTGCTGAGCACTGGACTGTTCGTCGGGTGCGACGACGACGGTGGGCCCAGCGACATCACGCTCGCGGACCTCGTCGGCGCGTGGATCGGAGAGGAGTTCAAGTTCACGAACCAGCAAAACCCGGCGGAATCCATCGACTTCGTCGCAGCCGGCGCCGTTGTGACCATGACTGTAGCCGGCAACGGCAGGTACACGGCCGCGTTGGCAAATCCCTTCGGGAGCGGCGCCGATTTCCTCAAGGGGGCTCTGCTGGTCGAAGAGGGTGTCCTGCTGATGACCAACGACGAAGAGCCGGGAGAAACAGCCGCCTTTTCGGTCCAGCTGTCGGGGGACATGCTGACGATATTCAGCGACGAGGTGGACTACGATTTCGATGTCCCGCCTGACGGCACCAACGAGCCGGCGGACCTGCTGGGGGTGTTTCGGTTCGCAACGGGGTTGACGGCGGCAGACCTCGCCGGCACGTGGGAGGCGACGGAGTTCCGGTTCGTCAGCAGTCCGACGCCGACGGACACGATAGACGTGATCGCCTCGGGGGGAGGCCTCAGCGCCACCGTCCAAGCCGATGCAAGCTATGAGCTGACTCTGATACTCCCACCCGAACTGCCAGAGATTCATTACGGGGTGGTGCTGTTGTTCGGCGACATGATCGTCTTGATCGACGAGGTGGACCCGGACGGCTCGGCAAGGTTCGAGTACGGGCTCACCGGGCAGACGATCACTTTGCGCGGCGAGGACTCGATCGACTTCAACGACCCTCCGGACGAAATAGACGATCCGGCGGTCGTTGAGATCGTTATGGAGCTGCAGTAGAACGGCGGATCAAGCCGGCGCCCGAAGCTGGCCGGCGTGGATGAGGACGGGGGCGAGTCCGACCGGGCTCGCCCCTTTCTATTCGACAATCACCGTAGGGGCTGGAAGGCGGTCGCTGATTCGGGCGAAGGCTGGCGCGAGCAGCGTGCTGGGATCGAGGGCGGCGCCTTGCAGGTAGAGGCCCCAGTGGAGGTGTGGGCCGGTGACCCGGCCGGTGGCACCGACCCTGCCAATCAGCTGGCCTTTCTCCACCCACTGACCTTCGGTCACCTCGTGTTTCGAGAGGTGGAAGTAGCCGGTGATGATGCCCAGTCCGTGATCGATGTAGACGGCATTGCCGGTGTAGAAAAGGTTGCGGGCCAGGATGACGCGTCCGCTGTTCGCTGCGTATACCGGGTCGCCGGTACGGCCGCGGATGTCGAGCCCGGTGTGCCGGCTCCTCAGCTCGTTGTTGAAGAGGCGGCGTTGACCGTAGGGGCTTGTAGTAGCGTCGTCGCGCGGCATGATGAAGGCGCCGTTCCACAGCGGCACGGTGGTTACTGTCGCCAGGGCGGCGCGGACGATCTCGCGCTCGCGCCGGATTCGCTCGACGGCCCGCTCGTCGGGCGCGGTGAAGCGGCTCGCGACGCGCAGGCGCGTAGCCGCGAAGTCGAGCGTTTCGACCAGCAGCGTAAGGCGCCGGGTGATGCGGGTACCATCGGCGAGCGTGATGTCGATCTCGACAGGTATCTCGGGGACGTTGAGTGGCGCGGCGACGAGTCCGAAGTAAGCACCCCCGTCGAGGGACGACAAGGCGACGTCCCTATCGCGGGCGCGGGCTCGGACCTCGAAGACGGGCAGACCCCTGGGCTCCGGTTCCAGCGTCAGGACGACGAGGCTGCCTTCGTCGGGGACGGCCGGCGTCCAGTGGATACGTGGCGCCAGAGGGCCGGGCGGCTCGATCTCGCGCAGCCGCTCGTCGAGCTTGAGCTCGACGACGGGTGGCTCTTGCGGTGGCGACACCGGTTCCGGCGGTCTCGGCACCCCGGCGCAGCTCGAAACGGAAAGCAGAGCGAGGGCGCAAAGCGGGGCGGAGGTTGCGAGGCCGGCAAAGCGCCAGCGGCTCACCCGGGCTGCCCCTCGAGGTATGAAGTCTGCATCTGATCGCGCCTCGCCCCTGCTACTTTGTCGACGTAGCGCCGCGGCGCCAATCCGGCCACGCAAAAGAATACGCGCCTTGGCGGGAGCCACAAGGCACCAGCGTGCGTTGATTGAT
>CP070812.1:4153153-4159836 GCA_020344015.1 Gemmatimonadota bacterium
AACGTCCACGCTTCCGGATCGTCGGGATAACGGCGCGTCAGCTCCTCCGCTCGTTCGATGCTCTCTTTGCGCTGCTGATCCAGAAGGTAGTTGACCTCCACGAGTCCCCGCTCCCGGGGCGGCAAATGGTCGGCGAATCGGACGGCCCTTTCATGGGCCGCAATGGCTGCTTCGTGGCCGATGTGGTGCCGCCAGGCGTAGGCGAGGGCGAGGTGACTGGCGGCGAGCGCGAAGGTCGAGTCGGCGGCCAGGGCGCGATGGTAAGCTTCGATTGCCTCGTCGAACTGGACGCGGCGCATCGCCTGCTCACCTTCGAGGTAGGCTTGGACGGCGTCGAGGGAATTGGTAACAAGTGCCCGCGTCGCGGTGAGCCATCCCTCCTCCTCGCCGAGTCCACGCAGCAACTCTAAAGTGAGTGTTTCGACCAAGACGAGAATGCTGTCGGGTGATCCGGCGACGCTCGATGAACTGGCTAAGCTGCCCGCATCGAGTTCGTAGAGCCGGCCATCGATGCGGACCTGGCCAGCCAATCCCACGACCTGCCCGTGAATCGCCCAGCGGGCGCCCAGATCGGTTGCCACGGCAACGGCTTCCTCCGCCGTTGTCTCCGCGTCGCCGATGCGGCTTCGCCAGCGGCTGAGAACCGTGCGCGTGTCGATGGCATGCAGGCCACCAACATCATCGAAGTTGGCCGATAGCACATCCATCAGCCCTTCGCGCCATAGCTCGAGATCGGGGCCACTCGTGCGGAAGGGGAGGACCGCCACAGCATTCGCGGGCGTTTCGACTATGGGCCCAATATCATCCTTGCCGGGAAGCGTCACGAGGATCACCGCCCCAACCACCAGGACGGCTACGGCGGCGGCGAAGCCGAACGCGGCGCGCGACCAGAGCGGACCGTGCTCTCGGTGCGTGGGCGCCCGCCGGTCGTGCTCATCGGGCAAGCGCTCAGGGGCCCTTGCCGGCACGGTGCTTTCGACGATCGCCGTGGCGACGACCACCGTGAGCCCGATGAGGAGCATGATGATCGCTGCCGGGAAGAACCAGGCCGGCAGGCCGAGCTTGTCGATAAAGACGTCGGTGGCTTCGAGGATCAGCCAGGAGGCGCCGACGTAGACTGCCAACACCTGCAGGAACTTGCGCTGGCGGAACCAGCGGAGCAGGCGATCGAAGCCTTCCCCTTCGCTCGGCACTGGACGAGCCTCCCTATGGTAGGATGAGGCGAGCGGCGCCGCGGCTGGGCGCCGTAGTCCCAGGGGAATCTAGGACCGGGCGCTCGGCCCGATCAAGCGGGACGGGCACGATACGATGCGGGCGCCAGCGACGTATATTGCCGGGCGGGCACTACGTCGGGGAAAACGGGCTTGGCTTGGAAAGGGACCCGATCATGGTAGATCTTGAAGGGAAGGTCGCCGTTGTAACGGGCGCTAGCAAAGGGATCGGACGGGCCATCGCGAGGGCGCTATGCGAGGCCGGCGCGGATGTCGCGCTCTGCTCGCGGGACGAACCGGAGGCGCTGCGGGCCGCGGAAGAGCTCGCCTCGAGCAGGGGCGGCCGGGCGCTGGGCATCGGGGCGGACGTTCGACGACTAGATGACGTGAAGCGCCTCATCGCCAAGACCACCGGGGAGTTCGGTGGCCTCGACATACTGATAGCCAACGCCGGTGTCGGCGGCGGCTTCGGTCCGGTGCACGAGATCGACCCCGAGGACTGGCATCGCGTGATCGACACGAACCTGACGGGCGTTTACTACTGCTGCCACGCGGCGGTGCCGGAGCTAAAGAAGCGGGGCGGCGGCTGGATCGTCACCATCGGCAGCCTGGCCGGCCGCTACGCTTTCGCCGGCGGTACGGCTTACAACGCCTCCAAGTTCGGGCTGTTGGGCTTCACAGAAGCACTGATGCTCGATCTGCGGGATCATGGGATCCGCGTTAGCTGCATCATGCCGGGCAGCGTCGATACCCACTTCAACGACACCGAGTCGAGCGGCGAGTCGTGGAAGCTCGCTCCCGACGATGTGGCGCGGGCCGTGACCCAAATGCTGGCGCACGAGGACCGAGCGCTGCCCAGCCGCGTCGAGCTGCGGCCCTCGCAGCCGAAACGGAAGTAGCTTTCCGTGAGCGCGGCATTCCACATCGGGACCCAGGGCTGGTCCTATCCCGACTGGACGGGTCCCTTCTACCCCGAAGGCACGGCGAGCTCGCAGTACCTGGCGGTCTACGCCAAGGCTTTCGAAGCGGTCGAGATCGACAGTTCGTTCTACGCCGTGCCGCCGGCGTCACACTTCCTGGGCTGGCACGAACGTACGCCGGAGTCGTTCCGTTTCGCCTTGAAGCTACCGGGCGAGCTTACGCACGAGTTGCGGCTGCGCGGCGGCGAGGAAGTGCTGAAGATCTTCTGCAAGCGTGCGGAGCTACTGGAGGAGAAGCTAGGCGTCATTCTCGTGCAGCTGCCGCCCGACTTCACGCCCGCCGATCGCCCGGCGCTGGAATCGTTCCTCGAGCGATTGCCGTCGGGAATCAGGTTCGCCGTCGAGTTCCGGCATCGGGGGTGGTTGGTCGAGCGCACCTACCAGTCTCTGCGCTCGGCGGGTGTGGCGCATGCGCTATCGGACGGTCCGTGGATCGAGCGGGAGCGGGTGATGGAGGCGGCGCTCAGCCCGACGGCTGAAATCGCCTACTTCCGGTGGCTGGGCGACCGGCCACATCTCGCCGATTACTCGCAGGCACGGTTCGATCGCTCGGCGGAGATCCTCAGCTGGTCGAAGGTCCTGAGGGAGCTGTCGGGACAGGTGCGGGAGATATACGGATTCTTCAACAACCACTACGAAGGCCACTCGCCGGCCAGCGCCCGGCGCCTGCTGCGACAACTGGATCAGCCGGTCATCGATCCCGACGAGTTGGACCCGCAGCTGTCGCTCTTCTGACCTCTAGCGCTCTTCCGGGTCGTCGGACGCATGGAGGTGGACCAGCTTCCATTCGCCGGCCCGTTTCTCGTAGATCTCCGTCCAGCGACCGGTGCGACGGTTCACGCCTTCGCCGCGGCGGGCTTCCATCTCGTATCGCGAGGCTATCCAACCGATGCGGTCGTCGCGCCGTTCGTCGACGCGTACGACCTGATCGAAAGTGCGCAGCTTGAAGGCGTTGAACGATTGGATCGCCGGGGTCACGTGTTCGAGGAATTCGCCTAGATTTCTGAAGACAGGTGGTGGGATCGTATCGAAGATGTAGCAGTCGGGATCATAGATCTTGCCGAGGGCTCCGAGGTCGAACTCGTTCCATGCCTTGACGTGCGTGTGATGGAGCTCGAGTAGGCGGTCACTCTCCGTGCTTTCTTTGCTCATTTTGTCGCCGTAACGATGGTCAGGTCTTCTTCTTCCCCTTCCTGGCGAACCCACTGTACGTCACCGAACCCGGCGCCTGCCAGCCAGGTGTGGATTTCCTGGAAGGTGTAGGAGCGGCCGACTCCGCTGCTCAACAGCATGTGCAGCGAATGGACCGCGCCGCGCGCCGGGACGGTTCGCGTCTCGTCCATGATCATGTCCTGGACGGCTATTTCACCGCCCTTCTTCAGCCTATTGAACAGGCGTTCGAAGAGCGCCCGGTTCGCGTTATAGCTGCGGCGGTGAATGACGTCGGACATCCAGATGAAGTCGTAATCGCTGGGCAGTTCGCGCTCGTCGACGTCGTACTCGAGGACACTGATGCGGTCCTCCATGCCGGCCGAGGCGACGACGTCCCGAGCGATCGCTGCAGCGATGGGTGTGTCGACCAGGGTGACGCGGAGGTCGTTGTAGGCCCGGCAGAAGGCGACGGAGTAGGTGGCAGCGCCGCCGCCGAGATCGAGCATCAGCCGGCGGTCCGTCAAATCTATGAGCCCACGCTGCAGCACGTCGGTCGCCCGTGACCTGGCGCTCCCGTGGACGGCCAAGAGCAGATGACGAGCCAACTCGGGCTCTTCTAGGAGGATGAGCTTGTCGCGCTGGCGTTTTCCGGTTCGCAATGCGGTGGGCAACCGGCCCCAGAGCTCCCAGTTGAACTGGGCGGTGACCAGTCGGTGGCCCATGTAGTCGGGCGAGCTGCGTACGAGGTAGCGGTCCGCCGCCTCGCTGTTGGAGTACTTGCGGCCGTCTTTGACCAGGAGGCCGAGGGCGACGAGGGCGTCCAGGAAGAGCTGCGTCGCTCCGGGTTCCAGGCGCAGTCGGTCGGCTACCTCGAGGGCGCCGAGCGGCCCGTCGCCCAGCTGACCGTAGATGTCGAGCGCCGCCGACTCCAGGACCAGCCGGTCGGCCCAGTAGTCGGCGACCTGCTCGAAGCGCTCCGGAGTCCAGATATTCGGCGGCATCGCGTCCTCCCTCGAGTGGGGCGGGGTACTACGGATAGCGCCTGGAGTGCGGTGCTGGCAAGGGAGCCCTACTCCTGCTCGAGCGCCCAGCGCACGGTGCCGGCATCCGCCTCCGAGTACCCGTAGAGAACCACTTCATCGATCTCGGTCTCAGCTTCTGCTAGATAGCCCCGGATGGCCGCGATCATGATCTTAGCCGCCTCGTCCAGGGCAAACCCGGCGACTCCGGAGGCGAGGATCGGGAAAGCGATGGTCTTGATGCCGGCCTGGTCCGCCAGCTGCAGGGAGTGGCGGGTGGAGCCCTCGATCGATGCGCGGCTGGCCGGTTCGTCGCCCATCGCCGCCGCGTGGATCACGTAATGCGCCGCCAGCTCGCCGGCTCCGGTGATCGCCGCCTCGCCGACGCGGATAGGGCCGTGCTCATCACATTCGCGCTGGATGCTGGGGCCGCCTTTGCGGGCGATGGCGCCGGCGACGCCTGTACCCAGGAGCAGATGGTTGTTCGCGGCGTTGACGATGGCGTCGCCCTGGAACTCGGTTATGTCTCCCTTTTCGACCCGGATCTTCGTCTGAGAGGCCATCCTGCGACCCTCCGCTGCGGTAGCGTCCCGGCGTCCCCGGCCGGCTGCGCCGTCCGAGGAGCCTGCTATATTAGGGTTGATATTACCGATCGTCCCGAGGATAAGGCCAGGCCCAATGCGGTCGGGCCCCGGGAGGAAACCCGAGGAGCACCCATGATCACCTTCACGGACAAAGCACGAGAGCGAATTCTCGCCTTCATCGAGCAGGAGGAGAACCCGGTCGCCTTGCGGGTAGCCGTGCATGCGGACAGCCCGCTGGCGCCCAACTACGAGCTGGCGCTGGTCGACGAGCAGGACGAGCAGCCCGGTGATACGGTCATCGATGCAGGCGGCTTCAAGGTCTTCATCGACGAGGGGAGCGCTGGCAAGATCGAGGGCGCGACGGTGGATTGGGTGGAAGGCGCGCATGGCGGTGGCTTCAACGTCGAGAACCCGAACGTCAAGCCGATCGGATCCGAGGCGCCGACTGGTGAACTGGCCCAGCGGGTGGCGCAGGTGATCGACGCACAGATCAACCCGGCGGTAGCATCCCACGGTGGCCGCGTCACACTAGTCGATGTGCGCGACAACGTGGTCTTCGTTCAGCTCGCCGGCGGTTGCCAGGGCTGCGGTATGGCGGCGGTCACGCTGAAGCAGGGGATCGAGCGCTTGATAAAGGAGCTGATCCCCGAGGTAGCCGAGGTAATCGACGTGACCGACCATACCATGGGACGGGACCCGTACTATCGGGCGCCGAGATAGTGGACCGTCGCAGGTTTTGCGCCGGCGTCGGGATGTCTGTGCCCGCCGTCCTGCTCACGAGCCCGTTGTCGTGGCTCGGCTGCTCTTCAAGTCCGCGGGCGCAGGACCCGCTGTTCGGGATCTCGCTGGCGGAATGGTCCCTGCATCGCGCGCTGTACGACGGCGAGCTGGACAACCTCGACTTCCCGATGCTGACGCGAGTGGACTACGGGCTCGACGCCGTCGAGTACGTCAACTCGTTCTTCAAGGACAAGGCGGAGGATTCTGCCTACCTGAGCGAACTGAAGACGCGGGCCGACGATCACGGGGTCAAGAGCCTGCTCATCATGTGCGACGGCGAAGGCGCGCTTGGTGATCCGGATGACGCGGCGCGAACGACTGCGGTCGAGAATCACTACAGGTGGGTCGAGGCAGCGAAGTACCTCGGCTGTCACTCGATCCGCGTGAACGCGAGGTCGGAAGGCACACCCGACGAGCAGCGCGAGCTCGCCGTGGACGGCTTGCGGCGGCTGACCGAGTTCGCGGCCCAGCGTGAGTTAAACGTGATCGTCGAAAACCACGGCGGCATCTCGTCGGACGGCGCCTGGCTGTCGAGTGTGATGCGAGCGGTCGACCATCCCCGGTGCGGCACGCTGCCCGACTTCGGCGGCTTCCGCATCGAAGAAGACGTGTGGTACGATCGCTACCAGGGCGTTACCGAACTGATGCCGTTCGCCAAGGCCGTGAGCGCCAAGTCCCACGACTTCGACGACCAGGGTAACGAGATTCACACCGACTTCTTCCGGATGATGCGGATCGTCCTCGACTCCGGATACCGGGGATACGTAGGCATCGAGTACGAGGGCAGCTCGGTGAGCGAACCGGAAGGCGTCCACGCCACGAAGGCGCTGCTCGAGAGGGTGCGTGATACGCTGGAGCAGGAATACGGTAGCGAGTAACAGGTAGGCAGTAGGCGGTAGGCGGTGGAGTCTAGCACGGGCCCACCGCCGCACCGCTCACCGCACACCGCCCACCGAC
>CP070812.1:4159936-4193379 GCA_020344015.1 Gemmatimonadota bacterium
AGTACCTCGCCGGCAAGGGTCCAGCCGTCGACCTGGGGGAAGTCCGAACCTCCCTCGGAGCAGGCAAGGAAAGAGACTGCAACGACGAAGACCGTCTGCGATGGGCGTTTCATTTCACGCGCTCTCGTTCACGCCAGGGTCAGCAGATCGTGCACCTGGAGCATGTTGGGTTGTATGTCGATACCGAACGGGCAGGCGCCGGCGCAGTCCCCAGCGCAATCGGCGCAGGCGGAGGCGTTCTTGCCCTCGAGGCCCGCGTACAGCGTCATGGCGTACTTCTCGTTCCCCTGTCCCTCGTAGTAGTAGGCATAGCGCATGACGGTGCTCACCGGCACGTCGTGAGGACAGCTTCCTCCGCAAGCCGCGCATCCGTGACGACAATACTGATCGTTGAGCGCCAGCCTGCACTCCTCCAGCATCCGCGCTTCGGCCGCGCCCAGTTGGGTGCCGGACAACGGGACCACCTTGTCGATAAGGTCGAAGTCGGTAAACGCGACGCACGCCGTGTGCATGTCCGGATTCTGGAGGACCCAGTGGATACTACCGAGCCTCAGCTGCTCTTCGGTGAGCAGGCCGTACTGTTCGACGAAGGGGCGCGTGCGATCGTATAGATCCTTTTGCCGCTGGGCCCGGGCCTCGAGCCGCTCGATCGCCGCCTCCCGGCTCTGCCCGCGACCGGTCATACGCTCGACGTACTGCTGCTGTTGTTCGGTGAGGTTGTCGGGGTCGACGGGCTCCCAACGCAGCACGCCCGGCGCGGTCTTCATCGCGGTGGTTCCCACGTTGTTGGCTTTGCAGGCCGCGATGATCCGGTCACCGTCCTCGTGGTTCAGGAAGTTGTAAACCAGCAGCATGAGGTCGAAGCGGCCGTCCTCAGCGGCGGCGACCAACACGTCGGCCATACTGGCCTGTTCCGGTCGCCCGGGCCCGTGGTAGGAAACGCTGGTGAAGCGAACCCGCCCTTCAGCCTTGAGCTTGTCCATCGCGGCGTGGTAGCCGGGGTGGCTCAGCACCTCGACACTCGAAGCCAGGTGTATGCCGTAGGCGTCGACGTAGTCGGTACGCAGGCGCTCGAGGCTGCCGCGCACGCGCTCGATGATTTGCTCAGCGGTGTCGTCGTCCCTGACGCGGCACTTCGAGGCGATGAAGATCTTGTCGCGGTCCATATGCTGCATCGCTTCGCCGATCGCCCGCTCAGCGGCCCCACGCCCGTAGCCCTCGGCCGTATCGAAATAGTTGACCCCTTTGTCGTACGCGTAGCGGACGACGTTCGACTCCCTGAGCGGTACGCTGCCCATGCCGACGTCTGAAACGCGCCAGCCGGTGCGGCCCAGGGTGCGATAGCTCTGGATCCGCGCATCCTGTCCGGGCAGGGTGGGGAACAAGCTGGGCGTCGTGCCGGCGGCGGCGGGAATCGCACCGCCCCCCAACGCCGCGCCCCCGGCCAGGACCGCGCCACCGACTTTGACGAAGTTCCTGCGGGAGATCTCGTCGTTCTGAGGGTCGGACTTGGGTTTCTCGCTCATGATGCAGCTCCTTACGGGCCAACGTGAGTCGGTTCGCTTGACTGCTTGTCTGGAACAGCTTGGTGGGGTGGGGAAGAGCGCCTCGACAACCGCACGGCACCCCGCATTCACCGACAAAATAACACCCGGGCGCAGATTCCGCTGCCGAACAGGGATGCAGGCCGAATTTGCCGCGGCTCTGGAGGCGTCGTATACTGGGCGGAGCCCGCAGGAGGCATCGGAAAGGAATGGATCGCAGGGACTTTCTGAAGAAAACGGGCCCGGCGGTGGCGCTGGCGGCGGTGACCGGCGGCACTGGGCTGGCCTTCCATAACCGCGAGGCGACTCGGCACCGGTCTCTGTTCGTGAAAAGCGCCAACTTCGAGGTGCCGCCCGATCCCTCGCTTCCCATACTCACCTCCGCCACGAACACCGATCCCGTGGCGGCTCTGAACGCCGCACTCGATGCCGTGGGCGGTATCGGGCGGTTCGTTCAGGCGGGTGAGCGGGTAGTGGTGAAGCCGAACGTCGGCTGGGACCGTACTCCGGAGCAGGGCGCGAACACGCATCCCGCCCTGGTGAGCGAGATGGTCCGGCTGTGCCTGTCGGCCGGCGCCGCTCAGGTGATCGTGGCCGACGTCAGTTGCAACGACCCTCGACGCAGCTTCCTGCGCTCCGGCATCAAGGAAGCCGGTGAGGTGGCCGGGGCGAGCGTGATGCTTCCTACCCCGGAAGACTTCGTCGATGTCGATCTCGGCGGCTTGGTGCTGACGAGATGGCCGGTGTTGAAACACTTCGTACAGGCCGACCGGCTGATCAACATGCCGATCGTCAAGCAACACTCGCTCACCCGCTGCACCATAGGGATGAAGAACCTGTACGGCATACTCGGCGGACGACGGAACCGGCTGCACCAAGAGATCGATCAGTCGATCGTCGACCTGGCCGCTTTCGTCCGGCCGACGCTCACCGTAGTGGACGCTACGCGCGTCATGTTCAGGGGCGGCCCGCAGGGCGGCTCGCTGGACGACGTGTCGGTAGAGAACACGGTCATGTGCTCGACCGATCAAGTGGCGGCCGACGCGAGGGCAGCGGAGTTCCTGGGTCTCAGCGGCCGTCAGGTCGGTCATATAGCGTTGGCCGCGCGCGCGGGACTCGGTTCGCTGGACTATCAAGCCGCCGGGTACAGAGAGGTAGTCTGATGAGCATCCGAGTCGTATGAGTATCCAGACCGTCAGGAATCTCCGCCGCGCGTCTCAAGTCGTCTTCTTTCTCATCTTTTTCTGGCTCATCCTCAAAACGACCTTCGAAGTCGATTTCAGCCCGGCCGAGGTATCGGAAATAAGGCTGCCCTACCCGGTCTCCATCGCGCTCGAGCTCGATCCGCTGGCGGCGCTGATGACTCTGCTGGCCAGTGGCACCCTGCACAGAGGACTTCTGTGGTCGCTGGTGATCCTGATACCGACGATCTTCCTCGGCCGCTTCTTCTGCGGTTGGGTCTGTCCGCTGGGCAGCCTGAACCACTGGATATCCGGCGTACGCTCCGAGCGTGCCTGGCGCAAGGGCAAGCGGCTGCTGGAATCCAACCGTTACAAGAAGTATCAGCGGATCAAGTACTACGTCTTGTTCTTCTGCCTCGGTGCAGCGCTGCTAGGGAGCCTGCAGGCGGGGCTCTTCGACCCGCTGCCGCTCTTGGCCCGCTCGATCGGGACGGCATTTCTGCCCGCGCTCCACACCAGCGGGTTGGCGCTGGCGGCGGCGGCGGCCGACACCGGAATCGGACCGGTGGCCGCCGCGGGCCAGGGCATCTACGACCTGCTCGCCGCGACTTTGCTGCCCTACAGGCAGGCGCATTTCCACGGAGTCGTGTTCATCGGCCTCTTGTTCGTGACGATACTCTTGCTGAACCGCGTCTTCACGCGCTTCTGGTGTCGGGGCATCTGTCCGTTGGGCGCGCTGCTCGGCGTGTTCTCGCGGTTCGCGATATTGGGACTCGAGAAGGACGAAGAGGCGTGCGACGCCTGCAACAAGTGTCTGCTGGCGTGCCAGGGCGCGGACAACCCGGATGTGGGCAGCCGCTGGCGGCAGGCCGAGTGTCATCTGTGCCTCAACTGCCAGGCTGCCTGTCCCGAGGGATCGCTCAAGTTCAAGTTCTTCCCCAGCCAGCCGGACACCAAGACGAACCCCGCCGGCACGCAGAAAATAGATGTCACGCGACGCAAGGTTTTGGCGTCGTTGGCCGGCGGATTGGGGGCGGTGCTGCTCTTCCGGTCGGGCGACGCCCACGAAGTCAACCGCTCGCCGTTCGTGGTTCGGCCGCCGGGCTCGCTACCCGAGGACGACTTCCTCGGTCGCTGCATCCGCTGCGGCCAGTGCATGCGCGTCTGTCCCAACAACGCCCTGCATCCCACGCTGCTCGAGTCGGGTTTGGAAGGTCTCTGGACGCCGTATCTGATCGCCAAGGTCGGATACTGCGAGCCGACCTGTACGCTGTGCGGGCAGGTCTGCCCCACCGGAGCGATCGGCGAGCTGACTCTGACCCAGAAAGTCGGCGACGAGGAGACTCCGCCGGACCGGATCGGCACAGCCTTTCTCGATCGCGGTCGCTGTCTGCCCTGGGCGATGGCCACGCCCTGCATCGTCTGCGAGGAATGGTGCCCGACCTCGCCCAAGGCGATCTACCTGATGGAGGAGACGGCCGTCGACCGGTTGGGGAACGAGGTGGAGGTTAAACGGCCCTACGTAGATCCAGCGCTCTGCACCGGCTGTGGGGCCTGCGAGTTCGCCTGCCCGGTATGGGACCGCAAGGCGATCTACATCACGTCGGTGGGCGAGTCACGCTCGGAGACCAACCAGATCCTGCTGGAGAGACAGCGCGCCTGACGTGCCGGGTCACGAGTTTCGCTCCGGGGAACCCGGGCGCCTCGCTGGCGCAAAATCCCAATCGTATTTTAGCGACCCGCTAGATCAGACTGTCGTCCTGCCAGCCGAGCCTGACGAGCTCGATCTTCTCCATTGCGGCGTTGCCTAGACCGTACTCAGTATCGGCTAGCGCAATATGATGGGCCGTCGGCTGCAGCGGCCGATCTTCACCGAACACCAATCGCCGTTTCTGCTGGATGATACGCAGGCCGACGGCGTCGGCGGCCACCGGATCGGTGCTCACGATCAGACCGCCGTACGGCCAGGTGTAGACCGGGTCGAAGTGGTGCGGCCCGATGTTGTGAAACTGAGGATTCAGCATCACCAGAACGTTGAGCCGGGTCTTCCCCCTGGTGGTGGGGAGGTCCCACAGCTTCGCCAGGCTGGCGCAGGCATCGTCGTGATAGTCCGGCGGATGATCGAACGTGATGTAATTCTTGATCAGACTCCCGACACCGGACCATGCGTGGGTGCGCATCGGTCGCGTGTTGATCAGCGCCGTGCTTCTTCGGAAGACATCGATACGCAACACATCGCGGTCCGACATGGCAATGTTCTCTTCCGGAACACCCGCACCCAGCACGCCGCGCCGGATCGCACCCTCCAATTCCGGCGGTGTCGGCAGGTAGGGCCACACGTTGGTCTTGATGCCGACGGCGTCCTCGGGTCGGATCATCTGGGCCCAGCAGTCGGACGGCGTCTCTAAACCGAACAACGCCACGAGCGCCTCATCCAGCATCGCCTGAATTAGTTCGGCGTCGTAGTCGTTGAGGGCACGGACGACGTCCTCGTTGCGGATCAACACAACTCGGGAATTCCCGGCCTGCGCGACTTTGCCGAAGGCCGGCCTCGGCAGGCCTGCCGCCATGCCTAGCAGGGCGCCGCCCACTCCTTTCATGAAATCCCGTCGGCTGAGTCCTGTCTTCCTTTCGGCCATGGCTCTGATCCTCAGTCTGATGACCCTGTAAGTCGGTTCAGCGTCGCCCGGAAGAGATCGTTTGCCTCGGTCTCCGAAACCGCATCGAGCACCACGACCACGAAGCGATCGCGGTGTCCATATAATATAAATGCGCCGTTCTCGGTCTCGATCGCCTGCGACTCAGCGGCTCCCGGCACATAGGCCTGCCCGAACGAGGATACTGCCGCCGCCGCATCGGCGTCGTCGCCGTACCTCACCAGCAGCAGATACGTCGAGCCGGGCGCGTAGCGCGCCATCACGGCGTCGGTCTCGTCGCTCAGCTCGAGGATGTTCTCACGCGCCAAATAGTAGTGGTAGTTCAGCGACTGATGGAGATGGAAGAACCGCTGGCTGAAAGCCACGAGCCCCTCGTCGGGCAACATGGCCACCAGGTCGGGAGGGTCCGATGCAGGCGGCAGGCGCTCCGATATCGCGCGCGCGAACTCCAGCAGAGCGCGATCCGAGTCATCGGTGCGTTCCTCGGCGGCGACACAGGCGTAGTAGCGCTCCTGCCAGAAGCAGAGCACGCGACCCTTCTGTTCGTAACCGCCGCCGATACCGGTCTCCTCTCGCTCGCGAGCGTAGCTGAACACCCCGTATGCATCTGCCGGCTTCCCCATGTCGAACAGTTCGACGGTGATATCGGGGCCCTGCGCACTGGTGTAAAAGGCCACGACTACCTGGTCGAACGCGTAGGAGCGATACACATCGCCGGCGCCGTCGATGTAATCGAAGATCGTCTCGCGGTCGTAGGAGTCCACAGCGTCGCAGCGCGTCCAGCTACCGATCTGTTCGGGAAGCAGGTCGATCACTGCTGTGTTTCTCGGTTCCCGGGTCCCGCAACCGTGCAGGAACGCGCTGGTCAGCAACAGCGCTGCCAGCATCGGAACCGATCTCCTTGTGGGAAGGAACGCCTCAGTTGAGTGTGCCATCGGATATTGCGACGAAGCTAGCTCTGGGGCTACGTACGAGTCAAGCAAGAGTCGCGATGAACTGCATCGAACCCTTCACGTCTCTTGAGTGTCCAAACACTAGGACCCCACTCGGCATCCCAAGGCCCAGTCAGAGTGAATGCGAATACCTCAATCGGAAGGCGGAGCCGAATGAACAGGTCCGACGGGGGATATCCGTGGCTATTGCTTCTTGTTAGTGTCGCCGTCTGCCTTTCCTGCAGCGATATCGCAGGGAATGACCGCTCTGATGGTGACGAGCCCGACGTGTTGTGGCTCGAAACCCACGCGGTGCCGATTAACAGCGCGGATCCAGACGTCGGCGAACCCAATCTGTCGGTACTAGGTGCAAACCTCGATCTCAGCCGGGTCGACTATTCGGAGGCAGGCGCAGGTTGGTTGATAGGACCGAGGAACATACGCATCATAGGGGCGGACTATTGCGCGGCAAACGATGCAGAGTACTACTACTCGACATCACTGCCCGTTCACTATGACGGAATCGTGCACTTCGAGGACACCAACCCCACTACGCGCATCACCTTCTGAGTATCAAGCCCGTCCGGAAATCTCACCCAGGGGTCTGTTGCCCCTCCGACGACATTGCGCCATGATGGGTACCGCCTCGGTACTCCCAGTCACAGCCGCAGCAGGAGAAAGCGTGATGATGGATCGCAGGGACTTCGTCAAACATACCGGTGTGGTTTTGGCCGCCGCCTCCTCGGTGGGGAGCTTGGCAGCCTGTTCGGAAGGGGCAGGGGGGGCAAGGGAAGCGTCCGACCCGCACGTTGGAGCGGCGGGGATCGGGATGTGTGACTGGAACCTCGGGTCGATGTGTGATCCCGAGCAGATTCCCAAAGCGGCCGAGGCCGACCTGGAGGGGATCCAGGTGAGTCTGGGACGAACCCCGGACGAGATCGTCCTCAGGGATCCCAGCGTCCGGGCGCGCTATCTAGAGCTCGGCCGGCAGCACCGGATCACGTTCCACTCCGTCGCCCTCGGGCTGCTGAACGGCAACCCCCTGGCGGAGCAACCCCGGGCCGCCGTCTGGTTGGTCGACGCCATCGAGGCCGCCGTCGCGCTCGGTGCGGGCAATGTGCTGATGGCCTTCTTCGGGAACGGCGATCTGCGCTTCAGGGGTGAGGGCGGCGCTTTCGTCAACGAGTCCGAATCCGGCTTCGCGTCTTTCCGACTGGACGAGGCCAAGGTCACGAGTGTCGTCGAGACCCTGGAGCAGGTCGTCCCGCGGGCCCGGGATGCGGGGGTGGTGTTGGGGCTGGAGAACACCATCTCGGCGGCGCAGAACCTTGAGATCATCGAGCGGGTTGGCTCGGAATGGCTGCAGGTCTACTACGACGTGGGCAACTCCACCGGCTACGGCTACGACGTACCCGGTGAGCTGCGGATGCTGGGCAACGACCGGATCTGCGAGGTCCACCTGAAGGATTGGGGCACACGGCTTTTGGGCAGCGACGAGGCCACGGTGGACATGGCGGCCGCCGCGGCGGCGCTGAACGACATCGGCTACGACAAGTGGCTCGTGCTGGAGACCAGCGGCCGTGAGGATCGCTTCCTAGAGGACACGCGCCGTAACGTGGCCTGGGCGCGGCAGACCTTCAAGACCGCGTGAGAGGCGCCTTGCGTTGGCCGGGTCGGATCCGCAAGGCGATCGCTGCGGCGGTGGCCGCGACCGGCCGGCCGCTGCGCCGGCCCTTCGTCTGGGGGGTCGGCGCAGGGATCGCGGTCGTCCTGATATTCCGTGGCGGCAATACCATTACCTCCACGGACAGCTTTTGTGAGTCGTGTCACGTCCATCCCCAGGCGACCTCCTCCTGGATCCAATCGACTCATTACGCGACGAAGAGCGGCACGGTGGTCCACTGTGTCGAATGCCATCTCCCCCCCGGGGGTATGGCCTACGCGACCGAGAAGACAAGGCTCGGGATCCGCGACGCCTTTGGTGCGGTCTTCAAGGACCGAGAATCGTTCGACTGGGAAGAACGTTCGCAGCTCGAGCGCGCGCGCAACTACACGTTCCGCGAGTCGTGCCTGGAATGCCATCCGAACCTCTTTCCGATCGAGCTCACCGACGAGGGCGAGGAAGCACACCTGCACTACGAGCGGCGCTCCGATGAACTGCGCTGCCTCAATTGCCACCTGCAGGTCGGGCACTACGATCCCGATGCCGCAAAAGAGATCGACTTCGGACTAGTCGAGATTGCCGACGCGGAGATCTTCGCCGCCCCGGCGAGGGTCGAGGGGTTCGTCGACTACACCGAGTTCATCCCGGGCACCAGCGTGTCGTTCGACGTGGTGGCCATCCCCGGCGGCACCTTCGAGATGGGGAGCCCCGGGTGGGAACCTTACCGCGGTGACGACGAGGGTCCCGTGCACACGGTCACGCTCAGCCCCTTCTGGATGGGGCGAGTCGAGGTCACGTGGGACGAGTTCGAGGCCTGGTACCGCGCTACCAAAGCGGAAGGGCGCACCGATATGCGCCAGGCGCAGATGAGCGCTCCGGGCGTCGATGCGGTCACCGGCGCCACTCCGCCCTACGTGCCCCCCGATCAAGGCTGGGGCAAAGGCGATCGCCCTGCCATCACCATGACGCATCACGCGGCCCAGGAGTATACGCGCTGGCTCTCGACCGTGACCGGCAAACACTACCGGCTACCGACCGAGGCCGAGTGGGAGTACGCCGCCCGGGCGGGAACCCAGTCCACCTACTTCTTCGAGGGGAACCCAAACCAGTACACGGAGCGCCGGTTCTGGAACCGGCTTTTTGGAGCAGACACCGAGGTGCTCGATAGCTTCGTGGTCCACGCGGGCAACAGCGGAAGCCGCACCCAGCCGCCGTCCGAGGTGGCGCCCAACCCGTTCGGCCTGGTCAACATGCTGGGCAACGTCCGCGAGTTTTGCCTCGACTGGTACGCGCCCGACGCTTACCAGGACCGCGCCGGCGGCACGGCGATCCTCGACCCGCGTGGGCCGGCGACTGGGAGCGAGCACGTGGTTCGGGGTGGGTCGTTCCGCAGCGATCCGGCCGATCTGCGAGCGGCCGCGCGCGACCGTACGCGCAGCGATGCCTGCCGTATGACGGACCCGCAAGCTCCGAAGAGCATCTGGTGGTATTCCGATTGTACAGACATAGGATTTCGCATAGTGCGTGAGATGACGCCGGAAGGAGAGCCACGATGATCGAGAAGAAGGACGGACCCAGCCGACGCGAGTTCATCGAGACCGTCGGACTGATCGGTGCAGCGGGGGCGATGGGAGCGATGGTCGCCGGCTGCGGCGGTGTCGGCGAACAGTACGCCGATTACCCGTGGCCGCCCCTATTGGACCAGGCACCCGACGGACCCGTGCTGAGGGCGGGGCTTATCGGCTGTGGCGGCCGCGGGACGGGCGCCGTCCGCGACTTTCTCAGTGCCGGGCCCAACCTCGAGATCGTTGCCCTGGCCGACTGTTTCCGCGACCGCGTGGGCAGCTGCCGGGAGACTCTCCGGGAAGAGGAAGGTGTGGAGGTACCGGACGAGTTCTGCTTCGACGGCTTCGATGCATACGAGCGCTTGCTCGAGACCGAGATCGACCTGGTCCTGATGGCAACGCCACCCTATTTCCGACCCGAGCACTTCGAGGCCTGCGTCGACGCACGCAAGCACGTGTTCATGGAGAAACCGGTGGCGGTGGACCCCGTCGGGGCGCGCTCGGTCATGGCCTCAGCCCGCACCGCCGACGGGCTCGGCTTATCTGTCGTCACCGGCACCCAGCGCCGCCACCAGGCCAACTACCTCGAGACCTTCCGTAGAGTCACGCGCGGCGCCATCGGCGATGTCGTCAGCGCCAACTGTTACTGGAACGGCCAGGTCCCGTGGTGGCGCGAACGCCAGAGCGGCTGGAGCGACATGGAGTACATGGTGCGCGATTGGGTGAATTGGACCTGGCTCTCGGGCGACCACATAGTCGAGCAACACGTGCACAACCTGGACGCGATCAGCTGGTTCCTCGGCGACGCCCATCCGGAAAAAGCGGTCGGAGTCGGCGGCCGCTGGCGGCGACCCAGCGGCGACCAGTACGACTTCTTCAGCATCGACTTCTCGTTCGAGAACGATGTGCACGTGCACAGCATGTGCCGACAGATCGCTGGCTGCACCAACAACGTTTCAGAATTCGTACGCGGCAGCGACGGCTACACCAACTGTGTCGATAAGATCTGGCAGCCCGACGGCACGCTGTCCTGGGAATACCCCTACGAGCTGGACGAAGAGGGAGAAAAGATCGGACCACGACCCTACCGGCAGGAGCACGTCGATCTGGTAACCGCGGTCCGTACTAACTCGCCGGTCAACGAGGCCTACCGGACGGCAGTCTCCACCCTGATCGCGATCATGGGCCGCATCTCGTGCTACACCGGCCAGGAGGTCACCTGGGACGAGATGATGGAGTCGGGCCTCAAGCTGGGGCCGGGCCGCTTGGCGTTCGGACCCTCGGAACTGGTGAGGGCCGTAGTCCCGGTCCCGGGAACGGAGTAAACAGTGGCCGGTAGCCAGTGGACGTAGCCGGGGGACGTTTGTCACCGGCTACCAGCTACCGGTCGCGGTCCTGGGGATGGTGCGGCCGAAGCATCACTGCTCATTCCGCCGCTTGCGTGCTCAGATCAGTAGATACTTGCGGTGCTCGAGATCCGTAATCGTGGTCCTGAAACTCTCCCATTCGCGGGTCTTGATTCTCATGTAATTGGAAAACAGCTGAGAGCCTAGAGACTCCTTCATAAAGGCACTGTCCTCTGCTTCCATCAAAGCGGGGAAGATGTCGCGCGGTAGGTAGCGTCGATCGAAGACCTTCGGTTGCATTTCTGGTTTGTAGTTGCTGCCGAGGTCCGGTTGTCCGGGATCCTCTTTGCCGGCGATTCCGGCAAGCCCCATGAAGATCACGATAGCGAATTGCAGATAGACGTTTCCGGTCGCATCTGGGCACCGCAGCTCCAACCGGGTGTCCTCTGGTCCCGCAGCATAAGGAATCCTGACCATCGAGCTGCGGTTTCGCAGACCCCAGCCCCGTACAACGGGAGCTTCCTTGTCCAAGACATAGGCCTTATAGGAGTTGACGGTAGACGCAAGCACGATGGACGCTTCCCGTGCGTGCTTGACGATCCCACCCATGAAATACATCAGCGTCTCACTGAGATGATATTCCCTGTCTTCGTCATAACAAAGGTTTGCTCCATTGAGATCGGAAATGGAGACATGGATGTGAAAGGCATTGCGGTTGAAACCGGTGAACGGCTTTGCCATGAAGGTCGCATGTAGCTGGTGCCTCGCGGCGACCTCTTTGGTGACAAACTCAAACAGGACGGTCCGGTCGGCAACGCTCAGCGGATCACCCGGTTCTAAGTTGATTTCATGCTGTGACGAGGTGACCTCGTGGTGCGTTTTCTCATACTTGACCCCGCAGCGTCCCAAGACGTCTACGATTTCCTGACGCACCACTTCACCGACATCCGAGGGGGATGAGTCGAAATAGTCGAGCTTGTCGGAATGGATTTCACCGCCGAATTCGTGACCCCTGAGAAGGAAGAACTCATGCTCCGGACCCATCATTAACTTTATCTGAAAGTCGTTTGCGGCTTTTTCGACTGCCCGCTCCAGAGCAAGTCTCGGGTCAACATCCGATCGTGATCCGTCCTGATTGAAGATCTGCCCGATGAAGAACCCGACCTTCTTGTCGCCGAAATCTACCAGATGGAAACTGTCCACAATCGGCTTCAGAACCCTGTCGCTGTCATCGACTGTTGCAATCCCGGGAATGGAGCTTCCGTCGATCCCCACGCCGTTCTTTAAGATCCTCTCAATGTTGTTGGGATTGACCGTAACGTTTTTCAGGCGCCCATTCAGGTCCGTGAAGAACAGCTTGGTGGTGGTGTTGCTATTCAGCTGTTCCTCGATCTTCGCCAGCTCCCAGTCACACATTGCTTTCTCTCGACAAATGGTTAGTTGGCAGGGATAACCCGAGTCTTTGTCAGTTGTCCCTTGTGGTTTCTGAGCGTGTATTCCTTCTCGTTCTTGCCGACGATGTAATAATCGGGCATCAGCGGAATCTTGCCGATATTGGTGGCCAGCACATACGTCGGTTGCGCCATACCGGTGGTATGGCCACGCAACGCGTCGCGAATCAGCTCGGCACCCTTTTCCACGGGAGTGCGGAAATGGTCGATCCCCGGCGCTGGTTCACAATTGAAGAGATAATAGGGCCGGATCCGGGTGCGCAGCAGTTTCTGGTGCAGTTCCCGGAAGGTCGACACATCATCGTTGATTCCCTTCAGCAAGACCGCCTGATTCCCTACATTGATCCCGCAACTCATCAGTGCGTATACGGCTCTTTCTGTCATTTCGGTGATCTCTTTGGGGTGGTTGCACTGGGTGTTCACCCACACCGGAACCGGGTGAAAGCCACCGATCGCCTTCTTCAAGCCTTCCGTGATTCGGTGAGGTAAGACGATCGGAAGCCGTGAGCCGAATCGGATCATCTCAATGTGCGGGATCTCGCGCAGCTTGCTCACCAGGTATTCCAGTTTGTCATCGGAAAGCAACAGCGGGTCGCCACCCGTTATCAGGACATCGCGAATCTCTCTGTGGTCGGCAATCCATTGTAGTCCTTCGTCAACATCGAAGTGTAGTTGCAGATCCTGATCGACAACCAGTTCCTTTCGGAAACAGTGACGACAGTAATTCGCGCAGACCTCTACAACGGTAAAGGCGATCCGGTCATCGTACTGACGGGCAATACTGTCAGGACGAACTTCTCCCGTGGCACGGTTCTCTTTCCAAACCAGGTAGTTGTCCATCCCAAACTCGTTCAATTCCTCCTTTCTAGACGGAATGACCTGCATCCTGATCGGGCACTGCGGATCGTCCTTGTCCATCAGTGACGCAAAATAGGGTGTTGTCCCCCATCTGGTCTTCAGTGTCTGGATAGCCGCTCTTTCATCGTCCGTTACATTTATGTACTTTTCGAGTTCCTCAAGTGTGTTCACTTGGTTCTGCATCTGCTCTACCCATTCTTCTGCCATCTGTTCCTCCTGATTTTTCCGACACAACCGTTCATCGATATGAGAGTAACATTCGGACACGGTGTTCTTGCGAATCAGACGCCCGTGCTAATCCTGGCGATCTTTGATCCCGTCTCGATCCAATGCTGCCGAACCACTTCCTCAATCGCGCCCGCTTCTTTCGACGTGAGACTCTTGATAATATTCCGGTGCCGCTTGCCAATCTCGCTGGGAGTGTACAGCCTGCTCCAATGCTGGAAGAACAGAATGTTCAGCTTCAGAGACAAGCGATTGGCATATTCCAGCAATTGACCATTGTCGGACTTGCTGATTAGCAGATCGTGAAACTCGCCGCCGGCCTCGACGACCGCTTTGTGGTTGCGCTTATCTGCAGCGTCTTCCATCTGATCCACCAGGGCCTCGAGCTTGGCGATCTCTCTTCTAGAAAGACGGTTGCAGCTCTCCATGACCGCGTACCCTTCCAGAACACCGCGCGTCGTGTAGCTGTCGATGATCTGTTCGGGGGAGAGCACCGGAATGGAATGGCCCACCTGGGGGCGATAATCGACCAGTCCGTTCAGTCTAAGCTCCCACATCGCCTCGCGTACTGGTGCCCTGCTGATCCCCAACTGCTTGGCCAGAAGGCTCTCCTTCAGTTGGTCTCCCGGACGCAGCTCACCGGACAAGAGAAGCTGATAGACATAGTCAACGACGTGATCCTTGTAGGTCTTTTTCGCGATTTCCGACACAGACAGACCCTGGTTAAGTGTCGACTGTCGACTGTCGACATTGTACATTTGTTGGGTCAGATGTCAATACTGGGTCTGGCCTCATGCTGGCCCGGCCAGCTTGACGGCCGTGTCGATGCACGGCTCGGATAGGGGCGAAAGAGAGGATGGGCCTTTCGATGATGGACTTACGTTCCCCGCGGGACCTTTTGAAACGCCTGGGTGCCGCCGGACTGGCTCTGGTGGCTGGGTTGGTGGCGGGGGGGTGCTCTCGATCCGAGGGCACCCCAAACATAGTGCTCATCTTCACTGACGATCAGGGCTACGCCGATGTGGGCGTGTACGGCGCCGTCGGTTTCAGCACGCCGCATCTCGACCGGCTAGCCTCCGAGGGCATTCGCTTCACCAACTTCTACGTCAGTCAGGCCGTGTGCTCGGCGTCCCGGGCCTCGCTGCTTACGGGATCCTATGGACAGCGGGTCTCGATCCACGGGGCGTTCGGTCCATTTGCCGAGGTCGGGATCAATCCTGAGGAGCAGACCATCGCCGAGATGCTCAAGGAGCGGGAGTATGCCACGGGCGTCTTCGGCAAATGGCATTTGGGGCATCTAGAGGAGTTCCTCCCCCTGCAGCACGGGTTCGACGAGTATCTGGGCGTGCCGTATTCCAACGACATGTGGCCCATCGATTATGACGGTCGTCCGGCGACCAGCGGTAACAAGGCGAGCTACCCTCCACTGCCTCTCATTGACGGTAACGAGATGGTGGAGACGATCGATGATCTTGAGGGCCAGGCCACGCTGACGACGCGCTACACAGAGCGGGCGGTTAGCTTTATCGAGCGGCACAAGGATGAGCCCTTTTTCCTCTATCTGACCCATTCGATGGCCCACGTGCCGCTGGGCGTCTCGGACAAGTTCAAGGGCCACAGCGTCCAGGGCATGTACGGTGACGTCATCGAGGAGATAGACTGGTCTGTGGGCCAGGTACAGGCGGCTCTCGACCGCCACGGGCTGGCGGAGAACACGCTGGTGATCTTCACCAGCGATAACGGACCCTGGCTCAACTTCGGGGATCACGCGGGGTCCGCGGGTCCGTTGCGGGAGGGGAAAGGCACGGCGTTCGAGGGCGGAGTGCGCGTGCCGGCGATCATGCGCTGGCCCGGACGGATCGAAGCGGGGTCGATTAGTACGAGGATGGCCTCGACCATGGACATCCTTCCCACCTTGGCGGCGATCACCGGCGCGCCCCTGCCGGAGCTACCCATCGACGGTGTTAACATCCTGCCGCTGTTGGAGGGGGACGAGACGGGGAATCCCCGCGATCGGTTCTATTACTACTACGATGGCGAGCTCAGGGCAGTGCGTGAGGGAAAGTGGAAGCGGGTCTACCAGCATCGTACGCGGTCGTACCAGGGCGTCGAGCCGGGGAACGACGGTCTTCCGGGCCCTTATTCCTTTCCCACTGTACCCGCTGCGCTGTACGATCTGGAGAACGACATCGGCGAGACCACTGATGTCTCGGCGGCTCACCCGGAGGTCGTTCAACGGCTCGATGCTTTGGCTGATTCTGTTCGCGGGGCCCTGGGCGACCGCTTGACCGGTCGGAGGGGCACAGAGGTGCGGCCACCGGGCAGAAGCGGGTTCGACCGGGCCGAGACCGTGACGCATCTGGCCTTAGGCGCGTCGGTGACGTTGGCTGTTCCCCCCGATCCCAGGTACCCGGGGCAGGGGCCGCCGTCTCTGACAGATGGCAAGCTCGGCAGTCGGGACCACCACGATGAACGCTGGTTGGGATTCGAGGCCGACGATCTGGAGGCGGTGATCGATCTTGGGAAGCCGGCCAACCTGAGCAGCATCGGCCTCGAACCTCTGCGGGCTCAGATCTCGTGGATCTTTCTGCCGCAGTGGGTGGAGTTCGCGGTGTCGAAGGACGGCAACGATTGGGAGACGGTGGGTCGGGTGCCGGTCGTTCTGGAAGCGAACCCGAGAACCGGTACTCAGCGGATAGCGGCTGAGGTCGTCGCCGGGCCGGTGCGGTACGTTCGCGTTCGCGCGCGGAATCTGGGGCAATGCCCCGAGTGGCACGCCGGGGCGGGGGGTAAGACGTGGCTCTTTGTCGATGAGATAGTCGTGGAGGGTAGCGAACTTGAATGAGATAGCGAGTATGACCGCCATGCGCCGTTCCGTGGTTCTATCCCTGCTAACCGCCGGGCTGCTCTGTCACACCGCCTGCCAGTCAGGCGACTCGGAGGCGGCGAGAGGGTATTCGGTCAGCCCGGGTCAGCGCCCCAACATCATAGTCATCGTCGTGGATGACCTGCGCTGGGACGAGTTGGGCGTCGCCGGCCACCCTTATCTCGAGACGCCGCACATCGACCGGTTGGCGCAGGAGGGAGCCCGATTCTCTAACGCCTTTCATGCCGTGCCGCTCTGCTCGCCGAATCGGGCCAGCATCCTGACGGGTCAGTACCCGTCGCGCCACGGGATCATCGACAACGTGGCGCGGAACCGGGCCAGCCATCGTCTGCAGACGTTCCCGCGGACTTTGCAGGACGACGGGTACGAGACCGCTTTCTTCGGCAAGTGGCACATGGGCAACGATCCCACGCCGAGGCCGGGCTTCGACTACTGGGCGGCCATCCCGGGGCAAGGACGCACCATCGATCCCGAGCTGTACGAGGACGGTCGGATCCACACGGTCGAGGGATACATCACCGATGTCCTGACCGACCGTGCGGTCGCCTTCATCGAACGGGATCGTGAAGGGCCGTTCTTCCTATATATAGGACACAAGGCTATCCACCCGGACGCCCGACAACTCGACGACGGGTCCGTGGACCTCTCAGTACCGCGAGGGTACGTCCCGGCGCCGCGGCATCTGGGGCGCTACGAGGAGCAAGTTCTACCTCGGCGCGCGAACGTCATCTCGTCGCTCGACGAGTTGACCGACAAGCCGGCGCTGCGAAGGGCGCTGCTGTACAAGAGCTCGCCGGAGATCGTAGAGATGTTCGGTGAGGACGAGCTCGATCCGGGCTCCAGCGAAGAAACCAAGCGGCGTCGTGCGGAGATGCTGCTCGCCGTCGACGACGGCGTGGGCCGCATCGTCGAGGCGCTCGACCGGAGTGACATCCTGGACCAGACCTTCATTCTGTTCACTAGCGACAACGGGTTCTTCTACGGCGAGCATGGACTCTCCATCGAGCGACGCCTTCCGTACGAGGAATCGATCCGCACGCCGTTGATCGTGCGCTACCCGACCGTGGCGGAAGCCGGATCAGAGATCGATGACCTCGTCGTCTCCGTCGACATCGCGCCGACGGTGCTGGAAATCGCGGGCGCGACCATCGGCGATCATGTTCAAGGCCGCTCGTTCGTGCCGCTGCTTTTAGGTGACGCCAGTGATTGGCGCCGGTCGGTTCTGATCGAGTTCTACACGTACGAGAACCCGTTTCCCTGGCTGGTCGACATGGACTACCGGGCCATCCGAACGAGCCGGTACAAGTACATACACTGGATGCAGCACCCGGACGAAGGCGAGCTGTACGATCTGGCCGAAGATCCCTACGAGACCCGGAACCTGATCGACGACCAGAGACTGGCGGGTCTCCTCAGGGGGTTACGTGCTGAGTTGGCGACGGCGGTGCTCGATGCGATGCAGTTGCCGCATTAGGCAGGGAGCACAGAACTGTAGGGGGTCGGCGAGTGAGCAACCCCGGGCTTAGACGAATTCTCGGCGTTTGGGATGGGCTGGCCGTCGGGGTCGGGCTCGTCATTGGCGTCGGGATCCTCCGTACCCCGGGGCTGATCGCCGGTTACCTGGGCGGCCCGGGGCCCATTCTGCTGGCCTGGGTCGCCGGCGGGGTCATCGCGCTTCTCTCCGCGATGGTGTTCTCCGAGATGGCCGCGATGTATCCGGAGGCGGGCGGCAAGTTCGCCTACGTCAGGCAGGCGTTCGGGCCGCTGGGCGGTTTCGTCGCCGGCTGGAGCGAGGTAATCGTCACCCGAGGTGGGTTCCCGGCGGCCTCGAAAGCCATCGTGATCGGCGAATATCTGATTTTGCTCACCGGCTGGGGCGCGATCCGCGGTTGGGCCGCGGCCGCAGTGTTCGCCTACTTCCTGCTACATCTCATGGGGCTGCAGGCGGGCCGGGTCTTTCAGAACATCGCCACTACGGCGAAGGTCGTGCTCATCCTGGTCATCATCGGTGCCGGGCTGATGGGCGGCACGGGGGCGGCGTGGGAACCCGGCGCGGCGATCACGCCGGAGCGCGGACTGCTGCTTGGGTTCG
Organism: Gemmatimonadota bacterium; assembly: GCA_020344015.1. Taxonomy (GTDB): domain Bacteria; phylum Gemmatimonadota; class Gemmatimonadetes; order Palauibacterales; family KS3-K002. Next base: position 4,178,338 of record CP070812.1, read on the forward strand.
CCCTCGCCTACCTGTCGATCTCGTTCACGTACTACGGGTGGGACGACGCCGTCAAGATGGCGGAGGAGATCCGCGAGCCGGGCAGAAACCTGCCCAAGGCCCTCATTCTAGGGGCGGTGGCCGTGGCGGTACTCTACCTGGCGATCAACGTTGCGTTCCTGAGTGCGCTGTCGCCCACTGCGATGTCGGGGTCGCCGCTCGTCGCCGCCGACGCGGTGGCGGTGGCCTTCGGCGAGAGTGGGCGCACCTTTATCACGATAACCGCGCTGGTCATCCTGGTCAGCAGCCTGAACGTGAACTTCCTGAGCGTGCCTCGCGTGGTCTACGGACTGTCGCGCAGAGGTCTGGCGCCGGCGGGCCTCGTCCGGGTCTCGGGTGGCGGCACCCCCCTGGGCGGTCTGTTCCTGATTACCGCGTTGGTATTCCTGCTGGCGATGACGCGCTCGTTCGAGTTCCTGATTCAGTTCATGATGTTCGTCGCGATCTCGGTTGACGCGATGGTTCTGGTCGCGCTCTTCCGACTCCGGGCGCTGCATCCCGACGAGCCGCGCCCCTACCGCGTGCCGGGCTATCCCTGGATGCCTGTTGCGGTGGTGATCCTGTACGTGATGATCCTGGTTCTGGTGACGGTAACGCAGCCGATGCTGGCGGTGGGTGCGGGGGGGCTCTTGGCTGCGTTGACGATCGCCGGCGTTGTCTGGTCGAAGACAAAAGCGAGCAGAGTGTAAGTGAGGAGCGTCCGCATGCCAACTTGCGCGGAAGTCACGGCGCAGACGTTATCGGAGCTTGGTGTCAAGAGGATGTTCGGCCTGCCGGGCGGCGAGATCTTGGACCTGGTGGAGGCGTGCCGCGCCCTCGGCATCGAGTTCGTGCTGACGCGAGACGAAGGCAACGCAGCCTTCATGGCCGACGTCACGGGCCAGATCCAGCGCCGCCCCGGCGTCTGTGTGTCGACGCTCGGCCCCGGCGCGCTCAACATGGCTTTGGGCGTCGCCAATGCCTACCTGGATCGCTCGCCCGTCATCGCCGTCTCCGCATCGATAGCGGAATCCGCTCGACCCTACGCCACCCATCAGAACCTCGACCTGAACGACATTTACAGGCCCTTCACCAAGCTGTCGGTCACGTTGGACGGGGAGGACACGGCGGGCGAGGTGCGCCACGCATACGACCTGGCCGTCCAACCGCGAATGGGACCGGTGCACATCGCCCTGCCCAGCGACGTCGGACGATCGCCGGACCGGCCGGCAGAAGGCGGCGTAGGCGCTCGAACCCGGGCGCAGCCGAGCGCGCCTCCGTCAGACGAAGATCTACAGCGCATAGCAGCGGTGATCCGTGAAGCGCGACGGCCCGTGGTGATATTGGGTCTCGACCTCGATCCCTATGAGGACTGCGGTAGCGTTAAGCGGTTTGTCGAGGAACTCGGTGCGCCGGTCTTCGTGACGCCGAAGGCGAAAGGTATCCTCCCGGAAGATCACCGCCTCTTCGCCGGTGTGTGTGCCGGTGTCGCCGCCGACAAGGTTATCGTTGAGCTCTTCGGCCGTGCCGATCTCCTCATCGGCGTCGGATTCGACCCGGTCGAGTCGGACAAGATCTGGCACCAGACGATGAAGCTCATCTCCATCGGTCCGGTCTCGATAGCGGCAGGTGCTTATAGCCCGGCCGACGAGGCCGTTGGTGATCTCGATGAGATCATCCGCGCGCTGGGTGAGATGGGGCTGGGGTCCTGCGAGTGGTCGGAGGAGGAGTTGCGAGAGTACCGCGAAGCGCTCGGTCAGGCGCTGCGTCCCGCGCACGGGCTGCGGTCGGGGCTGTCGCCCTACGAGGTCACACAGCGGCTGCGCGAGCTGGTTCCGCGCGACACCATCCACGTCACCGATGTGGGCTCGGTCAAGTTCGTGACCTCGCAGGTGTGGAGGACGTACGAGCCGTTGACGTTCTTCACCTCGAACGGGCTGTCATCGATGAGCTACGGTCTGCCGGGGGCTATGGCGGCCAAGTTGCTCTTTCCCGACCGAACGGTCCTCTGCACGACCGGTGACGGTGGGTTCGGGATGACGCTTTCGGAGCTCGAGACGTGCGCGAGACATGGCATTCACGTTATCACCGTCGTATATAATGACAGTGGCCTCAGTCTGATCAGGGCCGTGCAGGAGTACAAAGGACACCCGAAATACGGCGTCGATTTCGGTGCCGTCGATTTCGCGGCCGTGACGGAAGCGTTCGGCGCCTGGAGCGCTCGTGTCGAGAGCATGGCCGATCTCGATGGGGCGGTCGAAGAAGGCCTGCGGATAGGACGCCCTGTCGTCCTGGACGTCGTGATCGACCCGACCGAGTACGTCGGGCACGCGGCGCCCGCGTCTTGAGCTGACGTTCGAATCACAACCCTCTGAGTCTTCGTACGGTCAAATGGATGGGCTCGTGCGCAGAAGCCCCAAGCATCAAGAAAGATGACCGAGCCATGAGAAAGACCACGGGCTACGGGGCTGGCAGAGCGACCGACCTGAGGCTGGACGTCCGCTACGGCATCCGCACGCTTCTTCGGACACCGGGTTTCACGCTGGTGACCTTGATCACGCTGGCCCTGGGCATCGGGGCCACCACCGCCATGTTCTCCGTCCTGAACACGGCAATGAGACGATCGCTCCCCTTCCCGGAGGCGGACCGCCTGGTTATGGGTCGTGCCACGTTCAGCGGGAACGTGAACCCGTGGGTCTCGTTTCCCGACTACATGGACTACCGGGACCAGAGTGAGTCGCTGGCATCGCTGGCCACCATTGCCGCCGGCTCTGGTTTGGTAACAATCACGGGGACGGGTGAACCGGAGCAGGCCGGCGCCACCTACGTCACCAGTAACATCTTCTCCACCCTGGGTGTGGTACCTCACCTGGGCGGCACCTTCACGATGGAGGAGCTTCCCGCGGCGGGAGGCGGCGACGTCGTCATCAGTTACAGCTTCTGGCATCGCTGGTTCGGCGGCTCTCGCGACGTGGTGGGGCGGAGCCTCACGGTGAACGGGAACACCATGACGGTCGTGGGGGTCACCCCCGCCGGCTTCCGCCTTCTCTACGACGTAGACCTCTGGTTCCCTCCCTGGCCGGGTAACAGCAGACCCATCACTCGCCGATACCACAACTGGCTTCTGGTGGGACGACTGGCGCCCGGTGTCTCCCTGGAAGCGGCCCGGTCGGAAATCGACGTCATCTCGGCTCAGCTCGAAGAGGCGTACCCGGACTCGAACCGGAGAAAGGCACTCCAGCTCGATCATCTCGACGCCGCCGTGGTCGAGGGCTACAGACCGTCGCTCCTGATACTGGCGGGAGCGATCGTCCTCGTCCTTCTGATAGCCTGTGGAAACGTGGCCAACCTGTTCCTGGCTCGAGGATCCACGCGCACCACGGAGTTGGCGGTGCGGGCCGCGTTGGGAGCGACTCGATCCCGCCTGACCCGTCAGCTACTGGTGGAGTGCACGATCGTGGCGGTGGTGGCCGGTAGCATGGGGATCGTGCTGGCCGTCTGGTTTCAGAACCTGATCCTCGGCTTCGTCTCCATGGATCTCCTGGGGATAAGACAGTTGGGACTCTCGCCAACCATGCTGGGCATCGCTCTCGTCCTGTCCCTGATGACGGTTCTCCTCTTCGGCGTCCTCCCGTCGCTCGTCGCAGCGCGAGCCGACCCCGCCGAGCAGTTGAAGCAGGGTGGCCGGGGGTCCACGGCGGGGAGCGGTATTCGTTTCCGTAGCGGGCTCGTGGTTCTGCAAGTCGCGCTCTCAGTGGTTCTCCTGGTGGCATCCGGGCTTTTGATTCGGAGCTTCGCCAGGCTGCGCGGCGTCGATCCCGGTTTCCGGGTGGAGAACCTCTTGACCGCCACGGTCTCCCTGCCTCGCGACGACTATGGGGAAGGGAATCTCCGGATCCAGTTCTACGAGGGTCTTCGCGAGCGCATCGAAGCGTTGCCGGGAGTCGAGACGGTGGGCATGAACACCCATCTGCCGATCCTCCAAACAGCGGGCAACGTCGCCATCTGGGCTCCGGAGAGACCACCCGAGACGAACAACGATGCTCCTTGGGCGGACCGGCGCATCATTCTGCCCGGGTATTTCGCCACAATGGAGATTCCCCTCCTGGAAGGGCGAGTATTTCAGGCGACAGACGTGGCGGGGTCTCCGCCTGTCATCATCCTCAGCAGGAACACGGCCGAGACCGTGTACCCCGACCGCAGCGCCGTGGGACGGCAGGTGGCCGTGGATGTGGGAGGCGATGAGCCGGGCCTCTTCGAGGTGGTCGGTGTCGTTGAGGATCACCAGCTCTCGTCGCTGGGGGGCGCCATGAGACCCGCGATGTTCTTCCCCTACGCCCAACAGCCGGTGCGCACCATGCGCCTGGCGGTGGGCACCGCCGCCGATCCCAGGAGCCTGATCCGGCCCGTGCAGGAGCGGATCTGGGAGTTGGACCGCGATATCGTCCTGAGCGATGTGCGGACGATGGAGGAGGCCGTGTCCAACTCAGTTGCAAACACCCGGGCCGTCACGACGGTTCTGGGTATGTTTGCCAGCGTGGCTCTGGCCCTGGCGGCACTGGGCCTGTACGGGGTGCTGGCCTTCTTCGTGACTCAGAGGACTCACGAGATCGGGATTCGGGTCGCGCTTGGGGCCAGCGGCGGAAACGTGCTGCGGTTGGTGATCAGCCGAGGCATGATGCTGGTCGGAATCGGCCTGGTCCTCGGAATCGCTGGAGCAATCGGCGCCACGCGCCTAGTGGAGGGGATGCTCTTCCGGACGGGCGCCACCGATCCCGCCACCTTTGCGGGCGTGACCGGGTTCTTCCTCGTTGTCGCTCTCGGCGCATGCATGCTGCCGGCGTGGAGAGCTCTGAGGGTCGATCCGCTGGAGTCGCTGAGGGTGGAATAACATTGAGACTAGCGCCTAACAAACCCGACGCTGTCAGAGTAACTCAGGAGATACCATGAATATGAAAAAGGGATTCTTGGTGCTTTCCACGATGGCGTTCTGCCTTAGTGCTTTCGCTCTGAGCCTGCAATCTGACGAGACGGGGGCAATCCGTCAGACACTACAGTATTACCTCGACGGACACGCCACCGGCGATCCAGAGGTCATGGCCAAGGCTTTTTATCCAACTGCTCGGTTGCAGTACATACGTAACGGTGAGGCCTCGATTCGCTCACTGGAGAGCTATCTGGGCGGCATGTCGGGCCAACCGGCATCGGACGAGAGTGAGCGCGAGCGCCGGATCCTGATGGTGGACTACGTGGGTACGGTGGCGGTCGCCAAGATCGAGCTCGATTACCCGCGGGTGATATTCACCGACTATATGCAGCTTCTCAAGATCGACGGCGAGTGGAAGATCGTTAACAAGATCTACCACGCGGATAGGAAGTGACAGACGCTCGCACTCTCAGTCGATCTCATAAACTGGGACCTCGTAGAGCAACACCTCCGGCTCGAGCTCGAGTAGGTACTTCTCGTCCTCGGGGTAATACATGGCGACCTCGGGCCGCTCGCCTGCGAAGGCCTTCACCGCCTCCATCGTCTGCCACAGCGAGATCACCACGAACTCGGCTTCGCTGCCGACTTCGCGTCGCCAGATCATCGAGCCACGGTTGCCGGGTATCCCGCGTTGCCCCGCCACGCCTGTTTCCCGCATGTACTCAGTGTACTCGTTGGCATGTTCGATGCGCGTACGTCCGCGCCAGATCCGAGCGATCATTCCTCTTTACCTCCGTTTGTGTCACCCGTCGATGGTTACGCGCACTTCCGCTTGCTCAACGAGGCACTGACCGTCTGGGGGACCGAGGACGTGACGGCACGCGCGGTCGGTGCCTCGGCCTCTTCGACGGCGGCGCGACCCGAAAGGATCAGCACGACGGCGGCGACGACGAGGGTCGCGGCCGCCACGACCCGCGCGTTGAGCGATTCGCCACCCAGTGCCCACCCCAGAAAGACCGCCACAACCGGGTTCACGAAGGCGTACGTGGATACGGCAGCGAGCGATCTGCGGCGAATGAGCCAGGAGTAAGCACCGAACGCCACTACCGAGCCGAACGCGATCAGGTAGCCCAACGCGGCCAGCGATTGGAACGATATCGTATCCGGGCGAAGATCACGCAGCTCGCCCGACGCGATCCCGGCCATCAGCAACAGGCTGCCGCCGCTGAGCAGGTAGCTCCCGGTCGTCACGCTCAACGACGCCGGGCGCGGGCTCCGCTGCGCAACCGCCGATCCCACCGACCAGGAGAGAGCGGCGAGAACGAGCACCGCCGCCCCCAGCAGATGAACCGGCTCGCTTCCTAGTAAGACAGCTGGTCCCACCAAAACCAGGATGCCCAGCGTTCCCGCGGCGAGCCCGGCAAGCGTGCGTGGGGTGAACACAGAGGCGCCGTCCTTCTGCGCCTGCATCAGGGTCATCCATAAGGGCAGCGTGGCGATGAACAACGAGGCCACTCCCGATGGCACCCGTTGCTGCGCCCAGGCGAGTCCACCGTGGCCACCCAGGAACAGCAGGGCGCCGACTATGACTCCGGCCCTCCACTGCGCGACGCTCGGCGCCCCGGCGCCGCGCCACCGCCCCCAGGCGTACAGGAGCGCCCCCGCGGTGATCGACCGAGTAGCCACCACCGTCAGCGGCGGTAGCGTGGCGATGGCGAACTTGATGCCCAGGTACGTCGATCCCCAGATCAGGTAGATCGCCGCGAATGCCGCTACCACGCCGGGGGTGAGTCGTCGAGTCATTGGCTGAATCCGAACCGCAATCTGGAGAACCGAGTCGAAACCGGTATTAACGACATTGATGGTTACGAATAATATGCCGTTGCATCTGTAACCTGTCAAGGGTATTTTGAAAGTTACCATGAGCGGTGAGGCCGAGTCGAAGCGGCAGCAGGCGAAGGGCGGTGGGATAGCCTCGACGGAGGGCTACGTCTTCGAATTGAGCGGTGGGAGCCTCTGTCTGGACTTCGCCAACACGGTGGACTCCCGTCTCTCGGCGGAGCCGCAGGAGCGGCTGGGCGACTACGGAGACCTGGTTGGCTGGAGCGTCCAGTCCGAGCTGCTCACGGCTGGGCAGGCGCGTCGGCTGCTGGCGGCGGCTGAGCGCGAGGTAGGCCGGGCGGCGGCGGTCTTGCGGCGCGCGCGGGAGTTGCGGGAAGCGATCTTCGAGGTGTTCTCGGCGAGGGCGCGAGAGGCAGCGGCGGCGGCGGCGGCGATTGACACCCTGAACAAGGAGTTGCCGAAGGCGCTGACGCGGCTACGGCTGGTCGAGGACGGCGCGGACTACCGTACGGAGTGGGAGGACGAGGACGCTCTCGATCGCATGCTGTGGCCGGTCGTCCGTTCCGCTGCCGAGCTACTGACGTCGGACGAGTCAAGTCGGGTTCGTGTATGTGCGGCCGAGACCTGCGCGTGGCTTTTCCTGGATCGCAGCAAGAACCGTTCGCGCCGCTGGTGCGACATGGCGGTGTGTGGGAACCGGGACAAGGTGCGCCGGTTCCGGCAGCGATCGCGTTCCTAGGGCTGCTCCCTCAAACGGTCGGAGTACTCTCCGGCTATGTCTCAGATTCCTCCTCGTCGGTCGCCTTTAGGTACTTGTCATACCAGTCGATGATCCGTTGGTAATAGTCGTTTACCATCTCGACACTCATCGTCGGCATCCCGTGACCGCCGTCGATGTAGTTGACCCACTCGACTGTCTTCCCCAACCGGCGTAGCGCGTAGAACATCTCCATCGTGGTTCGGGCCGGGACGTTATGATCCTGTTCTCCCGTGATCAGGAGTAGCGGCGTGTCGATCCGATCGGCATACATGATCGCCGAGTGGGCGACGTACTTCTGCGGCTGTTCCCAGAGTGTGGCACCGATCCGGTCCTGGCTCTTCTCCGGTGCGTGGATGTTACGCACGCCGAGGCGTGGGCTGTCTGTGTAGAAGCTGATCATGTCCACCTTGCCGGAGATGTTGATCGCTGCCTTGAAGCGATCGGTCTGGGTGATGAGCAAATTCGTGGCGTACCCGCCGTAACTCGTGCCGTGGACCCCGAGGCGGTCGGGGTCAGCCAGCCCCATCTCGATGAGCTTGTTGGCGGCGGCGGTCACCCCTTTGACCCACGCCTCGCCGGGATAGCCGGTCTCCAGGTCCACCGACGGGTTCACGACCAGGTAGCCGTGGTTTGCGAGAACGTTGGCCGTACTGTTGTACCGGTCGTCGAAGAACTGCTCGTAGACTATGAAGACGGTCGGATAGGCCGTGCCCTCCTGGTAGTCCGCCGGGTAGTATACGACTCCGTAAAGAGAATCCCCGTCGACGTCGAGGTAGGGAAGCAGCTCGGAGCGGCTGAGTTGCTTCCGTTCCATGTCCGGGTTCAGGGTCGTAAGCCGTCGGATTCGGCGGAAGCCAGCGTCAGCGCTGTAGATGTCATAAGGGTGGTTCCCGGGAGCTGCTGAGAACACGAGCGTGCTCCCGTCCTCTGAGAGCCGGAAGTTCGAGTAGAGGCGATCGTCTTTCACGAGCTCGGCCATCCGCCGATCATCGACATCGTAGCGGAAGAGCCCACGTTCCCACTCTCTACGTGAGGCGTAGGTGAGGTAGAAGAACTCGCCGTCGGGGTTCCACTCGATGACGCGATAACGTGGCGCGCGATCGTCGTCCTCGTCCTCGGGAAGGAAGAGGTACGGCTCGTCGCCGTCGGCCTCGATAATCCAGAGCCCCTGCTTGCTGGAGGCCACAATCCGTTCGCCACCCGGACCGACGCTGCTCACCGAATAACGGGGCTTCTCCTCTTCATCTTCCTCGCCCGGCTCGACTTCCTCGTCCTCTTCTTCTTCCGCCGCCTCTTCTTCCCCGGTAAGGCGCCGCGGTTCCGGGTCATGGATTGAGGCCAGGAAGACGTCCCCATCCTTGCTGTATGCGAAGAAGCGACCGTCCTCGGACCACGTCGCCCGTATGTCTTCGGTGGACTCAATCACGGTCGCGGGTTCACCTCCGTCGAGGGGAACGGCCTTGACCGTGTTCGTGCGCCCGAAGATCACATCGTAGCTCGTCTTTTCGGTGATATCCTCGTCGTAGACGATGTAGGTCCTGTCTGCTGTCATCCGGTGGCCGGCGAGAGCCGTCGTTGGGATCACTTCGGAGATTGCCTCCGACTCTATTTCGTAGCGGACCACGGAGCGGATCCCGGACCTTCTGCGCAGCGCCTCCCAGGCGAGAAACGGCTCTTCGCTGGATTGGACCACGATCGGTCCCTTCGTCAGGCGGGCGAACTCCTCCTGCGCCTCCTCGCGCCAGCCCTCTGGTCGGAGCGATAACAGGAGCGCTCCGCCGTCCGTGGTCCACTCGATGCCGCCTCCCCCTTGCCCAGCCAGCTCACGACCGCTCGGCAGTGCGATCTCCTGGACTCCTTCTGTTTCCCGATCCCAGATCCAGGCATTGAACGCCTCTCCTCGGGCTTCGACGATCGCCAGGCGTCGGCCGTCTGGTGACCAGGAGGCTCGCACCACACTGCGCTTACCCGGGAAGACCTGGGCGCTCTCGGCGGAATGTGTGTCGATCACCCAGAGTTCCTGCACCGAGGGTCGGACGTAGGTGGGATCCCCGTACCGGTAATTGTCGACCCCGATTCGATCCCGCAGGGAGGCGACGGTTATGGCGAGCCAGCGTCCGTCGGGGCTCAGGTCCAGCACCCGCGCGGACGCCACATCGAGCGCGTCCTCGACCGTGAATACCGTGCCGGAGGAAAGCTCGGAGCGCTGACCTGACAAGTTCCCGGGAAGAGCTGCCGAAACGGTGAAGATCGACAGCGTGAAGCAGGCAACGGGAACGACTCGCCAAATGTTTGTGCGCAACATGAAGGCACCCTCGCGATAGGAGTATCGATTTGGACTGCACCAATGTCAGGCCAAGTGTTCTGGGCGTCCACCCCCCGCGTGAAATGAGTCACGGACCATTCAGACGAGGTGACGCTGTAGCCTGTCCAATCGCGAGTCGAAGGCGTACACTAGCTGGCGACATCATCCATGGAGGGCACGATGAAGAGGAACGCCTGCCGTTTGGTTCTCGCGTGTGCCGCGGTAATGGCGGCCGTCCCCCCTGTAACGGCGCAGGATGAGCTCGAGGCCCTTAGGGACATCGCCATAATCGAGCAGAAGGTCATGATTCCGATGCGCGATGGCGTGAGGCTCGCCACGGACATCTATCGCCCCAAGACCGATGAGCCGGTACCGACGATCTTCGTGCGAACCCCCTACAACTTTAGCACTTATCGTGATGGTGAGCTGCAGACGCGGCGCTTGCGTGCGCCGCTCGAGGCGGTGAGGCGCGGCTACGCGTACATCGTTCAGAACGAGCGTGGCAAGTTCTTCTCGGAAGGCGAGTGGGACATACTGGGACCGCCGAAGAGCGACGGCTACGATGCGCTCAGCTGGATCGCCGAACAGCCGTGGTCCAACGGCAAGGTGGGGACTCTTGGATGCTCGTCGACCGCGGAGTGGCAGATGGGGCTGGCGGCGCTGGACCATCCTGCCCACGCCGCGATGGTGCCGCAGGGCTTCGGTGCCGGGGTTGGCCGCGTCGGCGGGTTCTACGAGCAGGGCAATTGGTATCGCGGCGGCGCGGTGCAGATGCTGTTCATCTCGTGGCTCTACGGCGTCCAGAATACACAGCGCCCGACCTTCCCCCGCGACATATCACGCGAAGACATGGTGCGGCTGTCGATGTACTTCGATCTGGCACCCGAGATGCCGCGGGTGAACTGGAGCGAGGCCTTCTGGCACCTGCCCGTCGAAGACATCATGAGGAGTGTGAACGGCCCGAAGGGTATCTTCGCGGACTCGGCGCCGGTGGCCACGGGCGGCCGCATGATCCAGCGCACCCCGAACGACCCGGCCTGGTACAAGGGTGGTCTTTATCACGACGACGAGCCGTTCGGGGTCCCGAGCCTGTGGTTCATGTCGTGGTACGACGTCTCCATCGGTCCTAACCTGGCGCTGTTCAATCATGTGAGGCACAACGCCGAGGACCCGGAGGTCGCCGAGAATCAGTTCGCGGTGGTCGCGCCGGTGACGCACTGTGCGTACAGGCGTGCCTCGGAGGAGACCATCGTCGGCGAACGCGACGTCGGCGACGCGCGCCTCGACTACGACGGGCTCATCTACGCATGGTTCGACCACTGGCTGAAAGGTGAGGCGAACGGGATAACCGATACGCTGCCCAAGGTCCGGTACTACACGATGGGCTCGAACCAGTGGCAGACGTCGGGGACCTGGCCGCCGGAGGGCGCGGAGCTGGTGACCTACTACCTCGACAGCGGCGGCAATGCCAACACACTACATGGCGACGGCCGGCTCACGACGAGTGTGCCCGGTTCTCGAGGGGACGCCGACCACTTCACCTACGACCCGATGGACCCCGTCACTTCCCACGGCGGCAACGTCTGCTGCACCGGCGGAGCGATAGACGCAGGCGCGTTCGATCAGCGACAAATGGAAGAGCGGGAGGACATTCTAGTCTACACCTCGGAGCCGCTGGAGGAGGGGATCGAGGTGAGCGGGACGATCGAGATTACGCTCCACGTCTCCTCCGACGCCAGAGACACCGACTTCACGGTGAAGCTGATCGACGTCTACCCCGATGGTAGGGCATACAATCTGGATGAAACGATCCAGCGGGCGCGCTACCGTGAAGGCTACGAGGCACAGGTCTTCATGGAGGAGGGCAGAGTTTACGGGCTTCCGGTCAGCCCGATGTCGACCAGCAACTACTTCGCCGAAGGTCACCGTATCCGGATCGAGGTCTCGAGCAGCAACTTCCCGAGGTTCACGCGCAACCTCAATACGGGTGGCAAGAACTACGACGAGACGGAGGGCGTCGTGGCGCACAACACCGTGCATCACTCTCGGCAGTATCCGTCTCATATCAAGCTGCCGATTGTGAGGCGATAAGTGGAGGCAAGAGTGAAGTACATCCTCGGCATCGCAACGATCTTCATCGGCGCATTCGCGGGCTGCGATCGCGCCACCCCGCCGGGTCAGGCCGATCTCGTGCTCCGCAACGGCCGCGTCGTCACGATGGACCCGGCCAGGCCAGAGGCAGAGGCGCTGGCCGTCCGCGGCGACCTGATCGTTGCGGTGGGTAGTGAGGGCGAGATCGACGCGTACATAGGAGATGGCACTCGCGTCATTGACCTGGAAGGCCAGCTCGTCGTGCCCGGCCTGATCGAAGGGCACGGGCACTACATGAGCCTGGGCGCATCGCTGATGCAGCTCGATCTGCGGCCGGCGCGGGACTGGGATGAGATAATCGGGATGGTGGCCGACGCGGTCGATGGCGCGGGACCGGGCGAGTGGATCGTGGGACGGGGCTGGCATCAGGACAAATGGGACCGCGCGCCTGAACCCGCAATCGAAGGGCTCCCGACCCACGGACGCCTGAGCGAGGTCAGCCCGGATAACCCTGTCATGCTGGTCCACGTCAGCGGGCACGGCGTCTTCGTCAACGCCCGCGCGCTTCAGCTGATCGGTGTGTCGCGCGACACACCCGATCCCGAGGGCGGCGAGTTCGTCCGCGATGAGCAAGGCGAGCCGGCCGGGATGCTGCGTGAGAGCGCGCAGGACTTCGCCAGGGCTGCGGTCGCCGAGTATCGCAGTCGGCGCTCGCCCGAGGAGATCGAGGCGGAGCTGCGCCGGCAGGTGGAATTGGCGGGTACTGAGGCCCTGGCCAACGGGATCACGAGCTTCCACGACATGGGCGAGTCGTTCGAGACCATCGACCTGTTCAAGCAGATGGCCGACGAAGGAGCCCTGCCAGTCCGTCTCTACGTGCACGTCGACGAGTCCAGCGAGGTGATGGCGGAGCGCTTGGCCGAGTATCGGATGATCGGGTACGGCGACGGATTCCTAACGGTCCGCGCCATCGGCGAGCGAGTCCTCGACGGAGCACTGGGCACGCACGGCGGTTGGTTGCTTGAACCTTACAGCGACCTGCCGCGCAGCACCGGATTCAACGTGATCCCCGTCGCCGAGATCCAGCGGTCGGCCGAGCTGGCTGCCCAACACGGCTACCAGATGGCCATCCAGGGGATCGGTGACCGCGCGACGCGGGAATTACTCAACATCTACGAGGGGGTGTTCGCTCAGCACCCGGACCAGGACGATTTTCGCTGGCGGATCGAGCACTGCCAGGTGATCCATCCCGATGACCTGCCGCGGTTCGCCGAGCTTGGGGTCATCTTTTCGGTTCGTGGCGTGTTCGCGACTTCCGACGGACCCTGGGTGATCGCGCGGTTGGGGGAGGAGCGGGCGCGCGATAGGGGATACCTGTATCAAGACATGTTCCGCTCCGGCGCGGTGGTCATCAATGGCACCGATCCACCGGTCGAAGACATCGATCCGATCGCCAACTTCTACCGCTCGGTTACTCGGATGATGGAGAATGGATCGGTCTTCTTCCCGGAGCAGCGGATGACCCGGTCACAGGCGCTGGCTTCGTACACCGTGAACCCTGCCTACGCGGCGTTCGAGGAAGATCTGAAGGGCATGTTGAGCGTCGGCAAGCTGGCGGACATCACCGTTCTCTCCCAGGACATCATGAGCGTTCCGGAAGAGAAGATTCTGGACACGGAGGTGATCTACACGATCATCGCCGGGAAGGTGCGATACTCGGGTGGCAAATGACCCTATGGCCGTCATCTCGGGCTCGCCGTAGGTTGGCAGGTACTTGGAACGGAATTCCAGGATTACCCCAATAGACGAGCGAAGTCTGGAACTGAGACGTCCAAACCTGGGAGGCTCTATGCAAGAGAACGGACGACTCCGGCGCGGGGCGCTGCTCGGACTGTTCCTGGTGGTTGCGGCCGGCCTGGTGGCAGGCTGCGCCGGCGAGCCGGGGACTGCCGACCTCGTGCTGAGAAACGGCAAGGTCGTCAGCGTCGACGACGCGATTCCGGACGGCGAGGCGATCGCGATAGGCGGCGACAAGATCCTCGCCGTGGGAAGCGATAGTGATATCGCCGGGTATATAGGTCCCGAGACCGAGGTCATCGATCTCGACGGGCAGCTCGCGATCCCGGGCTTCATCGAAAGCCATGGGCACTTCTTGGGTGTTGGGGCTGCCCAAATGCAACTCGACTTGATGAGCGTGGCGAACTGGGACGAGATCGTCGCGATGGTCGCCGACGCGGTAGCCGATGCGGAACCGGGACAACTGATCCGCGGACGTGGCTGGCACCAGGAGAAATGGGACAGGGAACCGCCGGGTAACATCGACGGCCTGCCCACGCACCACACGTTGAGCGCGGTGTCGCCCGATAACCCGGTGATCCTTACGCACGCCAGCGGCCATGCGTCTTTCGCCAACGCGAAGGCGATGGAGATGGCCGGGATCACGAGCGAGACACCCGATCCAGACGGCGGCGAGATCGTGCATGACGCCGCCGGTAACCCGATCGGTGCGTTTCGCGAGCGGGCGCAGGGCCTTCTGGGAGCGGCGTATGAGAATGCGCCGCCATCCGATCCGCGCCGGCAGGCGGAGCTGGCCGCCGAGGAGTCGCTCTCCAAAGGTGTGACGACGTTTCACGATGCGGGTGCGGGCTTCGGAACGATTGACGTATACAGGCAGATGGTGGACGACGGAGCCCTGGGTATCAGGTTGTGGGTCATGATCCGCCGGCCCAACGATCAACTGGCCGAGAACCTGGCCGACTACCGCATGGTCGGCTACGGCGACGACCGGCTGACCGTGCGCGCCATTAAGGTCTCGGTCGACGGGGCGCTGGGGCCGCACGGCGCATGGCTGCTCGAGCCGTATTCGGACCTGCCGACGAGCACAGGGCTGAACACCAGCCCGATGGAGGCGCTGCACGAGACTGCAGGCCTGGCTGTTGAGCACGAATACCAGCTCTGCGTGCACGCGATCGGCGACCGCGCCAATCGCGAGGTCCTCGATGTCTACGAGGCCGCGTTCCAGGCGAATCCGGACCGCACCGACCTGCGCTGGCGCATCGAGCACTCCCAGCATCTGCATCCCGATGACATTCCACGTTT
>CP070812.1:4193479-4222142 GCA_020344015.1 Gemmatimonadota bacterium
GTACAAAGTGCGCTGCACAGTACGGGCGAGCAGCAACCGGCGCTGGCTGGAGGGCAAGCCGGCCGAGCTGGTCGTTGTCGACCTTCAGGAAGGCGGCTTCGGGGAGGCCGTGGACGGAATCGACGCCGTCGTCCACTGCGCGGGACTGACGCGTGGCTCGCGACGAGCGCTGTATGCGGCGAACCGGGAGGCGACCGCCGCGCTGGCCGACGCCTGCGTCGATACGGGACGGACAATCCGCTTCGTCTACTGCAGCAGCCAAGCGGCGGCGGGCCCGAGCTCGATATGGCGGCCGCGCGAACTGGAGGAGCCGCCCCAACCGGCGAGCGATTACGGACGAAGCAAGCTGGCCGGCGAAGTAGAGGCACTCAAGCGGTCCGAGGCTCTGCAGGTCGCGGTGCTGCGGCCGGCGGCGGTGTACGGACCGCGAGACGAGGACACACTCCCGTACTTTCGGATGGCGAGGCGCGGCGTGGTCGTGGTGCCCGGTCTGTTCACGCGACTGGTGCAGATCGTGCACGTACGGGACGTGGCGCGGGCGCTGCTCCTGGCGATCGAGAGACCGGAGGCCGTGGGTCGCACGTTCTTCGTCGCCCATCCCGAGGTGATCACCTGGCGCGAGCTCGCCGCAGCGATAGGCCGAGCGGTCGGGCACAGCGCCGTGAGGTTCCACCTGCCGGCCTGGACGATGCAGCTCGCCGGGGCCCTCGCCGGGCTGGTGGGTAGCGGTCGCCGGCCGGGTCAGCTCGATCGGCGGCGGGCCTGGGAACTGACGCGACGTGCTTGGACCTGCCGAGTGACCGAAACGGTGGAGGGGTTGCGCTGGATGCCGGAGTACGACAGCGAGCGCGGACTCCGAGCGACGGCGGAATGGTATCGGGAGGCAGGATGGCTCTGACGGGGTTGAAGGGGAGGCTGGCGGCGGCACAACCAAGCGACATTGTCTTTATAGGGTACGTTTCACTCTCCGGCCTGGCTGTGGCGCTCTTCGGCTGGAGGCTCTCGACCGGGCTTTGGATCGGTCTCACCCTTTCGCACCTGGCGCTGATTGCGGCTGCACTCTGGTTCGCCGCCCGACCACTCCATTACCCGTCTTTCGGTGGCATCATCCGTGACATCTACCCGCTCTTCGCCATCGTCTTTCTCTACTGGGAGCTCCGCTACCTCGCCCTCTTGTTCAGCAGCGGATATCACGACCCGCTGATCCTGCGGCTCGAGGAACTGCTGTTCGGCGAACAGCTGGCGATGACGTTCAGCGAGCGGTTCCCGTTCATGTGGCTCAGCGAGGCGATGCACTTCTTCTACGGCCTCTACTGGGTGCTGCTGCCGCTGGCGGTCGCCCTCCTCTACGCCCGGCGGCGGCCGGAAGGCGCCCGCGAGCTGGTCTACGTCGAGCTGGTCATCTTCTTCGGCTGCTACCTCGTCTTCCTCTTCCTCCCCGTCCAGGGACCTCACTACGAGTTCCCGGTAATCGGCCCTCCCCTAGCCGACGGGCCCATGTACCGGTTCGTCCATTGGGTGCTGGAGGACGGCGGCAGCAAGGGGGCGGCGTTCCCCAGCTCACACGTGGCGGTGGCGGTGGCAATACTGCTGGTAACCTGGCGTCACGACCGCGTGGTCTGGTGGGTGATGTTGCCACTTGTAGTCGGCCTTACAATTGGCACCGTGTATGGCCGGTTTCACTACGCGATCGACGCGGCGAGCGGGATCGCGGCGGCGGTGGTACTTTGGTGGGTAGCCCAGTATCTACGCCGTTGGCTGGAGAGGCCGCGGGTGGGGGCGGAGTGTTCGGAAACGGGCAACTCCGGGGGCACGTCACCCGTCTAATCGAACAGGAGAGGAAGGGAAGGAAGGACCTATTGGTCGAGCTGACTGAAGCCAGCTTGGTCCGCAGGGCCCGATCGGGTGAGCTCGAGGCGATGCGGCAGCTGTACGAGCTGCATGCGTCGCGGGTATACACGGTAGTGCGGCGATTGGCGGCGGATGATGAGATGGCGGCAGATCTGGCTCAGGACGCATGGTGCAATGCGTTCCAGAAGGTACGGGACTTCCGGGGAGATGCGGCGTTCGGGACGTGGGTACACCGGATCGCGGTGAACACGGCGCTGACGCGTCTGCGACAGCGGTCGCGGCGTCGGGACCTGGAGCAGGGTTTCGATGGCCGCACGACGTTGGGAAACCCGGACCGCCAACCGGCGAGCGAGGCGGTGGAGCGGGTGACGGTGCAGCGGGCGCTCGACTTGCTGCCGGATGGGTACAGGTCGGTGCTGTGGTTGCATGACGTAGAGGGCTTTACGCACGAGGAGATCGGTGCGCGACTGGGAATAGCGGTCGGCACATCGAAGTCGCAGTTATCGAAGGCTAGGGCGCGGTTGCGCGCCCTGGTGACGGAATCAAGAACTGAGGTAGTCGATCATGGTGCATCTCAGTAACGAGACGCTCTCAGAGCTGCTCGACGGCAGCCCTGCGCCCGGCGTGCAGGAGCATTTGGCTTCCTGTTCGGTGTGCCAGGGCGAGTTGGAGGTTCTGAGGCGAATGCGAACGCAGCTACGTGACCTGCCGCAGCTGGATCCGCCGCCCGATCTCTGGTCGCGGATCGAGGAGCGGCTGCCGTACGGCGGTGAGCGGCGGCGGCTGGGTCGGCCGGGCCGGGTCGCGCTACGGGTGGCGGCGATGGCGGCGGTGTTCGTCATCGGGCTGGCGCTGGGTCAGGCGTTCCAGCGTGGCGAGTCGGGTGACGAGGGAGCCCGCCCGGCAGCGGGTGTGCCACTCACGGTGGTGGACGCGAATGAACCGGCGTCTCCGGCCTCCTTGGCCGACGCGATGGCCGAGGTGCGGCGACTGGCGTCTGAGTACGACGCGGCGTTGATGAACCTGCAGCGTATGACACAGGGGCGGAGCGCGCCGGGCCCATCGTCGCTGGCGCGGCAGCGTCTGGCGAACCTGGAAGCGTTGGTGGAAGCATCTCGGGCGGCGTTGGCCACGGATCCTGCCGACCCGGTGCTCAACGCCTATCTGTTCACGGCGGTCGCGGAGCGTGACGCCATGATGAGTCAGCTCACGTCGGCACGCGGCTCGGGTTCAGGCGTCGTGTGGCGCTAAGCGAAAGTCGGCGAGGTATAGATGAGTAGATCTAGATTGAAATCTGCAGGCCGTTCGCTGCTTCTGCTGCCGGCTCTCCTACTGGGGCCGGGTACGATGCTGGAGGCCCAGGAGGAGCACGGCTGGATCGGGATAAACTTCGACGAGAAGGTCTGCCGGCAGGAGAAGCAGGACGAAGGGCGCGTGGTATTCTGGGTGTGCACCATTCCGCCGATGGTCGACACGGTGTACCAAGGCGGGCCTGCGTATTTGGCTGGGATAAAGGCCGGTGACGTGATCATCGGAGTCGACGGCTTTGAAATAGCGACCGAAGAAGGATCGCGCCGATTCTCCAACATGCGGTTGGGCGTCCCCGTGACCTTCTGGCTGCGCCGCGGTGACGAAGAGCTGGCGCTGACCGTGACGCCAGCCACCAAGGAAGAAGCATTCCCCGAAGATGTTCAGGAGTGGGTGCCCGGACCGTGGGTTGAACCCGGCTGGGATGCCGACGATTCGTTGGCCGTCCAGATGAGGGTGCTGTTGGAGGGCCAGCTCAGGCTGCAGTACGCTCTGAAGGAAGCGGAGGTCGCACTGCGCAGAGCGGAGTCGCGACTGCGGGAGGACCCGAGCGAGAGCCGGCGGGCCCAGGTGGGGGAGCTGCGCCTGCAGATCGACTCGATCAACATGAAGCTGGGGGAGTCGCATACGGAGATACGACGACAGGTAGACACGCTGGCGAGGCGGGCGTGGATGAGGGTGCCCGAGGAGCGGGCGGAGGTACGACCGGAACCCAGACGCGTAGAACGGGATGAGGCAGGAGTCGTCTCCGTCTACAGGGACGCGGTGGCGGGAGCGCGGTTTGAGGAGCTGGCCGAGAATAGCCCGTTGATGGACTACTTCCCCGGTGTCGATGGGGGCCTGCTAGTTTTGGATGTCGTTGCCGAGACTCCGGCCGCACTTTGCGGACTACGGGCCGGCGATGTGGTCCTCGAGGCGAACGAAGAGCCGGTGAGAACGGTTGCCGAGCTGCGACGCCGGATGCGCGGCGAGCTCGATATCGGGTTCATCAGGTGGGGACGGGAGCATTCCTGCACGATCCCGTCGCGCTGAGCCGCGAGGAAAGAACTGGAAGAAGGGGGCATGTCTCGTCGGAGCGGCCCCTTAATTCATCTAGCCGGATCTAGCCGGCGACCGATTTGATAACGGTCTCGACGCGATCCAGCGCCTCGATCAGCTCGGGCCGCGGCACCCCGTACCCGATCCTCATAAAGCCGTCCATGTTGAAGTGGTCGCCGGGCACGATGAGCACGCTCTGCTCGTCCTTGAGGCGCTGGGCGAGGGCGCTGGAGTTGATCTCGAGTTGGTAGCGGGCGTAACAGATCGCGCCGGCGCGCGGCGCTCGGTAATGGAAGATGTCCGGGCGCCCCGACAGCCATTCCTCGAGCGGCCCCAGATTCTCGTTCAATATCCCACGCGTGCGCTCGTAAATCTTCGGGCGTGTGTCCGGGTCGAGCGCGATGCGCGCGCATAGATCGCTGAGGGTTCCCGGCGCGATCGATGTGTAATCCTTGTACGACCACAGGTTCGCGATGAACTCCGTCGGTCCGACGGCCCAGCCGATGCGCAGGCCGGGAAGCCCGTAGGCCTTCGAGAGCCCGGCGGTGATCACGAGGCGATCGTAGCGGCCCCAGAAGCTCGGCGACCACCTCCCGTCAAGCTCGGCGCCGGCGTAGATCTCATCGGCTATGATCCAGGCGCCGGCCCGCTCTGCGATGGCCACGATGCGATCGATCTCCGCCTCCGTCAGGATGGCACCTGTGGGATTGTTCGGGTTGGTGACGATGATCAGCTTGACGTCGGCGTCGACTTGTTCATCCAGTTGCTCCAAGTCGGGGGCCCAGCCGCGCTTCTCGTCGAGATGAAACGGGCGGACCTCCCGAGCGAAGGCCTCCGCCGCGCCCCAGACCTGCATGTAGTTGGGCACCTCCATCACGACCACGTCGTCCGGGCCGATGAGGCTCCAGGTCGTCACGTAGTTCGCCTCCGAGCCGCCGTTGCTCACCAGAACGTTGTCGATGGTTGCCCCGGTGTAGATGGCGGCGACGAGTTCACGCAGCTCTTCAGTGCCGTTGGACTGGTTGTACACGAGTCGCTGACTCAACAGAGCCTGTGAGTCGGTACCGGCCAGCTCGAGCAGCTCGGTGGGTGTCATCGGGTGGACGCCGCTCTCCGAGAGGTTGAAGCGGACGCGGTTCTCCCAGGTCGACTGCCAGCGTTCCATCCGAAAAGGGTTGATCTTCATCGTCGTCAACGTCTCCGGGTTTTTCGACTGGGTTCGGGTTGGGCACGCGGGTACAATAAGACCAGCGCGGCGGCGAATGCCACCTCGATGGCGAAGTCGATCCAGAGCCCGCTGGCTACGCCCATACGGGGCAGCCAGAAGAGGCTGACGATGGCGATCGCGCCTGCCACGGCTGTTCCCAGCATCGTCGGGTAAGGACCGGGTGGCTCGCGGCGCGCCGCCTCGATGAGGCTGGCGCCGATGACGATGATGACTGCGGCGAACGCCTGGGCTTGGAAGGGGATCACATTCAGCGCGACGAAACGTGCGAAGCTATCGAAATGGACAAGCGGCCATAGGCCGGTAAGCACGTAGTAGACGCCCTGAGTCAACAGCACCCAACGGCGCCAGCGGTCGCGACCGCCGCGCAGCTGTGCCCGCAGCCTGACCGCGCGGCGGCTAGCCACCGTTACCCTTCCGTGATTCGACGTTCAGCAAGGCCAGCAGCTGATCGATCGTCTCCAGCCAGTGGTCCGGCCGACCTTCGGCCAGGTGCTGGCGGTCGAACGGTCCCCAGAGCGCGGCGGCTGTGTCGACGCCGGCGGCGCGCCCGGCCAGCAGGTCGTAGAGGCTGTCGCCCACCAGCAGGGCATCCGCCGCAGGCAGATCGATGCTCTGCAGGCCCATAACGACGGGCTCGGGGTCTGGCTTTGGCCGCCGGACGTCGGAGGCGCTGACCAGGCCGTCGAACAGGCCGTCGAGCCCACAGGTGCGTAGCTCGCGTTCCGCGTTCGGACCCAGCTTGCTGGTGACGACAGCCAGCCGGTAGCCGGCCCGACGCAGGGCGACGGCGGCCTCTCGCATACCCGGGAAGGACCGGATCAGCCGCTCGTGGTTGGCCTCGTTGTGCTCGATGTAGGTGTGGAACATCGATTCGGCCTGCTCCGGCGAGGAGGCGAAGCTCTTCAGTTGAATGCGGAGCGGTGTCCCCATCGTGTTCTTCCACTCTTCATCGGGAGGGACCCGGCCCAGGTGGGTCATCATCGTGTGACGGTAGGACGCCAGGATCAGGTCGAGGGAGTCGACCAGTGTACCGTCGAGGTCGAACAGGATGCCGCGGTAGCGGGAGGTCAATCGAGGACCCCCTCTCGCGGGCGCGCCGTTGGCGCGTAAGGCGTGAGGACGATCCTTCCCGGGCCCCTCACCTCGTCCAGTCGGTCCAAGAGAACCTGCCCGTCGGCGATCACCAGGTAGACGACCGCGGTCGCGCGGATATCGGAGAGGGGGTCGCCGGCCACCGCGATGATGTCCGCCAGCATCCCCGGTGCGATGGAGCCGAGGCGGTCGGCGACGCCGAGGTGTTGGGCGGCGACGGTCGTTGCGGCAGCGATGGCCTGGCGCGGCGTATAGCCCACTTCTACCAGGTTGCGTAGCTCTTCGTGGAACGTGTAGCCAAGTGTCGTTCCGGGGCTCGGAGCGTCGCTGCCCACGACAACCGGAACGCCGGCGAGCCGCAGCCGTCGCAGATTGTCGCGAGCGCGACGCGCCGAGGCGGTATCACCGAAGAGCTCGCTCATATGCTGCTCGATCGCTTGCAGCGTCGGGTCGACCGTGATACCGCGCTCGCGCAGCTCTACTAGGGTCAGCGAGTCGATCGCCTGGTCGTACGGGATATGCTCGATCCCGTTCGCCCCGGCCGCCAGTGCTAGCGCCAGGTCCTCGAGCGTGCTGACGTGGGCGAGGACCGGCAGACCGCGCTCGCCGGCGGTCGCGCAGATCGCGTAGAGCACCGAAGGTGTCAGCCTGGGAAGCTCCGGTTCGCCGCGCCTCTCCAGCGCCACGCTCACGAAGTCTACACGGCTCGCGATCCGCTTCACTGCCGTCGCAGCCTCGCCCGGCCCGATCACCTGACGTGTGACCTGCGCGATGAACGATGTATCACCCTGGCCGGCCTGGCGCAGGCGACCCACCGGATAGCCACCGGGCGCCGTGAACACGGGGCCCCCGGCAAAGACCCGCGGTCCCGCCAACTCGTGTCTCTCGATCCGTTCGGCGAACCTCACGACCCACGGGTGGGGATCACCCAGGCTCTTCACCGTCGTCACGCCGTGGCGGATGAGCGTCCGCCGCCGCTCGGGGAACCTGCGGATGAAACGCCACAGGTAGCGTAGCCAACCGAGTTCGCGCGAGCCGTCCGGGATCCGCGAGCGAATGCCGCTCAGGTGACCGTGGCTGTCAATGAAGCCGGGCAGCAGCGTCAGGCCATTTACGTAGAGCACACGCGCGTCGTCGGGGATCGGCTCGGCCGCGCCGACCGCCACGATGGTGCTCCCGCGAACGATTACCGTCGCCGGATCGATCAGCGAATCGCTGGCCGGGTCGTACACGCGGCCGCCGACCAGCGCGATTGGCGACCCGTCCAGCGGTTGACCCGGGAACTGTCCTTGGGAATAGGCGAAGGCGATCCCGGCGCCGGCGATGATGAAGGCGGCGAAAGCCGACCACTTGAGGACGGACGCTACGCGCATGCAGTCAATATTCGAACGTTCGGGGCCGAGTGCCAGTGTAGCCGTGCGGGGTAACGGCATCGGGGCGGGTCGTCTCGCTCAGGCCTCCCCCGCGCTCGCGGCTGCGCCGCGATCGCGTGGTCGCTAAAACCAGCTCCGCTCAACGACCCGTCCCGACGCCCGCAACCCATGGGTGAGCATTGGCCGCCCGTCAGCAACTTCGATCAGACCTGGGAGGAGCCGGGGGACCGACTCGCGGAGCTGGTGTTAGCGACCCGGCTCAGATCTTCAGGAGAAGTCTGAGGGCGAGGGGCTGGAGAACCTTTCGAAACCACTGACCTCAAGTGCCGGGTCGGCCGGAGCGATCGGTCCCCCGGCTCCGACCCACCACCTGTGATCATTGCGCTACCAGTACCATACGGTACCGCGGATGATGAGACCGCCGAGCAGCGCGAAGAGCATCGAGCAGAGGCTCGCCAGGATGGACGACCAGGTTAGCGGCTTGTTTGCGGTGCCGTGCTTGATCTGGAGTTCCCAGTTCGGGATGATCTTGAGCACGATCCAAACCATCATGGCAACGGCGGCACCGGAGATATTGAAGGCGATGATGACCGCGAAGAACAGTCGCTCGCTGAGGCCGATCAGCCAGTTCGGCACATCGCGGCCCGACGGTCGGGCTATGTTGAGGTAGGAGCGAAGCCCGCTCAGGAACCACCCGGTCACCACGCCACCTACCGCCAGCGCCACGAAAAGGCCAACGATCCAGCGTACAAGGGTCTCCACCGTTCACACTCCAGTGTTGTGATCCGCCCGGCACTGAGGCTCGGTTCCAATTGAACTCAGATCGCGTCATGTGACAAGCGGGCGTTCACAGGGCCGCGGGGCTGCGGTTTGCGCCGCGGCAACGGCCGGACTTGACGGGGCCTTTAACTTCAGCCCCTGCCAGGCTCCACTCGGGAGCGTATGTTGAAGCGGCAGGGAACGCAGGACCGGAAGCCGATCTGATTGAGCAGCGTTGGGAAATGAACTCAGCACGTTGGGCTCGGATCCGATGCGCTCTCGTGTTCCTGGGCGTTGCATGCGGTGGTGACACGGTTGCGGGCCCCGAACCCGAGCCCGAGATCCCATGCACGCGAGCCGCACCTGAATGTGCAGCGAGTATCGTGATTGGCACCCGCCTCACGCTGCGGTACTATCGCTCGCACCCGCTGGACAGGGCCAATGCGGGTGTCACCCGTGCCGTCATTGTCGTGCACGGCACCAACAGGAATGCAGACGACTACTTCGCCACGATGATCGCCGCAACGCGAGCTGTGGATGGGCTCGAGGCGACCGTGGTCCTCGCACCGAACTTCCTCACCGCTGACGACCTGCCCGCAGCCGACGAGGCGTACTGGACCAGCGGCGGCTGGAAGCGCGGTCACCTGTCACTCAACTCTATCGAGCAGGTGAGCTCGTACGCCGGCGTGGACCGTATCGTGGCAGCGCTAACCGATGGAACGCGTTTTCCCGACTTGCAGTCCGTGGTGGTCACCGGGCACTCTGCCGGAGGGCAGTACGTTCACCGTTACGCCGCTGGCAACCGAGTCGAACAGACGCTGCCTGGGATCGCAGTGCGCTACATAGTGGCCAATCCCTCGTCGTATCTGTACTTGGGTCCGGAGCGCGCCGTGTCGGGTACGTTAGACGTGTTCAACCTGCCGGACCGCTCCGCCTGTCCGGGGTACAACAGCTGGCACTACGGTCTCGAGGATCTGAACGAGTACATGAGTGCCATGCCGCTGGAGGACATCCGTACTCAACTGTTGACCCGTGACGTGGTCTACCTGCTCGGCGGTGCCGACAGCCTCAGCAGCTATCTCGACACGAGCTGTGCCGCAATGCTGCAAGGGGCCTACAGGTACGCACGGGGTCTGACGTTGTACAACTACCTCGAGGAGTTTTTCCCGCAGCATCACCACGCTGTGGCTGTGGTCGAAGGTGTGGGGCACTCCAGTCGCGATATGTATACGTCGGGTGTCGGGCTGCAGACGCTGTTCCAGTGGCCGGTACAATTGCTGGCCTCTTCAGGCGTACGGGCGGAGAGGAACGCAAGATGACAGAGGTCCTGAGCCGGCACCAGTCGACCGAGAAAATACTCCACCTACTTGCGAACCCCCCCGACTAGCTCCGCGGCAACAGCAGTAGAGTGGCTACCTCGTCGGCTCCCTGTGACCCAGCGCGGTTGGGAGCCAAGGTGCGCAGCAGAGCGTCGAGGCGCGCAAAGAAACTCAGAGTCGGGTGGGCCGGCAGCTCGGCCGCCGCAGCGGCCAGTGACCGTTCGCCGGCGACCGTGAAGCGCTGTCCGAGGCGGTCGAGCAGGTCGTCGATCTTCGCCTTCTCCTCGGACGTCAGTCGGTGGGCGTTCGCTTGGAAGCTCCGACTCAACCAGGCGGCGATGCGGCACTGGGGCAGGCCCGGACTCAGCGCGTCGCCGGCTATCCTGGAGGCCTCCAGGTGCGCTGCGAGACTGTGGGCGTAGCGGGCGCAGGCGCGTCGAGCGCTCGCCAGCAAACGTTCCGGCGGTCTGCGCCGTCTCAGGGCTCGAGCGTTCCGGAACGACTCGAGGGCGGCGACCTGATCCTCGGCCACGCACCCGGTCTCGATGTCGCAGACCAGCCAGAGCCCCCGAGCCTGCCCGGCAGAATTAAGGCGCCAGTAGGAAACTGCTCGTGGCGGGGCCCCGTCTTCGAAGGCCGCGGCCGCGGTGGCCGGCCCGATCTCGGTCGTTGCCGCTGCGGCGTTCGCTTCCGCCACGTAATCGAGGTAGGCCTGTTCCTCGGGGTCGAGCGGTCCTTCCACCTCTTCTTCGAGACGGTCGTAGCCGTCCGGATCACGGGTGAGGACGCGAATCCGATCGAGGGCGCGCTGCCCCGCGCCGCGCATCGCCAGCACGGGATGGTCGAGGCCGAGCGTCGCCGATATCGTCTCAACTTTGCCTTGCAGACGTGTCATGAGCCCCAACAGGCGGTCGAGCTCGTCGGCCGGCACGAAGTGATGCAGTTCGACGTGCTCGGACTGCGCGCCCAGACGATCGATGCGGCCGATCCGTTGCATCAACCGGACCGGGTTCCAGGGCAGGTCGTAGCTCACGACGACCGACGCGTCTTGGAGGTTGAGTCCCTCGCTGAGAACGTCGGTTGCGATCAGCAGCTCGACGCGCTCGCTCTGCGCCGGCTCCGGTAGTCCGTTGGAACGTGGCGCGAAGCGCTCGATTACCTCGCTGCGACTCGCACGCTCGAGTCCCAGGCGCGCCCCGCTGCTGTCTATCTGAGCGATGTAGGGCCGCATTCGCAGCCGATGATGGAGATAGCGTGCCGTGTCGCGAAACTCGGTGAAGAGCAGAATCTTCTTGCCGGCGAGCGGCCCGTCGAGCAGCTCGATTAACTTGCCGAACTTACGGTCGCCGGCCGGTCCGACTGCGACGAGCGCGTCGTGGATACGGGCGAGCGTGTTCGCATCGTGCTCGAGCGAGCGACGCAGCGTGGCAATCCGCCGGGGCTCGATCGAGGGGGCGGGCAACATAAGCTCGAAGAAGGCCAGCTGGCTGCCCGGATCATCGGCTGGTCCCTGAAAGCTGGCCCGGTAGTCGGGTCTCGTCAGAACGCGTCCGGCATCGATGGCACGTAGCGCCGTGTCGCACCAGGCGAGCTGCTGGACGACGGTTGAGCGGAGAGCTTCGGTACTCGACTCGAGACGCTTGAGCATGATGATCTTGATCAGCTCGCCGGGTCCGGCGACCGCCGCGGCGGAATCTGCGTCGTTCTCACTCGCCACGATGGTGGGGAAGTGCAAGTCCTCGAGCCAGCTCTCCAACCCGGTGAGCAGGTCGCCGTAGGTGCCGGCGAGGTCGTAAGCCACGGGCCGCGGCGGCAGGCGCTTCGGGAAGCTCAGCTCTATCTCATCACTGCGCTTGTCGCGTATGTGTACGCGGCCGTAGTGGGCTCTGAGAAAGCGGCGCGTGCGGCGGAGCAGGCAGGCGGAAATGACCGTGCGCGGATCGCCGTCGCCCATGTGCGCGCGGCGAAATACCTCGCGGTAGTCGGCGACCCCCAGATGTCGGAACGCGCCCGGTGCGGCGAACAGATCGATGAGATGCTGAAGGTCGAGGATCGTGTTGTTGATGGGCGTCGCGGTCAGTAGGGCGACCTTCGTGTGGCGGAGCAATTCGGCGAGATTCCGGTAGCGGCGCGTAGCCGGATTCCGGAAGTTGTGTGCCTCGTCGACCAGCACGAGATCGGCGCCGCGCCACGCGACGGGATCGAAGTCAGCGCGGCCCAGCGACTCCGTTGAGAGCAGGCGTACCTCGCCTGGGAACTCCTCTTTGATCCAGAGATCGAGGTTCTCGTCTGTGCTCCCCTCGTCCCGCTTATGTACGCCGGAGGCCGGTACCCCGGTGGCCGGTGTGCTGGGTGCTCCGAGGTATCGAAGCTCCCGCGACCACTGGTCCTTCAGCGCGGCCGGCACTATGACCAGGCCGCGTCCCCCGGCTTCGAGCGTCCGCTCCAGTAGTCGCAGGCCGATGTACGTCTTGCCGAGCCCGACCGAGTCGGCGACGATCACGCCGCCGTAACGATCGAGGATACCGCAGGCGCGTTCGTAGGCTCGTTGCTGGTGAGCCGCTAGGGCCGGCGCCGAGGCGGGCCGCCGACCCGCGTCGCTTCCAGCATCGCTGAAGTGCGCGGCGAGCACCCGGCGATAGAGCTGGGTTGGGCTGAGAGGCTCGGCGTCGCGAGCGGGTGAACTTTGCGTCGCGCTGCAGCGGGCCTGGGCGGCCTCCTCGCGAATCGATGAGGTCGGTATGACCACGCGTAGACCGCGCGGTATCGATAGGAGCTCGAATTGCTGCCGCAGTCGGTGTAGAACAATGGGTCGCCGGTGAAACGTCAACCAGCCGTCGGTCGAGTCTCCGGTGAAGATGAGCGCGCTCTGGGGAAACGCGCTGCCGCTGCCGTAGAACAGCAGGAACTCGGGTGAAGGCGCCTCGCCGATGATCGTCCAGCGCCAGCGGCTTGGTCGCCCGGCGAAGGGAAGGGCTCGTGTGACGACGTTCACTGTGTCCGGCCCGCCGTGTCCGGCGTCGCCGAGTAGCTCGAGCAGGCGCTGCGAATCGGCGATTGCCACATCGGCGCGAGCTGCTCGCGCCCAGAGCCCGCGGACGATGGCGACCGCCGCCTCGTCGGATGCGGCGGCGATCGGTTCGGGCCAGTTCGAGCTGCTCATGCGTCGCTCCTGTTCGAGAGTCTGGCGTCGAAGGCGCGGAGCGTGCCCAACCCGCGGGGTCCAAGCCGGTAAAGGCGAGCGACGAGTTCGTCCAGCCGCCGTCGCTCGCCGGCGTCAAGACCGCCGGCGGCGTGCGCCTGGCGGCTCAGCTCGATGCAGCTCGTGCGTACAGCCGCGTCGGGCTCTTCGGGAAAAGGCAGGAGAGCAACCGTCCAACCGAGAAAGCGGAAGTAGCCTCCGGTTGCCCGCTCAGCGATCGCTTTCAGGTAGGCGCGGGCGACGGTCGAGTTGAGAACGGCGGCCAAGAAGTGCGCATCCTCATCCGACGCGGCTGGTATTTGATAGACGGTGTTGAGGCTGACGAGCGGGGCGGTACCGTCGAGGAAGGGAACACGCGGCGGCACAACGACGGCTCCGGGCTCGGGCGCGATGTCGCGCCACGCCACCCTGAGCGCCCACTTCTCCGGCCGCGTGCGGAAGAGCGTCCAGAACGGTTGGCCCGGCTTCAGGTCGACCCGCTTCTCCAGCGCGGGCTCGTGGCGGCGCAAGTAGTTCGAGGTCGCGCTCGGCAGCTTTGCCAGAGGGTGTCCCTCGTCATTGTGGGTCCAGAGGAGGGCCCGGCCCGCTGAGAAGCGCCACGCTTCCAGATCTTCGCCGCGCAGGGCGGGGCGCAGGCGCTCGACTTCGATCGCCACCTGCGAACCGGCGAGCTCGATCGTGACGCGCCCAGGCGCCGGACGCTCGCCCAGGACGCGTCCTACGAAGAATTCGTTCACCCCGGTCACGATCCCGCGGCGGGGACGACGTGCTTCGCGCGAGCCCAGATGTGGTCCTGCGGTGACCATCTGCTGGAGGGCCGCCCGCACGCGAGGCGGCGCCAGCGCCCAGGGCGCTTCGGGGTCGTCGATGAGTGGGAGCCGCGTCTGGGCGAGTCGAAAATCGAGCGTCGCGCCGCCCCGATCATGGACTCTGATCGAGACCTGTTGTTCCGCATCGGGCTCGCCGCGTGTGAGGAGCAGGGCGAGCGGGTAGGTCGTCGCCTCGAAGAGCCTTTGCGGCGCCAGGGCACAGTCCTCGAGCGAGAGAATCCGCGTCCCCTTCGCCAAGCGGGCCCGCAACGCTCCGGCGGCAAGGGTCCGGGCAAGCTTGGCGGGGAGCAGCATGCCGAGGGCGCCGCCTTCGGCCAGCAGACCGAGGGAGCGCTCCAGGAAGAGGGCGCTCAGGTCGAGCTGGGCGGCAAACCCGCGGCCCACGCCGGCCAGCCGGCTACCGGCGCGCCAGCCGGCGCCGTGCAGAAAGTGGAAGCGCTGCTTGAGGCGGTGCCGGGATAGTCCGGACCAGTGATGGGTCCGAATCCAGGGCGGGTTGCCGAGCACCACGTGGAAGCCGGGCTCCGGGCTCTCGGGGTCGGCGAAATGGATGGGAAAGGAGAAGAACGGGAGCTCTTCCTCCTCGCGTATCTTCTTGAGCAGACGGCGTAGCTCGCTACGGCGTTTCTTCAACGTCGCCGCCGCCTTCTTCTGCGAGCGTGACAGCCCGGCCCGCCCGCCGAAGAGGTCGCGACTGCGTGCCGCCGCGCGCAGGTCATCCCGGCGCGCGTCGATTCCCGCCGCCAGCTCCGCCAGAAAGCTCACCGCCAACTCGCGCTCGGCGCGCTGCAGCCCGCGCAGCACACGACGCTTGCCGGAGCCGCTGGCGTGGAAATAGCGGTCGCGTCGCTCGCTCAGGCGCTCGACCCGGCGCCGCCAGCGACTCGCCGCGAGACCGCGATCGAGGTCGGCGTGCTGCATGAGAAAATCGATCGGGTCGACCAGCGCGTCGCCCTGGCGGATGTTGATGTCGAGGTTCGGCAGCGCCGGCACCTCTGAGATGTCATCCAGCTGTAGGTCGACGACGAGCGCGAGCCAGAGGCGCAGCTCGCAGAGCCTGACCGCCGCGCCATTGATGTCGACGCCGTGCAGGTTGCGCCGGATGATCTCCTGCCGCCGCTCGAAGCGGGCGAACGGGTCGGGCGGTCGGCCTTCGAGGCCATCGCGTAGCGACTCGAGCCTGCTCAGCGCCGCGAGGAGAAACGCGCCCGACCCTACGGCGGGATCGAGGACGCGGATCGCACGCACACCTTCTGCCAGTCGCGTGCGGAGCGGTTCCTCCAAAGATGGTGATGCGCCGGAAAGGATCTCTCCAACCAGGTCGCGTTCGCAGTCGGCGGCTTGAGCGAGGTGTGCACAGAGCGCGCCGTCGACCAACCGATCGACCAGGGCCCGTGGTGTGAAGAAGGTACCGGTAGAGCCGCGTACCGGCCCCGCCATCAGCCCTTCGAATACCCTGCCGAGCATCTCCGGGTCGACGGCAACGTCCTGGTCGGCAGGCTGGTCCTCGCGGAGCGTGAACTGATACCTGTCGAGCAACTCGTGGAAGATCGGCACGAAGCATTCATCGGGTACGTCGAGGCGCGGATACTTGCGCTCCAGGGCGTCCCGCTCGAACAGGCCGCCGTTCAAGTAGGGCAGCTCGCCGAGCACTCGGGCCGCGCGTCCGCGCCGCTCGGCTGGGCGATTGAGCGCGCTGAAGAAGAGAAGCTCGAGCCGGCGGCGAAAGAAGGGGACGCGGGTGGCGAGCGCATCCTCGAAGATTCGGCGCAGGTAAGAGGTATCGCGATCGAGCCAGCCCTTCCGCTGCAAGAAGTAGAGGAAGAGCAGGCGGCTCAGCAGGATGAGCGCGAGGTCGAGTCGGTCACCCCCGGCATTCTCCGGGACGCCGGTCAGCGCAGCGGCCAGCGTCGCACGCTGACGCCTGAACTCGGCGAAGAACCTGCCGGTGACCTGCTCGCGGTCGAGCGCCTGGACGTGGGCGAGTGCCAGGTCGCTGGCCGTGGCGGCCCCGTTTGCCGACAGTGCGGCCAGGATGTCGAGCTCCGAGCGCCGCGGCGCATCGAGGTCGATCCACAGCTTGCGCAGCCGCAGGGGACCGGGCCCCAGCCCCCAACTCGCCACGACCAGGCGGGGCTCGTCCCGGGCGTCAAAAAACAGTAGCGCGCGCCGCGCCGGGTTGTGCCGGTAGAGTGCCGAGGCCACACGGCGGATCGTCTCGGGGTCGAGGCCTTCTTCCAGTGCGATCCGCAAGATGTGAAAGCCGGCGTGCGGCCCGGCGACCTCGAGGGTGAGCGTCTCCGATGCGTCGAGCCCGAAATCGGCCAGGGCACCTTGCGGGACACGCAGGCCCAGCGGCTCGAAGCCGAGCGCCGACAGCAGCGCCTCCGTGTCCCCCGCGCGCCAGCTCCGGAGTGCCTCTTGCAGTCGGCGGTTCATGTCCACCGATCCCCCTCCTCCTGAGCGTTCCGTTAGCTGTGCAGGGTCATGCTGTGGTGTGACCGTCAACAGATCGGCATCGCTGGGAACGCGTGCCATGCTCTTGACGCGGGAGAGCTGTGGACCGACCATGATGGCGCGCCCCAACCAAACCCGGCGGTGAGGGTCATGAAAATCGAGCTCAAAGGCTGGAAAGCGATCGCGGCGCTCGCGGTCATCGCAGTCGTCCTGGTCGCCACGTTCCGCGCCGAACGGTCTACCCTCGAGACGGAGGCGGCCGACGAACTCAAGCTCTGGATACGCAGTGAATACCTTGCCCGCGGGATGCACGGCATCGACCCGGGCCAGATGAGCGAGGAGGAGCTGCAGGCCAAGGGTGAAGAGCTACTCAGCCTGAACGAGGTCCAGTTCACCTCGATCAGCGCCCGCGGCCGCGGCGACGACATCGTCGTCAAGGTGGAGATCCGGGTAAGCGGCAGCGAACCACCGGATGGTAAGCCGGTGCGCTACTTCAGGATGTCCCACAGCACGGTGACCGGCTGGCGCGTGCGGCGCGAGACGACGGCGCTCTCGTATTACCTCAAGCTCTTCTAGGCGGCGAATCAGAAACATACGTTTGAGCGGCCGTTGCTCGACAACCACGCCAAAGGTAGAATCCCTCCTGCATCCCTCATTCCAAGAGCAGCTCGCTCGGCGCTCGCCGATGTGCGTGCGAGTTGACAGCGAACTAACAACCACAGGCGGTGGAGGTATCCCGCGTGGATAGCTACGAGAAGCTGGGCGCCTTCTATCTCGGGCGAGCCTACGATCTGTCGGAGAGGCGGGGGCGCGAGGGCGAGCTAACCCTCTACGACTCGAAGGATCTGGTCACGCACGCGGTGTGTGTGGGGATGACCGGGAGCGGGAAGACGGGGCTTTGCATAGGCCTGCTCGAGGAGGCGGCGATCGACGGCATCCCAGCTATCGTCATCGATCCGAAGGGCGATCTGCCGAACCTGTTGCTCACCTTTCCCGAGCTGAGGCCTGAGGACTTCACCCCTTGGGTGAACGAGGACGACGCCCGCAAGAAGGAGCTGTCCGTCGAGGAATACGGCGCGCAGCAGGCGGAGTTTTGGAAGAAGGGTTTGGCCGGTTGGGGGCAGAGCGGCCAGCGGATCCGGCGGCTACGCGAGTCGGCGGACTTCGCCGTCTACACGCCTGGCAGCACAGCTGGGCTTCCAGTCTCGATACTCTCGTCGTTCGCGGCGCCGCCCCGGGCGCTGCTCAACGATCGCGAGTTGTTGAGCGACCGGATCGGCACGACGGTGACCAGCCTGCTGGGCCTGCTGGGCATGGATGCCGATCCGATCAAGAGTCGCGAGCACATTCTGCTGTCGACGATCCTCGACGCCGCCTGGCACGAGGGCCGCGACGTCGATCTGGCGGCGTTGATCGGGGCGATCCAGACGCCGACCGTGAACAAGGTAGGCGTGCTGGACCTCGAGACGTTTTATCCAGAGGGCGAGCGGTTCAAGTTGGCGATGGCGCTCAACAACCTGCTGGCGGCGCCGGGCTTCGCCGCCTGGATGGAGGGCGAGCCGCTGGATGTCGACCGCATGCTGTACACGCCGGAGGGCAAGCCGCGGGTCGCGATCTTCTCTATCGCGCACCTGGGCGAAGAGGAGCGGATGTTCTTCGTCTCGCTCCTATTGAACCAGGTGCTGGGCTGGATGCGCGGTCAGTCGGGTACGACCAGCCTGCGGGCGATCGTCTACATGGACGAGATCTTCGGCTACTTCCCGCCGGTGGCGAACCCGCCGTCGAAAGCTCCGCTGCTCACTCTACTCAAGCAGGGTCGCGCCTACGGGGTCGGCGTAGTGCTCGCCACGCAGAACCCCGTCGATCTCGACTACAAGGGCCTCTCGAACACCGGCACTTGGTTCATCGGGCGGTTGCAGACGGAGCGTGACAAGGCTCGAGTGCTGGAAGGACTCGAGGGCGTGGCGGCCGGTGGCGACATGCGGTTCGATCGCGGCGCGATGGAGGAGACGCTGGCCGGGGTCGGCAAGCGCGTCTTTCTGCTAAACAATGTCCACGAGGACGAGCCGGTCGTCTTCGAGACGCGCTGGGTGATGTCCTACCTGCGCGGTCCGCTGACGCGCGAGCAGATCAGGGTACTGATGGACCCGCGCCGGGCGCAGGCTGCTGCGCGGACGCAAGCCGTGCAGGCGGCGGCCGGTGCCCCCGCGGTGCGCGCGGTTTCCGCGGCGCCGCTGAGTGAGCAGCCGATGCTCGGGCCGAGCATCCCCCAGCACTTCGTACCGCTGCGAGGTAGTGCGGCCCCGGGTCACGAGTTGGTCTACGAGCCCATGGTACTGGCGGCGGGCCGCGTCCAGTTCGCCGATCGCAAGACAAAGTTGCAGACGTCGGAGGAGTTGGTGACGCTGACCCCGTTGAGCACAGCCGCCGTCGCCCTCGACTGGGCCGAGGCCATGGAGGTCGACGTCGACTTGGGCGACCTGGGGGACGAGCCGGAGGGGGCGGCCCGCTTCGGTGAGCTGCCGGGCGCCGCCACCAAGAAGACCAGCTACACGGCCTGGAAGAGGGAGTTCAAGGACTGGCTCTACCGGAACCGGACGCTCGAGCTCTACAAGAGCCAGCTGTTGAAAGAGTACTCGCAGCCCGGCGAGTCGGAGCACGACTTCCGGCTGCGCCTCAGCCAGAGGGCGCGCGAGGCGCGGGACGAGGCGCTGGAGAAGCTGCGCAAGAAGTACGCGCCCAAGCTGGCGAACCTGCAGGAGCGAGTCCGGCGCGCGGAGCAGGCGGTGGAGCGTGAGGCGGAGCAGGCGAAGGATGCCAAGCTGCAGACGGCGATCTCGGTCGGGGCGACGCTGCTCGGTGCCATGCTTGGCCGCAAGGCGGTGAGCCGCTCGTCGGTGGGCCGTGCGACGACCGCCGCCCGCGGTGTGGGCCGCTCGATGAAGCAGGCGCAGGACGTGGCTCGGGCCAGGGCGACGGTCGAGGCGACCATTAAGAGGCTGGCAGACCTGGAGGCCGAGTTCGAGGCGGAGACCGAGGAGGTCCGTGAGAAGTACGACCCGGCGCTCGAGGATCTGGAGACCGTCGTCGTGCGTCCCAAGAAGAAGGACATCGCAGTGAAGCTGGTGGCGCTCGCCTGGGCGCCCCACTGGCAGAGGGGCGGCGAGGCGGCGGCCGCCTGGGAGTGACCGGCGGCGGACGGCCTAGATTAGCTGCCTTAGCGCCGCTGCCCGCTCCTGCACCGGCTCGATCGCGGCGGTCTCCGGCGGATCCTCCATCACCTCCATCCGGATGAGTTCCTGGTGCAGCGTGTCGAGCACCTCGAGTGCCGCTTGTGCTTCGGGCAGCAGCTTCTGAGCCTGCTCGTCCTTGTGGGTCTTGGCGGCGCGGACCGACTGGATGGCGCCCTCGGCGGCGGCGAGCAGTACGTCGGCGGCGGCGGCGGCCGACTCCGATAGCTCGCGGTTCTTGTCCCGCAGTGCGGCGGCGGCGGTGACGACACCGTCACGGAGCTGGCGGGCGCGCACCAGCTCGTAGTCGAGGAAGACCGTGTAGACCTCTCTCACCGGCGGGTCGCGTGGCGGTATGAACAGCTCGCCGAAGGAATAGCCTCGCGACTTGAGCCCCGAGGTGTGGAGCAGGAAGACGAGACCCCAAGGCACAGCCAGGAAGTGGCCCCACTGCAGGCCGGGCGAGGTGAACCAGTCGGCGGCCAGCAGTCCCAGGTTCACCGCCAGGAAGAGAGCCAAGTGCCGCTGGTATAGGCGCCTGCGGTACTCGGCGATCCCGCTGGCTCCTGGCCTTGTGGCAACCCGTGCCGCTGGGAGCGTCGGCCCTCCGTTTTCTTCCGTCAAGGTCAACCTCCGAGTATCGCTCGAACCAGGTAGGCGATGCCGAACCCGGCGTAGTTCCCGAGTGCGTAGCCGAGCAGGCCGACGGCGATGCCCGGCAATGCCAGCGCCGGCCAACCGCGCGAAACGGCGACGGCCATGGCCGTTGCGGGGCCACCGATGGCGGCCTGCGACGCGACGGCCATCATCGGTAGCGTCCCCCTCAGTAGCCGGCCGACGAGAAACAGAAAGATACCATGAATGGCGACGACGACGAGGGTGTAGAGGAAGACCTCGGGCCCCACCTGGAGCATCGCCCGGAACAGCGATCGTATCCCGATGACGACGAAGAAGAGGTGCAACCCTAGGTTGCCGAGCTGCTCCGCCCCGCTCAGCCGCCGGATGCGGGGCAGCTGAGCCAGGGCGAGTGCGATCGTGGTGAGCCAGAGGATCTCGGGAACCAGGCCGATCTGCTGACCCAGCCAGCGCGCCGCTACCAGCAGAGCCAGGCCCAGCGCCGCCAGCAGCACCAGGTCGAAAAGCGATACCGGCACCCGGGTCCAATAGGGGTGCGCATCGGAGACGGGCGGCCCCTCCGCGGCTCCGGGCACCGCGTTGGAAGCCGCACCCGCCGGCGCCGCCGCTTCCGCCGCCGCCGAGCCAGGTGCGAACCGGACCAGCAGCACGGGCGCCATCAGCACGACCCCCAGCCAGATCCCCGTCGTCACGGCATCCGCCGCCGCCGCGGCGGCGAAGGTCGAGGCCGGCAGCTCGAGTCCGCGCCCCACCGCGGCGAAGTTGAGACTCCCGCCGGTGTAGGTGCCGGTGAACGCGCCGGCCAGCTTCCAGGTGACGGCGCCGATGCCGCCGCTGAAGGTCAGGGCGCCGATCACCGCGCCCAGCGCCGTGCCGGCGCTCGCCACGACGAAGAGGGCCGCCATCTTGGGGCCCGCGAGCT
The DNA here is from genome assembly GCA_020344015.1 of Gemmatimonadota bacterium. Lineage (GTDB taxonomy): Bacteria > Gemmatimonadota > Gemmatimonadetes > Palauibacterales > KS3-K002. Next base: position 4,214,725 of record CP070812.1, read on the forward strand.
TCAAGTCCGCCAGCCGCACCGACAAGAGCAGGTAGACGATCGCCAGCGAGACGACCGGCCCCTCGATGACGCCGTAGACCGACGACTCCTGCGGCACCAGCCCGACGTTGGAGAGCACCGCCCCGAGGAACAGCGCCATGAGGGCGGCGCCCACCTTTGAGAGCGCGACGAACCGATGGTCGAGCCAGAAGGCGAGCGCCGTCGTTCCGGCGATCAGCGCAGCTACGAGTAGCGGGTCGTGGATCAAGGGCCTCGTCCTTGAAGATTAGTTGACGAAAGACCGTATTGTGGAGCCACCGGTCGCGGTGGGCAAGCGGTGTGGGTGTGAGAGGGGAAACCGCCGGGCCGGACCCGGGCGTGGCCGGTGGCCGGCGGCAAGCTAGCCAAGACGATCAGGGCCGTTACCAGCGCGCCGGCACGCCCGGATCACTACGGTGCGGGTCTTCTGCGTGGTGTGCTGCAGTGATCCTGCCGTGGCCTAGTTGCTTCTGTATCAGGTCCAACGGAACGCCCGCCCTGGCCATAGCCACCGCTGCTGTGTGCCGGTGGTCCTTAATGCGGTAGTTCGTGATGCCTGCAAGCTGGCAGGTCCGAGCGTGTACCTTCTGGACTCTCCGCACCCTCCACGTGAAAAGCTGCTGGCTGCCGCTGAGGCCGTGACGCTCAATATGCTCCTGCAGCGCTGTCACCACCCAGGGCCAGAGGTAGACGCGTCGATTCCGGTACTCGGTCTTGCCGGCCTCGATAATTGCCCAGGCGTCCTGGCCGCTAATCCGCAGATCGCAGAGTCGCAGGCCACGGTCGGGATAGTCGCGTGTCGGGATGGCCTCACCGAGGTCTATGCCGGTGCCCATGAGCAGGATGTGCAGCGGACGCATCGCGGGCCGCATGCGCTGGCTGAGGAACATGCCGGGGCCGACGACCTGCCCGATCTGAGGCTGAGTCTCAGCAGCTCAGCGCATGCACTCCGGGTTGGTGAAGCGGATTGCCTCTGCGCTAATTTTTCAAGGTCGCGATGCTGTCGGTCCCTTCTATTGGCGCTCCATCGAAGGTTTCACCCCACAAAGAGGCTTCCGTGTCACCGCGTTGGATGCCGGTTCCCTGCGTTCGAAAATGGAGTAGCAAATCTAGGTCACCGTCCCCATCGACGTCTTCAAGATGTCCCTGTGGATGTGCTTTCGCTGCACCATCTGGGCCGAACGTGATGGACTCCGGGTCCACGGTCTTCGCATCGAAGGAATCCGTCGTCAGGATCGCCACCGGGATGACTCCCTTGCCACGTGGGTTAATGGGATTCAGATCGCTGCCGGGCTTAATATCGATGTTCACGTGCATACTCAGGGCAAAGATCGTCCCCACTTGGAGGAAGCTACCTGGCCCGTCGTTGCTAATCTCCATAACGCTTTGCCCTTCGAAGTTCGCCAGGCGCACACCATAAGCAGAAGCATCTCCGCACTGGTCGTCTACGATCCACTGCGTCAGTGGCTCCCAAGATTCCGTGCTCTCCCTCATGAGCTGGAAATCCCACAAATAGACCTTGAAGAGCCCTGGATACAGGTAGAACTCCGTACGGAAGATGATCGGAGCACCGGAGGAGATGAAGCGCGCATTGCTCGCTGGTGAGGCGAACGAGACGTTGTAAGGCGTGGACCCGACGGTCGCCGAGGCATCCCACTGGCGGTACGTGTCAGCATCTAGTGGGCCCGCGCATTTCCATCCCATCTTGTCGGACACGAGACCGCCACGTGTGATCATGACCTCTGTGGTCGTTTGGTTGAGATTCAGCTGGGAAATCGCATCGGTCTTCGGAATCGGAAGGCCGTCGATGAGATAGTTCTGCAGCGGAAAGACCGATGGCGCGAACGTCTTCATTCCTGTCTTCCCCAAGCCCGCATAGTCTGGAATGGCTAACCGGAGACTGGCCTCGCTGCCCACACGCGTCCCGAGGAGCGGCCAGGTAGTGCAGATCGGGTGGTCATAGATCAACCCGAGCGTGTAGAGGTTACTCTCAAGGGAATACGTGCGTTCCGCTCCAGGCGTGTAAAGTGGAATGAAGCCGAAAAGGATCTTGAGGCCCAGGCCTGCTTGGTTGTTGTCAGCGACGTGAAACTTGTAGCGCAGCCCCGTGATGTCCTGAGGTCCCAAGCCAGGAACGAAATACGCTCTGACACCCATATTGCCGTTGCACTGCGCGGCAGCCGAATTGGTGGTGGCATTGGTGCTGAGTTCTGCGGCCCTGTCGGGGTCGGTTGTTTGCTCGCACGCGGCGAACACGAATGCAACGAGCGGTAAGAGCGATAAGCGTTTCACGATGTACGTCCCCCTTTCGGTATTCGGTAAGTTCTGATCGCGCCTTCGAGTTAGGCTGCGCAGGTCGAGCTCATGGTGGTCAGGTGAATGGCACAACGACGGCGGACAACGCCCTCTCGCTACGTGCCGCATCGTGTCACAAGAGTCTATTCGGGTAAAATGACTGGCTGTGCGGGACCAAGCTTGGCTGGTAGGCAACTCTGTGCGGTACTGCCACGGCCAAGGCCCCTTCACCAGCGGGACTCTACTGCACTCTCCTCAGCCACCTCCCGGTGCTTCCAATATAGCCGCTGCCGTGTCTGGCCGCACTGCCGCCGGCCGTTTGCGTCGGTGGAGGTACTTGCCCGGAGGGTGGTCTCTTCGGCGTCAACGATCTCGATGGTGACACCGGCCAGGCATTGCAAGGTGCTTTCGTCGATCACGCGTCCCCTGAGCGTTTCCGTTGTGCCCTGTGCCCGCACACCGGCGGACTGCAGAAGGATGCCTGCGACCAGCAGTCCGCGTGCCAATCTCAGAAGGCCGGTGAACGTGCGGGCCCCGCTGACGGCCCGCATGTAACCTCTCCGGTGGAAAGGTGCCGACTCCGGCCCGACGACCCCTGTTGTCAGGATCCCTCAGGCGATGGTCAGCGTACGCGACCCCACGTAGACGTTGCCCGTCGACCCGTGGATCGAAACGATGTCCCCCGAGCGGAGCGTGAAGAGCACTTCTCCCTCGCTGCCCACGATCCTCGCCTCGTGCCTGTCGGCGTCAACCTTCAGCCCTGTTGCCCCCATCACGGCCGTGAAATCCCTGTCCTGAATGCCGTTGATCGAGATGGCCGCGTGGGAAGTCGACCCGCCCCGGGCCGTCAGCAACGCATCGGCGGACAGGATCAGCGGTATGTGGTCAGGCGCCGGGTTGTCGAGGATCACGAGCGTGCCGTCCACGTCGTCGCGCGCGGCGATGTCCTCGGCTGAGAGGTCCTTGAGGTCCTTTTCGTCAAAGGCCACGAGACCGCGGAATGCCGTGCCCCTGATACCGATCCCGTGAGCCGCCGCCTCGCCTGCATCAATGAAGGCCGCCTCGCGACTGTTCCTTCCGATCTCGGCGGCCCTGGATTGCAGGATGCTGAGGACACCACGCTCCACGGTGAACTCGATGTCCTGGTCGGTTCCCATGAAGCGACGCAGCTTGGCCACGTTGTGCCGCAGCCGCCGGCTCAGCATCGGCATGTACTCGTTCAGATCATAGAGAGGATGGAACGAGGTGGATTTCGTCACGCCGCCGACCAGGTCGTCTCCGGTGGCTGAGAACTTGAAATCGCCCACAAGTTTGCGCACGCCCAGATCCGTGACCCGCGTGCGGGGGATCACACCCGTTAGCGAGGCGCGGGTCTCGTCCATGCCGGGACGGATCTCCTCGCCCCTCAGATTGCCCAGCGCCATCTCCTGGACGATGACGGCCGTGTGCCAGGAATCGCAGACCCCCTTCATCTTCCGGTAGCGCTGTGCCGCCTCCCCGTCCCAGGAATCGAGGACGGCCTGGACCGAGGTGCGGAGTTGTTTCCGGGGATCCCGCAGGATCTCCTCGAGCGCAGCTCCGTGCCCCTCCCGCTCGATGAGGCTCTTCGTCGCCTCGGCTATCTCCCACATGCCCTCCCAGGGGAGATCGCGCTTGTACGTCACCTTGTACCGGCGCTTGGCATCCTCCACCAGGTCGAACGATTCCACATCGAGATCCCAGACAATCTGTGCGTACTGCGCAAGGAAGCGGCGGTAGGAGTCGTAGGCACACCACGGGTCCTTCCGGGCCATGGCGGCCGCGATCTCGTCGTTCATGCCGACGAAGAGGACCGTCGCGAGCATCCCGGGCATGGAGAAGACCGACCCACCCCGGACGGCGAGCAGCAGGGGGCGTTCGGGATCGCCGAAGATCCGGGGGTTCCCGTCACGCCGCTCGATATCCTCCTCGAGGGTGCGGACGTGCTTCTGGAGTTCGACCTCCAGCCTGTCCCCCTGCGCGTTGACACCGCCGCTCTGACCTAGCGCGGTGGGAAAGATGAAGCCGTCCCGTGTGGGGATCCGCTGGTAGCTGATGTAGACGAGCCCCGAGCCCTTTCCACCGTATTTGGAGCGGAGGTTCTCCGCGGGATCGTCCGACTCGACGCGCCGGCCGACATCGGCGACGTGGGAGAGGTGGATCACGTCGAAGGGATCCCCCAACCGGCGCGCCTCGCCCCCTACCGTGCGGTCCAGATCCTCGACGTTCTCATCTATGTAGGTTCGCGCGATGTCTGTGAAGTACGCGACGCTGTTCAGGTCGTGCATGTACCGCTGCATGTTGGCGAGGGCCGTGCGCAGCTCTTCCTCGTCGAACTGGAGCTTCTCACGGAGGCACTCGAACGGCGTGCTGACGCGCTGGAGGATATGGTGGTAGTTGCGATGGATCTGCTCGACGATGTTCCGCACCTCGGCGTAGGTCTTGTTGCGATCACCGAGCATGGACGTGAGGTCCCGAAGCTGGCGGGAGTGCAACCCGTCGTGGGTAAGGTTGCTCACGCACTCTCCGATGATGTCCAGGCACTGCAGGAAGTCCGCCCCTTCTTCGCTGTATTCGCTGGCGATGTTCCGCAGTGCGATGTAGCCCATCTCCTCCAGCAGGCAGTCGAGCTGGATCAGCAGCAACCGCTGCTCGGGAAAGGCACGCTGGTCGAGTATCCCGCGAACGACCTTCCGCAGTTGCGAGATGCTGGTGAAGGTCACGTAGAATTCGCTGCGATCGTAGGCGGCGACGAGGTCCTTCAGATCGCCGAACAGTTCATCCTGGTAGGAGGTCCTCGCGAGCGAAGTGAACGAATCGACGATGTCTCTGAGTTCGGCTTCCGCTCCTTCCCGATCGAATCCTTCCTCATCCGGCCTCAGGGCCAGCAACCCATCGAGACGGTCGATGAATCCACCCGCCTCGCTCATGTGATCCGAGAAATCGGCGATCCTGCCCTTGATAATCCGCAGGTGGTGATAGAACACCCAGCGGTTCGCCTCGCGCAGAGCGGCTATTGCCGCGTCCAACTCGTCGGGGAGGCTCCTGCCGAATTCGCAACGGAGCAGTGTCGCCTCGTGTTCCGCCTGCCAGTCCCCGATGCGAGCGATCGTCTCCGAGCTGCCCAGCAGTTTCCCCAGGTCCTCGACGATACGGTTCACAATGCGCTTCGGCCGATCGCTCCTGCGAGCCTCCTCGTCCGCCGGCGACGGGCGTTCGAAACCCAGCAGCGCCAGCTCGTCCATCTTTCCGGTCTCCATGAAGTGCGCATACGCCTGAGCCAGCTTCATGGTGTGGCGCCCCACGGCGTGATGCGTGCTGCGACGCAACTCGTTAACGATGCCGCTGCCGCGCACGTGGATCTCGGCCAGATCGATCGTGTCGTTCCAGAGTCGGTCGATGAGCTTGGGTCGCGTCACCACGGCGGCAACGTCGCGGACGAGGATGCGAACAAGCAACGGCAGGCGGGCCGAGAGCGGTGAGTTGATGAACCGGACGAGTTCCTTGAGGAGGTTGTGTACTTCGGACTGAAGGTTCTTGGCGGTCAGATAGAGCTTGAACGAGAACACACTCAACCGGGCCACCAGGATCCGCAGCATGTATAGCGCGTGATTGCGATTCGCGCTCTGGTTGATGTTCCTGAGCAGTTCCACCTGGTCCCGGATCATCCTCACGTTCACCGGCTCAGCACGGCTGTCGTCGAATTCGAACAGCTCGTGTTCCAGGTCGATCGGCTCCCCGTCGAATCCGGCCAAGCGCCTCACCAGATCGTCGGTGATGATCGCGCCGGGCTGGAGCCTTCTCGGGTCAGACGGTTCGCTCACCCCGTCGCGGGTGTCGAACACGACCACCGTGTTTTCGATCAGATAGGGGATGAACATCCGGTCGGAAGCGCGGAAGATCCTGTTGTTGACGATCCCGAAGCCACGCGTGCGCTGGGCTATGGACTGTTTGACCTCGACGTAGGCGTGGAGTGCGTCGTGCCGGGTCACGCTGTCGGTCTCTTCCTGGAACGCCCGGAAGAGCTGCTTGTTGAACGCCCGAAGCCGTTCGTTCTCCTCGTCGGTGAGCAGGGGCTGCTCCTGAACGGCTGGCGCGGGCGGAGGGACGGCCTCGGTGACGGGCGCACCGTCGGTTGCATAGTGCGACCGCAGCGCGGTGAAGAACTCGGCCGCGAACGTGACGTCACCGTCCGCCGGCTCCGGCTGCAGCGCCGCAAGCGCCCCGTCAGCGATCTCAACGGGATCGCTCTCCGCGTTCCTGCTTACCCAGTCCACGACACCCGCGGCGCCCTTCGGAGAACCGTCGGCGACCCGCTGACTGGCGAGTCTGCTGAAGAACGACTCGGTATAGCCGTAGTCGTGGGCGGCGAGCTCCCGGCTCTCCTCGAAGGTCAGGGTGCCGAACCGTTCTTCCGCATCGGCCGGGATCCCGTCGAGCGGGGTGCCGCGCCGGCTCCACGCCGCGATGTAGCGGTACACGCCCTTGACTCCGAAGGCATCCAGCTGATCAACGTCGTAGAGGATCTGCGCCTCCACGCCCGCCTGGGACCTCAGCCTGGCTCCCTTCTTCGAGCGGTCATGATGCAGGCGGATGGCCTCCTCCACGCGTTCGATCTCCTCCGCCGACATCTTCCCCGTGGCGGCGAGTATGCCGCCGGCGACCGTTGCTCCGAGATCGCCGTGGTCCGCCCTGGCCGCAGCCAGATCGTGAAGCGTGATGGCCGCGGCCAGAACCGCCCAGTTCACCTCGTCGTGAACACCGAGCCTGCCGGCCAGCCCCGCAGCCCGTGCCAGCAGGTCGCGGGTGTGCCGCAATCCGTGGTGCGCATCGGTCAGGTAGTCCTCGCCCAGCCGCGGCAGGATGTCGTCCACCAGGTCGAGCGCGGCCTCGGGGATGGCACCCTCCGTTTCGGGTCCGCGCGGCAGCATCCCCGGTCCCAGGCCGGCGCCCGCCTCCTCGTAGATGCCGGTCAGCTCCCGCAGCTCGACGTAGAGCTTCCTGCCGCGCGCCTCGAGCAGGTCGTTGACCTTCCGCAGCGCCTCGACGTAGTCGGCGAACGTGCTGCCGGTGATCTCCACACCGTG
>CP070812.1:4222242-4381124 GCA_020344015.1 Gemmatimonadota bacterium
GAGCGGGAGGCCAGGGCGCTCGCAACTCGAATCGCGAAGTGGCTCCGGCCAGGCGGCGCGTGCGCTCTGGCTGAGTTCTGCAACTACCGGCACATCCGCATCTATCCGCCCATCGAGCATTTCGGGCTCGTCGCAGAAGCGCTCATGCGGGCTGCGGCAGGGGAGCGTGGCGGCAACCCTGAGATCGGGTGTGTCCTCCCCGGGGTACTCGACGGGGCGGGGCTCGACGTCGAACTGGGCGTGGCCACGAAGGCGATACGACCTGCCACGCTGGAGTGGCGCTGGCCCGATACGCTCTTCAGGCAACTCCTACCAATGCTCGTCGACAAGGGTCACTTGGCCGGGGAGGTCCTGGATGACTTCATCGCCGAGTGGGAAGAGCGGTCTCGGGACCCGTCGACTGTCTTCTTCTCCTCCCCAGTGTTAGAAGTGGTCGGTCGGCGGCCAGGAGAATAGCTGCCTAACTAGGCGCTGAAGCTGGCGCGGTCAGCTGAGAGGGTCCGGGCATCTTGCTCGCGCAGCTTAGCGCCACCGACGTTAGGCAGCGTCTACGCCCCGCGAGGTAAGCCGTGACGATCGTTGATATCTACAGGAGCCAGTGGAAGTGGCGCTCGTGGTCGACGGTATTCGATGCGCTGCCGGATGTTTCCGGAACAACGGTACTCGATCTTGGATGCGGCATCGGTGACCAAGCAGCTGAGTTGGCCGCCCGGGGCGCCCACGTCGTCGGCTTTGACATGAACGACGACCTTCTTGAGGCTGCGCGGTCAAGGCGGATACCGAACGCAGAATTCAGGCGTGCAGACCTCCGCGCACTTCCAGATCCGGGAGTTCTCGCAGACGGTCTCTGCTGTAGCTTCACGGCTGCATACTTCACAGACCTGGCGTTCGTCCTGCCGCAGTGGTGCAAGCACCTTCGGCCGCGGGCGTGGGTCGCCCTGACTGAGGTAGACGATCTCTTCGGCCACGCTCCACTCAGCGACAGGGCGAACAACGCGTTCCAAGGCTATGTTCGGCAAGCTCTGGCGGCAGGACGCTACGATTTCCGGATGGGGCGCAAGCTTCGCGATTATGCCGAGCGGGCTGGCAAACGCATCGGAGAGACCATTGAAGGCGGACTGCGGGCAGCGTCGCGCCGGGGTGTGGTCTACTCGAAGCGCGGGCGTGTCTACCCAGACTGCAAACGGTTCAGGGATTACTCCCGTGAAAAACTGAAAGAAGTCCTGCTTGCCGTTATGGGGCATACGTGGTGGGACCAGGGCGAAGCTATCCGTGCAGCAGTTCGGTACCTTGGCTTCCCGAAGGCCGGGCCCAAGCGGCGTAAGGCCTTTCGGTCGGCCATTAACGGATTGATTCGCCAAGGTCGCTTGGAGCGTGACGGCAGTAAGATCCGGGCCATACGGTAGGTGATAAGGGAGCTGAGGCGTCTCTCGCTGCAAACCAGGTCGAGCATCCACTCGAAGAGGAATACGCCGGGCATCGACCTGGAACGAGGCGCCACTGACCCGAAGCGGCTCCCTGATGGCCAGGAAGCGATGATCGAGGGGTAAGGGGGCGACCAAGCGCCGAAACGCGTTAAAAATGCCTCAGAATGCATCATTACCACGTGGCAGGACACTGCCGCAATCAGGCCCGCAGTCGCTCCAGATTATCTAGCTCTTCAAGCACAGCCCGCTATCCGAACTCGGCTGCCAGTCTCGCTGGCACAATCTTGGTGCTGGCGACCCTTGTTTGACGCCAAAGCAGGAGGGGGGCCTTTACGAAATGCGTCAAGCTGGATTGGTTACCGTGACGACGGTAGCTCGCCGGCCATGCGGGTTGCCGTCGGCCAGGATATACCCGTCCATCCTGGCCGCGGCCACGGAACAGGCGCTCCAGATGAGAGTAGCCGAGTTTCTGTGGCCGTTTCTTATGGGATCTGTGACTTGGCCCAGTTGCAGCAGGAAAGAGGGCAAGATGTCCACCGGTAAGAGGCGCGAACGAAGACTGAACCTACGACTTACTGAGGAAGAGCTCTCGGTAATTCGACACGCTGCAACGTCGTCACGGATGCGGCCTGGGACGTTCGCTCGGGAAATGTTGGTCAAAACCTCAGGTCGGCGCGTTCGCCGGAGCCGAGGCCGATTGCCACCGGTCGGACGAAGGTAGAGTGGGTCGATGGAACTCGTAACGACGTACCAAGACGACCGCCAGGCGCCGACGTACAACAGCAAACTGCATGAGATCGCCGCTCGCCATCGTCACGAGTTACACCCCGCCGTGATCCGGGAAATCAGGGAGGTTGAGCGCGAACCCAGACTTCCCGCCCACCTGCGTCGTCTGGCCACCGAAGTCCTGAACGGCCGAAAGCCCTGGGGCGGGCGTCGTGCGGTCCCATTGTCCGAGCTGTACGAGGACCCCAGCCTCTGCGCGCCGCCGAAGTTCGACTTGCCACCCTACACAGCCAAGGGGCGCATTACACTCCTGACAGTTGGACCGAAGGCCGGGAAGACCACTTTCGCGGCCCACTACGCCGTACGGGCCGCATCATCGATTCGCTGCTCTTCCGGGGCAACGGCGAACCGATCAGGGATTTCCGCGGCGCGTGGGAAGGCGCCTGCGTGCGCGCCGGCTTCGGCCGGTGGAAAGATCCCGAGAACCGAAGAGGCTATTCGGGCACGCTATTCCACGACCTCCGGCGATCAGCCGTCCGGAACTTGGTGCGCGCCGGTATCCCGCAGGTAGTGGCGCAGCAGCTCACTGGCCATCTGACGGCGAGCGTATTCAAGCGGTACGCCATCATCGATGAGTCGATGCTCCAGGAGGCGGGCGAGAAGCTATCCGATCTCTACGACTCCGAGTCGTTCCGCCGTTCCACCCATAGGGTTTTGAAAGAGCGAAACGCTCAGGGCAGCCGCGCGTGACGGTTAAGGTATGGTGAAGGTAGGCTTAGGATGCGACCTCAGATGAAGCCCGTAAGTCCTTATGCCCGGGGAGGGATTCGAACCCTCAAGAGCCGAAGCCCAACGGATTTTGAGTCCGTCGCGTCTGCCAATTCCGCCACCCGGGCTAGTGGCGGTAACATATCGCTCGTGGCCCAATACTGGTAGTGCCGCGGGCACGAAATCGCTCCGCCGACCCGCCCCGATATCTGGCGTCAGCAGCCCGTTTACAGAGCGAAGGCCAGGATTAACCGCAGCGTCCTGTACTTAACGTCCAGCGCCCGGGGCTCCACGACCGAGAACTCATCGGGCCTCCCGATTTCCACCCGGCGGCTCCCCCATCCGTAAGAGAGCCCCAGAGTCAGGTCCGCGGTGCCGATGCGGAAGCGGGTCCCTCCGCTGAGGTGGAAGATATCCCAGCTGGAGAAAGCGACGTCAAGCGGCGCGTCGGCCGGTTTGGCCGAGAAATCCGTCCTGAAGGCGGCATAGCCACCGAGTGTTGGCTTGAAGTCGTGCTCGAGGCCTACACCGAAGTTGAGGACGTCATCCAAGCGCTGCGTCAGCACTTCGGTAACCGTGTCCCCAATACTCTGTGCCTCAAAGGGGTCCAACTCCATTACGGTGGATTCCTCGACCTTACCGAAGTACTCCGCTGATACGTGCAGCGTGGTCAGCTCCCTCGGAGAGTAAGTTGCCCCGAGCCCCACCGACCAAGGCGACTTGTAGCTCGCGCTGAGGCCGTCCTGGACGCTGGCGACGAACTCAGGGTCGGGGGTTCCGTCGCCGTCGATATCCACATTGAACTGGGCGATGTTGACCAGGGCCCTGCCACCACTCAACACGCCCACACTCGGCGTGGTTACCGTCAGCCCCAGGCTCACTCCCTGCCACTCTAACGTGAGGCCCGCCTTCCATAGGAATCGGAAATGCCAGTAGCTGAAGCCTTCTTCACGCGTGCTCAACGCCCCCTCGGCCGCATCGGTAAACCCCTCGAACAGGCCTCGGGTCTTCGACTTCTGACTCCGGTAAGCTCCGAACTGGGTGATGCCGATACCCATCCTCCGACCGAGCGGCACGGACCACGTGATGCCTACCCAGAACTCGCTCACATCCTCCTCGTTGACCAGGAGGCCGAGGTAATCACCGGGCACACCCACCTGAGGTAGCTCATCGAGCGATCCGGTCCCGCCAGCGTCCAGCGTCGACTTGAACTTATACCGTGTAAAGAGCGAGTAACCCAGAACGTGGTCGCCCAAGAAACGGAACGGCAGCAGACCGCCCACGAAGCCCGGCGCCAAGTCGAGCCTCAGGTTGTCGAGGCTGACCTGTGCACCGACGTCGGGCGTGATCTTCACACTGCTCAGCTCGAAGACCTTCGATGTGGCGATGATATCAGGATCGACGATCAGCGACAGCGCACCGGGATTGTAGAACGTGGCGCTGACATCGAGGACGCTGCCGATTACGGCGCCGCCCAGCAGGTTGGCACGCGTGCCGTACTGATACGTCCAGTAGTGAGCGTCCTGGGCGACCGCTGTGGTAGGCGCCGTCACTAAGAGCAGCAGGATGATCGATCGGCAGATCACTTGATCCCCTCCTGTGGTCAGGGCGTTCTCGGTTGAGCGGCCAACTTAATACGGTGCACGAGTGCCCAACAACTCGGACTGGGCGCTCTTCCTACATGAACCACTTACCCAAGCCGTGCACCGCGTCGCCGAATTCCCGCATGAATCGCATATTCTCCTCATCCAGCGGGCCGCGGCGCACCGCCGCGAGGTTCTCTTCGAACTGCCCGAGCTTGGAGGGCGCGGTCATGCAGACGTGTACGTTCGGGTTCGAGAGGACGAAGCGATAGCATAGGCCGGCATCGGGCACCCGGCCATCCTTCGGCCAGCCCCGCGGCGGCCTCAAGAGATGGCGCCAGCGCGTCGCCGTATAGCTGACCACGCCGGGGTCGTGGGTCTTCAGATGTGGGAAGATGTCCTGCTCCGCGCCACGGTGCGCGGCGTTGTACCGTATCATGAAGACGTCCAGCGCGCCTTCGGCGGCGAGCTGGCCGGCGAACTTGCGGTCGTGGCACGACATGCCGACAAACTTAATCTTCCCCTCCTCGCGCAGACGGTACAGCTCCTCTCTCAACTTCTCGGGGAAGTGCTTCGGTTTCATCACGCCGAGGAAGAGGAAGACATCGATGTAGTCGGTGCGGAATTGACGTAGTCGCCGCTCCAGCGTGCGCCGCAGGTTCGTGTGGCCCCACACCAGATTGTACGGCCCGGTGGCCAGCACGAAGCGCTCGCGCTCGGAACGAAACACGTCGCGCAGCGTGCGCGTCATCTGAGTGTCGAATCCATAGGCGAAGAAGTAGTTGACCCCCTCGTCGATCGCCTTGTGAATCGTCGCTACACCCGGACGGGTCGTGGCCGAGAGACCAAGCCGGTGCACTTTCAGCCCGGTGCTCCCGAGCGTGGTGTGCAAGAAGTCCCCCGTGTCAGTTGGCTCCATAGCTTCCCTCGGCGATCGCGTATCTGTAGGTGACAAGCCCGATCAAGCTAGCCCGCGGATCCCGGGTGAGCCAGAACGCGCCTTTGAACCGATAACCCCGCTTCTGTGTTGATGACTTGATCGGTCTCTGGCGCGACCTAAGATACTTTGGTGACCATGCACATGATCACTGCACTTGCAGCTCTTCAGGTACTGAGTGAGTCGTTGGGCGGCCGGCCACTCGTAGCTATCGCTTTGCTCTTCGGCGCCGGCGTGCTCACGAGCCTCACGCCCTGTATCTATCCGATGATCCCCATCACGGTCGGTGTGATCGGCGGCACGGCGGGCCCGCAGCCGTCGCGCCGGCGCACGGTCGTGTTGACGCTGACCTACGTGACGGGGCTCGCAATGTTCTACGCGTTCCTCGGTGTGATCGCCGGAGTAACTGGGTCTCTCTTCGGCACCGTCGGCGCCAGCCCCTGGGCGCGGCTCGCCATTGGCAACCTGCTGCTAATCTTCGGGCTCGCGATGCTTGACGTTATCCCCATCCGCGCACCTCAACGGCTGAGCGCCTGGGCGGCCCGGCTGGAAGGCGGCACGGTGCCGGCCGTCTTTCTCTTGGGCGCGACCTCTGGGATCGTCGCTGCGCCGTGCGGGGCCCCGGCGTTCGCCGCCGTGCTCACCTGGGTCGCGGGAACCGGCAGTGCGGTCCTCGGGTTCGTGTACTTGTTCGTGTTCTCGCTCGGAATGAGCGTGCTACTCGTCGTCGTGGGACTTTCCTCCGGCGCGCTGGCTGCGCTGCCGCGGTCGGGACGCTGGATGACGTGGATCAACAAGGCGGCCGGCCTGATCATGATAGGCATGGCCGAGTATTACTTCGTTCAGGTAGGAATGGTGTTGTGATGCACAGATGGCTGAGCACGTTGATCGTGACTGCAACCCTACTCGCTCTCGCGACCCCGCATCCCCTGCGTGCGCAGGAACAGATCGGCATCGCGGTCGGCGCGACGCCCGACGCGGTAGAGATAGAGGATCTGGACGGCAACTCCGTCCACCTTGGCGACTACATCGGGGGCGGCAAACCGCTCTTGATAGAGTTCTGGGCGACGTGGTGCTCGCTCTGCGAGGCGCTCGAGCCGGCCATGCTGGCCGCCCACTCGGAGTACGGCGACGAAGTAGACTTCCTGGTCGTCGCGGTCGCGGTCAATCAGAGCGTGCGGCGAGTTCGCCGTTACGAGGAGAGCCACGATGTCCCTGGCCGCTTTCTTTGGGACACCGACGGCCGCGCCGTGCGAGCGTTCGTGACGCCGTCGACATCCTACGTAGTAGCGCTCGATGCCGAGGGCAGCGTGGTATACACGGGATTGGGCGCAGACCAGGATATCGACGCTGCAGTAGAGAGAGCGCTGGGGCGGTAAGGCGTAGCGACCCAGCTACCGCCTCACCGCCCTTCGAGCCGGACCCTTTCTACTCTTCTTCCGGCGCCAGCCGGTCGATCACCTCACCCAACTCGGTGTACGCCGTCGGATCGACTTCTCGGAACGGCGTCGCGCGATAGGCGATCTTCCCGTCAGGCCCTACGACGAACAGGTTGCGGTTCGTCATGCCGGGTCGACCGGCGAGCGCGCCGTAGAGGGTCGCCACGGCCACACCCTCATCGCTGGCCATGAGGAACGGGAACTGATCGTCGCGCGCCCACGAGGCGAGCTCGGCGATCGGGTCGGCGCTGATGGCGATCAGGATAACGTCGCGGCCGCCGTTGAACACCTGTGCGTACTGATCACGGTACGCATGCATCTGCACCGTTCAATTACGGCCTCTCGCCCTGAAGTAGAACGCGAGGACGACGGTCTTGCCCGCGAAGTCGCTGAGTCGCACTTCGTCCTTGAGCTCGCCGTAACGCGTCGCACCCGGCATCGAGAAATCCGGAGCGACCGCGCCGACCTCCAGGGGCTCGGCTTCCGTTTGGGCCTGCAGCGGAGCAGCGGCGACCAGCGTCAACACCGCCAACGCGGCCCAGGTGTATCTGAGCATGTTCCTCCCTTCTCCGTGAGCTACCGGCGTGCGGTCAGCTCGTCCACCTTCTCCTTAAGAATCGCCAGGAGAAGATCGATGGTTTCCAAGTGTGTTCTAAACGTCAGAGCGGCCAGCCTCAACACGAACTTACCGTCCAGCATGGTCGAGGAGACAAACACCCTGCCGTCGCGATGGATCTCGTCGACCAGGGCCTGGTTGAACTCGTTTGCGTCGCCAACCTCCGGGACCCAGCGGTAGGTCGCCACCGACAGCTCGGGCTCCTGACCGGCCTCGAATCCCAGCTTCTGCACCTCCTGATGGAAGTACCTGGCCAGCAGCAGCTTCTCCTCCAGGCACGCCCTGAACGGCTCGAGCCCGTGCAGCTTGAGGGGCAGCCACAGCCTCAGACCGCGGAAGTGCTTGGTGAGCTCCGGCGAGAGCTCCGCCGGCGAGGCAGCCTCCAGCGACTCCTCGGCCAGTATGTCCTGCATGTAAGCCGCCTCATAGTGGTGCGAGCGGCGCAGCGCCCTTACGTCTTTGACCAGCAGGGCCCCCGTACCGTACGGCAGGAACAGTCCCTTATGAGGGTCGAGCACGATCGAGTCGGAGAGCTCCATACCGGCGAGCTTCGGGCGGCACTCATCGACCAGGGCGAAGAACCCACCGTAGGCCGCATCGATGTGGTACCATAGCCCCTCCGCTTTGGCTATCTGCCCGATCTCTTCCAATGGGTCGATGGCTCCCACGTCCGTCGTTCCCGCCGAGGCGATGACCAACCACGGGATCAGGCCATCGGCTCTATCCTTCGCGATCGCGCGCTCCAGCTCCGCCGGCGCCATCCGATAACGCCCGTCCATCGGCACGTAGCGCTGGACGCACTCCCCAAGCCCCACGACGCCCAACGCCTTCTGGATGCAGTGGTGTACCTGTCCCGACAGATAGACCACCGCCCGCTCATAGTCGCGCGGCTTGAGGCCGTGCGCGTCACGCGCCGTGACGATGGCCGTCAGGTTGGCTATGCTGCCGCCCGAGGCCAGGTTGCCGCCCGAACCCTTAGGATAGCCCACCAGGTCGGCCATCCAGTCGAGGAGCATGTTCTCCATCTCTACGGCGCCTGGACCGGCGAAGCGGACGCCGGCATAGCGGTTGGTGACGGCGGCCAGGAAATCGCCCAATGAGGAGTAGTAGATGCCGCCACCGGGGATGTAGGCGAGGAACCTCTCCGATGCTGGATTGACCCCCGGGGCGATCACCGCGTCGTCGAACAGCTCGAGCAACTCTCCCACTCCGACGCCCTCATCGGCTATCGGTGAGTCGCGCAATTTCTTCGCTGCTTCCTTCTCGATCTCGTACGCCTTGAGCTCGGGCAGGCGGTCGAGAAAGCCCTCGCCGAAGCCCACAACCGCGTCGCTCACCGATGCGCGCTCCTCCTTGCCCGGTTCCAGCCTGCGGCTGATGGCTTCCAGCTCTCTTATCCGTTCGATCATAAGGTCGCCTGCCTCAAATCTTGATGAAGATCCCGCGCCGGTACAACAGCCACATGATAAAGAGCCAGAAGCCGACGTAGGAGAGCGCGAAGGCGAACGACCCGTGCAAGGGCCCGGCCCAGGAAGCGAAAAGGTACCGGTATATCCAGCCGTAGAGCGAGATCGAGTCGCCCGCCGCCGGCACCTGGATACGGACCATCAGCTTCGTCAGCAGGCCCGAGCCGACGAAGACGGCGATCGCGTTCATCCCATATATCACGAACGACCAGCTCCACCGTTTCCAACCGCGCAGCTCGATCATCCAGTAGAAGACGCCCAGCACCAGGCCGCCCATGCCCGCGGTGAAGACCATGTACGAGCTCGTCCAGAGGTTCTTGTTGATGGGAAACAGCGTCCCCCACAGAAGGCCCAGTACGATGGCGACGAGCGAGCCCGCCAGCAGCCCCTTCACCTTCGCACCGTCCTCCCGTTGGGAGACCAACCACTCGCCAGTGAAGATGCCGAGCAGCGTCGTCCCCACCGCCGGCAGCGAGCTCAATAGTCCTTCGGGGTCCCAAGGATCGCCGCGCCACAGATGCTCCTGGCCCAGGATAAGACGATCGAGATAGGCGCCGAGATTGCCTTCCGGCGACAGATCGCCCGCCCCGAAGCCAGGCACCGGCACGAGCGTCATCAGCGCCCAGTACCCGAGCAGAACGATTGCCAGCGCGCCCCATCTGCCTCGTGCGCCCAGAGTCAGATAGAGGGTTGCAGCGATCAAGTAGACGACGCCGATCCTCTGGAGCACACCCATGATGCGTAGCGTGCCCCAGTCGCTGAAGGTCGGGAATAGCGCCATGAACAGGCCGAGCCCGAAGAGAATCGAGCTGCGCTTGACGACGTGCCGGGCCAGGTCTCGTTTCGAGTCGCCGCGGGCCAGCCGCTTGCCGAAGGAGATCGGCATGGCGACACCGACGATGAACAGGAAGAACGGGAAAATCAGATCGGTGGGCGTCCAGCCGTGCCAGTCGGCGTGCAGGAGCGGCGCGTAGACGTGGGACCAGCTGCCGGGGTTGTTGACGAGGATCATCCCGGCGATGGTTGCGCCGCGATAGGCATCCAGGGAAGTCAGGCGACCGCGCTGCTGCATGGGCTCGGACATAGAGTTCGGAGCATAGACACGGGATGCACTCTCTGCAACAGCAGGCGGCTTGTCCCTCGCGATCCTGGCCCTGCGTTCGCCGTGGGATCGCTTCCCGAGGAGCAGGAAGCGGCAACACGGAGCGTGTTCGCGTTTCTCGAGCGCACAATCCGAGAGAACCCGGCACTCTGGAGCTTCAGTTTGAGGGCGCGCACAGCGTCGTGAGCGAGCCCGGCTGGCCACTTTCTCGACATTGCCCCCACACGCTTCGTGTGTATATTCGCTGCCGCAGCACGGCGCTACATGCCCGTTCCCTCAAACTTGAGAGCTAGATGGGTCGCAAGAGACCGAAGCTGAAGAAATCGGGTCGTAGAAAGATCGGGCGGAAGAAGCGCAAGGAGCTACACAAGCGCCGCAAACGCAAGAAGTAGGTGCCGGCCGGGCGTTCCTCCGCTGAACGCCCCGGGGCCCTTCGGGGCTCCTCGTCCCCCGCTCCGATAGCCACTTCCGCAAAGACGAACTGAGCCTTAGGAGCCACCCCGTTGAGCGAAGAGCCGCTCGCCGGTTATCCGATCGTCGTCCGCATCCCCGTCCAGTGGGGTGAATTGGACGCCTACGGCCATGTGAGCAACGTGGTCTTCTTCAGCTATTTCGAGTCGGCGCGCGTCCGGTACCTCGAACGCTGCGGCTTCATCGAGTCCTACGATCGCCACAAGATCGGTATCATCCTTCATTCGACCAGCTGCCGCTTCCGCCAGCCGCTGTTCTACCCGGATACGGCCCTGGTCGGCGCCCGCGCCGCAGAGATCGCCGAGGACCGCTTCACCATGGCCTACGAGATCGTCTCGGCCGCGGCCGGAGCCCCGGTTGCAGAGGGTGAAGCCACCGTGGTCTCCTACGACTACAACACACGACAGGTCGTTCCCATACCGCAGGATGTGCGGGCCGCCATCGAGGGGCTCGAGGCCTCGGCAGGCTGAATCTGGCCGCCGACGTTGCGGCGACGCCTCACCCCTGAAACCTCAGGGACCCCGCAAGCGTAGGGACCTCAGAGCGTTTTTTGCCACGACGCCCCAGGCCGTATCAGACATGTAGGCTTTACTACCCCGAGTCCGCCACGCCTTGCCGGGCAGCGGCCGGGAACCCGATGGGGTCCGAAGCAGTTACATAGCAGGTTGGCAACCAGGCAGAACGCGCCGGCAACCCTTTTGGGCGTCACGGCGTCTAAGTACTAGAGGTTCGTCAGAGAAGCCTGAAACAAGACAAAAAAAGACACGTGTGGCGGCGCCTGCATGGGCAGCAGGTAGGAACAGTCCCTCCATCCGGCTCGGCCGCCCACTCCCGGTGCCGGGTCAGCCGCCACACGAGTCACTGATAGGAGCAGCCACTCTATCGCAAAGGCCTCGGTGGAAACGCCGGGGCCTTCCTGTAATCTATCTGTCGAAACCAGTTAGCGTAGTGCCCGCTGTTGGGACTGCGGCATAATCGCATCCGAAAAGTAGCCCGTCAACCCCTCCATCCCGGCGGGGCGCACAAACATTTGTTTGTCCGGCTGCCTATCTTGAGCCGCCCGTCGCTACCGGCTCCGCTGCCTTCGCCTCCTCGACAATACGGGCGACGTCGGCCAGGAGCTGGCGGGCGTCGTAGACGATGCCGTCCTTGATCGTGTACCTCACGCCTCCGACGCGCTCTACTTCTCCCGTGTCATCGTTGAGACGCAGCGTCCCGGTACCGTACAGCACCTTGAGGTCCTGAATCGGGCTCTCCTCGACGACTATCAAGTCAGCCAACAGACCCGGGCGGATGATCCCGAATTCGATCGGCACGCCCTTGGGCTCGTGGAGCGTCTCGGCACCGTAGAGCGTTGCCGAGCGGATGACCTCCAAGGGGTGGAACCCGGCCTCTTGAAGTAGTTCGAGCTCGCGGATGTAATCGAAACCGTAGAGCTTGTAGATGAACCCCGCGTCTGAGCCGGCGGTGACACGTCCACCGCGATTCTTGTAGTCGTTGAGGAAGCTCATCCAGATGCGGTAGTTCCGTCTCCACTCGATCTCGTCCTGGGTGGTCCAGCTGAACCAGTAGGAGCCGTGACTCTCGCGGCTGGGCTGGTAGAAACGCCACAGTGAGGGCAGCGTGTAGATGTCGTGCCAGTCGGCCTCACGGGCGCGCTGGACGTCGCGGTTCGCTTCGTAGATCGTCATCGTCGGTGTGATGACGAAGTCCAGGGCGAGCAACTCGTCGATCACGGCGTTCCACTTTTCGCTGCCCCGTTCCGCCGCCTGCTTCCAGAGGCGTCCCGCCTGACCGAAACGGTGATATTCGTCGTTGTAGTTGTAGTCGTAGCGAAAGTTCTGGACGGTGCGCTCGTCGAACAGCGACTCGGGCAGCCCGTACCAGTGTTCCAGCGACCCCAGCCCCAGCCGGGCGGCATCCAGCGCGTCCATGCGGGCGACGCCCATCTGACCCAGGTGTGCTTGCGTGCCTAGGCCGTTGTTCCTGGCCTCGTCGATCAGCGCCTCCATGATCTCCGGGTCGTACGAGCCGAGCTTGAGTCCGTCGACGCCTTTGCGCGCCGCCCAGCGCACCCACTCGCGCGCCTTCTCTGGTGAGTCGATGGGCCCCTCCTCCCAGCCGGCGCCGGGACGGACGTAGACGAAGACTCGGGGCGCAACAATCTCGTTGCGCGCGCTGCGCTCTCGCGACTCCAACGTCCAATCGACACCGTTGCCCGAGCCCGGATCGCGGATCGTCGTTATACCGTGGCCCATCCACAGCTTGTAGACGTATTCGGCAGGCGTCCCCTGCGACCTGCCGCCGGTATGGGCGTGCGTGTCGATCAGCCCCGGCAGCACATACATGCCGTGGGCGTCGATCTCTCGGGTCGCGTCGCCGGGGCGCCTCGACTCGTTGATCGGCAGGCCGGGAACACCGACGCTCCTCACCTGCACGATCCGGTTCCCCTCGATCACGATGTCGATGGGACCCCGGGGCGGCCCGCCCGTACCATCGATAACCGTGGCGCCGCGGATGATCAGGCGCTCGAAGGGGCCCTCCCCTTCGTCGGGGCCGCGATCCGGCGCGTGCAGAACGGTCCGTCGTTCCTGGGACTCCTGTGCATTGACGTCAGCCACGGCCGTGACGTTGAGTGCCACAAGAACCGCAAGTGCCGCGAGTAGACGCATCAGTACCTCCCTCTTATGGCTCGTCCCACCCGTTCAAGTGGTTTCCTCGTCCGAGTCGCTGCGCTGGATCACGCGGCCGGGATACATACCGGTCGGCGCCCCGGCCGAGTAGACTTCTATGCCATTCACCCACACGCGATCGACACCTGCCGAGGGGAGCTGCGGTTCTCCGACGGATGCGCGGTCGGCGATCGTGGTCGGATCGAAGAGCAGCAGGTCCGCGAACGCGCCGGGCCGAATCACTCCCCTGTCCACCAGCCCCATATTTCGTGCCGGGAGACCCGACATCTTGTGGACCGCCTCTTCCAGCGTCAACGCTGCGGTCTCGCGAACATAGAGGCGCAGGACCCGTGCGAAGGTGCCGAACCCCCGCGGGTGACCGCCGTCCAGCTCACCGTCGGAACAGATGTCGGTGTGCGGCCAGGCGATGAGCCTGGCCACATCATCGGGGCCCATGCTCGTGCCCATGACGCTCTCCGTCGACTCGCCCGTCTCGGCTTCCAGCGCCTGGGATTCCTCAATCAGATCGATGTATGCGGTCACCGGATCCACGCCGCGCAGCTCTGCGATCTCGGCGATGGTCTTGCCCACGTACGAGGGATCGGGATCGAACTGCGTGAGGCGCATGCCCTCGGGCGGGGCGAGCTCGCTCAGCGCAAAGGCCGCGGCCTCCCGGTTATCGAAGTCGCGCTCGGGAAACAGCACCGTCAGAGTCGACTGCCAGAACTCGTACGGGTACACGCAGGCCATGACATCGACACCCGCCGCCCGCGCCTCGTCCAAGCGTGCCAGCAGGCGGTCTGCCTGCCCCCAGAGGCTGCGCATGGCAAGCTTCATGTGAGTGACCTGCACCGGAATCTCGGCCTCATCTCCGATGCGGATGATCTCCTCGATCGCCTCGAATACGTGGCGGTCCTCGCTGCGGATATGGCTTGCGTAGCGACCACCGGCAGCGGCGGCTACGCGGGCTAGAGCGACAACCTCTTCCGTCTCCGAGTAGATGCCCGGATCGTACTCGAGGCCCGTGGAGAGGCCGAGTGCGCCGGCGGCGAGCTCTTCCTGCAAGAGACCGCGCATCCGGTCGACCTCCGCAGACGTTGCGGCGCGGCGGAAGTCATCACCCATCACTTCGAGGCGGATGCTACCGTGACCTGCGAACGAGGCAACGTTGATCGCAACCGGGCTATCCTCGAGTCGCGCGAAGTACTCTCGGAGTGGGAAGTGCGAGCCGCCATCCTGGCCGACGATCGCCGTCGTGATCCCCTGGCTCACACCGCCTAGGGCTGTCGGGTCCTCTTCGAGACCTCGGTCGTAGTGGGAGTGGGTATCGATGAAGCCGGGGGCGAGCACCAGGCCGCGGCCGTCTACCACCGCCTCGCCGGGGGCGGCCACCAGATGATCCCCCACCTCGGCGACCCGGTCCGCCTCGATCCGCACGGATGCTGCTCGCCGGGCAGCGCCCGTCCCATCGACCACCTGGACGTTGGTGATCAGGGTGGTCGAAGCGGAGCTTGGAGCTTCGGCACAGCCCGCGAGGCACACCGCGGACATGCTAGCCGCGAACGCAACCAGCCTACGCATTTTTCTTCCTCCCGGTTTGAGCCCGGTCAGACAACGGGCCCGCCTCGCTTGTCGTATTGGGGCAGGCGTAAGATCGGGACTGAGCTGCTGCCTGGCAATCAGGCGTCAGGGGAAGAGTGCGAGAGGGTATTTGCGGTCGGCCCGCAGATCGCTAATTTGGATCTGACAGCCACGGGCAAATCTGGCGTAGGAAATGGACCCCATGCCTATTGAACCGCTCGGTCAGGAAGAGATCCGGAACTGGCTGACGAGGCGCGAGCTGTTCGCGAGCCTGCGTCGCCTGCGGCGCTGCAGAAACGGTCACTTCTCCTGCTCGACCCATACGGACGGACCGTGTTTCGAGGTCCTGCATGACCGGTTCCGCGCCTTGGCCATGGACCGCGCCAACGAGCTGGTGGCCTGCGGTGCCGATCGGGCGAAGCTATGGAGCTCGATCTACCGGAACTTTCCGGTCCTCGCCCCGGCAACGGTGGATTCGATTGTCGAGGAGGCCCTCGAGTCCGGGATTCCCACCCCGGAGCACTAGACGGGCATCGCCGCCTGCGCTCGCCAGATGTAGATGGACGCCACCGTCCGGTAGGGACGCCAACGCTCGGCACGCGCCATCATCTCCTCCACGCTGCCGCAGTTGAAATAGCGCTCCATTCCCTTGCGAATCCCCAGGTCGCCCACCGGAAAGATGTCCGGTCGACGCATCGAGAACATGAGAAACATCTCCGCCGTCCAGCGGCCGATACCGACGATCGCGGTGAGTTGCTCGACGATCTCATCGTCGCTCAGCCGGGAGAAGCGGACACCGCTCAAGTCGCCGAGCTCGAACGCTTCTGCCAGCGCGTGGAGGTAGCGCGTCTTCTGCCGCGACACGCCGGCGGCACGAAGCTTTTTCGCCGATGTCGAGCGCACCGATCGCGGGTCGGGAAAGCGACGCTGGGGATAGAGGGCTCTCACCCGGCCGATGATCGTTCGGGCCGCCGCACCCGAGACCTGTTGGGCGAGTATGGCGCAGCAGAGGACCCAGAAGTAGGGGCGATGGCCGCGCAATTCAATGGGACCGACCGCTTTGATCAGCGGCCGCATGGCGGGGTCGCGGCGCAGGACCCTTAAAGCGTCACTCACCGTCCAGCGCGCGGCGCCGCTCGCGCTCGCCGACACGGATCCCTGACGGCCCGCTAGTCCTCGAGACCCTTGGGGGGCCCGAGGATCTCAGCCCAGATGATCGCCTTCTGCGCCGCGCTCCAGTCCCACCGGTCGGGCAACGGTCCGCGCCGGCGCCGCACGCCAGGCCCCGCCTCTTCCACCATATAGAGGTCGTGGAAGCGCTTGTGATCCTCCGGCCGGCGCGGCTGCTCGAGCGACACGGCCTCGCCACGCTCCAGCAGCGCGCGCTCCTCCAGCGATGGGGGCTGCTCGACCTCGCGGAGCGGCCGTCGGACCAGGGCCGGCCCGCGCCGACGCTGGGCGGCCACTTCCCTGCGCGCCCGGGTAATGGCGGCGCCGCGATCGCCGGCGCGCTCCCGGCCCGTCTCCGGCACCTCACGGCGAGCGCTGGGATAGACCACGCGCTCACGACCGACGGGCGCGGATTCCGCAGGGTGCGGCGCGGGAGGTGGACGGCGTGAGGGGTGCTCCGTGGAAGGTGGACGGCGCCCCGGATGCTCTACGGGAGCGGCCCGTGCGGACGAGGGCGGCGCCGGCTCGCCTGGCCCCGCGATCCGCGGCTTGCGCTCGAGGTTGATGCCCAGCTCCTCGGCGATCAGCTCCTGGAGGCCGGCGGGCAATCGCTCGATCGCTCCTTCATCCTGCACCTGCTCCTGGCGCTGCGTCGGCTGTTCGCCCTTCGCCTTCTGGGCGGCCTTGAGGACTCGCTCGACCACGCCGATGACGATGAAGAAGATGATGAGTGTCAGAAACTCGTCCACGACGGAATCCCTCGCCTAGCGCATCAGCTGGAGCCGTCGCCCGGCGGCAGCTCCTTGCCGCCCTCGGCGATCGAATCCCGCATCGCCGTATCGCTCACGATGTTCTGGTAGCGGGCGTAATCCATGATCCCCAGGTTGCCCGCCCGGAACGCTTCCGCCATGGCCAGCGGAACCTGCGCTTCCGCCTCGACGACTCGGGCGCGCATCTCTTCGACCAGCGCCTTCTTCTCCTGCTCCGCCGCCACCGCCATGGCGCGCCGCTGCTCCGCCTTGGCCTGAAAGACCCGCTTGTCGGCCTCCGCCTGGTCGGCCTGCAGCTCGGCGCCGATGTTCTTGCCCACGTCGACGTCGGCGATGTCGATGGAGAGGATCTCGAACGCCGTTCCCGAGTCGAGCCCCTTCTCCAACACCGTCTTGGAGATCGAGTCCGGGTTCTCGAGCACGGCCTTGTGAGTGTCGGCCGAGCCGATGGTCGAGACGATACCCTCACCGACGCGGGCCAGGATGGTCTCTTCACCGGCACCGCCCACCAGCCGGTGGATGTTCG
Source organism: Gemmatimonadota bacterium (assembly GCA_020344015.1). Lineage (GTDB taxonomy): Bacteria > Gemmatimonadota > Gemmatimonadetes > Palauibacterales > KS3-K002. Next base: position 4,239,497 of record CP070812.1, read on the forward strand.
CGCGAACCGTCACCCGCGCGGTGGCGATGAGCTGGATGCCGTCCTTCGCCATCGCCGCGACCTTCGGCGTCTGGATGACCTTCGGGTTCACAGAAACGTGCACCGCCTCGAGCACGTCACGACCGGCCAGGTCGATCGCGGCCGCCCGCTTAAAGTCGAGGTCGATGTTCGCCTTGTCGGCGCTGATCAGCGCGTTAACCACGTTCCCGACGTTGCCGCCGGCCAGGTAGTGCGCCTCCAGGTCGCGTATGCTGAGCTTGAGCCCGGCCTTGGTCGCCGAGATCAGCGGCCAGATGATCGTCGCCGGGCTCACCCTGCGCAGCCGCATCCCGATCAATGTGGTGAGGGGAACGTAGGCACCCGAAGCCAGCGCGGTGACCCAGAGCCGTACCGGCACCATCCAGAGGATGAACATGACTATCAGGAAGCCGCCGATCACCAGAAACGCCGTGCCACCAACGAACCACTCTTCCATCTTCGTCTCCCTTCTATGTGTCGGCCGACGACCGAGCGCCGACCGTCAAGCCAATGCGATCTACTCTTCTTCCTTCACCTCGCGCACGACGTGCCGGTAACCCTCCGAATGGATGATCTCGATCTTGCTACCCTCATCGATCCAGGGACCCTCGCTGACTACGTCGATCCGCTCATCGCCAAAAACTCCCACCCCGGCCGGCCGCAGCGACGTGACCGCTACTCCGACCTGGCCTTCCAGGTCGGGCCGCACATCGCCCGAGATGTAGCCCGCCTCCTTGGTCGTCGCCGCACGTAAGAAGATGCCGCCCAGCCTGCGACTCCACTTCAGATGCCGCAGGAACGCGTAGGCGAAAGCTCCCGTCAGGGCCATCGCCACTCCGATCGCCGCAAACGCCGTCCCCATGTCCATCAACGTGGGGAACCTGCCCAGCATCGACATCACCAGTCCGGCGCCCAGCGCTACTATGCCCGCCGCACCTGCGACGCCGAAGCCCGGTATGACGAACACCTCCAGTGCGACCAGGACGAGACCGGCTGCGATCAGGATCATCTCCTCCCAACCTGCCAGGCCGACAATCAAGTGGGCGCCGAAGAAGAGCCCCAGCCCGATGAGCCCCACGAGTCCGCCGACGCCGAAGCCCGGCGTCTTTACCTCGAACAAGAGACCCAGGAACCCAAGGCTCAGCAACAGCGGCGCGACTACCGGGTTGGTCAGGAAACGTACGATGTTCTCCGCCCAGTTGGGGCTCATCGTGCGCACCGTGGCGTTCCGTGCTCCCAGCTCGACCAGCAGCTCATCGAGCGTGGCGAACTCGCCTCTCGCAAAACCCACCTCCAGCGCTTCCTCCGCCGACAGCGTCAGCAGCTTGCCGGCCTCGACCACACCGGGGACCGCTATCTCCTCATCGACCATCGCCTCGGCGACTCGCGGATCGAGCCCCTGCGCCTCGGCCAGCGCCCGGAACTCGGAGCGCATCGCGCTCACCATCTTCTCGCTCGCCTTTTCGCCGCTGCCGATGATCGGCGTGGCCGCTCCGATCGTCGCGCCCGGCCGCACATAGATCGCCTGCGCCGACAGCGCGATCATCGCCCCCGCCGAGAGCGCACGATCCACGTACGCGTATACGGGGACGCCCGACTCCTGAACCGCATCGACGATCTGCCACGCCGCATCGACACGGCCACCGGGTGTGTTGATGTCGAGGACGGCGAAGCGCGCCCCCACCTCCAAGGCACTCGCCAGGCCGCGCTTCACATACGGCCCCAACCCCCTGTCTATCGTCCCCTCGATTGGGATGCGGTAGACTTCCTGAGCGTCCAGCATGACCGGGGTAAGCGCGAGCGCCAGCGCCGGCAGCAGGAGAGATCGAAGTACGTTTCGCTGAGTTTTCATGGCCGTAAGTCGCCGACAGGCCCGAGTTCCGGTTGGCAGTGAAGCGGTCCGGGATGCCCCTAAAGCCAGTGCTGATAAGCAGAAAATACACCGCGCCGCGGACCCCGGCAACGCACCCCCCTGCCATTCTCTACACGCCAGTCGCCCGAATCTTCAGCATCGAGGGCGGGCGCCTCGCTTGCACGGGCGCCGGCCCCCGGATAGCTTCCTCGATCGAGCGTTCGATATAACGCCTCAAATCCGAAGCGAGGCCTTCATCGCACGCCCCGCGACCATGGCTGAGAGCGAGTTACAGACAGCGACCGAGCACGAGGAGAAGCTCGAGCGGCTGCTCACCATAGCCGCCGAGATCTTCTCCGAGAAAGGCTACCACAACGCGTCGATTCGCGACCTCTCGAAACGCGCCGGGACCAGCCTCTCGGGCCTCTACTATTATTTCGCCAGCAAGGAAGAGCTCCTGTTCATGATCCAGGACCGGAGCCTTCGCAAAGTGCTGACGGCACTGAGAAGCAAGCTGGAGGGCGTCGCCAGCGCGGAGGAGAAGCTGCGTATTCTGGTGCACAACCATGTCGGCTTCTTCTCCGAGAACATGGCGGCGATGCGCGTGATCACTCACGAGTACGATTCGCTGCAAGGCGAGTACCGCACCAGGATGACGGAGTTGCGGCACGAGTACTCGGACGTGTGCCAAGAGATCCTGCGCGAGGTGCGGCGCTTCACCAGCGCCGGCGACGTCGCTCCGCTCAATGTCGCTACCTCGGCGCTGTTCGGAATGATGAACTGGATCTACGCGTGGTACACCCCCGGCAGCAATGTGCCGGTGGAGCGACTCGCGGAGCACCTCTACAGACTCTTCACCGGCGGCTTCATCGGCCCCGGCAGATCCCCGAGCGGGAGACGAGCCGGTTAGCCAGCCTCAGCCATCGACATTCGGTGGAGGCGGCTATCCCGGGACTCGAGCGACTGATCGAGGCGTACGGCATCGAGATCATCCGGCCGATGACGCTGCACGCAAGGGGGCGTGTCTTCGAGTTGCGCGGAGCGTGCGAGGACGCCCTTCCCTTCTACCAAGAGTCGCAGGAACTCGATCCGCGGCAGACTGCGCTGAACGTCGAACTGGGCCGCTGCCATAGGAAGCTCGGGAATCTCGAGGAAGCGCTGGACCACCTGACTCGCCACCTCGAAGTCCGCCCGTTCGACCCCGAGACCAACTACGAGATCGCACTCGTCTACGTGGAAAGGGGAGACCGCGAGAAGGCGCTCGAGCACCTGGGAACGGCACTCGACGTCTGGAGTGACGCCGACCCCGGGTACGAGCCCGCCCAGGACGCCAGAGACAGGCTGGCAGAACTCAGCGGCGGCTGATCTACCAGCCCCCCATCCGGAAGGCGTACAGCATCCCCTCGATCGTGCCCACAAAGAGCACATCGCCGACGCTCCCGACGCTTCTCACTGAGCCCTCGACCCTGAACGATTGCCGCTCGCTACCGTCGCTCAGCTCTAGCACGAAGACCTGCCCCGCTCCATTGCCGGTAACCACGGCACCTTGCCAGATGTGAGGCCTGAGCGTGCTCCAGCGCCCGTCGTTCCCCACGCGCCAGCTGACCGACTCGAGCCCGGAATCGACGAGCCCCCAAGCGACGGGGCTGGCGGGTCTACCACCGAGCGGGACGAGCAGCCCGTTGGGCGCCGGCACCAGCGCATAGGCCACGGTCACGGGCTCATCGAGGTCGAGCTGCGCGTCGATTTGGCCGGCCGCAGGATCGAAATACAACAGGCGTCCGTCGTCCGTCCCAACGGCCACGGCGCTCTCCCGGATGACCGGCGAGGTCGGACGCACCGTGCCAAGGTCGTACGACCAGGCTACTTCGCCGCTCGTGGCGTCGAGCGCATAGAGGAATCCATCGCGGCCACTGAAGAAGACCCGCGAACCCAGGACGACCGGCGATGAGACAAACTTTGCTCGGCCCGCGCGGTCGCCGCTGCTGCTGAAACTCCAGCGCTCGGCTCCAGTAGCAAGATCCAACGCGACCAGCACGTCCGCCTGGCTGATCGCGAAGACGGTGCTACCGCTCCGTACCACGTCGGACGGAACGTTGTGGCCGGCTGGATACTTCCAGCGCACGGCACCGGTCGCCTGTTCGAAGGAATAGACGTGACCCACGTCCTGTCCGTCCGTCGTTACCAACACCATGTCATCCGCGAGCAAGAACTCTCCGTGGAAGTAAGCTTGATCTCCGTCCTGCCTGATGTCGTAGGACCAGCGAACCTCTCCGGTCTCGCGGTCGAAGGCGTAGAGATACCCGGAGCAGGCACCGATGAAGAGAAGGTCCCCAGCGACCGCGGGGGTATGGGCGATTCAACCCTCTGTGTCGAAGCTCCAGATCGGCTCCGGCCCCTGTGCGGCACAGGGAGCTGGCAGGCTCAGAGCGACAGCGAACGCCAGGATCTGTCTAGCTTCGCGCGTACGGGAACGGAAATAGCGGTCGGGGCGCATTCTGGCTCCCTCCTTTATCACACCTCTCAGATGACTGCGTCCAATATGGATCCACAGCCCGAATAGGCAAAACCGGGCCACGCGGGCCTTGCCGCCTCCCACAGCGAGAGGCATCCTAGATCCAAACTCACGGAAGGAACCGTGGAGGCCCCAGGGGTGGACTACAAGGACATCTTGTTGGGCGTGGAGGACGGGATTGGCACCATCACCCTCAACCGCCCGGAGGTGCTGAACTCGTTCGCGAACCAGATGCGCCAGGAGATCGCGGCGGCAGTACACGAGTTGATCGATCGTGACGACGTCCGCGTGATGGCAATCACCGGCGCCGGCCGCGGATTCTGTACCGGCGCCGATGTGACCTACATGAAGCAACTGCTCGACGCACGCGACGAGGGCGGTCTGCGCGACGTCGTCGAGGCCGGCCGCGATGTTGTCACCGCGATTCGCAACGCGCCGATGCCGGCGATCGCTTCGCTGAACGGGCCTGCTGCCGGCGGCGGTGCCAGCCTGGCTTTGGCCTGCGACATCCGGATCGCTAGCGACAGCGCCAGCATCGGGCAGACCTTCAACAGAATCGGGCTCCATCCCGATTGGGGCGGCACCTACTTCCTGCCCCGGCTCGTTGGACCGGCCGTCGCCGCCCAGCTCATGTTCACCGGCGACATGATCGACGCCCAAGAGGCGTACGGGTTGGGGATCTTCAATCGGGTCGTACCCGGCGAGGGGATCTCGGCATTCGTCGAGAAGCGCGAACCCAGGTTCGGCAGGCGCGGATGAGCACGCGCGGGGAGAACGCGACGATCGATCGGGTTGGGGTGATCGGTGCCGGCGCCATGGGGCACGGCATCGCGCAGGTCGCGGTGCTGGCCGGCTACCAGGTTACGCTGTTCGATGTGAACGAAGCGGCACTGCGAGGCGGTCTGGAGCGGATCCAAGCCAACCTCGATAAGGGCGTCGAACTCGGGAAAGTAGAGCCCGAGGAACGCGACCGGGCACTCGCCGCCATCTCGATCACGACAACCCTGAGCGACGCCGGGAAGGATGCAAGCCTCGTAATCGAAGCGGCTCCCGAAGACCTCGATCTGAAGCGAGAGATCTTCGGCAAGCTCGATGCCGCGTCGCCACCGCACGCGGTCCTGGCGACCAACACGTCGTCGCTAAGCGTGACGAGAATCGCAGAGGCCACGAAGGACCCGGGCCGGGTGCTCGGAATGCACTTCTTCAATCCGGTGCACATCATGAAGCTGCTCGAGCTGGTGCGCACCGAGCACACGACCGAGTCGACCATCGCGACGGCGCGCGCCGCCGGTGCGGCGATGGGGAAGACCTGCATCCTGGTCATGGATTCGCCCGGCTTCGCATCGAGCCGGCTCGGCCTCATCCTGGGCATGGAAGCCGTACGCATGCTGGACGAAGGCGTCGCCAGTGCCGAAGACATCGACATCGCGATGGAGCTGGGCTATGGCCATCCGATGGGGCCCTTCAGGCTCGCCGATCTGGTGGGCCTCGATGTGCGCCTGGCCGTCGCCGAGTACCTGTACCGTGAGACCGGGAGCGAGCGCTTCAAGCCTTCCGAGACGATCAAGCGACTCGTTTCCGAGGGGAAGCTGGGGAAGAAGACCGGAGAAGGCTTCTACAAGTGGAATAACGAATAGGGAGGACAGCGATATGGCCGCCGAGAACGTCGTTCTGCTAGAAAGGCAGGATAGAATAGGAACGATCACGATTAACCGACCCGACAAGTTGAACGCTCTGGACGCCCAGGTCCGTGTGGGAGTGGCCATGGCACTGGAACAGCTCCGCCAGGACGACGACGTGCGAGTCGCGGTCATGACCGGCGCGGGCAAGGCGTTTATCGCGGGCGCCGACATCGCCGAGTTCAAGGGGAAGTCGGGTGTCGAGGGCTACCACTACATCCAGACCGGGGACGTCTACTCGGCGGTGGAACGATTTCCCAAGCCGATCATCGCAATGGTCAACGGCTTCTGCCTCGGGGGTGGCTGCGAGGTCGCCCTCGCCTGCGATATCCGCATCGCCGGCGACAAGGCAAAGTTCGGCCAACCGGAGATCAACCTCGGACTCATCCCTGGCGGCGGCGGCACGCAGCGCTTGCCGCGGCTGATCGGCCAGGGCCGGGCGATGCAGCTCATCTATACCGGTGACATCATCGACGCCGCCACCGCCGAGAAGTACGGTCTCGTCGACGAGGTTGTCCCCCAGGACGAGCTGAAGGATCGCGTCATGGCGCTGGCCACCAAGATCGCCGAGAAGAGTCCCGCCGCGCTCCAGGCCACCAAGGAGAGCATCCGCGCCGCCTGGCAGATGCCGCTGGACGACGGTCTTCGCTTCGAGAAGGCATGGTTTGGTCTGCTATTCTCGACGGAAGACATGAGCGAAGGCGTGGGCGCGTTTTTGGAAAAGAGAAAGCCGGAGTTCAAGGGAAGATAAGACTTAAACAGCCGACAGCCGACAATCGACTACCGAGTTTCGGCTTTATCTCTACTGTCGACTTCCGACGCTCCACGCTCGGCATCCCGACACTCGAGCGTCGATCGTCGACAGTCGAACGCCGTGCGCTGAAAACAAGCCGAGAATCGGCAGTCGGCTGTCGACTGTTCAATGTTGAAGTGAATCCATGCAATTCAGATTAGTCCCGACCCTAGCCATCTGCTTCTACCTGGCAATGGTCCTCTTCGTGACCTACCCGGGCTACCACCCGTTCAACCACATCCGGCCATTCGTCTTCGGCCTGCCCTTCTCTCTCTTCTGGCAGGTCCTCTGGATCACGAGCTCGATCTTCGTGCTCACTGGCGTCTTTTTCTGGGAGAAGCGCCGCGCCGAGCGTTCCGCACCGCCCGACGGCGAGCGAGAGTGATGGAACGCTGGGTCACCGTTACTCTCGTCACTGCAGGGTACCTCGCCCTCTCGCTCTTGGTCGGCTGGATCTCCGGGCGCCGGGCGAGCGACACGGTAACCGGGTACGTGGCGGGCGACCGCGGGTTCGGCCTGCTGGTCATGTACTTCGTCACGGGCGCGATGATGTTCAGCGCCTTCGCTTTCCTGGGCACGCCGGGCTGGGCCTACAGCCGGGGCGCTGCCGCCTTCTACGTCTTCTCCTACGGTCTTCTGGGATTCGCGCCCTGGTATTTCCTAGGTCCTATGGTGGCGCGGGTCGGCCGCGTCTACGGCCACGTGACGCAGGCAGAACTGCTATCGCACCGCTTCCAGAGCACGACGTTGTCGGTCCTCATAGCCATTGTCTCGATCATCGCGTTCGTCCCCTACATAGCGCTGCAGATGAAGGGTGCCGGGATCGTGTTCAACGCGGTGACCGACGGGAACGTGCCGATCTGGGTCGGCGCTCTAGCCGCCTACGCGGTGGTCTTACTCTACGTCCTAAAGAGCGGCGTGCTGGGGGTCGGCTGGACGAACACATTCCAGGGGATCTTCATGCTGATCATCGCCTGGGTGCTCGGCCTCTGGCTGCCCAATCACCTGTATGGGGGTGTCGGCGCCATGTTCGAGCGGATCGCCGAGCTGAGGCCCGAATTGCTGACCGCGCCGGGGCTCGACGCGAATGCCACTGGCTCCTGGGGGTGGGGCGCATATTCATCGGCGATCCTTGTGAGCGCCATCGGCGTCACGATGTGGCCGCATCTCTTCATGAAAGGATTCGCGGCGAAGGACGACGAGACGATCAAGCTGACGATGGTTCTCTACCCAACCTTCTTGCTGTTTTTGCTGCCGCTCTATTTCATCGCCTTCGCCGGGGTGCTGTTCGAGAGCAAGCCACCGTCCGCTGACTTCATCCTGCCACACATGATCCTGAGCACGAACGTGGCGCCGGTCGTCGTCGGCCTGTTCTGCGCCGGCGCGCTGGCCGCCAGCATGTCCACCGGCGACGCGATGCTCCACGCCTCGGCTTCGATCTATGTGCAGGACATGCACCGCAGGGTGTTCGACCGCAAGCTGAGCGATCACGGCCGCCGCAGACTTATCCGAATCGTCGCCGTTATCGTCGGGGTTGCCTCCTACTACACCGCAGTCAACACCGAGATGTCGCTGGTGGCGCTACTGCTCGCCGCCTACGGCGCCATCGTGCAGCTAGCCCCGATCACCGCCGCCGCCTTCTTCTGGAAGCGCGCCACGGCCGCCGGCGCCGTGACCGGGCTCGTCCTCGGCTCGCTGGTCACTCTGCTGCTCTTCCAGTTTCCACAGCTTCGACCGTTCGGTTTGCACGAAGGGATCGTCGGGCTCGCCACGAACTGCCTGGCCCTCGTCGTGGTCAGCCTGGCCACTCGCCCCCTGGAAGGGCAACACGTTGACTCTTTTATAGATGCGAGCCGCAGCGCCGTTTAACGTCCGGCCGCCCTGCGGCGTCACAAGAACGAGGAGGCGCGGCCCCGCTGGGGGCCGCATGAGTGCCGGAGACCAGCACAAGTGAGCGAACCGTGAGAGCATACAAGACTCCCCGAACCTCGCACCGCGCCCGCGCCACGGCGGCCCTCGCGTTTGCCACCGCCGTCCTGGGCGCCTGCACGCCGAAGGCCCCGGAAGCCGACATCCAGGCAGAGTTGGCCAGCCTGCGCCAGGAGCACCAGGCCCTGATGGCCGAGATCGTCGCCCTAAGAGGCGAGATGCGACAGCTCGCCGCCGGCGAGGCTGCCCCACCCAGCGAGACGCCGGCCGGAATTCCGCCCGCCCCCACGCTCAGACAGCCGGCGCGCGTCGCCAGCGCCGCGATCGCCGCGGTGCTCGACGCCTACCGCCGGGCCCTCGAAGCGGAGGACCTCGAGCGCGTGCAACAGGTCTACGGTGGAGTGATACCGGCCGAGGACATTAGGTACCTGGAGATCTGGTTCGACCGCACCGACGGGCTGCAGGTGAGCATGGAGCCGCAGAGCATTGAGGTTCACAACGGACAGGCCGACGCGCACATCAGTCAGACGATGGAATACAGGCTGAGCCGCACGGCCCAACGCCGCAGACTGCGCCTGGACGTGCGTATGACGTTCGAAAGGCGCGGGGACGAGTGGCAGCTGATACGCGTCCAGGCACGCCGCTGAGCCTACCCCCCCTTCCGGGTTCTAGCCCTCGTAAATCAACCGGCTACGCTCGAATATCAGGCCGGACGACTCGTCCAATCCGAGGAACACGGGCTCGCTGCGTACCCGTTCCAGCGGCTCGACGATCGCCGACAGACTGGTACCCAGACCTCCCAGCAAGAGCGGCGAGTGGGTGAGCAACAGCTCGTGAACGAGCTGTTCTTTGAGTGCGAGCCCCATCAGAGTGGGCCCACCCTCGAACCCGATGCTGGTGATTCCGCGTCTCCACAGCTCGGACCAGGCGTCGCTTAACGGCGATTCCGAGCCGACGACAAAGACGTCCGGGGTCAGCTTCCTAAGCTCACCCACTCGCGCTTCCGCAGTTTCCATGACGAACAACGCTGTGCGGATCGAAGGCTCGCGGAAAACCGCAGACTCGGGTGGGATATTGCCGGTGGCGGAGAAGAAGACGTTGAGTGGTGCTACGTTGCCCTTGGCTTTCTTGCGCCGCTCGATCAGTTCCTTCTCGAGCGGCGCTCCAACGGTCCGATCGGCGCGCAGCGTCGCGGCCCCGACCAAGAAGGCGTCAACGCTGGCTCGCAGCTCCAGCTGACCGAAGCGATCCGCCGGCTCGCCCGCCATCCGGCCCACTCCGCCATGAAGACCATCCGTCGCTCGTCCGTCTTTCGATTGGATGAAGAGCCCATAGGTGTACGGGACCTGATGGTGCTCCGCCCATTCCACGCCACCCGGCAGCGGCGACAGGTCGCCCCAGATCGTCCGCCTGCCCTCCCTGAGCGCCTCGTCCTCGATCTTGTTGTAGAGGACCGTGATGGGCTCGAAGACCAGCTCGCTGATCTTCATCACCGTGCCGCGGAACTCTCCGCAGCGTGGGGTACCAGGACCCTGAACGTCGCGCCTTCACCCGGCGTGCTCTCGACCTCTATCCGACCGCCCTGTCGCTCGATGATGTCCTTCGAGATCCCCAATCCGAGCCCCATCCCCGACTTCGTCTGCTTGGTCGTGAACCCGACGTCGAAGATGCGTTCCAGGTCGTCCGGGGCTATGCCCGGGCCGCTATCGCTGATCTCGACTACGGCGTACCCATCGGAGCTACGCGTGCGTATCGTGATCGTCCCCTTCTCGGGGATCACCTGGCTGGCGTTCAGTATCAGGTTCATGAAAACCTGGTTCATCTGGCCCGGAAGACACTCGACCGTCGGGAGGTCGCCGTACTCCTTGACCACCTCGATGCGGTGCTTCAGCTCGTGGCCAAGAAGTAGTAGGGTGCTGTCCAAAACCTTGCGCAGATCGACGCTCCGCTTCACCGCCTCATCGGTTTGCCACAGGCTCCGCGCGCTGGCCACCAGATCGGTGATCACATCGACGGCGACCTGATCGATCTCGACTACCTCATCGAGCGTATTCACCAGCCCGCGGATCTGTTCGATCTCCGAGGCGTCTACGACGTCATCGGCGAGGATGTCCAACAGACGACTGATTGCCCTCTGAAGTACGTCGCGGTTACTGCGGATGGCACCGAGCGGCGTGTTCAACTCGTGGGCCAGCCCCGCCATGAGTTGCTGCAGCGAGCTGTCTCCTTGCTCACTCATAGCAGCGCTTGCATGAGGCGCTTGCGAAATCCGGCCAGGTCTTCGTGTGCAGACTCGAGCTCGGCCGCCCGCGCCTCGAGCTCCCTGACCAGCGTGGCTCTTTCGACACCGTTGCGGACGACGACCTGCAGATGATCGTTGTCCCACGGCTTCTCCAGATAGTAGTAGAGGCCTGCCTCGTTGATGGCGCGGATCGCGTTCTCCTTGTCGGCATAACCGGTGAGCAAGATCCGCGTAGCTTCCGGGCGCTTCTCCCTCACCGCCTTGAGGAATGTGATGCCGTCCATCTCCGGCATCATGAAGTCCGCGATCACCACATCGATCCACTCGCTGTCGGTCGTGTCCAGCGCCTCTACCGGCGAGGTGAACGTCAACACGCGGTAGGCAGTCTCGAGCGACAGGAAACTGCGCAACGCGCTCGTGACCATCTCTTCGTCATCGACGACCAGGATCGTCGCGTTCTGTTCAGACATCGTTTCTCCTACTTGGGGCTACGCCACCAGATTTCGCAGACGCCGCGCCAGGCCCGCTAGCAGGCCACGGGCCAGCTCGGCGTGATCGGCCAGCAGATCGAAGAAGTCTTCCCTGCTCAGCCTCAGCAGCTCACTCGGCGCCACGACCCGTGCCTCAACCAGGCTGGGTGATCCGTCGATCAGGGCCCAGGTACCGAACGCGGTGCCGTCCTCGGCAGTCAGAACGTCCTCTTTCGCACGGCGAAGCTCGACGGCCCCGCGAATGACTATGTACATCGCTTCGGTCGGTTCGTCCTGCCTGATTAGAACCGTGCCGGGCGCCGCATTGATCTCGTCGGCGACGGAAGCCAGCAACGCCAGGTGCTCGGCGCGCGCATCGCTCAGCAGATCGACTTGCTGGAGTAGGAACACCTTCTCGATCAGGTTCATCTCGCTCAGCTCCGGCTGCGTTGCTTTTTCATCCTGTCGTGCCAGCGCACGTTCCGCCAGGTCGCGCAATTCGGCGCTGGCGGACTCGCGAGCCCGCTGCAGCGCCTCACCCACCCACGGTTCCTGCAACTCCGCCGCGGCCCAGAGTGCGCAGCTCGCCACCCAGACATCGTCGTCCGCGATGAGCTCGGTCAGCACATCGCGGGCCTCGCGCCGACGGCTCTTAGCTGCCCCTTCTTGTACCGCTGGTAGCATGCGTTTGAACAGACCGTGCCCCACCGTTTGCTCCAGCCATTCCATGGCATTAGCGCGAGCGACGGTACCGCCACCCTCGAGTGTCAGGTACGAGCGATAGACACCGTGCGGCGGGTACCAGAGGCCGAGGGTCCGGAAGACTCGCTCGCGACCGCTGAGCCAAGCTTCCGAGAGCGAGCGCTGGAGAAGCTCCGCCGCGGGACCCGCAGGTCCGAGACGTGCGAGCGCCGCGGCGGCTTCAGCGTAGCGGGCGCTCGACTGTATCTCCCGCTCCAGTACCTGGGCCACGGGCTCCACCGAGAACAGCAGGGCCGGGCCCCCTTCGGTCCGCAGCTTGTTGAGAGCCTTGAGCGCTCGGTAACGCAACAGTCGGTCGGGTGGAGCGGCTGCCACTATGCGGAGCATATCATCGACGGTGGCCTGGGCTGGTATGCGGGCGAGAACCGCCGGGATGTTACGGCGAACTGAGGGCCTCACCGACGGATCCTCGAGGTAGTCGGCGAGTGTGCCCTCGACCTGCTCGCCCTGTGAGACCAGGGCCTCGCGCGCCGCTTCACGTGTGGCCGCCGTCCCAAGTGCAGAGATCAGATGGGGTAGGTACTCTCGGCGCGCGAGGCGCCCGGCAGCCCACAGGGCGGCGCCCGCCACCTTCGGCTCGGGATCCCGCAACAGCGGGTCGAGTGCATCAGCGAGCCGTGGGTCTTCACCCAGAGCCGGGAGAGCGAGGGCGAGCTCGACGCGAGCTTCTACCCCATCACGCTGTGCCTCGCTCATCAGGCGCTCGAAGTAATCCGGAGGAACGACGGCCGCCTGATCGGCCCAGACACCTTCCTCACCCAGACACGAGAGGGCGGCGACGCGCACCGCTCGTTCCTTCGATTCCAGCAGCGATCTGATGACGTTCTCGGGATCCGAGGCAGACCTGCACAGCAGGCGCACCGCAGCGACCCGCACGCGATCGTCGGGGTCCTCAGCCAGCTCGCGCACGCGCTCCCAGTCGGTATCCTCCGGGAAGCCCGTCAGCGCGTCCAGAGCCCGCTCCCGAATGCGTGGGCTCGGACTCGCCAGAAGTCCATTAAGCTCCTTGACCAGCCGCCGAGCGCTCGCCGTGTCCGACTGGTCCACCAGATCGAGGGCGAACGCGATCCCGCGCTCGTCACCCGACGTAAGCGCATGTCGGACGGCGGGAATCGTGCTGGCGTCGGCCATCGACGCGAAGATGCCCTCGAAGCTGGCGAAGCGACCCCGGATCGAGCGCGCTAAGGTCTTTACGTACTCGCGCCGCACCGCAATCGCCACAGCCACCCAGACGACGCCCAGCCCTACGGCGACGTATCCGACCTTCCGGTAGTCGATGACCAGGATGGACAAGAAGATCATCACGCTGGAAAGGGCTTTCCCGAAGCCCTTCTCCACCGCCATGTCGATGTACGCCTTCGCCTTCAGCTTGATGCTGTCGGGCAACGGCACGTAGAGGATCTCGCGCCCGGCTCGCTCTGCGCTGTAGCGGAACGAGGAATCTCCCGCCTTCGCCATCACGGCCGCTACCAGGCTCCACGTCACCGCGAGCGCTACGTTCGCCGTAAGCAGCACGACCGGCAACATGAGAACGACGAGACCAACCCCCCAGCGGTGCAAGATCGGACGCAGCGCCGCCAGAACCAGGAGCGGTAACCACTGGGTCGCCGCGAAAAACTTGCCCTGGAACGCGCCGATTGCGTCGCGCGTCTCGTACGTTTCGCCGACGATCTCGTTGAACTGGTAATCGACCAGCTGCTTGACGAACACCGTGAGCAGGACGGCCCCGGCGATCAGCAAGACGTGCTTATTCCGGAATATCGTTAGGAACTCGGCGAGCGAATACTGCTCCGGACGGCGTACCCCTGGCCGGCACGTTTCGCCCGCCTGCGCCGCCAAGACGTAGGGGAGCGCTGCCGCGAACGCCACGACGAAGAACGTGGCCACCAGCAGCATATTGGGCGCGCCAAGGCGCTCGACAAAAAAGCCGGTGATCGCAGCGCCGAACACGGCTCCGATCGAGCCGCCCGCGATGGCGAAGGGGTAGAGACGTTTGGCCTCCCGAGCATCGAAGCACAACTGCGTCGCCATGAAGAACTGGGTAACCATGACGGCGGCGTACAGGTCGTACCAACCGTAGAAGACGACGCCGAACGCAGTACTTCCTTCCCGATACAAGACGCGGAAGACCAGAAAGCTGGCCGCGAAGAAGAGCGTAACGATGGGAATCAACCGTCGCCACGGGATGCGGTCCGCCAGCCGATTGTAGGGAACCACGAACAGGATGACGATCGCGCTGATCATGTAGACCTTGTAGAACTCGCTATCGGCTAGGCCCTCGAGCGCGAACGCGTTGCGGGTCGGCTTGAGGATGCCGACCGTGGTGACGACGAGGAAGAACAGGCTGGCCATCATTACAGCCTTGGCCGCTTCTCCACGTCCCAGCTCAGGAAGCTGTGGGAAGAGTCTACGGAGAGCTCGCACGAGACCGCTCCTGGCTTTTCTTGGCTAGGCTTCCCGGAGCATTAAGATAACTGCCGGCGCGCCTTCAGCCAGAGTCCACAATGGCCGGCAGGGACATCTCTACCTCGGTGCCCCGGTTCGGCTGGCTCCTGACCCGGAAATCGCCGCCGTGGTCGTGGATGATCTGACGCCAGGTATAGAGGCCCCATGACGTCGCTACCCGGCCTTCCTTAACCCGAAAGCTCGGCTCGAAGATCCCCCTCAGCTGCTCCGTTTCCATGCCACGCCCTGTGTCGGCGATCCGAATCCAGACATAGCCGCTCTCGAGGCGGGTCGTCAGCCGGACTTCACCTTCCCCCTCGATAGCTGTGGCTGCATTGTCCAGCAGGTCCTCGAACACCTCGCTGAGGCCCGCCGGGTGACCGATCACTTTGGGCAGCTCGGCGTACTCCTTGATCACACGTATCCGGGTGCCCCAGCTATCGGAGAGCATGGTCACCGCGTCGTTGAGCAGCGCGTTGACGTCAACCGGACGCCGTTGCTTCACATCAGCGTCGAGATGGATCAGCCGCTCGAAGCGAGCGACCAGGCGCGAGATACGCCGGAGAGCCTCGCGCGACATCTCGGCCGTGCCCTTGGCATCGGCGAGCAGGCGCGCCACGGCGTCCGGATCCCCGCTCCTGGCCGTAATCTCTTCCAGCAGCCGCTCCACTATCTGACCCGCCGCCGCCAGCACCGCCAGCGGGTTATTCAGTTCATGACTCAGTGCGGCGGCCAGCCGACCCTGTGATCCGGAACGTCCCGCAGCCAGGAGGTCCGTCGCGATCCGCGGCAGAGCACCCGGATCGAGCATCCAGCGTACTGTCCAGACCGGTCCACCCTCGGTACTCTCGCTCGCCGGTCTCCTGCGCAGGCAGAGCACCCCGCATTCAGGGAACGAGAAGACTTCACGCTCCGCGTCGCCCGACACCAGACGCGAGGCCAGGCGGTCGAGATGGGGCAGATGGCCCACCAGCATGAGATCCGTGGTAGCCTGGGAAAGCGACTCGGCCAGCTCCTCGACGTCGGCCAGCGGCTCCAGGTTGGGTACCTGGGTGACCGGTGCGACGGTACCACTTCCGGCGGCCAGGACCTCCGCCGTCTGTCGGGCGCGCAGCTTCGTGCTGTGGTGTATGCCGCCCACCGACAGCCTCATTCCACCCAGAAGAGCGGCCACCCGACGCGCCGTCTCCGAACCGCCCTCCGTGAGTGGTCGCTCCGGGTCCTCCTCCTTGGGCTTGGCCTCGCCGTGGCGAACCAGATAGAGGTACACAGCGCTCCTTGCTGGGGTGATGCCAGACTGCTCGAGAGAAGGGCAAAATATCCCGGATCCCCCGTCGTGTCGACGTCTGTAATAACCCCCGCGACAACCTTGTTTTTGTGCCGTCCGCTGCCCATGTTGCGCCTCCTAACCACCCAACATTGTCGCCATGAGATGAACGGATTGGTGCTATCGGGCGGCGGCGCACGCGCCGCCTACCAGGTCGGTGTGCTCTCCTACATTGCCGAGAAGGCGCCTGATGTGAGCTTTCCCATCATCGTCGGCGTCTCGGCAGGCGCAATCAATGCCGCATTCCTGGCGGGACACCGAGGGACTCCGACGGAGAATCTCCAGTCGCTCTCCAACTGCTGGACGAGCCTGAGCACCGAGCGCGTCTTCGACACAAACTTCGGCGTCCTTGGGCTCAGCGGCGCCCGCTGGCTCTGGACCCTCGGAGGCGGCGGTACGTCTCTGGGTCCGCGAGTCAAGGGCCTGCTCGACACAACACCGTTGCGAGGTTTCCTCGAGGAGCAGGTTCGCGTCGAGGGGATAGCGATGAACGTCACGGAGGGGCGGCTACGCGCCCTCGGGCTGACCGCCACCCGCTACGCCACAGGCCAGAGCGTCACGTTCGTGCAGGGCGGCGAAGACGTGCCCACCTGGGAGCGCGTCCGCCGTTGCGGGCTCCCAGCCAAGATCACCGTCGATCACGTGATGGCTTCTGGGTCGATTCCGCTCGTCTTCCCCGCCATACCGATCGACGGCGAGTACTATGGCGACGGTAGCATTCGCCAGGCGGCCCCGTTGGCCCCCGCCATCCATCTGGGCGCCCAGCGCCTGCTCGCCATCGCGACTCGCTACAGTCCTACGTTGGATGAGGTCAGAGCTCTGGCGAGGCCCGGCTATCCGCCGCCCGCGCAGATCATCGGCGCCATGTTCAACAGCATCTTCCTCGACGCCCTGGAGGGTGATGCCGAGCGCCTCAACCGGGTCAACCGCCTGATCGAGGCTTTGCCACCGGGAACGCCTAACCCGGACGGACTGAGGCCGATCAAGCTGTTCGTCATTCGACCGTCGCGAGACCTCGGCTCACTGGCCGAGGAGCACAAAAGCAGGCTGCCACGCTCGTTGCGATTCATCCTCCGCGGCCTGGGCATCCACCGCATGCGCGGCGCCGAGCTGCTCAGCTACCTGATCTTCGAGGCGCCCTACATCGGTCGCGTCATGGAGCTCGGTTACGAGGATGCACTAACACATTGGGACGAGATCGAGCGTTTCTTCGCCGACGGCGAGTGATCGTCTCAGAGGCCCAGCAACCGGACGGCGTTGCCGGCGAGGATCGCCTGTCGCGTCGTTTCCGGAACCTCGAGCGCCCGGATGCTGGCCAGCATCGACTCCAGACTTCCGATCATGTGCGGGTAGTCGCTCCCTGCGACCAGTTGCTCTGGCCCCGCGAACTCGAGGGCAAAGCGCAGCGCATTTGGATCGAAGTTCACCGTGTCGTAGTAGAAGCGCCGGAGGTATTCGCTCGGTGGCTCCGTGATCTGGGCGCGGCACTCGCTAAACGCGTGGAAGCCGCGATCGAGCCGTTCGGCCAGATACGGGATCGCTCCACCCAGATGCGCGAGCACCCAGCGGATGCCGGGGAACCGCTCGGGTACGCCGGCGAAGACTAGGTGGGCGGCAGCCAGCGTGGTGTCGAAGGTGAATCCGACCAGCGGCATCAGCCAGTACTCTTTCATAGCCTCCACACCCATCGGGTAGGTCGGGTGCACGTAGATGACGGCACCGAGCTCGTCCGCCCGCTCCCATAACGGCCAGTACCGCTCGTCGGCAAGCGCCACGCCCTGGACGTTGCTGAAGACCATCGCGCCCGGTAGGCCGAGCTCGCGTACAGCGCGGGTGAGCTCCGCCACCGACGCCGCCGGGTCGTTCAGCGGCAGCGTCGCCAGAGCGGTGAACCGCTCCGGCCGCTCCTCGACGATCCGCGCGAACGCGTCGTTCACCGCCCCGGCCAACCGGACCGCCGTTTCCGGCTCTTCGATGTCCACGCCGGGCGCGGTGAACGTCAGCACCTGCATATCCACGCCCACTTGGTCGAGCACGCTTTCCCGATATTCGATGTCCCGGTGGCCACGGACCGCGACGTTGATGTCGCCGGGCGAGCGGAGGACCGGATTACCTTCGGCGTCGGTTGAGATCTCGACCCGGCACTTCCCCGATCGAAGGGCATCCAGGTACTCGGCCGGATAGAAGTGGTTGTGAAAGTCAACGACTCGCATCGACGCCTCCTCGTTCATCGCCGCGTGCTCGCAGCCAGATGTAGTACACGGGGAGCCCCACCAGGACAAGTAGCAGGCCGAACGCGCTTTCGCCCGGCTCCGAGATTAGCTGGTTCCCCACGATGACCGCCGTCGATAGCACGAAGACGACCGGCACCACCGGAAACCCCCAGATGGTGTAGCGCGGCGCGTACCCGGGCCGCCGCCGCAGCAGAAAGAGCCCCGCGGCCATCAACCCGAAGAAGATCCATTCGGTGTAGACCACGCGCGTGAAGAGCGCCTGGTAGGTTCCGGTCACCACGAGGACCGACGACCACACGGCCTGCGCGGCGATGGCGCGGTGCGGCGTCCGGAACCGCGGGTGCACCTCACCGAACCACCGAAAGAGCAGCCCATCGTTCGCCATGGCGTAGTAGACGCGCGGACCGGCGAGCACGATCCCGCTCAAGGCGCCGAACGTCGAGAATATCACCAGCGCCGACATGACCGCTCCCCCGCCGTAACCCAGCACGGCGTCGGCTGCGTCCGCGGCCACCCGCGACGACGAGATCACGGTCTCCAGCGGCAGGATATACAGGTAGACGGCGTTGAGTGCGATGTAGCACGCCGTGACGACCAGCGTGCCGACGAGCAAGGCTCGGGGGATCGTCCGCTCGGGCCTCACCGTCTCATCACCCGCGTAGGTCACCATGTGCCAACCGCCGAAGGCGAAGAGGCCGGCGATTAGTGCCAGCACGAACCCGCGAAGACCGCCGGCCGCTCCGGCAGCAGTCTCGGGCGCAGCGCTCGCCACGCCGACGGCAAAGTGCTCCGGCACCCGCGACCCGAGGAGGAACCCCGCGACGACGATCCCGACGATGGCGACGACCTTCCCGATCGTGAAAGCGGTCTGCAGCGCGCTCCCCTGGCGAACCCCGATGTAGTTGACCGCTGAGAGTATGAGGATGCCGCCGATCGCGACGAGCCGTACGCCCGTGTCCCCGATCGGCGCGAAGTATCCGACATAACGTGCGAAGACGACGGCGATTGCGGCCAGGATCCCGCTGTGCATGCTCCAAAACATCGCCCAGCCCCAGAGAAAGCCGACCGCCGGTGAGAACTCCACGCTGAGAAAGACATAGACGCCGCCGGTGCGCGGGTAGGCCGAGGCGAGCTCGGCACAGACGAGCGCGCCGAACAGCGTGAGCAGCCCTGCGACCGCCCAGACGGCGAAGACCCCGGGGATCGAAGGGACCTGACCGGTGATAAGGGATGGTTGGACGAAGATCGACGCGCCGATGATGGTGCCCACCACCATCGCCGTCGCGCGCACGATGCCGATCGAGCGCTCGAGCTGCGGCGTCCCCACTACTTCCTCGTCGTTTGCGGCCTCAGGTCTGGAGCACCGGGTGTTTCAGGTGGAAGTCGGTCGCCTCCTGATACGCACGTGCCACCGCCAGCGCCTCCGACTCCCCGTACAGCTTGCCGATGAAACTGATGCTCGTCGGTGTCCCGTCTTCCTTGAATCCGTTCGGCAGCACCACACAAGGATGACCCGTGAGGTTGGTGAGCGTGAGGTTGCTGCCGCCATAGGACGGGGTGACGTAGACGTCGACGTCGGACATTAGCTCCGCCATCGCGTGCAGTAGGAGAGTGCGCGCGCGGTTGGCCTGGATGTACTCGACGGCCGGGATCATGCGTGACTGGCGGAAAGAGTTCGGCCAGGCGCCAGCGGTCTGGCGTTTCAATAGGTCGTCGCGCCCGCTGCGCGTTAGTTCGTCGAACGCCGCCGCCGACTCGACGCTGAGCACGGTGCGCATCGCATTAACCGGTAGGTCGGGTAACTCGATGGGCGTCAGGTCGAGCCCCACGGAACGCAGTACCTCCAAGACCGCCTCGTCGAACGCCTTCCACTCCGGCTGACGCTCGCGCTCGGCCTCGAAGGCGCTCTTCAGATAGGCGACACGTAGGCCCCTGACGTCCAGTTCAGCATCCCAGTCGAAGGGGAGATCGACGACCGAGAGGTCCTGGCCGTCGGGACCGTAGATGGCGTCGAACACCAGCGCGCAGTCCTCAACGCTCCTACAGATCGGGCCGATCTTGTCCATGCTCCAGGAGAGCGCCATCGCGCCGTAGCGACTGACGCGCCCGAACGTGGGGCGCAGGCCGGTCGTGCCGCAGCGCGTACACGGCGAAACGATCGAGCCGAGGGTTTCGGTGCCGATGGCGAAGCCGACCAGCCCCGCCGCCGTCGCCGCCGAGGAGCCGGCCGACGAGCCGCTCGAACCCTGCTCGTAGTTCCAGGGACTGCGTGTCTTCCCGCCGTACCAGACGTCGCCCATCGCCAGAGCGCCCAACGTCAGCTTCGCCACAACCACGGCGCCTGCCTCTTCGAGCCGCCTGGCCACCGTGCCGACCTCATCGATCACCTGCTCCTTGTACGGCTCGGCGCCCCAGGTCGTCCTGTACTCGGGTACCGCCAAGAGATCCTTGGCGCCCCAAGGGATGCCGTGCAGCGGGCCACGGTAGTTGCCGCCGGCGATCTCTTCGTCGGCGCGGCGCGCTTGCTCGAGTGCTAGCTCTTCGGTGAGCGTGACGACGCACTCGAGCTTCGGCCCGTACTTCTTCAGCCGCTCGAGGTACATCGTGGTGAGCTCAACCGAGGACACGCGCCGCGTCTCGATCAGCTTCGCCAGGTGCGTCACCGGCCAGAACGCGACCTCCTCGATGTCCGACGGCACACGGTCCATCCGCACCTCGCTGCGGCGCGAGACGCCCCGCTCCCGTGTAGCCGTGTGGCCCGGGGGGACCGGCTCGAAGTAGAGGGCCGGCGGCACGTGGTTCGCCAGCTCGAGGTCACGTATCGCTTCGTAGGACCTTAGACGTCGGTTGACCCCCTCCACCATCAGCTCGCGCTCTTCCTCGGTGAACTCGAGGCCGGCGACCGCCTCGGCGTCGGCCAGCATCTCCTTGGTGACCGTCGGTTCTTCTTCGTCCTGGACCATCGACCAGAGCGCGCCGGGCAACAGCGTTGACGAAAGACCTATCCCGGAGAAGTAGGCGATGAAGCGACGACGGCTGAGCTGGGCGACGTCAGACATGGCACCTCCCGTTTCAGTAAACTTCCAGGTCGTTCCCGTAGACTATCTCGCCGTCATAGATCCGGCGTATTTCTTCGACGAGCTCCGACGGTGTCGAGCCCCAGAGCAGCTGGTGGTAGAGTATCAGCAGGCCGGGCCGCGCCTCAGCGGCGATGCGGCCGAGCTCCGGAGCGGACGTGTGCGAGCTCGCGTGGTAGCGCTGCCACACCGGATCCCGGCCCTCGAATCCGGCGTGCGAGTAGACCTCGTGGATCAGTACATCGCAGCCGCGGCAGTTCTCGGCGATCGCCGGGCTCGGCCGCGTATCACCGGAGATCACTATGCTCCGGTCGGGCGTCTCGAAGCGGTAGCCGAACGATTCTGGCCACGAACCGTGCTGAACGAGGAATGCGGTGACGCGTACGTTCTCGTCTTCGTACACGAGGCCGGGCTCGATCTCGTGGACGTTGACCGTGTACCCGTCCGGGTTGGCGGGCTCGAGGCCATCGATGCGGACCCGAACGTCCTCTCCGTATGCGGCGAGCAGATGATCGGTCATCGCCTGTAGGCCGGGCGGCCCGAAGACCTCCGCCGGGACATCGCGCTCCAACACCCACGGCGAAAAGATGAAATCGGCGTATCCCAAGGTGTGGTCACTGTGCAGATGCGTTATGAAGGCGAACCTGAGCTTCGAGACCTCCAACCCTTCGATACCCGCCTGATATGCCGCCGCGGCTCGCCGTACAACCCCCGGGCCCAGATCGATGAGGTACGGCGTGTCGTCCACGACGATGGCGACCGCTGAACCCGAGCGGTCGGGCTCGGCGTTCGGCGTGCCGGTCCCCAGCAGGACGACCTTTGTGCGCGCCGCCTGCTCGAGCTTCGCCGGCGCGCGCTCCTCGTCGTCGGGCGAACTCGGACGACAGGCCGTAATGGTCGCCATTGCCAGCACGAGAGAGTAGCGAAGCGCGCTGCGGACTATCCTCACGCGTGCAACCCCTTCGTAATGGGAATTCGGCAATCCATGACTAATTGACTAATAGAACAACTGAGCATCTGAATTCGGAACCGGCTTTGCAGACACGTTCCATATTCAAGTAGTCTATTAGTCTATTACTCAAGTAGTCATGGATTGCCGAATTCTCCCCGTTCTTCTTGTTCCCACTACAACATCTACCGCCGCCGGTATTCTCCCCAGCTCCTCATCGGCGTCCGGCACTCGGGCCAGGTCATCTGCTCGCCCGTGCGTTGGCTCACCGGCAGCACGCGCTGGTCCCGCGGCATTAGCTCGTCCTCCTCGGCGGCGAGGTAGGCGAGCATAGCGTACAGCGTCGCGTTGTTCTTGAGATCGTCCAGCACGATCTTGTCGAACGTGTCACGCTGTGTGTGCCAGGTGTATGGGAAGTACGACCAGTTGAGCGACCCCAGGCCCATGGCGGGCCCGCCCGTGCACGCGAACGACGCGTGATCGCTGCCACCGCCACTCGGTGTGCCGGGTACCGTGAGGTCGATGTGTCGCGAGATCTCCGTAGGTATCGCAGAAAGCCAGCGCCCGAGGTACTCACCGGAACGGGTCAGGCCGCCCCCGCTGGCCCGCACGATCCGGCCGGTCCCGTTGTCCTGGTTGAGCAGGACCTGCAGCCCATCGACCACCTCGGGATGGTCGGCCACGAAGGCACGTGACCCGATGAGCCCCTGCTCCTCAGCGCCCCACAGTCCGGCGATGATCGTGCGCTTCGGGTTGGGATAAACGGCCTTGAGGATCCGCATCGCCTCCATCATGATGACGCTGCCCGTCCCGTTGTCGGTGGCACCCGAGCCGCCGTCCCAGGAGTCGAAGTGGGCCGAGAACACGACGTACTCGTCGGGCTTCTCGGTACCACGAATCTCGGCGATCGTGTTGAATATCGGCTCCTCACCATGGAACCGGGCATGTGCCTCGACCTCGAGCACCGGACCCTGATCGTGCTTGGCGAGGCGGTAAACGAGTCCGTAGTCCTCGCAGCTCAGTCCCAGCGACGGCCCCTCCTCGGTACTGGCGCTGAACACCCGGTGTACACCCCAACCGCCGGGCCAGCTGGTCGTCAGGATCCCGCTGACGCCCGCCTCCTCGAGAACGCCCGGAAGGCTACGCTGGTTGTAACCGGTGCGTTCGATCCGCGCCCGCCACTCGCGGCGCGCGGTGTCGCGCTCGGCCTGCATCCGCTCAAACGACGCGGCCGTTGCGTACTCTTCCCAGTTGTCGTTGGGACGACACGAGGGTTCGGGGTACGAAACGAGGACGAACTTGTTCCTCGCCTCGGGCAGCCAGGCCTGGAAGGCGGCCGAGTCCGCGACGTCGGGAAGGATCACTACCCCGGCCTTTACCTTTCCACGCGTGCCGGCGCTCCAGGCGAGCAACATCCCTTCCAGGGTGCGGACTCGGGGCTCGAGGAGATCGATGTGCGTGATCCCGCGCTCCCAATTCATCCACGTACCATACTGCTCGTTGCGCGCCTCGATGCCCCAGCTCTGGTACATCTGCACCGCCCATTGGTTTGCCGCCTTGTGGGCGGGTGACCCACTGAGCCGTGGGCCGATCGAGTCGAGCAGCGCCTGCGCCAGACTGTAGGTCTGCGAGTTCTCCGTCCCCTCCTCCCAGATGCGCTGGAGGACGGGGTCCTCAACCGGGAAGGTCTGGGCCGACGTCGTGGAAGCAACCGTGAACAGCGCGGCGACGAGCGTGAAACCGATCCTGATTCGCATGGTCGGATTCCTCCTGAAGCAGTACGTGTATCTTTGCGGCAACCTTCCAGAGCGCCGGCTCCGGCGGCTGCGCAGATGGGGGCCCACGCCGAGTAGAGGGTGCGTAAGGATGGCCACTGGTCCCCCCGGCGACAAGATGCCCTGCCGTCCGCCCTGTCGGCGCTCTCAGGGCGACACTAGTTTGCTGCGTTCACCCGAGCACCCCAACCGGAGAAGGAGAACGACCGTGGCCATCAGAGAAGCTCTTTTGGTGGAACTGGCGATGGAGACCGCAGCGACGCGGAAGGTCTTGGAGCGGCTACCCGAGGACAAACTGGACTGGAAGCCGGCGGACAAGTCGATGACGATGAGCCGTCTGGCAACGCACCTGGCCGAGATGCCCAGCTGGGGTGTCCACGCGCTGACGATGGACGAGCTGGACATCAATCCGCCGGGCGGCGAGCCGTACCAGCCCGTCGAGCTGGGCTCGGTCGCGGAGATCCTCGAGCTGTTCGACGCCAACGTCGCCAAGCTGCTCGCGACCCTCGAATCGACCAGCGACGACGACTTCAAGAGGCCTTGGACGCTCAAGAACGCCGGCGTTGAGATCTTTACCGAGCCGAAGATCGGTGTGCTGCGCGGTATGGTGATGAACCATTCGATCCATCACCGCGGACAGCTCTCGGTCTTCCTGCGACTCAACGGGGTGCCGCTGCCGGCGATATACGGACCATCCGCCGACGAACAAATGACGGGAGGTTCCAGTTAGGGACTTGGGGAAGTCCCTTGGGAATCCTCGACTGTCGATTCGGGGACCAGTACAACAAGGGAGGTGGGGAAGTCAGAGATGACCCTGAGGGGGCGACCTCTTCACTTCCCAACCTCCCCGATACCACGGATTCCACGGACTCCACGGATTCTCGGATCGACCTCCCGGCCTCGCTATTCGGGGATTCCCGGACGACTTCGGACTATCCCAAAAAAAGCCCGGCTAACGCCGGGCTTTCTCACGAATTCCCCAATCCTAGTTTTCGGGAACGACCGAGACGACCTTTCTTCCGCGGCTCGTTCCGAAAGTCACGTAGCCATCCGAGAGGGCGAACAATGTGTAGTCGGTGCCTTTGCCGACATTGTGGCCCGGATGGTACTTGGTGCCGCGCTGCCGCATGATGATGTTGCCGGCACGCACGAACTGCCCCCCGTACTTCTTGACGCCGAGGAACTTAGGGTTGCTGTCGCGGCCGTTCCGAGTCGAGCCGCCTGCCTTCTTATGAGCCATGGGGTCCGGTCCCGCTAAGATTTCTTCTTCTTGGACTTCGTAGTGGTCTTGGCTTTGGCCTTGGTCGTCGTCTTCGACGTCGTCTTGGCCTTTGCCGTAGTCTTTTTCGCCGTCGTCTTCTTGGCCGTGGTCTTGGCCTTCGCCTTGGGAGCCGCCTTTTTCGCCGGCGCCTTCTTCGGCTTCGCCGCCGCCTTCGCCTGCGGCTCCTTCGCCTCCGCTTTCTTGGCCACCTTCTTCTTCGGAGCTGCCTTCTTCGGCTTCTCCAGGCTCACCCGCCGATCGCCGCCGAAGTCGATCTCGCTAACCCGCACCTCGGTGTAGTCCTGGCGGTGGCCCGTCTTGCTCCGCACGTTCTTGCGGCGCTTGAACTTGAAGACCACGACCTTGTCGGCCCGGCCGTGCCCCAGGACCTCGGCGCGCACCGCCGCCCCCTCCAGGGTCGGCCGCCCGATCAACACGTCGCCCTCCGTGGCGCCGAGCAGCACCTCGTCGAAGGTGACGGTGTCGCCGGATTCGACGTCCAGCGACGGCAGCCGCAGCACGTCGCCGAGCTCAGCGCGGTACTGGAAGCCTGCGGCCTTGAAGATGGCGTATGTCACAACCGTGTTACCACGTGAAAGTTACCGATTTTGAGAACCTTATAGGCTATCCGCCCAAGCCACCCCTGTCAACCACGACCTGAGGCTGCCGCAACCCCTTCCCGCTCCTCGCCTTTGGTCCCATACCAGGACCCAAGTGCGATAGCCCCTGGTCGAGCCTCGACGGATCGGGTGCCCTCCAACAAGAGCGGCTCTTCTTGCCGAGCGCCCATCCGCCCGGCTGGGCTTGGAACTGTTTACACCCCATACGCGTTGAGGTTGACACAGCCGCGCGGCACAGCGTGCCGGTCGACCCAGTGTTCTTCGTCCACTGGCCCACCGGGAGAATACTATGCCAGCCAACAACAACGTCGGAGCGTTCAAGGCGAGTCTGCACGGTGAGCTGATCCAACCGAACGACGCGGGCTATGACGAGGCCCGCAAGATCTACAACGGCATGATAGACAAGCGGCCGCGCATGATCGCCTACTGCGCGGACGTGGAGGACGTCCAGAGAGCGGTACGATTCGGCCGGGAGAACGAGATGCTGACGGCGATCCGCGGCGGCGGCCACAACGGCGGAGGCTTGGGTCTCTGCGATGACGGCCTCGTCGTCGACCTCTCGAAGATGAACGACGTAGCCATCGACTCCGAGGCCCGTACTGTGAGGGTGGGCGGCGGCTGCACCTGGAACGATGTGGACACGGCGACGCACGAGCACGGTTTGGCAGTCCCCGCCGGCACCATCTCCACTACAGGGGTCGCCGGCCTGACGCTGGGCGGCGGCGTCGGCCATCTGACCCGGAAGTACGGCCTCACCATCGACAACTTGCTCGCCGCTGACCTGGTGCTGGCCGATGGGAGCACGGTCACCGCCAGCGCAGAGGACAACGAGGAACTCTACTGGGCGATCCGCGGCGGCGGCGGCAACTTCGGCGTCGTCACGTCGTTCGTGTTCAGGGCGCATCCCGTACACACGAACTACGCCGGGCCGACGCTCTGGGAGCTCGACCAGGCGGCCGAGGTATTGAGTTGGTACCGTGAGTTCATATTGAAGGCACCGGAGGAGCTAGGCGGCTTCTTCGCTTTCCTCGTAGTCCCCGGACCTCCTTTCCCCGAACATCTGCACGGCAAGGCGATGTGCGGCGTCGTCTGGTGCTACACGGGTCCGATGGAGAAAGCCGAGGAGGTCTTCAAGCCGATTCGTGAGTTCGGGCCACCGGCCTTCGAGCACGTGGGACCGATGCCGCACCCGATGATGCAGAGCATGTTCGACGTCTTTTATCCGCCGGGGCTACAGTGGTACTGGCGGGCCGACTTTGTTAACGAGATCAGCGATCAGGCTATCGCCGAGCACGTGAGGTTCGGCTCCGACATCCCCACCGGGCACTCGACGATGCACATGTATCCCATCGACGGGGCGGCCCACCGTATCAGCAACAGCGAAACGCCTTGGGCCTATCGCGAGAGCAACTGGGCTCAGGTAATCGTCGGTGTCGATCCGAACCCGGCGAACAAAGGCAAGATCATCGACTGGACGAAGTCGTACTTTGACGCGCTCCACCCCCACTCGGCAGGCGGTGCGTACGTGAACTTCATGATGGACGAAGGACAGGAG
Organism: Gemmatimonadota bacterium; assembly: GCA_020344015.1. GTDB lineage: Bacteria > Gemmatimonadota > Gemmatimonadetes > Palauibacterales > KS3-K002. The sequence goes on from CP070812.1 coordinate 4,267,000, forward strand.
CGCGTTAAGGCGACGTACCGTGACAACTATGCCCGGCTGGCCCGAATCAAGAAGCGGTACGATCCGGACAACTTCTTCCGGGTGAACCAGAACATCGAGCCAGCCGGCTGAGGCGACGCCGGGGGGCGCATTCAGGCCACGGCGTAACGCGACGTCACGTCCGTGTCGGCCGGACCGGCCAGGATACGGAACTCGTCCGCCCGCATCAGCGGGTCGTCGCGGACCTCGATGTCGACCCTGTACTCGGACTCGAGCCGCCGCAGCAGGTTCGGTTCCTCCTCCAGGATGTGGAGGGCCACTTCGGGGTGCAGGCGGATCACTAAACGCCTCTCCTCCCGCGCCGCCGCCACTCGGTGCACCGCGCGCTCGACCCGGCGAACCACGGTGGCCGGGGCAACGATGCGCCCGGCTCCCTCGCAGTAGGGGCACGGCCGGGTTACCGTATGGTAGACCGTCGGCCTCACACGCTGGCGGGTCATCTCGACCAACCCCAGGTCGGAGATCGGGAACGCCTTGGTTCGCGCCCGGTCGCGGCCCAGGTGCATGCGCAGCTCTTGCATCACCCGATCGCGGTTCGCCTTGTCCTCCATATCGATGAAGTCGACGACGATGATCCCGCCGATGTCACGCAGGCGCAGCTGCCGCGCGATCTCGCGAGCGGCGTCCAGATTGGTCCGCAGGATCGTCTTCTCGGGATCCTTCTTGCCCGTGTAGCGACCGGTGTTCACGTCGATCGCCACGAGGCCCTCCGTAGGCTCGATAATCACGTAGCCGCCCGACGGCAGCTCGACCCGGCTCTCGAGCGAGCGGCGGATCTCCTCTTCGATCTCGTACTTGTCGAACAGTGGGACCGTGCCGTCGTAGAGGTTCACGCGGCGCATCAACTCGGGGTCCACTGCCTCGAGGTAGCCGCGGACCTCGTTGTAGATCTCCCGCGAGTCGACGATCAGCGCGTCGACCTTCTCGCTGAACAGGTCTCTGATGATACCGGCGGCGAGATGCGCCTCCTGATGAATCAGAGCGGGCGCCTGGGCTTGTGAGACGCGAGCCTCGATCTTCTTCCACGTCTTGCGCAACCCTTTCAGCTCGCGCTCCAGCGGCTTGCGGGCCGCGTCCTCACCCACCGTCCTGACGATGACGCCGCCCTGGCCGGTCTGTAAGACGTTGCGCATCACGCGGCGCAGGCGGGTCCGCTCGTCACGGTTCTCTATCTTGCGCGAGACGCCGATGTGCTCGCTGCGCGGCATGTAGACCAGATAGCGGCCGGGCAGCGATATCTGCGCGGTGACGCGTGGCCCCTTCGTCCCGATCGGCTCCTTGGTGACCTGGACGAGAAGCTCCTCGCTCTTCTTGATCAGGGTCTGGATGGGCGGGTAGCGCTTGACGCCCTTCTCTTCTTCCGACGCCTCGGGGTCCTCATCGGCGAGGTCGGAGACGTGGAGAAAGGCGGCCTTCTCGGTCCCTATGTTGACGAAGGCGGCTTGTATGCCCGGTAGTACGCCCTCAACGCGCCCCAAGTAGATGTCGCCCACCATCCGCTGCGCGTCGGGGCGATCCAGCATCAACTCTACAAGGACGCTGTCCTCCATGATCGCGACTCGCGTCTCGTGCGGAGCCGCGTTTATCAATATTTGCCTTTTCATTTGCTGCTAATCTGACTCCATTCATTAGGCGTCCTCCTTCTCCGGCGTCGTTTCCGGACCGAGAAGGTGGCGCGCAATCACCATCCTCTGGACCTCGGAGGTTCCTTCTCCGATTTCCCCTATCTTGGCATCTCTCATTAGCCGTTCCACGCGGTATTCGGTCGTGTAACCGTACGCACCATGGAACTGCACAGCTTTTACCGTAGCCCAGTTGGCCAGCTCCGAGCAGTAGAGCTTCGCCATCGCCGCTTCCTTCGAATGCGGCTCGCCCGCTTGCCTCAAGTTCGCCGCATGATACGTCAGGTGCTTCCCCGCCTCGATACGGGTCAACCAGTCGGCGATCTCGAAGCGTATACCCTGGAAGTCGCAGATCCGCGTATTGAATTGCCTGCGCTCGCTGGTGAACTTGAGTGTCTGCTCCAGCGCACCCTCGGCGATGCCTAGCAGGTGCGCCGCCATCCCGATCCGCCCCCCGTCCAGCGTCTGCATGAAGTTCTTGAAACCGTGACCGCGTTCGCCCAGCATGTTCTCTTTGGGCACGATCGCGTCCTCGAAGATGAGCTCCGTCGTGTCCGAGGCGCGCCAGCCCAGCTTGTCCTCTTTCTTTCCGTGCGTGAAGCCCGGCGTGTACTCCAGGTCGACGGCGTGGCCTGTGCCTACCGCCAGCGCTTCCTCCAGATCCCGCGTCTCCTTCGTCAGGATGAACGAGCTGATTTCCTTCTGCCCGTTCGACCGCCGGCCCGTAACCGCCGTGGCCACGAATATCTCCCCTACACCACCGTTGGTGATGAAGATCTTCGTCCCGTTCAGGACCCAGTGGTCGCTCTTTTCTTCCGCCCGGGTCTGCGTACCTTGGGCATCGGACCCCGCCTCCGGCTCCGTCAGCCCGAACGCTCCCAGAACTTCACCCCTGGCAAGCTTCGTCAGGTAACGTTGCTTCTGTTCCTCATTACCGAAGTAGTATATCGGGCTCGCCGCAAGCGAGATCGTCGCACCCACCGTGATCGCGTGGGAGGGACACACCTTCGCCAGCTCTTCGCTCACCAGCGCCGAGGCCAGCACATCCATCCCGGCGCCGTCGTACTCCTCCGGCCACGGAATGCCGAACAGCCCCAGCTCCGCCATCTTGGCGACGTTCCCCCAGGGGAACTTCCCCTCTCTGTCGAACTCACGGGCGACCGGCGCGATCTCGTTATCCGCAAACTCACGCACCATGTCGCGGAGCATGCGGTGCTCGTCGCTCAGATAGTTGTCGTCAACGCTGCTCGTTAGCCCATGCATGTCTGTCTCGCGCTCGCTTCGGAACCGCCCCGGGGCTTTAGGCCGGCCCGTTATCAACTACCAATAATAACCGATAAGTATGTAAAGAAGTTGACCCTAATTCCAGTGGCCCGAACCCCGGAACGGCCCAAAGTCGTTGACGGACGAGGCCTCGAGCCCTTATCCTCCACCGATCTCAACGGAGGATCCGCATGACGACAGGAGCCGACCTGGATCGTATTGACTGCCCCGGCTGCGGTGGAGGCTTCCGGATGGAGGAGCTTCTAGCGGTGAATGAAGTGAAGTGCCCTAACTGCGGCAAGGAATGGCAGGTAGCGGTTCAGGACGCACCCGGCGGCCGGTTCCTGGTCAATCTCGACCCGCCTCGGCCGACCTGAGCCAACCTCAACTCACCTGTCGTCTTCTCGCCAGAGCGTAGTGCCGCTTACGGAAAACGCCGCCTGGCTCCGGGCCCCCGACCACCCCATGCCGTAGAGAGCGATGGGCATCCCAAGACCCGGTCATTGATCGGCCCTATGGTAGGCGGCATATTCCGGCGATCAAAACAGGAAACCACCCTTCGCGAACGGGGTCATGTCGCGTTTCCGTAGGCTCATAGTCGAGGCGCATCGTCGCTCGATCTGGCAGGTGCTGCTCATCTACTTGGGTGCATCGTACGCGGTCCTCGAAGCGGTCGATCTGTTCACCGAGCGCTTCGGCCTGCCGGCCTGGTTCTTCCCGACCGCCGCGGTGCTCCTGTTGATCGGGCTGCCGATCGTGCTGGCGACGGCCCTGGTCGAGAACGCCGAGGGCGCGGCTCGGGAAGCCGGCGGCGAGGGCGGGGGCGAAGACCAACTTGAGTACGCGCCGAGGCGCTCCGGTCGCCAGGCCAAACGTCGACTGACCTGGCGCAACGCCATCGCCGGCGCGGTGATCGCCTTTGCGGTCTGGGGGGTGGTGGCAGCCGGCTGGATGCTTCTCGGAGGTGGAAGGCCCGGCGGTGACGGAGCCGGTGAAGCTGGGTTGGACCCTGGTGTCGTCGCCGTCCTCCCCTTCCGCGTTGCCGGTGCCGATCCGGCGATCGTCTACCTGAGGGAGGGGATGGTCGACCTTCTGGCCGCCAAGCTCACCGGCGAAGGGGGTCCCCGGGCGGTCGATCCGAGAGCGGCCATCAGCGCCTGGAACCGCGCCGGCGACTCGAGAGACGCCGACCTCACGGAGGCGGCTGCACTCGACCTCGCGCGCTCCCTGGGCGCCGGTCGCGTTCTGCTCGGCGGCCTGGTTGGAACGGCCGGGCACGTGGTCCTCAACGCGTCGCTCCTCACGGTCGATGCGGAGGATCGCGGCGTCCAGGCGAGCGTCGAAGGCACGACCGACAGCCTGACGGCGCTGGTAGACGGGCTCACCGCGCAACTTCTGGCACGTGGGGCCGGTGAGTCGCGACAGCGGCTCGCCGCCCTTACCAGCACATCGCTACCTGCGCTACGCGCCTATCTCGAGGGCCAGGCGACTTACCGCAGCGGTCGCTTCGTCGATGCGGAACGACTCTTCCGCGAGGCCGTCGACCTCGACCCTACTTTCTCACTCGCCGCGCTGGGGCTTGTGTCGGCGCGCTACTGGACGGAAAACGGTTTCAGCCGCGAAGCGATCAGCATCGCATGGGCGCATCGGGATCGCCTGAGCGAGCGTGACCGAGCGCTCCTCGTCGCACTGGCCGGACCCAATTTCCCGCAAGGGTCCCCGTACGGGGAAGTTTTCGCCGCCCTGCAGCGAGCCGTGGATTCCGCGCCCGACAGACCCGAAGCCTGGTACTGGCTGGGTGAATCGTACTACCACAACGCGCGGCAGCTCGGCTACGCCGACGCACACCGCCACGCGGAGGACGCTTTTCGCCGGGCCGTCGACCTCGACTCGACATTCTCGGCCCCCGTCGGGCATCTGCTGGACCACGCGCTGATGAGGGGCGACAGCGCGAGAGCGGAGGAAGTGTTGGCGTACTACCTCACCGTCAATCCGACCGGCGAGTTTCGGGATTACGAGCTCTGGCAAACCGCGCTCACTTTCGGAGACAGCGTCGCCCTCGACTCGCTGCGACGGAAGTTCCTCGAGATGAACGTCCTGCCCCTGCGCGCCGTCGTGAGGACCAGCATGCTCAAGGGGTACGACCCGGATGACGCCGAGCTAGCGGCCGCGATCCTGCGCGAGCGGCCGGCGGCGCGGGGCGAACGTGTCACGACACTATGGCTGTTGCACGATTTCGAGTTGAACCGCGGACGGCCCTCCGCCGCGTTGGCGGTGACGGAGGAAATTGGACGCATCCAGCCCGATGGTCGGCTGCGCCTTCGGCTCCGAGTCTTCGACGCTCTGTATGGAGAAGGCGACGAAGCCGCCGCCACCCATGCGGTTGATTCGCTTATGCGCGAGGCCTCGGCACCGCTTTCGCCCGACGTGAACCAGCGGGCGTCACAGCTAGCCGACCTATGTGCGGTCGAGCATTGGCGGCTTTGGAACGGTGACTTTTCGTCGGCGCCCACATCGATTGATAGGCTGCGCAGCTCGAGCTACCCGGCCGACTCGATCTGGACGGCGAGCGGCGCGAATACCTGTGCGTCCATCCTCGAGGCGGTCCACGCCTCGGCAACGGGCCAACCTGACAGTGAGATCCTGGTGGCCCAGCTCGACTCACTCCTCCGACCGATTCCATACGGTGCCATCGTCCCCGAACGCCTCGACCGAACGGGCACGCTGGCCGTCGCCCGGCTCCTGGAATCACAGGGCGATATCGAGGCTGCCTATCGCGCGCTCCAGCGGCGCGAGTTCTTTCAGACACGCTACCTCGCGAATTACCTGCGCGAGGAAGCCCGGCTGGCCGCGCTCTTGGGTGAGCGCGAGGCCGCCGTGCGGGCTTACCGCCACTACCTGACCTTGCGGTCCGACCCGGAACCGGCGCTGGCCGTGGAGGTCGAGCGGGTCCGCGCCGAATTGGGGAGGCTCACCGCCGAGTCGGGACCCTAGCTCAGAGAAAGACGTCAATGAAACTGAGTGAATACCAAACCAGAGCCCATCGGACGAGCCTGGAGACCCGCTACGGCGCGGACGAAGTGATGGGCCGCTTGCTCTACCCGACGCTCAAGCTGGCCGGCGAAGCCGGCGAGTTCGGCGAGAAAGTCGGCAAGCTGCTGCGCGACAAAGGCGGGGTGATCGGCCCCGAAGACAGAGATGCGCTGGCCGACGAGCTGGGCGACGTGCTCTGGTACGTGGCCGAGGTCGCCACCGTGCTCGATGTTGACCTGGACCATGTGGCGACGGACAACCTGGAGAAGCTGAGAAGCCGGGCTGATCGGGGCGTGATTCAGGGCAGCGGCGACGACCGGTAGCCACCCCGACTGGATCCCGGTCAGGCGAGGTTAGCGCACGCCTGGTCCGTCGGAACGTCCTGGCCCTGTGCCTATCGCATCACGGCGGACCGAACCCTTCTCACCCTCGGCATGACTGTTCTGGTCTTCCCGGGCAAGCGGGCGAGTCGTCCAATAACGACCGTTATCCGCACCTACGGGCCGTGCCGACCTGTATTACGCAGATCGTGTCTGTACTTCGGCCATGGGCTGGCGGCGAGGCCTGGAGTGGTCGCGAAAGTCCTCAGAGCGTAAAGATTACCATCATCCGAGCCTATGTAGACGACCGGGACCGTTGGATCGAGGGTTGGCGGCGAGGCCACCCACCAACCGGTCAGGTAGGTCCACAGCACCTGCCCGGTGGAACTCACGGCGTAGACGTTGTAATCCAGTCCGCCTAGGTAAATGGTGCCGTCCGCGCCGACAGCCGGCGAGGCGTTCCAAACCCCCTCCCCAATAGTGACTGTCCACTTCACGTTCCCGTTCGGATCTGCAGCGTACAGGCATCCCTGGCTCGGGTCGCTACCACCGGGGCACGCGGCATACGAGGGAACGTAAATCGTGCCGTCGGGCCCAAGCGCAGGTGCCGCGTTCAGCTGAGTCTCGTCCGGATCATCAATCTCCACCCGCCACTGCTCGACGCCGGTTGTGGCATCAAGTGCGTGGAGGTAGGCTTCCCGGCTCGGAACATACAGCGTGCCAACGCCGTCGTGGATTGGCGCTGCTTCCGTAAAATGCAGCGGCCCGACCCGCCACCGCTCGTTCGACAGGTCGGGCGTAAAGGCGTGAATGAAGCCGTCCGGGTAATTCGGCCCGGCTGATGTCATGTACACAGTTCCATCGGGGCCGATGGTGGGTGCGGAATAAGCGTTATGGCCAGAGCCAACACTCGCGCTGTACACAACCGAACCGTCATTCGGGTCAACGGCGTGGACATCACCGTCACCCGTACCGAGGTAGAGCAAACCGTTACCCAACGCGACCCCGTACAGAATGGGGCCTCTATTCTTCCCCTTGCGTCTCCCGAAGTATAAGTCCCAGATGAGGTCGCCAGCCGCCGCGTCCAGCGCGTAGAGGGTCCGAAGACCTATCACGAACACTGCTGACCCGTCCGCCGAGACAGCCGCAGGTTTGTGGACCCGCCCGTCGGTTCTAAACTTCCATTTCAGACAGCCTTCAGTCGTCACAGCGTAGAAGAACTCGTCCGCAGAGCCGAAGTAGATGGTGCCGTTCGCAAAGGCCGGAGCGCTGAATACTCCGTCTTGAGTCTTGAAGGTCCAGGCCACCCGGCTGCTCGGGTCCGAAGATACCCCGCACTGGTTCCTCGCCCTGACCTGGAACATCTCGGTCCCCATACCCTTCTTGCCACGAGGCGTACTCACCATCACGTCGTACCATTCCACCGGGGCGTCTGACTCTATGGTGATGTTCGCAATCAGTTTCCGCGGGTTGGCGTAGCGGGTCGAGTTGGTTTTGATCTTCGGATGTGGCACCCATTCGTGACCGAATTCCACCACCGAACCATCAACGAACCCGGAGCCGTACACCTCCACGTCTAGAGTCGTCCCCTGTTCCGCTTCGCTGGGGTCTGTCGCAGTAACGGTGACGTCCTTGTCCCCCTTGCCAAGGTTGACGCCGGTGATCTCGGGGCGGGTGCCGGCCGGATCGCCGCAGCCCATGGTCCAGGCGAAAGCAGCTGCCGCGAGTACTACGACCGTGACGAGGTAGGACTGCCGTGACCGTCTCATCGCCAGACTCCTGTCAGGGTGTGGGCGTGGGGCGTTCTACTTTGATAGACGGACAATGCTCCCGCTTATTGCGGGGCAATTCCCAGTTCTCTTCCGCCGCTCAGGGTGTAGGCCGCCCAATAGTAGGGCGCCTCGTACGTTGAATCGGCCATCATGTCTCGCTGCGCCCGCGCCAGCGCCTCGACCGGTGGGGCGTCCTGCAAATGGCGATAAAAGCGCGCGGCGAAGACCCCGGCGCCCGCATCGTCCACCGGCCAGAGTGTCGCGATTACATTGCCTGCACCGGCGTATAGAAAAGCCTGCGCCAGCGTCGCAAAATCCTCGCCGCGCCTGTACTCGGTTGACCAAGCGACTCCGACTCCGGTCTCGCAGCCAGATAGAAACACGAGCGGGCTGCGAACCTTCAGTCCGAGCAACTCGTGGACCTCCAACCTACCATCGCTGGGGCGCCCGTCGGTGGCGTCGCCCCTGAGCTCGATTCTCGAGAACATCGGGTTGCGAGAATTCAACACACCGTGCGTGGCTACATGCACTATCGCGCCGTCCGAGAGGGCCCGGCGTAGCTCTGCTTCCGTCGCGCGATCACCGATGAAGGTCCCGGCTTCGGGCAACGCTTCAGCAAACGCCGCCACCTCCTCCCGTGTGGCTGGCAAACGTCTAGGAAATGGCGCGAAGCTTCGCCCGGGAGCGCTGCGCACCTGGGGACCGTGGGTATCGCCAGCGCGGAGGATGGGAAGCGCTGCCGCCGTCGGCAGATGCAGAAGCGAAAAACCCTCCGCCAGGTAACGGCCGCTCGCTTGATCTCGCAGAGCAGCAAATGGCAGGTACGACAACTCCGCGTGAGGCACAATGATCAGACGATGCACTCCCTCGAGCGCGCCGGCTGTCACCGCCGGTCGAATAAGGTCATTGTAGAGCCGTGCCAAGGCTGCGTTTGCGTCACTCCAGCGCCGGCGCCTTGCCAGCAGGTCACGCGCAACGCGAATACGGCTCAACAGCCCGATGGATCCGGAGCTGGCTTCCAGGCTGAGAATACCTTGCTGGGTGACCACGAACAGAAGTACCCGATCCGGCGTCACCAGGTACTCCAACAGCGCCTCTCCCGGCTCCAGAACGCTGACGATTGAACCGGCGCTCGCCGGGGCACTGCCGAGCAACGTCGCCCCTCCGATGTCGCGAACCAGGGCCCGGCTGCGCAGCGATTCGTATTCGGAGCGAGCCGCCGCGAGAGCGCTTGTCAGTTCCTCCTCCGACGCCACGAAGTCCGCACCACGTTCACCCGACGGGACCTCCTCGACTTCACCCAGTCGCGTGAGGAGCTCATCGATTCTGCGCAAGACCTCCTCCGCCTCGGCAAGCTCGGCGGCTGACCCTGTCGAGCCAAGCTCATGCCGCGCCGCCGTCAGGTGCTCTAGCAGCGCACGCCCCCGTCCGGCATCCGCCACCTGAAAGGCCTCCTCGATCTCACCGCGACGAAGGTGCACCAACACGAGATCCGAGTAGACGCTCGCTTTGTCGGAGAGGTAAGACGTTCGGAGATACCCGGTCGAGAACCTCGCGCGGGCTCGCTCAACAGCCGCCACTGCTCTCTGGCCCTCAACCACCGCAGAATCGAGCACACCCAGACGCGAGTACGCACGCGCCGCCAGAGCGTGCGCCTGCCACTCGGTGCCGTAGCCGCCGCGGGTGAGATCGTCTTGAACGGTCTCCAATACTCGAAGCACTTCCGCGCCGTCACGGTCCTGATCGGCGAGACGCGCTCGCGTGAGTGCGATCTCCACCCGAGCACTACGGACCCCTAGTCCTCGCGAGAGGCTGTCTGCTACACTGAGATGCCTTTGTGCTTCCTCGTGAGCGCCCCTCTCATGCGCCATCTCGGCGGACACCGCCAGGTCGAACAACTCCTCCAAAGGCGCGCCCGTCTCTTGGTGAATGCGCAGCGCTTCATCTACATAGCGTCCCGCCAGGCCAAGATCGCCTAGCAGTGCGTGGATCTCGGCTGCGCTCCTGAGGTTGACCCCGATCTCGATCTGTAGCCCCAGTTCTTCGTTGATCTCGTTCGCATCGCGGTACAGTTCAAGGGCGCGCCGATAGTCGCCCGCCTTCAGGTAGAACTCGGCCATGATCTCCAGGTTGCTCGCCTCTTCTTGACGCAGGCCTTGCCGGCGAGTTAGGGCTAGTGCGCTGTCCAGCGCCGCGAACGCGAGACTCGGCTCACCCAACGCGTCATAAGCGGTCGCCAGTTGGCCCAGTGCATTCTGCTCACCTGTTGCATAGTCGATCGATTCGTAAAGGCGACGCGCTTCCCGCAGCGACTCGACCGCCGCGACCGGATTGCCGACCTTGATATCGAGCATCGCCAGGTTGTTGAGAGCATTACCTTCGATGCGCGCATCGCCGAGGGCCCGGCCGGCCTCCCTCATACCGTTGAAGCCGCGGCGCGCCTCCGTGAACCGACCCAAGTCGGTAAGCACCAATGCTAGGTTCCCCTCGGCAGCAACAAGCCGTCTTTGGTCTCCCACCCCCCGAGCCGCCGCAGCTGCCAGGCGGAAGAGATCGGTGGCATCGGACAGCCTTGATTCGTTCCAGGCGAGCAGGCCCAATGCGTTGTACGACCTCGAGAGTTTGTCTTCGAGCCCGAGGTGCAACTTAAGCCGCAGAGCTTCTTCGCCCAGTCGGCGCGCCGCTTTGTAGTCGCCGGTTCTCCAAGCCGCCAGCCCAAGCCAGGTCAACACCTCCGACTCTGCCAGCGAGTCGGACTGCGATCGCGCCATCTCCAGCGCGAGCCGGAACGACGCCTGCGCCTCATCGAACTCGCCGGCCCAGTACGCTTTTTCAGCAGATGACATTAGCGAATCGAGGGGCGACGCCCAGACCTCAACGGTCCGCGCCTCCAAATAGACTCCGGTCTCTCTTTGGGACGCCTCATCGTCGCCGAAACAGGCGGACTGAACAAGCGCCGCGCACAAGGCAGCGACTAGTGCCCTGCGCCGTCGTTCTGACGCAACGTCGAGAATTGCTTGACTCCCGTAGTGGTGGATTGACCGTCAGCTAACAGCGCGTCGACGTACCAGAAGTAGATACGATCGGGTAGCAGAGTTTCCGGCGTTGGAACAGCCACAGTCGTATCCGACGTCGTAGTGCTCCATACCACCTGACCATCTGCTTCGGTCAGGGTCAACCGGTAAGAGGCATCGGGCGCTGCTGAGCGCCACACAAACACGACCTCATCGCCCAGCAGAGCGGTGCCGTCGACGGGAGCAACGACCTGGAATCTCGGAGTTGTGGCCAGCTGCGCTTCAGTGTCGGTACCTCTCAGGACCGGCCTCGAATCCGGTCCGGATATCTTAGGTCCGAGGAAAAGGATGGCAGCGATAGCCGCCGCAGCCGTCACTGGACCTGCCACGTACCACGGACTGAAACGCTTCAGCTCCTTTAGATCCCGAGACACCTCGATGACTTCGCGTCGGCACTCATCGCATGTGGCCAGATGAGCTTCGACTCGGGCTGTCTCCTCGTTGCTGATAGCGCCCTCCAGATAACCGGCGACGATATCGCTGCTCAGGTGTTCGGCCAAAGACCCATCCTCTGTCATCACAGTCTCAGCGCTACCATGAACAACGTGCCTCCATTCTTATTGGACGGACAACCACACCTCGTCTTGCAGCGGTCCGTTTCCTACGTCCGGCACACAGGCAGAATCAAGGCGATGCATCCTCGACGCCTCGCTGCATTAGGTCCTGCCGGAGCGACCTGCAGATCAAGTCAAGACGACGATAGACACTAAAGACGGACGGAAATCGCATTAATCTGGCGATCTCACGAACCGAGATTTCGTCGTGGAATCTCAACTTCAAGAGAAGCTGATCCCGATGATCGAGGCGCCCGATCGCCGACTGTAAAGCGTCTCGGAGCTCAGCTTCACGTAACTCGACCTCCGGATTGCCGCGGGAGGGATCGGGGACAGCAGACAGGTCAATCTCCACGGCCACCAGATCAGCCAAGCGTCTTCGGGTCGCCCGCGCTTCAAGGGCGGCACGACCTGACTGTGCCCTATTGCGGCCGTATACGCGCCGCCCGTAGTCCAGGCAGAGGCGCCGGGCTACAACTGCCAGCCAAGTAGAAAACTTGCCGCGTCCCGCGGTGGCATAGGCGCGCAATCGCCTAAAATCGTCCCGGCGAAGCTCCTCCAGCATGTACGCGTAGCGGTCCATGGCGCTGTCGTAGTCCCGGCTGTAGGCGTGCGCCGCATGCAGGAGCAGGCGGTTGTATTTGGCGGTGAACGCCGCCCAGTTCGTTTCAACAGAGGGAGGGTCGGACGAATCGAGCAGGCGGGATAACTCGGGAGGAAGCGATGTTGCCATCCGTGCCTCAGCGTCGTGACCGACGTGCTTGAAGTTCGGACGCAGCCCAGCAGTATCGCACGAGTCCAACCTAGAGTTTAACACTACTGCTCCCCACAGGACTTGGCCAGACTGCGTGGCTAGCAACTAGTGGCGCTGACGATACCGGCTGCTCCTTGGGCACGATGGTTGCGCCTGCTTCGATCGTTGCTCACTCTATGTCGTTGGGACATCAAGACTACATAGTGGTTCGGTCAAGATTCCAGGAGTAGAGCTCGGTCATGCACACACCGGCCTCGTATTCTCGACGGGAGTTCCTCGGAAGGTCCCTCTCCTGTGTCTGCCATCTCGCTCTGATGGCCCTGCCCTTCAATCCGTCTGTACGTCGGCTCTGGTCCTCCCGGGCACGCGGCCAGGTCGTCGCAGAGGAACCGTTCGCCCGACTGGAGGAGATCGGCGAAGGCCTGTTCGCCCTGATATCGACCCCGCTGGGCGGCGACTACACCACGGTCTCCAACGGCGGGATCATCGCCGGTAGCGACGGCGTCCTGGCGGTCGAGGGCTTCATGAGCCCCGATGGCGCGCTCTGGCTAGCAGAAAAGACCAGGGAGCTCACGGGGCGCTGGCCCACCCACGCCGTCATCACACACTACCATTCGGACCACAGCAGGGGCGTTGACGGCTACCTCACCGAGGCCGACGGACCTGACGTTCGGGCCACTGCTGTGACGAGCGAGCTCGTGCTCACGCGACGCAGAGAGCCGGCCGATGACAAAACCCAGAGGGTGTGGGCCGACGTCACTCTACTGGACGAGAACGAGGCGAGTCTCATCGACCTCGGTGGACGGACGGTTCGAGTCGTGCCACGCAAAGGGCACACGCCCAGCGACGTCACGATCGAGCTGGCCGAAGAGAGCATCGTGTGGTGCGGCGACCTCGTTTGGAATGGGATGTTCCCAAACTACGTCGATGCCATACCCTCTCAATTGTCCGAGGCGGTCCGGGCTATCGGGCGCGGCGCCTGGTCGGCGTACGTCCCCGGCCACGGCCCGCTGGCCGATGCGGCGGAGCTGGAGAAGTACGTGGCGGTGCTGGACGACATCGAGGCCGCGGCGCGCCGTGCCTTCGAGCGGGGGGCCAGCGCGGAGGACGCGGGCGCCGCTTACGAGATCCCGGCCGAGCTCGGCGAGTGGACCCTCTTCAATCCGCAGTACTTCGAGCGCGCCATCGGGGCCTGGATGCGTGAACTGCGCGCGTCCGGATGAGTACACACAGCGGCCGCAACGATGCGTCGCGCCAAGCTGTTACGTTAGTGGGAGTCTCGCACCCACAACCATCTTCATCTGCTTCCACCCGGTACAAGGAGAAATCCGTGCGGAACGAGAGAATCTGCATCTCGAAGCTCGCCGCGGGGCTGATCTTCCTCACGGCGTCGGCGCTGGCCCTCCCCGGGAGCGGCCAGGCGCAAGCGACGTCGTATCTGGATTTCGATCAGCTCACGCGCCAGCTCCGATCTCTGGTGAATAGCTCCGACATGGCCCGCATGAACTCGGTGGGGACATCGATCGAGGGCCGGGAGATCTGGGTCGTGGAGATCGGGAATCCATCAGGAAAGCCGTTGGAGGAACGCCCCGCCGTCCTGGTGATCGGAAACCTCGAGGGCGACCACGTGGTCGGCAGCGCCCTGGCGCTGGAGACCATCCGCTACCTCCTGGACGGAGCCGAGGACAACGCCGAAATCCAGACGATCCTGGAGGAACAGACAGTCTACGTCTTCCCGCGGGTGAACCCCGACGGTGCGGAAGCGATGTTCGCGTCGGTCAAGTGGGAGAGGTCGAGGAACGCCCGCCCCTACGACGATGACAACGACGGCCGTATCGACGAGGACGGGCCCGAAGACCTGAACGGGGACGGACTCATCACCGTCATGCGCGTCCCCAATCCTTCCGGCGACTACATGATCGACACGGTCGACGCTCGCCTTATGAAGAAGGCGGATCCCACAAAGGGCGAGCAGGGAGAGTACACGCTCTACTGGGAGGGCACCGACTCGGACGGCGACGGGTTCTTGAACGAGGACGGGCCCGGCGGCGTCGATCTCAACCGCAACTTCCAGCACGCCTATCCCTACTGGCAGCGGGACGCGGGTCCTCACATGGTCAGCGAGCCGGAGAGCCGCGCGCTGATGGATTTCGTGATCGCCCACCGCAACATCGGCGCGATCCTGGCATTCGGTCGCACAGACAATCTGGTTACGCCTCCCGACTCGCGAGGCAACGTCGCCGACGCGAGCATCCTGGACCTGCCATCGTTCGCGGACGCTTCAAACGCGGAAATCTCCGAGGTCGGTGTATTCGGAGCTCAGCAACCTTCCGGCTTCGGTTTCTTCTTCTTCCGCGGCGGCAGAGGATCCGGCTTCCGCGGCGCACAACCGGGACGCGACAACGATCCGAACGCCGGCCGCAGGCCGGCCACCACGTTCAATCAGGCGGACCTCGAGTACTTCAATGCCGCCTCCGAAGCATACAAGTCCATCACAGGGATCGAGTCGGTCGGAATCCACCGGACGCCCGAAGGCGCCTTCTTCCAGTACGGCTACTTCCAGTTCGGCGTCCCCTCCTTCAGCACCCCGGGGTGGGGGCTTCCCTCGGCAGAGCCAGAAGAGCCTGGCGAGGAAACTCCGGGCGCCGCTGAGGAGCGCCCCGAAGGCGCCGCCCGTGAGAGGCCTCCTGGGGGCGCCAGACCGGCGGGCGCAGGCGCGAGAGCCGGCGGCGGGAGAGCCATGCCTCAGGGAGGACGTCCCGGCGGCGGTGGCGTTGCGGCCGGGGCGGATGCTCGCGTTCTCTCCGCCCTCGACGCCGCCGGGATCGACGCCTTCGTGGACTGGACCGCCTACACTCACCCGACACTGGGTGAGGTCGAGATCGGCGGGTTCCGACCCTACGCCGCGACTAATCCCCCCGCCGAGGATCTTGCGGGGCTGGGGCGTGACCACGGCGAGTTCGTCGCCCGCCTGGCCCGTATGCTCCCGCGGGTGACGATCGTCGAGACCGAGGTGACGGCGCACGGCGGTGGCATCTACACCGTGGCGGTCGAGATCGAGAACTCGGGATACTTCCCGACATCGCTCCAACACGGGGTCGTGTCCCGTTCGGTCGGGCCGACGACCGTGCAGATCCACGTTCCACCGGAAGATGTGATCACTGGCGACGCGAAGACGAGCTCGATTCGACAACTGAACGGTTCGCACAACCGAGAGCGTTTCGAGTGGGTGATTCGGGGACGCGATGGTGCGAGGGTAGAGATCACTGCGCTCGCCCAAAAGGGCGGGACCGACAGTGCCACCGTGACGCTGAGGTGATGGAAATGAACTACGTAAAAGAGAACAGAATGGTGACGAGGCTAGGCGCGGCCTTCCTGGCCATCGCCATCATCCTGGCCGGCGCGCCCGACCTGAGCGCCCAGCAGCGCGGTGGTTCCGACCCGGAGCACAGGTTGCCACTCACCTGGGATCGCTGGCTCGATCACGCGGGCATGGCTGAGCGGATGAGGCAGATGGCCGACACGTGGCCCGAGTTCCTGACCCTCACGTCACTGGGCAAGAGCTACGGCGGCCGCGACCTGTGGATGATGACCATCAACAACCCCAGCACCGGCCCCGAGATGAACAAGGCGGCCATGTACATCGAGGCCAACGTGCACGGGAACGAGATCCAGGGCGGTGAGATCTGCCTCTATACGATCTGGTACCTGATGGAGAACTACGGCCGCATAGAAGAGATCACGCGCCTGGTCGACGAGCGGGTCTTCTACATCGTTCCGACCGTCAATCCCGACGGCCGCGATTACTTCATGCACGGCACGGGCTCCGGCTCGCGCACCGGGCACGTACCCGTCGACAGCGACGGAGACGGCCTCTTCGATGAGGATGGACCCGACGATCTGAACGGGAGCGGCATGATCGAGCAGATCCGCAAGTACGTCCCCGGTGAAGGTACCCACCGCATCAGTCACGACGATCCGAGGATCATGGAGACCGTCCCCTCGGGCGAGACCGGTGACTGGATCCTGCTGGGGTCCGAGGGAATCGACAACGACGGCGACGGGCGCGTCAACGAGGACCCGGTCGGCGGCTACGACCCGAACCGCAACTACGGCGCGGGCTGGCAGCCCAACTACATCCAGGGCGGCTCGATGAATTACCCGTTCGAGCTGCCGGAATCGCGTGCCACCAACGACTTCTGGATGACGCATCCCAACATCGCCGGCGCCCAGTCGTACCACAATTCGGGCGGGATGATCCTACGCGGCCCGGGGACCGCCTGGCACGGCACCTACCCCAGAGAGGACATCCGCGTCTACGACGAGCTGGGCGAAAACGGCGAGCGGATCCTTCCTTACTACAACTACCTTATCATCTGGCAGGGGCTCTATACGGTGCACGGGGGCTCCATCGACTGGACGAATGATGGGCTCGGCGCCGTCTCCTTCTCCAACGAGCTCTGGAGCGGCAGCCTGTACTTCGGCAGCGATCTGCTACGAGAACAACAGGAGGACCCGGACTCGCCGATCTCGGGCCAGAAGTCGCGGTTCTTCTTCGATGACTTCGTCGAGTTCGGCGACAACTACGTCGAGTGGACGCCATTCGATCATCCACAGTTCGGAGCGGTAGAGCTGGGCGGGTGGAAGAAGTACTTCGGTCGGATAAACCCACGCTTCACGAGCATGGAGCAGTTCCACCGCAACATGGCCTTCACACTGTATCACGCCGATCAGATGCCGCTCATGTCTATCGGTGAAACCACGGTAGAGAACGTGGGCGGGAACGTGTACAGGGTGCGGGTGGACATCAGGAACGAACGGCTGATCCCGACCATCACCGTGCGGGCGCGGCAGAACAACGTCGTGCGCCCCGATCTCCTCACTGTTGACGGTAACGTCGAGGTCATCGCCGCGGGCTGGGTGCCCAACAAGCACCGGCCCGGCCCCACCGACCGAATCGACCAGGACGAGCTCGACCGCATCATCATCCGCAGCGGCCACCCCGGCCGCACGACCCGGACCATCGAGTACCTGGTCCGCGGCTCCGGCTCGATGACGGTCACCTACTCTGCAGTCAAGGGCGGCACGGCTTCCACAACCGTGCGGCTCCGCTGATGCACGAGGGGCAGGAGGGCGCAAGCCGCCCTCCTGCCCCGCCCAACTTTCATTAACGAGATTCCGGTGACGACGCGCTCTCGGTCTGACCGAACTTGCATTCCGGCACACCCCGGGTCAGACCGTAATCCGTGATGACCGGCCCGACCTCCGCCGGAAATTCGCCGTCCCACCACCCATCGTAACGCGCGCAGATCGCTCCTTCTGCTTGCGCCGTTCCGATCCAGCCGCTCTCGTCCGCGTAGAGGATCGTCGTCGTTACTCTCGCCGATACACTGTGCTCCGGCAGTTCGAGCTCCGTCGTGTAGGTCCCGTTATCCGCGAAGTAGTACTCCTGCGCTGTCCCAACCGCCCACAGGCTCCTTTTCACCACGGCGCTCGAGACTTGTTCCTGCCCGGACGAGCAACCGACCACTAGGGTCAGCGCCGTCAGTCCTATCAACAGCACCTTCACCGTTCACCTCGCCGGGTTGGGATGACCTGGAACCCCTGGTCCTCGAAATCTTGATCGAGGGCCAACGCTTCCTGTATGCCCTCTGCCTCCATCAGCACGAAGCTGACGGAGTCCACCAAGCTCAACCCGCGGCGGTCGGTGCTGAACAGTCGTTCAAGCGCGCGGCGGTGTAGGCCTTCGTCGACCCAGTGTACCCCGAGGAGAGGAACGAGTCGGTTCTCGAAGTCCCGAACGGCCGCGAGCCCGAATCGATGCTGCAGCAGCGCGCACGTCTCGAGCAAGACATAGTTGGTGCTCACCAGGCGCCGGTGCGCCTTTAGTAGTCCGCTGAACGCGTCCACCACGATGTCGTGATCCTCTTCTGTGCGGACGAGGAGAGCGTAGAGCGCCGACGTATCGACGAACACGCTCATCCTTCGTACGCCTCAGACAGATGCTCATCGTGGTCTTCCGCGACCCGAGATCGACCTTCCGGGTCGGCGTACTTCCCCACCACCGCCATAGCCTCGCGCACCAGCCCGTCTCGGCCAAGCTCCAGCTGCTCACCGGCCAACCGCTCCGCCACGCAGCGCCGCACGGCCTCCGACATCGAGATCCCTACGCGATTCGCCCAAGCCTTCAAGCGCCGGTGCATCTCATCGGGCAATTGGATCTGAGTACGTACCATCTTCATGCCACCATTATATGATATCATAATGTAATGATCAAGCTGCTACCCAGAGTGGGAGGCTGGCGGACGCGACCCGAGAAGCTTTCTATTCGGCCTCGAGCAGGATGTGCAGTTTCGAGACCACGTCTCTTATAACACGTCCAGGTACCTGGCAGATGAACTCCACCTTCCGCTTCTCCCAATCCAAGCTCTTGACCTGATCCGACAACACCACGCCTTCCACACCACTCCCCTTCGGGGTTTCGACTTCGAAGGGATAGCCCTTGACACGCGACGTGATCGGGCAGACCAAAGCCAGGCCGACCTTCTCATTGTAAGAAGCCGGTGAGACTACGAGCGCCCGTCGCCGCCCCCCTTGTTCGTGACCCGGCTGCGGGTCGAAGCTCAGCCAAATCGCGTGACCGCGGCCCGGCACGTAGCCCACTACCACACCTCCCTACCGACTGAACGGCCCGTCTCGATTTCGCCATGCCTGTTCTGCGGCGTCACACCGGCGAGCAAATCGGTGAGGGAATAACCCTCAGCCCTCACCGCCCTCACGCTCAACTTGTCGCCATCCAGCTCGATCTCCACCCGCGACCCCTCGGAGATCCCGGCCTCGACCGCCAGGGCTTTCGGGATCCGCAGCGCAAGGCTGTTACCCCACTTTCGTACGTGCGATTCCATGAGTCTCTATCTCAGTTAACTCTTTGTTTCATAGACATTTACATTATGTCCATATACGTATCTACATAGTATCTACATAGAATCTACATCAGCTCCGTTGTTCCGTCAAACTGCGACCACGTCACCCGCAGCGGTCGCACCCGGCGCACCGCCGGTGCGGTAACACTTCCCCGAAGTAGCGGAGCAGGTAGCGACGCCGGCACCCGCCCTGGTACGCGTACGTCTCCATCCGCTTGAGCTTGCGCATCTCCAGCGCACGCCGTGCGGCGACCCGCTCCCAGTCGACGGGCAATGCGTCGGGATCCAGCTTCAGGTCGGCGGGCACGTAGCCCGACCTGAGACCGTCATCGCGCCAGCCGATGAGGCCGGCCGCCTGAAGGGCATCGAGGGCGTCACGGGCGGCGCCGAAGTCGCCACCGGTCCAGCGGGCGACTTCGCGACGCGAGATACGCAGGTGGCGGCGCTCGGCCTGAGCCGAGATCCGGGCCAGGCCTTCGAGCACGGGAATAACGGCGAGGCGTTCTTCCGAGCCGTTGTCGTACTCGAGCAACTCACGCACCTGAGCCGAGCTGGCGATCCATCTGATGGTACAGCTGGAGCGGTTCGCGGTGTCTTCGACGGCGCCTGCATCGCGGAGGATGCGTAGCGCCGAGTAGATCTCGCCCTCGCCCTTGGCGTCTTTGACGCGAGCCGCAAACTGGGCGGGCGTGACGGGACCGCCGGCGGCGCGCACCGCATCGCGAAGCGCGCTGAACGTCGCACGCACAATCTTCCGTGGAGGATAGGATGAGCGGATGAAGAACTCGTGGGTGAAGCGATCGCGGTAACTATGCAAGAGGGTGCACTCGGCGGGCTCGCCGTCGCGGCCGGCGCGGCCCGCCTCCTGATAGTACGCCTCGAGCGATCCCGGCATCTGGAAGTGGATCACCCGGCGAACGTTGTCCTTATCGATCCCCATGCCGAAAGCGTTGGTGGCGACGACGACCGGCAGGTTCCCGACGGTCCACTCCTCCTGCACCCGGGCGCGGCGCTCGCGCGGCAGCCCGGCATGGTAGGCGGCGGCATCGATTCCTTCACCTCTCAGTAGTTCGCTCGTAGCCTCGACCACTTTGCGCGTCGATGCGTAGACCACCGCCGTCTCGTCGCCGTTCCCGAGGGTCGAGATCAGCAGCCCAGCCTTCTCGCTCAGCTTCTCTTCGCGGCGCACGGTCCAGCGCAGGTTGGGACGATCGAAGCCGCGGACGATGACGCGGGGCTCGCGGAGCCCCAATTCCTCGACGATATCGTCCCGCACCTCGGGCGTCGCCGTGGCGGTCAGCGCCATGAGGCGTGGTCGGCCGATCTCCCGCCATACGTCCCGCAGCAGTAGATAGCTGGGCCGGAAATCGTGACCCCACTGAGAAACGCAATGCGCTTCATCGATGGCGACCAGTCCGATTTCCGTCGCGCCCAGCGCGCGCCGGAAGACGGGACTTCCGAACCGCTCCGGCGCCACGTAGAGCATATCGAGCTCGCCGGCGGCCGCCCGGGCGAGGCGCTCCTCGATCTCGGCGCTCGACAGCGTGCTGTTGACCAGGGCGGCCCGGATCCCACGGCGTTCCAAGGCGTTCACCTGATCGAGCATTAGGGCGATGAGCGGCGAGACGACGAGGGTGAGGCCTGGGAGGACGAGGGCGGGGACCTGGAAGCAGAGGGATTTGCCGCCGCCGGTGGGCATGACGATCAACGTGTCGCGACCGCGCAGGATCGACAGGATCGCCTCACGCTGACCGGGCCGGAAATCGCCGTACCCGAAGTACCGCCGGAGAGCGGAACGTGCCTCTGACCACATGGGGCAAGGTCGCCCAGTGCGATCAACGGAATATCAATGCGCCGGTGTAAGGTATGCCGTGTGCCGTTCGCGGTAGAAATCTCATTGGCGGGACCAGAACGCCGGCCAGGCCACCTCAGTGCGCACGCCTCGGTCCCGCGACAGTCCGAGGTCGCGCGGTCGGCTCATTTCGCGTGTATCACTATGCTGCCGCCGCCGATCTCCTGGTTGAAGCCGTTGTCGTAGACGTCGGTCTCAACGCCGGCGGCGTCGTCCTCCTCCCAGATCCGAATCCGGAAGGTGTCCGTGTCTTTGTCACCAGCCCAGATCATGAACTTGTAGTCGCTCACGCCGTTGATCGTGGCCGATCCCTTTAACAGCGCGTAGTCGCCGCCGGTGCCGGTAACGACCAGCCACTCGTAGTTGATGCTGTGGAGGTTGAGGCGGGCCAGGTGGAACTGGAACTCCGCCTGGCCGGTCGGTACGTACATGCCCTTCTTGTACTTGGCGACGAAGCCGAAGTTGGCCCTACCCGCCAGCGACGGGTCTGGCGCGTACGCTCCTGGGGGCGAGTCGATCCAGCCGCCGCCGGTGACGAAGCCGGCGGTCGGGTCGTAGACGACGACGTACGCGAAGACGGGCGAGAAGCCCGAGTCGCCGTCGTCGTCGGTCACCGCCAGGCGGATCTTGTACAGCCCCGCCTCGTTATAGGTGTGGCTGTCGGTCACCGAGCCGGAGCCCGCACCCTGGGTCACGGTTCCTGCCTCGCCGATTCCGGCGGGCCAGTCCCAAACCCATTCGGCCGTGTGGGTGTCCAGCGTACCAGGATCGGTGAAACCGGCCGATACGGTGATCGGCGTGCCCACCGAGACAAGGGTTAGCGGCGCAGCGATCGTGCCCACCGTCGGGGCGACGTTGCTGATGGTCGCGGCCGCGGTGGCCGAGTTTGACTGGCCGTCGTCGTCGGTCACTGTCAGCGTGACCATGTATACACCGTCGTCCGCATAGGAATGTTCCGGGGTCGCGCCGCTGCCCGTTTCGCCATCGCCAAAATCCCAAAAGAAGCTCACGATGCTGCCGTCGGGATCGGCCGATCCGCTGCCATCGAACATCACGGGCGCGCCCTCATCGCCCGCATAGGGTCCGCCGGCGTCGGCGACCGGAGGCACAGTTGCCGGGGGCGTAGGCACCACCACCCCGCTCAGCACGACCCGCGCGGTAAGTAGTGATGAGTGGCGGCAGCAGTCGTCCACATGAGTGATGAGGATAGTGTTCACCTCGCCCCGGACCACGTAGTCCTGTAGATCGGCCGTACCTTCACCGCCCAGGTACACATAGCTGCCGGGCACGACGAGCCCCTCGGGGTACTGGGAGTTGTAGATCGACACGCGTATCCCGTCGTCCACTCCCGAAGTGACGATTCTGAACTCGGTAAGCCAGGTGTCCGCCGGAATATCAACGTACGTTCGGAAGTAGGTGAAGTCGCCACCGGTTAGGCAATCACATACGCCACAGACAGTGGAGGGGATCTGGAAGTTTACGACTTCGGGATCGGGTGCCGGTCCCCAGCCGGGATCGCCAGGTGACGGTATCGTCGCGTAGTCGTACTCCAGCGGATCCCCGTGTTGTGGCGATTCGAACCCCCATTGGACGATCCCCTCTCCGTAGTGCATCTCCCACGGCGTTCGGGTGGGCGGTGGGCCAGCCGGTGGGGTGAAGGCGATGTCGTCCATCACCCACCAGCAGGTATCTCCAACGTTACAAGTCCTCCGGAACACCACCCGGTCGACGGTATCTTCGAAATCGGCCGATAGCCACTGCATGGTCGAGGTCAACGTCAGATGACCCGACTCACCGACCTTCGTCGTCCCGTTGTATCCCTCGAACCAGAATTCGTCGGCGTAGATATACTGTGACGGAGGCTTGCCCACCCACGCACCGGCGAAGGTCACAGGCTGTTCGACGGTAATTTGCTCGCTGTCACGGCCACCGGCGTTGAACAGGAACACCTGACCAGAATGGGGATTCCCGTACGAAACACTGTTCCAGTGGTAGATACCAAACGTCCCCTGCGCACCAGCCGAAAAGGTGAACCCCAGGTACGGGTTGTGCACGGCCATGGTGTGGTAGCCATCGCCCCAATCGGTAAGGTCCTCGAAATCGAGGACTATCGCGCCAGCGGGGACCGAACTTGCACTGACGGCGGCTGCAACCGCTTCCTGCAGCCTTAGAGCTTCCAGCGCCGCCAGCTCTTCCGGAGTTGTGCCGGTTAGTTCGAAAAAGCTGACCTCGGAGGTCTCAGAGAGGGCCACTCCGCTCGGCGGGCCGGTAAGGTCGCCCAACTCATCACGACAGCCCGTCACCAGCAGAATACCGATCAGGCCGATCGACAGAGAACGTGTAAGCGTCTTCTTCACTGTACTTTCCCTTCCACAGCACGAGTACGGACCTCGACAGCCCCCCGCCTGCAACGCGACCGTTGAAGGTGTTTGGCCGCTTTTTTGCCGGCACAGGGACCTCTTGTGAGAACCGCTAATGCTTCAGAGCGGGAGAACGTTGCGGCCCGTCTGGAGGGAGGGTCCAGAGGCGTCAACCACCGGACGCCATGTTTCTGCAAATAGTACTGAGGCTAGTTACAGGTGCCGCCACCTGGACTACAGGGTTGTACCCTAGCGCCGACGCAAAGTTCGATGGCAAAACGCGCCTGCGGCCGCACCGGGAGAGCTTCGCCGGCGTGGGTTCGGTCAACGCGGCGGTGGCCGCAAAACGAGCCGGTGGGCCGCGTTCGCCTCCACCGCCTCGCGGGTGAACAAGAGCGGGAAGTAACGGCCCTCAGCCCAGAGTGGCAGCAGGTCGCCGTAATGAGGGCCACCCGGCTGGCCGGACTGGCCGGGCGTGCTGGTAGCGACGGAGCGGTCCCAGTCGGCGAGGTCGATGATCTCGCGGAACGAGGCGCCGCTCGAGCGGCCGGCGACGTTCACCGTGGTCCTATCGCCGCTACGCCCCACCGCGGGAAGCTCGAAGGCCGGAATACCCAGCGGATGGGGGAACTGTATTTCGTTCATCGGACCCCAGCGCCAGGCCGTCCAATCGGTCCCCTGCTCCGCCTCGAGCCGGCCCACCGCCGCCGCCAGAGCGAGCTCGACCAGCGAGTCGCGCAGCGCACCCGGCGTCGCTTCCCGCAGCGCGCGACCGTCCAGCGTATCGCGCCAGGCGTGATAGAGCGCTGCGGCCGGGCTATCGCGATCGATCTCGGCGTCCCATTCCACCAGCATCCGCCGCGCCCGCTCGGTGGCGTCCGTCGTGGCCGTCCACGTCTGAAGAGTCGCGCAAGCTCTGGCCGCGGCGGATGAGTAGACGTCGAGTTGCAGCCGCTGGTAGTCCTCGACGTCGAAGTCGCCGCCCGCCGACAGCACATCGACGATCCGCAGATATCGCCGCGGCGAAGCCCAATCGAAACCGAGCGGTGGCTCGTAGCCCTCGGGCATGATGTTGTGGTTCGCCGTGGCGATGAACCCGCGGGCCGGGTTGTACTCGCGTGGCAGCCGCTCGAGCGGCAGAAAGCCGCGCCACTCGTACTCACCGGTCCCGGGGACCGGCAGCCGCCCGTACCAGCCATCTCTCACCGGAGTCAGGCCCGCCGCCTGCCAGCCGATGTTCCCGTCGACGTCGGCGTAGATCATGTTCTCCGACGGGACCTTCCAGGCCTTCATCGCCTCGAGGTACTCGTTCCAGTTCCGCGCCTGGTCGACGCGCAGCGAGCCCAGGTAGCCCGCCGTCCCCGGCTCGGCGAGCACCGAGCGGAAGGCGTAGGCGCGATGGATCACCGTGTCCTCGTAGAGGATCGGGCCGTGGCGGCTGAACTTGAGCTCGACGACGCGTGGGTCCTCTCCTTTCACTCGGATCGTGTCGAACTCCACCCGCAGCGGCTCCCAACTACCGTTCCAGCGCACTTCGTTTCTGTTCTGAGGATTCACCTCCTCGACCACTATGTCCTGCTGGTCGATTCCGACGATCGTCAGCCCCCAGGCGATCCGCTCGTTGTGGCCGATAGCGACTCCGGGCAAGGCGGGCTCGCCGGATCCGATCACGTTCCAGCCCGGGCCGTTGAGGTGCACCAGGTAGCGCAGCGAGGGGACTATGATCGAGCGGTGCGGGTCGTTGGCGAGGATCGGCGCCCCCGTGGCCGTGAGCCGCCCGGCCACGACCCAGTTGTTGCTGCCCGCGTCGCCCCGTCCCGCAGGGGACGCCGCGGCAGGCGACCGGTAGGGTTCGACGAGCGGCGGCCGGGGCATCCCGGCGTAGGCCGCCCCTATGATCTCGAGCACGGTATCCGGGAGGGCTCCGACGTCGAGTCCCTCGGGCACCCGGAGCTCCTGCCACGGATCGGGCGCGTCACGCCGGTTCGCCTCCTCGACCCCTACCTGCCCGACCCGCAAGGCGAGCCGCATCTCGCCGAGGGCGTTGTCGGTCATCGGCAGGCCCGCCATCCGGAGGAGCGGCACCTCAACGGACCAGGGCTCAGGCTGAATCCCGGTCAGCTTGAACTCGACGGGTGGGTTCTCCCGGCTATGTTCGATGAACGCGTTCACGCCCCTCACGAACGACGTGATGATCCGCTCCCCGTCCGGGTGGTAGCTGGTCCACTCCGCCTCCATGTCGCCACGGTAGCGTAAGAGCCGCGCCACCCGATCGCGCTCGAACGCCCCCGGCCCAACGATCTCGGCGACCCGCCCCTCGCCGACGCGCCGCCACATCTCCAGCTGCCACAGCCGGTCCTGGGCGGCGACGAACCCCTGGGCAAAGAACAGGTCGTCCACCGTCTGCGCGTAGATGTGGGGCACGCCCCAGCGGTCGCGCAGGACCTCCACCTCCTGCTCCAGACCGGCGATCGCGATCGTCCCCTCGATCTGAGCCAGGGCCTCCCGGGCCATCTCTTCGAGATGCTCTTGATCGACAGGGCCGGGCGTGCAGAAGGAAACCGCCCAGGCGAGGGCGAGGACGGGTAGCGTGTGAGACCATCGTGTGTGTTCAGACATCAGCGCCCCTGTAGCCGGTGGCCGGTAGGTCGGTGGTCGGTAATGGCCAATCGCGGGATGGGAATCGGAAACTACCGGCACACCGGCCCACTGGCCACCGGCTACCGTTCGCACCGGCTACCGTTCCCACCGGCCCACCGGCTACAGGCTACCGTTCCCACCGCCTCACCGACCACCGACCACCGCCCACCGGCACCATGGCACCTGCAAGACCAACTGGTGTAAGAAGAAGCGGCCGTGCTCGGTGGGCTCAAAGCGGCCGCCGCTCCCCCTCCGGACGGCGTCCTCCAGGCGCTGGAAACCCTTATTAGAAGCGGGACAAGGTGTAATTGACAGTCCGTGCACGTAGTCCCTAACATTGTGGGCGTACGGCTATACTGACCTTCCCCGCACAGGAGTAGGACCACTGGGCGCACAGTCCAACGGTGCAGCGCTCATCGGGCAGTTCTACGCGGAGCGGAACCGGGTGTATCCCCTCCGGGCGCCTGTGATGTCGGTCGGCCGTGCTAATGCCAACACGCTGAGGATTCGCGATTCGCGGATCGCCGCCCACCACGTCCGCATAGAACGCGATGGTGGCCAGTTCGTCCTCGCGGTGACGGCGGACGACGCTCCGACCACGCTCAACGGCTCGGAGTTGCGGTCGGGCGACCGCCGGACCCTGACAGAAGGGGACCTGATCGGGCTAGCCGACCTCGTGTTCCGATTCACCGACGATCACGGGGACGGGGTGCTCGGCCGCTTATGGGTCGTGGCTGGTGTCCACCGGGGCAAGGTGTTCCGTATCGATCGGCCGGACTACGCGATTGGCCGCGCCACAGACAACGACGTCCAGTTCCCCGATCGTTCCGTGTCCAGGCATCACTGCCGGATCCATAAGAACGACCAGGCCTGGTGGATCGAAGATCTGGAGAGCACCAACGGTACGATACTGCACGGGGCGCCGCTGCAGGCGCCGGTGCGACTCGAGCATGGAGATGAGATAGCAACCGGGTTCTCGAGATTCGTTTTCCAGGACGGAGATCGACCGCTCGTGAGCCTCAGATTGGAGCCTACGCCGCCGTGCAACTGAATCACCGTCTGTACACCGAGCGAGGTCACGCGAGAGGGCTGATTATCTGGGCCGTCGCCCTCGCGTCCGTCGTCCTCTTCGCCGCGAACGGCTACGCCCAGGCCGTTCCCAAGGCAGCCTACGTGCCCGAGGGCTCGTTCCAGCTACCCGGTAGAGGGCAGCCCGGCACGCCCGACCAGCCCGTCGCGCTGGCGCTGGGCCACGACCGAACCATTCACATCGCCGACGGCCGCGGCTTGGTCTTCGTCTTCGACTCGAGCGGCGTCTACCGTCGGAGCTACGGCGACGAACTGGATGAGCCGGTGGCGATCGGGATTACCTCGGAGGGCGAATCCTACGTGCTCGATGGCGATCAGAACGGGGTGTACGTGTTCGGTCCCGGCGGCCAATACCTGCGCTTCATCGGAGGCAAGGGCAACAGAGGCGGCCAGCTGTCCGACCCGGTAGATCTAGCTCTGGGTCCCTGCGGGCAAGTCTACGTCCTCGACGCCGGCAGGAGAGCCGTGCACGTGTTCAGCCGGGACGGCCTCTTCGTCCGCACGGTCAGCCTGGGGATGGCGCTCACTCAGCCGCTGTCGTTGGCGGTGGGGAACGACGGCCGGATATTCGTCGCCGACGCACGGACCCCGACCAATATCTTCGCCCTGCCTCCGTTCACCCAGGTACCCTGGGTCGGAGCGACGCCCCGCGGCCTGGCCGGCACCGTGACCTTCCGCGGCGCCGAATTAGAGGAGCCCGTCGCCACGGCAGTTAACGACCTGGGGAGTGTCGTCGTCCTCGACAAGGAAGCCGGCCGCCTGTACCGGGCCAACGGCGACCAGGTGATCGGACCCACCGACCTGCTGTACGGCGGCGCGGGTACGGGGCGCGGGTCGTTCCGCGAAGCTGTAGACATCGCCTTCGCAGGCTCCGACGAGCTGCTGATCCTCGACCGCAGGCTGCGCAAGGTGGAGAGGATTCGCCTCACAACTGAGGAGGGGTTGCCACCGCGAATCGCGATGGACTTCCCGATCCGGGTCAGCCAGGTGCCGACCAGCCTCGCTTCGCAGTTGCTCGACATCGGTTACGCGCCCGACGGTACTCCCCGCTTTCTGGTGGAGACCGAGGACCGGAGCCTCACCATGCACACGGCAATGGCCCAGCTCCACGAGACGGTCTACGGCGATAGCGTGAACATGTACAGGCCCGACCCTGAGGGCGGGTCGCGCCTGTTCAGCGGCGATATCGGCCGGGTCGAACAGGCCGCGATCACCGATACCTCGGTCATCGCCGCCGACTCGCGGCGCAATCGCTTCGCCGTCTTCGACCTCGAGAGCGGAGAGCTGACCGGCACGTACGGCGACAACTACCAGGACAACCGCAAGCTCAGGGATCCGAAAGGTGTGGGAGTCCTGGCCGATGGCCGCATCGTCATCGCCGATACGGGCAACGATCAGGTCAAGATCTTCAGCCCTGACCTGGCGAGCCTCGTTGCCAGCTTCACGTTCAATGATCCGGCGGGCGTAGCGATCGACCCAGACGGCGAGATCTTCATCTGGGACGAGAGCGGCGCCCAGGTCGCCCGACTCGACGCCGCCGCGCAGACCTTCGAGCCTCTGCCGGGCGGGTTCCTGCCCGGCCCGGTCGCCGCCATCACCTTCGACCAGGCGGGCAATCTCTTCGCCCTCCACCGCGCCACGCACCGAATCACGATCATCACGGCCGGCCTGACGGGAGTGATGATCCAGCTGGGCGCGGAAGGCGCTTTCGGTAATCCGACGACGCTCAACGTCGATCGCGACGGGAATATCTATATTACCGACGAACGTTCTAAGCGGACCGCGATCTACCGTTGGGACGTAGTGTTCCCCCCGCTGGCCGGATTCGATGTCGACTTCCAGCCCAACGTGGCGGTGCTGAGCTGGCAGTCGGGTCCTTCAGGCTTCATCCGTGGGTACGAGATCCAGGGTGCCGACGCGCCGAACGGGCCTTACAGCGGCCTGTTCGTCACGGCCGCGTCGCCATTCCGCATCACCGCCGATAATGTCCCGGAAAGGCCGCCGCGCTACATCCGGGTGGCCCCCGTCTTCATCACCGGCGTCCGGGGCCGCGCGTCGAATCCGCTGCCGCTAGCCTACTTCGCTGCGAACAGAGCCTATGCGGACCAGGACTACACCACAGCGCTGCAGGACGTCGCTGAGGCGGACCGACTGATCGAGCGCGGCGTGATCGAGGCCAGCAGCGAGGCCCACGGGCGGCTGTTGTTCATCGCCACCGCCAGCAGCTACGCCCAAGGCGACTTTCGCACGGCTGTGGATTGGGGACAGAAGGCAGCGCCTCACGTCGACGCGATGCCCCGGGAACAGAGGATACAGTTCCACTTCATCGTTGCGGAAACCTTCATGCGGCTCGGCGACCCGCGCTCGGCGAGTCAGCATGTCCTGGCGCTGGTCGGCCAGGGGCCGCGCCCGGAGTACTACGAAGACCAGTCGGTGGTCGATCAGTCGTTCCGAGTCTATAGGGGCGTCCGCGACGCCGGCTACTCCGAAGACGCGCTCGAGTACCTGCGCCTCTACTGGCAGTCGATCCCGGAGAGCGTCGAGTACCTGAAGAACCAGTACGCAGACTCGGTGATCGTCTTCTCGACGCGTCAGGTGCTCGGACCCGGGTTCCAGTTCTGGAGAGAGGCGGACTACGGGCGCGTGGTCGGGTTTTTCGAGAATCTGCTGGCGGAGGGCGGCTTGCACGGCGAGCAGACGGTGGTCGGGCGGCAGGTGTTGGCGTGCGCCTACTTCGCCTACGGTGATCGCGTCAGAGCCGAGGACACATTCCGCGAGATCTTCGGAATTAGGTCCGACTTCAACCTCGACCGCGAGATCCCGCGGCTTCTGCAGCTGTATGGTCTGCGGATATACAACCCGGAGACACAGCGTTTCTTCGGGGCTCTGAGACCCGGGTCGTAGAAACATGGCAAGGGGGCCACGCTGAAGAAGAAGGACTTATTCCTAGGCCGTCGGGTGGCGGTCTACCGGATCGACAAGTTCCTCGGTGAGGGCGGCTTCGCCTATGTCTATAGGGCGCGGGACACGAACCTCGACATCGACGTAGCGCTCAAGATCCTCAAGCCTGCCTTCGCCTACGACGAGGTGTTCGAAGAGAACTTCCGGCGCGAAGCACACCGGGCGGCGAAGTTCCGTCACCCCAACGTCATCGCCATCCACTATGCCGGCAAGGACGACGACA
Organism: Gemmatimonadota bacterium; assembly: GCA_020344015.1. Lineage (GTDB taxonomy): Bacteria > Gemmatimonadota > Gemmatimonadetes > Palauibacterales > KS3-K002. Next base: position 4,297,479 of record CP070812.1, read on the forward strand.
TTGTCTTCTTCTCCATGGACCTGCTGGAGACCGGCCTCAAGGATCTCATGACCCCGGGCAAGCCGATGGAGGAGGGCGCCATCATCAAGGTCGGGTTGGACGTCGCCTCCGCCCTGCAGTTCGCCCACACCCACGAAGGCGGAATAGTCCACCGCGACCTGAAGCCCGACAACATCCTCTTCGACCGTCACGGCAATGCCGTCGTGACCGACTTCGGGATCGCCGAAGCAGCGACGAACTACACGGCGGCGACCGGTACGACGGTCTACGTCGGAACCCCGAAATACATGTCGCCGGAGCAGGCGCGTGGCCATCGCGTCGACCACCGCTCCGACATCTACTCGTTGGGCGTAACCCTCTACGAGATGGCCACCGGCGAGGCGCCGTTCACCGGGCGCGACTGGTTCGAGTTGGGCCGCAAGCACATCGAGGAACTCCCCTCACTGCCACGTGAAAAGAACACCGATCTCGATCCGGATCTCGAGCGCATCATCCTCAAGTGCCTGCAAAAGAACCCGGCCGATCGGTACCAGAGCGCCGAACACCTCAAGTCCGAGCTGTCGAGGCTGGAAGGCGCGACGCAGCGAACCGTCGTGCTCACCGTACAGAAGACCGAGGAGGAGAAGACCCCGACACCGGTGACGCCGGCTCCGTCGGTGGCGGCGGCACAGGAGTCGGAGGCTCGCGAGGTACAGCGCAGCCCGGCCGATCTCTACGAGGCGACGACGCAGCCGCCGAAAAAGCGGAGCCGCGCCTGGCTGTGGCTGACCGCGGCGGCCGTGCTGATCGGCACCGTCGCTTCCTACGCCACAGACCTCGCCGGCTTCCGCACTTTCGGCGAGGAGAAAATGCCGTTCCTCGCTAACCTGCCGCTCATCGGCTCCGGCGGCGTCTACGTTACGAGCTTCTACTACGCCGCCGTGGAGGGCGGAGCCGATGTCGAGAATGCGACGTTCGACATCAGGTTCAGCGCACCCGTCGATCCGGTGACCGCCAGCTCGGAGAACGTCAAGCTCCTCGGCCCCAATTCGCGCGCCCTGCCTGCCGAGGTCGAGGTAAAGGAGGGCGGCGCGCGGATCACGGTCCTGCCAAGCCTCCGTCTGCGCTACAACACCCGGTACGAGATCCAGATCGGCGAAGGGCTGCTGAGCCAGAAGGGAACGCCGATAAGGCAGAACGCGCGCGCGGCGCAGCCGGGTGCCGTCTTCTCGTTCAACACACGCCTGCCACCGCCCGATACGGAGCGCCCGACCCTGGCGGAGAGCACGCCGGCCAAGAACGCCCGCAACGTCCAGACTGGCGCTACAATTACACTCGGCTTCAGCGAGCAGCTCGAGCCCTCGACGGTGAATTCCGGGACGGTGCTATTGCGCGACGCGCGGGGGATACAGCAGGAGATCAACTTGCTCACGGGCGACGGCGGACGGACGGTTGAGATCAGACCGATGTCTCAGCTGAGCGCCGGTGCCAGCTACACGGTGGTCCTAACCAACGAGGTCAGGGACCCGACGGGTAACAGGCTGGTCCCCGATAGCATCGTCTTCGAGACGAGAGCCGCCACGCCGACACCGGTTGTCCCGGTTGACCCGGGCACCGTCACCGTGAACGTGATGCCGCCCGAGGCGCGGGGCTTCGTGAAGGTGTTCATAGACAACGAGGACATGGGATACGTGCCGAAGCTCGGACTGGAAGTCGAGGCACGCAGCCAGCACAACCTGAGGTTGGTCGGCGCCCCGCCTTACTCCGCCTTCTCGTTCACGGTCTATCGCGAGGCCTTCACACTCGCTCCGGGTCAGCACCGAGAGATCGTTCCTGAAATTCAGCCGTTCGGCTGGATCACCGTGACGACTGCCAGCGACGCCCCTGCGGCCGATGTGTTCATCGACGGCGAGTATGTTTCCTCCACACCGCTTGCGGGTTACACTTTACCCTCTGGACCGCACTCGCTGGAATTGCACCCGAGCGAGGAAGACCTTCAGCGTTACGGGGTGTACACAGCTAATTTCACGGTCCCGAGGTTCGGTGAGGAGAGGCTCACCAATCTGAGACTGCCCGCCAAGTGAGGGGAGGACCCGGCGCGAATGGATCTAGTCCTCGTTGTCCGTGAAGGCGCGCAAGTTGGGCGCGTTTTCACCGTCTCACGGGGCGATCGCAAGACGATCGGCCGCGCGCCCGAATGCGATATCCGCCTGCCCGACCAGGGCGTCTCGCGCCGCCACTGCACAATCGAAAACGTGGGTGCCGTGCTCCGGGTCGTCGACCTGGAGTCGGCGAACGGCAGCTTCATCAACGGGCAGCTGGTGGAACGCGGCTCGCTGGGGCCCGGCGACCAGCTGGCGGTGGGCCCGACGATCCTCGAGTGCCGGGCGCGGCCGACCGCCCCGGACAGAGCACCCGGCGAGGCGACGCTCGCCTATCGCGAGGAGGGTACCACGACCGTGGTCCGCAAGGTCGTGGACACCCAGTACACGGGCATGGAGGCGCTGGCCGCCGCTGGAAAGCCCGAGGATCTGGACGACCTGCAGCGCGCTCAGCGCAACCTGGCCACCGCCTATCAGGTCTCCAAGATGCTGGCCAACGCCCCCAGACTGGAAAAGCTACTCGACGAGGTCATCGACTCGATCTTCGCCGCCATCAACGCTGATCGCGCTGCCCTCTTGCTCCACGACGCCAGCGACGGATCGAACGAGCTCAGAATCGTGGCATCGCGTTCGCGCACCGGCGAGGAAAGCGACCTGGACGAGATTAGCGTAAGCCGGACAGTGGTACAGGACGTGCTCGAGAACGCCGCGTCCTCACTGAGCCGTGACGCCAGCGCCGACGCCCGTTACAAAGCCGGGGAGAGCATCATCCAGCAGAAGATCCGCTCGGTGATGTGCGCGCCGGTCTCCACCGACGACAGCGTGATTGGCGTCCTATACGCCGACAGCCGGAGCCTCACCGGCGCCTTTGCGGAGAGCGACCTCGAGCTGCTGGCTTTGATCGGCAACCAGGCCGGCGTGGCCATCCACCGGGCCCAGTTGCTCGCCCAACTCGAGAAGTTCTTCTTCGACACGATCCGCGCGATCGTAGCGACGATCGACGCGAAGGACGGCTACACGCACCGCCACTCGGAGCGCGTGGCACGCTTCGCTGCCAAAATCGCTAACGAGCTAGGCAGAAGCGAGGAGGAGATCGAGGTCGTCAAGCTCTCCGCCCTCCTGCACGACGTCGGCAAGGTCGGCGTGCCCGAGGCCATCCTCAACAAACCGGGCAAGCTGACCAAGGAAGAGTTCGACGAGATCAAGAAGCACCCGGTACACGGTGTGAACATACTGGGCCACATCGAGAGCCCCCGCTTCAAGGAGATCCTCCCCGGCGTGCGGCACCATCACGAAAAGTGGGACGGCTCGGGCTACCCGGACGGTCTCTCCGGCGAAACCATACCATTCCTCGGCCGCCTGCTCGCCGTGGCCGACGTGCTCGACGCTCTGAGCTCCGACCGCTCGTACCGCAAGGGCCTAGGCTTCGATAAGTCTGTGGAAATCATCCGGCAGGATGCCGGTAGCCACTTCGATCCCGATGTCGCCGCAGCGGCTGCGGAGCTGCACTCGCGTGGTGAACTGGAAGTGTTGCCCGAGTGGATCGAGCCCGATTCGGAACCCATGCCCACGACGACCCTGGACCCTTAGTCACGCCGGAGCCAACGCGAGCCCGGCAGATGGCGTACCAGGCTGTTCAACCGCTGGCCCAGCGTCTGACCCGGGCGAGCGGGTATGGCGAGTGCGATAATCAGCAACGCCAGCCCCACGTAGAAAAGCCAGCGCTGGCCCAAGCGATCGGCAGACAGCGCCAGCGGCGCGCCTACGAGTATCAGGGCCAGCTTCAAGCGAAGGTGGATCAGTCACCTCCTTTGCCGCGTCTCGATTCCAGGAAACGTCGCACGCCCTCGCGATAGTCCTCGGTCAACCTGGCTAGAGCGTTCACCTCGGCGCCCGCCCGGATCGCCGCTTCGAACGAGTGCCGCTCCGTCTGATAGATCAGCCGCTTCGATAGCGCCAGCGCACTCGCACTGCGCCCGGCCAGTTCCTCGGTGAACTCGCGGCTCTTATCCTCGAACGAATCGGTCGAGTAGATGTGATGGACGAGGCCGTAGCGCTCCGCAGTATCCGCGTCAATGATCCGGCCGGTAACCACCAGCTCGAAGGCCCGTTTTTCGCCGACCGCGCGCCGCAGCATAGCGATCACCATCGCCGGCAGGAAGCCGATCTTCACTTCGGGGTAACCGAACCGCGCGTCTGAGGCCGCGAGAACGATGTCACACGCGGTGGCAAGCCCACAGCCGCCAGCCACCGCATGCCCCCGCACCGCCGCCACGACCGGCAGCTCGATCCTCCGCAAGATCAGGAACAGATCGCCCAGCGCATCCGCATCATCGATCTGCTCTTCCACCCCCGCCTCCATCATCTCCGACAATGCCTCGAGATCGGCACCGGCACAGAAGTCCTTTCCCTCACCACGCAAGAGGATCGCTCTCACCTGCTCGTCCGCGTCGGCCCACGCCAGCGCATCCGATAGCTCATCGACCAGCTCGGAGCTCAACGCGTTTCGCTTCTCCGGCCGGTTCAGGCTGATCGTCGCAACCCCCGTCGACTCATCGATGTCGACCGTGATCGTGCTGTAGCTCTCTTCGTACATTCAGCTCTCTCCAGTCGAACGGAGATCCGGCACCCTCAACGCCCGAACCAGCGCCGCTCGGCTATGACCGCCAGCCCCAGGATCAGAAAGCCAACGCTTCCCAACACGAGCAACGTCGACCCGACTTCACCGAGTTCGGCCACAACACCGACTACGGCGACGATCGCGCAAGCGATCAGTAGTACCCATATGATCCAACGGACAAGCATCCCCGGTCCTCCTGGTTTAGCTCAACCGCCCTCCCGAGCCCCACCGGCGATCAGCTCGCCCAGCTCGTCGGGGACGGTGATCTCCATCCGCAAAAGCGCCGCACCGAACGTCTTCGCCTGTGCGTCGGTCCGCAGCGACAGCGTGCCACCTCCACCCAGCGATTGGTGAAGCAGAAAATTGAGTGCCAGCAGGTTGGGCAGCTCGAATCGCTCCACCGGTCCTTCGCATATGCCCTTGAAGTGAGTCTTTACGCGATCGGCTGTAACCTCACTAACGATAACGGGATAGAACTCGGGCCTCAAAGCGATTAGACCTATATTGGCCGTGTCACCCTTGTCGCCCGACCGCGCGTGGGCGACCTCGAGGAGCCGGACCTCCATGGTCAGTCTTCCCCGCCGTAGGTCCGGCCCCGCAGCCATTCGACGCCGGCACCGGCGGCGGCGATCCACAGGCCTGCGACCCCAACCGTGCCCAGCCAGTCAACCTCCACACCGACGAACAGACTGGATATTGCCAGCGCGATGGCGAGGATGCTGAGGAAGCGTACGCCGAGACTAGCCGCCGCCCCACTCTTTCGCACGGCGAGGGCCCAGGCCGCTACCGCCGCGACGGCCCCCGCGCCTGCGAAGGCTTGTGCGGCAGGTCCAGCCGCGCCGAGCCCCTCGAGGATGGCCGCGATGACCGATATGGTGGCGCCCGAGGGGAGAAGCAGGCTCGGCTTCGCGGTCTCGGTCATCATGGAACGACCTCTACTTCGACACGTGGCTGAACGTGTGCCTTGGGGATGAGCGCCGGCCAGTAGGCTACCATCTCCTGTACGCGAGGCCGGCCGCCGCCGAAACCGGTAGCGGTGGGCGGCCCGGCGAGGATGAGCGAGGCGATCTCGCGCGAGAACCGCTCGACGGCCGAGCGCTCGCTCGAATGCTTTACGCCGATGCGCAACTCGACCTCCGGCAGATCGTCACCCAGCGGACCGGCGAGTGATCCATGACAGGCGCCCGCACCGAAGTACTCCGTATGAACCTCATCGAAGCGCAGGCCGATGCGATCCAAGCGACCGCGTATCGTGCGGTCTGCGGTCTGCGCCTTCGCCAAGGCATCGGGCCACGAGTACGCCATCCGGCCCACGGCCTTGTAACCCGCGAGATAAGATATCGACACCTTGAGCTGATCGGTGGCGCGGTATCCACTCACACCGTACACACGAACGCGATTGGGAGCCTGCTGCTCCAGCTGTATCGTCCTGAAGTCGGCGACACAATCGGGAGTAATGTACTCCGAGGGATCGCCCATCTCGTAGAGCAGTTGCTCGGTGACGGTAGCCTCGGTCACGCGACCGCCCAGGTTCTCATGTTTTGTTACGACGAACTCGCCGCTCGCTTGCGATTCTATGATCGGATAGCCGATGTCGATATAATCGACGGACTGCCAGTCCACGCCCGTGTTGCCGCCCGTGGCCTGTGCGCCGCATTCATTTATGTGCCCGGCGACGACCCCTGCGGCGAGCTTATCCCAGTCATCGCGAGGCCAACCGTGCTCGAACATCATCGGCGCGTAGGTCAGTGCGGTGTCAGTCGTCCTGCCGGCGATAACCACATCGGCCCCCCGCTGCAACGCCTCGATGATCGGAGCAGCACCGAGGTAGGCGTTGGCCGACTGGATCCGGTCGCGAACCATCTCGAGCGGCTCACCGGTTTCCATGCTGCGCAGCTCGACGCCGGCCGCGAGCAGCTCGTCGATCCGTTCGAGCAGATCGTCACCGGTGATGACGCCGATGCGAGCGCGCCCTGCCAGGCCCTCAGCATTCGCGAGCTCGAAGACCGCGTCGCGGCAGGCTAACGGATTCACGCCGCCGGCGTTGGCGATCACGCGGATGCCGCTCTCGATGCACGTGCCGAGGATCCGGCCCATCAGGGGCACGAAATCGCGAGCGTATCCTTGCGACGGGTCGCGGCCTCGCTGCTTCTGGAGTATGGACATCGTGACTTCCGCCAGGTAGTCCATTACCAGGTAGTCGATGGGCCCCGACTGGACCTGCAGGACCGGAGCCTCAAGCCAATCGCCCCAGAAACCCTGCCCGGAGGCAACCCGTACACTCTGGGCCCCGTCGCTCACGCGAGGAAGGATTCCAGCGAGCCGGGGAGGGCGAAGGGCCCGATATGGGGTCCCGGGTTCTGGATCGCCGCCCGGAGCGCCAGCGTCAGTGCGTCCCGCGTTCTCTCCGGCGTGATGACCGCATCGACCAAACCACGGGCGGCGGCGAACCGCGCATCGAGCTGGTGCTCGTAGTCGGCGAGCGTCTTCTCCATCGCCTTCTGGGTCTCCTCATCCAACTCCCGGCCCGCCTGCTCCGCCTCGTTGATAGCCCGGCCGTGGACAGCCTGCACCGCCGACTCGCCCTCCATCACGCCCATGCGACCGGTGGGCCAGGAGAAGATGAAGTCGGGGTCAAAACCCTGGCCGGCCATAGCGTAGTAGCCGGCACCGCTGGCGTGGTTCAATGTGAGAACGATCTTCGGCGCTGTGGCCACCGACATCGCTTCCACCATGCGCGCGCCCGCCCGGATGATCCCCGAGTGCTCGGCGTCGGTGCCTACCATGAAGCCCGAAACATCTTGAACGTAGAGCAGCGGCCTGCGGTGCCGGTCGCACGTCTCAATGTAGTAGGCACATTTCTCGGCACTCTCGGTGTAGATAATGCCGCCGAAACGAGGTGGCCCCGGTCGGTGATCCCGCATGATGCCCCTGTCGTTGGCCAGGATGCCCACCGGAATACCACTGATGCGTGCGTCGACGCATATCATCTCGGACGCATGCTCGGGTTGGAACTCGGTCCACTCGCCTTCATCGACGATGGTCTCCAGCACGGCCCGCATGTCGTAGCCACCACGGTGATCATCGGGAAGCAGATCGTATGCCTCCTCGGGCGCTCGAACCGGTGGCCGCGGCTCCGCCAACGTTATGGGCATCCGGCCGCCGGGTGGCAGATCCGCGACGTAGCGGCGGATCGACTCGATGCAGGCCTCGTCGTTCTCCGGCTCGTAGTGGGCGACGGCCGAGATCTTGGTGTGCGTATCGGCACCGCCCAGCGTCTCGCCGTCCACCGTCTGGCCCGTGGCACCCTTCACCAGGTTGGGTCCGCCCAATCCCATGAAGCTGGTGCCTTTCACCATGAAGATCACGTCAGAGAGCGCCGGCAGGTACGCGCCGCCGGCGATGCAGTTCCCCATCACCGCGGAGACCTGCGGCACGCGCAGGTACCGCCGCATGAGCGAGTTGTAGTAGAAGATCCGTGACGCCCCGTATTGACCCGGAAAGACGCCGCCCTGATACGGCAGATTGATGCCCGAAGAGTCGACCAGGTAGATGATCGGGATCCGGCAGCGCATCGCCATCTCCTGGGCGCGGAGTATCTTGGGGATCGTCTCCGGCCACCAGGAGCCCGCCTTCACGGTGCCATCGTTGGCCACCACCACGACCTCGCGGCCCTCAACGACTCCGTAACCGGTGATCACACCGGCGGCGGGCGCGTTGCCATCGTACCGGTCGTAGGCGACGAGCAGGCCGACTTCCTGGAAATAGGAACCCTTGTCAAAGAGCAGGTCGAGCCGCTCGCGCGCGGTGAGCTTGCCCTCCGAATGCTGCTTGTCGACGTACTTTGGGCCGCCACCCTGCTGCAGCTTCGCCTCGAGCTCGCCGAGCTCCTCCGCCAGGCGGCTCATGCGCGACTTCGATCCCTCCGCCTTCGCAGCCTTCTTCCCCATGCTGTACTCGCTATCAGGCGCTTCGCGCCGCTAGGATCAACCCTCGTCTTCTCCGGCCCTTGCCTCCGCGAACCACTCGCGGATATACGCCACGGCTTCCGAAGTCGGCGTACCCGGTCCAAAGAGTTTCCCCACCCCCATCTCTTGCAGCTTCTCCATATCCTCGGAAGGGATGATGCCGCCACCCGTCAGCAGCACGTGATCGGCACCTTCCTCGCGCAGCAGGTTGAGGACCCTGGGGAATAGAGTCATGTGGGCCCCGGAGAGAATGGACAACGCCACCACATCGACGTCTTCCTGGATTACTGCCTGAACGATCTGCTCGGGCGTCTGGTGCAAGCCGGTGTAGATGACCTCCATGCCGGCATCGCGCAACGCCGCGGCCACGACCTTGGCACCGCGGTCGTGACCATCGAGTCCGGGTTTGCCTATCAGCACGCGTATCTTACGTTCTGCCATAGCGTTGTGAGGTGTAGGGTCAGTCGAGACTCGCGACCGAAAAATACCCGCGGCCTCAGAGCCCGGCAACCTTGCGGAACGCCGATCTCAGAGTTTGGGCGGCGCTCTCGGGCGCCGTCGTCAAGATCCGCACCCCGATCCCCATCTCGAAGCCCGCACTCACCGCACAGCGTGGGATGATTTGCAGGTACCAAGGCAGCAGGCGTTCGGTCGCGCCCCCCAGCGGCGCTGTGTGGAGCATCAAGTTGTAGTCCGGGTTTCCCAAAGCGACCGCGAGCACACGGGTGGCCCGCCGCACGGCGTCTCCCAACTCCCGCAGGTCCTGGTCGTCGACCCGGTCGAAGCGCGGCGGCAGCTGGCGCGGCACGATCCAAATCTCGTTGTCGTGTGCGGCGGCGAAGGGCACGAAGGTGGCGAGCCGCTCGGTCGTGTCGAGCAGCCTCGCGCCGTCCTCCACCTCCGCCTTCGCCATCCCGAGGAGTAGTACCGCCCCGCACTCGGCCGCATACGTTCGAGAACGCTCGAGAACCTGGGCGATGAAGGGCGGCACGAACGGAAGGCCGGCCAACTGGGAGTGTGGGTGGGGCAGCGACGCGTGGGCCAGCCGGCCCTGATTGCGGAAGATCACCACATGTTCGATTCGTGGATCGGCGGCCGCCGCCGCGAAACGCTCACGGACTGTCTGCAGCACCTCCAGCATCTCGTCCGAGCCGAATCCTGCCAGCTCCGCGTCGTGGATCGGGGTCTCGACAATCACCTCGTGCCGACCCACAGCGGGCTCGACTTGCCGGAACGCACCGGGCTCGCCAACCGCCGCCGGCATCTCATCCAGCAGCACCGGGTACTTGTTGCACACGACCCGCACGCGCCAGCCCGGTCCGTCTCCCCCCGGTTCCCGAGCAGGAAGCCGAAAGAGTTCCTCCGTCGTCTGCGCCTCGTTTCCTGGACAGAACGGACAGCCGGGGTCGAACGGTCGAGATCCCTTATCTCCCCGCGGCACCTCTGAGGGGCGGGGACGTTCCGCCCTTCCTGGCGCGACGATCACGCGCTCGCCGGTCAGGGCGTTGGTGCGGACGTGGGGTTGCTCGCCAGTCAGTGGTCGGTGGTCGGTAGTCGGTGAACGTTCAACGTTCGATGTCCGATGTCCAATGTTCTATGTTCAGTACATCGTCAGAAGAACAGCGGCTCCCTGAACCTCCCGTATACCTTCTCCAGCGCGTGCCTGATTTCTCCCAGAGTGGCATAAGCGCGAACCGCGCCCAGCATCGGGTCCATCAGGTTCTCGTCGTTCACCGCCGCCTCGGCCAGACGCTCGAGCGCCCTATCGACTCCCGGTTGACTACGCCGCGCCCTCAGCTCACTCAGCCGCAGTCGCTGTTTCTCCTCGATCTCGGGGCCGATCTTCAAGAGATCGATGGAGAGGTCCTCGTTGCCACCGGTGAAATCGTTTACCCCGACGATGATGCGCTGGTTGGTTTCGACCTCGTGTTGGAAGCGCTCCGCGGACAGGGCGATTTGCCCCTGGAAGTAACCCTCTTCTATGCCCTTCACCACACCGCCCATCTCATCGATCTCGGCGAAGATGCGCTCCGCATCCTCCTCCATACTGTCGGTCAACCACTCGACGTAGTACGAGCCGGCCAGTGGATCGATGGTGTTGGGCACACCCGTCTCGTAGGCCAGTATCTGCTGGGTTCGTAGCGCGATACGGACCGCCTTTTCTGTGGGTAGCGCCAGCGTTTCGTCCAGAGCGTTGGTGTGTAGCGACTGCGTGCCACCCAGCACAGCCGCCAGCCCCTGGTAGGCCACGCGCGCGATGTTGTTTTCAGGCTGCTGCGCCATCAGCGACACGCCCGCCGTCTGCGCGTGGGTGCGGAGCCGCCAGCTGTCGGGACTGTTTGCCCCGTAGACGTCCTTCAGGTGACGCGCCCAAATGCGGCGCGCGGCGCGGAACTTGGCGACTTCCTCGAAGAAGTCGTTGTGGACGTCCCAGAAGAAGGAGAGTCTGGGCGCGAACTCGTCTACGTCGAGGCCGCGCTCGATCCCCTTCTCCACGTAGGTGAACCCGTTCTTCAGCGTGTAGGCAAGCTCCTGCACGGCGGTCGATCCCGCCTCACGGATGTGATAACCGCTGATCGAGATCGTATTGAACTTCGGCGCATTGATCGACGACCACTCGAAGATGTCGGCGATGATCTTGAGCGCCGGTTCCGGCGGAAAGATCCAGGCGTGCTGCGCCATGTACTCCTTCAGGATGTCGTTCTGGATCGTCCCCCGAAGTTCCGTCAGGTCAACACCCTGCTTCTCCGCCGTCGCCAGCAGGAAGCAGTAGAGCATCATCGCCGGGCCGTTGATGGTCATGGATACGGAGACGTCTTTCAACGGAATGCCGTCGAACAGTGTCTCCATGTCGGCCAGGCTCGAGATCGCCACGCCGCAGACACCGACCTCGCCTTCCGAGCGCGGATCGTCGGAGTCATATCCCATGAGCGTGGGGAAGTCGAAAGCCACCGACAGTCCGGTCTGGCCGTGATCGAGGAGGTACTTGTAGCGCAGGTTGGTTTCTTCCGACGTGCCGAAGCCGGAGAATTGGCGCATCGTCCAGAGCCGGGTTCGGTACATCGTCGTGTACGGTCCACGAGTGAACGGGTACTCGCCGGGGAAGCCCAGCTTCTCGGTGTACTCCGGGTCGTAGGCGCCCGTGTCGACCGGCGTGTAGAGCGGTTGGACCTCGGACCCCGAGAGGGTGTCGAAGAGGACGTCCTCCCGCTTCGGCATCGACTTGTACTTTCCCAGCCAGGCGGCGCGCTCGCGCCGCAACCTCTCGAGCTCCGCCTTCAACTCCCGGTTCTCGGCGGACAGCTCATCTACGGACAACTTCTTCTTTCTCTCGCCCATTCTCCCAACCGTCTACCGTCTACCGTCCACCGCCCACCGAATCACCGCCCACCGCCCCCAGTATCTCCGCCGCGACATCGTACGGGGTCCGGCTCCCCAACTCCAGGTCGGCGCGGGCGCGCTCGAGGATCGCTTCACCATCGCCATCTCGCCAGACCTGGGTCCTGAGGCCGCGGTCGACGACCGCACGGACCCGCTCCAACAGGCGCTTGGCGCGGCGCTCCGCCAGTTCGCCGGTCTCCTTCACAAGCGCGTAATGACTCTCCAGCGTCTCCACCAGCTCCGAGACCCCTTCGCCGTCGTGGGCGCTGGTCAGCAGCACCGGGATCTCCCAGGGCTGCGGATCGTCCGTTCGCTCCTCGGCCGTCTCGCTGGCTGCACCGTCCGCCTTCTCCTGGTCCGCCCGACGCTTCGCCATCGCTGTGAGGTCGACCCCGTGGTGGGCCGGCACCCGATCGTAGACCTGCCCCTGGCGGAGACGGAGTATGGTCTTGAGCTCACCGGCCGCGCGGGCCGCATCGGGTCGGTCGGCCTTGTTGACGACGAAGATATCGGCGATTTCCATCAGGCCGGCCTTCATCGCCTGGATCGAGTCACCCGACTCGGGCGTCAAGACCACGACGGTCGTGTCCGCCGCTTCGGCTATCTCGAGCTCCGACTGGCCCACGCCAACCGTCTCGACGACGACGCGCTCGAATCCGAAGGCGTCCATCAGGTCGGCGACCTCGCGGGTCGTCGTCGCCAAGCCGCCCCGTGACCCTCTGCTCGCCATCGACCGGATGAACACGCCGTCATCGCCGGCCGTTCCGGTCATGCGTATCCGATCACCCAGCAGCGCGCCACCGGTAAACGGCGACGTGGGGTCAACCGCCACGACTCCGACTCGCCCGCCGTCCTTCCGCACGACCTTAGCGAGACCGTAGATGAGCGTGGACTTCCCCGCCCCGGGCGGCCCGGTAATACCTATCCGGTGCGCACGGCCGACTCGACTGTGTAGCGCGCTCAGCAGTCGCTCGAACCCGGGCCGAGCGTTCTCCACCCACGAAATAGCCCGGGCCAGAGCCCGGGCTTCGCCCGCTTCGAACGCCTCCAGCAGCTCGCTTTCGCTGGACTTGAGATCGTTCACCTCAACCCCGACTCCATAGTAACTGGTAAAAATAACCGATCTCCGCGCCCTCTTACAGCCCTGGGCCGGAGGCGCATGACCACCGGCCCCCATCCTCCCCATCCGCATCGCCATCGCGATCGCCAACGAAGCCACCGCCCGATGGCGATGGAGATTTGATGCGGACTAGAGCCGGGGCAGCAGGATCCAGCTGGCGAGACCGAGCAACAGGAAGAAGCCAAAGATGTCGGTCAGCGCGGTGAAGAAGACGGAAGATGCCACGGCCGGATCGACGCCCAGCTTTTCGAGCAGCACCGGTACGAAGGCGCCGGCGAAGCCGGCCACGATCAGGTTGCCCCACATGGCGAGCAGCACGACCAAGCCCAGGTAGACGCTGCCCTCGGGCAGTAGGAAGCCGACGAGCGCCGCCAAAAGGCCGATTGCGGCCCCGTTGACCAGCCCCACGGTCAACTCCTTGAGCACGACCCTGCGGGCGCCGGAACGCTCCGGTGAGAGCGCGAGCCTTCGGACAGTCACGGCAAGGGCCTGCGTGCCGGCGTTGCCACCCAGGGCAGCAATTACCGGCATGATGGCTGCGAGGATGACGACCTGTGCGACGGTCTCCTTGTACAGGTATATGACCGCCGCTGCGATCGATGTGGTTACCAGGGCGACGGCAAGCCACGGTAGACGGTTCTTCACCGCCTGGCCGACACCGCCGTGCAAGTACTCCTCGTCCAAAACACCGGAGAAGCGCAGGATGTCCTCGGTGGTCTCGGCCTCGACGATGTCCATGACGTCATCGAAAGTGATACGGCCGATCAGGCGTCCGGCGGGATCGACAACCGGGACCGAGACCAGGTTGTAGCGGGACATCACTCGTGCCACCTCCTCCTGGTCCATCGTCGCCGCCACCGCCGCCACGGCTGGCTCGACCACCTCTCGTATCGGGGTAGACGGCTGCAAGAGGATGAGATTCTGGAAGGAGACCGTTCCCAGCAGCCGGCCGCCCTCGTCGACGACGAAGACCGTGTAGTACTCCTCGCCCTCGGCGACCTGTCGGCGGATCTCGGCGATCGCTTCACCGATCGAGGCACTTTCCTGGACCGCGACGACCTGGGTGGTCATCACGCCGCCGGCCGACTCCTCGTCGTAGGCCAGCAGGTCCCGGATGTCCTCAGCCTCCTCATCGGGCAGCTGCGCCAGGACCTCTTTCTGCTTCTCCACCGGCAGCTCGCCGATGATGTCGGCGGCATCATCGACGGACAGCTTGTGAACGAGCTCCGCAACCCGCTCGGTCTCGGCGATCAGCAACTCTTCGGGATGCTCCTCCTCCTCCATCTCGGCGAGGGTCTCGGACGCGAGCTCGTGCGGGAGGACATGGAGTACACGCCCACGCTCCTCCTCATCGAGTAACTCGACCAGGTCGGCAAGGTCGCTAGGATGGAAGCCCTCGAGGTGACGGAGAAGCTTCTCGTCCTCGCGGCCCTCAAGGAGCTGGCGGACCCGCGCGACGTTCGCTTCCAGTGCCTGGGGGTCGCTCACTTTGTCGCCGCGCCTAGCCATCATCCGAACCCAGCTGCTGTGTCAGCTCCGGTGTCACCGCACCGGCCGAGACCACGAGCTTGAAGCCCTCCTCCACGCTCATGTCGAGGCGCCGCACCTGGGCGCGCGGCAGGAACACGATGTACCCCGAGGTCGGGTTGGGAGTGGTGGGCAGGAATATCGAAACCGAATCCGCCTGAGCGGTATCGCTGATCTCCCCGGACGCCTCGCTGGTGAGAAAACCGATCGCCCAACAGCCGGGGCGCGGGTACTCCACCAGCACGCACGCTTTGAAGAACTTGCGATCCTCTCCCACGATCTGCTCGACGATCTGACTCGCCGCGCTGTAGATAGTGCGGGTGAGCGGGAACCTCTTCAGCCAGTTGCGGCCGAGCGCGATGAACTCACGCCCCACCGCTTGGTGAGCCGCCCAGCCGACACCGATCACGATGGCCACCAGCACGACGAGACCCAGGCCGGGGATCCGGATCCCGATCACGTTGAACAGGCGGCCCAAGATCCTGTCCAGGTTGGCGAAAATCCACCAGAGCACGTACGCCGTCACGCCAACCGGCGCGATCACAACGATCCCGGTCAGAAAGTAGCGCCTGAGCAGCTGAAAAAGCGTCTTGTCTTTTGCCATAGCAATCCACCCGGCCTAACTGTATCCGGATCCGGGCCTCGCGTCTACAGTCGCATGAACGTCGAACGTCGGACTTCGGAAGTCGACCGCTGAGAGGAAGCCGAGAAACTGACAGTTTGCTGTCCGCTGTCGAGTGTCGACTACAATACCAGGGAGAGGATCTCTTCTTGACGCCGGAACATCTCGCTCTCCATACGCTCCGGCCCTTCCGGGTGGTCGTGGCCGAGGACATGCAGCACTCCGTGCACCACCAGCCGTAACAGCTCCTCCCGCAGCTCGACCCCGTACTCGCTGGCCGATTCCTGCGCCACAGCAGGGCAGATGTACACGTCACCCAGCGGATCCGCCGGCTCGGCCAGATTGAAAGCGATCACATCGGTGGGATCCGTGCGCCCCAGGTGAGCCGCGCCGAGGGCTGCCATGGCGTCCGCGTCGAGGAAGGTGACCGAGATCTCACCGCCTTCGACACCTTCAGCTTCCGCTGTTAGCGTCACCGCCCGCTCCACGTCGGCCGCTTCGAGAACCGAGACTGTTTCCAGCCTGTTGGCGTGGATGACGAGGCCGGTCGGTGTCACGACGCGCCGGGTACCGCCGGTTCTTCCGCCTCCGCAGCCTGACTGTTCTGCAGTGGATAGTCGAGGCGGTGGTGGTACATGCTGGTGAGTACCTTCACGAACTGCTGCTTGATGATATCGATCTCGCGCATGGTGAGCGGCGCCTCGTCCAGCTGGCCTTCGGAGATCTTGAATCCGACTATGCGGTCGACAAGTTCCTCGATGCCCTCAGGCGTCGGATCCTGGAGCACGCGCGCCGCCGACTCGACGGAATCGGCGAGTAGAACGATGGCCGTTTCTCTGCTCTGCGGCTTGGGACCGCCGTAGCGGAAGTCCTTCGAGCTGAGCTCGGCCTCAGGGTCGAGCTCCAATGCCCTATCCCAGAAGAAGCCGATTTTCTGGGTCCCGTGATGCTCGGTGATGAACGCCATCACGGTACCCGGCAGCCGCGCTTCCTCTGCCAACTCGAGCCCATCCTTAACGTGTTCGCGGACTATGCCGGCGCTCGTGACAGGCTTAAGCTTGTCGTGTGGGTTGCGCCCCGGTGGCTGGTTCTCGACGAAGTACTGGGGCTTCTTCACCTTGCCGATGTCATGGTAGTAGACGCCGACGCGCACTAGTAGAGCGTTCGCCCCGATTTCACGAGCCGCAGCTTCCGCCAGGTTGGCGACGTTGATCGAGTGCGCGTACGTGCCCGGCGCCTCCAACGATAGACGCCTCAATAGTGGCCGGTTGACGTCTGCCAGCTCAAGCAGCGATTGGTCCGTGATGATCTTCGTAAACGATTCGGCCAGCGGCAAAACGCCCACCGCGAGCAACGTGCAGCCCACACCGTTCACCGTCCCCCAGAACACGCTCAGTACGACACCGTCAGTACCCTGAAGCCCCATTAGGCCAAGGCTGAAGGCAGTCAGTATGTAGGTGCCAGCGATCACTGCGGCAAACGCCCAGGTATGGGCCCGCCTTCGCACTACCCTGCCGCTCAACGCCGCCGCGGCTCCCCCCATCACCGTGAAGAATGAAACGTAGAGACCGGCAAACGCCGGGTTCGACGAGATCAGGGCTACCAGCACGAACACCGTCAGCAGCGCCAGCACGCCGTCGTAGAGAGTCGCGATCGTCAGTGCAGCAAACGCGATCGGGATCAACTGCCACGGCGCGTCGGTCCGCGAGACCAACGCCGCCGCACCCGCCACCGCCAATACGAGGAACCAGATCAGGGTCAGCGAGCGACCGGAAGCATAGACGTCAGGGCGGTAGTACCTGACGACCAGGCCGAGAACGACGAGCAACAGAATGTTGTACAGGAAACCGCCCAGGTTGGCCGGCCACATACGCCCGGCCTCTTGGCCGGCAAGATGTTGCTGCAGCGCGACCAGACGTTCCCGCTGCTCGGCGCCCACTCGCTCATGCGCCGCCACGATCATTTCCCCTTCCAGCACCTCGTAGGCAACCCGGTTCACGGCCTGCCGCGCCTGGTTCCTGGCCGCCTCGGTCGCTTCCCGGTTGAGCACGATCGTCGGGCGCGCGAAGTGTACGATGATGTTGTGGAACAGACGGTGCGCATCCACCCCCAACTCGGAGGGCGATCGCGAGTCGGCCCGCTCGAAGAACTGCTCCATTGTCGTCAGCGTATCACCTCGCACCAGCGTTTCGCCGCCCGCTGCTGACCGCAGGCTGACTCCGCTGGAGGCCACGTCGCCCAGCTCGGATCCACTCACCACTCCCGGCCGCAGCAGTCCTTGGAACGTCGACTCGACGGACGTCCAGAACAGCCCACGCGACTCGGCCGCCATCAGAAGCGTCACCTGGTTCTCGGACGCCGCGATCCCATAACCGTCAAGCAGAGCGCGTACCTCGTTGCGTCCTCCCTCCGGGTCCGTGGCAGCGGAGACGACCACCTCCACCGTGTCGAAGAACGCTCGCGCGGCGCTGATCGAGCTATCGGCGAGTCCCGGCGAGTGCTCGAAGATAGGCTCGACACCGGCGGCAGCCTCCGCCCGTGCCCGAGTCAACTCCGCCTCCGACTTGTAGACCGGGAAGCTGACCGGAGCGATCACGTCCTCCTGCGCCACCATCCCTTCCTGGAGCGGCGCGACGACGTCGCGAGCCGAGCCGCGCGGGAAGACGAAGACGATGACGATCGCGGCGGAGATCAGCAGAAGTAGACGATAGGCTTGGCTGAAACGGCGTGCCAAGATCTGTACGCCGCGGCGCCTCGTCAGCTCACGCATCAGGTAGCGTATCCGGACCGTGGTCTTGCTTTTGCCACCCGGGTTCATTCGCTCTCCTGGGAACCGGCGTTGCCCGGGCGGACCCGTGCATACGCTTTGATGATCTCTTTGACCAGGCGGTGACGCACCACGTCCACCTCGGTCAGGTAAACGAATGATATCCCATCAATCCCTTGTAGTATCCGCTCGACCTCGAGCAGCCCGGAGTCCTCGCGGCGCGGCAGGTCGATCTGCGTCTTGTCGCCGGTGATCACCGCTTTCGAGTTGAGGCCCAACCGCGTCAGGAACATCTTCATCTGCAACGTGGTCGTATTCTGGGCCTCATCGAGTATGACGAACGCATCGGACAACGTGCGGCCGCGCATATAGGCGAGCGGCGCGATTTCCAGTGTTCGGTTCTCCAGCGCTCGACGGAGTTGCTCCGGTGGCATCATGTCGCCCAGCGCATCGTACAGCGGGCGCAAGTAGGGGTCGACCTTCTCTTCCACGCTGCCGGGAAGGAAGCCGAGTTGCTCGCCGGCCTCGACCACGGGGCGAACGAGGACTATGCGGCGCAGGCGCTTCTTGTGAAGAGCGTCGACCGCCATGGCCACGGCGAGGTACGTCTTGCCGGTTCCCGCCGGGCCGACACCGATCACGATCTCGGTGCGGTTGATCTCGTCGATGTAAAGCTTCTGACCGGCGGATTTCGGTGTAATGACTTTCCGCGAGCCCGGCAGGATGATCTTGCTACCCTCGAGGGCGCTGGGCGGCAGTCCCTCGCTCTCGGCCACGACATCTGCGAAGCGACCGATATCGCTCACGGAGAACGGAGTCTCCATGCGGGCGAGATCGATCATGTGCCGAGCGATGGGCACGCAACGCTCCACGTCGGCGAGTGACCCTGAGAGTACTACCTCGTCGTCCCTCAAGACGACACGGCATCCGCAAATACGAGCCAACTCCTGGAGGTTGGCATCGTTCACGCCAGCCAGAATGAGCTGGTCGGCCCCTTCGGCCGCCAGGCGATGTTGGATGATCTGCGACGAGTCCGTCGACTGATCAGGCATCGGTCCGCCTAATTCTCTTGATTCCCAATTCTTTGAGCTCCTCATCGGCAACCGGCGCGGGCGCACCTTCCATGAGTGCGCGAGCCGCCGTGGTCTTCGGGAAGGCGATCACCTCACGTAACGATGAACCGCCTGCCAGGTGCATGACGACGCGATCGAGGCCTATAGCGAACCCGCCGTGAGGCGGCGCGCCGTACTTGAACGCCTCCAACAGGAAACCGAACTTTCGCTCCGCCTCCTCGGGCCCAATGCCGAGGACGGCCAATACCCGGCGCTGCATGCTCGGGTCGTTGATACGAATACTGCCGCTTCCCAACTCCGAGCCGTTGTAGACCAGATCGTAGGCACGCGAACGTATCGACAGCGGGTCTTTCTCCAGCAGATCCACGTCTTCAAGATTGAGTCCGGTAAACGGGTGGTGGCTCGGTACCGGCTCGCCGCTCTCCGGGTCACGCTCGAACAGCGGAAACTCGGTCACCCAGAGGAATCGGTCGCCCTCTTCCACGGCGTCCATGACCGACCCGAGGTGGCGGCGCAAGGCATCGAGGGCAGCGTTCCCCTGTGGCTCTGGACCGGCGATCGACACGATGAGGTCACCCTCTTTCGCCTGGAGCCGTCCCCTCAGAGCGGTGAGCTCCGTCTCTGAGAGCTTGGCTCCGAAACCTCCCTGCGCCCCCGTATCGCTGAGCTTGGTCCAGAGTGCACCAGGGGCGCCGGCGTCCTGAGCCACCTTGTCCAAACCATCGAGGACCTTGCGGGAAAGCTTCGCGCCGCCGGGCACGCGGAAGCCGCGTACCCTACCGCCACCCTCTATGGCTCCGCGGAAGATGCGGAATTCGCTACTCCGCAAGTCATCGCTGAGGTCGCACAGCTCCCAGGCGATTCGCAGGTCCGGCTTGTCCGTGCCGTAGCGCTCCGTCGCATCGCGATACGACATACGCTGGAAGGGGCGCTCGACGGTGCGGCCGGCAACCTCCTTCCATACCGCCGCCATCACGATCTCGATCACCGTCCAGACGTCGTCCTCGGCGACGAAAGACATCTCGACGTCGAGCTGAGTGAACTCCGGCTGGCGGTCGGCGCGCAGATCTTCATCGCGCAGGCAGCGGGCGATCTGGAAATAGCGGTCGAAGCCCGACACCATGAGGATCTGCTTGTAGAGCTGCGGCGATTGGGGCAGAGCGTAGAACTCACCGTGGCTCACGCGGCTCGGTACAACGTAGTCGCGTGCGCCTTCGGGAGTCGGCCGCGTAAGCATCGGCGTTTCGACATCGACGAAATCCAGCTCGTCCAGCGCGCCGCGGATCGTGTGGAAGACACGATGGCGCAGCACGAAGTTACCCAGCATCTCGGGGCGTCGCAGGTCGAGATAGCGATAGCGCAGTCGCAACTCCTCCGAAGCCAGCTCCTCGTCCGCACCGTAGGCGACCAGTATCGGAGTTGTCTCGGCCGGCGCCAGTTGAACGATACCCTCCGCCTTCACCTCGACTTCACCCGTTGCCATGTCCGGATTCACGGCCTCCGGCGGCCGCGCCACGACATCGCCCTCGATTGCCACCACGACCTCAGAGCCGATCCGGCGCGCACTCTCCATCGCCTCGCTCGACAACACGTCGGGATCGCACGATACCTGCACGACGCCCTTGCGATCACGCAGGTCGATGAAGATCAGGCCGCCCAAATCCCGACGCCGGTGGACCCAGCCTGCCAGGCGGACCCTGCTGCCGACATGTTCGGACCGTAACTCGCCCGCCATGTGGCTGCGATACGAAGTGCTGTACAAGGAAGCCGTCATGCGGTCAGCCAATCGCTAGGGTGTGTCGTTTCAGTCCAGCGTGACAGTCGCTCGATACGGATGGGGAGGAACCGGACGTGAGGGTCTGAGCGACTTTCTCATTTATCTCCTGGGACCGAGCGTGCCTCTCAGATCGCGCTCTCGGCCTCTCTTAGTATTTCACAGAACCGCCGCGCATCCTCCGCCGACACGAGCCGCTGGCGCAGCGACTCCCCACTCAACAGCCGGCTGATCCGGCTCAACAGGCGCACCTGCACGTCCGCCGCGGTTTCCGGGCCGAGGACCAAGAACAGCAGCCGCACGGGCTCAGCGTCCAACGCGCCGAATTCCACCGGCCCCCGTGAGACCCCGGCGGCCACGGCAACGGTGTCCAGGCCGCCGATCTTGGCGTGCGGGAGCGCGATCCCGTCTCCGATACCTGTGCTCAGCACTTCCTCACGCTCCCAAACGGCCTGGTGTATCTCGTCGCGTCGCGCTGCGAGCCCCGCCGACTGCGTGGCGAGGTCCACCAGCTCCGCCAGGATGCTCTCCTTATCGAGGCCCTCCAGGGGTACCTTGACACGCTCGGGGGCGAGCAGGTCGACGACCCGCAATATAGTCTGATCCCCGGCGGCGCTTTCTGCCCCGCTCTGCATTCCCCCTCGCGACCTCGACAATAGCGGTAACCACGACGATTTCCCAACGAGCAAAGATAAAAGCGCCACTCGGGCCCATCAACATGACTAGCCCGGCCACAGACGGCGTGCCGCCCGCTTCACACGTTTCCACCAAACCCCTCCCCCTTGAGCCTGCGGCTCGGGGTTGCGCGGCTCGGGACTGCGGCCCCAATCCGACCCAAGTATCACCGTGACGTCCAGATAGAGATTCCTGTCGGGTTCGTGCACGACATGGCGAAGCCCGAGGGCGTCGGCGACGTGCCGAGCAGGCTCCACGTCATCCAGCCGAGCGATGACAACCGAGCTGTCGCGGCCGAACGACGGGAGGTTGCCGTAGTAGACGACGTCGAAGTCGAGTTCGCGCAGCCTTTCGGTGGCACGAACGGCCAGCCTGTCCACACCCGCGCCGTTGAGGACTTCCACGCGGATTCGCCGTCCACCCCAGTGTCCCTCCGGCTGCTCGACGGTCATAGGGGTCTCGTGCCGGATCTCGAGCCATAGCGAAGCTACGAACACTCCCACCACGAAGAACACCAAAGCGAGGATAGCGGTGCGCAGGTGGCTACTCAAATGTCCCCCCTGCTATCTACCGCGCCGTTCTCCTGCAGCTCGTTCCAAAACGCGACGGTCTCAGGGCGTAGAGGTCGGCCGCGACTGAGAACCTCCTGAATGCGGAGAGCACAAATACGCCTCAGGACCGCGTCGGGCTCGTGGGGAAGCGCGGCGCGCATCGCGGCGTTCTCCACCGGGGAAAAAGGCCGCCCGGGCTCGAGGTAGTCCGCCAGATAGAGATAGCGTCCAAGGGCACCGAATCCGCTGTTGCCCAGACTGTGGAAGCGGATCGCGTCCAGTAGCTCGCGATCGTCAACGCCCTCTGCGCCGAGCCGCTCCGCGGCAGCCGGCCCATGCTGCACTTGAATAGGATACTCGGGCGCTGCAGCGGCGAGCGACTCGGGAACCTCATCACGTAGCGAATCGTGCAACCAGCCGGCCGCGACCCAGCGTAGGCGATCGCCCTCGTCCAGGCCGAGCTCGGCCGCCCAGCGTGACAGCAGCTCCGCCACCGACGCGAGGTGGGTCAGGCGCCCCGTCCGCACGCGGGCCCAGGCGGGCAGCTCTCCACGGGCCGCTCTAATAATAAGAGGATGCAACTCCCGGCGTGTCATATGTCTCAATACTCTATAATAGCCTTGCCAGGCCCGGGTCTGGCGCGCCCAGTCGCGCATTATCGATGAGCCGTGTGGTGCCGACCCGAGCAGCCACAACCACGACCGTCTCCTCGTCCGCCTGTTGGACCGGCTCCAGGTCGTCGGCGGAGACTACCTCTACGTACTCGACGTCCACACCGCCGGCCTCCTCCATCGTCTGCAAGACACCCCGACCGATCATCGCCGCGTCCCGCTCGCCCGATCTGAAAGACCTCAGCGCCCCGGCGAGGCCCCGCGAGATGCTCAGAGCCCGCCGCCGCTCGTCGGCCGATAAGTATTCGTTGCGCGAGCTCATGGCGATACCGTCCGCCTCCCGCACCGTAGGTGCCACCTCGACGCGGACGGGCATGTCGAGATCGATCACCATCTTCTGGATCAGGACCGCCTGCTGGAAATCCTTCTGGCCAAAGACTGCGAGGTCAGGCTGAACGATGCCGAACAGCTTGCCGACGACCGTAAGCACGCCCTCAAAGTGGCCCGGCCGGCTGAGGCCACAGAGCCGGTCGGCCAGCCGCCTGGGCGCAACGGTCACGGTGAGCTCAGTCGGATACAGTTCGCGGTCAGCGGGAGCGAACACCAGGTCGACGCCTCGCTCTTCGGCCAACGCCAAGTCGCGCTCCAGCGCTCGCGGGTACTCGTCGAAGTCTTCTGAGGGCCCGAACTGCAGGGGGTTCACGTAGATCGACATGACCACGTAGCCGGCGAGCTCGCAGCAACGGTCTGCCAGGCTGAGATGTCCCTCGTGGAGGAATCCCATTGTGGGGACCAGGCCGATGCTCCGTCC
This sequence comes from Gemmatimonadota bacterium, assembly GCA_020344015.1. GTDB lineage: Bacteria > Gemmatimonadota > Gemmatimonadetes > Palauibacterales > KS3-K002. The sequence goes on from CP070812.1 coordinate 4,321,060, forward strand.
GCTACTGCGGGCCCGACCGACTTCCGCCCTGACCTCCGAGATCGTCTTGACAAGCTTCACGGCAGGAATAGCGCGTCACCCTCACTCGTACGAGTGCTCGGGACCGGGATAGACGCCCTCTTTCACCTCACGCACGTAGTCGGAAACCGCCTCACGGACGCCGGCAGCCAGGTCGGCATACCGCTTCAGAAAGCCGGGGCTGAAGGCCTCGTTCAGGCCCAGCATGTCTGGCAGGACCAGAACCTGCCCGTCGCATTCGGGACCGGCCCCGATCCCGATGGTGGGGATCGGCACCGCCCGGGTAATTGCGCCGGCCAACCCCTTGGGAAGCATCTCCAGCACTATGCTGAAGCACCCCGCGTCGACCAGCCGCGCCGCTTCGGCCAGCAGCCGCTCCTGTTCCTGTTCGACCCTGCCGACCAGGCGATAGCCCCCGAGCTTGTGGACTGACTGTGGCGTGAGGCCCAGGTGACCCATCACCGGTATACCCGAGACGACCAACCTGTCGATGGTCCGCGCCATCTCTTCATGGCCACCCTCCAACTTCACCGCCTGCGCCCCGGTCTCCTGTAGCACCCGGCCGCAGTTGCGGATCGCTTCCTCGACCGAGACCTGGTAGGTGAGAAACGGCATGTCGACGACGAGTAGTGCCCGCTCGATTCCCCGTCGCACCGCCTTCGCGTGATAGATCATCTGCTCGATGGTGACGGGGAGGGTCGATTCCTCTCCGGCGACGACCTGGCCCAGCGAGTCGCCGACGAGCACACAGTCGACCCCGGCCTCGTCGAGCAGCCCCGCCATTAGATAATCGTAAGCGGTGAGCACGGCGATTCGCTCGCCGCGCTGTTTCATGGCGACGAACTCGAGCGTGGTCATACGACGCCGAGGGTCCTTCTGGTCTGGAGGTTCCTTGGCCATCACGGCTGGGATGTTAGCGCCGTCGATTCCAAGGTGTCAAACCGGGCAGGCGCGTGTCGCCACCGTCGCTCAGGCTACGTAGTCGGAAACCGTGATGCTGTATTTGTCAGGGTCGGTTGTCTTCACGATCGTGCGGACCGGACGACCCGTCGCCGCGTCCTCCTCCGACAGGTCAACCAGCGGTGGTTCCGGGAGCTTGCGGCCACTGGCATCGGAGACCACCCGTACCAGAGGCCGGTGCAGCTCTTCCGGGTTCGGGCTCGGCGCGACGACGACGGCCAACTCGCCCGTGTCCAGAATGCATAGCGTTCCCACCGGATAGATGCCCATCATGTTCACGAACGCCTTGACGATTGTGGCATCGAATCCGCGAGACGGATTGTCCCGCATCTCCCGCAGCACCTCGTCGGGTGGAAACGGTATGTACTGGTAACTCCGCTTACTCGTCGCCGCGTCGAAGGCATCGGCGACAGCCACGATCCGCGAGAAGAAACCCATCCAGCGGTCCCGGACCACCCGCGGGTAGCCGGTGAAATCGGTCCGCATATGGTGCTCGTACGCCGTCAGCATCGCCCGATAGGGCGGCTCCTCGAACCCGTGTAGGTCGAACAGGAGGATGAGCCCGAACTCGGGGTGCTGGCTCATGACCCGCCACTCCTCTTTGTCCAGCCGGCCTTCCTTGTTCAGCACGCTGAGCGGGACACGCGACTTGCCCACGTCGTGGAACAGGGCGCCGAGCCCGAGGTCGAACAGCTGATGTCTGCTGAAACCGAGTTTCTGGCCGAGCGCCACCGAGAGGATGCAGACGTTCACCGAGTGAGTAAACGTGTACTCGTCGTAGTCGCGCAGCGTCGTCATTCCCAGCATCGCGGCCTCGTCGTGCAGAACCTGGTCGACGATACCCAGCACTACGCGCTTGACTCGACGCCCGCTCCAAGCCTTGCCGAGTCGAACGCTGGTCATCACGTCCTTGACCACGCTAACCGAGCGCGCGTACGTGCGTCGCGCCGCTTCCTTGGCTTCTTCGCTCAGGCTCAGCGTATCGACCAGCGCTGCAGCCGGCCCCACCGCGATGTTCTCGACGCCCGCCTGTTGGATGCGCTGCTGGACCGACTCCAGCGCCTGCTGAGCAGTCCCCTCCGGTTCCTGGACCAGCAGCGACAGGAACGACGTCCACTCGCGGATGTCGACCGCCGGGTTCACGTCGATGCTTCCGACGCCATGTGCTTCCAAGATCTTCCGGACGAAGACGAAGCTGGCGTAGTTACCGAGATCGAGCCGCAACCGCACGTCGTTGAAGAAGACGAAATCGCCAGCCAAACGCAGTTGCAGGCGCCCTTCCCGGTTGAGCGAGATCCGCGCGCTCGCCTCTACCTCGGCCAACGCCCGCTGTACCACTTGGTTCTCCAGAGGATAGAGGCGCAACGAGCGCATCGTCGCGTAGAGCGCCGCCAGGACCTTGCGCCCTTCACCGCTCAATAGGGCGCTGGTATCCTGGATCAGCCCATCCTCACTCCTCGTTACCATCATCATCCGATTCGCCCTCCTCGGGCGGTTCGCGCCGCGCTGCATGCACCGCACTCAGGACCATCGGGTCCTTGTCGAACTCCGCTACATTGAGTTCCTTCTCCGCCTCCGCGCCACCCACCAAGCCCAGCGCCCGCGCCGCACAGGCGCGCATCTGGCTCGGATACTTGAACCACAGATAACGACGTCCGTTCAGCATACGCGCCAACAGCCGGGTCCCTTTGTCGCCGGCGGCGCGAGCGTAGGCCTCGAAGAAGGCTAGCTGTTCCGTCAAATCCCGCTTGCGCAGGTCGTTGCCCTTGATGTACCCCTCAAGTTGCTGAGCGCCGGGGCTGTACTTGAGCCGCGCGATGCCTTTGGCCGCCGCCACCCGAACGTCGCGACTCTCGTCAGTCAGCGCTCCCATCAGCGGACTGCCCGCCATCGAGGTCCGCAGCGCCACCAGCGCCTCGACCGCGGCGAGCCTCACTTCCTGCTCGGGCCGCTTGAGCAGCCCCGAGATAGGCTCCGCCGTGCCGCTCATCTTCAGACGCCCGGCGATCTTCGCCGCCTCCGCCGCCACCCGCGGATCGTCGGCCGTGACCAGGCCCGGCATCAGCTTCGGATTTATCGAGGCCAGCCGGTCGAGCGTCGCCATGAGCTGCTCCCGTGCCTCCTTGCGCGCCACTAAGGGCAACGCCTGGATCAGCACGATAATCGCCTGCGGCTTGAGCGCCCCCAGCAAGGTGGCCAGCGCCTCGCTGTTCGGATCGACCGTCCCGTCTTCCAGGATCTTGACCAGCTGCTCGAGCACGATCGGCTCGCTCAGTTCGCCGATGATCGCGTCTACTTCCTCTATGACCGCCGCGTCCTCCTGCTTCTTGACGGCGATCCCCTTCAGCTCACCGACAATGAAGGACGCCTTGGCGAAGTCCCCTTCCGCTAGCACGCGCGGCAGCATCTGACGCAGCATGTCCACGACTTCGGCGCGACGCTCCTCATCACCCAGCTCGTACTGGTCGAGGACCGCAACCGTCACATCCTGCCTCACCGGCCGATCCCACTCGCGAAGCAGTTCCTGTTGGAGGTGCGCCACGTCGGCTTCGTCCAGGAAGTACAGCGACGGCTCGAAGTCCTCGCGCAGTGTTGGCGTCTGCAACTCCGGAGACAGCTCCAACTCGGGAAGCGCTGGAAGCGTGTCGTCGGCCTGCGACAAGTCCGGTACAGGCACCGGCGGTTCATCACCCAGTACGTCGACGTACTCGTAGCGGATCAGACTGAAGTCGCAGTTCCACAGCAACGTCAGCAGGTCGTCCTCATCCTCCTTCAGCGTTTTCGAGAGGCGTAGAACGTCGATGAACTGACGAAGCTCGTCATCTTCGACGCCCGGCAATAACTCCACCCGCCTGATACCGTCCCTGTACAGGTTGAAGGCCAGGTTATCCTGCCCTCCCAGCTTCTCCTGGTAGACCTGGCTGTCGAGCCAGCGGATCTCGCTCTCGTAGACCGTTAAGTTGAGCGAGGGGACGCGGTCCCAGATCGCGTTCAGGCGTCGCTTAAGGTCTTCGATGAACTGATGCAGAAGTGGGTTGCCCTGGACGTACAGTTGCGCCGCCCGAACCGTCTTCACGAAGGCCGTGAGGAACTCCCGCACTTCCGTGTCGAGTCCACCCTCCTCCGCGACCGGAACCGCTTCCGTTCCCGGGTCCGTGGCCGGCCCTACATCCGATTCGAAATCGGAATCGAAATCAGGTAAACCACCGAGGACGTTCTCGTCCATCACCGCTTCCCTCTCGGCAGCGTGCCGCCGTCAGTTTCGAGACGCCCTACGTCCTCCACGTCCCTGCCGCCCGTGCCTAGTTTTACCGCCCCCTTATACGCGAGGATCCCGCGGTCAGCTTCTCGTTGGTTTCTGGAACCTCAGCCGGCATAGCAAGTGGCGCCGTCTGGCCAACGGCCTGCGAAGACTGCCCTATGACGGCCTGGGACTCGCGGACAAGGCAGGGGTGGGGGTCCGGACCGACAACCGCCAACAATATAGTACGTTACCCCCTTGTTCGTCACCTGATCCCTCGCTAACCCCCACTGGGCCGGACGGCGCCGAGAGTCAGGGCAGAGCCGCCCAACCGGATGGCGGAGGCTCAGTAGGCCTGACCGGCCGCCCCCTCAGCCCCCATTCCCACAACCAGATACGGCGTCGGGGGTTGCGCTTCGGTGCATTTTCGGGTATTGTAGCTTCGGCTCTTGTTCGGGATACAGCCACTCGCGATGGCACAATGGAGGCGTCATGGCGCTCACCAAGCGGCAGCGAGAGATCCTCGATTTCATCGAGAGCTTCATCCAGACCTCAGGGTACTCACCGAGTTTCGAGGAGATCGCCGACTTTTTCGGCTATCGTTCTCTGGCGACGGTGCACGAGCATCTCTCGAACCTCGAGCGTAAGGGTTACATCCGCCGGAACTACAACGAAAGCCGCTCGGTGGAGCCGCTGGAGTCGGCGCGCCCGAAGGTGGTGGCGGCCGGGCTTCCGCTGCTGGGTCTGGTGGCGGCCGGAGCACCGATCGAGGCGATCGAAGACACCGAGGTGGTCTCGGTGCCCGAGGATATGCTCACCGGAAAGGGCCCCCACTACGTGCTGCGGGTGCGCGGCGACTCGATGATCGACGACCAGATCCGTGACGGCGACTGTGTGGTCGTAGATGGTCGCGAGGCGGCCGAGAACGGCGAAATGGTCATTGCACTCGTGGACGGCGAGTCTGCGACCGTCAAACGGTACTACAGGGAGAGCGACGGTCGTATCCGGCTACAGCCAGCCAATCAGCATCACGCGCCGCTCTACTACGCGGAGGATGAAGTCCAGGTCCGCGGCGTCGTCGTCGGAGTCATCCGCAAGTACTGAGGTCACATCCACCGTCCAACCTGAGGGCCCGGCATCCAAGTTTGGGGGAGCCGGGGACCGACGAGCGAAGCTGGTTTTAGCGACCCGGCTCCGATTCTTAGGCCAAGGCTGCCGGTGAGTAGCCCGTTGTCCTCGCGGGTGAGCGCCGACACCGACTGCCGGGTCGGCCGGAGCGAGCGGTCCCCCGGCTTCGACCCGTTGAATACCTGGTCAGCAGATAAAGGATATTGGATATTGTTAGTGTATGCGCTCAGGGGAAGACACGGGTCACTGGCGAGTCAAGCTCGTCTTGCACTACGACGGCCGGGACTTCTACGGTTGGCAGGCGCAGAGCAACCAACGCACGGTGCAGGCCGAGCTCTCGGCTTTGCTGGGCCGGCTGTGCGGCACGGACTCCGTCAGCGTCACCGCCGCCGGCCGCACGGACCGAGGTGTCCACGCCACGGGTCAGGTGGCGAGCGCCCTGATACCGAATCGCTTCGACGAGCGGGAGCTGGTGCGAGCGCTCAACGCGTTGGCGCCGAGCGACCTGTGGATCGAATCCGCCGAGCGCGTGCCCGAGTCCTTCCACCCGAGGTACGACGCCCTATCCCGCACGTACGTCTACCGCGTTGGCCTCACCCCTGGGTCCCGCTCGCCCTTCGAGCACCGCTGGTGTTGGCCGGTCGGCCACAACCTGGACCGAGAACGGATCGACGCGGCCAGCGGCTGCATCGCCGGGGAGCATGACTTCGGCGCTTTTGCGAAGTCTGGCCAGCCCGAGCGGGGCGTTCGCTGCAACGTGTTTTCGGCGTTCTGGCGCGAGCCAGGACGCGACATTGAGATAATCGAGTTCGAGATCACGGCCGACCGATTCCTCCACCGTATGGTCCGCTATCTGGTGGGCACGCTGGTCGAGACCGGTCGCGGACTGCGGCCCGTCGACCACGTAGGCCGCCTGTTGGAGGGCGAGCCCGGCCTGAAAGCGGCGCCGCCGGCACCGGCGCAGGGCTTGTTTTTGGCGCGAGTCGACTATACTTCAGGGCAAACGGAAGCAAGAGCGAGGGGTAAAGGGGAGAGCGAATGAAGATCTTCATCGACACTGCTGACATCAAGGAAATTCGCCGGGCCGCCAGGGCCGGCCTGATAGACGGTGTGACGACGAATCCGTCGCTACTGGCCAAGGTTGTGGGCGACGCCAACCTGGCCGACTACATGAAGGAGATCACGGACGCGGTGGAAGGGCCGGTGAGCCTGGAAGTGTTGGCCACCGACTCGGAGGGGATGCTGGCGCAAGGGCGAGATCTCGCAGCCCTCGCCGACAACGTCGTAATCAAGGTCCCACTGACCGAGGAGGGGTTGGTGGCCACGCGCCGCCTCCGCGCTGAGGGCATCGGCGTCAACGTGACGCTGTGCTTCTCGGCATCGCAGGCACTGCTGGCGGCGAAGGCCGGCGCCACCTTTATCTCGCCGTTCGTCGGACGTCTGGACGACATCTCGCATGAAGGGATGGAGATTATCGCCCAGATCCGCGAGATATACGACAACTACGGGTTCGACACCGAGATCCTGGTCGCCTCGATCCGCCATCCCCTGCACTTCGTGGACTCGGCGCTGTTGGGCGCCGACATCGCCACCATACCGCCGGCGGTGTTATGGAGGCTCGTCCAGCACCCGCTCACCGACCGTGGGGTCGAAGCGTTTTTGAGGGACGCGGAGAAAGCCAGGATCGAGATCCCGAGCGCGCAGGAGGCAGAAGCATAGCCGGACGTACAGACCACGATCGAACCGCAGCCGGATTCCGCGCCGGCTGGTTGGTGGGCCTCGTCGCCGCCCTAGTCGCGGCCGGCCTAGTCGTTTTCGGGCCGCCTGCCTTTTTGGTCCGGGCCGACGAGCCGGGCGGGTCGGTCCTCTCGAAGGCAGCGGATCCCACTCCGGCCCCGTCACCGGCCGCCGGGGCGGCGGCGCAAGCGGACCGTGACTCCGGCCTGACGCCCGCCCGGCAGACACCCATAGTGGAGGCGGCGCGTCGCGTTACACCCTCTGTTGTAAGCGTCAACGTGATCCGCCGCCAGCGGGTCGGCCCACGTTCGATCTTCGACGATTTCTTCGCACCGTTCGGCACCGAGCGCGAGGTCGCCGGCCTTGGGTCCGGTTTCGCCATCGCGGATGGCGGCTACGTGTTGACTAACGCCCACGTGGTCCAGGGCGCGATCGAGATCGTCGTATCGACGGTCGAGGGCGGTGACCATCCGGCGGAACTGCTCGGCAGCGACGAGCTGTCCGACGTCGCCCTTCTCCAGGTGGAGGCCGAGATTCCCGTCCCCGAGTTCGGCGATTCCGACGGACTCGTCATCGGCGAACCGGCCATCGCCATCGGCAACCCCTTCGGTTACCTCCTCTCTAATGCCGAGCCAACGGTCACGGCAGGCGTGATATCGGGGACCGGCCGCCACATCCTGCCGGGCGCCCTGTCGGGCTCGGGCGGCGACGAGGGGACGATCTACGCCGACATGATCCAGACCGACGCCTCGATCAACCCGGGCAACTCGGGCGGCCCGCTGGTGAACGCGGAAGGTCGGGTGATAGGTGTGAACTCGGCCATCTTTTCCCGTACGGGAGGTTCGCAAGGGCTGGGGTTCGCCATCCCCATCAACCGGGCGCTGCGTATCGCCGACCAGCTGCGTGACGACGGGCGGGTTCGCCGCCCGTGGGTCGGCATCGACGTCGGCCCAACCGAGAGTGACCGAACGGGACGCCGGCGTGGCGCCTCCATCGTGAGGGTGGCCCCCGACTCGCCGGCCGATCGCGCCGACCTGACGAAGGGGATGGAGCTGGTCGCCGTTCAGGGCCGGCCGGTGAAGTCGCCGCTCGATTGGGAGGCCGAACTGTTCAACGTGGCCCCGGGCGACCAGATCAGCCTGACGGTGCTGGATCTCAGGGGCAACGAGCGCGAGGTGACCGTTGCGGTCGAGGACCTCCCCTCTGTGCGCGCCGACCGCGTCGAGGTGCTCGAGGGCCTCGAGCTGATCACCCTGACACCGGCCATCCGGGTCGAGCGGGGGCTACGCAACGATCAGGGCGCGCTCATCGTCAACGTCTCGGACTACGTTACGCAGAGGACCGGGCTCATGCAGGGCGACCTGATCTTCGCCGTCAACCGTCAACGCGTCTCGAGCGCCGATGAGGTGGCGGAGCTCCTCGACTACCTCGCCGGTCGCGGCGGCATCCAGGTCTATTACGAACGGGACGGCTATCAGGGCAGAACGTCGTTCCGCATCACTACAGGAGGGTAACCGGGTGACGGCCGACTCGTATCAGAACCCGCTCATCACCCGCTACGCTTCGAACGAGATGGCGGCCGTCTTCGGGCCGCGCTTCCGCGCGCGGATCTGGCGCGAGCTGTGGATCGCCCTCGCCGAAGCCGAGCGGCAACTCGGACTCGATATCAGCGAAGAGACGATAGCGGCGATGCGGGCGTCGATCGATACGATCGACCTGGACCGGATCGCCGAGCTCGAGTCGAAGTCGCGCCACGAGGTGATGGCGCAGATACACGCCTTCGGCGAAGTGGCGCCGGCGGCGAAGGGCGTGATCCACCTGGGCGCTACCTCGGCATTCGTGATGGACAACGCCGACCTGATCCAACACCGCGAGGCGCTCAAGCTGATCCGCCGGCGCGTCCTCAGCGTCCTGGCCGCGCTGAGGGAGCAGGCGCTCGAGCACCGCGATGTCCCCTGCGTCGGCTATACTCACCTGCAGCCCGCACAACCGACTACCGTCGGCAAGCGTATCGCCCTCTGGATGCAGGACCTGCTCCTCGACCTGGAATCGCTCGACTTCCGCCTTGCCAAGTTGCGGTTCCGCTCCACGCGGGGCGCCACCGGGACCGAGGCCTCGTTCCTGATCTTGTTCGACGGCGATTCCGAGAAAGTGGACAAGTTGAACACGCTGGTCGCCGAGAAGATGGGCTTCGACCAGGTGTACGGCGTGTCCGCGCAGACGTACACGCGCAAGGTTGACGCGACGCTGCTCGCCGCGCTCTCGGACATCGCGCAGTCTGCCTCGAAGTTCGCAAACGACATCCGCTTGCTGCAGAACTTCGGCGAAGTACAGGAGCCGTTCGGCAAATCACAAGTCGGGTCCAGCGCTATGGCCCACAAGCGCAACCCGATGCGCTGTGAGCGAATCAATGCACTGGCACGCCACGTCATGGTCCTAGCGCTCGACCCGGCGATCACCTCAGCGGCGCAGTGGCTCGAGCGGACGCTCGACGACTCGGCGAACAAGCGGATCGCCGTGCCCGAAGCGTACCTGGGATGCGACGCGGTGCTGCTGCTCTGGCATAACGTCGCTGCCGGCCTGGACGTCCATCCCGACGTGGCGGCACGTCGGCTCGCCGAGCAGCTGCCGTACTTGGCGGCGGAGCCCGTCCTCTTGCTCGCGGCGCGTCGCGGGGGCGACCGTCAGAAGCTCCACGAAGTCATCCGCCGGCATGCCATAGCGGCGGCGGAGGAAGTGCGTCAGGGGAAGGCGAACGACTTGGTCGAGCGTTTGGCCGGCGACCCCGCGATCGGGATCGAGCGTGAGGGTCTGGAACGCTTGTTGACCCCCGAGGCGATGGTTGGCCGGGCCCCCCAGCAGGTAGAACGGTTCATCGCCGAAGCGGTCGATCCGGCTCTGGAACGCCATGCGGAGGAAATCGAAAAGGACAGCCCAACCCTCACTGTCTGAGAGAGAGAGAACGGTCGAGAAACGACGATGACAGAACCGCTACGAACCGTCGGATTGGATCTGCCTTTGGTGAAGGAGGGCAAGGTCCGGGAGGTGTATGCGCTTGGGGATGATCTGCTGCTCGTCGCCACCGACCGGCTGAGCGCCTTCGACGTCGTGCTGGACGAGCCGATCCCACACAAGGGGATCGTTCTCACCCAGCTCTCGCTCTGGTGGTTCGAACGGACCAGCGACATCGTCGCCAACCACGTGATCACCGCAGACCCGGAAGCGATAATCGAACGACACCCACCGCTGGCCGAGAGCCGCTCGCGGTGGGAGGGCCGTAGCATCCTATGCCGAAAGACCGATCCATTCCCCATCGAGTGCGTGGTGCGCGGCTACATCACCGGCTCCGCTTGGAAGGAATATCGAGTCAGCGGCACGCTGGCGGGTGAGCCACTGCCGCGCGGCCTGGTAGAGGCTCAGCGGCTCGAGCCACCGATCTTCTCGCCGGCAACCAAGGCGACCGAGGGACACGACGAGAACATCACCTTCGAGCGGGTCCGGGCGACGGTCGGAGTCGCGGTGGCCAACACGCTCCGCGACATGAGCATCGCCCTGTATCAGCGCGCCCACGACATCGCAGCCGAGGGCGGTGTGATACTGGCCGACACCAAGTACGAGTTCGGCGTCGGCAGCGAAGGCGAGATCCTGCTCATCGACGAGGTCCTGACACCCGACTCGTCGCGTTTCTGGCTGACCGACCAATACGAGCCTGGGCACAGCCAGCAGTCCTTCGACAAGCAACCGGTGCGCGACTACCTCGACCTGATGGTGGCGAAGGGGGAGTGGGATCGGATGCCGCCGCCGCCGACTATGCCGCCCGAGGTCGTCGACAACACATCGAAGCGCTACCTTAAGGCGTATGAGCTGATCACCGGCGAGCCGTTACTGCAGTAGGCCGGCGAAAAGAAGTATAGAGATGCGAATTCCACTGGCCCGCGAAGGACTCCCGTTCATCCTCGGCACGACGGTCCCGGCCATAGTCCTTCTGTCTGCTGCGGCGTACATCGGTGGGACCTTGCTCTGGATCGTGGCCTTCTGCGTTGCAGTACTGGCGGTCTTCGTCCTCGCCTTCTTCCGTGATCCCGAGCGCGCTGGCCCGAAGGGCCCTGATTTGGTCGTGTCGCCTGCCGACGGGAAGGTCATCGACATCAGGCTCGTCGAGGAATCCTCGTACATGAAGAGCGAGTCACTGTGCATGTCTATCTTCCTATCGCTCTTCGACGTTCACGTGAACCGCTACCCGGTGACCGGCGACGTGGACCATAGGACCTATGATGCCGGTCGCTTCGAGCCGGCCTGGCGCCGCTCCGCCAGCCACTCCAACGAGCGAGCCTCTACCGGCATCCAATCCGTGGGCCACTCGGTGCTCGTCCGCCAGATCGCCGGCCTGGCAGCGAAACGGATCGTGACTTACGCGAAACTGGGGGACCGCGTCGAGCAGGGCGATCGGATGGGTCTCATCCGGTTCGGCTCGCGCGTCGAAGTCTTTCTGCCCAAGGAATCGGCCCCGAAGGTACGGGTCGGCCAACGAGCGGTCGGTGGCATGACAGTCCTCGCACAGCTGACCGCAGGATCGGAGGGACCCGAGTGATCAAGCGGGGTCGTGCGGCTCACGGTGAGCGCCGACGGGCTATCGTCATCCTCCCCAACGCCTTCACGTTGGGCAACCTGTTCTTCGGTTTCTGGGCCATGATCGCCGCTCTGCGCGGCGACTTCAGCCTGGCGGCCTGGCTTATCGTCGTGGCCGCCGTCGCCGATGGGCTCGATGGACGCATCGCCCGCTTCGCCCGCACCGGCTCGCCCTTCGGCACCGAGCTCGACTCGCTGGTCGATCTGGTCAGCTTCGGCGTCGCGCCCGCCATACTCGTCTACAAGCAGCTCCTCGAGGCCGGCGACTGGAGCTGGGCCCTGGCTTTCATCTATGTCGCTTCCGTGGCCGTCCGCCTGGCTCGCTTCAATATCGAGCAGGGCGGTCGTGCTCATCTCCACTTCCACGGACTCCCCTCACCCGTCGCAGGTGTCACGCTGGCTTCGTTTTACCCGTTCAGCCAGACCGGCCTGTTCGCGGGGTATCTTTCAGGCTGGCCATGGACTCAGCTGATCGGCGGTGGTATGATTGTGTTGGCCGGATTGATGCTGAGTCATGTAATCTATCCGGCAATTCCCCGCCTGAGCGTCCGAAACCCCAGTGGGCGCGCCGCGATCGCGCTTCTGCTGATCGCCGTGGCGCTGCTCATCTGGAACCCCCAATTGGTGGTTTTCCCTGTTTCGTTGATCTACATAACCGTCGGCGTCGTGAGGACGGTCGCCTTGGGTTTACTGGACAAATTGCCCGACCGCGACCCGTTGAGCGAGGAGCTCGGCGCCGAGGACGAGGAAACAGAGACGCGGGATCTGGAGTACGAAGATATGCGGCCCCACTGGGCGAAGCACGCCGGCACCGACGAAAGTTCCAGTCCTGACGCGGAATAACCCGCACCGCACGACAGCCTGACCACAACACCACCGACAATTGTGCAAGTTCGCTGTGTAAGTTAGCGGGCTGTGGCGTTCCGCGTGTGTTGTGCGGGTGTAGTTGCGGTCGGCTGTTAGCGGGAACTAGGGTACATTCTCGGTTGATAGGTAACACCTCATTCTCGGCTGATGGGTAACACTCCAGGCCCTAATCTAGGCCCTCCACAAGGAGGTGCCGATGCCCTGGAGAGAGACCTCAGCCATGAACGAACGCTTCAACTTCGTCGTCGATGCCCAGCGCGGCCACTTCCCCTTTGCTGAACTCTGCCGTCGCTACGGTGTGAGTCGCAAGACCGGCTACAAATGGCTCCACCGCTTCGAGGAACACGGGCCTCAAGGGCTCGCCGATCGCTCCCACCGGCCCCATTCCTGCCCTCACGCCACTCCGCTCGAGATCGTTCAGGCCATTCTCGAGCTTCGACGCCGCCGCGGCTGGGGCGCCCCCAAGCTGCAGCGGCTGCTTCAGGACCGCTTTCCCAAGCGTCCGCCCCCTACTGTGGGCACCATCCACCGAATCCTCGATCGCCACGGCCTGGTACTACCCAAGCGCCGCCGCCTGCGCCGCGCCCATCCCGGCCGACCCACGACTCCGATCGACCAGCCCAACGCCGTCTGGAGTGCCGACTTCAAGGGCCAGTTTCGCCTGCGCAACAGCCTCTACTGCTATCCCCTCACCGTGCAGGACGGCTTCAGTCGCTTTCTACTCGGCTGCCAGGGCCTCACCGCTCCGACCATCGAAGGCTCCAGACCCGTCTTCGAACGCCTGTTTCGCGAGTACGGCCTGCCCCAGCGCATCCGCACCGACAACGGTGCCCCCTTCGCCTCCAACGCTCTCGGCCGCCTCTCCACCCTCTCCGTCTGGTGGGTCCGCCTCGGCATCCTTCCCGAGCTCATCGAGCCCGGCCAGCCCCAGCAGAACGGTCGCCATGAACGCATGCACAAAACCCTCAAGGCGCGCACCACCCGACCACCGGAACGAAACCTCCGGGCTCAGCAGCGCCGCTTCGACGCCTTCCTCCACGAATTCAATCACGAACGACCCCACGAAGCCCTCGGCCAGGAGCCCCCCGCTTCCGCCTACCAACCTTCAGATCGGGCGTTTCCCAGAAAGCTGCCGCCCCTCGAGTACCCCGCCCACTTCGAGGTCCGCCGTGTCAGTCGCAACGGCGGCATCCGTTGGTACACCCGCTGGATCAACGTCAGCCATCTCCTCGGTGAGCAATACGTCGGCTTCGAAGAGATCGATGACAGCCTCTGGGAAGTCTATTTCGGACCCGTCAAACTCGGTCGCTTCCATGAACAGGAGGGAAACATCGAAGACCACTACGGCCGAAAGACCCGACACCAGCGCAGAAAAGTGTCACCCATCAGGTGAGAATAAAGTGTCACCTATCATCTGGAACGTTCGCGGCGATGCCAGACCTCATGTAATCCGTTCAGTTCGCTTGCGAATGAAGATCCAGCGATCCCGCCACGCAAACCAAAATCGATCGTCCCGCTGAAACACTCGGTGCAGGTAGCCCTCTGGGTTCCTGCAGCTAAACCTGACAAGTACGGTAGACGTGTCCCCGCGAAACTCAGGCAACTCCAGTCGCAGGTTATACCCCACTGGCCGGTCAGGACTGGCCGGCACATCCCACCAAGGACAGAGAGGTGTGGGACGAGCCCGCGGTGGCACCACCTCTGCGTCAAGATATTGAGCAAGAGAGTCCAGCCATGGGCGAATCCTGCCCAAGCTAGTGCCCCACACCGCCCACTCCAGCACAACGTAGTTCTCGACACCGGCCTCCATACGCAGCTGCGTCGCGAGTTCCCGAAACACTCTCGAAGTATCGGAGGCAGACTGATCAGTACCCCCGACACTAAGGGCCAGTGCCCAGAAGATTGGATACCCGAGTTGCACCCAGGTCACCATTTCACGCGCCGTCTAACTACTTCTTCAGCTGCGAGGCCCTCTGACCCCACCTGCAGGCGTTGCAGCCTAATAGCGATTATCGCTCTGTGTTTTGATTGGACTATTCCTAAGATAGCGCCCGGAACCGAGTTCGGACCAGCTTCACTCGATCTGGGGAACGCTGCGACACTTGCAGGCTAATAGGCTTCGCAGCGTAGTGTGCATCGCAAAGGGATCGTGTCGATCAGTCAGGAGACTCATCAGCCCCAGCTACAGGGGCACCACCTCGACAGGGCCGTGCCCCCGCCAAGGCCGGCATGCCGGTCGTGGAGCTGCAGCAGAGGCTCGGCCACGCAACCATCACGATGACCCAGCGTTACGCGGTCTAAGCACCCCCGACGGCGAGCGTACACTTCGACGCCGCGCTCGAGCGCATGGGCCTCGGCGGCGAGACGCCGGGCGTCCCGACAGTCGTCCCAACACCTGAGGGGGATGAGGAAGCGGCCTCCGAGCCCGAAGGCCCGGAAGCCGCGTCGCATCAAGGCGGAGGGGGTGGGATTCGAACCCACAAGCCCCGAAGGGCGCCGCATTTCGAGTGCGGTGCATTGCCGTTCTGCCACCCCTCCGGCGTTGCTACTCACTGCTCTGTCTTGTCCGGACACATCTCGGCCGGGTCAACCCCGTTCTGCCACCCCTCCGGCGTTGCTACTTACTGCTCTGTCTTGTCCGGCCACACCTCGGCCGGGCCAACCCCGTTCTGCCACCCCTCCGTTCGTGATTGTAAGTTCTTTCCTTCGCACACCTCCCTCAAGGCCCAAGCGTCAGTGCCCTGTGGAGCTACTGGTAGACGGTGAGAGGTACGCGGTATGCGGTGGCCGTTAGGTTTTCACCGCACACCGCACACCGAAGCGGACGGGGTGGGATTCGAACCCACGAGGCGCTTGCGGCGCCCACACGCTCTCCAGGCGTGCGCCTTAAACCACTCGGCCACCCGTCCAAACAGATCGGGCGCTGAGGGCCGGACCCTCATTCCGGCACCCAACGCCTCTTTGAAGTTGCCCCGCCAGGGTTCGAACCTGGAATCTCTTGGTCCAGAGCCAAGCGTGTTGCCAATTACACCACGGGGCAGTCTAGGGAGTTGAAAATCTACAGCAAAATCCAGTCGGGACAACCGCAGGTGGGGTCCCCAGCCGGGCCGCCGGCCACATGGCTCCCCCACCGCCGTCCGGGGTACTACTTAAGGACGGACTTTTCCCCTGGCGGTTCTTGGAGGGGAACCCATGGCCAAGGAGCTGAGGTGCCGCGACCTTGGCATCGAGTGTAACCAGATCATCCGTGCGGAGACCGAGGAAGAGCTGATCGAGAGGACCGTTGAGCACGTGCTGACGGTCCATGGCTTCGACGTGGTCGAGGCGGGCATGCTCGAGCAGGTCGAGGCCGCGATCTACACGATCGAGACTTCCTGACGGTTCGCGCGTTCTGGTGAGTGCTGCGGTGGGCCGTCGGCAGGCCGGCCGGTGGGCGGAGACTGCCGCCCCGTCAGGTTCCCGGCGTGGGCTGGGCGCAGAGGAGCACGAACGCCAGAGCGACTGCAAGTACAACCAAGACTCGCACTACGTTTCTCATCGCACCATCCCTGGCCGATCCGGAGACGGTTGGGCCACGGCTAAAAGCTATCCAAACATAGGCCGTTCAGCCAGCCGGACGGGCCGCCCGCGGCGATTCCTGGCCATAACGCCATGTTTTGCCTAGATTTAACCCGGCCGATCGAAGCTCCCGCCTGAGCTGAGCCGGTCCGGTAGTGGGGAAGGGATGGGATGAGGGGCTGTGACCCGGCGTAGGCGCCGCTTCAGAGATCCCGACCAATTCGACCTGTTCGAGCCGCCGCACGAGCGCTGCGAGGACGGGCGCGGTCCGTACCTACAGTTCCTAATAGCGCCGCCCACGGAACTGGGCGAGCCAGGACCGTGGGCGACTGGTTTCGGATCTTGTGCTTCTAGCGACAGACCGTCGCTTCGATCTGCTGAATCATGCCTGCTGGGAAGACATGGATAGCGCCGTGGATGTCTTCGACCTGCAGGCTACCTTGCTGGTCTAGCTCCGCCCAAAGCGCAGCATAGAGCTCACCGGGATCTTTCGCGTTGTAGTAACGCGGATCGATCTTGATGGTGTAGTCCACACCGTCTGTCGTGCGCAGCCAGAGCGCGACGCAGCTACCGCTGCCGAACCTGTAGTCGGCCGGGTAGGCCTGGACCGCTGCGTCCCACGCCACCAGGCTCGTGCCCCGGCCATTCCACCAGCTATAGTTGTAGTAATGGTGATGGTGAGCCACGTACGGGCTGCCGATCACGATGGCGAAGTGCCAGTGGCCGTGATAGAACCCGAACCCGCCGAAGTGGTACCCGAAAATCAGGTGCGGGCCATACCAGTGACGGTGGCGGTAGTAGTAGCCGTCGTAATGGCCGTAATGATAACCGCGATGGTAGCCGCGGTAGTACCCCCACGTATACCCGTCGTAGTACCCGTGCCTGTATCCCGTCCCGTAGCCGCCCGGGTACCCGTAGCTCGGCGGACGATAGTACCGCCGGGTCGTGGTCTCCTCTCGAACTTCGCGCCGGGTGTCGGTTCGACGCCGCAGCACATTACCCGATCCAGCGCGGTCCGTATCGGTCGACCGCCGTCGGAACGTCGAAGGGTCGCCCGACAGGTTATTGTTCTTCGTTGCGACATTAATCGAGGGCCCGGTCAGCACCCGACTCCGAGAGCCCACCCTGACGGTGTTGGTGCCACCCGTCGGCTGCTGCGACCTCCCACGGACGACAGTACTACCGCTCCGCGTCGGCTGCTGCGACCTCGCGCGGACCGTACTACCGCTCCGCGTCGGCTGCTGTGACCTCACCCTGACCGTACGATCGCTCTGCGTAGCCCGCGTGGCCGCCCTGGTCGTAGTACGGGTCGGCGACGCAACGCGATTCACACGTTGGACCGTCGGTCTCGCCCTCTGCGTTTGTGCCGTCGAGCGAGTCGTGCTCGAACGTGGGGTGCTCGGCCGGGCGCTGCTGGGCCGAGATTGTGGACTCGACCTCTGAGTGCGTGGACTGACACGCGCCGTGCTCGGACGAGTGGCCCGTCGTGTCGTCTTCGTCTTCTGGGCCTCCGCCGGCGCGGCGATGGCCAGCACGCACGCAGCGCCGAGCGTTATCGCAAGTGCGCGGTATCCTCTAAGCATGCTAGCCTCCCTTACTGCTGCACCGTCCGGCCACCGTCGGGTGGCCGTAAGAGAGCTTACGGTGCGTTGCCGGCCCCGTTTTTCGATCATCCGGAGGGCGGGGCCGTGCACACCCTCCAGTATATACAACTGGTTCCACAGAGTCCAAACATCCACCCAAGCCGCACCAGTTCCGCCTCTGAAGAGAGCACGCATCGTGCCGGGCCCGAGTGACCGATTCGCGCCGGATTCCTCGGTGAGGCTGAAGTACAGCCCACGTTCTCGACGGTCGATGTGTAGTAAGGACGCGGGTTTTCGTGTCGGCGCGACACGGCGCCTCAGGCTCACTTGAACCGGGCGGTGGCGGGGTTTATCGTGCCCCATGCGAATCTTCCATCTGGCGCCTGCCCTGCTCGTACCCCTAGCGGTGGTCCTCGACATCGCGCACGCGCCACCGGCCCTGGTCTTCCTTGCCAGCGCCGTGGCGATCGTGCCGTTGGCCAGCCTGATGGGGCTCGCCACCGAGGAGCTTGCGGCGCGCACGGGCCCGACCTTCGGCGGTCTGATGAACGCGACGCTGGGCAACGCGGCGGAGCTGATCATCGGCATCTTCGCCTTGAAGGCCGGGCTGATCGAGCTGGTCAAAGCGTCGCTCACCGGCTCGATCATCGGCAACCTGCTGCTCATCCTGGGACTCTCGTTATTCGTCGGCGGCCTGCGGCACCAGACGCAGAGCTTCAGCCGGCAGGCCGCCGGGATGAACGTTGCACTGCTGGCGCTGGCGACGGTGGGGCTCGTAGTGCCGGCGCTATTCGACTTCACGCACCCGGCGGGCGACGCTGTCGCCCTCGAACGTCTGTCGGTCTTCGTGGCCGTCATGCTGATGGCGGTCTACCTGCTGAGCCTGCTCTTCTCGCTGAAGACGCATAGCGAGATGTTCCGGCCCAAGGTCGAGCACGAGCCGCCGAAGTGGTCGATGCAGCGCGCCGTAGTATCGTTGGTCGTCGCCACGGCTCTCGTAGCCTGGCTGTCGGAGATCCTGGTTGGCGCCACCGAGGAGACGATCGCGACGCTCGGGGTCAGCGAGTTCTTCTTGGGCATCATCATCATCCCGCTGGTCGGCAACGCGGCGGAGCACGGCGCCGCCGTGATGATGGCAGCGAAGAACAAGATGGACCTATCGTTCGCCGTTGCGGTGGGCTCGAGCACCCAGGTGGCGCTGTTCGTCGCCCCGCTCCTCGTCTTCGTCTCCCTGCTGTTCGGCAACCCGATGGACTTGGCGTTCACCGCCTTCGAGGTGGCGGCGGTGGCGCTGGGCGTCGGGGTCGTCACGGTGATCTCGCTGGACGGCGAATCGAACTGGCTGGAGGGGGCGCAGCTGCTGGCGGTCTACGGAATACTCGCCGCGGCGTTCTTCTTCTTCTAGGGGACATTTATCGCCGCGATCTTCATACCGTCGGGCTTCATCGCGGGGCTCTACGGCATGAACTGCGATACTGCGAAGTCTGAGGGAAACCAATCAGACGCTCGCGCCGTAGGGCAGGGGTGACACCAAGGAGAGAATGCCATGTATAGGCCATCGCATAGGGACGCGGCGGTCCTCATAGCGATCGCACTGCTGGTCCCGACCTGCGCCGCTCAGGCCCAGGAATGGGTCGGCCCTATGGGGAGCATCACCGAGGCCGAGCTGAGGGACCATATCCATTACCTCGCCTCCGATTTCCTCGAGGGAAGAGACACCGGCACCGAAGGCTACATGCTGGCGGCGCACTTCGGCGCCATCCTGTTCGGCGCTGCGGGGCTCGAGCCGATGTTCACCGGCTCATCCGGCGCGCAATCGTTCTTCCAACCGATCGCGTTCGAGAGCGCCAAGGTGAGCGGCACCAGCGCCATGCGGGCAACAGTGGGAGGCAAGCCGAAGGATTACCGTCTCGGTCAGGAATTCCTCGCCCTGCAGATCTTCTCGGGCGGCGAGCTGAGCGTCGAGGAGACGCCGGTCTTTCTGGGTTACGGCATCGAGGCGCCCGATCACGGCTGGAACGACTACGAAGGCCTGGACGTGGCCGGGAGGATAGCGGTGATGGTGGCCGGTGCGCCCACACGGAACGGCGAGCCGGTGTTGCCGGAAGAACAGCACGCAGTGTACAGCAGCCTGTCGCGGAGTGCGAACGCGCGAGTGATGTCGGCCGTGCAGCACGGGGTCTCGGCGCTCATCGTGGTCGCCGATTCGGCGTCGACGGGACTCTGGGGCGAGGTGACTCGGATGATGAGTCAACCTACCGTGCGACCGATGCCTGGCGACGCGCCGGAACAAGGCAGCCCGCGATCAAGCCCCTGGTTCATCATGATCAAGGCGCCGGAGGCAGTGAATCTTTTGTCGGGGACCGGTTACGACCCGGTGTCCGGCACGGGACCGTGCACGCCTGGCAGGCTGGATGGCGTCCGCATCGCCCTCGACCTCAAGTACGAGGCGGAACCCGCGTTCTCCGCTCCGAACGTCGTGGGCGTGCTGCCCGGAACCGACTCGATCCTCAAGGACGAGTACATCGTGGTCACGGCCCACCTCGACCACGTCGGGATACGGAACGGCCAGATCTACAACGGTGCCGACGACAACGCCAGCGGCAGCGCCGCGGTGCTGGAGGCGGCGGAGGCGGCGGCGCTGGCGCCGGCGAAGCGCTCGATCATCTTCGTCTTGCTCACCGCCGAGGAGAAGGGGCTGCTCGGCTCCATGTACTTCGCCGTCAATCCGCCGGTGCCAATCGAGAAGATCGTCCTCAACATCAACCTCGACATGGTGGGGAGGAACTCGCCCGACTGGCCCGAGTCGCTGCTCGCCATGGGCTCGGAGAACCGACGGCCCGAGCTGCTCCAGCTGATCCGGGACGTCAACTCGCGGGTGGGGGTGAACCTGGATTGGAGGCTCAACGAGGGGAGCGACCCCTACGCCCACGTCCAGCGCAGCGATCAGCTGGCCTTCATGCAGAGGGGCATCCCGGCCATCTTGATCACAC
Organism: Gemmatimonadota bacterium; assembly: GCA_020344015.1. Taxonomy (GTDB): domain Bacteria; phylum Gemmatimonadota; class Gemmatimonadetes; order Palauibacterales; family KS3-K002. Next base: position 4,341,774 of record CP070812.1, read on the forward strand.
GCGGGTTCATGGGTCCGGACTACCACCGACCGTCCGACGACCCGGAGACGATCAACTACCCGAAGGTGCTGCAGGCGGCGAGGCTGGCCTTCGCGCTGGCCGTGGAGGCCGGGAACCGGGAGATTCTGTTCGACGGCGAGTAGAGGAGGCTCGTACCTGTCAGAGTTGCAGCGGGCCGCCGGATGAGCTATAATGTCCCGCGTAAACAGATGTACCAAGCGGCTTTGGTTGTGCTGCCGGGTGGGGTGCCGACTCTCCGGTAGACCTAAGCCGTTGTCAATAAGCAATATATACCCGCCAGGTTCATATAATAGCCCGCTAAGGCGACCAGCTCGGATAAGCTCACGCCGCTTGCCAAGCCTGTACGGCTGCGTCACAGCGAGCGTGTCCCGCCGGGCACGACGACAACGCAGCTGGTCTCTACGGAGGAGGTACGCAGCGATGAGAAAACTCGCGCTAATCCCGATCCTCGCGTTGGCGGCCACGGCATGCGAGGAGTACCCGACCGAGCCAAGCGACGGTCGGCCCGTGTCTGATATCCAGCTCAGCACGACGGAGAGCAGTCCGAGCGGCACGCTTCTTGGCACGACGCGTGGCTCCCGCTGGACAACACCCGTCACACTCAGCACGCTTGTGGAAATCGATCCCGCCACTGGGGCGACCCTGGGGACGATCGGCCCGGTGGGCTACGCGGTCAATGGCTTGGAGTTCGATGCGACGACCGGCAAGCTTTACGGATCGACCTCCCAGTGGGACCCCAGCTACAGCGGCTTGATCGAGATCGACCCGACCACCGGAGCCGGTACACCCGTTGGAGTTGACGGATGGGGTTTGCCCGGCGCTGGAGACGCTGTCATCAACAACATCACGGTGGATTCGAAGGGCCAGATGTTCGCCTGGTGGGAATTCGGGACGTGGGATGGGAGTATAGTCGAGGACGACCTCGTCAGCATCGACAAGGCAACAGGTGTCGCAACTCGAGTGGGGGAATCCTTCGTTCTGACGTTGATGAACGGCCTCGACTTCGACAACTTCGACGTCCTGTACTTGGTCAATAACGCGGGTCCGTATTTTACTGTCGATCCTGCCACGGGTGTGGCGACTTCCGCCGGCAACTTGGGCACCACCGCCCACCACGGAGATTTCGACCCCTCCTCCAATCTCTATTATGGGATCTCGGGGACTACATGGCCCGGCACTCCCCCGGCCCAGGCGCTCGTGGTAGCCGATCTCTCGACCAACACGGTCGTGGCGAGCCTTGACGACTTAGATGACGACATCCACACCGTTACCTTCTATCAGCCCGTGAAGGTGCCTATACCTCCGCTAGCCGTCGACATCGACATCAAGCCCGGGTCTTGCCGGAATCCGGTGAACGTGATGTCAAGGGGTGTGCTTCCGATGGCGATCTTGGGGTCCGCCGAGTTCGACGTGACTCAAGTCGATCCGCGATCACTGTCGCTGCAAGGTGTGTCGCCAATCAGGTGGCGAGTAAGGGATGTGGCGACACGCGACGATGGGGTCTCTGAAGATGACTCGAATTGCCATATCGAACGCCCCGATCGCTTGGACGATCTCACGCTCATGTTCCGAAACCAAGCAATCGTGGCGGCCCTCCGCGATAATGGCGACGACGATGATGATGATCTGGAAGACGGCGCGGCCGTCTCGTTGACGCTGACGGGCAACCTCAGGGAGGAGTATGGCGGCTCAGCCATCGAGGGCCAGGATGTCATCGTGATACTGAACAAAGGAAGACGGCCCAGACAGGGTTGGATCCGTCATGTGTGGGAATGGATCCGTAGTCGTAGGGGCGGCTAGAAGACCGTACTAGTCTCTGCACTGTGGCATAACCAGGGGCGGTTCTATTCGGGAACCGCCCCTTTCTCAGCGTCGTGCATGTAAAGCGGACTTGACACACGGCGCGACCTGTGATTACTATGTCAAGTGAACTTGACACCAGGTGGCTGATGGGCACGGACGTTCGGAATCGGGTCAAAGAGTTGCGGGTCGAGCGGGGCTGGACGCAGCAGCAGCTAGCGGATGCCGTAGGGGTCTCGCGGCAGAGCATCAACTCGATCGAGCGCAACCGCTACGTCCCGAGCCTACCGCTGGCGCTGAAGTTCGCTCGGGTTTTCGGGAGCACGACCGAGGAGATCTTCGAGTTGGAGGAACGCAGATGAATCTTCCCATCCTGGGAGACCAGATAGACGAGCGGTTCCTGATGCACCGCCTCAAGTCCACGAGTCTAGCCGGGGTCGTGGGCGGCCTACTGGCGAGCGGTCTGTTTGTGTATCAGTTCTTCGCGCACGATATGGCGCGTTGGGACCTGCTCGCCGTAGCCGTGACGATCGCGCTGGTGAAGCTGTCTGCGCTGGCCTACTACCGGTTGGTCGACTGAGGGTGTTGTTCGGCGGGCCAGAGGCGGTGGTGGCGGCTAGCGGTCTTGGCCGTTTGAGCGTCCCCGCGCGTCCAAGTAGAGAATAGGCGCTCCACTCTACCCGTTCCGGACAAGTCGTAGGAGGGCAGTGGATGATCCAGGACCTGCGCTACGGCCTGCGGCAGCTGGCCCGCCACCCGGCTTTCACGGCTATCGCCATCCTCACCCTGGCCCTCGGCATCGGTGCGAACACGGCCTTCTTCAGTGCGGCCCGGGCCGCGCTCTACCAGCCGCTGCCATTCGAGGACGAAGAGCGGCTCGTCCGGATCTACCTGACGGCGGAGACCGGCGGCCCGCTGATCAGCCTGCGGCCCGAGGTATACCTGGCCGTCCGGGAACGCGGTCGCTTCTTCGAGCGGATCGTGGCGCAGCGGTTCACCAGCTACGCGCTGGCGACCGACGCCGGGCCCGAGCGGGTCGTGGGGATCGCCGTCTCCGAAGGCTGGACCGAGACTCTGGGCGTGCAGCCGATCCTGGGCCGGACCTTCCTGCCGGAGGAAGAGGCGGCGGGCGAGGATGCCGGAGTGGCTGTGCTGAGCCACGGCGCGTGGCAGCGCCGGTTCGGAGGGGCACAGTCTGTCGTCGGCGAGGTCGTCCGGTTGGACGGGCGCCCGCACACGGTGGTGGGCGTCATGCCGCCCGGGTTCACCTATCCCTACGAAGCCGAGTTCTGGGTTCCAATGCGGGTGCGCGCCGGTCAGCCCGGCGTCTGGTCGTTCAACGTGCCGGCACGGCTCGAGCCGGGCTGGACGGTGGCGCAGGCGCGGGCCGATCTGCGCGCCGTGGCCCAGGCGGCCGCTGCCGAGATCCCCGACCTTCAGCCGGGGGCCACGCTCACAGCGGTACCGATCCGCGAGGTCCTCGTAGGCGGCGAGGGCCGAACGCTCGTCGCCCTGCTGGCCGCCGTCGGTTTCCTGCTGCTGATCGTCTGCGCCAACCTGGCCAACCTGCTGCTGTCGAGGGCGTTGGGTCGGGGGCGCGAGTTCGCGGTGCGCGCCGCCGTGGGTGCCGGCCGGGCGCGACTGCTGCGCCAGGTCCTGGTCGAGAGCGTGCTGCTGGGGGCGCTGGGTGGAATTGCGGGGCTGTTTGTTGCCACCGTGGGCGTCGAGCTGGTGGAGCCGCTGCTCCCGCGTCGCTTGCTGACCTACGTGGGAGCGACCCCGGGCTTCGACTGGACCGTACTACTTTTCGCGAGCCTAGTCTCGATCGCCAGTGGCGTGCTTTTCGGCCTGGCGCCAGCGCTGCGACTCTCGCACGAGCGCCCGTTCAACGCCCTCTACCCGGCCGATCGGTCGATCGGCGGACAGGGCGTGCGCCGGCTGCAACGCGCTTTCGTCGTCGGTGAGCTGGCCCTGGCGCTCACGCTGTTGAGCGGCATCGGGCTCATGCTGCGCGATTTCCAGCGGTTGCACTCCGCCGACCTCGGTTACGATCCCGCCGGACTGCTCACCTTCACGGTGAACCTGAGCCGGGAAGAGTATCCGACGGCCGAGTCCCGGGTCGCCTTCATGGCGGCGGCGACGACCGAGCTCGAACGGATCCCCGGGCTGGCCGCCGCCGGCGCCACGACGATGTACCCTTCCGCCCGCGCCAACGCGGTGGCCGAAGTACTCATTGAGGGTCGCGAGGCCGTCCCCGGTCAGCGCAGTCTGGTCAACTCGAGGATGGTGACGCCCGAGTTTCTCGATGCCGTGGGGATTCCGCTGCTTCGCGGCCGCGAGATCAGCGAGGCCGACCGCGCGGGCTCACCACCCGTCGTCGTAATCAGCGCGGCGCTGGCGCGCCGCCACTGGCCGGGCGAGGATCCGATCGGCGCGCGCGTGCGGAACGGCCGCGCCGGCGCGGCCTCACCGTGGATGACGATCGTCGGCGTGGTGGGCGACGTGCGCGAGTTCTACGAGGTCGCCGAGACGTGGTACACGCCGTACGCGCAAAACGCGGGGTCGTTCCTAGCCGGGCGTGCGGTTTTCGCCGCGCGAAGTGCGAGGACGGCAGCGCCCGCGGTCTCGGCGGTTCGCGAGGCCATGCTAAACGTCGACCCCGCGCTGCCCATCTTCGATGCGATCACGGCCGAGGATCTCTACGCCGCATCGTACGGTCGCCAGGGCCAGGCAGCGATGCTGGGCAGCGTCTTCGCCGCTTTCGCTCTACTGCTCGCCAGTCTGGGCATCTACGGCTCAATGTCGTATGGCGTCAGCCGCCGCACTCGCGAGTTCGGAGTGCGGATGGCCCTGGGAAGCGATCGGGGGACTATCCTGCGCGGCGTAATTGCCGAGGGCGGGCGAATGGTAGTGGTGGGCTTGGCGATTGGAGCAGCCGGCGGGTTGATCCTGGCGCGTTTTCTGGCGAGCGCGCTCACCGAGGTCGGGGCATTTGATATCCCGACCTTCACCGTCTCAGCGCTCGTGCTCGCCGCGGCGACGCTGGGCGCTGCGTTCGCTCCAGCCGTTCGCGCGACGCGCATCGATCCGGTCGAGGCGCTGCGGCACGAGTGACCGGCTAGTCCGTCCCGACGGGCTCGGCTGTGCGCGGCGCCGCGTCCAGCGCCTCGCCCTCCTCCGGCAGCTCGAGGTTGGTGATCTCGTCGGTCACCTCGTAGTCGTAGGCCGGGTACTCGTACAGCGGCATGCGCGGCTCGGTCTGCCCCATCGAGTAACCGTAGACGCTATCGTACTCCGGCACCCTCTCGCCCATCTGGTTCAACTGCGTCAGGTACTCGCCGATCGATTTGGACTCGACCACGATCACCTTGCCCATCCGGTCGATGATGGGACTGTGGGCCCGCGTCCGGTCGTGGTCGAACTCCAGCACGCGGCGGCCGTAGCGGGTGATCCCGATGACGCGGAAGGTGAGGCTCTTCCCCACCGCCGGCAGGTTGAGCACGCTGCGGTCGGTGGCGAGGAAAGGCACGCAGCATTTCCCCCGCAGGTCGCTCACGTCGTGCACCAGCCGCTTCGGGCGCTCCGGCAAACTCCGCACCGCTTCGTGGTACCGCTCGGGGATCCGCCCGATCGACTTCTCCTCCAGCTCCTCCTGCACGACCCGCGCGATCGGAGTGTAGTTGAAGGCGTTTTCCCGGTAGCCCTTGACCACGAAGGTGTAGTACGGCAGCACGCCGATCTCGTTCAGCACCTCGCGCAGCTTCGCCGTGTGCCCGCGCCGCGATGCGGCGGCGGTGAACACCAGCTGGTTCGTCACGATCCAGCCGGCGCTGAGTAGCCGCACGACGGCATCCCGGGCCTCGGGTGTCACCTCCATCGGCGACTCGATGTGCGTCTGGATCACGAACTGTTTGACCCCGACCTTCGCCGCCTTCTCGCGGAACCGCGCCAAAATGTCGGCCAGCTCCGGCGTGATGCGCTGCGGCAGGAACACCGGAAGCCGGGTCCCGAGCCGCACGCGCACGAGCTCGGCGTACTTGCGCTCGCGCCGCTTGTTGGCGTCGCGCTTCGCCTTGGCCATCTCGTAGATCGCGTCGAGTATGCGCTCCAAGGCGGCGTCGGTGCTCATCAGCGCGTCGCCGCCCGTGACGAGGATGTCCCGCAGCTGCGAGTCCTCCTCGAAGTACTGCATCAACTCGTCCAATTTCTGCGGCCACGTCTTCTTGGGCGCCAGCTCGTCGAGGTCGAAGTCAAGCTGGCCGTGCTGGAAGCCATACATGCGCTGGCAGGCGGCGCAGAGGCCGCCGCACGCTCTACCGGTCGTGTCGGGGATCAGGATCGCCACATCGGGATAGCGCCGGTGCACGTTGTCGTACGGCGGCAACATCCAGCCGGCGGCGTTGGGCTTGCCGGGCTCGATCTCGTCCTCCTTCTCCCAGGCCCGTATGTGCCCGAACTCCTCAACCAGCTGCTGCGAGTAGACCACATAGTGCCGGATCGCCAGATCGGCGCCGATCGCGAAGTACGGCACCCGCACGTGCAGCAGCGACAGGTAGTAGGGGTTCACGAAGAACGGGATGCCCGACTCCTTCGCCTGGTCCAGGACCCCCATCGCGTCCGGGTCCAGCGAGTTGCCGAGCATCTCGTTCAAGAGCTCCGGCGAGCGTACGGCGAACTGGAGGTGGAACTGCGGATCGTCCCACCACTCCAGCGCCCGCTCGATCTTCTCCTCGCGCGACAGCTCGGGATCCAGCGTGTACTTCTGGCTGCGGATCTCCCCGCGCTCCATGCGGTCGATGATTATGTTGAGGATACGGTCCCGGTTCTCCTCCCTGAGCGCCACGATGCGCGGGTCGAGCCCGGCAGGATAACGTTCCATCCAGCTCTCGACCTCCTCGCGGGTCGGGACGCGCAGCGTGCTCCGCTCCGTGAACTGGCGGAACAGGTGTAGCATGTCCTCGAAGAAGTCGGGCTTCGCGCCGCCGGTGCCGCGGTTCACGGCGAGCCAGAGCTGACGGATCGGCGTGCTCACGGCGATTGCCCCGCGCAGGTTGAGATCGACGAACTCGCGGCCGGCATGGTCTACGTAGTCGAGCAGACGGATGGCCGCGTAATCGCTCCAGGAGAGCGCCTCGAAGGCTTCGCGCCCCGTGGCCTCGCCCTCGTAGAACGCCAGGGCCTGCGGCCGCTGCCCCAGCTCCTCCAGCACCCACTCGCGGATCCCGATGCGCGCCTCGATCTCGTTCTTCGAGTTGCGCATGATCTCTTCCAGCTTCGGATTCTCTTTGAGGAGGGTTTTGAGAAGCCGGTGGGATTTAACGGTGATCGCGATGCGATCCAGTTGCTCGATCGGGTTCATCGCCATTCTACTCCTGACCGCCAGATTTCCGCGTCCGGCCCGAGCCCGGCAGCCATTACCTACATATTGGCGGGGCTGTGGGGGAGGGGACGTACGTTCCGTCTCGGGATGGCCTCGCCCTTCTCGGGGGCGGGCAGCGGAGGCCGGCCGATTTGAAAGTTAGGACGGGACGGGGCGCCTGACCAGAGCCTGCGGCGCGACCTGCTAGCGCGTCCGCTCGATCAGCTGCTCGATTCGTTCGACTAGCGGCGAGGCGCCGGTCCTGTAGTTAGAGAGGGCGACGACGATATAGCCGGCCTCGGGGTAGATCGTCAGGTGCGAGCTGGCGCCCCACGAACCGCCGGTGTGTCCGACCGCCAAGCCTATGGGCCGCTGGTGAACCTGGAACCCGTAGCCGTCGCCCTCTCCGTAGCGGCGCCACATGACCTCGAGCGACGAACCCGAGACCAGCTTGCCGTCCAGCAGAGCCAGCGCGTAACGGTGCAGGTCGCCCACGGTGGAATAGGATTGGGTAGCCGGGGTGGCGCCGACCGGCAACTTGAAGGTGTCCTCGCGCCAGCCGCTCGCGCTGCTCGCATCGCGGTAGTAGCCGATGGCGACGTTGCGGACCGGTTCGTCCCTGTCGAAGTAACCGGTGTCATCCATCCCGGCGGGCCCGAAGATGTTGTTCCGCACGTAATCGAAGTAGCTCACGCCACTAACGTTCTGGATCACGACACCGAGCAAGAAGATTCCCGTGTTGCTGTAGCGGAAGCTCGAGCCGGGCTCGAAGGCGAGGGTGTCCTGAACGACGTGGGGCTTGAAGTCCTCGAGCCGTCGAAACAGCTCACGAGATGCATCGCCGTACTCGTCGGTGTAGTAATCGCCGAGTCCCGACGTGTGGGTGAGCAGATGGTGCAGTCTGATCCGGCTGCTGATGTCGCGGGGTAGCCAGGACTCGTCGACGTGGTCGCTCAAGGGATCGTCATAGGAAAGCACGCCGGCCTCTGCCAGCTGCACGATCGCCGTCCCTGTGAACGACTTGGTGACCGACGACAGGTTGAACCGGGTGTCGAGGTCGATCGGCACGCCGAACCGCTTGCTCGCTTCGCCACACGCATGCGAGTAGAGCACTTCCGCCCCGCGGGCCAGGAGCACCGTTCCGGAGAACGCATCGTTCGCACATATCCGGTCGACGATCCGGCGCGTCTCGTCTATGACCTCCGCCTCGCCCAGCGTCGGCAGCTCGACATCCGTGGGTGTCCCCGGGTAGCGATCGAGCAGCAAGCCGGCCAGCAGGTAGGTCTCCCGCTCATCGATGAACAGTCGGAAGGCGCGCCACGCCCCGTAGTTCCGATCCTTCACGATGACGACGGTCTCGCGCTCCCGCTCGGGCGTGTAGGTCCGTATGCTGTGGAAATCCGCCCCGCCGGTGTACCGATGCAGGAAACCGAACGTCGCGATGTGCGTCTCCAGCGACGCGAAATTCCTGAACCCCTCGGTGCACTCTTCCGCCATGAACCGCTCGACGGCCTCCGGCGTCGGCGAGTTGAGGGTGCTGAGGAGCGAGCGTAAACGCTCTCCGAGGTGACCGCCCGGCATCGTCGGGTCGTCGCTGTAGTTCTCCTGAGCCTGAGCGTGCGCCGTCTGCGCTGGGAACGCGACGAGGGTGAGTGCAAGCAACAAGACACGGTGCATGACGAGCTTCTCCTACCTGATAGCCCTCAGCGGGTTGCCCCGATCAGTACGAAGGCGGCCACACTGATGGAGAGCACGAGGAAAGCGACCACGAACAACACGGCCGTTCGGTTGCCGTAGTTCAGCGTGTAGCCGAAACCGAAGCGCTTCTCGACCATGATCGACGGGTCGTCCCGATCGACGTAGAACAGCCCCCAGACCCAGCGCGTGTTGTCGGCGATACCGTCCGTCAGCGCCGCATCGGCGGCGGCCTGCTCCAAACGCGCTCCGCCCTGGCCGTATCCCTTGAGGATGCGGACCATGTTCCCAACGATAAAGATCAGAAAGAGGAGAAAGAGAGCAGCCGTCCACAGGACCCACGCTCCCAAGGAGGCATTCTCGGATAGCCCGAGCCGAACGATCTGCACCGAGAGGACGGTCATGAACGTACAGAAAAGGAGCGCCGTCCAACTCATCAGGTTCACCATCGTGGCGCGGAAGGCGTCCTGGGCCTCGACCGAGCCGCCGCCCGAGCCGGCGCGGATCGAGCGCTTGGCGTTTACGGTGAACAGTGCGAGGAGGGCGACGGTCGGACTGAGCACCAGGTTCAGGCCGGGCACGAACATGATCGCGACGAAAGACCTGTCGGTCATCGCCTGATAGCTGACCGTCGCGTAGGCGAACGTCGCGACGGCCGCGATGATACTAAATCCCAGCGCGAACTTCGCCAGGCCCGCCCCCCTCGGTTCGCCAACATAGAGCGACGCCGCAGCCTTCGTGGCCTGTTGAGCGGCCTCCGGCGGCGCCAGCGCCCGAGCCCTGGAGTACGTCCGGAGGTAGAGTCCCAGCGCGCCGAGCAACAAGACCGCCGTGCCCGTGTAGTTACCCGCCAGCGGCCGGCCAGCGAGGCTGATCCCATACCCGACCATGAGCGACAGCACCGTCAGAATCACACAGCCGCGGTACCAGCTTCGCAGGAGCCGACGCGCCGCATCCCCTTCGGCCGACGACTCCCCGACGTAGGCGCCGAACAGCAGGCCCACGCGGGTGACCCGCGGAAGGAAGAATAGGAATCCTCCCACTATGAGAACCCGCACCGTGAGGGCCAGATTAACAAAGACCGCTTCACTCATCGTCGATCTCCTTACTGCCTTCCATAACGGCCACCTCGCGCCGCACGGCCGTCAACAGCTCCTCGGTCGTCATGCCCGCCTGCCGCAGGCGCGCGAGCGTGGCCCGCAGCTCTTCGAGCAACCTGGCGCGAGCGGGGCCTTCGATCTCCTTCGCCGGCGCGGCGACCACTACCCCGGCGCGATCGCGGATGACCAGGAAACCCTCCCTCTCCAGGAGCCGATACGCCCGGGCGATCGTGTTCAGGTTGACACCGAGGTCCCCGGCCAGCTGACGCACCGACGGCAGCGTCGTTCCAGAACCCAGCGCACCCGCGGCAATCAGGCGCCGCAACTGGTCCGCGACCTGCCGGTAGACGGGATCTTCGAGCCCACGGTCAATCGCAATGCTTGCCATGGTCTAATTGTATACCGATCTGTATACAGACGTCAAGTCTGTATTTCAGACCTGTTCCGCCGGCCCCCGGGGCCGGGCGGGCGCCTCGTGGGGCTCAGGAGGGATTTGCAGAGCCACTCCCGTCGACGAGGCTAATTCCGCTAGGGGTCCATCCCAACCTGCGAGTTGTAGGCATCCAGCCGATCGAAGAACGCATCGCGCTCCTCTGCGGAGGTGAAGAAATCGAAGCGACCGGCGGCGCGCTCGACGTTCATCAACTGGATCAGGAAGTCGTAGATCGCGTTTGCGGCCCGCAGCTCTGCGATGAGCGCTGTGTTCTGCGCGTCGAGCAGATCGATGATCGAAGCCGCGCCGCGGCTATAGGAATCCTGCACCAACTCGAAGTTGTTGCGGGCCGCATCGGCCGCGTCACGCGACAGACCGATGTTGGCCAGGGGCGCTCTCGGCCCTGGCTGAGGTCCATCAGCAGCCAGCCGGGGAAGGCAACCAGGAAGCCGCCGGCGAAGAGGAGCGCGGCCCAGCCGAGCCGTCGCGTCGATTCGGGAAGGGCCTCGCCGGGCGAAAAGCTCCCCGAGACGGCGGAGCCCGGCGTCGGGGTCACGCTCGCCTTGTATAGCGAATTCGTTCTCGTCATGTGACAGCTCACTCTATCCGACGGCCGGCAGAACGCAGTGTCTATGGGCTCAACATGCTCGCGATCAGGTAGAGCAGCGCGACGCTGGTGAAGATCGGAGGACAGAGCTTGTACGGGAGAGGTGAGGCTTTGGCTCCGGTGAAGAGACTCACCCCAGCCATAACAAGCATCATAATGGCTGAAGCTCTGTAAACGAGAGTAGCAACCGACGTCTCGGACCCCGCCAGCATGGTAACAACCACCACGAGCGCGGCGATAAAGCAGAGAGTTACCCCCTCGAGGATCCACTCCATCGTGAGGACCAGGCGATTATCGTTCGAAAGCGGCTCGAAGCCCGCTACTACGGCTCGCGTCATGACGATGTGCATCACTCCCCAAAACGCTAGCGCGGCTGAACCCGTATACAGAAGAACATCACGCATCGGCTCAAATCAGGTGTGCGTTGTTCTACCAGGGCTTCCAGTTCTCGAGAGGATGCGCACGGCATCCCGGTTCCTATCCTCAACCGTACCAGGGCTTCTCGTCCGGCTCGACCTGCAAGCCGTCCAGAAACTTGTTGAAGCCGCTGAACAGATCCACCACAGCCATCAATTCTACGATTCCCTCGTCATCCAGTCCCAGCTTCCGCACCGCGGAAGTGTGGACGTTGATTCAATATTCGCACCCCATGACCGCGGATACGGCCACGGCAATGATCTCCTTCGTTAGTCGATCGAGCTTCCCGGCGTCGACCATCACGGCCTTGACCTTGTTCCAGTTCGCCTCGAGGAAGCCAGGCTTGCTCGCCATCGCTTTGTACATGTTGGGTACGAAGTCGATTCCGAGCGAGCTCATGATCTCGTCGTAAATCTCTTTCACCCTGCCCTCTGCCTCCTGCTCCGAAGTCAATCTCACCGAAGCCACGGTCTCCCTCCTTTTCGCTCACTGGGTAAGCTGAGGAAAGCCTAGATGGTCACTCTATTGTCATGGGCGTAAGGAAGCAATGACCTGCTTCAGTGTGTGAAACCAAGGCCCGCAGGGCAAACCAACCTGAGCTCGCGGGTCGGCCTTCGCTGGACCGGACGCTCGCTGGAACTTAGCTTGCAAACACCGGATTACTTTCTCACGATGGAGGTAGGCACCATGACAGCGTTTTCCGCGACCATCGAGAAGCACCATCGGAAGATCATCACAGCGCTCGTCCTCGTGATCGTGTTCTTTGCAGTGTCATGCACGTTCCACGACACGATACCGATTTGTCATTATCTGTTCGGGTGTGACCACGGCATGCACTGACCCGAGCCAGGCTAGGCCTCATCTCATATGCATCCTGATCGTGACGCTGTACGTCTAAGAAATCAAGCAGAGGTAGAATCACCGATCGGAATGGGAGGCGAGGAAAGATGTTCAGGTTGGAGACCGGCGCTCTCGCCGTAGTTGCTATTCTATCGATGGGGTTCTCAACAGCTCGTGCTCAGAGTGGTGCGCACGAGGGGCTCGGGCAAATGCCGCCCGGCGCGGTGACGCCGTTCGTCCAGGATACGCAGGGTGTCCTCGCACCCGAGAACGCCAATGAGGCCAGACTCAACCGCCTGCAGCCACCCGACCAGGTGATGGACGCCATCGGCATCCGGCCGGGAATGGTCGGTGCGGAGATCGGAGCGGGTCGGGGCCGTTACGTGGTTCAGCTGGCGGTTCGAGTCGGAGAGCGCGGAAAGATCTACGCCGAGGACATAGACGCCGACGCCTTGAGGTATCTGGAAGGGCGCTGCGCGCGCTGGGGGCTCGCCAACGTCGAGACGATCGTCGGGGACGTAACCGACCCAAAACTGCCCGAGGGTGAACTCGACTTCATCTTCGTAATATCGGCTTACCACCATTTCGATGATCCAGTAGCGCTGCTGCGCAATGCCAGAGCGTCGCTCAAACCCGACGGGATGTTGGCGATCGGGGAGTGGCTGCGTAGCACATCCCCCGAGAAGCTGGAAGCTGAAATGAACGCGGCGGGCTACCGGCTCGAGCGGACCGAAACGTTTCTGGAGGCGAACGGCCTGTACGTGTACGTCTTCCGGATCGAGGATGCCAACCACTGATCGCGTGTTCGCTTGCGAGCGGGCCGGTCCCAAGACCGAACACCCGGGGCCGAGTGCAGGGAAGGCTGGCGCACGACTGGAGCCTAGGTAAGCCGTCCTCTGCTGCGCCCCGCTCGGCACACATTCTGCCTTTGGGACACCAGCCAATGCCCCGCTCACGACATAGCCCCAGGGGGATGTTGATGCGATGGCGCGATTGATCGACCAAACCCTGAAGCACGCGCTTCGCGCGCTCTGGAGAAACCCGGGGTACACCGCCGTCGCGGTTCTGACGCTGGCCCTGGGCATCGGTGCCAATACAGCGGTCTTCAGTGTGGTGAACGGTGTTCTGCTTCGGGCGCTTCCCTACCATCGATACGAGGAGCTTGTGGTCCCGGTCCTGACCAACCCGGGCAAGAACGTCGAGCACGGCCCGGTCGGGTATGCCGACTACCTGAGGTGGAGAGAGCAGACCGAGGTGTTTCGGCACATGGGGCTCTACTTGGACTGGGGCTTCAACCTCACCGGCGGAGACCGGCCGGAGCGCGTCCGGGGAGCGGTGGTTTCTCACGGGTTCTTCGAAGTGCTGGCTGAGCCTCCGCAGCTGGGCCGGTGGTTCCTTGCGGAGGAGCACGAGCGCGGCCGGGGCAACGTCGCAGTGCTGAGTCGCGGAGTCTGGGAGAGAAGGTTTGGCGCCGATCCCGAGATCGTCGGGTCTACAGTTTACCTCGACGGCGAGTCGTACCAAGTGGTCGGGGTAATCCCGGCCGAGGCTCAGTGGCCGCGCGAGGCAGAGATCTGGATCCCTTTGACGTTCGGTGCGGTCACGCCGGACTGGGTGCTGGAGCTGGACGCCCTGGGCTACTCGGTCATCGCACGACTTCAGCCCGGGGTCGAGGTGTCGCAGGCCGCGGTGGTCGTGGACGCGATCGCCCGGCGGGCGGCCGCCGACCGTCCGGATACCCGCGCCGGATTCGGCGCGACGGCCATCTCACTCCGCTCCTACCTCGTGGGTGATGACACAGGTCGGGCCTTGTGGCTCTTGATGGGTTGCGTCGGGTTCGTCCTGCTCATCGCCTGTGCCAATGTGGCCAACCTCACGCTGGAGCGATCTCTTGGGAGGCAGAAGGAGATCGCTATCCGGGCCGCGATCGGTGCGGGCCGCGCTCGCTCCGTGCAACCGCTGGCTTGGGAGTGCCTGGTTGTCGCGCTAATGGGCGGCGCGGTGGGGATGGCCGCGTCGGTCTGGGTGACGGAAGCCCTCGCGGCGCTGGCGCCGTCGACAATTCCGGGGATTCACGAGCTGGCCGTCGATCTCCGTGTGCTGAGCTTCACGGCGATCATCTCTATCCTCACCGGACTTGCTTTCACGCTGGCGCCAGCCTTGACGGCGGCGAGGCTCGATCTGCTTCAGTGCCTGAAGGAGGGGGGACCGCGCTCCGGGCAGGGACCGGCCAGCGGTCGGGCCCGGCGCACCATGACCGTGATCCAACTCGCCGTGTCTCTGGTGCTGGTCTTGGGAGCGAGTTTGATCGCCAAGAGCACGGTGAGGCTCCTGCGGACGGATCCCGGTTTCCGGGGGGAGGGGCTGCTCACCATGAAGGTCTTCATGCCCCACTACGCACCCGGCTCACCCGAGGATCAGCGGATCGGCCCGACCTTCCAGGAGTTCGCCGAGAGGCTCGCCGCGCTTCCGGGCGCGGTCTCGGCCTCGGCGGTGTCCGCTCTTCCTCTCTCGGCGGACGGGCTGTTCGACTACCTGCCGTTCGCGGTAGACGGGAGAGAGGATCCAGTTGATAGAACCGGCCACTTCGCAAACTGGAACATCGTCGGAGTGGAGTTCTTCGAGACGATGGGGATCCCGCTCATCAGGGGGCGGGCGTTCTCCCGGAACGATGCGCCGACAGGCCCGCAGGTCGCGATCCTCAGCGAGTCGCTGGCCCGGGAGATGTTCTTCGATCAGGATCCCGTCGGCAGAAGGATCAGGCCACTGAGCGAAGTGGTCACCGATAGCCTGCTCGAGGTGGTAGGCGTGGTGGGCGATGTGCGCTACATGGACCTGGCGGACGCGCGCAGGAACGTGGTGTACGTGCCCCAAATGCAGTCGGCCTGGAGAGAAATGGCGATCGTGGTCCGCTTCGACGGCGACCCAGCCGGGCGAGCCACCGAGGTCCGGCACGCCATCTGGGCGGTCGATCCAACGGTCCCCGTCACCGAGGTGCGAACGATGGAGGAGGTCGCCGCCACATCTCTCGCCGCCCCTCGCTTCGCGACCGCTCTGGTGGTCGGCTTCGCGCTGCTCGCCCTGACGCTGGCGATCGTGGGCCTGTACGGGGTCATCAACTACTCACTGAGACAGCGCCATCACGAGCTCGCGGTGCGCAAGGCGCTGGGCGCGGAAGGAACCGATATAGGCCGGCTTCTGGTCGGCGAGGGAGCGCGCCTCGCCGGCGTTGGGATCGCTATCGGACTTCCTGCGGGCATCGCGCTGACGCGTCTCCTCTCGGGACTCCTGTACGAGGTGAGTGCGAGTGACCCCGTGGTTCTCGCCGGCGCGCCGGCGCTGCTCGCCCTGGTGGCGGTCACCGCCGCCCTACTGCCGGCCAGACGCGCCGCCCGCGTCGACCCGATGGGGGCGCTGCGCCAGCAATGATCTGAGGTTGGCAGGGCATCTCTATCGTCACGCCGCACGTCTAACAGATCAGGAAGCCCATACCCTGCAAGACCGGAACGCGACTGGATGCTGGCGACCACCGTCAACAGACGCCGCGCCCAAATCATGTGACTACCATGAAGCTACGAGAATTGTCGGCCGTGCTCCTGCTGGTCGCGACCACGCTCGACTGCGGCGAGCCGCCAATCAGAGCGTGGGTGGACGACTCACCGCACGAGAGCCGCTTCGTGACGGTGAACGGCGTTACCCTCAACTACCTCGACTGGGGCGGCACGGGCGATGCCTTGCTGTTCCTACCCGGACTCGCCGATTCACCGCACATCTTCGACGATATCGCACCGGAGTTTGTCGGGCGGTATCGGGTGCTGGCCCTGGCGCGACGTGGCGTGGGCCAATCGGACAAGCCCGCGAGCGGCTACGAGAACGAGGTGCTCGTCGAGGACATCCGAGAGTTCCTGGACAGCCTGGGCATCCGTCGTGCCAGCCTCGTGGGCTGGTCCATGGGGGGTAATGAGCTCACGGGCGTCGCAGCAAGCTATCCTGAGCGCGTTGACAAACTCGTCTACCTCGACGCCGCCTACGACCGTTCGGATACCGCCTTCATCGCACTGCTGACCACGTATCCCGTCGAGATTCCGCTTACGTCAGAGGATCTGAAGTCCCTCGATGCCATCCGTGACTGGATGATGGACGGCTGGGCCAAGGGTTTCGCCTGGTCCGACGCGACGGAGGCGTGGCTACGCGACATTGTCAGGGTCCTTCCAGACAGCACCGTGGAGTTCGTGACGAGCGACACTGTGCGGCGTGCATTGCTCGAGAGTCTGATGGGCTACCAGCCTGACTTCAGCATGATCAGATCACCCGCTCTCGCCTTCTACGCGTTTTGGCCGCCTGGGGCGTACGTCGATGAGGACGCGCCGGAGGACGTGCGGGCGCGAGTTGACGATTGGCTGGAACGCCGGGTGTATCCCTTCCACCGGCGGAATATGGACCGTTTCGCGAGGGAAGTGGCAAACGCTCGAGTGATCGAGATGCGCACAACGCACCACTGGTGCTTTCTACACAAGCACGACGAGGTGCTGCGTGAGATGAAGCGCTTCTTGCTCGATGATCAACCGTAGGACGGCCCGACCGATGATCGTACGAGCTCTGTTTGTTCTGGTGGGGATCTCGTCCGCTTTCCTGCTAGGCAGAGCGGGGGTAGATGGCAATTCCGTGGCTCAGCCGGCCGGAACGGTAGAGGGGCGGGACGGTACGGCAGGCGGCATGATCGCCTTCACGTCAGACCGCGACGGCAACCATGAAATCTACGTCATGCGAGACGACGGCGGTGGGCAGCGTCGCCTGACTCACCACGATGCCGCCGACTTCTGGCCGACGTGGTCTCCCAACGGAAAGCAGATCGCATTCGTTTCTGACCGGGACGGGAACTACGAGATCTATCTGATGGACGCGGACGGGTCCAATCTGCGTCGCTTCACGGACCACCCTGCGGTGGACAACGAACCCGCATGGTCACCGGACGGAACGCAAATCGCGTTCACCTCGTACCGCGACGGCAATTACGACATCTACTTGAAGCGGATCGACGGTAGTGGCACCACCAGGTTGACCGACTCGGCCGCAGAAGAGGGGCGGCCCTCATGGTCACCCGATGGGAGCCAGTTGGTGTTCCACGCCCGGACTCGTAGGGGCTCAAGTACGATCGCCATCTGCACAATGAACGTGGACAGCAGCGGGCGGAGGGAATTGTCGGTAAGCGAAGACGGCGATTCGGACCCCGCGTGGTCCCCGGATGGGAACCTCATCGCATTCAACGCACTGCGCGGCGATGGCAGCATCAACATCGACATCTTCGTCATGAACGCAGACGGCAGTGGGCGCCGTCGGATCACCGAGTACGAAGATCACGATGAGTACCCGACCTGGTCGCCAGACGGTGCCAAGATCGCCTTCGAGTCCGATCTGGATGGAAATGAGGAGATATTCACCATCGACGTGGACGGAACCAACCTTCGGCGTCTCACGCAGAACAGTGCCG
This sequence comes from Gemmatimonadota bacterium, assembly GCA_020344015.1. GTDB lineage: Bacteria > Gemmatimonadota > Gemmatimonadetes > Palauibacterales > KS3-K002. The sequence goes on from CP070812.1 coordinate 4,359,537, forward strand.
ATGACACGCAGCCGAGCTACTGTCCGGTCTTCACTCTTTAGCCTCCACCCCAGCCGCAGGAGCGACTCGCGGATCCTGGGTGTCGGCCAGGTTCGATGCAAGGAGGGGCGGGCCTGCAGGCACCGCCCCTCTCTCGTGTGGATGTGAAGCCGGATGTGTGCTATGGAACCATGTTCACCGCGTCGGTGCCGATGACCACCACACCGCCGAACGTCTCACCAAACAGGGTCCCTTCCGTCGAATCACATGTGAGACCTGTCTGACCGAACTGGAAGTGGAAGACGAGGTCGATGTCGCCGTCACCGTCCGGACCCCGCCAGCAGTGTGACGGCTGGGATTATCAGTTCGGATGTGACCACGGGATGCACTAAGTCCGGCCAGGCTGCGCCACCTCACGCGTGCTGGATCGAAGGGCCGGAACTTATATGGAGCTCAGGTAGCGGTGCACGTACATGACCGCCATCGATCCCTCGCCCACGGCAGACGCTACGCGTTTGACCGAGCCGTGACGCACATCGCCGGCCACGAAGACGCCCGGCAGGCTCGTCTCGAGAAGGAAGGGGTTGCGGGCGAGGGGCGCGAACGGCGCTGTAGCGCCGTTCATCAGCGCCTCCGGCCCCGAGAGGATGAAGCCGTGCGGGTCGCGGGCGACGGTGTCGCCGAGCCAGTCGGTGTGTGGGATGGCGCCTATGAAGATGAAGAGCGCTTTTGCCTCGACGGTCTCGATGGTTTGGCCTCCGTCGCACGCGATCAGCAGCTTCTCCAAACGCTCTGAGCCCACGGCCTCGTGTACACTGGCCTTCGTCCAGACCCGGATGTTGTCCGTGGCAGCGATCTGGTCGATCAGGTATTGAGACATGGTCGTGGAGAGCGACTCTCTGCGTACGAGCATGGTGACGGTGTCCGCGAAACGGGAAAAGTACATCGCCGCCTGGCCCGCCGAGTTGGCGCCGCCGACGATGTAGACGTGCTTGCCTCGCACCGATTCGCCCTCGCTCATGGCGGCGCCGTAGTAGACGCCGGCTCCCGTGAGTTTCTCGATCCCCTCGGCCTGGAGCTGACGATAAGAGACGCCGGTCGCGATGAGCAGCGCCCGGCAACTGAGCTCGGCGCCGTCTCCGAGCGTCAGCGTTCGCCCGGGCCCGTCGGCTTTGAGGCCGACGACTTCCTGTGCGGTGAGGATCTCGACCCCGAACCGCCGCGCCTGGCTTACCGCTCGGCGGGCCAGTTCGCCGCCCGAGAGACCCTTCGGAAAGCCGAGGTAGTTTTCGATTCGTGAGCTCATCCCGGCCTGGCCTCCCGGGGCCTGCTTCTCGACCACAATCGTTCTCAGCCCCTCCGAGGCGCCGTATACGGCCGCTGCCAGCCCGGCCGGCCCAGCTCCCACCACGACGAGATCGTAGAACGGCCTGTCGGCGGTGGTCTGAAGGCCGACCCGCTGGGCGATCTCACGGTTCTCGGGCTTCTCGAGCGCCGACCCGTCGGGAAAGAACAGACAGGGAAGTTCCATCTTCCCTCCCGAGGCTTCGATGAGCCGTCTGGCTTCCTCGCTCAGTTCGGGATCGAGCCAGAGGTAGGGGATGTTATTGCGTGCCAGGAAGTCCTTGATCCGGTGGCAGGCCGGCGCCCACTGGTTGCCAACCAGGCGGATCCCCTCAAAGGGTGGCCGGTAGGCCGACCGCCAGTCGTCGAGCAGGTCGGTGAGCACCGGGTAGAGTTTCTCTTCCGGCGGATCCCACGGCTTGAGGAGGTAGTAGTCGATCTGCACGTCGTTGATCGCCTTTATTGCCGCATCGGTGTCCGCGTAGGCGGTGAGCAGCACGCGCTTGGCTTCGGGGTAAAGATCGACCGCCCTTTCGAGGAACTCGACACCCGTCATTCCGGGCATGCGCTGATCGACGAGGAACAGCGCCGACGGATCGCCACGCTTCTTGAACTCTCGGAGCATCTGCAACGCCGCGTCGCCCGAATCGGCGCGCGCGATCCGAAACTCCGACCCGTATTCGTTCCTGACATCGCGTTCCACCGCGCGCAACACGTTGACGTCGTCGTCGAGCGTCAGGATCACTGGTCTGGCCATCTCTCTACTCCTCACCGATCATCGAGATTACACCTACAGGGACGTCCTCTGCGCCAATACGGATCGCTACGCGATCTTAGTTGTCCTGAGTACTCGCGGTCTGCACCGGGAGGCGAACCCGAAAGACCGTCGCGCCGGGCTGCGAGCTGAAATCGATCTGGCCGCCGCAGCGTGTCGTGACGATGCGGCGCGCCACGTCCAGCCCGAGGCCGGTCCCCTCACCTACAGCTTTGGTAGTGAAGAAGGGATCGAAGATGCGCGGTCGTATCTTCTCTGGTATGCCCGGACCGTCGTCGGCGATCTCGACCATCAAGTGCTCATTGTCACGATACGTCTTGATCGTGATGGTGCCACGCTCCCCCATGGCGCCGATGGCGTTGTCGATCAGGTTCGTCCACACCTGATTCAGCTCGCTCCCCTGAACCTGCACTCGCGGAAGATCGCGATCGTATCGCCTCAAAATTTTGATACCTCGCTTCAACTTGTGCCCGAGGATCGTGAGTGTGTCCTCGAGCCCGGCGTGGATGTCGACGTATTGCAGCGGCGCCTGGTCCATGTACGAGTACGACTTCACCACGTTTACCAGGTCGGAGATGTTCTTGGTGCTGCGGGCGACGACCCCGGCGAGTTCCTGGACCGTGATGGAACGGCAGAGCCATAGGACCACGGCTCCGAGTGGTGCGCTCGGCAACCCGGCGGCGATGGCGTCGAGGTCATCCTTCCGGATCCCGGCGTTGACGAGCGTCGATGCCATCGTCCAGGCCTCTTCAACGCCGTGCTCCTCCAGCCAGCCAATCACTTCTTCCTCGCGGTCACTCGCTTCGAGCGCTGAGAGGTCAAACGATCCGTCGGCGCGCCCTCGGTCCTCGCGGGCCCATTCGATGACGGTGTCCCATGCACCAGGCTCGATGCCGGCCCGCGTCAACTCCACAGTCGCGGCCTGCAGCTCGTCGAGTCCTTCGGCCAGCTGGCCGGACGCTCGCTGAGCCGCGGCGGCCGGATTGTTGAGCTCGTGCGCCAGCCCCGCCGAGAGTTTGCCCAGCGCCGCCATTTTCTCGGTCTGTCGCACCTCCTCCTCGACACGGCGGCGTTCGGTGATGTCGACGAACGTGACCACGCAACCCACCAGCGCGCCGTCGCGCTCCACCGGATAGGACCAGTACTCTGCCGGGAAGGGCTTTCCGTCCGAGCAGAACATCACTTCGTCGTCGACGTGAGTCCCCCGGCCCTCGCGGAACGCCCTGTAGATCTGGCACTCCTCGACCGGATAAGGTTCGCCGTTCGGGCGGGTGTGGTGAACCAGCTCGTGCATCTGCTTGCCGAGCAGCTCATCGACGGTTTCGAAGCCAAGTAGTTTCGCGCAGGCCGGGTTGGCGAACGTGCAGTTCCCTTGGAGATCGACCCCGTAGATCCCTTCACCGGTGGAGTTCAGCAGTAGCCGAACCAGCTCGTCCGCCTCACGAAGCGCCTGCTCCGCTCGTTTCTGTTCGGTGACGTCGGTGCCGAACACGAATACGAGGTTTGCCTCGAAATCGCGGCGGTGGGTAAACAGGTAATCCCTACCGCTAAGCTTCCGTTCGAGAACTACGGCTTCCTTGGCCTCGAGTATATCGCGCCAGGCCGTCTCATCGATGCCCGGGCACACGGCGCGCCAGGACTGGCCTAGAATCTCGCTGTCGAACACGTCGCGAGCGGCCGGGTTGTCCATTAGGACGGTACCGTCCAGATCGACGCGGAGGACCGGTCCGGGGTTCATCTCCGGGAAGCGCGCCACCTCAGCGAGGGTAGCGGCCTGCTCGGCGAGCAGCTGTTCCTGGCGGCGCCGTTCGCTAATGTCAACGAACGCCAACACGCACCCCACCAGCTCACCGTCGCGCTCCATCGGGTACGACCAGTACTCGGTCGGGAAGCTGGAACCGTCCGCGCGCCACATCACCTCATCGTCGACGTGCGTACCCTTGCCTTCCCGGAATGCCCGGTAGATGCGGCACTCTTTCTCGGGGTAGGGCTCCCCATCGGGGCGCGTGTGGTGCACGAGTTGATGCATGTTGCGACCGAGTAGTTCGGTATCGCTCTCGAAACCGAGCAGCCTCAGGCATGCCGGGTTGGCGAACGTGCACTTACCCTCGAGGTCGATTCCGTAGATCCCTTCGCCGGTCGAGTTCAGCAGCAGCCGAACCAAGCCATCGTTACCGGGAAGGTTCGCCGACCCCGGCGGCCGGCGATTCGCGGTATCGCTCTTATCGATCAACGGAGTGCCTCCTTCGCGCCCGAGGCTGCGTCGGTTCAGATCATCAGACGGCACCGGTGGCCGTGAAGCAGAATAACCAGGCTAGGCCTGCTGAATCGCGCCGATGGTTTCATCGGTCGTCATCACGGCGCTGGCGATCATTCGGAAATTGAGAAGGGCCGCCTGGTAGAAATCGCCGCCCGGAAGCTGGGCACCCGCCGTGGCATCCTTGACAACGGAGACCTCGAACCCCTGCTCGGTCAGCTCGCGCAGATGCGCTTCCACGCAAAGATTCGCCGACATGCCGGCCAGAATTACTTTGTCGATTCCACGCTTGCGAAGCTGGAGCACGAGATCGTTCGATTCGGGCCCGTACACCTTGTGGGGGCTCGCGATGACGACTTCATCGCGATCGATCAGCTCCTTGAGCGGCTCGTGCCAGTCGGCCCCCGACCCGCCGAACCCTTCGGTCGTCAGCGCGCCCTGCCGGTCGAACATCCCGACCGCGTGCATCATCTTCTCTAACGCGCCACCGAAATCCCACTGATGGTCGTGCGGGTAGTAATAGTGGGGCGAGATAAAGACGGGGATCTTGGCCTCGTGTGCGGCTGTCATAAGCTTCCGGAGGTTTTCAACGGTGTTGTTCGCCTCGACGCTTGCGCCGACCACACCCCACACCACGCCGTCCTCCGAGAGGAAATCCCTCTGCGGGTCTGTAATCACGACGGCGGTTCTTCCCCGCTCCACATCGAAGCCCGGGTTCGGCAGCATGTCGTTGTACGTCTGTTCTGTGGACATCTTGTCCTCCTCCATGGTTGGGGTAATGGAGTCCATCACGTTCAGCTATCGGGTTCTGGGCGTGAACTCAGGCTCAGTAAAGCTCCTAACCGCTCGCACAACTGCCGCGCGTTGAACGGTTCTTTTGCTCTGACCAGGCCGAGTCGGGGACCTGTGTCGCAAGGTGCTGGCGATCCGAGCCACACCAAGGACGGCGCCAGATCCAGCAGGGTCATGGAGGCGCTGATTGCTGGCTGAGCGCCTCCAGGATGGACCTGTAGCGACTTTTACTAACGAGTCAGGTCACTCACGGGTTCCAGGAGTCGAGCAGAGACGACGAAAGTCTGATCCTGCGAAGGGTTTCGGAGTCGGGACTACGCGTTTCGCCCTAGTTTGGAGGGCGGAGGATCGAAGTCTGCCTCTTCGGCGGTGCGATCTGCTCGCCACCGCGCCGGCGGTTGCCTGTGCTACATGCCCCCTAGCGCTTCCAATCGCTCTTTCGCGAGCTCGTGCCCGGGATCGATCTCCAAGGCCTTCAGGTAGTGCTTCTCAGCCTGGTCCCGATCCCCCTTCCGTTCGTACGCCTCACCCAATCCCTCATAGGCGTCCGCCGATTCGGGGTACAGGGAGAGGCAGAGTTCCAGGAGCAGGATGGCCTCGTCGGGAGCCTCGTGTCTGTGCAGGCCGTGCAGGGCGTGTCCGACCAGCAAGTCCTCCGGAATCGGGACCGAGAAGCCGTACCGATCGGACAACCCCCGAAAATGGGCTCTGACCTTGTCGGGCCCCAGGCTCCACCACTCGCCCTCGGTCTGCCAGCCTGCGAACAGCTGTTTCAAGTCTTGGTAGAAGCCTGGGAGACCCACCGAGGCGTGGTTCTCCTCGGGATAGCAGGCGTAGTGGTATTCGAATCCCTCTGGGGCCCGGGCTTCGACCAGACTCTGGAACTCGGCCAGTCTGCGGGTCTCCTCTTCGTCCTTCCGTTCGCCGGAGATGAACAGGAAATGCCGCCAGTTCGAGACGCCGTCGAACAGGGTCGCGGCGTTCTTGAGCCACTCGAACTGGTTCCAGTAGAGGCTGGGGTCCAGGGCGATGGTCGCCTGGAACAGATCCGGGCTCCGCGCCAGGCTCTCTAAGGCGAACAGGCCCGCCAGCGAGTGCCCTACCAGGATCCTGAACGGGTAGGTGCGGTAGGACTCGTCGATCACGGGGATCAGCTCTTCCTCGAGAAACCGCTGGAAGGACTCGGCGCCGCCGCTGGTCGGCCAGTCACCGTTCTCTTCGTTCGACGGGGAGAAGGTGAGCTCCTTCATGCGATCGCCGTGCGGGATGGCGACGACGATCAACTCGGGGACCATGTCGTACATCGTCAGGTACTGGACGACGCCCCCGAAGGGCTCGAAGTAGTCCCCTCCGTCGAGCACGTAGAGCACGGGATAGCGAGCCGAGTTCGGCCCTCCCTCGTCCGCGTAGCCCCGTGGGAGGCGGATCAAGAGATCGCGAGTTTCCCCTAGATGCTGGGAGGCGATGGCGATGCGGTGGCCGAACGGAACGGCCGAGGAGGGGGGCGCCTCTTGGGGTGATGCCAGCGATGCGGTGGGCGCGGCGAGGGCAGTCGGCTGGGTCGCCTGTAGCCCGACGCCTTCTCCCTGGGGCGACGACCCGACCAGAAGGGCACCGGCCAGTAGACAAGCCGTGTATCCGTACATGCGAACCTCCTTCCCAGGTATCCGCGATTTGGCTGCCGATCGCCACGTCGAGGTCGCGCCTGCTCGTCTGGGTAGCTGTGGCTAGGTACCGGGCTTGGGCGCAGCCTGTCTCTTAGACGGACGACGGTTCTTCTTGGTTGCGCCAGTCCCGGCTATTCTGACTTCAACGCTTCCAGCTCCTCGCCAGCCTGAAGCCGCTGGCATCGCAGCGGTTGTTGGACTGCCACTGAAAGCGCTTCGCGATGCGCAGCTCGAACGCGTCTCCCCCCCAGCGACCGCCGCGCACGGCTCTGCCCCTGCCCACAGTTTGATAGGGATTGACCTGGGAGTCCTGGGGATAGGGTGCGAGGAAATCGCTCACCCACTCCCACGCATTCCCCGCCACGTCGAACAGACCCAGCGCGTTCGGCGAGTGGCTGCGGATCGGCGCGGTCCCGCGGCGCTGCGGTCCCCGTTCCAGATAGGAGTAGTCGCCAACGCCAGCATCGAATGCGGCATCTCCCCATCTGGCGACATCCGTGCCGTTGCCGAACCGCACGACCCGTCCTCCCTCGCGCGCCGCGAACTCCCACTCGGCCTCGGTGGGCAGGCGGTAACCCCTCACCTTGGTGATATCCGTCGTAGCGTTGCCTTCGGCATCGAGCAGCATGCCACTCTCGACATCGTAGGCGGGCGGGAGACCTTGCAGCCCGCTCACCCAATTCGCGTAGGAGGCGGCATCATCCCACGACAGACACACCGCCGGATGCTCATCCGTCTGCTCGAATCGGAGGTTGGCCCAGTTGAGATGCTCGTCGAAGTCGAACCTGCGGCGGTCCGGATCCCACCAGCCGCAGCCGCCGAACTCGAGGGACGCATCGTAGGCGGCGATGCGCTGCTCCCGTGACAGCTCGGGGTTCATTCCGATGCGAATGAGGCTGTCCTGCGCGGCGCGGTTCAACGGGCCTTCGGCGGACGTGCGGTACCCCGTCTCCCCGACGAAGCGCCGGAACTGGCCCACGCTGACCTCGGCATCCGCCAGGTAGAACGAGGCTACCGTCACCTGGTGCACAGGCTGCTCGTCGTCTTCCCCTTCCGCGAACACATCCCCCATCGCGAATGCGCCCCCGGGCACGAGAATCATTCTGGACCCGTCCGGGGCGGCTGCCCGATCCTGGGTCGCTGCGGCAACCGCGAAACCACCCAAACAGACAACGAAGGAAAGAGCAACAAGTTCAGCAGTGTTCAGGTCGAATGGCAGCAATCGGAAGCGACGGTTATCGACGTTTGTCATGGCACCTACCCTCCTCTCTCATGCAAGAGTGACCCTTCTTGCCGCACGGCCTCGCAGCCTCCGGACCGCGAAGACGAGGGGCCGCTTCGAGGGTCAACTCAACCGGCTCGGCGATGCCGAAGGCCGGTGTCGCAATCTGAGCGGTGCTTCTGACCGGTCCAAGCGTCTTGCAGGCAGTCATGCCAATTCCGCAGCGAACATCCGGATTGCGACCGCGGAAAGGCGTCCGCAGCGGCACGTCGGGCGGCCGTTCCTGGTACGCCGGCTGCTTGCTATCGGGGCATCGCTGCAAGATGGGGGCGGTTCGCTGCAATTACGTTGTTCCAGCGACTTCAATCAGTGATCGTGCAGTTGACCGGGAGGCAGACAAACTCAGCAAGGCGACCAGGGGCGGGCCCAAAGCCTGATTCGCCAAGTCGGACGAGGCGGCGTCCGATTCACATTAGGTGAGGAGATACCTAATGGAGACTCTGGATGTTTCCCGTTTCAGGAATCCCCTGCTGGTCGTAGCTGCCGCCTTGGTGATCTGGGGAGTGTTGGGCGCCCTGGACATACGCAACCAGACTTATAGGGGCTTTGTCACCGACGGCAACAACACGATCACGCAGGTAACCGACGGCGGTCCGGCGGATGTGGCAGGGCTCGAAACCGGAGACTATATCCGCAGCATCGGCGGGATCGCCGTTGAGGACCTGGCCGCAGCCGTACAGCGATCACGACCGGAGGTCAACGAAGTACGCACGTTCGAGGTCGAGCGGGATGGGCAGGCTCTGAGCTTCGATCTCACTTATGCGGCGTTGCCGATGGGCAACGCACTAGTGAGTTACGGGGTGGTCCTCGTCGGTTTCCTATTCTTGGTGTGCGGTGTCTGGGCGTTTCTCACGGTGCCGACCAGGAGGACCTTACTCTTGTCAGCACTAGGGGTTGCATTCTCGGCTGGCTTCATGGCCGGTCCGTACTTCACCTCGGCAGCCGTGCGCACCGTCGTCGGTGTTGTGGTTCTCCTGATGATCGTCGTTGGCTTCGCCGTCCTCACTCATTTCCTGCTCGTCTTCCCGAAGAGGAAGCGCACGCTCGAACGACGCGGCATGACCTGGGCTGTCTACGCTCCTGCGGTCGTGGTGGGGTGCCTCTCGGTGTGGTTCCTGGTGGCACAACCCGCCGCGACGAGCGCGGTCAACGTTTTCTTCCGAGCGTTGTTCGGGCTATTCGTGGTGGTCTATTTCGGCGCATCGTTGATCGCGCTGATACACAGCTTCGTCACGGCGGACGCTCAGGAGCGAGCGGCCAGTGGGCTCAACCTGCTTCTGCTAGGAGCTGTAGTGGGACTGGGGCCGTCGCTGGTGATCTCAATTGTAGGCCTCGTCGCTCCCCAGGTCGTGGTCCCTGGCGCGCGATTCCTCCCCCTCCTCATCGGGGTGCTTCCTGTGACGTTGGCGCTCGCCGCCGTGAAAGGAGAACGCAGGGCCAGACCGTCCGAGGACGATCTCACTTCGGCCGAACTGCTGGAAGGAGCGGCGTAACCGGGTTCCACCACAATCACGGTTCGAACCGAGAGGACATCATGTTAACGAACGACTGTACTAGTTGCCACGACACCATCGGTCGCAGAGAGCTGCTCACCCACACTGTCCCGGCCTGTGCGTTCGCCTGCTTGGGCCTCGGCAGGTTTCCAGGGTTGGCTGGCTTGGGTCTGACTGGGCCACAGGAGGGTCAGCACAAGTTCGACGTGCCGCAAGAGATTTCCTTGTCGTCACGACAGCGTACCCAGATGTCGTATGGAGGCCTGATTCAGCTCATTCAGGTGCTCAAGGGCGAACTCGACGAGCCGGAACTGGTCCGCCTGCTCAACCTGATGTCGGCGGATATCGGCAGACAGGTTGGCGGACGACAGGCGCAGAATTCCCCGGACACGAGCTTTCAGACATTCGTACAAGTGTTCAGGCCGCCGAACTTCGAGAACAGCTTGACGCACGAGGTGGTGGAGGACACCGAGAAGGTGTTCGCCCTGGAGGTGACGGAGTGTGTCTCGGCAGACATTATGCGGAGCGCGGGCCTCGGCGGCGAGATCGGACATGCCGCCGTGTGCAACATGGATTACTACTGGCCAGCGGCGTTCAATCCCAACTTCAAGATGGAGCGAACCAAGACGCTCATGCAGGGTGACGATATCTGCAACCACCGCTACATCGACACGACCTAGTCGCGGGCGGTTGTTCGCACAGGATAGCGAGAGGGTGGCCCGAAGGGGGGCCTGGAGTGAGTCAGAGGGATTGGCCCAGCCGGCGCTCCAGCACCTCTCGTCGCGCGCGGGACAATGTCACCTGTGTTCCGTCGCTGAGGATCACGATGTGCGAGCCGCGAGCGAACGACTGGATTTCGCGGACACGATTCAAGTTGACGATTGCCGATCGACTCACTGCGAAGAAGTGCGCGGGATCCAGTCGTGCCGCCAGGGACTTCATCGACTCGCGGATGACGTACGCTCGCTCGCGCACGTGGAGCTTGGCGCAGTAGTCTGCCGCCTCAATCCAATCGATTTCGTCTGTCCTGACGAGCACGACGCGCCCTCTTTCTTTCACGACTATTCGGGAAGCGAAGGACGGTATCGCTGTACGGGCATCCGCCCCCGCGCCGGGAGATTCGTGGACCGTTTGTTCTTCGAATCCGACCGCTTCGAGCAAGGCGAGGAGCCGAGCCCGGAGGTCGCTCTCTCCCGCCTGATGGATCGCCTGTTTCGCTCTGGCTATTGCGTCGAAGAAGCGTTTGTCACTGAAAGGCTTCAGCAGGTAGTCCAACGCATTGACTTCGAAGGCGCGCAGCGCGAACTGATCGTATGCGGTGACGAAGATGACCTGCGGCATGCGATCCGGCCCTACCGCGCCGAGCACTTCGAAGCCATCCATGTTCGGCATCTGGATGTCGAGGAGCAGGAGATCGGGCTCGATCTGCTCGATCGCCGCCACCGCAGCGCGGCCATCGGCGCACTCCCCTACGACCTCGATCTCGGGATCCCTCTCACAGAGCTTCCTGAGTCCCTGGCGCGCCAACAGCTCGTCGTCCACGATGAGAACGCGGATCGGACCGCTCATCGCTCTTCTCTCTCGGCAAGCGGTACGGTGTGGAGCGGCAAGTTAATGGTCACGATGGCGCCGCTGGGCGACGCATCCTCGATGTCGAGCGACGCCGTGTCGCCATAGAGCTGGGCCAGCCTCCTCCGCGTGTTGCTGATTCCTACTCCAGGGCTGCTGCGTGCCCCCGCCTTGCCGCGGAAACCCGGGCCATCATCGCGGATCCACAACCGCAGTGCCTGTCCGTCCCTGCCCGCCCCGACGGTGACCGTCGTCGGGCTCGCGCGGTTTTCGACGACGTGTCTAATCGCGTTCTCGACGATCGGCTGTAGCACGAGATTGGGGACCATGGCGTCGAGAACGTCGGGCTCGACTTCGGTCCGCACCTCGAGTCGGTTCTGAAAGCGGATCTGCTCCATTGCCAGATAGCGCTCGACGAACTCGAGCTCGCGCCTCAGCGACACTTCCTGGTGGGTGGAGTCGTCCAGTACGTACCGCAGCAGGTCACTCAATGCCTCGAGTGTATCCACAGCCGCTTCTCGTTCCGCATTCCGCACCAACATTGCGATGCTGTTCAACGCGTTGAACAGGAAATGCGGATTGAGCTGCATGCGCAGCGCCTGCATTCTGGCATCAGCCAGCTGTGCGCTGAGTCGCGTCGCGGTGAGCTTTTGTTCCTGCAGGCGTCGATAGTACTCGAGGAGGATCGTTCCCCCGAGGATGGCCCAATAGATGAACAGGTGGACGGGGAGCTCCAGCATCCCCAGCGGTAACAGGATATCCCAAAGCGAGTTGGCCTCTGACGACGGGAGGTGGCGAAGGGCGGGCTGGAGTGCGAAGCGGGTCCCAGTATGGACGAAGGACATCACGACGGCGATCCCGCAATGCATTGCCGACCGAGCGATCACGCGGCCGCGCTCGATGGGATACCTCTTTGACAGCCAGATCACGAGCGGCGCGTACAACGCCCAGAGGTACCAGAACGGAAGAACGAAGAAGAGCGTGGGGAGTATGGGGCGCCGCTCTCCCTCCACGCTGTACGTGATGTACAGCCAGGCTGTCACGGCGACGCCGAGGGCCGTGGCAGCGAGCAGCAGCTGAAGTGCCTGCCGTACTCGAGGCGGCAACGCCTTCCACGGTGTTACCATGACTGTTCTCTCACAGCCTCAGCCGCCGAGCCAGCGCCGGCTGACATCGGGGCGTCGGAGAGCTCGCTGTCAGCTCCCTAGATGGCGCGCCAGCGCTTTTCGATACGCTGGAGAAAGAACGGAAGACGACGATTCGCCGTTCGGGATCGATGAGGCTCATAATAGTAGGGCGTGCACCAGCTGACGTTATCCGCGTAGACCCCCAATATCGCGAGTATCCGGACGCCTGCTGCGCGAGCGCGGTCGGCCTCCGTGAGTCGTCGACGCGCCGGGGACAAAGTGTCAAAGCACTCCTCACTTGCCAACCCCAGCACGCGGGCCTCGAGCACGTAAGCGGTAACGGCTGCGACCCGCGCGACCGTCTCGCCCCCCCTGACTCCTCCGGCCATCTGATACGAGCGCCGGTGGCGTCAAAGTCAATCTCGCCGCGGGCAGGTGCAGATCCAACTACGTTGCAGGGAACCTCTGCCGTCGTGCAGGGAACGAGGGCGTCTCGGAAGCGGCTCGAGAGGTATGTGAGTGGCGAGCCGTCCGAGTAAGCTCATTCAGTCTTTTCTCAGCGCCTCCATCGGCTGGATACCGGATGCCCTCAGCGCCGGGGCCAGGCTGGCAGTGAAAACCACGAAGAGCAGCAAGGCTCCGGTGGAAAGGAAAGAGATGGGATCGACGGGGCTCAGCCCCAGAAGCAATGAGCGCAGCGCCGCGGCCGTTCCGACTGCCAAGAGGCCCCCAGCCAACAACCCGGGCCCAGCCATGCGGAGCGCGTCCCCGAGGACGCCACGGATGACCCCCGCACGGGTGGCTCCCAGTGCGATTCGGAGGCCGAACTCACGGGTGCGACGGGTCACGGCGAGGGCGACGACCCCGTGGACGCCCATGGCAGAGAGGAGGAGGATCAGCAGGCCAAGGCCCCCGGTAACATTCCCGTTGGTCCGCTGCCCCTGGGTGGCACGGGCCACATAAGACTGGGCGGGAACCACCCTTGGAACGGGTAGGCTGGGGTCTACCGAACGAATAGCCTCACGAACCGGCCCAGTCAGGGCGGCAGGATCGGCACCGGTATCTGACCTGACCAAGATGATGAGTTGAGGACTTCGCGCCTGCCTCAGCGGAACGAACATCTGAGGCAGATCTTCCGTCACGGCGCTCGATGCCACATCTCCTACTACCCCGACGACGGTCCAGCCGTGGGCGCGGTTCTCGGCACCGGCCTGCGAGAACCGCCGGCCGAGAGCGTCCTCGCCCGGCCAGAGACGTTCTGCGAATGACTTGGTGACGACCGCCACCGGGGTGGACGTTCGGTCATCGGTTCGGAGGATCGATCTGCCTTGAAGGATGGGTGTGCCGATGGTGGAGAAGTACCCTTCCGTAACAAGGGTGTAATCCACCCTCACCCCGACTGAATCGGAACTCGGCTGATCCGCCCGGTTGACGGAGATATGGGTCCTAATTCGATCCAGGGGGAAACCGGTGGAAACGGCCACCGATGCTACGCCCGGACGAGGCCCGATGGACTCCATCAGGCGGTCCACCAGGGCCGAGCCGCCCTCTTCCATGCTCGGATAGCCCTCGTCGGACAGGTCCAGATACCCAAGGAAAGTGCCCCCGGTCGCGAAGTCGGTAACAGCCATACTTTCTGGTCTGAATCCGATTTGGCTCTCATCCGTTCGTTCCAGGGAGCGGAGGAATAGGGCCGCCATCAGGAGCAGGAGAAAGGCCACACCGATCTGGGAAGATGCAGCATAACGGTGGAACCTTCCCACGCGCCGCCCGCCTCCGCCGGGGGTGTCGTCCTTCAGGACTGAAACCAACCCTGGCCGGCTGAAGCGGAGCGCGGGAAAGAGTCCGAACGCCAGTGCCGCCAGTAAGGAAAGGCCCAGGGACATAGCCACCGTCCAGCCGCTGAGCTCAAAGGTCGCGCCGGGAGCGGAGATGTTCAGGTCCATGGGGTGTACCTGGCTCATCCCTATCATGGCGAGAGCGATCCCGACTCCCCCGCCAATCACGCTCAAGATTCCCGCCTCTAACATCAGATGTCTCACCAGGCGGACACGACTCGATCCCAAAGCCAGCCTCACTCCGATCTCCTGCTCCCTGGCGGCAGACCTGGCCAAGGCCATTCCGGCCAGGTTCCCGCAGATGATGAGCAGGAACACGGCAAAGAGCCCACAGATTCCGATTACGGCAATCACTTCCAGGTGCCGGTTCTGGGCTGGAAAGCGGCCGAAGGCGACAGCCTTGACCGTTCGGTCCTCGTTGGTTTCGGGGTACTCGGTCGCAAGGACGGCGAACACCGTCTGAACCGCAGCCCGGGCTTCGGAGATCGTCGTACCCGGAAGGAGCCTTCCCAACACCTGCACCGAGATGCGTCCCCGGTTCCTGAACACCGACTCATCGCCGCCCGCATCGGGGTGCTGGAAGAGCGGCACCCACATGTCCAAGCTGGCCCAGTTTACGCGCGCACCCCTGAATTCTTCCGACGCCACGCCAATCACCGTGTAGGGAATGCCGTCCAGGAGAAAAGACTGGCCCAGAACGTCGGAACGCCCATTCAGTTGGTCTTGCCAGAACGCGTGGCTTACCACCGCCACCGGGTGCTGACCAGGGCCCCCGTCCTCTGAGTCCAGAAACCCCCTGCCCAAGGTGGGAGCCGCTCCAAGCACATGGAAATATTCGGAAGTCGCATAGGCCACCCTGGCCCGCATCCCCCCTTCCTCGCTACCGTAGGTGGCGTCCCGCTCAGCCCATGCGGTCAGGAACTCGAAAGGCGTTTCTGCATCCCTGACGTTCTCGAAGTCGGGATATGCCCACCCCCAGTAATCGTGTCCCCTGATGACCGGAACCATGTCCACGATCCGGTCCTGGCCCATCACACCTGGAACCGGGGCGAGCCACACGGCGTGGATCGCCGTGAACACCGCCGCGTTCACCCCGATTCCCACGGCCAGGGAGACGACGGATACGAATACGAAGCCACGGGCTCTGCGGAGCCCCCTGAATGCGAACCGAACGTCCTGAAGGATGTCGGAGAAGAGTTCGCGGATGAACCGACGGCGCAGCCCACCCTGGTCGATCCGGCGACAGCGTTGCACCACGGTCTCCAGGTCCCCGAACCGCCTCAGCGCTTCCTCCCGGGCCTCCTCAGGGCTTCTTCCGTCGGCCACCAGCTCCGCGATCCTGGTTTCCAGGTGGAAGTTGACCTCTTCATCGACGCTTCCCTCCAGGTTCCTCCCGAACCGGTCGATGTGAAAGACCCTCTTCAGCCGCGGTCGCTTCATTTCAGCCCCTCCATGGAAACCTCGAGGAGCGAGATCATCGCTCGGGTGCTTGCGGCCCAACGCTCCAACTCGCTGGACAGCGCGCGCCGCCCCTTCCGGGTTATCTCATAGAACTTCGCCCGCTTCCCCTCCTCGGTCTTCCTCCACTCCCAATCCACGTACCCCTTGGCCTGCAAACGATGGAGCGCCGGATAGAGGGAGCCCTCTTCCACCCGAAACAATCCAGCCGACCGGGAGGCGATATGATCGGCGACACCCACCCCGTGCAGCGGCCCAAAGAGCTCCAACGCTCGCAGAATCAACAGCTCCAGCGTTCCATAGAGGTTTCCGGCTCGAACGGTGCCCACCTTGAGTCTCCCGGGTATAGAAGGTCTACATAGCCTGTCTATGTCGAATACGAGGCGGACCCTACAGAAGTTTCGCGACCTCGAGGAGAGTCTTGGGGAGAGCGCGGATCCAACAATGTTGCAGGGAATCTCGGCGGTCGTGCAGGGAACGAGGGCGTCTTGACGAGCGGAAGGAGCCGATCTCGGCCCACGCAGCTCTGTGCGGAGTTCGGCGTGTATGGCATCAGTTTAGGCTCTGAGATACATCCATCCTGTCGCGCTCTCCGTCTAACCGATAGATAAGGACCCAGGCTGCACGTTCCGTGACGCGGCCAGTCGCCGGCACGTCACGGGGAACAGAGTGATCGATGAAGGTGCCATTGACATCGCTCGTGCTGGCCCTGCTACCGTGGGCGGCTTTCGGATGCGAAGCACCCGCCGCGCGGCGTGACGCTAGCACGGCACGAGACAGTGCGGGCGTGCGCATCGTGGAGAACCTGCGAGGAACGTGGACGACCCCGTGGCAAGTGGATGCCGAACCAACCCTCAGCATCGGCAGCGTCAACGGATCTCCAGACCACCTGCTGTACCAGGTCATCGGGGCGGTCGGGTTACCGGGCGGTCGGATCGTGATCGCGAACGAAGGATCCCTCGAGCTGCTGTTCTACGATGAGGATGGGAACCTCCTCCACCGGGTAGGAGGGCGGGGCGGGGGCCCTGGGGAGTTCCAATCGCTGGAGTGGCTATCGCGGCACGGGCCCGACTCGGTCCTGGCTGTGGATGTCTGGAATCAGCGCGTGTCGTATTTCGATGCCGACGGAAACTTCGGACGTTCGGTGCGGCTGGAGCCGAACGCCGAGATCCCCTTCCCCCGCCCCGTCGGGGTCTTCGGCGATGGAAGCCTCCTCGCCACCCAGGGCACCTTCAGCCTGGGAGGCGACCCGCCGGTTCGTGTGGAACGGACTCTACACCCCCTCTTCCGCTACGAGTCCGATGGGAGAACCGCGATTCTCCTCGGGTCGTTTCCCGGTCCGGAGTGGGTCATCGCTCCGGTGGGCCCCGTCGGACAGTGGGAACGGCGCCGGCGGCCGTTCGGCAGCGAAACCGCCTTCGCCGCCGCCGGTGACCGGTTCTATGTCGGCGACAACGCCACGTATGAGATCCGAGCCTATTCTGCTACCGGCCGGCTGATCCAGGTGATGAGGAGAGCTGCCATTCCCATCACACTCGAGCAGGCAGACATCCAGGCGTTCGAGGATTCGGCCCTCGCCGTCGGGGATGCCCGCCGGCGGCGTCAGATGCGCGTCCTGTTCGATAACCTCCCGGCTCCGCCGCGTACCTATCCCGCCTATGCGCCGGACATCCAGGTCGACGGCGATCTGAACGTCTGGGTCCGGGAATCCTCGCGGGCCGGAGATCAGCTCTCCGAGTGGAGCGTTTTCTCGGCCGCAGGGCTGCTCTTGGGCACGGTCGTCATGCGTCCGGGCATCGACGTGCTGGATATCGGAGCCGACTACGTTCTCGGCCTGCAGCGCGACGAACTGGGCGTGGAGTACGTCCGGAAGTTCCGGCTCCGCAGAGATCGGTGAGCGGAAGCGGGGGCCTGGCGGCAGGCAACGCATCTCGTTGACAGATTGGCGATATATCGTTAGATATATCTTGTCGATATGTCGGGCCGATATATCCCGTTGTATCGGCCCGGCTGAGTAAGACCGGCGGGAACCCGCCTACTAGCTTGGTTTTCGGGGGTATCCAAATGTCCAGACGTCATCGTGATCACGGGTTGGGCGGCTTTGCCGCCTTCTGCGGGCCGATGGGGTTCGCGTTCGGCGCCGGCCGGCGCGGCCTGGGCTTCCGCGTGTTCGATCGTGGCGACCTGAAGTACGTGATCCTGAAGCTGCTGTCCAAAAAGCCGATGCACGGCTACGAGGTGATGCGGGCGCTGGAGGAGGAGTCGTGCGGCTGCTACTCGGCCAGTGCGGGCTCGGTGTACCCGACCCTACAGATGCTGGAGGACCAGGGTTACGTGGTGTGCGAGGAGAAGGAGGGGAAGAAGGTCTACAGCATCACCGAGGAGGGGCAGGCGTTTCTGGAGGAGAACGGCGACCTGGTCGATGACATTCTCGATCGGATCGCGAGCTTCACCGACCGCTTTTTCCGCAGCGAGATGCGGGATCTTTCCGGGTCGTTCCGGAAGCTGGCTCAGGTTACATTTGAGCGAGGGATCCGCTGGGCCGAGCACCCGGAAGAGCTGGAGCGAGTGAAGGAGATCCTGGACCGGGCGGCTCGGGAGATCGAGGAAATCAAACCGGGCGCGGCAAAGAGCAACGCCTAGCGCGCGGAGGCAATGAGATGGAATTCGGGATTGGATTCTTGATCCTGTTCTTCGTGATCTTCTTCGGCTGCGGCAGAATGATCGGATGGGGCGCGCGCAAGCACCGTGAGCGCCACCGCATGCTGGGTGGCTGCTGTGGCCCGGAGGAAGAGGAGGGGGGGCAGGATGACCGGCTCTCCAAGCTGGAGAGCCGCGTGCGGGCACGCGAGAGAGCTCGCCGCGACCAGGACCGGCTCCTACGGCCCGCCATGTTCCGACGCGGCGAGGAGCGCGAGCGTGAGCCGGCGGGCATGAAGGAGAAGGCCCCGACGCAGCTTGAGATCCTGCAGCAGAAGTTCATCGAGGGGCGGCTCTCGATGGAGGAGTATGAGCGGGAGCTCGATAGGCTGGAGAAGCTCGAGTAGTCGGTGGCCGCCAGCCGGTGGTCGGTACTGGCCACTGGTTACCGGCCACCGGCCACTCTCCACCATCTCTCTATCCGCAATCACCGCCTGGTGAAGTTTGCAAGCCGCTCAACGGCTAGATCCTGCAGATACTCCGCCGCATCGATCGACTCGTCGAAGTTGTTGGCGATCATGCTGAACGCCAGCACTTCCCCATCCAGCGTCGTTACGTAGCCCGACAGCGCCCGCGAGTTGGCTATGTAGCCGGTTTTTGCCCGGGCGTTGTCTTCGGCGCGCGTCCCCCTCATCCGCGAATCTATGGTGCCGTCGACGCCGGCGATGGGGAGCGCCTCGTAGAAGGCGTCGAACTCGGGGCGCCGGTACATGACGCGGAGCAGGCGGACGACGGCGTCGGGGCTCAGGTAGTTGTAGCGGGAGAGCCCGGACCCATCGACATATATATAGGACGACTCGGTGATCCCCCAGCCGCTGAGGGTCGCTTCGACGGCGCTGCGCCCCGCCCGGACGCTGCCGTCGTCGGAGTCCTCGGCACCCACGTGGCGCAGCAGCATCTCGCCGATCTGGTTCTGGCTGCGCTTGAGGAACGGGATCACGATTTCGCTCAGCAGCGGCGACTCGTGAACGAATAGCGGCGCGAGCGAATCGGTCTGTGATTCGGCCGCCAGGCTATCGATATCGATAGGCAGACCGGCGATCTCGATCCCCTCGCCCTCTAGGATCTCCTTTAGAACAGAGACGAAGAACAGCGTGGGGTTGTGGGCCGCGATGTAGCGGGTGACGGTGTCGCGTCCGGTCCATATCGAGCCCCAGATCCGCGCCTGGTTGGAGAAGGGGCTCCGCTCGCTCCGCACGACGGTTCCCGGCAGCGGCCCGCGCTCAGGGAAGTGGATCGAGCTGTCGGCCACGGTGACGACGTCGAAGTCGACGCTCAGGTATTCCGTCGGCGGCAGGGCGATCACTTCTGCCGGCGCACCGGCCGAGTCGCCGGGCATGATCTTGTAGGTGACGACGCCCTCGTTGTAGAGGAGCGCGCCGATCTCGGCGGCGTAGTAGTCGTCGAGGTAATCCCACGACCAGCCGGGCCCCAGGTGGACGTCGTCGTACAGGTTATCGTCTCCGACGATGTCACCGGCGATCCGGGTGACGCCCAGCGCCCTCAGCGAGTCGGCCCAGTCGCGGAAGGGCGCCGCGGTATCGTCTTCGTAGAAGCGCTCCGAGATCGCCGGGTCGCCGCCACCCACGACCACCAGGTCACCGGTCAGGACGCCGTCCTCATCGACCGACCCGTTCGTTGCGACCAGGGTCCGGTAACGGTAGTCGGGCCCCAACCGCGCCAGCACCACCGCCGCGGTTAGCAGCTTGTTGTTGGAGGCGGGCATGAACAGCTTCTCGGCGTTCTGCCGATATATCATCTCGCCGGTCTCCAGCGACTGAACCATGACGCCCCAGTGGGCGTTGTGGAACGCCGGGTCGGCGAAGATCGCCTCGAGCTCGGCGCGCAGCGCGCCGACGGGCGTCGCGGGTCCCGGCTCGGCTGGACCGGCGCCGGCGGGCGCACAGGCGGCGGCAACGACCGCGGCGAACACGAGGACCGAGAGCCTGAAGTGCTTCATCGTCCCTCCCACGCCTAGTACCTCCAGCTCTGGGTGTCCGCCCCCGGCGGTGCGGTCTCGAGGATGTGCTCGAGCATGAGCGGCAGCACGCGCTGGTGCGAGTTCTGTCCCGGAAACTCCGGCGCCCCCGAGTAGCAGTGGGGCTGCCGCTCGCCCCATCCGAACGAGCCGTCGTAGTGTGGGTCGGTAGTACTCTCGAGAAACTGCTCCAGTAGCCGCGCGGCCTCCTCGAGGTAGAAGGTGTCCGTGTCACCCATGTACACGTGGATCTTCCCGACGAGCGTGGGCCCGAGCGTATCCCAGTCGCGCTCGAGGATGTGACGCAGGTCGAAGTTCTCTCTCCAGTAGTCGACGACGCTCTTGTCGATCTCCCCCGTCCACTTGTCGTACAGCAGCTTGGGATACCCGTCCTCACCCACCGGGCCGAAGACGGCCATGAAGATGTCGAGCTGGCCGCCGGATCGGCCGCGCGAGCCGAGCACCGCTTCCTGGTGGCTGAGGCCCTCCATGGTCATGTACACCTGGTCGTCGACCCCGCGCATCAGGGGCCGCATCGGCGTCCGCACCCAGTCCGAGTTGGGGTGAAAGGCGTTATCGTCCTCGTAGATGTTGATGAGCTGGAAGTAGCGGAAATCGACCGGGTCGGGGCAGAAGGTCCAGACGCCGTTGAACATGTCGGGATAGAAGACCTGCCAGGCGAGGCTCTCCCAGCCGCCGGTCGAGCCGCCGTAGAGCGTTCGCGCCCACGGTTCGCCGATCGCACGGAACTCGCGCTCGACGCGCGGCATCAACTCCTGGGTCAGCGCATCGCCATAGGGGCCGTTGTTCTCGGAGTTGACGGCGTAGGAGTCGTCGTAGTACGGCGTCGGGTGCTGCATCAGGACGATGAGGAACCGACCCAGTGCGCCCGACTGCCAGTCCTGGAAAAACCGGTACTGCGCCTCGGCTCTTTCGCGCGCCCTGCCCGTGAGTTCCGGATCGGGCGGCGTCTCGCGCCATCCGCGGAACGTGCGCGGGAAGTGGCCGTGCATGTACGCAACGGGATAGCGGGCATCCGGGTGCTCGTCAAACCCTTCCGGCAACACGACGACCGCGCCCAGGTGTATGTCGTGTCCCCACCACTCGCTCAAGATCTCGCTGCGAAACTTGATGTGCTTGACGTATCTAGTGTCCGCCGGTGCGGGGATGGCGGGGATCTTTTCCGACAGATTGATCCGCAGCGGCTCTCCCGATGCCGGGTCGATGTGTAGGCGCTCGACCTCGCTAATCAGATTGCCCGGCGAACGGTTCCACTGCTGGCCTTCCCACTGGTCCATGGGGGCCTTGATCGTGTGGCCGTCGGCGCGC
>CP070812.1:4381224-4393572 GCA_020344015.1 Gemmatimonadota bacterium
ACGTCTCCCTCGATACCGGCCGCACCTGGATGGCGGCCGGCGCCGGGCTGCCCAACGTCCCGGTCCACGACCTGATCGTGCATCCGCGCGAGCGCGAGCTGGTCGCCGGCACCCACGGCCGCAGCGTCTGGATTCTCGACGTGCTTCCGGTTCAGGAGTTGAGCGACGAGGTGCGCGTCTCAGAGGTCCACGTCTTCCCGGTTGACGGCGTAACGTACTCGCGTGGCTGGAGCTCGCGCCGTTCGCTCTGGTACTACCGGCCCGAGGACGTGCGGTACCACAACTTCCCGTTCTGGGTCGATACCGACGGTCGCGTCGAGTGGAGCGTTCTCGATGAGGATGAGAACGTGCTGCGCCGCGGCGAGATGGACGTCGTGCGCGGCGTCAACACCCTGCGCTGGGATCTGATGCTCGATCCCGAGCTCGCTCTGCCCGTCGAGCAGGCGCGCGTCGCAGAGAAAGAGGAGGTCAAGCCGGCCGACACGCCATGGGCCGAAGTGGTCCGGCTCGAGCGTCAGCTCTACGTAACGCCGGGTACCTACGCTGTGCGCGTACAGATGGGCGAGAGCTCGGCGGACACCGAGTTCAAGGTGAACGCGCCGCGGCCGCGACAGCCACAGGTCAAGCCGGCGCCGCGGATCCGCGGACAGAAAAAGGAAGGACGCTAGCGCGTCCAACGGCGGCACTCCAACAAGAAGGCGGCCTCTGGGGCCGCCTTCTTCGTTTCTGGGCTTCCCGCGCGACTACTCGTAACGCAGCGCTGTCACCGGTTCTACCCGTGCCGCGCGCCGCGCCGGCAGGTAACTGGCCGCCAGCGCCACCGCCGTCAGCAGCAGGGCGACGCCGGCGAACGTGGCGATGCCGGGCTGCTCTGCGCCTGCCACTGCGCTGGCCATGACTTTGGTCAGCGCCACCGAGATGACCAGGCCGATGGCGACCCCGACCCCGGCGAGGATCGCACCGTGCCGTATCACGAGGCTCAGTATATCGGTGCGCTCCGCACCCAGCGCCATGCGGATGCCGAACTCGTTGACCCGCCGACTGACCGAGTAGGCGACCACGCCGTAGAGGCCGACGCAGGCAAGCAGCAGCGCCAGCAGTCCGAACAGGCTGAGCAGGCCGGAGACGATTTGGAACGGGCCTAGCGATTGGGCGAGCACCTCTCGTAGCGTCCGCGCTCCGCCGATCGGCATCCCGGGATCCACCGACCAGATCGCCTCGCGCACCGCAGAGGCGACCGCGCTCGGTTCACCGGGCGTGCGCACGATGATACTGATGGCCCGCGTGGCGTCCTGGCCCTGCGGGCGGTAGATCTGCGGGTCGACTTCCCGGGTCAGCAGGCGATGCCTGACGTCGCCCACTACGGCCACGATCGTGGCCCAGGCGGCCGCCGGCTCCTCCGGGTCGAGCAGTACGCGCCGCCCCACCGGGTCGTCACCCGGCCAGTAGCGCTCCGCCATCGTCTGGTTGATGGCGATGACTCGTGGCGCGTCTTTGTTGTCACCCTGGTCGAACGGTCGACCGCGCAGCAATGGAATCCCCATCGCGGCGAAGTAGCCCGGCGTGACCGTGTTCTCGTTGGCGAAGAGCCGTTCGTCCGGTGTTGCGGGCGCGCGCCCCTCCACCTCGAAGCCCATGTAGCTGGTCGAAAAGTCGAGCGGCAGAGAAGCGACGCCGCCCGCCGCCTCCACCTGGGGCAGCGCCTCGATCCTTCGCATCACGTCCTCTTGGAACGCCACGCGCTGCGACCCTTCTGGGTACTTCGATGTTGACAGCCGGACCCGCATCGTCAGCGCTCGGTCCGTATCGAAGCCGGGGTCGATACGCTGCATCCCGATCAGCGTCTGGATCGTTACTGCGGCTCCGATCAGCAGTACCAGTGTCATCGCGACCTGCGAGACTACCAGGGAGCTGCGCAGTCGCTTGCCCTTGGTTCCGGCGCTCGAGCCTCTGCCGCCTTCCTTTATAGTAGCCGCCACGTCGAGTCGCGAAGCTTGCAGCGCCGGCGCGAGCCCGAAAAACACGACCGCCACCACGGCCACGAGAACCGTGAAGCCGAGCGCCGCCCCGTCCACACTCGCATTGCCCACCCTGTACAGATCCTCGGGCATCGTCGGCCCGATCTGCCTGACGATCACTACCGCGATCGCCACGCCCACCATGGCACCCACCCCGGCCAGCACGGCGCTCTCCGTCAGGAACTGGCGTATCAGGCGCAGCCGGTTCGAGCCCAGCGCCGAGCGGATCGCGACCTCACGCTCCCGAGCCGTCGCTCGAGCCAGCATGATGTTGCCCACGTTCGCGGCGACGATCATCAGCACGAAGCCAACCGCCGCCATCAGAAGCAGCAGTATGCCGCGGATGACGTCGTAGAAGAAGAGGAGTCCGGCGCGGATCGGCACCGCTCGCGCTCCGTAACGCCCGTCCAGGTCCGGGTACTCGGCGCTCAGCCGCCCGTGAATGGTCTCCAACTCGACCCGGGCCCGTTGGAGCGTCGCCCCCGACTTCAGCCGCCCTATGATGAGGTAGCTGCCCTGTGCTCGATCGGCGGTCGCCGGCTCGACCTGTAGCGCGGTCCACATCTTCACACCGCCGTACGGGAAGACGAAGTCGCGGGGCATGACCCCTATGACGTTGTGTGGGACTTCGTCCAGCATGATCGTCTGGCCGATGATGCCACGGTCGCCCGCGTAACGACGCTGCCAGAGCCCGTGCGACAGGACGGCCACCGGTTGGGCTGCGGGCCGGTCCTCATCGGGCAAGAAGGCTCTCCCGAGTGCCGGCTCGACTCCCAGCAGACCCATCGTGTTGGCCGTGACTCTGCCCACGGTCACCGACTCGGGCTCGCCGTGACCGGTCACGTTCTTGACGCCGTAGGTGTAGACAGCGAGGTCCTCGAACGACTCGAAGCCCCCCTTGTAGTCCGCGTACTGCGGCAGCGAGAAGCGCGCCTGATTGAACCCGAGGTCGTAATCGATGTGGAACAGGTGAACCAACCGATCGGCGTCGCTGAACGGCAGGGTCCTGAATAGGTATGGGCTTACAAGGCTGAAGATCGCCGTGTTCGCACCGATCCCCAGCGCCAGCGTGACCACGGCCACGGCGGCGAACCCGGGATTGCGACGCATCGTGCGTAGGGCGTATAGCGAATCTTGTCTGAGCGCATCAAACATGGCGGAGATCCCGGTCCTTTGTGGCTTGACTCTCCCGGTGCCTTGGCGACCGGCCGGGCCGGTCGGGCCGCTGCTGCACGCTTCACACTACGGGCGACTTTTTCTGCCGGTTTCGAGGCCCGGGGGCCAGTGGCATATTGGCACCGACAGGCGGGTGCGCGGGATGACCGGTCAGATCAACTTCCTGTATACAGACATCGGGCGGGGACATCCCCACTATCTCGATGGGATCGTCGAGTGCCTGCCGCCCGAGCGAATCGGCACGGTTACTGATGTCTTCGCGGAGACGGCCGGCCTCGCCCGAGCCGCCTGGAGCCTAGCGCGGTCCGTGTACCATGCCGGCGGTCGAAAACCCGCGCTTTCGGCGCTCTACAACCGACTGCGGGCGCGGGTCGACTACGATCGGGGCGGCCTGTTGCAGGGCCACATGGGGCGTGCCCTCCGGCGTCGGTACGTCGATGATCCGGCAACGCTCGTGGTTGCTCACCCCCTCCTCGCCGCGCTTCTCAAGGGCAAGCGAGATCTCTTTTACCAGCACGGCGAGCTGGCCGCGCCACGCGAGTCGTGGGTCAAGGGTAGGCACCGCACAATCGTCCCGACCGCGGCTACGGCGGACGTGTTCATCGCCGCCGGCATCGCAGGGGAGAGCCTTTTCGTCTCGGGGCTGTGTATCGAGCCGGCCCTCGTACGGCAGGCGGAGGTCGCCTTCAACACTAGACTCGATCGACTCGCCGGGTCGGGCCCGCTCTGCGGTGCGTTCTTCTCCTCCGGTGCGGAGCCGCGCCAGCACGTCGAGTCATTGGCCGCCGCCGCGGCTTCCGTCGTCGCGGGCGGAGGCCGAGCTATGGTCTTCGCGCGCCGCGGCGGCAGGTTGATGACACGCCTGACCCGAACTCGTGGCGAAGGGTCAGGGCTCACTCTGCGTCTCTACGATGAGCGCCGGGAGTTGAACGATCTGACGCGGGGATCCTTCGCCGATTTCGACTACTTCGTCGCGCCCGCGCATGAGAGAACACACTGGGCGCTCGGTCTCGGACTACCGATGTTCGTCGTCGGTCCATCTATAGGAAGCTTTGCGCCATTGAATCGCGAGCTGCTCTTGACCTACGACGTCGCGAGAATAATAGGGGACAGGCGCGCGGCGTTAGGCCTCGCTGCGATGCTGGAAGCGAGTCGGCGAAGCGGCGAGTTGCGCGCGATGGCCGAGGCGGGTTGGGGTCGCTTCGACACCCGGGGATTCCTCAACATCGCCGAGATGCTGCAATCGTCTTAGCTCCGCGTCGTCAGCCCTATTCGAACGTTCCCGGAATGCGCTCTCCGCAGGTCGGGCATCTCCCGCCTTCGACCCGGTTCGCGAGGATATCGAGGGCCCGGCGCTCTATCAGCAATTCACCGCACGAATGGCAGTACGTGTTCTCCCACGGATGGCCGGGTACGTTGCCGACGTAGACGTACCAGAGGCCCGCTTCCGTTCCGATCGTCCTGGCGGCCTCCAGATCCGCAATCGGCGTCGGCGGCAGGTGGGCTAGCTGCAGGTGGGGGTAGAAGCGAGTGACGTGCCACGGAGTCTCGGGGCCGAGGTTGTCCTTGATCCACGTTGCGATGCTTCGCAGCTCGTTCGCGCTGTCGTTGAACCTCGGGATGATGTTGGTCACCAGCTCGACGTGCATACCGTGTGTCTTCGCCTGACTTATCGTCTCGAGAATCGACGCGGCCTCGGCAACGTTGCCGATGCGTTCGTAGGTGTCTGCGGAAAACCCCTTGATATCGACCCGAAAGACGTCTAGATACGGCGCGATCGTCGCCAGTGCTTCAGGTGTGATCGAGCCGTTGGTGACGTAGTTCGTGTGGAGCCCAGCTCGCTTGGCTGCTTTCGCCGCATCGAGCGTGTACTCGAACCAGATCGTCGGCTCGTTGAACGTCCACGAGAGGCCGATGCAGCCGGAAGCTTTTGCCGCAGTGACGGAATCCTCCGGTGACAGAAAGCGCGTCGACGTAGAACCCCGCGTCCAGTGGGAAAGCTTCCAATTCTGACAGCCGGGGCAGCGGAAGTTGCAGCCGACGCTGCCGAGCGACAACCAGCGCGAACCAGGATGGAAGTGGAGGACCGGCTTCTTCTCGATCGGGTTGACCGAAGCCGACGACACCTCTCCGTAGATCAGGCTGTAGAGCTTGCCGTCCTCATTCCGGCGCGTCTTGCACCACCCCTCATCGCCGGGCTCGATCGTGCAGCGCCGCTGGCAGGTGCCGCAACGTACGGCTCCGTTGCCGAGCTGTTCGCTGAGGAGGGCTTCGACCTTCACTTGCCGAACTTCCCGCGCAGCGACACGTAAAGGACCTCGCAGATCTCCGTCCTGATGAGCCCGCTCTCCGTTTTCTCCACCAAGCTTAGGAACTGTCTGCCGTCGTCGAGCACTGGGGCGATGAGTTTGCCGCCGGGCGCGAGTTGCCGGGTAAGCGGTGGGGGTACCGATCGGCAGGCTGCCGTAATGGAGATCCGGTCGTACGGCTGATGGGGTGGATAGCCGAGGCCTCCGTCGGCGTTGACCAAGACGACGTCAATATAGCCTGCCCTCTCCAGGTTGGCCTTGGCGAACTCGAATGTCTGGGGATCGATCTCGACGGCGACCACCGAACCTTCCTCACCCACAACCTCCCGGGCCACTGCGGCGCCGTAGCCGGAGCCTAGCCCGACCTCAAGGAACCGGTGGCCGGCGTCGAGGCCGAGTGGCTCGTAGAACAGAGGATAGCTGTGGGGACAGGATATGGTGGATTGTTCGCCGGGAAGCGGCAGCGGGACCTCGAGGTAGGCGTAGTCGCGGTAGGAGTACGGGATGAAGTCTTCCCGGGCGATCTTGAGTAAGGCCTGGCGGATGCGCTCTGATTTCAACAGGCCGGCGCCTACCAACTCCTCGACTTTGGCGGCGCGCTCGCGTTCGAGCTCTGCCACCGACTTGGCAGGCTCGCGGGGCGGGGGGATTATCCAGCCATGCATTACCGCCACTCGTGGGACTTCTGTGGTGTGGGTGGCCCTTCAGTCCATACAAGTCCATACAAGATGCTGCCCCGCACGGTCGCGCGGCAAACGCGGCCAGGCGACCGGCGCCGGGGCCAGCGCTGTCGGTTCAGGCTCGGCCGACCTATCGTTAGGTAAACACTCTCGCGACTGAGGGCGAAGATGTCGGACCTCACAGCATCGGTCGTACCGACGAAGTACTGGCACAAGCTCGAGGACGGGCGCGTGCAGTGCGACCTCTGCCCGCGGTTCTGCCGGCTGCGGGAAGGTCAGCGCGGCATGTGCTTCGTCCGCATGTGCCAGGACGAGCAGGTCGTCCTCACGACTTACGGCCGCTCCAGCGGCTTCTGCGTCGATCCCATAGAGAAGAAACCGCTCAACCACTTCCTGCCGGGCACGCCGATCCTCTCGTTCGGCACCGCAGGCTGCAATCTGGCGTGCAAGTTCTGCCAGAACTGGGACATCAGCAAGTCGCGCGAGATGGACCGGCTGGCGGACACGGCGTCGCCCGAGAAGCTGGCGGAGGCGGCAGCGCGACTCGGTTGCCGGAGTGTCGCCTTCACCTACAACGACCCGGTTATCTTCCACGAGTACGCGATCGACGTGGCGCAGGCCTGCCACGAGCGTGGCGTAAGGACGGTCGCCGTGACGGCGGGCTACGTGTGTGAGGAGCCACGCCGCGAGTTTTATCAGCACATGGACGCGGCCAACGTCGACTTGAAGGCTTTCACCGATGACTTCTACTGGAAACTCGCCAAGGGTCACCTGGAGCCCGTCCTCGACACGCTCGTCTACCTCAAACACGAGACCGAAGTCTGGTTCGAACTCACGACCCTGCTCATCCCTGGCAACAACGACTCGGACGACGAGCTGGACGAGTTGACCTGCTGGGTCGTCGAACATCTTGGGCCCGACGTCCCCATGCACTTCACCGCGTTCCACCCCGACTGGAAGATGACCGACGTGCGGCCGACACCGCCCGCTACTTTATCACGGGCGCGCGAGGTCGCCCTGCGCAACGGAGTGCGCTACGCCTATACCGGCAACGTCCACGACCTGGAGGGCGGCAGCACGATCTGCCACAAGTGCGGCCACACGCTCGTCGCCCGCGACTGGTACATCCTTGAGGCGTGGGGGCTGACCGACGACGGCCGCTGCACCAAGTGCGGCGAGCCTTGTGCCGGCGTGTTCGACGGGCCGCCGGGTGATTGGGGCGCCAGGCGCCTGCCTGTGCGGATCGGGCGCTAGTGTCGTTACCCTCCGTCGCACTTGCCCTACTGGCGCCGCTCGCCTCGGCCCAAGCGCCCGACTCGGCCTTCGTGCTCCAGGCGGTTAAAGCGGCCGCGCCCCCAACTATCGATGGAGTTATCGACGAAGGCGAGTGGGCCGACGCGGCGACAGCCGAGAACTTCATCCAGTTCCAGCCGCGCGTCGGCGAGCCGTCGGTGGTCTTCTCCCAGGCGCTGGTCATGTACGACTCGACCGCGCTCTACGTCGCCTTCCGCTTCTATGACTCCGAGCCGCCCACCGCCCAGCTCACGCGCCGCGATGCCGACCTGATGAACGACGACGCTGCCGTCATCCTACTCGACAGCCACTATGATAGGCGCACGGGCTACTTCTTTGTGACCAATGCGCTGGGCACCCAGCTCGACGGACAGATCAGGGACGACGGCCGGACCGTCGATGCGACATGGGACGCGACCTGGAGTTCCGCCGCGCAGGTGGCGGATTCGGGCTGGACGGCCGAGTTCGCTATACCCTTCGTCTCCATGAGCTACACGGCCGGCGACGACGTTGCTTGGGGCATCAACCTCGGTCGCAGTCGCAGACGCACGCTGGAGATTAGCTACTGGGCGGGCCCGCTCGAAAACGAGGCCCGTGTATCGCAGGCGGGGTCCATCGTCGGACTCCAGGTGGCACCGCCGCAGCGCCGCTACCGTGTGATCCCGTACGGCCTCTCTCGGGTCGAGCAAGGCGAGGGCGAAGTCGATTACAGGGCGGATTGGCAGGCCGGCCTCGACGCACGCTACGCGATTACGCCAGAGATGGCGGCGTTCCTTACCGTGAATCCCGACTTCGCCATCATCGAGGCTGACCAGGAAAGGGTGAACCTGACGCGCTTCGAGGTGGCGCTCGATGAGAAGCGACCGTTCTTCTTGGAGAGCGCTCAACAATTCCGGCAGCGGATCCGCACCTTCTACACGCGGCGGATCTCCGACGTCAGGGTCGGCGGCCAGGTCCTAGGGAAACAGGGCCCGTGGAACCTGACCGGCATCGCGACCTGGTCCGAGGTCGATACAGTTCCGCCGGAGGCGGGGACGCCCGACGTCGAACTGCCGAGAGCGGCCTACGCTATCGCCCGAGCGCAGCGCGATGTCTTGGGCTCATCCAATGTGGCGCTGACGGTCGCCAACCGTACGCTGGAAGGTGGGAACCAAGGATCGGCGAGCAGCGATGCCACCCTGTTCTTCACCAGGACGCTCGGCATGACCGCCCAGATCGCCCAGAGCTGGGGGCCCTACAGCAACGGGACCTGGGCGTACTTCATACGACCGGCCTACGATTCGCCCACCAGCCACTTCCACGTCCGCTACACGCACCTCGGCCATCGCTTCGCCGACAACGTCAACGTCATCGGGTTCATTCGTGACGACGACAGGCGCGAGCTCGATTCGGCGCTCGACCACGCGTTCTGGATCCGCCGCGGCGCGTTCGAGCGCATCGCTTACGACTCCAACTACAACATCTACTGGAGCCAGCAGGGTGTTCTGCGGAGCTGGCAGATCGATCAGGAGCTCGAGGTCGTGCTGCGCAACCGCTGGTCGTTGGAGCTGGAATACCAGGAGGAGTTCAAGGGCAAGGACTCCGCCGTCTTCGATAAGGACTTCCGCAATCGCCAACTTGGGGTAGAGATCGGCTACAATACCCGCCAGTTCCAGTCGGCCCGCGCCGGAGTCCTCGCCGGCAGGAACTTCGACGCCGACTTCCAGCTGTGGACCGCCAGCGCCGCCATCAAACCGACCGCCCAGCTATCCCTCGAGTACGAACTGGAGCGCCTGGTGCTCGACCCGGACCCGGAAAACGAGAGCACCTGGATACATGTTATTCGCGCCGACCAGTTCTTCACCCCGGATCTCTATCTGAAGGTCTTCTTCCAGACTAACTCGGCGATCGATCGGGAGAATGTCCAGGCCGTCTTCGTCTATCGCTATCGGCCGCCGTTCGGCACGGTCCAGCTCGCCTACCAGCGCGGCACCGCCGAGTTCGGGGAACGCTCCGAGCAGGGCAACACGCTCTTCTTCAAGGTCACCGCCGTCTTCTGAGCTACCCGGGCGGCGTTGCTACGCGGCGGTCCTGGCCGCATCTTGTGCTGCAAGCCCCATCACTAGGTTTACGACCCCACGCCGACCGATGACCACCGAAGTCGACATTCGCTAACCCTGGGAGGATCACGAGATGTCTGATGCGATGGCTGGATTGAAGCCTGAACCCGTATGGAGATACTTCGCCGAGATCAGCCAGATCCCGCGCGAGTCGAAGAACGAGAAGCAGATCTCGGACTACGTCATGGGGGTCGCCAAACGGCTCGGCCTTGAAGCTAACCAGGACGGCGCGCTGAACGTCGTGGTCAAGAAACCGGCCGCCGCCGGCCGCGAGGGCACGCCGGGCGTCTGCCTGCAGGGTCACCTCGACATGGTCTGCGAGAAGAACAAAGGCGTCGAGCACGATTTCGAGAATGACCCGATCCGACTGGTACGCCAGGGCAACCTCCTGATGGCCGACGGCACGACCCTGGGCGCCGACAACGGCATCGCCGTCGCCACGAACCTGGCGATCATGGAGGATCGCTCTCTCGAGCACGGGCCACTCGAGTTCCTGTTCACCGTAGACGAGGAGACGGGGCTCACCGGCGCCGGCTTCCTCAAGCCCGGCTTCGTCGAGAGCAGGATCCTCCTCAACCTCGATTCCGAGGAAGAAGGCGAGATCTTCGTCGGTTGCTCCGGCGGCCGCGACACCTCCGGTACCTGGCGCGTGAACTTCATGCGGGCGCCGGGCGGCTCGGTACCCATGCGGCTCAAGGTGCAGGGCCTGGTCGGCGGGCACTCGGGTCTCGAGATCGACAAGGGGCGTGGCAACTCGATCAAGACGCTGGCCCGTGTGCTCTATGAGTTACACGAGATCGGCGCGCGCCTCGCCCACATCGAAGGTGGCAACAAGCGGAACGCGATTCCCCGCGAAGCCGAGGCCCTGGTCTTCGTCCCCAGGGATAAGGTGCGCAAGGCGCAGGCGATCGCCAAGAAGTTCGACGCGACGATCGGCGCCGAGCTCGCCAGCGTCGACCCCGATCTGTCGATCACGCTGGAGCGCGAGACCGCCGATGTCGAGCGGCAGGTCATGAAGAAGGACCAGCAGGAGGGGATCATCAAGGCGCTCGTCGCGCTACCGCACGGCGTCATCAAGATGAGCGCCGATATTCCGGGGCTGGTGGAGACATCGACCAACGTAGCGGTCCTCAGCTCGGCGAAGAGCAAGGTCATGTTGGAGACCAGCCAGCGCAGCTCGGTCGCATCCGAGATCGAAGAGATCGTCCAGACGGTCGCAACGATACTCGAGCTGAGCGACGCCAAGGTCGTGCAGGATTCGGGCTACCCGGGATGGAAGCCGAACCTTGACTCGCCGATCCTCAAGGTCGCGAAATCGACCTACCAGCAGCTCTACGGCAAACAGCCCGGCGTCCAGGCCGTTCACGCGGGACTCGAGTGCGGTATTATCGGCGAAAAATATCCGGGCATGGACATGATTTCGTTCGGCCCGACGCTCGAAGGCGTTCATTCGCCCGACGAAAAGATGCATATCGACACGGTTGAGAAATTTTGGGACTACCTGTTGGCTGTCCTGAAAAACGTGAGCTAAACGCCAACCTTGCGCAGGCGGCTCGTTGGACTGATAATTATACCGACTCCAGCGCCGGCCGAATTACACCAGGGAGGGGTGAAGATGGCGAAGACGACTTTTGTGGTGAAAAGCCACAAGGACGGCTGGCACGTGCAGAAGGAGGGCAAGAGGTCGCCGGAGAGCTTCCACAAAAAGAAGGCATTGGCCGTCAAGAAGGGAAGGACGCTGGCGAAGAAATCGAAAGGCTATCTGAAGATCAAGGCCAAGACGGGCAAGATCCAGGCGAAGCGTTACTACGGCGAATAACTTCGTAGCGTGCGGGATGATCGGCTTCTGTCATCCCTCCACCACGAAGACGACAATCCAGTCCGATCAACCGGGTGGGTACCAGTGTCTCTGGTGCCCACCTTTTCATTCGCACATCTTGTTGCAGTAGCCCGGGTCCCCTACATACTCGGCATTCACCCCCAGACACTGGTTCTACGGTGAACGATAGGCGCAGCAAGCTGGGCCTCGCGCTGTCCGGCGGCGGATTCCGGGCCTCCTTCTTCCATCTCGGCGTTCTGCGGCGCCTGGCCGAGCTCGACGTTCTCAGGCACCTGGAGGTCCTCTCCACGGTGTCCGGCGGTTCGATACTGGCCGCGCTCTATATCCTCGTCCTCAAGAAATACATCGATCGCAAGGCCGATCTGGACCGCGACGACTACGTCGAGATCGTCAAGGAGGTCCAGGGCGATTTCCTTTCGGGCGTTCGCAAGAACCTGCGCACGCGCCTGCTGTTGAACCCCTTCGCGACCCTCTGGATCATCATATCGAACTCGACGCTGGTCCGACGCATGAGCCGTCTGTACCAGCGTCATCTCTATAGGCGGATCGTCGACGAGCTTCAACACAAAGGCCAACTGCAGCGCGCCGGGAAGCCGGGCGCGGTCGCCCTCAAAGATGTTCGTTTCCTGCCGGGAGGCGAAGAGGTCGCCGGTGGAGTCGAGGAGTACAACCGAACGCACTCGACCAAGATCCCCCAACTCGTCCTCAACGCCACAACGCTCAATTCCGGTCGCGATTGGCGGTTCACAAGCGTCGAGGTCGGCGATTCCGTACTGGGCTTCCTGCGCTACGACGAGATCGACGAGCTCGCAGTCTACCGGCGCGAGCTGGCCGAACGAGACCTTGCGGACCTCGTGGGGAGCATCCGGGCACCGCCGGAGAACTTCGGGTCTGAGGCGGTGGTGGCGGCTATCCTCCGGCTGCTGTGGCAGG
>CP070812.1:4393672-4437033 GCA_020344015.1 Gemmatimonadota bacterium
CCAGCTGCGACAGATGGGCGAGCTGGCTGATCGAGGCGGAGGCGGACTTCTTGTCCCCGGTGAGATCTGCCAGGCAGACCCTGCAGGAAACGTTCTCGGCAGCGTTAACCTCGCCGCAGGCGGGGCACATGATCAGCTGGTCTTTTCTAGCCACTCACACCTCTCGTTTCTTGCTCTCTCTACTGCCTTGAGATAGTCACCTTGTACGTCAGCGGCACTGCCGGACAGTTGTCCTGGCACCAGAAGCGTATCACGTAAGGTCCGCCTGTGATCAGCATGACCGAGCCGGTCTCCGGTCCCGTCGTGCTGGTGTCGAATGCCTCCAACTGGCACGGCGTTCCGAGCAGGTCGTCGGGAGGCACGTTTACTCCCGAGCAAACGTAGAAGTCGACGTTCGCCCCCTGCTGCCACTCGGCCGTGATGTCCAGCGTGACGTTCTCGCTGAGTGTGAACCAGAAGAAGTCGTTGTCGATCGGGTCAGGCTTCGCCGGATCGATGCTCATGTGTTCCTGGAAGAACACGCCGGACACGCCTGGCACCGTGAACGAGTCGGCATGCGCCAACGGGAACGTGTCGTTCGGCTCGAACACGTCGGCAATCGTACCCTGACCGGTGAACGTTATGCGGGTCGGGACGTTGTCGCGGTCCTCGGCTCCGTTCGCCCAGAGGTTCGACAGCGTCAGCTGGCCGGTGTTCGTCCCCGCGCCAACGATCGCCCAAATCGTGTCGCCTGCCGCATTAATCTGGTCGACAAACAAGACCGTGCCGTTCGGGAAGACGATCTTCGTGCTGTCGGTGAATGTATGTACCTCGCTGGCGGCGAGGATCACCGGGTCACCGAAGTCTCCGGTCGTTACATCGAACGTTCCGTAGAACCGCTCTTCTGTGATATCGGTGACGGCGAACGTGTCGGCGACCGTTCCCCTGGGCAGGTCGGGATCGGTCAGAGTGACCTCCACCTCGGCGCTCCCGGTATCGCGAGCGAGGGCACGGCCGGTCGTCGCGTTAAGAATTCGTACTGCGGTCGGGTTCGACGATGCGAAGGTGAGGCCGGGACCGACTATCTCGGAACCGTCGCGCGTATCGATGACCGTGGCATCGTACTGAACGGTATCACCCATGACCGGCGTCGTAGGCGTCGTCGGATCCGCCGTCACGACGTACGTGCTGACCTCGAGGTCGAGGACGTCTAGCAGGCTGTCCCGCGGCAGCAGCGGCTGCGCCAGTCGGGCCGTGATCGTCACCGTGCCAGTATCGGCGAACAGCGCCTCGTCCTTGACGATCGTGCTGTCGCGCGGGCTCACGACGGTGGAGTCGGTGGACACGAGGTAGGCGATCGAGCTGGGTCGCTCCTCACCGTCGCTGGCCCGGGTAACCGTAGGTATGAACTCCACCGAGTCGCTGAGCAGAGTATCGCCGGTCGCCAGGTGGTCCGAGCCCAGCACCAGTGTCGCCACATCGATTGTCGTGTTATACGTGGTCACCTCGATCGGCAGCTTGAACGGTTCGCCGGGCAGGTCGAGGTCGGTAAACTCGACGAAGACCGTATCTTGGCCCGTCGCCCTGAACGCGCCCACCGAGTCATCCTTCATCACGATGATCGTCCCGCCGCTCCACGACGTCCATCGCGTGCCGGTGCTGGTGTTGTCCTTGAGGACCACGTCGCCGGACTTGATGACCGTCGCCCTGAACACCACCGAATCCGTCACCAGCGTATCGCCGCCCT
Organism: Gemmatimonadota bacterium; assembly: GCA_020344015.1. GTDB lineage: Bacteria > Gemmatimonadota > Gemmatimonadetes > Palauibacterales > KS3-K002. Next base: position 4,395,399 of record CP070812.1, read on the forward strand.
CCAAGTGATTCGATCCGGGAACGAGCGTCTCCACAAAGAGCGAAACTGCGAACGACTTCACCGTCACATCCAAAGTCGAACGCAGCGGGTCGTTTCCGGGAATCGGAGGGTCGTTAACGGCGATAGTCAGCACGGATGTCCCGGCATCCTTTAGCTCCGCCACGTCCGCTCCCGGAGGGGCTGTATCCACCACATTAGGGTCGCTCGAGGATTCGATGGCGACACCCGAGCTCGGGACGTCCTCCCCGTCCTTGGTGACCGTCGCAACGACCCGGACGGTGTCGCCCGCCAGTCCGTCGGCCGGGTCCACCGAAGCGCCCGTGACTGTCGACTCGAGCGCCAGATCGACCACGTACTCCGTCACCCGGACGTTCATCCGCGCCTGCAGGTCGCCGGCTTGGCCACTCAGCGGGGGGTCGGTAATCGTTACCTCGACCACCGCCTCGCCGACACTCGAGAAGACGGCGGTGCCCGCGTTCGCGTCCAGGATCTCGACCACACTGGGGTCCTGAGACGTAAACTCGGCCGCCCTTATGTCCACCGAGCGCCCACCTTCGGTGATCCGCGCCTCAAAGCGCACCGAATCGCCGACCAGCGTGTCGCCCATCGTGATGAACGTCGACTCCTCGATGAGTATCGACACCTCGAGCGAGCTCTGTATCTCTTGCGTCGTTATGTCCTCGCAGCTCGATACCGCGAGGGCGACGCCGATCGTGCCGATGACCCAAGCCGTGTGTCTCATGATCGGATCCGCAACAGGGTGACCTCTAGCTCCCCGCTTGCCGTGTAGCGGATGCCGTCGAGCGGCGCGAGCTCCAGGGTCGTGCCCGGCGAGCCGCCCACCGGCCCCCCAGCCTCCGCTTCCGCCGGCGGAATCTGGGATTTCTTAGCGTTACGGATCCCGTCGATCAGACCGTAGAGCCACAGGGCACCGGCAGCGACGGCCCCGTAGACGATCTGCCGCGTCTCCTCCACCTGGTCGGTTCTGATCACAGGATACGTGCAGATCACGGCGCCCGTGCCCGGGTCCAACGTGCAGGACTCGGTGCCGTCAGCTGTGTAGCTCGATCCTATCACCTCATCGGTCGTGATGAAGTAGCCCGCGGCGAGCGCGGCAGCCGAGCCCGCAAGCACGGCCAACCCCTTTCCTGTGTTCCCTGTATAGAGCTCGCCGCCACCGGGAACCACCACGCCCAACGCCGCCGCCGTCCCGACGCTCTTGGCGCCGGCGACTTCCGCTTCGCGATTCTCCGGTTCAGCCGCTGCGGCAACTGCGACGCGAACCAGAGCCGTACCCGACGGCCCTTCCTGTGTGGTCGCCGCGATGCGGACCGCTCCCGGCGCTTTGGCCAGAACCGTGCCGCCGCCGGACACCACCGCCACTGCCGTGTCCGCCGAGGTCCACTCGAAGACGACCCCAGTGACCGGTGTACTGTCGGGTGCTATTGCCCGCGCGCGCAGGATGTCGGTAGCCCCAACCTCCATCTCGAGCTCGGCCGGCGTCACGATGACCGCGTCAACGAACCCGGAGGCCAATTCCACGCACACGCCCCTGAGGCTCTCGATCAAGCCCGACGAAGCACCGGCAGCCGACAGCCGCCGAGCAGCCTCCTCATCGACCCGGAAATCGATGCAACTTCTTCCCACCAACATCTCGATGCGTGTGTCGGAGAAGACTCTCGACTCGATCAATTCGATGATCTGATCGATGGAGTAGGGCTCGCGCTCTTGTGCCTCGAGCCGCGTCGGCACGAACGCCAACATGGCAAGGCAAACGAACAGCAGAAGATAGGCGTACCGCTGCGTCATCTCGGTGGACAGGTTACCGATTCAACAGCCTGACAGTGTTCTCGGTGCTAATCTATGGACAGTTCGGATGTCTCTCCAACCTGCACGCCCGCTGAGTTCTTTCCAGATCGAGCTTGGCCCTGTCGGCCAGAGCTTGCAGCTCTTGGCCGTTACGGTAGAGCTGCACGCCCTCCAGTGCCCTGCGCTGGACCTCCTTGAATGACTCGGCCGCGTCCCACCAGGCGCCGACTTCGTGAAGCACGCGCCCCTCATCCATCAAAGCCTGGAGCGAGTCCCGCAGAGCGAACGGAACCAGCGGGCGGTTGTCGGTGACCGTCCGCGGTTGGCTCCGCGGCTCGGCCACTACCGTCCGCGTCAGCGATGCAGTCAGTGGCAACTCTTCGCCCGGCTCGATGACCACCTCGCGCCGGTACGTGTCGAAACCTGCGGCGAGCACTACGACCTCGTGCGTCCCGGCAGGTAGTTCTATCTGTTGGCCTTCGGTCAACGCGACGTCGATCTCCTGGTCCGGTACCTGGAGCCTAGCGTTGGGCGGCAGACCTCCGGCGACGACCAAGTAGCCGAGATCCGGGCCGCCGTCGGGCTCGGTCACGGGAGGCTGAGTGGTCTCCCCGCCTGCGGCCGCGGGTCGTTCCGGAACACCGGCGTCGTTCACGGCCAGCGGCATCGCGCTTTCATCCTCGCCGCCGGTCACAGTCTTCAGCCAAGCGCCGCCGGTGCCGGCGCCCTGTGACATGGCGAGTATGGCGACGACCGCGATCGTGGTCGCGGCGACGGCGAGGCCGGCCATCGTCCGTCGATAGACGGAGGATCGTCCCGCGGCGATCTCGTTGCGCAGTCCTTCAGTGAGCCACGGCGCATCCGGCAGACGCTGGGTCGTCGGCGGATCGGTGGCACGCCTGTAGGGGTGCGGCACCGGCACCGAGGACGCCGGCGGAGTGCGCCGCCGCTCGTCGGGCGCGTCGATCCAGGGCACGAAGATCGGCGGTCCTTTCCCCTCGATCGCCATGCGGAAGTCTTCCAGCGAGTCGAAGCGATCGGCGGGGTCTTTCGAGAGCGCCTTGTGGATCGTGTCCCTGAGCGGCAGCGGCGTCTCGGGCCGCAACGCGTTGAGCGGTCGCGGCGGCGTGAAGAGGTGATGGTAGAGCAGCTCTTTCATCGAGTCCGACTGGAACGGCGGATGCCCGACGAGTAGGTGGTAGCCGACGGCGGCCAGCGAGTACTGGTCGGCGCGACCGTCCACCAACTTCCCTTCGCACTGTTCCGGCGCCATGTACTGCGGCGTCCCGATGACGGCCCCGGTCTCGGTCAGCTGCGTGCTCCCGACGAGCGCCTTGGCGATACCGAAGTCGGTGAGATGGACGTGGCCCTCGGCGTCGATCAGTATGTTCGCCGGCTTCACATCCCGATGGACCACGCCGCGCTTGTGCGCGTAACCCAGGCCGGCCGCGGCTTCCAGCATGATCCGCTCTACCTCGGGAAGCGACAGCACCCGGTTCCGCCCGAGCAGCTCGTTCAGCGAGCGCCCGGGAACAAAATGCATGGTGTAGAATGCGAGGTTGTGGCTGTGATGGACGCGGTAGACGGGGATGATGTTGGGATGATGGAGCTTGGCGACCATGCGCGCCTCGCGCTTGAAGCGCTCGATCAGCCCCTCATCGAACATCAGGCTGGGCGGCAGAACCTTGACGGCCACCAGGCGATCGAGACCGATCTCGCGAGCCAGGAAGACCGAGCCCATGCCGCCGCGGCCCAGCTCGTGGTGGATCTCGTACTCGCCGGCCGTCGCCATCTGCAACGCCTGGCGCAGGTCTGTGGGGAACCCATTGAAGGATCGCGGCTCGCCCTCGCCCGGCACCGGCGTACCGCATTCGTTGCAGTACTTACTGCCGACCGGAAGCGGCGTAGAACAGTTGTCGCAGACGATACCGTCCATTGCCGGCCGCGTTCCAAAAAGGTTGCAAGTTGTCTATCAGTAAGGGCTCAGAAAGTACGCTGGAACAGACACTTAAGCAATAGCACGCGTACCGCCCGTGCCCGGCCGGACTAGGGAAACGTCTAGTTTTTACGGCGTGATGAGAGGGACAGTAGTATACAAACTCGGCTCGGTTTTCACCAGATGTTCTTGAAAACGCATGATGTCTTCGGCACGGGCAGTGCCCTGACGGTCGCAACGACCAGACGGGTGGCGGCGATATGCGGATGCCCTCTATCTTGTGGGTCGCTCCGGGCCTGAGCGGGCGGCGAAAACCCTTGTGGGAAAAGGAGATCACGGCAGCAGCGAATGGCTACACTCGCGGGTAACGACTGGAAGGGGGACGACAGGACCAGCGATCTAGGTCCGGATCAGCTGGTAGACATCTATCGGACGATCCTGCTCTCCCGGCGCATTGACGACAAGGAGATGCAGCTCAAGCGGGGCAATCGCATCTTCTTCCAGATCAGCGGCGCGGGGCACGAAGCCATCGGCGTGGCCGCCGCTCTCGCACTGAAGCCCGGATACGATTGGTTTTACACCTATTACCGGGACCGCGCGCTGTGCCTGCAGCTCGGCGTCACGCCGTACGAGATGTTTCTGCAGGGATTCGGCTCCGTCTCCGACCCCGCATCGGGCGGCCGCCAGATGCCCAGCCACTGGGGGCACGCAGAGCTGAACATAGTCACCTCGTCCAGCCCCACCGGCACCCAGTTCCTGGGCGGCGTCGGCTGCGCTGAGGCGGGTCAGCGCTATGCGTCGATCGACGAGCTCAGGAACCGCAGCGATCGCTTCGAAGAAGACGAGGTTGTGCTGGTCACATGCGGCGACGGTACGACCAGCCAGGGCGAGTTCTGGGAGGCGATCAACACAGCGGCGAACCTTAAACTGCCGGTCATCTTCCTGGTCGAGGATAACGAGTATGCCATCTCGGTTCCGGTCGAAGTACAGACCGCCGGCGGCAGCATCTCGCAGTGCATGAGCGGCGTGCCCGGTCTGATGATCGACGAGGTCGACGGCTGTGACCCGCTGGCCAGCTACGAGACGATGAGGCGCGCCGTAGCCCACTGCCGCGCGCGCCAGGGCCCGGCCCTCGTTCAGGCCCACGTTATTCGTCCTTACTCGCACTCGATGTCGGATGACGAGCGTCTCTACCGGTCGGAGGAGGAGCGCCAGAAGGAGGCCGAGCGCGACCCGGTCGTCAGCTTCGCACGCGTCCTGCTAGACCGCGGCGTCATCACCGAGGAGGGTTTGGAGAAGCTGGGCTCGGAGATCGACTCCGAGATCCAGGAGGCGGTGGACAGAGCGGCCGAGGTACCGCAGCCGGAGCCCGATACGGCGACCCTCTACGTGTATTCGCCGGACGTCGACCCCACGTCGGACGAGTTCGCGACCGAGCCGCAGTTCGGAGAGGGCGATCCGACGACGATGGTCGACCTGCTGAACGCTTGCCTGAGGGACGAGATGGAGCGCGACCCCGCCATCCTGATGTTCGGCGAGGACGTTGCCGATGCCAGCCGCGAGGCGGCGCTCGATGAGGTGAAAGGCAAAGGCGGAGTATTCAAGGTGACGTGGGGACTACAGAAGCGGTTCGGTTCCGAGCGCGTCTACAACTCGCCGCTAGCCGAAGCGAACATCGTGGGCCGCGCCGTCGGCCTGGCGCAGCGCGGCCTCAAGCCGGTCGTGGAGATCCAGTTCTTCGACTACATCTGGACGGCGATGATGCAGCTGCGCGACGAAGTGCCGCTCATCCGCTGGCGTTCCAACAACGCGTTCAAGTGCCCGATGGTCGTGCGCGTTACCTACGGTGGCTATCTCAAGGGCGGCGCCGTCTATCACTCGCAGACCGGGGCCAGTATCTTCGCGCACACGCCAGGGATGCATGTCGTCTGCCCGACGAACGCCGAGGACGCGAACGGGCTGCTGCGGACCGCGATCCGTTGCGATGATCCGGTGCTGTTCCTCGAGCACAAGCACCTCTACCGCCAGACCTACAACAAGGGGCGCTACCCGGGCCCCGAATACATGATCCCGTTCGGTTGCGCCAGGAAGGTCCGCGAGGGCTCTCATCTCACCGTGATCACCTACGGCGCCACGGTGGAGCGTTCGGCCCGCGCCGCCAAGGCCGCATCCGAGGAAGCCGGCATAGAAGCGGAGGTCATCGACCTGCGGACACTCAACCCCGTCGACATGGCCACAATCACCGAGTCGCTGAAGCGAACCAACAAGGCGCTGGTGGTCTACGAGGACCCTCTATCGTGGGGCTACGGCGCGGAGATCGCCGCGCGCGTCGCCGACGAACTCTTCGAATGGCTCGACGGTCCGGTGCGCCGGGTGGCGGCGCTGGACACGTTCGTCGCGTATGCGCCTCAGCTCGAGGATGCGATTCTTCCACAGGTCGATGATATCCAGGCAGCGATCCTTGACCTGGCCAGGTACTAGTTGCGGGTGACTTGACTCAACCGGCGGCCGACTCCTCAGCCTTCCGGCGCCGCGCTCGCCAGGCCCGCACATCCCGCACAAACTCCTTACGGTCGACCCCGGCGCCGCAAAAGCGCAGCCGCGTTCGGAAGGCGTCGAAGTGCGGAAGGTCGTTGCGTAGGTCGAGGTAAGCGGGCAGCCAGCCGCAGGCGCGGCCCCAGGCGGTCAGCTCCTCGACCGAGGTGTCGCTGTAGACGTGACAAAGTTGATCGCCCCGACGAATGCCGAGGCGCGGGACATCTTTGGGTGCCTTGTGGTAGTGGAACTTGATCGCCAAGCCTTACCCCACCGCTTCGTCGAACTCCGCCGCGGCGGCCATGTCCTTCTCGGTTATCCCACCTTCGCTATGAGTCCAGAGCGACAGCGTCACGACCCTGTAGTGGATGGCGAAGTCTGGGTGGTGATTCAGCATCTCGGCGCGAGCCGCGATCCGACTCACGAAGGCGATCGCCTCCGCGAAGCTGGGAAACTCGTACCGCTTGACGATCGCGTCCCCTTCCCGCGACCAGCCCGGCAGCGCGCTAAGCCGCCGCGCGATCTCTGCGTCCTCGAGAACTGCCATCTACGCCCTCACAGTCGGCGACATCAAGGCCCGGCGAACAGTGTGCGTATTATCCCCACGACGTTCTTCCCGCGGTCGTAGATCACGACCGCCAGGATGATCGGCGCCACCACGCGGATCAGCCAAAGCCAGCCGCGAATCAACCCCTCGTGCGAGAAGCCTAGTCTCACCTCATCCGCGACGTGCATCGCCCGCCAGCCCACCAGCAAGGCGAGAAAGAACGCGCCCACTCACAGTAAGAACTCGCCGGACATAGAGTATAACAAGTCTAGTATGCCCTGGTAGTAGGCGCTGGGAATGCAGAAAAGCATAATGAAGATGCCGGCACCCAGCGCGGCTCGCGCGCGATCGAGCTTCCAGTGGTCGATCAGACTGGATGTCACCACCTCCAGTAGTGAGATACCAGACGTCAGTGCTCCGACGAACAAGGCGGCGAAGAACATCAGCCCGACGACCCTGCCTGCCGCGCCCATCTCCACGAACGCCCGCGGCACGCTGATGAACAAGGCGCCGATCGCACTCTCACCAATATCGCCCTGGAGACCGAAAGCGAAGATCACGGGAAAGACCACGAGTCCGCCGACGAACGCGACGCCGAAGTCGGCCAGCGAGATGGTCGCCGCCGAGCCTGGTAGGTTCTCCTGGCGTTTCAGGTAGCTGGCGTACGTCAGCATGGCGCCCATCCCCAGGCTCAGACTGAAGAACGCCTGGCTGGCCGCCGCCGCGAGAGTCGAGGTTGAGAAGACGTCGGCGAGCTGGGGGCGCAGATAGAAGCTGTAGCCCGCGCCGCCTCCGCTCAGCGTCAAGGCATAGACCGCGAGCCCGACGACTAGCAGAAAGAGAAGAGGCATCAGCACCAGCGAGACCCGCTCGATCCCCGCTTTGACCCCGCCCACCACGATGGAGATCGTGATCGCCATGAAGGCTACGTGGTAGATAACGGCGCCGACGCCGGTGGTCGAACTCTCGAAGTAAGCGCCGGGATCCGCCGCGAAACCGCTCAGCAGTGCCTCGAGCGTATAGCGCATCGTCCACCCGGCGATCACCGAGTAATAGGCGAGTATCAAGAAGCCGGTGAGCACGTAGAGCATGCCCAATGAAATCCAGCGCGGGCCACCGGTCTCGCGCAACGCGTCAATCGGGCTCAGCCGCGTCCGTCGACCCACGGCGAACTCGGACAGCATGATGGGAACGCCCACCGCGAAGACCATCACTATATAGAGGATCACGAAGGCGGCACCGCCCTTGTCGGACACTGCGTAGGGGAACCGCCACATATTGCCCAGGCCGACAGCGGACCCGACGGCTGCCAGGATGAAGCCGGTCTTCGTGCCCCATCCCTCGCGGCTGCGCGCCTCCATCTCTCCTCCGTTTCGCTGTGTGTGCGATGGGATCGGTGTTTACAGGTCGTCCGCCACGCTAGGGCGCGGGCAGCGCGGCGTCAAGCGGTGTGGATGGTCCCGGCGCCGCCAGTACTCGGCGGTACCGGCGGACACGCGATGGGTTGTCAGCGGACAGGCAGTACTCCGAAGCCGACCGGTTACTCCGCCCCGGCGGCACCAGGACCTTGGAAGCGCGTTGGCTGCAGGCTATCCGTGGCCGTTACCAGAGAGGTGACCGTCCCCCCCGTTCCCTCCCAAACCGACCATCAGCACCTGGAACGGTGAGGCCGCGGCCCACTCGGGTGGCTCGGCTGGATGGGCGGGATGGTACCTGCACCAGGCGAAGGCCCGGAGCTGCCCAGCCGACGGCTGCGGAAGATGGTCCAGGACGACTATGCCTGCCGGGTGTTCCCGGCTAGCGGTTCCCTCTCTGAACGCTCTCGATATCATGATCGACACCCGTCGGGGTCTCCGAAATGCACGATGGATGTGGGCCGGCGCACGCGGCGCCCGCACGCAGTCGCACGGCCCACAGGCACGCTCCGTGCCCGGGCGCCCTCTCCGAAATCCCTTATCTCATGCGGATCTTTCCCGGGAGCCCCTCAGGTTGGATCGGAATAGCGTGTACTTACGACGCGCCGGGTCGTGTCGCTCGGACACGCCAGCGTCAGCCCCCGCTCTTGTACTCGGCTGCCAGCCGGTCGGCCCGCCGTGTCGTTTCAGGGAAGCGGTAGCGACCGCCCGGCGCCAGCCTCAGGATAAGCTCGGCCGCCGTGGGCAGGTCGATGAGATGCCCCACAGACAGGTATACCGGGCGAACCCGATCCCGCGTGCGAAGCGCCCAGCCTAGCTCCTCGCCGCTCTTCGGATCGACCAGCGGCGCTCGGGCTCCCCGCTCCTCAGCCAACTCACCCACTTCACCGCAGAGGATCGACTTGGCGCAGCCGATGGCCGGCAGGCCGAACTCGAGCCCGGCATGGCACGCCAGGCCCATGCGCCGCGGGTGTGCGTACCCATGGGCATCGAGCACCGCGACGTCCGGCCGCTGGCGCAAGCTCTCCCAGGCGGCTACCAGCGCCGGCAGCTCTCGGAAGCTCAGGTAGCCGGGGACATAGGGGAAGCTAATGGGCAGGGCGGCCGTGGCGGTCTCGACCGTCTCCAGCGAATCGAGCTCGATGAGCACCACGGCGGCGAAAGCTAGATTTCGTGCCTTGTCGAACGCCACATCCGCACCGGCGACAACCCGCGGTTTGAACCCGCGCGGGGGCCGGAAGACGAGCCGCTCCCGGAGCCGTTCCTGGATCTGCCTGGCCTCAGCGACGCTGCGCGCCGGTTCCATGACTTTTCTCAGCCACGTTCTGCTCGTTCCCGGCAACAAAAAGCGCCCGGCCAAGACCGGGCGCTCGGGATCTCGTCGAAGACGACCCGGTCGCGATGATCAGGTCGGCGGCTCCATATCGAAGTGCGTGTAGTTCTTCGCGATGAATTCGCTCCACTCCTCAGGAACCTCGTCATCTGGGAAGATGGCATCCACCGGGCACTCCGGCACGCAGGCACCGCAATCGATGCACTCCTCGGGGTGGATGTAGTACTGGTCAGGACCCTCGTAGATGCAGTCGACGGGGCACACATCAACACACGCAGCGTCCTTAACATCGATACAGGGTTGTGCGATGATGTAGGTCACGTTCCTCGTTGCCTCCTCTGTCATTGCGCTGCAAAGACTCAGCCACAGGCCCCGTTCCCGAGGCTCATGGTCGACCCGATTATAGGAACGGGCTGGGGTGAGAGCAAGCCTGCGGTGATTGACGTAACTACTGTCGCTGCCCTAGCTTCGCCCGACAGTCGGATTTCCCGGCCACGACCAACCCAGCAAGCACGGAAAGGACATCCTGGAGATGATGCAGAGGTCGAAGGCGACGCTCTACACGACTGCCGTCCTCGCTCTGGGGCTGGCCTCCGCCGCGCCGGGAGGTGGGCCCAAGTCGGACACCCCCCCACCCCCGGCGTCCTTCGCCATCCTCGCTCACGATCACCTGACCGGCGATTACGGCGTCGCCGCCGCCAGCAACGCGCCCCTCATCGGTATGAACCTCGAATTCTTCGATCCTGAGGCCGGCGGCGGCGTCGTCCTCGGCGGACCGTTCCTCCAGCTCAACGAGACGGTGCTCATCGCACTCCAGGACGGGATGGACCCGGGCACGGCCATCGCGGTCGGCCTCGCGGCCGATCTCGACAGAGAGAGCCGTCAGGTGCTGGCGATCACCCCAGAGGGCGCCGCCGCTTTCACCGGTGACCAGCTGGAAGGACACGCCGCCCACAAGGCGGGCGAGCACTTCGTCATCGCCGGCCACCGGCTGGCGAACGACGATGTGCTCCTCGCGGTCGAGGAGGCTTTCCAGACCACGGATGGCCCGCTCGCCGACCGTTTGCTCGCCGCGCTCGCGGCGGGCCGTGACGCCGGCGGCGAGGAGGACGGGTCGCACTCGGCAGCCTTGGTTGTCGTTGGACCCGGCGCCCGTTTCGCCACACGCGACCGCCTAGTCGACCTGCGGATCGACTTCGTTCGCGGTGACGCCGTGGCCGCGCTAGTCGAACTCCGCGCCCAGGTCGATTCGGTGTATGGGATCGTCAGGGAGACGCCGCCCGCTCCACCGCCGCCTTGATCTCATCGAACGGCGGCAGCAGGCCAGCATCCTCGGAGACCCAGCGGAAGCGGACGACACCCTCCCGATCGATCACGAAGGCCGATCGCTTGGCGACGCCCCTCAGCCCACCCAACTCCTCGTACAGCGCGTCGTAGGCCCTGGCCGTGTCCTTGTTGAAGTCGCTCAAGAGCGGGAAAGGAAGATCGAGCTGCTTGCCCCAGACCTTCAGGGTGTGAACGCTGTCAACGCTGGCGGCGAGCACCTCCGCACCAAGCCCCGTGTAGGTCTCATATTCGTCCCGCATGATCGAAAGCTCGTTCGTACAGACGGGCGTGAAGGCGAGTGGGACGAACAGTAGCACCGTCGTCCCCTTACCCCGCCGTGCTTCCAGCGAGATCGATTCGCCGGTCGTCGCCTCGAGCTCGAAGCCCGGCGCCGCCTGGCCTACCTCAACCGACATGTGAACCTCCACGGGCTTTCCTGGTACAATCCTTGGTACACTCGTGGCTCAGTCCGGATAGCGCAAGTCGCCCGGCCTCTGGTCGGGGGTCAGAGTTCTGCTAGCTTTTAGGGTCCCGACAGCACGTGGATCTGCGAGCCGGTTGGCGGATCGAGCCCTCGGGCCTCCGTTCGTCCCGGCGAAGGTGGTATGCGCGAACTAAAGGTCATCCAGCAAGGCGAGCTCCCGTTGGAGTACGCAGCGCTCAGACAGCAGCGCGAGGCGATGCGGCCGCTGCTCCAGGAGCGTACACCCGTCAACGCGGGGCCTGAAGGCCGCAAGCCGTACTGGCTCAAGGCACGGGCGCCGGGGACGGGCGAGTACACCAACCTCAAGCGCCTGATGAGGGCCAAGACCCTGCACACGGTGTGCGAGGAGGCCCATTGCCCGAATATGGGCGAGTGCTGGGGCCAGGGGACAGCCACCTTCATGATCCTGGGCGACATCTGCACCCGCACGTGCTCGTACTGCGCCGTAACGACCGGCATGCCCGAGGACCTCGATCGGGACGAGCCGCTCCGCGTCGCCGAGGCCGTCAAGGCGATGGACCTGAAACACGCCGTCATCACGTCGGTCAACCGTGACGATCTGCCCGACGGCGGCGCCGCTGTCTTCGCCGGGACGATCGGTGCGATCCGCGAGCTTGCACCCGGCTGCTCAGTCGAGGTCCTGACACCCGACTTCCAGGGCGATCCCAGCGCCGTCGCCGCGGTCGTCGAGGCAAGACCGGACATCTTCAGTCATAACCTGGAGACGGTCCGGCGACTTTATCGTTTCATCCGCCCAGGCGGCCGCTACGAGCGGGCCCTGGACGTGTTGAGGTACTCGAAGGCGATCGACCCGACGATACTCACCAAGTCGGGCATCATCTGTGGAATGGGCGAAACGCGCGACGAGCTGGTTGAGGCAATGACCGATCTCGCCGATGTCGGAATCGAGATCCTGACGCTCGGTCAGTACCTGCGCCCCTCGCCTCGTCATCTGCCGATAGACCGATACTACACGCCCGACGAGTTCGCCGTACTGAAAGAGCTTGGCGAAGAGGAGATCGGCTTTAGACACGTCGAGGCGGGACCGCTGGTACGCAGCTCCTACCACGCGCGGGAGCAGGTCGAGTCGATCGGATGCGACTCGTATACCCAACCGGCAGGCCCAGCCGGAAGCTGACCCGAATAGGCGGAGGGAAGTGACCCGAGGCGCGGACGCAGCGCCCGCGTCTTTTTGCAGTAGATGTCTACGGAGGTCTTGGACTAGTGGCAACAAAGATCACTCAATCGGACGAGCTCCTGGGTCTCGATCGTGGTGCGCTGATCGAGATGCTCAGATGGATGGTCCTCGGCCGGCGGTTCGAGGAACGTGCCGGCGAGATGTACCAGGTAGGCGAAATCGGGGGTTTCTGCCACCTCTATATAGGACAGGAGGCGGTCGCCGTGGGTGCTCTCACCCCTTTGCGCGGCGACGACTACGTGATCACCGCCTACCGCGACCACGTCCATGGCCTTGTCCGTGGCATGGATCCCGGTGCGATCATGGCCGAACTGTTCGGCCGCGTCGACGGTAGCTCGAAAGGCAAAGGCGGCTCGATGCACCTCTTCGACGCTGCGACCAACTTCATGGGCGGCCACGCCATCGTCGGAGGTCACCTGCCGATAGCCGTCGGCATCGGCTACGCCATCCGCTACCGCGACACCGACCAGGTCTGCGTCTGTTTCCTCGGCGACTCGGTGGCCAACATCGGCGCCTTCAACGAGGCGCTGAACATGGCGGCACTCTTCCGGCTCCCCGTCATCTTTATAATAGAGAACAACCAGTACGGGATGGGCACCGCCGTTCACCGCGCCGCCGCCATCGAGAACCTGGCCGACCGCGCCTGCGCCTACTCGGGCATGCAGGGTTGGACAATCGACGGGATGGAGGTCCTCGAGGTGCGCCGGACGGTGGAGATGGCTGTCGAGCGGGCGCGGACTCATAAACTGCCAAGCTTGATCGAGGCCAAGACCTATCGCTTCGTGGGGCACTCGATGTCGGACCCCAACTACGGCCATTACCGGACAAAAGAAGAGGTCCACCAGTTCAAGGCGCATGACGATCCGATCAAGGGCTACATCGAGACCTTGAGGGCGCACGGGATGATCAAGGAGTCCGAGCTGAGCGACATCGAGGCCGAAGTGAAAAAGATCGTCGACGACTCGGTCGAGTTCGCCAAGCGAAGCCCCGTCCCACAGGCGGATGATCTCTACGACGACATCTATTCCGGCGAGTACCCCGACGCCAAGCGGAGGGACCCATGGCGGTGATCACATACCGGGACGCCCTGAACCAGGCGCTCCGCGAGGAGATGCGCCGCGATCCCGACATCTTCCTCATGGGTGAGGAGGTCGGTGCGTACCAGGGCGCCTACAAGGTTAGCCGCGGCTTGTTAGAGGAATTCGGCGAATGGCGCGTGCGTGATATGCCCATCGCCGAGCTCGGCTTCACCGGTCTGGGCGTCGGTGCGGCGATGGTCGGCCTGCGCCCGATCGTCGAGTACATGACCTGGAGCTTCGCGCTGCTCGCCATCGACGGAATCGTCAACTCCGCCGCCAAGATGCGCTACATGTCGGGCAGCCAGTTCAAGATGCCCATCACCTTCCGCGGGCCCAGCGGGGCCGCCAACCAGTTGGCGGCCACCCACTCGCAGGCCCTCGACTCGTGGTACGCACACGTCCCGGGCCTCAAGGTCGTTGCGCCAGCGACGGCACGCGACGCCAAGGGCCTGCTCAAGTCGGCAATCCGGGACGACGACCCCGTCGTCTTTCTGGAAGGCGAGCTGCTCTACGGGTCCAAAGACGACGTCCCCGAGGACGAGGATTTCACGCTGCCGCTGGGCGTCTCCGAGATCAAGCGGCCGGGGCGCGATGTGACCGTCGTCGTACACTCGCGCCCGCTACACTCGGCACTGGCCGCGGCCGACACGCTCGAACGTGAGGACGGAATATCCGTCGAGGTGATCGATCCACGCACCCTACGCCCCATGGATATCGACACGGTTCTCGATTCGGTGCGCAAAACGAACCGCTGCGTCATAGTCGAGGAAGGTTGGCCGGTCTGCGGCATAGGCGCCCAGATCGTCGATGACATCCAGCGGGAGGCGTTCGACTACCTGGACGCACCAATCGCCCGTGTCACTGGCGCCGACGCGCCGCACCCGTACGCCGCGAACCTCGAGCAACTTCATTTCCCCCAGGCGGATCTCATCGTCAAGGCGATCCGTCAGGTGTGTTACCGGGACTAGCATATGGCCAGCCGAATCGTAATGTCGAAGCTCTCGCCCACGATGGAGGAAGGGCGTGTACTCAAGTGGGTGAAGCAGGAGGGCGATCCCGTCGAGTCGGGCGACGTCGTCGTCGAGGTCGAGACCGACAAGGCCACCATGGAAGTGGAAGCGATGGGCTCGGGCGTCCTGCGGAAGATTCTGGTGCAGGAAGACGCTACCGTCCCCACCGGCACGACCCTCGGCGTCGTCGCCGCCGAAGACGAAGACATCTCAGCCATCCTCGAGGAGTCGAGGGCCGTGGCGCCGGCAACCGTTCAGGCGACCGCATCCGTCCAGGGGCCCGCTACCATGGAGCCGTCGGCGCCGGTCGTCCCCTCCGCCGCTCCCTCGCCCGCCGGAGACGGCGGCAGGCTCAAGGCGTCCCCTCTGGCCAAGCGGATGGCGGACGAGCGCGGGATCCGGCTGGAGGCTCTACGCGGCACGGGCCCCGGCGGCCGCATCATCAAGCGCGACATCGAGGCGGCGGCGAGCGCCGGCGTCCCGGCCGCTGCGGCTACGGCGCCGGTGATCGACTATGATATCCCTTACGAGCGCGTCGAGCTCAGCCAGCTCCGCAAGGCCATCGCTCGCAACCTGATCCAGAGCCTCGGGCCGATCCCTCACTTCTTCCTGACCCGCGAGATCGACATGGGTGAGGTGTTGAAGCTGCGCGGGGAACTGAACGAATCACTTGCCGAATCGGGCGCCAAGATCGGTGTCAACGACATCATAGTGAAGACGGCGGCCCAAGCGCTCAGCGAGCACCCCGACGTCAACGTGTCCTTCGCCGGCGACCACATCCGCAGGTTCACCCGCGTCGACGTCGGCATCGCCGTCGCCGTCCGCGACGGCCTGATCACCCCTGTGCTGCGCGATGCCGCCAGCAAGGGCCTGCGGCAGATCTCCGCCGAGAGCCGCGAGCTCATCGCTAGAGCGCGGAACCGGAAGCTGGCACCCGAGGACTACCAGGGCGCCACGTTCACGATCTCGAACCTCGGCATGTACGGGATCGACGAGTTCACTGCCGTCATCAACCCGCCCGCCGCCACTATCCTCGCGGTTGGCGCGACGCAGGAGAAACCGGTCGTCGTCGACGGTGCCGTGGCGATCAGACCGCGCATGCGGGTTACTCTCTCTTGCGATCACCGGGCCGTCGACGGGGCGATGGGCGCGGAATTCCTGGCGACGTTTGCGGAGATGCTGGAAAACCCGCTGCGTATGGTGCTTTGAGGTAGGGAAATAGGAGCAAGTGAGCATTTGAGCAGTCCAGCATTCGAAGTGTGAAATGACCCTCACTTCTTACCTCGATGGCCCACTTGCTCTACTGCTCACTTGCTCTAACCTCCCTACTTCACACCCGAACGGTCCCTGTAATCCGTTGCGTCCGTCCACGCAACGCCTAGTTTGAATTCCGTGACCCACACAACTCCAACGAGGATCTACCCGTGGCTAAGAGGGAAGGCATAAAGGACTCGTACGACCTGGTGGTCATCGGCGCCGGCCCCGGCGGTTACGTCGCCGCCATCCGCGCAGCCCAGCTGGGAATGGATGTCGCCTGCGTCGAGTCCGAGTCGCGCGAGGGCGGCCTGGGCGGCGTTTGTCTCAATTGGGGCTGCATTCCGACGAAAGCCATGCTGGAAAGCGCTAATCTGGCGCGTCATATAAAGGACGGGGCGGCCGATCACGGCATCAGGGTAAAGGGTTACGAGCTCGACATCGGCGCAGCCGTGACCCGCAGCCGCCAGATCAGCGATCGCCTCACCAAGGGCGTCAAGTTCCTGTTCGACAAGAACGGCGTCATGCCGATCTTCGGCCGTGCCAAGCTCCCCGGTGGCAAGAAGTTGGAGGTCCAGCTGAAGGGCGGAGCCAGCTCTACTATCTCGGCATCCAACATAATCATCGCCACGGGCTCCAGGCCCAAGACCTTCCCCGGCTTCGAGTTCGACGGCGAGCGCGTGGTCTCCAGCCGCGAGGCGCTGGAGATAAGGAAACCGCCGGGTCATATCGTGATCGTCGGCGCGGGATCGATCGGCATGGAATTCGCCGACATCTTCAACGCTTTCGGCGCGAACGTCACGATCGTCGAGATCCTGCCGCAGCTACTCCCGCTCGAGGACGCCGAGATAGCCGGTGTCGTCGAGCGCTCCTTCAAGAAACGAGGTATCAAGGTCAAGAAGAAGACCGGCATAAAGTCGCTGGAGAAGCTGGACACCAAGCTGTTGGTAACCGTCGAGGGCGCCAGCGGTGAGGAGGTCATCGAGTGCGACACGCTGCTCATGGCCGTCGGCAGGACGCCGAACGTTGAGGACCTCGGCCTGGAGGCGGCCGGAGTGAAGCTCGACGACGACGGCTGGATCGCCATCGATGAACTCGGCCGTACGTCTGCCGAGGGCATCTATGCCATCGGCGACGTCGCTGGAATGCCGATGCTCGCCCACAAAGCCTCCCACGAAGGGATCGTTGCGGTCGAACAGATCGCCGGACTCCCGACCCACCCGCTGGCCCGAGAGGACGTACCGTCCTGCACCTACTGCCACCCGGAGGTAGCCAGCATCGGCCGGACCGAGGGACAGGCCAAAGAGGATGGCCACCAGGTGAAGGTCGGAAAATTCCCGTTCAGCGCCAACGGTCGTGCGCTGGCTGCCGGCGCACCGGACGGCATGGTGAAGATCGTCGCCGACGCCCAGTACGGTGAGGTACTGGGTGTGCAAATGGTCGGGCACAACGTCACCGAGCTGATTGCTGAGACCGGCTTGGGGCGCGCTCTCGAGACCACGGTGCACGAGATCGCCGCCACCGTACATGCGCACCCAACGCTATCCGAGACCGTCATGGAAGCAGCGCTCGCGGCGCTGGGACGACCTATCCACATCTAGGCGCCCGGACTCGCACACACGTACGGCATCACTGGGCAAAGACACTAGGCCGCTTTGAGTTCACAGAGGATCTGCAGGCTGCTTCGGCTCGAGGGCCTCACCGACTACGGCGAGGCCCTCGAGCTACAGCGCCGATTGGCGGGTGCACGGGTCGAGGGAGAGCTGGCCGACGACCTCCTCATCCTCCTCGAGCATCCCCGTGTGATCACCCTCGGCCGCGGCGCCCGGGGCTCCAACGTGATCGAATCGGCCGAAGCCCTCGCCGCCAGCGGCGTCGAGCTCCACGAGGTGGAGCGCGGCGGCGACGTCACCTACCACGGGCCCGGCCAGCTGGTCGGCTACCCCATCATCGACCTCAGGCACCACAACCAGGACCTTCACTGGTACCTGCGACAACTCGAAGAGGTCCTCCTACGGGCGTTAGCCTCCCTGGATATCTCCGGCATCCGGGTGCCCGGCTACACTGGAGTCTGGGTGGAGGACCGCAAGATCGCCTCGATCGGCGTACACGTGACACGCTGGGTCACCTTCCACGGCTTCGCGCTGAACGTGTGCACGGATCTCGCCGACTTCGATCTCATCGTACCCTGCGGCATCGATGCCGTGCAGATGACTACCGTCGAGATTGAAAGCGGACGGGCCTCCAGCGTTGACGAGGTCGCGGATCATGTCGCGCGTTCTTTTGCTGAAACCTTCGGGTTGGTTATGCAGCCGGTCGCTTTGCAGAAACTCCCCTGACCTACTTACCCCCCATGGCCCGGAGAGCGAAGAACAGGTTGGCGGGGCGCTCCGCCATCCGCCTCATAAAGTAGGGGTACCACTCGGTCCCGTAGGGAACGTACACCCGCATTCCGTACCGCTCCTCGACCAGCCGCGCCTGCATATCGCGGCGAATGCCGTACAACATCTGGAACTCGACGTGTGCCTTCCGGTCGGGCCGCGCCCGTATAAGTCGCTTCCCCGCATCGATCATCAGGTCATCGTGCGTCGCGATGCCGACCGGCGCATCCGAGTCCATCAGGATCTCCAGAAGTTTGACGTAGCTGTCGTCGATCTCCTGCTTTTTCTGGAAGGCCAGTTGGGCAGGCTCCTTGTACGCGCCTTTGCAGAGGCGCACGGGAGCGCCGCGCCTGGAGAGCTCGCGTACGTCGTCTTCGCTGCGCCTTAGGTACGACTGGATGACCGCGCCGATGTTCTTGAACTCGTCGGACAGTTCATAGAAGACGCTCAGAGTCGAGTCGACGTAGCACGAGGCTTCCATGTCCATGCGGACGAAGTTACCTTGTGCGCTCGCCGATTCCGCGAGTCGCCGCATGTTCTTCAGGCACAGGTCACGGTCGATCGCCAAGCCGATCTGCGTCGGCTTGATCGAGATCGTGGCCTCGACTCCGCTCTCCGCCGCCAGCCGATCGAGGATCCGGATGTAATCGTCGGTCGCCTTGTCCGCCTGGTCCTCGCTCTCCACGCACTCACCCAGGTGATCGAGCGTCACGTCCATGCCCCGCGCGTTGAGGCCGCGTACCGCACCGATCGCTTCGTCCAACGTTTCGCCGGCCACGAAACGCCGCGACCGTTTGCGCGCGAACTTAGAACCGAGAACGAAGTTCTGTAGTCGCTTCTGTTCGCTCAGGTAGAGCAGTACGCTACGCAGCATGCGATCGATCCGTCATTGCGGGAGCGGATCAGCCGGTGTCCCCGGCTCGCTCCCGCAGTTCCGACACTTTGACCAGGCTCACGACACGGTAGCCGGCCTCCTCGATCGCCTCGCGGCCACCCTCCTCACGATCGACCAGGGCAAGGACTGCCAGGATCTTCGCATCCGCCGCCTTCACCGCATCGCAGGCCTTGAGCGCCGACCCGCCCGTCGTAATCGTGTCTTCGATGACCACGACGCTTTGACCGGCCTCCAGGTTACCCTCGATCTGCTTGCCGGCTCCGTGACCCTTCGCCTCCTTACGCACCGTGAACGCCTCGATCGGCCGCCCGTCGAGGTAGCTCCGGTGGGCTATGGCGTAGGCTATCGGATCGGCACCCATCGTCAGTCCGCCCACCGCCTCGGGCTCGAGCCCGGCCTCGGCAAGAGCCTGCAGACCCAACACGCCGATCAGCGCCTGGCCCTCCGCCGACAGCGTCGTCGTACGAGCGTCCACGTAGAAGCGGCTCTTCCTGCCACTGCGCAGCGTGAAATCGCCGATCCGGAAGGAACGCTCCACCAGCAGGTCGATCAGTCGCTCGTGCTCTTTCATCTCTCCCTCTGTCGTTGGTTGACCCGGCGGATAAGACGCAAAAAAAGAGCCGCCCGCCTATGGTGGTCGGACGGCGACATCTGAACTGTCACGGGGCAGGCTCGCCGTGACAGATGGGCAGCTTACCCCGTTTCGGGACCGGCACCCACCGAGGCCGGCGACCCCACCGCCTGCCCCGAGCTCTCCGCCCCCGCACAGGCGTCACAGAACCCGTAGATTTTCAACATCCTGCTCTGCACCGCGAAACCCAGCTCCGACGCAACGTCCGCCTGGAGCCGGTCCATCGCCTCACGCCGAAACCGGGCAACCTTCCCACAACTCGTGCAGATCAGGTAGTCGTGCTGCGTCTCGCCCGCCTGGTGCTCGTAGCGCTTGAAACCCTCCCCGAAGTCGAGCTCCCGGGCCAGCCCCGCTTCCACCAGCAGGTTCAGCGTCCGGTAAATCGTCGCCTTCCCAACATGCTCGCCACGGCCCCGCAGCAGGTCCGCCAGGTCGTCCACCGATTGATGGTGCTCCGCCTCGAACAGCGCCATGGCGATCGCCTCACGCTGATGCGTCAGCGGCAGCCGATTCTGATGAAGGTAGCTGCGAAACAGATCCATCATCAGCATCGCGCAGCCGGTGGGCGGCCCGGGGGTAACGACCTGTGAAGGAGAAGTGGAAGCGCTCTCGTCGGCCATACGTACGTCAGCTCACAATGCTGTCGGCGGGTGGCTAAAACGTTGATTGAGTCTCGTTTTCAACGGTGATAATACCCTCCGACCGCCCCTCGCGCAATCGCCGATTCGCCCGCCACTAGGCCCGGACCAGCCGCTTCGCCGTCGCGCCGCTTAGTGCTAGCGCCAGGCCGCTGCAGGTCAGTATGTAGACGAGGAGCGGTAGGAGGTCCGCGGCGGCAGCGAGGAAGTTGCCGTCCTCGAAGGTCGTGTTAGCCTGCAAGGCTGAAGGGGCGGGAGGTAGGAGGACCTTCAAGACGCGATAGAAGGGGCCGAGCCGTACGGCGTCCCAGAAGCCCGGCAGCGCGAAGCCGGCGAAGAGTGTGCCGTATGCGAAGAGTCCGCTGTTGCGCGCGCCGAGCCCCGCGCCCAGGAAGCTGAGCGCGGCGAGGGTCGTCGGGATCCAACCCAGCGTCACGACCGCGCGCCCCACATCTATAAAGGACGCGGGACCGATCGACGCCGGTAGCGACGCGAGTCCGATGGCGATCGTAGCCACGACGCACCAGCCGAAGACCGCGAGTATCCGCGCG
Source organism: Gemmatimonadota bacterium (assembly GCA_020344015.1). Lineage (GTDB taxonomy): Bacteria > Gemmatimonadota > Gemmatimonadetes > Palauibacterales > KS3-K002. The sequence goes on from CP070812.1 coordinate 4,416,421, forward strand.
AAGTAATAATCGAGGACACCCACCGGCTTCTGCAGCCAGAGCGCAGCGTAACCGAAGCGGATATCTTCGTTCAGCCAGGGGCGGCAGAGCGGTGCGGAGACGATCAACGACACCAGGATAAACCTACTTCCGAATCCCGAGCCTAACCCACCCGTCATAACCACGGCTGCGACGAGCTCGAAGGTGAAGTAGCCAGCCAGCACCCCGACGAAGTAGACGGATCGGCTTCGAACGATGTCGTCCGCCACGAACCGGAACAGGGCCGGGACCAGCCGCAATGCATCCGACAGGTTCATCGTCGCGCCCTGCCGTCCAAGAAGCTTTTCTGCACGAGCGAGTGAAACAGGTACTCGAGGTCGAAGGGTCGCCGCTCGATGGACTCGACCGTGGCGCCCGCCGTCTCTACCTGCCCCGCAAACGCACGAGCGGATCTCGCGTCGGCGAACGCCGTTTCATCGGCGGCGAGCCGGACGCCGCCCAACTCGAGGCAAAGCGCGTTGACCTGCACCGGTCTCTCACCTCGCTCAGTGCCCAGCAGTACAACCCAGGTCTCCGGCCGCTCGACCAGCTCCTCCCGCGAGCTTCGCCCCAGCAGCCGCCCGTATCCGAGAAGCAGCACCTCATCACAGACGCGCTGGAGTTCCGACAGATTGTGCGACGAGATGACGACGGTCCGCCGGTTACGCTTCAGCTGGCGTATCACGCTCCTCAACACGCCGACGGAGGCGGGATCCAGACCGTTCGCCGGCTCGTCGAACAGCAGGAGCTCCGGATCGCCCAGCAACGCAGCCAGCAGCCCCACCCGTTGCCGGTAGCCGTGGGACAGCGAGCCCACAACCGCGTCGGTCGACTCAGCGAGGGCGAGCGTGTTCGTGTACCTCTCGATGGCCTCACTTACCTCACGCCCGCCTAAGCCGGCGAGCCGGGCTATCAGCACGGCAAACTCACGGACCCGGACATTCCCCGGCAACCTCACCTGCTCGGGGAGGTAGCCGATGCCCCGGCTCCGTCTGTAGACCGCCGGATCCAACCCGGACACGACCACCCGACCTCTTAGCGGCCGCAAGAAGCCGAGGATTAGCCGGTAGAGCGTGGTCTTCCCCGAGCCGTTAGGCCCCACGAGTCCGACGACGCGACCGCGTTCGATCTCGAAGCTGAGCCGCTCGAGCGCCAGCTCTCCCCTCGAACTGTACCCGAAGTACAGGTCCTCCACCTCGATCAGCGGACCATCGTCGGCCGCTCTCATCTGCCCGGCCGCCCCGCGACGGCTACGCCTGGGAGGTCGAACGTCGAGCGGGCGAGCAGATAGATGTCAGTGGAAGAGACCGCCAGCTCGCTCACCCGCAGGTCGACAACCACGCTGCCCGAGTACACTCCATCCGCATCGAACCAATCGATGATTGCCGCTCCGCTGTCACCCCGCTGGGTCAGCGCCCAGGTGCTCGCATCCGGCGCCGCCGCCAAGCGCGCTACGTGCGAGCGGTACTTGGGGACCGGGGTGTCTAGGGGCGCCGCACGGCCCATGGCGGCAAACGCGTGCCGTACCCTTTCGCGTATTGCCTCGATCTCCTCCTCGCTCCGCGAGAGCGACGCGACCTCGGGCCGGCCGATCTGCTGGATCACATCACCGTCGGCGCCGACCCGCAAGATCGTGTACTCGGGACCAGGAGGTGCCAGCAGCAGGTCGCCCGCTGGCGTCGCCGCCACTGCATAGCTGTGATTCTTGTATGGTCGGCCCGGCTCCTCCGTGCCCGGCACCCCCAGATCGCGAAACCGCGGCCGCTCCAACGCAGTGTCCACCGCCACGACGCGGAATTCGGCTACGTCAGCGGGCGGGAAGACATCGGACTTCACGTAGAAGCTGTCCGCCCGCGCAGCGACGATGTCGGTCGCCAATCCGAACCCGACCCGCACCGTCCCTGCGAGCCCACCATCAGCACGCCAGAAGGTGACGCGACCGCTCATCGACAGGACGGCAGCCAACCCACCGCCCGTCTCCACCGCGACGCCTATGGGGCGCCTATACTCGCCCGGCCCGTCGCCCGCCCGACCGAGGGCGCCCAGGTAGGCCCCGTTCTCCAGATCATAGACGCGCAGTTCCGGCGGCTGCGTCTCCAGGAGATAGAGTCGACCGTTATACTCGTCGACAGCCAGGGCGAGCGGCGCAGCCAGTGGCGGGTCGCCGGAAACCTCCGGGGCAACGAGCCAGCGAGCCTCCAGATGCCGCGGCGCTACGGCATCTGCATTCTCGCCACGGCCGACCTCGGACCGTCTCGCCCGTCCGCCGCGCTCCGAGGTCCCGTCCCTGCAGGCAACCGGGGAAAGCGTTGCGGCCATAAGAACGACCGCAACGCCAGCCCTAGTCAGCCGATGGCCGCTGGCCACCTTCATACTCGCGCTCCGGCCCGGGCTCCATCAAGACCGCCACGCATCCATCAACGCAACCCTCGTACAGCGACTCGCACTTGTCTTTGCCTATGAAGATGCCCAGAAAGACAAAGCAGCCGGCGCCCACGAAAGCGCAGTAGCCTTCGCACACAGCGCGGCCCGGCGATGCCTGCGCCGGCGGCGGCCCACCGGCGAGGCCGAGCAGCAGCAACGAGGAAATCAGCAAGGCGCGTCGCATCGGTCCACCTCCTCCCTAGTGCATCATTCTGATGAGCTTGCCCACCGAGCAGCCCAACAGACACCCTGCGATGTACGCCCCGCATCCGACCGAGTCGAGGTCGTCGCACCGCTCAACCGCCTTGTCGGCGCAGACGTCCTCGCAATCCCGTGCGAGCGCCGGTGCCGGTTGCCCCAGCGCCAGCGCCGCCAGCGCCGTCACCAATACCAACCTTCTGCGCATCGTTCCATCCTTTCCTCTAAATTGAAGGGCCCCGCAGGGCCTCCAGCGCACTCACTAACGAGTCCAGGGCAATTTGATCGAGGCTGCCCTGCCGCATGAATGACACGGTGCCATCCTCACCAACCAGTATCGTCGACGGCACGATGCCGATGCCGAACGCGCCCGTCAGACGCCGCGCATCCTTCGGAATCACCGCCACCGTAGAAGGCAGGTAACGGCGCGCATAGGCCCGCGCCGCCGGGAGATCCTCCTCCAGCGCTACCGACAACACCGACGCCACGCTCTCCGCCGCTCTCACCGCACGATCCCAGGCCGCGAGGTTCGCGTAGCACGCCGGGCACGTCGAGCTATAAACCAGCATCAGCACAGCACCCTGGCCCGGCACCCTAATCCGATCACCTCCGCGGGACCCGGGAACTACTGCCAACCGGTCGAACTCGATTCGCCCGACAAGCCGTTCGCCCACGTCCACTGCTGTCGGCTCCTCCCGTAACGCCGGGATCAGCCGCTCCGTTGCCACCAGGTACGCCGCCACCAGACCCAAGATCACGGTCACCAGGTTCAACGCCCGTTCCAGCCAGACTCTGTAGTCCCTCACCACCACCTCCTATGCCGGACACGCAGAGAGTCTAGCAGGTCGCCGTCAACCGATCGTCAACGGTACGGCGGCTACACTGGCGCGAGCCTCGCTTATTTGTTTCTTTGTGCCTGCAGGTGTCGCCGCGAGTCCTCTCGTGCAGGCCCCCCGCGGCCCGCCAACGCCTCTAGGACAAAAGGTGTTAAGACGTGCGATGGTGACCATCGCGTCCCGATTCGGCCACCGCTGCTCAGGTAAGCGACTGTCGACCGGCGCCCCGGGCTGGAGGGGAGGGGTGTGGGCAGCGCTCGCCGGGGTGGCTTTGTTCTGGTGTCCGCTCGCCGTCGCCCAGCAATCGAGCAACGGGGATGGAGACCCGGCGGCCGAGGCGGCGCATCGCACGGGTGACATCAGGATTGACGGCCGGATCGACGAGGACGCCTGGCAGGACGCGCCGCCGGTGACAGGGTTCGTCCAGGGTGAGCCGGTGGAGAACGCTCCCGCCGAGCAGCCTACAGAGGTTCGTGTTCTCTATGACGAGGGCGCGCTGTACGTCAGCGCGCGGATGTACGACTGGCAGCCGGACAGGATCGGCACGCAGCTGGTGCGCCGCGACGAGAACGGCCAATACGACTACTTCGAGCTCTCACTCGACCCCAACTCGGACCGGCGAACCGGCTATCGCTTCCGGGTGAGCGCAGCAGGAGTGCAGCGCGACGTATACTTGTACAACGATGTTCGCGAAGACGATGCGTGGGACGCGGTGTGGCAGTCGGCCGTGCACCACGACTCGGCCGGTTGGAGCGCGGAACTCCGGATCCCGCTCAGTCAGTTGAGGTACAACGCCGCCGACAGCGTCCAGTCGTGGGGCGTGAACTTTTCGCGGCGCCGGCTGTCGAGCAACGAGCGCACATACTTCGCCCTCGAGTCGCGAGTCCGGCACGGCAAGGTGAGCGTGTTCGGGCGGCTGAACAACCTACACTTCCCGCGCAGCGCCCGTCGGCTCGAGATCCGGCCCTACGCTCTGGCCAGCGCCTACACCGCGCCAGCGGAAGTCGGCGACCCGTTCTTCGACGGCAACGATTGGTCGCAGCGCGCCGGCTTCGATCTACGCTACGGCCTGGGCGCCAGCCACACGCTGGACGCCACCGTGAATCCCGACTTCGGCCAGGTAGAGGTCGACCCCGCAGTCATCAACCTGACCCAGTTCGAGACGTTCTTCCCGGAGAAGCGGCCCTTCTTCGTGGAGGACGCGAGGATCTTCGACTACAGGCTCGGTGGCTTCTCGGATCAGCTCTTCTACAGTCGCCGTATCGGCCGCGAGCCCCATGGCTCGGAACCCTCGGACGCCGACTACGCGCAGATCCCCGGCGAAACGACGATCCTCACCGCTGCCAAGGTCACAGGCAAGTCGTCAGGCGGTCTGTCGCTCGGCGCGCTAGCTGCCGTAACCGATAAGGAGACCGGTCTGGGCTACAACGGCGGGACCGGCGCAACCGAGGAGTTCGTCGTCGAACCCGCCAGCCAGTACGGTGTGTTCCGCGGCGTGCAGGACTTCCGTGGCGGCGCATCACAGCTGGGCGGCATCTTCACCGTCGCCCGCCGCAACCTGCCCGGCGACGGGAGCTTCGACTACCTGACTTCCAACGCCTATAGCCTGGGCGTCGACTTCGAGCATGCCTGGGGCGGTCCCGGCTCCAGGGACTGGGCGCTGTCCGGCCACTTCGCCGGTTCCTACATCTCCGGCTCGACGACCGCCCTGACCCGCATACAGACCTCGACCGGCCACTATTTCCAGCGGCCCGACGCGACACGCTTCTCGGTTGACACGACAGCCACCTCGATGAGCGGTGTGAACTGGCGGCTCGAGTTCGAGCGGCAGAGCGGCGTCCACTGGACCGGCTCGCTCTGGATCGGTGAGATAACGCCGGGCTTTGAGGTCAACGACCTGGGCTTCACCCGCAGCAGCGAGAAGCTCGACGCCGGCCTCCGGCTCAGCTACCACGAGATCAGCCCCGGCGCGCTGTTTCGCAGTTACCGGTTCATGTTCTGGGCCTACCAGAATTGGCGACACGAGGCGCTGGACGACGTCTTCTCGTGGAACTCCTGGCAGCACGCGCGCAAGGCGGGAAGCTTCTCGCTCCGCACCAACTACGAGTTCCTCAATTACTGGCGCCTCGACATCAACGGCCGCTACTCGCCTGAGCTGCTCAGTGACTCGAAGACGCGTGGCGGCCCCCTGATGACGAACCCAGGCTCGACGCAGTTCGAAGTCAGCCTCCGTACAGACCCTCGCAGGGTTCTCGCCATCAGGCCCCGCGTGGAATACCAGGACGGGCACCGCGGTGGCTACCGGATGTCGACGTCGCTGGGGATGACGATCCGACCCTCGCCGAGTCTGGAGATCTACTTCGCGCCCAACTACTCCAGGCAGCTCGACCCGGCGCAATACGTCAGCGCCGTCACCGACGAGGCCTTCGACCCGACTTACGGAAGGCGCTACATATTCTCCGACCTCAAGCGGCACCAGTTCTCGCTGGCCACCCGGCTGAATGTGGCGTTCAATCCGAAGCTGACGCTCCAGTTTTACGCCCAACCGCTCATTTCCTCGGGTGATTACCTGACCTACAAGCACCTCGCGCGATCGGAGAGCTTCGACTTCGACGTATACGAGGAAGGGACGGCGGTGATCGACGGCGAGGATGTATCGTGCGCCAGCGGCAGGACCTGCGAGAGCGACGGCGATCGCTACGTCGATTGGGACGGCGACGGGATCGTCGACACGTCCTTCTCGGACAAGGACTTCAACGTCCGCTCACTGCGCCTGAACGCTGTGCTGAGGTGGGAATACCGGCCCGACTCGACCCTGTTCCTGGTTTGGCAGCAGAACCGCTCGGACCGGGTCAACGACGGCTCGTTCGATCTCAGCCGCGACATCGACGCCCTCGGGAGCCTCGACTCCGAGAACGTCTTTATTGTGAAGGTCAACTACTGGCTCGGACTCTAGCGCTGCGCGATTCCCCTTAACGCGCGCCGACCGAGCCACGTCTACTAGCGGCGCCCGCCGCGCCCGCCCCGCTTTCCTCCTCCGCGACCTCCACCACCGCCACCACCACCCTGGCGGCGCTCCTGAGCCTCATTGACACGTAGCGTCCGACCGCCAAACTCCATGCCATCGAGTGCCGTTATCGCGGCGTCTGCTGCGTCCTCGTCCATCTCGACGAAACCGAAGCCACGCGGCCGGCCTGTCTGTCGGTCGCTGATTAGATCCACCGAGTGGACCGCACCGTGCTGGGCGAACAGTTCGCTCAGCTCTTCCTCCGTCGCCGTAAACGGCAGGTTACCAACGTAGATCCTCTTCGCCACTGCTGGACACTCCCTGTTGAAGCACGGGATTACGCGCTGCACGCTGACGAGCCGACGGGCCCTATGAGATCAGGGAGCAGACGCACCATACGAAACGGGGAATCCTTATCCGGATGGGATAGTCGCTTGACGACCGACGCAGACTCTCTATCGACCCCCAAAGAAAGGCGGTCCTGGCGAAGCCGGGAACGGCGAATCCCGGTTCCCAGCTGCGAGCAGTACTAACAAGCTAAAGACAAGTTTGACGGGGGGCAACAACATCCGCACGGGTGGCCTATTCCGGCTCCTCCAGGCTCCAGAACCGTGACGTGAGGCCGAGGCGCGCGAACAGCTCCTGCACTTCAGTTCTCTTCTTGCGCCGCCAGTCGCTGCGCATGCGATCGTGATACCACGCGACCGCAAGCTCCCAGGCCCGCTCCAGCGACAGCACCGCACCACGCCCCATGCCACGATCCTCACACCACCTGTCGACGTGCTCTTCCGACCGGAAGAGTAGGATCGTCTTTCAAGTGAAGACGATGTCTTCCCACCAGCGCAGCGCCGGTACGGCAAAGTGAATCACCTCTTTGCCCCCCACCACCTCGCCGTCCATTACCGCCAGCGTGACCGGCTCACCGCAGTCACCGCAGCGCGTGATGATTCGGGCGTCGCAGTTCAGCATCGCCGGAATCCCCAACGCGTCCCAGGCACAGTTCGCGTACCACTTCCGCTCGATCGCTCGTACCTCGAACGGCGTCTCCACCGCCGAAAACGGCATCGCCATCCGTATCTCCCTGCCGCCCTCCTCGAGGACCAGAACACGCTGCCGGGCGAGTCGCTCGTAGGCGAGCGTTACCGCCGCACTCGTCGCCTGCAGCGCCTCCGCCGTCTGCTCGACCGTCGGTGGTCGTGCATCTTCCAGGAACCGACCATAGACGTACAGCCGAATCAGGCGGTCGAGCTCAGCCGCCTCCTCTTGAGCGCTCAAGCGCGATCCCCGCGCCTGGATCCGCTTTTGGCCCTCCGACCGATCAGCCACCCGTAGATCCCCAGGTTGATGAGAACCACCAGAATACCGAGTACGATCTGCACCTCACGAGTCAGCCCTCGCGGGTAGAGGATCGGAAGTATGTAGTGCGCGACGAAGCCGCCGGGGTACCCGCTACCACCGCCCTGTATGCGCAACCACTTCTCGAGCGGTGTCAGCGGGCAAATCCAGCCGGCAAACTCGATTAGCGCCGCCCAGATCGCCGCCGGCACGTGCACCCACGCCGCGCGCTGCCAGCGCAGTGCGAGGAGCGCACCGCCCACAGCGAACACGACGAATAGCAGATGCAATATGACAACCAGATCGGCGAGCGCGCGATAGAGCATGCCCAGCTCCCCCTGACCGGTTCTGCTCCGCTCCGCGCAAATAACCTACACGGCGAGTCACCTCCGCGCCATCACCCAAAGCGCCCCGCTTGCTCCGCACGCCCCACTACTCGATCTTACCGCCGGCCCCTATAGACCCAGGAGACTTACCATGGCGCGCCGGTTCTCCATCGCCATCGCCATCGCCATCGCCAGCGGTGTCGCTACTGTGCCCGCACTCGCAGAGGTGGTCCGCATCGAGATCGTATCCCGCGAGGACGTCCTCGACGGCCGCGCTTTCGGGTCGGCGGGACCGTACGAGAAGATCGTCGGGGTGGTCTACTTCGCTTTCGATCCCGGGAACCCGATGAACGACAGGATCGTCGACCTGGCGCTGGCGCCCCGGGGCGCCGACGGACGCGTCGAGGCCCGGGCCAATTTCGTGGTGCTGCGGCCCAAGAACCCGGTCCCGGGTGGCGGGGTCGCACTGCTCGAGGTCTCGAATCGAGGCGGCAAGGCATCGCTGCGCTACTTCAATGACGCAAGAAGCAGTCTCGACCCGACCGATCCCGAGCATTTCGGCGATGGGTTGCTCATGCGGCTCGGCCTCACCGTTATCTGGGTGGGCTGGCAGCACGACGTACCGCTGCGCGAAGGCCTGATGCGCCTGCACGTCCCCGTCGCCGCCGGCGAAGACGGCCGCCCGCTCGAGGGTCTGGTGCGGGCCGATTGGGTGGTCGATCAAGCGACGAAAACCCTGCATATCGCCCACCGCAGTCACGTCGCTTATCCGGTTCTCGACCCCGATGATGCCGCCAACGTGCTGACCGTCCGCGATGGCCGGCTGGCGCCGCGTCGGACCGTGCCGCGCGATGAATGGCGCTTCGCGCGGGAGGAGGGCGACAGCGTCATCGACATCCGCACTCATATCTATATGGAATCGGGCTTCGAGGCCGGGAAGATCTACGAGTTGGTCTATCGCGCCAAAGACCCGAAGGTGGTGGGCTCAGGGCTGGCGGCGATCCGCGACATGATCTCGTACGCCAAGTACGACCCTTCCAGCCCCTTCCCCGTCGACTACGGCATCGCCATGGGCGTCTCACAGACGGGACGTTTCCTGCGTCACTTCACCTACCAGGGCTTCAATACCGACGAGCAGGGGCGTCAGGCGTTCGATGGTCTGATGATACACTCCGCCGGCGCCGGGCGCGGCAGCTTCAACCACCGGTTCGGGCAGCCGTCGCGCGACGCTCACCGCTATCATGCGTTCTTCTACCCCACCGATATCTTCCCCTTCAGCAGTCGGACCCAGACGGATCCGCTGACAGGGTGGACCGACGGCCTCTTCGCCCATCAGCACGACGAGGCGAATCTCCCGTACATCTTCTACACGAATACGGGATACGAGTACTGGGGCCGCGCGTCGGCGCTGCTGCACACGACCCTCGACGGCACCCGGGATCTAGAGCTCTATCCGAACGAGCGCATCTATCACCTCGCCAGCGGCCAGCATTTCGTCGGGCGCTACCCACCACCGGCGAACAGCAAGCTGCCGGACTCGCGCGCCAACCGCGGTAATCCGCTCAACTTCCTCGTCACGATGCGGGCGATGCTGGTGCGGATGATGGAGTGGGTGAAGCACGGCAGCGAGCCGCCGGCCAGTGCCTATCCGACGATCGCCGCCGGGACGCTCGTGCCCATCGATAAGGTGCGGTTCCCGCAGTTGCCCGATGTCGATTTCCCGACCGTTGCGCACGAAGCGTATCGCGCCGACTACGGCCCGCGTTGGGCGCAAGGGATCGTCGACCTCCAGCCGCCCGAGCTCGGCCCCGCCTTCCCCACCCTGCTCCCGCAGGTCGACCGCTTTGGCAACGAGCTGGGCGGCGTCGAATCCCTCGAGATCCTGGCACCGCTCGCCACGTACGCGCCCTGGAACCTACGAATCGGCTACCCCGGCGGGGCAGACGAGCTGTCCAACTTCATCGGCACCTACATCCCGCTGCCGAAGACGGAGGCCGAGCGCCAGGCGCTAGGCGATCCGCGACCCAGCATCGAAGGCCTTTACGCAAGTAAGGAGGAGTACCTGGCGCTGGCCCGGCGCGCGGCTCGCTCGTTGGTCGAGGGCGGGTTCTTACTCGAGGAGGATGTGGAGCCCGCCATCGAGCGGGCCGCCCATCACTGGGACTGGATTCAGCAGAATTGAAGAGCGCCCACCAGGCTGGCTAGCCGGCGATCGCTTCTACCAGCTGGATCTCGAAGACGAGCTCCTCGCCGGCGAGCTCGTGATTGGCATCAAGCGTTACGGTGTCGTCAGCGACCTCTGTGATCGTGACCACGGTGACCGTTCCATCCTCACCCTTCGCCTCCAGCTGCATTCCCACCACTGGCTCCAGATCGGCGGGAAGTATCGATCGCTGGACCACAGCGATCAGCTCGTCCGAATAGGGACCGTAGCCTTCGTCCGGCGAAATCGAGACCGTCTTCGTCTCACCGTCTGTCATCCCGATTATCGCGTTCTCGAAACCCGGAATAACCATGCCCTCGCCGAGCGTGAACTCCAGCGGATCGCCGTCGAACGAGGAATCGAACTCGGTACCATCCTTCAGCGATCCCCGATAGTGCACTTTTACCCGATCACCCAGCTTCGCCTCTGCCACGTGGCTCTCCTTTCGGCGCCGCGACACAAAAAAGGGGGAACGCCCGTGAGCGTGCGTCCCCTCTGCGCATTTCAGCCCTACGGCCACCGGGAAGCTATCAGCACTCCCGCCGCCAGGCAAACGGGACCGGCGGCTCGCCCGGCCTCACGCCCCGCCTATCGGCCCTCGAACGCACGCAGCACCGGATAGTACTCCGCCCCTTCCAGCGCGTCGTCGAAGTAATTCCAGTTCGCCAACCCGTCGTCTGATCGAGGTTCCAGTAGCGAGAAGACCAGCCTGCCCAGTGGCTGATCGACCGGCACGAGGGCGGTGCCGGCGGCCACTGTGATCTCGACCTCCTCGTAGTGGCCGAACAGCGTGCGCTGTCTATGGCCCTGGTACTCGCGACCTGCCACGCGGGTCGAGTCGATCACGAAGCGCTGCACGGCGCGCGTCTCGTCCCGCGCCAACGTCTCCCAAGACACGCCGTGATCGCTCAGCACGTTCAGCGTCGCTCGTTGATCGCCGGAGACCAGATACGCGGCAGGGACACGCTCGGTCTCCGTCGGCCGGAAGCTGCCGAACTCGGGCATCCGCTCGGGCCGCCGCACATCAAGCCGCCGCAACATGATCTCGCCCGAGTACGGGTTCCGCTCTTGAACCACATCGCCCATCAGGACCTCGACCGGTTCCGCCGAGCGCTCCAGCGTCGCCGCCAGCGCCAACTCGGTCCCTATGATCTCGGCTGCGTCGGCCCGTTCCGCGGTGCTGGCGATCGCCGAGGCATGCCGGTATGCGGCCTCGACGACTTCCTCGACGAAGCGAAGCGTCGCCAGGATCCGCTGATCGAACGTGGAATACGAGTACGCCTCGCTCAGTATCCCGATCCGGTTCCGCAGCCCCACGTAGTTGGTGAGGTAGCGCCCCTGGTGGCCGAAGGTGTACCAGCCGCGCTCCGCATCGCTGCCGCGCCACGGTAGGTTGCCGTAGTAGTAGTAGTCCCAGTCGTACTTTTCTTTCAGCTGCCGGGTCACCTCCGTTAGCATGCTGGCGCGCGCCAGCTCGACGATCCGCCGATCCGTGTTCGGGTGGAGCGGCGGCGCGTACGTCACGCGATACGAATGACGCGTGCCGTTCGTCGTGTGGAGATCCATCACGATGTGTGGATCGTACCGGTTCCAGAACGCGACCAGCGAGCGAGCCTCCGGCGATTCGAGCTTCATGTTGTCGCGGTTGAGGTCGAGGCCCTGCGCATTGTAGCGCTGGCCCATCCCGCCTATCGGGCCGTGCTGGCCGCGCCGGTTCGTCAGACTCACCCGCTCGTTACCATCGGCGTTGTAGATCGGCGCGATGAGCAGCACTAGCGAATCGAGCCATTCGCGATGTTCTCCGTTTGCCAGGGCGCGGAGCAGCACCAGCAGCGCCTCCTTTCCACAGACCTCGCCGGCGTGGATGTTCCCCTGCAGGTAAACGCGCAGCTTGCCCGTGGCACGCACCGTCTCAGGACCGACGTCTGGCAGATCGCCGACGACGACGACGGGCAGCGCCCGCCCCTCCATCGAGTAGACCATGGTCGTCAGCTGCATCCAGGGACGCGAATCGACTACGTGCTCGACGAACTCCGTTACGTCGACGTACGAGCTCGTCTCACGGTAGTCGGTCCGCTCCGGCCGAGTGAGCACGTTGACCGGACGGTGGGCGGCCTGCGCGAACGCCGAGCTCATCGCCGTTACGGTCAGGCAGACGGTCAGAGTCAGGCCCTGCACCGACACCTCAGTTCTGCGTAGCATATTCTACCCTTCGTCGCGAGGGTGGAAGTTCTCGTTTTCGAGTTGCACAGCATTGCGCACGCACCCAGGTTGTGCAAGCCCCGTTCCGGAGACCAGATCCAAGAGGCGAGGACCGATGACGAGAGCGCGGAGTCCAAGGACGAGAGTTCTGCCCACGACGACAAGGGTGCTGCCGGCGTTGATCACGCTGATGGCGGCGGCGGCGGCGTTCGCGACCGCGCGGCAGGGCCCGCAAGATCCACCGCTTCGAACCTCCGAGCCCATCGCGTCCGTCATCGCCGATCTCGAAGCGTACATCCCGGAACGGATGCGCGCGGCAGGCGTGCCCGGACTTTCCATCGCCCTGATCCGCGATTTCGAGCTGACGTGGAGTCGCGGCTTCGGTGTCAAAAACGCGGTAACCGGCGGCGAGGTAACCCCTGGGACCGTGTTCGAGGTCGCATCCATCAGCAAAGTGGTGACCGCTTACGCGGCGCTGCGCCTCGTCGATCAGGGGGTACTCTCACTCGATGAGCCGGTCACCGCCTACCTGAGAGAGCCATGGCTGCCTCCCTCGGACTGGGCCGACCGGATCACGCTGCGGCATCTCGCCTCGCACAGCTCGGGCCTCACCGATCAGCTGCTGCCGACGAACAAGACGGTAGCGTTCAGTCCGGGCACCGAGTTTCTGTATTCGGGGGTCGGAGCGATGTACGTGCAGGAGGTCATCGAGCAGACCACGGGAGAGCCTCTCAGCAGCGCCGCAGGCGACCTCGTGTTCGAGCCGCTCGGAATGTCGTCCAGCGACTTCCTGAACACTCCAGCCATTCTGCCTAGCATGGCCAACGGGCACATGGACTACACCCTGCCGTTGCTCACGATGCTGACGGCCTTCCTTCCCATCTTCGTGGTGCTGGTTCTGTTGAGCGTACCCGTCCATCGAGTCCTGACGGGAAGCTGGCGCGTCAAGGGCGTGTGGGTGGCGGCCGCCGGCCTGGTCGCTGCCCTGGCAACTCTGATCATCCTCTCCCTAACCGTTGGCAGGGCGCTCCCCAACGTCGCGGTCCTCAATGCCGTGGTCGGCATCGCCTTTGCCGTCGCACTCATCGGACTGACCCTCATCGGCAGGTACTTCATCTCCGGCTCGGCGGCGGCCCGGCGGCAAGAGGGCTTGCGTCCGGTCCTGGTCGGGATCTGGGCCACGACCTGCATGGTCGGCCTGATCCTAACCTCCGGCGCGGTCCACGGCCCCGTGCCGCGGGGTCCTTCCCCGCAGCCCAGCGCGGTCGGGACGCTGCGGACCACAGCGCCCGACCTGGCGACCTTGCTGATCGAACTCGCCAGGCCAACACATATCAGCGAGGAGCTGTCGCAGCAGGTCTGCACACCCCAGATCCGTATCAACAGCGACTACTCATGGGGTCTGGGGCCGGGAATCCAACACAGCGAGGCCGGCGACGCACTCTGGCAGAACGGCATGACCTTCGGGTCTCGCGGCCTGATGGTGATCTATCCCGAGCATGGGGTCGGCGTCGTCGTGCTCACGAACAGCGAGAGAGGCTTTCCACTCGCCTACGACGTTGCCGCCCGCGCCATCGGGGGTAAGGACGAGCTGCGGAACTTCTAGCTTGCCCGCCCGGCGCCGTTACGCCAGTTTGCTGAGCCGTAGCCACAGTTCATAAGGACGCACCCGGATAAGGAGGGGTTGAGTCATGACCCAGCGGCTTGGAGTTCGCATCGCACTCATATCCAGCTTCGTGTTCCTCTGCGGCGGTCCGCTCGTCGCGCAGGATCTGTCGCTGGAGAAGCAGACGGCCCTCGAGATGGTCGATGGGCTGTCGTCGGAGATCCACCTGATGTCGATGAGGCTTTGGGACTACTCGGAGATCGCTCTCCTGGAGGCGCAGTCGGCCGAGTTCCTCGCCGCACTGCTCGAGGAAGAGGGCTTCAAGGTCGAGCGCGGCTTAGCCGACATGCCGACGGCGTTCGTGGCCTCCTGGGGCAGCGGCCACCCGATCATTGGGGTGCTGGCCGAGTACGATGCGCTGCCCGGCATCGGCAACGCGCCGGTCCCGCATCGGGCGCCGCGCGAGGATGAGATTACCGCCGGGCAGGGCTGCGGCCACAACCTGTTCGGCGCCGGGTCGGTCGGCGCCGCCATCGCCATTAAGCGGACGATGGAGCGGCACGGGCTGGAGGGGACGGTACGTCTCTACGGTACGCCAGCCGAGGAGACCGTGGTCGGCAAGGTCTACATGGCGAAGGCGGGTGTGTTCGACGACCTGGATGCCGCGTTCGAGTGGCACCCGAGCCTCGAGACCGGGGTGCGCAACCAGCCGGGCCGCGCCCTCAACAATTTCACCGTCGAGTTCTTCGGCCAGGCCGCACACGGGGCGGGCGACCCCTGGAACGGCCGCAGCGCTCTGGACGCTGTGGAACTGATGAACTACGGCGTAAACCTGATGCGCGAGCACATCCGGCCCGAGGCCCGGATCCACTACGTCATCCCGGCCGCCGGTGACGCACCCAACGTCGTGCCCGAGTACGCGAAGGTATGGTACTACGTACGCGAGGCAGACCGCGAGAAGGTGCAGGAGTACTACGACTGGATCCTAAAGATCGCCGAGGGCGCCGCCATGGCCACGCGCACTACTCACGAGGTCTCGCTCATCACCGGCGTCCACGAAACGCTGCTCAACCGGCCCCTGCAGGAGGTGATGCAGCGAAACCTCGGAATCGTCGGCGCACCGCCCTTCTCCGACGAGTACCAGGAGTTCGCGCGCGAGCTGCAACGCTCGCTGGAACTCGAGGAGACGGGGCTAGACACCGAGATCCAGCCGCTGGCTGACGAGCCAGAACCCGTGAGCGGCGGCTCGACCGACGTGGCCGAGGTCTCCTACATCGCGCCCACCGTCGGCCTCCGAGTCACGACCGCCGCCGCCGACATACCGTGGCACAGCTGGGCGGTTGCGGCATCACACGGCAGAGAAGGGTCGATCGCGGGTGCGACAGTCGCGGCGAAGGTGATGGCGCTGACCGGCATCGACCTGCTCACCGATCCGGCGTTACTTCAGGCGGCGAACGAGTTCTTCCTCGAGCAGACGGGCGGGGCACCGTATGTGTCGCCGGTGCCGGCGGAGCAAAAGCCGCCGGTTCCGGAGCAGACATCGGGGAACGACTCGTAAGCCGGTATCGGGGTTTGGGCGTCGGAGCGGGTCGCCTCGCTCCGGCCTCCCCCGCGCTCCCGGCTACGCCGGGATCGCGTGGTCGCTAACACCAGCTCCGCTCGACGACCCGCCCCAACGCCTGCAACCGGTGGGTGGGCACGGACCGCTGCTCGTCATTACAACTTGCCTCGGTCCTCGGGGGTATTCTCCAACCTTGCCTCATTCGGGCCGGGAGGAGTCGGGGAACCGACTCGCGGAGCTGGTGTTAGCGACCCGGCTCAGATCCTCAGACCAAAACTGTGGGTGAGTTGCCTGATGTCCTCGCGGGGTGCACGGACTCCGACTGCCGGGTCGGCCGGAGCGAGCGGTCCCCCGGCTCCGACCATCCCGATCTAGGCAACCCGCGGCCGCCCAACCGGAAGTAACGCCAGCGCCGCCTCTCTCTTCCCCATGCAAAGCAATTTCTTGAGGCGCGCGTCGTTGAAGGCGCCGACAAACACCGCGCCCAGCCCCAGCGCTGCGACCTGTAGCGATACGTTCTGCGCCGCGGCGCCGACTTCCATATCCACGTACCGCTCGGCCCGACCGCCGTACTTCGTGGCCGTTCGCTCGACAACGGCACCGATCGCGATGACCGCGGCCGCGTCCCGGACACACTCCTGACTCAGGGCAGCTGCAGTCAGATCTGGATGCACGTTCTCCCGCGCTAGCTCGAGCAGTTCGTGGTCGCCGATCCGGTACTTGTACAACCCGGGCGCCAGACCGTCCACTCGTACGGCGACCACATAGACTTCCAGCGGGAAGAGGGCGCCGGCTGAGGGCGCCGTCCGCCCGGAACCGTGAGTGACCCCCTGTGCCGCCCAGAGGAGCTGCGAGATTTCGGCCAGCGTGAGCGGCTCGTCGGTGTATTCCCGGACCGAGCAACGCTCGCGCAAAGCTGCCTCGACCGACGACGCGCCGTCGTATCGCGGCGGCGGGAGCTCGATGATCTGAACGCTCACTTCAACACCTTGTTCATGATGTTTCTGAACCGAGCCTTGCTGATCGGATGGTCAGCGACGAGTTCGCCATTCCAGAGGATGCTGAAGATCCCGTAGGGATTAGGGGAATCCTGAGCTGATTGGCAATCCGGGAGCTCAACGATGTTGGGCTCGACCCCAAACTCCTCCCGCGCCACCGGCGGAATCTCGTCCATCGACTTCGCCACGTAGGGACACTGATGGGAATGGAGTATGGTCAGACCTTCTCCGTAACGAGCGAGTTTCCCCGTCCAGTCTCCCGAGAATATGGGGAGCGGGGCATCGGCGCTGAAACGTTTGACAAGAAGCTGAAAATGCGGTGGCGCTTCCTCTGTGAGCTCGTATCCATTCTGCAAGAAGATATCCTTCTTCGCCATCCAGGTGCTCTTGCTCGCAACGACGGCCACGCCGTGCATCTCTTTCTCTCGCGCGTCTTCCTCACATGCCTCGATCAGTTGAGTGCCGTATCCCCTACCCTTGAATGCCTTTTTCAAGATGAACAGGCAATGTATGACCATGTATCCCGGTGCCTGGACCCCACGCCAGGCGAATTCGCCGGGCAGGTATTCGATCGAGCCGACGGTGCCCTCGTCCGCGGAATGGAGAATCTTGATTCGCATCCCTTCTCTGAACCGCTGGCTGAGCCATTCGAGCTTCCGCTGAAACCCGGGATTATTTGGATCTTTGTACCCGCAGATCCCGTGTTCCGCGATGGTCTCCGGCCTGGCATCGATGATCCTCGCCTGTCGATCAGATGGCATCGGAAGATCCCCCACTTGACACGGTCCGAGATCGTTTCACCTGCAGGCTGTAAGGGTTGGGGCTAGTCCGAAGTGGGCGTGCTCTCCCCGCTATCCGCGCTGTCCGCCTCCGTGTCGGCGTGGCGGAATTCTCCGTGATCAAGGAAGTGCAGGACCTGAGCGATGACGTCATCGCTCATCATAATGTACGTGTGGCTCCGGGGTACGACGATGAAGTCTGTCATCCCCTCGACCTTCGTCGCCTCGACCGCGACCTTCCCGTCGTCGGCGCCCGGGATCATCCGCGAGAAGAGAGGGTTCAGCGTCTTGTTACCAGCGATGATACCGAGCTCGAAGTCGACCGGACCTAGCTGGCCGGGCACGCCCTCCGGACCTGTGCCCAATTCCATGGGCCACGGCCCCAGAATCCGCTGCAGAATCGGGTTCTCCGCCACCCAATCGGCCACTTCGCTACCCTGGTTCGGTGGGCTGAGCATCACCACACGGCCCAGGCTGTCGACCGCGTGGTTTTCCAGGTAGTAGCGCAGCACGATCCCGCCCATCGAGTGGGTGACGAAGTGGAGTTTGCCGTGCGGTTCCGAGCAGCACGCCTCGACCGCCGGGCCCAGCTCTTCCGCCGCCAGCCGCTCGATCGAGTGCTGCGTCGACGAGTAGCCCACGTTCACGACCTCGTAGCCGCGTCGCTGCAGCGCACTCTCCATCCGGATCATCGACAGGTCGGTCCGGCCGAGCCCGTGCAGCAGCACGACTTGATCCGCCGAATCCGCCGATGGGTCGCCACAGGCGAGCGGCCCGGCCGGGAGCACCGAGAAGAGCAGGCGCAGACACGCTCTGGCCAGCCGCCTGGCAGCACCCGCCTTCAACTGTCTGCCGCTATTCTCCATATCTGGCTGTAGCCCAGCGTACGTCCTCAGGACAATGCTTATCGGTCGATGTGTCTACCAAAAATACATCAAACGGTCGACCGGGTTCCACCGTCGGCGGCGCTCCATCTCACGACCGGATCATCGTCAGCATCATCTTGAACCGTTCGACGGCGGCCACGGCGTGAGGCTCGCCGGCCGGTAACAGGACCATTTCTCCTTGTTGGACGCGGCTGGCCACCCCGGAGACCGTGACCTCCGCCGCGCCGTCGAGGACGAAGACGAGCGCGTCGAACGGCGCCGTATGCTCGCTCAGGCCCTCGTCTTTGTCGAAGGCGAATAGGGTGACAGTGCCCGTCTTCTTCTTCAGCAACGTTCGGCTGACCACCGAACCTTCCTGGTAGTCGATCATATCGACCAACCGCTCCACCTCAGCCATGTCCAGATTCCCGATTCAAATGGTCCATGCCGCCACCGTCAGTAAGTCTCGACCAGAGGTGTCCCCACGCCAAAGATCACCGGTATCCGCCCCCCGTGGGACACTATGAAATCTGTGGGGTCTAGCCAAAGCGCCCGGTGCTCTTCGTGCGTGATGCCCGGGCAAACCCGCGTATAGCCCACGTACAGCCAATAGCCACAGATCCTCTCCGCCAGCGAGTACCGGCCGGTTCGGATCCCGAAATGAAGGTGCGGTCCCCACGAGCCGCCATCCTCGTCGTCATCGGCGATGTAAGCGATCAGATCGCCCTTCGACACAGCCTCGCCTTCCGACACCTCGAATCCGCGGCGCGTACTGACGTGGCCGTAAAGCGACACGACAGACAACTCATCGAAGCGATGTTCGATCAGCATCACCGCCTCGTAACCCTGGACGCCGGTGAATATGCCGGCCACGACACCATCAGCGATGGTATATACGGGGTCGCCGCCCCTAGCGTCCACGTCCTCCGCGAGGTGGTAGCCGTCCCAGTTGGAGTTCCAAACGCCGAAGTCCTGGGTAACGAGCCAGCTGTCCAGCGGGAACTGCGCTTCGCCGGCCACGAACACGTCCGGGTCGGTGGTGGATTCGCAAGACCACTGCGCGAACAGCAGGCCGAGTCCGGCGACGCCAAATAAGACTCTCGAGCTCATTCGTCGACCCGCATGTGACTGCGCTTCATCCAGACGTACACGGGCACCCCGGCCAGCAGGAGCAAGAAACCCCAGTACACGGTATCACGACCCAAGCCGGCGATCGCCCACAACGAAAAGAGAAACGCCAGCGCCGGGACGAGATACCAGGCGAAGCGGCGCACACTGACGTGATCACGTACGAGGAACGCGCCGGCCGTACACATGACGTACGGAAATAGCGTGTTCAACGTGGACAACAGGATGATGAACGTGAAGGCCCCGACCAAACCGCGGGTATAGTTCAGCGAGAGCAAAACGGTGGCGAGAACGCCGGAGGCCACGATCCCGAAGACGGGCGTGCCGTTCTTCGACAGCCGACCAAAGTGGGCGGGAAACAATCCATCCTGCGCCGCCGCGAACGGGATCTGTCCCGACAGCAGTATCCACCCGTTCAGCGCGCCGAAGCAGGCGATCGCCGCGCCCGCCGCCACGGCGTACGATGCCCAGCCGCCCCACATCGCTGCCGCCGCGTCGGCGAACGGCGCCGTCGAACCGGAGAGCACGGCCGGCGCCAGGACACCCATCACACCTATCGTGCCCAGAATGTACACGACACCTGCGCTCAAGGCGCCGACAATCGTGGCCCGCGGGATCGTGCGGTTCGGATCACGCACGTCGTTCGCCGGGATGGTCGCCGACTCCAACCCGAGAAACGCCCAAATCGTGAGAGCCGCCGTCGCCGTCAGCGCCGAGAAGGTCGGCTGACCACTCACGTTGAACGGCCTAAAGTTGCCCGCATCGAAGTAGAGCAGCCCGAGCGTGCCCACCGCGACGAGCGGCAGCAGCTTCAGCGCCGTTGTCACGACCTGGACGATCCCAGCCTCCCTGACGCCTTTCGCGTTCACCCAGCTGAGGAGCCAGATAGCGCCAGCCGCCGTGGCCGCAGCCAGCGCCGGACTGCCGGAGATAGGAGGGGCGAAGACGCCGAGATAACCGACGAAGGCGGTGGCGATGGCCGCGTTCCCGGACCAGATCGAGATCCAGTAGCCCCAGCCGACCAGAAATCCCGCAAAGTCACCAAAGGCGCGCCGCGTGTAGGCGTAGGGGCCGCCCACCTCCGGCATGATCCGGCCCCAGCGCGCGAACACCAATGCCAGGATCA
>CP070812.1:4437133-4454060 GCA_020344015.1 Gemmatimonadota bacterium
CGTAGGGTTCCTCGACCTGGTGGCGGTCTGGTTCCTGCTTCTATTCAGCCGCAAGCCGATGCTGCTGTTCGGCTTTACCGGGCTGGCGCTGGTGGGGTTGGGACTGCTTGTGGGGGTGGTGGCCGTTGTGATGCGCCTGATGGGGCAGGGGTTCCGACCGCTGCTGAACTTGGTGATACTCCTGGCGGTTTTGGGCGTGTCGCTGTTCGGGTTTGGCTTCGTTGCGGAGCTGGTGGCAACGTTGCGGGCGGAAGTGGACGATCTCAGGGAAACGGTCCGAAAGCTCAAAGAGGACAGCTAGCCTCAGGCTGAAGGGGTGGGGATGGAGGTGGCTGAAGAGCTGAAGGGACGGGGTCTTTCCAGCGAGGGGCTGGCATGGGTCTTCCTGGCAGGGCTCGTCTTTGTGCACGTTGCACTAGCCCTCCTGCTGTTCGACCCGAAACCGTTCGTGGGCGGCGACAACGCCGGGTACATGATCCTGGCAGAGTCGATCGAGACGGGGCAGGGTTACCGGGACATCCATATTCCGGGGGCACCACGGCACGGCCAGTACCCTCCGGTCTACCCAGCGGTGCTGGCGATCGCCGCGGCGCTGGGTGGCGGTTTGATCACGTTCAAGATCCTCTCGGCGGTTTTTACCTCGGGTTCGCTGATCTTCCTGTTCCTGCTTGCCAGGCGGCGGCTATCGCTGGAGGGTGCTCTGGCAGTCGTGGCCCCGTTTGCAGTCAGCTCGGTGCTCCTCTACTACTCGCATTGGGTGCTGTCGGAGGCCTTGTTCGTCGTGTTGACTTTGATCGCGCTGTGGGCGTCGGAGCGCCTGTCCGACGGCAAGCGCTGGCTCGCCCTTTCCCTGGGTTTCGCGCTGCTGGCGTATCTGACTCGGTTGGCAGGGCTGCCGCTCGTGCTGGCCCTGCTGGTCGTGCTGGCGTCGAAGCGGAAGTGGCGCGAACTGGCTGCCGCGGGAAGTGGGGCGCTGGCCGTCGTGCTCGGCTGGTGGTCGTGGGGCAGATTGGCGGCCGCCGAAGGGGCTCAGGTCTATTCGAGCAACTTCCTGCTCCTTGACCCATACGATCCGGAACTGGGGATGATCGGGCCGGGGGGATTGCTGGCGCGCGTAATATACAACACCCGTCTGTACGCGATCGAGGTTCTGCCCGAATCTTTGGTGGGTGTAACGCCGGGCTTCGTGGCGCTGCTGGCGGCGTTCGTCGTGGCGTTACTGCTTATCGCCTTGGCCCTCGTGGCATGGGTACGCGGCATTCGTGGAGGACATGTGCTGGAGCTGTTCCTATTCTTCTACGTTGCACTCATCGTCCTCTGGCCGGAAGCCTGGACCGACAGACGCTTCCTTCTGCCGGTTCTGCCTGTCGTGTTCCTGTTGGGCGCCAGCGGGTTGCAGTGGTGTCTGGACTTTCTACGAGTGCGGCGAGCAGCCTGGTCGCTCGCGGTGTATGGGGCGATTCTGGTCCTGCTGGCCGTGCCCAGCATGGTGGTATCGATAGGCTACAGCCAGCGGTGCATGCAGATCTTCCAACAGGGTGACCAGTTCGCGTGCTATCCGGGACCATGGCGCGCCTTTGCGGAAGTGGCAGAGTGGGTGAGAGACAACATACCGGAAGACGCGATAGTAGTCGGCCGTAAGCCGCGTCTGATCTACCTCTTTTCGGGCCGGCGAGGTGACGTCTATCCGTTCACCACGCAGGACGAGGAGATGCTGGCCTTCCTTGACGGGGTGCAGGCGGACTATGTGTTGGTAGTGCCGGTGAGTCGTACGACATACCAGTACATGTTACCAGTGATCCTCAGCGTGCCGGAACGCTTCGAAGTCGTCTATGAGATCGATGACGGCAGGACGATCCCATCGTATGTGCTGAAATACTACCCCGAGGGCGATTCGCCGGTCGTCCCTCAGGCGGAGGGTTGATGTGAGCGATCCCGTCCGCGTTCTCATCTTGCTCGGTACACGTCCGGAAGCGATCAAGCTGGCACCGGTCGCCCGGGCGCTGCGCGCTCGCGAGGAGCCGATCGACGTTCGAGTCATCTCGACGGGACAGCACGATGATCTGCTCGACGGCGCACTGGCCAGCTTGGAGATGGCCGTCGATGACGATCTGGAGATCATGCGGCCGGATCAGGATCTCTACGACATCGGCGTTGAGTGCCTGCGCAGCCTGCGGCCGCTGTTTCAGTCGCTGAAACCGGATGTGGTCGTCGTCGAAGGTGACACCGCGACGGTCTTCTTTGGAGCACTGGCCGGCTTCTTCGAGCGCATCCAAGTAGCCCACGTCGAAGCGGGCCTCCGCTCGCGGAATAAGTGGGCGCCGTTCCCCGAGGAGATCTTCCGGCGGCTCACCGATGTGACGACGGACCACTATTTCGCGCCGACGGTCGGGGCGCGGGAAAACCTGCTGGGCGAGGGCGTCCCCGAGGAGCGGATCAACGTGACGGGGAACACAGTGATCGACGCCGTCAAGGCGCTCGCCGGCTCTGGAGCGCCGGTCGGTGATTCGGGATTGAGAGAGATACTCGATTCGGGAAGACGGATCGTCCTCGTGACGGCGCACAGGCGCGAAGCCTTCGGTGCCCCGCTGCGTGAGGCCTTCGCCGCGCTGCGGGCGTTGGCCGAGTCGCACCCCGACGACGTCTTCGTCTACCCGGTCCACCCGAACCCCAACGTGCAGGGACCGGCGAACGAGCTGTTGTCGGGTATGCCGAACTTCCGACTCCTCGAGCCCCTCTCGTACTCAGACCTCGTGCAGGTATTGGCCCGCTCGTGGCTCGTCCTGACCGACTCGGGTGGCATCCAGGAGGAGGCGCCGTCGTTCGGCGTACCGGTACTCGTTCTCCGAGAGGTGACCGAGCGGCCGGAGGGTGTCGAGGCGGGTGTGGCGCGACTGGTGGGCACGTCGCGTGAGCTCATCCTGGAGCAGGGCGGGGAACTGCTGGACGACCGCGAGGCGCACGGCCGGATGGCACAGGCGAAGAACCCGTACGGTGACGGGCGCGCCGGCGCGCGAATCGCGGATATCCTTCTGCACCGGCTACTAGGTGTTCCCCGTCAGACGGAGGATTGGTACTGAGAGTCCTGCTGCAGTGCCTTTACTACCCACCGGAGGTCGGCGGCCTCGAGAGCCATGTCGCTGGCCTGGCCGAGGGGCTTGCCAGGCGCGGCCATTACGTGGACATGCTGACCTCGCGCTCGCAGTCAGGGACAGCGAGGCGGGAGAAGTTGGGGGGCGTCGACGTCCGCAGGGTCTGGATGCCCGGCAAGCACCCGTTCGGTTGGGCTGCACACACCGCCGGCACGATTCCAGTCCACCGGCGATTGGCACGCAAGGCGGACGTCGTGCATACGCACACCTTCGCCAGCGCGATACCCGCGATGGTCGGGTGGCGGCGCAGCCGGCGTCCGCTAGTGGTCACGCTTCACACGAGCCACTTCCTAATGCGGGCTGAGTCGCCGCACTGGCGTCGTTTGTTCGCCCATGTCATCGATTCGGCGGACTACCTGCTGGCGACGAGCGAGGAGATCCTGAGCGTGGCACAGGGGATCCACGCGCACCCGCGCTCGGAGGTCATGACGAATGCGGTGGACACCGATCGCTTCGCCCCGGGCGAGGGCAGGGAAGCGGGCGGTCGATTTCGGATTGTCGTTCCGCGACGTCTGTACCCGAAGAACGGGGTGGAGTACTTCGTGCGGGCGATGCCACTCGTCGTCGCGGAGCTCGACGCCGAGGCGCGCATCGTGGGTGATGGTCCCGAGCGCGAGAGGTTGAAGAGCCTGGCGATCGACTTAGGGGTCATCGACCGCGTCGAGTTTCTGGGCGCCCGCCCGAATGACGAAATGCCGGGCCTGTTGCGAGACGCGGATCTCGCAGTCGTTCCGTCGCTCATGGAGGCGACGTCGATCGCGGCGCTCGAGGCGATGGCCTGCGCGCTCCCAATCGCGGCTTCACAGGTCGGTGGGCTGCCCGAGATCATCGATGACGGGGTCGGTGCGCTGGTCGAGCCGAGGAACCCCCGTGCGCTTGCGAACGCGGTGGTCTCGCTGCTGAGGAGGCCCGACCGTCGGGAACTGGGACGCGAGGCCAGACGCCGGGTTGTGGCGAACTGGAGCATCAGCCGTATGGTCGAGCGACATCTCGACATCTATAACGGATTGCTCGATGAAGCGAAAGAAAAGGGTTCGAGGCGATAGTCCGCCGGCGGATTCGGTCTGGCTGCCACGTTGGGCGCCCTACGCCGTGTTCGGCGTGCTCGCGGTCTTTCTGTTCCGGGAGTTCATCGTCTCGAGCGGTCTGCTGTTCGGGACCGACGTCGGGGCGTTGGGCTACTACGCGCGGCACTGGTACGCCGAGCTGGTCCGCTCCGGCACATTCCCGCTCTGGAATCCGAACATCTACGGTGGCCTGCCGTTCGTCGACGCGATGCACGGCGACATCTTCTATCCGACCACGATCCTGAGCTTCATCGTGCCGGCCCACCGGGCCATGGGGTGGAAGATCGTGCTCCACGTCTTCCTCGCCGGCGTAGTTACCTTCGGTTGGCTGCGGTACCTGAAAGTCAGCCGGCCGATCGCAACCTGGGGCGGCGTCGCCTACATGATGGCCCCCGTTCTCGTTACCCTCGTCTTCCCCGGCCATGACGGGAAGCTGTTCGTGACTGCGCTGGCCCCGCTGGCGCTCTGGGTCACCGACTGGGCGGTCACCCGGGGCGGTGCCTGGCGGTTCGCGACGCTGGCACTCACCGTCGCATTGCTCATCTTCACGGCCCACATGCAGCTCGCCTATTTCACCACTTGGGCGATGGCGATCGTCGCGGTTTACAGGTTAGTAGAGGCGCGGCGCGCCGGAGAGACGACCGGGCGCGTGGTAAGGCGTTTCGGTAGCTTCGCGGTCGCCGGAATCATGGGGGCGCTTGCCATCGGGGCGGTACAGCTTTGGACGCCGGTCAATTACCTGACCAAGTACTCGCAGCGAGTCGCGAAGACGACCGGCGCGGAAGAGGCGACGGGCTACGCTTACTCCACCTCGTGGTCGTTGCACCCGGAAGAAGTGTTCTCGCTGATCGTGCCCGAGTTCATCGGCGTCAACATGTCGACGGAAGAGGGCAGCGTCGCTACGTATTGGGGGCGCAATCCCTTCAAGCTGAACCACGAGTACGCCGGCCTGATACCCTTGCTGCTGCTGCCGCTCGCCTTCCTGGTCGGCCGGCGACGGGGGGAGGCGTGGCTGTTCGCCGGTCTGGCGGCAGTGAGCCTCATATACGCGGTGGGGGCAACCACACCGCTCTTCCGCTTGTTCTACTGGCTGGTGCCTGGCGTCAAGCAGTTCCGCGCGCCGAGCAGCGTCATGTTCATCTTCGCCATCGCTGTGGTGACGGCCGCGGCCCTGGGGCTGGAAGGTGCGAGGCAGGGCTCGCAGGAAGACGACTGGAGCGAGCGGGCTCGGAAGATCACGCGCTACCTGTGGGGTGCCTGCGGCGCTCTACTCCTGCTCGCGTTACTGGGCGCCACTGGCGTGCTGACCGATCTCTGGGTAAGCGTCCTGTACCGCGGCATCGAGCCGGCGAAGGCGGCGGCGCTCGACTCGAATCTCCCGAACATCGAGCGGGGGCTGTGGCTGGGTGCGCTGTTTGCGGCCCTGACGGCGGGGGCCTGGCAGCTGCGCAGCTTGGGCAAGACGCCGGAAGCGGTTTTCGTGGGTGCATTGGTCGTGCTCAGCGTTGTCGACCTCGCGCGCGTGGATACACAGTACGTGCGGGTCATCGATGTGAATCTGCTCTATCCGCGAGACGATGTAACGGAGTTCCTGCTTCGCCAGCAAAGTTACGGTGTTCCATTCCGGATCCTACGGTTGCCGAATGCGACGCAGGGTTCGAACCACTTCGCCTTCTACGGCATCGAACAGGTCGCCGGGCATCACGGCAACGAGCTGGGCCGCTATCTCGACCTGACGGGAGGGCGGCGGTTGTTTTCGGCCAGGATCCTCCAGTTGGTCAACGTTCGATACGTTGTCTCCGGCGCGCAGGCCGCGATCGCCGGACTGCCGGAAGCGTATCGGGGCCGGACGGGCCTCGTCTATGAGCTGCCAGGCGAGCTGCCGCGGGCATTCCTCGCAACGGAATTCGAGGTCCTCCCCGATTCACAGGCGCTTCCGCGTCTGGAGGATCCCGCCTTCGATCCATCTCGTACGGTCGTACTCGATCAGGCGCCCGAGTCGAGCATCGGGGCAGACGCGACGGGCCGGGTTGAGTGGGTGGAGCGAAAAGTCAACGCCCAAACGCTAAGAGTCGAAACGAGCGGGCCAGCACTGCTGGTGGTCTCCGACAACTACTACCCAGGGTGGACGGCCACCATCGATGGTGAAAGCTCGCCGGTCCTGCGGGCGAACCTCACACTTCGCGCTGTGCGCGTTCCAACCGGAAGCCACGAGGTGCGCTTCGAATACCGGTCGCCGATGCTGCGCGCGGCGTTGTGGACGACGATCGTATCGGGCCTCGGCGCCGTCGGTTTGATTGGTGCGGGTCTGTACTTGCGCAGGCGATCTCAATCTCCTGTACCCGACGCTCAATCGTGAACGCCGCGCTTAAACGTGGGGCAGGGTGGGCGCTTCGCCTGGCGTTGACCGTCGCCGTCACCTATTTCCTGTTTCGCTCGCTGCGCATCTCTTGGAGCGAGATCGCCGAGCTGGATGCTGGGTCGTGGCGACCGCGGCCGCTTCCATTCGTCGCCTCGCTGCTCGTCCTGCTCGCTGTCTTCGTCTATGCCGTCACGCTCTGGGTTGCGATGATGAAGCGCCTCGGCGGCCCGCCGTTGCCGCTGGCCGACGCGGTCAGGATCTTCTTCCTGGCGAACTTGGGTCGCTACTTGCCTGGCAAGGTCTGGCAACTGGCCGGGCTGGCTTATCTGGCGAGCAAGAGGGGAGTGAGCCTGCCGGTCGCTACGTCATCCGCTGTCTTGGGCCAGATCTTCTCTTTGGGAGCGGCGGCGTGCCTGGCGGCCGTCGGGCTGGCCCTGGGAGTCGGCTCGGGTTACCCGCGGGAGCTGTTGCCCTGGGCCCTGGCCCTGTTGGTTCTGGTGGCCGTCGGAACGCTGGTGCCGGCGGCGCTGCGCCTGGGGCTACGCATCGCCTTCAAGCTGGGGGGGAAGGGGGAGGAGGTGCCCACGATCGACAACTGGTTCGGAGCCCGCTGGCTGGGGCTCTACTTGCCGGTCTGGTTGGGCTACGGTATTGCATTCGGGCTGCTCTGGGCCTCATTTCCGGCCCTGCCGCCCGTTTTCTGGCCGGGGGCCATAGGGGCCCTCGCCGCCGCCTATTTGATCGGCTACGCAGCGCTTTTCGCGCCCGCCGGCGTCGGTGTGCGGGAGGGCGCGCTGGCGCTTCTGCTGGCGCCTTGGGTCGGTGCCGCGGCAGCGGGCGTGCTCGCGGTGATCGCGCGTATCTGGATGACCGTGGGAGAACTGGTCCCGCTGAGCTTGGCGGGCGGTGCTTGGGCTCTGGCCCGGCTGCGCAACGACCCCGAGACGATGGTCCGATGACAGAGAAGCCGGATCGAACGCTGATCGTGATGCCGACGTACAACGAGCGGGAGAACCTTCCACAGATCGTCCCGCTGGTTCTCTCGCAAGATCCGTCCATCCACGTGCTGATCGTCGACGACAATTCTCCTGACGGAACGGGCGAGCTCGCGGACACTATGGCGGCGGAGAATGAGCGGATTCACGTCATTCACCGACCGGGGAAGCAAGGGTTGGGGACCGCCTACATCGCCGGATTCAGTTGGGCGCTGGAACGCGACTACGAGTACATCTTCGAGATGGACTCGGACTTCTCGCACAACCCCGATCACATTCCGCAGTTTCTCGAAGCGGCGCGGGAATACGACCTGGTCCTCGGCTCGCGCTATCTAAAGGGCGTAACCGTCATCAACTGGCCGATGTCACGGTTGCTGCTCAGCTTCTTCGCCAACAAGTACGCCCGCGTAATCACGGGCCTCCCGTTCACCGACACGACGGGCGGCTTCAAATGCTACCGTCGCAAGGTGCTGGAGGAGATCGACCTCGACAGGATCACCTCCGAGGGCTACTCCTTCCAAATCGAGACGACGTTCCGCGCCTGGCGCAAAGGCTTCAAGATCGGCGAGCTCAAGATCATCTTCACCGACCGCAACGAAGGCACGAGCAAGATGAGCGGCAAGATCATCCGCGAGGCGGTGTGGAAGGTTTGGTGGCTTCGCCTGCTCAGGATCGTCCGAAAGCTGTGATGGGACGCCGGGCGATATTCCTCGATCGCGACGGCACGCTGAGCGAAGAGGTCGGCTACGTCAACCACGTTGACCGCTTGCGCTTGTTGCCCCGAACTGCAGAGGCGGTTCGCAAGATCAATGACTCGGACTTCCTAGCCGTGCTAGTGACCAACCAGGCAGGCGTCGCACGAGGCTACTTCAAGGAAGAGCTGGTCCGCCGGGTCCACAGGCGCCTGCAAGAGATGCTGGCGCTGGACGGTGCGCACCTTGACGCTATCTACTACTGTCCCCATCACCCGACGGCCGGCGAGCCGCCCTATCGCCGGAATTGCAGCTGCCGCAAGCCAAGAGCCGGGATGATCGAGGCGGCTGAGAGAGACCTGGAGATCGACGTGCCGCACTCGTTCATGGTGGGCGACAAACACTCGGATATCGTCTTCGCCCACGCCGTGGGTATGAAGGGCGTTTTGGTGAAGACGGGCTACGGGTTGGGGGAGATCGAAGGCTGGTCGGCCGACTGGAAGGAGCAGCCCGACGAGATCTCCGACGACCTATTAGACGCAGTGGACTGGATACTGTCGCGAGACGACGAGTTGGGATGAAAGACAAGCTCATAGGCTGGCTCTCGGCCATCGAAAGCAAGCGGATCGTTATCTGGGGCGACCTGGTAGCCGATCATACGCTGTACGGTGATACGTCTCGCATCTCCCGCGAGGCGCCGGTCCTCATCCTCGAAAAGGAATGGGACAGCGTGACGCCCGGCTGCGCCGGCAACGCGGTCATGAACGTCGCGTCACTCGGTGGTACGCCTGTGCCGGTGGGCGCCGTCGGCGACGATGAGATGGGGAAGCGATTGCTGGCGCAACTCGAGGCGCAGGGCGTCGACATATCGTTTATCGAGACACGAGCGGGAGGGGAGACGGCGATAAAGATGCGGGTGCTGGCCGGTGGCCTGCACACGGTTAAGCAGCAGGTCATCCGCATCGACTCTCACGGCGACTACAGTACACTCTCCGATGCCGGGATGAGCGAGCGCCTGACGGCTGCGCTCGAGGGCGCCGACGGCGTCATCATCTCCGACTACGGGCTGGGCACCGTTCGCCCTGATCTCTTCGCCTCGGTCGTCCGCAAACGCTCTGTGGTCAGCGTCATTGATTCTCGATACGATCTCGATGACTTCGCCGGAGCGACCTCGGCGACACCCAACGAGCCGGAGCTCGAGGAGCTGGCCCGGATGTCGATTGGCGACGACCAGGAGGTCCTGGATAAAGCGGCCGGCGAGACTCTACGCATACTCCGCCTCGAGGCGCTGCTCGTCACGCGGGGGAAGCAGGGGATGGCGCTGTTCGAACCGGATAAGAAGCGCCTCGACATACCGGTATCGAGACTCCAGGACATCGTCGATGTGACTGGGGCAGGCGACACCGTCATCGCCACGTACACACTCGCCCTCGCCGCCGGTGCTCCGTTCGAGGATGCGGCGCGCCTCGCAAACGTGGCTGCCGGGCTGGCGGTCATGCTGAGAGGTGCGGCAGCGCCACCCGCCACGGCTATTCGCGCAGCTCTCAGCGAGACAGAGTGAGGCGGAACATTCTGGGCGCCAACTTGGTCGCGTAGGTTGGTCCGAGTTCGTCGCCAGGTATAGTTCCGGTGCTAGTGGGAGAGGAAAGGAAGAGTGGGGTTGGAGTGGAGGGTGAAGGTTACATAATATGCATTATGTGACAACTGCACCTCTATGACTCTCAGCCCCATGTCTCTGCCTGGATGCGGACTAGCCTCCCTCGCCTGACGTGGCTTCTGAGGGTGCTGGCGATGTCACCAGCGATTGGGCGTTCGCCTCCGCGGCCCGCAACTCGTAGTATCTGCGCGCCGGGTTGTCGTCGGGGGTCATCTCGAGGATCTCCTGGTAGAGTGCTGCGGCGCCGGCGCGATCGCCGCTGACGGCGCGCAAGCTCGCTGCGCTCTCTAGACCGCGACGCCGGTCGGCCTGGTGGCGCGAGCGTCGGCCGAGATCCTCGTAGACGGCGATGGCCTGTGCGGTCTCACCGACCTCCTCGTAGGCGGCAGCCAGGAGGAAGGCGGCGCGATTGGAGAGCGGGTTGCGGCCTACCCTGTCGGCAGCTTGGCGTGCGGGGTCGATGGCTTCCACCGCCCTGTTCTCTAGGAGCAACGAATGTGCCAGGAGCACGCGGGCTTCGCGGCCGTAGGGTGTGTCCTCGAACTGGATGAGAAAGGTACGGAGGCGATCGACGACGGCGCTGGTTTCGCCGGCCTGCAGATCGAAGCGGATGGCACGGATCTCGGCCGATGCTGCGTTACGCAGTTGCGCTTGATAGCTGAAGTAGTAACGGACACCGAAGACGACGAGCATCAAGGCGACGATCGCGACCACCAGAGTTCGTGTATTGCGCTGCGCCCAATTCGTGAACTGCAGTACGAGGGCGACGAACTTGTCTTCCTGCGAGTATTGCTCTGCCATCCGCTATATCTCCTCGCCGGTTTTGGCGGCCATGTAACCCGCGGCGAAGGCGCGGGGTATTGCGACTTCCGCGGCAGCCGCCCCGAGGCTTGCCACCAGGTCCCGGATGCGGTCTCCAAGTATCCCCTCCAGCAACTCCTCGGCCTTGTGTGCCAGGAGCTCCGGACTCTCGGGCTGCGGCGGGGCCGCAGCTTCCTCGGCAGACGAAAAAGGCAGCGGGGTGTCAGCGCCGAGGAGGTAGTCGGGCAGATCCTCGGCTTCGCTCTCCTGTGGAGCAGCGGCACTCTCATCCGCAGTCGGTGCCAAGAAGGTGGGTTCCTGCTCTGCCGCCTGTGCGGCCTCCTCCTCTATGGGTATTGACTCCGAATCGGGCGTGGCCGCCTGGGTGGGCACCGGCTGTTCGGGGGTTTCCGGCTCGAAGAAGAAGGGCGGTTCTGCCTCTTCTGCTGCCGGCTCGGTGGCCCCTGCCCCGGGCTCCGGCTGCTCGGGCGACTCGGCGTTCTCGTCGGGGAAGAAAGGCGGCTCGAGGTCGGTCTGGTCCGTCCTGTCCTGTTCGGGACTGTCGGCCCCGCCGATGAACGGGGTTGGGATCGTCGGCACTTCTGGCACTCCTCTCGTAGGGTCTTATTGGCCAGCCGAAATCTATACGGCGGCGGGCCCGGGTCAAACCGGGGAAATCGGCGTCAGTGCACGTACTTGAGGACGACGAACCCCGCCACCAGCAGAACGACAAAGACCACGCTCAGCAGGTTGAAGTAACGGTCGATGAAGTCGCGGATCTGCGGCCCGAAGAGGCGGATCAGCCCGGCGACCAGGAAGAAGCGGGCCGAGCGACTGACGG
This sequence comes from Gemmatimonadota bacterium, assembly GCA_020344015.1. GTDB lineage: Bacteria > Gemmatimonadota > Gemmatimonadetes > Palauibacterales > KS3-K002. The sequence continues at coordinate 4,448,701 of CP070812.1, forward strand.
CCGAGATGACGAGGAACGGTAGGAACGGCACTGCGAAGGCGCCGGCGGCAATGGTGAACACCTTGTACGGGATCGGGGTGAAGCCCGCCGTGCCCAGCGCTAGTACGAGGTTGTCCCTGTAGAGTTCGCCGACGCGCTGAAACGCCTCGCCGGCGTCGTAGAAATCGATGATCGGCCGGCCGATCAGCTCGTACAGCTGGTGGCCGATCAGGTAGCCGAAGCTACCGCCCAGCACGGAGCCGGCCGTACAGATCGCGGCGAAGTGGAGGCTACGCCTAGACTTGCCGACGCAAAGCGCGATGAGCAGAACGTCGGGCGGCACGATGAAGAACGAGGCTTCGACGAAGGCGAGTACGAAGAGCGCGGCCCCACCGTAGGGCGACTCCGCCCAACTCAAGACCCAGTCGTAGAGGCGCCGGACCCAGCCGTGCCGCTTCTCCTCCCCTGTCACTCTCCGCCGCGCCTTTCTATATCGGCGTGGCCGCCCAGCCCGCGTAATGGTACGAATCTTACCTCGCCGATCACCGTGTCTTCGATCTCTCCCGCAGCCGTCTTCTCTATTCTGTGCAGCTGTTGTGACTCGCTGTCTCCGATCGGGATCAACATCCGGCCGCCAGGTCGCAGCTGTTCGAGCAGCGGCTTCGGCATCTCGAGTGCTCCGGCCGTGACCAGAATCGCATCGAACGGCGAGAAGGCGCGCCAACCGTAGGTACCGTCGCTGGCACGGACCGCGACGTTGGTGAAGCCGAGCGACTCGATGCGAGCGCGGGCTGCTTCCGCTAGTTTTGGGACCCGCTCGATCGAGTAGACGTGGTCGGCCAGCATCGCTAGCAGCGCGGTCTGATAGCCCGAGCCGGTCCCGATCTCGAGTACCCGCTCGTCGCCCTCCAGGTTCAGCGCCTGCAGATAGAGAGCGTGGGTGCTGGGCTTCGAGATCGTTTGGCCGTGCCCCAGGGGGAAAGCCTCATCGGCGTAGGCGCGGGCGGCAAAGCGCTCGGGCACGAACATATGGCGCGGCACCTGATCGAACGCGTTCAGCACCGCCAGGTCTCTGATCCCGGCAGCCTGGAGCTGTTCCACCAGCCGGCGCCGCAGCTCCTGGTGCGAGCTGGTTTCTCGATATTTTGATGGCACGCCGGTTATTCCCCTCGACCGGCGTGGGACTGGTCGAGGATATCCAGCAACTCGTTGAGGCCTTCGCGTACTCGTCGAAGCGTCTGCCGATCGAGGGCCTGACCGGCGACTTCGTCGAGGTCGCCTTCTTCGCGTAGCTTTTCGAGCCTGCGCCGCGCGCCATCGATCGTGTACTTCTCTTCGTAGAGCAGGTGCTTGACCAGCTCGATGAGCTTGATCTCGCGCGCGCGATAGACACGGTTTCCGGCGCGGTTCTTCGATGGGCTGAGCTCCTTGAACTGGGTTTCCCAGTAGCGGAGTACGTGTGGCTTGAGGCCTGCCATTTCGCAGACTTCTCCGATGGAGAAGTACTCGCGCCGAGCAATACGTTCACGTCGCATCGCTGCTCCCCCTGCCCCCCCATACTTCGGGTTTGGGCTCACGCAACATGAGATCCGCCGTGGCACGCTCGGGAGACTTGCCCTCGAAGAGGATGTTGTGAACCTCCTCCACGATGGGCATCTCCACGTTGTAGTCGCTTGCCAACTGGCGGGCTGCTTTAGTGGTCTTCACGCCCTCGGCCACCATCTTCATGCTGGCGAGGATCTCCTCCAACGTCTCGCCTCTACCGAGGCGCACTCCCACCGTTCGGTTACGGCTCAACTCCGAGCTGCACGTGAGAACGAGATCACCCAGTCCTGCCAGGCCCGCGAACGTCGGGGCCTTCGCGCCGATGGCGAGACCCAGGCGCGTTATCTCGGCCAGCCCGCGGGTGATAAGCGCCGCCCGACTGTTGCTACGGTAGCCGAGGCCGGCGGCGATCCCGGCTCCCAAGGCGATCACGTTCTTGAGCGCCCCTGCCAGCTCGACCCCCAGGATGTCCTCGTTCGTGTAGACGCGGAAACGGTCCGTGTTTAGGTAATGCTGTCCTTCGCGTGCGACCTCGACATCGCTCGAGGCGACGACCAGCGCCGTCGGATCACCTTCGCCGACCTCCCGGGCGAAGGTCGGCCCCGAGAGCACGGCGGGCGGCGGGTGCTTGGGCAAGAGCTCCTCGAGGATCTCGCTGGGCCGCTCGAGCGTTGAGACCTCGATCCCCTTGGTGCCCGATAGGACGATGGCGTTCGGTGGCACGTGAGGCGCGGCCCCGGCGATCACGTCGCGAAAGGCATGAGACGGAACGACCGCGATGACCATCTCCGCCCCGTCCAGCGCCGCACCGTGGTCCATGGAGACCTCGACTGTGGGAGGCAGCTTGACGCCCGGCAGGTAGTCGCGGTTCTCACGCTCCTCCCGGATCTGGACCGCCACCGACTCCTCGTAGCTCCAGATGCCTACGCTGTGCCCCTTCTCCCCCAGCACCTTTGCCAGAGCGGTTCCCCAGCCCCCAGCTCCGATCACCGCCGCTCTACCCATGCTCAAGCCTCACCTGTGGATCGGACGGATTCCGAATCGGCCGCGGGCTCCGGGCCTCCGGCGCCTCGCGATACACGGTGCTCGCGTCCAGCTGCCAGCCGCCTGATGTTCGATCGGTGCGTCCACCAGACAAGCACCACCAACGGCAGGCTGGCCCAGAACACAAAATCGAAGCGGTGCCCGGTGACCCAGATGAACGCCGGCAGCAGAGTCGCCGCCGTCAGCGAAGCGACCGAAGCGATCCGTACAACGGCGGCAACGGCCACCCAGGCCAGCGCCGCCAGCCCTGCCGCCGCCGGCGCGAGCGCGAGGAAAACGCCGCCGCCCGTGGCCACCCCTTTGCCGCCGCGAAACCTCACCCAGATCGAGAAGATGTGGCCCAGCACTGCGGCGATGCCGTAGGCCAGGGCCAGCTGCGGGAGCCCAGTCCCGTCGAGATCCGGGAAGAACCAGGCTGGAACGAACCCCTTCCCGACGTCGACTATCATGCAGACCGCTGCGTAGACGGGGCCCGCCGCGCGATAGAGGTTCGTCGCCCCCAGGTTGCCGCTGCCCCACTCCCTCAGATCGATGCCTTTGCCGTAGCGGGCCAGCAGGAAGCTCGTGGGCGTCGAGCCGAGCAGGTAGGCGGCCAGCAGGAAAGCGACGACGATCACGTCTGCCCCTTTCTACGGGCCCGCAACCTCAAGCGGATGGGTGTCCCCGTAAAGCCCCAGGCCTTACGGAAACCCTTCACGAGATAGCGGGAGTAATTTTCCGGTACGTCCTTCGGGAAATTCGTCCACACCGCGAAGGTTGGTGGCGCGCTGCCGACCTGGGCCGCGTAGTAAAACCTGAGGGGTCTGCCCCTCTTTTGCGGTGGCTGGACAGTCTCGGTCAGGGTCGCCAGCTGCTTGTTCAACTCCGGTGTCGGTATGCGCTTCGCACGCTCCTGGCCGACCTGCCACGCCAGATCCAGTGCGCGGGTGACCCGCTGGCCGCTGAGCGCCGAGATGAAGACGATGGGAACCGCTTCGAGAAAGTGGACGCGGTCGCGCAGGGCCTTCTCCATCTGGACCGCCGTGTTCGTCTCTTTCTCGACCAGATCCCACTTGTTGACCGCCATCACGAGCCCACACCCCCGGTCCCAGGCCAGCTTCGCGATCTTGAAGTCCTGGTTGCCGACGCCCTCATCGGCGTCGACGACCAGCAGACAGACGTCCGACCGGTCGATCGCACGCAGCGTGCGGAGCATCGCGTAGTACTCCAGGCCGGTCTGCACACGACTCTTGCGGCGCAGGCCGGCTGTATCGACGAACACGAAGCTCCGGTCGTCTTTCCGGAAAGGTGTGTCGATCGCATCGCGTGTCGTGCCCGCCTCCTCCGAGACCACGAGCCGCTCGCTGCCCATGACTTTGTTGATGAAGCTCGACTTACCCACGTTGGGCCGACCGATCACCGCTAACCGCAGACCCGGTTCCGCCTCATCGCCTTCCACCTCGGGCGGCAACAGCTCCACGATCTTGTCGAGCAGGTCCCCGCTCCCCTTCCCGCTCGCCGCCGACAGCGGCACCGGGTCGCCGAGACCCAAGGCGAAGAACTCCAGGTGCTCCGTGGCGTCTGGCCAGTTGTCCACCTTGTTCACTACCAGCAGCACCGGCACCGTCTGCTTTCTTAGCAGCTCCGCGATGTGCTGGTCCAGCGGATGAGGGCCCTCGCGCCCATCCACCATGAGAATCAGTAGATCGGCGCTTTCGACTGCCGTTAGCGCCTGCCGCCTGATCGCGTTCTCGAGCTCGCCCTCCGCATCCTCGACGATTCCGCCCGTGTCGACGATGTAGAAGCGACGGCCCGCCCACTCGGCATCCGCGAAGTGCACGTCCCGGGTGACCCCGGGCTCGCTATCGACGATCGCGCGCCTACCCCCGACGATGCGGTTGAAGAACGTCGACTTCCCCACGTTGGGCCTGCCGATGATCGCCACGGTGGGCGGCTGCGTGCCCGCCACACGGTTTTCAGCTCCGGCGTCGGAACCAGCCGACGTTTCAGGCGAGACTGTGGATGAACGTGGATCTTCCATCTAGTGATGAGCTAAGGTGGACCAGGTTAAACACAAATATAGTGGTAAGTTATGCACTGTCAACTAGAGCTTTACTAGAAGGTTGGATTGGCACGAGGGTCAGCCTGGCCGCTCGGGGCCCTAACGCCGGTGCGATATCGGAGAAGACCTGCGGATTAAAAGTACGAGATTGAGCGAAGACTATTGGGGTCCATTTGACTCGAAACAAGACAGGAAGCGGCCTTCCAGCCTGTTGAGGATCCCGATGGTCCCGATCGAGACGAATGGTTTGTCTACAGTTTGTCTACAGTCCGACTACTCATACTTCTCCAGCAGCGCCTGGAAGCGCGGGTGGTCGTGGAGCGGGTCCCACATGGGGTGGAGTCGAAGATACGGGACGGATACGTATGAAGGGATCGAAAGAAGGTAGTCGAGCAGGTCGATGGCCGCTTCGTAGTCACCCACCATGACGTGGATCTGCGCGAGCCTCCTGAGGGGGTCCGTCGCTTCTAAGGCATCCTTCGACATGGGCATGAGGTCAACTGCCATCTGCCCCTCTCGAACGGCGGCTTCCTTCATTCCGAGCCCCGCGTAGGCAAGGCAAAGTGACTCACGTCGTCGCTCATCATCGGGTCGTGCAGACACGGCCGCTTCGAGAAAGACGCGCGCCGAGTCGAAAGCTGCTCGCGCCAGCTCAGCCTGCCCCGCGTAGAGGTGGGTGAGTCCCGAATACAGTGACTTCGGAGCATACGCATCTCGGCCCACGAGGATCTGGTCTTCCACTTGCGAGAGA
>CP070812.1:4454160-4501853 GCA_020344015.1 Gemmatimonadota bacterium
ATAGCTGCCGGCGAAGGCACCAGCGGTGAGCAGTATGATGATGATCGGGTGCTCGAGGGCGAACGACAGGATCCCGCTGTAGAACCGCACGTAGAACGGCGGGCGCTCGGTCACCTGGGTCCGCGGCCCACCGCCGGCCAGGGCGCGCGCCGCCAGGCCGGGCACGAAGGTGAACGCGACGAACAGCGAGGCCAACAGGCTGAAGCCCACCGCATAGGCGAACGGTAGGTAGTAGAGCCGTAGCTCGCCCTGCAGGTACAGGAACGGCAGGAAGACGATCACCGTGGTGAAGGTGCCGGCCACGATGGGCAGCGCTACCTGCCGGGTCCCCTTGTCCGCCGCTTCGCGCGCCTCCTCGCCGCCGGCCCGCCGACGCCGGTAGATGTTCTCCAGCACTACAATGGAGTTGTCCACCATCAGGCCGAAGCCCATCGCCAGCCCGGCCATCGTCAGCACGTTGAGGCTGAACTTGCTGAAGTACAGCAAGTTGACGGCGATCAGCACCGAGAAGACGACCGTGGCGAAGACGATCCCGGCAGTGCGGAATGAACCGAGGAAGAGGAGCAGGACCAGGAAGATGACGATCGCCGCCGCCAGGGCTCTCAGCCGCAGGTCGGTCAGCTGGCGTTCGATCTCATCGCTGCCGTCGTATTCGAGTGTGAGGCGCGTGCCCGGCAGCAACTCGCTGCTCAACTGATCGATCTTCGCCTTCACCTCTTCGGCCACGCGCAACGCGTTGGTGCCGACGCCGCGGACCAGTGCGATCATGATCGCGGGACGGCCATCGATCCTGAAGAACTGCGTCGGGTCGGCGGTGCTGTCGTGAATCCTCGCGACATCGGCGACGCGTACGACTTCGCCGGTGCCAAGGGTGTCGGGCACGACGATCAACGACTCGAGCTCGGCCGCCGCCTCGACATCGTTACGGATCGAGACCACCCACTCCGTGTTACCGCGGCGCAGTTTGCCTGCGGTGCGGATGAGCTCTGCAGCGTTGAGCGCCTGGGCGACGTCGAACGGCCGCACGCCGAACGCCTCCATGCGACCGCGGTCGAGCTCGATGCGGATCTCGCGGTCGTCGCCGCCCCAAACCGCCACCTCCTCGATCCCGTCGAGCGCGACCAGCTGCGGTCGCAGCTCTTCCTCGGCGTAGTTGCGCAACCGCTCGAACGTGTAGCTGCCTGAGAAGGTGTAGCGCATATCGACACGCTCGCCCGTCTGGAACTCGCGCGGGATGTAGAGCGTGATCTGCGGCCTCACGTCGGGCGGTAGGTCGTCGCGAATCGACTGGATCCGCTCGCCCAACTCGAGGCGCGCGAAGTCCATGTCGGTGCCGCGGGCGAACTCGACCGTGATGCTCGATTGTGCCTCGCTCGACTCGGACTCGATCTTACGCACGCCGCGGACCTGCTGGGTCGCCGACTCGAGGGGCGCGGTCAGGAAGGCCTCGACAACCTCGGGCGAGGCGCCCGGCCAGTTCGTGTTGATACTGAGCTGTGGGTACTCAACGTCGGGAAGTAGTTCGACCGGGATGTCGAGGAACGATGCCACGCCCACCGCGGCGATGGCGATGTAGATCATCGCCACGGTGGTCGGCCGGTTGATCGACAGGCGTATCACGACGCCACCTCCGCGCGCGTCGTCGCACCGGCGCGCGCCAGACCGCGCAGGCTCTCGAGGCTGGCGTAGATCACCGGCACGACGATCAGGGTGAGCAGCGTGGCGGAGATGAGACCGCCGATCACCGCGACGGCCAGCGGCGCCCGCAGGTCCGCGCCAGCGCCGATCCCCAAAGCCAGCGGCGTGAGGCCGAGGACCGTCGTCGCGGTGGTCATGATAATGGGACGCAGGCGCACGCGGCCCGCTTCCAGAATCGCCTCGCGCAGCCCGTGCCCCTCGCGCCGGAAGTGGTTGATGAAGTCGACCTTGATGATCGCATCGTTCACCACGATCCCCACCAGTATCACGAAGCCGATGAGGCTCATCACGTTAACCCCATCACCGGCGATCATCAGCGCCGCCACCGCGCCGATCGCCGCCAGCGGCACGGCGAGCATGATGGTGAACGGGTGGATGACCGACTCGAACTGAGCGGCGAGGATCATGAAGACGAGCGCCAGTGCGAGTCCGAAAGCGAGTGCGAGCGAGCGGAACGACTCGCGCATCTCCTCGTTGACGCCGCCCACCTCTGTGCGCATGCGCGGTGGCATCTCGACGTCCGTGAGCGCGGAGCCGATGGCGGCGACGGCCGCGTCGAGTCCTCCGCTCGCCACATCGGCATAGACCGGCACCACGCGGCCCTGGCCGTCGCGCAGTACCTCCACCGGTGCCAACGTCTCGCGCCAGGTGATCAGCTCGCGGACCGGCACGCCGCTGATCTGGAACTCGAGCAGGTTGTTGAACTCGCGGCGGATCTGTTCCGGTGGACGCACGAGCACGTCGATCCTGCGATCGAAGTCAACGAAGCGGGTTGCCACCAGGCCGCGCATGTAGGCCTCGATCGCGTCGGCGACCTCGCGCACCGTGAGCCCGTGGCGGGCGACGCGCTCCCGCTCGATCTCTATCTCGACCTCGGGTTGGCCTCGCAAGAGCCCGATGCGCACACCGGTGAGCATAGGCAGCCCGAGCAGCCGAGCCTCTATCTGACGCGCCACATCGAGCGCGGCGTCGAGATCTTCACCGCGGATCCGTACCGCGACGTCCGCCTCGCCGACACCCAGGACGCGACCCAGTTCGGTCGCTTGCCCCGTCTCGATCGTCAGCGCCTCGCTGCTCAGCAGGTCTCCGACGCCGGCACGCATCCGCTCCACCGCGTCGGCCGTCCGCTCGCCGCCCTGCAGACGCACATCGAGGGCTGCCGTGTTCACGCCCGTCGCCTCGCGCTCGGTCACCTCGGCCGCCTCGGCGCGCCCGACGCGCGCGAAGGCGGCGTCGGTGGACGCATCATCCAGCGCTACGGCTTCCAGCTGCGCGGTCACCTCATCGGTCGTCTCGAGCGGCGTGCCCAGCGGCAGCTCGATCCGCGCCCGGTACGAGCCCTCGTCGACGCGCGGCAGCAAATCGCGCGGCAGCCCGTAGCCGACGATCACGGCGAGGGCGAAGACCGCGGCCGCCACGGCCAACGTGGGGCCGCGATGATCGATGGCCCATACGAGCAGCCGGTGGTAGCGGTCGGCGAAGCGGTCGAACCAGCGATCGAAGACCCTGAAGACCGGCCGGCTCGCCGCGGCCAGCGGCCTGGCGATGAGGCCGCCCCAGAAGACGACGAGCGCAGCGGCGAGCGCGAAGCCCACCCTCAAGACCGACCCAACGAGCGCGCCGATCCAGCGCGTCAGAATCGAAGGCCAGCGCCACCAGCGCGCCCGCCCACCGTAGCGGGCCCGCGCTTCCTCCACGTAGCGACCGACGGGTGGGAAGAGTCGCCCGGGCTCGTACCCCGGACCCTGTGGGGCAGCTGCTTCCTCCGACGTCCGGATTCGCGCTGCAATCATCGGCAACAGCGTCAGCGCCACGAGCAGCGATGCGAGCAGCGAGACCGCCACCGCGATCGACAGGTCCTTGAACAGCTCGCCGGCCACACCCTTCACGTAGATGATCGGGCCGAACACAGCGATGGTCGTGAAGGTCGAGGCGGTGATCGCCGCCTGCACCTCGCGCGCGCCGAGCCCGGCCGCCGCCGCCGCCGCCATCCCCCGCTCGCGGTGCCGGAAGATGTTCTCGAGCACGACGATCGAGTTGTCGACCAGCATGCCGACGCCGAGCGCCAGGCCGCCGAGGCTCATAATGTTCAGGCTCACGCCGCTCAGGTAGAGGAGCCCGAAGGTGAAGATGACGCTGATCGGGATCGACAGCGAGATGGCCACCGGGTAGCGCGCATCGTGCAGGAACAGGAAGAGCACCAGGAAGGCGAGCACGCCTCCCAGCGCCAGAGCCTGGACGACGTTGGATATCGCGTCGCGGATGAAGCCGGCCTGCGACGACGCGATCGCCAACTCAACGGCCGGATACTCGAGCCGTAACTGCTCGAGCACCTCGTCCACCCGCTCGGCGACCTGCACGGTATTGGACCCCGCCTCCTTATATAGGAGTAGTCCCACCGACTCGCGGCCGTTGTAGCGGGCGACGGTCTCGCGGTCCGCGAACCCATCCTCGACCCGGGCGACGTCGCGCAGCAGCACGACCGACCCATCGGCCCCACGCCCCACCACCGTCTCGCCGATCTCCGCCACCGTCTGGAACTCGCCCAGCGCGCGGAGCGAGTAACGATAGCGGCCACGCCGGATGTTGCCGCCCGGCGCGCTGTAGTTCGCCGCGTCGAGCGCCGCCGAGACCTGGTCGATGGTCACGTCCAGCGCCTCCAGGCGACGCGGATCCACCTGCACGTGGATCTCGCGCTCTAGACCACCGGCGACCGCGGCCTGCGCGATCCCGTCGACCTGCTCGAGCCGCCGCTTGAAGACGTTCTCGGCGACCTCCTTGAGCTCCCAGAGGTCGCTCACATCCGACGTGGCCGCCAGCGTCATCACCGGCTCGCTGGTCGGATCGGAGCGCAGGATCGTCGGGCGCTCCGCCCGCTCCGGCAGGTTGTAGCGTACGTTGTCGAGCCTCTCCCGCACGTTGAGCGTCGCGAACTCCATGTCGGTGCCCCAGAGGAACTGGAGGGTGACCTGCGACGCGCCTTCACGGCTCACCGAGCTGACCGACTTGACGCCCGGTACGCGCGAGACGGCGCTCTCGATCGGCTCGGTTATGAAGCGCTCGACTTCCGAGGGTCCCGCCTCGGGGTACTGGGTCCAGATGGTCAGGGTGGGAAACGCCACATCGGGAAGCAGGTCCACCGGCAGACGCCAGAACGCGATGCCACCCAGCATGACGATGGCGAGGAAGGCCATCGCGGTGGCGACGGGCCGGCGGATCGAGAGGTCAGGTAGCGCCATTAGCTATTCGGTCTATTGGGGAATGGCGATGGGACGGCCCACCGCGGCCTGCAGGCGTGCCAGCGTCTTCATGAACTCGTAGCGCGCGTTGATGAGACCCTGCTCCGTCTGCGTCGCCTGCGAGGTCGCCTGCTGAAGCTCGATGTAGGAGGCGGCGCCGATCCGGTAACGCTCGGTGGTTAGCCGGACCGACTCGCGGGCCAGATCCACATTACGCTCTTGGAGCCGAACCGACTGGTATCCGGTAACGAGCGCATCGTACTGATTGCGCACTTCTTTCTCGATGTTGAGCAGGCTCGCGTACTTGTCGTGCCGCGCCTGCTGGAGCTGCGACGAGGCTCGCGCGTTTTGCACCTTCCTGTCGAAGCCGGCAAACAGCGGCCAACTGAAGGTGAAGCTCAGGCTCTGGCCGGTGTTCCGCGGGTTGAACCTGAAGAGGTCGCCCTCGGCGCCGGCGTTTTCCGAGCGGCTCAGGCTGAACGAAATATCGATGGTCGGGAGCCAGGTGCCGCGCGCCGACCAACGGTTGCGGTTCCGGGCGTCGATGTCGGCGTCGCGGCGTGCCAGCTCCGGGTTCGACTCGCGAGCCGCCTGGATCAGCTGGTCGGCCATGAATACCGTCGGGTCGAAGATGACCGCCGTGTCGCGCAGTTCGTAGGTGATCTCCTCCTCTAACCCGATCGTCACCGAGAGCTCGCGCCGCGCCGCCTCGGCGGCCTGCTCGGCGCGGAGCACCTCCAGCTCCTGCCTCCCCATCTCGATCTCCGCCTGCAGCACGGCGGCCTGATCCACCGCGGCGATTCTGAAGCGCGCCTGAGTCAGCTCCAAGTCACGGCGCCGCGCCTCCAGCAGCACCTGCGCCAGCCGGGCCAGCTCCTGCTGCTTGAGCGCCTCGAAGAACTGGGTCTCCATCGTCGACTGCAGCTGAACGAGCGTGGCGACAGCCGCCAGGTCGGCGGCCCGGGCCTCGGCGTTGGCGGCGGAGATGTTGAAGATGTTGCTGCCACCGCTGAAGATCCGCCAATTGAAAAACAGACCCTGGCTGACGGACTTCGAGGTATCGGTGATCGCGTCCTCCAGCTCCTGCACGACCCCGGTCGGATCGACAAATGTCTTGGTGGTGAACTCGCTCCTCGAGAACGAGGCCGAAAGCGATGCGGAGGGCATGATCGCACCCCAGGCACTCCAGACACCCTGGCCAGAGGCGTCGGCCGAGGCCAGCGCCGAACGGTACTGTGGGCTGTTCTGCTCGAGCAGGGTTCGCGCATCGGAGAGGGTGAGCACCGTGTCGGTGGCTTGGCCACTCAGCGGCTCGGCGAGGGACAGCGCCGCGAAGACGACCGGCAGCGCCCGTTCAGCCGCGCGCCTCAGCCACATCCTCGACGATCCTGACGCGCGCATCGTGTATGAGCGTGTAGTGCCCGTCTGTGAGCACCATCTGACCGGGCTCGAGCATGGTCGTACCCTCGCCCGGAACGATCTCGACGTACTCCTCATTCTCGAGCCCCGTAGTCACGTAGGTCCACTTTGCCAATCCCTGCGATGAATTGCCTTCCGGTTCGAACAGGAAGACCAGGGTGCGATTGTCACGCTCTAGGATAGAGCCGCGCGGCACCATCGTCCGATTCGCGAAGAGTCGTGCGGCGATCCTGACCCGCGCGTACATGCCCGGTTTCACCGCGCCGTCCGGGTTGGGCAACATCACCGTCACCCGCGCCGTGCGCGTGCGTGGATCGACCACCGGATTGATCGAGATGACGCGGCCGGTCAACACCGTATCGGGAAAGGCCGAGAGTGTGACCCGCGCATCACGGCCCTCCTCCAGATAGGGGACCTCGGTCTCCAGCGCCTGCACCTCGATCTTGATCCGGGAGAGATCCACGATCTCGGCGATCGAGTCGCGCTGGGATAACCGATCGCCCGGCACGATCGCCAGGTTGGCAACGGCGCCCGAGAACGGCGCCTTCACAGTGGCGCGCTCGACGTTTAGCTCCGCCTCGCGCACTCCGACCTCGGCGGCGGCCAGCCCGCTCCGAGCGCGCGCCAGGCGCCGGCGCTCGGCGCGCAGCTCCTCGTCCTCGATCTCATCGTCGAACAGCGTCAGCTCGGCGAAGTTTGCCTCAGCCTGCTCGAGCTGCGCGCGCGCGCGCTCCAACTCGAAGGCGAAGCGCTCCGGGTCGATGCGCGCCAGGACCTGGCCCTGCCGAACCCAGTCGCCCTCGTGCACGAGGACCCGGGTCACCGGGCCCTCGACCTCGGCGGCGAGCAACGTGCGGGCGAACGCTTGAGCCTGGCCGGCGGCGCCGACGCTCATCACCAGCGTATCGCGCAACACCGGCGCGGCACCCACCGGTATGGCGATATCGGAACGGAAGGCCTGCGCCGACTCCACCTCCTGCCCCTCGCCCTCCGCGGCTTCGACGGCTCCATTCTCCTCCTCGGCCTGCAGAGCACGGAGCCGTATGTAGATCCCCCCTAGGGCACCCAGCAGGATGATGACGACGGAGGCGATACCCAGTGTACGGCGGCTGAATCCCATGATGGTCCAGTGTTGGCGTGATTGGGCCGGGTCGGGGCTGAAACAACTAAGATTGACTTTCTATCCTTAGATGCGCTAGACGCCGAAAACGTTTCAGTGTGCTCCCATACAACCCGCCCCTCATAGGAGCGTCAAATAGACCACGCGCTCACCCGTAGTTACACGCCGGCGAGGCGGATATTCGCCACCCCGCTCGGCACCCGCAGTTTGACAGCCGTGCCGCCCGCCCTATGATCGTGTCATGAAAGACGCCGTGGAGTTGGCCAACTTCAGGACCAAGACGGAGGCGGAAGCCGCCGCCGGCCTCCTGAAGAATGCGGGGATACCGTACCTGATCCAGTCCGCCGAGGGGATGCTGCACGGGCCCCTGTTTCCCGGCGCCACGATCTACGTCGCGCCCGAGCTGCTGGACGAGGCCCGTGACGTGCTCGGTATCACACGAGAGGACGAAGAGGAGTTAGAGTTCTAGTCGTCGATCGCGCTTTACCGGGCCGGGATGCCAGAACGCCAGTCCGCTACATACAGAGCCGGGTCCACGTACTCGCCGTTCACCCACACCTCGAAATGCAGATGCGGTCCGGTGGTTTTCCCGGTCACGCCTTGGATGCCGAGGACATCTCCCCGCGATACTCGCTGGTCCCGCTGTACGGCGAGGCTTGCCAGGTGCGAATAGAAGGTCTTAATCCCAGCGCCGTGGTCGAGGACGACGACGGTGCCGTGATCAGCGCCCCCTGAGTACTCGGTCGTCGCCTCCTCGACCACGCCGTCACCAGCCGCATGGATCTGCGCGCCCACTCGACCCATAAGGTCGATGCCTCGATGATGCACTTCCTCGCCGGTGAAGGGATGGATCATCGGGCCCCAGGCGGCACTAACACGCGAACCCGGCATCGGGTTGGCGAGCGCGATCTCCATCGCCTGCGGGGCCGAAGCTACTGCAGCTTCCGGAGAAAGGCGGCTAGGGACCCCGCTCGCCATGGGAAGAAGGAAGACCCCGAAGGCGAACGCCGTGGGTAGCGAGTACGCCACCCGTAGACGGCGGGTGGCGGCGATCTTGAGCTTCATAATCGACCTTATTCTAGTTTGAAGCGTCTTCTTGCTATTACTCAGCGCCGACATCGGTCCCGCCTCGCCGGGAAAGCCAAGCCTCGCCACCGCGACGATGCAGCGGCCATATGCCGCAGGCGACAGGTCGTTATGCGAGAGCACCAGCTCGTCGCAGATGCGCTCGCTCTCCTCGCGCATTCGGCCCGCCGCAAGCCAGGCCACCGGGTTAAAGAAATAGAGTGCCGAAAGGACGAGCTGGAGCACGAGCTGCAGATCGTCCCAGCGTTTGATGTGTGCCATCTCGTGACCGATCACCGACTCCAACACGGCGGCCTCCTTCTGTCGCAGCACCGCCTCCGGCAGATAGACCACCGGCCGCACGCTCCCCCACGTGAACGGCGTCCCCAGCTCGCCGGATGTCACGAGACGAACGCCTCGGCGCACGCCGAAACTGGCTCGCCAACTCTCGGCCAAGCTACGCGCACGAGTGTCAAAAACCGGCTCAGCGTTCCGAATCGCCCTCCCGTAGCGGCGGCGCTTCCTCACGAGCGCAGCCCCGACAACCACAACACCTACCAGCCACAGCGCCACGACCGGCAGCCCACTCGAGGACGGTTCGGTCGCGTCCACCGTCAACTGGCCGCCGCGACCCGCTGCGCCGCCAACCGCCTGCAGCTCGGGCCACTCACCCATCCAGAACGCCTCCGCTCCCGTCGCCTGCGTTCCCTGCGAGACGATGCTCCCAATGCTCAGCGGCGACGTCAGACCGACCGGCAGAACCAGCCGCAACAGGACCAAGCCCCACAGCGCGTGCCGCAACACCGGAGAGGCGTTCCGCAACGCACCCGTCAGGCCCAGCACGATGACGAAGAGCACGATCGAGAACAGCAACTCCCAGCGGGCGACCCAGACCAGGCGATCCGCTGCCGCCGACATCCCGCCCAACAGCTCGGCCCACACGGCTAGACCTCCTCCTCCAGCAGACGCTCCAGCTCGTCCACCTCTTCCGGACTGAGGTCGTTCGCCTCGGCGAACAGCGATACGACGGGTGCGTAGTCCATCTCCAGAACACGCTCCGCCAGCTCGCGCACCACGCCCGCCAGGCCTGCCGGCCGCGAGATCCGCGGCTCGTACAGATAGATGCCGTGGAAGCTCCGCTTCACCAGCAGTCCTTTGGCCGCCATTCGGTCCACCGTCGTCCGCGTGGTCGAATAGGCCCACCCCAGGGCGTCCGGCAGCCCCTCGTGGACCTCCCGCGCGCTCAGCTCGCCCTCCCGCCAGAGAACCTTCAGGACGGCGAGCTCTGATTTGGTCAGTTCGGGTGCTTCAGCTGGTCCGTTCACATCGAGTCGGGGCTGGAGTCAGTCCGGTAACGAACATACTACGTTGTAGCGATGACACTATAATCCGCCACACTCGCCGTGTCAACCCGGACCCAGCGCTCCTACTCCCCGACGATCTGGACGATGAGACGTCGCGAACGGCTACGGTTGTCGAAGTCGCAGTAAGTGATCTGCTGCCAGGTTCCCAGCTGCAGCTCGCCGTCGACGACGGGGACGGAAAGCGAGGGCCCGAGGAGCGCCGCTCGCACGTGGGAGTGCCCGTTGCCGTCGCCCCAGCGCAGGTTGTGGGCGTAATCGCGATCGGGCGGAACGATCTCGTCGAACAGATGCTTGAGGTCGGATAGCGCGCCGGACTCGTACTCGATGGTGGTGACGGCGCTGGTGGAGCCGGGGCAGAAGACGGTGACGATACCGGCACGTACGCCGCTGTCCCTGACCTTCGCCGCCACGTCGCCGGTGATGTCGAGCATGTCCGCGTGGCCGCGGGTCTTCAGGTCGATGGATTCGGTGACGACCACGATTCGGCCTCCTCAGAGCTCGCCGAGCTTATCGATGGGTACGGTGAGGCCCATGATGTTCCAGCCGGCATCGACGTAGACGATTTCGCCGGTAACACCGCGGCTCCAGTCGCTGAGCAGCCACAGCGCGGTGTTACCCACGTCTTCCGTGGTGACGAGAGTGCGGAGGGGCGACGCCTGCTCCGAGTAGGTGAGGATCTTCTTGAAGCCACCAACGCCGGACGCCGCGAGCGTCTTGATGGGTCCGGCGGAGATGGCGTTCACGCGGATCCCCTTGGATCCCAGGTCGGAGGCGAGGTAGCGCACGCAGGCCTCTAGGGCTGCCTTCGCCACCCCCATGACGTTGTACTGCGGTGCGACCTTGACCGAGCCGTAATACGTGAGGGTTAGGATCGAGCCGCCGTTAGACATGAGCGGCTCTGCGGCGCGGGTGAGTGCCACGAGTGAATAGGCGCTGACGTCGAGGGCCATCTTGAAGCCGTCGCGGCTGGTCTCGACGAAGCGTCCCTGCAATTCGCGGCGGTCGGCGAAAGCGATCGAATGGACCAGCACATCGATCGTGCCGTAGGTCTCCTTCACCTTCTCGAAGACCCGCTGGATGGCGGTGTCGTCGCTGACGTCACACAGCTCGACCAGCTTGGCGCCGACGCTCTCCGCCAGCGGCCGCACCCGCTTCTCCAGAATCGGGGCGCCGTAGCCGAAGGCCAGCTCGCAGCCTTCACGGTGGAGTGCCCGGGCGATGCCCCAGGCGATCGACCGCTCGTTGGCGACGCCAAAGATCAGCGCTGTCTTTCCGTCGAACAGCCCCATTCGGCTCCCTCCCAAACCGAATATGAAGAGGACAAATCTAACAACTACTTCGACATTGAACAGCGGACAGCCGTCGACCGACGTTCGGCTCACTGCTCGGCTCCCGACGTCCGACGTTCGATGATCGGCGTCCAGCTCGGACGTCGGGCGTTGGTGGCTGAGATTGAAGCCGGGCGTCGGTCGACCGCTGTCGGCTGTCGAATGTCGGAATCTACCTAGTCCTGCCCCACAACCCGGTAGAGATCGATGCCGGGTATACCCTCGAGTTCGGGCGCCCTCCGCGTGACCAGGGCCGCGATCCGTGATTCGCGGAAGGCCAGCACCTGAACCCGATCTCGAAGAACCAGCGTCTTCAGGTAAACGCCGTCAGAGTCGAACACGTCCACTTCGGTGGAGTCGGCGCGCGAGCGCTCGGTGATCACCCAAAGCCGTCCTGCACTATCGAGGCTGAGAGCGCCGGGCCCGAAGTAGGGGCGAGGAGCTTCGAGGGCCTCATCCATCATCCGCCGCATCCCCGGCGGTGTCTGCTCGCCGCGCGCCGCCCTCTCGCCCATCCGCCTGCGCTCCGCAGCCTGTTCCTCTTCCGTCAGGTACGGCTGTTCGAGCTCGGGCCGCTCGAAGCTCTTCCGCACGACCCCGGTGCTGTCGAGTGCGATGACCCGGTATTCCATCGATTGACCCACCAGGATGAGACCGTCCTCGCTCATCGTAGCGGCTATGAACGGTGGCGCGAACGGGTTGTCGGTCTCGGGAGGGGCGAGCCTGCCCGAGCCCGGCTCGAAGAGCGAAAAGAACTCGCGCGCCTCGCCACGGGCGAGATCGACTTCACCGACGATGGGCTGGAATGTCACACCACCCTCGTCGTTCATGCGGAAGTCTATCCAGATCGCCGTCACGCGATCGCCGCGCCGGGCCAGGAGCGCGATCGGCAAGCCGGGGATCCGAGCCGCGCGCAAATAGGCGAGCCCGGCATCGAACTCGCTTACGCGTCTCAGCCTCATGTCGCCGACGAGTAGTGAGCCGTCCTCACCGCCCAACAACATGAACGCGCTTTCCAGTTCACCGGGGCCTCCGCCGCGACCGGCTACGCGTCGCTGCGACCCATCGGTGAGACCTAACGCAACGATTTGCTGGTCGTCACGATCGAGCACCGCGACCGTCGCATCGTTTAGCCACGCGAGTCCGACGGCGCGGAAGTCGAGCGTGTCGAGCGATGGATGCCGCTCGGCGAGCGCCGGTGAAGTACCGGCCAACGGCGTCGTGGCTTTCTCGTCGATCGCGCAACCTGCGGCGACGACGAACGCCATCAGGGCCACCGACACCGTGAAGCCTCCCCGCGTGGAGGACATCGTGATCCTCCGTTTCAGATGTGTGACCGGTAAAGCTCTCACCGTTGGATGATCTCCAGGCTGCTTGGGTTGGAATGCAGTCGGCGGGGTCGCTCTGATTGCCCCACCTCCGAAACGTCGGCATATTGTTTCGTTCTCCGCAAAGATGGGAAGGGGCTGAGTTGGGAGTTATTTCCCCGGCCAGGGGTCCCTCAGCCATGAGTTGTCGTCGCAGTCTTTGCCTTTCACGCCTGGTGAGCCACGCGTTGCCGTCGGCCCTCGCCGCTTTCTGTCGCCCCACACGAACCGCAAACGATTCGCTCTACAGATACAATCGCAACAGCCTTGCTGGCACCTCGTGCGGAACCCAACCGAGGGGAGGACACGCATGACCGCCAAGTACAGGATCCCCTTCCTCGTAATCGGCGCGCTGTTCGTCGTATGGGGCGTCTTAGGCCTGATCGACCGGCGCGACAGGCCTTACGGTGGGTTCAGCAACGGACTGGACTACGTGATAAACGAGGTCGAGGAGGGGAGCCCCGCCGAAGCGGCCGGCCTGAAAGTCGGCGATCGCATCATCACCTACAACGGCATCTCTGTCGAAGACGCACGGGCGTACCGCCAGATGCCTGGGCCGCAGATCGGCGAGACGCGCGTTCTCGTGGTTGAGAGGACCGCCGAGACGACTTTGGCGGCAGGCGAGGTAACACCGGTCACTCACGAGATAGCCCTCACATACGGTCCCCGGCCCGCGGGGTACATCGCGCTGTCGTGGGCCTTCTTCATCGTCGGGCTTTGCTTCATCGGGTTCGGGCTACTCGCTTACATAAAGGCGCCGAGTCGGCCCGCCATGTTGCTGGCTGTGGCCGGACTCTGCATGGGGATCTCGATTCTCTCCGGCCCCTACATCGGCTCGTACACATTACGCGCGATCGTCAATTCCATCGTGCTAGTGTTGGAGCTGCTCGGCTTTGGCGCCTTCCTCCACTTGCTGATGGTGTTCCCGAAGCGTAAGGCATTTCTGGGGAGAGCGCACGCCACGAAGATGCTGTATGCTCCGATAGTGTTGATCGCGCTGTTTGCCCTCTGGCTCACCATATTCGTGTCACAACGAACCGGCACGTTCAACACCGTAGTGAACGTCATCTACGGCGTATTCTCCGTCGTATACCTCAGCCTGGCGCTTGTTGCTCTAATTCACAGCTTCGTGAAAGCCACTCCGGACGAGCGGTCCCGATATGGTCTGAACCTGATGCTGGCCGGCCTGATCATCGCTGTGCTGCCGATTATAGTCATCTGGCTAGTCTCGATTTTCGCTCCCAACGTGATCGTGCCGGGCTCTGACTTCTTGGTCCTGGTCGCGGTGTTCATACCGATCACCATGGCGCTGGCGGTCATGAAAGCGGGAGCTGCTGCGGCACCAGAGCCTGCGCCTGTCATGTAGCAGAACGAAAAGGAAACCCCTCAACGCCAAGCGGAACCCAATTGAAGGGAGGACAAGCATGACCGGAAAGTACACTACTCCACTCTTGGCCGTGGGCGCGATCTTCCTCTTATGGGGCATCGTCGGGCTGTTCGACATGGGGAACATCCCCTACTCCGGGTATCTAGCCGGCCCCGACAACACGGTTATCGAGGTCGACGAGGGTAGCCCCGCCGAGGCGGCCGGATTGAAGGTCGGCGACCGGGTCGTCAGCATCAACGGCGTTTCCGTCGAAGACACACCGGCGCTGACCCGCATGCCCCGGGCACAGATCGGCGAGACGCGCACCCTGGTAGTGGAGGAGACGGCCGAGACCACGTTGGCGGCGGGCGAAGAAGCCCCGGTCACCCGGGAGGTAGGGATCACGTTCGCCTCCCAGCCCGGGAAGTACGTCGCGTTGACCTGGGCCGGGTTCATCATCGGCCTATGTTTCCTGGGATTCGGGTTGCTGGCCTACGTGAAGGCGCCGAGCCGCAGCGCCCTGTTATTGGCCATAACCGGACTCTGCTTAGGTGGCGCGTTCCTGGGCGGCCCATACATCGCTTCCTACGCGCTGCGCACGATCATCGGCACCTTCTTCCTCATGCTCGTCTTGCTCGGCTTCGCGACCCTGCTCCATTGCCTGATGGAGTTCCCGAAGGCGAAAGCGATGCTCGGAAAAGCGCACGTTACGAAAGTGCTCTATGCGCCGGCTGCCTTGATGGCGCTCTTCTTCCTCTGGCTCATCATCTTCGAGCCACGAGGAACTAGCTCCCTCAACATGGTGGCCAATGTGCTCGTAGGCATCTTCGTAGTCGGCTACTTCGGCCTCGCACTCGTCGCTCTGATCCACAGCTTCGTGAAAGCCACTCCGGACGAGCGGTCCAAGTACGGCCTCAACCTCATGCTCGCCGGCGTGCTCATCGGCCTGCTGCCGGTGACGATCGCTGCGCTGGTCACGACCTTCGCCCCCAGCGTCATCCTGCCGGGCTCGGATTTCTTCTTCCTGACCATGATCCTAATCCCCATCACCATGGCGATGGCCGTGATGAGGGCGGAAGTGCCTCCTGCAGCGGAGCCCGCACCCGTGTTGTAGCGGTGGGCCACGCAGAAGGCAGTGAGCGGGCGGTGGCATTCGTCACCGCCCGCTTCGCATTCACCGATTATTGTTAGCGGGGCCCGGCGAGCCCATATTCCCATAACCAAGTCGTCAAGCTGCCCCACGGCGGGCGTCGGCACCCGTCCGCCACCAAATCTCGTGCGCGCCGAATTGCAAGGGGCCCACCGCCTAGATCCGAAGGAGTGCGCCAATGGCTCGATTCACCCTCAAGGTCAACGGTGAGACGCACCGAAATGTGAACGTCGACCCCGACACCCCGCTCCTCTGGGTGCTGCGGGACACGCTTGGACTCACCGGCACCAAGTTCGGCTGCGGCGCCGGCCTTTGTCGCACCTGCACCGTCCACATGGACGGCGAACCCGTGCCCTCGTGCGCGATCCCTGTCTCGATCGCCGAGGGTAGTGAGATCACTACGATCGAGGGCCTGTCGCAGAACGGCGGCCATCCGGTGCAACAAGCTTGGCTCGCCGAGCAGGTACCGCAGTGCGGCTACTGCCAGCCCGGCCAGATCATGGGTGCCGTAGCGCTTTTGGCGAAGAACCCGAATCCCAGTGATGCCGACATCGATGAGGCGATGTCGCCCCACCTGTGTCGCTGCGGTACCTACCAGCGGATCCGCCGCGCCATCCACCGCGCTGCTGAGGAGGTGTGAGATGAACGCGATCACCAAAGTCAGCCGGCGCGAATTTCTCAAGCTCACCGGTGTGGCGGGCACGGGACTGGTGCTCGGTTTTCACCTACCACCCAAGCCAGACGGGTGGGCCGCCGTCGAGCCGTTGACGAACTCCTGGCTGCGGATCGGCCCCGATGGGGAGGTCACGTTCTGGGTGCACAGGCCCGACATGGGCCAGGGCGCGCGAACCGCTCTACCGATGATCCTCGCCGACGAGCTGGACATCGAGTGGCCGCAGTTCGAACGCGTCTTCCTCCCGGCGGTCGACCCTCAGGTCTATGGGTCGCAGACCGCGGGCGGCAGCACATCGATACGGACATCCTGGGTACCGCTGCGTACGGCGGGCGCCACGGCGCGCGCCATGCTCACCTCCGCCGCAGCCGAGACGTGGGGTGTCGACGCGGGGTCGTGCAGGGCATCGCTCGGCACCGTCGTCCACGAGTCGAGCGGTCGCTCACTCTCCTACGGCGAGCTGGCGGAGAAGGCAGCAACGCTGCCGGTCCCGGATGACCCGCCGTTCAAGGACCCAGAGGACTTCCACATAGTCGGTAAGCCCACGCCGCGCCTCGACAACCCGGCGCGCGTAAACGGGAGTCTGACCTACGGGATGGATGTGAAGGTGTCGGGGATGCTGCACGCCTGCATAGCCCGCTGCCCCGTCTTCGGCGGCAGCGTGACCGGTTACGACGAAGCCGCCGCCCGGGCGGTGGACGGCGTGCGCGGAGTCGTCGAGGTGCCGACGGGCGTCGCGGTGCTCGCCGACTCCACCTGGGCTGCGATCAAGGGCCGCCGAGCGCTCAACCCCAAGTTCGACTACGGCGAGTCGGCGGACTTGAGCAGTGCCAAGATCGCCGAGCTGTTCGACGAGAAGCAGGCGGAGGAAGGATACGCCACGCTGGACGACGGCGACGCCGATGCCGCGTTGGCCGGCGCGGCGCAGGTGCTCGATGCAGTGTACGAGGTCCCCTACATCGCTCACTCACCATTGGAGCCGATGAACTGCACCGCCGACGCGAGGGACGACCGCTGCGAGATCTGGGCGCCGACGCAGGCACCGCAGTGGGCGCACGGTGTCGTGGCCCAGACGTTCGGGTACGAGCCACAAAACGTCACCCTGAACATCGCATTCAGCGGCGGCGGCTTCGGCAGGCGGCTGATACCCGACTTCGTCGTCGAGGCGGTACACGTCTCAAAGGCGGCGGCCGCACCGGTAAAGGTGGTCTGGACCCGCGAAGACACCATGCACCATGGTTACTACCGGCCGGCCAGTCGCCACATCTTGAGGGCCGGCTTAGATGATTCAGGCAACTTGATAGCATGGAAGCACCGAGTCGTCGCCCACTCCATCGGCGCGACACTGCAAGGCAGCGACCTGCGGGGCGCGGCCCGCGAAGCGACCAGTGGTGCCAGGGACCTTCCCTACACAATTCCTAACTGCCACGTCGACTTCTGCATGGCGAACACGATCGTTCCCGTCGGCTACTTCCGCTCGGTCTACAACACGCAAACGCCGTTCGCCAACGAGACCTTCATAGATGAGCTGGCGACGGCGGCCGGGGTGGATCCCGTCGTCTTCCGCATGAGAATGCTGGACGACCATCCTCGGCATCGCGGTGTCCTCGGCCTGGCAGCAGAGAAAGCGCGTTGGGGCCAGCCGCTGCCCGACGGTCATTATCAGGGTATCGCGCTTCACTATTCGTTCGGGAGCTGGGCCGCCGAGGTGGCGGAAGTATCGGTGGGTGATGACGGCTCGGTTCGGGTGCACAAAGTTATCTGTGCCGTGGACTGCGGGATCGTGGTCAACCCGGACGACCTCGCCGCCCAGGCGGAGGGCGCCATCGTGATCGGACTTACGGCGGCGCTTAAAGCGGAGATCACGATCGACGAGGGTCGCGTCGTGCAGGGCAACTACAACGACTACCCATTGCTGCGTATCGACGAGATGCCGGAGATCGAAGTGCATTACGTCAAGAGCGACGTCAACCCGACCGGTGTAGGCGAACCACCACTGCCGCCCATCGCGCCGGCCGTCGCCAATGCCATCTTCGCGGCAAGCGGCGTGCGTGTGAGGCGGATGCCGATCCGGCCCGAGGACATCCGCGGCACCTAGTCGCTGCTCGGTAACGCTGAACCCTGGGAGGAGCCGTGCCGCCCCGGCGCGGCTCCTCTTCTTGCTCCCACCCTCGTAGCCCGACCCACAGAAACCAAACGGCGTTAAATGCGTTCTCTGATGTGGGAGAGGCCGGGGGGTTGGGCCGTCCGGGCATTCAGGTACCGGGGCGGGGTGCAACCATCCTCCCCCCCGCGCCGTCCAAAACCGAAAGCTGAGGCCGCGCAGTAGCGGCCCTTGGACCCGAAGATTTGTAGTCATGACTACGATTGGCGTGAAGAACCTGGTAGGGCGTGCTGGCGCGGCATCTGTGTGGCGGGTGCTCGGCGTCTATGTCCTCATCTCCTGGGCCATCCTCGAGGCCATCGATCTGCTGATCGCCCGCTTCGGCCTGCCGGGCTGGTTCTTCCCGATGGCCCTGGGCCTGCTAGCCGTCGGGTTACCCGTCGTTCTCGCCACGGCGCTCTATCAGGCTCGGCGGGCGGCCAGCGGCGGCCAAACTCCGGCCGGGGCCGGCGCCGATCCGCGCGACCCCAGATTCCGGCGCCTGCTCACCTGGAGGACGGCAATCCTGAGCGGGCTTCTCGCCTTCCTAACGCTGGGCACCATCGGCGCGACGGTAGTCTGGCTGCGGATAAGCGGTAGTGAGCTACGGCCGAACGTCGTGGCCGTGATGCCCTTCCACGTGGTCGGCGAGGACGTCGAGCTGTGGCGCGAAGGTATGGTCGACCTGCTGGCGACCGCCCTCGACGCCACCGGTCAATTCCACTCGTCCGACCCGCGCGCCGTTCTCAACCGCTTCCATCGACTGGCCGAAAACCCCGGCGAGCTACCGGAGCCGGAGATCGCCGCCGAGGTGGCCGCCCAGTTGGGTGCGAGCCGCGTCATCCTGGGCAGCCTGATAAAGACGGGCCCCAATGCCGTGAGACTCTCCGCCGACATCTATTCCGTGCGCTGGTTGCGCGAGGAAGCATCGGCGGTAGTCACAGGCTCGGAAGATGACATCACATCGTTGGTCGAGCAGCTGACCATCGAGCTCTTGCGGAACGCTTGGCAGGGTGAAGACATGCCTGAAGTCCGGATGTCGGCCCTCACCACGGCATCGATCCCGGCGCTCCGTGCCTACCTGGAAGGCGAGCAGGCCTTCCGGCACTCGCAGTTCACCGAAGCTCAGGATGCACTCGATCGTGCCATCGAGCACGACTCGACCTTCGCCATCGCTCACTATCGGTTGGCGCACGCTTACGGCTGGTCATTCGGTCTCGGCGCGAACCAGGTACCCTTCCATCTCGCCGCCGCCGAACGCCACAGCCAAGGGCTCCCGGCGCGCGACAGCCTGCTCATACGCGCCTGGAAGCTCGCCGACGTCGACGGATCGCTGGAGGCGATCCCGCTCTTTCAGAACCTGACCGCCCGCTATCCCGATGACCTGGAAGCGTGGCACGGGCTGGGTGATGCCCTGTTTCATCTGGGCTCCCAGGCCGGACGGCCGATCAGCGACGCCCAGGAAGCGTTGGAGCGCACGCTCGAGCTCGACCCGTCCTTCGCGCCGGCGCTCATCCATCTGATCGAGCTCACCTACCAGCAGAATGACTCGCTCCGCGGGCGCGACTGGACCCTGCGCTACCTCGCGCTCGACTCAACCTCCAATTACGCCCGGGCCTTCAGCCTGCTGACGGCGCTCCAGTTTGGACCGCCCGGCGACTCGGCCCGCGCTGCCGCCGTCCTCGATACGGCAAGCTCCGACCAGATCTACTGGACGCTGGCCCGGCTACGGGGCGTCGCCGCCCCGCTACCGCTCTACGAGATGGTCGCGCTAAGGGCCGCCGACCCACGCTTCTCAGAAGTCGCGCGCCACATGGCTTTCTGGTTCCTCGGCCTGCGCTACCTGAGGCACGGCCAGGTCGAGATCGCAGTCGACCTGCTACAGCAAAGCATGGCACTTGCCGACGGCGCGATGGACGTGGCGGCTCTCAACCTCCTGGCCAACGCCCGCGACTTCGGGATCGCCCTCGACCCGACTTCAGAAGAGATCGTCGAACGTCTCGCCGCTGAACACCCCGGCTACGTACCGACTCTGGCGGTGAAGGCAGTCCGGGAAGGCAGAGATGAGCAGGCGGCCGCCCTCGTCGCCCGCTTCGAAGCTCGCGCCGACTCGCTGTTGGCCAATGGAGATTCCGCCGCTGCACGTTCGGTGCGCGGGCGTGCCCTGACTCTCAAGGGCCGTGTCTCGGCCGCACGCGACAGCGTAGACGTCGCAGTCGAACAACTGCGACGCGGGCTCGATATGATCAACGCTGTCTGGTACGGTTACCGCGACATCGATCGATATTGGCTCGCCCAACTCCTCGAGCAACAGGGCGGCGAAGAGGAAGCGATCAGGATTTACGGCTCGCTCTACTCGAACGTGTGGCTCGAGCCCCTCGGCTACTACCAGCGGGCCCTTTTGCACGAGCGCCGTGGCGAGATGGATGAGGCGGTGCGGTACTACGCCCGGTTCGTCGAGTTGTGGGGTGACGCGGACGAGCAGCTCCAGTCGCGAGTCGAGAACGCACGCCGCGCACTCGAGCGGCTCCGCGGCGAGCGCATGACCGGCTAGCCGATCGTCGGCGGCGCCGTATCGGCGCCGCGCAGTCCACTCTCCTTCAAGTAGAGCAGGTACCCTCCGTAGGCCTGCGGCTGGAAGTTTTTTCCGACGGAGAAGTGTGGGACGTAGCGGGGTCGAACCTCGTCCAGCGGCCGGATCATCTCCTCGCGATTCCAAGCGATAGACTCGAGCAGGAACTCGAGTCCGTCCTTCGGGAAGACGACCCAAGCGTGCCAGTTGTCCGCCGGCATATCCGCGCGGCGACCGGTGAAGAAACGCGCATCGATCCCCATCTCCACCAACTTGCGCCAGGCCCACAGCGCGAAGTCCTCACAGTCGCCCTTGCGCAACTGCTCGAACGTGCCCGGATGCTGCCAGTAGTCGGCCTCGTGGAAGAGGTCGGGGTCGCGCACCTGCTCGCAGCCCAGCAACCATCCACACAGCGCGTCTACCGATGCGATCTCTACCGTGCTCTCCCCCTCGAAGTACCAGGAAAAACGCTTCACCGAGCCGGCACCCAGCGCCCAGAAACGAACTGGCCTGTCGGTCGGCTCCCACGGGTCTTCCACGTCGACATAGCGCAGCGATAGCCTGAGCACTGGCTTCAGCAGCCATCGCGCCAGCCCCAGGGTGATCCATTCGAAAAAGACCTTCACCAGTGCACTCCGCCGACCGTTCAGGGGTCCCAGCACGGACCCGTTGAGTTCCTCTTTCGGCCCCCGCGCCTTCCCTATACTCTGGCCTTTCCCACAGTGCACGCCGCCCGCAGCAGGAGTTTGTGAGATGCAACCTGACATCCTTTCCGACGCCGCGCTACTGGCGCTGCTCCAAAAGCTGATCAGCATCCCGTCCGTCAATCCGACCCTCGCCCCCGACGAGTCGGACGGCGAAGCCGCCCTCGCCGAGTTCGCCCGTGATTGGCTGACGACCCACGGGGTCGATGCCTGGCTCGAAGAGGTGGCGCCAGGGCGGCCCAACGTAGTGGCCCGGGTCGGCGATGGCGACGGCCCCGGCCTCGTCTTCTGCGCCCATATCGACACGGTGAGCGCCGCCGGCATGTCGATAGCGCCCTTCGAGCCTCGCGTAGAAGGACGTCGTGTCTATGGTCGTGGCAGCTACGATATGAAGGGCGGTGCCACTGCCGCCATGGCCGCGACGGCGGCGCTCAGCGAGGCCGAGCTGCTTGGGAGCGTGACCCTGGCCCTGGCCGTCGACGAAGAGTACTCGAGCATCGGTGCCGACCATTTCGTCGCTAACCACGAAGCCGATGCCTGTATCGTCACCGAGCCCACAGAGGGACAGCTAATCCTGACCCACAAAGGATTCGTCTGGAGCGAGCTCGTCACCCACGGCCAGGCCGCCCACGGTAGCCGCTGGGATCTGGGCGTCAGCGCCATCGGAAAGATGGGGCGGATCATCGCCGAGCTTGAACGCTTCGAGGAAGAGGCGCTACGCCCCCAGACGCACCCGGAGCTCGGCCCGGCCTCCCTACACTGCTCGATGATCGAGGGAGGCACCGGAATCAGCACCTACGCACCCGAGTGCCGCATGAAGGTCGAGCGCCGCACCCTCCCCGGCGAAACGCTCGACCAGGTGCAACGCGAACTGCAGAGCGCCGTGGACGCAGCCGGTGAGACGGCCGAGATAGACTGCTTCTTCCAGCGAGCACCTCTCGTTTGCGACAGCGACGAGCCCATCGCCCGCTGCCTGCGCGACGCGCACAAAGAGATCACAGGTGCCCGGCCTGAAGAGACCGGCGTCGCCTACTGGACCGACGCCGCCGTCTTTGATGCCGCCGGCATCCCGGCCCTACTCTACGGCCCGGCCGGCGAAGGCGCGCACGGCGACGTTGAGTGGGTGGATCTCGACTCGGTGGTCAACTGCGCCAGGGTCCTAGTTGAGGCCGCGCTGCGTTTGTCGGATCACCTGTAATACGCGCTTAACTCGACGACGCGAAGCGTTACGACGTATTCGGGGTTCTCTCCAGTCCTGAACCCGGGCCGCAGAGACCTCAGCTGCAGGGAATAGATGTCAAAGGTTGCGACCGCCCGGCCAATCGACGGGTTGGTGTGAAGCTCCACCTCTCGCCCTTCCCTACCCGGCAGCCCTTCCTTCCAGACGAACAAGTCGACTCGAGCATCGCCCGCCCAGAAACAGACGGCGTACGGCGGACAGCGAGAGTCGTGCGGCACCGCCATGAACTCGATCCAGAGCCCCGAGCCATCAACCTCCGCCGCCTGCCCAAGCGCCAGTTCGAATTCCGCCTCGAGAGCGACCCTGATATCTGCTGGACCCGTAGCGCCCCGACATGATACGACGAGCAACACCAAGGCTAGAAGCGAACCTCTGCGCATGAACGACCTCCTGGCTGCCTGCCGCCAGACTGGGCAAGGCCGGTGCCAGACCAACACCCTTGCCATCTGATAGCCAATTTGTTGTGATCAAAAGAGTTACTGGAACAAGCCACCGAAGCGCCCCCGCCGCGCTACCACCCACTCTCAGCTTCCGAACCCGCTGGCCGTCAAGATTCCGTCGCGGTTGACCAAAGTGGGAGCCCGAGCTAGATTTCAGGTTTAGGGCAGCCTAAAAATGACTATTAGGTAAGACTAAAAATGAACGCCGCTTCCTGGTTCGTCTTGCTGGCGCTCGCCGCCGGCGCCGTCGCCCTGGTGCTTCTCTGGCCGCGGCGCGGGCTCCTCGACCGCCTACGCCGAGCCCGCCGGCTGGCCGAGCGGGTGCGAATCGAGGATGCACTGAAGCACATCCACGCCCGCGAGCAGCGGGGCACGCTGGCGACGCCGGAATCGCTTGCCGGGAAGCTTAGTGTGAGTGTGAGGCAGGCGCTGGAGCTGATCTCGGCGATGGAGGAGGGCGGCCTGGTCCAGTCGACGGGCCCCGGTGTCCTGCTTTCGCCGACCGGTCACCGGACGGCGTTGCGGGTGATTCGAGCCCATCGACTTTTGGAGCGCTACCTGGCTGACGAGCTCCGCCTGCCCCTGGAGGAGCTTCACGCCACCGCCGACCGGCGCGAGCACGAGCTGAGCGAAGAGGAGGTCGACGAGCTTGAGGCGCAGCTCGGCTATCCCCAACAGGACCCGCACGGCGATCCGATTCCGACGAGCAGCGGGGCGCTGGAGAGCGTCGAGTCGACCGCGCTGACCGATTGGCCGGTAGGCCGGCCGGCGCGGGTCGTCCACCTGGAGGACGAGCCGGCGGAAGCACTGGCCGGGATCGTGGCCGCCGGGTTCGCGCTGGGCATGCAGATCGAGGTTCGGCGGATCAGCAAGGAGCGACTGGTGGTCTGGGACGGAGAGGCGGAGCGCGAGCTGGCGCCTGTGTTCGCCAGCAACGTGTTCGTAACCGGCCTGCCCCACCCGGTCCGCCCTCCCCAGAAATTGTCGTCCCTTGAGCCCGGGCAGGCCGGCCGCATCATAGCGCTGCGTTGTGAGGGCCTGAGCCGCAGGCGATTGCTCGATCTCGGGCTGACGCCGGGCACGCTCGTAGAATGCTCCTTTCCCGGCCCGATGGGCGAACCGACGGCGTACAGGGTACGCGGAGCACTCATCGCACTGCGCAGGGAACAGGGTGATGAGATCGAGATCGAGCCGGTGAGCGCCGCCGGTGCGGAGAGACCGTCATGACGACCAAGCGACCACGCTCGATTCGCAGGCGGCCGCTTCCCATTGTCGCGCCGGGCGTTCCGGTTTACGAGGGCCTGCGCCGGTTGGGGATCGACACCGCCGATTGGGATTACGTGGTCGCACTCGCCGGTAACCCGAACACCGGTAAGAGCACGGTGTTCAACAGCCTGACTGGGCTCAAGCAGCACGTGGGCAACTGGCCCGGCAAGACTGTAGCCCGTGCCGAGGGCGGGTTCGAGTATGGGGCGAAGAAGTTCAAGCTGGTCGACCTGCCGGGGACCTACTCACTACTCAGCGCTTCCACCGATGAGGAGATCGCCCGTGACTTCATCCTGTTCGGGCGGCCCGACTGCACGATAATCGTCGTCGACACGACGGTGCTGGAGCGGAATCTCAACCTGACACTGCAGATCCTGGAGATCACCGATCGGGCGGTGCTCTGCCTCAACCTGATGGACGAGGCCGAGCGCAAGGGTGTTGAAGTCGACCACGAGCACCTTGAAAGCGACCTGGGCATCCCGGTGATCCCGACGGTCGCCCGCACCGGCCACGGGATCCGCGATTTGATCGAGGCGGTGGCCGGCGTCGCCGACGGTTCGATCGTGACTCGGCCACACCGCATCGGCGGCTACGGTGAAGCGGCCCGCTCGGTCGATCGGCTGGCGGCGATGGTCGAGGCGGCGTACCCCGGGCTGCCCAACGCCCGCTGGGTGGCCATGCGGCTGCTGGAAGGCGACAAGCGGGTCGAGAGGGCGATAGCGGGCGGTGAGCTGCACGAGCTGGTCGAGGCCTATGAGATGCAGCCTGCGGGCGCAGGCGGGACGGGCTAGCGATGGCGACGAACGCACCGCCGACGGCCGGGGATATCCTGGAGAGCGCTGAGAGCCTTCGACGCGGGCTCGATGTCTCGTTCCGCGACGAGATTGTGGGAGCGATCTACGAGGACGCCACCGCAATCGCGAGGGCCGCGGTACGTACGGGGAGGCGCGCAGAGCCTACGTGGGATGCGAAGCTAGACCGTATTCTCACGTCACGGATCTGGGGCATCCCCATCATGCTCCTGGGTCTGGCTGCGGTCTTCTGGATCACGATCGTCGGTGCCAACTACCCATCGCAGGCTATCGCGACCGTGCTCTTCGGGCTCGAGGACGTGGCGGTCGGACTCTTCGACTCGCTGGGCGCACCGTGGTGGCTGACCGGGTTCCTTTGGCGCGGCGTCTATCGCGGTCTAGCCTGGGTCGTCGCGGTCATGCTGCCGCCGATGGCCATCTTCTTCCCGCTGTTCACCATCCTCGAGAACCTCGGCTACCTGCCGCGCGCTGCCTTCAATATGGACTGGCTGTTCAAGCGGGTGGGCGCGCACGGCAAGCAGGCGCTGACGATGAGCATGGGTTTCGGCTGCAACGCTGCCGGCGTCATCGCCTGCCGGGTCATCGACTCGCCGCGCGAGAGATTGATTGCGATCCTAACCAACAACTTCGTTCCGTGTAACGGCCGTTTCCCGACGCTCATTCTGCTGGGTATCGTCTTCGTTTCGGCCGCTTTTCCGCCGTCGGTGTCGACCTTCGCCGCGGCGGGCTCCGTTCTGGCGGTCGTCGTCGTGGGTGTGCTGTTCACGCTGCTCGTGTCCTGGGCGCTGTCGCGCACAGTACTCAAGGGCGAGGCGTCGAGCTTCACGCTAGAGCTGCCACCGTACAGGCGCCCGAACGTGGGGCAGATCCTCTATACGTCGCTCATCGACCGCACGCTCTTCGTACTGTATCGAGCGGTGATCATGGCGGCGCCGGCCGGCGGTGTGATCTGGCTGTTGAGTAACGTGTTCGTGGGCGGTGATTCGCTGGCGGCTTTGGTCTCGGGGTCCCTCGACCCGCTCGGGCGGGCCGTCGGTCTCGACGGCGTCATCCTGCTCGCCTACATCATCGCGATCCCGGCCAACGAGATCGTCGTGCCGACCATCCTGATGACGTACACCGGTGCCGGTATGATGATCGAGATCGATAGCCTCACCGAGCTCCAGGCTCTACTAGTCGGTGAGCAGGGCTGGACCCTGCTCACCGCGGTCAGCTTGATGCTGTTTTCGCTGCTCCACAACCCATGCTCCACAACCATCTGGACCATCTACAAGGAGACGGGGAGCGCCAAGTGGACGACGATCGGTGCGCTGATGCCGCTAGCCATCGCTTTCATCGTCTGCTTCCTCGTCGCGCAGGGCGCCCGCCTTTTCCTCTAGGGCCTCAACAGCTCCGCCTGAACCGCCAGGATGATCGCGCCACGGTCGGGGTCCGGCTGCGCCGAGCCTAGGACGAGCAGCTGACCTTCCCTCACGTTGACGTGGGTCTCGAATACTGTACCGAAATTGTCTTGTAAGAGCTCCACGCCCAACTGTACGGTGCCACCGCCTTCGGCCACGCGAACCTCACCGATTTCGCCATTTACCAAGAACCCTCCACCGACACCCGCAGCGCGTTGGCGGATCGATGTCCACTCGCGGCCCATCATCACGGCTTCCGCGACCTGCCGGTAGTTTCGGAACCGGAACACGTCCGTCGGTAGCGCATCGGCGATGTCCTGGAGCGCTGGATCCGGCTCTCCGCCTCCATCCGCTTCAATGATGCGGAAGTGGAGTTTCACGCTCGGCGCCGGCTGATCGTACGTCTCGAGAACCTGGCTGATCCGCTCCAGCATCTCCGGCGTCTCGCGCACGGTGATGGTTCGCGTTTGCTCGTCGGTGCTTATAGTTCCACCCCGGTCCACAAACACATAGGGGTCGATGATCTGATAGGCGGCACCCGGGTCGATATACTCCAGCTGAAACGTCCGCACATCCAGGTCCCCGTACTCATCACTCCAGCACCCTGCAGCGCCCAGGGCCAGCACAACCGCCATCGCCATCGCCATCCCCATCGCCATCGCTCTCTTCATCTTCTAATCCTCCACTAGTAGAACCAAATGACCTTCGCTGACTGATCTTGCGTCTCGAATACCATGACGTTCTGAGCCGCAGCCACCTCCACCATCGGCTCGATCCGCGGCGCCGGAAACGAAACGACATCCCCCGGCATCTGCCCATTCTCCGAGCCGACCAGCAGGACCGCCGCAACCACAGCCGCGGCCGCCAGCGGCGCCACCACGCGCCAGGCGTTACGCCGCCGCGCTACCCGCCTGCTTCGCGCCCTTGCTCTGCTCAGCGCCTCTCCCACACCGGTCCGCGGACCAAGCTCGTCCAACTCGGCTGCCAACTCCTGTTGGCCTTCAAGCAGCCGTGCCGCCACGGTGGTGCAACGCTCGCACTCCCTCAGGTGGACCGCTAGCTCCGAGTCTCCCTGTCCCCTCAGCTCGGCCGGATCGGCTTCCAGTAGCCGCTCGAGCGCGGCCTTGCATTCAATCGCCATAGCCTTCCACCAATTCCGGACAGCTTTCCAGTATCTTCTTGCGAATCGCCTTGCGCGCCCTGAACAGGTGCGAGCGCACCGTGACCGGCTCCATCTTCAACATCGCGCTCACCTCCACCGCCCCGAACCCCTGCAAATCACACAGGTCGAAGACCTCGCGCTGCCGCTCCGACAGCTCCTCCAAGAACGTCCGCACCAGACCCGTCGCTCGTTTCTCATCTGCCGCATCGTGCCCCTCTCGCGGATCGTGTGAAGCCGGCACCGGTTCCTGCTTCAGCTTCACTGTCAGCCGGTCGCGACGCGCCGACTTCCGGTGCAGGTCGGCGGCGGCGCTGCGCGTGACCTGGTACAGCCAGGTCGTGAACTGCGAGCGGCCGTCGAAGCGCGCCAGGTGCCTGTGCAGCCTCACCAGCACCTCCTGGGTGACGTCGTCGGCGTCGTCCCGATCGCCCGTCCGCGCCAGCGCCCAGCGGTGGATCTGGCCGTAGTGGCGCTGCACCAGCCGCTCGAATGCGGCTTCATCTCCGGCCTGCGCGCCTCTGACCAAGGCGGATACGCTCTCATCTATCCTCGTCGGCTCGCTCAACGCTGCTCCCGGTGGCCTTTGCCCGTACCTGTGACGTCGCCTACAGGCCCGGCGTTTACACGGCTGCCGTGGTTACAGGCCCAAGTTGCCCCTCGCCCCTTAGGATGGCCAGGGCCGATGGGGATGGTCGCTTCAGTCTCCTCGCGCGTCTATCAAGGTTAGAGACGACAGTGCGACAGCTCCCGCGGTCAGCAGAACCCTAGAGGCACGATGACCACCCGTTCGATCAGGCCAGAGCTGATCCTTCTGCTCACCCTGGCACCGGTCGCCTGCGACACCGGCCCGGCCTCCCACTCCGGCCCCGAGGTCAGAGACAGCGCCGGGGTCCAGATCGTCGAAAGCTCGGGACCCCAGTGGCCGGACGGCGGCGGCTGGCGGCTCGCCGAGTCGCCGACGCTAGATATCGGTGTCGATGAAGGTGACGAGAAGTACCAGTTTTTCCAGGTCGCCGGTGCCCTCGAGCTCAGCGACGGCCGCATAATCGTGGCGAACGGGGGAACCGGCGAGCTGCGTTTCTACGACGCGTCCGGGAACTTCCATTCATCGACCGGCCGCCAGGGCAACGGCCCGGGGGAGTTCCAGGACATTCTGTGGATTGAGCGTTTGGCCGCCGACTCGATTATCGTCTACGATTACCGATTGCGGCGGATCTCGGTCTTCGATTCACTCGGCCGCTTCGTCCGGACCTTCGACCTCTATTTCATCGACCAGATCGGTGGCTTCCCGACACTCGTCGCTCCCTTCCCCGACGGCTCGCTCCTCGTGGCTCTCGAACAGTCATTCGTCGGCGAGCGAGAGCCCGGCCTACGCCGAGATAGTACCCTCTATTTCCGCTGTGACATGGAGGGCGCCCTGCTCGACACCCTGGGCCGCTATCCCGGTGCCGAGTCGTATTCGATCCAGCAGGGCGACGGCTGGCTGGGCGGCGGCGTGCCGTTCGGCCACGTGTCGCAGGCCACGGTCCACGGCGCAGGCTACTACTACGGCAGCTCCGACTCCTATGAGATCGGCTACCACGCGGCCGATGGAACGCTGCAGCGCATAATTCGGTTGAATCGGAGTAGCCTCGAGGTGACGGCGGAGGACATCGAGCTATTCACACAGCAGAGTCTCGCGAGCGCGCGCGACGAGCGGAGACGGCAGATCCGCCAGCGCATCTATGCGCGCATGCCGTGGCCCGATGTCATGCCCGCCTACGCGGAATTCAAAACCGATGCGGAGGGCAACCTCTGGGTATCTGAGTACCTGCGGCCGGGCGACGAGCAGCCACGCTGGACGGTGTTCGATCCCCACGGTACGATGCTGGGAGTCGTCGAGACGCCACCGCACTTACAGATCTCACAGATCGGCTCGGGCTTCGTGCTGGGACGCTGGCGCGATGAACTCGGCGTCGAGCACGTCCGGATGTACGAGCTACTGAAGGAGTAGGTTCTGAGATGATGACTAGATACTGGCACCGGCGCCGATTCCCTCAGCCGCGCCGGCTCGGCGCAGCAACCGCCGGCACCGCCCTCCTCGTTACACTCGCCGCTTGCGGCGGTGAGGGGGCCAGCCCGAGCGGTGCGGTGATGCGAGACAGCGCCGGCATAGAGATCGTCGAGAACACGGCCCCGTTGTGGGCCGAGGGCGAAGGCTGGGAGTTGTCCGAGACGCCGTTACTCTCCATCGGCGAGCTCGAGGGCGACCCGCGCTACCAGCTCTATCAGGTTTACGACGCCCGCAGGCTGAGCGACGGCCGTATCGTCGTGGCCAACGCCGGCTCAAGCGAGCTCAGGTTCTACGACGGCAAGGGGAGGTTCAAAGGGGCCGCCGGACGGAAAGGGGGAGGCCCGGGAGAATTCAAGGGGCTCGCCGATGTCTGGGCACTGGCGGACGATTCACTGCTCGCCTACGACTTCCGCAATGACCGGATCTCCTTCTTCGATCCCAGCGGAGAGTTCTTACGATCGTTTCAGCTCCAGAGCCTGACGGGAGGAAAGTCATCACCCAACCTGGTATCGCCGTTTGCCGACGGCTCGTTGCTGATCAGCGCCCGAACGATGTTCTTCAGTCCGCAAACCGAGGGTGGCCTACGGCGCGACTCCGTTCTCTACCTGCGCTGCGACCCCGCCGGCGCGCTGCTCGATTCTGTCGGCTGGTTCCCGGGGCCCGAGTGGTACGTGAAGTCGGACGAGGGCGTTATGGCGGCCAGCTCGCGGGCCTTCGGTCGCAGTCCTGTCGCTACCGCATTCGCCGACGCTTTCTACTTCGGCAGCTCAGATTCCTACGAAATCGCGCACTACGATGCTAACGGGCAGCTCCGGCGGCTCATCCGCAGGACGCACCAGAGCCTCGACGTCACAGCGGAAGACATCGAGAGCTGGATAGAAGAGCGGCTAGCCGAAGCGGATGACGAGAACCAGCGGACCTTCTGGGAAAAGCTCTACGCCGACATGCCGTTCCCGGAAACGATGCCCGCCTACGAACGACTGATCGTCGACGCGGAAGGCAGCCTCTGGGTCGAAGAGTATCGGCGGCCGACAGATGAACAGCCACGTTGGACAGTGTTCGACCCGGACGGCGTGATGCTCGGCGAAGTGGAAACTCCGCCAGAGTTCCAGGTCTTCCAGATCGGTTCCGACTTCGTGCTCGGCCGCTGGACCGACGAACTGGATGTAGAGCACGTTCAGCTCTACAAGCTCAAGGGGCGCTGATCCGGGACCCAACCGTTCCGTGTACCTGGCCCGTCTAAGGAGCGACCCCGTGCAGCGGCGCCGCCCCGGCGAGCCCCACCCAATCACCGCCGGAGAAGAGGCTCGTCATGTCCGCCTACCGCTGGCAGCCGCTGCTCTGCGGCCTCTCTGTAGCACTGCTGACGGCCTGCGGCAGCGAGACCCAACGCTCGCTGCAGCCCTTATTCCGTGACAGCGCGGGAATCCAGATCGTCGAGAACACGAGCCCCAGGTGGCCCGAAGGACACGGCTGGCGCCTGTCTGAGCGACCAGCCGTGGACATCGGCGTCCTGGACGGCGACCCGCACTACCAGCTCTTCCGGGTCACCGGTGCTCTTAGACTCAGCGACGGCCGCCTGGTCGTCGCGAACTCCGGAACGAACGAGCTTCGCTACTACGACCCGTCAGGGGCCTACATGACTTCGGCCGGGCGCAGGGGCGGCGGACCCGGTGAATTCGGGGGCCTCAGCTGGCTGGGCGCGTCGGCGGGCGATTCAGTGCTCGCATACGACTGGCCGAACCGTAGGATTTCGGTCTTCGATGCCGATGGCCGGTTCGCGCGCGGCTTCGTCTTGCGGGACTTGAGTCATGCTCCGCCCGGCCACGTCCATCCCGCCGCCCTCGGGGCTGGCTTGCTGCTTATTGGCACACAACGCTTCTTCAGGGGGGGGCCGCTCACTACCGGAGTCTACCACGACACAATCTTTAATCTGGTCTTTGACGGGGAAGGCGTTCTTGCAGATACGGCAGGCCGTCACGCAGGAGCCGAGTTCTTCGTCGCCGCCCTGGGCGAGCACATTGATCTTATGCCTTTACCGTTCGGTCGGTCGACGCACACCGCCCCATGGCGCGACGGCTTCTTCTTCGGCACCGGCGCCTCCTACGAAGTCGCCTACTACTCGCTATCAGGTAATCTGTTGCGATCAGTCAGGAAGACCCACACAGCGACGCAAGTCACACCGGCGCACATCCGCAGTTACGTCGAAGCCCAGCTCGAGGAGATAGATGACCAAGAGGAGCGCCGTTTCATAGAGAGCGTGTTTGCCGAAATGCCCTTCCCCGAGACCATGCCGGCGTACCAGGATGTATTGGTAGACGCCGACGGCAACCTCTGGGTCCAGGAATACCGAAAGCCAGGGGCGAGCCGACCGAGCTGGACGGTGTTCGACTCGGACGGCGTGATGCTCGGTGTCGTCGAGACTCCGACTCGCTTCACCGTCTACCAGATCGGTAACGATTTCGTGCTCGGTCGCTGGACAGACGAGCTCGATATCGAGCACGTTCAATTATACGAGCTCCGAAAAGACCCCAGCGCGACCTAGTTCGGCACGAGCTCACTCAGCCTCTTCCTGCCGCGGCACAACCAACGTCGCGCACTCCCCATGCCGCAGAACGTAGGTCGACGTGCTTCCCAACAGCATTCTATTAAAGAAGCCAAAGCCGTGCGTCCCCAGCATGATCAAGTCGGCGTTCCATGTCTGCGCTTCATGCAATATTTCGTGTCCAGCGTGTCCTTCGCGGATCTCACGGCTCACCATCAACTCGGAGGGCAAGCTAACCTCGGAGAGTATCAGGTCGAACTGATTCCGCGCGTGGTGGCGTTGCTCGTGCTCATCGAAGAGCGTCGCTTCCAGCATCATCGGGGTCAGCCTGTCCTGAACGTAGAGCGCACGGATTTCAGCCTGATCTGCTTGCGCGAGCGCCGCTGCAATCTCGAGGACGCGTCGAGATTGGTGCGACAGATCGATCGCCGTTAGGATCCGTCCGAACGGCTCGCGGCGCCCCTCGGTCGCCACCAGCACCGGGGGTTGAGCGAGGCGAATGACGCGCTCGGCGGTCGATCCCACTAGGAAGCGAGCCACTGCCGGCCGCGGGTGCGCCCCAACCACAACCAGATCGGCTCCGAACTCCTCCGCCATCTTCGAGATCAGCGGAGCCGCGAGGCCGCCACGCACGTGGACCATCGCATCGGGGGCGCCGGCTTCCTCGGCCTGGGCGACCACCTTGCGATGCAGTTCCTCGCCAAACCTCTCATGATAGTCGGTGGCCTTGATCGCGAACGGCAGCAGCCGCGTCTCGAGCACGCTGACTACATCCAGGCTGGCGCCGGAGCGGCGAGCACAGGCGGCCGCGGTCACAACCGCCCTCAGACCGTGCTCGCTGGCATCCGTCGCTGCGAGCACGCGCTGCAACTCTCGCATACTATCCCCCATCTCGCAGGAGGCTAATCGCCGGCCTCGCGACGCGGCACGATCAGCGTCGCGCGCTGCCCGTGCCGCAAGACGTAAAGTGGCGTGCTGCCCAGCAGCAGCCGATCGAAGAAGCCGAACCCGTGCGTGCCGACCGCGACGAGGTCGGCATCCCAACCCTGTGCCTCTTCAAGGATCTCGTGTCCCGCGCGCCCCTCTCTCATCCGGGCGTGCACCGAACCCTCGCCGAGCAGGCCGGTGCCCTCGAGGACCGCTTCCATCTGCTCGCGGCCATGACGTAGCCGCTCCGACTCATCGATCGAAGCCGCCTTTGCCAGCATCAGGGGGAGCGGCTCGAGCACGTAGAGGACACGGAGCTCCGCCCCGTCGGCCTTGGCCAGGGCCCAGGCAGCCTCCAGTACGGGGCCGGACATCTCCGAAAGATCGACCGCGACGAGCACGCGCCGGAATGGT
This sequence comes from Gemmatimonadota bacterium, assembly GCA_020344015.1. Taxonomy (GTDB): domain Bacteria; phylum Gemmatimonadota; class Gemmatimonadetes; order Palauibacterales; family KS3-K002. The sequence goes on from CP070812.1 coordinate 4,487,628, forward strand.
TCGCGTCGGGCCTCGCTGGCCAAAAGCACCGGCCGCTGAGCTAGGTATAACGTGCGGCGACCGGTCGAACCCACGAGGCTGGCGCGAGCCGGTTGTGGGCTCGCGCCTATGACGATAAGGTCCGAATCCGTCTCATCGGCGACGCGATTGACGAGCTGCGGCGTGAGGCCGGCGCGCACGTGTATTGAGGCACCGACGGCTCCGGCTTCCTCGGTCTGTTTCTCGGCCTTCTCACGCGCATCGCGCACGAATGCCAGTTCGTACTCTGCTGGCTCGACGCCCGGTGGCGCGTACTCCGGCGGCAGCAGCAGTACCTCGACGACGGTGGCAACCTCGAAGCTCGCGCCGGCACGGGCCGCCCAGGCCGCGCCGGTCACGACCGCGTTCAGCCCGTGCTCACTGCCGTCGGTCGCCGCCAGTACTTTCTTGATATCAGTCATCGGCTATCCCTTCAACACACCAAGCGGCTTGAGCTGTACGACCATCTTACCGATACCCGCCCGGTGAACCACCTGCACGACGTCCTTGACATCTTTGTATGCTTCCGAGATCTCCTCGTCCACCGTCGCCCGCGAGGCAGCCCGGATCAGGATTCCCGCATCCTCCAACTCGCGCACGATGGCTCTGCCCTTCGCCGTCCGTTTCGCTTGCTTACGGCTCATCATCCGACCGGCACCATGACAGGTCGAGCCGAACGTCTCCCGGTACGCACCCTCGGTGCCCACCAGTACATAACTGTAGCGCCCCATGTCGCCCGGTATGAAAATCGGCTGACCGACCTCGCGGTACGCTTCCGGTACTTCCGGGTGACCCGGCGGGAAAGCGCGGGTCGCGCCCTTACGATGGACGCACAATTCCTTCTCGCGCCCGTTCACCGTATGGGTCTCGAATTTGGCGATGTTGTGAGCCACGTCGTAGACGAGACGCAGTCCGAGGCGCTCGGCGCTCTGGCCCAGCGTTTCCTCGAACACCTCCCGCACCCGATGCCCCATCATCTGTCGATTGCAGAACGCATAGTTCGCGGCACCGCGCATCGCACCCAGATAGCGCTTCGCTTCGTCCGATCTCAACGGAGCCGAGCAAAGCTGGCGGTCCTGCAGCGCGATCCCGTACTTCTCCGATGCTCGGAGCATCGTTTTCAGGTAGTCGTCGCACACCTGGTACCCGAGGCCGCGCGATCCCGAGTGGATGAAGGCGGTGACCGTGCCCTGCCACAAACCCAACGCCGCCGCGGCCCGTTCGTCGTAGACCTCGCCGACGTAACCGATCTCTATGAAGTGGTTGCCCGAGCCCAGCGTGCCGACCTGAGCGCGGCCGCGCTCAAGCGCGCGCTGCGACATGTACTCGGGCTCGGCCCCGGCCAGCGCGCCGCCCGCCTCTATTCGCTCGAGGTCCTGGGCCCAGCCGTAGCCGTCCTCCACCGCCCAGGCCGCGCCCTTTCGCAACACCTGGATCACCTGCGCCCGGTTGAGCTTGAGGTCGGAGCGTGAGGCCCCTACCCCGGACGGCACGTTCTGATACAGGCGGTCCATCAACCTGGCGAGTCGCGGCCGCAGCTCGTCGGCCGTGACATCGGAGCGGAGCAGGCGCACGCCGCAGTTGATGTCGTAGCCCACACCGCCTGGCGAGATGACACCCTTCTCGAGATCGAAGGCGGCGACACCTCCGATGGGGAAGCCGTAACCCCAGTGGATGTCGGGCATGGCGATGGAGGGGCCCTGGATGCCGGGCAGGCAGGCGACGTTCGCGACCTGTTGCAGGCTCTTGTCGCCCTGGATGTGCGGTATCAGCTCGTCGTCGGCGAACACGAGCCCGTCGGTCAGCATCGGGCCCGTCTTCGGGACACGCCAGCGATAGTCGTCGATCCGCTCGAGCTTGTAGCCTTCGACCGCCACGGTTACCTCACAGGTCGAACACGATCCGGGCGAACCAGGCGTCGCCGCGCCGGCACACCTCGAGGTCGTGATACGTCACGCCTTTCAACTCACGTTCCACCGGCTCCCCAGGTGGCGCGAAGCCGGCCCGCGCTACGAGCCGGTCATCCCGCAGCTCAGAGATCTCAGCCGCCCTGAAGACCAGCCCTTGCGAGATCTGGATGTAGAGCAGCTCCCGCAGCCAGTCGACGAACAGCGCCTCGCGGTCCGGCGCCTCGAGGGCCAACTCTCGCCACTCGATCTCTGTGCCCGTCGCGCCCCCTGCGGTCCCAACCTCTTCACCCAGCAGCACGCCTGCCAGCCCGTGAGCGCCGCCAACGAACAGCAGTTCCAGTGTCGGCGCCTCGACCTCCAGACCGAGATCGGCGGTGTGCTCGATCGTACGCCACCTGGCGTCGGCCACGTCCCCTCCCGTCTGTATACCTCTCATAGAAAACTAATACTGGAGTGCGTTTTCAGCAGTAACATGGTTGGGCGGCGTGACATCGCGCAGCCGTGCCGCCTCAGTGCACAGGGAGTCGCGGTCGTCAGCTCCCATCTTGGTCGGGAGGAGGTGGGAGAACCACCTCGCGGAGGTCGCGAGCCCACCACCGAGGGTGTGACCCCTCTCGGGGGGTGGCGCGAGCCCGGAGCGAGTGGTTCTCCCGCCTCCGACTCGCGGGCACGCGGTTGGGGGCTTCCCCCTCAGACCCCAGGGTCTCTGGATACCGCCAACCCCCGGTGTTACCTTTGCCGCAAGAGCCCTAGAACAGCCGTCAAGCCCGGTCTCCGGGTGCGAAGAGGAGGCCGTCCATGCCGCTCTACGAGTATCAGTGCAAGGAGTGCGGGAAGGCTTTCAGCCTGCGTCTCCGAATCGAGGAGCACGAGAAGAAGCGGCCGAAGTGTCCGCACTGCGGTAGCCGCAAGTCGACCCAGCAGTTCAGCTCGTTCTTCGCGAAGACCGCCAAGAAGAGTTGACTCGCATGGGCTTCCATATCGCCACGCCCGAGCAGATCAAAGCCGGCGCGGTCTCCGACGTCTACTTCCAGCGTAGCGCAGCCATACTCGACGCCAAAGGCATCGACGCGCACGTACGGGCCGAGTTCACCGCCAAGTCACTGCCAGACGGCTGGGAGTGGGCGGTGTTCGCCGGCGTGGCCGAGGTCGAGCACCTGCTCGAGGGCATTAAGGTGAATGTCCGCACCATGCGGGAGGGTGAGATCTTCCGTCCTCTGGAACCCGTCCTCGAGATCGAGGGCAGCTATCGGGAGTTCGGCATCTACGAGACCGCGGTCCTGGGGCTGATCTGCCAGGCTTCCGGTATCGCCACCCGAGCCGCTCGCTGCCGACTGGCAGCCGGACCCGACCGCAAGCTGATCAGCTTCGGCGCACGTCGCATGCATCCCACGCTAGCGCCGATGATCGAACGGGCCGCTTATATCGGGGGTTGCGATGGGGTCGCGGCCGTGGCCAGCGCCGAGCTGCTCGGGATCGAACCGGTTGGGACGATTCCACACGCCCTCGTTCTCGTAATGGGCGACACGATCCTCGCCACTAAGGCCTTCGGCGAGGTCGTCGACGAGAGGGTGCCACGCATCGCGCTGATCGACACGTTCAGCGACGAGAAGTTCGCTGCGATCGACGTCGTCGAAGCCCTGGGCGACAGCATCGCCGCCCTGCGCCTCGACACTCCTTCCAGCCGTCGCGGCGATTTCTACGACATAATCGCCGAGGTACGATGGGAGCTCGACCTGCGGGGGTACAACGACATCGACCTCTTCGTGAGCGGCGGCATCGATGAGGGCACGATCCGTAAGCTCAACTCGGTCGTCAATGGCTACGGCGTAGGCACATGGATCAGCGCTGCACCCGTCATCGATTTCGCTATGGACATCGTCGAAGTCGACGGTGAGCCCAGCGCGAAGCGCGGCAAGTGGTCCGGCGCCAAACAGGTCCTACGCTGTGTCGGCTGCATCGAGGACGACATCGTAGCCCTTGATCAAGCAGCCGAGTGGCCAGACCGCTGCCCCGATTGCGGCTCCGAGGTCGAGCCGCTGCTCAGCGAGTCGCTGCAGAGCGGCCGGCCCGTCGGGCCACAGCTCGAGCCGACCGCGATCCGCGAACGCACGCTCGAGCGACTTCGGGTTATCGAGCCCGAATGGGAGGACGAGCCCCAGTGACCCAGGGCGTGACGCCGCAGGAGATCATCGACTTCTTCCTCGACCCGGCTAGCTACGAGTACGACGTCGATACGGTCGAGCATCGCCAGACCCACGTCTCACACCTCTTCTTCGCCGGCGACTACGTCTACAAGGTGAAGAAGCCGGTCGACATGGGGTTCCTCGACTTCTCGACGCTCGCAAAGCGGCGCGCCGCCGCAGTCGCCGAACTCGAACTCAATCGCCGCATCTCACCCGACATCTATCTGGACCTCGCCGCCATACACCGCGACGAGCACGGGCACCTCAGCTTCGCCGCGCCGGCCCTCGTCGAGGAAGTCGCCGTGGTTATGAAACGGCTACCGGAAGAACAGCGACTCTCCAAGCTCATCGCCATGGGTCGTGTGAAACCGGAGACGATGAACGACCTCGGACGTCTCGTCGCCGATTTCCACGCTCGCGCAGAGACGTCGCCCGAGATCGCGAAGTTCGGTTCCCTAGAGGTCGTCAAGCGCAACTGGGACGAAAACTTCGAGCAGACCGAGGCGTTTATCGGCCGCACCTTGTCGCACAGCACCTGGGAGCACACCAGGACCGAGATCGAGCGCTTCATGCGGGTCTATTCTGACCTGTTCGAGGAGCGCGTCAGGGATGGCTGGATCCGAGACTGCCACGGCGATCTGCAGACGGACGACATCTTCATCGACCCTGAGACAGGGGAGGCGCGTGTCCTCGACTGCATCGAGTTCAACGATCGGTTCCGCTACTCCGACACGATTGCCGACACCGCGTTCCTCTCGATGGACCTGCGTTACCGCGGCAGGTCAGACCTGGCCGCTGCGTTCCTCGCGGCCTACTACGAAAGCTCGAACGACGAGCCGATCCCGTCGCTACTCTGTTTCTACGAGTCGTACCGCGCCTACGTCCGGGGCAAGGTCCGCTCCTTTGTTATCGACCAGGCAGGGCCGAGCTCGGAGGAGAAGGCGGCAGCGACCGAGGAAGCGAGCCGTTTCCTGAAGCAATCTCTCGAGGGCGCGCTGCGGCTCAGGCCGCGCCTAGTGCTCGTGGCTGGTCTGATGGGAAGTGGTAAGACGCGCCAATCGGAGGAACTGGCCGCTCGGGCCGGCGTCCGCGTTCTGCACAGCGACGTGGTGCGCAAGCAGCTGGCCGGGATCGATCCTCATGACGAGCAGAAGGTCCCGTTCGGCACCGGCGTCTACTCGCCGGAGTGGACGGACCGCACTTACCGAGCACTGTTGTTCGAAGCGAAGCGCGAGTTGGCACGCGGCAACTCGATAATCCTCGACGCTTCGTGGTCGAAGGCACGCCATCGCGCTGAGGCGCGGGAGCTGGCGGCGGCACGCGAAGCACTGTTCGGCATCGTCGAGTGTACCGCCCCGAGCGAGGTACTCAAGGCGAGGCTTTCCAAGCCCGGACGCCAGGTCACCGACGGCCGGATCGATTTGCTCGATGATCAACGGGCAACTTACGAGGCACCCGACGCCGATGAGGTCGATGTCCTGGTACAGATCGACACTTCCGGCGACTTGGAGATGGCGGTGACCCGTGCCTACACCTCGCTCTTCGCCTGAATCCGCACACCGTGAGCCTGCGTAAGGAAATGCGAAACGGCCGGCCTTCCTTCGCGACCCGGCTCTTCTTCGTCCTGTTCCTGCTGTCGGCGGTACCGTCCGTCGCGCTACTCGGCCTGGCTGCCTGGGGGATCAGAACGCAGGTCGAGCTAGGCGGCGCCGGGGCCTGGAGTCGCGTCGGCGACACCGGGAGCGAGTTGCTCGATGCACTGGGCGAAGCTGGAACCGACTCGCTGGTCCAAACGGCAGCGGAACGACACGAAGAAGAGCTGTCTCGCTCGGTCGGGCTCGCTCGACGCTGGGACCTGATAGCCGGCCGACTCGCCGGCGCGCTGCCCTGGATCGCCCTCGTCGTCGGGCTGTCACTCGCCGTCGTCGCCGCGCTGGCCGCACGTCAGCTCGCTCGCCTGCTCAGCCGGCCGGTTAACGAGGTCGTGGACTGGGCCGGCCGACTCGCGCGCGAAGAGGCGCTGCCGGCGCCGAGACCGGCGGAGTTACACGGGCCTCCGGAGTTCGCCGTGTTGCGCAGGGCTTTCCGCGAGATGGCCGAGCGGTTGGCGGAGGGTCGGCGTCAGGCGCTCGAGGCGGAACGGCTGAGGGGGCTCACAGAGATGGCGCGTCGCGTCGCCCACGAGATGAAGAACCCACTGACGCCCTTGATGCTGGCGCTGAGACAGGCACGCCACGCGGCGTCGAAGGGACAAGGGGCCGCGTTGGAGGAGCCGCTGAATGTGATCTCGCAGGAGGCCGAGCGGCTCGATGAGATCGCCCGCAGCTTTTCCCAGTTCGGCCGTCTGCCCGAGGGCCCGAAGAGTGAGATCGACCTGGCCGAGATGTTACAGGAACTACTCAAGCGCGACCTCCCAGACTCGGTGAAGGGTACGCTCACCGTGGAAGGGACGGTGCCACACATCGAAGGCCACCTCGATGCGTTGAACCGTGTCTTCAGGAACCTCTTGGGGAACGCCGTCGAGGCGCTCGGCGCCCGCACGGACGGTCGCATCGAGGTGACCATCGCGCGGGTCGGCAACGCCGTCGAGGTGGCGATAGCCGATAACGGGCCGGGGATCTCAGCCGAGCACCGCGAACAGGTCTGGGGCCCGGACTTCACGACGAAGAGTCGGGGAACCGGACTCGGGCTGGCGCTGGTCCGACAGACGATTCAGGCACACGGCGGCGAGGTCGAGCTGCGCGATGTGGATGAAGGCGCCTGCTTCCTCGTACGACTACCGGCACAGGCGGCCGAATGACGAGACCGCACACCCTGCTTCTACTTGTGCCGCTGGCATTGGCCTGCGGTGAACCTGAACGTCAAGCGACACCTCCACCGAGCAGCGCGAGCGCACCCGACCCCGTCCCGGCTGAGCGGCCTGGAGAGCCCGCCTCGCCTGCCGCGATCCCAGAGTTCAGGCTACGCCTCGATCCGGCGCGGCACACGGTCGACGGCACCATCGAACTCGAAGTGCCTCGACCCGAGACGATCCACTTGCTGTTCCGCGCCAACTGGGAGGGCTACCCCGGTCTCGAGGACCGGCTTCGCCGGCTCGAGGCGAGCGGGCCCGGCGGCCAGCTGAGCGTGGCGATGGGAGCCGGCGACCTAGGCACCGGTCATCATCTGATCGAAGCGACACGAGCGGAACGCGTCACGATACGCTTCACCATGGTGCTCGCGCCGGCACGGGAATCGGGCCTTTACCATCGCGCCTCTCAGCTCGACAGCGAGGGCGGCCATTTCATCGTCGGCGATCTGCTCCCACGTGTTTGGCTGGGCCGGCCACGCGGAGGCGCGGTCAGCGCCCAGGTCTGGTTCACCGGCATGCCGTCGAACTGGCGGGTCGCGACGCTGGAAGAACGCGCCGGCACTGGATACCAGATCGACGACATCATCCAATCCGTCTTTGTCGTCGGCCGCCTGCGCACGCAGCGCTTCAACATCGGACCGCGAGCCCTCACCGCCGCGATCCACGGTCGCTGGCCGGTCTCCGACGATCGCGTGTTCCAGGCGGTAAACAGAATCGCCGGCAACCTGCACCGCATCGCCGGCGACGGCTGGAGCAGCGGCGATCACCTTTTGGGTGCAGGCCGCGTCCCCGCCCAGGTGCCGGGGCTCAGCACCGGCGGGCAGGTGCTCGGCAAGTCGGGGGTCGTCTACGTCGGCGGCAGCGGGCCCGCCGAGATCGAGTTCCGACACTGGATGCGCACAACGGCTCACGAGCTGATGCACTGGTACATACCCACCGGGTTCTCCTTCCGGCAGGAGCCGCCCCGCTGGTTCTCCGAAGGCTTCACCGACTACATGGCATTGAAGTCATTGCTCGTCGGCGAGCTGATCGCGCCGCAGGATTTTCTGGACGAGATCACCGAACGGCTCAATCGCTATCAATCGAGCAACCTCTACGGGGCCCGCTCGATCGTCGAGGCGGAGCGCGATTTCTGGAGACCCGAGGTCTACCGCTACATCTACGACGGCGGTACGGCCGCCGCCTTCCTTCTCGACCTCGCCTTCCAGGACCGCGGAGCTTCACTCGAGCGAGCGCTGACACAGATCCTTCGCAGCTCTCCCGTCACCGATGACGTCCTGATCCGTGAACTCGGAGCGATAAGAGAAAACGAATGGATCGAGCCGTGGTTGGTCGATGGCACGCAACCCGATTGGGACGCGCGCCTGCAGCGTTACAGGCTGGCCAGGAGAAACGGGACGCTGGTGAGCCTCGATAACTGGGCGACGAACGTGCTCGGTTCGATTCGACCGTGACGCTCAAAGCGATTACACGACACGGCACCATGAACACTGCCCGAAGAATATGCCTTGCCCTTCTCGTTCTGTTCCCGGCAACCGCGCCGGCCGCGCGGGGCCAGGACATCGTCGAGCTGGCGCGCCGCCGCCATTACCAGCCCGATTCGACCCTACTCGACTACACGTCCAGACTCAACACACTGGTCAGCGCCGCGTTGTCCACCGATCCGCTGGCGCCGCCCAAGTTGCTCGTGGCCAGCGAGCTGGCGTCTAGCGTGACTTGGGATCGCGACGCCGGACTCCAGGTGAAGATGCTCGGGCAACGCTACGTCACATCGTTCGGGCCCGAGGCCGAGGCGGGTCTCGACTTCAGCCGCCCCTGGTTCGTCGCTACGGCGCCGGGGGACAGCCTGCGCCTGCTCGGCGGTATCGAGATCCCGGAACGAGCCGCGGTACATCCCTTCTCTCAGGGCGCCGACCGCTACTACGAGTACGAGGTTGGTGACACCGTGACGCTCTACGTCGCCGACCGGCAGGTGGACCTCGTCGAGGTCAAGGTCACGCCCACGCGCGGTGACGAATCGCTCGTCGTCGGATCGGTGTGGGTCGATGGCGCGTCGGGTGACGTGGGCGCGATGCAGATCCGCTTCGTCGGCCGACGTCTTTGGGACGAGGATGAAGAGGACGCCGAGTGGGTTAACCGCATCCTCTCGGTCTCAGCAACCCTGCAGCAAGGACTCTGGGAGCAGCGCTACTGGCTGCCGCACCATCAGGAAGTAGAACTCATGGTGCGCATACCCTTTATCGGTAACCTGGCGCTCCCGATAATCTTCCGTAACGAGTTCGACCGCTACGACGTCAACTCCGGGCAGTCGATCGCATGGCTGTCACCCGACTCGATGCGCGCCGGCATCGACACCAGCACCACCTACGACGAAGGCGCGACTCTGTATCTGCGGGCCGGGCGTGAGGTCGAGACCGCCGACGAAGTGCCCGACTCGGCCCGCGGCCGCGAGGCGAACCCGCGCCGCGAGACGACTCAAATCCGAGCCGGACCCGCGGACGGCGGCTGGGAGATCATCCGTCCACCGGACGACTCGCTCGAGACCTACGACGAATGGGCAGAACCGCTGGAGACACCCGCCGAGCTCACGCTCCCCTCGGCCGAAGAACTCGAGCGTCGCGCGCGATCGCTCTCGAACGAGATCGTCGGTCGCAAGATGTTCGTTATCCAGTGGGACCGCTTGGCCGATCTCATCCGTTACAACCGCGTCGAGTCGCTGGCGCTAGGACTGGCGGCGCGTTACGACATCCCACGCCGCGCTTTCTGGTCGATCGGTGGCCGCGGTAGCTTCGGCTTCGCCGACCTGCAGCCGAAGGCGCGGCTCGACGTCCGCTACGACGCACCACGCATGCGGGTCGAGCTGACCGCCTACAGTGAGCTTCACGTCGCGGCATCGACTTTGAGCGACGTGAAGCGTGCTTTCGGGAACTCGCTGCGCGCGTTCTTCCTCGGCCGCGATGACGCCGACTACTATCGGGCGACCGGCGTGGCGCTCACACTCGACCGTCGTTGGTCCTGGTTCCGCGGCCGCATCGGAGCGGGATTTGAGGACCACACGACGGTGGAGCGCAACACCGATTTCGCGATTCCCGGCATCTGGCAGGACTCCGTCTTCCAGCTCAACCCGCCGGCGGACGAAGGTATCTTCTGGCGCGGTGACGGCGAGGCGATCATCTACCTCGGCGACTGGACGCGACCCACCGACCGCGGCCAAATCACAGTGGGGGTCGAGGCAGGCACCGGTGCCGACTCACTCGACTACGTGCAGGCGCGGGCCGGACTGGAGGGCAAAGTCGATCTGTGGGACCTGGCCTCGCTGGCGCTGGTGGCCCGTGGGGGTTGGTCCGGCGGCGAAGTGCCGCTCCAGAGACTGTGGCGCATCGGTGGGATCGCGACGCTACGCGGGTTCACCCACGGCACGCTCGCCGGCGAGTCATACTGGACGGGCCGGATCGAGCTGGCCAAGAATCGACCGATCTGGAGGCCCGTCGTCTTCGCCGACTTCGGCTGGGCCGGTAACGGGTCCGACTGGCCGGGCGGCGGATCGAGCGACGACGTATTATGGTCGGTGGGAGGCGGTGTGAGTCTGCTGAACGGATTCTTCCGGGCCGAGCTCGTATCTCCCAAATTCGAGAAGGTCTGGTTCGAGATGTACTTCGCGGGAGCCTTGTAGAGGAAAGATGACGCGAATACTCATCGTCGACGACGAAGGCAACATTCGCCGGCTCGTCGCCAGCCTGCTAGAGGCCGAGGGCTACACGACCACCGAGGCGGAGACGGGCGAAGATGCCCTGGTCAAGATGGCGGCGGACGAACCGGAAGCGGTGCTACTCGACCTGGCGCTGCCCGGCGCCAGCGGTCTTGAGGTGCTCGAGCGGATAGCGGACGACTGGCCGCACGTGCCAGTGGTCATGATGAGCGGCCAGGCGACGCTGGGCGACGCCGTTCAAGCGACGCGGCTTGGAGCTTTCCAGTTCCTCGAGAAGCCGCTGACTCCGGAAGCCGTGCTGATCACCCTGAAGTCGGCGCTGGAACTGAGGCGCCAACGCGATCTCAACCTCGCGCTGCGCCGCGAGCTCGAGCCGGGCCAGGAACTCGTCGGATCCGGGCCGGCGATGGAGGAAGTCCGGGCGCTGATCCAGCGCATTGCATCTACAGACTCTAGAGTACTCATCACCGGCGAGAGCGGAACGGGGAAAGAACTGGTGGCCGTCGCCATCCACGCTCTGTCGTCGCGCAGTCGTGGGCCATTCGTGCGCATCAACTGCGCGGCCATCCCACGCGACTTGATCGAAAGCGAGATGTTCGGTCACGAGAAGGGCTCATTCACCGGGGCGACGAGCCAACGGCGTGGCAAGTTCGAGCTGGCGAACGGCGGCACGCTGTTCCTCGACGAGGTGGGCGACCTGAGTCCCGAAGCTCAAGCCAAGGTGCTGCGTGCCATCGAGGCGGGTGAGATCGAGCGGGTCGGTGGAGACGAGCTGATCCCCGTGGACGTTCGCATCGTTGCCGCGACGAACCACGATCTGGAGGCGGGGGTGAAGGACGGGACTTTCCGCGAGGACCTCTACTTCCGACTCCATGTGATGCCGATCAACATTCCGCCGCTGCGCGATCGCAAGGACGACATTCCAGGTCTGGTCGCTCACTTCATCGAACGGTTCAGAACGCGGCATGGCCTGCGGCCGCCAAACTTCACCGACTCGGCGATCCAGGCCCTCGTCGCTTACGATTGGCCGGGCAACGTCCGCGAGTTGGGGAACGCCGTCGAGCGTCTCATGATCCTCTATCCCGATCGCGTCATCGCCGCCCCAGAGATCGCCACCGTCCTTCCTCGCGCCCGCCTCGCGGGCCCGGAGCCCATCGAGCAGAGCGGCTCACTCTCCGACATGCTGGAGGGCTACGAGCGGCAGCTTATCCAGAGCGCCCTCACGACCGCCGACGGCAACATCGCCGAGGCGGCGCGCCGGCTGAACACCGATCGGCCGAATCTCTATCGTCGGATGAAGAGGCTCGGGATCCGACGGGAGGGGGTCGAGGACGACTCGCCCAACGCCTAGCGGCACCGTGCCCGACCGGCACGCCTGGCGTCTCCAAACGACACGATCCCGCTCCGCCATCCCTCACGGATCGCCTCAGATCAACCCCCAACCGCGGCATCGGGTTTGCTCCTGACAGGCTGGTGTGACAGTTTGCCTGTTCGGAGGATCAATGAGAAGCCATAGCGTAACCTTTAGTGCGGCAGTCCTGCTCTGCGCCTTGCCGGCGACCCTCCCGGCGCAGGACACCATCCAGGTCGGCGTACGCACGCCCCTGCCGCCGGGCGAAGAGCTACCGGCGCAGGTCGCCCACGAGTTAGTCGCTTACTACAACAGCCCATCCACTATTCGCTTCAGCGGCAGGACCGAGGTGCCGGCCGACCGGACAATCGGCGGCGACGTTGCGGTCCTCGGTGGCCCCCTGGAGCTGGCCGGCCGTATCGACGGCGACGTGCTGGTGCTGAACGGCGACATAGCCCTACGCGAGGGCTTTCGGATCAGAGGGGACCTGACGGTAGTGGGCGGCCTGATCATCGGCGTCGAGCGGGGCCGGGTCGATGGCATGATCACGACCTACCCGACCGTCTTCCGCTATCGACGTACCGTGGACGGCATCGAGTATCTGGGTCCGGGGCCGCCCGGCGAAACGCGGCCGACCGGCCGACGCATCATGTTACCCAGCTGGGAGCTGGGTGAAAGCCAGATCTTCGTGTCGGCACGCGCCTACAACCGGGTCGAGGGCCTGCCCATCGCCTTCGGGCCCCGCATCACCACTGGCGGCAGGAACCCTCTCCGTCTCGAGGCCTTCCTCATCTGGCGGACTATAGGCGGCTTCGATCCCGACGAATCCGAACTAGGCTGGGAGCTACGCCTCAGGCAGTGGCTCGGCGGCCACCGTAGCGTCTGGCTCGAAGCGGCGTACTGGTCGGTCGTCGACCCGATCGAGAGGTGGCAGCTCACCAACCTGGAGAACTCGCTGACCGTCTTCTTCTTTAAGCGCGACTATCGTGATTACTACGAGCGCAAGGGCTGGTACGGCAGACTCGGCTGGCGCAGCTCGACCCTCTTCGGATCGCTCGAGTTCCGCGACGAAAACCACACCACCCGTAGTGCGCGTGACCCGTGGACGATCTTCTGGAATACCAGTGACGAGTTCCGGCCCAATGCCATGATCGATGACGGCGACCTGCAGAGCATCGCGCTCAGGCTAGGAATCGACACGCGCAACGACCCCGACCAGCCACTGTCGGGTTGGTACAACGAGTTGAGCCTCGAGCAGGCCGTCGGAGGTCGGCTGAGTGGCGTCAAACCGAGTTTCACCCACCTGCTCCTCGACCTGCGACGATATAATCGCGTAAGCCGCAACTCGGTGCTCGCCTTCCGGCTGATCGGCGGCGGCCGACTCGGAGACGAGCGGACACCGGCGCAGCGCGAGCACATGATCGGCGGCACCGGCTCCCTCCCCGGGTTCGACATGATGGAGTTCGACTGCGACGTTCGCAGTTCGGGACTCATCGGCACGGAACCCGGCTACGGCTGCCAGCGTCTCACGCTCTTCCAAGCCGAGTACCGCACCAGACTGAGGTTCCGCTACCACTGGGACCACAAACAGATCCCTGACGTCTCTGGCGACATCTTCAGCGTGCAGTTCAATCCGGCGATCGTCCTCTTCTTCAACGCGGGCGCGGCGTGGAACGCTGAGGATTGGTTCGATTATCTCGGAGATAGCGACAACTGGGTGACGGACGTCGGCGCCGGGCTCGACCTCGGCGGCTTCGGCGCCTACGTCGCCTATCCCCTGGTTGGATCGGGAGAACTCAATTTCTTCGTTCGCCTGACCGCAAGGTTCTGATCGCGGCAGCGTTTGTCGCGACGTCGGCCGTCGCCGATCCGGCGGCGGCCCAGAGGACCCATCTGTCCCTATCGCCCGGCAACGCCGAGAACGGCTGGCAGGCCTTCCTGCGGCCCGTCGACATCTTCGCCGACTCCGTGCTCGTCCGCCCGCTGCTCTCGGGCCTGCCTCTCCGCTTCCACTTCCAGCTCGAGCTCTGGCACGACAAGTTCCTCGCCGACGCTCTGGTCGAGCGGACTTCCTGGTCGCTCATCCTCTACCAGGAACCCTTGTCTGGCGAGTTCAACCTCACCCGTTCCTGGGACATCGCACGCGACGAGTGGTACTCAGACCTCTTATCGGTCACACAGGCGCTGGAGAGCTGGTACCG
>CP070812.1:4501953-4505927 GCA_020344015.1 Gemmatimonadota bacterium
ACGAGCGCCGGCTCGCCGACGACGGCGCGGATCACGGCGACGCGCTGCTGCTGGCCGCCCGACAGCTTGCCGGGCCGCCTGTCCTCGAGGCCGGCCAGGCCGGTCCGCTCGAACAACTCCCTGACTCGGCGATGGCGCTCGCCGCCGTTGACGCCCTGTAGGAGCAGCGGGAACTCGGCGTTCTCCAGAGCGGTGAGCACGGGCAACAGGTTGTAAGCCTGGAAGATGAAGCCGATGCGCTCGAGCCGCATGCGCGCCAGCGCCCGGTTGGACATGGCGGCGATGTCGCGCCCTTCCACCCAGATGCCGCCGCGGCTGGGACGTGTGAGGCCGCCGATCAGATTGAGCAGAGTCGTCTTGCCCGAGCCCGACGGTCCCGCCATGGCGACGAACTCGCCGGGTTCGATCACCAGTGTAACGCCGCGGACCGCCTGTACTTCTTCGGCCTCCTGCTCGAAGATCTTCCAGACTTCGTCGGTCCGCACGGCTGCCGTGTTTCGGTCGTTCATATTCGCAACGTTCATCGTTCGAACTTCATCGCTTCTGCGACATCGATGCGTGTCGCTCGGTATGCCGGATAGATCGAGGCGAAAATCCCGATCAGGAAAAGGAAGACGAGTGACTGTATCACCCGGGTCGTTCGAAACAGGGGAACGAAGACCGGGTCCATCGCTATACCGGAGAAACTCCACTCTTCGTCCCAGGCGAACGAGAAGTCGAGCCCATCGCGGAAGAAGAACCAGGTAAGAAACAGTCCGAGCGCGATGCCGATCAGGCCGCTGACGAATGTGAGGATTATGCCCTCTGTGACTATCAGGCCGCCGGTCTGCCGCGGCGTGAAGCCGAGCGCCTGCAGCAGTCCGAACTCGCGCTTTCGATAAAGGACAGACATGAGCACGGTATTGACGATGCCGAGGGCGATGATCCCGAACATGATGCCCTGCCAGACGTAGTTGCCCAGATCGTCGATCCGTACCGCCGCGTCGAGCACCGGCATCGCCTCGCGCCAACTCAGGACCGTCAAATCGCCTGCCTCGATCTCGGCGCTCAGCTCGCGGGTCAGCTTGCGGCTGGTCGGCGCCACCCTGTCGCTCGAGTCGAGGAGCACGGCGATGGTCGTCACGTCGTCGCCGGAGCGTAGCCAGGAACCGGCGGTTGCCAGCGGGATATGGATCACCACCTGGTCGACCTCGGGGACCCCGGAGCGGTAGACGCCCACCACGCGAACCAGCTGGCCGGCAATCTCGCCGTCGGCGTCCTGCGCGGTGAGCACGAAGCGCGAGCCGAGCCTGAGGTCGAGGCCCTCCAGTAGGCCCGCGCCGACGTAGGCGGCGAGTCGGTCGTCGGGCTCGAGGTAACGGCCCTCGACCAGCTTGTCGTCCAGGATCGAGAACTCCGCTTCGGCTATGGGATCGACGCCGATGATCTGGGCCGGTCGCGCGCCGGTCGGCGAGCTGGCCAACCCAACGACGGCCAGCTGTGGCACGGCCGCCAGAAGGTGCTCCGTGATCTGCGGGCTACCTAGGGCCGCCTCTGCCGCTGCGCGGGCTGGGGCGGGGAGCCGGTCGTCGATCTTGCGGCTCTTCTGGAAGTTGGGCGCCTGGATCGCGATGTGGCCGCTCCCCATGCGAGCGCCCGATCTGATCCAATCCTCGTGGCCGCCGTCCCCGATGGTCAGCGAGAAGATCATCAGCGCACCGCCGACGATCATCGCGGCCGCGGTGATCGCGCTGCGTCGCGCCTGCCGACGCAGGTTGCGGAGTGCCAATCGAACCAGGGTAGTCGCTCGACTCATCATAGTCCTGAGAGTGTATCGGCAGGCGGCACTCTTGCTGCGCGGGCCGCAGGATAGAGCGACGCCAGCAAGGCCGTCATCAGGAGCGCGACACCGGTCCAGAGCGCCATGGCGAAGTGGTACTCGACGCGCAGGCGCGGTCGGATCAGCGCTCCAAAAATCGTGTAGTCACCGTAGAGCCAGCTCAGGTCGGGCGGCGCGTTATGGAACCAGAACATCACCGGGAAGGTGATGGCGGCGCCGAAGGCGAGGCTCAAGATCCCCAGGGCGAGCGCCTCGGAGAGCACGCTGCGCACTATGGAGAAAGGCGTCGTGCCCAGCGCCAGCATCACCGCGATCTCGCGCCGCCGCTCGTACGTTGCCATCAGCATCGTATTGGCCACACCGAAGATGGCGATGGCGAAGACGATGAAGATGACGACGAATCTCCAGCCATCGGCCAGCTGCGCATAGTCGAGCATCTCGGGCCGCAGCTCGGTCCACGCTGCGACCTCGACCTCAACCCCGAGCGGTGACAGCCCGGCGGTCAGCCGATCGGCGGCCTCGGGCGCCAGCCACGGGTCGGTGACCGAGGCGGCGATCTCGTGGATCCGACCGGGATCGAGCGCGACCAAGATCTGCAGCGAGCCAATCGGCAATACCGCGTACGACGCGTCCAGCTCGGCCATGCCGCTCTGGTATACGCCGGAGACCGTGTACAGGTCGTTGCCCATCGAGCCGTCGGCGGCCGGCGCGACGAGGATGACCTCGTCACCCACGTCGACCTCTAGCTGGCGCGCCATTTCGGTCCCGATGAGGATCTCGTTCGTCCCCGCCGCCGGCACTCGACCGCGGACCATACCGTTCATCAGGGTACTGACTCCGGGTTCGAGCTTGGGATCGATGCCCATCAGGATGCCGGCCACCGTCGACTCGCCGGAGCTGACCAAGCCACCGGCGAAGACGCGCGGCGCCACCGCCTCGACAACCGGATCGGAGGTGATCTCGCGTACGAGCCGCTCGACGTCGGTACCGTCGCGACCGCCTATGGTGTCGTAGATCTTCCGTTCGGGCCTGTACTCGACATCGTGTACCTGTAATTGGCCCGAAAGCACACCGGTGCCGCTCTCGATCATCTCAGCGGTGAGCCCGTCCATCAGACCGATGAGCACGACGACCGCCAGGTAACCGAACGCGAGTCCGGCCGCCGTGATTAGAGTGCGCCGCCGGTTTCTACCGAGATTGCGCCAGCCGATCCGCCACCAGGGGCCCAAGGCCATTCTTCGTCACCTCCGACTGCGAAGAGAACGCAACGAGAAGAAACTCTCGTCGATTTCGATGTCGAACTCGATCTCCGAATAGCGAACCGATGTCCGCTCGCCGGGCTTGTCCTCGGGGAGCATGTCCATCGCCGCCGGGACCAGACGACCGCCCATCATCCGATAGTCGCTGAAGGTCATCGTGCGAACCAGGGTATCATCTTCGTCGTAGTAACGTGCCCACACAGGCATCAGATCGTCTTTGCGGACCTCGTAAGTGATTCGGCCCCAGACGACCGCTGCTTCAGGCTTGGGCGTCAGTACGAACTCCCAGACCTCCGCGCCGTCGCGCTCGCCCTCGAACTCGATCTCGATGTCGTAATCCTCGATTAGTCGGCTCTCCTTCACCAGATCGTCGTTGGTGAAGTGCGAGCCCATCCAGGCGCCCATCATCAGCGAGGCCGGGATCTTGATCGAGCGGTCGACCCGCGGCAGGTAGTTCCAGATGTCGTCGCCCGCCTTAAGCGTCGCCGTGCCCGCCTCTTTGTTGGGCGCCGTGATGTGGATCAGCGAGTACTCGGTTCCCAGCGACCAGACCTCCATGGTCATGCTGCGCTCCCAGTTCTCCGTGACCACATCCATGGTCGCCACACCGTAGCTCGACTCGCCGCGCATGATCCGGTCGACCCGGTCGATGATGTCCCGGGCGGACTCCTGGCCGTGAGCGAGTGTGGGCGCTGAGAACAGGGTGAGGACGAGGGCGAGGGCTTGGGTGCGGTTCATGGTAGTAACCTGACGCCAGGGTCATCTATTGACATGGTATCCTAAGTTCAGTATATATTGAACGTCCAGAACTGTCAAGCGGGCATGAACTCTAACACGAACAACGACAAGCTGGGGCACAAGAGCCTCCTGGGCTACGCCGAGGAGTGGGGGCTCCT
>CP070812.1:4506027-4525919 GCA_020344015.1 Gemmatimonadota bacterium
AGGGAGTGCTGGCGGTAGTCGAGCCCGACGACGAGGCCGAGCGAGATGAGGTCGTCGGCCATCGGGTAGATCCAGCTTCCACCGAACGCGTCCTTGGGGAGCGGCCAGCCCATCGTGTGGATGACGTGATCGGGCGCCCGCTTCACCTGCCACAGCTCTTTGACCCCGAGGGCGTAGATCTGCGGGTTCGGCGACCCGACTTCCTGCCACGCCAGGAACGCCTGGCTGAGCGAGCCGCGGGTACCCTCGCTGAGCACCGTGACCCGTGCCGTCACATCGTTGGCCGGCACGAACCCACTCCCTGGCTTTCCCGTCCGGTCCAGTCCTGTGGGCGTAGTGCGCACACCGATGACCTTGTCGCCCTCGACGAGCAGCGATTCAACGGGAAAGCCGGTGAATATGTTCACGCCCGCCTCTTCGGCTCGCTCACCCATCCAGCGCACGATCTCACAGATCGACGCCACGTAGTTTCCCTTGTTGTGCATGGAGGGCGGCGTTGGGATGCGCCGTCTTCCCTTCGCCGACAGCATGAAGACGCGGTCTTTGGGCGCCGGCACTCGGAACGGCAGCTCGCTCTCGGGGACACCGGGGAAGAGTTGGCGAAACGGGGCCGGGTTCACGATGGCGCCCGACATGCAGTGCTCGCCCAGCGAGCCTGCTTTCTCGAGTACACCGATTTCCAGCTCGCCGAGGCCACCTCCACTCTCGCCTTCCTGGGCGACCAGTCGGGCGAGCTCGATGGCGCCGGCCAAGCCGGCAGGGCCACCGCCGACGAACAGTACGTCCATCGGAACGGCTTCGTCATCCGGCGACTCCTTCAGTATGAGACGCTCAAGCGGCAGAGGCGGCTGGTGATCCGAGGGCTTGATGGTCTTCAGCATATCGCGTCCGTTCTGTGTCGCTCCGTGCGGGTTACGGTTGGCGCGTTGCTCGATTCATGTGAGGCCGGGCTCAAGATGCGGCTTCGGCCGGCCCAAGTCTAGCGCCCCGAGCGCTAACCTTGCCGAGCCCTTCGCAGCTCGACACTCTTGAGTCATTCAGCGACTAACCGGGGGGACCGATGCAAGTAATCAAAGAAGCCGAGATTCGTGAGGCGATAAAGGAGCCAGAGGCGCTGGCGTCGGCGGAGAAGGCGTTCCGGGCCATGGCTGAAGGAGGGTTGGTGCTGCCGCCACCCATGGGCCTGGAGGTACCCGACGCTCCTGGAGAGGTGCACGTGAAGTCGGCTTATCTGAAAGGCTCTCCTATCTTCGCCGTGAAGATCGCCAGCGGCTTCTACGGTAACGTCGAGCGGGGGCTTCCCACTGGCTCGGGATTGATCCTGGTGTTCGACGCTACGACAGGTTTTCCCGTGGCCCTTTTGGCCGACAACGCGTACCTGACCGACCTTCGGACCGCAGCGGCAGGAGCGCTGGCCGCCCGGCTCCTGGCGCCAGAGTCGATTGAGAGCGTCGCCGTGCTCGGCAGCGGTGTGCAAGGGCGCTTCCAACTCCGCGCGATCTCACGCGTGCGGCGCTGGGAACGCACCGTCGCCTGGAGTCCCGACACCAATCAACTCGTCGAATACTGCGCCGACATGGAGGAGGAGCTATCGACCCCCTTCCACGCCGCGTCCGATGCAGAGGAGGCAGTTCGCGGGGCCGACCTAATCGTCACCGTGACGCCAAGCCGCGAGCCGCTGTTCGGGGCGTCGGCGCTCGAGCCTCACGCCACGGTGATCGCCGTGGGCTCCGATGGCCCCGACAAGCGAGAACTGGCCACCGAGACCCTCGCCCGGGCAGAGAAGATCGTGGTCGACCGCCTGAGTCAGTGCATATCGCTTGGGGAAGTACACCACGGCGTGGAGGAAGGAGTCCTCTCGCCCGATTCGGTGCATGCGGAGTTGGGCGAAGTCTTGGTCGGGGCCAAGACCGGACGCGAGGGGAGCGAACTGATTATCTGCGACCTGACGGGTGTGGGCGCGCAGGACGCCGCCATCGCCGAGGTCGCCTGGGTCAAGCTGACTCAGAGCGCGGGTACGACCAAGACCTGAGGCACGACAACTACGTCCGCCGCGTGATCGGCGAAGTTGCGCTCGATCACCCCGAGCTCGTCGACGGCGATGGAGAGATCCTCCGCGTACCCCGCTTTCTTGACCTTCATATCGAGCTCGAACAGTAGATCAGTGCTCAAGCCGTCCGCCGAGGCACCAGCCGCCTTCACCAGGCCCGGCCCCACCCCGATGTTAACCGCTCTCAGGACCCCATCCTCGAGAGACCGAGCCGCTATCGGCTCGAGCTTTGCCGGGTCGTAGTTCAACCGTACCAGAAAACCCGTGGGCGTAAGATCCACACCGACCGCCTGCACCTTACCCGTGACCCGAACGCTGGAGCCGGGAGAAGCCTGGCGATCGTCCAGAGTCAAGTAGACGTTCAGCCCCTGTGGCAGGTTTGCCTCTTCACCACCACCCGGCGTCGTCGGCTCGTCGGCGCATCCAGCGAAGCTTGCAGCCGTGATCGCACCGATCAGAAGTAAGGTGAGTGGAGTGTGCAGGCCTTTGATCGCTTCTCTTGTATACGTCATTCAATCCTCCCAATCGGCACTCGAG
The DNA here is from genome assembly GCA_020344015.1 of Gemmatimonadota bacterium. Taxonomy (GTDB): domain Bacteria; phylum Gemmatimonadota; class Gemmatimonadetes; order Palauibacterales; family KS3-K002. Next base: position 4,508,615 of record CP070812.1, read on the forward strand.
CGGCGGCCGGATACGAGGCTCACGGACATGCGCGCACTCCGTAACCAGCGACCCCACTCTCGGCCGGTATCGGCAGCTCGACTAGGTGGCGGAGAATCTGTACCGCGTCGACGCCGTTCACGACACCGTCGCGGTTCACATCGCCCAGTTCGATATCCGCTCCAACGGCGAGTGGCAAACCGACCAAGTGCCGCAGGATCTGCGTCGCGTCACCGGTTCCCACCGTACCGTCACGATCTACATCGCCCCAGAGCCAGCTGCTGACACAGAGGCTGCCGGGCTGGACCGTCAGCACCGACCGAAGGTCCAGGCCAAAAGGTCCGAGCAGTTCATCGACGGTGACGGTTAAGTCCACCTGATCTCCCGGGCCGACGGAAGCGTCCAGGTTGAACGTCACGTTGAAGAGCGTACGAATGCCACCGCTCAGCCCTATGGTGCGCGACGCCGTCGCCCCGACTATACCGGCCGCCGCCTGATCGATATCGGCGGTGAACGAACCGCCGAAATCGCCCTCGGCGATCTCGACGAACTCGAGAGCGCTGGGGTTCCAGCCCAGGCTGGCGGTGAAGTCGGTCGCTTCACGCGTGCTTCCCGCCATGTCCAGTATCAGCGGCACCTCGAACGGCTCGCCCAGTAGCCCGTCGACTTGCTCGACCGCCAGGCGCGCGAAGAGATCTCCTTCGCCACCGATGCGCGGCCCGTCGTCGACCGGAAAGAAGTAGACCTCGCCGAAGCCCTCGGCGCTTGCCGTTAACACCACGCCGCCCTCGACGAGCGCTATGCCCAGCAGGTCCGTCGGGGAGGGCGCGAAGGCAAAGAGTTCTGCGTCGGGCGACACCGCCGGGTCTATGACCCATATGTACCCGCCAAGCAGGTCAGCGTCCAAGCCGGTGACGTAGATCTTGCCGGACCGGCCTATCGCAACGTCCCAGGGTATCAGACCACTTCCCACCTGACTTGTCGACCCGTCGCCCAGGTCCACTCGAAGCAGCTGGTCACTTGGGCTGCTCGCGATGTACATGCTGTTGTCCTGCGTCCGGTAGTCGAGGCCCAGCGGGCAGGGCAGCGATGGTCCGAACGAGGCAATGCCTGTACCATCAGGGTTCAGGCGGTAGGTCTGATCGTCGAAACACGCCGTGGCGTACACTTCCCCGTCGGGACCCGTGGTCAACCAGAAGGCGTTGTCGGGGAGCACCGCAAAGCTCGATTGTCCACCCACGCGAGCGATCCTGGTTATCGACGTGTTACCCAGCGCCGCGCTGGCCACCAGCCAATCGCCGTTACCAGCGAGGGCGACGTCCGATGGAAATGGGTCGAACCCGGTGGCAACAGCCGCACCAACCCCGGTCTCCGCCGCCGGTAGCAGGCTACCGGAAGCGTCACCGGTCGCCACGATCGCTCGGTCCGTTCGCGAGTCCGTCGCCGCACCCCACGGGCCAACCAGGTCTTCGCCGACGATCGCCATGCCCGGCGAGTAGACCCAAAACGCCACCGTTACGCTCGCCGTCAGCCAACCATCGTCAAGCGTGAAGTTGACGACGCCCACGTTGCCACCGAGGCCAAGGCCAGTCGGATCCATGGTCACCGTGACGAGCGTCGACTGTAGGGCCGCAGCCCCACTCGACGGACCAGCCTTCCCCTCCGTCGGCAGCACCAGCTGCTCGATCCCAGGTCCCTCCGACTTGCCAACCGACGGAGTGGCCCCAGCCGCCCGTGCCCGGCGCTCGCGCCGCGGGAGGTTCACCCGGCGATCCTGAAGTGTCGCGTCGTATCCAAAGCTCGCCGCCATCCTGCCAGCCGGCGGCGCGGCCGTCGCGCTACCAGGATCGGCGCTGATCCACGGCTGTGGACTGGTCGCCGTCCAGTTGGCCGCGCCGACGCCCGAAAGATTGACGACCAGAACCTGCGCGGTTGCCGGGTTTCCATTTTGCTCGGCTCTTCCGCCGATCGCGCGGAGATCGAACCCGAGGATCGGGCCGGCAGGACGCGCTTTCAGTAGAAAGCCACCCTCGCTGGCGTCCTCCCACGCACCGACCTCTATGACGTACTTACCGTCTTCGGGTAGGACGACCGAGTAGAGCAGTGACTGCCTCTCCAGGCCAGCGATTCGCGCGTCATCGTTAAAGTCGAGGAGTGTCTCCCCATCCGGCATGAAGATTCGCAAGTACGGGTCCTCCAACGGCTGCGGGTGGCCGAGGTCACGCAACAATGCCACGTCAATCGACTGTCCCGCCGTGCCGTCGAGCACATACCTGAGCCGCTCACCCAAAGGCAGGACGCCCTGAGTGGTGACACCGGCGTCGAGCGGCACATTCTCCGCGACGGCGACACGCACCCGGACCTGCACCGGCGAGTTCGCCGCGTCCCCCGTCACGGTGACAAAGCCGGTATAAACGCCAAGCGTCAGCCCCGCTGGATCGACTGTCACGTCGAAAACGCCGGGTGTCACGTCGCTGGCGCTACCCGCGGTCGGGTTGACGCCGATCCAGTCCTGATCATCGGCCACAGTCCAGCTGATGGTGCCATTTGCACCTACGTTGCGGACCTCGACCGCGGCCGTGACAGGGACTGCGTCCGGTTCGACCGACACGGAGATGTCGCCGGGGATCGCCGCTAGCGCGAGATTCGTCGTCGCCACTGCGTTAACCGCAGCGCCCGCATCGATGAGGCCCCATCCACTCTCCGGATCGAAACCGAACGTCGCGATGTCGACGGCCGTACCGCGCAGCACTTGCCGCAGCTCGTCGACGCTCAGGTCGGGCCGTGCTGCCCGGAGCAGTGCTGCGGTGCCAGCGACGTGGGGCGTCGCCATCGAGGTCCCGTTCCAGGCCTGGGGTGGCCCACCACCACCGACCGTGCTGGCAATCGATAAGCCGGGGGCTGCGAGCTCGATCTCGGATCCTTGGTTTGAGAAGCTGGCCACGCCGTCCAAAGAATTAGTCGCAGCTACGGCGATCGCCTGCGGATAGGCCGCCGGGAAGCGCACCGGGCCACCGTCATCGTTGCCTGCAGCCGCGACCACAACGACTCCTGCAGAGTAAGCGGCGAAGATGGCGTCGGCTTCGGCGAGCGACGGGATCGTGCTGCCGAGGCTCATGTTTACTACGTCCATCCCGCTGCTGATCGCCCACTCGATGCCGCCAATCGTATGACTGTCCAGGGCGAGACAGGCTGAGAGCCCTGCAGCGATCTTGTCGAAGACCCGAACGGCGAAGAGCTGGGCCAGCGGCGCCACGCCGACTACCTGGACCGTGTTGTCGAGCGCCGCGGCCGTGCCCGAAACGTGCGTGCCGTGAGTCGGGCACAAGGGCGAACTGTCGTTCCAGTCGTCCCTGGTCGTGCCTCCTGTAACGATGTTGATTCCATCCACCGGGCTGAGATCCGGGTGATCTTCGTCGATACCCGTGTCGATGATGCCGATCCTGACACCTGCCCCCCGTGTGATTCCCCAGACCGTGGGAGCATTTGTGCGCTCTATCCCCCACGGTGTCACCTGCGTCGACTGTACCGCGCCGTCCGGCACGTGCCCGATCAATTCATTCAGGTAGTCCGGCTCCACGTAGTCGAGGTTGGGGTTGGCAAGCAGTTCTTCCAGACGGTCCGGATCCATACTCACCGCCACCGCCGGAATGACGCCGAACTGGCGATCCACCCTGACGCCAAACGGTGCCAGGCTCGCCGCTAAGCTGCTCACCGCGCTCACTGCCAGGGCCGGCGTCCCATCGGCTCGCATGCCCTGGGTCGCCTGCACCGGCTTGAAGCCAATGATCGCACGACCCTCGTGCTCGAGGATCCGACTCCGGACCTCCTCGATCTTCTCCCGGCTGAGGTCCTTCTGCCGCCCCAGCTGCACCTGCTGAGGCCAGAGCTCGCCAGGTATCAGCGCGACGAGGGCCGAGAGCGCCAGCGCACGGACGAGTCGGCCAGGCACCCTGAGTGGTGCACTCATCATCTGCTCCTTCACGGTTGGGGCACTCCTCATTGCACGCTGACGCTGGCTCGCGTCTCGACCACCGTAGTGATGGAAAGCAGGTCTACCGCGCCACCGGTCGCCGGATCGATCACCGACAGCTCCGCCAAGACCGGGTCGAACTCAGTGGCGCCTATGTCTATCGCCACGACATCATAGGTCAGCCCGACAACCACGGCGTCGCCGACACCGTTTATCGATATCGCAGCGAATCCAAGCGTGCCCAACGGACTCTCGTTGATCTCGAGATCATCCCAGGCCGCAGCGTTCGCGCTGCCCTCCGTGTAATCCGCCACCGCCTCGTCCCAGCTGACCGTGCCGGTCAGCGTCGACGCCGGGAGCGGAATCGCCGAGAGATCGAGCTCCAGCGTTATCGTCACCGTTGCACCGACCGACACGCTGCTGGCGTCGGCCAGCGTTCTGACCTCGATCTCCGCTCGCTGGTAGCTGAAATCGACACCCGTGACATCTTCACCGCGGCCCAAAGTTATCGCCTGTTCGCGCGAAGGCGCGAACTGACCGAACGGGATGACACTGGCCGCGTCGGCGGCCACGGTATAGGCCCCCACCGCGACCTCGACGAACTCGTACTCGCCGTTCGAGTCGCTCGTCGTCGTCAGCGTGTCACCGTTCGCGATCAGGTGGACTACGAGACCCACTAGAGGCGCGTCGTCCCATTGCTGCGTCGCACGACCCGAGACCGTACCCGGCTGCTCGCCGAACACCGCTGTCACCGACTTGGGGCCGTCCATCGCGAAGGACGTCGGACTGGCGTCACCGGTTATGTCGCCCTCCCAGCGGTCGAACAGCCAACCCACGACCGGCGAAGCCGTCAGTTGCACGTTGGTCCCTTCGGCAAACCAGGTTCCCGCCGGATCCGCCTCCACCGTACCCGCACCATCAGGTGTCGCCGTGACGGTCAGCTCGTGCTCCGTGCTCAGCGTTGCCGTAAACGTCCTGGAGCGCTCTACCATAACCTCATGGCTCTGAGCGCCACCGTCCGACCAGCGGTCGAAAAGGTATCGCGTTCCAGGTTCCCCGGACTGGGGCGACGGCACGCCGATGGTGTGGGACTCACCGGTTCGCCACTGTGTGTTGAACGGGGCCGCACGGTTTGTGCCGTCGACGGTTACCTGTGTACCGCTCCCGACGGAAGTCGTCACCGTCACCGACCATTCGTTCGGGCCACCGTCGTCGCCCCCACCGCACGAAGCAAGGCCAAGAGTAAGCAGCACGCCCATCAGATACCGTATGCCGCCTACCCGTTGCACCGACCGCATCGCGAAATCCGATCCTATGCTCTTGGATAATGACAGAAAGGGAAGCGAGACGCGCGCGATATGCCTACTCGGAGAGAAAACAAGTCTCACCATTGCCGTAGACCGGTTGGGGTTTACCTATCGTGCTACCACAACGATCAAAGTAATCGGCCGCTTCAGAGAGCGGCAAGCAGCCGCCTCAGACACTCCACTCTTCACCCTTCCAGCACATCTCCCAGAATCCCCACTCATAACGGCTCGAAAGAACAAAAAGATCCACTAGTCGGGCACGTTTCTCTTCCGACGCCCCTTCCACCAGACGATTCATCTCCGCCTTCAGCCATTCTGCAGCCTGGGCGAACTCTTCCGATGCGTACTGGGCGATCCAGTCGGCGTAGCGCTGATCCTCTGGAGGTTTTCCTTTCGCCAACTCTTTGGCCACATACACGTAGCCCCAGGCGCACGGGAGGAGCGCTGCGACGAGGTCGGCCATGTCGCCATCCGCCGCAGTGCGCACCAGAAAGTCGGTGTACGCCCTCGTCGTCGGCCACATGGGGGCCGCCTCCAAGTCGGCCGGCGCGAGGCCGAAGCGGGCCGCGTACTGGCGATGCAGCTCCATCTCGGTGTTCAACGTCAGGTCGAGCACCGCGGCGTACCAACCCATCGTGTCGAGCCGATCCGCCTTGGCCACCGCCCACGCGAAGATACGGGCGAACTCTTTCAAATAGCGGTAGTCCTGGAGCACCCAGTTCCTAAAGAGATCCTCAGCGAGCGACCCGTCGCCGATCCCCTTCACGTACGGATGCTCGAGTTGGGCGTCCCAGATCGACTTCGCCGCCGCATGCAGTTCATCGGTGAAGGCCATCACGCCACCTCCTCCAGGCAAGGCCATCCCGCTCCGGTCGCCGCCATTTCCCAGAAGGCGAGCTCGTACTTGGCAGTCAGCTCGAACAGCTCGACCATCCCTTCGCGCTCCGCGGCCCCGACATCGCCGGCCAGCGTATCGAGGCTGGTGCGGAGGAAATCGACCCAGCCCCTAAAGGCATCGCTTGTCCAGTTCTCCACGAAGGGAAACCAGATAGAGCCCCGATCGATTCCCTCCCTTACTACCATCCACGAGTCGTAGTAGGCCTTCTCGGCCACGTACAGCACGGTGAAAGCCTGCGCGTACGATCGGGTGAAGGCGCTGGCCAGCAGGAATTGCACATAGGCGTGGTTGACGAATGACGGCTTCACGTCTCTAAGGTCCACACCCGCCGCCTCGGCGCGCTCGCGGAATAGCTCGAGCTCTCTCTCGAGAACCGGTAAGGCCTGCCCCAGCGGCCCGCGGTGCGCGATCGGCGCCTTCGGCAGCAGCGCCGCGATGAACGGAATCGCCGCTTCGACGAACAGGTAGTCCTGACGCATCCAGGTGGCGAAGGTCTCGTGGGCGATCGTGCCGTCCCGCGTCTCCTTCAGAAAGCGGTGATCGAGGATCCGCTCCCACACGGGGCGAACCCGGTCAAGCTGCTCCTCACAGAAACTCATGCTGAATCCTCCCTGCATGGCTTGCAAGCGGCTACCGGTCACCGGACTATCTGGTCCTGCCAGCCGCTGCGCCGCCAGAGCTTCAGCATCTCGGACCAGACGGCCACGTCCCACATCACCTTGGCACCGAGGCTCACCTGGCCCAACGGCACCTGGCCGCTGAAATCGCTCCCCTCGGCATTAAACGGCTCCTCCGACCGCTCGCCGTCGATGATCAACGAGACGTAGAACTGATAACTCTCAGCTTCCGGATTCACGATGCGTACCCAGAGGCTCAATTCTCGCAGCTCGCCTTGACCACTGACGAGAAGATCGGCATGGACCCGAGGTAGGAGCGAGAAGTCGTGCTTGGCCGCCTCCGCATCGAGGGCCGCCCACCAGCCATCAAGGAAAGCTTCGCAACCCAGGCCGGCGGCGTCGAGGCTCAAGCAGACGTCGGCGTTATCCGACATGGCGGTGAGGGTCGTTTGCAGCGCCTCGAGGCCGTGGCACTCCGCCAAATGGTCCACGAAGGCGTAGCCTGCCGCAGCAATCACGGGTCGCCCTACCTCCTCGCTGGCCCGCTCGAAGAACTCCAGGTATTCGAGGTACGTCGCTTCCTCCATGTGGGCGTAGGCGGCCCGCAGCCAATAAGGTTCCTCACGGACCGGCCGGCACCGGCTCGCCGCCCACGTCTCCAGGCCCCCGGCGAAGAACCGGACGCCCTCCATGTCGAAGGCCGGACCGACGAGCTCACGGCCTCCGACGCGCACCAGACCGCGGGCCAACGAGTGCCCCATCAAGCTCTCGTGCATCAATGTTACTACCAACGTCGAGTCGCTCGAGCTGTCCGTGCGCTCTCGTTCGAGCCTGACCTCAATAGCAGCCGGCAGCGCACCCTTCAGCAGAGAGTCGACGCACGTGTAGACCCGCTCCGCGTCACTCAGGAACGACGTCGCCTTCGCTGCCTCCGCCGCAGGGTAGCTGATCTGCAGGTGCGCGCCTCGCGTCCGCTCGAACGCGACCTGCTGACCCCAGACGGTCCCGGCCCAGACTGTCCCAGCGACCGCCCACGTAAGACTCCAGGCAAAGTACCGATAGTAGGTGCGGGGCATCATCGGAGGGGACCTCTCAGGCGCCAAGCAGCTGGCGACGAGCGGCGCGAACCGTCTCACAGTGAATCTCGACCGTGTCCTCGAACCGCCGCGCATAGCCGCCGGCCAGTGTTATTGCCACCGGCACGCCCGCCTCGGCGGCCAAGCGATAGACCAACTCATCCCTGCGGCGCAGCCCATCCCGGGTGAGGCTCAGGCCACCCAGTTGGTCTTCCTTGTACGGATCGGCACCGGCCAGGTAGAAGATGAGATCGGGCCGATGGCTCTCGAGGATCGGCGGGATGTGTTCCTCCAGCAGTCCCAGGTACTCCCTATCGCCTGTCAGGTCGGCTAACCCCAGATCCAGATCGCTCGCCGGCTTCCACATCGGGTAGTTGTGCTGCTGGTGGATTGAGAAGGTGAAAACTTCCGCCTCATCCGCGAACACGGCCGCGGTGCCGTTGCCATGGTGGAGATCGCAGTCGATGACTGCAGCACGCTCGATAAGACCTTCTTCTCTCAAGACCCGCAAGGCGATTGCCACATCGTTGATCAGGCAGAACCCCTCCCCGTGATCTGGAAACGCGTGGTGGAAACCCCCGCCGATGTGAACCGCTAGACCATGCTCCAGCGCCAACCGGCCCGTCAGTATCGACCCACCCGTACACAGCCACATCGCCTCCCGAAGCTCCGGCGAGTACGGAACCTCCAGCACCATCACGTCCTGCCACGAGAACGAGTCTTCCCTGATCTTCGTCAGGTACCCCGACGTGTGGACCAATGCCACCTGCTCATCGCTCGCCGATTCCGGCCGCCGGATGTCCGACTCGCTGATCGTGCCGTCTCCCACCAGGATGTCGTGGGCAGCCCGGTACTTGTTCGTCGGGAAAACGTGAACGCCGATGTCGGCCTCGTAGGCCTCATGCCAGACGATGGGAAGCGAAGGAAGAGGGTCGGACACTTGTTTCTCCCACGGCGCTTTGGCTTGCTCCCTGACAACCTAACACGACCCGAGCGTTTCCGCCGGGGACGCCGGCGCGAGCGGTGCGCCGAACCAAGGGAGTGGCGGCGCCACTCGGAGATCGTAGTTTGGTGACCATGCGTACCGCGACGAATGACTACCGGCTCTACGGGAAAGCGCTGGCACTTCTGGCCGGCGCGGTGGCGGTGAGTTCGTGCGGGGGGGACCGCGCAGCAGGGGATGATGCCGCGTTGAGCACACTAGTCGATTCGGAACGGGCCTTTGCTCAGGCGGCGGCTGAGTTGGGAACGCTGAACGCTTTCCGCACCTTCCTCGCCGAAGATGCCGTTCTCTTCCGGCCGAGAGCTGTAAACGCGCAGCAGTGGCTGCGCGAGGCACCGGACGCGCCCGGCCTGCTCTCCTGGGAGCCAGTCCTCGCCGACGTGTCGGCGGCCGGCGACCTTGGCTACACCACGGGGCCCTGGGAATACCGCCGCGATCCCACCGCCGAAGCCGAGGCCCACGGCAACTATTTCACGGTCTGGAAGATGCAGCCCGACGGCAGCTGGAAAGCGGTGATAGACCACGGGATCTCCAACCCTCCACCCGACTCGATCGGACCGCTGCGCTCACCAGCACCTGGAGCAAGGAGCCGGCCGGTCGACACCGTCGATGTCGCCGCGGCACGCGAGACGCTACTGCAGGTGGACCGGGCTTACGCCGAGGCCGTTGCCACGCAAGGCATCTTGCCGGCCTTGGCCGGCTACGTTGCCCCAGATGTCCGCGCTCTGCGAGAAGGGCGCCAGCCGCTGGACGGCATCGATGCGTTGCGTGAGCTGCTATCGCAACAGCACGGGTCGCTGAGCTGGACTGTTCTGAACGGGGGTGTCTCGAGCTCGGGCGATCTGGGTTACACGTACGGCGAGTACGAGTTCAAGCCGGCGGCAGGCGACACGGCGGTCGAACTGGGCGTGTACGTGCGCGCCTGGCGACGCGGGCCCAGCGGGGGCGGCAGCTGGCGGGTCGCGGTCGAGGTGATGACCCCACTGCCGCCGTCTTCAGACGGCTGACCCACCGACTCGACCTCTCACGGCCCGCGGGGTAGATTGCCCTCCATGGAAGGACCGGCAGAGCGGCGTCGACGCTACGGCGAAGAGGAAGTAGGCCTCATCCTCAAACGTGCCGCCGAGCTCCAGCGACAAGAGCCGGCAGCAGCTGCGGAGGGCGGCGGTCTTTCGCTCGCCGAGCTGGAGGAGATCGCCGCTGAGGCGGGGATCGACCCGAGGCACCTGCGGCGCGCTGCCGAGGAAATCGACACGGCGGCCATGCCCTTGCACGGCGAAGGTATAGACCGTCTGGCCGGCGCACCTCTGACCCTTGAGTTCGAGCGTACCCTCTCCGGCGAGCTCCAGGAGAGCGGGTTCGAGATGCTCCTCCCGGAGATTCAGGATGCAGCAGAGGGCTACGGCCAACCCAGCCTCATGAGTCGCACGCTCACCTGGCAATCGAGGAGCCCCAACAGCGAACGGACGCTTCAGGTCACCGTGAGCTCGCGTAACGGACGCACACGCATCCGCATCGAGGAGCGCTACAGTCAACTCGCAGGCCAGCTGTTCGGTGGCATTGTAGGAGGTGTGGGTGGCGGCGTAGGTCTCGGGGTGGGGCTAGGTGTGGGAATAGGTGCCCTGCAGTCGGCTCTCTTCGCGGTCGTCTGGCCGGTCGGCGTAATCAGCGGGTCGTTCCTGTTGGCCAGGACGTTCTATCGCTCGGCAGTGCGGCGACGGCAGCGCGTTCTGCGTGATCTCCTGGACAGACTCACCGAAACGGTCGAGGCGATCGTAGCGAACCAAACGCTCACGTCCGGCGAACGCCGCCCGGAGCTCCCGGGCTCCCGAACCTAGTCGCCTGCCAGCAAGTTTTCGAGCTCTTCTCGCGCGACCACGCCTGTTCGCCGCGCCGCTTCCTTACCACCCTTGAACACGATGAGAGTGGGGATGCCGCGGATGCCGTATTGCTCCGCGGTTCTTGGGCTGTGATCCGTGTCCAGTTTGACGACCAGCACCTCACCCCGGTGCGCGTGGGCGAACTCGTCGAGTACCGGCGCCATCACCTTGCAGGGGCCACACCAGTCGGCATAGAAATCGACCATCACCGGCACATCGGCACCCCCGATCACCTGCTGGAAGTCATCTTCGGTCACCTTCACCGGTCGGTCGAGCAGGATCGGCTTGCCGCACTCGCCGCACTTGGGCCGCTGCTCGGTCCGGTTCAGGTCCACCCGGTTGAGCGTGAGGCAGAACTGGCAGGTCACCGTCACCTTCCCGGTGCTCGCGTCGGTCTTCTCCGTCATAGCCTTCCTTCTGTTACCGGCAATTCTCGCTATCAATATAGTCGGCCGGCAGGCTTCTTGTACCTGCCGGCCGTCCAGATGAAGCTAACCCGCCACGAATACGACGCACAAAGACGATCGCGGGTGGCTCCGCTGGCTCAAGGAGCTCACCCGCGCCTGAATCACCAGTCCGCGATCCTTACTCGATTCTGCGCAACTCTACCCGACGATTGTTCGCTCGACCCCATGCCGTGTCGTTCGTATCGATCGGCTCATCCGGCCCGTAGCCCGACGCCTCCATACGCTCGGCCGCCACACCCCGACCGATGAGGTAATCGCGTACCGAGTTGGCACGGGCCATCGAGAGCCACATATTGTAGGCGTGCGAGCCCCTGATATCGGTGTGACCTGCGACCTCGACGCGGACAGCCGGGTTCGCAAGCAGGAGTTCCGCCACGCGATCCAGAATCGGCAGCGACTCCGGCGTCAGGTCGGATCTGTCAAACTCGAAGTTCACACCTTCGAGTGTAAGCGTCGTTGCGCCCGCCACGAAGAGGATCGGACAGCCGCGCTCGTTGACTTCCTCGCCCGCCGGAGTGTCCGGGCAGTCATCGCCAGAATCGAGGACGCCGTCGCCGTCGCCGTCCCTCGGCAGCGGACAACCGCTCGCGTCGACCGGCTCGCCGAGTGGCGTGCCAGGGCAGCGGTCGAGCGAGTCGATGACGCCGTCTCCGTCTGCGTCCTTGGGCAACGGACAGCCGCTCGCATCGACCTGCTCGCCGAGCGGCGTGCCGGGGCAGGCGTCGAACTGATCAAGGACCCCGTCTCCATCACGGTCCTTGGGCAGGGTGCAACCGCGAGTGTCGACCTCATCGCCCGGAGGCGTGTTCTGACAGAGGTCGAGCTCATCGATCACACCGTCACGGTCCGTATCCCGCGAAGTCTTCTTGCCGAAGGTATACTCGTCGAACTTGTAGCCGACCTGCAGGTAGAAGCCGTGGTCGGTGTAATTCGCTCCGGCGAGATCCTGGTCTCGGAATCCGAAGACGTTGTATCCGGCAGCCACCCGGAGATTACGCATTAGGATGTAGCCTAGCTCGGCGCCGAAACCGAACTGTTTGCTGTCGAAGTCGCCCGAGGCGAGGCCGCGCATGTTGACTACGGCGTCGAAGCGTGGGCTAATGCTGGCGAGCCCGCGCAGCCCCAGCAGGTACGCGTTCGTCGAAGACTCTAGGCCCTGGCTTGCATCACTAACCCACTTGCCCGCCAGCTGGCTCGATAGGACGAACGGCAGCGTAACCCTGTAGTTAGCGTGGGCCGAGAGGATGTGCGCTTGCCGCGTACGTTCCAGGTCGGGTACGCTCTCGTCACGGTCGTACTTGTGCTCGTAACGGAGCAGCGCGTTCCAGCGATTCACCTCATCCTGCCGGAAGGCAAGACCGAGCTGCGTACGCTCATACAGACGCGTGTCAAGCATCCAGCTCAACGCGCTGCGGACGAGAAGCACCACTTCTTCATCCACTTTGTGGGCATAGCCCAACGAGCCGAACCACTGATCGCCTAGACCGGTGGTCCGGTACTCCAGCCGTGCCGTCCCCTTGATATCCGGGTGTGCGGTGTACTCCAGTGCTCCCGTGATCGCCAAAGCGTTCGCCCCGCTGCCGGCGAGCGGCGCAACCCGCTCGAGCGACGTGTCGAGCCGCAGCCCCGGCTTGATCGGCCAGCGGTTACGCAGACCGATCGCCGCATGCGACTCGCGCCCGTTGAACGCGTCCCGCAGTCGGTACTCGCTGAAGACTTGCGTGTTCTTCAGGTAATCGGTTTCCAGGCCGATCACCGTGTTGTTCTGGGTCTGCGTGCTATTCAGTGCGTACGGCCCGGCGAGCGATGAGATGAGCTCGTGCTGTGCGTAGAGGCGGCCACGCTCGCTGAACCGGTAGTCGCCGCCCAGCGTCCCGCGGTGCCGATCGAAGCGGCTAAGATCCTGTTCCCACTCACCGAACAGCGAGACCCGCTCCTGGCTTAGCAGGCGCCCGGTCATGCGGGCGCGGAGCGTGTTCGTCGTGTACGGCGTCGCACCGGCCGTCGTCCCGCTCGCCGGTGCCGCGCTCTCTTCACTGTGCCTGTAACCCAGCTCCAGGTCCAGCCCATCGCTCACCCGGCGCGTCGCAGCGGCCTGCAGGCCCCAACGTGTTCCGTCCGTAAACAGGTCCTCCGTGCGGATGAACTCACCGAAGAGCCGCGTATTCTCGCCGAACAGGCCGTCGGCCCGCAGACCGAACTCGCGTCTACCGCGGCCGAGCGCCGACGAGCGGTTAGCGAAGCTCGTGTCGGTATCGAGTAAGAAGGCACGCGCCTGGAGGCGCTGCGCAACGTGCCGGAGCTCCAGTCGCACACCGTCGCCGTCGCTGGTGTTCGCGCTATCGCTCCACGCGTACTCGCCGACCAGGAAGAGGTCATCGCGCAACTTGAACGTCGCGTTGGCCGAATAGACTTCCTGCGTGCCGGCCGGATTGTCGTCGCGAACCAGACTACCACCCAGCTCTACGCGATCCGTCGCCCTGCCCTGCGCGCCGGCTCCGTACACCCAGAACTGCTCATCGCCCTGCTCGACCTCGTACGTAACTCGGATCGAGAGCGGGTTCAGGTTGCTGTCGAGACTCGGGATCGGCTTTCTGAACACCAACCGCCCGCTAAGCGGCTCGAGCGTGTAGTCGGCAAACCGCGCCTGCGGCTCGGCCCTTAAGATGACGGCCGGCTGGTTCCGGTCGCGGGTGATGATCTCGACCCGCTCGCTGTTGATGAGTCCGTCCGAGCGGCTCAGCTGGTAGGGACCGGAAATGCCCTGACCCGGGATCTCATCGATGACCTGGCGATCGTCGCCGCGGCTGGCGAAGGCGTCCACCGTGAAGCCGTCCTTCTCAAAGTGACCCAGGAGGCCGGTCAGACTGCGGTAGTAGGCGCCAAGCTGCCTTTCTCCGGTCGCCGGCGGCGTGACGAAGTCACCGTACAGCAGCGAGGAGCGCTCCCTATCGACCCGCGCATAGAAGCGACGGGTCGACTGGGCATCGAAGCCCTGGATGGACGCATCGCCGTAGATCGGGTACAGTTCGTCCGGTCTGATATCGCGGAACAGGCGACTGCGTCCGTCCGCCTCCGAGTCGAAGTGCACCGTAACCAGATAGTCACGCAGCACTTCGCCTTTCAGGAAGAGCCCCGCCCGAGTCTCAGCTCGGAATTTTCCGTCGTCACTGTCGACAGCGAGCTCGGTAAGCTCGTCCTCGAAGCGATCGCGCCGCGTGGCGACCCCCAGCTCGCTCATGGCGAGAGAGCGCAGTTCGACCCGGGCATCAATCACGCCAGCGAAGAAGAGCCCGCGGCGCGCCGGCGCGAATGCAAGCTGCGCCCGATCGCTGTAGGAGCCCGCCGTCACTCTCACCAGCCCGGTGTCCGGCTGCGGCGGCGCCACGAGCATGAACTCGCCGTTGCCACGCTCGAGTGTTACCTGCACGCCTGGCAACCTCGGGTTCTCGTCAACGACATCCCAGCGGCCGAGGCTGGTCTCCAAGGTGATAGTCGTCCGAGTTGGGACCTGGTCACGGCCGCCGGGCTCGAGGCGCACCCGCACCGGCACAGGTGTGAGACCGTCCGCCGGCATCGTGGTTTCCGGTACCCAGATGCGGAGGGCGCCCTCGCTCAGCGGATCGATTCCGTCGGGATCGCGCGGCCTCAGCACCGGAAGGTTCGAGGTTATCTCGTTCAGCGTACTGTCCGGGAGAATCGGATAGAACGTCCACTCCTCAGTCCGTCGTGCAAAGTCGGGCTCACCAACGTCTTGTTCAGAGGCGATAGCAGCACCCTCGACGATCGCCGCGTTCAGATCGCTCTGCTGTTGACGCGCGCCCACTGCCTGCAAGACCTCGGGGGTCGCGGCGATGGCGAAGTCGGCGCGATGCAACTCACCCTTCTTTAGGTCGACGAAAAGGCTGCGCGGATCCAACGCGTGCCGGTTAGACAGTATCATGAGCTCGGCGCCCGCCGGCAGCGTGGTCTCGTCAACCCTTACGACATGCAGGCGTGGGCTGATCCCGGCGAAGTGGTACTTACCCTCGGAGTCGGTGACCGCAGACGTGCCGTCCTCGAGATAGAACCGAACGCCGGGCACGCCGACGCCGCCGACCTCGTCGGCGTACTGCACGAAGATCTTACCCGCGATGGTGCCTTCGTCACCGAATACATCGTCGCGCAGCATGACCTTTGCCTTGCCCTCGTTCGAGAATGCGGCGAGCGCCGGGCTCCAGGCCACCGCACTGTTCACTCCATCACCGGTGTGGGCGCCCGCGCCCACTTCCACTCGGTAGGTGAGCGCCACCGTCTCGCCTGCCTGGATCACGCCGATGATGAATACCAGATGCGGGCCGGGACTCCCTGCCGGATCGGCAATCGGTACGCCATCCACCCGCGCGCGGCCCGCCTCGTATGTGAACCCGGCTGGCAGGTCGTCCTGCACCTCGACGTCCGTGGCAGGATCGTTGTCGATGTTCTGCACGCGGACCGTGTAGTCCACGAAGTCACCGATAGCCACGTCATCACGCGACACCGTCTTGTCGAGGAAGAGCTGAGCGGCCGAGCTCACCGTGGTCGTCGTGGAGCTCGTGTCGTCGTCGCCGTCGCTATCGCCCTCGGTGCTCACAACGGCCCGGTTGGTGACACCGGGTACTGCGGCGCCGCCGACGTCCACCGTCAGAGTGAGGGTGGTGCTCGCGCCGGGTGCCAGCGCGGCCGGGTACGTGCAGGTCACGATGTCAGCGGCAACCGTACAGCTCCAGCCGTCACCCGCATGCGAGTTATAGGTAAGGCCCGCCGGCAAGGTGTCGGCTAGAGTGATGGGACCGATCGTGCTGATCGGGCCCTCGTTCGTCACCGTCAAGATGTAGCTGCCCGGCTCACCGACCTCAAAGTCGCGCACCGATTCCTTCGTCAGCGCCAGGTTGGGCTGCAGGATTGTCGTCGTATGCCGGCCGGTGTTGTTGTCGGTGTTAGGATCGACGGTAGATGCCGCCGTGCTCGCCACGTTCTCGACCGGACTAGTCGACGGTGCCAGCACGACCAGCGTGTCGACGAACGATTCGTCAACGGCGAGCGTCGCGTGTGCCGGCCACGTGACCACGTTGCCCGACTCGGTCGCTCCACGACTGGAGCTCACGTACGTGACACCGGCGGGCAGCGGGTCCGTAAGGACAACGTCGATGGCGGCCGAGGGACCTATGTTGGTGACCGTGATGACGTAGGTGATTGTGTCACCAGGCGATGCGCTTGACGGCCCCGTTTTCGCAACCTCGATGTCGGCCTGTTCACCGACTGTCGTAGTCACCCGCGCAGCCGGCGCGCTGCCGTCGTTGTTCGAGCCGTCGGGGTCGGCCGTTGCCGCCGTCGCGCTCGCTATGTCGAGCAGCGAGCCCGGCGCCGCCGCCACGATTTTCACCGTGTCGATCACCGATGCACCGCTAGCCAGACTGGCGATCACCGGCCAAGTGACTACGCCGCCGGACTCAGAGGCACCTCGCGTCGTCGACACAAAGGTCACACCAGCGGGCAATTGATCACTGACGACAACCCCTTGAGCGTCCGACGGGCCATTATTGGCAGTCGTGATCACGTAGGTGATCGTGTCACCCACCAGAGCTGTGGCCGGACCCGTCTTGGCGACCTCCAGGTCCGCCTGCTCGGTGACGGCAGTCATCACGGAGCTGGTGTCGTTCGTCGCGTCGGGGTCGCCGGTATCGGAAGCCGCCGCCGCTACGTTGTCGAGCGTGCCGGTCGCCGGCGCCAGCACTTTCACCGTATCGACCTGGCTTGCGCCGTTCGCCAGCGACGCGATCGTCCAGGTCACCACGCTGTCCGGCTCCGTGTAGACGCCGCCATTCGTCGCCGCCAGGAACGTCACGCCGCTAGGCAGCGTGTCGGTCACCGTCACATTCGTGGCCGTCGAGGGCCCGTTGTTGGTCGTCGTGATCACATACGTGACCGTATCGTTGGCGAGTTCGTTTGCCGGGCCCGTCTTCGTCACCTCGAGGTCCGCCTGCTCGCCCACGCTCGTCGTCACCGAACTCGTGTCGTTCGTCGCGTCCGGATCACCCGTGTCCGATGTCGCGGCAGCGGTGTTATCTAAAGTGCCAGATGCCG
>CP070812.1:4526019-4538999 GCA_020344015.1 Gemmatimonadota bacterium
GGCCTACGACCTGACGCCGGAGGGTGTGAAGAGGACGGCGGCGGTTGAACCGGAGGGCGCGCCGGAGCACCGCGTGCGTCCACCGAGGCGCGCGGCGCCCGCCACCACCGCCGTGCTGCTGGCCGCGGTGCTCGTCGTGGCAGGCTCGGTCTGGTGGGTAACGCGGCCGGCGCCGAGCGAGATCCGCTCGCTGGCCGTGCTGCCGCTGACCAACCTGATGGGCGACCCGGAACAGGCGTACTTCGTCGACGGCCTGCACGACGTGCTGATCGGTGAACTGGCCGGGATCGCGGAGCTAACGGTCATCTCGCGCACCTCCGTGATGCGCTACCGCGATACAGATCGTCCGCTGGGTGAGATCGCCGCCGAGCTAGACGTGGACGCGCTGGTCGAAGGCAGCGTCTTCCACGCCGGCGACAGCGTGCGGGTCACGGCCCAGCTGGTGCGTGGCGCGCCGGAAGAGCACATCTGGCAGGGCCGCTACGAGGGTCGATTGAGCCAGGCGTTCGGGCTACAGACGCAAGTCGCCGAAGCGATCGCCGGAGAGATCCGGCTCGCCCTGTCGCCGCGCGAGACCGAGCGGCTCGCCCGGCGCACCGAAGTCGACCCGGCGGCCCAGGAGGCGTATCTGCGGGGGCGGGCGCAGTGGCGGACGCGGACGGAGGAGGGGATGTGGAGCGCGCTCACCTACCTGGAGGAGGCCGTAGCTCTCGATTCGACGTTCGCGCTGGCCTGGGCCGGCCTGGCCGACGTCTACACGATGGGGGCGTACTACGGTGGGTTGGACGTTGGCCGGGACGAGGCGTACCGCCGTGCCGAGCAGCACGCCTCGCGGGCGCTCGAGCTGGATCCGGATCTGGCCGAGGCCCACGCCGCCCTAGGTGCCGTACGCTTGTGGGGTGCCTGGAACGTGGTAGGGGCGGAGCGGGAACTGCAACGCGCCCTCGAGCTCAACCCGAACCTCGCCCAGGCCCACGACTGGCTGGGCGACGCGACCAACGCGCGCGGGAACGCGAACGAAGCGCTCGAGTCGTTCCGGCGCGCCAGAGACCTGGACCCCTTCTCGCCGCTCATGAATCGGGACTTCGCTAAAGGTCTGTATTTCGCGGGCCGCTGCGAAGAGGCGATCGAAGCCGCACGGACAGCTGTCGCACTCGATCCGGGTCACGGTATTACGTACTGGATACTCCGGAATTGCTACTGGTCCATGGGGCGCCTGGAAGAAGCAGCCGAGGCAGCGGCCAGAGCCAAGGATGAATTCGGGGAGGAGGAAGTCGCCGAGGACGTGCGCGCAGCCTACGATTCGCAGGGTTGGACCGGCCTGGTCGAGGCCGAGTTGGAGTTCTATCTGGAGAGTTCGTTTTATGCCTTGGCAGCGGCCAGTTACACAGAGCTCGGACGCGTGGACGAGGCGTTCGACGCGCTCTTCACGGCGGCCGAAGTGCGGAGCCCTAACATGATCATGATGAAGGTCATTCCGACCCTCGAGCCTCTGCGCTCCGACCCACGCTGGGAAGAAGTTTTCCGCCGGGCGGGGTTCTAGACCATGAGAGTCAAAGGATTCCTCGCCGAGCTGAAGCGCCGCCGAGTGACGCGCGTCGCGGTCGTCTACGCGGTCGTGACCTTCGCGGTCCTGCAGGCCGCCGACATCATCATACCGGCACTGCAGCTCCCCGAATGGACGCTGACGCTGCTGGTGGTCGTGACGCTGCTGGGGTTCCCCATCTCGCTGGTGCTGGCCTGGGCTTACGACCTGACGCCGGAGGGTGTGAAGAGGGCGGCGGTCCAGCCGGAGGACGTGCCCGAGCACCGCGTGCGTCCACCGAGGCGCGCGGCGCCCGCCACCACCGCCGTGCTGCTGGCTGCGGTGCTCGTCGTGGCGGCCTCGGTCTGGTGGGTAACGCGGCCGGCGCCGAGCGAGATCCGCGCGCTGGCCGTGCTGCCGCTGACCAACCTGATGGGCGACCCGGAACAGGCGTACTTCGCCGACGGCCTGCACGACGTGCTGATCGGCGAGCTGGCCGGGATCTCCGAGCTAACGGTCATCTCGCGCACCTCCGTGATGCGCTACCGCGATACCGATCGCTCGATGGGCGAGATCGCCGCCGAGCTAGACGTGGACGCCTTGATCGAGGGGAGCGTCTTTCGTGCCGGCGATACCGTGCGAATCACCGTTCAGCTCATCCGCGGCTCGCCGGAAGACCACCTCTGGCAGGACCGCTACGAGGGTCGGCTGAGCGAGGCGCTCGGCCTGCAGACGCGGGTCGCCGAGGCGATCGCCGGAGAGATCCGGCTCGTCCTCTCGCCGCGGGAGACCGACCGACTGGCCCGACGCACCGAGGTCGACCCGGCGGCCCAGGAGGCGTACCTACGGGGGCGGGCGCTGTGGCGGACGCGGTCGCACGCCGCGATGCGCCGCGCCGTCCCCTACCTCGAGGAGGCGGTCGCTCTGGACTCGACGTTCGCCCTGGCCTGGTCGGCCCTGGCCGACGCGTACACGATGGGGACGAATTATCGTGCGTTGGACCTCGCTCCGGATGAGGCGTACCGCCGTGGGGAAGCGAGCGCGGTCCGGGCAGTCGAGCTCGATCCGGATCTGGCCGAGGCGCACGCAGCCCTGGGTGCCGCACGGCTGTGGGGTGCCTGGGACGTGGACGCGGCGGAGCGGAGCCTCCGCCGCGCACTCGCCCTCAACCCGAACCTCGCCCAGGCTCACAACTGGCTGGGCGACGCACTCGTGGTACGTGAGAGACCCGAGGAAGCACTCGAGTCGTTCCGCCAAGCACGAGACCTCGACCCCTTCTCACCGCTCATGCACCGGGACGTCGCCCGGGTTCTCATGTACCTCGGGCGCTGTGGGGAGGCGATCTCCGCCGCGCGGACCGCAGTCGAGTTGGATCCCAGCCACGCGATGGCTCACAGTGTCCTCCAACAGTGTTACCGGGCGGCCGGGCGCCTCGAGGAGGCTGTGGAGGCGAGCGTGAGATTCACGGAGGGCTTTTCGCGACTAGGCGCAGGTAGCGCCGAAGGCCTCCGAGCCGCCTACGATTCGGCCGGCTGGGAGGGCCTGCTCGAGGCTCAGATACCTCTGTTTCTGAGCCTCCCAAACCACTACTTCGCCGCCAGGGCCTACGTGCAGCTGGGGCGCTTGGACGAGTCGTTCGACGCCCTGTACGCCGGCATCGATGCCCGCGAGGCGTTTACGTGGGAATCCCGAGTCGATCCGAGCTTCGCCCCTCTGCACTCGGATCCACGCTGGGACGAGTTGCTGCGGCGGCTGGGATTCTGACAGGTTGGCAACGCGTATGCCGGAAATCGAACAGGTCGCGCCGGGACTGCTGCGCCTGCCGCTGCAATGGCTCGACGCGATAAACGTCTACGTGCTGGGCGACGTGCTCGTCGACTCGGGGAACCGGTGGGCCGCCGGCAAGCTACTGCGAGGGCTCGAAGGGCAATCGATCGTCGCCCACGCGGTGACCCACGCTCACTTCGACCATCAGGGCGCCACACACGCCGTCTGCCAGCACCTCGGGATCCCGCTCTTCTGCGGAGACGGCGAGCGCGCCGCGCTGGAGAGCGGCGACTTGAGTCGGGTGCTGCCACCCTCGCGGCCCTTGCTGGCAGGGATCAGCCGCGTGCTGGGCGGCCCGGCGCATCCCGTCGAACGGACGCTGCGCGAGGGCGATGAGGTCGGCGGGTTCACGGTGATCGAGACGCCGGGACACACACCGGGCCACCTGGCGTTCTGGCGCGAAGGCGACGGGGCGCTGGTGCTGGGCGACGTGCTGTTCCACCGGAACCCAGTGACGATGCGCCTGACGCTTCAGGAACCCTTCCGCATGGCAACCGTCGATCCCAGCCGGAATCGCGAATCGGCGCGCAAGCTCGCGGCTCTGAGGCCCTCGGTCATCTGCTTCGGGCACGGGCCGCCTCTGCGCGACGGCGAGCTGTTCGCCCGGTTCGTTTCCAGCCTGCGGCGCGACTAGTTGCCGTGCGGTTCCGGCCGGGGCCATCTTTGAGCGATTCGTGGCCCCACACCAATCGCTAAGCGCTAATGACCTCACTTCTTCAGCGGCTCCGCGAGCGCAAGCTCTTCCAATGGGCGCTGGCCTACTTGGCCGGTGCGTGGATTGTGTTCCAGGGCATCGAGGTGATGGCCGAGCCCTGGGACCTGTCCCCGGGCTTCCAGAGGACCGTCCACCTGCTGGTCGCTGTAGGCTTCCTCCTGGCGCTGGTGCTGGCCTGGTACCACGGCGAGCAGGGGCGGCAGCGGGTGAGTGGGACGGAGTTGCTGATCATCGCCCTGCTGCTAGCGGTGGGCGCCCTGCTCATCCGGGTATACAGGCCGGAGGAAGCAGCGGCGCCCGGGACACGGGGGGCCGAGACGGCGGAGCGGCCGGCGGACGGCGCGGTGCGCTCGCTTGCCGTGTTGCCGCTGGAGAACCTGATGGGCGACCCGGAGCAGGCGTACTTCGTCGATGGCCTCCACGACATACTGATCGGCGAGCTGGCCGGGATCTCGGAACTCAGGGTCATCTCGCGCACCTCGGTCATGCGATACCGGGACACCGAGCACTCGATGGGTGAGATCGCCGCCGAGCTGGGCGTTGACGCGTTGATCGAGGGGAGCGTCTTCCGCTCCGGCGATACCGTGCGAATCACCGTCCAGCTCATCCGCGGCGCGCCGGAGGAGCATCTCTGGCAGGAACGCTACGAAGGACGGTTGAGCGAGGCGCTCGGCCTGCAGACGCGGGTCGCCGAGGCGATCGCCCACGAGATCCGGCTCGCCCTGTCACCGCGGGAGGCCGAGCGGCTGGCCCGACGCACGGAGGTCGACCCGGCAGCCCAGGAGGCGTACATGCGGGGGCGGGCACTGTGGCGGACCCGGTCGCCGGACGTGATGGGTCGCGCGCTGACCTACCTCGAGGACGCGGTGGCGAGTGACTCGACATTCGCGCTGGCCTGGTCCGCCCTGGCCGACGTGTACACGATGGGGAGTTTCTATGGCGGGTTAGACGTCACCGCCGATGAAGCGCAACGTCTCGGGGAGCGGAGCGCCAGACGCGCACTCGAGCTCGATCCCGATCTGCCAGAGGCTCACGCCGCACTGGCGGGGGCGCGCTACTGGGGGGCGTGGGACACAGAGACAGGCGAACGAGAGCTTCTGCGCGCGCTCGAGCTCAACCCGAACCTCGCCCAGGCCCACAACTGGCTCGGCGACGTAACAAACTCGCGCGGGAACGCAGAGGAAGCTCTTCCGTCGTTCCGCAGAGCCCGGGACCTCGACCCCTTCTCGCCGCTAATGAACCGCGATCTCGCGCGGTCTCTGTTTTACCTCGGCCGTTGCGAGGAAGCGATCGACGCGGCGCGGTATGCCGTCGAGCTCGATCCGAACCACGCAGAAGCACACAGGGTGCTTCGCGAATGCTACCGGTCCACAGGCCGCACGGACGAAGCCGCCGAGGCGGCCGTCAGACGGTTTGAATCGATCGGGCCGGCGAGCGCTGCCGAGGGGGTACGCGCGGCGTACGAGGCAGGGGGTTGGGAGAGCCTGCTCGAGTTCGAGATAGAGTACCACCGAAGCGTACCGTCCCATTATCACGTGGCGGTCAAAGAGGCGGAGCTGGGGCGGGCCGATGAGGCCTTCGAGGCGCTGTTCGCGGCCATCGAGGCACGGCAGTCGAGGTTTCTTACCTTCAAGGTCGAGCCGGTACTACGGTTCTTGCACTCGGACCCGCGCTGGGAAGAGGTAGTTCGCCGCGCCGGGTTCTAAGTCACAGGAGAGGAACTTGATGATTCCCGCGACACAATCTCGTTCGACCGGCGGCCGGGTTACGCACAGCGTGCTCGGCGTTCTCTTCATAGCCCTTGTCGGATCGGTATTCGCCGGCTGCAGCGTCGACTCGGGCAACATCTTCCGCGTGGCCGTGATCCGCTACGAGCACGAGACATGCACGTTCTGTCCCGGCGGCGACACGGAGATCGAGGATTGGACCCGGATCCGGGGGCTGCTGCTAGGTGACGAGGTGCTGGAGTCGAGCGACTACATCGAGGGCTTCGTGAAAATGGCCGAGGAGTACGGCGACATGGAGCTCCTGGGCATCACCTCGCCGTATGAGGTGTTCGGCGGCTCGTCGCGCAGCTGGAACTCGGAGGCGAGCTTCGATCACTTCATGGGCCTCATCCTCGACGACCTGCGCGCGAAGATGCCGGTGGACGGCGTGCACCTGGCGCTGCACGGCGCTATGGCGGTGCGGAACGTGCCGCGCCCCGAGGCCGAGATCGCCCGGCGCGTCCGCGAGCTCGTCGGACCCGACGTCCCCATCGTCGGAACCTTCGACCCGCACGGGAACGAAGACGGCGAGTTCTTGCGCTGGGCCGATGGCGCCTT
Organism: Gemmatimonadota bacterium; assembly: GCA_020344015.1. Classification (GTDB taxonomy): domain Bacteria; phylum Gemmatimonadota; class Gemmatimonadetes; order Palauibacterales; family KS3-K002. The sequence goes on from CP070812.1 coordinate 4,532,411, forward strand.
CGTGGTCAAGCGCTTCCCCCACTACGACGCCTTCCTGCAGGGCGAGCGGGCGGCGCGCTACATGCGCGAGATGATGAAGGGGCGCTACCAGCCGACCACCGCCAGCCGCAAGCCGCCGATCATCACGGCGACCGTGCTCCAGTGGACCGGCGCCTCGCCCCCCATGGACATCATGGAACGGGCGCGCCGCTGGGAGGCCCGTGAGCCCGGTGCCTACGTCAGCGTATTCTTCGGTTATCCGTGGTCCGACGTCCCGGACGTCGGCACCTGCGTCCACGTGATGACGAACGATGACCAGGCGCTCGCCGACCGCATCGCCGACGACATGGCCGAGTACATCTGGCGCGTCCGCGAAGAGTTCGCACACGGCGAGTTCCCGATGCCGGAAGAGGCTGTGCGCAGGGCGCGGCGCGCCATCGCCGCCGGCGCCACGCCCGTCGTACTCGCCGACTACTCGGACCGGCCCGGCGACGCCACCTGGATCCTGCGCCAGCTCATCGACCAGGGCGTGAACGGCGTACTCTACGCCGCGCTCCGCGACGAGCGCGCACTCGAGGCGCTGGCCGAGCGGAACGCCCAGCCCGGCGATCCGTTCGACATGGAAGTAGGCGGCTTCACGGGCCCGCAGGCCGGCGCCCCCGTTCGCATCACAGGAACAGTACGCTTCTTCGGACCGCTGGAGGAGTACGAGCATGCGGCGGCCATCGAGTACGGCGACGGCAACATGCTCATCCTCGCGCCAGCGTACACGCAGATCACCTCGCCCGACCCGCTGCGCTTCGGCCCAGTCGACCCCGACGCCTATGACGTCTTCGTGCTCAAGTCGCGGGCCCACTTCCGGCGCGGCTTCGACGAGACCGGCTACGCGAAGACCATCTTGATCGTCGACGCGCCCGGCCCCTGGATCGGCACCACCCGGCTCGACGCGCTCGACTACCAGTTCGCACCCATCGATCGGCTCTACCCGTTCGGGACGCCCGAGACGGTGCCGGGAGGATAGCCACCGAGCGTCTTGACAGCTGTATATGATGTATATATACATTCATGCGCCATGACTGACCCGCTGGAAGTACTCGCTCGTTGCACCGGGTTCCAGTGGGATGCTGGAAACGCAGAGAAGAACTGGGAGCGGCATCGAGTTTCACGGACGGAGTGTGAAGGTGCTTTCTTTGTCCAGCCGCTACTGGTTGCCGTTGACGAGAAGCACTCCGGAAGAGAACCACGCTATTTCGTTCTCGGTCAGTCGGTCACGGGGCGAGGGCTCTTCATCGTGTTTACGATCCGGGGTGATCTTATCCGCGTGATCTCGGCGCGAGACGTGAGCCGTAGGGAGCGCAAGATATATGAGCGAGCGCAAGAAGCAGGCGAAGAAGAAGGCTAAGAAGAAGATCCCTCGCTTCCGGGACGAGGACCAGGAGCGCGATTTCTGGGCGGAAGAGGACTCGGCCGACTACGTCGACTGGGACAGGGCAGTTTCCATAATACTCCCGAAGCTGAAGCCCTCAACCACCACGATCTCGATCCGCTTGCCCGAGTCGATGGTAGAGGAACTGAAGCTTCTGGCGAACCAGCGCGACGTTCCGTATCAATCGCTTTTAAAGATCTTTCTCGCCGAGCGGCTGGAGCGCGAGCGCAGGCGCCGACGGGCCGGCTAGGCTAGTGCAATGACATTATCCCGCACGGTCGTTTCGCTCACCCTCGCAGTCATCTCCGCAACACCCGCACCGGCCCAAGAGTCCGCGAAGCCGGAGGTCATGATTTTGACGACAGGCGGCACGATTGCGAGCCGAGTCGGCGCGCCGATGACGGAAGGCGACAGTTTGGTGGGCGCCGTGCCCCAGCTGCTCGACCACGCCGAGATTCGGGTCGAGGAGTTCAGCCGCATCGGCTCTTCGCAGATGACGCCGGCGCACTGGCTCGGTCTGGCGAAGCGCATCGGCGAGCTGTTCGGCGAGGACTCCGCCTTGACCGGCGTCGTGGTGACCCACGGCACCGACACGATGGAAGAGACGGCGTTCTTCCTGAACCTGACGGTGCGCGACAGGCGGCCGGTGGTCCTGGTGGGCTCGATGCGCTCGGCGAACGAGATCTCAGCCGACGGGCCGGCGAACCTGCTGAACGCGGTCCGGGTCGGGGTATCCGCCGCGGCGATCGGCAAGGGCGTGCTGGTCGTGTTGAACGAGGACGTGAGTGCCGCCCGTGACGTGTGGAAGACGGACAATCGCCGCGTCGACACCTTCCAGTCGCCGGAGCTGGGCTACATCGGTGTCGCAGATCCCGACACGGTGCTCTTCTATCGGGAGCCGCTGCGGCCTCACACGACGGCGAGCGAGTTCGACGTAACCGGACTCGACTCGCTGCCGACCGTCGAGCTCGTCTACGACTACACGGGCTTCGACGGCTCTGCCATCGAGGAAATCGTCGGCCGCGCGCCCGACGGCATCGTCGTCGCGACCTTCGCCGGCGGCCGAATGAGCGCCGGCGCCCGGCGCGGTGTCGAAGCGGCGCTGGAGGCCGGGATCCCGCTGGTCATCGCCTCACGGGTGCCGGGCGGCCGGATCGTCGGGGATCCTGCAGCCGACGAGCCGATCGTCGTCGCTCGTGACCTTCCGCCACACAAAGCACGTATATTGTTGATGCTGGCGCTGACGCGCAGCCGCGAGGTCGCGGAGCTCCAGTGCATCTTCGACACGTATTGAGCACGCGCGCCGCTACCGCAACCAACGGAGGGTTTCCGTATGGGTGCAGATGTTGTTGAGATTCTCGCACCGGTCCTCGCCTTTGTCAGCATCGGTGGCATAATCCTGATCGGCATGAAGCTCCGCTACACCCACAAGGAGCGCACCGCCCTAGGCGGGACATCTCAGAAAGAGGTCGAGCAGCTGACCGAAACCGTGAAAGCACTGCGCGGCGAGGTCCAGGTCCTGCGCGACGATTTCCTCGAACTCAACGATCGCGTCGAGTTCGCCGAGCGCCTGCTCGAGCGACCGAAGACCGACTCCGACGTTCGTCGCGGCGGCCAGAACTGAACGGGATGGGATCCCGCGGTAGCATTTGGTCGCGGGCCGCCGCGGTTGCGGCCGCGACACCCGACACGCGTAACCGCTACGTCGACTTCCTGCGCGCCCTCTCCATCTGTGCCGTGGTCGTCGGGCACTGGCTGATCGCGGCGCCCTACGTCGCAGGCGGCGAGCTCACCCTCGGCAACATGTTGGAGCATCAGGAGTGGACCCGGCTCCTCACGTGGGTCTTCCAGGTCATGCCGGTCTTCTTCATCGTCGGCGGCTACTCCAACGGAGTCTCGTGGAACGCCGCCCGGCGCGACGGTCGCCCGTACAGCGAGTGGCTGCGCGGCAGGTTGCAGCGGCTGGTCGGCCCCGTGCTACCGCTGCTGGCGCTCTGGGTCATCCTCGGGGTGATCGCCGGCCGGCTGGGCATGTCGCCCGAGATGGTGGCGGCGGGCTCGCAGATGGCGCTGATCCCGATCTGGTTCCTCGCCGTCTACGTGGGTGTCGTCGTCGTGGTGCCACTCACGTACTCGGCATGGGAGCGATACGGGCTCACATCGGTGGCGGTACTCGCCCTGGCGGTTGTGATAGACGACGTCCTGTTCTTCGCCGCCGACCTCCGGGCCGTGGGCTGGCTCAACTACGCGTTCATCTGGGTGGCGGCGCACCAGCTGGGCTACGCCTGGCGCGATGGATACCTCTCCGGCCCCAAGCTGGGGCCCGCCTGGGCGATCGCCGGCGCCCTCCTGATGGTCGCCCTCGTCACGCTGGGACCCTATCCGGTCAGCATGGTCAGCGTGCCGGGCCAGGAAGTGAGCAACACGCTGCCGCCCAAGCTCCCCATGCTGACGCTGGCCGTCGTTCAGATCGGGCTGCTCCTATCTATAGAGGCCCCGATGCGTCGCTGGCTAAACGGCGCGGCGCCCTGGACCGCGACGGTGCTGGTGAACGGCATGATCATGACGGTCTTTCTCTGGCACCTGACGGCATCGACCCTGGTCATCGCCAGCGCCATCTGGCTGGGGGACATCGGGCTCACGGTAGAGCCAGGGAGCGGCGCTTGGTGGGCGGCGCGGCCTCTATGGCTCGGCCTCTACGCCGTCGGCCTCGTCCTCTTCGCGCTCGCCTTCATGCGGTTCGAACGCGGGGGCGGCGCGCGCACCGTCGCCGCCTGGCGGCAGGTGGCCGGCGCGGCCCTCGTCTGCGCCGGCCTGGCGCTCCTGGCACTCCACGGGATCGGCGGCGATGGCCCGCTCGGCCTCAGGTTGTGGGTCCTGCTACTGCCCTTCGCCGGAGCGGCGTTGGCCGGGGTGAACCCGCTGGGGGCTGCGCCTGCACGAGCCGCCGGGTGACGATAGCCGACACTTGACCGCAGCGCCCCTGGGGTGGAGATTGCCGATTTTCACAAGGACGACATGTGGCGAGGAAGAAGGCAGCGCCGATCCATCCCGGCGAGGTTTTGCTGGAGGACTACCTGAAGCCGCTGGGGATCAGTCAGTATAGACTGGCGAAGGATATCAGCGTGCCGCCGCGGCGGATCAACGAGATCGTGCACGGGAAGCGTGCGATCTCGGCCGACACGGCGCTGCGCCTGGCCCGCTACTTCGGCACGTCCGAGCGATTCTGGCTCAATCTGCAAACGCGCTATGACCTAGAGGTAGAGAAGGATCGACTGGCCGATCGCCTGGAAGAAGAAGTCGTGGTCCTCTCCTGACTGCGCCACGCCATCCGCTCATTGTAGGGCGGCGGTTATCAAGGAGGCTACGATGCGACGCGTAACCTTTCTCGTACTTTCGCTCGCCCTTTTAGCTCCGGAACCGTCGCGCGCACAAGGCCAGCTACAGGTGGCCGAGCTGGGCGCGTGCCCTCTGGAGAGCGGGGAAACGATCCAAGACTGCCGGGTCGCCTACCGCTCGTTCGGCGAGCTGAACGCCGGACGGTCGAACGCCGTGCTCTTCACGACCCAGCTCACCGGCACCTCGGCGCAGATCGCCGGCTACATAGGATCCGACGGACTCGTCGATACGACGACGCATTTCGTCATCGCGGTCGACGCTTTCGGGAACGGCGTGTCTTCGTCGCCGTCCAACAGTAGCGCCCAGCCGGGCGCCGATTTTCCGCGCTACTCGATCCGCGACATGGTGGCGGCGCAGCATCGGCTGCTGACCGAGGTGCTGGGGCTGTCATCCCTGCACGCCGTGATGGGGATCTCGATGGGCGGGATGCAGTCGTTCGAGTGGGCGGTGAGTTATCCGGGGTTCGCCACCAAGGTGATACCGATCGCCGGCTCGCCGCGCCTGGCCGCTTACGACATCGTCCTATGGGAAACGTCGCTTCGCATGCTGGCCGTCTACCAGGAGACAGGCTCGCGCGACGCATCGTCTGCCCTCTTCGGCCTCAGCTTCCTGGTGGGGAACAGCCCCGAGTACCACGCCCGCATGACACCCCGCGACAGCATACTCGGCATCCTCACCCGGCTGGACGGCATACCACTGCCGACCCCGATCGCCCACAACTTGGCCAGCCAGGTCCGCGCGATAGTCGATCACAACGTCGCGGCACCCTACGACGATTCGCTGGAGCGGGCCGTGGCCCGGGTGCAGGCAGATGTCCTCGTGATCGTGACGGTGCAGGACCACGTGGTGACGCCGGGGCCGGCACTCGAGTTCGCCGAGCTGTTAGGCGCGCAGACGGTCGTCCTGCCCAGCGATTGCGGGCACAACGGGCTGCGCTGCGACAGCGAGCAGCTGTCCCAGGCGTCGCAGGACTTCCTCGCCGGGCGCGAATGAGCCGAACGAACCACTACCCCGATAGCTGGCCGACGTGCTGCGCGCAGACAGCGAGTCCCGACTCGCGGAGCCCCTCCAGCAAACGGGAGTCCGCCGTGACCAAGGTGGAGTTGAAGGCGAGTGCAAGCGCGACGTAGAGACAGTCGTAGACCGTGCGCGCCGTCCGCAGCGCGATCTCGACCGCCGCTTCCAGCAGAGTCAGCGAGGAGTAGATCTGTAACGGAACCGCCTGGAACGCCTCGACGATCGATCGGACTTCCGAGTCGCTCAGCTCGCCCCTCCGGCACTTCTTCCACAGCGCATTGCCGAACTCCGCCGCCAGTAGGTCGGGGGCGACCAGCTCGTTGCTTTCATCCAGGAGGGAGGCGGCGGAATCGGAGTGCGCTTCGGGAACATACCATTTGACGGCGACGCTGGAATCGACCACATAGAGCGTCATCGCTCCCGATCCTCGGCTACGAGCTCCGTGCTGTCGCTATGCGCCCTGCCCGATAGCTCGGCCCGGATCCGCTCGGCAACGCGCCGCGCCTCCAGCATGTCGGCGCCTGCCGAGCGCTCGAGGATGAGCCGGAGCTCCGCCTCCAACGATCGGCCGTGCCGTCTGGCTCGCCGCTTCAGCGTCTCGATGATCGCGTCGTCCAAATCCCTAACGAGCACCTGCGCCATAGATCCTCTCCAGGCGGTGACCGGGCGGGGGGGGGGGGTAAAAAATATAAAAAAAACCCAACCCAGGGGGCACCAACAACCCCCCGCCCCCCCCAAACGGCCGCACCCCCCAACCAGGAAAAAAAA
>CP070812.1:4539099-4545065 GCA_020344015.1 Gemmatimonadota bacterium
CACCAGGTACTTGACCAGCGTGATCCGCACCACCGGCGACCCGGCGTCCCTCGCAGGGCCCGCCCGGGAGCGGCTCCGCGCCGTCGCCCCCACAGTGCCGGCGGACAACCACACCATGATGGCCCGGCTGGGTGAGAGTCTCAGGGAGCGGAGCTTCACGCTGGCCGTTCTGGGGAGCTTCGCGGCCCTGTCCCTCGTCCTGGCGGCCGTCGGGATCTTCGGCGTAGTGAGCTTCTCGGTGTCCAGTCGTTCGCGGGAAATAGGAATACGCCTGGCCCTGGGTGCCGGAGCCCGCACGGTACGGCAGCGGATCTTCCTGTCATCCTTCGGTGTCGTCACCCTGGGCACCGCCGTAGGTGTGGTCTGCGCCTTCGTCTTCGGCGGGGCGATGGAGAGCCTCCTCTACGAGGTGACCCCCCGTGATCCCGCGGCGTTTGCGGGTGCCGCCCTCGTGGTCCTCGTCGCGGCCGCCCTGGCCATCTGGGTGCCGGTCCTGCGCTACACTCGGGTGGACCCCGTTGTGACGATGCGGGCGGAGTGAGATCACCATGAGGGACGACGTTTGGCACCCACCGCCTGCAGAATCCTGCGACACGGTCTCTATGAGGGGCAGCCGTGAGATGGTACGCGTACCGAAACGAGGGAACCGATGACTAGCGGCCGCGAAACGCGAACTCAGACCACGGAACAGCAGGGCTCCGATCGACCCTCCAGGATCTCCCTCAGGGTCTCGAGGCCACGGCGAAGGGTCTCCGCGCTCGCCGGCGCACCGATGCAGATGCGCACCGCGTGAGGAGCAACGTCCCGCCCCACAGCGAACGACTCCGCACCGGTGATCAGGACTCCCCGGTGTCGGGCCTGCTCCACGAAATCATCGCTTCGCCACGGTTCGGGAAGCCGCAACCAAACGTGGATCGCGGCGGGATGGGTGCTGTAGTCGAATGAGCCCATGATCTCCTCGAAGATGCGCTGCCGCTCCCGCGTCGCCGCCCGCTTCCCTTCCAGGATCTCGTCCACCTTGCCGTCCCTGATCCAGAGGGCGGCGATCTCGGCCGTCAACGGTGATGCCATCCAGACGGTCGCCCGCACTCCCGCGTCCAACCGTTCCACCAGCCTCTCTGGAGCCAGCACGTAGGAGATCCGCAATGCCGGCGCTATGCTCTTCCCCGTGCTCGCGATGTAGCACGCGTGTTCCCGCGCGAACGCCGAGAGCGGAAGCGGCGTCTCCTCCAGCAGAAACCCATGCACGTCGTCTTCAACCACCAGTACGCCGTGGCGCTCGGCGATCGCCGCGATCCGCCGGCGCCTCTCTTCCGGCATGATCGAACAGGTCGGGTTCTGAATCGTCGGCACCAGGTAGAGGGCCCTCACTTCTTCCGCGGTGCAGACACGCTCCAGCGCCTCCGGGGTCAGCCCGAGCTCATCCATCGGCAGGCCACGAAGCCGCAGGTTGAGAATCTGCGCCAGCGCCTTCACCCCGGGATAGGTCAGCGACTCCGTCAATACGAGATCGCCCGGCCGGGTGAGCGTACCGAAGATGACGTTGAGCGCGTGCTGCGCACCCGCACAGACGAGCACCCGATCGCCCCCGGCCTCGAGGCCCGTCCGCCGGATCAGCTGCGCCCCCGCTTCCCGCTGCCGCGCCGAACCCGAGAACCGCTGATAGCCCAGCAGATGAGTATGGTCCGGCTCGTCCGCCAGCACCCTCAGCGTCTCCGCCAGGATCCGCCCTTCCCCCACCGTCACCTCGGGAAAATTGTGGCTCAGATCGACGAGCTGGCCATCCTCCTCCTCCTGGAGCCCCACACCCCAGGCGCCGCTTCGAACCCCCCGGATGAACGTGCCACGGCCCACCTCTCCAACAATCAGCCCCCGACGCTCCGCCTCCGCATAGCCCCGGCTCACCGTGCCCACCGTCACGCCCAGCTGCCGGGCCAGCGCCCGGTGCGTCGGCAACCCGTCCCCCGGCCCCAGTTCGCCCCGTTCCACCGCCTCGGCGAGTGCATCGGCGAGGGCCTTGTAGATCGGCCCCTCGCGATCCCGTATGTCAGGCGCCCAAATTGTCATGGCGACAATCATAACCTTGACAGGGACAATTGTCAAGCACATCGTGGATTGTGATACCACACACCGGAGATAAAGATGAATTGTATCGATACAACGGCCCTAATCGGCGTTCGCGCCGCCGACCGTATCTGGCCCGAGAGAAAGGACGTTCACCGCCGGAGCCGGCTAATCCGGGCGCTGCTGAGCGCCGCCGGCCGCGCCCTGGCCGACGCCTGGCGGCTTCCCTACTTCGCCGCCTTCGCCCGTATGGAGGCGCTGCGCGGGCGACCCGAGCACAGCGGTGGCGGTGACGCCGCGGCGGGAGGGGAGGGGCTGCGGGCTGCGGCGGCGACGCAGGGTACCGAGAGTGGGCGGCGATCGCGAGCGGGCTCGGCCTCGCGTGTGGGACCGGCCGCGGACGTGCCGACGAGCGAGTTTGCGGAGCTGGTTCGGGAGGCCGGCGCGATCGCGGCCCGTTACTGGGACGAGCTTTCGAGGCGGCGGGCATTCACACGACCGCCGGAGGCTCTGGTGGATTGCATCCGGAGCGAGCCGCTGCCGCGGCGCCCAGGCCAACTGACGGGGATCCTAGAGCGAATCGAGCGGGAAGTCGTGCCTTTCCCGAACGGACCCGGCCATCCACGCTGGTGGGGTTTCGTGTGCTCGCCGCCGCATCCGGCGGGGATAGCCGCGGAGCTCATCTCGGCGACGTTGAACAACTACGTGCACGGGACGTCCCAAATCGCTGTGGACGTCGAGCTGAAGGTGCTGGAGTGGCTGGCGGAGATGATCGGGCTACCGCAGACATCGAGCGGCGTACTGGTGAGCGGCGGGTCCGCCGCCAACCTGGTAGCGCTGGCCGCGGCGCGGGAGGCGAGCGCACCGGGGACGCGAGCTCGCGGGGTCGCGGCCCTAGCACGACCGCGAACGGTCTACGCTTCGACTCAGATCCACTCGTGCATCGGCCGGGCACTGGAGACTCTGGGGCTGGGGAAGGACGCGCTACGCATCATTCCCGTCGACGCCGATTGGCGCACCGATGTGGACGAGCTTCGTGGGGTCGTTCGCCGGGACATCGAGGCCGGGGTCGAGCCGATGGCGATAGTGGGCAGTGCGGGGACGGTGAACACCGGGGCCGTGGATCGGCTCGACGCGCTCGCCGACGTGGCGGAGGAGGTAGGCTGCTGGTTCCACGTGGACGGTGCCTACGGCGCGTTCGCCGGATCGCTGCCCGAGCTGGGCGGGCGCTACCGTGGAATCGAGCGGGCGGACAGCGTGGCCGCCGATCCGCACAAGTGGCTGTACGTTCCCGTGGAGGCCGGCGCGGTGCTGGTGCGCGACCCGTGGACCCTGGTGTCGGCGTTCGCCACGCGCGCCGACTACTTCGCCCTGGAGGAAGGAAGCTATATCGAGGGCTCGGTCTGGCTTCCCGATCGTACGCTCCAGCTTTCCCGGGGATTCCGGGCACTCAAGATCTGGGCGGTGATCCAGGCCATAGGAATGGATGGCTACCGCGAGCTGTGGCGCAACGACATCGCCGTCGCCCGGGAAGTCACCCGCCTGGCGACCGCGAATCCGAAGCTGGAGGTGCTGGCCGAATCCGATCTGAGCATCTTCTGCATCCGCTACCTGCCGGAGCACGGCGACGTCGACGCGTTCAACCGCCGGCTGTTGGACCGGATCCATCGAGACGGTCGTCACTTCGTCACCCCGGTCGTGTTGAACGGCAGCTACGGCCTGCGAGGCTGCGTCTTGAACTTCCGCTCCACGCTGGGCGACGCGCGCCTCTTCGTCGAGACCGTGCTCGAGCTCGGAGCGGAGCTGGAGCGCGAGTGAGAGGCGCATACGATGAAGAACGACGAGCTGGCCCGGGCTTTCTCAGCGCTGTCGACTCCCCTCATCGCCGACGCGATGGTACGACTCGACCTGCCGCCGCTCATCGCGCCGGCAGGAGTGGCCCCGCTGCGGCCCGGCACGCGCCTGGCGGGCAGGGTGCTGCCGGTCAGGCACTACGGGAGCGTCGACATCTTCATCGAGGTGATGGCGGGTGCGGAGCAGGGAGACATCCTGGTCATCGACAATCGGGGAAGAACCGACGAGGCGTGCATCGGCGATCTCACCGCGCTGGAGGCGCGCGCCCAGGGACTTGCCGGCATCGTGGTCTGGGGACTGCACCGCGACACGGCGGCGCTGCGCGAGATCGACTTCCCGGTCTTCAGCTACGGGGTCTGTCCGTTCGGGCCGTTGCGCCACGATGAACGAGAGCCGGAGGCGCTGAGCTCCGCCTGCTTCGGTGAGCTCTGGACGACGAACGAGGATGTCGTCTTCGCCGATGACGACGGCGTGGTATTCGCGCCGGCCCAGCGTGCCGGCGAAGTCGTCGATGTCGCCCGGCAGATTCACGAGACCGAAAGGCGGCAGGCGCAGGCGCTGGCCCGCGGGCAGACCCTCTACGAGCAGCTGCGCTTCCGCGAGTATTTGGCGAAGCGCGCCACGGATCCAGGCTTCACATTCCGCGAGCACCTGCGAGAGATCAAAGGCGCGATCGAAGAGTAGAGCGCTCGCAGCGCAACCGGCGACACGCTACTTCGCTTCCAGACCGGCCAGGTACGCCCGGCACTCGATCTGCTCGAGCGTCCGGGACTCGTCCGTCTGGATGACGAAGTCGCCCCACTCGCCGGCGGGGGCGGGCTCGAAGGTCTCGAGCTCCTCCACCGGTCGCAGCACGACGATCATGAACGAGGTGCCGGGACGGTAGGCCGCGAGGTGCTCCGGTGTGCCGGTACCGCGCTCGACGTGGAAGCCGCCCACCATGTGCAGCACCAGTGCGTCCGGCCGCCGCATCAGGTAGTCGGCGATCCAGTACGCCATCGTCGCGTCCCACAGCGCCTGGCTGTGCAGCTGGTTCCCCATCGTGTCGTGCGATCCGACGGGGGCGCGGGGCTGCACCGGCTCTTCCCCCTCTTCGGGCTCGGGAATCGGCACGCCGCACTTCGTCCCCTCCTGCGCCATCACCTCGGAGATGACCTGGATCCACTGGTCGCGGTATTCCGCCGACGGCTGTCCGTAGGGGAGCGGCGCCAGGCTCGCCAGCGCCGCGGGGCTCAGATCGTACAGCGATTCGCGTCCGTGCATCGTCACCCGGCTCGCGTAGCGCCGCGGGGCGTTGGCCGCGATCACCGCCAGCCCCTTATCCTTCGCGAACTCGATCAGCGGCCGGTAGTCGGTCGCGTAGCGAGGCCACGGCCGACTGTCGGCCAGGAACGCTCTCTCGCTGATGAGGCCCCCCAGGTACTCGTCGAGGATCGGCTGCACGTCGCGCTCGAAGAACTCGAGCGACAGCGCCAGCGTGCGAGGCGCGCCGCCGTTCGACCCCGGCGCCCCGAAGGCCTCGTACGCCCGCTCGAGCAGCTCGGCCTCGAGCATGTGGCCGGTCGGGTCTTCGTGCGACTCGCCGACGAAGACGACCTGGTGCCGCCCCATCTCGGCCACGATGTCGTCGATCGATGCAGGCTCGCCGGCCCCGGTGAACACGCGGTACTCGCCCGCCACGTAGGCGCTGTCTCCCACTCCCGGGGAAGGGTCCTGGGCGCGAGCCGGCGGCGCTACCAACAGAACGAGCAGCTCGGCTGCGAGAATCGTCTTTCTGTCCATGGCCCTGTGCCAGACTGTTCACGTGGGCGCCTGCGAGGGTCCCACACCGCCCGTCACCGTTGCTGGCTCCCGGGCGACCAGGCAGGATCCACATCATACGCCAAGTTGTCGGTCAGTCTCACCAGGTTCGAGCCGTCGGTGTCCATCACGTAGATCTCAAAGTTGCCGTCGCGGTCGCTCACGTAGGCGATCCGCGTGCCGTCCGCCGAACAGGCTGGCCAGCTTTCCATCGCCGGGTTGTCGGTCAGTCTCAGCGGGTTCGAGCC
>CP070812.1:4545165-4562329 GCA_020344015.1 Gemmatimonadota bacterium
ACCCAGAACCGATACTACCGGCTTCCGCCACACGCGACACGGTCGACCTAGAATGGACCGCCAAAACTGCGACGAACAGAGTCCGTCGCTATCGGCATTACTGTCTGTTCTTGACAGGGCACTCCTAAATGGTGTTAGGCGGCCCTAGCCTCCCGCAGTTCCAGCGGCCACCGGAAGTCCCACTCTACGCTCACACACTACTCGCCTGTCGTGTCAAAGGAACGCGATTGAAGGGACAGCTATATACTCGACATTGCTTGCAGAAGTGCAGAAGCTGGCCCGAGTACCACGCGCCGGCAGCGATCGAAAACGCTACAAGAAGACCTATGTGTGAAACCAGCCAGAACAGCGGATAAATCGGTATGAGAATGAATACTCCGCAGAACAAAGACTTTTCGAAGTTGCTGAGTGGCGCGCCCTTTCGCTTCTTGATCAGCCACCTCGTCAGATTCGGGTGTGCTTGAAGGCAATCGCCGTACACGTACAGATGCGGGCACCTTGGACAAACCAGGTGCCTCATTACGATCCCTGGCACCCCATACCAGTATATCACAATGTATGGAAAGACCCAGGGCCATTCAGTGAGCATAATCCCGACAGTACCCAGGGCGCCCATGACCAAGAACGAAAGCTGAGCCCATGCCTTCTCCCAAACACTGAATCCTTCTGCAAGTGTGCACTTAGCTTCAAGGTTCATGCTGGGCCTCCCAATTCACACCATCAGTTGACCTTCGACGTTTAGCTAACATCCCATGCAGACCAAGGAGTTCGTGGGCCGCCTAACGACTCGGCGCATAAGCTGCGAACGCAAGTTCTTCAGCTTCACTAACGCCTCGGGATCCATCGATCTCACCATGGTCACAAATCACTTGCTCCTACCGCGTTCGCTGCTTCATGCGCGTGTTGGGCTGCGCAGATTGTTACTCATCGTGTCGAACGCAATTGTTGATAACGTCTCATCAATACGCTGTCTTCTCCTCCCGCCACCATGCCCCTCAGTAGATGCCGGGAGCAAGGCGAAAGTGAACACGCCGCGCATACTCACGATAGCCCGGTAGCTCTTCCTGAAGCGTTTGGTCTTCGAGTGCGGTCCTAATTACCACGATGACAAAGGCTACGACTGCCGGGATCAGTGTCCACAATGATCCCAGAGCGAGTGTAATGCCGGGCAGAGCCAGCAAGTGACCGGCATAACCCGGGTGCCTTATGACGCGATAGGGGCCGGTATCACACACGACGTGCCCCCGGTCTTTTTGAATGCGGACTACGCTGGAAAAGTACCGGTTCTCCACCAAAGCCCATACAGAAAACGCGTATCCAAAGGTGACCAAGATCAGGCCGAGGAAACTGAGCCACGTTGGGAACACAGGCGACCAACTGTGACGGTGATCCAACCCAGCGACGATGAAGAGCGGCAGAGATATGCTCACCGCCGTGAGTGGCGCAAGGACCCTGTCCCATGGCTTTGCGCCTTGCAGGTTCTCAAGACTTTGTCGTTCGGCGAGCAGCCCCGGATGTCGCCGGTCCGCCCAAAGGCGCCCGCCTACGCCGGTTACGACAAGCACAAGAGTATAGGCCCACGCCTGCCACCATCGGAGATCCCATGCAGGGATCCATAGCGCCAGCAGCATGATGAGAAATGCGACGAGAAGACGAGTCAGAAGAACGGGCATCGAGGTTTGAGCCGACTCTTGATCATGGGGCGTCCGTTTCATGCCATGCCTCCGACCGGCGTGGGCCTCAATCCGCACGGGGGTCTGCGTGAGCCAATTCGCGCCCTGAGTGGGATCAGGATGATTGTGCGCTGCCCAACGGATCAGCGTTTCACCTGCGCGGCAATGACCGCGCCCGATTGAGGAATCTAGGGCTAACACCCCGTACGCCGCCCGCGTCAGGTGCAAACGCTGGTTAGGCGGCGCCCTTCTTCGCCGCCATCGCCAGGAAGGCATTACTCAAAACGAGCTGGTCTAGGGTGGCAACAACGCTGAGGGCCGTTTCCCGTCCCAACAGGTAAGTTGCGATGCCGAGCCCCAGAGCGAGAATGGTTAGCAGAACGACGGTGAACCATACGCCGCGCGTGGCCACGGAGCCGCCCTTACCAATGATAGGGAGGCCGCTGACCAAAGCGTCCAATTCTGGTCTCTGCTGTCGGAGGGCTAGTGTCACGCGGCGGGCGCGCACCAAGTCGTAGTGTAGTCGCGCCAGGTAAGCTGCCCCGGCAAGCGCGACCACGAAACTCAGAGCGACGAGGTGCCAGGTATCGGACAGAACCATCCCTTCAGGCTTATATGCTAGAGCGCCTATGCCGACGATAGCGCCCAGCAGCGCGAGGGCCCAGTTGGTCGTGGTCCAAACCTGCGTCTTCGCCCACCAGATGTCGTGGTGGGCGATTTGATACATGAGGTGGAGATCAGCTTCCGACGGCACGGGGCTCTTGTCCATGGTCGCTTTGGCCTTTCTGGCGCTGCCTAACGGATTAGCGTTTCACCTGCGCGGCTAACGACCGCGCCTCAGCACGAGCGCGGCTGGACCGCTCATCATAACTTGCGACAATATACGGCCAATGCCCAAACAGCGTCCGCGCCAGGTGCAAACGCTGGTTAGACTGCGCGCACCGTTCAGCTGGGTAGTTCGACAGTAACGCTGGCAACGCGACAGATCGGCGGGCAGCCGGGGCGGTTCGGCTGGGACTCCGCGTATTCAAGCCTTACCGCTTCCAGGAACACAATGTCGGTGGTCGTGGTGACTCGCACATTCACATAGTCGGGCGTGAAGTTGGCAAAGAAGATCCGGTCGCACCCAGCGGCAGTCTCGCAGTCCCGAACATACGTTGCAGGGCTGCCGGGTGGAAACACCTCGACACGAAACGAACCTGCCGGCGGTGGAGAGACCACGACTTCTATCCCGCTATCGCAGCCAATCAGCGTGCACACTTCGGGGCTATTGGCGTCGTCGCAGAATGTCGTCGCAAGCACTAGAATCGTCACACATGCTACGACGTGAACGGGCCGGTTTCCACTCATGAATCTCATAATACCGCCTACTACTGTTACTACTGCTACTACTACTACTACTGCTGCTGCTACCACATGAGGTGAGGCCACCAAGCAACCCGTGCCATTCAACGGATTAAGGTAGATCGGACTTGCTATTCACCTGCTACTCCGCGCAGTCTAACGGATTAGCGTTTCACCTGCGCGGCTACGATTGCGCCCGTCTGCGGGAGCGGCCCGACCGCAGTGCACGACTAAAGACAATCGAAGGACTCGTCATCGATGGCGCCCGCGTTAGGTGCAAACGCGGGTTAGGCGTCACATCGACATCCTGCTCTGGGTATTCAGGTAGTCGGTTACTGATCTGCAAGGGTCAACACCACAAGAGTCACCGCCCCCGAGCTCACCACCCGCGCAATGTGGCCTGACCCCCAGGTGTCCTCTCCCAGAATCCAACTTCCCGGCCCGAACCGTCTCACTTCGCCATCGGACACCTCGATTTCAACCTCACCACTCAGAATCACGTTCACCTGTCGGCGGGGGACGTGGTGCCAGTCGGCCTCAGATCCCGACGGAACAGAAATGACGACGAAATTCGTTGCCGCGGTGGCCCTTGTGGCAGCGACTGGAGGCAGGGGCGGAGCGAAATCCACCAGGGCAAGGGGCAGCTCCTCATCGCTGAAGTGTGAAGCGCCCGTGGAGTCAGCATAGATTCTGGCGTAGTGAAACGCCCTTGCACTCGGGCCAGCACCTTCTTGAGCCTTCGCCGGAGCGGAGGTCAGCACTATTAGCAATGCAAGGGTGGAGCCAAGACCTAGTTGCGCCGCCATATGCCCCCCCGGATGTAAGTCGTGACGCCTAACGGATTAGCGTTTCACCTGCGCGGCACGGGCCACGCACTTTCTCAAATCTAGGGCCAGCAGCACGAGCGGCCGCCCGCCGCCGTCCCCGCGGCCATCCGGCAATTCTCCCTGATAGACATGTGTGAGTTGGTTCAGTATCCGTAATTGTACCTTAAGATCCGATTACGGCCACGAGGAGACGGTCGACCTTCTTCCTAGCCGAGCATGAACTGGTGCTCACTGCCGCTTACTGCAGCAAGTATGTGTCCTCTTAGTCCTCAGATCGTTGGTTTGACCCTGCTCCCGGCCTTTCCGTCGGCTTCAAGTGATGGATCGGGCCGATGAACCATTCCAGGACTTCGGTAAGTCGATTGGACGCTCTAGGACATGTGGAGAACACGTCGAAGAGCAAATAGAGAAGTCCGATTTCTGGTTCCCGCCATTCGTCAGGTTGATCACCTAGCGAGATTTCGAGCTCGATGTAAGCCCGATGCAACATGCTTTCGACTTTGTGCTCGACGCCGGGCCATCGGTCTCCGAAGAGGCCTGGCATCTCCGGCCAGAGACTCTCGATCGTGTCGACTATTACTTGGCTTAGCGCAACGCGGTTGGTGATTCCGTCCATTCGTACATCCCTCCCGAGCACGACTGCCACTGTGCCTGCCGGTACGTCTATCGAGGCGCCTGCCGATTCTTGCACAGTGCGCTACGGTGCGTGAACAGTTCTAGCGCTTCGGGAGCCAGCGCCCATCGCTCTCCTAGCTTGCCGCCTTAGTTTCCCGTGTCCAATCGATTCACTCTCAGTTTCTCCAAGGTGTAGCACCCGATCACACGATCGACGGTGCGGTTCCTCGCAGACATAGACTCTGCGTATCCCCCGTGGGACTACCGTCACCTCCTCGAACCATGCTTCAAGTGCCTGGAGCAAGCGGTCGAGAACACCGTTAGCTCCCTCGTCCCAGTCGCTGACAATCAGACGCCCCCGTTCATTGAGCACGCTAGCGATGCCCCTGACGGCGCCTTCCAGGTCCGTTGCGTGGTGGAGAGCACTATAGGCGACCGCGGTGCGAACGCTGCCCCGGCGGAACGGTAGGTTCGACGCGTCCGCAACGACCACGCGTGTCCGACCGCGCAAGCCAGCGGCGGCCAGTACCTGGTTGGCTTCAAGCGCGGCGGCGCGATCCCTGTCCACCGTGAAGACCCGGAAACCCCGTCGCGCCAGCGCCTGCGCCATGCAGGCACAAAGGCCGGTTCCGATCTCCAGCACGGGTTCGTCTTGTGCGACGATGAGCTCCGCTACGAATTCGCGTTCCTCCGAGGTGGACGCTGCTGTTGGCGTGCTGGCCCGCAAACCCGTCATCGATGACCTACACGGGTCCTTCTCCGTGGCACTCCGCTCAGGGTGAGCGAGACGGCGCAGCGACGGAAGCGCGAGGGCGAGGCCTGCAATATCATTCTCACTCATTATACGGCGTATCTGTCCAATTCCTGGTTGAGTGTTCTGACTCTCTCGTCCGCCGTATACGATGGGAGCCTGCGAATTTCCTCATATACAGGCACGTCCTCATTCCTGTAGAAGATCCCGAGGCGCAACCTGTCGCTCGGCTCAGCCAGGGCCCGCGCCGTGTTTAGGTCCCGAGGATCGTGATAGAAGGTGTGCCCGTAGATTTGATCCAGGTCCTTCACCCAGACCCCGTCATCGTGAATCAGCAACTCGATCAGATCCGGGTCTCGCACAGCCTCCTCAAAGATCGAGGCGGTGTAGACCGGACAGCGCTGGAGGATCCGCACAAAGGAGAACCCCTTGTGGCGGTAGGCTACCTTCAGGGTCTCGAAAAGATGCGGCGGGATCCACTCCGCGGTCTGCGCTACGAAGGAGGCGTTCGTCACGCCGAGCGTGGCCGAGATAGGGTTGAGGGCCCGCAAGTACGTCCCGGACGGCTGAGTGTTACTCGGGAACTTCTGCGGTGTTGTGGGGGAGGTCTGGCCCTTCGTGAGCCCGTACATATTGTTGTCGAGCAAAACGGCCAGCATGTCCATGTTGTAGCGGGTCGCGTGAAGCCAGTGGCTGGCGCCGATGGAGCAACAATCGCCGTCGCCCATCGCCACGAACAAGTGCAGCTCCGGCCTCTCCAGCTTGATCCCGGTCGCCACCGGCAGCGCCCGCCCGTGCAGGCCGTGGAAACCGTACGTCTTCATGTAGTGCGGAAAGCGGCTCGAGCAACCGATGCCGGAAACGAAGACCGTGTTTTCGGGCTTGAGCTGCTCTTCCTCCAATAGCCGCTGCATAGCCGTCAGGATGCTGTGGTCGCCGCACCCAGGGCACCAGCGTGCGATGGTGCCCTGATAGTCCTCCATCTCGAAGTGGCGGTCGTCGATCATGCCACAGCCCAGCAGCGATTGTCCGTAGTGCGTCATACCATCACCCCAGTCCTCAATCTCTGCCGGACCGCGTTCAGGATTTCTCCTGGCCGCAGCGGTTGGCCGGGCACCCGGCTCCAGCAATCGACATCGACCAGTGTCTGCGCGCGGAGCAAGAAGGCGAGTTGGCTGTAGCGCCGGTTCTCCTCGCTGATGTAGGGATCATCGGGTTCGTCGCTGTAGTTGATCTCGACCGTCATCACACGGTCGAAGCGGCAGAAGATCATCTCGAGGCCCGGGGGTAGCGGCGAAAGGAAGGATAGGTGGATCGACGATACGGATAGGCCCTCGGCGCGCGCTCGATCCACCGCTTCCTCGATGGCGCCCTTGGTGCTACCCCAGCCAACGAGTAGCAAATCGCCATACTCGGCGAGCGCTCGATCCACGACCTCCTCGATGGTACCCTTGGGGCTACCCGAGCCGACGACTGGCAAATCGCCCGAATCGACGCCGTAGATCTCCGGCGGCTGAAGCGCCTGCTGTAGTACGGCCAGTTTGCGGCTCCGCATCTGGCAGCCCTGTTGATGACTCTCCGGGTCGTAGGCGACCTTGCTCCAGCTGGTATGCGAGAGTCCTGTCGCGGCGAACTCCCCGCCCGGTTGACCCGGGATCACGCGCTGCGAGAGCCCCGTTTGCTCGTCCCAGTCGTAGGGCGGCTTGTTCTCGGGCCAGGGGGTGAGGTTCAGCGGTGTCTGTAGCCAGCGCGTGTCGAGCTTGGGCCGCGGGAACGGCTGCACGCCGGTCGCGAGGTTCGCATCGCTCAAGACAATGACGGTCGTGCGAAAGGTTTCGGCAATCCGCCGTGCGGTGACCATGATGTGAAAGCACTCCTCGATGGTCGCCGGCGCCATGACTACGTGCGGTGCATCACCGTGCTGGCCAAACATGGCGGCCATAAGATCCGATTGCTCAGCCTTTGTTGGAAGGCCGGTGCTCGGGCCTCCCCGCTGGACGTCCACGACCACCAGCGGCACCTCGAGCATCACCGCCAGACCGATGAACTCCTGCTTGAGCGAAAGCCCTGGCCCTGACGTGATCGTGAAGGCGACCTTCCCGGCGTAGGAGGCCCCGATGGCCACGCCAACCGCCGCGATTTCGTCCTCGGCCTGGTGCACCACCCCGCCGAATTTGTCGTAGGCCTCGCCGAGGTAATGGGACGCGGACGTTGCCGGCGTGATCGGGTACATGGCGCAGAGCTGCATCCCGGCTGCGATGGCCCCCATGCCGATGGCCTCGTTGCCGTTCATGACCACCTTCGGCACGTCTGACCTCACCGTCGGGACATCGATGCGGAAATCGAGGTTCTTGGACGCCCACTTGTAACCCAACTCCATGAGTTCCACGTTCCGCTCGTAGATATCCTTGCCCTTCTTGCGGAACTGGTGGGCGATCTGCGCCTTGACTAGCTCGACGTCCCGGTCGTAGATGCAAGTGAGAAGCCCTAGGGCGAACATGTTCTTACCGCGGCGCGCGTCGTCCACGATCTTGAGACACTCCTCCTCCATCGGGACTTCCACGATCTTGTAGTAGCCCGCCGCGCGGATCTTCTCTAAGCCCCCTTCCCACTCCTTCTGGATCGTTTCGTCCGCGTGCGTCTTCCACATGTTTTCCAGCAGCACGATCGCGTCATGCGCAAGAGCGTCCAGCTCGATCCGGCCCAACAGCACCTGCTCGTTGAACGCCACCACCAGATTCGCGGCATCGCCCCAGTTAGTGATCTCCTCGGTGCCGAAGCGGATCCGGTTGCCGCTCCCGCCAGCCGGCGTGCGCGGCGGCGGCTGGATCTCGGCCGGGATGATCTCCACCGTCCAGGCCCCGTTTCCCATCTTGGCGCAAACGGAACCGAAGATCTGGCCGCACTTCTGGGCGCCTTCACCGGAGTCAGATACGACCTCAACTGTCGTTTCGGGTACTCGGATGATTTCCAGCATTCTCGCCAGTGCCGAATCCAATCCGTCTGAGGCTATAAGCAACGAGCACGGCAAACCATTATCCATCGTAATGACGAGGCACCTGGGTACAATTCGGACTGGTACGTAGGGTCGTTGCGGTTTCTACGTACCCGGGGGTGAGCCAGGTCAATGCGCGCGGTCACGAGATACTAGCGGTCACGAGATACTACAAGAAGCGTGTGACTGGCAGGCTGACCTCGTGGTAATTGGATAGGGGAGACTCGGCCTCCTCGGTCTAACGGTTCTCGGGGGCACCTCGATGTTTGTGATCAGACATGGGCGGGTGTCGACCATCGTTGTGCTGGACAACCGCGAAAGAAGTCAGACGAAAAACTGGTAGGGCAAGGACGTGGCGTAGCGACCCGAGATGTGTAACCGATGCTCAGCAATGCGGGTTGGCGCCAGCTTGTGCTTTCTTGTTGGCCGCTCGAGGGTTCAAGCCCTCCTTCGACTCTCCTTCCGAGTTTGAGTGACCGCGCGGGCTGCTGAACGAGTACAGGGCTTCGGCAAGTCGGCTCGAGGCTCGGGGAGAGATGGAGAACAGGTCGAAGAGCGAATAGAGAAGCTCGACCTCTGCTTCACGCCATTCTCCTCCTTGACAAGTTCGCGAGCACTCGGCTTGAGCGACAGCACGCTGCAACATGCTCGCGACTTTGTACTCGACGCATGGCCATCGTTCTCCGAAGAGGCCAGGCAACTCGGGCCACAGCGCCTCGATCGCCCGGGCGATCATCCGACTTAGCGAAGCGCCGCTTGCTGCCACTTCCATTCCTACAACCGTGTCTGCGTGCCAGATTCGCGGATCACGGGCCTCCGCAGACGTCTTCACACCAAGTGATCTCATATCAAAGTTTTAGGCTAGATGCGTGCTGCCACAATACGGAATAGTCCCTAGGGAGGTCGCGGTTACTACGTATGAGGATCTAGCGGCATGAACGCGGGCGTAGTATCTGCCTCAGCGCTCGGCGACTGGTGGGGAGATCCTGCAAATCTCCGCGAGCCTGGGGGGAGGGGTGCGTCGGGGTCGTCGAGCGCGGGTGACAGGGCGCTCAAGGCACGGGAAGCAGCATGGCGGATGGGCACGCGCCGACGCCCAAGGATCACACATCACCACTCGAGCCATCATGGCGAGGACGACTCTCCCTTTCGGCCACCCTTTGCCTTGCCTTCCGTGTTGCCACGCGAATGCGAAGCTCGCGAATTGCCCACTCGACAACGCTCGCGTTCGCGACCGCGAGCTTGTCAGCGAGCGCGTCCAGGTCAACGCTGTAGTATTCGCGCTCAAAAGGGCGTACCTCCTGGCCGGTCTCTGCCATTACATGCCTCCCGATCTGCCTTCGGGTCGTCGTGAAACTGCGGGGTGAGTGCG
The DNA here is from genome assembly GCA_020344015.1 of Gemmatimonadota bacterium. Lineage (GTDB taxonomy): Bacteria > Gemmatimonadota > Gemmatimonadetes > Palauibacterales > KS3-K002. Next base: position 4,554,743 of record CP070812.1, read on the forward strand.
CCTGCTTGATCTGCACGCAGATAGCCTTCTTCCAACTGCCTCGCCTTGCTTCGGTGGCTCGCTGGCGCTCCCGCAACTGCACCTGAAATGCTAGGCAGTTCGTGGCTGGCCACAATTCGGATTAGTCCGTAGGGGGGTCTCGGTTTCTACGTATAGGATCTTCTGATAACAGCTGGGACAGATGGTCAGATGCGCACGCCGTCCCTCTCACGACTTTCACGCGAGGGTAGGTACTAACCGTGATGCCAGTAGGCACAGTCCCGAATTGTCCCCTTCGCTGCACGCTCTGATTATGGAAATGCAGGCGCCTCGGCTGTCGAGGCTGAGGGCCCGCACAGGTAAGCGGTGGTAGCGAAGCCCTATCGGGAGTCCTTGCCACTGCGACCAGAGCCGGAGGACCGAGCATGTTCCACGAGACACGTGCGCATCTTACGTTCCTTGCCGCAGTCGTGCTTACCGTTGCGAGCTGTAGTGACGACGGCAACACTGCCACGGCGATCGCCCTGTCCGGTGCCTTTCAGACAGCAACTCTCCGGGCCATCCCCGCGGTGGTGTCCGTCTCGGTCGAAGGTCAAACGCCAGTCAGTGTGCACAGCCTACCGATTCCCGAGCCTTTCCAGAAGCTCTTTGACCTCCAGAAACCTGAATTTGAATTGAAACCGGCAAGAGGCTTTAGCTCGGGAATCATTCTAGATCGAAACGGGCGCATCATCACAAACCACCATGTGGTGGCCAATGCCTCACGCGTCATTGTCCGTCTGATGGACGGCCGAGAATTCGGCGCCGAGATTATTGGGAGCGATCCCACGACCGATCTTGCGGTGATCCGGCTGCAGGAGGAAGTGGAGGATCTACCGATCGCTTCTTTCCAAGACTCGGATGGGGTACGGGTAGGCGACTGGGTACTGGCCCTCGGGAATCCGCTAGGCCTCGACTTCATGGTGACCGCAGGGATAGTGAGCGCTAAGGGGCACGAGCTCACTGGTAGAGCCACGGCTTTGGAGTCCTACATCCAGACCGACGCCGCGATCAACCAGGGGAATTCGGGCGGTCCACTAATCGATTTACAAGGCCGCGTCGTCGGGATCAACTTGGCGATTTGGCCTGGGCCAGGCTTCCAGGGGTATGGCTTTGCAGTTCCCTCGAACCTGGCCCTGCGCGTGGTGGAGGATCTCTTGGAGTACGGCGATGTGCGAAGACCGTATCTGGGAAGCAGCGTCAACAGCTTCGGAGCCGAAGACGCTGAGGCGTTCGGGCTCAACGCAGTCCTGGGAGCAGAGGTCAACACTGTCGACGAAGAATCGCCCGCGGAGAAAGCAGGGCTAGAGATCGGGGACGTGATCATTGCCCTCGATGGAACACCAATCGAGAACGCGACGGCTCTGACCACCGCGTTGGCCGGGCGACAGCCCGGCGACACGGTGGACCTCACGATCTCTCGCGACGGCAGGCGTCGTGAGGTCACCGCCGAGCTGGGCCAGTTCCCGCGCGCCCAGGCCGCCGAGCAACCGGCGGCCGGGAGGCCGAGCGCCTTGGAACTTCTCGGGTTCATGGTGGACTCGCTTACAGTGGGCATTGCCCGCTACTACGGCTACGGTCTGGATCACGCTGTCATCGTTTCCCACGTCGAGCGTCTCAGCCCGGCTGCGAATGCAGGCATTAGGCCCGGCCAGTTGGTGATAAAGATCAACAACCGGCCTATGGAATACATTTCGGATTTCCGGTCGGTTGCTCGCTCGATCGAACCCGGAGAGGAAGTCTCGGTGCGAGTGCGTGAACCCGATCGCCGTGAGACGGTCATCAACTTTCGGACCCGTCGCTGACCACGCGTGAGGCCGGAGTCGGGGCGAGATACAAAGAAGGCCCTTGGCGCACTTCCCAGAGCGGCTTCTCCGAAGGAATGTGGTCCGTATGGTCACGGGGCGAGGAGCGCAAAGAGGATAGCAGGGCGCTATGTGGGATTGGTGCAAAGCAGCTACCTACTGGGAGATTATGCGAGAATGATCTGGATTGTTGGATTCATCTGTGCGGTCGGCGGATTCGCGGTCGGGATCTTTGTGGCAGCTATGATGCTTGGAGAGCCCGAGGATGAGACGGGCTTTGACGTGGGAAAGGAGGATTAGGTGCATTCGAGGTAAGAGCAGATGTTCGAACTGGAGACAGTACTTGCAGCAACAGATTGCAGTCAGCACGGCTCGAATGCGGTGATAACGGGCGCCGATTTTGCGCAAAGGGCAGGGGTGGGCCTCGAGGTCGTCAGCATTGTCGAGCCTGTCCCCGTAGTCGAGATGTTTGTCCCACGGGGGGAGCACGCCTCTGAATACCATGGCACCCTGCCTTGACCAGGCCCGTTCGATGGCGGAGGAGGAAGCCCGGGAAGCAGTGAGGACAATTCGGATTTGCTCGTAATTGAATCACGGTTTCTACGTACGGGACGGCGTGATTCAACAAGACTGTGCAGCAAAGAATGCCGGTCACGAAGCTGTAGGGAGACCGGCGGGGTTCGGGTAGGATCGATACTCTGTTGGGAGGAGGGTACTGGAAGGAGAGGAGCAGGGGAACGGCTAGCTACAGGCCTACTTGCCAGCGCGCATTACCATCTGAACCAGACTTGACACCGAGCTTGCCTCCATCTTTTTCATGACTCGGGCGCGGTGGATTTCGACAGTCCGCTGGCTAAGACCGAGTTCGCTTGCAATCACCTTGTTTGCTTTCCCTTCAACCACCAGCTCCATGACCTGTCGCTCTCGCGGGGTCAGCGAAGCCATCCTGTCATGGTACCGCTTGAGTTCGCGAACCTGCTCCCGGTTTCGCGCGTTGTCTTCGATAGCGTGCTGGATCCTGTCGATGAGTTCCTGATCTCTAAATGGCTTCTGGATAAAGTCCACTGCACCAGTCTTGACAGCCTTCACGGCCATCGGCACATCCCCGTGCGCAGTGATAAAGATTATCGGGAGAGTCGATTCCAGCGCCCGCAGCCGGTCTTGAAGTTCTAAACCGCTCATATCTGGCATACGAACATCCAAGACCACGCAACCTGGCTTTTCCGGATCGTAAGCCTCGAGAAATTCGTGTGCTGAAGCGAATGTCTCAGCAGCGAGCCCAACCGAGCGTAGGAGAAGCTTAAGGGACTCAAGCACCCCTGGATCGTCGTCGACGACGAAGACAGTTGGCTCAATGTGTGTCATGGTCATCCTCGGCCGCTGGGACAGTGAAGAAAAAGGTCGTACCACGCTCTGGATTCCGCGAAAACCACAACCGCCCCCCGTGCGAAGTCACGATCGATCGGCTGATGGACAAGCCCATCCCCATTCCGTCTTCCTTTGTTGTGAAGAACGGCTCGAACAAACTGTCCTCAACATTCTCAGGCAGCCCGGTGCCGTTGTCACTCACTGCGACTTGGACTTCGTTACTATCACCGGCAATGCTGCGGACGACAACCTCTTTGTGTTCGGCATCCGTAGCCTTCAATGCATCAATGCCGTTTCGGATTAGATTGAGGACGACTTGCTGAATCTGGACGCGATCGACAACGACTGTCGGCAGATCGCTCGCCAGCTCAAGCCGTAGCGTGACGCCCCGCAAGCGCGCATCGACCGACGCCAGACGCTCCACATCGTGGATAAGCTCGTTGATGTCCGACTCCATTCGGTTGGCTTCGCGCCCTCGAACAAGGTCCTTCAAATGGTGAATGATATCCCCGGCGCGCTGGGCCTCATCGCTGATGCGCTGCAGGACGTCGAGAAGCTCGGTGCTGTCGGTCATGCCCGCATCAAGCAGCCGCCGGCAGGCCTGGGCGTATGTGGCAACGGCGGTGAGCGGTTGATTGACTTCGTGGGCGATACCGCTCGCCATTTCTCCCAAGATGCTCACTCGCGTGAGGTGCGTCAGGCGCTGTCGGAGCTCTTGCTCGCGTTCGAGAAGCAGCTGCTCTGCCCGCAAACGTTCTGCAATGCGCCCCAGCCTTTCCGCGACTGCATCGATCAGATTTCGCTCCTCTAATAGGAACGGCCCCTCATCGCGTAACGGCCTTTCTTCTAGGTAGCAAACCTCAATGACACCGACCTCCTCACCGTGGACAAAGATTTCGGCTGCCTGCAACCAGCGGGTGGCTGAGAAATTGTCGGTCTTGAACTCCCGGCCATTCATGACAATGCGTGCGCACGCAATCTCGGGGTAATCCCAAGACGTTGGAAGGAGACTGACTGTCTCTCGTAGTATGTCTGGCAGAGAACCGCCGGACTGCTCGACGATGTGAGAGATGCCAAAGAGGCAGTTGAGTTCCTTTATCCGTACCGCAAGTTCGTGTGCCAGCTTCCGGAGGGCTTTCTCCGTCTCCTGTCTCTCCGTGACATCAGCAACTGCGCCGAGATGCCCGACGAGCTTCCCGTCTTCATCGAAGAGAGGGAGCGCCCGGGTCGATATGACCCTGACCTGACCATCCGGGGTTTGAAAGCGGAACTCGTCGGCGAATTCCTTGGGCTGCGAGGCTATGTGCTTCCAATGACTTGATGCGCGCTCGCGGTCATCTTCGTGCAGGGCTTCAAGCCACCCGTCGCCGGACGCTCTGTCGCGTGGGATACCGGCCAGTCGACACCAGCGCTCGTTCACGGACACGCAGCGACCGGATGTGTCTGTCCTGATGATCCCGACTGGAATCACCTCTATCAACGTATCCAGATGATCTTGCGCTCGCCGCTGTTCGGTCACGGGTTCTCCGGCCTCGCCCAGCCCAAACTCAGGGCCGGGAGGTTATCCCTTCAAATGGGTCGGGCTGCACTGTTCCATTAAGCGCCTGCGCCTAGAACTTGCTTATCGTAGAAGATAATGCGCAAGCACGAAAGACGAATAGCCATCGCGCACGGGGTGAAGCTGGCGGAAAGGCACGTCTCTTCCGAGGAGATCCAAAGCGCATCGAGGGTTCACGACTGACGCTCGCTCGCGGCGGTCAGGTCCAGGTAAGTACATACCGAGATAGCCCTAGGGACAATTGCGAATTGTTGGTGGGTCGTTCGACGTCTACGATGGAAGAGAACGACACGTGGCAGTACCGACGACGGGGGCCATGGGTATTCGACGCTGTTCGCGATACGAGATGTGAGATATACCATGACGCCCAGGGACTTAGCACTCCACCTAAGGGTCCTGACCGCACTCGAGTCGGAGCCCAGCCTGATAGAGCACGAGATAGGTGTCGCTGTCAGAGGAGGGGTGGTCACCCTCTCCGGCAGCGTGGACAACTGCGAACAGAAGCGCGCGGCCGAGCGGGCAGCTCTAGCGGTGCGTGGTGTGGAAGTGCTGGCTGAGGGGCTGGAGGTTAGGCCGCCCGGCCAGCGAGACCTTACCGATACAGCGATCGCGCGCAAGGTAGCTGACCACCTGGAGTGGCAGTCTCTTTTCCCGGATGAAGAGGTAAAGGCAAAAGTCGAGGACGGATGGGTTACGCTGGAAGGCGATGTCGAGTTGTTTCACCACAGGGCTGCCGCTGAAACATACATACGCCAGGTTCCGGGAGTACGGGGCATCACGAACCTGATAACCGTGAAACCCCCGGAGTCGGTGGAAGACATTAGAGCCAAAGCTGAGGCGGCTCTCGGGCGGCGGGCGCAACCGCAAGGCCCGGACCGGCCGATGGCTCGGCGACTTATTGGCAGAGCAGAATGAGTAGTGTGGTCTCGGCAATATGGGCCGTGGGCGTGTTGGCCTTCTTCGTTCTTAGGGCGCTCTTCCTTGGGGTGAAAGATGCCCTCGCTCAACGCGCCGGTCAGGGTCTGCGCGGCTGGGCGACGGGCAGTACCTGCAATCGGAGTTATGACCTTGGCACACTATGAAAGGTTAACGGCGAAGTAATCAGAGTAGAGAGATTCGCTCCAAGCCACGGAATGTCACGCGGTGTACATCTGCTGGTAAGGGCCCCGAACGAAATCTTGTCCGTGCATTTAGGACCGGCATGGTTCATCGACGCGCAGGTGGGGAGGTTCAACTCGGGCGACCTGGTCGAGGTAACTGGATCCAGGGTCCGGTATCGAGGGGAGACAATACTCATGGCGGCGGTGGTGAGCAAAGGAGATGAAGGCCTGCGGCTACGGGGTGACAGCGGTCGCCCGGTCTGGAACCGGATGGCAACAGGCTCGAGCCCGGTTGCAAGACTCGACGTCGCCGGTTCAGGTCTAGTTCAAGGACGGGGTATGCGGCGATCGCATCGGGAGGCAACTCTATCAGAGTCTCAGAGTAATCCTTGATCGAGACATGTTACGGATGTATGGACTGAAGACAGTACTGGCAGCGACGGACGGCAGCAAGCACGGTGGGAACGCCGTTCTGACCGGGGCCGCGTTGGCCCTGCGGGCAGGTGCCAGGTTCGAAGTCCTCCGCAGCGGAAACAAGCCCGCGTTGCCAGATATCCTCGACACGATGCTCGACGACGCCCCTGAGTTCCAGTACGAATCGATCGAGCGCGCTCGCAAGAATGGCGGAGCAGAGACTTGCGGGGTTGACGTGTCCTGCGCACGTGTCCACGTGGTATCTCATCCGGTCGCGCCGCCTTTCATTTGGCGTGCGGGCGCGCCCACGTCAGATCTTCTCGTTGTCGGTGTGCATCCCCGAAGGGTAAGAGACCGGCTCTCGGTAGGCTCGTCCGCAAAGCGCGTCATTCACCGTACCCAGTGCCCGGTCATGATTGTGAAGCGAAGGCAGCAAGATCCCTTTCTGCGCATTCTCGCCGCTGTCGATTTATCACAAGATACCCAAAGTGTCCTTGGGGCAGCCGCCGCAGTGGCCCAGGTAGACCGTGGCGAGCTTCGAGTTCTCCATGTCGCGGCGCCGCCCAGGCAGATCGTGCGGGAGGCCGCAGTGATCCGCGTGCAGGCTCCCCGTCGGCCCGCGCATGGAAGGCTCGAACAACTACTTGGAGAGGCGATGCTGCCGTCGGAAGTTGCGGTAGACAGCCGGGTACGCGAGGGCCACGCTGGGCACGAGATCTTGAGAGAGGCGAAGGAGTGGAATGCTAATCTGATCGTAGTCGGCACGAACGGTCTCGGGTTCTTCAATCGTGCGTTGCCATATAGTACGCCGCTATTTGTGCTCCGACACTCGTCCCGTACCACGATGGTAGTGCCGTAGGAATACTCTCACTGGTTGTGCCTGCCTATTCCACGCAATGGCGACTAGCATCGTTGGACACTCTCACAGAAGGGTTGCATACCCATGAGCAGCGAAAAAGAGACGCGCTCATATGGAGGCAGGAATTCTAACGGGAGTTGCCCGATAAGTGCGGATGGCGAACCCTCGTCCCGGAAACATGAAGCACAGTATCTGCGGGCACTAGCGCATCCGACGCGTCTGCGAATCCTTGAGCTGCTGTCAGGTGGCGATATGTGCGGTCGTGATCTTGAGCCCTACCTAGGTCTCGAGGGGTCCACGGTCGCTCACCATCTCCATGTCCTTCAACGCGTGGGAATACTGGCTGCTCACAAGAACGGTACCCGCGTAGTGTATCAAGTGCGCGACATGGGTGTGCTAATGGTTTGCCGCTACGTGTCTAACCTCATTGCCAGGCAAGCGGAAGATGGTCCAGGGCACATGACG
>CP070812.1:4562429-4573889 GCA_020344015.1 Gemmatimonadota bacterium
CGTGGCCGACGCCCCCGAGTACGAGCGCTGGCTGGACGGGCGCCGATCAGAACTGCGGGGGAAAGCGTCGGCGGCCGCGTGGGAGCTGGCGGAAGCAGCCGAATCGGCGCAGGACACGACCGGTGCGGGTGGCTGGGCACGGCGAGCACTGGAGCTCTCTCCCCTGGAGGAGGACCTGGTGCAACGGGTCATCTCCCTCCTGGATCGCGTGGGTGATCGATCGCACGCTGTGCAGCAGTACGAAGCCTTCACGCATCGATTGAAAGCAGAACTCGACCTGGAGCCGGCGCCCGAGACGAAAGCTCTTATCGAAGCCGTTCGCGGCAGGACCCTGCCGAACGGCCGGCCGCCAATTCCAGAAGCGGAGGCCGTCACGCCGGCTCCCAGCAAGGCTTCACCTGTTGCCGCGACGCCCGTCGAACCCGGGCGGCGGCGATGGGGATTCCGCCTCGGCCTAGCGGCCGGCGGCGCCATCGTCATCGGCCTCGGCGCGATCTGGGCATTCTACTCGAGGGGCGGCTCAGAGGTAATCGAGCTCGATTCGCGACGCGTCGTGATTACCGCGTTCGACAACCAGACGGGAGACCCGGACCTCGACCCGGTGGGCCAGATGGCAGCAGACTGGATCATGCAGGGCATCCAGGGGACCGGGCTGCTCGAGGCGGTACCACCGCAGGCTACACTTCAGCTCGTGTCCGGCGAAGTCGGCGACCGGGAACAAACCCTCGCCGAGCAGACCGGGGCCGGCACGATCATCTCGGGCGCAGTCTATCTGTTCGAGGACTCGCTGCAGCTTCAGGCGCATGTTACCGATGTACAGAACCAGAGGATACTGGTGAGCGTCGAATCGGACCGATCGAGCCGGGGCAATCCGGGGCCGGCGGTGGAATCGCTGCGCCAGCGGGTTGTGGGCGCCCTGGCCATCACGCATGACAGGCGGATCGCCTCGTTCGCCAACGTCGCGCTACAGCCGCCGACGTTCGAGGCCTACCGCGCCTTCACCGAAGGCGAAGCGTTGTACAATCGAGCGTTCGCGCCGGGCAACAGCCACCTCCGCGAGGAATCGCTGAGGCTACTCCTGAGGGCATTCGAGCTCGACTCGACGCTGAGAGCGGCGCAACTGAGAGCGGCGGACGCCATGTCCTTGCTCGGCGACCCGGCCGGAGCGGATTCCGTCGCCCGTATCGTAGCAGAGCACCGCGATGAGCTCTCACCGTTCGCCCGAGCCGAGCTCGACAAGCTACTCGCCGGCTTGGCGGGAGACCGGATGCGGGCACTGGAGGCCGCGCGCCGCCAGCCGCACACACCCATCGACCCGGCACTCGCAGCGCTCTCGGCAAACCGTCCCCGGGAAACGGTCGAGACGCTGGAGAACGCCGAGTGGTATGCACGCTCGCTACGCGCGGGGCGCTACTACGGGATCGAGCAGATATACTGGCGGCTTCTCGCGGCTGGTTACCACACGCTCGGCGAGCACGAGCACGAGTTGAGAGCGGCGCGCGTGGGTCGCGACGCGTACCCCGATGTCCTGGCCTTGCTTCAGTCCGAGGTCTGGGCGCTGGCTGCTCTGGGCCGAATCGAGGAATTGTACGACCGTCTGGACGAGAGCCTCACCTTGCCGCCTCAAGAGGGCGTCTCTCCCGGACTCATCATGACAGCAGCGGCCCTGGAGCTGCGGGCCCACGGCGATCCCGAGGAAGCACGGGCGACAGCGGAACGCGCGATCGGCTGGTACCGGTCGCTGCGAGCGGATGCAAGAGCGACCCCAGCGTTCCGCATGAACCTCGCCATAGCTTACTACATTGCCGAGCGATGGGATCAGGCGCGAGCGATCTTCGAGCAGCTGGCCACGGCGGCCCCGGGCAACCCCAACTACACTGGATTCCTGGGCGTCCTGGCTGCGCGGAGAGGTGACACGGAGGAGGCCCTCCGGTTGAGCGAGGAGCTGAACGGGATGGCCGACCCGTATGACCACGGGCGCGAGCCCTACTGGCAGGCCTGCATCGCCGCTCAGCTGGGCGATACGGAGCGCGCTATGGTCCTACTCCGGGAGGCGTACGCCCAGGGGCGCCCGTTCGACTTGAGGCTCCACATAGATCCGGACCTCGAGCCGCTGCACGACTCCGCACCGTTCCAGGAATTTCTCGCCCCGAAGGGCTAAGGCGGCCGGCGCCCGATCGTACCTGAAACCGTCCGCCGCGGCGACATCGCAGCTCAAAACGACGCCCGCAGATCTTGGCGACTGTAGCGTGCCGGAGCATCCCGAGTGGGAAGCACGTTACATGGCCGGAGGCCGGGGATCGATCATCGAGTGGTTCGCTGACCTTGTCGATACGGACGTCTAAAACGCCGGACTCATATCGCAGATTATGCAGACCAGGTTCCTGAGTGAGCACGGGAGTGACTCGGCACTGGTACGCCGAATCCCTTCGGCAGTAAAAACAGCCAGGACCTAGACCCTTAGCCTGAGCAACTCCTGGAACGGTGGACAATCCCGAACAGGCCAAACAGTATTGACTTTGTGAATCCAGAGGCCGTAGGCGTGCCCTTTCTCGAAGCTTTGCCGGAACAGGTTAACCGCTCGCTCCCGTTTGCCCAGCAGGGACGCCATGCTTGCTTGCAGTGCGATTGGCAATCCGTAGAGATACTCTCCCTCGCTTCTTGAAAACCTATCGCAGATGCAGAGAAGGCGTCGGCACTCCTCCACCCTAGGGGTTTTGGAACAGTGGAGAAGCTAGGGGGCGCACATCAGGGGGCGACAACTGGCACACACAACTGGCACACACCTACCGAAAAGCCAGTCGGGGCGCCCGGATTCGCGTTGAAGGCGCCGTCACGTGATCCGCTTGAGCGGCGGCGGAGTCCATTCTCCACTTAGAGCACTTTCTTCCGGGCCGTAGACTCGGTCAGGTGGAACGGCGCGCCCGGTGCCGGAAGTCAATTCGTTGCACCCGCCCCATGATACGGCTACAATGCGGGTGTGCCCGCTCACCTACTCACCCCGGACGAAGGGGGCCCCCAGTGGTAGTCCGTTTCCTGCTGTCCGCTGCTCTGAGGTTGCTCGTTCCACTGGTCGCGATCTCGTATCTGACCCTCTCTCCAGTCACCGCTCAGGAACTGGAAAACCAGCGAGCCGTGCTCATTACGGGGACGAGCACCGGCATCGGGCTACGCATGACGGAAGTCCTCTCACAGAACGGCTTCTTCGTCTATGCAGGTGCTCGCAAAGCGGAGGACTTGGAGCGTCTGGACGCGATGGAGAACGTGAAGTCAGTACGCCTAGACGTGACGATCCAGAGCGAGCTCGACGCGGCGGTTGAGCTCGTGCGGGCCGAAGGGCGAGGCCTCTACGGGTTGATCAATAACGCGGGCGTGGCGGTCATCGGACCGCTCATCGAGCAGCCGGAGGAGGAGCTGGACTTCATCATCGATGTCAATCTCCTGGGTCCCTACCGGGTGACGAAGGCGTTCGCGGATCTGCTCATCGAGAGCGAGGGTCGGGTCCTGACCGTCAGTTCGATCGCCGGCATCCTGTCCACGCCCTTCGTCGGCGCGTACAGCATGACCAAGCACGGCGTTGAGGCCTACACCGATGCGTTGGCCGCGGAGCTCGACCGCTTCAACGTGGCGGTCGCCGCCGTGGAGCCCGGGAACTACAAGTCCCAGATCCTGGCCTCGATGGTCAAGCGCATGCGTGAGGCCGGGTATTCGGCCGAAGGCTCCCGGTACGGCTCGATGCTCGACTTGATCACCGGTCCCCTCGATCGCTCCCAGCACAAGGAGCCGACTGACGTCGCTCTCGCGGCCCTGGATTTCCTCACCAGCGAGTCGCCGAAGCGACGATACATGGTGGCCCCGAACCAGGCCGAGGCCGAGGTCACCATCCGGCAGGCGCTGCGGGAGCTGGTTCAGCTGAACCAGGACCAGCCGTACGCCTACACGCGCGACGAGCTGGTGCAGATGCTCGATGAGGCCTTGGGTGACACGGAGCCGGCCGCGTCACGAACGTCTCCGTCGTCGGAAGAAGACCGCGACATTAGCCTGCATGAAGCGATCGTGAGGGGAGACCTGGAGGCCGTTCGAGAGTTAATCGAAGCGGGGGCCGACCTGAACGTACGGGAGCCGTCCGGAGGGTCGAGCCCGCTGATCACCGCGGCGACCTTCGGTCAGACGGAAGCGGCCAAAGCGTTGATCGAGGCAGGAGCCGATCTGGGCCAGCAGAACAACGACGGATCGACCGCGCTCATCACCGCGGCCTTCTTCGCGCGCGCCGACATCGTCGAGGCGCTGCTGGCGGCGGGCGCCGACAAGAGCATCAGGAACAACGCCGGATCGACTGCGCTCGACGTGGTCACCCCTCCGTTCGAGGTTGTGAGAGACTTCTACGACCTCGTCGGAGCCGCACTCGCGCCATACGGGTTGGAGTTGGATTACGAGCGGATCGAAGCGACGCGCCCCCGGATCGCGGAGATGCTGCAGTAGCCGACCATCGAATGTCCCGGGTGCGCATCCCGGCCTTGGCCGCTGAAGCCCACAGAGAGTGTAGCTTTTGCGGCTAGTCGGGGCGCCCGGATTCGCGTTGCAGGCGCCGCCAGGCGCCTTCATACCGAAAGCCGCGCCTTCCTGCGCGCGGCGTGAGTCTCCACCGGGGACCTCCTGCTCCCAAAGCCGCAAACCAGCACGCACCAGCGCTGATGGGCGCTGATTCTGACGTTTCTGCGCTGACTGCTGGACACCTGCGCTGACTGTGTTGGCACTACTTTGGCACTAATGGGACGGGTCTATCGTACAGAGCCTTCCGGCTCCGATCGGACCGACGGTAAGTTCTTCAGCACCCAGACCTCCGAACTGCGCGACGGCTCGGCTACGAAAGCGATCCGTCGGCCGGCCGGGTGAACGCTCAAGGCGCCTCGGTAGATGGCCAGGGGCGCCAGGCTGCCTAAGCTCAACGGCTCTCCTCCGTCAATCGAGATTCGCCAGAGTTCCCCATCGGTTTGGTAGATCAAATGGCGCGAGTCCGGAGTCCATGCCGGCGGATCGATGCCCGCCGGCAAAGAGACTGACGTCAGCTCAAGAGGCTCACCGGCCTCCAGTGGCAGGATATTCAAAATCGATCTCCGCTCCCCGGTGTCCCAAACGCCAAACGCCAGATGGCGACCATCCGGCGAGGCAGTCAAACCATAGACGTATGGCGGAGCAGTAAACTCAAAGAGATCCTCCTCCTGGCCCGACTCCAAGTCGCGCCTGACGATTCGAAGCGATGGAGGGAAGCCCGCGGTGCCGCGCACGAAAAAGACCGCCTTACCGTCAGCAGACCATTCGACCCATTCGATCGTGTCATCATGCCAGTAAGACGGTGAGGCGACGAGTGTCTTAAGCTCACCGGTTTCGACCGCTACGCCGTACACAACCTCCCGCGGATAGGCGCTCGAGTCCCACCCCTTGGCCAGCAGGAACCGGCCATCTGGAGACCAAAAAGGCCTCAGCTGATGGAGCACCCAAACGGAAACGCCGAACGTGCGTGAATCTCCGGTCTCCAACGACTGCACAGCAAGCATCCAGTTGTCGGCAAGGACACCCCCAGCCGGAGTAACGTAGGCCAGGCGCTTGCCGTCGGGCGACCAGTCAACACCCGTGCGATGGAATGCCGACGCCACACGCCGTGGGGCCCCGTCCAAGCTGCCAGTTACCGGATCCAGTTCCGCCAGGTAGACACCGCAGTCGCAGCGAGTCACTCCGTAGTAGAATGAGCCGTCTTGCGACAATGCGAGAGGCGCCAACTGCCCAACGTTTCCCTTTAGAACTCGGGGATGGCCGTCTGGATAGCCGTTGTCCAGGGGCAAAAACCAGATGTCCACTTCCCCACTCCGGTCACTCGCGAAGAGAATGCCCGTACCGTCCGGCGACCACCCGAGCAGCACGTCATCCGCGGCGTGCTCCACCAAGGCTCTCGCGCGAACCGCGTCCCGCTCGACGATATAGATGTCGTGATTCGGCAATCCCTCGGGCACTCGGACGTCATAAACGACTAGGTCGCCCTCCGGCGAAAAAGCCATTCTTGCGGGCAGCTCATGCAAGACCATATCTGGGACGAGGCGCCGAATCGAACCATCAGACACCGCCACCGAGGCGATCTCGTTATCGAGTTCCGCGCCCCGTATGGTGATGAGTAGCTGCTTGCCGTCCAACGACCAGTTCTTGATCGCAACCGATCTTCTTCGCGGATCCCGATACAGAAGCCGCGGTTCCGAGTCGTCAAGACCGACCACGCGCAAGTCATCGAAGTCATCTGCATTATGCCAGCTATAGGCGATGCGGCCTCCGTCTGGAGAGAACACCGAACCCATGACCAGTTCCGGGTAGCCCTTGTTGGTGAGGTTGCGGGTTTCTCCAGTGTTAAGGTCGCGGACAGCGAGGTTGCCCGCCGTTCCAAAGAACCCGGTGACGAGCCGACCGTCAGGAGACACCGACACAGGAAAAGGAACGTCCGCGAGTTTGGAGGGCTCTGGCCCCGCCTCATTCTGTGCGTGTGCATGTCTCACTGACGAAGAGTGCCAGCCTCCAACCAGAAAGAGGATCGGAACAACCACGGCCAATAAGAAACCCACTCCTACCCTCAGTCGATGAGCCATCCCCTCCTCCATTCGTTACTCGACCCTATGCTTGGCCTGTTGCAGATGAGAATTGACCCGTGCTAGCTGGATTGGACCGTGGAACGGGCACCAATATACAGGCAAAGCTCGACGGGTGTATAGGGAAGGCAAATCGGGGCGCCCGGATTCGCGTTGAAGGCGCCGCCAGGCGCCTTCAAACCGAACGCCGCGCGTTCCTGCGCTCGGCGTGAGTCTCCACCGGGGAAATCCTGCTCCCAAGGCCGCAAACCAGCCCTCATCAGCGCTGATACGCGCTGATTTCGACGATTCTGCGCTGACTGTTGGACACCTGCGCTGGGTGTGTTGGCACTACTTTTGGCACTACGCAGAGTCCCAGCACACGGCTCGGGGGAGCTTTGGCCTTTAGTAGGCAACCAGGCAACTCAAGATCCAGCGAGTCCCTTGGAGAAAAGTCGCGGTGGAATAGCCAATCACCGACTAGTCAGTTCAGCCAACTCCTCTCGCACGCATTGAGCGGTTAGGAAGGTAGGATCGGCCTCCGCCCTCACGCCGAGCGCAGCCTCCAGGTGCGCGATCGCGTCGTCGCGCCGACCGATGTCCGCGTAGACCAGGGCAAGCAACGCAACGCCAGAAGCTAGATTTCCAGAGGGTTCTTCCTTATTGTTCCCCCGCTACTCATTATTATTCTTGCTTAGTCCGTTGAACTCGTTCCCGTTGTTCAGACGGAGCGAACAATCCAAAGCTCGGACTATGCGTCGATCACTTCGACAAGTCGGACTTCTTCACCGCGCTCCTGATTTTGCTGTTGGCCGAGGTCTTTCGACTCGGGTATCAGCACCGCGTCGACAGTGAAGCGGTCGTCTGAGAAATGGCGATCAAGGTCAATCTGGACCTACTGTTGGTGCAGCGAAAAACGTCGCTCACGCAACTGGCCGAGGAGGTTGGCATCACGCTGTCTTACATGTCGCTGCTCAAGGCTGGCAAAGTCCGCGGCATCCGATTCAACGGTCTGAACGCCATCTGCCGAACGCTGGACTGCAAGCCTGGAGACATTCTCGACTACGAACCCGACGCGGGCGACGCCGAGGCAACCGAGAGGTGAACAATGCGCTACTTCCGCCACACAATTGGATTCCCAACCCTCCTGTGCGCGATGCTGCTCGTCACTGGTGCACCGGTATTCGCTCAGGACGCGCCCGATCGTGAACGAGAGGCCAGATACGAGCGGTTCTTGGATTGGTCCCGGCTGGTCCAGCGAGCCGTGACTGCACTCGTGTACACTCCCGACCACACGCGTCTCTGGTACTCCGTGATCGAGTCGGACACAGTCGGGACGTATTCCCTGAATCTCCAGAGCGGACATGTGGAGCCGTTGTTTGACGTGGCTCGCTTGCGGTCCGCGATCGCCGACGCTCTTGGTAGCGACTTACCGGGTCGCGGCACTCCATTCCGGCGCTTCTCCTTCGTGGACGGTTCAGATGAGCGCATTCGTTTCTCGCTCGAGCGCCGTAACTGGATTCTGGATCTTGCCACGTATAGCCTCACTCCGATGGATCACGCAGAAAGTGGGACGCCTGACGGGACGAGGCCGAGAGTTATACGGGAAGGTCGCTTCGGTCGCGCCGACTTGGTGGAAGTGCCGTCGCCGGACGGAAGCCGCACGGCGACGCTCGTCGGATTCGATGCGGCGGTCCGCGATGTCGAGACCGACGACACACGCCGGATCACCTCGGACGGTGACCGGGACCACTACTGGGGCTACGAGGGGATCGCCCGCGCCACGTGGGCCTGGTGGTCGCCGGACGGTCGATACCTGGCGCTGCGCAGGGCCGACTTTCAGGGTGTCGACAGCTTCCCGTTGTTCCGGTGGCTCGAAACCCCTCCGCAGATCGAGTGGATCCGCAATGTGCACAACGTGCGAGAGGGGCAAACCCTGCCACGCGAGGAGGTGCACGCATGGCACGCGGAGTCCAACCGGCTCGTGCGCCTGGACACCGGTGATCCGACCGACACGTACTTGCGAGTTCTGGGTTGGCGCGTTGAAGGATCCGAATTGATCGTGCTGCGGCTCACTCGCGATTATCAGAATCTTGAGCTGCTGGCTTCGGATCCGACCACCGGGAGGAGCCGCATTCTTCTCGTCGAGCAGTTCGAGACGTGTTTTGGCACCCCACTGTGGTTCAGCTCGTTGAGGCGCTACTGGCCGCTATCAGATGGAAAGCGATTCATCTGGAAAGCGGACCGCGACGGCTGGGAACACTTATATCTGTACGACTTCGAGGCGGGCCTCGTCGCCCGCTTGACGTCCGGGACGTGGCAGGTCGACGAGGTCGTCGGCCTCGACGAGGAGAACGGCTGGGTCTATTTCGGCGCTCGGACCGATCCCGCGCGACCGTATGACGTGCACATCCATCGTGTCCACCTGGACGGTTCGGGGTTCACCCGACTCACCGAGAAGCCGGGACGCTACGGGGCTGAGTTGACTCCAGGCTCCAAGTACGTCGAGTTCTGGCGCCGAAACGTGGACGCGCCGACCGAGATAGAGATACGGAGGGGCGATGGAACCCTGGTTCATGCGATGGCCGCTGCCGATATCACCCGACTGCGCGCGGCGGGGTGGATTCCCCCGGAGGAGTTCACGGTCAAGGCGGCGGACGGTGAGACGGATCTCTGGGGCGTGTTGTATAAGCCGGCAGACTTCGACCCGTCTTTCAAGTACCCCGTTGTCGAGATCATCTACGGGGGACCCATCGTCGAGTACGCGCCGCGCACCGTGCCGCACTGGACATTTCCGCACGCTCTCGCCCAGCTTGGCTACATCGTCGTCATCCTCGACGCGCGTGGTACGCCTGGTCGCGGCCGTGCGTTTCTCGAAGCTGGCTTTGACCGATCGTCAATCGTGATCGCGGATCATGCGGCCGCCCTTCGCCAGCTGGGCGAGCGTCACCCGTATCTAGATCTCGATCGGGTCGGGATCACCGGCGAGTCGTGGGGGGGAAATTTCACTACCCGGGCCCTGCTCCAGGCGCCAGAACTTTACCGGGCCGGCGTCGCCGTATCGGGTGGTTGGTGGGGCAATCCGGATCTCGGCGAAGCCAAAGCGACCGTGTCTGAGCAGTGCGCCGTTCTGAAGACGGACGAGCCGTCTGCTCCGTCGCTCGATCCACTGGAGGGCGACCTTCTCATCATACATGGCACAGTCGACGTGAACATGTCGGGGTCCGCGGATCTCATGTGGTGGCTCAACGCGGTGAGCGAGGCAGGGAAATACGTTGACCTGTTGATACTTCCCGAGCGGCCGCACTCCCTGTTGCACACCAACGATCCGTACGTGCTACGGGCGATTGCGAACTATTTCGCGGACCACCTGCAACCCAACGGAATACAGTAGGCCTAAAAAGAGAAAAGGCATCGTTTTACCCTTTTGCGATGCCTAAGCTTGCCAACAGTCTGGGCGCCCGGATTCGCGTTGAAGGCGCCGCCAGGCGCCTTCATACCGAACGCCGCGCGTTCCTGCGCGCGGCGTGAGTCTCCACCGGGGACCTCCTGCTCCCAAAGCCGAAAACCAGCGCTCACCAGCGCTGATACGCGCTGATTTCAGCGATTGTGCGCTGACTGTTGGATACCTGCGCTGGGTGTAACGGCACTACGTTTGTCACTCCGCGGGCGTTGGTTGTGAGGACGCCAGTCGAGCTTCTCCAGCGGCGTCTGAAAGCGCGGCTGGACGGGGAGTGCAGGCCACGAGAGATGGTGCAACAGCCAATCCCGAAATCCTTCGTCACGGCCACGGACACACCGCATCATGGCCAACGGGATGTTGGCGGAGGTGCTGCGGGCCCCGGAAGATGCCGCTGACCCGTCAGCTCTACTTCAAGAGATAATGCTCCCAGAACTGCACCACGGCTTGTCGGTAGAAACCGCTGTTGAAGCTCTTCCGGAAATAGTGTCCCTCGTCTTTGGCCAGCATGTACCACACCTGGCCTCCGTTCTCACGGATTGTCGCCACGATCTGCTCCGATTCACTGGCTGGCACTCGCGGATCGTTCAGGCCCTGGGCGACGAACATCGGCTTGGTGATCTTGTGAGCGTTGGTGACCGGTGAGATGCTGATGAGGAAGTCCCGCATCTCCGGGTCACGCTCGTCGCCGTATTCCGTCCGCCGCGAGTCACGGCGGTATTCTTGCGTGTTCTCCAAGAAGGTGACGAAATTGCCAATGCCCGCCATCTCGACCCCGGCTTTCAATCGGTCGTTGTAGTGGGTCATGGAGGCGAGCACCATATAACCCCCGTAGGAATGTCCGTATACAGCTACCCGGTCCTCGTCTAACTCCGGCTGATCTTCGATCCAGTCCAGCAGCGCGCCGATATCGCGCACCGATCTCTCCCGGTTGACGCCGTCGTCCAGCTGCACGTACGTCTTGCCGTAACCGGTTGAGCCGCGCACGTTGGGTTCCAGCAGGGCCACCCCCAGCTCGTTGATCCAGTACTGGTACGTGGAGGAGAACGACGGCCGGGCCTGATCCTCGGACCCGTGTATAGAGATGATCACCGGGTAGGGCGGCTCCACTCCGGCCGGCCTGTAATAGAGGGCCGGGATCGTGCGGTGCTGATCTTCCGGCTCGGCCAAACTGGGATAGTGAATGAGCTCCGGCACCGAGAAGTTCTCTGTCTGCAAATTGCCCACTTCGCTGTAAGTCCAGCGGGTGAGTATGCGTCTACCGATGTCCAGGGTATAGGTATCGCTGGGCGTCCGGGGCGTATTCAGGGTCAGCCCCAGCTGCCGGTCGTCGGGGCTGAACTTCAAGTCCGTGATGAGCCCCACTGGCAGGTCCGGCACCGGCACCGT
>CP070812.1:4573989-4631965 GCA_020344015.1 Gemmatimonadota bacterium
GGCCCGATGGCCGTCAAGACCGAGAACGCCTTCCCGGTCACTAACGTTTTCGTCGACATCGGCGGTAGGGATGTAGGAGGCTACGTGCGTGATGCGCGGCGCGCCGTTGAAGAACAGCTCGTGCTGCCGACCGGCTACACGCTCAGCTGGAGCGGCCAGTACGAGTTCATGCAGCGCGTCAGCAAGAAGCTCCAGCTGGTCTTGCCGGTCACGTTGGGGATCATCTTCCTGCTGCTTTACATGAACTTCCGCAGCGTCGGCGAGTCGCTGATCGTCATGCTGGCGTTGCCGTTCTCGCTCGTCGGTGGTGTCTGGTTCCTCTGGCTGCTCGGCTACAACACGAGCGTAGCCGTCTGGGTCGGCTTTATCGCGCTCGCCGGCGTCGCCGCTGAAACGGGCGTCGTGATGCTCATATATCTGGATGAGGCGTACGAGCGCCGTCGCGCGGCGGGTCAAATGAACGAGGCCTCGGATGTGGCGATCGCGGTGCGTGAAGGCGCTCTAGAAAGACTGCGTCCGAAGATCATGACGGTGACCGCTATCACGGCGGGACTGGCGCCGATTCTCTGGAGCAGCGGCACCGGCGCCGACGTGATGAAGCGTGTTGCCGCGCCGATGGTCGGCGGGATGGTGTCGGCGACTATCCTGACGCTTGCGGTTATCCCGTCTATATACCTGCTCTGGCGGCGCTGGCAGTTGAGGGCCGCATGACCAGGCTGGCGGGGGTCGGCCGAAACCAGTCGAGACTCATTCGCTGACGGTCGCCTGGTAGCCGGCGGCCTCGACGGTGCCGACCAGGTCGGTGGCCTCAACGGTGTCCTCGACCTCCAGGACCGCCTTCTTCTCGGCCAGGTAGACGTCGGCAACCTCGACGCCCGCGACCTGTGAAAGGGCGGATTTGACCGAGTTGGCGCAGCCCTCGCAGCTCATGCCCGTGACGTTCAGCGTGATCGTTTTCATCGAGTGTCGTGCGCTCCTCAGGTTGACGGCTTCCGCGTTGAGCGGCTAGAGTACGCGACTATCCTAACGGCCGGTACCATCCGAAGCGGCGAAGGCATGAAGGTCTATACCACAGCCTGTCCACGCAACTGCTACAGCACCTGCGCCATGAAGGTGCAGGTGGAGGACGGGCGCATTCGCCGGATCGAGCCGCACTCCGGTAACCTGGCCACGCCCGGTGGCGCCTGCCTCAAAGGTCTCAGCTACGTGGAGCGCGTCCATTCGCCGGATCGGATCCTCCACCCGCTGAGACGGGTGCCGGAGAGTGGCGCGTTCGAGCGAATCTCGTGGGACGAGGCGCTCGATGCGATCGCCGAGAAACTGGTCGAGCTGAAGGCCGACCCGGGCCCGCAAAGCATCCTCTACTACAGCGGGAGCGGAACCAAGGGCCTGCTGAAGGGTGCGGGCAGGGAGTTCTGGCGGCTGTACGGCGGTTGCACTGCGACCTACGGCGACCTCTGCTGGCCGGCTGGGCTGGAGGCGACGCGTCTGACGCTCGGCGCGAACAAGCACAGTGCGCCCTGGGACATTGCGGATGCGAGGCTGATCGTCCTCTGGGGCAAGAATGCCGCCGAGACCAACATCCACCAGATGGCTGTCATCGACCAGGCGCTCGACGCGGGAGCGAAGCTGGTCGTCATCGATCCGCGGAGGACGCAATCGGCAGAGCGCGCCGAACTACTGCTGCAGCCGCGGCCGGGCACGGACGGCGCTCTGGCGCTGGCGATCGCTCACCTGCTGATCGGGTCGGGCTGGATCGATCGGGAGTACATCGATAAGCACGTGCACGGCTACGAGGCGTTCGCCGAGACCGTGGCCGACTTTACACCCGAGCGGGCGGCCGAGATCACCGATATCCCTGCTGAATACATCGAGCGACTGGCGGAGCATTTTGGCACGATCAAGCCGGTGACGGTGAGCCCCGGCTTCGGCATGCAACGTTTCACGAACAGCGGGCAGACGATGCGGGCACTGCTTGCGATCCTCGCCATAACCGGCAACATCGGTAGGCCGGGTGCCGGCTGGGTCTACGCTAACCTGCAGAGCCACATCTTCGAGCCTGTACTGGACCCCATCGCTTTCTATCCACCGGAAGAGCCGGACGGTGTGGTGCGCGTTTCGATATCCACGGCGCGCCTCGGTCCCGAGATGTTGGCGACTCAGGACCCGCCGCTGCGCATGGCCTGGGTGGAACGGGGCAACCCGATCACCCAGAACCCGGAGACGAACACTGTGCTGGAGGCGTTTCGTGCCCTCGACTTCCGGGTCGTGGTCGAGCAGTTCCTCACCGATACGGCTCGTGAGGCGGACATCGTGCTGCCGGCGAAGACGATGTTCGAGCAGTCGGACGTCATAGGCGCCTACTGGCACGCCTACGTGCAGCTCAAACAGAAGGTGATCGATCCGCCGGGTGAGGTGAAGCCGGAAACGGAGATCTACAGACTGCTGGCGCGGCGGTTGGGGATAGCCGAGGGCGACGATCCGATGATCTTCCCGGTCTCCGACGATGAAGTCGACGCGTACCTGGAGCGAGCGCTGGAGCCGTTCCCGGAGCTCAGCCTCGAGCAATTGCGCGAGGGCCCCCTGCCGGCGCCGGGCGGCCAGGATGTGGCGTTCTCGGATTTAGTTTTTCCGACACCCTCGGGTAAGATCGAGCTCGAGTCCGCCGAGGCCGAACAGCGCTGGGGCGTGGCTCGGGTACCGACCTATGAGGAGCCGGTCGAGTCGATTCGCGCGGCGCAGGCGGCAGCGAACGACCACCTGTTGTACCTGCTGACGCCGAACACGAAGAACCGGATCCACTCGCAGTTCGGCAACCTGAAGATGATCCGCCAGTTCGACGACGCGCCGGCGGCGTACCTACATCCCGATGATGCGCGGGAACGCGGGATAGGCGACGGCGATTGGGTGCGTGTGTTCAACGAGCGGGGTGAGCTCGAGCTTGAGGCGCGTCTCGACAACGGGCTCAAGCGCGGCTGCGTATGCGTCACCAACGGTTGGTGGATCAGCGAGGGCGGCAACGTGAACTTCACATCGGCCGCGCGAGAGACCGACATGGGCCACGGCGCAGCTTTCCACGAGAACCGGGTCGAGGTCGAGCGGTTGAGCGATGCCGAATAGCTTCCTCTTCGACCCGAACCGTTGCACGGGCTGCGGCGCCTGCCGGCTGGCCTGCAGTATCGAGAACCAGCTCGAGCCCGAGCGCAGCTGGCGGCGCATCGACACGTTCAATCGCACCCGGCACCCTGGCGTACCGCTCTATCATCTGTCGCTCGCCTGCAACCACTGCACTGAGCCTGCTTGCATGTTCGCCTGCCCGGCGCTCGCGTACACGCGCGACGAGGAGAGCGGCGCGGTTCTGCTTGAGGAGGATAAGTGCATCGGGTGTAGGTACTGCGCCTGGGCATGCCCGTACGACGCGCCGGTCTTCGAGCCGCCGCGCGGTGTGATGACCAAGTGCACGTTCTGCCACCATCGGCTGCAGGAGGGGCTGAAGCCGGCGTGCGCGTCGCTCTGTCCCACCGGCGCCCTCGATTTCGCAGACGTCCCGGAGGCCGAGCTCGAGAGCAGCATCCCCGGCTTCCCGGCCACCGATCTCGGGCCGCGGGTGAGGATCGAGCCGCTGAATGAGAGTAGACGGCTACCGCTGATGACGGAGCCGGATGTTGCCGAGCCCTATTTGGCGGCGGCCGAGAGGCCGACCACGGGCGTCACGCTCAGGTCGGAATGGACGTTGTTGCTCTTCACCGTGTTGGGGGCGACGCTGGTGGCGAGCGTCGCCGCGACGCTGGCCTCCGCGTTCTCGATCAGGCCGATCGTGTTCATCGACGCCGCCGTCGTCACGATGGCACTCGGCTCGTTCCACCTGGGCAAGGTGAGCCGGGCCTATCGGGCGATCCTCAACCCGAGGCGCTCCTGGCTTAGCCGCGAGGTCGTGATGATGTCGAGCTTCTTGGCGCTCGGCGCGGTCTATCTGTGGCTGACTCCCTGGAACCGTGTGTTGGGCGCGGCCGCCACGCTCGCAGGTTTCCTGGGGCTGTTCTGCGCCGATCAGGTCTACAGTGTCCTGAGTGCGTCGCGTCCCGCCTACAAGCACAGCGCCAGCGTACTGTGGACCGGTCTCTTTCTGGCCGCCGTGTTCGCCGGGTCGTGGTTCGCCGCGCTCTTCGGCGTCGGCAAGCTTGTACTCTACGTCCAGAGGAAAAACGAGTTCACCGATGCGGGCCTGCCGGTACGACCGTGGACGAGCTTGGCGCGCGTCGTCTTCGGTTTCGCGATTCCCGTGGCTCTGTGGTTGGCCGACCCGACGGGAACTCAGGTCGTGCTGATCGCCAGCGTCGTGCTGGGCGAGCTCATCGATCGCGGTGAGTACTACGCCGAGCTCGAGTCGGAATCACCGCGCCGTCAGATGGGAATCGACCTCGAGGAACAGATTCGCGCCTACCCGGCCGCCGATCGGCGGCTCGTCGCCTCGGCGGGCGACTGAGTTCCAGCGGGGTTGACGCCCGCCATGCGCTGGTGGGAACTTGTCTGAGACGGAACACCGTACGCTCCTACTTATAGAGAGATGAGAGCACGTCGAATTGGCGCGCTGGCGTTTGCGCTTATGCTCACCCTCGGTCCACAGGTGGCGGCGCAAGAGCGGGACGCCTACGAGCGCGAGCGCGAGGAGATGGTACGTCTGATCGAGGCGTACGGGGTTCGCGATTCGGCGACACGCGCCGCCATGCGTGCCGTGCCGCGTCACGAGTTCGTACCCCGCGAATCTGTCGGGCGGGCGTATGGCGACTACCCGCTCCCTATCGGCTACGGCCAAACGATCTCGCAGCCATACATCGTCGCCTTCATGACCGAGATCCTAGAAGCGACTTCGGGGATGAAGATTCTCGAGGTGGGTACTGGGTCCGGTTACCAGGCGGCAGTACTGGGGGAGATCGGCTGCGAGGTCTTCACGGTGGAGATCTTCGAGGCGCTGGCGACGAGCGCGCGCCAGCGGCTGGAGCGGCTGGGGTATGGGAACGTGACGGTGCGACACGCCGACGGTCATTACGGTTGGGTGGAAGAGGCGCCGTTCGATGCGGTGATCGTCACGGCCGCCGCCGGACACATCCCGCCGGCGCTGGTCGAGCAACTACGGCCGGGCGGTCGCATGGTGATCCCGGTGGGGAGCGTCTACGGCGTCCAGAACCTCATTCTGGTGGAGAAGCACTCGGAGGAGGACGTACGTACCCGCAATCTGTTGCCGGTGCGCTTCGTACCGATGCTGCAGGGGTTACGCTGAATCGTGTGACGATCACTGGCCGCCCGCTGGCCATCGCTCTCATCTCGGCTAGCACGCTTGCCTACGAGATCCTCCTCGTCAGGATCTTCGCTATCGAGCAGTTCCACCACTTTGCCTACATGGCGATCGGCGTCGCCATGCTGGGTTTCGGTGCCGCCGGTACCTTCCTCGCCCTCGCCGTGCCGGGTAGGGAGCGCGCCGAACGCTGGTTCAGGTGGGCGGCGCTCCTGACCCCGGTCGCTCTCCTGGCCAGCGCGGCTCTGGTACATCGAGTGCCGCTCGACGCCACGCAACTGCCGTGGGACGCATGGGCGTGGCCGCGGCTTGGGCTGATTTACCTGCTGCTCGCCGCACCGTTCGCGGTAGGTGCGTCGGTGGTGCTGCTGGGACTAACCCTCGAGCCGGACCGCGTTGGCGTGCTCTACGGTGCGAGCTTCCTGGGCGCGGGTCTCGGGGCGTGTCTGGCGCTGGCGATTCTCTGGATCGCTTTGCCCGAGCGTGCCCTTGCTTCGCCCGCTCTGGCTGCATCGCTAGGCGCGATCGCCTCCGCCCAACTGGCTGCGCGGAGGAGGCTTGCGTCCCTTGCGGCCATCGCCGGCCTCGCCCTCGCCGTGGCGGCGCTGGTGCGACCGTTCTGGCGTATCGAGGTGACCCCATACAAGGGGCTGCCGCAGGTAGAGGCGTTCCCCGACGCGCAGCGCGTTGCCGAGCGGGCGAGCCCGCTGGGCTGGGTCGTGGCGGTGGATGCGTCAGCGTTCCGTCACGCTCCCGGGCTGTCGCTCCTTTACCGCGGCACCTTCCCGACGCAGACGGGGCTGTTCGTGGATGGGCAGACCGCGGGAGCGGTCAGCCACTGGGGAGAGGCGGGCGCCGGCACGGACATGTTGGACTGGCTGCCGTCGGCGGCACCCTACGCGTTGGGAGGCCGCGACGATGTTCTGGTGGTTGGTGCTGGTGGCGGGACGGAGATATGGAACGCCCTGACCCACGGCGCCGCTGCGGTGACCGCGGTGGAGCTGCATCCCGAGCTGCTGAAGCTGTCGGGATGGGTGGGTGAGGGTCGGTCGCGCCGCGGGGCGGCGCGGGTCGTGACCGCCACCGGCGATGCGCGGAGCTATGTGGCGGGCTCGCGGGACAAGTTCGACCTCATAACGCTGAGCGCCGGTGTCGCGTTTGGTGCATCGGCGGCCGGCGTTTACGCGCTCAACGAGGATTACCTCCACACGGCAGAGGCGTACGTCGGCTACCTGGAGCATTTGAGCGATGACGGCGTGTTGGCGGTCACCCGATGGCTGATGGTTCCGCCGCGTGAGAGCGTGCGCGTCATTCTTACGGCCGGCGAAGCGCTGAGCCGGGTCGCGCCCGAGAACCTGATCGACAAGCTGGTCGTCGTGCATAGCTGGGCTACAACGACCGTGCTAGTGAAACCGTCGGGCTTCAGAGCGGAAGAGACACACGCGCTAATGCGTTGGGCCCGGGAAAGGCGGTTCGACCTCGATTGGTATCCCGGCATCGAAGGTCCCGCGACTGGGTTCAACGTTCTGGAGGAGCCGGTACTCTACCGCGCCGCTGCAGCGGCGATCGGCGGTGAGGAGAGCGCGGAGCGCTTCGCCGCGGCATACCCGTTTCGCGTGTCACCTGTCGATGACGCCCGACCCTATCCTCACCACTTCCTGAGAGCCGGGTCGCTGGCGGCTTTTCTGGGCAGCGACCGAGGGTCGTGGCTGGCCTTCGCCGAATGGGGTTATGTGGCGTTGATCGCGACTCTCGTACAGAGCGTGGTCCTCGCCGCGCTGTTGATGATCCTGCCGGTGCTGGCTCGAGCGCGAACCATGGTGACGGGGAGCTGGCTACGGCTGGTCGGCTACTTCCTGGCGATCGGGCTCGCTTACCTGATGGCCGAGGTGGCCGCCATCCAGCAGCTCAATCTGCTGCTGGGACATCCGGTCTACGCCGTGGCTGCGGCCCTGGTCGCCTTCCTCGTCTTCTCGGGTCTGGGCAGTGCCTGGTCGGACGGGCGGCCTGGGCGGTATGGATCGATCGCCGGGCTGATATTGGCCGGGATGCTGGGTTGCTGCGCGGCGCTTCTGCTGGGGCTCATCCACCTGCTGGTCTCCGCGCCGCTGGTGTTGCGGGCGATCGTCGCGCTGCTCGTTCTTGCACCGCTCGCCTTTGTGATGGGCTTACCGTTCCCGCTGGGGCTGCGCGCGCTGGCGCGGGATCGTGCGCAGGGGATCGCCTGGGCGTGGGCGGCGAACGGATTCGCTTCGGTGGTGGCGACGCCGCTCGCCGCGCTCATCGCGCTTGAGGTGGGTTCAAACTTGTTGTTCTTGTGTGCGGCGGCCGCCTACGCCGGCGCGGCGCTGCTGGGCCGCGCCGGCGCGGAGCCGTTGAAGCTGGCTGGGGCCTAGGGCCAGATACCCCGTTCGAGGGTCACGCGCGCCACGCGCTCGATAGCTACCACGTAAGCGGTGGTGCGAAGATCCACCGGTTCTAGGGCGTCATCTCCGTGGCTGCGTCGTTTGCGCTCGGTTTCCAGACTATCGAGTGACGAGTTTATCTTTTGCTGCCTTGCGAGCACCGCATCGGTCGCTCGTTCCATCTTGACGTGCATCTTCAGGTTCACGTCATCCTCGTCCCACTGCTCGTACTCGTTGTTCTGGACCCACTCGTAGTAGCTCACCGTCACACCGCCGGCGTTGGCCAGGATGTCCGGCAGCACCGGGATCCCGCGCTCGAACAGGATCTTGTCGGCGGCCGGCGTCGTCGGTCCGTTCGCCGCCTCAGCAATCAACCGCGTCTGGACGTTGGCTGCGTTGTCGCCGCGGATCTGGTTCTCGAGAGCTGCCGGGATCAGTATGTCACAAGGAATCTCCAACAGTTCCTCGTTGCTGACCTTCTTGCTGCCCGGTAGGCCGACCACCGAGCCCGTCTCTTTCTTGTGCTTCACCGCCTCGGCGTGGCTGATACCGTTAGGGTTGTGGATGCCTCCGCGCGAGTCGCTTATCGCGATGATCTTCGCGCCCTCTGCGGCGTAAAGGTCATGGGCGATGGCGCCGGCGTTCCCATAGCCCTGTATCACGACCGTTGCGCCCATCACCGAGTTGAGCCCCGGCACCAGGCCCTTCGCGAGAGCGCGCTGCGTGCAGAACAGGCAGCCGCGTGACGTCGCCTCATTGCGGCCGTAGGAGCCGCCGATCTCCACCGGCTTGCCGGTCACGACACCGAGGTTGTTGTTCCCCTTGTGCATCATCTCGTAGGTGTCGTAGATCCAGGCCATCGTCTCGGCGTTGGTGTTCACATCGGGCGCCGGCACGTCGGTGAACGGCCCGATCATGTCACCCAGCTCGGCTACGAAGCGGCGCGTGATCTTCCGCACGTCTTCCTTGGTGAGCTGCTTCGGGTTGCAGATGATGCCGCCCTTGGCTCCGCCGAACGGAACATCGAGTACCCCGCACTTCCAGGTCATCCAGAAGGCGAGGGCACGTACCTCGTCCTCGGTGACATCGGGGTGATAGCGGATACCGCCCTTGCCCGGACCGCGCGCCCGGTTGTGCACGCAGCGGTAGCCGATGAAGTTGCGCACCTCGCCGTCAGCGGTCTCGATTGGGAACTCCACCGTGATCACCCGGCGTGGCCGCTTCAGGAACTCTACCAGCCCCGGTTCCAGATCCGGTATGT
Source organism: Gemmatimonadota bacterium (assembly GCA_020344015.1). Lineage (GTDB taxonomy): Bacteria > Gemmatimonadota > Gemmatimonadetes > Palauibacterales > KS3-K002. The sequence continues at coordinate 4,582,952 of CP070812.1, forward strand.
AGCGCGAAGCGTGCTCGAACTGGCTTACGGCGATGTGGAAGGGATTCAGGTCCTCGACGGGGGCTGCCGCTGTGTCCTTCTTCTTCTTGTCTATCATTGGTCGTTACATCCTCCCTCGGAGCTCGCTCAATCGATGAAACCCTGATCGTCCATACCGCGCCGGCCAAAGCCCGCGCCGCCCTTCTTGAAGAAAGCGGCATCCTGCGCGTAGCTGGCCGTCAAGCCTTCGATCCGCGCCATCTCTTCCGCGGACAGCGGTTGGAAGTTGGCGGCAATCGAGACGTTTTCCTCGAGCTGTTCCACGTTGTCACACCCGACGATCGTCGTACTCACGGGATGGGTCATCACGTAGGACAGCGCGTCCTTCATCGTCGTCACACCACCCTCGCGGAACATGCGGCCGCGGGCCGGGATCTTCATAGCGATGATCCCCAACCCCTTCTCGACGGCCAGCGGAAGCAGTTCGTCGGCGAAGGGCAAGAAGTGAGGATCTGCCGGGTTCAGCGCCAGCAGTATCGTGTCGAATTCGAAAGTATTGAGCGCGCTTACGAGCGTCGCCGGATCATAGTGGCCGGTGATGCCGAGGAAGCGCACGATGCCTTCGTCGCGCGCCTGCTCTAGAGCTTCGATCGCGCCGTTGCCACCGAAGATCGTATCCAACTGCTCCTGGGTGCGCACATTGTGCAGCTGCCAGAGGTCGAGGTGATCGGTCTGCAGCAGGCGGAGGCTCTCCTCGAGCAGGCGCAGCGAGCCGTCCCGTGTGCGGTCGTGCGTCTTTGTGGCCAGGAACACCTCGTTCCGCCGGGTCGCCATGACTTCGCCGATGTAGGTCTGCGAGATCCCACGGCCGTAGGCGGCGGCCGTATCGATGTAGTTCACGCCGAGGTCGATCGCGCGGTTGATGATGGTGATCGATTCGTCGTGAGTGCCGTCTCTCTCCAGCGTCGCCTGGCCGCCGAGGCTGAACAGTCGCACGTTGTACCCGGTGCGGCCGAATGGCCGCTCGGGCATCGGGCTCTGAGCGCTACCGTCTGCACCGAGGGCACTCTTGCAACCGAGGGCGAAAGCGGCGGCGCCGCCCGCTCCCACTTTCACGAAGTCCCGGCGGGTGAACTTACGGTTCGCCATTACGGCCTCCTAGCTCGTAATCGTAAGAGTCGGCGTGGGATAGCAGGTCTATCGCGAGAAACGGGAATGCCTCCTTGTCGGGGAATCGGCCTGGAGAAGGCCTCTGGGGCTGGGAGGCTGAAGCGATTCCCCGGACATTATGGCCGGGTCCTTCCCTCGGACGCAAGGAGATGCTTCCGACTGGGAACGGACCGGGCGGCTGCCGACGCAGGATGGCGCCGACAATCGTATGGTCGAGCGACCGGGATTCAACCCCCGATTACTGCCGGAAAGAGGGTAACGATCCGAAGGAGACGCGCGATTCTGACCGTGGCCGCGTCACAGCTGCTGGCGGCTTGCGCCAGCGCAGGGCGGCAGGTGACAACCGGGTCGACCGGTTGCGCGTTCTCGTCGTCGCTCACATCGTTGTGGACCTGCTTTCACGATAGGTGATTCTGCACGGCGTGGTGGTGCAGAATGCAACCGGCGCGCTACTGGTCGCGCCTTGTTTGACGATCAGAGGAGGAACCTCAATGTCTGACGATACCCGGGAACGCCTACGCGACGCCCTGATGAAGGAGTTCCGTACGCGGGGCGGTTACTGGAACGTCAATCCCATTGCGCCTGGTGCCGGTGAGGCGCCGCCTGACCGCTGGCTACTCCGGATCCATTCACGCCCCATCGCCAAGGCCGAGCTGCGGGCCGATATCGCTGAGGCCTATCTCAACGATCCTACGGATCCGGAGGCTGCAGCGGCTTGGGAACGGGAGGTGCAGGCGATTTTCGAGTACGCGAAAGCCACCGATGAGCTGCTCTGAGCGGGCGAAAAACTTTGCAACCAAAGGATAGGGAGTTCCGGTCGAGGAGCTCCTCTCAGGCTGCCAGCCTCTCGCTCTAACTCCTTTAATCACAGCCAGTTGAATGTCGAGCCGCGGCGCCGGACCGGCTCGGCTCACCTCTTGCGTCCTCCCCGGGCAAGTGCCCAAGGCTCAGACGCAGGACGGAGGCGCGCTGGCAATGTCAAAGGTCCAAGAGCGGTTCCCGGCGGATGCCGCAGGGACGTTTTCCCCGCCTGGGCCGGCGACCGTCACGGTTATCACGACCGATGAGGCGCTTGTGGCGGCGCTGTCGGGCGTTCTGCATTCAGACCGTTACCAACTCGAGCAGCGAACGCGGCCCGAACCGCTGGGCCGCTTTTTGGACGACCGGCGGAGCGACGCCGTGTTGCTCGACTTGAGGTGGCTTCCGGTAAGCACGCGGATCGAGATCGGCAGGCAGCTTCGTGCGGCGCGCCGACGTCCGACGATGCCGCTGATCGGCATCTGCGATGTGCGTCTGTCTCTGGAAGGGCGGACGACGGCGTTGGCCGACGGGTTCTGGGACGTCATCGAGATGCCTTGCCAGGCGGCGGAGCTGGCGGCGAAGCTGGGGACGTGGATCTGGCTCAAGCGGGATGTGGATGGGATTCAGTCGGGCATGCTGCTGGACATCAAGACGGGGCACTATACGGCGCTGGGGATCAAGCGTCGATTGAGAGAGCTCGTCGCGCTGGCGCGGCGTATGAACGACCCGCTTTGTTGTATCGTGTTCGGGGTCGATCTTCCGCCCGACGACGTGAGGGTGCCCACCGACCCGCTCTACGATATGGAGTTGAAGTTCTCGCTAGCGCTTCACCACGGGACACGCAACTCCGACGTGGTGGGACACCTCGAGTTCCTGAAGTTCATGGTGCTGGCGCCGCACACTCCGGCGGGTGGGGGCGTGCGCTTAGCGGAAAGGTTCACCTCGCTGTCGCTGTCGAAGCGGGTTGACGGTGAGTACCCCGTGACGTTGAGCGCCGGAATTGCCGGGATCGGAGGCAAGAACGGGCAGGTCCAGGCCTGCCCCGACCTGCTGCTGGTGGCCGCCAGCCGGGCGCTCAACGCGGCGCGCGCTGCTGGGACGGCCCAGGTTGCCGCAGCCTGGGGTGTAATGTGACCGACATAGGGAGTTAGTAACATGGCGGGCCAGAAGTCTAAAGCCGAACAGAAACGACTGCGCGAGCTCGCGCGTCAGACGCTCGAAGCCTTCCGTGAACTGAACGCGGCTGCCGCAGAGACTGCGTTCGTGCGCAGCAGCGGTCCAAACGGTGAGAGCATGGCGCGCGCCGGCGAATTGCTCGAGTCCGTGATAGCCGAGCTTCGCGGAACGGCCAAGGTGCCCGGCTAGCCGGGCCGTCCCCGACCCCCTGACATCCGCCGGGGCATCCTGCTAGGTTCCCTCCATCACTCGGAAGCCCGGCTGGCCCGACGTTGGGGGAAGGGTGAACGAACGAAGCTGGATCAAGACCGCAACACTAACCGCCCTGATCGTACTCTGCCTACCGGAGACGACCGCAGCACAGATCCCGTTCGAGATCCTTCAGGAAGATCTGCAGGCGGTCGACACGACCGCGATGCGCTGGTCGAACGTGCGAATGCACACGGGCGGCGTCGAGGGTGAGCTCAGCTACCGGGTTCTGGAGGTGAGCGAAGGCGGGTGCAAGGCGGTGGCTCTGCTCGGGGGCCTTCGGCTGCGCAACCTCTATCGTCGCGAGAACCAGAAAGACCCCGTCACGCTGCAATTGACGGCCCGCTGTCCCGGCTACCGTGCCGTCTTGGACTATGACGGCGTCGTCGCGCGCCTCGAGCTGCGCGACGGAGCCACCGGACGGCTCGTCTATCAAGGACGCACGCGCGGCTTTCCCTAGAGCTTTCCAGCAAAGAGAACGCCGCAGCTCATCGCACCGCCGTTCTGGCCTTGGCGATGGCGGGGCGACTACTCCCCGACTGCGTCGCCGAACTGCGGTAGCCTGATCCGTTCGGTCAGCGCACGCCGATCGAGGATGAGGAAGTGATGGTTACGGCTGTCCACCAGCCCCTGGCGCTTGAACTCGGCCAGAACGGTAGTCACCGTTTCCCGCGTCGACCCGATCAGGTCGGCCATCTCCTGGTGCGTGAACCAGTAGGGCACCTCGATCCCGCGCTCGTTTTCCGAGCCATAGCGATCGGCCAACCAGATGATCGTGCCGGCGAGCCGTGAGGGGACGTCGAGGAAGGCGAGCATCTTGATCCGCTCGTCCACGTGGGTCATGACCTCGGCGGCGTAACGGAGCAGGGCGCGGGTCAGCCCGGGGTCGCGGGCGAGCAGCTCCCGCAACGCTTCGGCGTCGATCGAGAGCAACTCGCTGCTCTCCGCGGCGGTGGCCGACAGGACCCGGTAGGGCATGCCCGCCAGTGCTTCCAGCCCGAACAGCTCACCTTCAGCGGCAAAGCTGACCGTGATGCCGCGGTCTTCCCAATCGCGATCGCGAAGTCGGGCACGGCCCCGGACCACGACGTACAGCGTGTCGGCGGGCTGGCCCAGCTCGTAGACGCCTTCATTCTTTCGGTAGCTGCGCACCGAGCCGATCGCCCGCAACGCATCCACCTGCGAGGCGGAGAGGCTCTTAAGAACTGCCATCGGCCGCTGCCCGAATCGCATAGCCGACTCCTTCTCCAAGATAGTTGGTGGGACGGCGCTCTTACCCTAGCGCCGGCCGCACGCCTTGGCAATGGGGACCGTAGGGTCTCCTACAATATAGGGAAGGCAGGCGGGCGCAAACCAGTCGGGATTTTGGGATTCGGGGATTCGGGGATTCGGCGGATGGGGATTTGGGAAGTGGGAATCCGGGAATCCGTGGAATCCGTGGAATCGGGGATTCGGGGATTCAAAAGGAAGACACGAACGCGCGAACCCCCGAAGACCCGAATCCCCAACTCTCGAAGCGGTGAACCTTTTCTCTCGTTCGGGCGTTGCAGAGAGTGAAATCGCAGGCTAGATAGGGGGCGAGAGCCCTGACTCCAACCATCTGAAGTGACTGATGGGAGAAGACAGTAGCGGCAAGCAGAAGGAGTTCGAGAGTGAGGCGCTGGTCCATCTGGACACCCTATACAACGTTGCGCTTCGCCTCACCGGGAACGCCTCAGATGCCGAGGACCTCGTCCAGGACACTGTGACGAAGGCGTATCGGGCCTGGGACAAGTATGAGGCCGGTACAAACTGTCGCGCCTGGCTCGTGACGATCATGCGGAACACGTTCATCAACCAGTTCCGCCGTCGCAGCAAGCAACCGAGCCCGGTCCAATTCGACGCGGTTGAAGACATTTCGGTATTCGAGGAGGTCCAGGAGCGGGATCCGGAGGGGTCTTTCTTCCATTCCATCGTCGACGAGGAAGTGAAGCGTGCGATACAGGAGCTGCCGGAGGAGTTCCGCATGCCGGTCATTTTGAGCGACGTCGAGGGGTTGAGCTACGCCGAGATCGCCGAGATCCTCGAGCTGCCGGTTGGCACAGTGAAGTCGCGTCTGTTCCGTGGACGGCGCCGTCTGCAGCAGCGGCTGTACGAATACGCAACGGAAATGGGTTACATCAGATGACGGGGTTCATCAGGGACATAATGGAAAAGATGATGCCGCAGCCTGGCGGTATCGATTGCGGCGGAGTCATGGCGCAGCTCTATGAGTACCTCGACGGGGAGTTGGATGACCCGGCACTACAGGAGAAGATTCGAGCGCACCTAGAGAAATGCCGGAGGTGCTATCCGCGCTACAACTTCGAGAAGGCATTCCTGCGCTTCGTGTCCGACCGGGGTCACACGAGCGCGCCTCCGGAGCTGCGGCGCAAGATCTTCCAGACCCTCCTCGAAGAGGAGGGCCACGACTGAGCCTGGGATCCCCTCCCAGCCCGCAGTAAGCCCGTCTTGCCGCTACATGCACTCCGAGGGTATGCTGGTCGGTAGACATCATGAGCGAGAAGAAACGTCTCTATCGGGTAACGATCCGCTACCTGGGCCAGGTCCAGCAATACGAGGTGTTCGAAGTCGAAGCCGCCGACCTGCGCGAGGCACTCATCGCGGCGGCCGAGCGCTTCGGCGACGTGCTTGCCGAGTCCGCGGACCTGATCGAGATCAGGGTTTCGAATCCAGCAGAGTGAGTTGCTCAGGTGCAGCGGTATCCCGCGTTTGACCCGCCCGAATACGTCGATTGGTCGCCCGATCCGGAGGTCATGCGGCAGTTCCGTGCGACGATCGAAGCAGACTCCGGCAGGCGCGACTGCGTCGAGCGGCTGAGCGTCGAGCGGTTGGTGGCTCTTTATGCTGGGATGGTCCGGTTCCGCCTGCACGACATCTTCCTCAAGCGCTGGGTCCGTCAGGGCGTGATCTCGAAAGCGTGGCTGGGCACTGGCGAGGAGGCGACGACTGTGGGTCCGGTCCACGCGCTCGACCGCGGTGGTGAGGAAGGCGACATCGTAGGCCCGATGATCCGCAACGCCGGTGCCTGCCACGAGATGGGCATGTCGGTGGCGGACATGTTCCGGGGGTATCTAGCCACGGCCGACTCGCCGACTCGCGGGCGCGACCTTCATATCGGCGGGCGCGAGTACGGTGTGATCACCCCTGTCAGCCTGGTGGGCAGCCTCGCACCGGTGATCGCAGGACTCGGGTTGGCTTTTCGCTTGCAGGGATCCAAGCGGCTGGCGCTCACCTGGGTGGGCGACGGCGCGACGAAGACGGGTGAAGTGCACGAGGCGTTCAATCTGGCGGCGGTGCAGCGGCTGCCCGTCATCTTCATCATTCAGAACAACCAGGTGGCGCTGGGCACACTACTGGATGACCACCACGCCGGCGCGGACTTCTCCGAGTGGGCGCGGGTCTATGGGGCTGCATGTGCCGCGTTCGACGGCAACAATGTGTTGGACGCTCATGCCGCCACGCGTTGGGCGGTCGAGAAGTGCCGCTCGGGCGAGGGCCCTGTCCTGCTTTCAGCCGAGACGTTCCGGATGGGAGGCCATGCGACGCACGACGAGGCTGAGGCGCGGGAACTGTTCCCCCCCGAGACCTTCGCTTTCTGGGGGCGCCGCGATCCGATCGGCTGTTACGAGACATGGCTGCTGGAGGGGGCGCTCGACCTGAGTACGGGCGAGCCGGTGGCGCCGGGCTCGGCAGTGGAATCGAACCGCGCCGTCTTAGCGGAGGCCGAGGCGGCTGTCACGGCCGAGATAGAATCGGCCGCCGAAGAGGCGCTGGCCAGCCGGACCGACATGCCGGCCGCGGAGAGCGCCGTCGAGGGGGTATACGGCGAGTGGCCGGACACGAGCAATCCAGGTCCGGCGCCGTTCTATTGAGACAATCAGACAAACGAGAGCACAGACTACCATGAAGGCGAACTCGGTGGAGTTCTTCAAGAACCTGCTGGCCCTGCCTGGACCGTCCGGATTCGAAAGCGCGCCGGCGAACGCCTGGCGCGACGAGGCTCAGCAGTTCGCTGATCGTGTCTGGGGCGACGTCGCCGGTAATAGTTTCGCGGCAGTCAATCCAGAAGGAGCGCCCCGTGTCATGATGGCAGGCCACATCGATGAGATCGGCCTGATGATCAATCACATCGATGATGACGGCTTCCTCTATTTCTCCACCATCGGTGGCTGGGATCCCGAGATCATCGTAGGCCAGCGTGTCGAGATCCTCACGCGCAGCGGCGCAATCCGTGGCGTGATAGGTAAGAAGGCGATCCACTTGCAGGAAAAGGACGACCGCGATCGAGCGTCGAAGGTCAAGGACCTCTGGATCGACATCGGCGCCCGCGACGGAGCGGAGGCGCGGGAATTGGCGCGCGTCGGCGACGCAGCCGTGCTGGCCGCCGATGTTGTGGAACTGCCGCACGGGCGTATCGCGTCGCGTAGCATCGACAACCGGATGGGCGCGCTGGTAGCGCTCGAGGCTCTTCGCCGGCTGGCCGCCGCTCGGCCGGCGGCGGCGGCCGTGGCCGTGGCGACGGCCCAGGAAGAGATCGGCGTCGGGGGAGGCGGTGCGCGGCCCGGAGCCTTCGGACTCGACCCGCAGGTCGCCATCGTCATCGATGTGACCCACGCGACCGACTACCCGGGCGCTGAGAAAAAGGGTTACGGCGATCATCGCCTAGGTGGTGGCCCGGTTCTCAGCCGGGGCTCGGCCGTTAACCCGCTGCTGTTCGAGCGCTTGGTCGAGGTGGCGGAGCGTGAGAAGATCGCTTTCTCCATCGAGGCGACACCGAGCAGGACGAGCACCGATGCCGACAGCATCGTGACAGCGCGGATGGGCATAGCGACGGCTCTTGTGTCGGTACCCAACCGCTACATGCATTCACCGAACGAGATGGTGGCGCTGGAGGACCTCGAGCGGGCGGCGGAACTGATCGCGGCGACGGTTAGAAGCCTCTCAGAGAGTGACAGCTTCGTGCCCTGACGTCGCAGTGAACGCTGATCGGCAGTCGCCTTCAGCGTACGCCGTTCTTCGATCAGGCGCTGTCTCGATGTTTGATGTTGGATCTTCGACGTCCGACGTTCGCTACAACACTAGTCCGAAGTGTCCTTCCTCACGTCGTTCAGTTCATCGGACCGGTAGACCGGGACATCCATCGAGGTGCTCCGCTCGTAGAGCTCGAGCAGCTGCTTCTTGGAAAGCTTGTCGACGTCGCCCTGCGAGGAGAAACTATCCTCGGGCACCTCGACGACACGGTACGGGCGCTGGCCCGTGGGCTGGCTGAGAAAAAGGACCAGACGCATACCCGGGCGCGGCCGTTCCTGGCCCAGGCGCGCCTTCCAGACGTCACCGTCGACTTTGATCTTGGCCATAATCTCCGATTTAGTTGTTGGCGGCGTCATCGCTTGCGCCGCCATCGTTTGCCTCGTCCTGCAATTCTACCCTGACGATCTCTGCCAAACCGCGGCCGAGCGAGCGCTCGCGCCCGCCTACACGCACGCGGATCGGCCCCTCAAAGGGCTCGTGCTCCATGACTTCGACCAGAGTGCCGGGGTAAAGACCCAACTCTGCAAGGTAGCGAAGCCGCCCTTCGTCTGCATCGCTCACTTCTTGGACGATCACGCTCGCACCCGCGCTCACCTCGGATAGCGCCGGGTGCCTCAGCTCGGTTACCTCTCCCTTGGCCGTCGGGATCGGGGAGCCGTGTGGGTCCAGCTCGGGGTGGCCCAGCACTTCCGCCATCCGCTCCACGAGTTCGTCCGATGCGGAGTGCTCGAGACGCTCGGCCTCGGCATGCACACGGTCCCAAGAGTAGCCCAACTTCTCGATCAGATAGGCCTCGATCACTCTATGTCGCCGGATGATCCGCAGCGCCTCTAGCTCACCCGCCTCGCTCAAGCGCACACCGTGGTAGGGCTCGTAATCCACGAGGCCGCGCTCCGCCAGGCTCTTGATCATGTTGGTCACCGAGGCCGGTGAGCGATCGAGCAGCTGGGCGAGGGCCGTGGTGCTCACCGGCGAGCTCTCCCGCTGGAGATGCCGGATCGCCTTCAAGTAGTCCTCAACGGCGTGGGACGGGTCGCCACTTTGCCTTGTCGCCATAATTTTTCGTCCGGGCTAAAAGTCGGCCGCCCCCCCGGGCGTGTCAATCCGGCTTCCGTTGACCTCTCTGTAGCGCCCGGGTAGCTTAGCGCGGTCGGCCGTGGGCCTACCGGCTCCCGGCCTCTCTTTTACGGGAACCCAAGGTTGTTCTTAGGGGTGGTCCAACGCGTGACGGATCGCGACCGGTTCGACGCACCGAGTGACGTCGTCGATAGGATCGATCTCCACCTGCACTCCGACCGCTCGGATGGGCTGCTGGGGCCGGCAGCGGTGATTGCCGCGGCCCAGGAGGCAGGACTGAGGGCGGTGTCTTTGACCGATCACGACACTCTGAACGGTGTCGAGGAGGCAGCGGAGGCGGCTGCGGAGATAGGGCTCCCGTTCGTCCCCGGGATCGAATTCTCCTGCTACGACGATAACGGTTCGACGCACTTGCTCGGCTACTTCGTCGATCCCAGCCACGCCGAGCTCACCGAGTATCTGGCGAACGCCCGAGAGCTGCGCGTCGAACGGGCCCAGAAGATGGTGGAAAAGCTCAACCGGCTGAGTGTTGAAGTGACGCTGGACGATGTCAGGGCGCAGGCGTCCGAGCAGGGCCTGATCGCGCGGCCGCACGTGGCACGCGCACTGGTAGCGGGCGGTTGGGTGAAGGACTATAACGAGGCGTTCTATCGTTTCATCGCCGACGGCCAGCCGGCCTACGTGCCGACCTGGCGATTGAGCCCGGCTGAGGGGGTCCGCCGCATTCAAGATGCCGGCGGCCTGGCAATCCTGGCTCACGGTGGCAAGAGTCACAGCGAATCGGCCATCCGCGCGTTGGTGGACGCCGGACTCGACGGGCTCGAGACGCTTCATCCCGAGCACGGGCCCTACGAGGTGCGACGGCTTCGCCGGCTCGCCGAACAGCACGGACTACTCGAGACCGGTGGTTCGGACTGGCACGGCCCACACGATGGCCGGCGCGGGCAGTTGGCCTCGCAGCCGGTCCCTTACGAGTGGTACGTTAGATTGCGTGATGCTGCTGAAGAACGCGCCAGCCAGTGAGGTATCGAGGGGCGCGCTGAAGATAGAGGATCTAGAGATGACGAACGACGCGGGCGAAAGGGAATTCGAGCTGGTCATCATCGGCGCGGGCCCGGCCGGGCTCACCGCCGGACTCTACGCGAAGCGATCGGAGCTGGAGGCCGTCGCGCTGGAGCGCGGGCTGCCCGGTGGCCAGTTGCTGAATACAGACGTCATCGATGACTATCCCGGCCTCCCGGAGGTCGAAGGTCGCGAGCTGGCCGAGCGCATGACGAACCACGCCACGAAGTTCGGTTTGCGGATCGACACTGCGACGGTGACCGGGATCAAGAAGCTCGAGGACGGCGACTTCCGCATCGCCACGGCGGAGGGTCCCGTCTACAGAGCGCCGGCGGTCATCCTCACCGCCGGCGGCACGCCGGTCAAACTCAACGTACCCGGTGAAGAGGAGTACGCCGGCCGCGGTGTCAGCTACTGCGCCATCTGTGACGGTGCCTTTTTCAAAGGCGAAACGATCGCGGTGGCCGGCGGTGGCGACGCGGCCACCGAGGAGGCCGAGTTCCTGACCCGCTACGTCGACAAGCTCTACCTGATTCACCGCCGCGATGAGCTTCGCGCCCAGAAGATTCTACAGAAAAGGATCTTCGAGAACCCGAAAATCGAGGTGGTCTGGGACACGGTGATCGAGGAAGTGCTTGGGGACGCCAACGGGATGACGGGGCTACAACTCAAGAACGTCAAATCCGGCGAGGGTAGCACCCTCGACGCCACCGGCCTCTTCGTGTTCATCGGCTTTCGTCCCAACACTGGGCTGCTCGAGGATCACGCCGATCACGACGCCGGCGGCTACCTGATCACCGATCGCGACATGCGCTCGTCGATTCCCGGACTGTTCGTCGGTGGCGACTGCCGCGCCCAGCTGACCCGCCAGATCACGACTGCCGTCGGCGACGCCACGACTGCGGTCATCGCCGCCGAGAAGTACCTCACCGAGCTGAAAGAGGCGCGCCAGGCGGTGCGCTGAGAGGGTGATTGGTGCAACCCAGCGGCCGGCTTTTGCGTTGACATAAGGGCGTGCACGACTAAAATCCCGGTATCGATAATTGTTAGCGAAACGAGTGTAAGGACTTTAGGGAGAACGAGATAGATGGCTCATACGCAGCAGACCGCTTCCCTCAGCCTCACCGCCGAGGCCGCCGAGAAGGCGCGCGAGTTCTTGGGGCAACAGAACCTTACACCTGAGGCGGCGGGATTGCGGGTAGCCGTGCTACCCGGTGGGTGCTCCGGCTTCCAGTACGGGCTGAACCTGGAGGAGGAGCCGCGTGAGGACGACGAGATCATCGTGTCGAACGGGATCCGTCTGTTCGTCGATCCCTTCAGCTCTCAGTATCTGCAGGGCACGGTGATCGGCTATCACAGCTCATTTCAGGGTTCGGGCTTCACCTTCAGCAATCCGAACGCCTCCGGCGGCTGCGGCTGCGGGTCCTCGTTCGCGGTATAGGGAGCGGGGGCGGCGGTGTAAGGGCCCGCGCCAGCGGGCCTTCCTTTTTGCCTCCTCCCGCTAGACCTTATCTTCTCGAAGACATGGAGGACGGTTGAAGATCCTGGGCTTTGCAGTGGGGCCCTTGCAGGCCAACGCCTATCTGGCGATCTGTGAAGAGACGAGGCGCTGTGCGCTGGTCGACCCGGGCGCCGAGGCGGAGCGGCTGCTGGCTGCCGCGGCGAACCAGGGTGCGCAGATCGATTCGATCCTGCTGACGCACGCGCACCTCGATCACATCGGCGGCGTGGCTGCGGCGAAGCGCGAGACCGGCGTTCCGATTTATCTGCATACGGCCGATGCCGAGCTGTATCGCGCCGCGCCCATCCAGGCGCGGGGGTTCGGGCTGCAGCTCGAAGAACAGCCAGAGCCCGATCGGGAGCTGGAGGACGGGCAGATCCTCGAGGTGGGGGAAGGGAAGCTGGAAGTTCGTCACACGCCTGGACACTCGCCGGGCCACGTCTGCCTGGTCGGCGACGGGTTCGCTCTGGTGGGCGATTGTGTGTTCGCCGGCTCGATCGGCCGAACCGATCTGCCGGGCGGCGACTACCGGACTCTGATGGATTCGATCAACGAAAAGCTCCTCACGCTTCCCGATGAGACCACCCTCTACTCGGGTCACGGCCCAGAGACGACAGTGGGAAGGGAGCGCCGGACCAATCCCTTCCTGACTGGAGTCTTCTAGTGGAACGGGTGAGCGAAGGTCTGGGGGACTGCTCTGACTGAGCGCGGGAGAACTCAGCCTCGAGAGGTCCTGTGAGAAAAAAAGGACAAACGAATCGCGGAGTCGGATGCGGCAAGCCGCGGCTCGCCGAACTCAAGGCGGCGCTGGACGGCGGCGGCCAGATGCTCATCCTGACACATGACAACCCGGATCCCGACGCTCTGGCGAGCGCCTTCGCCCTGCTGAAGCTGGTGGAGACGTTCGACGGCCTTGCGGCGCGCATCGGATTTGGCGGCTTCGTCGGTCGCGCTGAGAACCGCACAATGGTCCGGGAGCTGCAACTTCCCGTGAAGCAGACCAGCCGGGTGACCTTCGACGACGCCGACGTCATAGCGCTGGTCGATACGCAGCCGGGCACGCTCAACAACTCGCTGCCGGATGATCGTAAGGCGACGATCGTCATCGACCATCACCCGATCCGTCCCGAGACGAAAAAGGTGAAGTTCGCCGATGTGCGTGAGGGCTGCGGCTCGACCTGCACGATAATGACGCAGTATCTACAGGCTGCGGGCGTCCCGCTGGTGGGGGACGTGGCGACCGCCCTCTTTTACGGGATCCAGTCGGAGACGCAGGACCTGGGGCGCGAGGCCGAGCAGGCCGATATCCAGGCGAGCCTGGCGCTCTACCCGGGAGCCAATCGCGAGTTGATCTCCCGCATCCGCTACCCGGACCTGGGACGCCCGTACTTCAAGTCGCTGCATCGCTCGCTCGAGCGAGCGCGCACGCGCGGCCCGGTGATCATCTCGTACATCGGCATGCTCGACTATCCGGATCTCGTGGCCGAACTGGCCGATTTCTATCTGCGCTTCGAGGGCGCCTACTGGTCCTTCTGCATTGGGCAGTTCAAAGAAGACATAGTCATCTCGATACGGACATCGCTGCGCGATGCAGCCGCGGGTGACTTATTGCGTCGGGTGGTCGGAAAAGATGGAAGCGCCGGCGGTCACGGCATGATGGCCGGCGCGCGCGTGCCGATCCTCGACCTGTCGGCCGAGGACGTCCGCCTGAGAATGGAAGAACTGGTGAACCGGTTCATCAAAGAGCTGGGCGTCGAGGACGAGACGGGCGGCGGCCTTCTCGATTCCACCGCGGCGGGTGGGACCTGACGAGGAGGACGTCGTGCTCAGCGTGGGTCTCACGGGGAACGTAGGTGCCGGCAAATCGACCGTCGTCGCCCTGTTCGCCGGCTGGGGCGCGACGGTCATCGATACCGACGTTCTGGCCCGCGAAGTAGTTGAACCGGGCAGCCCGGCGCTGGCGTTGATCGGCGAGCTGTTTGGCGAAGAGGTAGTCACGGAAGAGGGCGAGCTTGACCGCGCCGCCGTTCGGCGCGTCATCTTCGCTGACCTCGGAGCCCGTGAACAGCTCGAGGCGATCCTGCATCCGGCCATCCGCGCGCGCTTTGCCGAGCTCCTCATCGAGGCGGAAGCACGCGGCGATCGCATCGTGATCGGAGTAGTACCGCTGCTCTACGAGAAGTCGATGGAGGCAGACTTCGACGCTGTGCTGCTCGTCGACGCGCCGCTCGATGTGCGGATCGAACGATTGGTGAGCAAGCGTGGGCTGAGCGCCGATGAGGCCCGTGCAATCGCCGCCGCGCAGATGCCGGCTGAAGAAAAACGAGCGCGCGCCGACTTCATCATCGATAACGACTCCGACATCCCGACACTCGAACGGCGGGCATGGGAGACCTGGAAAGAGATCGAGAAGTTGAGCCGGTCGCCGTGAGCACGCTGCGGCTCGACCTGCACATCCACACTAGGGCTTCCTACGACTGCCTCAGCGATTACCCAGATGTCATCGCCACGGCTCGTGCCCGCGGGCTCGACCGCATCGCCGTCACCGACCACAACGAGATCGAGGGAGCCCTCCGAGCTCGCGACCTGGCACCCGAGCTGGTGATCGTCGGCGAGGAGATCAAGACCGCGGAGGGAGTCGATGTCATCGGCCTCTTCATCTCAGAGAAGATCCCTAAGGGGAGGCCGGCGGTCGAGACCGCCCAAGCCATCCGTGGGCAGGGCGGGCTGATCTACATTCCCCATCCGTTCGCCGGCGGCAAAGGTCCCGGCCCCCAGGTGCTGGCAGCGATCGAGCCCTATGTCGATGTCGTCGAGATCTTCAACGCACGCATCCATAAGCCGGCGCTCAACGAAATGGCGAAGCAATGGGCGGAAAAGCGGGACCTGGCGGGCGGCGCCGGCTCCGATGCCCACACGCTGCGCGAGATCGGGCGTGGCGTGATCGAGGTGCCGGAGTACGCTGGTAGCGAGGGCTTCCTCGATGCTCTGCGAGCCGGCCGCATCGTCGGTCGCTACTCGAGCTACCTCGTCCACCTTGCCTCGACCTGGGCGAAGATCGCGCCCCGTGCCCGGTAGCGACCGGTCGTTGCTTGACACCTCCAGCCCACGCCCGTAGAGTAGCGCGACCCTGACCGCCTTTCACTGAACTGCGAAATCACATGGAACTCCTAGAGAACATCCTCGGCACGCTGTCCGATTACATCTGGAACCGGGGGATTCCGGTCGCGGGGGAAGAGGTCCCTTGGGTCGTCGTCGTTTTGCTGGGCGCCGGCTTGTTCCTGACCGTGAAGCTCGGATTCCTACAGCTGCGCAAATTGGGTCACGGCTTCGCGGTTACCTCAGGGATCTACGATGATCCCGCGGAACCGGGTGACGTATCCCACTTCCAGGCGCTGACCACGGCACTCTCGGCGACGGTGGGGATCGGCAACATCGCCGGCGTCGCTCTGGCGATTCACTGGGGCGGCCCCGGGGCACTGTTCTGGATGTGGGTTACGGCGCTGGTCGGGATGGCCACCAAGTACACCGAGGTGACACTGGCCCAGCGCTATCGGGACGTGGAGAGAGAGGATCTCGATCCGTACAAGTGGGAGGGTACGGTCTCCGGCGGACCGATGTACTACATCGAGCGCGGTCTGGGTCCCTCCTGGAAGCCGCTGGCGGTGTTCTTCGCTGGGATGCTCGGTACGACTGCGTTTCTCACCGGCAACGCCATCCAGGCGAACACGGTGGCGGACACGCTGAACACGACCCTGGGCATGCCCGTCTGGGTGACCGGTCTGGTGACAGCGAGCATCGTCGCCATGGTGGTAATCGGCGGGATCACGCGAATCGGCAAGGTGACCGGCGTCCTGGCACCGACGATGGCGGTGATCTACGTGACCGGCGCGCTCACGATCATCGCGCTGCACGCCGACCAGGTGATCCCCACCTTCGGGCTGATCTTCCGCGAGGCGTTCAATCCGACGGCAAGTATCGCCGGGTCCGGTGCGGGAGTCTTTCTGCTCACGATGATCTGGGGCGTGAAGCGGGGGCTCTTCTCCAATGAGGCAGGTCAGGGCTCGGCACCCATTGCTCACGCCGCCGCCAAGACGGACGAGCCCGTTTCCGAGGGTGTCGTCGCGCTCGTCGAGCCGTTTATCGATACTATCCTGATCTGTACGATGACCGGCCTGGTGATCATCATGACGGGTGTCTGGGATATCCGTGTCCCTACCGAGATCACCTTGGACAAGGGTGACATCGCGTACGTGATCGAGCAGGCCGATGGGGACTATGCTGATTTCGATGACCTGGCTCGGATAAGAATCGCCGACGGCCGTTACGTCGACACGGGCGCCGGCGCGGTCCAACTGACCTGGCACGAAGTTATAGTCGACCAGCTCTACACAGACGAGGAGCAGACGAGGCTCTTCAACGGGATCGTCGATACGGATCGCGACATCGCCGTGGCCGAAGACGGTAACGAGTATACGTCGCTGTTCGGCAACGCCGCCGAGAGCGGCGCGCCGTTGACGATGATTGCCTTCCAGCAAGGCCTGCCCGGCGATATCGGCCTCTATATCGTGGTGTTGAGCGTCTTCCTGTTCGCTATCTCCACCGCCATTTCCTGGAGCTACTACGGCGACCGCTGCGCGAACTATCTGTTCGGGCACCGCGCGGTGCTGCCGTACAAATTCGTCTTCGTCACCATGCACTTCATCGGGGCGATCCTGACGCTGGCGGTCGCCTGGACACTTGGTGACGTGTTCTTAGGGATCGTGATCCTGCCCAACCTGCTGGCGCTGATCCTACTGTCCGGGAAAGTGAAGCAGATGACGGGGAGCTACTTCGAGCGCAAGCCCTGGGTCGAGAATCGCGAGGCGCATCGCCGCTGGAAGGAGCAGCAGAGGTACAAAAGGCTAGATTAGGTTGGATTTGCCGGCCCACCGCCTCGACCTGGCGAAGCGCATAGCAGAGCGACTGAAGGGCTCCACGTCGATCGCCGTTTCCACCCATGTCAACGGTGACGGCGACGGCTGGGGCTCGGCCAGTGCTCTCGCCCATCACTTTGGCAGCCGCGGCACTGAGGTTCGCCTGCTCGCGGCCACGCCGTTCCCCGAGCGTTACCGTTTCATGCTCCCGGAGGGTGTCGAGCCGCTCGACCCGGATGCAGTCGGCGTCGAGGCGCTGCGCAGCGCCTCCACTCAGGTCGTCCTCGATGCCTCGGAGCCGAGCCGGTTGGGTGAATTCAGGCTACACTTCGAGCGTCAGCGCACCATCGTCATCGACCACCACGCCGTCGCCGCCGGCGAAATCGAGGCCGACCTGTCGCTGATAGACCCCGCTGCCGCCGCCACGGCCGAGTTGCTCTACGACGTGCTTCTTCAGACCGGCGACCCCGTCGGGCCGCTGGCGGCCCAGGCGCTCTACGTCGGCCTGGTGACCGACACGGGCTCGTTCCGCTATTCCAACTCCACACCCAGGGCGCACCGCATGGCGGCCGCCCTGATTGAGGCCGGCGTCAACACCGAAGCGCTCTATCAGCCGCTGTTCGCGAACCTGAGGCCGGCGGAGTTAAGCACGCTGCAAGCTGCGCTCGAGCGGATGCAGCACGATGAGGAGTACGGGATCACCTGGGCGGCTCTGGAGCTGGACGTCTCGCGCGAGCTGGGTGCGCTCATGGAGTATGAGGGGGTCCTCGAGCATCTGCGCAATCTAGCGGGGACAGAGGTCGCTATCCTCCTTCGCGAGCTCGAGGGCGGAGAGGTGAAGGTCTCGCTCCGCTCGACTGGGGCGGCGGACGTGGCGACGGTAGCCCGGTTGTTCGGCGGCGGCGGGCACACCAAAGCAGCAGGCGCCGTGGTCTCGGGGAATGTAGGCGAGGCCACAGCACTGGTGCTGGCGGCCTGCCGGTCGGCCCTTGAGCAATCTACTCCTTGAGAGTCGGCGCTCAGCGCCGTATCTTGGGGGAGTCAGCGGGTGAACAAAGGCCGTAAGTCGGCCTACCGCGCGAGGTTCCCGGTTGAGGGGATGAGGATATCCCCGTAGGCCGGGTGTGAGTGTAGCAGCCTGTGATGCTGGGTGAGGGAGGTGGAGGCCGGTGAGTCTGCATCAGAGGAACGGCAGTGCGAATGGCTCCAGGCGTAGAATGCTCCTAAAGGGTGTACGCGGTCCAACCAGGCCGGATCGGGTGCTTCCGCTCGAACTACGGCTTCGAGCCATAGCCGACAACATTCCCGCCGCGAACATCGATGAGCTGTGGGTCTTCCCGCCGCTCCCCAACCGCGATCTCGCCTGCGAGTTCATCGTTCTCGTGTGCTTCGATGGTGGCGAAGATCGCCGCCGCATCCTGACATCCCCCGTCGACGCTCGGTTCAAGGATCCGGAGAGCGACGAATTCGAGTGGGTCCAGCGGATTCGCGAGCAGGGAACGACGTCGCAGCGCTGGGTGGCGGCCATTCCCGACCGGCTACTTCAGCGACTCGCCGATGCTGGCGTTCCTGAAGTCGTCCGGGTTGGCGGCGAATCCGAAGCTTGGGAGGCGGCCGTCGAGCGCTTGACGAACGGGAACGGCTGTGAGAACGGGGACGGCGCCGAGCGAGAGCGCAGCGCTTTGCTGATTGACAGCAGCGTCATACCTGTAGTAAGTTTTAGTACTATTATTGAAGCGGACGTTCCCGGGAACGGCTCACCCAGTGAATTGGAACAGTGAAATGGAAGTCGCGCCAAGCGGTACCTCGGAAGAGGGGCTGAGGGCGGCGCTGGAGGCGGCAGGCCACCGGCACACGACGCAACGGGCGGCCATCTATAGCTTTCTGCGTCGCGTCACGACGCACCCCACCGCCGACGAGATCTTCACGCAGGTGCGAGAAGTGCTGCCGGATATCAGCCTGGCGACGGTGTACAAAGCGCTCGAAGCGTTCGTGGAAGCTGGCATTGCCCAGAAGCTGGCGCTGGGAGGCGGGCCGGCGCGCTACGACGGTCGCGTTGAAGACCACGACCATATTCGCTGCCTGAAGTGCGGCATAGTCAGGGATGTGGTCGGCAGTCACGACAACGACATGATCCGGTGCCTGAGTAGCGACGAGGGCTTCGAGATTATTGACTACCGTTTGGAGCTGGTCGGCTACTGCCCGAACTGCCAGAACTAGTCGGACGGATTGCGCTGCATCCCACACATTCACTCCGCGGCTGCTATCCGGGGCTGAATTCGAATAGGCGCGGTGCCTGGCTACCCAGGGCCGCGCATTTTCTATGAGGGCTGGACGGTGTCGGTGTCTTTATCCTTCGTACCTAAGAAGATCTTCCTGACCAGGGGAGTAGGGAAACACCGCGAGCGGCTCTCCGCCTTCGAGATGGCACTGCGCGATGCCCGAATCGCTCGTTACAACCTGGTGAACGTCTCCTCCATCTTTCCGCCGCACTGCGAGCTAGTAGATCGGGAGGAGGGGCTGGGGTTGATGACGCCGGGACAGATCACCTTCGCCGTGATGTCGCGGCTCGACACCAATGAGCCGAGCCGGCTGGTCGCGGCCAGTATCGGCGTGGCGATCCCGAAGGATCCGAATCAGTTCGGCTATCTATCAGAGCACCACGCGTACGGGCAGAGCGAGAGGACGGCGGGCGACTACGCCGAGGACCTCGCCGCCAGCATGCTGGCGACGATCCTCGGGGTGCCTTTCGATCCGGACACGGCGTGGGACGAGCAGCGTGCTCAATGGCAGGTCTCGGGCAAAATCGTAAAGACGGAAAACATCACTCAGACCGCGGAGGGGCCAGAGGACGGCAAATGGGTCAGCGCCGTCACCGCCGCGGTTCTTCTGCCCTGAAGCGAGCCATGTCAGACTTCTCTTGGGAAGACCCGTACGCCTTCCTTGGGTTAGGGGAGGAGTTCGCCAGCCTCGAGCGGGCGCAGGTAGCATTGTTGCCGGTCCCCTTCGAGGCCACCACGTCGTACAAGGAGGGGACGCGCCGCGGCCCCGAGGCGATCCTGCAGGCGTCCCGGCATGTGGAGCTCTACGACCACGAGCTCGATTCCGAGCCGTTCCGCGTCGGGATCCATACTTACCCGATGGTCGAGCTGACCGCTGGCGGCCCCGAGGCGGCGCTGGCGGAGTTGCGGGAGCGCTACGCCGAGGCGTGCGCCGGCGGCCGGTTCGTCATCATGCTGGGCGGCGAGCACACGATCACCCAGGTGCCGGCGCTTTACTGGGCCGATCGCCTCAACGACGAACTCGGCATCCTCCAGTTCGACGCCCACGCCGACCTGCGCGACAGCTTCCACGGGACCCTTTGGAGTCATGCCTGCGTCATGCGCAGGGTGGTGGACCGGGTCAAGCCTACCGGTGTGGGGATCAGGGCGATCGACATCGAGGAGAAGCGGCTGATCGACGAGCTCGGCCTCACTATGGTATACGCCGAAGAGCTGGGTAGGCCGGCTTGGGAGGAACGGGTGCTGGCGGCGTTGCCTGAGAACGTATACCTGAGCTTCGACGTCGACTTTTTCGACCCGGCCCTCGTGCCGGCGACCGGCACCCCGGAGCCCGGCGGCGGAACCTGGGACCAGGCGATGACGTTGCTTCGGCGTGTCTTCGCTGAGAAGAACGTGGTCGCCGCCGATGTGGTGGAGCTGGCGCCGTTGCCCGGTATCGTGGCACCGGATTTCTTGGTGGCGAAGCTGGTTTATAAGATGATTGGCTATTGGGAGGCCAAAAACCGCTAGCCGGTGGCCGGTACGCCGGTAGCCGGTAACTCCGAAATCCCAACTCATCGTTCGCAATCACCGGCCACCGGCCTACCGACCACCGGCCACCAGCCTGAAGGAATAGATGCAGGACGGAACATCGATCGGAATACTCGTAGCATTCCTCGCCGGGCTACTCTCCTTCCTCAGTCCCTGCGTTCTACCGTTGGTCCCGTCCTACGTTTCCTTCGTCACCGGGCTTGGTCTGGAGGAGCTGGAGCAGGGCGGCGGTGAGGTGAAGCGGGTGACGCTGGTTCATTCGCTTCTGTTCGTGGCCGGCTTCACCCTGATCTTCCTACTGATGGGCGCCTCGGCCACCTATGTCGGACAGCTGCTTCGCGTCTATCAGGACGCCATCGCCCGCATCGGCGGTGTCGTCATCATTCTCTTCGGCGTCTTGCTGCTTGGTGTGATCCCGATTCCCGCCTTGAGCCGTGAGAAGCGCTACCAGTTCCAGAGCAAGCCGGTGGGCTACGCGGGGACGGTGGCTGTGGGTGTGGCTTTCGGTGCCGGCTGGGTCCCCTGTATCGGTCCGATCCTCGGTGCGATCCTCACGCTGGCGGCGACCCGCGCCGATGTCGCTCAAGGCGTGGGGCTCCTGTTCGTCTACTCGCTGGGGCTGGCGGTCCCCTTCGTGTTGAGCGCGGTTGCGCTCACCGCTTTCCTGGCCTGGTTCCAGAAGTTCCGGCGCTACGTCCGCTACGTCGAGTGGGTAGCGGGGATCCTGCTCATCCTGGTTGGGCTGCTGTTGGTGACCGGCAAGTTCACGGTCCTGGCGGGCTGGCTCATCCAGTTCACACCCGATTTCCTACTGGAGCACATCTAGCCTCAAATGCGCCGGACTCGCGGCGCCGCCTCAGGCGGCGCCCGCGTCGACTTCGAGACTTTCCTCTAACAGCTGACGTCTGAGCAAGCGCGCGTAGACGCCTTCCGCTTCCAGCAACTGGGAGTGGGTGCCGCGCTCTACGATCTCACCTTCCTCGACGACAAGTATCAGGTCGGCGTCCTTCACTGCGGTCACGCGATG
The DNA here is from genome assembly GCA_020344015.1 of Gemmatimonadota bacterium. Taxonomy (GTDB): domain Bacteria; phylum Gemmatimonadota; class Gemmatimonadetes; order Palauibacterales; family KS3-K002. The sequence goes on from CP070812.1 coordinate 4,604,795, forward strand.
CGAGACGATGATGCTCGTGTGACGCCTGAGCACATCGCGCAGACCGTCGAGGATCGCCGCTTCGGTGTGCGTGTCCACCGATGACAAAGCGTCGTCGAGGATGAGGACGGGTGCGTCCCGGGTAAGGGCGCGCGCCAGCGTTGCCCGCTGCTTCTGGCCGCCTGAAAGGTTGATGCCGCGCTCGCCGAGCTGGGTATCGTAGCCCTTGGGGAAATCGCGAATAGTGTCGGCCAGCTGGGCGATCGCGGCGACTTCCTCGATCCGCTCCCGCTCGCCGCCGTCCTGCAAGCCGAAAGCGATGTTGGCGCCCAGCGTCTCGGAGAACAGGAAGGGCTCCTGAGGCACCATGGCGATGAGACGGCGCAGTTGTTCGAGCCGGATTTCGCGAATCTGAACGCCGTCGAGCAAGATTTCGCCTTCACTGGGATCGTAAAGCCGCGGGATCAACCTGACGACAGAACTTTTCCCGGATCCGGTTCGTCCGACGATGGCGACCGTCCGGCCCGGCTCGATCGTGAACGAGACGTCACGGAGGACGTGGCGCTCCGTGCCCGGGTAGCGGAACGAGACGTTCCTGAACTCGATGCCGCCCTGCGGAGCTTCGATTTCGACCGGCCGTTCCGCGTCGCGGATCGACGGCTGCTCGCTCATGATCTCCTGGATGCGGCCCATCGATGCGGAGCCGCGCTCGAACAGATTGATCACCCAGCCGAGGGCTATCATGGGCCAGGTGAGCTGCAGCAGGTAGAAGGCGAAGGCGACGAAGTCGCCGATAGTGATGCGACCGAGGATCACATCGCGGCCTCCGACCCAGAGCACGATCACGGCGCCCAGCCCGGTGAGCAACATGAGCGCCGGGAAGAACAGCCCCCAAACCCTGGCCAGCCGGAGGTTGCGTCTCATGTAATCGCGATTGAGCTGAGCGAACTGGCCGGCCTGGGCGTCCTCCTGGACGTAGGCGCGCACGATGCGCGCTCCGGCGAGGTTCTCCTGGGCCATCGTTGAGATGCGGCCGAACTGCGCCTGGATCGCCTCGAAGCGTTGGTGGATCTCGCGCCCGAAGTAGATCGTGACCGGCGGCACACAGGCGAGTGGCAGGACGGCCAGGATCGTCAGACGCGGATCGATGAGCATAAGCATCGTCAGCGCGATGATCGAGATGACCGTCGTGTTCACCAAATACATGATCGCCGGGCCGATCACCATGCGGACCGCCGGTATGTCGTTGGTGGCCCTGCTCATCAGCTCGCCGGTCGGGACGCGCCCGTAGAAGTCAGGCGCCAGCCTCAAAAGGTGGGCGAAGTAGTCGTCGCGCAGATCGTTCTCCACCCGACGACTCATGCCGTTGATCAGTTGGCGCATCAGGTAGCGGCCGGCGCCGCCGAGCAGGGAGAAGCCGACGATCGCCCCCGCGTAGGCGGCCAGGCCTGCCGGCGTGATCCCCCTCTCCAGGGCATCGATAGCCAGCTTCAGCAGGTAGGGCCAGGTTAGGGAGAAGAGATTGGCCACCACCACCAGGCTGAGGCCCGCGGCGATGCGGCGGCGGTAGCGACGTGCGTAGGGGACTAACGGTGCGAGCTGCTTCAGCACGTCAATACCCGATCGCCCTGCTGTTGCTGCTCCGTGGGTCGGAGGCGCCGTAGAGGGTGCCGTCAGGCTCGCGGATGATCAGCTGTACATCAGCCCAGTAACCGCGCCTCGACATGATCGTGTGCCCGAACCCCTCGAGCACCGACCTGGTCCGCTCGTCGATGCCGTTCCTCTCGACCATTATCGCGTCGGGCAACAGCTGGTGGTGGATTCGCGGCGCGTCTACCGCGCTTCGCACATCCATCTCGAAATCGATGACGTTGATGATCGTCTGCGCTACAGCGGTGATGATCCGCGGGCCACCGGGCGACCCGACGACCATGCGCAGCTCGCCCTCTGGGGCGACGACGATGGAAGGAGTCATCGCCGAAAGCATGCGTCGGCCCGGCGCAACCAAGTTCGCCTCGCCCTGGATGAGGCCGTACTGGTTCGCGTAGCCGGCTCGCATCGCGAAGTCGTCCATCTCGTTGTTAAGGAAGAAGCCCGCCCGCGCCACCACGACACCGGAGCCGTACCCCGAGTTGATCGTGTAGGTCAGAGCGACGGCGCTGCCCTGGCCGTCGACGATCGAGTAGTGTGTCGTGTGTGACCCTTCCTGCAGCACCGGCACGCGATTGAACTGTTCCGACGGCGAGGCGCGGCTACGTGAGATGCCGGCCCGCAATTCCGCCGCGTACTCGTCGCTGATGAGGCGCTCGACGGGCATCTCGATATAGTCGGGGTCACCCAAGTAGTAGTTGCGGTCGGCGAACGCCCGGCGAAAGGCCTCGGCGATGAGGTGAATGGCCTCCGGCGAGTTGAAGCCCAGTTCTCTCAGGTTGTAGCCCTCGAGGATGTTCAGCGTCTCGGCGATCGTGATGCCGCCTGACGACGACGGCGGCATCGAGGCGATGGTATACCCGCGGTACTCGAATATGATTGGGTCCCGCCACTTCGCGGTGTAGCGCCTCAAGTCTTCGTGCGTGATCAGGCCGCCGCTCCGGCGCATCTCGTCGACGATCATGTCGGCGATCGCTCCGTGATAGAAAGCCGATTTCCCTTCCGCGGCGATCAGGCGAAGCGTCTCTCCAAGCTGCGGCTGCTGGAAGGTCGAGCCGACACGCGGGGCCTCGCCGCCCGGGTAGAAGATCTGTTGTGTCGTCTCGAACTCGGCGAAACGAGTCTGTCTGGCGGCCAGGCCATCGTGGAGCGCCTGGGTGACGACGAAACCGTTTTCGGCCAGCTCGATGGCCGGCGCGATCAGCTCTTCCCAGGAGAGCGAGCCGTAGCGCTGGTGAAGCTCCCAGAGCCCAGCCACCGTACCGGGCACGCCCGCGGCGAGGTGCCCGAGCACCGAGGCGTCGGTGGGCCGTCCTTCCTCGTCGAGGAAGCGTTGCGGTGTCGCCAGCATCGGCGCCATCTCGCGGAAGTCGAGTGAGGCCGTCTCACCATCGGCCAGGCGCACGACGGCGAAACCGCCGCCGCCAATGTTGCCGGCGCTGGGATACACCACCGCGAGTGCGAACCCGACGGCGATCGCCGCGTCTACAGCGTTACCGCCGGCCTCCAGGATATCGACCCCGACGCGCGTCGCCCGGACGTCGGTGGTGGCCACCATCCCCTGGGTGCCCGTCCCGATCGGGTCGAGGCCGCGGAACTCCCAGTCGAACGGGAAGACCGTGCCCGCCGGGGCGCCGGCGCCGGTACCCGCTGGGGGCGGCGCGCAGGCCGCGAGGAAAGAAAGCGCCAGGAGGAGGCTGAAGCGCCGCATATGCCGTTCCTTTCTACTCCATCTGTGCAGGCGGGCTAGATGCCGATTCTTGGGCAGAGGCCCCCCAGGGCGCAAGTGTCGCATGCCGGACGGCCGGCCCGGCAGACCGCTCGCCCGTGACGTATCAGCTGGATATGAAAGGAGAAACGCAGCTCGGGCGGGACTGAGCTGTCGCGGTTCAGCAGTTCGTGAGCGTGGTCGGCGGTGGCACGCTCTGCGATCAGGCCGAGACGACGCGCGACCCGGTGGACGTGGGTGTCCACCGGCATGTACGATCGACCCATGGCGAAGCAGAGCACGCAGGCGGCCGTCTTTAGGCCGACGCCGCGGAATGATGTCAGGTAGTCGATGACCTCGTGGTCGGTCCGTTCTTCCAGGTGTGAGAGGTCGAGATCTCCCTGCTCGTCATAGACTGCAGCCAGCGCCTCCTGCAGCGAGCGCGCCTTCTGCTTCCAGAGACCGGCCGACTTGATCGCCTTCTCGACCTCTCCCCGCGGCGCGACACGCACCGCATCCCAATCGGGGAAACGCGCTCGTAGCGACTCGTAGGCGCGATCCCGGTTCGTGTCGTTCGTGTTCTGACTGAGGATAGTCAGCATCAGCTCGTCCAACGGGCCGATCCGTTTCTTTTGCGCCGGCCCATAGTGATCCTCCAGGCGGCGGTGCAGCGCCCTGACGCGGCGGCGCAGCGATCGCGGAGGAGCCTTCGTCGCTACCACTCGGCCAGAACCTTGCAAGCCGCCGCCGCCAACACCGCCGCCCCACGGGGCAGGCAACTCTCGTCGATGTCGAAACGCGGCGAATGATGGTTGCGCCGGTCGTCCTCGATGGCGGCGCCGAGCCAGAAGAAACAGCCCGGAGCTTCGCGTGCTAGGAAGGCGAAATCCTCGGCGCCCATGATCAGATCCGCAACCACCACATCATCTTCACCCACGACCGAGCGGGCAGCAGATCGCACGATCTCGGTCAACCGCACGTCGTTGATCACCGGCGGGTTGCCGTCGCGAATCTGAATCCGCCCTTCGCCGCCGATGGCGTCCGCCACGGCGAATGCGCGCTGTAGTTCCTCGTGTAGTGTGCTCCGCACTTCAGAATCGAAATAACGCAGTGTGCCTTCTAGTCGGACCTCGCTGCACAAGATATTGGAAGCGGTGCCGCCCTCGATCGTCCCGAAGGTCACGACCGCGGGCTGCAGGGGATCGACGCGTCGAGCGACGATTCCCTGTGCCGCGAGAATCACATGGCTGGCGAGCAGCAGCGCGTCTTTCCCTTCGTGGGGTAGCGCGGCGTGGGCGCTCGTGCCGCGGATCGTCCCCAGCAGCGTATCGTTCCCGGCCATCAGCGGGCCCTCGCGGAACAGGACTTCGTTGGCCGGCGACTCGGCGGCGACGTGCAGACCGACCACCGCGTCGACGCCCTCCATCGCACCGTCTTCGATCATCCTCTGCGCGCCACCGACGTTATGCTCGTCGGTCATCTCCTCGGAGGGTTGGAAGATCAGGCGAACGCGGCCCGCCGGCAGATCGCCGCTCCGCTCGCTCTGCGCCAGCAGTATCGCGGCACCCAGCAGGCAGGTAACGTGCGCGTCGTGGCCGCAGGCGTGCATGACGCCGTCGACCTGCGAGCGGTAGGGGACGTCGTTAGTCTCCTGGATCGGGAGAGCATCCATATCGGCGCGGAGCGCCACCGTGCGGCCGTCCCCGCTGCCCAGTTCGCCGACGCAGCCGGTGACACCGACGTCGCTGCGCACGCGGTAACCCAGACTCTTCAGCCTATCGGCGACCAGTGCGGCGGTGCGGGTCTCCATGAACGAGAGTTCTGGGTGGGCGTGGATGTCGCGCCGGATCTCGATGAGCTCGGGGGCGAGTTCGCTGGCCCTGGAGAGCAGCTCCATTTTCCTCCCTTGTGTCTTTTTGAGCGGACCTGCGAAGGTTAGGTTTCTCGGCATACTTCGGCAACGGTGTACCATGGCAGACGATCTGTTCGACTCCAGGCTCACAGAGCACAGGAACCCGAGAACGCGGGACATCGACCTCGCCGACGCACTGGGAATCGTCGATCTCATCAACGCCGAGGACGCTGACGTGCCCGGCGCGGTGCACGCAGAGCGTGAGCGGATCGCCGAGGCGATCGAGATCGCCGTCGAGTGCTTCAAGCGGGGTGGCCGGCTCGTCTACATAGGTGCGGGGACCAGCGGTCGTCTGGGCGTGCTCGACGCGACGGAGTGTCCGCCGACCTTCGGAACCAATCCCGAGATGGTGCAGGGGATCATCGCCGGCGGCGCGGCGGCGCTTACGCGCAGTCAGGAGGGCGCCGAGGATCGTATGGAGGACGGGATGGCGGCTGTCGACGAGGCGAAGGTAGGTCCTGACGACTTCGTCTTCGGCATCGCCACGTCGAGTACGACGCCTTACGTGCGGGCGGCGCTCGCCCGGGCGGCGGAACGCGGCGCGCGGACCGGGCTCCTCTGCTGCACGGAGCCCGGCGATGAACTGCGGCGGCTGGTGGATGTGTGCATCGTGCCGTTGGTCGGCCCGGAGGTAATCGCCGGCTCAACGCGCATGAAGGCGGGTACGGCGACAAAGCTCGTGCTCAACACTCTGACTACCGGCGCGATGATCCGGCTGGGCAAGGTCTACGGCAATCTGATGGTCGACCTGCAGGCGTGGAGCGAGAAGCTCATCGACCGCAGTGCGCGAATCATGATGGCGGCGACGGGCTGCTCGAGGGAAGAGGCGCTGCCGTGCATCGACGAGGCGGGCGGCTCGCTCAAGCTGGCCGTTGTGATGAAGAACGCCGGCGTCGGCCGCGGGATGGCGGCTCTCTACCTGGCCGAGTCGGACGGTTTCGTGCGCCGGGCACTCGAGCTGGCCCGGGCGATCGACGATTCGGATGATCCCTACCGCCACTACCCGATAGAACCTCCGGACGAAGGGAGCCTGGAGCTCGTAAGGGCCGCGCTCCTCAGTGTCCCCGACACGTTAACCGAGCTTGTCTCCCAGGTCTCCAACGATCGGTTGAGCGAAAGGCCCGACTCCCAAAAGTGGTGCGTGAAAGAGCATATCGAACATCTGCGCGTCGCGGACCACTTCTTCAGCGGCCGGATCACAGCCGTGCTGGATGAGGATGCACCCCTCCTCGCCGATCGCGACGACGATGTGGAGAATCGCGAGATCTTCGAGGGCGGTGCGCAGGACACAGCGATCGCCGAGCTCATCGCGAAGCTGGTCGAGAGTCGAACCGCCCTTGTGGAATTGATGGAGGGTACGACCGCTGAGCGCTGGGTGCGCGTGGGTCGGCACGAGACTTTCGGCCCGATCTCTGTCTATCAGTTGCTGCGCCATTGCATCTGGCACGATCACCGTCACCTAGAGGCGATACGGCGCCTCGTCACCGACTAGCGGCTTGAGTCTTCGTTATCTGGGCCTCATGTCTGGGACCTCTCTGGACGGCGTCGACGCGGCGCTGGTTCAGGTGGACGAACGGGATGGGCGTCTGGGAGCGTACGTCGAAGCGTTCCGCAGCACCGCGTACGAATCCGAACAGCGTACGGCGATCAAACGGGGGCTGGAGGGCGGACCGGCGGAGCTGTGCCGCCTCAACGTCGAGCTTGGCGGTTGGTTCGCAGACGCCGCGCTCCGGCTGCTGGCGAGTGCCGGCGTGGCGCCCGCCGAGCTGGCTGCGGTTGGCTCGCACGGCCAGACGATCTGGCACGAGCCGCCGGGCGCCGGCGCGGTAGGCGCCACGTTACAGCTCGGCGAGCCGGCAGTGATCGCCGAGCGCTTGGGTGTGCCGGTGATATCGGACTTCCGGACGCGCGACATCGCAGCGGGCGGCCACGGCGCGCCGCTGGTACCGCTCGTCGACCAGCTGATCTTCTCGACGCCGGACGGCCGCCGTGCGCTCCAGAACATCGGTGGGATCGCTAACGTGACGCTGTTGCCGCCCGAAGGATCGAGCGAACCCGTCGTCGCCTTCGATACGGGGCCCGGCGTGGCGGTGATCGACGCGGTGGTCGAGTTGGTGAGCGATGGTGCCGAGCGGTACGACCTCGACGGCCGCCGTGCTTCCAGGGGACGACCGAGTGAGAAGCTGCTGGCTCTGCTGCTCGCCGACGATTACTTCGCTCAGGCGCCACCGAAGTCGACGGGGCGCGAGCGCTACGGCGCGGCCTACGCGGAGGAGGTCCTTCGAAAGGGACGTGAGCTGAGCCTCTCCGCGGACGACCTGGTGGCCACGGTCACCGCGCTGACGGCGCGGACGATCGCCGACGCGTACCGCGACTTCTTTGCGGGCGCGGCTCTTCCGGACGAGTGCATCGTCTCTGGTGGTGGCGCTCGCAACCCGAAACTGATGCAGATGCTGGTCGAGGCGATCGACCCCGTACCGGTCACCGACCTGTCGGCGCTGGGTTGGGATCCTGACGCTAAGGAAGCGGCGGTCTTCGCCATACTCGCCCACCTTCACCTCGCCGGTAGGCCCGGCAACCTGCCGTCCGTCACCGGTGCCGCCGGCCCCCGCGTCCTCGGGAAGTTGACGCCGCCATGAACCCGGCCCGTCTCGTATTTCCTGCGATCCGCTGGGGTAACCGCAACGTAGAGCAAGTCTGGCGCGAGGTGTTCCTCAGTCTCGACCTGGGCGTGGGCGGCTTCGTCGTCTTTGGCGGCAGCGTAGACGGGATGCGGGAGTTGGTGGCGCGCACCCAGGAGCGCGAGGGCCGACCCGTGTTGTTCGCCGCCGACCTGGAGCGCGGCGCCGCTCAGCAGCTGGAAGGTGCGACGTCGCTACCTCCCGCTGCAGCGCTGGCATCGACGGATGCGGCGGCGCTGCTGGATGCGGCACGCATCACGGCTCAAGAGGCGGCCGCCGCCGGGATCGGCTGGGTGCTGGCCCCCGTCGCCGATCTGGATGTCGAGTCGCTGAACCCCATCGTCGGGACTCGCAGCTTCGGGTCCGAGCCGGCAATCGTGGCGGAACGCGTGCGCGCTTGGGTGGCGACAGTGCAGGAGGAAGGCATACATGCCTGCGCCAAGCACTTCCCGGGTCATGGTCGCACGACGGCTGACTCGCACAGCGAGCTTCCTTCCGTCAAGTGGACGCGCGAGACTCTCGAGGCCGACCTGGCACCGTTCCGCGCCGCAATAGAGGCCGAGGTCAGCTCGGTGATGTTGGCCCACGTGAGCTATCCGGCACTCGACCCCTCTGGCGCGCCGGCCAGCCTGTCGCGAAAAATCGCTGACCTGCTGCGCCGGGAGATGAAGTTCGATGGTCTCATCGCCACAGACGCGTTGATCATGGGTGCCGTATCGGCGGCCGCCCGTTCCGAGGCGGAGGCAGCCGTCGAGGCGGTGCGCGCCGGATGCGATGTGTTGCTCTACCCCTCATCACCGGCGGAGACCGTCACGGCGTTGGAGTCGGCGCTCGAATCGAAGCAGCTGGATCGCCGACAGGTTACCAGGTCGGCTGAGCGCATCGGGATCGCTGGCCGGACCGCGGGCGTCGCTGTCGGCGAGCAGGCCCCCGTTCCGAGCCACGCTCGTGCTCTGGAGATGGCCGCCGCCTCGGTCAGGACCCTGCGCGGCACCCTCCCACAGCCGCGGCCGCATGCGTTCCGGCTCCATTTAGTGGACGACGACGTCGTCGAGCTGCCGGAGTCGCTGGCCGGGCCGGGCACGAAGCCGCCAGAGCGTGGTGGGTTGGGAGCCGCCTTGCAGAAGCGTGGTGCTGTGATCGTCGAGCCTGAGACAGAAACGCCGGCCGCCGATCTGATCGCCGTCTTCTCGGACGTGAAAGGTTGGAAGCGTCGCTCCTGGCTCGCACCCGAAAGAGCGAGCGAAGTCAACCGAATCCTCGAGCGTGACCCCGACACGACGGTCGTCATTTTCGGCCACCCGCGCCTGGCCCAGCAACTGCCCGGTGCCCGAAACGTGCTCTGTGCCTGGTGTGGCGACCCGCTCATGCAGGAGGGGGTTGCAGAGCATCTGCTGGGCGGCCTGTCAGGATGAGTGAGCTCGACTGGCTGGTAATCGCCGCTTACCTGATCGGCACACTCCTCATCGGCATCTGGTTCTCGCGCCGCGGAGCGAGGAGCTTCGCCGAGTTCTTCGTCAGTGGGCGCGCACTCCCCTGGTGGCTGGCCGGGACCTCGATGGCGGCCACCACGTTCAGCGTCGACACACCGCTCTACGTCACCGGCCTCGTGGCGCGCCGCGGCATCGCCGGCAATTGGGAGTGGTGGGCGTTCGCCATCACTCACGTGCTGATGATCTACCTCTTCGCGCGCCTCTGGCGCCGCAGCGAGGTCGTCACCGACGTCGAGCTCACCGAGCTGCGCTACGGCGGCAAGCCGGCGGCCCTGCTGCGAGGTGCCCGCGCCTTCATCTTCGCTGTGCCCATCAACTGCATTGGAATGGGCTACGCCATGCTGGCGATGCGGAAGGTGATCGAGGCGCTCGGCCTCTGGGATGCACTGGCCATCGATCTGCCGGGAGAGCCGCGACTATGGATCGTCTTCGCGCTGTCCGTCTTCGTTCTCGTCTACGCCGGCCTGGCCGGCCTCTGGGGCGTCGTGACTACCGACTTCATCCAGTTCGGGCTCGCCTTGATCGGCGCCTTGATCGTCGTCGTCTTCGCGTTGCCCGACGTCGGCGGCATCGCCGGCATCAAGATGACGCTGGCCCAGCAGGGGTTGAGCGACCGGCTAGACTTCATGCCCTGGTCCGATGTCGCCCAGCTGTCGATGACCACGTTCCTCGCCTACATCGGGATTCAATGGTGGGCGTTTCGCAACACCGACGGCGGCGGCATGTTCATCCAACGCTTCATCTCGTCGAAGACCGAGGAGGATGCGCAGAAGGCGGCATGGTTGTTCAACGTGCTGCACTACGTCGTGCGTACCTGGCCGTGGATCGTCGTGGCCCTCGTCGCACTCATCCTCTACCCGACACTCGCCGATCCAGAGATCGGCTATATCCAGTTGATGCTCGATTACCTGCCCGCTGGCTTGCTGGGTTTGGTGATCGCGTCATTCCTGGCGGCGTTCATGTCGACGGTCTCGACGCTGATCAACTGGGGCGCCTCGTACATCGTAAACGACCTTTACGTACGCTGGGCGCATCCTGAGGCCGGCGACAGAGAGAAGGTGCTGGTGGGCCGCCTCGCGTCTGTGGTCATCGTAGCGCTCGCTGCGACGGCTGCCTTCTTTGCCCAGGATATCGGAACCGTCTTCCGCTTCATGATCGCCATCGGCACCGGGCCGGGCGCGGTACTGATTCTGAGGTGGTTCTGGTGGCGGGTGAACGCATGGGGCGAACTGGCGGCGATGCTCGCCGGACTTCTCATCGCGCTCCTGTCATATCTGCCGATGTTCGGGGAGGTCGATTTCGGTGTGCGCTTGGCAGTGACGGCGTTCGGTTCGGCGGCCGTCTGGTTGCCGATAATGCTGCTCACTCGACCCGAGTCGGAGGAGACGTTGGCGGAGTTCTACCGGCGCACGCGGCCCGGTGGCCCCGGTTGGCAACGCCAGCGGGAGATCACCGGGCTGGCACCACTACAGGACCTGGGCGCCGATGTGCGGTCCGGGGCCCTCGGGATAGTGCTGTTGTTCGCCTTGATGTTCGGGGTCGGTTGGCTGGTCCTCGGGTCTTGGGGACGCGGGGTGGCTGCGTTGGGGACGGCGGCAGTGGCGTTCTTGCTGTTGGCGCGGTCGCATCGCGGAGACTCTTTGACCGGTGGGAAGCGTGGGTCGTACATTGCGACACCGTGAGCACTAATGCCCGTTCCGAGGAGATGGAGCGTGCCGTAGCCGGTGCGAAGCAGATGCGATCGGGTGCGGCTCTTCTTTTGACAGCGGTCGCGTGTGCCGGGTGCGCGGCGCACGCGCCCGAGCTGATTGGCCCACCGCCCATCCCGCCGCGCAGCGGCCCCCTCGCCATCGATGTCGTCTACCCGGCAGACAGCAGCTTCATCTCGGCCCGGGACTCCAACTTCATCTTCGGCTCGGTCGGCGACGGGAACGCACAGCTGACGATCAACGGCGAGCGCGTCCACGTCGAGCCGAACGGCGCCTTCATCGCCTGGCTGCCCGTTCCGGCGTCGCCGGAGGACACGCTAGCGCGGTATGAGCTTTCGGCGACTCTCGGGTCGCAACGTGCCCATTCCGTTCGCACCGTGTTCCTGCCCCGGCCCCTCGTGCCGTTGCCGCGCGACTCGGCTGTCATCGACACCCGCAGCGTCGTTCCCGGCGGTGCCTGGTGGGTACAAGAGGGAGAGATCGTTCCCGTCCGCGTGCGCGCATCGCCCGGCGCACAGGTGCGCCTGCTGTTGCCCGACGGTGAAACGATCTCGCTCGTCGAACTGAGTTCCGTGGAAGGGAGCAGCGCGGCGGCCAATTGGGCCTTCGGCCGCGTCCCGACAGCGGCCGCCGCGACGCCGGGAACCGGCATATACGAGGGTGAGCTGGCCGCGCGGGCGCCGCTGGGCCGTGGCATGTCGAGCCCGGATATCCCGCCGGGACCCGCAGGCCTATCCGACCTCACTCACTACTGCGCGCCGCCGCCCGACACCATGGCGGTCGGCGACAGCTTAACGGCCATAACGGACTCGACCGGGTTGCCGCTCATCGAGCGGCCCGCCGAGGCGGCGGGCGTTCCAACCGGCGAGGAAGAGGCACTGGCTGAAGCCGAGTTGCCCGCGGAGTGCGCGCTACTCGAGGTCATCGTCGCCGATGATACCGCACGTTCGCCACTGCCTCTCGATCTCTGGGTCCTCGGGGGACGCGGACCGGTCGTCGAGCTGCGAGAAGAGCCGGCAGGGACGGGGCGCGACGGTTTCGTGATTGGCCGTGCCGGGCCAGGCGCCACGACCTACTGGCAGTGGACCGACGGAGTGCGCGGCCGTGTCAGCGGGCGACGCAACGAAACGGTACGCATCACCCTCGATGGGCAAACCGAAGCTTGGGTGGCGGCGGATGAGGTCGTCTGGTTGAGTGGCGCGTCGCTGCCCGAGCGCGCACGAGTCGGGACGGTGCGGTTCACTGGCGCTCCCGACCGGCTTCGCGTCAACGTCTCCATCGCTGAGCCCGTACCCTACAAAGTCGAGGTCGACGGCCAGCGTCTGACGCTTACTCTGTACGGCGCCTACTCGAACACCAACTGGCTGCAGTACGGTCCACACGAACCCTTCCTTGAAGCGGCTCGCTGGGAACAGGTCGCCTCCGACCGCTACCTGCTGCACATCGATCTCAGGCGACAGCCGTGGGGCTACCGCGCACGTTACCGGCGCGACGCTCTCTCCCTCGAGATCCGCAAGCCGCCGTCCATCGATCCGGAACGACCGCTCGCCGGTCGGACCGTTGTCGTAGATCCGGGTCACCCGCCGGCCGGTGCGACGGGGCCGACACGCCTCTACGAAGGCGAAGCCAACCTGGCCATCGCCTTCAAACTCAAGAGGCTGTTGGAAGAAGAAGGAGCCTACGTGATCTTGACGCGGGCCGACCGCAGCGTCGTGCGACTCTACGACCGCATAGACGTGGCCGACCTCCTGGATGCAGAGATACTCGTCTCGATTCACAACAACGCGCTACCCGACGGCGTCAATCCCCTCGAGCGGCACGGCACGAGCGTCTACTACTTCCACCGCCATTCGCTCGACCTCGCCCGTGCAACCCAGGAGAACCTCCTGAAAACTATGGGCCTCCGCGATCTCGGCTTCGGCCGCGCTAGTCTCGCGCTCGTACGTCCGACCTGGATGCTCGCCGCGCTCACCGAGGGAGCGTTCATGATGATCCCGGATCAGGAGGCGGGCCTGAGGAGTCCTGCTTGGCAGGAGGCGTACGCGCGTGGCGTGCTCCTCGGCATGCGCGAGTTCCTCGCGGCAGCCGCGGGTCGGTGATCGGCGTGCGGTATGCGGTCTGCGGTATGCCGTGGCTCCGAGCTCCACCGCACACTGCATACTGCAGACCGCGCACCTATTGACGGGAGACGAAATTGACCGAGCACCTGACGCCCACAATCCATCCCGATGCATTCATAGCCCCCAACGCCACCGTCCTCGGCTGGGTGACCGTGGCGCGCGAGGCGAGCATCTGGTTCGGCTGCGTCGTCAGGGGTGACATCGAGCCCATCACCATCGGCGAGCAGACCAACATCCAGGACAATACCGTAGTCCACATCGATCCGGGCTTGCCCACCATCATCGGCGACCGCGTCGGTGTCGGCCATCGCTGCCTCATCCACGGCTGCGTCATCGAAGACGAGTGCCTTATCGGCATGGGCGCTACCGTACTTAACGGTGCCGTCATCGAGTCGGGCTCCGTCGTCGCCGCCGGCGCACTGATCACCGAGGGCACCAGGGTGCCTGCCGGGTCACTCGTCATGGGTGTGCCCGCCGAAGTCGTGCGCCCCGTCGATGATGAACTGCGCTCCCGAATCGAACGCACCTGGCGCGATTATCAGCGGCTGGCCCGTGCTCACAAAGCCGGCCGATTTCCGTCCGCTAAGTAGTTGTCAATAAACAGGTTAGAGGGACAGGGCGGCCTGGCCGGTCCCCCCGGGTCGGGTGACCAAGAAACCTTGACCAAACCGCGACGGGGCCCTATATTTGGGGTCGCCGGTTGAACGCGGTACTACATATTGTGGGCAGTGACCCGTACCGGGACGCGAGTGGCCTCCTCCCCCGCCACCAGCCAGGGGGCCAGAGCGAAATCAGGATCAACCCAACAGATAGAATAATCCGGGAGAAAGTTGGCGCGGCGGACGCGCTCAGGCCTTTTATTTCCTTAAGCACGCACTGACAATTGCAGACTCAGGGACAGAGAGGGACGGAGAGATATCGTTCGATGACGGCCACGGTCGCTGCTAAGGGTAGGGAAATCGAGCTGCCGGTGGCGCCACCGGCGGGTCTGCCCGATCCCGATCTGAGCGAGAACGCCATCACGGTGCTGGAGCGCCGCTACCTGGTGAAGGACGACGAACTGCGTCCTATCGAGACGCCGAGGGAGCTGTTCTGGCGGGTGGCGCGGGCGGTGGCGGCGGTCGATTTGCAGTACGGAGCGAGCGGAGCGGAGGCGCAGCAGTCAGCGGAGCGGTTTTATCACATTATGGCCGACGGGCAGTTCGAGCCGAACTCGCCGACGTTGATGAACGCGGGTCGTCCGTTGGGCCAGCTTTCAGCCTGTTTCGTGTTGCCGGTGGAGGATTCGCTGGAGGGGATCTATACGACGCTGCGGAACATGGCGCTGATTCATCAGTCCGGGGGCGGCACCGGGTTCGGGTTTTCGCGGCTCCGGCCCAGCGGGGATGTGGTGAGGTCGACGATGGGTGTCGCCTCCGGACCGGTATCCTTCATGGAAGTCTACGACGCGTCGACGGAGGCGGTAAAGCAGGGTGGTACGCGGCGCGGGGCGAACATGGGGATCCTGCGGGTAGACCACCCGGATATTTTGAATTTCATCGCCTGCAAGAGCGACAACACCCGGGTCACGAACTTTAACATCTCGGTAGCCGTGACCGACGAGTTCATGCGCGCGGTGCAGGCGGATGACGAGTATGACCTAGTCAGCCCGCGGAACGGGGAAGTAGTGGCTCGACAGCGAGCCCGGGATGTGTTCGACGAGATCGTCGAGGGAGCGTGGGCCAACGGCGAGCCTGGCGTCTTTTTCGTCGATCAGGCCAACTACTACAACCCGGTTCCGCATCTGGGCTCCTACGAGGCGACGAATCCATGCGGCGAACAGCCGCTTTTGCCCTTCGACGTGTGCAACCTGGGATCGATCAACTTGGGTGCCTTCGTCAAGGAAGGGATTGTGGATTGGGATGGGCTGCGCCAGGCGGTCCACACGTCGACGCATTTCCTCGACAACGTGATCGATGCGAACCGATACCCGCTTCCGGAGATCACCGACCTGGCGCAGCGAATTAGGCGGATCGGCCTCGGCCTGATGGGCTGGGCCGACATGTTGGTGCGGCTCGAGATCCCGTACGGCTCGGATGAGTCGTTGGAGCTGGCCGAGCGCGTCATGCAGTTCGTTGACGAGGAGGCGAAGGTCGAGTCGGAGCGGTTGGCAGCGCTACGCGGCGTCTTTCCTGAGTGGGAGCGTTCGATCTGGGGGCCCGACGCGACGTGTGCGCGTGCCGCGGGCGGCAACAGGGTGCGTGCGGAGCGCCGTCTGCGCAACTGTAATCTGACGACCGTCGCACCGACGGGGACGATCTCGATCATCGCGGGATGCTCGGGCGGCATCGAGCCGCTGTTCGCGGTGGCGTTCATGCGGAATCAGGCGGGCACTTTGATGCCCGATGTCAACGACGATTTTGTGGCCCTCGCACGTCGGCAGGGGTGGTACTCGGATCAACTTATGGAGCGGATCGCGTGCGAGGGCCACATTCATTTCGATGAGGTTCCGGAGCAGGTGCGAGAGGTGTTCGTTACCGCGCACGACGTGTCTCCGGAGCGGCATGTCCGGATGCAGGCGGCGTTCCAAAGATACGTGGACAGCGCCATATCGAAGACCTGCAACTTCCCGGCCGCGGCGAGTCCCGGTTACGTCCGTGCCATCTACGAGCTGGCCTACGAGCTCGGCTGCAAGGGCGTGACCGTCTATCGCGACGGCTCCCGGGAAGGCCAGGTGTTGTCCACGGGCAAGACGGCAGAGGCGGTTGTGAATTCATTCGGCAACGTCAAAAACATGAGCTCGGTCTCAGAGGTTGGGCGGAAGGGCGAAGACGTGGCAGGGGATGCTGGAGTCGCCTCTGAGGCCGAGCTTGGCAGTTTGGAGCAGGCGGCCGAGAACCAGCAGCTGCGGGCCGAGCTCGAGTTGCTGGCGAAGGACAACGAACGGCTGAAGCGTGAGTTGTCCGCGAAACAGGGCGAGCTCATGGGCAAGCCGTTCGTGCGCGAGCGGCCCGATAAGCTGCGGGGCGTCACGCGGAAGATGCTGTCACCGCTGGGCACGCTCTACGTGACGATCAACGAGGACGAGAAGGGCCGGCCTTTCGAGGTCTTCACCACGCTGGGCAAGGCCGGTGGTGCCGCGATGGCCGACGCCGAGGCGATCAGTCGGTTGATCTCACTGGCGCTGCGCAGCGGTGTTCCGCTCAGCACGATCAGCAAGCAGCTGCGCGGCATTTCCTGCGACCGGGCGGTGGGGTTCGGTGCCAAGAAGATCCTCTCGGTCCCCGACGCCGTCGCCTTGGCCATCGAGGAGTACTTGGTCGAGAAGGAAGGCGAACAGCAGGTGCTGCCGCTCACAGATCCGCAGACCGGCTCGAAGGGTAACGGCGGCACCCAGAGCGCCGAGCCACCCAAGATAGGCCGGGGTCTCTTCGACGACCCAACCAAGCACTTCGGCCGGGACATCAAGGCATTCATCGAGACCTGTCCCGACTGCGGGTTTTCGCTCCAGTTCGCCGAGGGGTGCATGAAGTGCACCGCCTGTGGCTACTCGGAGTGCGGCTAACCGATAGCAGTCCCCCACCGTTGTCCGGCCAATAAGGGCGCCCAGCTGGGCGCCCTTCCCCTTGATGGGAGTTCGGGATTCAGGGATTCGGGGAATCGGGGATTCTGGGATCGGGAGTGAAGAATCCGTGGAATCCGTGGCATCCGTGGCATTCGCGAATCCGGGAATCCCCAGTTCCCCTATACTACGGATTCCACATTCCCAGTCCCAAACGCCCTAACACCTCATTCCCGAATTCCCGAATTCCCAACAAGCTGAAACTTCTCTGCTTCCCTCGTTGTTCTCTTGTTGTAGGTGGAAAGGCGCCCATTCGGGCCTCGAACCAGGCGATCCAGCAAGCGAGGTCAAACCACATGGCGCGGGCATTCGAAGAGCTGATCGGAACTCATCTGGACGATCTGTACTCGGCCGCCCTCTGTTTCACGCTCGATGAGGGCCGGGCCGAAGAGCTGGTCCAGGAAGCGTCGATCCGCGCCTTCCACGAGTACCCGTACAGGCAGCATGACGCTGACTTTCGGCTCCTGATGTTGGGGGCCCTGGTGTCGACTTTCTTGCAGAGGCAGCGGCGCCAGGGTCGCGACCCATTGGCGCCACACGGTGGGCTATACGACGAGACGGTGCGCAGCACGGAGTGGACACCGATCGAGCCGTTTCCCGAGGTCGGCTCGCCGGGTTACCGGGTGCTGCTCGATTGGTTTTCCCGTGTCTGGGCACAGCTGGATGATGGTGACCGGTTGGTCCTCTGGCTGGCGGACGTGGAGCGACTGAGGCACCGACGGGTCGCCGAGATGACCGGTCTCGACCTGGAAGAGGTGCGGGCACGACACTATCGAGCCCGACGCAGCCTGAGTCGGAGCGCGGAGCGCGAGCTGGGCCGCCGGGCAAGCGGAGGTGCAAAGGTCTGATGGTGGAATGCCGCGAAGTTCGTAGGACGCTCTGGCCCGCCGACGGTCTGCGCGTCGGCGACGCCGAGGTCGAGGCGGCGCTCGCACACGCCGAGGAGTGCGTGTTGTGCTCCGAGTTCCTCGAGGAGGACCGGCGCGTGGCGCAGCTCATCCGCGAAAGCGTGCCGCGAGTGCGGGCGCCGCGCGAACTGAGGGAGCGGCTCTACACGGCGCTGGCGCGTGAGCGTTCCGGTTCGCCGACCTCGCCTGGGGTCAGGCGTCGGCTGCGGCGGCAGTGGGCCGTGGCCGCCGTTCTGGTAACGGCCCTCGCCATCGGCTTGGCCGGTACCTGGCTGGCCGGCAGCAACGGTGGCGCCCCGGTGGCCTCCGCCTTTGCGGAAGACTACCTGCGGCGCGTGGTCGAGCAGGACGAACTGCGGACCGCGGATCGGCAGGAGATAGCGTCGTTTTTTGCCCGTGAGCTGGGTGTCGCGACGCCGCCGCCCAGTGTCCCCGAGTTCAAAGTACACCGCGCGACGATCTGCCTGATGAGCGGTCGCCGTGGTGGCGTAGTCGAGTACGAGAGCCGCGGCCGTCAGCTCTCGTATTACCTCATCCCGCTCGAGGGTGAAGCGACCGTCGAGTCGTCGGGCGTCGACGCCAGCACGATCGAGCAGGCGTCGAGCGAGCCCGGCCTGAGCAGAGAGCGCGGCCTTGGGGTGGCGACCTGGTGGGACAACGGGCATCAGCACGCGTTGGTGGGTAACCTGCCGGCGGAGGAGCTGAAGCGGCTCGCACCCCTTTTCGCCTGCCCCTCGTCACGTCTCTAGCCTAGCCGCCCACCCGCCCACTACTTTACCGCCGCACCACAACGGACGTTAACAGCGGACCGGAGGGGCGGTCTTGAGCGCTGGCTCGGGAGTCATCACATCGCTACAGATCTGTCCGGGCCATGGCCTGACCATGCGCCGCGTGGAACCAGCGGTCTTCGTCGCCGACCTGGGGCTCGAGGGCTGCCGACACGCCAGGCCGAAGAGCCGGCGGCAGGTGCTGCTCATCGAGGAGGAGACGCTCGCATGGCTCGGGCTCGAGACGGCCACCCTCAAAGAAAACGTCACCACCCGGGGCATCGATCTGACATCCCTCCCTGACGACACACGCCTCCTGCTCGGTGACGAGGTGGAGCTGTGGGTCACCGGGCCGTGTCATCCCTGTGACTTGATGGACGAGATACGGGACGGCCTGAAAGAGGAACTGCGGGGCAGGCGCGGGGTGCTCGCCTGGGTGAAGACGGGTGGTCGGGTCAGGGTCGGAGATCGGATAGAGGCAAGGTCGCCGGCAGAGTCCACACGCGATGACCCAGAAGGTATAAGGTAACGAGCGTAAGACACCCTCACATTTGGAATGCGATGAGAAGAGATGGATAGTCCTACAGTGAGACGTTGCACGTCAGCTCTCTGCTTCGCTACGCTTGGCTTGCTGGCGAGTCGCGAAGCGTACGCCCAGTCCGAGACGGTCCACGGCGTCCGCAGCTATCGGACCTCTCACGAGGTTGAGATCGTCGAGGAGCTGGTCGAGTTCCTCAGCCTTCCCAACAATGCCGCGGACATTCCGGCGATACGACGGAACGCCGAAGCTATCCTTGAGATGATGGCGCGGCGCGGGATCGAGGGTCGGCTGCTAGAGACGGACGGAGCGCCGTACGTCTACGGCGAGCTGGAAGTGCCGGGGGCGACACGGACGATCTTGTTCTATGCCCATTACGATGGCCAGGCGGTCGACACCAGTCGGTGGGTAGGGCACCATCCATACGAGCCAGTGCTACGCGATGACGCACTGGAGGCTGGTGGCCAGATCATCGAGTTCCCGAGCCAGGGAAGGTTCGAGAACGATTGGCGGATTTTCGCACGCTCTGCCTCGGACGATAAGTCGCCCATCGTCGCTATCATGGTTGCTCTCGATGCGATCCAAGCCAACCTCCGGAAGCCTACCTCGAACCTCAAGTTCATCTTCGAGGGGGACGAGGAGGCGGGATCACCCAATCTCGGTTTCGTGGCCCGCGAGTACGGCGATTTGCTGGCCGCCGACTTGGCGATCGCGGCGGACGGACCGACCGATCCCTCGGGCTTGCCGACGATGAAGTTCGGCGCCCGCGGGATAGTCAGCGTCGAGATCACCACCTACGGGCCGCTGCGGCCGCTGCACAGCGGCCACTACGGCAACTGGGCTCCCAACCCGGCGATGCGGCTCGCCCATCTGCTGGCGTCGATGAAGGACCCGCGTACCGGGCGTGTCCTGGTCGAGGGGTTCTATGATGACGTGGTGGAGCTGAGCGAGTTCGAGCGCGCGGCGATCGCGGCGGCGCCGAACGACGATGCGGAACGGATGTACGCGCTCGCTTTCGCCGAACCGGAGGCGCAGGGCCAGCGGCTGGCGCTGATCAACCTGCCGTCATTGAACGTGCGGGGCCTGCGCAGCGCGTGGGTGGGCCGCGAAGCGCGCACCGTAGTCCCCGACCGGGCGATAGCCAACATCGACTTGCGGTTGGTGAAGAACGTCGATCCGCGTGAGCAGTTGGGGCGTCTGATCGCGCACATCGAGAAGCAGGGCTACGATATCGTCAGCGAGGAGCCTGACCCGGAGACGCGGCGCCGGCACCCGAAGCTGGCCAGGGTCGTGAGCTCCGACGGCTACCCCGCTTACCGGACTCAGATGGACCTGCCGATCGCCCAGGCACTGATCAGCTCGGTGGAAGAGCACATGGGGCAGGGCATGGTGAAGATCCCGACGTCGGGTGGCAGTGTTCCGCTCTACTGGTTCACCGACGTCCTCGGCCTGCCCACGGTGAGCGTCCCGATGGTCAACCATGACAACAACCAGCACAGCCCGAACGAGAATCTCCGGCTGGGCAATCTCTGGTCGGGTATCGAGCTTTTCGCTTCGGTGATGATGATGCGCTGAACGACAGAGGGCTGAGAGATGGCGGACCTGGAACTCATCCACGAGCTATTGACCCCGGCGCAAACGAAGATCGCGCTGCTTGTGCTCGACGGTCTAGGCGGCCTGGCGGTGGAGCCGGGCGGGCCCACCGAGCTCGAGGCAGCGGAGACGCCGAACCTCGATCGCTTGGCCGCCGAGGGGATCGTCGGACTCCATCAGCCGGTGAGTCCGGGCATCGCGCCGGGCAGCGGGCCCGGCCACATCGGGCTCTTCGGCTACGATGCGATCCGCTACCAGATCGGGCGCGGCGTGTTGGAGGCGTTGGGCGTCGATTTCGAGTTACAGGCGACCGACCTGGCGGCGCGGGGCAATTTCTGCAGTGTGGACGCGCAAGGCACTATCATCGATCGCCGCGCCGGTCGGATTCCGACCGAGCGCTGCGCCGAACTCTGCGCTGAGCTTCGCCAGATAGCGCTGCCCGAGGTAGAGCTCTTCGTCGAGCCCGTCCGCGAGCATCGCTTTCTCCTCGTGCTCCGCGGTGAGGGGATGGCCGAGGGCGTAGCGGACACAGACCCCGGCCACACGGGCGTTCCGCCGCTCGACGTGACGGTGACCGATCCAGTGGCGGAAGCCGCCGCGGGCCTCGTCAGACGTTTCGTCGAAGAGGCACGCGAGCGATTGGCCGGTCACGATCCTGCCAACATGATTACCTTGCGCGGGTTCGCAAAGAAGCCCGATTGGCCGCTCTTTCCGGAGACGTTTGGCCTGCGCTCGGTAGCGGTGGCCCAGTATCCGATGTACCGCGGTGTCGCCAAGCTGGTTGGGATGGACTCGGTGGAAGTCGGGCCGTCACGCGACGACCTGTTCGATACTCTGAGCCGGGTCTGGCCCGACTACGACTTCGCCTTCGTTCACGTGAAGGACCCTGACAAAGCGGGTGAGGACGGCGACTTCGATCGCAAGGTAGAGGTCATCGAGGAGGTAGACGGCTACGTACCGAGGATCGTCGAGCTTCAGCCCGATGTGATCCTCGTTACCGGCGACCACTCCACTCCCGCGGCGTTGCGTAGCCACAGCTGGCACCCGGTGCCCTTCTTGCTGTGGTCGCCGACCTGCCGACGCGACGAGGCGGACCGCTTCGGGGAGAAGTGGTGCCGTGGCGGCGAAGGAGGACTCTGCCGCTCCGAGGACCTCATGCCGCTGGCGCTCGCCCATGCCGGACGCCTGGCAAAGTTCGGAGCCTAGGGCCGGACGACGGATGCACTGGGACACGCTCAGCTTCGACTGCTACGGAACTCTGGTAGACTGGGTCAGCGGTATCACCCGGGCGTTCAGCGACGCTGCGGCCAGCGACGGCATCGCGCTCGCGGCGGAAGACGTGATCGCCGCCTACCATGAATTGGAGCCGCAGGTCCAGTCGGACACCTACCGTCCTTACCGGGAGGTGTTGGGTGAGACGGCGCTCCGGGTAGCTGCACGGTTGGGTTGGCCCTTGGCGGCGGAACGCGCCGGATTCCTCGCCGAGTCTCTGCCCGGTTGGCCGGTATTCGCCGATACGCGTTCCGCGCTCGAGCGGCTGAAGCCACGCTACAAGCTGGCGATCCTCTCGAACATCGATGACGACCTTTTGCGGGCAACGGTCGAGCGGATCGGCGTCGAGTTCGAGTGGACGGTAACCGCGCAACAGCTCCGCAGCTACAAACCCGGACACGCGCATTTCTTGGCAGCGCTGGAGCGTCTCGACGGGGATCGCGGGCGTCTACTACATGTGGCGCAGAGCAAGTTTCACGATATCCGTCCCTGTGGAGAGTTGGGTATCGATTGCGTTTGGGTGAACAGACAGGGTGAGGAGTTGGACGAGGGGTTGGAGCCCCTCCATGTCGTGAAGGATTTGGCAGAGTTGGTAGAGTGGCTGGAGGCGGACGGTAGCCAGTAGCCGGTAGCCATTGACCGGTTACCGGCCACCGCCTCACCGGCTACCGTTCATGGAGCGTGAAACCAACCAGAAATGAGGATTCATGACTGAGAGCGACCGAAAGAAACGAGTCGTCATCATGGGCGCGGCGGGGCGCGACTTCCACGACTTCAACACTTACTTCCGGGGCAACCCCGACTACGATGTCGTTGCATTCACCGCCACCCAGATTCCCAATATAGAGGGCCGGCTTTACCCCCCGGAGATCGCAGGGCCCGATTACCCGAAGGGCCTACCGATCGTGCCCGAGGACGAGCTGGAGTCCGTTATCGAGAATGAACGGATCGACTTCTGTACCTTCTCATACTCCGACGTCTCTCACGAGCACGTTATGCATGTCGCCAGCCGTTGCCTCGCCGCAGGCGCTGGCCTCATGCTGCTCGGCCCGCGGCAGACGTTTGTCGATTCCAAGTGGCCGGTGATCGCCGTCTGTGCCGTACGCACCGGAGCGGGGAAGAGCCAGACGACCCGCTACATTGTCGATCGACTGCGCGAGTTCGGTCGTAAGCCGGTTGTCGTTCGCCATCCCATGCCGTACGGGGATCTTGTCAAACAGCGAGTGCAACGCTTCCAGACTTACGAGGACCTCGAGCGTCACGAAGTCACGATCGAAGAACGCGAGGAATACGAGCCCCACCTGAACAAGGGGACGATAGTCTACGCCGGCGTCGACTACGAGGCGATCCTGCGCCAGGCAGAGGGCGACGGCGATGTCATCCTTTGGGATGGCGGCAACAACGATCTGCCTTTCTACCGGCCCAATCTCCATATCGTGATTGCCGACCCACACAGGGCGGGACACGAGCTGATCTACCACCCCGGCGAGGCGAACCTGCGCATGGCTGACGTGGTGATCATCAACAAGGTGGGTTCGGCGTGCGCCGAGGACGTGGAAACGGTGCGGAACAACATCGCGGCGGCCAACCCAAATGCGCGAGTCTTTGACGGCCGCTCGCCGTTGAGCGTCGACAAGCCCGAGGCCCTGAAAGGCAAGCGGGTGCTCGCCGTTGAGGACGGACCGAGCCTCACTCACGGCGAATTGTTGCTGGGTGCTGCCAGTCTGGCTGCGCAGGAACACGGGGCTAAGGAACTGGTGGACCCACGGCCGTTCGCTGTCGGCTCCATTGTCGAGACGTTCGAAAAGTACTCCGGCACGGGCCCGGTCCTGCCGGCCATGGGCTACGGCGAGGAACAGGTGAGCGAGCTCGCCGAGACGATTCGCAACTCGGACGCCGATGTCGTCGCGATCGGCACGCCGATCGATCTGGCGCGACTGATCGATATCGACCTGCCGACGGTCCGGGTGACGTACGACTTGGCCCTCGAGGATCCGGGAGCGTTGGACGAATTGTTGAGCAAGGCGATCGGAGGGTGACCCGCGGGCGGTAGCCGGTAGTTGGGAGTTCCCGAATAACCGATCACCGGCCACCCAGCACCGGCCACTTGCCGGCTGAAAGCGAGAAACGTGGATACAGCACGGAAGGCAGCCGAGCTGCACAAACGCGCAATCGTAATCGACGGCCACAACGATCTGCCGTGGCGGTTGCTGTCGAAGATGGGCTCGAGCTTTGATCGCTTCGATCTGGCCGTCCGGCACGAGGATGGGCACACGGACATCCCGCGGCTTCGTGAGGGTGGGGTCGATGCGCAGTTCTTCGCTGCCTACGTGCCGTCGGACTGCGAGGGGCCGGGCGCTAGCCGCATCGCTCTCGAACAGATCGATCTGATCCGACAGATGGTAGCGCGCTATGCCGACTTCGAGTTGGCGCTCAGCGCGGCCGACGTGCGACGAATCGCCGGATCAGGGAAGATCGCGGCACTTATCGGCGTCGAGGGAGGTCAGGCGATCGAGAACTCACTGGCTGTCCTGAGGACACTCTACGCGCTCGGCGCGCGCTACCTGACGTTCACCCACATCGATTCTACCGACTGGGCGGACGCTGCGACCGACGAACCACGACATGGGGGGTTGAGCGAGTTCGGGGAGGAGGTGGTACGGGAGATGAATCGGCTCGGCATGCTGGTCGACATATCACACGTGTCGGCGGAGACGATGGCTGACGCTCTGAGGGTCAGCGCGGCTCCGATCGTCGCCACACACAGCGGGGCCCGCGGGGTAAACGCGAACTCGCGAAACGTACCCGACGATATTCTGCGGCAGCTACGCGAGAACGGTGGGCTTGTCATGGTGAACTTCTACTCCGGGTTCGTCGTGCCGGAGGCGGCGAAGGTCGCCCGCGATATGTTGAGTGCTTACCGGGAGGCGCGGGCGCGGTTCGGTGAGGACGGCGCCGCGCTGGAGAGCACCATGCGGCAGTGGGAGGAGGAACATCCCATCCCGCCCGCCACGGTGTCGGACCTAGTCGATCACATCGATCATATCGTAGAGGTAGCCGGTGTCGATCACGCCGGCCTCGGCTCGGATTTCGATGGCATAACAAACGCTCCGGAAGGGTTGGAGGATGTATCGAAGTTCCCGGCCGTTACCGAGGGGCTGCTGAGGCGCGGGTACAGCGAGGCGGACATCGTCAGGGTCCTTGGCGGCAACATGCTCCGGGTGATGGAGGGCGCGGAGGAAGTGGCGCGGCGACTGAGCGCGGCAGCGCCCTGACGCGCCCGATTCAGGCCGCCGTCCTCAGTCGCGCAGCTCACCTCCCCGCTCCAGGACCATCAGAAACTCGTCTATCGTGTGGCGCCCACGGTCCTCGCGGTACCAGCGGAGCACGGGCTTGTTGACTTCCTCCCGCTTGTCTGTGAGCCGCCCGGCGCGGAGCGCCCTCAGCTTCTCGCGGAACAGGGCCTGTGCAGGCGCCGGCCGCGGACCCCACCAGCCGAGCTGGTGCATATCCTCATCGAAGACGATCGCCACCGGTATCGACCGGCCCCCGCGACTCAGGTAACGATCCATGATGTCCAGGTTCTCGTCGCGCGGAAAGACACGCAACTCGATCATCTCGGGGGCCGCCTCAGCTAGCTTCGCGAGTATCGGAACGAGAGAAGCTGCATCTCCGCACCAGTCTTCCGAGAGCACGGCGACCAGCCGCCTGCCCGGGAGCTCCTTCACGCGCAGCACCGCGTCTTCCGGGACCTTGAGGTGATCGTAGATGCCGTCCCAGAGACCCTGGTGCTTCTGGACGAGCTTTCGGTAGTCCTCGTATGTGAGGCCGGTTTCGAATCGTTCCTGCGTCAACATTGGCATGAGCCTTCGAGAGTTATATCTCTTAGTCGTCGCTTGACCGGGATGTCGCCCGAGGCCGCGCCCAGAAACAGTGGTGTCGGGCCCGGGGTGCCGCCCGATCCCGTGCATACTTCGTACCTAAGCGGAACCGGTGCAGCGAGTTATGGTAAGACTCCTTAGGCGTTCCTCCAAGGGGCCGGCGGGAACCGCCGCACCAGGCGGGCTTCTGGAGGGGCGCCCAGGGTGGACGATCGCGCCCAGCGGCGGCGCGCTCGGGGCCACCGATAGCGCGAACGAAAGCGGTTGCTTATACTTAGGGGACTTCCGAGCCCCCTCCGGGGTAGTATGCCCGGTGTCGCCGACATCCCCCGCAGATAGCAAGGTGCACGAGTACACCCATGGCCAGCCCTAAGCGCGGATCGGCTGAACGCCGCGGTGGCCGCGCCGCACGCGCGGGCAGCGGAAAGGCGCCCGAGCTCTTCACGCTCGGGGGCGTCCGGCTCGTGCGCCAAAACGTCGATGAGACGTCGAAGCTGGGGCCGAAGCACCTCGCTTTGCTCGTATACCTGTTCCACGAAGCGCGCCCCATGCACCCCTCGGAGGTCACCGACCTCCTGGGGCGCGGCCAGGAGAAAGATAAGGAGACGGAGGGGCTGACCCGGGCGGTTACCTGGCTGAAGGAGAACGTGCCTGGCATCAACATCCGTCTGACCGGCGAAACGGTCGAGGCGTTTGGCGGTGTCACTCTCGACACGCGGGAAGTCGATACGGCGATCGACGGTGGCGACCCGAGCCACGTCGAGGAGCTCTACGTCGGCGAGTTTCTCGAGGGTTTCGAGTCGGGGGCGCCGGCTTTCGATGAGTGGGCGCAGAAAGAGCGCGGCCGCCTGAAACGGGCCTGGAACCATGCCATGCTCTCGGCGGCGCGTGACGCCGAGCGCCGGCGGAAGTGGGAACTGGCCGCCGCCTGGTGGGCTGTGCTGGTGGCCCGCGCGCCGATGCGTGCCGAGGCGGTGGCCGGCTTGCTGGGTGCGCTGGCTGATTCGCGCCAGCAGGACGAAGCGGCCCGCGCTTATGCCGATTACGCGAAACGACTCGAGGAATCCGGAATCGCGCAGCCGGCGGACCCGGTAAAGGAGGTGATCTCCAAGCACAAGCTTCTGCGGGAGATCGCCGAGGGCCGCATCAAACCTCCGCCGGAACCGCCCGATGGGGCGGGGCCGGCACCTCGCGCGCGGCCGACCGAACCGGAGCCCGTCGCCGCTCGCCAGTCGGTGCCGGAGATCGACATCGAGCCGTCGCCGCCGCCCAAGAAACCTGCTCCGCCCAAGCCTGCGGCGCCCGAGCCACCGGCGCCGAAGACTGGAGGTGCCGCGGTGGCCGGCTTCGAGGCCGGCG
>CP070812.1:4632065-4664738 GCA_020344015.1 Gemmatimonadota bacterium
CCAATGGTGTTTGGGTATCTCACCGGCTGGCGCGTCAGAAGCGAGGCGCTTCCACTTACTTGGGCACAGGTCGACTTCGAGGCAGGCACTGTACGGCTGGAGCCGAACACGACGAAGAACGACGAAGGCCGCACATTCCCGTTCGGTGCGCTACCGGAGCTTGAAGGTCTGCTGAGGGAGCAACGAGCGCGGACTACGGCATTGGAGAAGGAGATTGGACGCATAATCCCCTGGGTGTTCCACAACAACGGCGAGCGCATACGGTGGTACAAGACGGCGTGGTGTAGCGCCTGCGTCCGCGCCGGTCTCTGCCGGTGGGAAAACCCCGAGAAGCGGAAGGGGTACGTGGGGCAGGTTCCGCACGACCTCCGACGCACAGCCGTTCGCAACCTTGAGCGCGCCGGGGTGCCTCGGTCGGTGGCCATGAAGCTCACCGGTCACAAGACCGAGAGTGTCTATAGGCGCTACGCGATTGCCAGTGAGGCCGATCTCCGAGAAGGTGTCGAGAAGCTCGCTAGACTCCGCACAACAGGCCGCGCTGAAGGTGCCGTCCTACCGTTTCGGCACAATACTGGCACAATCTCGGGCGCTAAAGCCAAAACGGCGCAACGTGCCGGTTCCTGAAACACCTTGCGCCGAATCGAGTTAAGCCCAATAGGCCGGGAGGGACTCGAACCCTCAACCTACGGATTAAGAGTCCGTTGCTCTGCCAGTTGAGCTACCGGCCTGAATCTCCGTGAGGCATGGCAAAGCTATGCGCCCGGTCCCGAGCGTCAATCCCTGAGCAGTTGGAGGACGTTGGCGGGGGGCCGCTGGAAGAGGTTGGGGTTGAGCGCCCAGGCGAGGCCCTCGAGTCCGTCGACCAGACGCGGGCCGGCGCGGGTGAAGCATCTCCCATCGCCGACGAACACGAGGCCGCGGCGCGCGGCCTTGAGGTCGCGCCAGCCCGGGCGGTCGGTGATCAGGCGGATCTCCTCACGCACGCGTTCGATGCCCATGTCCTCGCAGGCGACGACGATGAGGTCGGGGTTCTTCTTCCTGACGCTCTCCCAGTCGACCGGGATCGGTGCCAGGCCCGCAGTGTTCAGTAGGTCGCGGCCACCGGCGAGCTCGATCAACTGGGGCACCCAGTGACCGCCGGCGATCGGCGGATCCATCCATTGGAGGAACGCGACATTCTGGCGGCGGGCGCCGCGCAGGTTGCTTTCGACGGCCTCGATCCGGCGCTCCATCTCGTAGACCAGCTCGCGTGCCTCCTCCAGGTGACGCAGGGCGAAGCCAACGCGGGCGTGGTCGTCGAACACATCGTCGAGATGTCGCGGGTTGAGAATCAGCAGAATCGGACGGGGGTTGAGACCTTCGGCGATGGCCCGCACGCCGGGCAGCGACACGAGGGAGATGTCGGTGGGCCCCTGTGTGATCAGCACCTTCGCCTGCATCCCCCAGAGCGCCGTCTCGTCGAGGCGGTATATGCTGCCGAACTTCTTCATCGCCTCGATTTTCTCCTCGTGGATCTCGCGGCTTGACATCTCGCTCGCGTCGAAGCGCGGCTTCGTTACCGCGGTGCGCGACCCGGCCTCTACCGGGTAGTCGCAGGCGTGGGATACGCCGACGACATCGTCGCCCGCGCCGATGGCAAACGCTATCTCGGTGGCCGTGGGGAACAGGCTGACGGTGCGTCGCAAGTGGGACCTAGACGTCGGGGAGCGAGTGCCGATCGCGGCCGCCGGTCTCCAGCTCGCGGCGGAAGCGCTCGGCCTCGATCAATCGGTTGACCTGGCGGTCGAGATCGTGGACCACGTCCTCGAGCTGGGCCATACGCCCCTCGATCTCTTCCTTTTCCATCTTGATGCCCTTGAGCTTGGCATACTCGCGGATCAAGGGCCGCACCACGAGGTGCGTGGCGAGCGCCAGGCTGGGGATGCCGAGAACGATGATGGCAAGGATTTCCTCCACTCACTCCTCCACCTACAAGGGTGCCGGAACCGAAAAATAGGCCGGACGCCTCCCGGTCGGTAGCCCCAAGCGGTCCGGGGGCTGCCGCCTGAAACGCAACCTTTCTCCGCATCGTAATGTCCAATCAGGTGATAGCCTCAGAGCCAATCACAGCACGAAAAAGGGGAAAGCAAGATGCATTCGAGGCCTTACCTGCTGCCGCTGGCCCTCGTAGCGCTGGCCTGCGCGTCCTCGGGCGTCGGCGCCCCCGCCCCCGCCCCCCAGGAGGCGAGGGTGGTCCAGGACGACGACTGGTGCCGTGAGAGCGGCTACGACCGGGACCGGGACCACTACTGCGAGGTCCGCGAGTTCACGCTGCGCGCCGACCGCGATGTGATCACCGTAGACGCCAGCCCGAACGGCGGAATCAAGGTCGAGGGCTGGGAGCGAAACGAGATCCTGGTCCGCGCAAAGGTGCAGGCCCAGAGCCGAGACGAGGGCGGCGCCCGCGAGATCGCGGGCGAGGTCGACGTCTCGCTGGGGCGGACCATCGAGTCGGACGGCCCGCGCACCGGCCGTGGCGAAGGCTGGTCGGTGAGCTACCGAATCTATGTGCCCTACGACTCGAACCTGGACCTCGGAAGCGTGAACGGCGGAATCACGATCAACGATGTATCGGGCGAGATGCGCTTCCGCACGACCAACGGCGGGGTCCACTTGAGCGGCTTGAAGGGTGACGTCGACGGCCGCACGACGAACGGCGGTCTGAACATCGAGCTGTCGGGCAGTGAATGGGAAGGCGCGGGCCTCGACGTCCAGACCACGAACGGCGGGGTGAAGCTCTACATGCCGGACGATTACAACTGCCGGCTGGAGACGGGCACCGTGAACGGGTCGTTTCGCATCGATTTCCCGATCATGGTGCAGGGCCGCATCGATCGCCGAATCGAGGCGACGCTCGGCGACGGCGGCAGGACGATCCGCGTCACCACGACGAACGGAAGCGTCAAGGTTGCTAAGCGGTAGACGGTGACCGGTGGCCGGTAGCCGGTAGGTTCGAAGTCGCCAATTCGGAATTGCCGGCTACCGGCCACCGACTACCGACCACCGATTAGAGGTCATCATCATCCCGCAGCAACGCCGCCGCGTTCCCGGCGATCTCGGCCGGCGTGAGCGCCGATTTGTATACGGCGTAGTAGAAGACGGTCCCCTGCATCGCCTTGGAGCTTTTGCGCCGGGTGCGGTTCATCATCTGCAGCTCGAGATCGCGCACACCGAAATCGAGCCCGTCGCCGAGAGCGGGCCAGCGCCCATTCGACAGCCGACCCACCCCCTGATCGACACCATTCACATAGAGGCGAACGCGACGCTCGGGGATGGGGTCTTCGGAGTCGTACACAACATGGAAGACGCGACGTACGTCGTCATCGAGCTCGAGGGGCCAGCGGACATCGATCCTCGATCGGGTCCCTGTGCGGAGCTGCATCGACGGGTAGCCATCGGAGCCGGTCTGGAACATGGCGAGGCGGTGCGCGCGCCGCTCGCCGGACTGGAAGCCGGCGATACGCTGCACATATGGCGGGTCGACCCACGAGGCCACGATCACGAAGGTCGCCTTCGTCGCATCGTGTAGCGCCGCCGGGTATTTCGAACCAGCGACGTCACCGGTCACCAGGCCGCGGTGCCGGAAGCCGGTCGAGCGGAGTCCGCGATGACCGTCCCTTGCGGTCCATTCCAGCGTCGGCCCGTAGCTGATCGTCAGGTCGACGGGGTCGGGGCGGTCGTCGAGCACCGCCGCCGGCGTTCGGCCGCTCTCCGCCTCGCGAAACCAGTAGCGGCCCAGCAGATGCTGGAGGATGGCGGGCTCGGCCGTGAGGCCCGAGATCCGTTCGACCGCCGGGCCGAAGGGCCCGATCCGGGTCAGCAAGCCGGTGACGGGATCGATGATCGCCAGCTCGTTCTCCCAGCCGGTCGAGGCGTAGAGCGTGCCGTCGGGAGCGAACGCTATGTCCGAGATGACCACCTCGACCTCTGGCTCGCCGGCGGCGTCGGTCAGGTAGACGGTCGACGTGATGTCGCCGGTCAGCGGGTCGATCGTGTTGATCTGGCCGGTCTCGAGGCTGCCGCCGCGAGAGATCCACACGGTGCCGCTCGCGTCGACGGCCATCCCCGCGATGTGGGCGCGTCGCCCCTTCCAGTCACCGAAGCCGATCGGGGTCGGGTGATACTCGAGGACCGTCGCGGTCTTCCTGTCCACCCTCATGATCTTGCCCTGCGGAAACCCGCCGAACCAACCGCCGACGTACAGCGTCCCATCGGCCCCAAAGGCGAGCGCGTCGGCGCCGCCGGGGCAGCTGGGGCCCGGCGAAAAGTCTAGACCCTGGCCCTGCAGAGTCCCGACCACACTCCCGGCGCCCGTGGCCGGATCGATGGTGATTAGGATCGCGCCGTGACAGGAGCCGCCCTTGATACCGTAGAGTCGGCCACTGAACGGATCGAAGTCGAGGGCACTGATCCGCTCACTACCCACCGTCAGTCCGCTGGGCCCTATCAAGCTCGCCGCACCATCCACATGGTCGACACGAAACAGGCTGGCCGAATTGACCGTCCAGAACGAGGACGAACCGTAGAGGATGGTCCGCGCCTCACTCGTGAAGCCGGGCGGGGGCGGCGCGGGATCCAGCACGCCGGCCTCGCCGACGACGCGCCGAACCACGCGGCTGCTCCACCGAACAGTGCCGTGGTCTTCCAGCTGCAACGGTTCGTCGGGCAGGCAGTCGGAGCGATTGTAGAATGCCCCGTCGAGGAAGACCGCGCCGTAGACGTCGCTGTCGTCCTGGATCTCGATGCAGCCCTTGCCGAGGATGATCCCGGCCAACACCAGCCCATCGCCTTCGAGCTCGAGCTCGCCGCCGGCGCCGGCGGCGTTGACGTCCATGATGAAGATACCCTGGAGGTAACCGTCACCTTCGATCTCGAGCTCGCCACGCACCAGCACGATGGGGAAGTGATCGTAGCAGGGGTCGCCGGGATCGTTCGAGCCGAAGTTGAGGGGGTGGCTCGTGTCGCAGCTGCCGTCGGCGTTCTTGTGCGGGCCGTAGCGGTTCCGTTGGTTCGCCCTACCCGGCCTCAGCGTCAACTCGTCCCCGAACTCACCGATCGTCTGCGTCGCCCTCGCGGCGATCTCGCCCCAGGTGACCGGACCGAGATGCTGGAAGGTCAGGTCGTCGATCGTCCCGTCCTCGAGGACGGGCGGATCTCCAAGCACCACGGCGTCGTCATCGACCTCCAACTCCGACCGATCCTGAATGACTATCCCGGGCCGGCCTTCCGTGACGCAGCCGTCGCACTCCCAGCCCGGCGGCAACGCATCGCCCCCATCGACCAGCGCGTGGTCCTCGAGCGAGGTCCGTCCCCGCACTGTGATCGCCGCCGGGATCGCATCGAGCACAGCACCCGCATCACCCACCGCGTCCGCGTGGAGGCGCAGGTCGCTGGGAGCCGTTGGCGCCTCCGGCTCGTGGCACGCCAGTACGGTTAGCAGCGGGATTAAAGCGAGTTTTTTCGCGCTGGCCATTGCATATCCCCTCGATTAGCTCTGCCCTCGCGAACTCCTCTGACGGGTCGGGGAGATTGCCGATAGGGCTTTCCCAGCGGGAACGATCCGAGCGCCGTCAGCCGTTCGTATGCAAATCGGCCGTCCGGCGACGGTCGTCGACGTTCACAATCTTGGCGAGAATGGGGTCAACCTAGGGCGCGAGCCTTGCGGGGGCAAGCTCGCCGCCGCTGGGTGAATTGCGCAGACCGTCTTGCGATTCGGGCCGCGTGCCCCTATCCATGCCGCTGGCATTCAACCACAGGATCAGCAGCCGGTATGGGACTGGACACCACGCTCAACCTGATAACGACGGTCACCGTCATCGCCGGCGTGACCTTCGCCGTCTTCGAGGTGCTGCACATGAGCGCACGGCGGCGCCAGAACGCGGCGTTCGCACTCGTCCAGTCTTACCAAACCCCTGACTTCGCGAAGGCAATCCTCAAGGTCGCCACCTTCCCTGACGGGCTCTCGCGCCGCCAACTGGAGGAACATCTCAAGGAAGACATCGACTCCATCTACCTGATGATGACGACCTGGGAAAGCCTAGGCATCCTGGTCTTCCGGCGCGAAATCGACATCGAGTTGGTCGAGGATTTCTTCAGCGGGCCTATCACGATCTCCTGGCGCAAGTTCCGGCCGATGATCGAGGCGATGCGCACCGAGCTAGACCGCGAGACCTACTTCGAATGGTTCCAGTGGCTGGCAGAGCGGATCGACGAGCGCGAGTCTTCGCTGCCCGCCATACCCGCACAGATCGAGCACCGCGTGTGGAAGTCCTGAATCGCCTCCTGACCAAAGGATGTCAGAACGTGCAGCGAGCCACTCACGCGATCCTTCTCCTCTGCATGACCGCGACGGCATGCGCGCCGCGGCCGTTCCCCGACATGTCGCCATTCCCAGAGACGCCGGGCGCCGAGGCGGTGGTGTACTTGATCGGGGACGCGGGACTCGCGACGCCGACGACGCCGATCATCGCGCAACTGAGGCGTGACGTCGCCCAGCGCTCCCGGGACGCAGAAGTCGTAGTCGTTTACCTGGGCGACAACATCTACGAGAAAGGCCTCCACGAGCCCGGACACCCCGATCACGCGAAAGACGCTGCTTATCTAGACGCCCAGATCGACGTGTTGAGAGGCGTCGACGCCAAGGCGATCTTCGTACCGGGCAATCACGATTGGGGTTACGGCGGCGCCCGCGGACTCGCCCAGATACGTCGCCAGGCCGCCTACATCGCGGAAGCGGCCCGAGAGGGCGTCGACGTCACGTTCTTACCTGCCGCCGGCTGTCCCGGGCCGGCGGTGCTCCCCGTCGGCAGGAGGGCGCTGCTCGTATTCATCGAGAGCAACCTCTGGCTGCGCGACCACGACTGGTCGGAGAGCGGCAGCTGCGAGAACACCTCGCTCGAGGAGTCGCTGGCCTCGCTGCGGGGCATCCTGCAGCAGAACGGCGACGGAGACGGCCGGCACGTCGTGGTGATGGCCCATCACCCGCTGAAGACGTATGGCCCTCACGGCGGCTACTTCGGCCTCAAAGACCAGTTCTTCCCACTGACCAACCTGTGGGGACCGCTCTATATCCCGATCCCCTTCGTGTACCCCATCTGGCGGAACTCGGGGACGAGCAGCAAGGACATGTCGCACGGCCGCTATCAGCGGATGGGGGACCAGTTTGCGGCGGTGTTCTCGGAGTTTCCCGGCCAGCCTCTTGCACATGTCGGCGGCCACGACCACAACCTCCAGGTCTTCGACGGACGCGAGTACGGGGCCGACTACATCCTGGTGAGCGGCATCGGCAGCAAGCAGTCCAATGTCGGCTTGGACGACGCGCTCTTCGCTGCGGGCCGGCAGAACCGCGAGCTAGGTTATATGCGGCTCGAGTTCTTCAGGGACGGGAGCGTTCTGCTGAGCGTGGTCACCGACGGAACCGTATCGTGCGACGATCGCGCCGCGTGTCCCGGCGAGCCACAGCTGCGCTACTGGCGTTGGCTCGCCGGACGTTGAGCCGGTTCGCTGAAAGGAGATCGACCTTGACTCGAAAAGGAGCATTAACGTTGGCGCTCGCCCTGTTCGCCGGGGGCCCGGCCTGGGCGCAGAGCAGCGTTGAGAACAGGGCCGAGATCACCGCCTACGGCGGCTGGCAGTTCGGCGGTGTCACCTACGTTCGCGCCGGTGACCTGAAGCTCAATGACGCGTTCAATTACGGTGTGATCGTCGACATCACCGTGAGGCCCGGGGCGCAGGTGGAGCTCATGTACAACCGCCAGGAGACCGAGCTCAAACTGCAGGAGCCGTTCGGGGTCAGCAGGGTGCTCACTGACCTGACGGTGGAGTACTGGCTGGCGGGCGGCCTGATGGAGGTCGAGCGCCGAGGCCCTACCAGGCCCTTCGTCTCGCTGACGTTGGGCGCCGTTCACTACAACCCGAAGGAGAGCGAGATCGAAGAGCGCCCGATCAGCGACGAGTGGAATTTCGCCATGGCGCTGGGCCTCGGCGTGAAGTACTTCGCCTCGGACCGCATAGGACTCCGCCTGCAGGGTCACATCTGGCAAGGATTCACCGGTACGGGCGGGAGCGTGTTCTGCGGTGGCGGCGGCTGCTCGTTCGGCCTGTTCGGCTGGGGGCCCGTTCAGGGCGACATCGCGGCAGGCTTAACGATCGCGTTCTAGGGCGGACGTCCTCTAGTAATATGAAAGGCCGCCGGTTTGCACCGGCGGCCTTTGTTTTTCCGAGCCAGCGGGCTGGTTGCCTAGTTCTGCTGCGGCGGCGCCTCGACGAGCGGCAAGCTCGAGGCTATCTGCAGGTCGAGCAACATGGTGAGGGCGTTGTCCACCTGCATGAACTTCGCGGCAGCGATGGCACCTACGGCCTGCTCGAACTGAGCATGGAACCGTTTGCGTAGCTGGAGCCGCTGTTCCTGGAGCCTGAATGACCAGCCGGCCAGCTCACCGGCCTTCTCGTCGGTCATCATCTCGAAGTGTTCGGCGTAGTCCTTGATCAGCGCGATGCGCTCGTCGCCGATCTTGTCGAGCTCGTACTGGTACTCGCGGTAGACCGGCCAGAAGGCCTCGGCCTGCTCGTCACTGAGCTCCATGGCCTGAGTGACGATCGCCACCTTCTGCGTCTTGATGTCCTGGCGCATAAGCTCCAGGTAGGCTTCCTGGCCGTAGCCGGCCGCCGGCAGCACGATGAGAGCCACCACGGCGCCCAATATGCGCTTCAAGTTGCCCATTTCCAATCCTCCTTGAGGCTGATTTCCTGGTCTGTGCATAGTGTAAGGCGCCACATGATATCCGGAATCAACCCGGGACGCCAGCCCTCGCCAGCGGTCGACGGAGGGCTGTTGCGCGACGGCCGTCGGGCTGCCAGTATGCCGCCATGAAACGACTCACGACCCTGCTCCCGATAATCAGTTTGGGCCTGCCGGGCACCCTGCACGGTCAGTTGGTCGAGGTCCAGACACCGGTGATCGACACGGTTATCATCGTCACCCAGAACGTCTTCACGCCGGAGCAGGCGGAGAAGAACTTCGCCTTCCGGTTCATGAACGGGATTCACGTCGTCACCAAGCACGACGTGATCTGGAGTGAACTGATGTTTCGGCCGGGCGAGCCGGCCGACTCGACGGTACTGGAGGAATCGGAGCGCAACCTGCGGGCCCGGGAGATCTTTCAACGTGTCGAGATCGACACGCTGCGGCTCCCTGACGGCAGGCTGGCGGTTCTGG
This sequence comes from Gemmatimonadota bacterium, assembly GCA_020344015.1. Classification (GTDB taxonomy): domain Bacteria; phylum Gemmatimonadota; class Gemmatimonadetes; order Palauibacterales; family KS3-K002. The sequence goes on from CP070812.1 coordinate 4,641,322, forward strand.
TGGACACGCAGGACGGTTGGACCCTGAAGCCGAAGTTCAAGCTCACCATCGCGAGCGACGGCACCTGGTCCGGTCAGTTCGGCCTCAGCGAGGTCAACCTGCTGGGCAGCGGCAATCTGGCCCACATTGCCTGGCGCCAGGATGTCGACCGTCACGGCCCCGAGCTGATCGCCGATTTCCGGCGCATATTCGATACGCGGCTGGCCGCGAGCGGTGAGGTCGTGTTCTGGAACGACGGGACGGACGGCAACTGGCGATTCGGTATACCGTACCTGACGACGATCGAGCCCAACGAGCTCGAGTACGATGGCGAGGCCGCCGACCGGCGCGTTCTTCAGTTCAGGGTGGACGACCCGGCGGCGCCGGACACCAACACTTATCACCGCAGCGCCCTAATCAACCGGATCAACGCAGGGCTGGCGCCGATTGCGGAGACCAAACGGTACCTGCGGTTCGGAGTGATGGGCGAGGTTCGGCAGGAAAAGTTCATCCTCAGCGCAACCGGTGAGGAAGTTCCGGACAGCGTAGTCGCTGCGGTGCCCGACTCGGTATACGGCGTCCTTGGCATCTACGGCGTGTACCGGCAGACCCGCTTCAAGGGGATCCAATACTTCAACGGTTTCGGTGCGGAGGACATCGACGTCAGCACCAAGGTCAGGGTGCAGGCGAACGTCGCGCCGGCGAGCTGGGGGTACGACAAGACCGGCATCGGCCCGGCCGTCGAGTTACAGAGCGGCTTCGCGCTGCCGAACGGGTTCCTGCAATCGACGCTCAAGGCCAACGGTCTCTTCAACGATGCAGGACTCGACTCGGGCCAGGTCGTCCTCGACGTGACGTTCGGCCTGAAGCCGGCGCCGCGCCACTCGACGGCGGTCTATGTCAGGGGAGGCATGCAGGAGAACCCGGCACCGGGCAACGAATTCGACCTCGGATTCGAGGTGCCGCCCCGCAGTTGGGAGCCCCATAGCTTCGTCGGCACCCGGATGGTCTGGGGCACGATCGAGCACCGCTGGTTCGTTTGGGACGCGTTGCTCGACCTGATCTCGCTGGGCTTCGCCGCCTTCATCGACTATGGCGGCGCCTGGTACCCGGACCAGGAGAAACGCTTCGGGGGCAACATCGGGATTGGGCTCCGGCAAGGGGGCGCCTTGAGCACCGCCGCGCGGACCGGTCGCCTAGACCTGGGCTACCGTTTCGGGGAAGGAATAACAGAGGGCCGGTGGGTGTTGACCTTCGGGGCGGGGATCAACTTCCCCTGGAAACCTCCGACGACCAGCCCGATACCTCCGCGGCCGTAGAACGGCCAGTCTAAAGCGAATCCTTGATCGCTCGGCTGACGCGCCACTTGAAGCGGCTGTGCCGCGGCAGCAGCTCCTCAAGCGTCTCCAGGTCGTTGACCCAGGTGCTCCCACCCATCAGGCTCAAGAAGTCGAACAGCCCGTTCAGGCTGGCGCGCCCGCTGACCACCAGAGAGACCTCGCCGTCCATCAACATCGAGCGGTAGTCCTGGTTCGAGGAGCCGACCATGAAGTAGGCGAACATCCTCTCCTGCACCTCCTGGGGTACATTCTCGCTGACGTCGCTGACCAGCTGCAGCGCGGGCTCTCTGAGCGCGTCCGACAACTCACGGACATCGCGATATTCCTGCCGGCTTTGAAGGTCCAGCGCCCGCTGCTCGATGTATCCCAGGGTCAGCTCGACGAAGGCCGGGCTGCCCAAGATCGCCTCGAGCGCTTCAGCCGAAATCACAAGGTGAGTCTTCAGGTGGAGCTTCGGCCGGCGTGGCTCGGGGTCCTCGATTTCATACTCGACGCCGAAGCCGGCTACGATCTCGTCCGCCCGGGCATAGTAGTCGGTCAAGACGTCGGGATTCACCGGAAAGACTTCCCGGAGAAACTGATTCTCCTGATACCCCCGCCGTGTCTCCAGCATACGTCCCGGAAGGTTGGCTACGTCGACTTCCGTATTGTAGAGACCTGTCTTCAGCAACCCTCCCGTCGCGGCGATTTCGTCGGCCATCATATCCTGGAATATGATCAGTCGAGCGTAGAGCTCCTGGGCCCTGGAGAGCGTCATGAACGCCTGACCCGGCGCATTCTGCTTGGACGGATTGATAATGAAGACGCGGGCGCCGCGCATGCATGCCCCCACCAGCAGCGAGGCGAGGAATGAGGCGTTCCACAGCGAGTCGGGTACGATCACCACGGCGCCCCTGGGAGCCAGGCTATAGAGTACGGCCTTGAGGACGTTGATCGGCTTCAGCAAGTAGCCCGTCTCGCTGTGCATCTCCATCGCACGGGCGCCGCCGAGGTTCTCCGCCATCATCGCCCGGACGCGCTCGTCGTAGTCGGGGGCCAGCGGCTTTGGCTTCAGCGGATGCGGGATCTGATCCTCGGGAAAGCCCTGGTTCAACAAGAGCTGACGCGCGGCGTTCTTCATGTCGAGGGCGGCGGGCCCCTGGACCATGATGGCTCGGTCCTCCCACGTGGGGCCCACGTAGTGTTCGCCGATCCCCATGCCGCTGTAGATCGCCATCCCCTTGTAGGGGTCCTCTTCGGTGATGTCGTAGAAGGCGATCTTGCGGTGGTCGCGCATCACGTTGTCCGGCCAGCCGAAGATCGGGAGGACCTGGTTCTCCCAGAACGAGTGGTCGGCCGGGTGCGTGATGTTGACGTGGACCTTGATCTGGTTCGCGAGCCAATTTTCGCCGAACTCGGCCGCCCGTTCCTGGAGCAACCGCGACTCGGCCACCGCCCTACGCAACTCCTCCTGGACTGTGGCCAGCGAGTCGGCCATGTAGGCGAAGTCGTCGGGGAAGTCGACCTCGTGGCGCAGCGGATCTTCCAGCAGGTTCATCCACCGGCGACTCTTGAAGATCTCGTAGTAGTGCTGATCGAAGAAGATCATGTAGAGGGGCAGCTTGCCGGTCTCATCGTACTCCCTGACCCTGCGGACCAGCGTCGTGAGGTAGCCGCCGACCATCTGAGCGAACGAGATCCGGTCGGGGTCGCCGGCGGCGTTCATCCACTTGATGTCGTGGATCCAGAGGACGTGATAGTCCTCCGCCCGCTGGATCGATTGGAACACCTCCCACTGGAACTGATGGTTGACGACGTACCAGACGCGGTTGCCTTCAGTGAACTGTCTACCCAGCGCCCGCTCGATAATGGCATCGAGCTCGGCCTGGCTGTCGTGCTGTTCCGGAAGCAGCCCGTACTGGAGCGGGATCCAAACGAGGCGCGAGTCGCCCCACTGATCTCGCGAGTAGCGTCGTTCCTCCTCGACGATCCCGACGAGGGTCTGGAAGACGTGCATGACGGCGTCGTGACGGTCCGCCGGCACGGCCGACGAGTCGATCAGCCAGGTCCGGAATGAACGCGCAGCGTCCAAACCGAATCCCGTGACCGTGTCCTTCTTCTTCTTCACCCCGAGCAGGCGGTTGTAGGGGAAGATGACCTCGTCGAGCAAGATCACCTTCGCGCGCCCGGCCAGCTCGCGGCCCAGCGCCGTGCTTTCGCCCGCCAACAGTGCTTCGCCGGAAACGGCGATAGAGAAGGCGCGTGTGAGCTCCTGGTGGTAGACACGCACCTCGGCCTCGCTGCTGCGACCGTCGGGGAATAGAGGGTCGAGGGCGGCGAGGTGCGTCTTCATTTCCTCGACGCTCTCGGTGTAGTTGGCTATCGCCTTGTCGTATGTGAAGCCGCCCTGGTCGATAAACGGCGAGGTGAAGCGGTTCACCCAGTGAGCCGTCTCGCGGACGTAGCCGAGCGCCTCGATGAGCGCCGGCTCGGCCGGGTCGTAGGCGACGAGTCGCGGATCCCCGGAGCGAATGTTGGCATCCATGTCGCGCGGCCGAGTCCGCCCCATCAGCGATTGCCGCAAGGGAACGGTCACGCCGAGGTTGAGCGTTTGTTCCCTCGCTGGAATCCAGTCGATCCGGAACTGCATTCCCCTTCCGACAATGCCGCCACGCCTGAGCGGGGCGAAGAACCGGAGCACGAAGTCGAGCCGTTCATCGCGAATGTTGTAGTCGACGCCGGCACCGAGGGTGAAGAACGGGATCAGAAACATCCCACGGAAACCGCCATCCAGGTTGTCAGCGCGGGCACCGATGTAACCCTCGAGGGAAAGCATGCCGGCGCCGGTGACCGGGCTGAATAGGTCCTTCGAGACACCCAGATCGCCGTAGGCCACGAACTGCCCGTTCTCGGCCATTTCATTCGCGCCGAGTATGAGACCGCCGAACCACTTGTAGATCGGCGGCTGCCCCATCGACAGGGTCATGCCGCCCTCATCGGGTGGACGATCGTACTGAGCGTAGGCCGGGACGGCGGCAACGGTCAGGGCGAGAACTAGAGCAAACGCGCGGCGCATAGTACCCCTCTGGGAGTTCAGTGAGCTGTAGCTTCGGCTCCAGTTTAGTAGGCACCCGGGTTCGCTGCCACCCCACGGCTCCTCCCTCAAGGCCCCTGGTACACCAGTGGTGGCGCGGTATATTGGCGAATCGATGACTTCCACAACGGGAAGCCGGGCACGTCTCGGTGCCGGGTCAGGGCTCCTGATGCTCGCCGCCCTGGCAGCGGCCGCCTTTGCTCCGCGGACTGCGATCGCCCAAGAAGGATCCGACTGGGCGCAGGTCGCGGGCGGCGCGCTCGGCCTTTACTCGGGGGCCGTGCTGGGAACGCTCGGCGGCACGGTACCGTGCAGCCAGACGCTCGCCGGGGTCGACTGCGTTCGTGTGAGCGGCGCCCTCGGCGGCGTGGTGGCGGCGATCGGCGGCGTTCACCTGGGCGGCGTTGATGAAGACGCCGTGGCGAGCGCCGCCCGCGGGGCCGGCTATGGCCTGCTGATCGGCGCCGCCGCGGGCTTCGCGTTGCAGCGATCGGTCCAGCGCCTCGGCTGGTCGGAGGTAGCGGCCGGTGCGATTATCGGAAGCGCCTTCGGCGCCTCGGCCAGGGGCGCCGCCATCGGGCTCGCCGCCGGCACGGCCCTGGGGACGGTTCTCTACTGGGCCGTGCCATCCTTCGATCTGCCGAACTCCATCGGGGTGGCGGTCGCCGGGATGGCGCTGGGCGGGATCAGTTCCTGGGTCATCCGCGGCGTCGAAGGACATCCCGACGCGGCGGACGAGGGGCCCGTGGTCCTTTCCTTCACCTTGAGCCTCTAGCCCGGTGTCCACGCCACCCCTCTCCAGGTGCCGACAGCGCTCGCGTGGCCAAGCCCTGGTCGTCTGCGCCTCGCTGGCGGCGTCGGCGCTCGGCTGCCGGATGGAGTACGAGATGCAGCCGCGCCCCCAGAGCTCGGCGTGTGTCGCTGAGGGTTACGCGGCGGCGGTCGACTGGTATGGTCCGGCGCGGAAAGGCGATCAGGAGAAGCTGGCGGAATGGTGCTCGACGGTGGGACCGCCGATCATCGAGCCGGCTCCGGCGGCCTATTTTGCGAGGGCACAGGGTGCGGAGGCGCTGACCGTCGTCAGCTGGAACGTGCACGGTGGCTCGGGGGACCTCTTCGGCTTGATCGAGCGCGAGCTGGATCTGCCCTGCCGCGACGGTCAACCTGCCGTAGGCACCAGCTTCGAGCACTTCGTCCTCGTCCTCCAGGAGGTCTACCGGCGCTCGAGCGATGTGCCGCGAGTCGGAGCCCGCTCGACGATCCCAAAACAACTCAAGGAGGAAGCGAGCCCGGGCGAGCGCGTCGACGTCGTAGAGGTGGCGCGCCGCTGTGGGCTCTCGCTCTTCTATGTCCCCTCGATGCGCAACGGGGACAGGGAATACGAGGACGGCCGGGAGGATCGGGGCAACGCCATCCTCTCGACGCTCCCGCTCTCAGATCCCATAGCCATCGAGATACCGTTCGAGGCGCAGCGCCGGGTGGCGGCCGCCACAACGGTCCACAGCGTGGCCGGCGACAGTCTACGGTTCGTGAGCGTACACCTGGACGTGGCGTCGAGCATGCTGCGGGTGCTGCGCACGGGTAACTCGACGCGCCAACGCCAGGGGCTGGGCCTGCTCGACGCGCTGGCCGAGCTGGAGGCGGCGCGCGCCGATCCGACCGGCGACTGCGGGCTGCTGTATTGCTACCCCGAATGCCCACCGGGATCTCCGCCGCGCTACCATATAGCGACGCTGGCAGCGGGCGATTTCAACACCTGGTCGGCCAGAGAGACGGTGATCAAGCACTACTACCGGCACTTCCCCCAGTCGCCGGCCTGGGACGGCCTGCCGACCCGAGCGAGCTATCCGACCGACTTCATCTTTTTCAGGGAGAGCGCTGAGGGAAGGGTGAGACTGGTCGAGGGCTCGCACCGCCGTCTCGACGATCAACACGGCTCCGACCACTTCGCCCGCATCGCGCGGCTCGAATTCCCACGCTGATGCAAAGAGCCCGGGAGGCATGGGTCCTCCCGAGCTCTAATTCAACGAACCTACCGTCCACCGGCCACCGGTCATCTACATCCAGGCGACGCCGAACCCGAAGTTCCAGTAGGTGATGTCGCCGGAGCCGCCGGCCGAAGCCGCCCAGTTGAACCTGGCGTTGAACAGTCCCCTGGCACGCCAGCCGAGCGGGAAGGTGACGCCGACCTCGGGCGCGAGGCCGAAGTGCCAGTTGTCGTCGTCGAGGACTACGAGTCCGACCTCGACGCGGCGCTCGATGAAGTAGGTACCGGCGTTGAGGCCGATATAGGGGCGGAGTTTGCCCATCTGGCTGCCATACCAGTGGGCGTTCACCATGATGGGGAACGCGTTGATGTAGCGGTACTGCACTCCGCTGAGGTCGAGGTTCCTCTCTTCACCGCGGAAGCTAACGAGTTCGTCCGACACCTCGTTCATCACGTGCCAGCCGACCCAGAAGCCGACGGACGTGTTGTCCCGAACCAGCTTCCTGCCGCCGAAGCTGCCACCTCGCCAGCTCCAGCCGCCAGCGAAATCGGAGGCGTCGCCGTTGGCCAGCGCGGTGTTGTACTCGAACCCGAACCAGTAGTCTTCCTGCGCATATGCGTCGGCGCCCAAGAAGAGCACCAGCAGTAATGTCGATGCGAGAATTCTCATATTCTTATCCCTGCCTTATTGTGCCGGCCCGATGACTTGGAGGTACGTCGACTGATCGAAAGCCTGGTTAATACTGGTGTTGAGGCGGCTCTCCGTGCCGGTTGCTGATCCACCCAACACGCCGTTCATCGCCGCCGTCCAGTAGATGGGGATTACCGAATCCTGGGCAACCTCGAAGGGGCTCGTCGGATCGACCATGTCTACGTAGAGCGTGGCAGTTTTGAAGCGCGCCACGCCGCCGGAAGGCGGATAATACCACCCCCAACCGGGACCCCAGCCGGGTGGGTAGTATCCCCAGCCGGGCCACCAGCCCCAGTAGCACCACCAGCAGGGGGAGACCCAGCCAACCCAATTCTCGGAAGCCGTCACACTAACGAGGAAGATCACATCGGGCGGTGTCGCCACCGGATCCAGCGGTTCCGCGTAGCCGTAGCTCTCGATTCTCTGGCGGACCAGGGCCAGGATCTCCTGGTCGAAATCGCGCGAGACCGGCAGCTCGTCCTGATCTTCGGCCACCAGGTGGATTACCGTGTCCGGCATCGCGTACGTCTGGAAGCTGCCCCAGTCCGCATCGACGTCGAACAAGGTGGCCACCGTGTCGAACTCCGAGATCTCGGTCGGTTCGCCGGGATAGCAGGCGGCAAGCGCCAGGGCCAGCCCGAGGAGCACGACCGCCGGCTTAAAGGCTAGAAACCAAGCCCCGCCGTACCTTGTTTTCTGCATGAGTACACTCCTCCTACAGGGTTAGTGCAAACGCCGAGGTGCTACATAGCTCCCCCGGCGCGTGATCGCGGTTCCCTCCAACCCCACTATTACCGCCCAGGGCGGAACTGCGGTATCCCACGTTGGTGGTATACGGGAAAACCGCGCCGGACTAAACATCTGTTCAGGTCGCCCAACTGTAACCAGGCGGACCGATCGCGCCAGGCTCCTGCGGGTCACCCTGACCCGGCGCGCTCCAGCTCTTCGTCGATCATCCCGGCAATCACCGAGTACGGCGCGACGCCGCGCGGGACGGGGATCCCGTTCACGTAGACAGCCGGCGTCCCCTGCACGCCCACCCGGCTCCCCTCGAGGATGTCCTGCTGGACCCGCTCGGCATAGTGGGCCGAGTCGAGGCAGGTATCGAACCGTGCTCTATCGAGTCCCAGGCGGCCGGCCTTCTCCTTGAGCGACTCGACCTCGAGCCGGTCCTGTTCGGCGAACATCAGGTCGTGCATCTCCCAGAACCGATCCTGCTCGTAGGCGCAGAGCGAGGCCAGCGCCGCCGGGTAGGCGTTCGGGTGGGTGTTGAGCGGGAACTGTCGGTAGACGATACGCAGCCGATCGCCGTAGTTCTCCTTCAGTCGCTGCAGCGTTGGGAAGAACCTGGCGCAGTACGGGCATTCAAAATCGGAGAACTCCGTCAGCGTGACCGGCGCGCTCGCCGGGCCCTGGGCCGGTGCGCCGACGTTTCGCAGCTCCACCCGGAACGGCTCGAAGAGAACGACCACTTCCCTTTCCTGGCGCAGCCGCTGGATCAACTGGTTCACCCTCTGCTGGCGTCGCGTTCCCTCCAGATAGTCAACGATCTGCGGGTACAGTTCCTCCAAGCTCCGTCCGCCCAACGAGGCGGCGTTCCGATTGTACCACTCGGTGACCTCTTCCTCGGTCACCGGCTCGACGTCCTCCGTCTCGGCGGCGACAAGCTCGTCGGCCGTGACCCCCCGCGCCTCCGCTTCCGCAGCGAGCAGGCGATCGCGGACGAGCTGGTCGAGGTGCGTCGCAACCAACTGGTGCCGTTGGAGACGGTAATCGTGCTCGAGCTGGGCGAGCTCGTTCGCGGCCAGCTCCTCGACGTCCGCCATCGTCACCGTATCGCCGTCGACCGTCGCCAAGGTCTCGGACCGGTCGGCCGCGCCACAGCCGGCAAGCCACAGTGCCCACGCGGCGAACATCGTTCTCCAGCGGCGACCGAGTATCACACGGCCTGAGAGTTCTTCTTTCAACATCATGCCCCACATGTGCTGTAATTCACGCGCCCCCCACCGGCCTATCGGGCTCGTGAGTTCGGGCACGCCAGAAACGCGGAAGGGCCCCAAGATGGTTCCAATCCGCCGGAAAGGCAACTTGGGCTCCCCGGCGAACAAGAAAAAGCGGCCGTGCCCGGGGCCCGCTACGGCCGATGGGCACAGCCGCTTAGAACGTGGCGCTCTGGTATCGTCAGGACTGCGGCGGATACCTTTCGAGCATCTTGGCGACGACCTCGTTGATTCGCTGGTTCCTCTCCTCAGGCGATTGGCTCTCTCTGATCTCGGCCGTGGCCGTGCCACGCCAGACCAGCTCCCTGGCGCCCGCGTCGTAGACGTCCAGGATCAACGTGCCCTCCGTCCACTCGGTGGCCGTGGTGCGGGAGGTGGCCATGCCCGCGCCGCCGCGGTACCAGCCGCCGCCGTAGCCCCAGCCGGTGTGATATGTGGTGTAGTCGACGTTCTGCTGAGTCGTTACGACAAAGTTCAGAGCGAAGTCGGGCTGGCCACGCTCTATCTTTCGGTACCCCTTGGCGGCCATCTGCCCGTCGACGGCCTGCATGATGCGCCGCTCGCTCAGCTGGTCGACCCCCCGCGGATTAGGCCCAAGGTCCTCGCCCGGCTCGACCCATAAGTAGGTCTGGTAGCCCGCGAAGTCAGCCCCCGGATCGAAGTCGTAGTTGTAGCTAACCCCGGAACAGCCCGCCAGGGCCAGCAGGGCCGTAATTGCAAATGCACGCTCCATTTCGAATCTCCTCACGCTCTACGGTTGACGTGGCAAACGCCGGATGCCCGCCGGGCGACCGGTCACCGCAATCCCTTTGTGATTTGTTTGCGACAAAGGTAATAGCCCCCTACCCCCTGGCAACCCCTTCCCCACTGGTAACGCTCGAGACCGACACAAGTTTCCAAACAAAGGCTCAAGGGTCTCCAGGGGGGAACTCGGCAGCGGGCGAAGGGGTACCGAAAGCCCCCGCTCTTGAATTCTCCCCCGATCCGTGTATTAAACCAACGGGGCGCAGCTAGCGCGCCCTGCACGCCACTGCACCGCCACCCAGGAGCAAGCCATTCTCAGGAGGGTAGGCACCTACGTCTGGCCGGAGGTACTGCTGCTGCTCGCAGCGGTGGCGCTGTTGTCGTGGCCGGGCGCGCGGGTGTGGCTCCACGATTTCGCCCCGGCCTACCCGGCGGTCTTCGTCGTCGGTGCGCTGCAGTGCTGGCGCTTCCAGCGCACCCGGCTGCTGTTCGCGATGATCGTTCTGGTCATGGCTGACCGCGTGCTCCTCCACTTCGCCGCAGGCGTCGACGCGGCGATTCCGCCGGGCAGCGTAGTGCTCAGCGCCGTGGCGCTGCTGCTGCCGCTTAATCTGATCGGCTTCGCCATGGTGCCCGAGCGGGGCGCATTTACACTGACTGGCCTGGTCCAGTGGACGGCGATCTTCGTCCAGCCGGCGCTGGTGATCCAGCTCGTCCGCTCGGGAGAGACGTTGCCGGGCTTGCTCAACGCCACGCTGGTGGACCCCAGCTACTTCGCCTTCCTCAGGATACCGCAGCTGGCGATGCTCTTCTTCATCATCGCCTTCGTCGTACTGGTCTCACAGCTGATCTGGGAGCCGAGCGAAGAACGCAAAGCTTTGGTCTGGGCGCTGGTCGCCGGCTTCCTGGCGGTCAACACGGGGGAGGGTGGTCTCGATTCCACATCCTACTTCGCCACCTCGGCCCTAATGCTGGTCCTGGCGGTGATCGACGTGTCCTTCAGGCTGGCCTATCAAGACGCGCTGACCGCGCTGCCGACGCGTCGCGGCTTCAACGAGATGTTGGCCCAGATGGTGGGACACTACACGGTGGCGATGGTCGACGTCGACCACTTCAAGAGTTTCAATGACCGTCACGGGCACGAGGTAGGCGACCAGGTGCTCAGAATGGTGGCGGCCGAGATCGGGAAGGTCGGCGGTGGCGGAAAGCCGTTCCGCTACGGCGGTGAGGAGTTCGCCATCATCTTCGACGGCAAGCGCGTCGAGGACGTCCAGCCGCACATCGAGAAGCTGCGTTCGACCATCGCCGGCAGGGTCTTCACGATCCGCGGCGCCTTTCGGCCCCGCAAGAAGCCCGACCAACCGAAAGAACCAAAGAAGCCCCGCAAGACCCTCAAGATCACGGTCAGCATAGGCGCCGCCGACAGCACCGACCCGAAGGAATCGTCGGAAGACGTCGTCAAGGCTGCCGACCAGTGCCTCTACCGCGCCAAAGAGACGGGGCGCAACAAGGTGTGGGTGCGGGCGCGGCCGCGGATCTAGGATGTTAGCTCGGCAAGCTTGGCGCGCGCCCGCTGCGCCGGCTTGAACGCCGGGTCGGCTTCGCTCCAAACGTCGAGTGCAGTGCGCAGGTGTTCAATAGCCGATTCCGTTTCCCCCATCTCCGCGCGCACGAGTGCCATCTCGTAGTGAGCAGTGGCGCTGTACGGCCGGACGGTCAGCGTCTTTTCGAGCTGCTTCTGCGCCTCTTCTAGATCACCCAGCGCCCGGTAACAGCGGCCGATCTCCTCATAGATCGACTCATCGGAGGGATTCAGCGCGAGGTCCTGTTCGTAGGACCGAATCGCTTCCTCGTATTCGCCGCGCATCTCGTGAATCCTGCCGCGGGCATAGTAGACGACCGGCATTAACGCGTTGAGCGAGAAAGCCTGGATGAACGACTCCACGCCCGCGAGCGCGGCCTCGGTGCTGTCCGGATCTTCCAACTCCAGGTAGATGCTGAGCTCACCCAACGGCACGAAGCTGTCCCAGGGTGGGGCGAGCTCGGCCCTCACTGCCTCGAGCGTCTCGTAAGCCTGATCCGCATGTCCCGCAGCGACGTGAATGCCGAGGGATCGGAACTCGGTCGCGAGCGTGACAAATGGCGGCACGAACTGTTGGCGCTGCTCCTGCGCCAGATCCACGTACTCGATCGCCTTTTCCAGCTGACCCCGCGACTCGTAGTAGGCGCGCAACCCTTCGTACGCTGCAGTGAGGTCCTGTGGAGTCGTTGCAACGGCGAGTGCCTCTTCCAGGTGAGCTAAGGCCCGCTCGAGATCCCCTAGGTCCCTCTCGACACTCGCCAGCCGAATCATCACGTCGACGTTAGTCGGATCGAGCAGTAGCGCCTTCTCATGGCTCTCCTTCGCCTGCTCGTGATTCCCAATGTTCGAATGCAGATCTCCGATCGATGTGAACGAAGCGTGGTCGTCGGGGAACTGCTCGGCGTAGGTCTCATAGTACTCGAGCGCTTCCTCGAACTTGCCTTGCGACTCATAGATTCTACCGATTTGACGCAGTAGGTCGTATTGCTCCGGGTCGATCTCCAAGATCGCCACATATTGTTCTATGGCCTCATCCCTCTTGTCCTGAATAACCAGGAGCTGGGCCAGCGCGGCCCGACCCTCGATGTCGTCCGGGTACAGCTCTACCCGCATCACGTAGATCGCCTGCGCCCCATCGTAATCCTGCCGCGTGAAGTAGTAGTCGGACTTGACGTCGAACTGTTCGAGCTCGGGCAGCCTGTAGATGTGCTGCATGGCCGCCTGAATCGGCGCGATCCCCTCTTGAACGCGATTGGAGTAGGCGTAGACCTGAAACAGCGTGTGCTGCGCGCTGGCGTAGGTCGGATCCTCGGCCACCGCCTGCTCGAAGTGCGACGCGGCCATCCCCCAATCGCTGTCGAGCACGATGGAGGTGTAGCCGGCGACGGCGGATTGATAGGCGGCGAGCGAATAGGTCTGGATCTCCGAGACCGGTAGATCGTTCACCTCTTCCAGATGGCGTTCCGGCACCTCGAGCCCGCGCTTCAACTGGACCGATATCGAGTCGATGATCTCGAAGACTTCCGTACCGGTGAACGTGCGCTCGTCGATCGGCCTGCCGCGCTCCGCGTCGTGGAGGACCATCGTGACGGAGATCTCGCCGTCGCCGCCACCGATCGAACCTGTGGCAAACCGATTGACGTGGACGTCGGTTGCGATGTTCCTCATCAAGCTGGCGGGCATGCCGAGCCCGTCTGCGTACCCGGCCTCGCTCATCTGCTCGCGAAGCCTCAAACCGTCGATGGCGCCGACGAACATGTCCTGGCGGAGATCCGCGAAGACACCGAGCGGCATTCCGTACTGCAGCCAGTCGAGCGTCGAGTCGCCGGATGCGTTCTCGAACGGGAACAGAACGACCTTCTTGCGAAACTCGCTCTTCGGGATGACGCGCTCGACGGTCTGACCCTCTTCGTCCGCCACGGTAACGGTCGTCGTCGCGGCGCCGAGGTCCTTGCCGGCGAACAGGAAGGCGACGAGCGCGACGCAGACCAACAGGTTCGTGGGGATACCTACCTTCTCGGGCATCGTCCACTCGTCGCGTCCCGGCGCTCCGTGGAAGTAGGCGAGTATCAGGACCGACGGGACCATGGAGAGGAGGATCACGATGCAGAGATCCACCAGGTAGGTGGAGAGGAGATAGCGGTCCACCAGGAAGCCGACGGCTTCGACGATCGCCCACGAGATTCCCAGATAAATCCCCAGGATCTGGGGCACACGTCGCTTGAGGAGCTCCTTCAGGGCGGACGAGGGCATCTTTCTTCTCCCGGTTTGAACGGTGCACAGCGCGCCCGGCCAGCGCAGGGCACAAGATGGGTCTGGGCGGACCGCGGATCAACCAGCCGCGCTCTTTACGCGCCGCGGCCCGGTCGGTAGAATCGAAGTCACACTGCCAGTTCTGACCGGGAGCGGCGACGATGTTCAACAAGCGTCATCTCAGCAGCGCAGCTCTTTTTTTCGCGTTCGGCCTAGCCGTGACGGCGGGCTGTACGGGCGAGTCGGACTTCGACGTAGTCGAGGCGAGCATCGCGGAGATCCACGAGGCGATGCTCGACGGCCGGCTGACGGCGCGGCAGCTGGTGGAGCTCTACCTCGAGCGCATCGAGGCCTACGACAAGCAGGGTCCTTCGCTCAACGCGATAATCGCAATTAACCCCGATGCATTGGCCCGGGCGGACGAGCTCGATCGGCGGTTCCGAGAGTCGGGCTTCGTGGGACCGCTACACGGCATCCCGATAATCGTCAAAGACAACTACGACACCCACGACCTGCAGACGACGGCGGGATCGGCGTCGCTGGCGAGCTCGATTCCACCGGACGATGCCTACCAGGTCAGAATGATCCGCGAGGCGGGCGCCATCGTGCTCGCCAAGTCGAATATGGCGGAGTTCGCATTCTCGCCGTACCACACGGTGGGCTCGATGCTGCCGGGTCACACGCGTAACCCATACGCGCTGAACCGCGTGCCCGCCGGCTCGAGCGGCGGCACGGGCGCCGCGGTGGCGGCGAGTTTCGGCGCGGTGGGATTGGGGACGGACACCGGTAACTCGATACGCGGGCCGTCGTCGCACAATAGCCTCGTCGGGATCCGCTCGACGATGGGGCTCACCAGCCGCGACGGCATCGTGCCGCTCTACCTCGACAGAGACATAGGGGGCCCGATGGCGCGGAGCGTGGCCGATGCGGTTGCCGTGCTGGACGTCATCGCAGGGTTCGACCCGGCAGACGCGGTCACCGAAGGAGCTGTGGAGCACAAGGCCGACCGCTACGCCGACTACTTGAGGGAGGACGGACTGAACGGTGCGCGCATCGGAGTGGTACGGCAGATCTCGGACACCGAGACCGCCGACCCGGAGATCCTGGAGCGCTTCGAGGAAGCGCTGGGGGCGATGCGCCAGAGCGGGGCGGAGATCATCGACCCCGTTCACATTCCGGAACAGGACGAGATCCCACTGGGGCAACGCTGGTGCCGTCGCTTCAAGCACGATATCGAGGAGTACCTGGCGAGCCTGGGAGCGGAGGCGCCGGTCGGCTCCCTGCAGGAGATCATTGAGTCGGGGAGCTACCATCCATCGATCCGCCGCAGCCTCGACTACTTCCAGGGTATCGAGGGCGCGCCGGATAACAACGCACAGTGCGAGCGGGCGCGGGGGAACTCGGAGCGGCTGCGTGCAGGAATGCGTCGCGCGCTGAGCGAGGGACGGCTCGACGCGCTGGTACACCCCACCTGGTCCAATCCGCCGCGTCTGATCGGCGACCTGAACACGCCGGCCGGCGACAACAGCCAGTACCTGTCGCCGCACACTGGCTTCCCGGCGATCACCGTGCCGATGGGCTTCGTGCGCGACAGCCTCCCGGTGGGGTTGCAGATCATCGGCGACGCCTGGTCGGAGCCGACGCTCATCGCCATCGCCTACTCGTTCGAACAGGCGACGAAGCACCGGCGTCCGCCGCCCAGCACGCCGGCGCTACGCTAGCTCCGCAATATCGTATTAGCAGGTTGTCGAATAAGGTCAGTGGAGTCAGGTCGGCGCCGGGGACCGCTCGCTCCGGCCGACCCGGCAGTCAGGCTCGGTGCATCCAGCGAGGGCATCGAGCCGCCCAACCGCAGACTTGACGTAGGGATCGGAGCCGGGTCGCTAACACCAGCTTCGCTCGTCGGTCCCTGGCGCCTCCCTGGCGGAGTACTCCCACCGATTTTCATCGACCTGTCAGGGCTGGTACTCGGCGAAGTGCATGTGGGCGATGCGATAGCGGTCGCCGGCCCATACGTAGACGACCGTCATCGGGCCGCGCGAGATGCTATCGGGTGGCGCCGCGCGATCGCCGAACTGCCAGATCGCGCCGACGACGCCAACGTCGCGGTACACGCTGCTCCGCACATCCGCCACCCAGAGTTCCTGTTCGGGCTCGGTCCCGCCAGCTACGAAGCCGAAGCTCTCGTGATGGACGCGGACGGCGGCGAACCCCTCGATCAACCCTTCGCGCTCGGAGGAGAAGTACGTCACGCTCGAGTCGCTCAGGAACAGCTCATCTACTAGGGCCAGATCGCGCGTGTTCCACAGTTCCACCCACTCCGCGATCTGTGCGTCGGCGTCGAATGCCTCGGGAGATGCCGGCGACCGATTGTTCGGGCCGCAGGACGCTACGAGCACGAGCAGCGAGATACGGGAGACGGCGGATCGAACACGCATTCTAGACCTCATGTACCGTAGCGCGCCCGAGCCAGTCCTCCAGAATGACCCGGGCGGAATCGTAGGAGGCGCGAGCGAAGCCGGACCGGCCGCGGTCCGCATGACTCCAGCCCCTGGCAAGATTGTAGTAGTACTGGGGCACCAAATCGTTCCCGAACGACTCGACCGACAGCCGATCCAGCGGCTCGGCCAGCCATGAGTTGGGGCCGTTTCAAGATGCCCACGGCAGGCGAGGAGCAACGAGCCGCGCCGGGCGGCGTCCTCAGTCGGGGAAGTTCAGGCGGCGCAGCAGGTCCTGGAAGCGCGGGTCCGACCACAGGCTCTCAAACATTGGATGCCCATTGAGCCAGGGTAGTCGTGGGTCCCGCGCCTCGTAGGCCTGCTCGAGCAGCCCCAGCGTCTCGTCGACCTGGCCCAGCTGCGCGAGAAAGGCGCTGCCACCGGCGGTCAAACCGGCGAAGACGAGGTCGGGCGATTGCAGCGCTCGCACCGCCGCCGGTATCTCTCTCGGGTCGGACAGCGCAGCCAAGTAGGCACGATAGGCCTCCGGGTCGGTGCCTGTTACCTGAGCGAAGCGGTCCAACTGGGGCCCAGCCGCAGCGTAGTCGCCTTTCAGAAGGTGGGCGAAGGCGAGCCATTTTATCGCCAGCTCCTGGTCCGGGACGATCTCCAAGGCGCGCTCTGCCGCGGCGATCGCTTCATCGAGCCGACGGCTGTACGTGTATACGACCCCTAGAACGAAATTGGGCGCAACGGACAGCGGATCCAGCTCGACAGCTCGCTGGGCTTGCGCCTGTGCCTCATCCCAGCGACCGGTGATAGTAAGAAGCTCCGCGTGCCACTGACGCGCGGTCGCGTAATCCGGGTCCAGCTCGATCGCCTTCAAGTAGTCTCTTTCAGCGCCGTCACGATCCCATTCCAACCAAGCTTTGATGTAACCGGACGCTGCATGCGCTTCAGCCAGATCGGGATCGAGCGCGAGCGCTCTATCGGTCGCCGCCCTGGCGACAGGCAAGGCCTCGAGGATGGACGGCCCGCCGTACTCGGGGAGCAGCGCGTAGGTTTGGGCGAGCCCCGCGTAGGCGCGCGCGAAGTCCGGGTCGAGGAGGACAGCACGGTTGTAGTACTCGATCGCCGAATCGAGCGCTGCCAACGAACGCAGGCCCCAGAAATACCGCCCGCGCAGGTAATGGTCGTACGCCTCCAGATTCGCGGTCGGCATCGCGGCGAGCCTGCCCTCTTCGTCAGGCGTCAGCGTCGCTTGCAGTTCCCCGGCGATGCGCCGCGCGACTTCCGTCTGAATCGCCAGCAGGTTCTCGATTGACAGCCGCCGGTCGTACGTCTCGGCCCAGAGGTGCTCGTCCCTCTGGGCGTCGATGAGCTGCACGTTGACCCGCACCGTCTCACCGGCGCGCAGCACACCTCCCTCCAATAGGTAGCGGGCGTTCAACTCCTCGCCGATCTCTCGCAGGTTCATCGGGCTCTCGCGATACCGCATCACCGAGGTCCGCCCCCTGACGCTCAAGGCACCGATCTTGGAGAGCTGAGTGAGGATCTCGTCGTGTATGCCGTCGGTGAAGTACTCATCCTCCTGAAGCCCGCTTCTGTTCTCGAGCGGCAGTACGGCAACGGACGGCCGCTCGTCGGAGACGGTCGGAGCTTCGTCCATGCCGCCGCCGAACACGAGCCAGCCCGTTGCCACGAGACCCCAGAGCGCCAGCGCGAAGACGAAGATCAGACCCGAGTTGCGCCATGTCATATATGGCCGCGGCCCGGGGGCCTCGAGGTGCGACCCCGGCGCCTTGTCATCAGCCGGAGCGGTTGCCGATGGCAGCAGAGCCTCCTCGCGGATGAACGCCGTCGCCACGACAACTGGCAGCCCGACTAGGAAGAGGATTATGGCCAGCGCCGGGAGCCATTCGGGGAGGGCCAGCCTGTCGGTGATCGTGTCGATGATCTCGTAGCAGACCCAGGCGCCACCGACATAGATCAGCAGCACCTGCCAGAGGGAGCGGCGGTGGATCTCGACGATCAGCCGCTTGAGACGTGACATGGGGACTCCGAGCGGCGAGAAGCCGAAGGTCGGGGCAGCTAAATAATGTGCGCCCGGCCGCCCGGTAGCAACGACGCGGCCGGCGGCGCGTGGTCGGATCGGACCTGTGGGCCCGGGCACACTTGTTTACGGTGGGTATCGGCCACCGCCGCAGCGCTTAGTTTGGTGGCTTGGACATCTGCCACTACGAGCGACGACGTCGAGCAAGCCTGGGCGTTGTGACCCGAGACCCGAGGAGCGGTCCGTGATCAGCGACGGTGTCATCACAATCACCGATCCCGTCTGGGAGGCACCCGACAGGCCGGGCACCCTGAAGAAAGTCTTCGGCCGATTGATCCGTGACGAGCGAGATCTGCCGTTCATTCGGCTCTCGCTCATCCTGACCCTGATCTTCGGGTCCGCCGCGGCCTACATGTTCTGGCCGGGGGTTTTCCGCTGGTGGATGGCGCCGATCTACTGGGCGCTCTACCTGTGGTTCCTCGGGCCGTACATCCTCATGCTCCACAACACGTGCCATCGCGTCCTTTTCAAAAAGAGGTACAAGCTGCTCAACAAATACATCCCGTGGGTGCTGGGGGTCTTCGTCGGCCAGTCGCCCGAGACCTACTTCGTGCACCACATCGGGATGCACCACGCCGAGGGGAACCTGCCCGACGACCTCAGCTCGACCATGCCCTATCAGCGCGACAGCTTCATCGATTGGTTGAAGTACGTCTCGCGGTTCCTGTTTCTCGGCGACATCGAATTGTTCCTGTACATGACGAGACGGGGAAGGAAGCGGTTGGCTATGCGGATGGTCGCCGGCGAGCTGACATACTTCGCACTCGCCGTTATCGCGCTGCTATGGAACTGGCGACCCGGCGTGGTCGTCTTCGTCGTGCCGTTCGTGACGACCCGGGTACTCTTGATGATGGGCAATTGGGCGCAGCACGCCTTCGTCGACCCCGAGGACCCCACCAACGATTACCGAACGGTCGTCACCTTCATCAACAGCACCTACAATCACCGCTGCTTCAACGACGGATACCACATGGGCCATCACTTCAAGCCCACCCTCCACTGGCTCGACATGCCCGCCGATCTCCTGGACAGGAGGCAGGAGATGATCCGACAGCGGTCAATGGTGTTCCGGAAGATCGACTACTTCATGATCTTCATTCTGCTCATGTTGAAGCGCTACAAGATTCTGGCGAGGTTCTTCGTCAACCTCGATCCGGAGGGCGCGCTGTCAGAAGACGAGATAGTGGCGCTGATCAAGCGGCGACTCCAGAAGTTCGACACCCACCGACTCGCCGCGATCCAGGCAGCGTGAAGGCGATCTAGCCTGGCTCCACGTACAGCCCCAGCTCGCGGGCCACGGCTGCGAGAGGCCTGTCCAAGGTCCAGAGGCCAACGCCGGCAAGGCGAGCCGCCGCCAGCAGGTGGGCGTCTATACAGCCGATCCCCCTCCCCGCCAATCGGTTCGACTCGACGAAGGCGAGCACCTCGTCGTGCTCCGCCAGCGGAGCCTGCGGTAAGGCCGATAGCAGAGACAGGACCTCGGACCGAGCCTCAAGGCTGCCGCAGGCGAGCTCACCGATCACGAACGGATGGCACCAGACCTCTCGCTCCATCAACTGCCTGCCGAGGGCGGCGTGCCCCCGGCGCAGGTGGTCGACCCATACCGAGGTGTCGACCAGCAACTAGCCGCCTTTCTCCGGACGACGCCGCCGGATCGGCTCGAGGGCCCTCTCGCTACCGCCCAGCGCCGCCAGCCGCCGGGCGCTCTCCCGGGCGATCAGCGCCCGGAGCCCTGCATGAATCACCGCCGTCTTGCCATCCAGGCCGCTCAGCCGCTGGGCCTCCTTGAGCAGCTCATCGTCGAGGTTCAGCGTCGTCCTCATGCATACTAATATGCATATATTATGCATACCCGACAAGGCGACCCACGGAACTCGCCTCCGGCACCTACTAATACGATCGACTCGTAAACCGATCGTGAACGGAACGCCTCCCACTCGGCAACGCCGGGGTTGGCGATCGCTAGGCGGCGATTCTTGCGAGGGTCGTTAGGCCAAGATATCCAAGAAGGAAGACCGACCAGAATGGCGCGTAAAACTCGTGGTACCGCCTGTTGCTCGTGATAGCGCCCACCAGGCTGAGCCCGAGCATGGTTGCGATAAAGAAGAAGTAGAGCTGTGGAAGTTCTCTGAGCCCCGTCCCCTCCTTGAGCACCGTCTCCGGCACGTCGATGGACCAGGCTACGAACTGAATTCCGAAGAACCAGGATCGATTCTTGTAGAAGTACCCCTTGAAATCAAAGTCGCTTGGAAAATCCCACGGATACAGCATCGCCGCGAGCAAGAAGAGCGCAACGGCGTAAAGGGTGACGAACAGAAAGTGATAGAAGGTCCATTCCGCCAACCTGCTCCACCAGAACATCCCCCACCAGATCCCCAAGACATAGACTAGGATGTTTACCGTCCAGAGGGTGTGCACCCAGTAGGCTCGGATGGTATCGCGCTGCTGTATCAGCTTACTGGTGCCAATGAGTAGATGGGTTATCCCCAGACCCATCACTACCGATATCAGTACGCCGAGGTATTCGAATAGCGCCATTCGTTCGTGCTCCGTCCGTGCTCACTCTTGGCCGAGAAGGCCCGCCTTCACCAGACCGTCGACCAAATGGTCCAGCATCTCGGTGGTGAGATACCACTTCTCGAGCTCGCGGCGTGTCCAGGCCCGGAAGTCCGGGAAGAGCCGGTCCAGATTCTCGACGGCGACCCGAGCCTCGTCGGCTCGGCCGAGCTGTCCGTAGATCGCGGCCAAGAACATGTGGCTCCCCCAGTAGCCCGGCATGTTGACTTGCTGAGCCGCCCCCAACGCCCTCTCGTAGTCACGGGCTCGGTAGTGGTAGCTGGCCAACGGGAAGTAATACCAGCCCGGATGATATGGGTTCAGGACCCTGGCTTTCTCGACCAGTTCGATGCCGTACTCCCACCTCCCGGCGTAGGCTATCAATAGACCCATCATCGCTACCGTCGTGCAATCGTTGGGATTCAGCTGGACGGCCCGTTCGGCGGCGGGAAAGAAAGCGTCGAGATCCTTTCGATAGAAGTGCGTTTGCGCCAGTGCATCGTAGGAAAGGCTGCTGGTCGGGTCGAGACGCACCGCGTGTCGCGCCGCCTCGAGGGCGCGGTCGAGTGAACCGGGACGAGGGTTGAAGCTGGAATCGAACTCGTCCAGGTATGTGATCGCCAGGCAAGCCCAGGCGTTGGCGTAGTCCGGGTCGAGTCGGACGGCACGCTCGAGCGCCTCCCGGACCTCGGCATGCTCCTCGGGCGTCTGCCGGTCCCAGTAGGAATAGGTACGCAGCACAGCCTCATACGCATCGAGGCTGTCGGTCGGCTTCCTCTTCGCCTCGGAGAGACCGGACCTGGCGAGGACGCCGCTCGTATCGGCCAGTGTGGCGACGACGCTGTTGGTGATCTCGTCCTGGATGGCGAAGACCTCGCCGGCGGTTAGATCGCGATCGTAGGTCTCGGCCCAAAGGTGCGTCCCCTTCGAAGCCTCGAGCAGCTCGACGTTCACTCGCAGGTGCGCGGCGGATCTACGGATCGCGCCCTCGAGCACATACTCGGCACCGAGGTCGCGCCTGATCTCCCGAACGTCGACCGGCCGTCCCTTGTAACGAGACGTCGAGTTCCGGGCGATGACGAAGAGGTTCGTGAACCGCGAGAGCGCCGTGATGATGTCTTCGGTAATCCCGTCGGTGAAGAACTCGTCCTCGGGATTGCCGCTGACGTTGGCGAACGGCAAGACGGCGATGACCGGCCCTTTGGGGAGTGGAAGAACCTGCGCATCCCCAGCTGTCGCCGCGACGGCCTCGCTGCGCGCCGTCCTTTCCAGCGTTTCTTCCTTTGCGGCGGGTCCGCGAGCCCGTACCACCCCGCCGGGAGTCACGTCGAACGCCCAGGCCAGGACCAGCGCGAGTGGGAAACAGAGGATCGTCAGGACAACGAGGGCGGGGTAGACCCATGCCAGCTGCAGCGGTTCGAGCATCAAGTCCGCCGCTTCGAGCACCGCGATTCCCACAACGACGTACACCACCGCCACGTGCGTGACCTTCCGTCGCCGCAGCTCGTGGAGGAAGCTTCTCAGTTCGCGAGGCATTCCGTTGGCCACTGTGAGAGGACCGTGCCCAGGTGCTCTCACTCACCCGCGACAAAGATGAGCCACCATCGGCTAGCGAGCAAGAAAGCAGTCCGCCACAAACATCAGCGGAGGGTGGGCACTACCGCTCGTATTTGTCTACCAGCGCCTGGAAGCGCGGATCGTCCCGAATGGGGTCTACCAGCGGGTCGAGCAGAATAAACTCTATGGACTCGGGCGCCGGCACCGACAGGTAGTGGTCGAACTGCTCTACGGCAGCATCGACCTCTCCGAACCACGCGTAAACGGCAGCGAGCGTCCGCACGGCGGCCGGGCCGTCCACAGCGTCCTCAGAGATCGGCAGCAACTCCACCGCGCGCCGCGCCGCCCGAAAGGCTTCATCCTTCTGACCGAGAAGCATATGGGTAAGGCCCAGAGCCATGTGCAACCAGGGGTCGTCAGGCCGTTCGATAAGCCGCGCCTCCAGGTCGCGGCGCGCCGAGTCACCTGCAGCCTGGGCCAGGTCGGTCTCACCCAATAAACCGTAACACGCCCCTATCAGGAGCGTCCTCGGGGCGGAGCCCCCTGGAAACTCAAAGAACTCAAACTCGCTATGTGATAGAACCTCGAGCGCGGCCGCGTAGTCCCGGTCGAGGTACTCCACGTACCAGTGCAGAAATGTGACCAGCCCCCAGGGGTCGAGGCCCGGAGGGATCTCCTCTACGAGCGCTCGCAACGGTCCCGTGTCTCCCCTACTGAAGAGCGGTACCATCGCCTTCTCCCACGCCACCTCGAGAGCATCGGGTTGCAGCGCGAGAGCCCTGTCGAAATGGGGCTCGGCCTCCTCGTAGCGGCGCAGTGACACGCACGTCCGCCCAACCCGGGCCAACAGGTCGTGGTCTCTCGGGCTCAGCGCCAGCGCCCGCTTCTCGCTGGCCAACGCCTCGTCCCACTTGCCCTGGCGCTTCAGAATCGACCCCCGCACCGAGGGCTCCCAGCTCGATCCCGGCGAACCGCGTTCCGCGATCGCGAGCTCCTCCAGCGCCCGATCGTAATCGCGAACTGCATAGTAGTAGTAGCCCAGGGCACCGTGTCCCCCGGGCAGCTCGGGGTCGATCTCGAGCGCCCGCTCTGCCGCTTCCCGTG
>CP070812.1:4664838-4672009 GCA_020344015.1 Gemmatimonadota bacterium
GGCAACCCGCGCAGAGGACCGGCGGTCGCGGGAGGACGGCCACCTCGCTGGCGAAATCGGCCGCCACCGGCGTCCCGTTCAATCCCGCTGCAACCAGGTCGGCGCTCAGTTCGCCGATGTTAGTGAAATTCTCCTTGCCGATGACGTTGCCGATTCCGAAGCTCGCCATCTCCTGTTGAATGAAGCCCTCGCTCTCCTCGACCACGTAGACCGTATCGAAGCGGGCGCAGAACTCTTTCAGCTTCTTCTCGGGCAGCGGGTGGACCAAGCCCAGCTTGAACACAGTAGCTTCGGGTGCGACCTCCTTCACGTACTGGTAAGGGATACCGTGGCTCACCACGCCGATCTTCGGATCGCCCTCCTCGATGACGTTGCCGTCGAACTCCTCGGCGAACTCGCGCAGCAGGCCCAGCTTTTCTTCCAGCTCCGGGCGCCGGAACCGGGCGTAGACGGGGATGGCGTATTGGCTGGCCTTGCGTGAGAATTCTCTGCGCGGCACCTCGACACGCTCGCCCTCCTCCGCCACTCCTCGCGTGTGTGCCAGGCGCGTCGTGGTTCGAAACATCACCGGCGTCTCGAAGCGCTCGCTGACCTCGAATGCGGTCTTGATCAACTGCTTCGCTTCAGCGGCGTCGGCCGGCTCCAGCACCGGAACCTTGGCAACCTTGGCCAGGTAGCGGCTGTCCTGCTCGTTCTGTGACGAGTACATGCCGGGATCGTCGGCCACCAAGACGACGAAGCCGGCGTTGGTACCGGCGTAGGGAAAGACCATGAACGGGTCGGCGGCCACGTTGAGACCGACGTGCTTCATCGTCACCATGGTGCGCACGCCACCCAGGGCAGCGCCCATGCCTTCGTCGAACGCTACCTTCTCGTTAGTCGACCACTGAGCATCCACCTCCTCATAGGTCGCCAGACGCTCCAGCACTTCGGTGCTGGGCGTGCCAGGGTAACCGGCGGCGAACACTACGCCCGCCTCCCACGCCCCCCGGGCGACGGCCTCGTTGCCCGACATCAGCCGACTCGTCATGCATCCTCCCCCATCACCGGATCGCGATCAGTTGAGGTCCACCACTGATTGGACGACTTCGAGGATCTCCGCGTCGGTGAGCAGGCGCTCGGACTTCTTCGCCAAGGCAAGCACCGCCTCCACCGCTTCCGGCGTCGCGGGCAGGCCGCGCGAGCGGAGGAAGTACTGGACGTTCGACGCGCCGGACATATGTCCGATCTCGATCTCCTGCTCGCGACCCACCCAGCTGGCCGGTACGCCTGAGTAGACGCGGTCGGCCAGCCACGCCTGGCCCTTACGCTGGGCTTTGATGACGGCCGCTGCGTGGACGCCGGTAGCCGTGCGGAAGGCATCGCGTCCCACGATCGGAGTGTTGACCGGGATGGGGACGCCGACCGCCTTGGATACGGTCTCGACGTATTCGGGCAGTTTTGTGAGGTCGTCGTCGCGCCAACCGAGGAGCTTCATGTTCACCAGCAGCTGTTCCATCGGCGTATTGCCAATTCGTTCGCCGATGCCCAGCGCAGTGCCGTGCACACGTGTCGCGCCGGCCTCGACCGCTGCCAACGTGTTCGCCACGTCGAGCGCACGATCGCGATGGCCGTGCCAGTCGATGCCGACCGAGTCTGCGACGCCCAGCTCCTCGAGCAGATTCTTCACCCAGGTGACCAGGTTGATCACACCTCGCGGCACGGCTGCGCCTACGGTGTCGCAGAGGCACAAGCGTTTGGCACCCGCCTCGACGCCGGCGCTCAGGAGTTGCCGCAGGTCGCCCGGCTTGGCCCGAATCGTGTCCTCGGTCACGTACATGACTTCCAGACCTTCCCCGACGGCAAACTCGACCGCCTCGCGCGAGAGCCGCAGGACATGATCCAGATCCCACTCCTCGGCGTACTGACGGATGGGGCTCGAACCGATGAACACGCAGGCCTCGATCGGTACACCCGTCTTCTGCACCACGTCGGCGATCGGCTGGATGTCTACTTGCATCGTGCGGGCCGCGCAGTTGGCCTGGATGTTGAGCTTGCTGTCGGCGATCTCGCGGCACAGCGTTTCGACGGCCTCCTGCTGTCGCGGACCTGCACCGGGAAGCCCGACGTCAGCCGTCTCGATCCCGAAGCTGTCCATCAGGTGGAGGATCTTCACCTTGACGTCTGTGGGGGGGTCAATCACCGAGGGGCTCTGCAGGCCGTCACGCAGCGTCTCATCGTCCAGCATCGCGATTTTCGGACGTTCCGGCGCCTCGGCGCCCGACTCGGCCCAATCGTAAACCAAGCGGTCTTCGGTCAGATCGCTCACCGTGACTCTCCCGTCTCAGCGTTTTGAACTCGAAAAAGAGACTACGGTTCGACGCGGCGCGCGGCAAGACAGGTGGTCGGCGCCCTTCAGCGCCCCCCTCTAGTCAGACGTGCTTGGGCGTTTCCGAGTGTAGATCATCTTGAACTGCAACGCCGCCAGCAGCTGGCAGTCGTCGCACTCCTCGCCGAGCTCCTCCGCCCGCACCGGGTCGGCGCAGACCTCGTAGCCCAGCTGAGAGTATAGCTCGATCGCCTCCTCGGCGCGCTGCGCGTCGACGATGAAGCGGCGCTCCCAACCGTCGGCGAGCCGTGCCGGATCGCCTTCGAGCTGCGCCTGGTATAGCACCCGCCGCGCCTCGCCCTCGACGATGGGACCGAGCGACGACGCGACCCTCCGGCGGTCTCTATTTGTTGGACTTTTCCGATCGTTTCCGGACATCCATACCTGCGCTTCCCTCAGCTCGACGCCCCGGCGCGCTCTTCGGCTAGCTTGTGCAGCCGACGGTGGCCGAGTATCGCGGCCCCCAGCGCCGAGATGAACTGGACGAGGTCACCTTCCGGGACGTTGACCTCAGCCCCCAACTCGTCGCGGACCACGTCGACCATCCTCCTGAACCGGAGGATTCCGCCGATCAGGGTGAACTCGGGCTCCATGCGGACGCGCTTCATCAGCTGTACCGAGCGACCTACCAGAGAGACGATGGCACCGTGCATGATGTCGGCTGGCGCGATCCCTTGGGAGAGGTGGTTGATTACCTCGGACTCGGCGAACACCGCGCAGACGCCGGAGATCGGGATCGCCTCTTTCGAAATCGCCACCAGCGGCCCGATCTCCTCGGTCGTATACCCCATGTAGCGGGCCGTCTTCTCGAGGAAGGCGCCCGTCCCGGCGGCGCACTTGTCGTTGAGTCTAAACGATTTCACCTTGGCACCATCGCCCAAGCGACTCGCCTTCATCGTCTGGCCGCCGACATCGAGGATTGTCCGGGTACCCGGGAACAGATGCGTCGCGCCCCGGGCGGCGGCCGTCAGATCGGTTACCTGCACATCGCTGACACTCGCCTGGTACCGACCGAACCCCGTAGCCACGGTATAGGCGACATCGCCGGCCGAGAGACCCGACTCGGCCACAGCCTTTTCGACCGCGCGCTCCGCGACTTCCGCCAACTTGAACCCTGTGGGCTCCATCGCGCGCCCGACGATCTCGTGCTCGGCACTCAACACGACGGCCTTCGTATAGGTCGAGCCGACGTCTATTCCGGATGTGTAGATCACGATGCGTGCTCCCCAGACTTGGCCGGAGCGCGGCTGGCCAAAATGTGATCCAAGGCGAACAGCGCGGCACCGAGCGCGCCCATGAAGTGCGACTCCTCGCTCACGTTGACCTTGAGCCCCAATCGGTCGTTGAGCGTATCGACCATCGCCATGTTGCGCGCCACGCCGCCGGTAAACGTCACTTCTTCCTCTATACCGACGCGCCGCAACAGCCCGGCTGAGCGAGCCGCGATCGACTGATGAACACCGAGCAAGATGTCCTCGATCTTCTTGCCCTTACCGAGCCAGGACAGGACCTCCGATTCGGCGAAGACAGTGCAGGTCGTGCTGATCTTGACCGGGCGCTCCCCGCGCAGCGCCGTGGGCCCCAGCCCGTCGATCGGGATGCCGAGCGCACTCGATGCCGCACCCAGGAAGCGGCCGGTGCCAGCCGCACATTTGTCGTTCATGCAAAAATCGACGATCTCACCTGTGTAAGAGACGCGTATCGCCTTGGTGTCCTGACCGCCCATGTCAACGACCGTTCGGGTGCCCGGGAACATGTGGACCGCGCCGCGCCCGTGGCAGCTGATCTCGGTTATCTGCGTGTTGCCGAACGTCACCTTGTAGCGACCATAGCCGGTCCCCACCACATACTCGACCTCCTCTTCGCGCAGATCACCAGCGTGCAGCGCTTCCTCGAACGCCTTCTCGGCCGCGCGGATGACATTGGCGCCGGTCTCGACCAGCGCGCGACTGACGATCTGGCGCGCTTCACCGACGA
Organism: Gemmatimonadota bacterium; assembly: GCA_020344015.1. Classification (GTDB taxonomy): domain Bacteria; phylum Gemmatimonadota; class Gemmatimonadetes; order Palauibacterales; family KS3-K002. The sequence continues at coordinate 4,669,184 of CP070812.1, forward strand.
TCACCGCTTTGGTCTGCGTGGATCCCACATCTACGCCTGCTGCGTACGCCATAAGTGCCCTTCGCTAAATGAGTTACGGTGCCGGTGCCGCCGCCTGTCCCCGCCGCGCCGCCAGCCCTTCGAAGAATGCATCGACTCTGTTCTTCAGCTGCGCTTCCGATACAACTCGCCGGTCCATCATGTCGGATTCGATGAACAGGCTCGCCACGTCGCGGCCCGCCATAAGAGCTCGCCGGTTGTCCGCCAGCCCGGTGGAGACTGTGCGGCAGCTCTTGATGGGATGGTATACCACGCCGTCGGCGTGAAACGCGTCGATCATCTCGACCAGGATATCGGTTTGGAAGAACATTGCGTCCATCGCATCGCGCACGCTGATCAGGACGCCTTCGGCCAGGCTTTCCAGCGGGTCGTCGAGGTCGTACTGGAAGCCGAGGTTCGATCCGCCGGATGCGAACCACAGGTAGGTCGAGTTGACGAAGGTGCCGCCCCACTCGGTGAACAATTCGCTGAAGCGGCGGAAGATGGGATAGCACGGCACCCCGACGAACAGAAGTCGGTAGAGCTCATCGGTCAGCGTGCCGATGCCGCGTTCTGACTTGTACTCCATCTCCTCCACGAGATCGGAGAAGTAGCGCGCGCCCGCTTCTGACCCTCGCAGCCCGTTGGATACGCCCAGGTATATGGTGCCGTCAGTTAGGGCGTTGAACAGCGAAGGACGCGTCTGGTTAAGCTCCAGTACCCGCTTCCAGCAGCGGCTCATCGTGTTGGCATGCCCCATGTTCTCGCGCAGGCGATCGATGTCGAACTTGACACCGCTGACCTGCTCGCATACGGCGATCAGCTCCCTGATCTGGGCCGCGACGTACCGGCGGTCGTTCTCGAAATCCGGATCGCCCGGCCAGGTCTGCGCCCCCGCCGCCCGTGTACCCGGCACATCCAGCGCGAAGGTGGGCACGTCGTACATACGCTCCCAGATCTCAGCCCACTTTATATAGGTGTTGCAGGCATTGGTGTAGACGGCGAGCGCTGGCTTGGGAATACGTCCCATGGGCAGCGCGCCACCGCGTAGCTGCGTGGCGACGTCGGCCTTCACGTAGCCGCAGATGTCCGGCGAATACCCGTAGTCTTCCGCCTCGTCCAGATACTCGTGCGCCACGCGCCGCACAGCGGTCTGCAGCGAGTTGATCTCGGGGAATACGATGGGAAGGTCGAACGCCCGCAGCAGCTCCGACATGCTGCCCATCACGAATACGTAGGCGCCGCCGCGGTCCGATTCGGCCGCCTGCGTCAGTTCATCGAACCAAACACGGAACAGCTGAGCACCGTCCCGGTTGCCGCGCCCGACTATCCCGTCGTCGATCGCACCAACAGCCATCGCTACCCCTTTGCCTAGTCGAACAGAAGGTTCTCCACGAACGTCTCCAACTGGATCTCCAGGTGATCGAAGCTCGTCATGTTCTCTTCGAACTCACTCACGAAATACGGCACGTTCGCCTCATCGAGCGCCCGCGTGTACGCCACCTGCTCCTCGAGGCCGGGCTCGCACATCTTAGCCGCCGTGACTATCGCGGCCTCCGCCGCCGAGTCCTCGATTCTCTTCAGCAGCATCCGCTCCTTCGGCTTGCGCAGGTCGTGCTGCACCGGACTGTATGACGACTCATCCACATAGGCCTTCGCCAGGTTGAGCAGCACATCGCCGTCCGCCGGCACATCTTCCAGAATCCATCGCAGCCCGATCAGCAGGTCGTCGTCCACCACGTAGCACGAGCGCCCGAGGGCGCGGATGAGGTCCAGCGGCGGTTGCTCGCAGAAGCCACCCTCGAACACCACGCGTATCTTGTCCTGGCGTTTCGCGTCGCGCTCTCTGATCAGCGGCACGACATACGCCAGAAGCTGGTTGTGTTCTTCCCGGGGGATCAGCCCCCCGACCGCCGTCAGGACATACGCCTCATCGACCGGTAGCAGCCACGGCGTATCCCGCTTGATCGCGTACAGCTCCCTGAGCAGAGCGCGGTTCTCGTTGAACACGGCGAGAGAAGCCCGCAGATCGTCGTCACCCACCTCACGACCGGCCACCTCCTCCACACCACGCTTCAGCCGCGCGTACTCCCCTCGCAGGTACTCGGCCGCGTGGCCCGAGTTCGCGTTCTGTGGTAGGTAGAGGATCTGACACGGATACGAGTAGTTGCGCCCCCAGACGCCGGCCAGGTTGCGCGCCGCGTCGCAGATCGGGTGCGTCACGAACATATCCAGCTCGATCCGCTCGCTCAGCGCCAGTTCCAGCGATGTCTTCAGGATGGAGCAGAGGTACGACCCGAATCGCGAGTCGGCCTGCACCGGCTCCACCGTCGCACCCCGCACCTTGAACGGCAGCATGCCGGCCGCGTGAACCACTTCTTCGGGAAAGTAGACCTGGAAGTGCCCGACCACCCTTCCGCCGGCGTCGCGCCAGCGGCGAACCGTCGGCAAGTCGCTGTCCTCGAACAGCTCGCGGCACTGATAGATGACCTCGTCCAGCGGCTGGCCCTGCCACTCGGGGAAAGTCTGTACGGTCACGTGACTCCTCAGTTAGGACTAGGGGATAACAATAATTGCTAAAGGTTCAGCGCGCGAGTCCGTCCTTTGGTCGACCACTCCTTTCGGCCCCTCTACGGTCCTGGATATCTCAGGAATGCGGCGGGTGCAGCTCTATGCGTCGGCGGCAGCTAGAACAGATCATCGAGATCGTCTTCGCCCTCGCCGGGCGGCATGCAGCCGTGTTCGCGCAGGTACTCCTGGATCAGCTCGCTCTCCCGCTTCGAGAACATGGGGTCCTCATCGAAGAGG
>CP070812.1:4672109-4676877 GCA_020344015.1 Gemmatimonadota bacterium
GGGGGTGAAGCGGACCGAGCCGCTGGGCGAAGACGCGGCTGCCTCGCAGGCGCGGGGTTCAGCCGTTGCAGTAGCTGCTGGAGCCGCACTGCTGGTCGCAGTCGTCGCCGTTGCCTGGATACTGCTCTCCGACAGAGCGCCTGAAGATGCCGCGTCGGCCGACCGGGAAGGCAACCTCCTGGTCCTGCCGTTTGATAACCTCGGGCCGCCAGACGACGAGTACTTCGCCGACGGGGTAACCGAAGCGATCACCGCTCGCCTGGCCGCTCTCGATGGCATGGGGGTCATCTCGCGCCAGACCGCCAGTACCTTCAAGGACAGCGACTTAACCATCCAAGAGATTGGGGCGCAGCTGGCGGAGGAGGGCGTGGCTTACGTCCTCGAGGGCACGTTCCAACGCGAGCGGCCCGGCGACCCCAGCAGTCCGGTGCGGGTCACCGCGCAGCTCATCCGGGTCGCCGACGACCGACACCTGTGGGTAGAGCAATATGACGAGGAGTGGGTAGAGGTTTTTCGCGTGCAGTCGGAGATCGCGGAGCACGTCGCTCGGGAACTCGACGTCACGCTGCTCGAACCTGAACGGCGATCCTCGAGGACTATCCCAACCGAAAACCTCGAAGCATACGAGTTATATCTGCGCGGTAAGGAGGCGTGGGGCGAAGCCTTCTGGGAGAGGCCTCTTCTTTCGAGCGCGGAGCTGTTCGGCAGAGCGGCCGAGTTGGACCCCAACTTCGCACTGGCGCAGGCAGCCCTCTCGCAAGCGCTGGTCGGCATCTACTTCGGCGGCCTGAGCGATGACCTCTCAGGGGCGGCGGCGGCGCTCGACGCGGCGGTGCGCCTGGACCCGGAGCTGGTCGAGACGCAAATGGCGCAGGGCTTTTACGAGTACTTCGCGACACAGAACGCGGAGCGAGCCTTGGAGCGGTTCGATGCCGTGCTCAGGAGCCAGCCGAACAACTCCGACGCGCTGGGGATGAGCGGCGGGATCCTCAGGCGCCTGGGCCGTTGGGAAGAGGGGCTCGCCAGAATGGAGAGGGCGGCGGAACTCGACCCACGCAACCAGCGCCGCGTCGGAGGGCTCGGGACCGCCTACACACTCCTCCGCCGCCACCGCGAGGCGGGCCAGGTCTTCGATCGGATGATCGCCTTGGACCCCGGCAACCCGACCTTCTACATGGCCAAGGCGCGCAACTATCTCCTTTGGGAGGGGAACCGCGAGCAGGCCAGTCGCGTGCTCGAGCAGGCATCCAACACGGTGGGCTACGATCCGGCCTGGATCCTGTCGTTCTCCAGGCTTCTCATCAGGGTACTCGGCGAAGAGTACGCTGAGGCGCTGGACCGCCTAACCCTCGAGGTGCAGAGCGATACGGTCGACTACTACCAGGCGATGGCCGAATTCAACAGCCACACCAGTCGACCCCAGCTGGCCACGGCCTACTACGACTCGGCGCGAGCGGTCCTGGAGGTGGCCGTGAGCAGAGGCGCTACTGCGTTCGGCCGCCTCGGCGACGACCTCGCCCTGGCCTATGCCGGTCTCGGCCGCAAGGACGAGGCGGTTCGAACCATAGAATCGGCGGTGGAAACGGCGCCGATCTACCTTGGTGCCGAAAGAGGTGTGAGTCTGGCCGACGATTTGGCGGAGATCTACGTCAGGGTAGGAGAGTACGAGGCCGCCATCGACCAGCTAGAGTACCTGCTTTCCGTCCCCTCAGTGATCACGATCCCGCTGCTGCGCGTCGATCCGCTGTGGGATCCCCTGCGCGACCATCCCCGCTTCCAGGCGCTGCTGGAGCGCGAGCGCTAGAGCGCTACTCAGTAATTACTGTTCCGGTCGCCCCGACCTGAGCGCCTCCGAGGCCGGGGCCCCCTGATCGAGAAGTTCGTAATCGACCTCGGTGCCCCGGGCGCTGTGCGGGATGAGATAGACCACGACCATCACCAGCGCCGCGATGGCAACAGCCGCCCGCGACATTCGCTCGTCCTTCCGCGCGCGAAGCCAGATCACAGCGCCGGCGGCGATCCAGACCAGCCACATGATCAGCACCTTGTTGTCGGTGAGGTCGTAGTCGAACGGCCAGCCGGTCCAAAAGGCGCCGAACGCATACTTCTGGGCGATGGGCCCCAGGATCATGCCGCCGATCGTCATGATGATGAGCGTCGTCCAGGCCAGCCGCCGCATCGGAGACGGCGAGACCATGGCCGCCAACCCCGCCCGCATGCCGACCAGGAGCGCCAGGAACATCATCGCGATGTGCGGCGCCAGCGAGTACCAGGGCACCGGGTCCTTGAAGCGGATGATCACGCTGCCCTCGGCCTCGCCCGGCACACGGATCACGCCGTCCGGCGTCCGCAACGTCAGGAAGTACTCGAGCTTCCCAGCGGGCGGCTGGACCGGTAGCAGGCCCGCCAGCTCACCCTCATCGACCTGCAACGCTACCGACGTGAAGTCATCGTCGGTCCGGTAGCGCTTGTAGTGCAGGGCGCCGGGTACCCCGGGGTCGGTTATCGCGACCCGCGCGTCGCCCGCCGTCAGCGTGTTGCGGATCAGCCAGTACTCGTAGGCCCGCCCCTCAACCTCGAACGTGCCGCGCGCCGGGTAGCTGGGGCCCGTGAACCGCTGGTAGCCCGCTGCACCCACGGTGAGCACGAAGGCCAGAATCCAGAGGAGCACTTCCCGGCCCCGGCCGCTCCCCGTGTCTTTATAGCTACTCATAATCACCCCAAATCGGGCACGCTTGACGGCGGATCGCCGCCCCCCATCTTCCTCGACGAGCCATCATGGACACCGAGTTTCGCACCACCCCTCGGCGGCATCGCCGGACCCTCCCGGCCACGCTCACGGCGTGTGCCTGTCTACTATTTCATACCTCCTGCTCAACTGGCAACGATGGTGCCAGCGGAACGGGCTACCGCGGCTGGATGATGCCCCGGCCCCAGGAGAAGGTCGACTTCACCCTGACCGATACCGAGGGCGAGCCGTTCGACTTCAGGGCCCGGACGGAGGGCTACGTCACGCTAGTCTTCTTCGGCTACACCTATTGTCCCGACGTCTGCCCGATCCACATGGCCAATATCGGGGCCGTGCTCGACGATTTTCCCCTCGAGGTCAGGAGTCAGATCAAGGTCGTCTTCGTCACCACCGACCCCGAGCGCGATACGCCCGAACGGCTGCGCCTCTGGCTCGACAACTTCGATACCTCCTTCATAGGTCTCCATGGTAGCCGCGATGAGGTCAACGAGATCCAGGTCGCCCTCGGGCTGCCGGCCTCGGTGATCGAGGAGACCGAGGGCGGCGAATATCTGGTCGGCCACTCGGCCCGCGTCCTCGCCTTCACCAAGGACAACCTCGCGCACGTCGCCTACCCCTTCGGGACGCGCCAGGCCGATTGGGCCCACGACCTCCCGAAGTTGGTGGATGAGCGCTGGGAGTGATGATGACAAACCGCACATACAGGCTCCGGCACAGCGCGATCCTCGCCCTCGCCGTCACGATCGCCCTCGCTTGCATATCTCGGGAGACCCCTGAGAGGATCGACCTCGAGGTCTCGCGGGTCTTCGTCACAGAACCCGTGACCGGCGAGCGGGCGGCGATGTACTTCTCGGTCACGAACAACGGGGATGTCGACGACGAGCTGCTGGCCGTTTCCACGGCGGCCGCCGAGGTCGCAGAGATCCATCGCACCGAGCACGAGGGCAGCACGATGAAGATGGTGCCGGTGGACGCTCTGACCGTGCCGGCCGGCGGCCGGGTCGACCTCGCACCAGGAGGCTACCACGTGATGCTCCTCGAGCTCACCCAGAATCTTTTCCCCGACGACCGCTTCGACGTGACACTCCGCTTCCGCCATGCCGGCGAAGTGGTCGCCCGCGCCCGCGTCATCCGCTACGAAGACGTGGAAGAGCTCGTCGGGGGCGCGGCGCTAAGCGACCCGCACAACAGCCGATAATAGATGAGGCTCTGGTGCACCTCGTCCCAGGGGGTCGCCTGGGACTGGACCTGGCAGCCCTACGTCGGCGTCTGGCTCTTCATCCTGCTGATCGCCGTCGCCTACTGGCTGCACCTCCGCCGCTTCGAGCCTTCTGCCTGGGAAGACTGCACGCAGCGACGACGACACATCGTCTTCTTCGCCCTGGGGCTCTTCTTGCTGTGGCTGGCCCTCGACTGGCCCATCGCACCGCTGGGCATGGGTTACCTGGCCAGCGTGCACATGGTGCAGTACATGCTGATCGCGCTCATCGCGCCGCCGCTGCTTCTGTTGGGTTTTCCCGCCGCCAGCTACGAGAAGTTGAGCGACCGCCCACGTGCCCTCGCGACGCTGCGCAACACGACGCAACCGCTAGTCGCCTTCCTGATCTTCAACGTCATCATCACGGTCACACATTGGCCCGCGCTGGTCGATCCGTTCATGAGCTCGCAGCTGGGCACCTTCGCGCTGGACATGGCCTGGCTCGTCGCCGGGCTCGTCTTCTGGTGGCCGCTCATCGCAGCGGTACCCGCCTGGCCGCGTTTCCTGCCGCTGTTCCAGCTGGCCTATCTGGGGCTCAACGGGATCATCATCCGGCCGCCCTTTTTCATCCTGCTGTTCAGCAAGTACCCGGCGTACGCGACCTACGAACTGGCACCACCGATACCGGGCACTTCGGCATTGAGCGACCAGCAGCTCGCCGCCGGCATCATGAAGCTGGGCACGGCGGCGGTGATGGTGGTAGCGATGGTCTTCGTGTTCGGCGAGTGGGTGCGGTCGAGCAAGAGGTCGGACGCTTGACA
>CP070812.1:4676977-4805934 GCA_020344015.1 Gemmatimonadota bacterium
CCGAGCGATCACGGGGCGCACGGCGCGCAGGGTCTGCTGCTGCTGCAAGATGACATCGGCTGGATACCTGGGGGGTTTGAAGGTCCGGAGCCGCCGGCGCACGGCAACATCGCGATCAACGAGGAGCTCTGCATCACCTGCCACGTGGTGCACTTCGAGGTTACCGATCCGGCGTCGGGCGACCACGTCTTCACGTCGGTAGGTCACACGTTCGAGGCGATCCCGTGTCTGGATGCCGAGGGGATACCCGAGGCGCCGGGGACTGACTGTCTGCTGACCGAGCGTGATTTCCGCGCCTGCGCAGGGTGCCACAATAGCGAGACCGCAGCACGCAATCTGTTCGTGGAGAACCGGGACTCGATCAACGTGCTATTGGATCTGCTGTGGGTCGACGATGATGTCAACGGTACCATGGATGCGACGGACAGCGGCCTGCTGCCTCAGGTTCTGGCTCTTAGCCCAACGGACACCACGGAACTTGATCCGCGGGACCAGAAGGTAACCGTTGCCGAGGGCGTCTTCTGGAACGCGCAGATCGCGCACACTTCGGAGCGCGAGTATTTCGCCGGCGCGCTATTCTATGTGGGACTGGCCGGTGATGACGAAGATGAGCCGCCGGACGGTATCCCGGACGGCATCGAGTGGGACACGCACGAAGCGAGCGGCGACGGTGTCCACAACCCGGACTTCTTGAAGCAGTTGCTCGAGGCGTCGATCGAGGCATTGATCGACCACTATGGTTTGGGCTCGTAGGCTGATAAACGATGGGACTCGGTTCGCGTGCCTACAGCGCGAACCGAGCTCGCGGCCTGCCGGCTCTGCCGGTTTTGGTCAGACGCCGAATTGAACGGTCATGCCTTGGCGCCGAGGGGAAAGATTTGCAGCTCGCGTCACTGAGTCAGCGCAGGCGGGTGGCTCCCGCCTGCGTGGCGTCGGGCTCGCCATTCCTCGTGCCCACCAAAAAATACCGGGATTCGGGAGGAAAAAAGTGAGGCTTTCAGGCCTATCTCTGATGCGAGTCGGGGCCCGACTCCAGGTCTGGCGCATCGGGGTCGCATTCCTCGGTGTCGCGCTTGCCTGGAGTGGATGGGGCGCAACCGCGCTTCTCGCGCAGCAATGGCGAGCTCGGGTCTCCGGTCGGTTCCAGTTTATCGAGGCCCGGGCGCTCGTGCGCGACAGCGTTCTGGAGGCCCTTACGACTGGCTCGGGCACTCAGCGGATGGTCGGCGACACAGCCGTTACCTGTACCACAGGCGCTGAGCACTGCTACTTCTACCGTGCTGGCGAGGTCGCGAACAGTTCTCCGGCGGTCGTTGACGTCGATTTGAGCGTTTTCGGCTTCGGGATCCAGGGGCTGAGGGCGTACGTAAGCACCCGCTTCAGGAACGACTTCTCCGACGGTACCTATGGGAACGATGAGTTTTGGCCCCGCGGCGACGAGCACTTCGATCTGCTAACGGGCTATGTGGAACTCAACAGGTCCTCGTTTCGAGTGCGCGCCGGCCGCGACTATCAGGCGAGCGGCCTCGGGTACTATGGTTACGATGGCGGTTCGTTCATCTACCGATTCGCCCCCTGGCGGATTGAGGTCGAGGCTTACGGTGGTTGGGGCTTGGCCCGGGGGGTCCCCAGGTCGATTACGTCGGACGAGTTCGGCTCGTTGGGCGAATTCCAGCCGCCGGAGCGCGACTACCTGTTCGGTTTCCGCGGCTCGGCTCGCCCGACGTCGAACTCGGCGATCGCCGGGATCTACCAGCGGGAGATCCCGACGAACCGCGACGGGATAAGCAGCGAGCGCTTGGGCTTCGAAGCTTCGTGGTATCCGAAGCGCGAACTATCGCTGCAGGCGCACACCGACTTCGATCTGGCTACGGGCCTATGGGGCAAGGCCGGTCTCAACGTCGGTTGGCAGGCCCACGAGAAGGTGTTCGTGCAGGGCAGGGTCTTCCGCTACCGGCCCGTATTCAGCCTGCAGACGATCTGGGTGGCGTTCAGCCCGGTGCCTTACACCGGCTGGAATCTGTCGCTGGGAGTGCAGCCGCGGTCCGACTTATCGGTGAGGCTCTGGGGTGAGCGACGCAGCTACGCCGACACGGAGGCGGAAGTCGGGTTCTTCGCCACTACCGATCGCGACTGGCGGGTGGGCGGCACAGTGGGGTGGCGACCGCAGGCGATGGGTGTGCCTTGGGATATCGACGCCGGCTACTGGCTCAATTGGGGTTTCGGTGCGGCGACCAGTTCGGGTGACGTGCGTGTCGGCCTGCGCCCACGTGACGAGTTGTCGGTGGGTGTCCGCTTCACCGCCTTCCAGCAGCTCGATGAATTCCGAGTTGGTGAAGGGCGAGTCTGGGGACTCGGCGGAGATGCTCGCTGGCGGATCCCGGCCGGCACTGTCTGGCTTTCGGTGGACCGCTACGATCATAACCGACGCATCAACGCCGACATCTCGGAGGATCCGACCCAGCCCGACTGGAGCCAGTGGCGGGTGGCGCTCGGGTTGTCGTATTACTTGGGTTCGGAACCGGGGAGGTCACAGTGAGCTTCTATCGTTCAATCATAAGCGCGCTGCTTGTCATCGCTCTATTTGTGGTCGATGCCCAATACGGCATCGCGCAGACGGGGCAGATGTCCATGCCGGACAATCATGAGATCGCTGATTTCTGGCTGACCCACGGAAAGTCCGCAAAACAGGACATTACGTTCTGCGCGGCGTGCCATGCCCGAGAGTACTGCAGCGGCTGCCATGTCAATGCGTCTGCGATTTCCGAGATCCAGGCGCTGCCTTCGAACCCGGATGTGGCCGACTACGTGGCGAGCCGGGAATGGCCGGCGCCGCCGACCCACACGCCCTTCTTCGTCGAGGATCACCGGGCGGTTGCGGCGAGCATGGCGCAGACTTGCGCGACCTGCCACGTGGTGGAGCAACAGTGCAACTCGTGCCACATCGGCTCGGAAACGCTGGAGCGGCAGGGCGGCGTCACCGATGTAGACAACTATCACCCCCTCAACTTCGTCCAGCGGCACTCGGCGTCGGCCTGGAACCAGGAGAACGAGTGTGCCAGCTGCCACAATCCGGAGACGTTCTGCCGGAGTTGCCACACGACCCTGGGGTTCGCCAGTCGCGACGGTAGAACCAATACGGGATTCCACAACGAGAGTTCGAGCTTCGCGTTCGGGCACGGGCAGGCCGCGCGGCAGGGGCTAGAGCTTTGCGCTTCGTGCCATGCCCAGCAGGACTGCCTGCAGTGCCACTCGGCAAGGGCTGGCCGCAGGGTCAACCCGCATGGCCCGGGCTTCGACGCGGAGAAGCTGCGGTCGAAAAACCAAGGGCTGTGCCTGTTCTGTCACTTCTCGGTCCCTGGTGGGCCGTGACGTGTGAGACGGTCGCGGATTGCGGAACACGATGACGCCGGACGCTGACAGCGCCCGGCGTCATCGCTTTTCAGGCTACCCTGCTCTCTCTCGGTCGCGCCCCGGCCGGTGGAGGGACGCGTTTACGTAACACCGGGGCGAGCTGAGGCTGGACGTACCGTCTTCTTGGAGAACCGCTTCAACCAATGCCATAGCGTGCAGGGGGTCGGTGGCCGGTTGGCACCGGACCTCGCAGGGCGGAAACGGCAGTGGGGACTGACCGACTTCGCCGCCGCCATGTGGAATAAGGCGCCGGCGATGGTCGAGGCGATGGACGAACTCGCTATGTCTGCCGCAAAGCTCGGCGGCGGTGAAATGGCTGATCTCGTCGCCTACCTCTACTACGTAGAGTTACTTCGCCGAGCCGGGTGACAGCGAACTGGGCGAGCAGGTCCTGCATCGCAAAGGGTGCTTGAGTTGTCACGCTCTGCGCGGCAGCGGCGGAACGGAAGCTTCCGATCTCGCCTGGATCAGAGGCATCGGCTCTCCCGCCGCACTAGCCGCTTCGTTGTGGAACCACTCGGTGAGAATCGCGACCATGCCTCAGGCCTGGCAGGAGGAGTGGCCGAGCTTCGAGGCCGCTGAGATAGCCGACCTGACGGCGTTTCTGGAGGAGCTGGAGAAGAGCCGCTAATCCTGCCGGCAACCGCTTGTCACTCCAGTGGCAAACACCTGGCGCCAGCCGGCATAACTTGGAGTCTGCTGTCCTTCCGACCGCCTCTTGCCCGTCACTGCGGTCTTGCCTAAGGTTTTTGGCGGAGAGCAGTGGTGAGGTTGCCAACGTCGCGACTGGGTGGGTTTCGGCCGGGCACGGCCCCGATCTGAAAGGGAGTTGACCATGAACCATCGACGTACCATCGCAGCGTCAGCCTTCCTAATCGTTGCGCTGGCGGCATTCGCCTGGCAGCAGGCAGGTTGGACGACCCCGCCGGCGATGACCCACGACGCCGCTGGTCGTGATAACTGCATGATGTGCCATAAGGCGGGGGCGATGGAGCCGGTGCCCGACGCGCCGGCGGACCATGAAGGGCGCCCGAATGAGATCTGCCTGATGTGTCACGCGCCGGACGCTGCGGTGCAGACGACGGCACCACCTGCAACGCCGCACCCGCTGGAGGGTCGCGATAACTGCATGATGTGCCACACTGCCGGCGCGATGGAGCCGGTCCCGGACGCGCCTGCCGACCACGAGGGTAGAGACAACCAGTACTGTACGCTCTGCCACAAGCCGGCTTAGCGGAAGACTGCCAGCGGGGCGCGCCCTCCGCATGAAGGGAGGCGCGCCCGATTTGCGCTCGTGCGCGGCAAGCATCTCTCCAGCTATCCCTATCCCATCATGCTAACCCGGCGCAGAACGATCGCTCCCTGCAATGGCCAGCCCGCGTCGCCAACTTCAGTGACCGTGCGATGACGATCACGGCAGGGACCGTTTTCGTCTTCGCGCTCGCCACGGCGGCAGCTACCGGCCTCGGCGCGTTACCGTTCCTCTTCTTTCGCCGCATGACGCGCACCTGGCTGGCGATGGCGAATTCGGTGGCGTCGGGTCTGATGATCGCTGCCAGCTTCGGGCTGATCTACGAAGGGCTCGAGGCCGGCCTGCTGCAAGTCGTGAGCGGCGCGCTCATCGGTGTCGCCTTCATGGCGATCAGCAGCCACTGGCTCAGAGGCCACCGCGAGCTTGAGCTCGGTACGCTGCGCGGTACCGATGCCCTGAAGGCGCTGATGATCATCGGGGTGATGACGCTGCACTCGGTGACCGAGGGCGTCGGCGTCGGCGTCTCGTTTGCCGGCGGTGAAACGCTCGGCGTGTTCATCACCACTGCCATAGCCGTCCATAACATCCCCGAGGGGTTAGCGATCAGCCTCGTGCTCGTCCCGCGCGGCGAAAGTGTCCGGCGCGCAGCCGGCTGGAGCGTCTTCTCGAGCCTGCCGCAACCGCTGCTCGCCGTGCCCGCCTTCCTCTTCGTAGCGGCGTTCCAACCCTACCTTCCCGTCGGCCTCGGGTTCGCCGGCGGCGCCATGATCTGGATGGTGTTCTCAGAGCTGATCCCCGAGGCGTTGGACGACGCATCGAGCCCGGCTGTCGCGACAGTGGTGACGCTGTCGCTCATGGCGATGATTGGGTTCCAGTGGTTCCTTCGGGGCTAGCGCCTGTCGCAGAATGCCCCGTCCCGGCCCGTTGCGTCACAGATCTGCCCGCTTCTGAGATTGCGCCCCCGCTAGTAAAACCCATTATTGGCTACAACTTCCTAGCTGATCCGGCCTGAGCTGCCCGGCGGCCCGCCCTTTGCCCTCGAAGGGCTCTGTAGGGGAGAAAAGCACATGCACGAGATGTCGCTCGCGTTGGAGATCCTGTCGATTTGCGAGCGTGAGTTGGGCGGGCTGCCGGAGACCCAGGTCACGGCGGTTGGTGTGGAGGTGGGCGCATTTTCGGGGGTCGACGCCGACAGCCTCCAGTTCTGTCTCGAGGCCGTGATGTCCGGCCAGTTCGATGGGGTTCGCTGCGAGGTGGTGCGCCAACCGGGCGAGGCTGCCTGCCCGAGGTGCGACAGGGCGTTCAAGGTGATGCGGGCGCCGTTCGAGTGCCCGGAGTGTGGTAGCCTGGCGCGTGGCTTCTCGGGTGGGCAGGGCCTTCAGCTCTGCTATCTCGAGGTGGAGTGAGAGCGGTGAGCGCCGAGCGGGTGGACGTAGAACAGAAGGTCCTGAGCGCCAACGACCAGATAGCGTCGGAGGTCCGTGGGCGTCTCGCGGGCCATGGGGTCTTCTCGGTCAACATCCTCTCATCGCCAGGGTCGGGCAAGACGACGCTACTCGAGCGGACCGTAGATCTGTTGAAGCCATCGTTGCGCCTCGCCGTGGTGGCCGGCGATGTCCAAACGCGGAACGATGCGGAGCGGCTGGAGCGACACGGGATACCGGTGCAGGCGATCGAGACGGGCGGTGGCTGTCATCTGAACGCGCGTCAGGTCTCGGAGAGCCTCGAGTCGCTCGACCTCGGCGAAATGGACCTGTTGTTCATCGAGAACGTCGGCAACCTGGTCTGCCCGTCGTCGTTTGATCTCGGCGAGTCGCGAAAGGTTGTGCTGTTGAGCGTGACGGAAGGCGAAGACAAGCCGCTCAAGTACCCGGCGGCGTTCAGGCGTGCGGGCGTTCTGGTGGTTACCAAGGTCGACCTCGTGCCGCACGTCGAGTTCTCGACCCAGACTGCAATCGAAAATGCGCTGTCGATCAACCCGGATCTCGTCGTCTTATCGACTTCGTCGTATACCGGAGAGGGACTGGACTCGTGGGCGGAATGGCTCACAGGACAGGTAACGGAGTGTAAGCAAGGCTCATAATGTGCAGGGGCTAAGCCTCAGAGTACGCGGCATCGTTCAGGGTGTCGGCTTTCGCCCGTTCGTTTTCCAGCTAGCCGAGCGCCACGGCCTCGCCGGCTGGGTACGTAGCACGAGCAGCCAGGTCGAGATCGAGGTCGAAGGAAGCGGGGAAGCGCTGGCCGGATTCCTCCGTGACCTGCGCGAGTGTGCGCCGCCTCCGACGCGGATAGACGAGATCGAATCGGAGGATCGCCCGGCCTCGGGCTACGGCTCGTTCGAGATCGTCGAGGGCCACTTCGACCCGGGCTGGCAGTCGATCCCACCCGACACGGCCACCTGCGATGCCTGCCTGGAGGAGACCCTAGATCCTAGCGATCGGCGTCACCGGTACCCCTTCACCACCTGCGCGCACTGCGGACCGCGCTTCACGATCGTCCAGGAACTGCCGTGCGATCGCAGCCGCACGACGATGGCCTGCTTCGAGATGTGCGAAGATTGTCGCTCGGAGTACGAGGACCCGCGCGGCCGTCGCTTCCACGCGCAAGCCATAGCCTGCCCCGCCTGCGGGCCGCGGGTCTGGTTGCAGTGGCCCAACGGTGAGCCCGTGGAGGGCGATCCCATCGATGCGTGTGCTGCGCTGCTCGCTGGCGGGCGCATCGCCGCCTTGAAAGGGCTAGGTGGCTTCCAGCTCGCCTGCGACGCCACGGACGCCGAGGCCGTCGAGCGACTGCGCACGGGCAAGCAAGTCTACGGGGAGCCGTTTGCCGTGATGGTGCCGGATCTGGATTGGGCGCGGCGCTTATGCGAGGTCACGCCGGCCGAGATCGAGGCGCTGAAGAGCCACGAGCGGCCGATTGTCTTGTTGCGGCGCCGGCCCGGCGGCGGGGTTGCCGAGCAGGTGGCGCCCGGCTCGAACACCTTGGGCCTGATGCTTCCTCAGACGCCGCTCGACCATCTCCTGCTGCGTGGGTTCGACGGTCCTCTTGTGATGACCGGCGGCAACTTGGGCGAAGCGCCGATCGCGGACGGCAACCGGGAGGCGTCGGAAAGACTGAGCGCGACCGCCGACGTGTTCCTCTTCCACAATCGCGACATCTACGCGCGCTACGGCGCCTCGGTCGTCCGGGTAATGGGAGATACGGCCGTGCCGATCCGCAAGGCCCGCGGCTGCGCGCCGACTCCGCTGCAGTTACCGCTCTCTGCTGCGCAGGACATACTCGCCGTCGGCGGCCGGAAGAAGAGCACATTCTGCATGGTGAAGGGATCCCAGGCTGTTGTAGGCCCGCACATCGGGAACCTGGAGAACCTCGAGACCCTTGAGCAATACGAAGCATCGCTCAAGCTGTTCGCGCGGCTGCTCGAGCTGGAGCCGGGTATCATCGCCCACGACATGCACCCGGACTACCCGTCCACGCATCTGGCACACGAATACCCGGCGCCGTCGGCGTTGCGGGTGGTCGTACAGCACCATCATGCGCACGTGGTGAGCGCGATGGCCGAGCATGGCGTCCGCGACCCCGTCATCGGCGTGGCCTACGACGGCACCGGCTATGGTACCGATGGTGCAATCTGGGGCGGCGAGATTCTGGTCGCCGACTGGAAGTCGTTCCAGCGCGCGGCCCACCTGCGCTACGCGCCGCTGCTCGGTGGTGAGGCGGCGATCCAGAAGCCCTACCGGATGGCGACAGGATACATCTGGTCGCTCTGCGCGGCTTGCGAAGTCGATTTCGAGGAGTACCTGGGGAGAATACCGATCGGCGAGCGCATTCTGCTGCGCCGGCAGTTCGAAACGGAGGTGAATACTCCTCCCACGTCGTCGTGCGGGCGTCTGTTCGACGCCGCAGCCGCACTGCTGGGACTGAGCACGGAGGCGCTGTACGAGGGTCAGCCGGCTGTGGAGCTCGAGGCCGCGGCCGACCCGGCGGTCGACGTCGTCTATCCTTACGACATACTGCGTGACGGTGAAGGCTGGATCATCGATCCCGCGGCGACGCTGCGAGCGCTGTGGTGCGAACTGCGCGCCGGCCGCCCGATTCCCACGATCGCTGCCGCCTTCCACAATACGGTGGCCGATTTCACCCGCAACGTCTGTGTGGCGGTCCGCGAGAAGTATGGGCTAAAGAAGGTCGTCCTGAGCGGCGGATGCTTCCAGAACGCTCTGCTTACCCGGCGAATCCTCGACGGCCTCAGCGATGACGGTTTCGAGGTTCTCACCCACCGCGTGGTGCCGCCCAACGATGGCGGGATCTCGCTGGGGCAGGCAGTAGTGGCCTATGCCCTGACCGAGGGCATTTGATTATCGATGCTCACTGCATGACTACAAATAGGCAGTGAGCATCGAATAGAGTATCAGGAAGATCAACGCGAGTCCCACCGCCAAGGCACTAAACCCAAAAACCTTGAAAACTCGCTGGAGCTTCGCCGGGTACTGGTGAGTCATATACTCCTCGAGTCTGCCCGCCCGCACGAGCTGCTCGTACTCCCGTGGCTTGTCGTGCTTGAGCTCCTCTACAGTAATGCGGCCGGTGAAGATGACCGGATCGATGGGAAACTTGTCCGGCCGGAAGTGGGTGTTGAAGAAGTGGACAGTGAAGATGAAGGCGACGGCCAGCAAAGCCTCATCGCTGTGCAGGATGGTCGCCACGTTCACCGTCCAGCCCGGCAGCAGCAGGGTGAAGAACTCGGGGAACCAGAGCAGTAGTCCGGTCGAGCCGATGATGAACATCCCCCAGAAGACTGCGAAGTAGTCGAATTTCTCCC
Source organism: Gemmatimonadota bacterium (assembly GCA_020344015.1). Classification (GTDB taxonomy): domain Bacteria; phylum Gemmatimonadota; class Gemmatimonadetes; order Palauibacterales; family KS3-K002. The sequence goes on from CP070812.1 coordinate 4,686,466, forward strand.
AGTAGGTGTAGCGTCCGTAGTAGGGACGCGGCCCCGTGCCCAAGAACCACTTGGCCGACGCGATGAATTCCTTGAGATCCGTTTTGTTGAAGATCAAGGAGCTGTCCGAGAAGATGAACTCCTTCCAGTTCTTACCCGAGGCCTGCTTACGGCGGTAGACGTCGCCCAAGTGGATCAAGAAGACCGTGATCAGCGCGATCGCCGCCAGCCGGTGCAACACACCTGTCGTGGCGAAGCCGCCGACGGCGCCGGCCAGGACCTGCGCCCAGACCATGTAAGAGAACTTCAGAGTCATGCCGGTGATTGCCAGGACGAAAAAGCTGAGCAGCATCACCAGGTGCAACGAGCGCTCGAATGTGGTGAACCTCCGGTAGAGCCGCTCACCGGGTGCCGGCTCGCGGTGTTTCCTCGCGAATACCCACTCCTCGGGCGAGCGCCAGAGACGCCAGAGCCAGGCGAGCGTGTGGAACGTCGCGAGAGTCAGCGTCCCGACCAGCAGCGCGGTCATCCCCCAGAACGTCCAGAACAGGTATGGGTACCTCTCCGGGTCGTGGTGCGTGGCGTGGGTCAGGTAGCCGGTGAAGCGGCGGTTGGCCCCGGGGTGGCAGTCGGCGCAGGTCTCGACGATGTTGCGGCGACTAAGCGTAGACAGGGCGTCGGTGGTCGGGCGGATGTTGTGGGTGCCGTGGCAGTCGTAGCACTTGGCGGCGGCGGCATCACCCAGCCTGGAGACCTTGCCGTGGAAAGTGTCGAAGAACGTCTCCGACTCCTCTTCGTGGCAGCGGCCGCATTGGTCCATCATCGTCAGCCGGAAATCGCCCTGGCCGGTTCGGCTGATGGTGTGCGAGGTATGGCAGTCCTCGCAGTTTGGCAGCTCGCGATCCTCGGGCGCGTCCTCTCGGCCTATCCAGTGGATGCTGCCGCTGTATTCCTCCTCTATGCCGTGATGGCACGTGCCACAGGTCTCCGAGATGTTGTCGCGATGGACCGAGGACTCCGGGTCCTTAGGCGGGAGTTCCTTGTGCGCCGTGTGACAGCTCGGGCAAGTGGCTGTCACGACGAGGCCGCTCTCCAAGAGCCCTTTGCCGTGGATGCTCATCACGTAGCTGTTGACGATGTCCGGGCCGACATAGCCGGCCTCCTCGATGCGGCGGGCTGCAGGCTCACCCTCGCGGTGGCAGCGTGCGCAGAGCTCCGGGACGTTGCTGGCGAAGGTCGGTGAGGTCGGCCAGATGTTGTCCTGCGTCGCGTGGTGGTCGTGACAATCGAGACAGGTCGGTGCCTCGGGCACTCCTTCCGCAGCCATAAAGCCGTGCATGCCCGAGGTGTAGTCGTCCACCGGACCTGCATGACAGATGGCGCAGTCGACATTGGCCGCCACCGATGTGGTGCAGGCGCGGACAATCAGCGACGGCGTGACGTCAGCATGGCACTGAGCGCATCCCGTTCCGCCGTGTTTGGAAGCGTTGTAGGCGAGCTCATCGACGTAGAGTGAGACCGTCTCACCGTCCCGCTCCATCGTCAGCTGCGGATCGGAGTGGCAACGCATGCAGTCTGCGTTGGCCGCGCCCGCGTCGTAGAAGACCCTGCGCACTTTGTGCGGCTCGTGGCAGTCGACGCAGACGGGGATCACGTGCGGCTCCTCTTCCCACAGCCTTCCCTCGATCACCTGCTGGTGCACTTCCTCGATCAGCGCGTGGCACTGCGTGCAGGTGCCCGACACGTTCGATTCGTGGATGGTCGAGCGAACGTCGGTGTGCGGCAGGATGAAATGTGAGGTGTGGCAAGACGTGCAGACCGCGGTCACGGCCAGACCCTGTCGAAACAGACCCGCCCCGTGAATCGACATCGAGTAGTTCTGAAGAATCTGGTCCTGCGGTATGTCTCGCGTTCTCGATACCTCCGTACCCTCCTGATGGCAGCGCCCGCACAGCTGCGGGATGCGGAACACGTAGGTCATCGCCCTGGGGTCGCTGTTCGCCCGGATGTCGTGGGTGCCGTGACAATCCGAGCAGCTCGGAGCCAGAGGGTCGCCGCGCGCTGCCGCCTGTCCGTGCAGCGAAATGGCGTGTCGAGTGGCCTGATCGTTGTGACAGACGGAGCAATCCGCCGGCTGTGGCGTCTCCGGATGCGGGAAGGCCAAGCCGCGGTGGCAGTCGGTGCAGAGCACTCCTCGGGCTCCATGCAGCGAGCCCTCGTGGGCCTCCCGTGTGACTACATAGCGGGACGGGTCCTCCTTGCCGGCAAAGAAGGCCTCGTTCTCATGGCACATCAGGCACACGTCATTGTCCTGCCCTGCGGCCGAGCCGGCCGTGGCCAGGATCAACGCCGCCAGCGCGGCTGTCGTCTGCGGCCAGCAGCACCAACTCAGCGCCTTCCCTGCCAGGCTCAGGTTCCGTGTCCCTGTTCGCCGAATGTCGAGGTTTTGCCGCCCCAAGCCAGTATCCTCACAGTCGTTACGCGCTCCGTTGTAATCCTCAGGGAGCAAATCGTGTGCCCTCAGCGGGGGCCCCAGACCCCGCTTGAGCTGGCTGGGTACGGCGTGTTGGGCCAGGGGCCGTGGGACATATTGTCCCCACACCGTTCGACGGCCGGCCTCGCCTAGTCGGATCGCTTGAGACGGGCCAGCCGCAACGCGTTGCCGGTGACGGCGAGCGAAGCCCCCATGTCGCCGACGAGGACGGCTGTGATCAAGGTGACCCAGCCGGGCAGGGTGCCGGCGGCGAGGGAGAACTTGATGGCGATCGAAGCTGCTATGTTCTCTCTGATTACAGCGCCGCTGCGGCGCGAGAGGCGGAAGAGATAAGGGAGGCAGCGGAGGTCGTCGGCCATGAGGGCGACGTCGGCGGTCTCGAGTGCGACGTCGCTGCCGGCCGCGCCCATGGCGATTCCGACGCTGGCAGTGGCCAGCGCCGGCGCGTCGTTCACGCCGTCGCCGACCATGGCCACGGCTCCGAGTTCGGCCTCCATCTCGCGAACTGCGGTTACTTTTTCTTCGGGCAACAGCCCCGCGTGGTACTCATCGACGCCGAGGCGCTGCGCCACGGTGCGCGCCGTGGCCTCGTGATCGCCGGTCAGCATGACGATTCGCCTGATCCCCAACCGGTGGAGTGCGGCGACTGTTTCCTTCGCTCCGTCGCGTTCGCGATCGGCGACGGCGAGGAGGCCGAGCACGCTCGCATCGGTTCCTACGCAGATCGGGGTGTGCCCAGCGGCGGCGAGGCGGTCGAGCTCGGCGGCCCAAGGGGCGACGGCGTCTCCAAAGAGCTCCGGTCTTCCGATCTTGTACGGCACTCCGTCGAGCCGTGCCACAGCGCCGAGGCCGGGCAGTGCTTCGAAGTCGGATATCTTGTGATCGTTCCCTACGTCCGCTTCCGCAGCGGCCTTGCGGATTGCCTCAGCGATGGGATGCTCCGAGCGTACCTCGAGAGAGGCCGCGATGCCGAGAAGCTCCCTTTCGGAAGAGCTGGATCCTTCGACGGTACAGACTTCGACGACCGCCAGCTCGCCGCTGGTCAGCGTGCCGGTCTTGTCGAACGCCACGGCGCGGATCCGCGCCAGCGCCTCGAGATGGACGCCGCCCTTGATCAACACGCCGTTGCGCGCGGCGCTCGTAATTCCGCTCACCACGGCCACCGGGGTGGAGATGACCAGGGCACAGGGGCAGGAGATCACGAGCAACGTGAGACCGCGAACGAACCAGGTGGTGAACGGTGCGGCCAGGACCAGCGGTGGGATCGTCATAACGGCTAGGGCCAGCAGCGTGACCGCCGGAGTGTAGTAGCGTGCAAACTTCTCTACGTAGCGTTCGCTAGGCGAGCGTGCGGCTTCGGCCTCCTCCACCAGGTGAATGATGTGGGCGAGTGTCGTGTCGCCGGCGCGTTTGGCAGCCTCGACCTCTAGATAGCCCTCGCAGTTCATTGTGCCTGCGTAGACGTAGGCAGACGGTTCCACGACCACCGGCATCGACTCACCGGTGATCGGGCTCTGGTCGACGGTCGAACTGCCTTCCCGCACCCAGCCGTCGATCGGCACCTTTTCGCCGGGCATCACCTGAACCCTGTCGCCCGGCTCGATCTCCTCTACGGCGACCGTTACGAACTCGCCGTCGCGGCGAACCCGCGCTTCCGCAGGTGCCAGGTCGAGCAGCATCTCGATGGAGCGGCGCGCCCGTTCCACGGAGTAACGTTCCAATAATTCGGCGATTCCGAACAGAGAGGCGATGCTCGCTGCCTCTACATATTCGCCGATCGCCAGCGCCCCGAAGATGGCGATCGTCATAAGGAAGTTCATGTCGAGCCGGACTATCCTCGCAGCGCGCAAGCCCTTCGGGAAGAAGTTCAGACCGCCGACTATGGCGGCGACAATAAACAGCACGGCCGCGAGATCGATCGTCCAGGTGAGTCCGCTCCAGAGGGTCGGGCTCAGGCCCAGCAGGCGAAGCGCCAGCCCGACTGCGATACCGAGCCCCGAGAGATATGTGCGCAGCGCAGCGCGGCCACGCCAAACGCTCGGCTCTGCCAGCCTCCCTACGCTGCCGAGATCTGTGCCGTCGCTCTCCACCGTGTAACCGAGCGCGCGAACCGCATCCGCGATCGCCCCTTCCTCCAGCAACGACGGGTCGAAGCGAACCCGCAGGTCCTTCGTGACCACGCGCGTGTCGACATGCTCGATGCCGCTCATCCGCTCGAGCCGGCCGGAGATGCGCAACGCACAACTGGCGCAGTCCATGTCCGGCACACCTAAGATCAGCTCGCGGGAGGCCCGCTCGCTGTCCCCGCTCACTCGAGCTCCTCCCGAACGTGCTCCAGCCCCAGGTCGAACAGCTGGGCCACGTGCTCATCGTCCAGCGCGTAGTAGGTCAGCTTCCCGTCGCGCCGGTGACGTACCAACCGCATTTGGCGCAGCTGGCGAAGGTGATGCGAGACGGCGGAATGACTCGCGCCTACGGCTGCGGCCAGGTCGCCCACGCAGAGCTCGCGCCCGGCCAAAGCCCTGACGATCTGCAGGCGCGTCGGGTTGGCGAGGATCTGGAAAGTGTCGGCGATCAAGGTGAGCTCCTGCTCGCTACAGAGGGCGGCGAGAGCGGCGTCGACGGCCTTGGGGTCCACCAGGTGGAGGTTGTGTGGAGCGCCTGGAAGGGCGGTTTTCGGTACGCGTGAAGAGTTTTTCATACGTTCATATAACAACGCCGCCGGGCTCAGGGCAAGGCCCGACTCGTGCTTTGACTCCGGGGCCGCTGCCCCCTAGTTTCGCTCTCATGTTCAAGCGATTTCGCGAGAAGATCGAGCGCGCTCTCGAGCGGCGCGAAGCGGAGCGCCCGCTGAGCCGGGATGAGGTCGACCGCCTGCTACATGGCATGCGGGAGGAGTTGATCGAGATGAAGGCCCGCATCCCACGGCTGGAGCGCCAGGCGATGGACCTGGATAAGCGTGCCGCTCACCAGGTGCAGCGTGCCGAGTTGGCATACAACAAGGCGCGTGAAGCGCAGGGGTCGGGCGATATGGACGAGGCGCAGATGGCGTCGGAAGCGGCGCGGGATGCGCTGAGTCACGCCGAGGATCTGCGCCGGCAGGCCGACGAGTCACGTGGCGAGGCGGAGCGACTGAAGGGCGAGTACGTCGCGAAGATGGACCAGCTGAAGGAGGCGGAGCGGAACCGCGACGTCTTGATCGCCCGCTCACGCCGCGCCACTACGGCGCGCAAGTTGGATGACATGCTGCGGGGCCCGGACAGCGGCCTGGGTCGGTTCGAACGGGCCGAGGATGATATCGAGGCGGCTGAGGATCTAGCGGCTGCCGAGCGCGAGGTGAGTGAGGCCTTGGGCGAACGTCCGCCTGCGAAGCAGATCGAGACCGATTACGAGCTGCGGCAGCTGGAGGCGGCGAAGGAAGCGGACGAGATCGAGGAGCGGCTGAAAGAGCTCAAGCGTCAGATGGAGGAAGAGTAGGGGATTCGGGGATTCTGGGATTCGGGGAGTTAGGGAAGAATATTAGACGGTGAACATCGAAGTATGAGGTTCGATGTTCACCGTTTTTCTGTGCGCCTGGGTCTCTAGGTGGCTGTAGACGGCTCCGCCGTGCTGTAGAACGGCTCCCACTTCTCGGGGGGCGGTTTGGCGGTTAACAGGCTCACGATCACCAGCGCGAGTAACGATGCTGTCGCCGCGGGTATGATGATGTAGTCGGTCTCGAGGAACGGTTCGCCGTGAGATCGCTGGTTAAACCAGTTGATTATGGTGATCAGTACCGTTACACCCATCCCGGCGACGATCGAAGACACGCCGCCCGCTGTCGTGGTTCGTCGCCAGAGGAACGCGGCGAGCAGTGCGGGTGTGATGCCCGCGCCTACCATGGTATAGGCGGTGAAGGCCATCGCCAGGATCGTTGTGAACTGTGTCGCCAGCAAGAGCGCCACGATGCCGAGCACGGCTATCGATACGCGCTGGAAGAGGATGATCGCCCTGTCGTCGGCGTCGGGTTTGATGAACCGCTGGTAGATGTCGCGAGTCAGGTTGGTGGCGGGCACCATCAAGAACGTGTTACCGGTCGAAAGAATGATCGCCACACCGCCCGACAAGAGCAGTGCTCCCATAATGACCGGCAGGTTCTCGAACGCGACCTGAAGGATGATGGTCTCTGTTGTAGGTGCATCGTGTGCGAGGGCGCCAGCCGCCGAGGTCGCAGCGGCGTCGACGAAGGCCGGGTCGGTCCAATGGATGGCCGATCCTATAACAGAAACGACGCAGAGCAGCGTCTCGATCGCCACAACCCCGATGATCATCCCGATGACCGCGCGGCGCGCGGCGCGTTCGCTTTCCGCTGAGAAGAATTTCTGGTAGATACTGCTTTCTCCCAAGAGCAGGAAGAAAGTCGGGAAAAACACGCCTACGGCCCAGATCCAGTTCCTGCTGCCGAACGCGGCGAAGTGGTCGGCCGGGATAGCTTCGGCCACGCCGGTCCAGCCACCGGCGGCGTTCAGGGCGAACGGTACGGCCAGGACCACCGAGCCGATCATCACGATGCCGTTGAAAACATCGATGGAGACGATGGAGACCATTCCGGCGAGCAGCGTGAACAAGATGATCACGCCGCAGGTGATCATCGCGCCCAGCTCGGGGCTGACACCGCCGCTGGTGATGATGTTCAAGAGGCGGCCGCCGCCGCGGAACTGGTAACCGGCGATCGACACGTAGGCGATGATGACGGCGAGCGTGCCGAACACACGGGCCCACTTGTTGTAGCGCTTTTCGAGAATGTCGGGTACGGTATACTCGGCGATTCGGCGGACACGGTGCGCCAGGAAGTAGACGACGACGATGCCCACCCAGGCGCCGGCGCTCATCCACAGCTGGGAGAACCCCATCCTAAACGCCAGGCCGGCCCCGCCGAACAGGCTGCCGGAGCCGATCCAGGTGCATACCAGTGTCCCCACGAGCATCATGACCGGGACGTGGCGCCCGGCCACCATGAAATCCTCCTGGGTCTTGATGCGGCGCGACTTGGAAATGGCGACGCCGAACAGTAGGAGGACGTACATCGCTATGACCGCGGTGTATACCATGTTTGGTTCTCCAGGTAGCTCGTTTCTAGGCCCGTGGTGTCGGAAGCGGCGGCAACGTAAGGCGGCAGACGGGGTTGTAGCAAGGGAGGCTGGTCACCCTTGTCAGGGAGCGCCCGGCGCCTAGGATTGGGCCATGGCTGTGGAGATTTACCTCATGCGACACGGCGAAACCGAGGCGAACGTCGGGCAGATTCTGATCGGGCGTGAGGATTCGCCGTTCACTGAGTCCGGCTGGCAACAGCCGGTGGAGGTGGCGCGGCATCTCGTGGGTCGTGATCTGGCCCGCATCTACGCGAGCCCGATGGACCGGACACAGAGGACGGCGGCCCTCGTGCAGGAGACGCTCGATCGACTTGTACCCATCGAGTTGGCAGAGTCCATCGCCGAGATCGATGCCGGCGAGTTCACCGGGCTAAGCTTTCCGGAGGTGCGGAGCCTACTCCCGAGCGATGCGATACTCGGACAGTTTCACTACCCCGGCGGCGAGTCGTGGCGCGATGTGCAGGAACGGGCGTTGGAGTTCGTCTATGGGTTAGAGGCTCGTCACAGTAGCGATTCCGTGCTGCTCGTGACTCACGCCGGTGTTATCGCCGGCTTGGTGGCGGAATACCTGGGCGAGCCGATCGAGCAGTACATCCGGACCCGCTTTGGTCACGACTTCCTGGGTCGTGTCGCCCTGAACGGGGGAACGCTGACGGGTTACGAGAAGATCGCCGGCACTGTAGACAGCTGGGTTTGACTGGCAGACACCTGGCATAATCGCCGGAGGGTTCGATGACGAAATCAACCTACGCGTGGTGGATCGCCGTCTTGGCACTCGTGGTCGGCCAGCTGGGCTGCGCGACGGGTGAGCGTGCAGCTGAGCAGCCGGACGAGGCGGCCCGGGAGGCGGAGGTTGAGACGCCGGCTGAGGTGCCGAATGAGAGCCCGGCCGATTCCGAAGAGCGCGCCGCGGAAGCGGAGCCGGAGATGGACGCGCCTGACGTCGCACCCGAGCGGCGTGGTGCGGTTGCCCCGGCCGCGGAAGTAGAAGCGCGGGTTATGCGCAACTGGGTGCTACTGGAGTTCAGCCGCCCGGTGGAGGCGGCCGACATAGAGTGGCTAGCAGCGAACGGCTTCCATGTGGACTCGGTGATGAGCGAGCTTCGAGTGCGGGGATGGTTCGAGCGCTCCGAGGGCGGAAGGTTGATCGCGGGCGATCCCCGGATCGCCCACGTTCACACTCAGATGCGCTGAGTCGGGCGATCCGGGTTCGCCGTGGCTAGTTGCGTGCGGTTAGGGTAAAGTCGGCTCCGGCTAGTAAGGCGTTATCGCTTCCGGCGACTTCGAGCAAGACGACGGTATAGCTGCTCGCGAAGCTGCCGTCGGGGACCGAGAATCGGAAGAGTGGTCCCGACGAGCGCTCGCCGATCACCGCCACCTTGACTGTGTCGTTCGAGGCGAACGAGTAAAGAAGGTCCCCCGCGTTGGCCGCGACGGGCTGAGAGATGCCCTCGCCGATGACCATCACCTTGAATGCTGCTCCGGGACCTGCCGCCGCGCTGACGTCCACGGTCAACTGACCCGAGCTCGGCGGCTCGAAGCTTTCGCTGCAGGCGGTGACCGACAGTGCGGCGCAGATGACCGCTATCGCGCCGGTCCTGAAAGCTCGCTGGCTGTTCATCGTCCACCCTCCTTGCGGGCCGCCCGCTCGATAAGATAGGCCGACAGACCTGCGGGGACGGCGCCCGTGTACTGCAGGTAGGCCCGAAAGTCGCCAACGTCGAAGGCGCCGTTCTTGTTACCGATTATGTCCAGATAACGCTGCTCATCCTCTGATAGCACTTGGACCGGGCTCAGCAAGTGATGGACGACGTTGTCCAGCAGCAGGTCGGGTCGGGTCACGATAATCGTCACCGTGTCGGTCGAGGACAAAGCGCCCGAAACAGCCTTGCATACTATCTCGAACGAGCCCTCCTCCTCCAGCGCGCCCGTAATCGCACCGGTAGCTGAATCGAGGACCAACCCCGCCGGTATGTTGTCGCCGCCCGTCCGGGCCCACGTGTAGCCTCCGGTCCCGCCCGTCGCCTCGAGGGTGTCGGCGTAGCTGGCCCCCATCACACCCACGTTCAGCGTGTCGCTCTGGATCACGACGGGTGCCAGGCCAACGCTGATCCGGAAAGCGACATCGTCGCCGTTCACCGTGATGCTGTCGACTCGCAGCGCCGTGATGCTGCCATCGTTGAGCCTTGTGTCGGGGAAGGTCGCCGGGCCGAACTCGACTTTCGAGCTCGAGCCCGGATAGGGATCGCCGGCATCTCCTCGGTTCGCCGTGTAGAGTCCGAGGTGGTCCTGGCCGTCCGCCTGTTCGAGCTTGACTCCGTGAGGCGTATGTGCGTTGACCTCATTCAAGGGCCTGTGCTGAGCGATTACATCCGGTGCTACGTGCCAGACCAGAAGGCCCTCGCCGTGCAGGCCGACATCGGAGCCGAGCGCCTGGCGATTCTCGAGCAGGAAGTGCTCGGTCGTGCCGGGCAGGTCGATCCTGAGGGCTGCATCACTCGAGAAGACCGGGTTGAGAACGTGCCGGGTCGTGTCGGAGCCGGGCGTAACGGCCTGGACCGTTATCCAGCCGACCTGATCCTTCGACCAAGCGCTCAGGTGGGCCGGGCTGGCGGGCGTGTTGTAGTTGCCCGAGCCCATGAGCCCCCAGTGTCCGATCCCTTGTGAGGACTGGCCTGTGTCGTAGAGGTCGGGCAGGCCGAGTATGCCGTGACCCAGCTCGTGGACCATCGTGCCAACCGCCATGTTTTGGGAGGGGTCGCAGCCGGTATTGGGACCACCAACGGCGGATTGAATCACGTAGTCGTCCACGTACACCCAATCGCTTCCACCCCAGTCGTTGGTTTGGAAGCGCGTACCCTTCCAAGCTCTGTACACCCAACGGTGGGCCCAGATGTGAGAGGAACCTTGGCAGGCGCCGTCCTGCAACGGATGCAGGATGGCCACCAGGTCCACAACTCCGTCGCCGTCACCGTCGTATTGGCTGAAATCGATGTTCGCGTCGGCGGCGACGAGCAGTGCTTCGATGAAGTCACCGGTGTGGTCGGTACCCGGATCGAGTCCGTTGTTGCTGCCCTCATACCAGGTGCTGGGACTGTCCATCGTAACCCAGTTCACGATGTCGCCGCCCACCGTCAGCAGCCCGTTCGACAGCTCGTCGTAGTACGTCGTGACCGAGTAGGGGGGCGCCGCCACGGCGTTGAACAGTATGTTGTGCAGCGTTATCGAGTCTGGCAGGGTGGTGTGGGTGCTGTCGCTGAATAGGCCGAGCAAGACCGGAAAGTCGAACGTCCCAGTCACCGCCGCGCCCGAGGCCCGTGCCACTGCCACCGAGGCCTGCACCCCCTCAAGGTGGGCGTTCAGGCCCCTGTAGTCGCCCGCCCGCACCATCGCCTGGCGTCGCTCCCTGACCCGACGCGCGTGGTCCCTCCAGACGCGCTGGAACTGGTAGGCGCTCGGGTCCCGGGCCAGCCTCTCGTAGTAGGCGGCGGGCGGTCGCTTACCGGTTACACGCCCTCGCATTTCGACGTCCTGTGCGCCCAGATCGGCGGGCCCAACCGCCGTGGTGAACGCCAGAATGACCCCGGCCACCAGCGCCGATACCTCAGATCCTCTCATCACCGTCTCCTCGGTCGCCTTCTGGTTAGAGCGCCGTCTACCGCCCTTCGTTAAAGGCGCTTGAAGCCTCTACGTGCCCGTCTCGAGCACGCTACACTCCAATCGGGTCGTCGGCGGGGCCTGGTTCGGGGCCTACAGTAGTGGACTGGGAGGTCGCGGGAGGCGAGGGAAACAGCGCTTCTAGTTTACCAGAGGCCGCAGAAAGCGTCAACCGTGAGACCTGGCCCGCCGCCCGTCACCGCCAGTGCAGCGCCATCGGCGCTATCCCGCGGCCCAACCGGGAGGGGGCCGATTTTTGTGAAAGCTGTCTTACACATGAATGTCGAAGGGTGGCCGGTTCGAGATCGTAAACCTATGTTTTCTAAAGGGTTGGGTGATGTGTCGGGCTGGCGGTGGGTGGCGGAGATCCGTGTGGCCCCCGGGGCGTCCCCGGTCAAGATTGGCTTCACGCCTAGCTTTTCCCTTGACGATTCAAGGGATTTGGCTGTACAGTAGAGCCGGCTTCGGCTTCGCCCATGCCCTTTTCGGTCCACCCATCTCCTGAAAGGAGCACGTGGTGAACAAAACGGAACTCATTGACAAGCTTGCTGACGCGACAAGCCTCAGCAAGGCCGACGCTGGCCGCGCGGTCGATGCCCTGTTCGACGTAGACAAGGGCATAATCGCGGGCGCGCTGCGGACGGGAGCGAAGGTCCAGATCACCGGGTTCGGCACATTCGAGACCCGGAAGCGCGGAGCGCGGATGGGCAGAAACCCGCGCACGGGCGAGCGGATCCAGATTCCGGCGTCGGTATCGCCGGCGTTTCGTCCCGGGAAAGGGTTGAAGGACGGGGTGAAGATGTAGGTAGGACGAAGGGGGAAGGAGGCCCGCGTGGAGGGCCTGCTTCCCCCGACACCTCTCAAATCACTCCCTAAAAACCCGCACGCTGGCGGGCCGACCCCGTATTGTCGCTGTCGCCAGAGCCTTGATCACCTTTTCCGCGACCGCGGCGGCAACTTCCACCGAAGTGTGAGTGTCTCTTATCTCGATGCGGCCGATTCTGTCGCCGGTGACGTTGGCTTCGCCGGTGATGGCGCCGACGAGGTCGGCGGGTCGCACGCCGTCGCGGCGGCCGACGGCGAAATAGAGGCGCGTCCAGGCTGGTAGAGGGGTCGTGGCGGCTGCCGGCTGGCGTTCGCGCAAGAGAGCAGTAGCCGCGGCGGCGAGCTGGGTCGGTGTGAACTCGTCGAACAGCTGCTCGATGAGCAGGACGTATGGCTCCAGGTCGGCCTGTGCCGCGGCCTCGCGCAGCTGTTCGAGGGTGGCTTGGGCCGAGCGGAGCGCCTCGGGCGGGGCAGCGGCACGAAGAGGGCCTCCCTTCAGAGCCAGGAGTTCGGCCAGGCGGGCGAGGTGGGCGAGCTCAGCGGGTTCGGCGAAGACCACCGTCCGGGCGACGCCCTCGACGAAGGCTATTAGGGTGGGGACGTCGGGCGGGGCTCCCCACGCTATCGACAGGTCAGCAGGCTCACCATCACGCTGGCCGCTCCAGTCGATGTGTACGCCGGGCGCACTGGGGCGCTCGGCGATCTCTATTCCACGCACCTGCAGCTGGTCAGCCAGCGCCCGGGCATGCTCCTCCAGACGGCAGTGGATGCGGCGCCGGGCCTCGCTCTTCGCGCCTCTCTCGCTCAGCAGCCGTACGAGGACGGGTAGCCATTCGTGCTGCGGAGCGGCCCAGAACTCGAGGTTGACACCCTCGAGCGGGGTAACCTCCGTCGGCAGGTAGGTCAGACGCCGGGCGCGGCGCGCGTGGCGGTCGATCCAGTCCTCGACCTCCTTGGTGATCTCCGACGTGAGCAGGACGCGTTGTGCCTCTTTCGGGACCTGCGCCGTCAGGGTCTCCAGCGCATCAGCTGAACCGAGCGCGACCATGGCGGAGGCGCCGTCAACGACCAGGCTCACCAGCCCCTCCAGCTTGATCGCGGAGTGCTCGACGGCGGCCAACGCAGCGGCGGGGCTGGCGCAGGCAACCTGCGCGCTCAGCGGCGACTCGGCCCTGACGACGCCCACCGTGAAGCCTCGCGGCTGCAGTAGGCGGTGCAGAACATCTGCCGTGCGGCCGGCGCCAACGTCGGTGGGGCGCAGCACCAGTGCCTGCGTCAGCGAAGCGGTCCTGTCGATGCGCGCCGCGAGTCCGAGGCCGTAGGCGAGGGTCTTGCCGCTGCCGGAGGAAGCGATGCCGACCGCGGTCGTTCCCCGAGCGATCACCGGAACGGCCTCTTGCTGCAGCGCCGTGGGCTGTATGAATCCAAGGCGCCCGAGGAGGTCGACGAGCTCGTCGTCCAGCTTCAACTGCCTGAAGTCGCTCATGTCCTCAATCTATCACGCGCGGGCCGATTCCGAAGCTGTCCGGCCGCCTTGACGTCCCGGTCGGCGACGACCTATGATCGCCGCCGTTCCAGCCGTCGATGCGACCGCGCCCGAGGCGCGGAGAACCTTTAGGGAGAGTCGAACGGGACGTGAGCAAGGCGATCGTTATCGGTACCAGTTCGGGGATCGGGCGCGCCCTGGTTAAAGTGTTGGCCGCGAACGGCTATGAGGTTGGGCTCGCAGGCCGGCGCCTCGAGCTGATGGAGGAACTGCGGCGCGAGATCGACACGCCAACCCATCTGAAGGCGATGGACCTCAGCCGGCCGGCCGAGGCGCGGCGGCTGTTGGTGGAACTGATCGAGGAGATGGGTGAAGTCGAGCTCATCGTGGTCAACTCGGGCGTCGGTCACACCGACCCGCCCTGGGAAATCGAGCTCCAAATCATCCAGGTCAACGTCCTTGGCTTCGCCGCCGTCGCCAACCGGGCCATGGCCTACCTTATCGAGCGCGGCTCGGGCCATCTGGTCGGCATCTCATCGATCGCTGCTCTGCGGGGCCTGAGGGCGGCCTACAGCGCCTCCAAGTCGTTTGACTCGACCTATCTGGAGGGCCTGCGTTTGAAGGCCGACAGGCTGGGACTGGATATTACGGTTACCGACGTCAAGCCGGGCTTCGTCGACACCGAGATGACCGCGGGCCGCGAGGGCATGTTCTGGGTCGCGACGCCCGAGGAGGCGGCCCGGCAGATCTTCACGGCGATACGCAAGAAGAGGCGCCACGTCTACGTGACGAGACGGTGGCGCCTCATGGGCTGGCTGATGAAAGCGCTGCCTTACCCGATCGTCTCGCGAGTCGTTCGCCGCCGCTTAGCCTAATTGTCCGAGTCCTGCTCGTAATCGTTTCTCGTTCTCGTTAACGTTTGTCGTTGTCGTTACCGGCGGCCAGAATGCGGCGCCGAGAACACGATTACGATCGCGACAATGATCACGATAGCGATAACGAGACTGAGCCGGACAGAACGAGTTCGGTTACCCTTCGAAGGGCCGCGGATGGTCCATGTCGTAAGGTCGTAGCGAGATCACGCCGCCGTCTGGAACCCCGAGATCTGCCAGGGTGCTGGACTCGTCGAGCAGCTCCTTCTCGAAGTACTCGACGTAGTAAGTCGACGTGTCTATCGGGCCGCGCCCGAGCAGTTCAGGCAGGGCCCTCTCCTTGACGTCACGCAGCGAAGTGTCGGGCGCGAACTCCATCTTCTGCTCGCGCCACTCGTCGGGGACGATAACACGGATCTGTATCAACTCTCCGGACATCGGCGTCGTCCTTAGGGCTAGACGTGAGGGATCGTGTAGAGGAACCGGAGCGTGACGTCGGTGACGTCGAATCCGACGCCGCGGTCGGTCTCGACGTGAACGGTCGTGTGCCCATGTTCTCTATAGGCCTTGATCTTCGCGATGCCGATAGCGCCGGAGTACTCGAGTCGGTTCGCGTCGCGCTCTTGGATTGCGAGGCCGGTGTGCTCGCGGTAGAACTCTTCGGCCTTCTGGATCACATCCTCTGGCGAGAGGTGGGTGGAGACTTCGAAGTCCATGGCTTTCCTTTGGCGTTCTGTGGGTCCCGGTGTTCGCGGGGCGAATATTTCGACTCGCCCCCTTCCCGTCAAGCGGACGGTGGTCGGTGCGCCGGTGACCGGTGGCCGGTAGGTCCGGGCCGCGATCTATCGGCGCCGGGGCAGCAAGGTCACAGGCCACTGGCTACCGGCTATCGGTTACCTTCAGATCAGTCCAACCCGGGTACTCAGCGCCTCCAGGCCGTTCTCCCGCACCACGGCATCATCCTCGATTCGCACCCCCCAGCGGCCCGGGAGGTAGATGCCGGGCTCGATGGTGAAGACCATACCGGGCTCGAGGGTCCGCGTATTCCCCTCCACGAGGTAGGGCGGCTCGTGGCCGTCCATCCCCATGCCGTGGCCCAGCCGGTGAGTGAAGTACGCACCGTAGCCCGCCTCGCGGATGACCCGACGTGCGATCCGGTCGAGCTGCTGGAATTCCATACCGGGACGGCCGGCGTCGAATGCAGCGGTCTGGGCGCTGAAGACGGTGTTGAAGATTTCGCGATATTCGGGTCCCGGCTCGTCGCCGAAGAAATGCATGCGGGTGATGTCCGACGTGTACCCCTGGACGCGGCAGCCGGCGTCGACGAGGACGGGCATGCCGTGCTCGAGGCGTCGCCCTTCGGTGCCGCCGTGGGGCAGGGAGCTCGTGGGTCCGAATTGAACGAGGCCGCCGC
This sequence comes from Gemmatimonadota bacterium, assembly GCA_020344015.1. Lineage (GTDB taxonomy): Bacteria > Gemmatimonadota > Gemmatimonadetes > Palauibacterales > KS3-K002. The sequence continues at coordinate 4,702,325 of CP070812.1, forward strand.
CAGCGGCGCCGCGCTCGCGCATCTGGCCGCTCAGATAGCCGGCCACCTCGCGGTCGGTGACGCCGACCTCGAGGCTGGCGAAGGTAGCGGCAATGGCGGTCTCGGTAATGGAAACGGCGCGGCGGATGAAGCCGATCTCGGTCTCGGACTTGATGATCCGCATGCGCTCGAATATCGAGGTCGCATCGGCCAGCTCCCAGTCCGGGAGGGCTCCCTTCAGCCGTTGCGCCATGCCGTAGCGGGTACTCGGCTCGATCCCGATCCGGCCGGGCCGCAGGCCGGCCAGGGCGTCGGCTACCAGCGAGAACGGGTCCTGTTCCTCTCGCCATCCCCGGACCTCCCCTACAGGACGGACGGTTCTTACCACCCGCTCGACCTCGAACTGGGGCGTGACGAAGAGCGGGTCCAGGTGTGCGGTCGGGACTATCAGCGCGATCAGTCGCTCGCTGCGGCCGAAGTTGCCGCCCGCCAGGTAGGCGAAGTTGGTGGATGGCTCGCAGAACAGGGCCGCGAGTCCGTCTTGCGCCGCGAGCTGCGCGGCCTTGGCCAGCCGGTCCAGGAACGTGGCGTCCGGCAGCGGCTCTATCCTCTGGCCGGTGGCCGGATCCGGTAGCGTGGTCGCCCCGCCCGGTCGCTCGGGGCCCGGGAAGACCGCTGCGGCGCCGGCAGTGCCGGTGAGTCTGAGGAAGTCGCGTCGCCTCATAAGCCCACCCTGTTGATGGTCGGATTTCGGCCTACATTACCTGCTGTCCAACTCGCCTACAACCCTTCTCAGGAAGCGAGCCGTGCGTAATTCCCTGCTTCTAATGGCAGTAGCCGTGGCAGCGCTCGTGATCGCATTGCAGACGACGTCGCGACGCGGTGTAGAATCCACAGCCGACCTGATCCTCGTGGGCGGTGCGATCTACACCGTAGAGGCGGAGCAGCCGCGGGCGGAGGCCGTCGCTGTGCGTGAAGGCAAGATCCTGGTTGTGGGCGACGAGGGTGATGTCGCGCGCTACAGGGGGCCCGGGACGGCCGTCGTCGATCTGGGCGGTGCGTTCGTCGTGCCCGGCTTCATAGATAATCACACCCATTTCGATTACGCGGCGCGGCTACTGCTGGGCATCAACCTGCTGGACGTGGCCGACGCCGACCTGCTGGCCGAGCGGGTGGCGGCGGCCCGGGACCGTCTGCCCGAGGGTGCCTGGATTCTGGACGGCGATTGGGGCGCCTATGAGGAATGGGAGATGGGGTCAACCGGGCGCGAGGAGGGGGCGGCGCCTGCGGAGAGGTTCAAGCCACACCGCGAAATGATCGACGCGCTCACGCCCGAGACCCCGGTGCTGCTGTCCCGCTGGGACGGGAGTGAGTACCTGGCCAACGGCGTGGCGCTCGAGTTGGCGGGGATCACCCGGGAGACCCGCGACCCCGAAGGCGGCACGATCGAGCGCGATCCTGCCACCGGGGAGCCGACGGGGATCCTGACGGGCCGCGCGGTGGGGTTGGTCCGAAGGGTCATTCCTGAGAAGTCGTTCGAGCAGCGAGTGCTAGAGGCCCGTGTCGCACTGGCGCGCCTGGCGGAGAACGGGGTCACCGAGATCCACGACATTACGCGTGCGCATCAGATGCAGGTCTTCCAGTACCTGCGTGACAACGGCGAGCTCACCGTGCGCGTCTATGCGCGGCCGACGCTGGACACCTGGCCGCACCTGGAGGCGCTGGGGATCGGCGAGGGATACGGCGACGGGTATCTCAGGGTCGGCGGCCTCAAAGGCTTCGTTGACGGCATCATGGGGAACTCCGGTGCCCGGTTCAGGGAGCCCTACGATCACCAACCGGAGAACAGCGGTATCTGGCGCCAGCACGTGCTGCAGCCGCCGGGGATGGCCGAGCTGATCCGCGGCGCCGACGCGGCGGGGATGGACGCGCACGTCCACGCCATCGGCGACCTGGCGGTGGATACGCTGCTCGACTGGTTCCAGATGGCGATCGAGGCCAACGAGCCCCGCGACCGTCGCTTCCGCATGATCCACGCTCAGGTCATCGAGGAGGACGACTTCGCGCGCTTCGGTGAGCTTGGGATCATCGCCGAGGTGCAGCCCTACCACGCCATCGATGACATGCGTTGGATGGAGGAACGGATCGGCCATGAGCGCTGCAAAGGTGCCTACCCGTTCAAGTCACTGGTCGAGGGTGGCGCCCTCCTCTCGTTCGGTTCCGACTGGCCCGGCACCAACGCGGCCTGGTACCCGGCGAAGCCGCTGCTCGGCATCTATGCCGCGGTGACGCGCCAGACGCTCGACGGCACACCGGAGGGCGGCTGGTTCCCGGAGGAGCGGATCGATGTCGAGACCGCGATCCGTGCTTACACGATCAATAACGCCTACGCTGCCCGGATGGAGGACATGAAGGGCAGCATCCGGGCCGGCAAGGTCGCCGACTTCACGATCCTCGATCGTGACCTGCTCGAGATCGAGCCGGCGGAGATCAAGGACGTGAGTGTGCTCGGTACGATCCTGGATGGGCGTGTGATGTTCGCGGACCCCGGGCTCGCAGACCTGGCGAAGCTGCTCGACCCGGCCGCGCACGCTAGATGAACGAACTCGGGTCGATGGGCGCCGGTGCGCCCCGGGCGGAGGGCCGGTCCGTGAGACCGGCGCCCTGGCTCGTCGCGCTGCCGGCGCTCCTGTTTCTCGCGACGGCTGCGGCGCTGATGCTCCGCCGGGTCGAACCGTTCGTCAACTACTTCTACATCTCCGCCTGGTATCCCACCCTTTTTGTGCTGGACGCCGCCGTGGCGGCTCGTAGCGGGCGCTACTTCCTGCTCTCACGCCCACGCTTCGCGCTCTCGCTGCTCGCCTGGTCCGCCGTACTCTGGTTCTTCTTCGAGTTGGTCAACTTCCGGGTCGCGAACTGGTACTACGTCTTTCTGCCGCCCGACAGACCGATCCGCTGGCTGGGTACGACGGTGTCTTTCGCCACCGTGCTCCCTGCGATCTTCCTGGCTGAACGCTGGCTGGCGGCGCGAGGTGCCCTCGAGGGCATCCGTTGGCCGACGTTCAAAGTGAGCCGCCGCACCCTGCTCGGCGTGTTTCTGACGGGGGTCGCGTTCGCCGCCCTCTCGCTGGCCTGGCCGCGGATATTCTTCCCGATGATCTGGGGCGCGCTGACGCTACTGCTCGAGCCGTGGAACTACGTGCACGATCCGAAGCGCTCGCTGCTCGCCGACCTCTCGCAGGGTCGGCCTGCACGCCTGCTCCGCTTCCTGGTCGGCGGCCTGGCGATCGGCTTCATCTGGGAGATGTACAACATCGAGGCGCGCTCGAAGTGGATCTACACGGTCCCGGGATTCGAGAGCCTGAAGCTGTTCGAGATGCCGCTGGCCGGCTTCCTCGGTTTCCCGGTCTTCGCGCTCGACTGCTTCGTCGTCTACCAAACGTTGGTGTTGGCCCATGTGGCGATCGCGCCGGGCGCGGATCGATCGGCAGACGTTCCGCGGCCGAGCCCGCGTCGCACGGCGCTTGCCGCCGTTGCCGCCGCGGCATTCTCGCTCGCGGTGCTCTTCGGCATGGACCGTTGGAACACCGACTCGCTGCGGCCACTTCTGAAAGACCTATGGCTGGTCGAGTCGGCGGAACGCGAGCGGCTGGCCGCGACTCCTTATGCCAACCTATTCGTGCTGGCGGGCGCTCAGCCGGCTGAGGTCGCCGGCCGCGCCTCCGTTAGGTTGTCGCAGGCTGGGGAGTGGATCGCGGCGGCGCAGCTATCGACCCTGCGGGGTATCGGGACCGAGAACGCCAGGTTGATTTGGGAGGCGGGTATTTACTCGGTAACACAGCTCGCCGAGTCGGAGCCCGGCGAGCTGAGCGCGCGCCTGCGAGGCATGACCCGGCGGCCGAGGGCGGCCACCGCACCCAAGGTCAGGGTCTGGGTGCTGGCGGCCCGGCGCGTTACCGGCGCGGGCGGTTGGGAATGGGCGACCCGCTAACGGCGCGCGGCGGCATGGACGACGGTATCCGAGAGGCATGCGAGCGCTACGTAGCCGATCTCTTCGCCCCCGAGGATGAAGTGTTGGTCGAGCTGCGGCGCGCGATGGGCGAGGCGGGCCTACCGCAGATCTACATCAGCGCCGAGGAGGGGAAGCTGCTACAGGTGCTGCTGCGGGCCATCGGCGCCAGGCACGTCCTCGAGCTGGGAACTCTGGGCGGCTACAGCGCGATCTGGATAGGTCGGGCGCTGCCTCCCGACGGCCGACTGGTCACGATCGAGAAGCGGGCCGACCGTGCAGAGCTAGCGCGAGAATTCATCAACCGCGCCGGACTGACCGACCGTGTCAAAGTGATGGTCGGCGAGGCGGGTTCGCTGCTCGAAGGTCTGTCTGCAGAGGCGCCGTTCGACGCGGTGTTCATCGACGCCGACAAGGAGGGGTACCCCGCCTACCTCGAGTGGAGCGCCGAGCACGTGAGGCAAGGGGGGTTGATCATCGCGGACAATGCACTGAAGGGTGGACGGGTCGTGGAGCGCGACAGCGAGAATCCTGCGGTCCTCGGGATTCAGGAATTCAATCGCCGCGTCGCCCAGGACTCGCGATTCACGTCGATCATCGTACCGACCCGAGACGGTGTGGCGATCGCATTGGTCAATTGAGGCTCTAACGTGAGAGTCAACTATCATATTCACAACCAGTATTCGAGCGACGGTCGCGGCAGCACCGAACAGGTGTGCGAGATCGCGGCGCAGCTCGGGTTCGAAGAGATCTGCTTCACCAATCACGCCGAGACCTTGAGCCCGACGGGCGATGAGTGGATGCTGGACCTGGTTGAAGCCCGTCAGCGGTACGAGCAGCTCCAGCACGAGATCGAGCGGCTCCAACCCGATTACCCCGAGTTACGCATCTTGCTCGGGGCAGAGTTCGAGTATCGGCCCGAGTGGGTGGAGACGCTCGACGCGCTGACCGACTCCGTCGACTTCGATCTGATCATCGGTTCCCTGCACGTAGTGGACGGTGAGCAGATCTCCGGCGGCGCGGTGAGCAGCTACTTCAAGACCCGCGATGCTTCGGAGGCCTATGGCCGCTACTTCGAGGCGCTGGCCGAGATGCTGGAGTGGGGCGGCTTCGATGTGGTTGCCCACCTGGACATGGCGAAGCGGTTTGGCGTCAAGCACTACGGGCCCTTCAAAGCCAAGCCGTTCGAGTCGCAGATACGGGGGCTGCTGGAGACCATGGTCTCCAAGGGTCTGGGGTTGGAGGTGAACACCTCGGGCGTCGTCCAAGCGCCGGCCGAGCCCTACCCCTCCCTCGACATCCTCAAGCTGGCGAAGGACGCCCATGTCGCTACGGTGACCATCGGGACAGACAGCCATGTCCCGACGAGCTTCGAGCAGGGTTGGGATGTCGGCGAACAGATGCTGAGGCAAGCCGGCTTTGGCGAGATCACCCTCTTCAGTCACCGCATCCGGAAGAACGTGCCACTGGAACCTGAGCCCGAAGAAGCGGAGTAGCAGCAGCTGCAGTTCAAGCGGATCATCCCCAGCCTCGCCCTTACCAGCGACGGGGCACTGGCCGATGCGTTGCCCGTGCTCGACGAACCTATTGACCCGGCCGAAGCGGCCGCCGCCTACGCCGAGGCCGGTGCGGACGAGATCATCTTCGTCGCCCGGGCCGCGCCGCTCGAACCTCTGTGCGAGGTGGCCCAGCGCGTCGCGCCTGGCCTGACGATCCCGTTCGCCTTCTGGACCGACCTAACGACCGCGGCCGAGGTCGGCGATCTGCTAGCCGCCGGTGCCGCGCGGGTCGCCATCCAGAAGGCGGCTCTCGACGATCCGGATCTCATCACCAAGCTCGCCCGCGAGTTCGGGTCCGAGGCGATCGTCGTTGCCATCACCGCCGCCGGTGCCGACGAGAGCTGGCGAGTCTACGACGAGCCCGGCGGTGCGGCCTGCGAGTGGGATGCGCTGACCTGGGCCAAGGTCGTGGAGGCCCAGAGTGGCGGCGCGATCATCGTCGAGTCGCCGGGCGGCGGCCTGCACGGCGAACCCTACGATCTCGAGCTGCTGCGGTCGGTGAGTGCGAACGTGGCGAGACCCGTGATGGCGGCGGGCGATGCAGGCTCTGTAGAAGATCTGTTCGACGCCCTTATGATCGGCGACGCCGACGCGGTCCTCGTGAACTCGCTCGCACACTCGGGCAAGGCGACCGTGAAGGAGATTAAGGACTTTCTATCCGAGCACGGACTCTCTGTGCTCCGCTAGAGATCGGGTCTCACGTGTCGCTGGAAGAATTCGAGGATGCGCAGCAACCGATCGATGCGCAGTAGCGGCTCGCCCGTGCATGACAGGTCGTGCCCTTCCCGCGGATAGCGCACGTACTCCACCGGCTTCTTCAGAACCTTCAGCGTCCGATAGAGCATCTCCGACTGCGAGACACCGGTTCGCAGGTCGCGATCCGAGTGGATGATGAGGAGCGGCGTCTCGATCTGGTGCGCGTAGGTGATCGGTGATTCGCGGCGCAGGACCTCGGGATCCTCCCACGGGTAGGCGTTGAACTCGAAGGGTACCAGCATCCACGCGTTGCCTTCGCCGAAGAACGTGGCCAGGTCGTAGACGCCGCGCTGGGCGACCGCTGCGGCGAAGCGGTGGTCGTTGCCGACCAGGTAGGCGGTCAAGTAGCCGGCATAGCTACCGCCGGTGACGACCATGCGATCCTCGTCGACGATCCCACGGGCGACAATAGAATCGACCGCGGTGAGCACGTCACGCATCGGCCCGTCGCCCCAGGCGCGTTGGATCACGTACTTGAAGTCGTACCCATAGCCGCCGCTGCCCCGCGGGTTGGTGTAGAGAACGAAGTAACCGTTCGCGGCCAGCAACTGGAACTCGTGCCACATGGTCCGCTCACCGGGGCCCCACATCGCATGGGGGCCGCCGTGGATCTCGACGGCCAGCGGGTACGTCTCGTTGTTGCGATAGCCGACGGGTTCGATCAACCAGCCCTGCACGCGTCGGCCGTCGAAGCTCTCGTACCAGAAACCGCGGTGCGGCTGTACGAAGATCCCCGACAACCACCCAGTGTTCAGGTCGGTGATTCGGCGCTCGTCGTCGCCGTCGACGTTAGCTACGTAAACCTCGGACGGGTTGGCCGGCTGGGTGACTACGAATGCGAGCTTCTCCCCGCTCAGGTCGAAGGAGAGCACACCGCGCTCGCCTGAGACCACCTGGCGGATCTGGCCGTTATCGAGCGCTGCGCGGTAGATGGGGACCGTGCCGTGCACGCCCGCGCTGAAGTAGATGGAGCTTCCGTCGGCGGACCAGTGGTATTGACGCGCGCCGCGGTCCAAAGGCCGGCTGACCCATTCGACATTGCCCACCAGACCACTCTCGAGCAGCTCGAGGACGCCGACTATCGTGTTGGCCGCCGACGGCTCCGTCGTGTCGCGGGCCGCGAAGGCGATGTGGGTACCGTCAGGTGACCAGGACGGGTTGAAGACGTTGTACCCCGGTATGTCGATCATCCGCGGCTCGCCGCCCTCCGCGTCCATGATGTACAGCTCGTTCTTCAGCGAGTAGTCGGGGTGAACTCCGTTAGTGATGTCGGCGATGAAGGCGATCTGGCGACCGTCGGGAGAGAACATCGGCGCGAAGAAGTCGTAGGGTCCGTCGGTGAGTCGGCGGGGCTCGCCACGCTCGAGATCGATCGCATAGATGTGATTCCAGTACTCGATCGGGTTGAGCCCGCGTTCGCCCTGGAAGTCTAGGCGCGTGATTACGGCGGGCTCCTCTTGCTCGGCGTTCGTCGCCAACCAGGCGCGGATCGCTGCCAGCGAGCCCCACATCGCCGCCTCGTCCGCGCCCTCTGTCTCGCCTTCGGTCTCACGCTCGGCCTCACCTTCGGCCTCCTCCAGTTCGCGCGTCGTCAACGACGAGCCGAAGAGGAGAGTGCTTCCGTCCGGCGACCAGACTGGGTTGGACGCGCCGTTCTCCAGGTCGGTGAGCGCCCACGGCTCGCCGCCGTCGAGCGGCAGGATGAAGACCTGCGCGCCGTCCCCTCCGCGGTTCGATACGAAGGCGATCTTCGACCCATCGGGTGACCATACGGGATCGCGATCGCGGACGGCGCCGCGGGTCAACTGCCGTACCGGGCCCCCGTTTACACCGGCCAGCCAGAGGTGACTGTAGTAGGCGTCAGCGGCCGAGTCGATCTGTGTCAGCACGAACGCGACCTGCTGACCGTCGGGTGAGATGGCCACGTCGCCCGCCGTGCGGATCCGGTAGAGATCGTTCGCCTGGATCGGCCGTTTGTCCTGGGCGATCGCCTGGTGCGCTGTGGCGAGGGTGACTGCGATTAGCAGACAGACGGCTACGGTGAAGCGACTGCCGAACGAGGTTGAGGTGCTCGACGACATCGGAACCTCTGTTTCAAGAACCACCAGACAGGCTCGAATCGGCTCAGCCGATGGAACGCGCGCGGGGGAGGAAACGGATCCTTACAGCCGGCCGCCCGGTCCGTCGATCGGGCAGTACACGTTCAGGTGACCGCAGCGGCTGCAATGCCAGCCGACCCACTCGGGCGGCAGGGCGGCATCGCTACGGCGCAGCGACCGGAAGCGCAGATGGTGGCCGCTGCGGCCGAGGAACACGTGACAGCCCGGCAGCTGGCAACGAACCCGGTGACCCGGCGTGATCTCCTGCGGGTAGAGCCAGTCGCGGAGCGCAACAACCGTCTGGCCAAGGCGATCCCTTATCATCGCGTCGTAAATGTAGGGTAGCCACCGGGTTCGGGAAAGGCCGAATATTACCCGAAGGCGGGGAAAAAGCTCGAAATTCGACAGTCGACGTTCGACGATCGACTTCCGAGTTTAGCTGCGATGATCGATGTTCGATGTTCGGTGTTCGATGCTCGGCGTTCGATCGTCGACGGTGGATGGTCGACGTTCGCTGCTACTGGGATTTCAGCTTTTCGTTACGACTAGCTGTGCGGATACTCGTGTAGATGATGGCGACGGCGCGGTCGGTGTCGCTGATCGATTCATCGATCTCGGATGGTTCGCCGATGCCCAGCCGCTGCAGGTAGCGTAGCCAGGTCATCGTCTCTCGTAGCTCCTTGAGGCAGAGGCGAAGCTTGTACACGAAGTCCTTCCGGGATTCGGCGGCGCTGGCCTCGGCGTGGAGTGGGGCGGGAGCCGTTCCGCAGCGCAGCAACTGCCCCGCCACGTGCTTGGCCACCCTTGTCGAAGGTAGGCTATCGCAAACCGTACTTATGCGAACTGCGAGGTCGATGAGGCGATCCTGTAGATCGTACTCCGTCGTCGGACAGTCGGGGGGCGTTGCCATCGAAACCTCCGGGTTGAACATCGAAAGTCGAGAGTCAGCCGTCGTACATCGTCTGGAAACTCGGACGTCGAACACCGGCTGTCGGCTGTCGAATGTCCAACCTGCCCCTCAACAAACCATCAACACCTCTGGCGGGGTCATCCCCTGGATTCGGTCACTCTCCGATGATCTTCAAGACAATCCGCTTCGGTCGGCGACCATCCCACTCACCGTAGAACACCGCCTGCCAGGGTCCCAGGTCGAGTCGCCCATCGGTCACTGGGATGATCACCTCGTGCCCAATGGTGAGGTTCCGCAGGTGTGCCGCTCCGTTGTCCTCACCGGTCCGGTTGTGCAGGTAGTCGTCGCCGCGCGCGGGGTGGGCGGTCCACGGTGCTACCGCGCCTTCCAGCCAGTCATAGATGTCCTGGTGCAGCCCCGACTCGTTGTCGTTGATGAAGACCGACGCGGTGATGTGCATCGCACTCACGAGGCAAAGTCCCTCCTGGATTCCGCTCTTGGCCACCTCATCCTGCACCCACGGAGTGATGTGGATGATCTCTTGCTGCTTCTTCGTGTTGACCGTCCGATATTCCGTATGCGATCTCATTGTATCACCTCTGTTTCAATCATCCCCGCTATCTCCCTCGTCATCGTCATTGTTGTCGGTATCGGTATCGTTATCGTTGTCGTTGTCGTTATCGTCTCGACTCACCGCAACCCGCGCTCGCGCAGATAACTCTCCGCCCGACCCCGTCGCTCGGGCAGCGCCCGGGCGTGATCCATGTACTCGGGCCGCGAGGCGGCGACGTCAGGCGTGTAGGCGTCGAGGAAGCGCTGCCAGAACTGAGCTGCCTGGCCCTCATCCCCCAGCGCCTCGTGGGCTCGCGCGGATATCGAGAGCGCCAGGAGATGATCCGGGACCTGGGCCATCATCGTGTCTGCCTGGGCGAGGGCGCCTTGGGGCCGACCAGCTGCCAGCTCGAGTAGCGCTAGGTGGTAGCGGGCGTCGAGATCTAGGGTGCTCAGTTGCTGGTAGGCGGTGATTGCCATCGGGATGGAGCGCTGCGCGTTGGCCATATCTGCTGTCTCGTAGGCCGACATCGCCTGGTTGAAGAGCTGATCGGCGGACGCCCTGGGCGTCAGCGGCTGGGTCGAGGCCGTGGCGGCGGGGTCGCCCACCGCGCCGATGGGGATGGACTGGGCCTGTTGCTGGCTGCCGGTGTCGCCCCGGCCGAAGACGAGGAACGCGTATACGATGGCGAGCGCGATGACCGCGAGCCCAAAGGCACGCAGCCCGGTGAGGCCTCGCATCTTGCCGTTGGGTTTGGCATCGGCGCCGAACGGATTACCACACTTGCGGCAGAAGCGGTCGCCGGGGTCGCGAGTCGCGCCGCAGGCGGGACAGTAGCGATCGGGGTCGCCCGGTTTGGACTGTTTCCTGTTCATCTGTACCACTCTTTTTCAACGGGCTCGGTTGCGTTGGCTCTGGAACGGACGATAATCTAGGGGCTGCCAGTGCCTTGGGAAGGGCGAAGTCGAACCTTTTCACCTTTAGAGTGAGAACGCACGGCGTTGTCTGAGTTTGGCAAATACTTCCTTCCCGGCCCGACTGAGGTGAGGCCGGAGGTGCTCGACTCCATGGTGCGCCCGGTCATCGGCCATCGCGGGCCGGCCATGGAGGCGCTGATGGAGCGGGTGCAGCCGCGCCTGCGGCAGCTCTTCCGGACGGCGCGGCCGGTATACGTGTCGACCTCGTCGGCCACTGGGCTGATGGAGTCGGCGATCCGTAACTGCGCGCCGCAGAGGGTGTTGTCGCTGGTATGCGGTGCGTTCAGCGAGCGTTTCTACAAGATCGCTGTGGCGTGTGGCAGGGAGGCGGACCGTATCGACGTGGACTTCGGTGAATCGAACGAGCCGGGCCAGCTGATCGACGCGCTGGGCGGCGGTGGCTACGACGCGGTCACGGTCGTGCACTCGGAGACGTCTACCGGTGTGCTGAATCCGCTAGGCGAGATCGCTGCGGCGGTCAGGGAGGCGTCACCCGGGACGCTCGTCCTGGTGGATTGTGTCACCTCGCTGGCGGCCACCCCCGTGGAGGTCGACGACTGGGGACTCGATTTCGCGCTCACCGGATCTCAGAAGGGTATGGCGCTGCCGCCCGGTCTGGCGTTCGGGGTGGCGTCGCAGCGCGCCTACGAGCGGTCGCTGGAGACGCCAGGGCGCGGTCTGTACTTCAGCTTCGAGGCGTTCGAGGGCGCCGTTGCACGTAACCAGACGGCGAACACGCCGGCAGCCTCGCTGCTGTATGCCCTCGATGTGCAGCTGGAACGGATCGAGGCGGAGGGGCTCGAGGCCCGCTGGGCCCGGCATCGTGCGATGGCCGAGCGGACGTGGGCTTGGGTCGACGAGATGCGTGAGGGCCGTGGTCTCGACCTGCGCGTCCTGGCGGCTGAGGGTCGGCGCTCCCCGTCGGTAACCTGCGTGGCCGTCCCCGAGGGGCTGAGCGGCGTGGAGATTACACGGCGAATGGCCGAGCGGGGATACACCATCGCTTCCGGCTATGGTAAACTCAAGGAGAGCACATTTCGGATCGGGCATATGGGCGACCACACGATCGAGGAGCTCGACGCCTTGCTGGAAGAGCTGGCGTCTGTGATCACTGGACGAGGGTAGGGCATGGCTGGACCCGCTTCCTACAGAGTCTTGCTGGCAGACGATATCGTGCCCCAGGGCATCGAGATCCTCGAGGCGGCGGAGAACCTCGAGGTCGACGACCGTGCCGGGATCAACGCGTCGGAACTGGCCGAGATCGTCGGCGAGTACGATGCCTTGATCGTTCGCAGTCGGACAAAGGTGACGAAGGAGATCCTCGAGGCGGCTACGCGATTGAAGGTTGTGGGCCGCGCCGGGGTCGGCGTAGACAACATCGATGTCGACGTCGCGACCCGGCAGGGCATCGCCGTGCTCAACGCGCCGGGCGGCAACGTGATCTCGGCCGCGGAGCACACGATCGCGCTCATGCTGGCGTTGGTTCGCCACATTTCGAGAGCCGACGCGTCTCTCGGGCGCGGCGAGTGGGAGCGCAAGCGGTTTCAGGGCATCGAGCTCTACGGCAAGACGCTGGGGCTGGCCGGTGCGGGCCGGATCGGCTCTGAGGTGGCGAAGCGCGCCCGAGCCTTCGGAATGCGAATCGTGGCCTACGATCCGTACCTGTCACGCGAGCGGGCGGAACAGGTGGGCATCCAGCTGGTTACCCTGCCCGACCTATTCGAGCAGGCGGATGTCATCAGCGTCCACGTACCGCTCACGGATGAAACCCGAGGGATGATTGGTTCGGTAGAGCTGGCGCTGATGAAGCCGACCGCCTACCTGGTGAACGCCTCGCGGGGCGGCGTGGTGGATGAGAAGGCGCTCGCCGAGGCGCTGCGCAGCGGGCGGCTGGCTGGCGCAGCGCTCGACGTCTTCGAGGAAGAACCGGTCTCCCCGGACAACCCGCTTCTCGGTCTGGATAGCGTCGTTGCAGTGCCACACCTGGGCGCTGCCACGCGTGAGGCGCAGACGAGCGTGAGTGTGGAGATCTGCGGGGCAGTTCGCGATGCGCTGGTCACGCGAGACTTCCGTTCCGCGGTCAACGTCCCGGAGCTCTCGTCGCAGCAGGCCGATCTCGCCCCGCTGCTCAATATCGCCCACCAGCTCGGCCGGCTCCTCTGCGGCCTGACCCACGGTAGCTACCGGGACCTCGAGGTGCGCTACGGCGGTGCCCACGAAGCTGCGCTGCGCGCGGTGGCCGCGGCGGCAGCCCAGGGTCTGCTGTCCGATATCGTTGCCAGCCCACTCACGCTGGTTAACGCGCTGCACGTGGCTACTGACCGGGGCCTGTCGGTGAGCCAAGTCTGGCTGGGCGGCACGGCGGCGACCGGTGAGGTGGTCGAGCTTCGCCTGACGACGGCCGATGACTCGCTGCGGGTCGCCGGGGTCCTCCTGGCGGGGAACCACCCACGCATCACCAGGATCGGTGACTACCGGGTGGATATCCAGCCGCGCGGCACGATACTCGTGCTACGCAACCGGGACGTACCCGGCGTGGTCGGGAAGGTAGGTAGCGTGCTGGGGGACGCCGGCGTCAACATCGCCGAGTACCACCAGGCGCGGCAGGAGGCGGGCGGCGAAGCGTTGGCGGCTATCGCCGTCGACGGCTGCGTGGAACGCCCAGTCATCGAGACACTAGAGGCTCTCGACGACGTGATCGGCGTCTGGCAGATCGAGCTTCCCGAGGCGGTCGAGAGCGTAGTAGCCACACAGGGGCGGCTGGAAGAGGGCGGCTGAGGCCGGTCCTCCCTTACTGGCCCCGGAGCGGCGCTGGCGCTATTTTGCACACGGGTGGTCCCCCCACCCGTTCTTGCCTGAGCTTCCCACCCATACACCCGTCATCTGAATGGGCTGGGACGGAGTCCCACGATGGATCGACGCGGTGTCACGCTGGTCGAGCTGCTTATCACTATGGCACTCATGGGTCTCCTAGCGGCCATCGTCACGAAGGCTGTCACCCGAAAGACCGCGGCCGCCCAGGCGGTGCTGAAGTCGGATCTCCGCAACATGGCGGTGGCCCAGGAAGCCTACTTCTCGGACCACCTGGCCTACGCGGAGAGCGTCGATGAGCTGGAGTTCCAGGCCAGCCAAAAAGTCAACTTCTTGCTCCGTGCGGACGCCACCGGGTGGGCCGCCCGCTCCAGCCACGAGCTGAACCCGGAGTACAAGTGCGCGCTTTACATTGGCAGGAGCGTCGAGCCTTACTCGCCGTCGCTGGAGGAGGGGAAGATCAACTGCATGCCGCGCTCGGGAGGTGGCGGCTGTTCGGGCGGGTAGTCCGGCCGGCGGCAGGTGAGTCTCCGGACTACCCGCCCGACCCTTCTTCGCCGCTGTCAGGGGGGGCGTCACGGCTACGCTCCTCCAGCGGCCCGTAGACGGCTGCTTCCCAGATCTCCTGAGCCAGCCATTCGATACGCTCACGCGCTTCTTCCAGCTGTTCCGGTGACATGTCCGATGCCGATCTGTAGAGATGCCGGGCGAGGTCCATTATCTGGTCGAGCCGCTCCCTGAGCTCTAGGTTGTGCCGGCGCTCGTGTCCGGTCGACGCATCGCTTTGTGCCGCCTTGTCATCAGACATCTGGCACTACCTCCTGATCGCGCCGTAGCGCTCGAGTATCTCGAGGGTCTCCTCTATCGGCAGCGCCTCGGCGGTACCGCGATGGCCGCTCACGCTGACTGCCCTGAACAGCGAGTTGTAAATCGCTTCCTCGGTCGCTTCCACGACGGCTTGAAAGAGAGGTGACATGGCCGAGTTGGGCAGATCGGCCACTTCGCGTGGCGTTCGCTCGCTGCCGATGCGTCTTACCGACTCGGCGGTCGAGAATGCGATGATGTAGTCGCCGCTTCCATTCGTGCTGATCGAGCCGGTGCGGGCAAGGCCGTGGACGGCGCGGGCCGCCAGGCGTTCCAGGTTGCGGTTCGACAGTGGGGCGTCGGTCGCCACGACGATCATGATCGATCCGTCGCCGCGATCGTCGCCCTCCGCGTCACGCTCGGGCTCGACGTAGCGGCGGAATGCGTAACGACCCAGCTCGCGGCCCACCGGCGCTCCCGCGATCGTCAGGATTCCGCCGAAGTTCGACTGCACCAGCACACCGACCGTCCAGCCGCCGAGCTCCTCCGGTAGGACCCGCGAGCTCGTGCCGATCCCGCCCTTCCAGCCGAAGGCCATGGTGCCGGTGCCGGCGCCTACCGCTCCTTCTTCCACGGGCCCACCGCGCGCCGACTCCAAAGCGCTGACCACATGCTCGGCTCGAATGGGCCGTTCGCGAATGTCGTTCAGGAAACCGTCATTCGTCTCGCCGACCACCGGGTTGATCGAGCGGACGCGCTCCATGCCCGGTTGCGCGAGCAGGTACTCGATCAGCGCATCGGCGACGCGCCAGACGCAGAGTGTGCAGGTCAGAGCGATGGGCGTCTCCAGCTCGCCCAGTTCGCGGAGCTGGGTCACGCCAAGCAGCTTGCCAAAGCCGTTGGCTACGTACAGGGCAGCGGGCACGCGCTCGTCGAACAGGTTGCCGCCGTGGGGCAGGATGACCGTTACTCCGGTTCGTACCGAGTCGGCCTCCCACACCGTCGTCTGTCCCACCGCCACGCCCATTACGTCGCTGATCGCGTTGTAGCGGCCGGGCTCGAAGATCCCGGGTGCCACGCCGACATCACGCGCCCGGGGACGGCTGTCCTGGGCTTCAATGTCGCTGGCCATGAACGTGATCGTGATAGTTGACGCCAGGAAACTCGCTTTCCGGGCATGGGCCGCCATACGGCGGGCCGGCGATCGCAGCTTGCATTTCGTGATTTGCATGGTTTGCCACTGCGCTATGGGCTATGGCTGGCGCTTACTTTCCGAGGTGACGTTCCCGGGCCTTGGCGGCCATGTCGGGCCTCTTGGTAACGATGCCGTCGACGCCCCATTCGAGCAACCGCTCCATATCCGCTTCTTGGTCGACCGTCCAGACGTGCACGCGCATGCTTAGAGCGTGAGCTCGCTCGACCAGGCGCGGCGTTACGACGCGCAGTCCCCAGTGGCGTTCCGGGATCTGCAGCGCGTCCACCCGCTTTCCCCAGAACCCGTCGGTGCGAGTCCAGTGCAGGAGCATAAAACCCAGCATCTGGTCGAGTGTGGCGCTGCGGGGGCCGGACCAGTCGCGCATGGCGGGCCCTCGCTGCCACGAGTACCAGGAGGCGATCAGGACGCGCTCGCGGGCGCCTTGCTCGTCGATCAGTCGGCGCGTGGGTTCCGCCGCTCGCCGCTCTTTGATATCTAGGTTGAAGCGGGTATCTGGAAATTCCTCCAGCACCTCGGCGAGTGTGAGGATGGACTGGCCGGTGCCGCGGTAGGGATAGCTGATACCGCCGTCAGGTGAATAGCGGTGACCCGCATCGAAGCTGCGCAACTCGCTCAGCGTATAGCGGCCGACCGGACCCGAGCCCTCCGTGTTCTCGGACAGGTCGCCGCCGTGGTGGAGCACCGGATGCCCGTCACTCGAGAGGTGCACGTCGGCCTCGATGGCGTCGGCTCCCTGCACGAGGGCTATGCGCAGCGCTTCCAGCGTGTGATCCGGCGCGTAGGCGGAGGCGCCACGGTGCGCCAAAATCATTGGCTCGTTGCAGAAGAAGTCGTGCGGCATCGCTCCTAGTACTTCGCCATGGTCGGATCCACCTCGTCCGACCACGCTAGTAGCCCGCCCGTCAGGTTTGACGCGTTACTGAACCCGGCATCCATTAGCAGGCGAACGGCGTAGGCGCTACGCCGCCCGCTGCGGCAGATGACGACGATCTCCTCGTTGCTCTGGACGAGTCGCGCCATGCTCGCGGGGAACTCCTTCAAGGGGATCAGTTCGGCCTCGTCTAGCCTCGAGATGTTCAACTCGCTGGGCTCGCGGACGTCGATCACGCGGATCGGGTCGCCTGCATCGAGGCGCGCCTTGAGTTCGGGGGCCGTGATCACGGGAACGCTCGCCTCGAGCCGGCGCCCCTCCGCCTCCGCTTCACGGATACCGCAGAACACCTCGTAGTCGATCAGTTCCTTGACCGTTGGGTTCTCACCGCAGATCGGGCACGCGGGATCCTTGCGCAGTTTGAGCTCGCGGAATCGTACGCGTAGCGCATCGAAGAGCAGCAGCCGCCCGACGAGCGGGTCGCCGGCGCCGAGGATCAGCTTGAGCGTTTCGTTCGCCTGGAGTGCTCCGATGATCCCCGGCAGTACGCCCAGCACGCCGCCCTCAGCACAGGAAGGTACCAGACCCGGCGGCGGCGGCTCGGCATAGAGGCAGCGGTAGCAGGGACCCTGCTTCGCGTAGAAGACCGAGACCTGACCCTCGAAACGGAAGATGGACCCGTAGACGTTCGGGATACCCATCAGCACGCAGGCGTCGTTGATCAGGTAACGGGTCGGGAAGTTGTCGGTCCCGTCGACGACGATGTCGTATCCCGAGAGGATATCCAGCGCGTTGTGCGACGTCAGACGGACCTCGTGGCCCTCGATCTCGATCCCCGGGTTTACGTCGAGCAAGCGATCCCGTGCCGACTCAAGCTTCGGCCGGCCGACGTCGCGGGTCCCGTGCACGATCTGGCGCTGAAGGTTGCTGGATTCGACCACGTCGAAGTCGACGAGCCCGATCGTGCCCACACCGGCGGCGGCCAGATAGAGAGAGGCGGGAGAGCCGAGGCCGCCGGCCCCGACGAGTAGGACGCGCGCCTGCTTCAGTTTCTTCTGCCCTTCCGGCCCGACCTCCGGGAGAATCAGGTGCCGGGCATAGCGGCTCATCTCTTCGGGTGAGAACTCTACTTCCTTCACTTCCACCGCCGTAGCCACTCCGCCGGCGATCGACGGGACGATCCTGATCTCGTCGCCCACCGCCAGGCCGGCGTCTTCCTTGCCTTCAAGGTAGCGGATGTCCTCGTCGTTTAGGTAGATGTTGACGAAGCTCCGCAATTTGCCGTCGTCGGAGTAGAGATGCCGCCTAAGCTCTATGTAGCGCGAGGTAAGCTCGGACAAAGCCTGGGCCACGGTGCCCGCATCTAACGTTACCGAGTCGCGGCCCTCGGTGAACTGTCTGAGCGGTGCGGGAACGATGACTGTGATCTGGTTCATTTATCCTCTGTTCCTGTCGTCACTAATCCTTTGTAATTCATCTCGACTGCATCGAAGGCGTCACGGTCGTCTGCCAACCGCCAGGCTCGGGCGTCCGCCATCCGTCCGTCCACGACGCTGACTATGAGGTAGACGTACCAGGGCCAGGCGTGCTCGCGGTCGAACTCCGAGGGGAGGGGCGGAGCGTCGGGATGGGAGTGATAGTAGCCGACGACCTGGAGGCCGGCCTCGGAAGCGCGACGCTCGAGCGCCAGCACGTCGTCCGGACCGATCAGGTAGCGCCGGCGGCGCTCCTCATTTCTGACGTTATGCGAGGGGACCGCTTCGACGACCTCGACCGTGGTCTCCTCATGCACGGTCCCTAGGAGACCGCCAGGAGCTTCCTCGGGATAGATGCCCTCGACGTGCCGGCGTATTAGCGCCAGCACTTCCCGGCTGACCACGAGCCGGGCGCCCAGGTCATCGCCCGTCTTGCTACTCGATCTCACGGCGTCCCACCCCATAGTCCGAGGCTCAGGTAGCGATCCGCGCCATCTGGAAAGATCACTACCAGGCAGGCGGCTGCCAACTCGGGGAACTCGGAAGCAACACGGCGCGCGGCGACCGCGGCGGCGCCCGACGACAAACCGACAAGCAGCCCGAAGTCACGGGCGAGCTGCCGGGTCATGTCGTAGGCCTCCTCGGTGCGCACCCGCAGCGTGCGGTCGGGCAGCGACGCGTCGTAGATGGGCGGGATGATAGACGTCGGCAGGTGCTTCAGGCCCTCGATTCCGTGAAAGCCGTCATCGGGCTCCACGGCGATCAGCTCGATTCCGGGATCGCGCTCCTTGAGGTGGCGCCCCGTCCCCATGATTGTGCCTGTGGTTCCGAGGCCCGCCACGAGGTGCGTGACCTCGCCGGCGGTGTCCTGCCAGATCTCCGGCCCGGTGGTCTCGTAATGTGCCCGCGCGTTCGCCGGGTTTCCGTACTGGTCGGCGTAGTAGTATAAGCGGGGCTCCTCGGCTGCCAAGCGGCGGGCCTGCCTGATCGCCCCGTCCGAACCCTCCAGCGGGTCGGTCTCGACTACCTCGGCGCCGTAGGCGCGGAGCAAGGCCTTCCGTTCCTCGCTGGCGTTGGCCGGCAGGCAGATGGTGACCCCGAAACCCCTTGCGGCGCCGAGCATGGCGTAGGCGATGGCTGTATTGCCCGAGCTAGCGTCGAGCAAACGTTTGGCCGGCAGCTGGCCCTGCCGCTCGGCGTCGAGGACGATGGCACGAGCGGCTCGATCCTTCACCGAGCCCCCGGGGTTCAACCACTCCGCCTTCGCAAGCACGCGTACCGTCGACACCAGGCCGGGGAAGCGAAGCGGTAGCAGCGGCGTGCCGCCGATGAGATCGGCGATGCTCCGGGGCGGACCCGGCGTCGGCGTCGATGCCACCGCGGGTAGCGTCGCCGCTGCGTGCCTTGTCACGATTCGCATGATCATTACGCCACCAATAGAAAACGGCCGCGCGCCTCGGGGCGGCGGCCGGTTCGGGTGCTTGCTCTCGATTACTTTTAGTCTAATCCGATCTTGCGCTCCATAGACACCCGACACTCTCCGGCACAGCGCCCCAGGCGCTGCCAGGACAGGCGCAGCTTCTACAGGTTCGTGCGTGTAGGCCCATGAACGTCTTTCTTCCGGTCGCCAGTAACCCGGCACTCGCCCGAAAAACGTACGAGCCGCCGGTCCGGTTCCCGGCGGCTCAAAAGCCAATTCTCCGGGGGCTGGGGACTTGCCACCCGATCTCCCTTATCTCATACGTCGACGGCCAAACTGCGGCGAATCGCCTGGATGTTCTCCACGACGGAGCCCTTGGCGAACACCGCCGACCCGGCCACCAGGACGTTGGCGCCGAATTCCACGACTGCCGGGGCCGTCGTCGCGTCGATGCCGCCGTCGACCTCGATATGTACGTGCGGCAGGCCCGCCGACTCGAGCAACCGGCTGAGGCGTGTGATCTTCGGCAGGCTCTCACGTATGAAGCTTTGGCCGCCGAAGCCGGGGTTCACGGTCATCACGAGGACTAGGTCGAGGAAAGGGAGGACTTCGACTAGCGTGTCGACCGGGGTCGATGGGTTGAGGGCGACGCCCGGCCGCGCGCCCAGCTCGTGTATTCTCTGCACCGAGCGATGCAGGTGTGGGCACGTCTCCTGGTGAACGGTGAGCCGATCGGCGCCGGCGCTCACGAAATCTTCTAGGTAGCGGTCAGGATTCTCGATCATCAAGTGGACATCGAGGGGGAGCTTGGTGGCTCGCCGTGCCGCTTCGACGACTAGTGGGCCGATCGTGATGTTGGGGACGAAGTGCCCGTCCATCACGTCTACGTGTATCCAGTCGGCGCCACCCTTCTCGGCCTCGGCGATCTGTTGGCCGAGCTTCGTGAAGTCGGCACTCAAAATGCTGGGAGCGATTAGTGCCTGCATCGGGGCGTGCACTCTTCTCGTGTTGGGAGATTGAAATCCACGACTGATTATACTATTCCAAGCTTGTCCCCGACCTTCTTCATCGCGTCGAGCACGGCATCGAGATGTTCCGTCTCGTGTGCCGCCGAGATCTGGCAGCGGATGCGCGCTGTACCGTGCGGTACCACAGGGTAGCCGAAGCCGATCACGAAGACACCCTCGTCGAGGAGCATCCTGCTCATGCGGATGGCTTCGGCGGTCTCCCCGATGATGATCGGTACTATGGGCGTGTCGCCTTCGACGGGCTTGAAGCCCGCCTCGAGCAACTCCTCGCGAAAATACGCCGTATTGTCACGGAGCTTCTGAACCCGCTCGGGATGCCGCTCGAGGTATTCGATCGCTGCCAGCGAGTGGGCGGTGGTGGCCGGTGGTAGCGCGTTCGAGAAGAGCATCGGTCGCGAGCGCTGCGTCAGATAATCGGTAAGCTCCTCGGGGCCGGCCGTGAAACCGCCGGCGGCACCGCCCAGTGCTTTGCCGAGCGTGCTGGTGATGACGGGCACTTTGCCATGCAGCCCGTAGTGCTCGGGTGTACCGCGACCGGTCTCTCCCAGCACGCCGGTGGCGTGTGAGTCGTCGACGGCGACAACCGCGTCGTACTTTTCCGCCAGCTCGAGAATGTCGGGCAGTCTGCAGATGTCGCCCTCCATCGAGAAGATCCCGTCTGTGATGATGAATCGGTGTCTAGCACTCTGTGTGTCCTTCAGCGCCTGCTCCAACTCACCCATGTCGGAGTGCTTGTAGATCTTGCGGTTTGCCTTCGTCATTCGCACGCCGTCGATGATCGACGCGTGGTTAAGCTCGTCCGAGATCAGCGCGTCTTCATCTTCCAGAAACGTCGGCGTCAGTCCCGTGTTGGCGTTCCAACATGAGACGTAGGTGAGTGCCGACTCAAGACCGAGGAAGCTGGCAATCTTCTGCTCGAGTTTCTTGTGTAGCGTGAACGTACCGCAGATGAAGCGGACCGATGATGTGCCGGCACCGAACTCCTCGTATGCATCCCTGCCGGCTGCCACGACCTCCGGAGTGTTGCAGAGGCCCAGATAGTTGTTCGAGCAGAGGTTGACCACTTCAGCGCCGGTCTCGTCGATTTTGACCACGGCGTCCTGTGGCGAATCGAGGTGTATTAGCTGCTTGTAGACACCCCGCTCCTGCATTTCCTTCAGTTCGTGTCGCAGCCGCTCGAACAGCCCGCTCATGCGCCTTGCCTCCGGGTGGTTTCTTGGGATGGCCGTCGATCAGTCGGCGGGCGGCTCGTCCTTGCTTCGCACCGCGACCTGGTGGTCGCGGACCCCGAGCAGTCCCCAATAGATGATCGCTGCGCTTCCCAGGATCAGTATCGGAACGAGAATCGCCCCTTCGAGCCCCATCATCCTCCGGTTTCTCCTTTGCTGCCACGGCAGCGGCTGGTGGTCGATTCGGAATCGAGTGCTGGCTAACTATGGGCAGCGGCCGGGGGGCGGGCAAGAGTGAAGCGGGACCGCCGGCGTGCGCGTAGTGAAGAGTGCGAGCGCGGGCGTGGCGGGAGGGGTCGGGCAGCCGGCTTGGCAGGTAAGTCGTTTTCTTTGATGAAGTTACGATTCCGAGTCGGCAGCCCGCCCTTTTCCCTGGGCACCCCCTCGTCTAGTTTTCGTTACTACGGTGAGGATCTTGAATCGATGGCATCGGAACGGATCGGACAGCGTGTCAGACGGGAGCGCGAGGTGTGGCGCCTCGGGCTGCTCCTTTCCGTGCTGTTCCACCTGATCTTGCTGCTGCTGTCCAACACGGTGGTGGACATAGGGCGGTCGGCCGCCGGGCCGGCCAGGGGCAGCGCACTGGCCGCGCCGGGCGAAGATGCCATGGTCTCAGTCGTTCTGCCTCCACGGACCGAGATCTGGATCCCGCCGCGCCCCGAAATCCCGTTGATCGATCCGGTAGAGGTGGAGGTTCCTTTCCCGGAGATGGCCGAGAACTGGGTCGAGTTACGGCCTCCGCAGGAGCGCGTCGGTCCCGGCGTTCCTGGAGGGGAAGGCAGTGGGGCTGGGGGCGATGCGAGTGAGGGGAACCAGCAGACGATACCCATCCCGAAGGGTATCATCATGGCGCCCCTGGACCGACCGCGGTCGGTGCGGGGACACGAGGTGACCGTACACGTCCTTGTTAACGCGGCCGGCGTGGTGGAAAGCGTTTATCTCGATCCGCCGACCCCGGATGGGGGGTATAACGAGGCGCTGATCCGTGAGGCGCGGGATTGGGTCTTCGCGCCGGCGGTAAGACAAGGTCAACCCGTTGCCATGTGGACGAGTTACACCTGGAGACTGTGACGAGCACAGGGAAGTCACCGAGAGGACGAATACTGTGGGTCGATGATGAGATCGACCTGTTGTTGCCCCATCGGCTGGTCCTCGAGCAACGCGGCTACGAGGTCGACACCTCGCCCAACGGCGACGACGCCTTGAGCCAGATCCGGCGCCACCCCTATGACCTGATCATCCTTGACCAGGAGATGCCGGGGCGGACGGGCACGGAGATGCTGCGAGAGATCCGCACCGTCGACTCTCGCATCGCCGTCGTGATGGTCACGAAGAGCGAGGAAGAGACGACGTTGCGGGAAGCTATCGCTCGGCGAGCCGACGACTATATCACGAAGCCGACGAGCCCCCGCCAGGTGGCATCGGTCGTTGCACGCCTGCTCGAAGGACCCGGGCTCCGTCATGAGCAGATAGCACGTGATTTCGTGCGTGCGTTTTCCGAACTACGCGCCCGCATAGACGGCGCCCAGACTTCACGAGACTGGACAGACCTGTACTCCGAGCTCATCAACTGGGATCTGCTGCTGAGCGAAGCTGATGAGTCGGGCTTGCTCGAGTCGTTGCACACGCTCAGTGGCGATGCCCAACGCGAGTTCACCGAGTTCGTGATCGCCAACTACGCGGCATGGGTCGCGAAGGGTGCCAGCGATCGCCCGTCGCTTTCTGTCGACGTGATCCCGCACTTCTTCCTACCCCTGTTGGCGCGCGGTAAACCCGCAGTGCTCATCGTGGTCGACTGTCTGAGATTGGACCAGTGGCGCGCCCTGCAGCCGGTTATCGAGGAGGATTTCGAGGTCGAATCCGACCTCTACATCTCCATCTTGCCCAGCGCCACGCCCTATGCTCGAAACGCGATATTCGGCGGAGTCTTCCCTGACGAGCTGGCGGAGCAGCGCCCGGGCTGGCCGGAGTCCCATGAGGAATCGGGTCTCAACTCTTTCGAGGATGAGCTGTTCAGGCAGCAGATCGAACGGCTCACCGGCGGCTCGCTGCCCACCCATTATGAGAAGGTACACACGCTCGCCGACGGCGAGGGAATGCTGCGGCGTCTGGCGGCGCTGCTCGATGAGCCGCGCGCTATAGGGATCGTATTCAATTTCGTTGATCTGCTCACGCACGGTCGCGGTGAGTCGCAGTTGCTGTTCGAGATGGCGCGCGACGCAAAAGCGCTGCGCCGGCTTACGGTGACCTGGTATAGGGGCTCCGATCTGCGAAAAGCGCTGAAGCTGCTCCGCGCCAGGGGAGTCCGGGTCTTGCTGACGACGGACCACGGATCGGTGCATTGTCATCGGCCGGCAACGGTGTTTGCCAAGCGGGACGCAACGGCGAACCTGCGCTACAAATGCGGCGACGACCTGCGGGCCGAGAATCCGGAAACGGCCTTCACGGTCGAGGACGGGGAGTCGATCCGACTTCCACGTGGAGGCCTGAAGACGAACTATCTGATCGCGCGTGAAGATTACTTCTTCGTCTATCCAACGAAGCTGCGCGAGTACCAGTCTCGCTACCGGGATAGCTTCCTGCATGGCGGTGTCAGCCCGGAGGAGATGATCCTGCCTGTGGCCCTGCTCAAACCGCGAGGTGAGGCACGGTGAAGATCTGGTCCCGGCTGGCTGGGTACCTCAAGCCCTACAGTGCGTTGGTGGTGGTGAGCCTGGCTGCCATGGGGATCGGCTCGCTGCTCGACGGCTTTTCGATGATCCTGCTCATCCCGTTCCTCCGTTCACTGTTCGGGGATGCAGCGGTGTTGCCGGGTGCAGGCAGCTTGGTGGAGCGAGCGCTGGACGTCGTCATGGGCCCTCTCCTGGCCGGCGCCAGCCCGAATGAGGCGCTGCGTAACTTGGTCATCGTCGTGATGGCTGCGATCGTGCTGAAGAACGTCTTCTTCTATGCGGCGGCCGCGTTGGGTGTGACGGTGCAGGAACGCGTCGCCCGTGACATGCGGAACCAGCTTTACGGTCACCTTCAGCGGCTGCCGCTCGGTTTCTTCGATCGCAGCAAGACGGGCCAGTTGGTGGCGCGCGTATTCACCGATACCAACACGACGAAGGAAGTCTTCAGACGAACGATGGTTGAGGCCCTCAAGCACATCGTGTCGCTGGTCGCCTTCGTGTCGGTGCTCTTCCTCATCTCCTGGAAGCTGACGCTACTGGCGCTCGTGGTGGCACCGCTTTTCCTCGGTTTCCTGAAGCCGATGCTATATCGGCTGCGCCGCGGATTCCGGCGCGCATACGACGCACAGGGCGAGCTGACGAGCATGCTGCAGGAGACCGCGTCGGGTGCGCGATTGGTGAAGGCATACCGGGCCGAGGAGTACGAACGGATTCGCTTCGGTACCACGAACCGTGCGTTCTACAAGAATGCGGTCCGTGCGGAACGCATTAGCCTGTTGAGCGCACCGCTCTCCGAGTTGCTGGGCGCGGTTGTGACGCTGGTGCTGGTTTGGGTCGGCGCACAGTTCGTGTTCAGCGGGGAAATGAGCGCCGAGGCGTTTCTCACCTTTCTGACAGTGTCGTTGCGCGTACAGTCGCCGCTGAAAGGCTTGACGATGTTCCCGGCGCGGGCGCAGGCGTCGTTCGCTGCGGGAGAAAGGTTCCTCGAGATACTTGACACCGGTGTCGAGCCGGTTTCCGCCGGCGGTCGCCGTGTGGATGGGCTTGAACGCGAGGTGGCCTATGAAGACGTCCACTTCGCCTATGACGGCGAGGAGTCCGTGCTGCGCGGTGTGAGCTTCAAGGTGAAGCGCGGCGAAGTCGTTGCCCTGGTTGGACCGTCTGGAGGGGGAAAGAGCACGTTGGTCGATCTCTTGCCTCGCTTCTACCAACCGCTCAGCGGACGCATCGCGCTCGACGGCGTTGACATTGGGGAGATCCAACTCGACTCGCTGCGCGAGCTGTTGGGCGTCGTCTCGCAAGAGACGATCATCTTCCACGACACCGTCCGGGCCAACATCGCCTACGGGGCTCCCGATCGCTACAGCCAAGAGGAGATCGAAGCGGCGGCGATCGCGGCGAACGCCCACGAGTTCATCGTGCGTCTTCCGGAGGGCTACGATACGCTTCTCGGCGATCGCGGTGTCCGGCTGTCGGGCGGCCAGCGCCAGCGGATTGCCATCGCACGAGCCATCCTGCGGGATCCACCGCTCCTGATCTTCGACGAGGCCACCTCAGCGCTTGACACCGAATCCGAGCGGTTGGTGCAAGGCGCCATCAATCGATTGTTGGCCAATCGCACGGTCATCGTCGTCGCCCACCGCCTGTCGACGATCAAAGGCGCGCACCAGATCATTGTCGTCGACGACGGTGAGATCGTGGAGTCGGGCCGCCACGAGGAATTGCTGGCGCGGCAGGGACCCTACCGTCGGCTCTACGACTTGCAGTTCGATGTAGCCGCCGGCCAGATCGCCGGCGGCGAGGTGGAATCCAGCTGACCCGCCTACGCCATCTAGTCGAGTACGGGGCCGTGAAGTTGGCCTTCGGCCTGCTGGGCCGTGCCCCGCGGCTGAGCGAGCGTCTGGGCGCCAGGCTTGGCAGGCTGGCCTATCGCCTGGGCTGGCGTCGTCGGGTGGTCGAGTCGCAGCTGGCGCAGGCGTATCCGGAGGGCGACGCGGAATGGATCCGAGGCACAGCGAGATCGTGTTACGAGCATCTGGGCCGCGAGTGGTTCGCGGTACCGGCGGTGGCCCGGGGCGGACTGGAGGAGGTTCGCAGGCGCGTAGACTTCGGCGAAGGGCTTGAAGCGTTGCAGGCGGCTTACGGGGAGGGACGCGGCGTGGTTGTGGTGAGCGGGCATTTCGGCAACTGGGAGTTCGCCGGCTCGGCGCTGGCTGCCAACGGTTTCCCGGTCGACGCCGTCTGGCAGCGGCTGAAGAACGAGTCACTCGGTCGCTTGGTGGTGGAGACTCGGGAGCGGTTGGGGATGAAGCTGATCGAGCGCGGCCAGGCTTGGGATCGTCTGATGAATAGCCTCGCCGCCGGGCGTGTACTCGCTTTCGTTGCCGATCAAGATGCGCGGCGTAGCGGCGTCTTCGTTCCCTTCTTCGGACGACTCGCGTCGACCCACCGCGCCCCGGCGCTGCTGGCGCTGAGAGCCTCAACCCCGTTCTTCGTGGGCGGCGTCCATCGGGTCGGACCACAACGCTACAAGGCGTGGGTGGTGCGGCTCGACCCGCCGGTTGGCCTCGACAGCAGGCAGCAGGTCCTCGAGCTCACACGCATGTGGACGAGCGAGCTGGAGCGGCGCATCCGACTTTCGCCCGAGCAGTATTTTTGGCATCATAAGCGTTGGAAGACTGTGCCATCGGGAACAGCACAGGCGGCCGGTGGTATCAGGACATAGAATCTAAGCGACTTGCCGCACCGCAGAGTGATCTTGTGGTAGCGGAGACCGCATAACGAAGAAAAACTGTGATCTATATCTGCATTCCCGCGCACAACGAGGAACGGACCGCGGGCGTCTTGTTATGGAAGATCCGCCAGGTCATGTCCGAGTTCAGGCGCGACTACGAAGTGTTGCTCCTCGATGACGCTTCGACCGATCGCACATTCGAGGTCGTAGCGCCTTACGCGCAGGTGCTGCCACTTACCATACTCCGCAACGAGACCCGCAGAGGCCACGGCGCCTCGCTCGAGCGCCTGCTGCGCGAGGCGGTGGCGCGATGCGCCTACCCGCGACGAGACGCTATAGTCACCCTGCAGGCCGACTTCACGGACGAACCGCTGGCGATCCCCGGGTTGGTCAAGCGAATCGAAGGCGGCGCCGACCTCGTCGTCGCGACTCAGCAGCCGAACGGCGCTCCGGTACCACTGGCAATTCGCTGGGTCCGCAGAGGCCTGCCATGGTTGGGACGCAAATACGAGTTGCCGGAAGGACTCAGCGATCCGATCTCCGGGCTGCGGGCCTACAGGGTCGGGCTGGTCAAGCGGGCTTTCCGCGATCGGGACGACAAGCCGTTGCTGAAGCGTGACGGCTGGGCGGCGAGCCTCGAACTGCTCTCGGCGGTTGCGCCACACACGAAGCGGGTCGAGGAGACAAAGTCGGAGGTTCGTTATGATAGGCAGGCGCGTTCGAGCCGCCTGTCGGTCTGGCGAGCGGCCCGCGTCTACATCGGATTATTGAGGCAAAGATGAGGTTCTTAACTGGAGTCGCGCTGCTGGGCCTGCTGGTCCCGGCTTCGGCCATCGCTCAAGACGACCCGCCGGCGGACTCGGGCGGTGTCACGATCGCCGAGGTGCCGTTCGGGATCGGCGAGCGCATGGACTATCGTGTGAAGTTTGGCCCGCTCAAGGTTGGGCAGGCCCATATGGAAGTGGAAGGGCTCGACACGATCGCTGGTAACGCCACGTACCATCTGCGGTTCCACATGAGCGGCTCCGTTCCCTTCTACAAGTTGGATGACACACAGCAGTCGTGGCTCGACGTCGCGCTGCTTGCGACGCGCCGCTACCATCAGGATTCCCACCAGGGTAGTTACGAGCGGTATCGCGAGTACGAGTTCGATCTCGAGCAGGGGGTTCGCACTGGGCTGGAGGGGGAGACGGATTCCATTCCTGAGATGGCGTTGGACGAGGCTGCGTTTATCTATTTCGTGCGCTCCATCGAGCTCGAAGTGGGAGAGACCTACGAATGGAACCGATACTACCGTTACGATAGGAATCCGGTGGTCCTACAGGTGCTGCGTAGAGAACGGGTTAGAGTCCCGGCCGGTGAGTTCGAGACGATTGTCGTGCGACCGATCATCAAGACGGGTGGAATCTTCGCCGAGGGCGGCGAAGCAGAAGTCTATATAACCGATGACGATCTTCGTGTGCCGGTGCGGCTAAACAGCAAGATGAAGGTCGGGTCGGTGACACTCGAGCTCACAGAATACAGAGAAGGTCAGAAGCTCACGCCGGAGATGATAGGAAGTCGCTGAGCTCACGGCCCGGCGGCTGTCACACCGTCTCCTTCAAGTCCTCAGCGAAAAATCGCACTATCGATCGCGAGACCACGTCCGGGGCGCTGACCATCGGAAGATGGCGCGCCCCCGGAACGACCTCCAACTGTCCGTTCGGCAGTCCATCGACGATCGTTCGCCCGTGTGCGGCGGGTGTCAGGCCGTCTTTTTCACCCCAAATCACGAGAGTCTTAGTGCGAATACGGCCGAGCGCCGGCCGTATGTCGTGGTCGCGAAGCTCGTTTACGCCATTCAGCATGCTGCGCGGCCCCGCTCTGAGCATGTCGCCGATAAACGTCGAGTAGAACCGCAACGGGCACCAGGACCAGAATTGCAGGACGCGACCGAGCGCCCGGCCTGGACCGACACCAGGCACGCCGGCGCTGTCTAGCAGAACCAGTCGGCGTACGCGACCGCCGTAGTCCGCAGCGATCTGGGCAGCGATCGCGCCACCCATCGAGTGGCCGCAGAGGAAGAATTGTGCGAGTCCCATACGGTCTACGAGCTTGATAACGGCGCGTGCGGCGTCAGCGATGCCCAGCATCGGGCCCGGCGAGCGGCCGAATCCTGGCAGATCGGGCGCGATCAGGCGCAGACTTGCCGACGATAGCTCCGGGAAAAGAGGAAACCACCAGCGAGAGGAACCGCCGAGGCCGTGCAACATGACGAGCGGTGCGCCGACGCCGGCCTCGAAGTAGTAGAGGCGGAGACTGCCCTCCTGTAGCTCGCGGCGCATGACCACCCGCGAGGTCAGCATCCCCGCGCGGGGCCCTTTCGCTGTCAAGATCCGACGCTTCCCCATCCTCCGCCTCCTGGTGTTCGGATGCTGATGATGTCTCCCGGGCGCGCTTCGATGGCGGACTTGCCTGTGAGTTGTGTCCAACTGCCATCGCGGTTCAGCCAGCTCTCGCCGCAGGAGCCCGGTGCGCCGCCCTGAGCGCCGCACGGCGGATAACGTCGCCGCTCAGCTAGGAGGTTGACGCTCGCCGAGGTTAGCAGTTCGATGTCCCGGCGTAGGCCATCGCCGCCGCGCTGCAGTCCGGCGCCACCCGAGCCACGACGCAGCGAGTAATGCCGCACGCGCACCGGGATCTCGTGCTCCAGCGCTTCGATAGGCGTGTTGAGCGAGTTGGTCATGTGGGTATGGACGCCCGAAAGTCCGTGGCGCTCCGGCCCACCCCCCATCCCGCCTCCCACCGTCTCGTAGTAAGCGAAAGAGCGACCCGTCCGCGGGTCCACGCCGCCTACGGTGAAGTTGTTCATCGTCCCGCTCGAGCAAGCTGGTATTAGGTCGGGCAGCGCCTGACCAAGGGTGCGGAACACGACGTCAACGATCCGCTGCGACGTCTCCACGTTTCCCGCTGCGACGGCGGCCGGCGGACGGGCGTTCACCACGGTGCCCGGCGGTGCGACGATGGTTACGGCTGGCATGGCGCCACCTCCTGCGGGAAGCGGCGTCCCGAGGGTTGCTTCGGCAACGCAGCGCAACACGTAGCGGACGGCCGACTCGGTGATAGCTGCCACCGCATTGATGTTGCCGGCGACCTGCGTCGCCGTGCCGCTGAAGTCGACTCGCATCTTCTCGCCGCGGACCGTGACCGTGACGGCGATCGGCACAGGCTCATCGACCACACCATCGTCGTCCATGAAATCCTCTGCTGCGTACTCGCCGTCCGGGATGCGTTCGATCACCGCGCGCACCAGCCGGTCGGCGTAGTCGGCGAGAGCAGCGAAGGCGGCGGTGAGCATCTCGGTGCCGCCGCGAGCCGCCAGCTCCTGGAGCCGCCGCACTCCCACGTCGAGCGCGGCAAGCTGGGCGTGGAGGTCGCCCTCTCGCTCCACCGGCGTCCTGACGTTGGTAAGCAGTAGCCGCCAAACATCGGTCTGGATGGCCCCGCGCCGCACTAGGAAGACTGGGGGGATCCGCAGCCCCTCCTGATAAATCTCTCGCGACAGCGGCATCGATCCGGGCGCCAGACCCCCGATGTCTGCATGGTGGGCCCGCGAGGCGACATAGGCGATCGGGCCGCCGGACTCCTCAACCCAGACGCCGCGCACCGCTGTGAGGTCGGGAAGGTGAGTGCCCCCGTGGTACGGGTCGTTCAGCACAACCACATCTCCCTCTTCCAGGCTGATGTCGGCCAGGGCGGCTTCCACGCTCTGGGGGATGGCCCCCAGGTGTACGGGCATGTGGTCGCCGAGAGCGACCGGCCGGGTCTGCGCGTCGCAGATCGCACAGCTATAGTCGCGCCGCTCCTTGATGTTTGGCGAGTAGGCGGAGCGCCGTAAGGCCGCTCCCATCTCCTCGGCGATGGCCAGCAACAGCGAGCGGTAGACCTCCAGCCGTATCGCATCGAGTCGTGCCGAGCCGTCGGGTTGCACCGATTGCATGTCGTGAGTCTGTCTTTATTATTATGCTGTTCGCTGACAGCTGCTCGCTGCGGCTCTCCCGGAGAGTTCAGCGATGCAGTGTAATTGTAGGTAGAGGAGGCTGCCTTGGGCAAACGCAGTAAGGAGGCTAGGTCTGAACCTTCAGTGTTCGATAAAGCGCGAAACGAGTTGATGGGCCAGATCAGGCACTGTGGGGTGCTGGGGGCCACCGAGGAACAGCAAGACGCCTGGTTCAAAGAGACGATACAGTACCTGGCGAAGCGCTATCCGTCGGTGACCGAGGAGGAACTGGCTGAGCTCGATGCAATCGGCCGGCGCTACTGCCAGCCGGTCATATCGTATGGCTCGCACGGCGGTCGAAGCCGATCGGACAGCGAGGGCACGAACTGAAGGTAGGGGAAACGACATCACCCTGGCCACGCCGGGGTCCTTTTTTGCTCTCCGTTCGCTTAGATGACGACACTTGAGGTCTTGTGGAGGCTGTTGGCCGTCCTCCTTCTGGTGGGCGCCAACGGCTTCTTCGTTGCGGCGGAATTCGCTCTCGTCAGCGCCGACGAGAGCCGGCTCGCCGGTCTGGAGGAAAGAGGCGATCGTCTGGCGCGTGCTGTCAGGCGGGCACGCGATGATCTCAACCTGTATCTGTCGTCCTGCCAGATCGGTATCACGCTCGCCTCCCTGGGACTGGGCTGGATCGGGGAGCCCGCCATCGCGCAGACCTTGGTTGCCCTTTTCTCGGGCGTTCCCGAGCCGTTCGATCTGATCGCCAGTCACACCGTCGCCGTGGTCATAGCCTTTACCCTCATCACCTATCTGCACGTCGTGCTGGGCGAGGTGGCGCCCAAGGCGCTGGCGATCTTCCATCCAGAAGCCCTGTCGCGCTGGATCGTGAGGCCGCTCGTCGTCTTCACGCGCGCGGGCTGGCCGTTGATCTGGTCGATGAACGAGTCGGCGAACTGGCTACTGCGGGTGTTCGGCGTGCGACTGCCCACCGAGGCCGAACGAGTGCATAGCCCAGAAGAGATCATGGTGCTCGTCAAGCGGAGTCATGACGTTGGAAAGGTGGAGCGGGACGAGCAGGCGATGATCCACGGCGTCTTCGAGCTGACGCGCACGGTGGCGCGTGAGGTGATGACGCCGCGGCCGGACATCGTGGCCGTGCCCACCAACGTCGGCTTCGAGGAGGTAGTGGCGACGGCAGGACGCTCCGGCCATTCCCGTTTGCCTGTGTACAGGGACAGCCTAGACAACGTGGTCGGTGTCGTCTTGGCGAAGGACCTGCTGACGCTCGCCGGCGTGCAGGGGCCTGACGACTTTGACGTCACAAAGATCATGCGGGAGCCATACTTCGTACCCGACACGAAGTCGGTGGGCGAACTGCTGGCCGAGTTACGCCGCCTAAAGATCCATATGGCGATCGTCGTGGACGAGTTCGGCGGCACCGACGGTCTGGTGACGCTCGAGGACCTTATCGAGGAGATCGTCGGTGAGATCTACGACGAGTACGACGAGGCACATCCGGTCTATACGACGACGCCGGGCGGCCAGCCGCTCATCGACGGTGGCGCGCCGATCGACGAGGTGAATGAGAAATACGAGCTCGAGCTTCCCGAGGAAGACTATGATACGCTGGGTGGTTTTATACTCGGCGAGCTGGGGCACGTACCGAAGCGAGGCGACGTCGTTCGTGTCCCGGGCGCGGAACTCGTGGTCGAACGAGTCGACAATCGTCGCGTGCGGCTCGTACGACTGCTAAAGAGCGATGAGGAAATCACAAGGACGCCGCGTGCGAGCCGGGGAGAAGACGGCAGTGGGAAGGTCCCCGCTAAGGACTGAAAGAACTGCCTGTGTTGCACGGGGTTCGAGTGTCGGATTTTGACATTGAATAGACATGGATGATCTGGATCGCCTTTACTACGAGTTCGTGGAGATACTCCGCCGAGAGCGACCGTCGGCGCTGAAGGACGAAGCGCTGACTATCGCCGAGGTTCACGAGCAGATCATACCCTATCGCCGGATTCGCAATCGGGTGGGGCTCGGGTCGCACGATGACTACGAGGCGACGCTCTCGCGTCTGTTGGCTGGGGAACGTGATTATCTGCTCGGCGATCGCGATGTGCAGGAGGAACTGAGGGCTGGACTGGCGGAGTCACTACCCGACATCCGTCGCTTCCTCGCGTTCCCGGACGTCCGCGTCCGGCTCAATGCCGAGAAGGTGCCACCGCCTGGAGACATTCGCTATGCGCCCCCCGAGCTGCGTGAGGGGGTCGATTGGGTGAGCGAAGCGATCGAGAGCCACGAGGAGGAGCGCGTGGCCGAGTCACAGGTCAGCGACGAGCCGGCGGCCGAGCCCGAACCTGCCGCGCCTTCATACTGCCCGATCTGCGGCGGCGAAGCTCCCGGATCGGCTGCGTTCTGCCCATTCTGTGGCCGCCGACTAACCCCGGAAGCTTGTCCGACCTGCGGCGCGGACCTGCACCCCGTCTGGTAGTTCTGCTCGCAGTGCGGGACACCGAGGCCAGGCATGGAGAGTTCTGCTTGACGGGGCTTGGGAGGCTCGGTATTATCCGTTCCCAAATTCACCCGTCTTAGAGTTTTGAACGCAGTCTGCTGTCGGCGTCGGCGATCCGTCGCACGCTCAGGACCGGGTAGGCGCGCCGGTCGAGACGACTGCTTTGTAACCACACTGGAGGTAAGAAGATGTCTCGCAAGAACGCAGTGATGGCTCTGGGCATGGCGCTCGGGATGGCAGCGTTCGTGGCTTGCTCCGGCGGTGATGCCGGGTCGCAGGAGGCGGCCTCGGGCGCGATGGCGGAGGGTCAGGAGACCGCGGCGGCTGAGGTCGAGCAGCAGATGGAGTTGCCCGAGGGCGTGACGATGGAGATGGTGAACCAGGGCCAAGAGGTTTATGCTGGCGCCGGTCTCTGCTACGTGTGTCATGGCGCCGAGGGTCAGGGCATGCCGGGACTGGGCGCCAATCTGACCGACGACGAGTGGGTTCATGGAGATGGTTCGTTCGATGCTCTGGTCGCGACCGTGATGGACGGCGTCGACTCGGGCGCGTCCACCACAGGTACCGCCATGCCGCCGAAGGGTGGGAGCGGGATCAGCGACGAGCAGGTACGACAAGTCGCTGCCTACGTTTGGACGCTGAGTCAGTAGTACGTCAAGCCGATCGAACGCCAGCAGCCGGATGCTCCCGGCGGCTCGACCCGTCCGCAGATTCGCGGGCTCGAGTGCCGGGGGTTTCTCATCTCCTGCGGTCCTCGCGCGTGCCTAACCCGGCGGCTAAGTTTTGACTGGGTTCTCCGGTCGACATACCCAACATCCGGGGGTTCATCGTGGAAGCACTACTCGCTGCCCTAGCCGTGGCCGGCGCCACCGCCCTGGCCACCAGTCTCAGAATACTCTGGGAGTACGAACGCGCGGTCGTGTTCAGGCTCGGACGTTTGCGTGGAGCCCGCGGACCCGGACTCATCTTCCTGGTCCCGTTCGGTATCGAGCGCATGCAGCGTGTCAGCCTGCGGATCGTCGCAATGGATATCCCGCCGCAGGATGTCATCACGCGGGACAATGTCTCGGTGAAGGTGAATGCGGTCCTTTACTTCCGCGTCTCGATTCCTGTGAAGGCGATCGTGGAGGTGGAGGATTTCCTGTTCGCTACGTCGCAGCTCGCGCAGACGACGCTCAGGTCGGTTATCGGGCAGGCAGAGCTCGACGACCTGCTCGCCGAGCGGGAGAAATACAATGACATGCTTCGCACGATCATCGACGAACAGACCGACTATTGGGGCATCAAGGTGACGGCAGTCGAAGTGAAAGACATCGATCTGCCCCAGGAGATGAAGCGGGCGATGGCCCGGCAGGCCGAGGCGGAACGTGAGCGGCGCGCCAAAGTCGTCAACGCGCTCGGCGAGCATCAGGCGTCACGCAAGCTCGTGGCGGCGGCCAAGATCATGAGCGCCGATCCGGCCGCCCTGCAGCTGCGCTTCCTGCAGACTGTGTCGGAGATCGCCGCGGAGAACAACTCCACCACACTCTTCCCGATCCCGATGGAGCTATTCGAGGCGTTCAGGCGAAGGACCCAGCCCGGGACCGAAGAGCTGGAAGAGGAGATGCTCGACGAAGCGGAGGACGATACTCCGGAGCTGCCGCCGGGGATGGAGCTGCCAGGTCGGCTGGCGTCCGGCGAGCCAGCCAGTGCGGAGAGGAAGAAGAAGGACGAGTGAGAAGCTGTTCCCGGTGCTAGCCGGGCAAACGTTATAGGCCTACAGTCGATGGAATCGGGCGGCGGACGCTATCTCACGCGCCGAGATCTCGAGGCCGTTATCCGCAGGGCGGCGGAGCTCGAAACCTCAGGCGGCAGTACAGTACCCGAGCTGAGCGAGGCCGATGTGGTGCGCATCGCTCAGGAGGTTGGCCTTTCGGAGGCCAACATCCGACGGGCGTTGGCCGAGCATAGCAGCAGCGCTGAGATGCTGCTGGCGGATCGCGGCGTGATCTCGCGGCTCTGCGGCTCCGGCCTGGTAACGGCGAGCCGCACCGTGTCGCGGTCAGCGGAGGAGGTTACGGCCGAGCTCGAGAATTACTTCCAATCGCATCAAAGCCTTCAGCTAGTGAGGCGTACGCAGCACACGTCGCTCTGGGAACCGGACAAGAGTGTGGTCGCATCCGTCGTGCGGGGGCTCGATGTGTTCGGGCGGGGCTACAAGCTGGCTAAGAGAGGCCGGGCCGTAGAGCTTCGCGTGGTTCCATTGAGCGAGGAATCCTGCCGGATAACGCTGACCTCAGACCTCGGCAATGAACGCGCCGGTTGGTTCTGGGGATTCGGTGTCGCGGTGGGCATGCCGCTGACCTGGGTGTGGCTCATGTTCATTCTGGAGGGGGGCTTCATCCCAGATCCGTGGCTGCTGGCCACACCGGGCATCATCGCCAGCACGGTGGCGCTGGCTCGGGTCGGCTATCGCCGGGGCGTGGAGAGGATGCGCCTAGTCCTGGACGGCCTCCTCGACCGCCTCGAGCATGACGAACCGCTGGAGCCGCCGCGGCCGTCGTGGCGTGACCTACTCAAGTGAAGCCTGGCTGTGGCAAAATAGACAAAATTGGCCCTTCCTCGTAGGTGGTGTGACCTTGAGAAAGGGCACGTTTTTAAATAGATTTTCCAGGTGATACTCCAGCGGTTGCGTCTCCGTAATTTCCGGAATTTTGAGGACGAGGTCGTCGATTTTCCGGAGCGCGGCGCCGCCCTGATCGGCGATAACGGTCAGGGTAAGACCAACCTGCTGGAGGCCGTCTATTACCTGGAGATCTTCCGCTCGTTCCGCGGGGCGCGGGATGAGCAGCTTATCACCTTCGGGTGCGGGCACTTCCGGGTCGAGGCCCAGATCTCGGCGGGCGCTGACGGCGAGGAGGTGGAGGTGGCGGCAGGTTACGCGCGGGAAGGCCGCCGCAAGAAGGTGACGGTCGAGGGCCACGAGCCCGAGCGCGTTGCTGAGGCCATCGGCCGGGTCGGAGCAATCGTCTTCACCGCCAGCGACGTCGAAATCGTCGCCGGAGGTCCCGGCGCGCGGAGACGCTTTCTCGACATCATGCTCTCGCTTGTGGAGCCCGGATACGTTACAGCTCTGCAGCGCTACCGGCAGGTTCTGGCCCAACGCAATGGCCTGCTCAGGGACGATGCCGGCCCGAGCGAGCTGCTGGCTTGGAATGCGGGGCTGGTGAACGAGGGCAGCCGCATCGCCGAGGCGCGAGCGCGTTGGGTGAGCGCCAGGGCGCCGAGTTTCACCCGCTACTACGGCGCGATCTCGGGAGACCAGGAGGCGGGGATCGAGTATTCGCCGTCGATCCCGGCGCCGGCCGGCGCCGAATCGGCGCTCGCCAGAGAGGCTTGGGCTGAGGCTTTTCACATGGAGGTCGAGCGGCTCGCCGCCAGAGAGAGGCGCCGCGGTGTGACCCTGGTCGGACCGCACCGCGATGATCTCCGTTTCTGGGTGAGTGGCGGCCCGGACGCCGTGGGCTTGAGGGGCTTCGGATCTGCGGGACAGCAGCGAAGTGCTGCGGTGGCGTTGAGGCTTGTGGAGGCTGAGACGCTGCGAGCCGCGCACGGCAGGCGCCCCATCGTGATGCTGGACGACGTGTTTGCCGAGCTCGACCCGCTGCGGGCAGAGCGTGTGGCGGAGCTGTTTACGGCGGAAGATTGGGGACAGGTTATCGTCACGTCACCGAAACCGAGCGAGTTCGCGTTCATGCGCGATAGCCTGACCGAGTATCGGGTCCTGGACGGCACGGTGGTTCCAGTATGAGCGAAGAGCGTGGCGGATCGCCTCGCCCCGTGGGAGGGCTGGTCGAGGAACTGCTTCGCGCGCGCGGCCTGCTGGACGGCGTGCAGCGTGCGTCGACGATCGACGACTGGGCCGAGCGAGTCGGTCCGCAGATCGCGCGGATCGCCACACCGGTGGGTTTCGACCGCGGCATACTGTTTGTGGAAGTGCGCTCGTCAGCCTGGCTGATGGAGCTCGAGATGCAAGAGCGGCGTATCCTCGAGCGGCTCAACCTGGGCCGCGGCCGGGCCGGCTTCAAGAAGATCGTCTTCAGGCTCGCCCAGGGCGGTTAGCAGGCTGAGGACTGTGTAAGAGTCGAGGAGTAAAGAGGAAGAGCAATGGCAAAGCGATCGGGGACTGGGAAGAAAGAGGCGGCGGCGAAGAGGAAGCAAGCCAACCGCGGCAAGCCGAAGGCACGTGCCGTACAAGCGAGCCGGGCCAAGGCATCGGGCAAGTCGCAGGCCAAGCGCGGCACGGCCAAGGCCACGGCCGGCAAGCGAAAAGCGTCGGGGGGTGCCGGTTACACCGCGGGCAAGATCCAGGTCCTCAAGGGACTGGAGGGTGTGCGCCGGCGGCCGAGCATGTACATCGGCTCCACCTCCGGCCGCGGTCTTCATCACCTCGTTTTCGAGGTCGTAGACAACTCGATCGACGAAGCGATGTCGGGCTACTGCGACCAGATCGACGTCTGCATTCACCCGGACAACTCGGTGACTGTGATCGACAACGGACGCGGTATTCCGGTAGACGTCCACCCCACGGAGAAAGTGCCGGGCGTCGAGCTGGCCATGCTCACTCTGCATGCCGGGGGAAAGTTCGACAAGGAGTCGTACAAGGTGTCGGGCGGACTTCATGGAGTGGGCGTCTCGGTGGTGAACGCCCTCGCCGAGTGGCTCGAGGTCGAGATTCACCGCGACGGCAAGATCTGGCGCCAGAAGTACGGCCGGGGTCGCAAAAAGAGCGAACTCAAGGCGGGCGGAAAGACGGATAAGACCGGCACCTTGGTGGCGTTCAAGCCGGATCCCGAAGTCTTCACCGAGCTCGAGTATGACTTCGATACGCTGGCGACACGGCTCCGCGAGCTGGCCTTTCTGAATCGCGGCGTGAAGATCACGCTGAAGGACGAGCGGCAGGGTAAGGAGAAGAAGAGCAAATTCCAGTACGACGGCGGCATCAAGGAGTTCGTGAAGTACCTACGCGGCAACCGCAAGGCACTGTTCGCCGATGTAATCTACATGGAGGCGAAGCGTCCCGAATGTGAGATCGAGCTTGCCGTCCAGTACAACGACGGGTACAGAGAGGACACCTTCACTTTCGTCAACAACATCAATACACACGAAGGCGGGACCCACCTTACCGGCTTCAAGGCGGCGCTCACACGGACGCTCAACGACTACGCGCGCCGCGGCGGCATGCTGAAGAAGGCGAATTACTCGCTCACCGGCGAAGACGTGCGCGAAGGCTTGACGGCGATCCTCTCGGTTCGCGTCATGGACCCGCAGTTCGAGGGGCAGACGAAGACCAAGCTCGGCAATAGCGAAGTGCGCGGTGCCGTCGAGTCGGTCGTTAACGAGGGACTGTCGAACTTCTTGGCCGAGAGTCCGACGGCGGCCCGGCGCATCATCGAGAAATGCATGCAGGCGGCGCGAGCCCGCGAGGCGGCGCGCCAGGCGCGCGATCTGACGAGGCGCAAGTCGGCGCTCGAGGGCTCGATCCTGCCTGGAAAGCTCGCCGATTGCTCGATAGACGACCCTAGTGTCAGCGAACTCTACCTGGTCGAGGGTGACTCGGCGGGCGGTTCGGCGAAGCAAGGCCGCGACCGGAATTTCCAGGCGATCCTGCCGCTGCGCGGCAAGATACTGAACGTCGAGAAGGCACGTCTGGACAAGGTGCTGACGAACGAAGAGATCCGTACGATCATCACGGCGGTGGGCACGGGTATCGGTGAAGACGAGTTCAACCTGGACAACGCTCGTTACCACAGAGTGATCATAATGACTGACGCCGACGTCGACGGCGCCCACATCCGCACTCTCTTGCTTACCTTTTTCTTCCGCCACATGCGGCAACTCATCGAGGCGGGCTACGTGTACATCGCGCAGCCGCCGCTCTATCGGATCCGGCGCGGCAGGGAAGAGCACTACGCCTACTCCGATGACGAGCGCGACAAGATCATGCAGCGCATCGACAAGGACGGCGGTAGCAAGGCCGACGTGCAGCGCTATAAGGGGCTCGGCGAGATGAACCCCGAGCAGCTGTGGAAGACGACGATGGATCCGGAGCGGCGCACTATCCTTCGCGTGACTATGGACGATGCGGTCGAGGCCGACCGCCTGTTCAGTCTGCTGATGGGCGATGAAGTCGAGCCGCGCCGCGCCTTCATCGAGCAGAACGCCAGGTACGTAAAGAACCTGGACGTCTGATCTCCGGGAGAGTCAGTTGGCCAAGCTCCTCTTCCGCCGCTGGACTATTAGGCGTCTCCTACTTGCACTGGTCGTCCTCTACCTGGCGGGTGGATACGTTCTGCCCCGCGTCCACTGGATCCCCGCCGATCCTGCCATCGAAACGGATGTCTTAGGAGTGCCACCGCTCGCGCCTGCGGGCGTCCGGGCCGCCGGGGTGCTCGGCGTCCACACTCAGCGTTCCCACGACGCGGTGGGCAGCGAATCGGAGGTCGTTCGTGCGGCCCGCGATGCCGGTCTCG
Source organism: Gemmatimonadota bacterium (assembly GCA_020344015.1). Classification (GTDB taxonomy): domain Bacteria; phylum Gemmatimonadota; class Gemmatimonadetes; order Palauibacterales; family KS3-K002. The sequence goes on from CP070812.1 coordinate 4,742,427, forward strand.
ATTTCGTCATTCTCAGTGATCATCGCTCTGCCGACTCCCCGCAGGAGCTCTGGCGGGTCCAGACCCGCTACGAGGACGGTGTGCTGCTGGTGCGAGGGCAGGAGATATCGCTGGGCCGCGATGTCGGTCGTGTGCTCGTTTTTGGGATCGACACGGTGGTGACCCGCTGGGAGAGCAGTCTGGATGAACTCGGTCGGCTGCTCGAGGCCCACGCGGCCACCGCTGTGGTAGCACACTCCCGGAGCCCGAGGACGAGGGACAGCTGGCGCCCACGCGAGACGCCGGAGATAGCCGGCTGGGAGGTCTTTGACCTCGCCGACGTGGGTCGGGCCCGACTCAAGGACCCCTGGGTTGTCTATCACCTCCTGGCGTTGGCGGCGAGCGCACCGATTGGCCGGATGCACGAAAGCCTGCTTCGCCTCCATCGCGACGGCTTCGACCAGGCCGCTGTCGCTGCCTTCGATTCTCTCTACCCCTGGAATCGCTCCACGGCGTTGGGTGCCCTGGACGCCCACCCCAAGACGCGCGTCGCGGGTCGTCTGGTGCCCGACTACGGGCCATTCTTCAAGAGTATCGTGAATCACATCGAGCTGGCGAGCCCGCTGCCACGTGACGCCGGTGTGGCGATGAACGCGCTGGCCGCTGGCCTGGAGGCCGGTGGTGCATTCATCTCCTTCGGGAATACGCAACTGGCACGTAACTTCTCACTTCAGCTTGTGGCCCCCGGTCGCGGTGCGGTCGGCATGGGTCGGGCCGTCGCCTGGGAGCGGCGCCAGTACTTGCGGGCGGGTTTTTGGGGGGGGCCGAGAGATCGGCTGATCTACCGGGTCGTGCGCGACGGGGAGCATCGCGCTTGGGTTTCCGGTGCCGAGCTGGCCTGGCCACTCGACGAGCCGGGCGTCTATCGCGTAGAGGTTTACCGGTACACCGTGCGGGTCGGCCCACTGACCTGGAACCTGCGTCCCTGGATATTCGCGAACCCGAATTGGGTCGTACGGAGGGATGAGTAGGCGAGCTCAGTCGCCGCCGTGGTCTGCTTCTGTACCTTCCTCTCCCAGTTCCATCTCTTTCCCGGCATACTCGCGTAGCTGCTGAATCTGCTCGGAGCTTCCCATGACGATCATTACATCGCCGGCCTCCAACCGTGTCTCCGGTCCGGGATTGTAGATCGGTGGCCCTTTCCCCCGTGCCCGCTGCAGCGAAAGGACGATGAGCCCGGTGCGTTGTGGGATCCTCAGCTCGGCCAGCGATTGGCCGACGAAATGCGAGCCGCCCGGTATGGCGGCCTGCTCCAACCGCAGCTCGATGCCGGCTCCACTGATCGCACACTCCAGGAAGTCCACGACGTGGGGCCGCAACAACGAGAATGCCATGCGGACCCCGCCAGTCACGTTCGGTGAAACCACGCGCGCCGCGCCCGCCCGCCTGAGCTTCTCGAGTGATTCCTCGCTGTAGGCTCTGGCCACCATCGTGAGTTCGGGGTTCAAGTGCCGCGCCGTCATGCAGACCAGGATGTTTTCGGCGTCATCGGCCAGGCAGGCGGCCAGCCCTCTGGCTTTCCGTATCTGTGCCGCCTCTAACGTTTTTTCCAGCGTCGCGTCGCCCTCGATGAACAGGAGATCGGGTTGAGCGTCGCGAACCAGCGCGATCCGAGCCGGGTCCTGCTCGATGACAACGAATGGGTGCTTGGCGTCCAGCATTTCTGCCACCACGACCCGGCCCATGCGGCCGACGCCGCACACGATGTGGTGATCCGATAGTGCCTCGATACCGCGCATTCTGCGACGCCTCCTCAGCACTCCTCCCAGGTCGAGCTCGACAATCAGTGCCGTCGTCAAAGCCCACCAAATGCCGAGCCCTGTGATCCCGAGGAAAATGAGTGCCATTGTGAAGTTTCGTCCCGCCGGCGACAGCGGGTAGAGTTCCATGAAGCCCACCGACGTCACCGTCGTCACCGCCATGTATAGCGAGTCGATCCAGCGCCAATCCTCTATGATCGTGTAGCCCAGCGAGCCGAGCAGGAAGACGATGACGAAGTAGAGTCCAGCCAGGGAGAAACGTCTCCAGAATGGACGAAGAGCCTCGGCCAGCGTGATGGGTGGCTGTTCTAGGTCGCTACCGCCCCAGCCGCCACGGCGCTGGCTCGACTGAGGTTTTCGACCGCTCATCGCTTGCTCTTGCCCCTCCCCGGCACGCTTCTGGCCGCCATCCCTGACATTATGCCGGTTTCAGCTGTCTAATCGGATGGTGGCGAGTGTGATTCGTGCCTGATGTGCTGCATGAGCCTGGGGGTATATGTGGGCGTGACGCCAAGGGTTAGGGGCGCCCGGGCCCCAGTCTCTCGCATTCTAGCTGACCGGGGACGCGAGTGCAATCTCCCGGGGGAGCGGAACATGTCCCCACTAGCGGCGTTCTACATCTGTAGATTCGTTAGAGTGACGCGCGATGGAGGCAATCAGGCTGGGAAGAATGCGCCGGGCGCAAGGTCGCGTTGCGGGGACCCGATGCCTATTTTGCAGTTGTCGGCGGTTCCACGGCCGCCGCGATCTGATGCGGTATGGAGGCACCTATGAGTATGAGCAGCAGGCGCCTGAGCTTTGTGGGCCTATTCGTGGCTGTAATCCTGGGGTTGGGGCCCTGGTCGGCGACGGCTAGCGCGCAGTATTTCGGGCGAAACAAGGTTCAGTACGAGAACTTCGACTTCAAAGTACTGAAGACCGAACACTTCGACATTCACTACTATCCGGAAGCCCGTGAAGCCGTCGAGCAGGCCGGCCGCATGGCCGAGCGCTGGTACGCTCGCCTCTCGCGGATGTTCAACCACGAACTGAGCGGTCGGCAGATCATCATCCTCTACGCCGATCACCCGGACTTCGAGCAGACGACGGCGCTGAGGGGCTCGATCGACGAGGCAACGGGTGGTGTGACGGAGGCTTTCAAGCGGCGCGTAGTGCTGCCGATGGCCGGCTCGCTGGCCGAGACAGACCACGTACTTGGGCACGAGTTGGTTCACGCGTTTCAGTTCGACATCACGGCGGGCGCTCGTGGCGCTGCTGGGGGCGGCTTCCCGGCCGCGCTGGCGATGCCGCTCTGGTTCATCGAGGGAATGGCAGAGTACCTCTCGCTGGGGCCGGTCTATCCCCATACCGCGATGTGGATGCTGGACGCGGCGCGGCGTGACAAGCTGCCCTCGTTCAGGCAACTTGCCAGCCCCCAGTTCTTCCCCTACCGCTACGGCCACGCGCTTTGGGCATACGTCGGCGGCCGCTGGGGCGATCCGGCGATCGGTGAGATTCTGAAGGCGGCCGCGGTCTCCGGCAACGTGGCGCACGCCTTCGCAGTCGTTCTCGATATCAATCCTAACGACCTGATCGCCGATTGGCGGCAGTCCATAATGGATGCCCACAGGGACCTGGTCGCCGGCACGGAGGGCCCCGAGGCATACGGGCGCCTCCTGATATCGCCGGAGAGCGGGAGCGGCTCACTGAACATCGGACCGGCGGTGAGCCCCGATGGCTCGCAGGTCGTCTTCTTGTCGGAGAAGAGCCGATACTCGATTGAGATGTACCGCGCTGACGTCGAGACGGGTGAGATAGAGAAGAAGATCCTCAAGACCGGGCTCGATCCGCACTACGAGAGCTTGCAGTTCATCAACTCGGCTGGCGATTGGCATCCGGATGGCCGACACTTCGTGTTCGCCGGGGTTAGCAAAGGCAAGCCGATCATCACGGTCATCGATGCAGAGCGCGGCAGAAAGACCGCCGAATACAAGATCGAAGAAGTGGGGGAGATCTTCAATCCGTCCTGGTCACCCGACGGTAGGTACATCGTCTATGCGGCCTCGGAGGGTGGCCTGATGGACCTGTACATCCTGGATACCGAGACCGAGGAGAGGCGGCGCCTGACGGACGACCCCTACGCCGACTTGCAACCCGCCTGGTCGCCCAATGGTAAGTGGATCGCCTTCGTTACCGACCGCTTCACGACCGACCTGGCCAACCTGGATTGGGGCAACTACCGGCTGGCGGTTATCGACGTCGAGACGGGTGAGGTGGGGCCGGTCCCTGGTTTCTCAGGGGGCAAGAACATCAATCCGCAGTGGGCAGCGGACGGCTCGAGCCTCTTCTTCCTCTCCGACCAGAACGGGATCACCAACATCTACAGGGCCAGCGTCGAGGACCAGCAGATCTACCAGGTCACCAACCTGACGACCGGGGTGAGCGGCATTACCGCGCTCAGCCCGGCGATGTCGATATCGACCGAATCGAACAAGATGGTGTTCAGCGCTTACCAGGGTGACCGCTATACCTTGTACGCCATCGATGACGAAAGCGTCCTCGAAGGCGGACCGGTGCGACCGCCGCTGGCCGAGATAGACCCCGCCGTGCTGCCGCCGGCGGACCGCCCGGTGGGCGATGTGATGGCGCTGGTCGACAACGCCTACCTAGGCCTGCCCCCTACCTCCGACGAGTTCGAGGATGCCAAGTACAAGGCGGGCCTTTCGCTTGACTATATCGCACCACCCAGCGTCGCGGTGGGTGCCGATCGCTTCGGGACATTCGTGGGCGGCGGTACCGCCCTGTTCTGGAGCGACATCCTGGGTGTTCACAACGTCGTGACTCTGTTGCAGGTCAACGGCAGCATCTCGGATATCGCCGCCTTGGGCGGCTACCAGAACCTTGGGTCACGCTGGAACTGGAGCCTCGTGGGCGCTCAAGAGCCGATAACCCAGCTGCAGTACTTCTTGCTAGGTGAAGGTGGGGTCGTCGTGAGTGAGAACCTTATTCGCTACCGACAGATCAGCCGCGAGATCTCTGGGGCCGTGGCCTATCCGCTGAACCGCGCACAACGTATCGAGTTCGGCGCTCGCTACCGGAACGTCCTGTACGACTGGGAGATTGAACAGACTACTTTTTCAGGAATGTCCAAGATCGACGTGCCTAAATGCTCGGATCCAACGGCGAGCCGGCCGCTGGGTCTCTGCGAGCCCGACGCCATCAATATCGGCGCAGCGACCGCAGCATTGGTCTACGACAACACCATCTTCGGTTACACGGGCCCCGTTATCGGACAGCGCTACCGCCTGGAGGTGGCGCCGGTATTCGGAACACTCGACTACGTCGCCGCCCTCGTGGACTTTCGTAAGTACTTTCAGCCTGTGGCGCCTTACACGCTGGCGGGACGCGTCATGCACTTCGGACGATATGGCGGCGGCGGCGAGGACCGCAGAATGTTTCCGCTGTACGTAGGCTACCAGCAGCTCATCAGAGGATACGATTACTCGTCCTTCAGCATCAGCGAGTGCGGGGATCCCGTCGACGACAACTCGTTCGTAGGCGATTCCAGTTGCCCGGTGTTGAACCAGCTGTACGGCAGCCGCATGTTCGTGGCGAATCTCGAGCTGCGTACGCCGTTCCCGCAAGGGTTCGGCGTAAATGCCCCCAACTTCCTGCCGATCACGCTCGCCGCTTTCTTCGACGCTGGCGTGGCGTGGTGGTCCCAGGACGGGGCAATCAGTTTCGGCGGCGGTAACAAGGATCCCTGGAACATGGTTTCGAGCTACGGCTTGGCTGCGCGCATCAACCTCTTCGGCCTCATGCTGATGGAGATCGACTTCGTCCATCCGAACAACAGGCCGCAGAAGGGCTGGATCTGGCAGTTCGGATTCTCGTCGGGCTTCTAGGTCCAGAGCAGCACCCGTTAGGCAAACGCTCCTCGCCGCAGCGGCGGTGGGGAGCGTTCTTCTTGGGCGACGTTTTGACCGCCTCGTGCATCTATACAAGTGGAATGAGAGCTGAAATTCTGGCTGTGGCTAGCGCGGAGGTCGCACGCGCCCGCGCGGGTGACCTGGAGGCCCTGGAAGAGGTCTTCCGTGCCTACCAGGCGCCGGTCTACAACCTCGGGCGTCGCATCTGCGGGAACGAGGAGGATGCGGAGGATGTACTCCAGGATACATTTCTGGAGGTCTGCCGCTCTATCGGCAGATTCAGGGGCGACGGGTCGCTCTGGAGTTGGGTTCGGCAGGTGGCGGTGAGCAAGGCGCTGATGCTGCTGCGCCGCGAGCGTCAGCGGACCGCCCGCTCCCTGGATGGGGATGGCAATCTGGCCGGGATGGTGGGGCGGGGGCCGCCCGAGCCGACGGTCCCGATAGACCTGGAGGCGGCGCTGGGGCGTTTGGCGCCGGTGACACGAGCGGTGCTCTGGCTGCATGACGTCGAGGGCTACACCCACGAGGAGATCGGCGAGCTGATGGGCAAGACGGCGAGTTTCTCGAAATCGCAGCTTTCGCGAGCCCACCGGCGATTGAGGGAGTGGCTGAAGTAATGACGAACGAGCGTCACCTGGAGATGGATGAACTTCTCGCCCTGCGGGACGGGGAGGAAAGCGCGTTCGCGCGGGCACATGTGGAGTCGTGCGAGGCGTGTCGCGGGGAGCTCGAGCGGCTGTACCGTGTGCGTTCCGAGCTGCGGGCGCTGCCTACGTTCGGGCCGCCGCGCGAGCTGTGGCCGCGCATTCGCAGGTACGTGTGGCGAAGGCGGGTGCGCCGGCGGCTGTCCTACGGGGCTGTCGGACTCGCCGCGGCGGCGGCTCTGGCAGGATTATTGATATTGCGTGGCCCGGCCGTCGAGCCGGCCGACGAATGGGTGGCCGAAGCGACCAGCGAAGATCTCGGCCCGATGATCAACCGGGCGCGTCAGCTGGAGACCGTGCTGCAGTACTACGCGCCGCAGAAGCGCGTCTACGACGCCCCCACGGCGCTGGCCACCTCGGCTCTCGAGGATCGGATATTCGTGCTCGACCAAATGCTGCTGGAAAGCCGGGCGGTGGGCGCCGACCGCGAGGTGCTACGCGGCCTGTGGGGTGAGCGGGTGCTTGCACTGGAGCAGCTGGTCACCCTTCAGGTCGTTCAGGAGGAGAAACGGGTCTGGCGATAATCGGATTCAAAAGCAGATGTTGCGGGCAAGATGACGGAGGAGATTCCATGAGGTGGGTACAGCTAGCACTTGCAGGCGCCTTGGTCCTGGCAGGCGTCGCCGGGCCCGTGAGGGCTCAGGAAGAAGAGGAAGGCAAGGAGGAATGCGTGTGCGAGTGGCGCGGCGTAGCGACGGCGCCGTTCTCCCGCATTCAGGTATGGCCGGGCGAGGGTGAGTGGCCCCAGGTCGCCTGGTTCAGCAGCCAACCGCGGCTGGGGGTGTGGATAAACACCGAGGCGAATCCAGAGACCGACCGCTACGGAGCGCTCATCGAACGGGTGGCTGACGGCAGTCCGGCGGAGAAGGCGGGCATTCAAGAAGGTGACATGGTCACGAGGTTGGCCGGGGTGAGCCTGCTCGAAGGTGACGAGACGTACGACGAGGATGAGTCGGTGCCGGGGATGCGGCTGATCGAGCGGGCGCGTGAGCTCGAGATGGGCGATACGGTGGAAATCGAGTTGCGCCGTGATGGGGACACGCAAACCGTTGAGCTGGTCGTCGGCGAGTTCGATTCACCGCTGGCGTACACCTATCGCTTCAGCCTGCCCGATAGCGGGTTCTCGTATCATTTCAGAATGCCCGATTACGAGCGGATCTCCGGTCTGGTTGAACGGTTGCGTGAGATTCCCGAGATCCGTGTCCGGGGGCCAGAGTCGTTCGCGCTGGCCAACGGCACGACGCTGCCCGGCCTCGAGCTCGTCGCCCTGGGCCCCGAGCTGGGCGAGTACTTCGACGCCGGTGAGGGTGTGCTCGTGATCAGCGTTCCCGAGGAGAGCGAGCTGGGGCTCGTAGCGGGCGACGTAATCCTGGAAATCGATGGCCGTGCGGTACGGGACCCGAGCCACGCGATGCGGGTCCTGCGATCGTACGAGCCCGACGAAGAGGTCTCCTTCCGGATCATGCGCAGGAAACGTGAGACAGAGGTGACCGGCAAGATCTCGCAGCGAGGTCCTTACATCATCCGCGAGCGCGACGAGCGCTGAGTCGGATCAGAACTTCTGCGTCGCCTCAAAACGCGGCGCCCGGTACCGGATGGTGCCGGGCGCCGTCTTTTTGCAGATTGCCGTAAACAGATCCCACGCCTATCGCGTATTCTGAGCAGAGGCCGGCAGGTAGCGAACCGCCCCGGCGCGACACGAACCGGCGGGAGCCGCACGTGGAAGAACGGGAGCTTACTGCGCTAGCGGCAGCTTTTCAGAGGGGGGACGAGGATGCCTTCGAGCGGTTGGTGGAGGCCCTGACCCGACCTCTCATAGCCATGGCCTATCGCTACACCGGCGACTGGGAATGGGCCCGCGACTTGACGCAGGAGACCTGGGTGCGGGTACACGATAGGATCCGGCGCTACGACCCGGTCAGGTCGTTCCGGGCTTGGGTCTACACGGTCCACCGCAACGCCTGCCTCAGTCACCTGCGCCGGGCCTGGGTCAGGTACGAGACGATGCCGGGCGATGACGCGCTCGGGCGCGCCATCGAGCCTGCCGCCGATCCCCTAGCCGATCTCGAGCGCCGCGAGTTCCACCGGCGGCTGCTAATCGCGATGGGCACGCTGAGCGAGAGCCAGCGGCAGGTGTTCGCTCGGGTCTACCTGGAGGGTGTCGATCAAAAAGAGGTGGCACAGGCGCTTGGAATCAAACACACGACCTTGAGGGCGACCCTTCACTTCGCCCGCAAGCGTCTGGCCGCAGCTCTTAGAGAGATGGAGGAAACACCGTGACGAGGAACCCCGACTGCGAGGTCTTCCAGGATCAGTTGGACGCGCTGCAGGCCGGTGCGCTGCCGGAGGAGGGCATCGAACAGCTTCGGCTGCATGCCGCTTCCTGCGGGGATTGCGCGATGCTCCTCAGAGTGCACGAGCACCTGGCGGCGCCGGCACTCGGCGACCTGGAGGCCGCGGTGCCCGACGAGATGGTCGCTTCCGTCTGGCCGCGTGTGCGAGCCGAGATCGCGACCGGTGAATCGGTACGCCTGAGGGAGTCGAGGGGATGGCAGGGCTGGAGCTGGCTGGCTCCTGCTGTGGCGGCTGCGACCCTCCTCCTCTTCATCGGCAGCGGCCTCATGTATCAAGAGGTCCGGGAGCTTCGGCGACGCGAGACCGCTCTCGTACAGCAGGTCGCCGAGCAGGAGCGCTGGCTCGCCGAGCTGGACCTGCGGACATCCACGGACCCGGTGGCGCGGACCGCCGGGCTGGCGGGGCGGCCAACCTGGGAACGAGCGCTGGCACGCCGCAGGAGTGTGAGCGTTGCTGAGCTCGCCCGTATGCTGGGCAGCCTACCAGCGACCACCACGATCTTCGACGCCTCCGATACGGAGGCGCTGTACAGGAACCTACCCTCTTGGCTGGCGGCCGCTGTGGAGAACTTGGCGACGGAGGTGCCCACCGGCGACGGGCTACAGGCCGGTGAGTTAACACGACTGGTCGAGACTCTTGGGGTCGATTCCTCCAGGCGGATATCGACGACGCGCCTTCTCGCACTGGCAGGGGGATCCGCTCCCGGCTTTGACTTGTCCCCTGGGGCACTGTGAATAGAGAGGTGAAGGTCATGAAGTCGGAAAAGAGACATCAGCGAGTTCAGATTGCGGCCCTCAGCGTGACCCTACTCGGGCTGGGTGGCTGCGTCGAGTACACGATCGAGACCACCCTGAACGTCGATGGTAGCGGAATGCGGCGCGAGGAGATGATCGTCGACCAGAACGAGGAAGCCTGGGTCGACGTGACCTACGCCGAATTCGGTGAGCTCATGTCTGTCACCGACAATTACGGGTGGACACACCGCGAAGAGGTCCGCGATGGCGATACGGTGCATGTCTTCCAGCGCGAGAAGGCGCTGTCTGATTTCGCTTCTTGGCCCGATGTGAGCGGCGATGTACACATCGCGGGCGCTACTAGTGCGAACGCGCGCTCGAGCGTTGGGCGTGTCTCGCTGGGCGACGTCCATTTCCGCAATACGGTCAGAGTAGAGACCGGGCAGGTCGCCGAATATACATCGTTCACTTATCGCGAGACCTTCTACTGGGAAAGCCTCCTGGATGTCTTGGTCGAGTTCTTCGTACAGACCTTCGCCGACATGATGGACGCAAGGTACGCCGACCTGACCTCAGCTGAACGGGGCGAGATCATCGGGCTCGTTAGAGGCGGACTATGGTCTGCTGTGGACCAGGGCATTCTCGACGCGGGCGACGAAGAGGAAAAACGGTTATACGCGGCCTTTATGGACCGCACGGCGCCACAAGCGGCGGAGATTGCGCGGCATAGCTATCCCGATGCGGACGAGGGGTCGTTCAGGGAGATACTGCAACGCTTGTACGACGACGATGAGCCGCTAGAGGTCTTCCTAGATGAGAAGCTGCCGGGTCTGTCGCTGGCGATCAACACAGCCATCGTCTTCCGGCTGAACATGCCGGGGCGGGTCACGAACTCGAATTCCCACGATCGCGACGGTGGCACCCTGGTCTGGGAGTTCGGTCCCGGCGATGCAGGGGCCGCCGCGGTCGAGATCTACGCCGAGTCGGTCGTTCGGAGCGATATGGGAGGATACCGCTAAGCTGTGGCGCGCGGCTCGGCGAGGATGGCGTTGAACGAGCGTCGCACGTAGACGGGCACCATGGCGCGGCGCCACTCGATCTCGACTATGATGTTGTCCAGCGGGTTGCACTGACGGTAGGTCTGTCTGGCGACCGCCTCGACAATATCGTCGGTCGGCTTCTTCCCGACCGCGATCTTGTCGAGCCCGCCGATGACGCGGGGCTTGGCACCCAGGGCGGCGACGATCAGCGAGATCGAATCCATCACACCACTGTCGTCCAGTTCCACCGCCAGCGCGATGCTGAGGAGGGGAAAGTCCACCGACTTCCGTTCGCGTACCTTCGTGTAGGTGGCGTGGAGCTTGGGCGACGGTAGCGGTATGCGCACCCGCGTCACCAACTCGTGCCGCTCCAGCCTCTTGTTCCACATCCCGTCGGCAGTGAAGAAGTCGCTGAGTTTGATCGATCGCTCGCCGTCGGCAGATGCGATGTCGACCGCTGCGTCCAGCGCCATGAGTATCGGCGGTGTGTCGGCGGAGTGTGCCGCTACGCACTTCGTGCCACCTGCGACCACGTGGCACACGTCACCGTCTTTCTTCAGGCAGTAGCCAAGCGCCCGCCGCCAGAAATGCGTCTGATTGTAATAGGTGCAGCGCGTGTCGAGGCAGATGTTGCCGCCCAGCGTGCCCTGGTTGCGAATCATCGGATGGGCGACGAGGGACGCGGCGTGTGCGAGGGCGGGGAAGTGGTCGTTAACCAGTGGGTGGCTTGCCACCGCCGTCAGGCTTTCGGCCGCGCCGATCGCCAGTTCGCCGTCGCGCTCTTCGATGCCGTGGAGCTCGTCGATCCCCTTCAGCGCCACCAGATGCCCCGGCGCGAACAGTCCGTGCTTCATGTTGGGCACCAGGTCGGTGCCGCCGGCGATGGGCAGCACGTCGCCGGAGTGCTCCTTCAAGAGCTCGAGCGCCTCGTCGAGCCTTCGCGGCCGGTGGTATACGTAAGGGTGTAGCCTCAACATCGGTTTAGCCTAATCCCCTGCGGCCGGCAGCGGCGTCCGGCCCGACTCTCGCTTCCACGGCGCTAGCGCGCCCGCCTTCTCGCGGTCGGCTCGCAACTGCAGCGCCATCCAGACTCGCGGCGGTGTGAACGGCAGCCGATCGATGCGTACGCCGACGGCGTCGTAGATGGCGTTGGCGATCGCCGGGATCGAGGGGTGCAACGGTCCCTCGCCGGCTTCTTTCGCCCCGTACGGTCCTTCCGGGTCCACCGACTCGACGATCAACGATTCGAGCTCCGGCGTGTCGAGGCTGGTGGGGATCTTGTAGTCGAGCAGTGACGGGGCGTTGTGAAGGCCGGTCTCCTTGAAGATGTGCTGCTCCATCACCGCCTCGGCGAAGCCCATATAGGCCGAGCCCTCCATCTGGCCTTCGACCAGCACAGGGTTGAGCGCCCGGCCGCAGTCGTGGCCGATCCAGATCTTGCGCACGTCGACGAAGCCGGTATCCCGGTCGACCTCCACCTCTGCAACGTGAGCGGTGAAGGAGTAGGCGGGCGAAGAGCCGATCGTTCCGCCGCGGTAATCGCCGTGAATGTCCTTCGGGGTGTTGTAGGAGCCGGTAGCGCCCAGCGTGCCGAACTTCGCCTCCGCTAGGTTGAACGCCTCGCTGATCGGCATCTTGCGACCGGTGTCCTTCACGTCGAACGCCCAGCCGCCAGCCAGCGCCACCTGCTTCGGCTTGCAATCCCAGCCGTCGGCAACCGCCTGTTTCACCAGCTTTTTGATCTTGCCAGCCGCGTCGATGCAGGCGTTGCCGCACATGAGCGTGATGCGCGACGAGTAGGCTCCCAGGTCCACCGGTGTGAAGTCGGTGTCGGCCGCAAGGATGCGCACGTAGTCGAGTGGCACGCCCAACTCCTCGGACACGATGTAGGCGAGCATCGAGTCGGAGCCCTGCCCGATCTCGGAGGCGCCGCAGAAGACAGCCACGCGACCCGAGCGGTCGACCTGCAGTTGGACCGCCGACTGCGGCATCTCGTTGGGGTAGATCGGATAGTTGGTGCCGGAGATATAGCACGACCCGGCGACGCCCACGCCGCGACCGTAGGGCAGCTGCCGATACTTGTCCTTCCAGTCGGAAGCGTGCTCTACCGCCCCCAGGCACTCGAGGAAACCGTTCGATCTGACCAGGAACTCGTTCACCGTCCGTGTGTCGGACCCGAGGAGGTTACGCCGTCTTAATTCGATCGGATCGATGTCGAGCGCCTCGGCCAGCCTGTCGAGCTGGACCTCGATGGCGAAGCGAGGCTGGACCGAGCCGTGACCTCGTTTCGGCCCACTGCACGGCTTGTTCGTGTAGACCCGGGTTGAGTCGAATCGATACGACTCCATCGTGTAGGGCGCCGTGATCAGCTGGCCCGAGTAGTAGGTGGTGACTAGCCCAAACGACTCGTATCCGCCGCCGTCGAGAATCGTGCTGGCGTCGACCGCCTGGATACGGCCGTTCTTGTCGGCGCCGGTCCGGTAGCGCATCAGCATCGGGTGGCGGCCGCGGTGCGCGTAGAAGACCTCCTCCCGGGTGTAGAGGATTTTCACCGGCCGACCGGTGATCATGGCGAGCTTCGCCACGCAAAACTCGAGGTCGAACGGCTCGGACTTGCCGCCGAAAGCACCACCGATCGGCGGCTGGATGACCCGGACCTTGGCGACGTCCAGATCGAGCACGCGCGCCAGCTCGCGGTGCAGGTAATGGGGGACCTGGGTCGTCGACCAAACGGTGAGCTTGCCGGATGTGTCGAACCAGCCGATGGCGCAGTGCGGCTCGATGGCTGTATGCGTGGTGCCCTCGAAGTAGTACTCGGCTTCCGCGATGACCTCGGAGTCCTCGAGCAGTTTGTCCACCTCGCCGAACTCGAGCCGCACGTGCTTTGAGATGTTGCCGTTGGCGTCCGGCTTTTTCGGTTCGTGGATCGGCATCTCCGGATGCGCCAACGCTTCCTCGGCGTCGAGGAAATAGGGAAGCACCTCGTACTCGACCTCGATCAGGTCGAGGGCTTCATTCGCCGACTCCTCATCAACCGCGGCGACGGCTGCCACACCGTCGCCTACGTAACGTACCTTGTCGATGCACAGCGCGTATTCGTCCCGCGCCCAGGGCAGGATCCCATAGGTCTCCGGCACGTCGCTGCCCGTTACAATCGCGTGTACCCCGTCCAGCTCCAACGCCTTCGATACGTCGATCCCCAGAATGCGAGCGTGCGGGTGCGGGCTCCGCAGGATTTTGGCATGGAGCATCCCGGGCAGCGAGATATCGTCGGTGAAAATCGCCCGGCCGGAAGACTTGGCCAACCCATCGGTGCGGCGTAGCCGGCGTCCGATGACCTGGAACTCACGCTCCAGCGCCTCGTGCAGCTCCTCATCGCTCGCCGCACCAGCGATCTGCTTCTCGCGAAAGTCCTCGAGCTTCACGAGCCCTTTAGCTCCGCCGGCATCCGTTCCTCGCGCAGCGCCGCCGCCGCGAGTTCGATCGCCTCGTAGATCTTCGTGTAACCCGTGCAGCGGCACAGGTTGCCCGCCAGTGCCTCCCTGATCTCCAGGCGCGTCGGGCTCCGGTTGGCTGCGAGCAGGGCCGCTGCGGACATGAGAATTCCCGACGTGCAGAACCCGCACTGCGCGCCGCCCGTCAGGTCGAAGGCGTCCTGCAACGCGTGAGGGGCGTCGGGAGCGGCAAGACCTTCGATGGTCGTTACCTCTTTGCCGATCGCCTCCTGAACGGGAAGAATGCACGAAAGGGTGGGGACTCCGTCCAGCAGAACGGTGCAGGCGCCGCAGTCGCCCTTGTCACAGCCCTGCTTCGGACCGGTTAGCCCGAGCACGTAGCGCAGCGCCTCGAGCAGCGTGTAGTGGCTCGGGACGCCGAGGTCGTGAGTGTCTCCGTTGACTGTGAGTCTGATCGCCTCGATCAACAGCTCCCCCGGACGGTCGAGAGATGCCATGCGGCCGGGCGGTAATTGGCCTCGGGCGCACTGTGGGATCGTATCGGACACCGAGGTGGCAGTCAAGCGTGGACCGCCGCGTTGAGGTGCCGAGCCGGTACCGTAACGATATGAAAACGCTTGACTTACCGCCCCTGGTTCCAGGGGCGGGCCGGCGTCGCCGAGGGCTACGCCGCTTGAAAGTCGCGCCCGGCCCTCTCGGGCAGCGGAGGGTTCACGACATGGGCTCCTCGGCGATGTCTAGCATGGTCCGCCAGGCGGCCAGCCACGCCCCCGCGTCTCGGTTGAAAACGAAAAGATCGCGGCCGCTGGACGAGTACCGCATGCCTTCACGTTCGTAGACCATCTGGAAGGTATAGCTCGCCACTGCCGTGTTGTCGTACACGTCGATTCGCAGATCCCGCTCTTCGTACTCATGCACGTGCGCGTTGTTGCAAAAGTCCTCGTAGCCGGCGATGACCGCGCTGGCGCCGTCCACGCGACCGGCGAAACCTGGAAGAACCATCGCCATGTCGTTGTGGAGGTACCCGGCCATCTCCTGCGGCTTGCCCGTGAGCCAGCAGTCGTTGATCGACCGCAGGACTCGCGCGACCTCATCGCGGTCTCGCGGGTCGGATGCGTCGCTCATCTCCCCTCCCCGAGCCTATTCGGTCTGGAACGCGATACTCCCCGAGTAGATGTTCAGGCCGGCCTCGTTCATGACGGACATGCGCGGTTGACGGCTGCCAGTCGTCGTGCAGCATCCGTACTCGCCGTCTTTGCTTATGGCGACGAACTTTTCGCCGGGCAGAAAGTCGAGGCCGACCGCCCGGTAGCGGCCGGCGATCATGTGGAGCGCGTCCTCGCACGCCTGCTGCGGTGTGCGGCCCTCCTTCATTCGCATCACGATGTAATATCCGGCGCACGATTTAATCACGTCTTCTCCGCGACCGGTCGCGCCTGCTGCGCCGACGTCGTTGTCGACATAGAGGCCGGCGCCGATGATCGGCGAATCCCCTATGCGGCCCGGTATCTTGTAGCTGAGGCCGCTGGTGCTCGTGATACCGGCGACGTCGCCCGCCGCGTCTACAGCCAGCACGTTGACGGTTCCGTAGGTGTAAGCCAGCTGCTCGTCCAGCGAGGCGCCCTGCTCCTCGCGCCCCTTCAGGTGGTCGGGCGGACCCCAGTCGTCGCGATCGCTATGAGCCTCGCGCCACATGAGCCACCGCTCCCGCGCTTTCTCGGTGAGCAGGTTCTCCTCCTCGAAGCCCCAGGACTTGGCGAACTCCAAGGCGCCCGGGCCCACCAGCATCACGTGGTCGGTGCGCTCCATGACCAGCCGCGCCACCGACGACGGGTACATGATGTTCTCGAGCGAGGCCACCGACCCGGCGCTATACGTCTTGCCGTCCATAATCGAGGCGTCCAGCTGAACGACGCCCCGCTCGTTGGGCAGCCCACCGTAGCCCACGCTGGTGTCCTCGGGGTCTTGCTCGATGTAGTTCGTTGCTTTTTCGACCGCGTCGAGAGCCGACCCTCCTGCCGAGAGGATCTCCCAGCCTAGCTCCATCGCCTTCTGGCCGGTCTCGTTCGTCTTGCTGGTGATGATGATCGGCGTGCCGGCCTGACGTGCCCTACGCGAGGCGGATCCACCGCTCGCGAACGGGTTCAGCCGCTGCCACAACAAAGCGCCGGCACCCGCCAGGAAACTCTGCTGGAAGAAAAGTCGACGTGTGATTCCGCTGGGCATCCGAGGCCTCCCCTCTCTGTGGGTACGTCCGGCGCTCCCGAGCGCCGGACAGCGCCTGTGCAATCCCATGACTTTGGAGAAGAACGGGCCGCCGCGAAAGACCCTCCTGGAGGCTGGCCTGTGGTCCGCTGTGAGGTCGCGGAATGTGCCGCGTCTGGCAGGTCAGCGGGCGATGAAGAGCAGCCAGAAGAGAATCTCGCTCGGTGTGGCGGACCCCTTCTCGCGCTGCAACCGTCCCTCGATATCGGCTATGATGCCGTCTAGCGTGGTGCCTTCCAGGTGGACACCCGAGCAGCTCGTGCAGCGGCTGAACCGGTGGCCATCCCATTCGTACGGCTCCAGTGACGGTACCCGGCAGCGCGGACACGCTAGGGAGGTGTCGGGCCCACCGGGCACCGTGCGCGGCTGTCCGAGCATCACCTTACCGAGGCCCGGTGTCTTATCGGCAACGTAGGTGGTGAGCTCGGTCCGATCGAACCACAAGTCGCCGCAGGCAGGGCAGCGGTCGATCTCTATGGCGCGGTGCCACTCGGGCCGCATCGGCTCTTTGCAGCTCGGGCACGGCAGCTGAGAGGTGTCCTTGGTCATAGGTCAATCCGAAGTTCCAAGCCTCCGCATCACGGCTCGGATAGGCTCGAGGTCCGCCCAGACGCGCCACTCGGCCACTCGGTTATCCCGCACGACCGCTTTCCAAGCTGCAGGTGTCTCCCAGTGGTTCACGGGTTCTAGCTCACCGTCCACCGTGTAGGTCCCCGAGGCGATCCCCAGCAGCACGACGGCGTCTCCCGAGCTGATCGTCTCCTCCACATCGATCCGATAGTCCGGGACCATCGCGTAATAACTGCGCCAGCTCTCCCGCATCGACTCGCGATCGCTCACCGTCACCGTCCCATCGGAGTCGATGAAGCGATGGTCCTCGGTCATCAGCTCACAGAGTAGGCCCACGTCCCGCCGATTGATGCGGTCGACGAACTCCAGTGCTATGTCTATTGCTACCACGCAGCTAATCACTCTCGGGCGGCGGAAAGTGCCCCAACTGGGTCAGCATCGTGAGGTTGTCCCACTCGACCCACCACTCGGCGATCATTCCAGCTTCCAGCCGGATTATCACCAAGAACTTGCCGTCCACGTCCTTGCCGGACGGCGGGAACGGTCCCATGGGGCCGTCCTGTCTGCCGGTGAAGGTCGCCAGCACCGCGACCATATCCCCCTCGGCGACGAGGAGATCGATCGTCTGCCAGGGGTTGGCAAACGATGCCATGTACTCCTCGTAGAAGGCGATGAAATCTTCACGGCTCCGTACCTGAACATCGGGCGTTGCCTGGCAGTGCCGCACCGCGTTCGGAGCCACGAGCTCCCTTATAGTTTCGATGTCGCCTTCGTTCTGGGCCTCGACGAAACGGCGCACGACCTCCTTGTTCACCTCCAACTGGGCATCGGAGGACGGGCCGCAGCCGACCATTATCCCCAGCAGGGTGACCACTAGACCTCGATGTTGCTGTCGCATCTGATTAGCCTCCCGTTTTCTGCCGAGTTAGTCGCTCTGTGATTCCGCTACGTTGTCAAAGGCCAAGCATCTCTTTCACGGCGAGCTTCAGATGCGTGGAAGTCGACGGATGGAGCCACTTGGGCGGACCGTAGTCGTCGAGTCCGAAGACCCGGACGCGACTAGTGAGCCCCGGATGTTCTGCATCCAGATCAGCCAGCAGCCCAGTCACCAGCTCCCGAAGCCGTGCTTCCGACCTTCTGCTGTAGATCAGGAATTTCGTGTCGCTATCGGCCAAATAGCTCATGAAGAGCCTGAGCCTCGGCCGCGGTAGGTCCTCGAAATCCTGTCTGAAGCCAGAGTAGTGGATGATGACAAGGTCTGGTTCGAAGCTTGAGATCTCCTCGTCACGATGCCAGTTGGCGCCTATCGCTTCCTTCTGTCGACGGATCGGGAGATCGAGGAGGATGTCGCTGATGACGTCTGCATTCGTCCCGTTTGCAGCGAGCACCTCCTCGTCGTACACCCGGGTTGAGTGGGGCGAGTCCATTATGATGACAAGCGGGAGCGACTCGTCGTCGGCTGATAGCGCCTGGCCCCCCGCTGGCTCGGCGTCGGGGCTCAGCATCGAGAGCACCGCGCCCGTTACAACGAGCAGCAGGGCGATCATTAGCAGTTCGGGACCGCTGACTCGCTGACGCCCTTTCTCCCCGTGGTACCATGCGAGGATCAGCGTCACGAACAGGCCGCAGACTGCGATGAGGACGGCGATCTGCCCGATCAGGGCTGGCCAGGCGAATTGCCCGGCAACTATGTCGATCGCCTCGAGGAGCGCCCACGCCGCCGCAAGATAGGCGACAGCCCACTGAAAGAGCTTGCGGTCTCGCAGCTGCTGCAAGCTGAGGTCCATGATCTCGCCACCCTGGTTCAGCCACCTAAGGGACCGGCGTTAGACGTCAGCCACGGCTCGCTACAAGCTTGAGTAACGGCCGAGTTTCTTGGCGTGGGTAACCCGGGCGGCGTGCGGGGGTGCTGCGAAGGACGCAGCCTGACAAGAAAAGGGGCCGTCCACCGCCCGGCCCCACACGGCACGCAAAATAGCGGCGCGAGCGCTGGACAGCCACCGGCGAGCTGGCCGGCCGTCGCTCACACTAGCTCAAGACGTGTCTGCGTCGCAGGTAGCTCCTGCCGCCCTAGCGAACGAGGTGGAAGTGCTCCTGGCGGCTCAGCACCCAGTGCCGCGCGCCGTCGGCATCGATGTACGCATCCTCTTCCAGCGCCATGCGCACCCGCTCGCCGTCCCATTCCGCTACCGGCGAGGTGGCCTGTAGCTCGATGGAGTACCAGGTGTTCGGCCGTAGCGGTACGTCGCCGCGGCCGGGCACCCCCTCCTGGCGGTCCCAGAGCCCGATCAGCGGGCCGGCGCCGTGACCGTGGTCGCCGACGGGATGGCTGTAGACGGTGCCGTCGATGCCAGCGTCGCGCATCCGAGCCAGTGCCCTTCGCAGCACCTCGTTACCCGTGCGGCCCGGTTGCATCTCCTCCGTCACGATGTCCTGGAGCTGGTTGCCGGCGGCCAGGGCTTGCTTGAGCCCCTCCGGCGCATCGGTTTCGCCGGGGCGCAGCACGTAGCCCATGTGCTGGGTGTCGGTATTGAGTCCCAGCGCGGTGACGCCGAAATCGCAGTGTAGGACATCGCCGTGCATGATCACTGGGTTAGAAGATTCAACGCCGCCACGGCGCTGGACTTCCACCGAGGCGTGGAACCAGGTGTCGAGCCCCAGGTCGTTGAGTCGCTGGCGCATCCACCATCTCACGTCTTCGGTGCGTGTGATACCGGGCGTGATGACTTCGTTCGAGAAGGCCGTGGCGATGATCTCGTGTGCGATCTTCGTCATCTCGATGAAGGTCGGCAGCATCTCGGGCAGACGCTCGGAGATGTAGTCGAGGGCCAGTCGCTCGCGACGTACCACACGATCCCGGTACGGTTCCGGTATCGCGGCGCTCATCTGCTCCCACTCGCCGACGCTCAGGCCGTCGGAGAAGGCGAAGGTGTGCGAGGTGTTGACCGCTATTGTCTGGGGGTCGCACCCTTCGACGATGGGCGGCAGCAGGTTCCACTGGTCGGGCCCGAAGGGCTCGGCCCGGCGCTCCTGCCCGCCGGCGGCGCCCGTCGCGGCGTCGGGATCGCGGACGACACGGTAGAGACCACCCTGCGAGTTACCGCCGATGGCGATGCGCTCGACGCCCTCCTCGGGTCCGCGATCGCAGAAGACGTAGATGGTACGGCGGCGCGCGGCCAGGGTGGTGGGCGACACGAGGCCGACGAAGACGGGATCCTCGTTGTACTCCCGCATCGGGATGATCCACATATCCACACCGTGCTCCCGCATCAGGCGCGGCAGCACACGCTCGAGGCGTAGCTGCAGCCAACCCTGCTGGATCGCCGTCTGCGCGCGCAGCGTGCCGAGCGGGCGCTCCTGGGCCCGAGCGGGGGTAGCGGGGGTTACGAGTGTGGCTGCGACGGATAGTGCGGTGACGGCCAATAGCGTGCGTTTCATGGGCTCGCGCTCTCCCTTTGTGAGGTCAGGTCTGCAAGCTAGCCGTCGCGCCACGGCCTCGACAACCCATCTGAGCGTCGGCCGGGCCACGGGTCGCCGGGCCCGCCGACCTTACCTATGATATAGGTGTTATCCCAAGGCCAGCGGGCCCAAAAAGCCGAGAAATGCCAAGGAAAGGGACGGGAACGCATGACGCGACCGGGTAGCGATGCCCAGCCGCTCAGGGTAGCGATCGTCGGGTCCGGCCCCGCCGGATTCTACACCGCTGAGAAACTGCTCAAACAGAAGAACACCGTGGTTCAGGTCGACATGTTCGACCGGCTACCTACACCGTTCGGGCTCGTGCGGTTCGGCGTGGCGCCGGACCACGAGAAGATCAAGAACGTCACCCGCGTATACGCGAAGACGGCGGAGCATCCCGCCTTCCGCTTCTTCGGCAACGTCGACATCGGCAAGCATGTCACGCTGACCGAGTTGAAGCGGCACTTCCATCAGATCTGTTACACGACCGGTGCACAGACCGACCGGCGGATGAGCATTCCCGGTGAGGACCTGGAACGAAGTCATCCGGCGACCGAATTCGTCGCCTGGTACAACGGTCATCCCGAGTACCGGGACTATGAGTTCGATCTTTCGGTGGAGCGCGCGGCGGTCGTTGGTGTCGGCAACGTAGCCGTCGACGTGGCGCGCATCCTTTGTCGCACGCCCGAAGAGTTGGCGACCACCGACATCGCCGACTACGCGGCGGAGGCGCTCGCGCAGAGCAATATCAAGGAGGTCTACATCCTGGGCCGTCGCGGACCCGTGCAGGCCAAGTTCACGAACCCGGAGGTCAAAGAACTCGGTGAGATGGAGGGCGCCGATATCGCGGTGCTGGCCGAAGAGGTCGAGCTCGACACGCTGAGTCGCAAAGAACTGGCGGAGAGCGAGGACAAAACCACGGCCAAGAAGGTCGAGATCCTGCAGAGCTTCGTCGATCGACCGGCTACGACCAAACCGAAGAAGTTGACGCTCAGGTTCCTGGTCTCGCCGGTCGAGCTCTACGGCGACGAGAGCGGCCGCGTGGCGGGCGTGAAGCTGGTGAAGAACGAGCTCTACGCCAGCGACGATGGATCGCTGCGCCCCAGGGCGACCGCCGAATACGAGGAGATGCCCGTCGACATCGTCTTTCGCTCGGTCGGCTACCTGGGCGTGCCGCTGGCTGATATACCCTTCCACGATCGCTGGGGTATCGTCCCCAATCAGAAGGGGCGTGTCATCGCTCCGGAGACGGACGAACCGATGACCGGTCTATACGTCGCCGGCTGGATCAAGCGCGGTCCGTCAGGGGTCATCGGCACCAATAAGCCGTGTGCCGCCGAGACGGTCGAATGCATGCTGGAAGACCTGAGCGCCGGTGCGCTTCTGAGTCCGGAGGCCCCTGACCTGGCGTCGGCGGAGGAGTCGGTGCGCCGAGGCCAGCCGGACTTCTTCTCCTGGTCCGATTGGAAGCGTATCCAGGAGCTGGAGGATGCGAGGGGTGAAGAGCAAGGTCGGCCGCGGGTGAAATTCACCACGGTCGAAGAGATGCTGGCGGCTCTAGGCCGCCGATAGCGGGAGGTCTTAAGCATGGGTGCCTTCACTTCGATTACCGCAGCGGTCCGCACAAGGACCGGACGCAAGAGCGGGACCTCGGCGTTTGCCCGGCTGATGATCATCCAGCACGGCCGCGCCCTTCTCGATCGGGAGATGAAGTCGGCCGAGACGGTCGGCAGCCTGAGACGCAAGGAGTGCCTCTACTACTTCGAGGCTCTGCCGCCGGAGGCGGCGGAGAATCTCACCGACGAGCTGATCGGACCGGACGATCTCCAGGTCCGGCTCGGCTTCGACGAGATCGGCTCTTGGGAGCCGGAGCTGGCGCTGGTCTGGGCCCGGTCGCGGGGGAAAGGTACGATCCCGCTGGCTTTGGACATGGGATTGACTGGCACGCTCAGCGGCGATGAGCGCGTCGGCGTCCCTTCGATTGACGTTCGGCGCGTTGCTGTCGGGGCGGGCGACACGCTCATCCGGCGTTTGCTGCTGGTCGTGGTCACCTACGATGCGCCCTATGCGGGGACCGACGATCCGATCTGGGTGCGAGTCAGGACGGCTGCCGGAGTGGCGGCGCATCATGTCGTCACCGACACGCCGCAGACCGACTTGGAGATCGACACGGCCAACATCTACGAGTTGCCGGTGGAAGTACCGTTCACGAAGGACGATCTGGCGCACAGCGATAACGGCGAGATCCGCTTGGGGATCCACGGGAGCGACAAGTGGGTTCCGAAACGGGTGCTCTTGTTCGGCCTCGACGACGCGTCGGGCGCGCCACGCAGCGTGGTCTCGCTGGTCCGGCTCTCCGACCCGGGGCCACTGAGCGCCGATCCGACGGAAGGCGTGCCATCGATCGTGTTGGCCCTCGACCAATGATCGCCGGAATCGTGCTCGCCGGCGGCCGGTCGCAACGCATGGGCCGGCGCAAGGCAACGCTGAAGGTCGGGGATGAGATCTTCCTGGAGCGTGCCGTGCGTGTGCTTCGGGAGGGCGGTTGCGGGGACATCGTTGTCGTGCTGGGTGTCGACGAGCCGGAGCTCACGAGCCTCACTGCAAGTTCTGGGGTCCGCGCGACCAAAAGCGGCGGCGGCCCCGAACAGATCGACTCGCTGCGCGCCGGGCTTCGTGCGCTGCCCGCGACGGTGGAGGCAGCGGTCGTGATCCCCGTCGATCACCCGCTGATCGAGCCGAGCACCGTGACGACCATCATCGAGACGTTCGAGGCCTGCCGCGCACCGGTGGTGCGTGTGTCGCACGGAGGCCGGCGCGGCCACCCGGTGTTATTCGCTGCGAACGTGTTCGATGAGCTGTTGAGCTCAGAACTTCCTCAGGGAGCCCGTACCGTCATACGGGCGCACGACGGCGACCTGGTCGAGGTCGATGTGGATGATCCCGGCGTCCTGATCGACATCAACAGGCCAGCGGATTACGAGGAGCACGTGGGAGAGCTCGATTGAGCGAAGGAGAGGTTACCGCGGCGTCAGCCGCGAGATGGGCACTGGAGGCGCACGAGGGCAGTGAGCCCGTAGCGCTGGTGACCGTGGTGAAAGCGCCGAGTGAAAGGGCCGTCGGCCGGCGGCTCGTGGTGACGGAGTCGGCGCTGCACGGGACGCTGGGTGGCCCGGAGCTCGACGGGCTGGCCGCGGCACATGCCCGAGAGTCGCTGGCGGCGCGCGAGGGCGGTGTCGTGGAGATCGAGTGGTCGGATGGCGTCTGGGACATCTACATCGAAACGCAGTACCCGATCCCCGAGCTGCATATCGTTGGCGCCGGCCACATCGCGCGGCCGCTTTGCCGGCTCGCCGCGACCCTAGGTTTTCGCGTGACGATCAGCGATGACCGCCCCGAGTTCGCCAGCCGGGAGTGGTTCCCCGAGGCGGAGCGGATCAGAGTCGTCGACTTCGACCAGGCGTTCGAAGGGGTCGCGATCGGGCCTGAGAGCTATGTCGTGCTGGTGACTCGCGGGCACAAGTATGACTACGATTGCATCCTGCAGCTGCTGAGGATGGAGGCCCAGCCCGCCTACCTGGGTATGATCGGCAGCCGGCGACGCGTGCGGGCAACATTCGAGGCGTTGGTGCGTGATGGGATTGAACCCAGTCGGCTGTCAGAGGTCCACGCGCCGATCGGGCTCGATATCGGCGCCGAGACGCCGGAAGAGATCGCCCTTGCCATCGCGGCCGAGATCGTGGCGACGCGGAGGGGTGGCGGCGGTGCAAGGCTGAGCGACGAAGAGCGCGTGCTGGACCGCGTGGCGCGCGCGCGTGGGTCGGAAGGGGGTCGGTGAGATTGGAGGACCGCGAAATCTACGTTGCCATCGCCCAAGCGGCTGAGGTCGGTCAACGGATGGCACTTGCCACTGTTGTGCGTGTCAGAGGATCGACGCCCAGAGGAGCGGGTAGCAAAATGCTCATCGCGGCGGGCGGCGAGCAGATCGGCACGATCGGCGGCGGTTGCGGCGAAGCGGAAGTACTGATGGCGGCCGAGGACGTCATCGAGACCGGCCTTCCCAGGCTCATTCGCGTCGAGCTAACCGACGACTACCTCTCCTTTAGTCCCGCTGTCTGCGGCGGCGTGATGGAGATCTTCCTCGAGCCGCTGACCAGCGATTAGGCCTCCGTCACCCGGTCGATCGCTGCAACCAGATCCTCGCTCAACTCGACACCGGCAGCTGCGGCGTTGCCCTCTACATGCTCGATCTTGGTGGCGCCGACGATGGCCGATGTAACCTCTGGACGTCGCAAGCACCAGGCGAGTGCCAGCTGCGGCAGCGTCAAGCCAGCCTCCTCCGCCAGCCCCTTCAAACGCCGGACGGCCTCCAGTCCCTGCTCGCTGAACCACGGCCCCATGAACGTCCTGCCGATCTGATCGGCGGCACGTGAATCGGGTGGTACGTCATCGATCGAAGTGTACTTGCCGGACAGCAGCCCGCGGGCCAGCGGCGAGTAAACGATCAGTCCGAGTCCTTCGCGGGCACAGGTGTCCAGGACACCGTTCGTTTCGATCTCGCGTTGAAAGATATGGTACTGGGGTTGGTTCGAGATCAGGCGTCGGAGCCCCAACTCCCGGCCCAGCTTCACGGCGTCGTGGATGTTCTCCGCCGACCACAGACTGACGCCGCCATACAGCACCTTCCCCTGCGCTATAAGGTCATCAATCGCCTGCAACGTCTCGTCGAGCGGTGTCTCCTCGTCGTATCGATGGCACTGGAAGAGGTCGAGGTAGTCGGTGCCCAGTCGCCGTAGGCTCATGTGCACCTGCTCGCAGATGTGCTTACGTGAGAGGCCACGGTCGTTGGGCCCGGGCCCGACGGGGAAATAGGCTTTGGTGGCGAGCACAAACTCGTGCCGCGGCAGCGGTTTCAGTGCCTTTCCCAACACTTCCTCGCCGCGGCCCATGGCATAGACGTTCGCTGTGTCGAAGAGGTTGATGCCGAGCTCGAAGGCGAGCTGCACGCACTCGAGCGCGACTCGCTCGTCCATCTTGTGACCGAAGGTGAGCCAGCTGCCGAGCGAGATCGTGCTGACCTTGATGCCGGAATTGCCCAGGCTGCGATACTTCATCGAGTCCTTTCCTGCCGGTATCCAGATCCGAAGTGTTCCGGACGCTAAATGTGCAGGCTCATCTGGGTATCGCCAGCCCGTCGCGCCTGGCGGCGGATCGGTGAGCGGGCGACAGCGGTGAGCTTGCGGCCGCGCAGCGGCAGCACGACGGGCTTCTTGGGCCGGCCGCCGTTTCCGACCCCCGGTACGTCGATCGCTACAGCTTCGCCCGACTGGGTAACGCCGACGGCCCCCTCATCGTGCATCAGGTCGAGGAGACCGACTAACTCGCCGGCGTTGAGGCGCGGCGGCAACAGATGGACGCCTCTGCCGCCGCGCGACTGAGCGCGCAGGTCGTCGACGTCCATCACCTTGGCATAGCCCTCCGCCGTTACCCCGAGCAGTGTCGCGTCGCGGCGCGGAGCGACGAACGCGGTGACCCGGTCGCCGCGGGCTAGTGCGATGCCTTTCACACCGCTGGCGGACCGTCCCATCGGTCGG
Organism: Gemmatimonadota bacterium; assembly: GCA_020344015.1. GTDB lineage: Bacteria > Gemmatimonadota > Gemmatimonadetes > Palauibacterales > KS3-K002. The sequence goes on from CP070812.1 coordinate 4,768,310, forward strand.
ACCTCAGACTCATCGAAGCGGATCACCTGGCCCTTGAGAGTGGCGACGATGATTTGGCTCTGGCCGTCCGTGATCCGAACATCGACGATCTCGTCTCCCTTCTCGACGCCCGCCGCGATGATGCCGCCGCTGCGGATGTTCTTGTACTCGGAGAGCGCCGTCTTCTTGACGCGACCCTTGCGGGTAACGGTCACTACGTAGCGGTCGCTGGTAAAGTCACGGACGGTATACACTGCGACCGGATCCTCGTCCAGGTCCAGCAGATCGCGCACTCGGTTCCCGCGCGACGAGCGCGTACCCTGCGGCAGGTCGTCGACCCGCGTCGCGAATACCTCGCCGTCTGCGGTGAAGCCGAGCAGCTGGTCGTCCGACTTAGCCCGCCAGGAGCGGGTGACAAAATCGTCGCGCCCCTGCTCGAGGCTCTCTAGCGCTGCGAGGCCGCCGTCGTCCTTGGCATTGCGTGCTGCGAGCGCCTTCAGGTATCCGTAGTGGGTCAGGAAGAGGTGCATCTCCTGCGCGGCGTCGCCAGTGGGCAGCGGGAAGCGCCCTTCGCCCGAGAGGAGCTCTGTTCGCCGGGCATCGCCGTAACGCTCGGCGATGACGCCGAGCTCGCGACGAACCAGGTCACGCTGTCGTTTCTCGTCCGCGAGGATCGCCTTCAGTGTCTTGATCCGGCGCGAAACCTGGTCGAGCTCCTCCTTGAGCGCCCGCGTCTCCAGGTTGGTAAGGCGGCTCAGTCGCATCGCCAGAATCGCCGTCGCCTGCTTAGCGCTGATCTTGAGCGTCGAGCGCAAGTTCTTCGATGCCGTTTCCGGCGTCCGGCTGGACTTGATGATCTTCACCACCTCGTCAATCCGGTCGAGCGCGACCAGCAACCCCTCAAGGATGTGCGCCCGCTCTTCCGCCTTTGCCAGGTTGAAGTGCGTGCGCCGCACGATCACCGCCAACCGGTGGGCGATCCAGACCTCCAGCGCCTCTTTCAAATTGAGCTGCCGCGGAACGCCGTCGACCAGAGCCAGCATGATGACGCCGAAGGTGTACTGTAGCTGCGTCTTGAGGAACAGCTTCTCGAGTATCTTGCGCGGGTTGGCATCGCGCTTGAGCTCGAGCACGATTCGCACTCCGTCGCGGTCGCTCTCATCGCGCAGGTCCGTGAGCCCGACCAGCTTCCCGGTGCGAACCAGTTGCACGATGGCCTCGATCACCCGCTGCTTGCTCACCTGGTAGGGAAGCTCGCTGATCACCAGCGATGGCTTGCCGTAGGCGCCCGGCTCCACGTGGGCGCGAGCCCGCATCACGATGCGGCCGCGGCCGGTGCGGTAGGCCTCCTCTATGCCCGCGCCACCCCAGATGTACGCGCCGGTCGGGAAATCGGGGCCAGCGACGATCTCCAGCAGCTTGTTCATCGACGTGTTCGGTCGAGCCAGGAGCTGCTCCGCCGCCGCCGCCATCTCCCGCAGGTTGTGCGGCGGCACCTTCGTCGCCATGCCGACCGCGATTCCGTCGCTGCCGTTGACCAACAGTTGAGGGTAAGCCGCGGGTAGTACTTCGGGTTCCTGCAGTCGGCCGTCGAAGTTCGGCTTGAAGTCGACGGTGTCCTTGTCGATATCCCGCAAGAGGTCGGTGGCGAGGCGAGCGAGCCGCGCCTCGGTATAACGGTAGGCGGCGGCGGGGTCGCCGTCGATCGATCCGAAGTTGCCCTGGCCGTCGACCAGCGGGCAGCGCATCGAGAAGGGCTGCGCCATGCGCACCAGTGTGTCGTAGACGGCGACGTCGCCGTGGGGATGATACTTGCCCAGAACGTCGCCGACCACGGTAGCGGCTTTCTTGTGGGGCCGCTCGGGGGCGAGCCCCAGCTCGTTCATCGCGTACAGAATACGCCGTTGGGCAGGCTTCAGACCGTCGCGCGCGTCAGGGAGTGCGCGTTGCACGATGACGCTCATCGAATAGTCGATGAACGACTCGCGTAATTCTTCTTCTAGGAAGCGCTCGACTATGCGCTCGCGGCGCGGATTCTCGACCTTGACCACGACCCCACTCCTCTTCCACCTCGAAGGTCGGCGCGAAGATACCCCGAAATGACTATAATCAACTTAAGCGCCGAATCCTTCCCTCTCAAGTTCCTCGTTCTTGCTCGTAATCGTAATCGTGCTCGCACTCCCGCTCGTAATCGTTGTCGTAATTGTCAACCCAATCACCGCCCGGCGCGCGGTCGACTACGACAAGGATTACGATCAGGATCACGATTACGAGCACGAGCAAGAGGAGGGGGAACTAAAATTCGGTTGGTTGCAGGGTTGGGGGTGGGCGAGTATTAGATTACATGTCGTTGCCAGTCGATTGTCTTTAGCGCACGGGAGGTGGATTATCGTCGACCAGCCGATTCTGCCCGAGGTTCCCGAGGACGGGACGTTCGAGCTCTCCTGGGAGCTGTTCGGTGAGCTTTGCCGTGCGCTCGCGCTGCGCGTAGCACACGACTACGATCCGGAGGTCGTGGTGGGGATCGCCGCGGCGGGGGTTATTCCGGGAGCGGTGATCGCAGCGATGCTGGAGAGGGAGTTCTTCGCCATCAAGATCGCGCGGCTCGAGAACGAGACGGGGCGACGTGGCCGCCCGCAGATCCTCTCGGCGGCGCCGCCGCAGCTGGCGGGCCGCCGGGTGCTTCTGGTCGACGAGATCTGCGAGAGCGGGGATACCCTGCGCCTGGCGCTCGCCGCGGTACGCGATGTGGGACCGGCCGATGTCCGCACCGCGACGTCACTGATCCATGTCGGTGGCTACGAGCCGGACTTCTACGCGCTGGCGGCCGAGGGAACGGTGGTCTTTCCTTGGGATCGGGAGGTGTTGGACAAAGAGAGCGGGCGCTTGGTGGTGAATCCTCAATATGAGGAGTTGAACGGGCAGTAGTGAAGTCGTTTGGGAATTCTCGATTTCCGAGCATGGGACCAGTGCAACAGGGGAGGTTGGGAAGTGTAGAAGCGGTTCTATACCTCCCTACCTCCCCTGTTCAATTGTTCCCTTGCTCAGAATCCGAGAGTTCCCGAACGACTTCGGGAATGGACATTCTATCCTTCTTGCATTGAATTGAGGAACTCTTCGTTGTTCTCCGTCCGCTTCATCCTCTGAATCAGGAACTCGATCGACTCGGCGGGCGGCATGTCGGCCAGGAAGTTGCGGATCAGGTACATGCGGTTGAGCTCCTTTTCCGGCAGCAGGAGCTCCTCGCGGCGCGTGCCCGAGCGATTGATGTCGATGGCGGGGAAGATCCGCTTGTCGGCAATATGGCGATCGAGCACGATCTCCATGTTACCGGTCCCCTTAAACTCTTCGAAGATGACCTCGTCCATCCGGGAGCCGGTCTCGATGAGGGCTGTGGCGATGATCGTAAGGCTACCGCCTTCCTCGAGGTTACGCGCCGAGCCGAAGAAGCGTTTCGGTTTGTGGAGCGCGTTGGCGTCGACGCCGCCCGAGAGGATCTTGCCCGAATGGGGCACGACGACGTTGTAGGCGCGGGCCAGCCGCGTGATCGAGTCGAGCAGGATCACCACGTCCCGCTTGTGCTCGACCAGTCGCTTCGCCTTCTCGATCACCATCTCGGCCACTTGCGTGTGGCGGTCGGCGGGCTCGTCGAAAGTCGACGAGATCACTTCCGCGTCGACGTGTTCCTCCATGTCGGTGACCTCTTCGGGCCGCTCGTCGATCAGCAGCACGATGAGATGGATGTCGGGCGCGTTCTCGGTAATCGCGTTGGCGATCTTCTGGAGCAGGATCGTCTTACCGGCCTTGGGCGGCGACGTGATGAGTCCTCTCTGACCCTTACCGGTGGGCGTGATGAGGTCGATTACCCGGTTCGCGATGTCGCCGTTCTCGCGCTCCAGCCTGATGCGCGCTTCGGGATAGCGCGGCCGCAAATTGTCGAAGCTGATTCGGTGCTTCGATTTCTCCGGGTCCTCGCCGTTAACCTCCTCGACCTTCAGCAGGGCCAGGTAGCGCTCGCCTTCCTTGGGTGGCCGGACCTGGCCGAGTACCGTGTCCCCGGTCCGCAGATCGAATCTCTTGATCTGCGACGGTGACACGTATATGTCATCCGGCCCGTATAGGTAGTTCCAGTCCTGACTCCGTAGGAAGCCGTAGCCCTCCGGCAGGATCTCCAGGACGCCTTCCGCCCTGAGGATCACGTCGGAATCGAGCAGGTTCTGTTCGATTCGGAAGATCAGGTCTTGCTTGCGGAGGGAAGAGTAGTTCTGGATGTTCAACTCTTCCGCCATCTCGTGGAGGTCAGCGACTGATTTCGCTTTCAACTCCGCGATATCGAGGGACGTGGGGGCAGTACTCATTTGTTTCTTCTGTGGTTGGCTGCATGCTTGGCCGGGGGAGCTGCGAAGACTGGGTCGTGCGCAAACTTGATTGGCGCGCCGGCGACGCGTACGGCCAGCAGCGATATGTTGTTAGATTACTTTGCGTTACGCTTTCGGTATTGCTCTTATTGGGTGCAGTAAGAAATCGCGGCGGACTTCTGGCTGGTGACACCGGATTCTAATAGTCAGCAAACGTACGGTCAAGGGTCGGCGGACTACCAGGCGATCTTCGCCTTCTGCCGGGTCGAGACCGTTCGCGCCGGCCGGCTAGTGACGGGTCGGCTGCTACCGGGGCTGACGCCCAAGTCGGCGGAAGTGAAAGAGGTTCTGGCGGGCTGGCCCGGGTCGGTGGGCGTGCGCGAGGACCCACTGGGTTGGGAGCTTTTTCTGTTCGAGCCCGCGGCGCGGCGCGAGCGCTGGTGGCTGCACATCCTGCTGCTGGGGGCGACGGTGTTCAGCACAGTGGTGGCCGGCAGTCTGTTGATGGGGCACTGGCCCATCGGGTTTCAGCCGCTGCCGCTGTTCGGCGGTTGGTGGGTGCCGGTCCCGGTAGTCGTCTATGCGGGTGCTCTGGTTCCGGGGTTGCCCTTCGGCCTGGCGCTGGTCGGGATCCTGGCGGTACACGAGGCCGGGCACTATTACGCGGCGCGTCATCATCGGATCTCTGTGTCGCCGCCCTATTTCATTCCGTTCCCGCCCTACCTGTCGGTGATCGGAACGCTGGGTGCCTTCATCCGGCTGCGGTCGCCTGTGCTCAGCCGCTCGACGCTTCTCGATGTGGCAGTCGCGGGCCCGCTGCTCAGCTTCCTGGTCTCGCTGCCGCTGGTCTGGTGGGGGCTCGCCCACAGCCGGGTCATCGAGGTGCTCCACGCGCCGACGACATACCTGGTACGCTTCGCCGGCGACCGCTTCTGGTTGGGCGGTTCACTGGCCATGTCGTGGCTCACGCGTCTAGTACTCGACCTGCCCGGGGTGGGGCACGTTGTGGAGATGCACCCGATCGCGTTCGCCGGATGGCTTGGCCTGTTCGTCACGGCTCTAAACCTGCTTCCGATATCGCAGCTGGACGGTGGGCACCTGCTGTACGCGCTGCTCGGGTCCCGGCAGCGGGTGGCGGCCTGGGCGTTTTTCTTGGCGCTGATCCCGCTGGGGTTCCTCTGGGCCGGCTGGTGGCTGTGGGCGGTCCTGGTGGCCGGGGTCGGCCGGGGTCGGATCCGGCACCCTCCGCTATTCAGCTCGGAACAGGCGCCAGGCGCTGTGCGCGTCGCCGTCGGACTGGCGGCGGCCCTGGTCTTCGTGCTCTGTTTCGTGCCGGTGCCGTTCCGGCTCTAGCTGGTTGGGGGGAGGCGCCTTGACGCTCATGACGTATTGGAAGAGATTGTTCTTCCTTCTCGAGACGCTTTTCGGACGCTTCCACTCGGCCCAGTGGGGGGATTGAGCCTGCAATGGCCCGGCACAACCGCGAAGGAGAAGGCACAGACCAGCACGGTGCCAGATACACGATAAGCTACCAACCGGACTGGCTACGTCAGATCAAGATCTCACGGACGCTCTCGGGGAGTAATCGCCAGTCTACGAAGACGCTATTCCGCAACCCGGCCACCTGCGCCGAGCGGTCGCCCGGCGACCGGGTACGGACCCGGGTCAAGTCGGCGGACGGCAAGCTCGATTTCGAGATTACGGTTGCGGACAAGTCGCGGCGTGTGGATCAGATCGTGGTCACGTCCAGGGCGGCGGACGGCAAGGGAGAGATCACGTTCATCATCGACGGCTCTCTCCCGGGTCCGGGCGACCTCGGTAAGGCGCGGCGGCGCCGGCGCCGCGGTCGCTAAGGTCGGCCGCCGCCGCTGCTCCCTCCCAAGGCCGCGAAATCGGCCCTCAGCTCAGCCAGAAGCGCACGCGTTCGCTCCAGCTCGAGCGCCAGCGCCTCGTCGTGGAGCAGGCGGCCGAGCGAGCCGCGGCCCGATTCCACCCGCTCCAGAATCCGCGCCACGTGCTCGCCGATTCCGGCCAGGCGGGCGGCGAAGGACGTGTCGCTGGCGAAACCGCCGGCGGTCCCGCTTCTCTCAGCCCAGGACCGGCTCAGCTGTTGGATCCGGGGCCCGATCCGCTGCAGCGCCATCCGCACGTCTTCGTCGGACAGCAGGTCGGCGAGACCGCCGGCCGCGCTGCCGATCGTGTCGAGCGTGGCGGACGCCTCGGACAGGTTGGCGAGCAGCTCACGCAGTTCGCTGGGTCGACGCGCCAGGCGCGGCAGGGTGCCGTCGCCGTGGCGAACTTGGTCCGTCAGCCGCTCCCAGCGGTCGGTCACGGGTGGCAGCGAGTCGTAGAGGTCCTCCAGTCGCATCGTCAGGTAGGACGGGTCGAGCTCCGCCGCTGTGGGCAGCTCGTCCCCGTCCTGCAGTGGTGGCGCCGGTTCCGCCGCCGGCAGGATGTTGACGACCACCTCTCCCAGCATGCTTGCCGTAGTCACCTGAACCACCGCGCCCTCGGTGATGAAGGGCTGCGCACCGGCCTCTATGTTCAGCTCGACGATCAGGCGTTGCAGCGCATCGCTGCGGGGCGGCTCGAAGCGCAGATCGCTGACGTGCCCGACCGGCTGGCCCGCGAGCCAGACGGGCGCATGGACGCGCAGTGCCTGGGTGGTAAGCGTGTAGAAGCGAAGGGTGTAGCCGCCCTCAACGGCGCTGCGGACGTCGTCGATGAAGAAGACTAGGAGTGACGCGCCCGTGACCACCAGGGTCACCAAGACCCCGATGCGTAGTTGGGACCAGCGCACTCCAGAGGCTGTCATCCCAGCCGCCTCCCGGGCGGCGTTGCCGTGGCTGTCCGCCTCGTCTTAGCTTCCCGGCACATGTGGCATTGTCAGATTGGCAACGCAAGGCGATCCGACCCCCGTCGGCCACCCCGGCTCTGCTGAAGATAACAACGGAGCTCCAATGGCAGCACCCCAGGTCGCTAAGATCGAGCAGAGCGCCGGTGGCGTAATCTACAGGTGGCGATCCGACGAGGCGCTCGAGGTTCTGCTCATCAAGGATGGTTATGGTAACTGGGGTTGGCCCAAGGGACATGTCGAGACCGGCGAAACCCTCGAGGAGGCGGCGCTGCGCGAATGCAGCGAAGAAACGGGGCTGGGCCGGCTGCGGATCGGTGAATGGGTAGGGACGACCGACTGGTACTTCCGGGCTGGCGCCACGCTGATCCACAAGTTTTGCGACTACTTCCTGGTGGAAGCCGATCCGGCGGAATTGGCTTTGCCCCAGCAGGCTGAAGGGCTCCAAGCCTGCCGCTGGCTGCCGGCGGCGGACGCAGGGGCGCTACTCACCTACACGAACGCGCGCCACGTCCTCGCCAGCGCGCAGCAGCGGCTGGCCCACGCCACGAGGGCGGGTCGTGAAGCGCCCGCGCAGGGACGGGCGCACGGTAAGTGAAGGGGAGCCAAGGGGCCGGGGGCGATGAGCGATAAGGTTGGTACAAAGCTAACGGTGTTTCTCACCGGCGGGACGGGCTTCGTGGGTGGCCACGTCACCAGGCGTCTGGCGGAGCATGGTCACCAGCTGCGTGCGCTGGTTCGCAACCCGGCCGCGGCCAGCAGCTTGACCGAGTTAGGTGCCGAGCTGTTCGAGGGTGATGTGACCAGGGACGGGGAGCTCGATAAGGCGATAGCGGGTTGCGACGTCGTCGTCCACCTGGTCGGCATCATTCGGGAGCGGCCCCCGGGGCAGACCTTCGAGAACGTCCACACCCGGGGCACCCAGCGACTGGTAGAGGCAGCGCAGCGGGCGGACGCCCAGAAGTTCATCCAGATGAGTGCCTTGGGCGCCAAGACTGACGGTACCGCGTACCAGCGCACGAAATCCGAGGCTGAGGAAATCGTCCGCCGGTCGGGCATCGCTTACGTGATCCTCCGCCCGTCAGTGATCGTGGGCCCCGACGGGGAGTTCATGCGGCTGCTCGTGCGACTGGTTCGCGGGCTCCCGGTAATACCCGTTATCGGCGACGGCCGCTACCGGCTCCAACCGGTAGACGTTACGGATCTGGCGGAGGCGTTCGCTCAGGCGGTGGGGCGCTCCGACCTGAAGGACGTGAGCTTCGACATCGGTGGACCTCACAAGCTCACGTACAATCGCCTCCTCGAGATCATCTGCGAGGAACTCGGGCTACGGCGCCGACTGATCCATGTATCGGCGCGTTTGGTGCGGCCGCTGGTCGATCTGGCCTCGAATTGGCGACTGCCCACCCCCGTCAGTCCCGACGAGCTGACCATGATGTTCGAGGAGAGCATCATCCCCGGGGAGGGCAATGTGCTGCGAGAGGTCTTCGGGCTCGAGCCGACGCCGTTTCGCTCTGTCCTCCAACGGTTGGCCGGGTGATGTCGCCGGAGGACCTCGCGATCGGCATAGCGGTCGGGTATAGTACCCGGCGCCCATAGCAGGGAGGTAGGAACCGAAAGATGGGGGGGACTGTCGAAAGGCCCACGCTTGCGAGTGTGCCGAACTTGATCTCGGCGCTGCGCCTGCCCATCGCTGCCGCTTTCGTCGTGGTGGACGGGTTGCTGTGGCGCGGCGTCCTGCTGTTCCTCGGCGCCCTCAGTGACGCGCTGGATGGCTGGCTCGCCCGCCGCCTGGGCGTGGAGAGCAAAGCGGGCGCTATCCTGGACCCGGCCTTCGACAAGCTGTTCGTACTCATCACCCTGGCGGCATTCCTCCCGGGGCCCTATCTAGGGTGGCGGGAATACCTGATTCTCGTTTCACGCGATCTGTATGTCGGCACAGGGTGGCTGGTGGCAAAGGCGATGGGTATCAACGTTCCCGGCCAGGTCCGGCCCGCCGGCAAGCTGGTGACCGCCCTACAGGTGGTGACGCTCTTCGTGCTGCTCCTGGCGCCCGAGCGCAACGCGGTGTTCATAGTAGCGGTCGGCGCGGCGTCGGCTATCGCGATCGTCGACTACACGTTCGCCGGGCTGGCCGCACTACGACGGTCGAGAGCGGCCTGAGATTCAGAGGCCGCCCGTTTCAGCGAAGGGAGAGACAATGTACAGGAGACCCGGAGCCGGAATCGCCGCTCTGGTTCTGATCGCCGCGGCGGCGACGGGCTGTCAGCAGGATGCATCCGAGCAGCCGCTGGACGTGGTGGCGGTCGATAGCGTGCTCTCCGAGCTCGGCGGTACGCTCACCGCCAGCCTCGAGCGGGGACAGCGGTGGCGGATGATCAGCTCCATCGGCGTCGGACTGCCGCCCAACGATTTCCGGCCCGAGGACCTGCCCGAGCCGGGCTCCCGAGGCGCTGGCCTGCTGCAGGTCTACTGCATCCAGTGCCACTGGCTGCCCACGCCGCAGATGCACAGCGCGGCCGAGTGGCCCATACTGGTGAAGCGCAACCTCTTACGCATGGAGCAGCTCAAAGATAGGCTCGGCGGCCCGCTGACCACCGGCCTCATCGGCGAGGTCGTGATGGCCGGCTACGAGAGCGTCGAGATCCCCTCTCAGGCGGACACCGACACTATCATCGCTTATCTGCAGCTTTACGCGCTGCCCACGCCCGAGCCCGGCGAGCTGAGCGCTGGCCCGGGAAGGGAGCTGTTCCAGCAAAAATGCTCCGTCTGTCACGAGCTACCGGCGCCCAGCGCCCATACCGCGACCGGTTGGGATCGGGTCGTCGGTCAGATGCAGGCCTACATGGCGCTGTTCGACGTCACGCCGCTCAGCGACCGGGAACTGGACGCCATAACCGGTTATCTCAGGGAACGCGGCGCGCGGTAGGGACTGAGGGATTCGGGGGTTCGGGGACCACTCCCTAGCTCCCCGAATCCCCGAATCTCTTCATCCCAACGATTCCTCCCCCTGGCGCTGCCCCGAAGAGCATCCCGATCACGAGCCGTTCCGCCCCCGACCATCGCCGCTCCGTGACCAGCTGTTCGCAGCTGGCTCGCAAGGGCTGCTCAGACGACCTCAACAACGACAGTGGTGGAAAGGGAGGGGTTGACGGCGGGCAGGGCTCAATATACTATACTCTAGTATAGCATAGGAGGCCCCATGTCGAAGCCCGCACACGCGATGGGCATCGCAGACAACACCAAGCGCGACATACTCAAGCGCCTCGCCCGGGCGCGCGGCCAGGTGGAAGGGATCCAGCGCATGGTCGAGGAGGAGCGGTACTGTCCCGACATACTCCAGCAGTTCGCGGCGGTGCACTCGGCGCTCAACGGGGCGGAGAAGCTGCTGTTGACCAATCACCTGGAGGGCTGCGTGACGCATGCCATCCAGCTGGGCGGCGAGCCAGCGGAGCAGGTAAGGGAGGAGATCGTGGACCTGCTGTACCGCTACGTCCGTTAGGAGGGGTAGTGCTGAAGTTGGACGCTGGCTGGTCGGAGCGCTAACGTTCGGGGGTCGGTAGGTGTCAGTGTATACGAGTGGCGTAGACACGGACCACCGAACGGAGCGTGGATCATGAAGAAGATACTGGGAACCGCGACCTTCCTGACGTTGTCGGCTTTACTGGCCGTTTCGGGGACGGCGCTGGGACAGGAAGAGGACACGACTCGGACCCGCGGGATGCGTGCCCGACGCGGCGTGCACTCGGGGATGATGGGTCAGCGGATGGGACAGCGTGGCGTTGACCGGGCCGGCTGGGGCAGGGCCGGTCATGTGGGGCCGCACATGCTGCTCGGCTTCAAGGAGGAGCTGGAGCTCACCGATCAGCAGGTCGAACAGCTCGAGCAGTTGGGCGAGGGCCATCGGGCGCTGATGCAGGCGCAGATGGAGCGGTTGCAGGAGCACCGCGAGGCGGTGCGACAGGCGCGTGCCGAGAGCGACTATGACGCGCTCGAGCGGCTGATCGAAGAGGGCGCGGAGCTCCAGGCCGGAGTAGCCCGAGGTCTGTTGAACGTCGAGCGAGAAACTCTCGACGTCCTGACGGATGGGCAGCGCGAGAAGTACACGGCCTGGCGCGAGGGCATCGAGATATTCCGCCGTCATCAGAGGGACCGTTGGCGGCAGGATCGTGAAAGCGGGATGAGGGGGCGTGGAATGCGGCAGCGGCAAAGGGTGCCGCAGCCGCCACCGCCTCCGGGCTCGTAGCGCCACCGGCGTAAGCCGATACCCCCCTCAGACCCGGGCGTGGGGGCTCCCTTTCGGAGCCCTCGCGCCCGCGATCTTTTTCCGAAACCAAGGACCGAAACGGAAGCTTGTGGTGACCGATGAGCAAAGCTGACGATGGAGCTCAAGCGGTAGCGTCGCAGGAGAAAGCGCAGCCGCAAAGGATCGTGCTCGATATCGAGGGGATGCACTGTGCCTCCTGCGCGCAGTCGGTCGAGAAGGCGCTCGCCCAACTGGAGGGCGTGAGCTCCGCGGCGGTGAATATCGCGACCCACAAGGCGACGGTGGAGCACGCGCCCGATCACGCTCGGGTCGATGACCTGCGGCGTGCCGTGGAGGGAGCCGGGTTCGGCGTAGCGGCGGTGGAGCGGCCCGGCGCCGAGCGGCGCCTGGCCCGGGAACGCGAACGACTGCAGGAGGATCAGCGCAAGGTCGATCGCGCGCGCTCGCTCATGGTATGGGCTTGGGCGCTCACAGCACCGATCATCGCCTGGATGATCCCCCACATGTTCTTCGGGGTGATGTGGCCGTCGGCCCTCGCCTTCGACCTGGGGATGATCGTCCTAGCCGCGCCTGTGCTCTTCGTCTGGGGGTGGGAGACCGTGCGCGGCGGCTATCGCAGCCTGCTCAATCGCGCGCCGACGATGGATACGCTCATCGCCATCGGCTCGACGGTCGCGTTCGCCACCGGCTTCGTTGCTGTCGCTTACGATCTGGGCTACGCGCCCAAGCTGCTCAACTACGCGGGCGTGGGTGCGATGATCATGGCGATCCATCTCACCGGCCGCTGGGTGGAGACCAAGGCCAGGGGCCGCACCTCGGCGGCCATCCAGAAGCTGCTCTCACTGGAGGCGAAGACGGCGCGTGTCGAGCGCGGCGGTACGGAGGTTGAGGTGCCGATAGAGGAAGTCGATGTCGGCGACGTCCTCGTGGTCCGACCCGGCGAGAAGATCCCCACCGACGGCGAGGTGATCGGCGGCTACAGTTCGGTGGACGAGTCGCTCGCTACGGGCGAATCGATGCCGGTGGAGAAGAAAGAGGGCGATAAGGTCATCGGTGCGACCATCAACAAGGAGGGGATGCTTCGTATCCGCGCTACCGGCGTCGGGGAAGGAACCTTCCTCGCCCACGTGATCCGCATGGTGGAGGAGGCGCAGGGCACCAAGGTGCCAATCCAGGAATTCGCCGATCGGGTGACCGCCGTCTTTGTACCGACGGTCCTAGCGGTTGCGAGCGCGACGTTCATCGCCTGGCTGCTCTTCCCCGGCTTCTTCCGTGGAATCGCCGAGTGGGCTTCGGCGTTTCTGCCGTGGGTCGATCCGAGTCTGGGGAGCGTGTCGCTGGCCATCTTCGCCGCGGTCGCCGTACTGGTGATCGCCTGTCCGTGCGCGCTGGGGCTCGCCACGCCCACAGCGTTGATGGTGGGCACCGGTATGGGTGCCGAGAACGGCGTTCTGGTTCGCAGCGGCGCCGCCATCCAGGTGCTGAAAGAGATCGACACCATCGTGCTCGACAAGACCGGTACGATCACGCGGGGCGAGCCGGGGGTCACCGACGTGGTGGCGGCGCCGGGCTGGCGCGAGGCTGAGACGCTGCGCTACGCGGCGAGCGCCGAGTCGGGCTCCGAGCATCCCATCGGCGCGGCCATCGTCGCCGAGGCAGTGTCGCGTCAATTGACGGTGATCGAGGGGGCGGGCTTTGAGGCGCTGGTCGGACGTGGCGTCCGAGCGCGAATCGATGGCCAGCCCGTTCTCGTCGGCAACGCGCGTCTGATGGAAGAAGAGGGCGTCGCGGTCGGCGAGCTCGTGGATGAACTGTCGCGTCTTGAGAGCGAGGCGAAGACCGCCATGTTTGTCGCCGTCGCCGGCCGGCCAGCAGGAGTCATCGCGGTTGCCGACACGATCAAGGACGACTCGCAAGGGGCGGTCGCCCAGCTCAAGCGCTACGGCCTCGAGATCGTGATGCTGACCGGCGACAACGAGCGAACGGCGAACACCATCGCTCAGGCGGCGGGAGTCGATCGCGTCATCGCCGAAGTGCTCCCCGACCAGAAGGTGAACGAGTTGAAGCGGCTGCAGGAGGAGGGCCGCTCGGTCGCCATGGTGGGCGATGGCATCAACGATGCGCCGGCGCTCAAGCAGGCCGACGTGGGGATCGCCATCGGAACCGGCACCGACATCGCCATCGAGGCGGCGGACGTCACGCTGGTGCAGGGCGATCTCTCGGCGGTGGTGCGGGCGATCCGTCTGTCGCATGCCACGTTCCGCAAGATCCGCCAGAATCTCTTCTGGGCTTACTTCTACAACGTGATCGCCATCCCGGTAGCGATCCTCGGGTTTTTGCACCCCGCCATCGCCGAGGCCGCCATGGCGCTGAGCTCGATCAACGTCGTGACGAATGCCAACCGGCTGCGCCGAGTCGACATCCGGAAGGAATGAGGGTGCCGTCTTGCTATGACGCCCCGCAGCCGTCAACAACCGTCAGGTTGTTGAGCGCCCCCTGACCAAGCCGCTTACCAGTTCCCGATTGACATTGAAAGGTGCACATAATACTGTGTAGCACAGTATTACGTGCTGATTGCGGATTCTATGAAGACCAACATCACACTTAGACTAGACGCGGACCTGATCAGGGAGGCCAAGGTTTTGGCGGCGCAGCGCGGATCATCGGTGAGTCGTATGCTGGCGGAGCAGCTCGAGGAGTTGGTCCGGCGCGAGAAGGACTACGAGGCTGCCAAGCGTAGGGCGTTGGCCCGGCTGGAGAGCGGATTCGACCTGGGTTGGGAGCCTGCTGGCTCGCGGGACGAATTGCATGAGCGCTAAGGCGTTTGTCGATACGAACATCCTGGTCTATGCCCACGATCCTGCTTCCGGCGCCAAGCACGATCGGGCGAAGGCGCTCGTGTCGCGCTTGTGGGAACAGCGATCGGGCGTGGTCAGTACCCAGGTGCTTCAGGAGCTGTACGTCAATCTTTGCAAAGTGGCAAAGAAGCCGATCCCCCAGGCCGAGGCGAAGCGGATGTTGGCGGATTACCTGACGTGGGAGTTGGTCGTGAACGACGGCGAGTCGGTTCTCGAGGCGCTCGAGTTGGAGGAGCGATACCTGATTTCCTTCTGGGATGCGCTGATCGTGCAGGCGGCCAACGCTGCAGGTGTGGAGAATCTGTATTCGGAAGACTTCAACCACGGTCAGATGTACGGTAGCGTCATGGCGGTGAACCCGTTTGCGGAGTCGTAAGTGGACATCGTCAGCCGGCAGCCACTACCCGAAGACTACATCGACGATAGCTGAACGCTCCGCGGCACCGACCACCCGGACGTTGACAGGCCGGATCCTTGCCTCATCTTCTGACGGCGTTTCCACGATAATCCGGCCCGCTACCACTGGGGCGCTATCACTGGAGGTACGTATGAGCCGGTCCGCGCGATTCGGACGGCTGGTTGTCTTTTCGCTGCTGCTGGGTGGTTTCCTCACGGCAGACGCCCAGGGTCAAGAGCCCAGGTACTCGACCGGGGGAACCTGCGACTTTAGCAGCCTGCCCGGGGTCGTCTGGCAAGGGACCGACCGGCACATCTCTCTCCAGCGGCTCGCCTCCTACGTGGCGCCCGTCTATTGGTTCTCTCCCGACGAGCCGCTGCTGAACCAAGCGGAGGGGGACTCGATCCGCATACCCGAGGCGATGCCGTTCCAGACGGCGCCGGATCGGCCTGTGGTCTATTACCAGTTCGATGACTTGCTGGTCGACGAGACGTTGGAGGAAGGCGCCTTCGTCCGGGACTCGGCGGACCTCGGCAGCTCGGTGGTCGATCTCGGGGCGCTGGCCGCTTTCCATCTCAACTTCTTGGCCTACTTCAGCTCCGAGGTAGGTCTGGGCGCGCACGAGCACGACCTGGAAGCGGCCGAATTCAAGACTGTGGTGCTGCGCTCCGACGGTGAGTGGGTTCGTGAGAACACCGACGCGCAGTGCGACGAGCAGACCTACATGGTGGCGGTAACCCGGGTCAGCGCCAAGGCACACGGCATTATCTGGTTCTGGAATGTCATCGACACGGATGACGAGACCCGGTTTCCCATGCACTTGCTGGTCGAGGAGGGGAAACACGGATTGGCCACCGACAAGAACAGTGACGGCTACTTCACGCCGGGCTACGACGTGAGCCGCCACATCAACGACGCTTGGGGCGTGCGCGACAACATGCGTTCGGGACAGCTGGTTAGCGGCGGCTACCAAGCTTGGATGACCAAGGTGCGGCGACCCGAGCAGCGGGTCTATCCGCCGTTGCCCGAAGACAGCCCGGGGCGGGCGCGACTGGAGCAGCGTGGCTACTACGACCCCGATGTTTCGTACATCGAGTACGAGCTGCGGCCACTGCCGCCGGCCGAGCTGGGGGCCTATGACAAGGGCCTCTACCACTTCATGGAGGCGAAGGAGGTTCCAGGCTGGCCTGAGGTCAACACAGGCGAGTCGCTGCAGGACGTGCTAGACTGGGTGGACGAGGGCTCGGTGGTCAAGTCGCTGGCCATCTCGCTTATGAACGACGGCGACTGGGGCTTCTCCTTCGTATTCCCCTTCTTCATCGTCAAGAACCTCGAGACCAAGATCAGCGGTGGGTTCCTCGTCTGGCGAATGTACCTGAAGGACATCGAGCTGCGAGACTTCGGCGCGATGTTGATGTACGCGCCGTCGGCGTCGCGCTGGTTCGATACTTACTTCGCGCTCGGGTACGAATGGTACGAAGAGGGGGCAAGAGGCGCCCCCTCGGAGAAGTTGGATGATTTCGTGCTCGAGACTGGATTCAAATTCCGGGTCCAGCTCGGCACTTCGCCGCTCAAGTTCCTTACTTTCTTCACCGACTTCTGGGGGTTGCGCGCCGGAATCAAGAACTACGGCTTCACCGACATCGATCGGCTGACCTACGTGTTCGAGTTCGGTGCTGGTGCCTGGTAACTAGATAGCTGAAGCAGCTCTGAGCGAATGCAGGTTTCAGTTCCCTGTTGGCACGCCCTCAGTTCTTCGACGCGCAACACGGAGGATGACGATCCGTGAGCGCCCTGTCGTTCCATGGAGGTGGGTAATGCGCAAACCACTGTCGACATGCGCTGGCGGAGCCGCGAATCGCTTCTCTGACTTGCTGATCGGTGCGACGTTCGCTACGGCGCTTCTGTTAGTCGCCCCCGGCGAGTCCACCGGGCAGGATGCGCACTACTGGACGCTGCATTATGGTCCGCGGTCGTCGCTGCTCGGTGGCGCGGTGATCGGCAGCGTCGACGACGTCAGCGGCACCTACTACAACCCGGGCGCACTGGTCCTGGCGGAGGATCTCGCCTTCGCTGTGAGCGCCGACGTGTTCGAGTTCTCGGTCGTCACCCTGGACGATGGCGGCGGTGAGGGAGTGGATCTGGGCACGGCCCGCTCCGGGCTGCGGCCGTCGTTGATCGCCGGCACCATCAAGGAGGGTCTCTTCGGATCCGGCATCCTAGCCTATTCCGCCCTCACCCGCACACGTGGCGAGCAGGATCTCCAGGGTCTGGTCGTTCTGTCCGGGACGGACATCCCGCCCGAAGACAACCTTGATCACTTCGCGGCGCTGGCGCGGTTCGAGGGGCGCTTTAATGAATTCTGGGGAGGGCTTACCTACTCCCACCGCTTCGGCTCGCACTTTGGCCTGGGGGTGACCTGGTATGGGGCACTGCGGAGCCAGCGGCGACGATCGGAGACCGTATCGCAGGGCGTAGGCACCGACGGATCGGGCACTGCGATCCTCGACATACGCGGGGGCAAGTACTCCAGCCTGCGGACGCTTTTCAAGTTCGGGGCGTTCGCTGCGGTTGGCCCGCTGACGGGTGGCCTGACGGTGACCACACCGGGCATCCACATCACGGGGAGCGGCCAGCTGGGGTTCGACACCGGGACGTTCGCATCGGATACAGCCGCGCTCGCCGTCACCGTCCAGACCGATCTGCCGGCGGAGTTCAAGTCGCCGCTCTCGGTGGGATTCGGAGTGGGCTGGCGAATTGGAAGCACCCGTTTGCACGCCAGCGGCGAGTGGTACGACGCCATCGAACCTTACGTCGTGATGCAGGGAGAGGATTTCGTCGCGCAGGAACCGCCGGAGGTGATCGAAGTCGACGCCGTGCAGACGCTGGACGAGGTGTTCAATTGGGGCGTCGGGCTCGAGCATACGTTCTCGCCCAGGCTGACGGGCTACCTGTCGTATTACCTGGATGCGACGGGGCTCACCGACGAGGTCGACGCGGCTGACGCGGCTCTGTCGACGACGCCCCTGGATCTCAACACCGTCACCCTCGGCACGGACTTCGCGGTCAGTTCCGCTCGCCTCACGCTGGGAGTCGGATACGGCTGGGGCAGCAAGGTGGACCAGGCGCTCACCGATCTGCTTCGTCAAGAGGACCCGGATTTCGAGGCGAGGTTCGTATACCGCAGCTTCCGCTTCCTGTTCGGTTTCGAGATTGGCGTGGACTAAGAAAGGACGATACCGTGGCTGATTCGCACGCGACCCTGGAAGACACGCAGTTCGTTAGAAGGGCCGTCGAGGCGGCTATTCGCATCGGCGTTCTGGCCTTGCTGGCGGCGTGGTCGTTCATGATTATGCGGCCGTTCATAATGCCGATCATGTGGGGCGTCATCATCGCCGTCGCCGTCTTCCCGGCGTACGGCTACCTGACTGCAAAGCTGGGCGGGCGTCGCCGACTGACGGCGTCGTTACTAACGGTCCTCGCCCTGGCGCTTCTACTCGTCCCATCCGTGAGTTTCTTCGGGGGCACCTTCGACGCGGTGAGGTCCGTGGCGGAGCAGATGGATGCGGGTACGTTGGCCGTGCCACCGCCACCGGAGGGTGTGAGCACTTGGCCGCTGATCGGTGAAGATGTGCACGGCATCTGGAGTCAGGCGTCGACCAACCTGGAAGCCACTCTCCAGCGATACGAGCCACAGGTCCGGGCCTTCGGTCGCTGGCTTCTATCTTCCGTGGCCGGGCTGGGGATGAGCGTGGTTCAGTTCGTGATCTCGATCATCATCGCCGGCGTGTTCCTGGCGACGGCGGATAGCAGCAAGGACGCAGCCGTTCGGGTCGCGACTCGCTTCGCGGGTGATAGGGGGCCAGCGCTCACGACCATGACGGAGAAGACGATCCGCAGCGTAGCCATCGGCGTGGTAGGCATCGCGCTCATCCAGTCGGCCATGGGGGGCATCGGGATGGCGGCGGCCGGCGTGCCGGCGGCGGGGCTATGGGCTCTGCTGATCCTGATCCTCGCCGTCATCCAGCTTCCGCCGTTCTTGGTCCTCGCCCCGGTCGCCGTCTACGTGTTCGCGAGCGCCAGCACGGTGATAGCCGTCCTGTTCTTGATCTGGGCCATCATCGTCAGCGGTAGCGATACGTTCCTGAAACCGCTGTTCCTGGGGCGGGGTGTCGACGTCCCGATGCTGGTCGTTCTGCTCGGCGCCATCGGCGGAATGATGCTGTCGGGCATCATCGGGCTCTTCCTGGGCGCCGTGATCCTGGCCATCGCCTACCAGCTGTTCATCGCATGGCTGGACGACGCTCCTCCGGGCGCCGCCGAGGCGGCCGAAGCGACTAGCGGCTAGGACAACTGGCGCCTACTGCCGGCGACGACCATACTGTCCGCACGACCGTCGGAACACTGCGAGGATAGGAGGCCCGCGATGCGTAGGCCGGTGCTGGTGTTTTCCCTGATCACGCTGTCGGCGACCCAGCTACTAGCTCAGGAACCCAGCCGGGTCCTCAACGGCTACAGGTTTGTCCCGTCGAGGTTCGTGCCTCACCCCTTCGCCGTCAGCTACTTCGCCACGAGCACGGGCGGTGGGGTCGCGTTCGATTTGAAGACCCCGTTCGTAGACCTTAGTGGTGATACCCTGGGGACCCTGACTGGCGATGTCGCTTTCATGTCCCTCGCCTTCCAGTATCAACAGAGGTTCGGTAAATGGTTCGCCGCGCGGTTCGGGTTCACCGGTAGCGGACGTCTGGGGATCGACGAACAGTCGGTCCTGGCTCAGGGAGTGACGGGCTCTTTTCTCTGGAATCTCGGAGCGACCGCGAGGATCTTCCAGAGCGAGAAAGTGCTCGTGTCGGGAGCGGTGGATTTGGGACGCACGGATCTGGTCGGCCTGGACCCCTTCAATTTTGCGCAGAAGATCGTGGATGAGGGGCTCGGCGCGGAAGACAATAACTTGGTGGGGACCGCGGAGGCGATCAGCGCGGTAGCCAGCGCGAGCGTCGGTTGGGCTCCGGCGCCGTGGATCGGCGTCACGGGGGTTCTGGACGTAGGCTACGGGGACGTGACCGAGTCATCACCCGAGACCGTGATCGGCGGCGGCGGAACGGTGGGCATCGATCTCGCGAATCTGGGAGCGGTCCCTATCGGCTTCTTGCTTGCTGCCGAGACGGATGCCTTCCAGCAAGGTGGGGCCGATCTCGCCGCTCGGTCTTGGACTTACGGCTTCGGCGTTTTCTACACCGGCTGGGACGATTTCTCCATCGGCCTCGAGACTTCGATGGCGTTGTTCGACAGACGGGATTCCGAGGAAGACTTCGAGGCATTCATCGCCACGTTCAATCTGCGTTACTGGCCTTAGGAGGAGGTGGGGCGATGATGGCGGTGGGCAGTCCTTCGGTCGCGCGGCGACTCTCGTTTCTCGACCGCTACCTGACGGTCTGGATCTTCGCTGCTATGGCCTTCGGGGTCGCGATCGGCTACCTGTGGCCCGAGCCGGTCGAGGCGATCAACAGGGCGACCCAGATCGGCACAACCTCGATCCCCATCGCCATCGGGCTCATCCTCATGATGTACCCGCCGCTGGCCAAGGTCCGCTACGAGAAGTTCTGGGTGGTTCTGCGGCACAAGCGCATCCTGGCGCTGTCGTTGTTCCAGAACTGGGTGATCGGGCCGCTGGTCATGTTCCTGCTGGCGGTGCTGCTGCTGCGAGATCTTCCGGGCTATGCGGTGGGCCTCATCCTGGTAGGCCTGGCGCGCTGCATCGCCATGGTGCTGGTGTGGAACGATCTGGCCGAGGGCGATCACGACCTGGCCGCGGGGCTCGTGGCGGCCAACGCCGTCTTCCAGGTGCTGTTTTACGGCTTCTACGCCTGGGTCTTCATCACGCTGCTGCCACCGCTGTTCGGGTTTCAGGGAGCGGAGATGCACGTGAGTGTGGGCGAGATCGCGCGCACGGTCTTCATCTACCTGGGGATCCCGTTCTTGGCTGGCCTCATCACGCGCTTCGTGCTGTTGAAGCTGAAAGGTAGAGAGTGGTACGAGCGCGTGTTCATCCCACGCATCAGCCCGATCACTCTTGCGGCGTTGCTGTTCACGGTCGTGGTGATGTTCTCCCTCAAAGGCGAGCTGATCGTGCAGCTTCCGTATGACGTGGTCCGGATCGCGATCCCGTTGACGATCTACTTCGTCGCGATGTTCGTCATCACCTTCTTCGCCGCGCGGCTGCTGCGTGGCGAGTACCCGGAGACGACGACCGTCGCGCTTACTGCTGCCAGCAACGACTTCGAGCTGGCCATAGCGGTAGCCATCGCCGTGTTCGGCATCGCGTCGCAGCCGGCTTTCGCCACGGTGATCGGTCCGCTGGTCGAGGTGCCCGTGATGATCGGACTCGTCCAGGTCTCGCTGTGGGCTAAGCGCCGCTTCTTCGACGAGCCGGTGGCTGCGGCTGCTGCGGTCGGGGGAGGGGAGTAGCCGGGGATGGCACTTCGCCTTGAGCTGCTGGTCACGCCCGACTGTCGCCACGCCGAAGCGGCGGAGCAGCTCGTACGGAGCACAATCGCTCGCATGGCACCCGATGCCGAGATCATCATTACCGTCGTCCACAACTCTGCGGAAGCGGAAGAACTCACTTTCCCCGGCTCGCCGACCGTGCGGCTGAACGAAGAGGACCTGGACGGGCCCGATGTTGGGCCGCCCGCCTACGCCTGTCGCAGGTACGAGAGCGGCGAGGGCGTCCCGCCCGGGTGGTTGCTCGAGGCGCGCATCCTCCGGGCGCTGACGCCGCAGCACATGCTCTTCCTCTGCGTCGCGAACTCGGCGCGCAGCCAGATGGCCGAGGGGATCGCCCGAAGCCTGGCCCCCGACTCGGTTCGGATCTCATCCGCCGGTTCGGAGCCATCGCGGGTGAACCCGTACGCGATTAAGGCGCTCGAGGAGATCGGGATCGACGCGTCGGGCCAGCGCTCCAAGGGGGTGGATGAGATCCGCCGCACCGAGGGGCCGCCGGTGGACGCCGTAATTACGCTGTGCGCCGAGGAGGTGTGCCCCGTCTGGTTGGGCGACGCCCACCGCGTCCACTGGCCGCTCCCCGACCCGGCGGCCGCCACGGGCAGCGATGAGGAGATCCTGGCGTCTTTTCGGGGCGTCCGCGACGAGCTGAGCCGGCGGCTGACCGCGCTGTTCCGATAACCGAATTCTAAGCCAGTTAGGACGTTAGAGCCCTCGTGCAAACCGGGCTTGACGGGGAGTGGGGAAGTGTCGATACTGGTAACCAGATGGTTACCAATATCAGCAAACTCGATCTCACGTTCGGCGCGCTCGCCGACCCGATCCGCCGCGCGATACTGGCCCGCCTGGCACGGGGTGAAGCGACGGTGGGAGAGCTGGCCCGGCCCTTCGACGTCTCGCGACCTGCGATCTCGAAGCACTTGCGGGTGCTGGAGCGGGCGGGGTTGGTGCAGCGGACGCGGGACGGGCGGGTCAGCCGCTGCGAGCTGGACGCGGGGCCGATGCGAGACGCGGCCGATTGGATCGAGCGGTACCGGGAGTATTGGGAAGAGCAACTGGATTCGTTGGCCCGCTACCTCGAGGAGGGTTCGGCGGGCGGAGAACAAGAGGCCCCAACCAGAAGGAAGGAGAACGATTCATGAGCACGGGAACCGGAACATCACTGCGAGTGTCACGCGTGATCAAGGCGAGCCCGGAGGAGGTCTTCGCTGCGTGGACCCAACCCGAGCACTTGAAGCGCTGGTCGTGTCCCGAGGGGATGGAGGTCGGCGATGCTCAGGTAGACCTGACTGTGGGAGGCCGCTACCTGATTCGCATGGAGTCGCCGCAAGGGAAGGTGCACACGGCGGTGGGCGTCTATAGGGAAATCGAGCGACCGAGTCGCCTCGTATACACCTGGGACTGGGAGGAGGAGTCGATCGGCGAGACGATCGTGACGGTGGAGTTCAACGATCTCGACGGGTCGACCGAGGTAGTGCTGACCCACGAGCTTTTCCCGAACGCCGAGGCCAAAGTCGGTCACGAGGAGGGTTGGACGAGCTGCCTGGGTCGTCTGGAGAAACTCTTGGCCTAAAGGCTAGTCGAAGCTGAGACTGAGGCCGAAGGCGATGGGAAAAGTCCAGGTGCGGGAATTCAGAAGCTGATCGGGATTCGGCAGCGCATCGAGTGCCAGATCGTCGGCGCGGTTGAGGTAGACGAAGTGACGTGCGCTCAGGAAAGCCCGGACGTTTTCGGTCGGACGGAATTCGATCGTTAGGCCGCCTAGCGCTGAGAGGTAAAACTCGGAGACGCGGTAACGGCCGGCGACTGGCAGTTGACCGAGATCGTGGGAGCGGAGCTGCGTGGCTCCTAACCCGAAATCTGCGAAAAAGCTAAGCGGTGACTGGGGCACAAGTGGCAGCTCGAGCTTGAGCTCGGTGCTCTCGTGAGACAACCTCAGGCCCGCCGCCGGCTGCTCCTCGTAGCGTTGGACGTCGCTGATCGCGAGGATGAACGTGACGAGCTCCGCCGCCGAACGCTCGAGGCCGCTCGTCCTGTCTGCGATGCCGCTTGAGACCTCGAGCGGTGCGTCCCGGAGCTGCGCCTCGCTATAGCTGCCGAAGGTCACCTTCGTCTGCAGGACAGTGAGCCCCACAGGCGGGGCATCCTGCCCCGCAGCTACCGAGTGACTCAGGCAGAGGATCGCCGTCACCAGCCACGCTGTGCAGCGGTAGGTTCGGGCGAGCCGAGTTGAGTAATTCTTTGCCTGAGTCACTGCAAAATCTGCCTCACATCGGTGGTTTTTGGCACGTCGCGTCGCTCTATTCCAGGAATACGAGCCGGCCAGACGGCCAGATAGTGCAATTTCGCTGCTGATTGTCGCAACAGTTATGCCGGTGTGTAACAATCTTGAAACGGAATCGCACCTGGGATTGGGAGGAGGAGTCGATCGGTGCAGGTAGGGCAGGTGTTTTCAAGGACGTCACTGAGAATAAGGGCTTGCGGGATACTTGACGTGTGTGCATTGGGAGCGAATACTGCTAGTGGTCCAACCCTGTCCCATACGGCTAATAGCTAGGATCCTGGGGTGCTCGTTCCATGTGGTGGTTTCGATTTCGGCCGCGGATCTTAGAGCCAATCGGACTCTAGCCAGGGTCGCGGCCGGTCTTTTCTGTCCGAACGCCGACGTTCGCATCCGGTGCGAAGTGTCGGAACGAGGTCTCTCAATCCCCTTTCCAGGAGGGTCGAGTCATGAAGAGGTCCAGTTCCTTATTACTCGTAGCGCTTCTCGTGGCGCTCGTTACCACACCCGGGCTGGCTCAGAACTTGAGCGCGGGGCCGACGGTGGGTATCGGCTTTGCGAACTGGGGTGGAGATGTCGAGGGCACGGACTCGAGATTCGGCCTGGGCATTGGCGGCTCCTTCGGATTCCAGCTGCACGATTACTTCAGACTCGCGGTGGACGGTGTGTACGTGCAGAAGGGCATTTCTGAGGAAGAAGACGGGTTCTCCATCAAGACGAAACTCAGTTACTTGGAGTTCATGTTCCCCGCAACACTGACAATACCGGTTGCGGACAGCCCGATCACCCCGCGCATCTACTTGGGACCGGCGCTCGCCATCGAGACGGGCTGCAAATTCAGTGCTGAGGAGGGCGGAGCTGAGGTCGACGTAGGCTGCGATGAGATCTTCGAGATTAGCGAGGGGCAAGCGCCCGACTTTGATACCAAGAACCTCGACATAGGTCTCTTCTTCGGTGGCGGTGTTGACGTTGCGGTCGGCAGCGGGGCGATTAGTGTTGATATCCGTTACAACATTGGCCTGACAAACATTAATGACGTCGAGGGCGCGGAGGACGTATCCATCAAAAACAGGAACCTCCAGATCGTGACTGGATACAGGTTCTTCTTCGGTGGCTGATTCCGTACTCCGCGTATAACGCGGGCCGGCTTTACGCCGGCCCGCAGCGTTTCTGGTGAGTGAGGGGACCGGCGCACCAGATCGCTTGCTAGCCGCCGAACACCAACGCGAATCGACAGGGGCGTCGCACCTGTCATCGCAGTGCGCGGACCCACATCTTTAGCCCGGCGCTCTATCCACCCGCCTCTCAAGGAGTTCAGCGAATGCCTACCAGGGCCGTAAGACGAGGTCTCATCAGTTGTATCAGCTGGTGCTTTGTGATTCGTCCTTTGCTGATGGGGCCTCTGTTGGCTCAGCTAGAGAAGCCGCGCGATCCAGACTGGAACACCTATCACACGAGCGAGCGGGCTTACGCCCTCCTCGAAGGTTGGGCGAGGGAGTTCCCAGGATTGACCAAACTTTACTCGATCGGTGAGACGCTGGCGGGTACGCCGCTTCTGGTCTTGGAGATCACCAACAAGGAGACGGGCGAAGCCGGTGAGAAGCCGGGCTACTACTACGACGGCAATATTCACTCGGGCGAGCTGACCGCTGCCGAGGTGGCGCTGCATTTTGCGTGGTACCTGCTATCCAACTACGGGGAAGATACCCGGGTGACGCGCCTCCTGGACACGAGAACTTTGTACGTTCGTCCCAAGTTCAATCCGGATGGCGCTGACATCGCGCTCACCACAGAGCAGAACTTGCGTAGCACGCCGCGTCCCTACGACGAGGACGGCGATGGCGCCCTCGACGAAGATCCGGGCAACGACCTGGACGGCGATGGCAGTATCACGCAGATGCGGGTGCCGAGCGCGACCGGTCTCTGGAAGGTGAGCGCGGCGGACCGGCGCGTCATGGTGCGACGCGGCGACGGCGAGGTGGGGGGTGAGTTTTACGCGCTCTACTCGGAGGGTGTCGATGACGACGGTGACGGCCTGTTCAACGAGGATGGAGTCGGCGGCATCGACATGAACCGTAACTTCCCGCGGAACTGGGGGTTGGAATTCGAACAGCGAGGTGCGGGGCCGTTCCCGCTATCGGAGCCTGAGACCCGGGCGACCATCGAGTTCTTCAGTTCCCATGGTAACATCACCGGTGTCTTCCACGGCCATACGTCCGGTGGGTTCCTCTTTCGTCTCCCGTCCACAACGTCGTGGGACGACTTCAGCCTCTCCGACCAGAATCTCATCCTCGAGATGTCCCGAAAGTACGAGACCACCACGGGTCAACGGGCAATCCCGAGCTACAGCAACCCGCGGGTCCATCGCTACGGTACCCTAATCTCCTGGTCGTACTGGGACTTCGGGGTCGTGGGGTTCGTACCGGAGTTTTGGGGCGGCTTCGGTCGCGACTACGACAGCGACGGCGAAATCTCGCAAGCGGAGCGGCACCGCTGGAACGAGGAAGAGCTCTCCGGTGAAGGCTTCGCCGATTGGGCGCCCTACAGCCACCCGCAGCTCGGTCGGGTCGAGATCGGCGGCTGGCGCTCCAAATTCACCAGGCAGAATCCACCGCCGCATCTGTTGCGAGGCGAACTCGAGTTGTACGTGCCGTGGATGATGTGGCTGGCCGAGATCAGTCCGCGGATCGTCCTCAGGGATGTCGAGGCTACACGCTTGGGCTCGGGACTGTTCAGAATCACGGGAGTCGTCGAGAACGAAGGGTACCTGCCGACGAACATTACTCAGCGCGCGCTGGACGCGGAGGTCGCGGTGCCGGTCCGAGTCGTTTTGGAGTTGACTGATGCGGAACTGGTGAGCGGTTCACCGCGAACCGAGCTCGGTCACCTCTTGGGGAGCCGCGATGCTCAGCGTCAGACGGGGACCGCCGGCGCGCGCCGGACGATCGAATACGTCGTCCGCGTCACAGGGAGCGACCCGCGCGTCACCATCACTGCAAGGTCCGAGAAGGGTGGGACCGTGCGGCGTGAGGTTCCGCTTGGCGGCGGGGGTTGAGGGCGTCTTGCACATTCGACAACGGACAATCGACTACCGAGTTCGGGCATCTCTTCGGCTAGGGACGCCCGACTCACGACGGTCGGCTATCGGGTGGAGGCGAACGTCGTGCATCGAGCGTCGGGCGTTGGTAGTCGTGAAACAACTTGGAAGTCGGCAGTCGGCTGTAGGCTGTTGAATGTCGAATCCGGTTCCCATGTCTCTGGTCCTATTGCTCACGCTAGTCGCGATCGGCGCAGTCTTCCTGATCCTCGAGCGCTTTCGTCTCGATCATCATCGCAAGGCTATTCCGCTGACGATCACCGTCACCGGGACCCGGGGTAAGACGACCGTGACGCGGCTGCTCGCCTCGGTGCTGCGCGAGAGCGGAGAGCGAGTTCTTGCCAAGACCACTGGGTCGGAGCCGGTTCTGATACTGCCGGACGGTACGGAGCGGAAGATTCGGCGGCGCGGGCGCCCGTCGATCATCGAGCAGAAGCATGTCGTGCGTCTGGCTGCGCAGCTGGGCGTGGATGCGGCGGTCGTCGAGGTCATGAGCATCCACCCGGAGAACCACGTGGTGGAAGCCCGGCAGCTTTTGAAGCCCGACTTGGTCCTCGCCACCAACTTTCGGGTCGACCACAGCGCGGCGCTGGGTGAGACGCGGGAGGCGGTCGCTGCTGCCCTCGCTCTCGACGTCCCGCGGGGCGCCCGCGCCTTCGTCCCGCAGCGCGAGTGCCTTCCGGCGTTCCGCGCCGCGGTGCGAGATGGTGGGGGGCAACTGGTCGAGGTGCCGCCGGCTGCCGCGTCGCCGGCGGTGGGAGGATTCGGCGAGAACCAGGATCTGGTCTATGCGGCGGCCCGGTCACTGGGCATCGATGATCAGGCAATTCAGGAAGGCATTGATCGGGCCCGTAGCGACATCGGGGCGCTGGGGATCTGGCGGTATCAGCCGGGAGATGTCGGGGCCCCGTGTTTCCTGGTGAACGCGTTTGCGGCCAACGATCCCGAATCCACCGCCCTCATCCATGAAGAGGTGATGGCGGCGTTGGACGTAGGCCCGGAACGCTGCGTCGGTCTCCTGAGCCTGCGGCCGGATCGGGGTGACCGGACGCTTCAGTGGGCCAAAGCGCTGCGCGAAGGCTTCCTCGATCGATTCGACCGCGTCCATGTAATGGGGCTGCACGCGCCGGCCCTAGCCTGGCGACTTGGGCGCTTCGACGAGGCGGTGCGGGTCAAGGTGCTCCGCGGGACGCGGCCGGCGGAGATTACGAAGACGGCGGCCTCGGGAATCGGGGAGGCCGGCGGTGCCGTGTTCGGGTTCGGGAACATCGGCGGGGTAGGGGAGGCGCTGGTAGCGCATTGGCGCGAGACGGGAGAGCCCTGGGAGGTCGAGGGCTGATGGGATTCGAGATTCCGTTCATCGGGCTGCTCATCTCGTTGGCCTTCACCGCGCTCACCGGCATCTACCCCGGTGGGATCATCGTACCGAGCTACCTTGTCCTCTTCATGAACGAGCCGGCACGCATCGCCGGTACCCTGATCGCGGCTCTCCTGACGATGGCTGTCTACAGACTCTCCTGCCGCTGGCTCATCTTGTTCGGAAGACGTCGATTCGTCTTTCTCATCCTGGTCGGCGGTATACTGGCATTCCTCTGGCGCGAGCTCTTCCCCGCCATCTTTCCTGTCTCGCTCGAGTTCAGGGTGATCGGCTGGGTGGTCCCGGGACTGATTGCGAGTCATCTCGAGCGTCAGGGTGTCGTGGTCACGACGGCGGCGCTGGTCACCGTTACGGTGCTGACCGGCTGGATAGGGCTCGTGCTGAATCTGTTGTGAGGAATCCGTGAGACCCGTCCAGCTCATCGATCGCCGATTGAAGTACCGCATCGTCGCGGCGGGGATCGTCAGCCTGCTCGCCTGGTTCCTGTTACAGGCGACATCGCAGCGGCCGTCGCTCCCGTGGTCGGAGGAGATGCTCGATGCATCGCAGCGCACGGAGCGAGCCGTCGCGGCGGTGGCGCGCTACCACGTGGCCGCCGGGACTCCGATCGACGGATCGCTGGACCCCAACCGTACCGGTCTCGTTGGACCGGAATACTCCCCGCTATACACGACGCTGGGCCAGCTGGAGGCGAAGCGGACGACGACGAATCCTGATGTGGCTGGCCTCGTCGTGCATCTCCTTCGCGGGGCCGGCGTCTCCGCGGGCGACACCATCGCCGTTGGCTGTTCCGCATCCTTCCCCGCTCTGATGATCGCGACGGTGACGGCAGCCGAAGCGATGGGTGTTCGTCCGGTGACGATTCTCTCGCTGGGGGCGTCGGCGTACGGAGCCACCCGCCCGGAGCTCAACCTGCTCGATATCTATGCGCTGCTGTTGAGCGAAGGCGTTGTGGCCACCGCTCCGGTAGCGGTCTCCTTGGGCGGCGCGGGAGATGTGGGCGCGGACTTCGACCCCGCATTCCGCGAGAGGCTGTTGCAGCAGATCGAGATGAGCGACGTCCCCTTGATCTACGAACCCGACCTCCGCGCGAACGTGGCCCGACGCATGGCGATCTATCTCGGCGGGCCCGAGGGCCGAGTGACGGCCTTTGTGAACATTGGTGGCGCCGATGCGAACCTCGGTACGAGCCAGCTGGTGCTCGGGGCCGAGCCGGGCCTTAACACGGAACTCGCTTTGCCGCCGCTGGCGCAGCGTGGTGTGCTGTTCGAGATGGCCGCGCGTGGGGTCCCGGTGATCCACCTGCTCAACATCCGGGGTCTGGCGCTGCGCTATGGCCTTCCCTGGGACCCCATCCCGCTACCCGCGCCCGGCACCAGCCGGCTGCAGGATGATGGGGGGGCGCGGGATCTTCGTTTCTGGCTGATCACCGCTTCGTATTTCGCGAGCCTCGGTCTGATCGCCGTCATCGGCAGGCGCCGGCTCATCTGATTGCAGCACCCCGCAGCATAGGCTAAGATTCGCGACATAGCCCCAACGGCTGGACACCTTGCGGAGGCACGGACAATGAAGCGTTGCGGTCGGTTGGCTGTTGGGATGGCATCTCTCGCCTGTATGGCCTTGGCGGACGCCGGGGCACTCAGCGCACAGGAAGCGCCGGTGACGGCCGAGCTGCCGGTGCTCCTGACTTCCTGCGGCCAGAGCCCCGGCCCGGGCCGCGTGCGGTTCTTCCTGAGCAGGCTCGATCTCGAGCACGAGTTCCTCGAGCAGGCCACCGCCCAGGACCTCATCGACAGAGCCGAAGCGGGAACGCCGTTCGAAACGGTCATCATCGTGACCGGCGCGAGCTTGAAGGGGATGGGCGCGGCTGGCGTCTCCATCCAGGACGAGTTGGAGCGGACCGCGGCTCTGATCGAAGAGGCCAGGCGCCGGGAGCTCATGCTTATCTGCGCCCACGTCGAGGGCATGGCCCGGCGCGCCCAGGGCGCGGCGCCGGGCGACAACTCCGACGAGCTGTCGATCGATGCGGTCTGTCCCGCCTCGGACCTGATGATCGTCCGCCAGGACGGAAACGAGGACCGACGCTTCAGCGTCATCTCGGAGAGCCAGAGCATCCCGCTCATTCTGTTCGAGAAGAACATGGAGCTGGGCGACGTCCTGACGAGCGTGTTCGCCAGGTAGAGCTCGGCGCCAGTCGCGATGACACGTCGAGCGGAGACTGTGGAGTCGGCGGCGGAATCCTGCGAGCGGACGTTGGACCGCGAAGGGAGGGTGCGGCCGAGCCCCGGAGCGGACATTCGGAGCGCCGTTGCCAATCCCAAGTCGTGGCCCGACCCGCGCGACATGAAGCGAGGGGCTCCGGCCGCTCCCGACCACCACCGCGACATGAAGCGAGGGCCCATCGGCGCGACCGACCCTCACCCCGATAACGAGGACCGCGAGCGGTGAGCATGACCGCGTACGCGGGGCTCGTCCTCGCCGTCATGGTCGTCGTCTACATCGCGGCCAAGCTCTTCAAGCTCTCGACCGAGCTGGCGATGTTCGCGGCGGCGCTCGGTGGAGCGCTGGCCGGCGGCTTCGGCCTGCCTGCACGGCACATCGCCGAAGGGGCGATGACCTACCTCGACATCAACCTCATCTTCATCACCGCCACCCTGTTCATGAACATTCTCAAAGAAGCGGGTGGCATCGCGTTCGTCGTTCGCCGCATCATCGGTCGATTCCACCGCAGTCGGGCCCTGCTGTTCGTGCTGCTGACCGTGCTGCTGCTCGTGCCGGGCGCGCTGACCGGCGCAGGCAGCGTGACCGTGCTGATCACCGGCGGTTTGGTGGCGATCGTCTTGCAGACGATGGGGATCTCTAGGGTGCGGACCGTCGCCATCGTGTTCATCATCGCCGGGCTCAGCGCCGCGGCCCCGCCGGTGAGCCTGTGGGCTATGCTCACCGCCGCCGGCGTCAACATGCCGTACATCGGCTTCTTCATGCCGCTACTGGTGCCCTGCGTGGTGGCGGCGCTGTTCACGATCTTCTTCCTCGGCCGGCGGAGCGGGGAGATCGATCTCGAGAAAGCGCTCCAGGAGCTACCGGCGCCTCCGCAGGGGATGAGTTGGCTGCGCGTCGCTTTCCCGTTTGTGGTATTCGTGCTGTTGATCGTGATCGGTCGGGTCTGGCCGCACGACACGCCGGTGGTCGGACTGCCGCTCATGTTCCTCTGCGCGGCGGCAGCCTCGTACGCGCTCTCACCGATCCGTTTGGATTTCCTGCGGATCTCGCGCGAGACGATCGAACAGCTGCTGCCCTTGATCGGCACGCTCACCTGCGTGGGAGTCCTGGTCCAGATCATGACGCTCACCGGCGTGAGGGGCCTCTTGGCCGTGACCACGGTCACTTTGTCGGTGACCCTGGTGTTTGCCACGCTGTTCATCGTGCTTCCGGTCTCGGAGGCCGTCCTGATGTGGGGTGCGGCGCCGGTGATCGGCGTCCCCCTCGTTCTGCTTTTCAACACGATGGGCCTCAACCCGATCGTGGCGTTGGCGGGAATGAGCGTCATCTGGCCCTTGGGCGACGCGCTGCCCCCGACGGCGATCATCGGACGGTTGACCGTGGATGTGGTGGGGTACAAAGACGCTTATACGAGATTCTTGAAGAGCTGTATCGTCCCGGCCGTGTTCATCATGATCATCGGGACGCTGATGGTGATCTTCTCGAGCGAACTCTCGTTCCTGACCGGGCTGTAAGGTAGGAGAGTCATGGCTATTCTGCAGACGCTTATCACGGTGCTCTACTACGGATTGATCGCCTATGTGGCCGTGATCTTGATTTGGAACTTCAGCAAGACGCGGAAGTGGGAGCAGGAGGTACTCTACATCATCGTCCTCATCCCATTCCTACTGCGTCTGTTCAGGTTGAAGTGACGTGACGGTCGCGGGAAACGGCTCCGAGAATCGCGGCGGCGGCGCGCCCCTGGTCCGTAAGCTCGTGCTCGGCGCCCTGGGGGTGCTGCTCCTCGTCACCTCCGGCCTCAGCTTCTACCGACACCGGCACCTGGAGGAGCCGGTGGTTCTGAGCGACGGTGTGACTGAGGTGAAGAAGCTGAGCGATTACTTCGACGGCATCCGCGGCACGGTGAACGACTGCAACGTCTACTTTTTCGAGGGCGCCGAGCCGGGCGCCACCATGTTCGTCATGGGTGGTACGCACCCGGAGGAGCCGGCGGCGCGCCTGGCCGCCTGGCTCATCGCCGAGAACGCCGTGATGGAGCAAGGGCGGCTGATCGTCGTGCTGAGCGGGAACCGCAGCGCTACCACTGTCACGCGCCTGGGCGGGGCCTATCCCCCGGATTTTGCGATCCCCACCGATTGGGGGGCGCAGACCTTCCGGCTGGGTGACCGCTGGTCGAACCCGCTGGATCAGTGGCCCGATCCCGAGGTCTACATCCATTACCCCAGCCGGCAGTACCTGGCCTACGTGGATGCCCGCAACCTTAACCGGACGTGGCCCGGCAGGCCCGACGGCACGCTCACCGAGCGAACGACCTATGCTTTGCTGGAGCTCATCCGCCGGGAGAACGTGGACATCTTCATCGATCTCCACGAGGCGGAGCTACAGTATCCGGTGATCAGTACAATAGTCACTCACGAGCGAGGAGAAGAACTCGCCATTTTCGTCTCGATGATGTTGAGCGATGAAGAGTTCAACATCGGCACGGAGTATTCGCCGAAGAACCTGCACGGTCTCTCGCATCGCGAGGTCGGCGATGCGTCGCAGGCGATCTCGCTCTTGTTCGAGGCGCCCGAACCTTTCCTCGATGCCACGCGCGGCCGCACGACCCGTGAACAGCTGCTGACCGGCATCGACGAGTTCGTGATGAAAGCAGGCGAGCATGGGCTCCTGTTCGAGCATATAGATGAGAGCGGTTGGCCGATCGACGTCAGGGTAGGGCGTCATACCTCTACTGTGCTGCAAACCATGGAGGCGTGGACAGAGCTATACCCCGACCGGCCCTTGAGTTGCCGGGGCGTTCCGCGTTACGCTGAAGTGATCGCGGAAGGTCTCGGACACTGGTTGCACGATCCGTCCGAAGCTGCACCCGGGCGGCTAGTGACCGAATAGTCATAGCAAGGAAGGAGCGATCCCGTGAAACGAGCTACCTTGAGGAGCTACTGGATCCTCGGATTCGTCGTCGCCGTCGCCGTCGGCGCGAACACCGCCGCGGCGCAGTCGTTGGACGCGCTGCCGATCGGCGCCCAGTGCAGCGATTCGCCGGAGGATCCCGGCTGCGGGTGCAATCCCGAATTCCAGGATTGCGGCTGTACCAGCATCCAGGTGGGGAAGCGCGCGTCCACCGATGGCTCGGTGATGACCGCTCATAGTTGCGACGGCAACTACCGCACCTGGCTGCAGATCGAGCCCCGCAGAGTGAATCCGCCGGGAACCCGAAGGCCGATCTACTGGGGCCTCCTGCATACCGAGACGCCCGACGACATGCGCAGGGTTCGGCTCAAGGGAGAGATCCCCGACGTGCCGGAGACCTACCGCTACTTCAACGTCGCCTACCCGGCGATGAACGAGAAGGGACTGTCGATCGGTGAAACGACGATCGGCGGTCGGTCCGACCTGCGGAACGACGAGGGGCTATTCCTGATCGAGAACCTCCAGGCGATCGCGCTCGAGCGGACCACCAACGCCCGCGACGCGATCCAGCTGGTCGGCGAACTCGTGAAGGAGTACGGCTACGGCGACTATGGGGAGTGCCTGACCTTCGCCGACTCGAAGGAGGTCTGGCACTTCGAGATCATGGGCGCCGGGCCCATCGAGATCGGCGCCGTCTGGGCGGCGGTCCGGATCCCCGACGACCACGTCGGGGTCTCGGCCAACATCCCGCGAATCAGCACCCTCGACCTCGACGACTCGGACAACTACATGGCCAGCGAGAACGTCCACTCAGTGGCCGAGGAGATGGGCTGGTGGGATCCGGATAGCGGCGAGGAGTTCAAGTGGTGGAAGGCGTACGGTAGAACCGATCGGGAGGGGAACCCGGCACCGCCCTTCTCGACCCGCGAGTTCTACATCCTCAGCACGCTCGCCCCTTCGTTGAACCTCACCATGGACATGGAGGAGCTGCCCTTCTCGGTAAAGCCCGACGAGAAGGTCTCGGTCCAGGATGTCATGCGGTACTACCGCGAGACCTACGAGGGCAGCGAGCTCGACCCGACCCGTAACCTCATGGTGCCCTACCGTCCGCGCCGCGGTGAGAGTCGTCCCGACCAACCCGAGATGGTCAAGAGCCCGATCGTCAACAACTGGTCGATCAGCGACATGGCGGAGCTCTTGAATTCGATTCAGCCGGGCATCGTGCAGCCGGTTCGCACCATCGCCGTCGCCCGCTGCTCCTACTCGCAGATCATCCAGAACCGCGATTGGCTGCCGCCGGAGATCGGGACCATCGCGTGGTTCTCGTTCGACAACCCGGGCCAGAGTCCGCGGATTCCCATCTGGGCCGGCGTGACCGAGCTGCCCGAGGCATTCAAGATCGGCTGCCAGAAGTCGTACCGAACCGACTCCGCCTGCTGGTGGTACCGGCGGGCCAACCGGCTGGCGATGATCAAGTGGGGCTGGGCCCGGCAGTACCTGGAAGCCGCCGTCCAGGACTACGAGATCCAGGCCTTCGATGAGGTGCCGCTCATCGAGGGGCGCGCCATGGAGCTTATGGCGACGAACGATGGAGACGATCCGTGGGTCTACCGCGAGCTCCTGACGCGGTACACGAACAACTTCGCCCGGGCAACGATGCAGAGGTGGTGGGAGTTGGGCGACTTCTTCTGGGCCGAGTTCGCGAGAGGATGGTGACCCTAGAAATGACCCGACATTCGACTGCCGGCTGTCGAATGTCGGTCTTTTTCCCCGGTTACGGTTCCTGTCCGAGAGGGATGTAGAGCAGCTGCCCCACCTGGAGCCGCTCGGGGCGAACGCTCGGGTTGGCCGAACGGATCGCGGTGAGGTCGGAGCCGTAGGCTATGGCAAGCCGGCTAAGCGTGTCTCCGGACCTAATGGTGTGTTCGATCGAGCCGGCGCGCGCCTCTGCCTGGATCCGCGCATAGTTGGCAGCGAACGTCTCGCCGCTTCGCGGTGGCAGGCGCACGTAATAGCGCTCGCCGGGAGGCGTGACGCCACGGATGAGCTGGGGATTGAGCGCTTTGACCTCGGGGACCTCTGCGCCGGCGGCCTCAGCGATTACTTCCAGGCTGGTCGCATCCGGAACCTGGCCGAGGTCATAGCTCAGAGGTGGAGCGGCCACGACCGTGAGCCCGTACCTCTCCGGCTGCTTCGCGATCAGCGCGGCGGCGATGAGCTTGGGAACGTAGTTCCGCGTCTCGGTCGGAAAATATCCGCGACGGACGAGGGTCCAGAAGTCGCGACTCCCCGTTCGACGGATGGCGCGCCGCACACGGCTCGCCCCGCCGTTGTAGGCGGCCGCCGCCAGGTACCACGAGCCGAACTCCTCGTAAAGGTCTTTCAGATAAGCCGCAGCGGCGTGCGTGGCCAGCAGCGGGTCGCGCCGCTCGTCGACCCAGTAGGTGACGCGTAGGCCGTAGCGACGAGCCGTGCTGGCGAGGAATTGCCAGAGCCCCACCGCGTGCGCCTTGCTGTAGGCGTTGGGGTTGAAGCCGCTCTCGATCATCGAAAGATAGACGAGATCCTGCGGCAGACCGTGCTCGCGCAAGATGGCCCGTAACGTTTCCTCGTAGCGACCGGCGCGGGCGAGATGAATCTGGATAGTCCTGCGTCCGCGGCTCTGGTAGTAGTCGAGCCAGCGGTCGACCGCTCTGTTGTACTCGATGGGAATATCCCACGCCGGTCTGCCCGCCACCGGCGCGGGGACCATGCGTAGCATAGCCTGCGTCGTGTCAGCATCTGGGTCGCTGGGGCCGTTGAGCGTCGAAAGCATCAAGGCTGCCAGGCAGCGTGCAACGATCATCGACTCGGTCGAGCTCCTCGTAGTGACAAGGGGCAGGTGAGCACCGCTCGGGTCTGGCCGCTGCGGGCGGGTCTTCCCGCGGGCGCTGAACCGGGAAGCAAGCGACGTACCCGTCTTGAGCATTTGACGTAATTTGTTGATGAATAAAGGGTTAAGGCGTCGGGCTCGAGTATTCTGTGGTGTGGGGGCCCCTCGGATTTCGGTCAATCCGACATAGCCGGGCGTTCTGACCTGCTTCAGGCAGCGGTTCACTTTGGTCGGGGCGCAGGACGATCACTAGGTAAGTCCGCGACCCGAGATGACTTCGTTCCCCGTGACCGAACGGAAGTCAGAGGGCGCGGCGCAATGGTCGGAGGTTGCCCGGCCTTCTGAGGGGTGAGCGAGGAGGCCCGATCGGGCCGAGTTTCGGGAACTGGGGTTTCGACGGGGACGTTCAGAAACAAGTGGAGGAGCCCCAAGCCAATCCTCGTGCGAAATGGAGGTACAGCATGAGACGCACACCCCTCGCAGTGGCCGCCTTGGCCTTCGGGTTGTTGGCCTCGAGCGCCGTTGCCCAGCTCCCCGAGACGACGGTGGATTTTGTGCCGGAGCGCGTGGCCCTGGTTGTCACCGATCCGCAGAACGATTTCCTCAGCCCTAGCGGGGTCGCTTGGGGCGCGGTCGGCGGGAGTGTCGAGGCAAACGGTACGGTTAGCAACCTCGATCGCCTCTTCGACGCGGCCAAGAAAGCCGGCATCCCGGTTTTCATCTCGCCCCATTACTACTACCCCACGGACAAAGGCTGGAAGTTCGAGGGCGCACTCGAGCGGTTGATGCACAACATCAACATGTTCGACCGTGCCGACCCCCTCTCGGTTGAAGGATTCGAGGGCTCGGGCGCCGACTGGCTGGCGCAGTACAAGCCCTACATCGAAGACGGAGAAACGGTGGTTGCGAGCCCGCATAAGGTGTACGGCCCCGAGACCAACGATCTCATCCTGCAATTGCGCAAGCGTGGGATCGACCAGGTGATTCTCGCCGGTATGTCCGCGAACCTCTGTGTAGAAGCCCACCTCCGCGAACTCCTGGAGCAGGGCTTCGAGGTTGCCGTGGTGAGCGACGGTACGGCCGCCGCGCAGCTACCCGGCATGGACGGCTACGCTGCAGCGATCACAAATTTCCGGATGGTCGCCAACGAAGTCATCACCACGAACGACGTCGAGGAACGGTTGGCAACGGGCTACACGAACTAACCCGAGCGCCAAGGGTTGGGAAGCACAGGAGGTAAGGATGGCAACGAGAATAGCCAGCGGCATGGACCTCGATAAGCTCGAGGCTTTCTGATCGGCGCTGAAGGAGAACCCGGTGGTCTTGGGCCTCGAAGCTCGGGGCGTGTGGGAGGGCCACTCGGGGCGTAGCACGGTGCATATGGGACCCTACGAGCTGGGTGGCGATCGGATCGAGCGCGAGACCCGACACTAAACCATTCCGTATGGAGCCTGGAAGGAAGTCGAGGAAGCGATCGGCTTCTCGTTGGGCCTACCGATCGTGCAGAGCCCGTCGAGATGGCTCTAGGTGCGGTGGCGGCCTGCCTCTGCAACAGTATCGCACTGAACGCACCGCGTAATGGGATCGAACTGGAAGGAATGGAGATCAACGTTCGTACCGACATCGATCCCAGCGTGTTGTTCGAGG